>NZ_FOBX01000001.1 GCF_900109945.1 Bradyrhizobium sp. OK095
CCGAACTCGTCGGCCAGCTTCTGTTCACCCGCCGAGCCCTTGCCACGATCGACAAGCCCCCGCCCATCAACCCCAGCCGCCGCCAATCCTGCAAAATCCCCGGCCAGATCGAGTTCTGCTACGGCTGAGTTTCCCCGGACAGCCCTGCGTAAGAACGGGGCGAGGGAGCGTACCGCCGGCGTGGCGAGAGTTCAGCTCGATCTCATCAAATCACGTAGCCGTCTTCGGCCGCAGCCGGTCAACCGTCCGCGCGATCAGCGACGCGACTTCCGCGACCTTCGGTCCGATCCGAAACTCCGGCCCTGCGACAACCACCGAAAGTCTGCGATCCCCAATCGGCAACGGGATCGCGGCACCGGCGAGGTCGCGGCTGTAATCGGCAAAGCTCTGGCAATAGCCGCGATCGATCGAGTTGCGCAGCTCGGTCTCGACGGCCTCGATGCTGATCGGCGTCGACGGGCCGTACTGCTTGAACTCGATCTTGCGATAGACGGCGTCGCGCTCCTCCTGCGAATATTGCAGCAGCAGCGCGCGGCCGCTCGCGGTGGCGTGGATCGGCACGCGGTGGCCGATGGTCGCGAAATAGCGGATCGCGGCCTGGGATTCGACGACGTCGATGAACACGGCCATCGTCCCCGCCGGCGCCACGATGGATGCGGTTTCGCCGGTCTCGGCGGAGAGGTCGGCAACCAGCGTATGGGTCCACGGCGGCAGCGGCTCGACCTCCGAGATCATCCGCGCCATGGTCAGCAGTCGCGGCGTCGGATAGAAGCCTGCGCGCGGCCGCGGCTCATAGAGATAGCCCTTCTCGGACAGCGTCGCGAGCAGGTTGAAGGTTGACGAGCGCGGCCAGCCGAAATGATCCGCGATCTCGGCAAGCGTCGCCGGCTTCTTCACTTGCGCGAAGAATTCGATGATCTCCAGAACATTTGCGGCTTGGCGAACGATCATGGCGGGGCTTTGCGTCCTGATCTAGGGCTGACCGAGAATTTTCTTCGCGGCGCGAAGATGCGGCTTGTCGATCATCTGGCCGTCGAGGCGCAGCGTGCCGGAATCAGGATTGCTCGCGAAAGCCGCGATCACCTTCTCCGCCCAAGTGCGTTCGGCGTCGGTCGGCTCGAACGCGGCGTTGACCACGTCGACATGCTTGGGATGGATCAGCGCCTTTGCCGAGAATCCGTCGCGGCGCGCGGCGCGCGTTTCCTGTTCGAGGCCGGCGAGATTGTCGATGTCGGTATAGACGGTGTCGATCGGCGCCACCTCGGCCGCGGCCGCCGCCATCAGGCAGAGATCGCGTGCGAGACGGTAAGGGCTGTGGAACACGCCGCCCGTGGCCTTTTCAGTAGCACCCAGCGAGGCGGAGAGATCTTCAGCGCCCCACATCAGGCCGGCGAGGCGAGGGGAGCAGTTCTTGTAGCTGCCGAGACCGAAGATCGAGCTGGCGGTTTCGGTCGCGACGCAGACGATGCGCGTTGCGCCGACGGTGATGCCAGAAGCAGCTTCCAAAGCTTCGAGCCAGGTCGCGACCTGCCGCACATCGTCTCCGCCTTGCGATTTCGGCAGCACGATGCTGTCCGGCTTGCCTGGCATCACCGCGGCGAGGTCGGTCAGCGTCATGCCGGTGTCGAGCGCGTTGACGCGGACATAGAGCTGATGGAGCTTGCTGCGGCCCTTCAGCATCGCGAGCGTCAACCCGCGCGCCTCCGGCTTCTTGTCGGTGACGACGGAATCTTCGAGATCGATGATCAGCGCGTCGGCATTGCCTTCGCTGGCTTTCTCGAATTTGCGCGGGGAATCGCCCGGCACGAACAGCATCGAACGCATCAGACCGGCCTCTTGTGCATCATCGCCATGCGGCGGCATTTGCCGACGATCTCGTCGTTCTGGTTCAGAGCGTGGTGCTCGAACTCGACGATGCCCGCTTTCGGGCGCGATTTGGATTCTCTCAACGAAAGCACCTTCGTCGTCGCCCGCAAGGTGTCGCCATGGAAGACCGGTTTTGGAAAATTGACGTCGGTCATGCCGAGATTGGCGACGGTGGTGCCCATTGTCGTATCATAGACCGTCATGCCGATCATGATGCCGAGGGTGTAAAGGCTGTTGAAAATGCGCTGGCCGAATTCGGTCTTGGCCGAGAAATGCGCGTCGATGTGCAGCGGCTGCGGATTGAGCGTCAGCAGGCTGAACATGGTGTTGTCCATTTCCGTGACCGTCCGGGTCAGCGGATGCCTGAACTCCTGGCCTACGGAAAACTCTTCGAAATAAAGTCCGGCCATCGCAGTTTCCTCCCTGTATCTTTGCGATTTTGGCCAGCGCTGCCCTTAGGGTGGCGCCGCCAGATGAACTGCCTTTTGCTCTGCGAGCTGCTCGATTTCGTCAGCCGAGAAACCGGCCTCGCGCAAAATGTCGCGGCCGTGCTGGCCGAGCGTCGGCGCCGGACCGGCGGGTTCCGGCTGGGTCACGCTCCAGGTCGAGGGCACGCGCATCTGGCGGATGCGGCCTTCCACGGGGTGATCCACTGTCTTGAAGAAATCGATCGCTTGGAGATGCGGATCCTCGAGGATCGTTTCCAGTGTGTGCATCGGCATCACCGGAATGTCGGCGCGCTCCAGCAGCTCGCGCCATTCCGCGGTGGTGCGCGTTGCAAAGATGTGGCCGATCTCCTCATAGATCTCGTCGATGTGCTTCGTGCGCGACGCGTGGTTGGCGAAGCGGGGCTGCTGCAAAAATTCCGGCCGGCCGATCGCCTCGAAGAAGCTGCGCCAGTGCTTGTCGTTGTAGATGAGCACGCAGAGATAACCGTCGCTGGTCTTGTAGGGGCGGCGATAGCGCGAGAGCAGGCGGGCGTAGCCGCCATGGTCGAGCGGCGGATCGTAGGTCAGCCCGCCCAGATGATCGACCAGCACGAACTCGGTCATCGATTCGAACATCGGCACGTCGATGCGCTGGCCCACGCCGGTACGGGTCTGGTGCATCAGCCCGCCCATGATGGCGTTGACCATCATCAGGCCGACGATGCGGTCGGCGATGGTAACAGGGACGTAGCGCGGCGTGCCGTCGCCGGCGGCCGCGAGCAGCGTCGGAATCGTCGCCGCGCCCTGGATCAGATCGTCATAGGCGGGCTTCGCAGCATAGGGGCCGGACTGGCCGTAGCCGAAGGCGCCGACATAGACGAGTGCGGGATTGATCGCGGCAAGCGTTTCGTAGTCGAGGCCGAGCCGCGCCATCGCCTGCGGGCGCACATTATAGATGAGCGCGTTGGCGCGCTTCGCGAGCCGCAACAGCGTCTCGCGCCCTTCGGGCTTCTTCAGGTCGAGCACGATGCTGCGCTTGCCGCGATTGGCATTGAGAAACATGCCGCCCATGCCGGGCGTGCGGCCGGGGCCGATCTGACGAACGATGTCGCCCTCGGGGCTTTCGACCTTGATGATGTCAGCGCCCATGTCCGCCAGCACCTGGGTGCCATATGGGCCCATCAGCACCGAGGTCAGGTCGAGAATGGTGAAGCCGGCGAGCGGTCCCATGGGGCCTCGTGGGATAAATTCATATACGTGGAGTTAGAGTTCATAAAACACGGGTGTCAATCCAGTGGCGCCATCTGCCGCTGCATAGCCGTATGCACAGTTCATATACTTGACAGATAAATTCACATATATGTACATTTTCCTCAAGCAAGAAATGGAGTGAGGGCCGGACGGCTGGCGGCGAGAAGCTGCCGCCTTCGGCATGGGGACGCGTGAGGGAGAACGATATGAAGACGAATCTGGTCCGGGCTGCCGCAGCGCTCGCTCTTTCGCTGCCGGTCTCGACACTATCGGCGCAGGCGCTCGAGCTGAAGGTCGCCGATAGCTTCCCCGCCGGACACTATCTCGTCCGCCTGATGCTCAAGCCGTGGATGGACGACGTCACCAAGCGCACCAATGGCGCGGTGACCTTCACCTATTTTCCGAACCAGCAGATCGGCAAGGCGGCGGACATGTTGCGCCTCACGCAGTCAGGTGTGGTCGACATCGGCTACATCGGCCCGTCCTACGTCTCCGACAAGATGCCACTGTCGGAAGTCGCGCAATTGCCGGGCGCGTTTGCGACCAGCTGCCAGGGCACGCTCGCTTATTGGAAGACCGCGCGCGAAGGCATTTTGGCCAAGCAGGAATACGCACCCAACAAGATCAAGCTGCTGATGGCCGTGGTGCTGCCGCCCTACCAGGTGTGGACCATCAAGTCGAAGGTGGAAACGACCAAGGACATGCAGGGCCTGAAGCTGCGGACCACGGGCGGCGCACAGGACCTGACGCTGCGTGCCCTCAACGCCGTGCCGGTGCGCATGGCCGCGCCCGATGCCTATGAGTCGCTGTCGCGCGGCACCATGGATGGCCTGCTGTTCCCGCTCGACAGCGTCGTGTCCTACGGCCTCGACAAGCTGGTCAAGCACGCCACCGAAGGCGTCAGCTTCGGCAGCTTCATCGTCGCCTATTCCATCAACCAGTCGGTCTGGGACAAGCTGCCTGACGACGTGAAGAATGCGATGAATGAGGCCTCGGAAGCCATCACGCCGAAGGCCTGTGCCGACGTCGACAAGGAAGGCGCAGTCACCAAGAAGCAGATGCAGGACGAGGGCGTCAGCTTCGATCCGCTCCCCGAGGCAACGCGCGCCGAGATGAAGGACAAGCTGAAGGGCGTCGGCAAGGAGTGGGCGAGCGGGCTCGACAGCCGCGGCAAGCAAGCATCCGCCGCGCTAAAGGAGTTCGAAGACTTGCTCGCCGCCGGCGACACCAAGTAACGCGCCAGGCAATCCGATTGATAAAAAGGAGGCGTTAGAGGTGATCAAACGGGCAGGGGATGTGCTCGGCGCGCTGGAACGCGCGCTGACGGTGATCGCGGTGGTGTTCATGTTCGTGATCATGCTGCTGGTCGTGACCGATGTGTTCATGCGATACGCACTGAACAGTCCATTCTCCTTCACCTATGATTTGATCGGCCTCTATCTCCTCGCTGGCGTCTTCTTCTTCACGGTGTCAGACGCGTTGCGCGAGCACGTGCATGTCGGCGTCGACATCCTGCTGTCGCGCTTCTCTCCAGCGGGGCGGCGGCTGTCCGAAATCGTCACCGCGCTCGCCGGCCTGTTCGTGTTCGTCCTGATCTGCAAGGTCGGCTTCGAGCGCGCTCTGGAGAACTACGAGCAGCACGACGTTCTCTCCGGCGCGATTCCCTGGCCGACCTGGATCTCGGCGGCGCTGGTGCCGCTCGGTTGCGGCGTGCTGGTGCTTCGGCTGGTGTTGCAGCTCATCGGCAATGTGCTGAGCCTCATCAGCGGGCGCGACCTCTATCCGCTGCCGCCGGTGACCGGCGTCGGCGAAGTACGCAGCTTCGAGTAACGGCAGGCATCCATGACACCCTTCATCGTTCTCGCCTTGCTGTTCGGCCTGCTTGCACTCGGCACGCCTGTCGGCTTCGCCATGGCTTTTTCCGGTTCGGTCGGCCTCGTGATGGTCGGCGGCTGGCCCACACTGTTCGGCATCTTGCAGACCGCGCCGCTCTCGACGGTTTCGTCCTACGAACTGATCACCATCCCGATGTTCTTGCTGATGGCGGATCTCGTGCTGCTCTCGGGTGTCGCGGATGATCTGTTCAAGACGGCTTCTGCCTGGGTCGGCCGCATTCCCGGCGGCCTCGGCATGGCGACCGCGCTCGCCGGCGCCGGTTTTGGTGCGATCTGCGGCACCTCGACGGCATCTGCCGCGACGCTGTCGTCGACCAGTCTGCCGGCGATGATCCGCCAGGGTTACGAGCCGAAGATGGCGGCCGGCGTGGTTGCGATCTCCGGCACACTGGCGATGCTGCTGCCGACCAGCGTCGCGCTCGTCATCTTCGGGCTGCTGGCCGAAGTGAACATCGGCAAGCTCCTGATCAGCGGCATCATTCCGGCGATCCTGGTGATGTTCACCATCATGGCCACGATCTACTTCCTGGTTTGGCAGGATCCCTCGCGCGCCCCGGCCGCGAAGTCGGTGCCGTGGCGCGAGAAGTTTGCGCTGCTGTGGCAGGTCTCGCCGATGGTGGCGCTGTTCTCGGTCGTGACAGGGACAATCTATCTCGGCGTCGCCACTCCGACGGAAGCGTCCGCCTTCGGTGCGTTCGGCGCCTTCCTGCTCGCGATCGTCAAGGGCAAGATCACGCCGTCCTCGCTGTATCACACGCTGCTGCGCGCCAGCCACGGCACCTGCATGATCATCATGATCCTGGTCGGCGCTTCGATCTTCGGCTACTTCTTCACGCTCACGCATGTGACGCAGGATCTCGTCGCCTGGATCGGCGGCTTGCAAACCTCGCGCTGGGTGATCATCACGCTGATCCTGTGCGGCTACATCGTGCTCGGCTCGTTCATGGACCAGATCGCGATCCTGGTGCTGACCGTGCCGATCGTGCTGCCGCTGATCAAGACGCTCGGCTTCGACCCGATCTGGTTCGGTGTCATCAAGATCGTCACCGCCGAAGTCGGCATGATCACGCCGCCGGTCGGGCTCAATTGCTTCATTGTGGCCCGCTACGCCAACCGACCCGTCGCGGAAGTGTTCCACGGCACCTTGCCTCATTTCATCGCGCACCTGTTCGCGATCGCGATTTTGGTCGCGTTTCCCTCGATCATTCTCTGGCTGCCCTCGCAGATGGGGCGCTAGGATCGGAGCTCTCGCGGGCTCCCAATAAGGAGATCAAGAACATGGATTTCGCGCTCACCGATCAGCAGGAAGCCATTCGCGACGCCATCGCAAAGATCTGCGAAGGCTTTCCCGATGCCTATTGGCTTAAGAAGGACCACGACGGCGGCTTCCCGCACGATTTCCACAAGGCGCTCGCCGATGCCGGCTGGCTCGGCATCTGCGTGCCGGAGGCCTATGGCGGCTCCGGGCTCGGCATCACCGAAGCCTCGATCATGATGCGCACCATCGCGGAATCGGGCGCTGGCATGTCCGGCGCCTCCGCGGTGCACATCAACGTGTTCGGTCTCAATCCCGTCGTCGTGTTCGGCTCCGAGGAGCAGCGCAAGCGCATGCTGCCGCCGATGATCGAGGGACGCGAGAAGGCGTGTTTCGCCGTCACCGAACCCAATACCGGCCTCAACACCACGCAGCTCAAGACCCGCGCCGTCGCAAAGAACGACCGCTACATCGTCAATGGACAGAAGGTCTGGATCTCGACCGCGCAGGTCGCGCACAAGATCCTGCTGCTGGCGCGCACCACGCCGCTGGAAGAGGTGCGCTCGCCGACCCACGGGCTCAGCCTGTTCTACACGGACTTCGACCGCAACAAGATCAAGGTCCACGAGATCGAGAAGATGGGCCGCAAGAGCGTCGATTCCAACGAGCTGTTCTTCGAAGATTTCGAGATCCCGATGGAGGACCGTATCGGCGAAGAGGGCAAGGGTTTTCAGTACATCCTCGAAGGCATGAACCCCGAGCGTATCCTGATCGCGGCGGAAGCGGTCGGCCTCGGCAAGCTCGCGCTGGCGCGCGCGACCGAATACGCCAAGACGCGCGTGGTGTTCAACCGCCCGATTGGCAAAAATCAAGGTATCCAGCATCCACTCGCGGTGAATTGGGTCGAGCTCGAAGCCGCCTGGCTGATGGTGATGTCGGCGGCGTGGCAATACGACAAAGGCATGCCCTGCGGCGGGGCCGCCAATGCCGCGAAATACATTGCGGGCGAAGCCGGATACCATGCTTGCGAGCAGGCCGTGATGACCCATGGCGGCTTTGGTTATGCCAAGGAGTTTCATGTCGAGCGCTACTTGCGCGAAGTCCTGATCCCGCGCATCGCACCGGTCAGCCCGCAACTCGCGCTCAGCTTTATTGCGGAAAAGGTGCTGGGACTGGCCAAGTCTTACTAAGGTCGCGTGGATAGTTCGGCAGATGAACCTCGCTCATCATCTCCTGCGGGCCGCCAGGGCTGATGCGTCCGCACCGGCCCTGCTCAAGGGATTGACCCCGGTCGCCAACTACGGCCGGCTCGCCGCGACGGTGGCTTCGCTGGCGGCGTCGTTGCAGCAACGCTTTGGCCTGGCCAAGGGCGACCGCGTCGCGCTGCTGATGAAGAACGTGCCTGATTATGTCGCCTGCCTCTATGCCTGCTGGCACGCCGGGCTGGTCGCCGTTCCCATCAACGCAAAGCTGCACCCGCGCGAGGTCGCGTTCATTCTCGACAATTCGGGTGCGGCTATCGTGTTCGTGACCGAAGATATGTCGAGCGTCGCGTCGGAAGCGTTGGCACTTGGCGCGGCCAAGCCGCACATCGTTGAGATCGGCTCCGCCGAATATCGCGGGTTGGAGAAAGCCGACGGCATCGCAATTGCCGACGTTGCGATCACCGATCCCGCCTGGATCTTCTACACCAGCGGCACCACCGGCCGCCCCAAGGGCGCGGTGCTCAGCCATCGCAATCTGCTTGCGATGTCGCTGAACTATCTCGCCGAAATCAACCCGGTTGCGCCGGGCGAGGCGCTGCTGCACGCCGCGCCGATGTCGCACGGCTCTGGCCTCTACATGGTACCGCATGTGCTCGGCATGGGTGCGCAGATTATCCCCGAGAGCGGTCGCTTCGAGCCGGATGAAATCCTGGAACTGACGGCGAAGCGCGAAGGCATCTCCTTCTTTGCTGCGCCGACGATGGTACGTCGCTTGACCGTCGCGGCGGAAGCCGCGGGCGCCACCGCACCGGGGTTGAAGACCATCATCTATGGTGGCGGCCCCATGTATGTCGCCGATTGCAAGGCCGCGCTCGCCGTGTTCGGACCGAAGCTGGCGCAGATATACGGTCAGGGTGAGACGCCGATGACCATCACTTATCTCCCGAGATCCATGCATATCGACGCCGGTCATCCGCGCTATGAGGAGCGCTTGGCCTCGGTCGGCATCGCGCAGGGCGTTGTGCAGGTGCGCACCGTGGACGAATCGGGGCGGGACGTCGCGCCTGACGAGGTCGGCGAGATCATCGTGCGCGGCGATACCGTGATGTCCGGCTATTGGCAGAACCCGGAGGCCACCGCGAACACGCTTCGCGACGGCTGGCTCTATACCGGCGACATGGGCGCATTCGACGCCGATGGTTTTCTCACGCTGAAGGACCGCTCCAAGGACGTCATCATCTCCGGCGGCACCAACATCTATCCGCGCGAGGTCGAGGAGGTGCTGTTGCGGCACGAGGCCGTGGCCGAAGTCTCGGTGATCGGCCGGCCGCATCCGGAATGGGGCGAGGAGGTGGTTGCGGTCGTCGTTCCCGTATCGGGCAAGATGGTCACTCGCGACGAACTCGACCAAATCTGCAACGCCTGGATCGCGCGCTTCAAGCGGCCGAAGCATTATTACGCGACCGGCGAGCTGCCGAAGAACAGCTACGGCAAGATCGTCAAGACGGAGCTGCGTACGCTGCTCGGCGAGTCCTCCGCGCGCCTTGCGCCGATGGATTGAGGCGGCGATGGACGATCATGCGGCACCGATCGACTTCTCCGGCCTGATCCGTGAGGGTGATCTCGTCGTGTCTGGGCAGGCGACAGCCGAGCCGATGACGCTGACCGCAGCGCTGATGGCGCAGGCGGCCGATCTGCCGCCCTTCCGCATGATGGTCGGCCCGATTTTCTCTGACACATTTCCTGCAGGCGGCGCACTCAACGTCTCGTTCCAGAGCTATGGGGTCATCGGCAATGCGCGGCGGCTCGCAAAGGCCGGGCGGCTCGATGTGATTCCGAGCAATTACAGCGCCTTCTGTGCCGACTTCGCCTCTCGCCGCCATCGGGCGGATGTCGTCGTGGTGCAATTGGCGGAGTCCGGGGGCCGGCTCAGTGCTAGCCTTTCCAACGACTATGTCATCGACGCCGCGCGCAGCGCACGCCTCGTCATTGCCGAGATCAATCCGGAGGCGCCTTTTACGTTCGGCGCCGAATGGCCCGAGGACGTACCGATCCATATGCGCGTGCCGGCGCGCCGTCCACCGGTCGAATTGGCTTCACCACCGCTTGACGATGTCTCGTGCCGTATCGCCGCCCATGCGGCGGGCCTGATCGCCGACGGCAGCACGCTCCAGTTCGGCGTCGGCCGAATTCCAGACGCGATCCTCTCCTCGCTGTCCCATGCGCGCAATCTCGGCATCCATTCCGGCCTGATCAACGATGCCGTCGTCGAGCTGATCGAACGCGGCGCGGTGACGAATGCGGAGAAGGGGCTTGATCCCGGGATCACTGTCACCAACCAGGTGATCGGCACAAAGCGGCTCTACCGCTTCGTGCATGAGAACAAGGAGGTCTCGGTGCGGCCGACGTCCTACACGCATGGCCACGGCATACTTGCGCGGATCAACCGGCTGGTGGCGATCAATTCGGCGCTTCAGGTCGGGCTGGACGGCAGCGTGAATTCCGAGACGCTGAATGGCGTCGCGATCGGTGCGATCGGCGGCCAGCTCGATTTCGTGCGGGGCGCCAATGCATCGCCCGGGGGAAGAGCGATCATCGCGCTGCCGGCGACAGCTTCCGACGGGACCAGCCGCATCGTCGCCAATGTCGAGACGGCGACGACGCCCCGCGCCGATGTCGACGCCATCGTCACCGAATGGGGGATTGCCGAGCTGCGCGGCTGCGGCCTCGCCGAGCGGGCGCGCCGCATGATCGCGATCGCGGCGCCGGAGCACCGCGACGCGCTGTCGGCACAGCTCGGTGGCCTCTCGCGCTAGTTCATCATCGCCAGCGTCGGGCGCTGGCTCTCGTTGGATCCGATGATCCCGGGGAGATCCGTCGCCTCGCCGGCGATCATGTGCGACATTCCCCAGAACAAATGTGCAAGGCGGGAGAACACCAGCCGCTCGCGCTCGGCAGGAACGGTGCCATCGGGGATCGTTACGGTTTCCAGGCCGACCACTTTCTTGAAGTCGGGCCAGATCGTCATCGACTGCGCGATTACGGAATAGCAGCGCGGATCCTCGTCGCTCTCGTCGGGGGCCGGCGGCAGACCCGGATATTGCGTCGACGCGGCGTAGAATTTGTAGGCGCCATAACCAAGCCTGAGCATGAATTTTTCGGGGACGGCGACGTCGGCGGCGAAGGACACCAGCCGTGCCTCGCTCAGCACGTCCGGTGCGATGGAACTGAGGTCCGCTGCGCGCAGCGCGGAGCAGAAGGCGAGCTCGCGATTGTGCTCGCGGAGCAGATTGGCCAGCGGCTGCTGCTGTTGCACGGTGTCGGTGAGCAGGATGATGGTCTTGAGCATCGTGTGACGTCCCTCAGGGAAAGAGATGGCGGGCGGTCATGACTGCGTCGTCGGTCGCGTGGGCGGCAAAGAAATCGTTGGCGATGCGCTGCCCCGGTGCGATCTCCAGGATGCGGTAGCGTGCCATGGCCGCGGCATCGCGCGCGGCCCCGACGTCGTCCTGCCAGGCGCAGAGCGACAGCTCGAGCCGGCCATATCCGCCGCAATCGGCCGCATAGGCGCCGGTCACGGCTTCCACGGTCGCGGCGACTGCGCCCGCGTCACCGGCCGAGACGTCGCGCAGGATCACGGCGATGCCGTTGCCGGTCTCGGCTTTCGAGGTCATCACCATGAAGGCGTCGCGGGCGCCGGTGCGTCCGGCGCGGCGGGCCGCACGCACGATGCCTGCAAAGGCCGGATCGGGCCCGAGCTCCAGCGTCGTCGTCTGCTGGTCGTGCAGGATTGTCGCGCGCATCGCACCGAGGTCGCCCTTCAACGCGTGATAGGAGCGCGGCAGCCAGACGGTATCGAGCGGCATCTGCGAGGATGTCAGGCTCCAGGCCTGATCGAGCAGATAACCCTCCCAGATCGCAGGATAGGACGCGGCAAGCTGTTGCCAGGTACGCAGCAGCCGTTCGGCGCGCTCGGTGCGGCCGACATAGAGCGTGCGGGCCGACATCTCCCAGCGATTCCACTTGTGGAGCGCGACGTCGCAGCCGAGTAAGGACGGCAGCAATGGCGCCTCGCGCAGCACGGCGCCGGTTTCGACGAACAGCAGCGGCTCGCGATATTTGTTCCACATCCGCAGCATGAACTCGGCCTTCTCGAAGCAGAGCAGGCGGTCGCTGAACTCCGTATCGATCGGCTCGATATGGCAGGCGAGATCGAACCGCTCGAGCGAGTGCCGGAGCGCGAAGGCGGCGGTTGCGTCGCCGCGGCGCGGATAGCAAGAGACGATCCGCGGGCGCAGGGCGGATGCGTCAGCCGCGGTGAGGAATTTCGACCAGCCGATGCCGCCCCACCACATCTCGTGCGGGCCGTCCGGGCCGCTAGGGCCGACGGTGCCGAACTCGGTCAGCTTGGACTTGAGGAAGTCGAAGCCGGGATTCTCGCTTCTGGGAATGACGATGGCGCAGCCGGGCGTGAGCGAGCGGTAGAGCAGCTCGGCTGCCGCGCCGCTCAGTGGCTCCTTGAGGATGATGACGCCGTTCCGCCGGCGCTCGCTGACATCACCCAGCGTCGGCGCGCCGTACTGGCCGACCAGCCAGACCAGGCGGTCGCGCTGGGCCCGGCCGAGCCTGACACCGCCCGTTAGCAGCAGCCGATCAAGGTTCTCGTGCGTCTCGTCCGTCAATTCCGTGCCCCTCACATCGCCAGCCCCTCGCACTTGAACGGCCGGGGCGGCACGGTCAGGCGCACTATTTGGGGCTGGAGCCGAGCGGTGTGATCGCGACGGAATAGATCGCGATCTCCTGCGTCATCGGGCCGACCGGGATCAGCAGGCAGCCGTCGTGGCTCTCGGCGCGATATTGCGCACCGGTCCGCTGCACCCCGGCATAGACCAGGCTTTCGATGCCGATGACGTCCTGGCTCTCGGCGGCATCGCGAACATCGTCACCCTTCTGCACCGTGACGCCATGAAGAAGCCCTTCGGGCGCGAATGTTGCCAGCGGCAGCGCGATCATGCCGATCGCCATGGTTCGGGACAGGGGGATGCGCAGGCGCAACTCGCCGAGACCGGTGCGATGGACGGTCACCGTCTCCAGCGTCGCATCGGCGCCTGCACGAAACAATCCGACCTGAACCGGGCCGCACGGCCGTTCCTCAAAGACGTCGGCGGGCAGACGGTTGGCGCCGAACAACACATAGAGATAACCGTAGGACGGTGACAGGCCGGCAAAGCTGCCGGCGAGCCACATCGGCGGTGCCGCCGAGGTGCAGGCGGCAGAGAGGCCGCGGGCGGTGATCTGATCGCGCACGAATTTTTCGTCGAGCATTGGCGCCAGCGCATCGGTGCCGAGATTGACGTCGTGCTTCAACGGGCCGAGCAGCGCGAGCTCGTCATCGTCGGGGAGCAGCAGAAGCCGGCCCAGCGTTGCAGCGCACCAGCGGGCGGCGACGTCGGACACGGCATAGGGATCGAGGCCGTGGTCGAGCGCGACGTCGTCTGCGCTCCGCGCGAAGGCATGCGCGCCGGCCTGGATCTCCGCGGTAAGCACCATTTGCTCCGCGGGACGCGGATTGATCTCGCGCAACACCGCGCCGCCGTCGTAATCGCGAACCGAACCATCGGACGAGCAGCAGGCCTGCTCCAGCAAGGCCACGTTGCGGATCAGCATGCGCTTGACATGCGGCGTGACCACGAGGTCGGAGACAAAGCCCTCCGCGCTGTCCTCGTCGGCGATATCGTCGAAGGCGTCGTCGAGTGACATCAGATAGGCGCCGTGGAGACGGATATTGATGCCCTCGCCGTCGAAGACCCGGCGCAGCGCCTTCTGCACGCTGCCGGAATAGCCGAGATCGGCGAGCACGAGGTCGGTACAATCGTCGAAGCCCGGGATGGCGTGACGGAGATAGGCGAGCAGCCGCGCCCGCAGGCCCGCGGCGAGCGCGACGATTTCAGCGGGATCCATCAGACCAGGCAGCGCTTCGGCGAGCTCTTCGCCGGCGGCGATGCCGCCGGGATGGCCGGCAAAGAACGCTGCGACCTTCGGCGGCATGATCTTCACCATGTCGAGAAAGGTCGGCGCGTCGATCTTGAAGACCTTGCTGAGCAGATCGACCAGCGGCTGCATCGTGTCGGCCGACGCGATCAGGCTGACGCGGCGGTTGATCTCGACATAGGCCGACGACATGCCGTGCAGATCCTGCCAGATCCGGTACGACAGGAAACCGTCGCGGCCGAGGAAGCCGAGCGCGACCTTCCGGCCGGGTCCTGCGACCGCTTCACAGCGCCTTGCGACGAAGGCGTCGAATGCCGTCATCACCGGGCCAAGCACCGTGACGCCCAGGTGAAAGGCCGGCGACCTCTCAGCGCTGCGCGCGGCGACCATGCGCCGCAAGGTGCGGGCGCCGTGGTCGAGCCGGGACGGCGCGCCCGTGCAGATGAGCTCGAATAATGCGGTTTCGCGCTGAAACGTCGATGCGAGCCGGGCAGTCGCCTGCGGATAATAGCGCGCGCCAATGCCGTGGCGCTTGGCGCCCTTGATATCGGCCTTGTCATTGTCGCCGACGTGAAAGGAGGCGTCGGCGTCGATGCCCTCGTTGGCGAGGTATGTCGCGAACAGCGCCTCGCTCTTGCTGCTGCCGTGGTCGCAGGAGGCGTAGAGAAAGTCCCAGGCCAGGCCGGGGCGGCAGGCCCGCAGCAGCCGCGCCAGCCGGTCGGAATCCCAATAGGTGTCGGAAATGAATCCGACGCGGTGGCCGGCGCGTTTCATGTCCAGATATTGCCGAAGCATGTCGGGATTGGTGCGGCAAAGCGCGAGCTCGGCGGCGAACTCTGATTCGGCCAGGACGCTCAGGTCGCGGCGCGCAAGACCGAACAGCTTGAACGGAAAACAGGAATAGATCTCGTCGATATGAACTTCGCTTGTGCCACGCTTCTCCTTCGCGGTCCTGCGCGCCCGCGCTTCGGCCTGAATGCGATGCTGAACGAAACTCGCGGAAACATTCGGACAAGTTCTTGAAATGCCAGAAAGCTCGTAAGTCCTTTCAAATACGCCATCCGGCGTCGTGCAGGCACGAAGAAGAAATGTATCGAAAACATCGAATGACCAAGCAGAAACAATTTCTGCGCGGCGCTCGAGGCCGGCCGTAGCGATCTTCATGCTGCAATTCCCCGTCCACCATGACGATTAACGTGCGCGGGCGTGAGGTCAGGCGCCACAAATGCGAAAAAAGTTCACGCGCGATTCAAAAACGCGTTCGTCGCGACTGACAGATTCAAAAAAATCGCTAGGTTCGAAAAAGGTGATTCGGAAAAAATTGCCGAGTGCAGAAGCGGTCTCGCGTTCATTCACACTCGGAAACAATCGCGTCTTCACGCGCCGCGCGCGTGTCGCACTTGATCACCTAGTGCCGCGTAATGTCAGCGTTTTCTTCCTACTACATCTGTTCAGGATGGATGATCCGTCATGGCGCGAGACGATGTGATGATTGCAGGTGTGAAGCGCGAGGCTGTCGCGCAGTCGGCAATTATTGCCCGATGCTCGGCAAAAGATGCCGGCTAACATCTTGAAAAATAACAAAAATTCTTCGCCTGGATTGTTTTGGCCCCGCGTTCAACGCTTGGAAGCCGTGTGGCATATGCGCCGCCGGCATTGCGGGTTGGAGATTGCGGGATGAGTTACGCTGCTGATGTCATGGCGCCCGCCGAGGCCGAGATCGCAACGACGGTGCCGATCGAAGCGACCGTGCCGATGATGCCGTCGGCGCCGCTCGCGCCGGACAGCGCGCCTGTTAGCGACGATGTCGTCTTTGATGAAGACAGCGAACTCCTGGACAGGCTCGCGACCGGCGACGAAGTGGCCTTTCGGCTGCTGGTCGAGCGTCACATCGATCGCGCCTACGCGATCGCGCTGCGCATCGTCGGCAATGCAGCGGATGCCGAAGACGTGGTGCAGGACACCATGCTCAAGATCTGGAGCCATCGCGGACGCTGGCAGCACGGCCGCGCCAAATTCTCGACCTGGCTCTACCGCGTCATCTCCAACCGCTGCATTGACCTCAGGCGCAAGCCGCGCAACGAGAACGTCGAGACGGTGCCGGAAGTCGCCGACGATCAGCCCGGCGCCGTCGAGATCATCGAGCGCAACGAGCTGAACGGCATGCTGGAGCTCGCGATGCAGCGCCTGCCGGAGCAGCAGCGCATCGCAGTGATCTTCTCGTACCACGAGAACATGAGCAACGGCGAGATCGCCCTGGTGATGGACACCACGGTGGCCGCGGTCGAGTCGCTGCTCAAGCGCGGCCGCCAGCAACTCCGGCAGCTGCTGCGCAAGCACGAGCGCGACATCCGCACCGCGTTTACCGATTGCTAACCATAAAAATCGCCTCACGAAAATTTTCGCGCCTGATCTCCTTGCACTCCGCCGTTTGATCGAACGGACGGGGCTGCGGTCTGCGTCGTCAATCGTCTTCAACGATGCGGCACGCCATGCCCATCAGCACAGGAGCTTCCAATGCCCGCAATCAACACCAACACCGCCGCAAACTCCGCGGTCCGCTACCTCAACATCAATTCGGCGCAGGAGAGCAGCTCGCTCGCGAAGCTGTCGAGCGGTTCGCGCATCACGTCGGCCTCCGATGACGCCGCCGGCCTCGCCATCTCCACCCGCATCTCCTCGGACGTCACCACGCTGCAGCAGGCCGCGACCAACGCCTCGCAGGCTACCGCGATCCTCCAGACCGCCGACGGCGGTGCCTCCAACATCTCCGACATCCTGGCGCGCATGAAGTCGCTGGCCTCCGAGTCCGCCTCGGGTACCACGACCGATTCCAGCCGTGCCTACATCAACTCGGAATTCACGCAGCTCACGAGCGAAATCGATTCGATCGCGAGCGGCACGCGCTATTCCAGCCAGAGCCTGCTCGACGGTTCCAGCGTGTTTTCGTCGGGCGTGTCCGTGCTGGTCGGTTCGTCCGGCTCCGACACGATCACCATCACGCTGTCGAACCTGACGGCGTCGTCGCTCGGCGTGTCCTCGCTCGACGTCAGCTCACTGTCGGACGCGACTTCGGCGCTGACGACGCTCGATACCGCGATCGATACCGTCTCCGCCGCCCGCGCCAGCATCGGTGCGCAGGAATCGCGGTTCAACTTCTCGTCCGACTCGATCTCGACCCAGACCCAGAACCTGCAATCCGCGAACTCGGCGATCAAGGACGTGGACATCGCGTCCGAGCAGGCCAAGCTGTCTTCCGCCGAGGTGAAGACCCAGGCTGCGGTATCGGCCGAATCCGCGGCGAACCAGATGCCGCAATATCTGCTCAAGCTGCTCGGCTAAGGCGCGAGGCCGGAGCGACCGTCATGCCGGGCCGGCTTGATGCCGGCCCGGTTCTTCCTGGGATGGAGCGGGCACCAAAGTGACCAGCGTCAGTTCGAGCACCAGCAGCACGTCGACCGCCTCGACGTCATCGAGCAGTTCGTCGGTCACCACGACCGGGACCACGACATCGACCAGCGTCGACTGGAGCGCGCTGATCACCGCGGCGGTGAACGCCAAGCTGGTCCAGGCGACGACGATCTCGACCTCGATCACCAACAACGAAGCCAAGATCTCCGCCTACCAGACGCTTCAGACCAATCTTTCCACGCTGTCGAGCGGGCTTTCCTCGCTCGCGACCTCCGTCATCAATTCGCTGGCGACCAACGCGTTTGCCACGCGCGCGGCGACCCTCAGCTCGACCGGCGACGTCAGCGCGTCCTCGGCGCTATCGATGTCGGTCAGCAGCGGCGCTGCGACCGGCGCCCACACGCTGACGATCAGCCAGGTCGCGACCGCGCAGAAGGTGGTCGGCACCTCGCAGTCGAGCCAGACCAGCGAGCTCGGCTATTCCGGCACGTTTTCCATCGGCCTCGTTGGCGGCACTGCGTCCGACATCTCCATCACCAGCACGATGTCGCTCCAGGATGTCGTCGACAGCATCAATGCCCAGACCTCGACCACCAACGTCCAGGCCTCGATCGTGCAGGTGTCGAGCGGGTCCTACGAGATGGTGCTGACGGGGACTGAGGACGCCGCCGACATCAGCTATTCCAGCACAACCGGCGACGACATCCTGAACAAGCTCGGGGTGACCGACAGCACCGGCGCCTTCGCCGATGTGCTTCAGACCTCGCAGGCCGCGATCTTCGCCCTCGACGGAATCTCGATGACCCGGGATACCAACGACATCACCGACGTGCTCACGGGCGTGACGTTCAACCTGCTCCAGGCGACGCCCAGCGGCTCCACGCTGAACGTCAGCATCGAGGCCGACACCAGCCAGATCGAGACGGCGGTCGAGAACCTCGTCACCAATTACAACACGTATCGCGATGCGGTGATCGCGCAGCAGGCGACCGGATCGGATGGCACGGCGGATTCGAGTGCGGTGCTGTTCGGCGACGGCACCATGCGCGACATCATGGACGCGCTCCAGAACGCGCTCAACAGCACCGTCGGCGGCCTCACCATGGCCGACCTTGGCCTGTCCTTCAACGAGAAGAACGAGCTCGAGCTCGATACCTCGACGCTTTCAGATATCCTCAGCACGAATCTGAGCGGTGTCACCACACTGCTGTCGGCGCAGACCAAGACGTCGTCGAGCCAGCTCAGTGTCGTCAACACCGGAACGTCGCCGCAATCCTTCACGCTCGACCTCACGGTGGATTCGGACGGAAACCTCTCCTCCGCCTCGATCGGCGGCGATTCCTCGCTGTTCACGGTGAGCGGCACGACGATCCTCGGCGCTACCGGAACCGCTTATGCCGGCATGGCTTTCACCTATTCGGGCTCGACCTCGCAGTCGATCACGGTGACCTCGACCCAGGGCATTGCCACGCAGCTCTACCAGGTCGCCAAGACCTATTCGTCGACCTCGGGTGCGTTGCAGACCCTGATCACGAACCTGACCGACCGCGACAACGTGCTTCAGCAGAAGGTCGACGACATCGATAGCGCCGCGTCCGCCTATCAGGCGCAGCTCCAGGTGCAGTATGCGGCCTACCAGGCCGCAATCGAAAGCGCCAACAATACGCTGACCTACCTCAAGGCCCTGCTCAACTCCAGCTCGAGTAATTGATGATGCATAATCCGATGGCGTACATGGCCAACCAGGCCTATCGGGGCGCCGCGACGAGCGTGCCGCCGCTCAAGGTGATTTCGATGCTGCTCGGCGGCGCGATCACCTTCCTCCAGAAGTCGCTCGCTGCGCAGGAAGCACGGCGCTTCGAGGAGGCGCACGAATATCTGATGAAGGCGACCGCGATCTTGCGCGGGCTTGGCCACAATCTAGATTTCGCCAAAGGCGGCGCGGTGGCCGAGCGGCTGTTCCAGACTTATAACGCCCTGATCCTGGCCAGCCACAAGGCCTATGGCCGGCCGCATGCGCGCGAGAGCTTTCGCCGCATCATTGCCGGGCTGACCGAGCTGCGCGAGGCCTGGGAGCACGTCGACGCGACGGTACGCGGCGGCAAGGCCGCGCCGGCCGATTCGGCCCGCACGGGCTGACGAAACCAGCTCCTTCGCGACGCGAAGAGGGGGAGCGACAGGGGCGACCGGCCGTCTGGCCGCTTTCCGTAGTGCTGCGGGCGGTTTTGGCGCCCGGACCCGCCGAAATCCGGTTTCCGCCACGCCTGCAATGCTTTATGACGGGCCTGACGAGGCGGGACCGGCAGGCGATGGACGTCACCGAGTTTGAGGAATTGATCGATCGGCTGGGCGAGGATCTCTCCCTCTGGCCTGACGATCGACGTTTGCCCGCCGAACAGCTGCTGGCGCAATCGCCCGCCGCGCAAGCCGTGCTGGAAGAGGCGCGCGCCTTGCGCCTTGCGCTCGCTGCGCCTGCGGTCCGCGCACCCGCGGGGCTGGCCGATCGCATCGTCGCTGCGGCCGCGAAAATGAAGAGCGACACCGCCGAGCCGCGCACCGAAGGCGAGACGGCGGAGAGCTGAACGGCTTTTTCTGCGAGCGCTGCTCTCTTCCCCTCGCCCCGCCGCCGCAGCCTCAAATCGACCTGACATCATCGCTCCTCTAACGCGCGCACGCGGCAGATTTTGCCGTGTCGAAAGCCGTTTTCGCGCGCGTGAATCCTCGCCTGAATCCGCGCGCCCACCCGTTTCATCAGCACACAGATTTCAAGCGCCGCCGACCGACATCTGGTCGCTGCCCGCGCAAGAAAGCCGGAGTTTCTGATGACCGTTTCCGCCACGAGTTCTGCAACGACTGCGACCACGACGACGTCATCGTCATCGAGCACATCGTCCAGTTCGTCGCTGACCTCCAGTGATTTCCTCAGCCTGCTCGTCAGCGAGCTGCAGAACCAGGATCCGCTGAACGCGACCTCGACGACCGACTTCATCAATCAGCTAACGTCCTATGCCAATTTCACCCAGCAGCAGTCGATCAACTCCAACATGTCGTCGCTGGCGAGCTCGTTCTCGAGCCTCGTGACGCTCAATTCGGTGAACTATATCGGTCACACCGTCGAGGCGAAGACCGATACGTCGACCTTGAGCAGCGGCTCGGCGACCTTCGGCTACTCGCTGTCCTCGGCCGCTTCGAACGTCTCGGTCAGCATCTCCGATTCTTCCGGCAACGTCGTCTACACCGGAACCGGCACGGGTAATTCCGGCTCCAACAGTTTTACCTGGGACGGCAAGGACTCCAGCGGCAACCAGCTCTCGGATGGCGGCAAGTACACCATCTCGGTGACCGCGACCAACTCCGCCGGCACCTCGGTCCTCAATTACACGACCATCACCGGCACGGTGACGGGCATCGACACTTCGACGTCCACGCCTTCGCTCACGGTGAACGGTGTCTCTGTCAGCGCCGCCAATATCCTCGGCGTCACGTCCTGATCCCTTGTCCTGATTTCCTCGGAGTTTTCATCATGAGTCTCACCGGTGCATTGTCCTCGGCGATCTCGGCGCTCAGCGCCCAGAGCCAGTCCTTGTCGATGATCAGCGACAACATCGCCAACTCCGACACGACCGGCTACAAGACGACGTCGGCGATGTTCGACGCGCTCGTAACCGCGTCGAGCAACACGACCTCCTACGCGTCGGGCGGCGTCACCGTCTCGGGCCGGGCCAACATCACCCAGCAGGGCCTCTTGGCCGCGACTTCCAACGCCACCGACGTGGCGATCCAGGGCACGGGCTTTTTCGTGGTGAATAGCGCCACGTCGGGTGGCATCACGTCCTATACCCGCAACGGCGCCTTCACGATCGACAATGCCGGCTACCTCGAGAGCAACGGAAGCTATCTGGAGGGATGGCGCACCGATGCGGACGGCAATGTCGTCGGCAGCGAATCGGCGAGTAATCTTTCCGCCATCAACACTCAAATCGCCTCGACCAGCGGCAGCGCGACGACCAAGACCACGATCGCGGCCAATCTGCCGTCGGATGCCGCCACCGGCGACACCTATACCAGCTCGATGACGGCGTATGACTCTCTCGGTGCCGCAAACACGATGCAGATCACCTGGACCAAGACCGGCACCAACGCCTGGAGCGCGAGCTTTGCCAACCCGACCTCGTCGTCAGATACCACGACCGCAACAGGCACGGCGTCCGGCTCGATCGCCATCACCTTCAATAGCGACGGCTCGCTGGCCAGCACCAGCCCGAGCCCGGCGACCGTCGCGGTCACGGGCTGGACTGACGGCGCCGCCGATAGCACCATCACCATGAACCTCGGCACGGTCGGCGGCACCGATGGCCTGACGCAATACGCCTCCGGCGAGACGACGCCGTCGGTCAACGTCACCAGCATCGACTCCGATGGGCTGTCCTACGGCAAGCTGTCGAGCGTCTCGATCGGCAAGAACGGCGTTGTCGACGCCACCTATTCCAACGGCGAGACCGTCGCGATCTACAAGATCGCGGTGGCGACCTTTGCGGATCCGAACGGCCTTTCCGCCGCCAGCGACGGCCTCTATTCGGCGACCGTGACCTCGGGCAACGCCGCGTTGCAGGCTTCCGGCGAGAACGGTGCGGGCACGGTCTACGGCAGCGAGCTGGAATCCTCGACCACCGACACCTCCAGCCAGTTCTCGAGCATGATCTCGGCGCAGCAGGCCTATTCCGCGGCGTCCCAGGTCATCTCCACCGTCAATAAGATGTACGACACCCTGATCTCGGCGATGAGGTGAGTGATGCCGGGTGAAAAAGCGAGCGCCGCTGGAGAGGCGCTGCTGCGCCGGCTCCAGCGGCTGGTGGCACGGGCTACGACCGCCAAAGGCGGCGACCGCAAGCGATTGCTCGCGCTGCTCGACGACGTTGAAACGACTCGCTGCGGTCTGCTGCGGGAATGCGCGGAGATCGAAGGCGAGATGAAGCAGGCAACCGTCAGGGCGACCGCGATCGGCGCGTATTTGCGCGGCTCGCAAGTCCAGCGCGGCAAACGGCACAATTAGAAGAAGGCGATGACCATGACTGCAGCCCAGGCCAAGAGCCAAGCCACGAGGACGAACGCCGCGAACGGCGATATCAGGATCAAGTCGCTGATCACGCTGATCGACACATTGACCGCGCTGGTCGCCGAGGAGAACGCCGAACTCGCCATGGGTCTGCCGGCCTCGCGCCTCAAGCAGGTCGACGAGAAGAACCAGCTGGCTGAGATGTTCGAGCGCACCGTCGCCGAATGCGCGGGGGGCACGACCAGCCTCAATGTGCACGACCGAATCCTGCGCGAGCAGTTGATGGAGCGGATCCTGAAGCTGCGTACGGCGATGGACGAGAATCTGGTGCGCCTGCGCGCGGCGATCGAAGCCAGCAACCGCCGGATCGAGGCCGTCATGCAGGCGATCCGCGAGCAGATCGCAGCGGTTTCGCCCTATGGCGCCTCCGGCCGTCTCGCCGCGCGCGCGGTCTCCAGCGGCACCAGCCGCAGCGCCTGACGGAACGAGAGGTTCGCCGTGTCACTCGATATCGCACGATCGATCGCCTTCAGCGGCCTCTCGGCCACCTCGGTGCAGATCAGCGTGACGTCGTCGAACATCTCGAACGCCGACACGACGGGCTATACCGAAAAGACCGCGAACCAGTCGAGCAGCGTCACCAACGGCGTCGGCACCGGCGTCACGGTGACGGGCATCACCTCGACGGTCGACAAGCTGTTGTTGAAGTCGCTGATCTCCGCGACCTCCGACCTCGGGTCGGCCGACACCACCAACACCTATCTGACGTCGCTCGAGAAACTCTACGGCTCGACCAGCAGCACCGACAGTTCGTCGACCGGAACTTCGCTTGCCAACAGCATCGCTTCGCTTGAATCGGCGCTGTCGTCTTTGGCGAGCACGCCGAGCAGCGCCTCGCTGCAATCCAACGTCGTCAGTGCGCTCGACGACGTCGCGAGCCAGTTGCGGGAGACGTCGAGCAGCATCCAGAAGCTGCGCTCCAATGCCGACCAGGACATCTCGTCCTCGATCGGCGACGTCAATACCGACTTGCAGCAGATCTCGGATCTGAATGCCCAGATCAAGCAGACGGCGGCGGTCGGCCAGTCGACCTCGGACCTGGAGGACCAGCGCAACACCGCGCTCCAGGATCTCGCCTCGAAGATGAACGTCAGCTACTTCACGGCATCGAACGGCGATCTCCAGATCTACACCAAGTCCGGCCAGGCGCTGGTCGACAGTTCCGCGCACACGATCAGCTATACCGCCGCGGCCAATGTGACGGCGGCGACGACCTACACCGCCGGTTCCTCGTCCAGCGGCTTCAGCGCGATCACGGTGAACGGGGTGGATATCACCTCGCAGATCACGGGTGGGGACATCGGCTCGCTCATCACGCTCCGCGACACGACGCTGCCGGCGGCGCAGTCGCAGCTCGATCAGCTCGCCCAGCAGCTTGCGTCCGCGATGAACAGCGTCTCGAACAGCGCCTCCGCGGTGCCGGCGCCGACGAGCCTCACCGGAACGACCAGCGTCACCAGCAGCACGGCGCTGTCCGCCACCGGCACGGTACGCCTTGCCGTCACCGACCAGAGCGGCAGTCTGGTCTCCTACAGCGATCTCGACCTGTCGTCCTATTCCACGGTCGGCGACCTCGTCACCGCCATCAACGGCATTTCCGGATTGTCGGCCTCGGTCGATGCGGACGGCCATCTCGCGATCACGGCAACCGGCTCGGGCAACGGTGTCGCCATCAACGAGATGACGAGCTCGGTGGGAAGCTCGGCAGAGGGATTTTCGGAGTATTTCGGTCTCAACGACCTCGTGACCGGTACGACCGCGGCTGATATCGCGGTCAACAGCAAGATCCTGTCCGGGACCAACGAGCTTCAGCTCGGCACACTGGATTCCTCGTCGAGCCTGACCGTCGGCAGCACCGTACTGTCGTCGGGGTCGGCCACCGTCGTCAACGCCTTCTATGATGCGCTGACGAGCTCGCGGACATTCGCCACGACCGGTGGGATCGCCGCCACCACCGGCTCGCTGGCCGATTATGCCTCGGCCATCGTGGCCGATGTCGCCAGCAAGGCCTCGCAGGCATCCAGCAATTACACGGCGAAGGAAACCACGCAGTCGACCTATGCGAGCTCGCTGTCCTCGCAATCCGGCGTCAACCTCGACGAGGAATCCGCCAAGCTGAGCACGCTCCAGAACAAATACACCGCGGCGTCCGCGCTGATCCAGGCCATCAACACCATGTACTCGGCGCTGCTGTCCGCCGTGCAGTCGTAACAGCCGGGAGCGGGCTCATGGTCGCGATGCGGGTCGCCACCTTCGCGCAGTCGAACAGGATGATCGCCGACGCGATGCGCGTGGAGACGGTCATGGCCAACAAGCAGATCCAGGAATCGTCGGGTGTAATCTCGGGTGATTTCGGCGGCTATGGCTCGGATGCGCAGCACGTCGTCAACCTCCAGGTCTCGGTGACGCGCGCGCAATCCTATGTCGACGCCGCGACGCTCGCCGACAGCAAGGTGCAGGTGATGTACTCGGCGGTCGGATCGATGACCGACATCCTCACGCAGCTGCGCTCCCAGCTCAGCGCGGCCTCGACCGGCAGCTCGACCGAGACCAATTCGGTGATCACCACCGCCCAGCAGATGCTGCAGGAAATGGGCTCGCTGATGAACACGCAATATGACGGCCAATATGTGTTCGCCGGCGGCAAGACCGACACCGCGCCGGTCGATCTCACGAGCTTTGCGTCCGGCACCGGCTCGCTGACCGCGACCGATTCCAGCTATTACAACGGCGACGACGAGGTCGCCTCGGTGCGGGTCGCCGCCGACGAGACGGTGTCGTATGGCGTCAACGCCGACAATTCGGCGTTCGAAGAGGTGATGCGGGTCCTCAAATTCGTGGCCAACAGCACCTCGCTGTCGTCCTCGGATATCACCAGCGCGCTCGATCTCGCCAGCACGGCGATCGACGACACGGCTGCGGTGCAGGCCAAGCTGTCGAACAACGCGTCCTCGATCGAGACGGCAAGCACCCGCCAGACCGATTACAAGAGCTATGCCGAGACCCTGTCGAACGACCTGACCGGGGTCGATGTCGCCGCCGTCACGGCGCAGCTCTCGACCTATCAGGCACAGCTCACCGCATCCTATTCGGCGCTCGCCAAGATCCTGAGCATCAATCTGGCGAGCTATTTGAAATAGCCGAGGCCTATTCGGCGGCGATCCGCTCCATGGCGATGGTGCGAAGCCTGGCGCGCTGGATCTTGACGCCATTGGCGCTGTCGGTGACCGGGAAGGCATCTACGACGTAGATCCGTGCCGGCACCTTGTAGCCGGCGAGCCGCTCGCGCAGCCGCGCGATCAGCGTCTCCTGATGCGGCGGCTCCTGGTGCGGGATCACGAAGGCGACGCAGCGCGCATGGCCCTTCAGATCGACCGCCACGACCTGGGCATCGGCCACGCCGGTGCAGGATTTGAGCTCGTCCTCGATCTCGCCGGGCGCCACGAGAAATCCGCCAAGCCGCATGGCGTCACCCGCGCGGGTCTCATAGACGAAGGCACCGTCGCCGCGCAACCGGCCGATGTCGCCGGTGCGAAAAAAGCCATCTGCGATGATCGCATCGCGCGTCGCATCCGGGTTGTTGAAATAGCCAAGGAAGCGTGACGGTGCGCTGATCTCGATCTCGCCGGAGACGCCGGGAGCTGCGAGCTCGCCGGTCTCGGTGTCGCGCACGCGGACCTGCGCGTCGGGTGACATCGGCCAGCCGCCGCCCTCGATCCGATCGGCAAAGGCATCACTGGCGCGAGCGATCGAGAACAGCGCCTGCACTTCGCTCGAACCGTAAAGGCCGAACAGCGGCAGGCCGCGCGCTTCCGCCTCCGCGGCAAGCTCGCGCCAGCCGGGCTGGAACGCAGCGTAGCCGCAGATTTCGAGATGCGGGAACGGCCGAGGTGCATCGGTGAGCGCGAGAATGCGGCGGAACATCTCGTCGGAGCCGAACGCGTGCGTGATCCTGTGTTCACCGAGGATCTTCAGCGCCGGCGCGGCCTCGAAGGCATCGAGCACATGAACCGTCGCGCCCGCTGCGATGAAGCCGAGCAGGCTGGTCATGCCAAACGTGCCGCAGAACGGCAGCATGGCCAGCAGTGAGTGGCGCTGCGGGTCGAGCGTGAGTGCCCTGGCGACGGAGGCGGCGTGGGTCGCCAGCGTCCGCTGCGAATGCGCAACGAGTTTTGGCCCCTTGGTCGTGCCCGATGTGGTGTAGAGCAGCACCGGCAGGTCGACGTTGTCCTGCGCTGGCGGCGCCGGTGGATAGGCCGTGTCGAACGCATCGAACCGGACGCAGGGCCAGTGCGCGGGAATCGCATCCGCACCGACCACCGCGAGCTTTTGCAGCGCGGGCACCTCGTCGCCTGCGATATCGGCGAGGATCGCGGCAAAATCGATCGAGCGGAAGGCGGCCTCGACCACCATCAGCTTCGCGCCGGACAAGCGAAGCAGATGCGCGACCTCCGCGCTGCGGTAGCGCGTATTGACTGCGGCGACGATGGCCCCACGCCGGGCGGCGGCGAACAGCAGGGCGATCCATTCGACCCGGTTGACCAACCAGACCGCGACGACGTCGCCCTTGCCGATGCCTTGCGCGGCGAGCCAGGCAGCGGTCTGCTCGACCTTTGCTGTGAATTCTGCGCGCGAGACCCGTGTGCCGTCGAACACGAAGGTTGGCTCGGCAGCCTCGGTCTGGATCAGCGATTGCAGCGAAAAGTCGTTGGCTCTCATGCAACCGGAGTAACCCGATCGCGCAAACCTGTCTACTTGGTGCCGAACATCCGGTCTCCGGCATCGCCCAGGCCCGGCACGATGTAGCCGTGGTCGTTGAGCCGCTCGTCGATCGCGGCGGTCCAGACCGGCACGTCGGGATGCTCGCTCTGGAACTGCGCGATGCCTTCAGGCGCGGCGAGGAGACAGACGAAGCGGATGTCGCGGGCGCCGCGGTCCTTGAGCAGGGACGCGCCGGCGCAGGCCGAGTTACCGGTCGCCAGCATCGGGTCCATCAGGATCACGGTGCGGTCGGACAGGTCCTGCGGCGCCTTGAAGTAATATTCCACGGCCTGCAATGTCTCGGGGTCGCGGTAGAGCCCGATATGGGCGATGCGCGCCGAAGGCATCAGCGCCAGCATGCCGTCGAGGAAGCCGACACCGGCGCGCAGGATCGGCGCCAGCGTGAGCTTCTTGCCGGCGATCTTCGGCGCCCGCATCGGCGAGATCGGCGTCTCGATATCCACCAGCTCCAGCGGCAAATCGCGCGTCACCTCGTAGCCGAGCAGCATCCCGATCTCGTTCAGGATCTCGCGAAAGCTCTTGGTCGAGCGGTCCTTCTCCCGCATCAGGGAGAGCTTGTGCTGGACCAGGGGGTGGGCGACGACGTTGACGTTGCTGGTGCTCATGAAACCGCTCTACACGGTTCCATGGCGTTTCGCCAGATCGGGCGGGTCTTTTCCGCGGGATAGGTGGCCTCAGGCGGGCATCGCGACCGCGCTGCGCGCCCGGCTGCTTGCCTCGTAGGCAGCCATGGTCAATTCGCGGTCGATCGCCGCGCGCATCGCGTCCATGGCCGGCTGGCGCAGACGCTTTTTTGCGGTGGCATGCGACGGCTTGTGGATCGCGCGCAAGGCCGCGATGATTTCCTCGAGAGTGTCGTCGATCGCGTCAGGCGCAACCACGCGGTCGAGGAAGCCTGCGGTCATCGCCGCTTCGGGCTCGTACATCTCGCCCAGCGTCGCGGTGCGGCTGAGCCAGGCCGGATGCACGCGGCTGCGCGCCAGCTCGATCGCAAAACTCGGCGGCGCAATGCCGATTGCGACCTCGTTCAGCCCCATGCGGTGTGGCCCGCGCGCGCCAAGTCTGACGTCGCAAGCGAGCAGCAGGAACGTCCCCATCGGAAAGGCATGGCCCTCCATCACGCCGATGGTCGGATGCGGAAACGACATCAACCGCAGCGCAAGCTCCGCGCCGGCCCGGACCATCTCGAGGCTTTTGGCGGCATCGCCCGATGCGAACACCTTGAGATCGAAGCCCGCGGAGAAGATGCCCGGCCGCGCCGAGCGCAGCACCACGATCTCCGCCTCTGTCTCGGCCCGGTCAAAGGCGGCGCCGATCTCGCCCAGCATCGCGGTCGACATCACGTTGACCTTGCCGTCGTCGAGCCTGATCCGCGCCACGCCGTCTTTCAGCTCGTAGGTCACTCCCTTTGGCATCTGCCTCTCCCTGGTGTTATCATGCCTTGACTGTCGGAGGCTGATGTAGACCAATCAATATAATTTTGACGGGAGAGCGCCATGCCGGCCGTGCCGAAACACCGCCAACCTATCATCAATGCCGCGGTGACCCTGTTCCGCCGCCAGGGATTCGCCCGCACCGGCCTCAACGACATCGTCGATGTCAGCGGCGCGCCCAAGGGGTCGCTCTATCATTACTTTCCGGAGGGAAAATCCTCGATCGCGGTGGCTGCGGTCGAGGAGGCCGGCCGTCGTGTGGCCGCGACCGTTGCAAAGCTCGCCGAGGAGTGCGGCTCGACCGGCGAGCTGCTGCGCGCCCATGCGCGTCTGCTGGCGGGATGGATGCAGGGCTCCGGCTTCCGCAACGGCTGTCCGATCACCACCGTGCTGCTCGAGCTCGCACCGCGCGAACGTGCGGTCACCGATGCCGGCCGCAAGGCCTATGCGGCGCGGATATCGCTGCTTCGCGACAGGCTGATTGCGGATGGGTTTGCGAGGCCGCGAGCGGAGACCCTCGCCGTGCTCTGCACCTCGGCGCTCCAGGGCGCGCTGATCCAGGCCCGGGTCGAACGCAGCGGCCGGCCGATCGAGATCACGGCGGCGGAACTGGCGCGGCTGATCGCGGCGGAAGCAGACAGGTGAGAACTATACTCCAAGCCCGCGCGCAACGAGCGTGATCACGATCGTCAGGACCGCGCCCCAGACCAGGCTCAGCGTCATGGTCAGGACAGTCGTCGTGACCGCGTGCTCGAGATTTCCCTTGAGGAGCTGCACGCTATTTGTCCGATGCAGGCGCCGGTCCGATGCGCAAGCCGAGCAACAGCGAACCGATCAACGTAACCAGGATGGCGATCTTGAGCTCGATCATGCCTTCAGCCTTGCCAGCGTGCGCGTGAGAATCTGCCTGGCCCCCTCAGCCAGCACGATCAGAAAATTGCCGTGGTTCTCGACGTCGAGCTCAAAAGTCTCGGTGGGGAATACCAGGGCGCAACGCACCGGCGCGTTCTGGCGGTTGGCGAAATCAACCGCCGAGTTCTTGAACAGGAACAGCCCGCCGATGCGTCCATTCGCTTCGCGCGCGACCCAGAGGCCGGCGCCGTTGCGTCCAATGAAGAAGGCGGGAATGGCGGCACTGACAACATCCGGATCGAGCGGCTTGAGCGCGACCGCCGGCTTGGTGCTCGGTCGGTGACGAGAAGCTTGAAGGGCAATGGCGGCCATCGCGGCCTCCTCACACATCTGTAAGGTCATGGGAGCCTCCCTGCTGCTCAGGCGTGCATATGCCAGACATAGATTGCCGTCCTCAGCGCGAACAGCGCCGTGAGCACGCTGCCCATTGAGAACAGCGTGAGTGCGCCGAGGGCGAAGCGCTTGAGCTGGGCTTTGCGCGCCGTCGAAATTTGCGGCGAGCGGTCGGCGCCATCGAAGGGCAGGCTATTTGTCAGCATCGACATCCTGGAAGTCCTCGTCCGTGGAGCAGCGAGACGGCCGCTCCAATCTGCCTTCCATGATGGCCATCGCCGCGTAGGATTGCGAGATGAACGCCGCAGCTGCCGTATAGGAATGTCATAAGGACGCGGGCGGTCGTGCCGGCAGTCCTCTGAGGAGGTTTTGGTTACGCTTCGGTGGCGGTTTGGACCGCGCATGCTTTGCACGCGCCAGCCCGACGACGGCGGCGCCTCGCTCAGCTGAAATTCTCGCAAGCAACCGGCTCGTAGAGCGAGTCCAGGGCGGGACGCACTGTGGGAACGCTTGGCCGCGCCACCTCCACGGCCAACGCCTGGACCTCGATGAACGCCGACAGTAGAGCGAGCGCGAGGTCGGCATGGTGCGCCTCGACCGCGGCGTCCAGCCAATCCGGCAACTCGCGTTCGCGCGAGAGCGCGCAGTGCCATTCGCCCTCGTCATAGGCGAAGCGGCGAACCTGCCACAGCGGCAGCTCGAGCTCCATCAGCGCCAGCGCCGCGTCGGCCCACGCCTCCGCCTCGATCAGGCGCATGACGCGCGTGGTGCGCTCGTTCCCGCCGAGCGAGGCGAAGCGCCGGCAGGCATGCACGATGTCGAGCATCAGCGGCCGTGTCATTGCCTGCGCGTGACGGAGGCGCGCACTGAGCGATGGTGGATCGTCGTGCCGGAGAGCGGCGGTCATGTCAGGCCTCCTGGAACGGGCGTCGGTCAGTCGGCCGGCCTCTCCAAGATCGCCGGAAGGGCATTTGAAAACGAGATGGGGAGGGGACGAAAGATATAGGGATTTCATAAATGCACGGACGCTGCCGGATACGACACGGACTTAAGCCCCCATGTCCGACTGCCATTTTTGCGAAACGCCCGCAGCTTTTGGCGGCAGGCGTTTATGGAAGACCGCGACGATTGCCCGCCGCAATAATCGGCAACGAAAGTGATGCTGGTCGGCATCTCCGAGCTGCCTGTCTCGGGTCCGCCCTCAACCACGGGCCGGTCTTTATGGGATTCCTATAAGGTCGCCATAGGGCTCATCTCGAAAACCTATGCGCGTGATGGCACTTCAGCGCAGTGAAAGTTCCGGCCTATTGCCGGAGACATGCATTGCATTGGCGCAGCGGCCGGCCGGAATTCTAAAGACAGGTTACGCCGGATATCGTCGCGCAATGAGGAGAACGCCATGATGGACATTCTGATGCTGGCGCTGGGCTTCGTCTTCTTCGCCCTTGCGATCGGCTACACCTATGCCTGCGAACGGCTGTAAGGGAGCGGACCATGATCTTCGATTATGCGCTCGCTAGTACCGTCTCGTTCGGCCTCCTGGTCTACCTCACCTACGCACTGCTGCGGCCCGAGCGGTTCTGAACCGTGTTGCTGCTTCTCGAATTGCTGATGGCCGACGTCGTGCTCGTCGCCGGTCTGTCTGCTTTATTGCTTCCGCTCCTGCGCCGGACACAAGGTCTAAAGGGTTAATGCCATGACTATGATCGGTTGGCTCCAGATCATTCTCTACTGCGTCATCATCGTCGCGCTGACCAAGCCGCTCGGCGGGTACATGACGCACGTCTTCAACGGCGAGCGGACATTCCTGTCGCCGGTGCTGCGCCCCATCGAGGCCGGCATCTACTGGATTTCCGGCGTCGACGAGAAGCGCGAGCAGCATTGGTTGACCTATACGGTCGCCATGCTGCTGTTTCATGTCGGCGGCTTCCTGATCATCTACGGCGTGATGCGGCTCCAGGCCGTGTTGCCGTTCAATCCGGCGGGGCAATCGGCGGTCGCCGAGGATCTCTCCTTCAACACCGCGATCTCCTTCATCACCAACACCAACTGGCAGAACTACGGCGGCGAGAGCACGATCTCCTATCTCGTGCAGATGGTCGGCCTGACGCACCAGAACTTCCTGTCCGCGGCCACCGGCATCGCGCTCGCAGTCGCCTTGATCCGCGGCTTCTCGCGCGCCTCGATGCGCACGGTCGGCAATTTCTGGGTCGATGTCACCCGCACGACGCTCTACGTGCTGCTGCCGATCTGCGTCGTCTACACGCTGTTCCTGGTCTGGCAGGGCATTCCGCAGACGCTCGGGCCGTATGTCGAGGCAACCACGCTCGAAGGTGCCAAGCAGACCATTGCGGTCGGCCCGGTGGCTTCGCAGGTCGCGATCAAGATGCTCGGCACCAATGGCGGCGGCTTCTTCAACGCCAATGCCGCACACCCCTTCGAGAACCCGACCGCATTGTCGAACTTCGTGCAGATGCTGTCGATCTTCACGTTGGGCGCGGCTCTCACCAATGTATTCGGCCGCATGGTCGGCAACCAGCGCCAGGGCTGGGCGATCCTGTCCGTGATGGGCGTGCTGTTCATCGCCGGCGTCGCCGTGACCTATTGGGCGGAAGCCAACGGCACCTCGACCCTGCACGCGCTCGGCCTGACCGGCGGCAACATGGAGGGCAAGGAGGTTCGCTTCGGCATCGTCGCGTCCTCGCTGTTCGCCGTGATCACGACGGCGGCCTCCTGCGGCGCGGTCAATGCGATGCATGACAGCTTCACCGCGCTCGGCGGCATGATCCCGCTGATCAACATGCAGCTCGGTGAGATCATCATCGGCGGCGTCGGCGCCGGCCTCTACGGCATGCTGCTGTTCGTCGTGCTCGCGATCTTCGTGGCAGGCCTGATGGTCGGTCGCACCCCGGAATATGTCGGCAAGAAGATCGAGGCGCGCGAGGTCAAGATGGCGATGCTGGCGATCCTGGTGCTGCCGCTGATGTATCTCGGCTGGACCGCGGTCGGCGTGGTCTATCCGGCCGCCGTCGCCTCGATGGCCAATGCCGGCCCGCACGGCTTCACCGAGGTGCTCTATGCCTTCACCTCGGCGACCGGCAATAACGGCTCGGCCTTCGCGGGCCTCACCGGCAACACCTTCTTCTACAACCTCGCGCTCGCCAGCGCGATGTTCGTCGGCCGCTTCTTCATGATCATCCCGGCGATGGCGATCGCAGGCTCGCTCGCGGCCAAGAAGTCCGTCCCGCCGTCGGCGGGCACGTTCCCGACCACGGGCGGGCTGTTCGTCGGTCTCGTCGTCGGCGTGATCCTGATCATCGGCGGCCTGACCTTCTTCCCGGCGCTCGCGCTCGGCCCGATCGTCGAACATCTCGCGATGAACGCGGGCCAGATATTCTGATCGCAAGCGTTCCGATTGAACCTCTTCTGATTGTTTGGAGTGACCTCCATGGATACGATGAAACTGCAAAAACGTGCCCCGATGTCGGCGATGCTCGATCCCAAAATCGTGCTCCCCGCGATCCGGGCGTCCTTCACCAAGCTCGACCCGCGGCTGATGGTGAAGAACCCCGTGATGTTCGTGGTCGAGATCGTGGCCGCGCTCACCACCGTAATCTTCCTGCGCGATGTCGTCGCGGGCGGTGGGAATCTCGCCTTCACCTTCCAGATCATCCTCTGGCTCTGGTTCACCGTGCTGTTCGCAAATTTCGCCGAGGCCGTCGCGGAAGGCCGCGGCAAGGCGCAGGCTGAATCGCTGCGCAAGACCCGTACCGAGAGCCAGGCCAAGCTGCTGACCGGCGCCGGCCAGGCTTTCAAGCTGGTTCCGGGCACGAGCCTCAAGGTTGGCGACATCGTGCTGGTCGAGGCGGGAGACACCATCCCGTCCGATGGCGAAGTGATCGAGGGCGTCGCCTCCGTCAACGAGGCCGCCATCACCGGCGAATCCGCGCCTGTGATCCGTGAATCCGGCGGTGACCGCTCGGCGGTGACTGGCGGCACGCAGGTGCAGTCCGACTGGATCCGCGTCCGCATCACCGCGGCGCAGGGCTCGACCTTCATCGATCGCATGATCAAGCTGGTTGAAGGCGCCGAGCGGCAGAAGACGCCGAACGAGATCGCGCTCAACATTCTGCTTGCCGGCCTCACCATCATCTTCGTGTTCGCCACCGTCACCATTCCGAGCTATGCGGCCTATGCCGGCGGCTCGATCTCGGTGGTCGTGCTGGTCGCGCTGTTCGTGACGCTGATCCCGACGACCATCGGCGCACTGCTGTCGGCGATCGGCATTGCCGGCATGGACCGCCTGGTGCGCTTCAACGTGCTGGCGATGTCCGGCCGTGCGGTGGAGGCAGCCGGCGACGTCGACACGCTGCTGCTCGACAAGACCGGCACGATCACGCTCGGCAACCGGCAGGCGACGTCCTTTCGCCCGGTGCGCGGCGTGACCGAGCAGGAGCTCGCGGACGCAGCCCAGCTCGCCTCGCTCGCCGACGAGACGCCGGAAGGCCGTTCCATCGTCGTGCTGGCGAAGGAGAAATACGGCATCCGCGGCCGCGACATGGCCGAACTTGGCGCGACCTTCATTCCGTTCACGGCGCAGACCCGCATGAGCGGGGTCGATGCCGGCGGCTCGTCGGTGCGCAAGGGCGCGGTCGATGCCATGCTGAACTATGTCGGCGGCGGTGCGCCTCTGGCGGTAGCGTCGGGCAACACCGCGCGGGCCATTCAGCCTGCGGGACTGTCGGACATCGGCCGCGAGATCCAGACCATCGCGGACGAGATCTCGAAGTCCGGCGGGACGCCGCTGGCGGTGGCCAAGGACGGCAGGCTGCTCGGCGTCATCCAGCTCAAGGACATCATCAAGGGCGGCATCCGCGAGCGCTTTGCCGAACTGCGCCGGATGGGCATCCGCACCATCATGATCACCGGCGACAATCCGATGACCGCGGCGGCGATCGCAGCGGAGGCCGGCGTCGATGATTTCCTGGCGCAGGCGACCCCTGAGGACAAGCTCAAGCTGATCCGGGACGAGCAGGCCAAGGGCAAGCTGGTGGCCATGTGCGGCGACGGCACCAACGACGCGCCGGCGCTCGCCCAGGCCGATGTCGGTGTCGCCATGAACACCGGCACACAGGCGGCGCGAGAGGCCGGCAACATGGTCGATCTCGACTCCAACCCGACCAAGCTGATCGAGGTGGTCGAGATCGGAAAGCAGCTGCTGATGACGCGCGGTGCGCTGACGACGTTCTCGATCGCCAACGACGTTGCGAAATATTTTGCGATCATCCCGGCGATGTTCCTGGCGTTCTACCCGCAGCTTGGCGTGATCAACGTCATGAACCTGTCGAGCCCGCAGAGCGCCATCCTGTCGGCGATCATCTTCAACGCGCTCATCATCATCGGGTTGATTCCGCTGGCCCTGAAGGGCGTCGCCTATCGCGCGGTCGGTGCAGGTGCGCTGCTCCGCCGCAACCTCTTGATCTACGGGCTTGGCGGCATCGTCATTCCCTTCATCGGCATCAAGGCGATCGACCTCGTCGTCGTCGCTTTGCACCTGGCCTAACCCCGTCCTTGCGAGCGAAGCGAAGCAATCCAGAGATGCTTCCACGGTCTAAAGCCTGGATTGCTTCGTCGCTTCGCTTCTCGCAATGACGAAAGAAATAGGAGAAACACATGCTCAGAGAAATCCGCCCCGCCATAGTCCTGCTGCTGGTGCTCACCGCCATCACGGGTCTGGCCTATCCGCTCGCCATGACCGCCATTGCTGGCGTAGTCTTCCCCGAGAAGGCGCAAGGCAGCCTGATCGAGCGCGACGGCAAGGTGGTGGGCTCCGCCCTGATCGGGCAGGAGTTCAAGGACGACAAATATTTCCACGGCCGCCTTTCGGCGACGCTGGCGCCCGACCCCAATGATTCGATCAAGACGGTGTCTGCGCCCTACAACGCCGCCAACTCCGGCGGCTCCAATCTCGGCCCGACCAGCAAGGCGCTGGCCGACCGGTTGAAGGAGGACGTGGATAAGCTGAAGGCCGAAAACCCGAACGCCGCCGTGCCGGTCGATCTGGTCACCAGCTCGGCCAGCGGCCTCGATCCCGACATCTCCCCGGAAGCCGCGCAATTCCAGGTGCCGCGCATCGCCAAGGCCCGGAATATGCCGGAGGATGCAGTGAAGCAGCTTGTGGCTTCCAACGTTCAGGGCCGTCTGCTCGGCTTGCTTGGCGAACCCCGGGTTAACGTTTTGGCGCTGAATCTGGCGCTCGACCGCGCGCCCGCGAAGTAGCGGTCTAGGCTCGCGGCGCCCAGATGATTATATTGGCCTGATGGTTCAACAGCGGCGCGATCCCGAACAACGTCCATCGCCCGAGGCGCTGCTGGAAGCAGCGCGCCGGGAGGAGAGTGCGAACGGCAAGCTGAAGATCTTCGTCGGGGCCGCGCCCGGCGTCGGCAAGACCTACGAGATGCTGCAAAGCGCCCACGCCAAGCGCAAGGCCGGTGTCGATGTCGTGGTTGGATTCGTCGAGACCCATGGCCGCGCCGAGACCGAGGCGCTGGTGCGGGGGCTGGAGGTGATCCCGCGCAGGAAGATCGACTACCGTGGACAGACGGTCGAGGAGATGGACCTCGATGCCGTGATCGCGCGCCGGCCGAAAATCGCTCTGGTCGACGAGCTTGCCCACACCAACGCGGTCGGCAGCCGCCATCCCAAGCGTTATCTCGATGTCGAGGAGCTGCTGTCCCACGGCATCGACGTCTACACCGCCGTCAACATCCAGCACATCGAGAGCCTGAACGACGTCGTCGCCCAGATCACCCATGTACGGGTACGCGAGACCGTCCCGGATTCGGTGTTCGATCGCGCCGATGCGATCGAGCTGATCGACCTCACGCCCGACGATCTGATCCAGCGGCTGCGGGAAGGCAAGGTCTACGTTCCCAAGCAGGCCGAGCGGGCGCTGGAGCATTATTTCTCGCCGGGCAATCTGACCGCGCTGCGCGAGCTTGCGCTACGCCGCACGGCCGAGCGGGTCGATGAGCAGCTTCTCACCCACATGCAGGCGAACGCCATCGCCGGCCCCTGGGCGGCGGGCGAGCGCATCCTCGTCTGCGTCAGCGAGGATCCGCGCGCGGCCGGGCTTGTCCGCTACACCAAGCGGCTGGCCGACCGGCTGCATGCACCATTCACGGCGGTCTCGATCGAAACGCGGCGGTCGCTCCAGCTTTCCGACGAGGAGCGCGACCGGTTGGCTGATACGCTGCGGCTCGCAGAATCGCTCGGCGGCGAGGCGATGACCATTCCGGCCGTTGGCCGCCGCATTGCCGACGACGTCATCAACTTCGCGCAAGGCAACAATGTCACCCAGATCGTGATCGGCAAATCGACGCGCTCGCGCTGGTTCGAGATGACGCGTGGTTCCGTCGTGCATGATCTGGTGAGTCGCGCCGGCAATATCAGCGTTCATGTTGTTCCCGGCGATAAGTTGCCCGGTGAATCCGCGCCCAAGACGTCGATGCAGACCGCGGCAGGGTCCGAGCCATTCGATGCACGCCCCTATCTGAAGGCGCTCGGCATCACGGCGCTTGGCCTTGCGGCAGCGGTTGTCATCAAGCCCTATTTCGGTGTCGAGAACGTTGACCTGATGTTCCTCACCGCGGTCGTGGCGGTTGCGGTTCGCTACGGATTGTGGCCATCGTTGCTCGCGAGCGTCGCGGCGTCCCTGGCTTACAATTTCTTCTTCTTGCCGCCGGTTTACACGTTCACCATCACCGACCCGACCAACGTCGCGGCATTCTTCTTCTTCATGCTGATTGCGTTTGTGGTGTCGAACGTTGCAGGACGGGTCCGCACGCAAGCCGATACCGCGATCGGCCGCATCAGGACCACCGAACAGCTTTATGCCTTCAGCCGCAAGCTCGCCGGCACCGCCACGCTCGACGACGTCTTGTGGGCAACCGCCTATCAGCTCGCGCTGATGCTGAAGGTGCGCGTCGTGCTGCTGCTGCCGGAGGATGGCCTGCTCACGGTGAAATCCGGCTATCCGCCGGAGGACCAGCTCGACCAGGCCGACCTCGCCGCCGCCAACTGGGCATGGAGCAACGACCGCACGGCAGGCCGCGGCTCGGACACGCTGCCGGGCGCAAAGCGGTTGTTCCTGCCGATGCGCACCGGGCGCGGCCCGATCGGCGTCATCGGCATCGACAACGATCGCACTGGTCCGCTGCTGACGCCGGACCAGCGCCGGCTGCTCGACGCGCTGGTCGACCAGGGCGCGCTCGCAATCGAGCGCGTGCTGCTGGTCGAGGACATGGACCGCGTCAAGCGCACGGTCGAATCCGAGCGGCTGCGCTCGGCGCTGCTGACTTCGATCTCGCATGATCTGAAGACGCCGCTTGCTTCGGTGCTCGGCGCCGCCTCGACCATGCGCGATCTCGCCAGTGCCTTGTCCGATACCGAGAAGCGCGATCTGCTTGCGACCGTGATCGACGAATCCGAGCGGCTCAACCGCTTCATCGCCAATCTGCTCGACATGACCAAGCTCGAATCCGGCGCCATCGTGCCCAATACGGCGCTGCATGATCTCGGCGAGATCGTCGGCAGCGCGCTGCGGCGCGGAGCCAAGATCCTAACCGCCCACAAGGTCGAGCTGGTGCTGGCGGCCGATCTGCCGATGCTCCAGCTCGATGCCGTGCTGTTCGAGCAGGTGCTGTTCAATCTGCTCGACAATGCCGCAAAATATTCGTCGCCCGAGACCACGATTTCGATCAAGAGCCGGCGCGAGCGGGATCAGGTGGTGCTGGGGATCACTGATGAAGGCGCTGGCATTCCGCCCGATGAGCTCGAGAGCGTGTTCGACAAGTTCTATCGCGCGCAGAAGGGCGATCACGTCCGTCCCGGCACCGGGCTGGGCTTAGCCATTTCCCGCGGCTTCGTCGAAGCGATGCGGGGTACGATCGTGGCAGCCAACCGCAGCGACCGCAGCGGTGCGGTTCTGACCATCCGCCTGCCGGTCCCGGCACAGACCCACGCATTGGATACCGCCGCATGAGTGCTGCCCCGATCAAGGTTCTTGTCATCGACGACGAGCCACCGATCCGAAAATTGCTGCGGATGGGGCTGTCGACACAGGGTTATGAGATCCTGGAAGCGTCGAACGGCAAGACCGCGCTGGAGAAGCTCGCTGAGGAGCCCGCGCTGATTATCCTCGATCTCGGCCTGCCCGATATCCAGGGCCATGAGCTGCTGCGCACCATCCGCGCGCGCAATGAAGCCGTGCCGATCGTGGTGCTGTCGAGCCGCGGCGACGAGGCAGGCAAGGTGCAGGCACTCGATCTCGGCGCCGACGATTATTTGACAAAGCCGTTCGGCATGGACGAGCTGCTGGCGCGCCTGCGCGCCGCGCTGCGGCACCAGCTCCAGGTGCAGGGCGAACGTCCGGTGTTCCGCACCGGCGATCTCTCGGTCGATCTGGTCCGCCGCATCGTCAAAATCGGCGAGCGCGACGTGAAGCTGTCGCCGAAGGAATATGATCTCCTGCGCGTGCTGGTGCAGCACGCGGGCAAGGTGCTCACCCATCGCTTTCTGCTCAAGGAGCTCTGGGACGAATTGACCGACGCACAATATCTCCGCGTCTATGTCCGCCAGCTCCGCCAGAAGATCGAAGCCGATCCGGAACGCCCGCAATATGTGCTCACGGAGACGGGGATCGGGTACCGGCTGAAGGCGGGGGATTAAGCCCCTGTCATTCCGAGCTAACCCGCCTTCCTCTGGCGGGCCGTCGACCTGCGCGTCTTCTTCGCGGCTCGCCGCCCGTCGGTCGTCCGTCGCGCATGCGATTTCGCTGTCTTCTTCCCACCGCGCCCCTTCAAGCTCTGCTTCAGCGCATCCATCAGGTTGACGACGTTGCTCGGCTTCTCCGCCGGTTCCGGCAATGCGATCGTCTTGCCGCTCGCCTTGCGCTTCACCAGCGCCTTCAGCGCATTCTCATACTGGTCCTTGAACTTGCTTGGGTCGAAATGCGCGGCCTTGGTGTGCAGGATGTGGCCAGCAAGCTCGACCATATCCTTGGTGATCTTCGGGCTCTTGATGTCGTCGAAGAACTCGCCCTCATCGCGAAGCTCGTAGGGAAAGCGCAGCGTGGTGCCGAGCAAGCCCTTGCCGAGCGGTTCGAGTGCCATGACATGCTCGCGGTTGGTGAGCACGATCTTTGCGAGCGCGACGCGCCCCTGGTCCTTCATGGCGTCGCGGATCACGGCAAAGGCGTCGATGGCGGCTTTGCCTTCGGGCGCGATGTAGTAGGGGTTGTCGAGATAGCGCTGATCAATCTCGTCGCTCGGGACGAAGCTTTCGATGTCGATGGTGTGGTTGCTCTCGATCTGCACCGCCTCGAGCTCCTCCGGCTCGATCTCGACATATTTGCCCTTGCGCAGCTCGTAGCCGCGGCCCTTCTGGTCGCTCTCGACGATGTCGCCGGTCTCGGAATCCACCATCTGCTGCTTGAGCCGGTTGCCGGTCTCGCGGTTGATCATGTGAAACCGCGTCTTCTCGGCCGCCGTGGTCGCGGGATAAAGCACGACCGGGCAGCTGACCAGCGACAGCTTCAACGTTCCCTTCCAATAGGCGCGCGGGGCCATTCCATTCTCCAGTGATTTCAAGGCGATTTGGAACCCCAACCACCCCATAGGGTTTTGGTTCCGGTTGGGACTTTTGCCATGATAGGGTTCAACATCGAAAGAGAAGCGGGACCTGCTCGTGCTGCGAAAGCTCTCCACCTACCGCCAGAAGCGCGATTTCGAGAAGACGCCGGAGCCCTCGGGCAAGACGGCAGTGACACCCTCCAAGCAGCGGCGCTTCGTGATTCAGAAGCACGACGCGACCCGGCTGCACTACGACTTCCGGCTCGAGTTCGACGGTGTCTTCAAATCCTGGGCCGTGACCAAGGGACCGTCGCTCGATCCGCACGACAAGCGGCTGGCGGTCGAGGTCGAGGACCATCCGCTCGATTACGGCGATTTCGAAGGCACGATTCCGGAAGGTCAATATGGCGGCGGCACGGTCATGCTGTGGGATCGCGGCACCTGGGAGGCCGATGATCCCGAAGCTGGTTTCAAAAAGGGTGACCTGAAGTTTACGCTTCACGGCGACAAGCTGCACGGCAGCTGGGTGCTGGTGCGGATGCGCAACGACCGCACCGGCGGCAAGCGCACCAATTGGCTGCTGATCAAGCACCGCGACGAATATGCCGGCGAGGGCGAGGACATTCTCAGCGAGGACAAGTCCGTCGCCTCCGGCCGCGCCATGGCGCAGATCGCGGGTGGCAAGGGCCGCGCGCCAAAACCGTTCATGCTGGCGAAGGGCACGGGCAAGGCCGATGCGGTCTGGCAGTCCAACCGCGCCGAAGAGACCAAAGAACGAACCGTCAAGCCGGCGCCGCGCGCGGCGTTGAAGAGCGGCAAGACTGCAAGGAAAAAAGCGACGACCGCAACGACCGCGAAGAATATCTCCGAGATGCCGGACTTCGTCGCGCCGCAGCTCTGCACGCCGGTCGAACGGCCACCGGCCGGCGAGGGCTGGTGCCACGAGATCAAGTTCGACGGCTATCGCGTGCAGCTCCGGGTCGAGGATGGCGAGGCGACGCTGAAGACGCGCAAGGGCCTCGACTGGACCGAGAAGTTCGGCGCGATCGCGAAGGAGGCGGGTGTGCTGCCCGACGCCATGATCGACGGCGAGATCGTCGCGCTCGACCACAACGGCGCGCCGAATTTTTCCTCGCTCCAGGCAGCGCTGTCGGACGGCAAGACCGAAGACCTGATCTTCTTTGCCTTCGACCTGCTGTTCGCCGAGGGGCGCGATTATCGCCGCCTGCCGCTCGGCGAACGCAAGGAGCGTCTCAAGGCGTTGCTGGAGGCGCGCAAGACAAAATCGGCCCAGATCCGCTATGTCGAGCATTTCGAGAGCGGCGGCGACGCGGTGTTGCAATCGGCCTGCAAGCTCGAGCTCGAAGGCGTAGTGTCGAAGAAGCTCGATGCGCCGTATCGATCGGGACGGAGCGAAAGCTGGACCAAGGCAAAATGCCGGGCCGGCCATGAGGTCGTGATCGGCGGCTGGAAGACGACGGCAGGGAAATTCCGTTCCCTGATGGCCGGGGTCTACCGCGGCGATCATCTCGCCTATGTCGGCCTTGTCGGCACCGGCTTTGGCGCCGACAAGGTCAAGCGCATCATGCCGTTCCTGAAGGACGCCGCGTCGAGCGAAAGCCCCTTCGGCGGCAAGAACGCTCCAAAGAAGACTCGGGATGTGCACTGGCTCAAGCCGGAACTGGTCGCCGAGATCGAATTCGCCGGCTTCACCGCCGACGGCAATATCCGCCAGGCCGCCTTCAAGGGCCTGCGTCAGGACAAGCCGGCCGAGGAGGTCGAGGCGGAGATGCCCGCCAAGGCCAAGCTCGCGCAGCCATCCGCTGGAAAGCGCGTTCCGGCGAAGTCGGGGAAGAAGAAGGACGCCGGCACGTCCGAGGTCATGGGCGTCACCATCTCCAAGCCGGACAAGGAGCTGTGGCCGGATGGCGGCGAAGGCGAAGGCGTCACAAAACTCGATCTCGCGCGCTATTTCGAGGCCGTCGGCGCGTGGATGATCAAGCATATCAAGGGCCGCCCATGCTCGATCCTTCGCGCCCCTGATGGTATCGGCGGCGAAAAGTTCTTCCAGCGGCATGCCATGCAGGGCACGTCGAACCTGCTTGAGCTTGCAAAAGTGTCTGGCGATCGGAAGCCGTATTTGCAGATCGATCGCGTCGAGGGGCTTGCTGCCGTCGCGCAGATCGGCGGCGTCGAGCTGCATCCCTGGAATTGCGCACCTGACGCCTACGACACGCCCGGCCGTCTGGTGTTCGATCTCGATCCCGCGCCGGATGTCGAGTTCGCCGATGTCGTCGACGCTGCCAAGGAGATGCGGCAACGCCTCACTGACGTCGGCATGGAGAGTTTTTGCAAGACCACCGGCGGCAAGGGCCTGCACGTGGTGGTGCCGCTGCTTCACGGCGCGCGCGACAAGGTGAGCTGGAAAGAGGCAAAAGCGTTCGCGCAAGGCGTTTGCCAGTGGATGGCCGATGACGAGCCCGAGCGCTATCTGCTCAACATGTCCAAGAAGCTGCGCAACGGGAAGATTTTTCTGGATTATTTGCGCAACGATCGGCTGGCGACGGCGGTGGCGCCGCTCTCGCCGCGTGCGCGCGATGGCGCGACAGTGTCGATGCCGGTGACCTGGGCGCAGGTGAAGGGCGATCTCGATCCGAAGCGATATACGGTGAGGACTGTGCCCGGCCTGCTGGCGCGGTCGAAGGCGTGGGAGGGTTATGACGATGCGGCCGCGTCGATCAAGGCGGCGATGAAGAAGTTGGCGGGGAAAATGAAGTAGTGTGGGTTAGCTCGCGGCTGCGCGGAGCGCAGTCCGCTAGCGTAACCCACCACTTCTGCTTCCGCGGAGACCAAAGAGGTGGGTTACGCCTTCGGCTAACCCACCCTACGAGGTCCTACGAGCTCTCGCCTAGATCCGTCCGAGCAACAGCAAGATCAGCAGGATGACGATGACAAGCCCGAGGCCGCCGCCGCCGTAATAGCCGGTGCCGTAGAACGGCCCGCCGCCGACGCCGCTGAAGCCGCCGAGCAGCGCGATGACCAAGATGATCAGAATGATCGTACCGATAGACATAACAATCTCCTCCAGCCCTTTGTTGAAAGGGTCGCTTGCACCTGTCCCGTGGTGCGAGGGCAACTTGCCGCAGGTTTTAAAGTTCCGCCGATGAAACACCGGTTGTACGACCAACTTGCATGGAACCTTTGCGCGTCCTACCGGCATGACTATGTGAGGATCAATCGCCACAGGCAGGAATCATGTCAGCACCGCTTGTCGTCTCCATTCCACATAAGCTCGGCCGCGAGGAGGCCGTGCGCCGGCTCAAGACCGGGCTCGGCCGCGCCGCAGCGAGCATTCCCGTGATGCAGGTCGAAGAAGAGCGCTGGAGCGGCGATACCTTGAACTTCCGCATCCGCGCACTCGGTCAGATCGCGAGCGGGCAGGTCGATGTCGCCGACGATCACGTCAAGGTGCAGGTCGTGCTGCCGTGGCTGTTGCAGCGCTTTGCCGAGATGGCGCAGGCGACCATCCGCAAGCGCGGGCAGCTTCTGCTGACCAAGGATGATGGAAAGTAGATCTCAGGCGCGCGCGCGCTGCCGGGCAGGCCTGATGGCACTCGCTGCGCGCGCCTCGATGATTCCGGCGGGAAAGTCGCGGAGAGCCTGCCCGAGCGGCAGTTCATTGCCCGCGAGGCCCGGTGCGGTGTATCCGGTGATGTCGATGATGGCGTCGAGAGCCTCGAGCGCAGGCCATTCCCGCCCCGCCTGCGTGAACGGTGCGAATTGGCGCCCGACCACCACGATCGCCGCGGCGCGGCCGTGCCGGCGCGCGAAGGCGATGACGTGATCTGCGTGCGCGCCGCGCACCTCGAGCGGCTGGTAATCGCCTTGCGCAAAGACGTTGGCGAGCTCATTGCGCAGCTCGAGGAGGTGCCGCGTCCAGGCCAGCTTGATCCGGCCGTCCGGCCAGCTCTTGATCAAGGCGCGCCAATCCGGCGCTTCCAGTGACGCCAGGGCTGCGTGGCGAGCAGCAAAATCCACGGGGCGGCGGTTGTCGGGATCGACCAGCGAAAGGTCCCAGAATTCGGTGCCCTGGTAGAAGTCGGGGACGCCGGGCAGGGTGGCCTTCAGCGTAAGCTGGCTCAGCGCGTTCAGCGCGCCGAGCAGCGCGACGCGGCGCGCTAACGTCTGCAGCGCCTCCAAAAATTCGCCCGATAGCGCGGGATCGAGAATCTTCTCGATGAAGCCTTTGATGCCGCTCTCATAGGCGTCATGCGGATTGAGCCAGCTCGTTTCTTCCTTGCCCTCGCGCGCGGCCTTCAACGCATAGGCCTGGATGCGCTCGACGAATCCGGCATCGACCGGTCCCTGGAGCGGCAAGGCGCCGAGCAGGGTCTGGTAGAGCATGTATTCGAACGTCGCCGACGGCGCGCGCAGATTGCCGTTGAGCGCAAGGTGTGGCGCGTTCAGCACCTTCCAGCGCGACACCGCGCTGGTCCATTCGCCGGGAATCTCGCTCAACGCCGCGATCCGCGCCCGCGCGTCCTCGCCGCGCTTGGTGTCGTGGGTCGCGGTCGCCGTCATCCCCTGCGGCCATTCCTTGGCGCGGGCCCGCATGGCCTCGTGGAAGGCGGGAATGGTGAGGCCCGCGCTGGCGGGATCGCCACCGACTTCGTTGAGCGCGAGCAGCCGGTGAAACTGGTAGAACGCGGTGTCCTCGAGCGACTTCGCCATCATCGGCCCGGTGAATTGCTGAACCTTCAGCGCGAAGCGGCGAACCCGTGGGGTGCTGTGCGGTGGGCGGCCGGGTTTGAGCAGGTCCATGGTCAGCGCATCGCGCAGGAAGTCGAAAATGCCTTCGTCCGCGGCGAACCATTCTCCGCGCGCGCGCGCGATGGTATCGTCGATCAGCTTGCGGTCGAGCGCGGTCGGGCCACTATGCGTGAGATAGGTGCGGTAGACCGGGAAATGCAGCACATAGAGTTCGAGCGCCTGCCGCAAACTGTCTGCGGAAAAATCGCGGGTCGAGTAGTGTCCGTTGGCGATGCGCGCGAGCAGCCGCGTCAGCACGGTGAATTCGCTGGTCAGCAGCGTCTCCAGCACGCGCCGCTTGGCGTCCTTGACGTAAGGCGCCAGCCGCGGCGGGCGGTTGCTGATCTGCCGCCAGGTCTCGTCCAGCGCCTCCAGCCCCTTGGCATCGACCAGCACCTGCGTGATGACGTTCATCCACTCATAGCCGGTGGTGCCCTGGACGCCGGCGAAGTGTGGCAGGCGCTCGTGCTCGCACAGGATCTTTTCGATCACCGTGTAGAACGGTTTGGTGTTGCCTTGCGCATCGCGCACCAGCCGGCGCAGCCGCTGGCAATATTGCGCAGGATCGCGCAGGCCGTCGATGTGATCGAGGCGGATGCCCTGAAGCTTGCCGTCGGCAACGAGCTGCTTCACCAACCCATGCGTGGCGGCGAACGTGCCCGCGTCCTCGACGCGCAGGCCCGCGAGCCCATTGACGTCGAAGAAGCGGCGATAGTTGATGTCGCTGGACGCCAGCCGCCAGTGTCCGAGCTTGTAGTGCTGCCGCTCCAGCAGGTGATGCAGCGCCAGTGTCTGCGCCGGGCGGTCCTTGCCGGTGCGGTAGGCTGCGAGGCCGCGCGCGATGATATCCGCAGCGTCCGCAATCTGCTTTAGCTCCGCCTTGAAGCCGGGCGCTTCCTTGCGGTTGGGACGGCGTAATCCGGTGTAGCGTGCCGCGAGCGAGAGCAGGCGTTTGCCAGCCTCGGTCTCGGCGGCTTCCGCTTCCTTCACGATCATGCGCAGCAATTCGCCATAGCGTTCCGGCGCGATCGGCAGGCGATGCTCGAAATACCACGACGAAAAGCTGCCTTCGTCGGGATCGTAGCGCAGCTCGATGTCGCCGCGTTCGAGCGCCTCGCCATAGAACGAGCCGAGGATCGGCAGCAGCACGCCGCCGCGGGCGCGGTAGGCCAATTGATCCCAGTCGATATCGAAAGACACCGCGTGGGGCGAGGCCTGGCCCCATTCCAGCACGTCCAGCCACCAGGGATTGTCGGCAAAATGCACGCCGACATGGTTCGGCACGAAATCGATGATGAGGCCGAGGTCGTGCTTGATCAGCGCTTCGCTCAGCCGCGTAAAACCGGCCTCGCCGCCGAGCTCGGGATTGAACTGGCTGTGATCGACGGTGTCGTAGCCGTGGGTCGAGCCTTTGCGCGCCTTCATCACCGGCGAGGTGTAGAGATGCGTGATCCCGAGCGCCTTGAGATAAGGCACGACGGCAGCGGCCTTGTCGAAACCGAAATCCGCGGTGAGCTGGAGCCGGTAAGTCGCAAGAGGAATGGCAGGAGGCATGCTAACCTCCGAGATGCCAGATTACCGACCACGGCGGAAGCCGATCGCCGGTCATGCCGCCCCAGATCGGCGCGCCCGGAGCCTTGCCGGAATAAGTGATGTCCTTGTCAGACAAATTAGCGGTCAGGCTCAGCGTCGTGCCGTCGCCCATGCGCCAATGCGCCGTCAGCAAGCCATTATCGGCCGCAGCCGCATCGCCGAAGCTCGCACCGTTCAGCCGCGGCGCGATCTCTTTGCGGCGGAGCGCGAGCAACTCGCGCACCAGCGCGAGCCGCGCCTCCTGCTCCGGCTTGCGGCCAGTCCAGTCGAGCACAGCCGATTGCATCGTTGCGGGATCGAGCGGATCCGGCACCTCGTCGCCATATTTCTCGTAGGCCCAGGCATATTCCTGCTTGCGCCCCTTGCGCACGGCGTCGGCAAGTCCCCCCTGGAAATCGCAGAAAAACGGGAAGGGTGCTGTCGAACCCCATTCCTCGCCCTGAAACAGCATCGGCACCATCGGCGCGAGCAACGTCACCGCAAGCGCGGCTTCGATCTGCTGCGGTGATGCCAGGCTTTCGAGTCGGTCGCCGAGCGGCCGGTTGCCGATCTGGTCGTGGTTTTGCAGGAAGTTGACGAAGGTCGCCGGCGGCAGCTCGCCGCTCGCTTCACCACGTGGCTTCTTGCCCCAGAATTCCGAGATTTCACCCTGGTAGACGAAACCCGAGGCGAACGCGCGCGCAAGATCCATGCGCGGCGTCTGGTAATCCGCGTAATAGCCGCCGAGCTCTCCGGTCAGCATTACATGCCAGGCGTGGTGATAATCGTCGTTCCACTGCGCGCGATATTTGCCGTTCGGCGGCTCCTGCGCGGCATCCAGCATGCTGGCGCGGTTGTCGCCGTTCTCCAGCACGAGATGGATATGTTGTCCCGTTGCCTTGGCAAGCTCGCCGACGGCGACGCTGAGATCGTGCAGCATCGATTGCTCGCCGGGAAGTGCCAGGATGTGGTTGGCGGCATCCAGCCGTAGGCCGTCGAAGCGATAATCTGTCAACCAGGACAGCGCGTTCTCGACCGCGAAGGCGCGGACCTGCGGCACGCGATAGTCGATCGCGCTGCCCCAGGGCGTGTGCGCGTCGGTGAAGAAGGTTGGCGCATAGCGGCCGAGATAATTTCCTTCGGGACCAAAGTGATTGTAGACGACGTCGAGAAACACCATCAGCCCGCGCAGATGCGCTTCGTCGATCAGCGTCTTCAGATCTTCGGGACGGCCATAGGCATTGTCGGGCGCGTACCACAGCACGCCGTCATAGCCCCAGCCGCGGCGGCCGGCGAAATCGGCCAGCGGCATCAATTCCAGCGCGGTGATGCCGCTTGCTGCGAGATGATCGAGCTTGTCGATCATGGCGCGGTAGGTGCCATCACGCGTGAAGGTGCCGACATGGGTTTCGATCAGCACCGTCTCTTCCCAGGGGCGCCCACGCCAATCTTGCGCGCGCCACGCGAAGGAATCATGATCGATCACCTCGCTCGGGCCGAACACGTCCTTGGGCTGGAAAGCAGAGGCGGGATCGGGCACGTCGATCTCGTCATCGATCCTGAATTTGTAACCGCTGCCGATATTCAGGCCGGCAATCTCGGCGACATACCAGCCATCCTGCCGGCGCTGCATCGTGTGCCTTCGCTCGAGCAGCAGATCGACGCGTCGCGCAGCGGGCGCCCACAGCCGGAACGATACGCCGTCTTTCGTCGGCCGCGCCCCGAATGACGGCCTCATAGCGCCCCCGCGAAAGCGAGCACGGAGCGCGGCGGCGCCTTGCTGTCGCTTCCGGGCAGAAAATCAACACTGTTCAGCTTGGCATCCGTCGTGTTCAGGATCTGTTGCCAGCTCTTGTATTCGGGCATTTTGGGCAATCTGAATGCAATCTCTTCGGGGGCGGCGTTCAGTACGATAAAGATCGCGGCGCTCCCCGGTTCCATCGGCCCCATCACATAGGAGAGGAACCGCCCTTCCGGAAATTTCCAGTCGTTCTCCGTCATCTCGTCGCCCGCGGGCGTCAGCCACAGTGCGCCGTAGGAGAGACCGTCCTTGGGCCGGCCGTCGAGCCAGCGGTGGCTGCGAAGCTGCGAGAAGCGGCGGCGAATGTCGGCGAGATCGGCGACGAAATCGACCATGTCGTCGCCGTCCTTGCCGAGATTGTCCCAGCCGACCCAGCCGACCTCGTTGTCCTGGCAATAGGCATTGTTGTTGCCGGATTGCGAATTGCCGACCTCGTCGCCGGCAAGCATCAGCGGAACGCCCTGCGCCAGCATCAGGCAGGCCAGCACGTTCTTGCGAAGCTGCCGCCGCAGGGCGATGATCCCGGGATCGTCGGTCGGGCCCTCGACACCGCAATTGTTGCTGTGGTTGTCGCTGGAGCCGTCGCGATTGTCCTCGCCGTTGGCCTCGTTGTGCTTCTCGTTATAGCTGAAGAGATCGGCCAGCGTGAAACCGTCGTGCACCGTGATGTGGTTGATGCTGGCGCGCGGCCGTCGTCCGTCATGGTTGAACAGGTCGGAGGACGCGGTCATGCGGCTGGAGACATCGCCGATCAGACTGCCTTCGCCGCTCCAGTAGCGCCGCATGGCGCTGCGATAGCGGTCGTTCCACTCCGACCATTGCGAGGGGAATGCGCCGACCTGGTAGCCGCCGAGACCGAGATCCCAAGGTTCTGCGACGAGCTTCACAGTCGCCAGCACCGGGTCCTGCCGGATCGCGGTCAGGAACGAAATGCCGCGATCATAGCCGTTGGCTCCGCGCGCGAGCGTGGTGGCGAGATCGAAGCGGAAGCCGTCGACATGGCAGACCTCGACCCAGTAGCGCAGCGAATCCATCACCATCTGGAGCACGCGCGGATGGGTGAGGTTCACCGACGAGCCGCAGCCGGTGAAGTCGTCGTAATAGCGCGGGTTCTCGCGGTTCAGCCAGTAATAGGAGGCGTTGTCGATGCCGCGATAGCATAGCGTCGGACCAAGATGGTTGCCCTCCGCGGTGTGGTTGTAGACGACGTCGAGCATCACCTCGATGCCGGCATCGTGCAGCCGTGCCACCGTGGTGCGAAAGGAATCGAGCGCATTGTCCTGGGCGTAGCGCGCCTCCGGCGCGAAAAAGGACAGCGTGTTGTAGCCCCAGTAATTGGCGAGCTTCTTCTCGACCAGAACCCGGTCGTCGACGAAGGCGTGGATCGGCAGCAGCTCCACCGTGGTGACGCCGAGCTTCTTCAGGTGCTCGATCATCGCCGGCGACGACAGCCCGCCATAGGTGCCGCGCAGATTCGGCGGCACGTCGTCGCGCTTTTGCGTCAGGCCCTTGACGTGAGCCTCGTAGATGATGGTGTCTTCCCAAGGAATATTGGGGCGGATCTCGCGCCGGCCCCAATTAAAAGTCTCGTCGACGACGACGCCCTTCGGCATGCCGCGCGCGTTGTCGCGCCGGTCGAACGAGAGATCCTCGCGCGGTGAGCCGGTGCGGTAGGCGAAATGCGCGTCGCTCCAGACCAGCCGCCCTGAGAGCCGCTTGGCATAGGGGTCGAGCAGCAGCTTGTTGGCATTGAAGCGGTGGCCGTGCTCGGGCTCGTAGGGGCCGTGCACGCGATAGCCGTAGAGCTGGCCCGGCGAGACGTCGTTGAGATAGCCGTGCCAGACGTCCTCGGTACGCTCCGGCAATTCGATACGTTCGAGCTCGCGTCGCCCCTGCGGGTCGAACAGGCAGAGCTCGACCTTTTGCGCATTAGCCGAGAACAGCGCGAAATTGGTGCCGCGTCCGTCCCAGCTTGCGCCGAGGCGTGCGGGCGATCCAGCAGTCAGGCGCATATGTCAGCTTTCCGGAACGAGGAAGATCGCGGCGAGCGGCGGGATGGTGAGGCGAAGCTCGGGCGTCTTGCCGTCAACGGTATGGACCTCGCCGATGTTCCCGACATTGGTGCCGCCATAATGGGCGGAGTCCGAGTTGAACACTTCTTTCCACTTGCCGGCAAAGGGTACGGGGACGCGGTAGTTGCGATAGACGTTGGGGGAGAAGTTGACGATCACCAGGCACCGCGCGTGCTCGTCAATTCCCTTGCGCAGCCAGGCGAAGACGTTGCGGTTGGCGTCATCCGTGATCAGCCATTCGAAGCCGGCCGGATCGCAATCCATCTGATGCAACGCCGGCACCGCGCGATAGAGCCGGTTGAGATCGCGGATCAGCGCCTGGATGCCGGAATGGGTCTTGTATTCGAGCAGGTGCCAGTCGAGCGATTGGTCGTGATTCCATTCGCGGCTTTGCGCGATTTCCGCGCCCATGAACAGCAGCTTCTTGCCGGGATGGCCGAACATGAAGCTGTAATAGGCGCGCAAATTCGCAAAACGCTGCCACTCGTCGCCGGGCATGCGTCCGAGGATCGAGCGTTTGCCGTGCACGACCTCGTCATGCGACAGCGGCAGGATGAAGTTCTCCGAGAACGCGTAGTGCAGGCCGAACAGGATGTCGCCGTGATGATGCTTGCGGTGGATGGGATCCTTGCTGATGTAGTTCAGCGTGTCGTGCATCCAGCCCATGTTCCACTTGTAGCCGAAGCCGAGCCCGCCGAATTCGACCGGGCGCGAGACCTGCGGCCATGCGGTGGATTCTTCGGCTGCCGTGGTCGCCTGCGGGAAGCGTGCGAACAGCTCGGTGTTGAAGCGGCGCAGGAATGCGACCGCCTCGATGTTTTCGCGGCCGCCATACTGGTTCGGAATCCAGGCACCGGGCGGACGGCTGTAGTCGAGATAGAGCATGGAGGCGACGGCATCGACGCGCAAACCGTCGATGGCGTAGCGCTCAAGCCAGAACAGCGCGTTCGACACCAGAAAGTTCGTCACTTCGGTGCGGCCATAATTGTAAATCAGCGTGCCCCAGTCGAGGTGGCGTCCCTGAAGCGGATTGGCATGCTCGTAGACAGCAGTGCCGTCGAACTGGCCGAGCCCGTGTGGATCGTCGGGGAAGTGGCCGGGCACCCAGTCGAGCAGCACGCCGACGCCCTCGCGGTGGCAGGCATCGACCAGCGCTGCAAAATCCTCAGGCGTGCCAAAGCGGCTGGTTGGCGCGTAGAGGCCGGTCGGCTGATAGCCCCAGGAGCCGTCGAACGGGTGCTCGCTGACGGGCAGGAATTCGAGGTGGGTGAAGCCCATGTCGCGGGCATAGGCCGGCAGCTGCTCGGCCAGCTCGCGATAGGTCAGCCATTCATCGCCGTTCTTGCGCCGCCACGAGCCGAGATGGACCTCATAGATCGACATCGGCGCCGACAGCGCATTGATGCCATCAGGCGCCGGGCGTGGCCGCCGAAGATGCGCTTCGTCGAACACGATCGACGCCGTCTTCGGACGGACTTCGGCCGCAAATGCGAGCGGATCGGATTTCATCGGCAGCTGATGGCCGTGCGGGCCAATGATGTCGAACTTGTAGTGATCGCCCGCCTTGGCGTGCGGAATGAATAATTCCCAATAGCCGGCGCCGCGCACGCGCATGGGATGGCGCCGCGCGTTCCAGAAATTGAAATCGCCGACCACGGCGACGCGTCGCGCATTCGGCGCCAGCACCACGAAGCCGATGCCGTCGATACCCTCGAGTGTCATCGGATGCGCGCCGAGCTTGTCGTAGAGCCGCTGATGCGTGCCTTCGCCGAGCAGATAGAGATCGAAGTCGGTCAGGATCGGCGGGAAGCGATAGGCGTCCTCGAACTCGACGACGCTGTCACCGAATTTTGCGCGGAGCTGGTAGCGCTTGGAGCCGTTCGGTAGAGCGCCGATAAACAGGCCTGAAGCGTGGACGCGGTCGAGCTGGGCCACCTCGCCATGCTCGCCGACCGCCTCGACATTGGAGGCCTCGGGCAGAAACGCACGCACCACGCTCTTGCCGCCCTCGGGATGCAGTCCGAGATAATGGAAGGGATCGGAGTGGCGGCCCTCGATGATCGCGTAGGCCTCGGCTGGCAGTTTAGGCATGGGCTTCGCTCTCGGCACTGGACAGGATGCGAAGCAGGCTGGTCAGCGGCGCATGGAGCCCCTCCGGCCGGTGGAGCAGTTCGTACTCTACTTCGTCGAACGCTTGATCAAGCAGGAAAAACCTTAACATGCCGTCCGCGGCCTGCCGGTCTTGCGGCCACAGAAGCCGATCGGTCATGGCCTCGCGATAGGCGGACAGGAACGTCGCGGTGGCGCGTTCGCGCCATTTCCCGAGCGCGGCGGTGAGCCGGCCCTGCTCTAGAGTCCCACCCGAGAGCGCCCGGTTAAGCGCCGCGTTAACCGAAAGATCAATCGAGCGGATCAGGCCGGCGACGTCACGCGCGGCAGGCAGCTTGCGCCGCTTATCGGCCAGCGGCAGGCGCGGATCGCCGTCGAAATCGATGATGAAGATGTCGTCCTTCACGATCAGAGTTTGCCCGAGGCGGAAGTCGCCATGATGACGGATGTTCAACCCAGCGATGCCGGATGGCAAGAGCGCATTCAGATGGTCCGACAGGGTCGCGCGGACCGCGGCCAGTTGGTCGATCAGGGCACGATCGCCCTCGCGCAGGCCGTCGCTTCTGTCGGCGAGCCGTTCGAAAACCCGCTCGGCCCGTGCCTTGAGGTCGGATACCCAGCGCCTGGTGTGTGCGGAGCCGATCGGCTCCGGCGCGAGATTTTCGGCCTTTGCGGCAGCGAGCGCCACATGCAGTTCGGCGAGGCGCCGGCCGATCTGCGCCATGAAGTGCAGATAGGGTGCCTGCTCCTGCGTCTCGCGGCGCGCTTCGTCCACCAGCGCCAGCCGCTGCTCGTCGATATAGCGGTCGAGATAGCCGTTGGTGACGGCCCAGCCGTCGCCCTGATTCTCGACATAGGCGTGCAATACGCCGAGCGCGCTGTGGCTATCGCCCTCAACCAGCTCGACGCTGCCAAGCAGCGCCGGAGCGTTTGCAAAGCGCGCGATCTCGGTGAGGTAGCAGCCGATCTCGATCTCGGGATTGATGCCGCTTTCGAGATGGCGATAGATTTTTGCGACATACTGGTTGTCGACCAGCGCCGTGCTGTTCGACTGCTCGATCGCGCGGATGCGTCCGGGCTCCTTGATGGTGTAGTCGGCGAACCGGCTGGTCGCTTTGAATTCCAGCCGCAGATTGTTCTCGTCCACCACCAGGTTCTGCGAAAGACCACGCAGGAACAGCCCGATGAAGATCTGCTCGGTCGCGACGTCGAGCAGCGTGCCCTCGCGCGCGCCCTGGCGCACGGCGGCGAGGGCTTTCGGGTTGAAGCGTTCGCGGTCGAAGCGCACCCATTCGATTTGCATGGGCAGCACGTAGCGCGTAGTCACATCGTCCTGTGTGGTCTCGAAAAACGCGATCCAGGGTCTGTTGTCGCCGATGTCGCTGAAGGGCACCGCCGAGGTCAGGGTGGCCTTGATGTGCTTGGGATTGTGCTCGGGGTACCAGCGTGTCCGCGACAGGAAGCCCGGCAGCACGTCGCGCTCGAACATGCCGCGCTCCCGCGCAAGCGATACCCAGTTCGAATTGACCGGTACGACCAGCGTCTCGAATTCCGGCACCGCGCGCGGCGTCACCGGCTCGGACTTGTCGCGCTCGGTGAGCTGGAACCAGTAGAAGCCGTAGGGCCCGAGCGTGATCATGTAGGGCAGTTCGCCGATCGCAGGGAAACGCGTGCGGCCGAGCATTTCCTGCGGAATGCGGTCCGTCCACGGCGAGAGATCGAGCTCGGTCGCCTGTGCGGCGCGCGAGAGGTTGGCGACGCAGAGGATCACCTCATCGCGATACTGCCGGACATAGGCCAGCACCGCGCGATTGGACGGTCGGATGAAGGTCATGGTGCCGCGGCCGAAGGCCAGCGTCGACTTGCGTACCGAGATCAGCCGCTTGGTCGCGTTGAGCTGCGACGACAGGCTGCGCGACTGCGCCTCGACGTTCACCGAATCATAGCCATAGACGGGGTCCATGATCGGCGGCGCGTAGAGGCGGGCGGGATCAGCGCGGGAGAAGCCGCCATTGCGGTCGGGGCTCCACTGCATTGGCGTGCGCACGCCGTTGCGATCGCCGAGATAGATGTTGTCGCCCATGCCGATCTCGTCGCCGTAATAGATGATCGGCGTACCGGGGAAGGACAGCAACAGCGAGTTCATCAGCTCGATCTTGCGGCGGTCATTGTCCATCAGCGGCGCGAGGCGCCGGCGGATGCCGACATTGATGCGGGCGCGCGGGTCGTTGGCGTAAGTGGTCCAGAGATAGTCGCGCTCGACGTCGGTGACCATTTCCAGCGTCAGCTCGTCATGGTTGCGCAGGAACAGCGCCCATTGGCAGCTCGCGGGAATGTCCGGCGTCTGGCGCAAAATGTCGGTGATCGGGAAGCGGTCTTCCTGCGCAATCGCCATGTAGATGCGCGGCATCAGCGGGAAGTGATAGGCCATGTGGCATTCGTCGCCACGGCCGAAATATTCCTGCACGTCCTCCGGCCATTGATTGGCCTCGGCCAGCAGCAGCTTGCCCTTGGAGTAGGAGTCCAGCTCCTGGCGCAGGCGCTTGATGATGGCATGTGTCTCGGGGAGGTTCTCGTTATTGGTACCGTCGCGTTCGCAGAGATAAGGAATGGCGTCGAGGCGGAATCCGTCGACGCCGGCATCGAGCCAGCGCTTCATCACCTGGATGAGCGCGCTGACGACGCGCGGATTGTCGAAATTGAGATCGGGCTGGTGCGAGAAGAAGCGATGCCAGTAGAAGGCGCCGGCCTCGGGATCCCAGGTCCAGTTGGATTTCTCGGTGTCGGTGAAGATGATCCGCGTGCCCTGGTATTTCTGGTCGTTGTCGCTCCAGACATACCAGTCGCGGGCGCTCGAGCCCGCCGGGCTGCGGCGGGCGCGCTTGAACCAGTCGTGCTGGTCCGAGGTGTGGTTGACGACGAGCTCGGTGATGACGCGCAGGCCGCGCTTCTGCGCTTCCTGGATGAAACGCTTGAAATCCTTCATCGTCCCGAAATCGGGATTGATCGAACCGTAGTCGGCGATGTCGTAGCCGTCGTCGCGGCCGGGCGAAGGATAGAACGGCAGCAGCCACAGCGCGGTGACGCCGAGCTCCTGGAGATAGGGCAGCTTCTCGGTCAGCCCGGCGAAGTCGCCGATGCCGTCATTGTTGCTGTCGGCAAACGCCTTGACGTGAAGTTGATAGATAATGGCGTCCTTGTACCAGAGCTCGTCCACGGTCTCTGCAGCCTCGGCCTTCTTGGTGTCGACGGAAGACAATACATTCATGGCGTGATCCTTACGCCAGGCAGCGGAACAGCAGCGCCGGATCGCGGTCGGGATCGATACGCAATTTGATCCCGCCCCATTCGATGCGGGACTGTTCGCCTGTCAGGAGATTTTCGAGGGCGGTGACGGGGCGGCGTTCGCCGCCGGCGTCGATGGTGAGGTCGCCGAGCGGCAACCAGAATTCGCGCACATGGCGCGAGAGGGCGATGACGACAACGACGGTGTTGGTCGCGTCGGCCGCCTCCTTGGCGAAGGCGATCGTCTCGCCGTCCTCGATGCCGAGGAAGCGCAAATCCGCCGTCTGCCGAAGCGCTGCGTTGTCGTTGCGGATACGGTTGAGTACTGTGATGTAAGGCTTGATGTTGCCGGGCTTGTCCCAGTCGCGCTGCTTGATCTGGTACTTTTCGGAATCGAGGTATTCTTCGCGGCCGGGCACAGCCTCGTGCTCCAGCAGTTCGAATCCGCCAAAGATACCGAAATTGCCGGACAGCGTCGCCGCCAGCGCGACGCGGGATTTGAACGCCCAGGGCTCACCGCTCTGGAGATGATAGGGCAATAAATCCGGCGTGTTCACGAACAGGTTCGGCCGATAAAAATCCCTCTCGGGATAGCGTGTCAGCTCCGCAAAATATTGCTCAAGCTCCCACTTGGCCGTGCGCCAGGGGAAATAGCTGAAAGACTGCGCAAAGCCGAGCTTGGCGAGGCCCTTCATCGGCTTCGGCCGCGCATATGTTTTGGAGAACAGGATTACCTCGGGATGCCGACGGCGGATGTCGCCGATCAGCCACTCCCAGAACGGAAGTGGCGCGGTGTCGTGATTGTCGATGGCAAAGATCGTGACGCCATGGTCGATCCAGAACAGCATGGTATCGCGGAACGCATTCCACAGCCCGGCCCTGTCGACGGAGGCAAAATCGGGGATGACGATGTCCGAATACGGACCATCCGCCGTCCGCACCGAGCGATCCGGCCGCCATTTGAACCATTCCGGATGCTGTGCCAGCCAGGGATGGTCCGGCGAGCATTGCACGGCAAAGTCGAGCGCCAGCTCGAGGCCGTACTCAAGACACGTCGCGACCAGCGCGCGAAAATCCTCGATCGTGCCGAGCTCGGGATGCAGCGCGTCGTGTCCGCCCTCGGCGGCGCCGATCGCGTAGGGCGAACCAGGATCGCCTTCGCTCGCCACCGGCGCATTGTTGCGGCCCTTGCGGCGGGTCTTGCCGATCGGGTGGATCGGCGTGAAGTAGAGCACGTCAAAACCCATCGCGGCGATGTCGGGCACGCGCGCGATGCAGTCGCGGAGCGTGCCGTGCCGGCCGGCGACCTGGCTGAAGTCTTGGCTCTGACTGCGTGGCATCATCTGATACCAGGCGCCGCAGCGGGCCTTGTCGCGGTCGATGATCAGCGGGAAGTTTTGCGAGCGGGTAAGGTCGGGCCGCGACTGGCTGTCGGCCATGGCTTCGCCGAGATCGGCTGCAAGCAGCGAGGCGACATCGCCGCTCTGAAGATAATCCTCGCACTGCCTGACGATGAGGGCTGCGGCGTCCTGCCGCGCGCCATGCGCCTTGGTCAGAAGGCCGGCACCCTCAATCGCATCGATCGTGACATCGGCGCCTGTCAGCTGCTTTCGCTCCATTCCATGACGCCAAGTGGCGAATTCGTCGGTCCAGGCTTCGATGGCGTAGACATATTGGCCGGGCTCGACCGGCGTGAACGCGCCGGACCAGCGGTCATTGCCGTGATGGATCATCGGCTCGCTCCGCCATTCCCGGTCCTGCTCGCGGCGCCAGATCAGCGCTGCACTGACCACGGCGTCGCCATCACGATAGATGTCGGCCCAGACTTCGACGCGCTCGCCCGCGATCCGCTTCACGGCGAAGCGGCCGCCGTCGACCAAGGGATAGACGTCCTCGATGATGAAAGTGCTGCCGGCTGCGGCACTCTCGACAGTTTGAATTGTCTTGTTCACGGTGATGCCATTGACAAGAGTGCAGGGGCCCGTTTCCCTTGTCGGGAACCTACGCTTGGTACCTATATAGAAAGCCGCTTGTATGTCATTGGTTCCCCAGGGAACAGCAGGCGCGGTTTGCGAGTTACCCCTGACTAACCTCTTCCGCGACCTCGTTAAAATCGATGCCCCCGGCCAGATATTGGCTTGCAAGCTGCGTGCCGAATGGATCTTTTAGCTCAAGCCCAGATCAAGGGCGTTCAGTCCGAATTCGTCGATGCCCTCGGAAAGTTGCGGGTCACCGCGCCCGAGGCGCTCAAATCCATCCTCGACGCCCTCCCGGAGAAGCGGGTCTATCGTTTCGTCAACGGGCCCGTCGTGGTGCGCGCCTTGCGACATGCGCGCACCGAATTGGCGGCCATCGGCGCGCCGCCGCTGAAATGGACAATCGCCGGCAACGCAAAGGTGATCGCGGAAGGCGAGACGCGCGAGCCCGTGATCGCTTGGCCCGCCGACCTGCCGCTCGGTTATCACCGGTTGACACTCACCGATGCCGAAGGTGCGACGGAAGATGTGCCCATGATCGTGGCACCCGAGCGCGCCTTTGGCGGCGATTTCGACCGTGGCTGGCTGCTCGCCGTGCAGCTCTACAGCATCCGCTCGGACCGCAATTGGGGCATCGGCGATTTCACCGATCTCGCCGGCCTCGTTCGGCTCGCCAAGCAGTTGGGCGCCGACGGCGTCGGGCTCAATCCGCTGCACGTGTTGTTCGATAATCACCCGGCCGATTGCAGCCCTTATTCGCCGAACAGCCGGCTGTTTCTCAATCCGCTCTATATCGATGTCGAGGCAATCCCGGAATATTCCACCGATCTCGTGCCTGATGCCACCGCGACCGCCGCACGGTTGCGCGAAGGCGACCGCGTCCCCTATGCCGACATGGCGGCGTTGAAATGGCTGGGCCTGCGTGCCGCCTTTGACAGCTTTGTGAAAAGCGCGAGCGGTGTCCGCCGCAACGAGTTCGACGCCTTCCGCGCCGACCGCGCACCGTTGTTGTCCCGGTTCGCCTGCTTCGAGGTGCTGCGCCATCGCTTCACGGTGCCGTGGTGGGAATGGCCGCAGGAATGGCAGCAGCCGGATGAGGCCAAATGCGCGGAATTGCGCAACGGTCCCGACAAGCACGAGGTCGAGTTCGTCGAATTCGTGCAATGGACGGCCGATAGCCAATTGCAGGCCGCCAAGGAGTTGGCCGGCCAGCTCGGCATGCGCGTCGGGCTCTATCTCGACGTCGCGGTCGGCGTGCAGTCCAACGGCTTCGATGCCTGGAACGAGCAGACGGCGATTTCCCGCCATCTCGCCGTCGGCGCGCCGCCAGACGTGCTCAACACCGCGGGCCAGGACTGGGGGCTCGCCGGCTTCAATGCCGGCGGCCTCGAAGCGCAGTCCTTCGTTCCGTTTGCGGACATGCTGGCGTCCTCGATGCGCCATGCCGGAGCGATCCGGATCGATCACGTCCTCGGGCTGAAGCGACTTTATCTCGTGCCGCGCGGCTTCAAGCCTGATAACGGCGCCTATGTGCAAATGCCATTCGAGGCACTGCTCGGCGCGATCGCGCGCGAGAGCACGGCGCATAAGTGCATCGTGATCGGCGAGGACCTCGGCACCGTGCCGGAAGGTTTCCGCGAGACCATGCAGGATTTCGGCATCTGGTCCTACCTCGTCATGATGTTCGAGCGCGATGATGCCGGCCGTTTCCGCAACAGCGACTTCTACCGGCCCAACGCGCTGGTCACGCTGAACACGCATGATCTCTGCACTTATGCGGGCTGGCGCTCCTTCAGCGATCTCAGGGTCAAGCGTTCGCTCGGGCTCGATCCCGGCGAGAACGAACAGGATCGATGGGATGCGCTGGGACAGCTCGACGAAGTCCTGCGCGAGAACGGTATCACCGCCAACGACCTCTATTCGGTCCTCGCCTTCCTCTCGCGCACGCCGTCGCGCCTGCTGGCAGTGTCGCTGGAGGATCTGCTGGGCGTGCTCGACCAGCCCAACATCCCCGGCACGATCGACGAGCATCCGAACTGGCGCCAGCGCCTGCCTGTTTCGCTCGACAAGATCGCTTCGAAGGTCGATCTCGCGGCTTTGAAGGCCGCGACGCGGGAACGTTCCTTGATCGGCGGGCGTTGATACGCGGGGATTTTTCAGGCTCGCAAAACATTGTCCCAGAAGATCGAAGATTATGCGCTGATCGGCGACTGCGAGACCGCGGCGCTGGTCGGACGCAACGGCTCGATCGACTGGCTGTGCTGGCCGGCTTTCGATTCCGACGCCTGCTTTGCCGCCATCCTCGGCACGCCCAAGAACGGCCGCTGGCTGATCGCGCCGGCCGACGACGTCAGCGGCATCTCGCGCCGCTATCTCGGCGACACCCTCATCCTCGAGACGCGCTTCGAGACTGAGAATGGCACGGTCGCACTGATCGACTTCATGCCGCCGCGTGGCAAAGCCTCCGACATCGTGCGGCTTGTGCGCGGCCTCACGGGCACGGTGAAGATGCGGATGGAGCTCGTCATCCGCTTCGGCTTCGGCGTCGATATTCCCTGGGTGCGCCGGATCGACCATTCCCTGCTGGCGATCGCCGGTCAGGACATGACGGTGCTGCGCACGCCGGCCACGACTCGCGGCGAGGACATGACCACGGTCTCCGATTTCGAGGTGAAGGCCGGCGAGACCGTGCCCTTCGTGCTGACCTACGGCCCCTCGCATCTCGATCCGCCTGAAGCGATCGATCCGGAGATCGCACTTCAGGAGACCGAAAAATACTGGCAGGAGTGGAGCGGCCGCTCGACACATGACGGCGAGTATCGCGATCTCGTCATGCGCTCGCTGATCACGCTGAAGGCGCTGACCTTCGCTCCCACCGGCGGCATTGTCGCCGCGCCGACCACGTCGCTGCCGGAAAAGCTCGGCGGCGCGAGGAATTGGGACTATCGCTTTTGCTGGCTGCGCGATGCCACCTTCACGCTGCTGGCCCTGATGAACTCGGGTTACACCGAGGAAGCCCTGGCCTGGCACAATTGGTTGCTGCGTGCAGCCGCCGGATCGCCGGCCAACATGCAGATCATGTACGGCATCTGGGGCCAGCGGCGATTGCTGGAATGGGAGGCGGGCTGGCTCGACGGCTATGAGGGCTCTCAGCCGGTGCGCGTCGGCAATGCCGCGCATGCGCAGCTCCAGCTCGACGTCTATGGCGAGTTGATCGACGCCTTCCATCAGTCGCGCATGGCCAAGCTCCAACTCGATGATGAGACCTGGTCGCTGGAATGCGCGGTACTCCAGCATCTCGCCGAGGTCTGGGACCAGCCCGATCACGGCATCTGGGAGCGGCGGGGACAGCCCAGGCACTATGTCTTCTCAAAAGTGATGACCTGGGTCGCGTTCGACCGCGGCATCAAGAGCGCTGAGACCTTTGGCTTCAAGGCGCCATTGTTGCATTGGCGCGCGCTGCGCGAGGCCATTCATCGCGATGTCTGCAACAAGGGCTTTGACGCCGAGGAAAACGCCTTCGTCGAGTCCTATGGCTCAAAGCTGCTCGACGCCAGCGTGCTGCTGCTCCCGGCCGTCGGCTTCCTGCCGGCGGGCGACCCGCGCATCCGCGGCACCATCGCGGCCGTCGAGAAGCACATGATGCGCGACGGTTTTGTCCTGCGGCACGATCCGCGCGAGGTGTCCGAGGAGACGCAGCCGATCGAGGGCGCTTTCCTGGCCTGCACGCTGTGGCTGGCCGATGCGCATGTCTTGGCGGGCGATCTCGAAAAGGCGCAAATCCTGCTCGACCGCGTCGTCGGCATCGCCAACGACGTCGGTCTCCTAGCCGAGGAATATGATTCAGGCGCCCGGCGCCAGACCGGAAACTTCCCGCAGGCGCTGACGCATATCGCACTGATCAACACCGCGCATAATCTGTCGGCTGCACGGCAGGAGTGCGACAAGCCGGCGGTGCAGCGGTCGAAGTAGTGACGGCCCTTTTCTAGACCCCAAGCCACTCCAGGCCGCCGGGGAGCTCGCCGACGGCAAAGTCCACCTGCAGGACGCGGCGATGCATCGGAACGGTCGCGGCATCCGATGCATGGAGAATTGGCGTGGCGTAGAGCCAGATGTCGCCGGGATCGGCCAGACACGCGATCGTGCCGCAACGGCGGACAACGTCCTTCAAATTCTCCTCGGCAATTCGGCCAAGTTCGTGCGATCCGGGCGCGATCAACAGCGGCGCATTGCCGGCCGGAACAGGATCGATATGGACCCGCAACGTCACCATGCCCGACAACAGCGCAAAGGGCGGCTCGACATGCTGCATGCCGCTCTTGACGCTCCAGGTCTCGAAACCATCGACGGAGATGCGTTCCTTCACGGCGATGGTGCGATCCTGGTGCCAGCCCAGCGCCCAGTTCGTCGCGGCGGTTTTGTCGAACAGGATGGCCCTGACCGGACGACAAGCCTCGCCAAGCACCGACGCGGCGCAGCTTCCGATATGTCCGCTCGCGGCTAGGAAGGGTACGAGCCCCTGGACGCCTCGTAGCCTCAGTCCAGCATGATCCGGCGGCAGATGGGACAGGATTGCCCTGAGCTGGTGCAATTGATCGGATGGCAGCGCCTGCCTGAATAGCTGCGCGCCATCGCCCAGAAAAGTTAGCTGCTCAATTCCCAAGGTCGCGCACTGATGGGCGGTCTATCCCACCCCATTCCGCTTCAAAATCATCTCCATTGCCTCCGCAAAGCCATCCTGCTCGTTGGTCGCGGTGACGTGCGTCGCCTGGTCCTTGACGCTGTCGGTGGCGTTGCCCATCGCGATCGAGGTGCCGCTGACGCGGAACATCGCGAGGTCGTTCTGCATGTCACCGATGGTGGCGACGGCGTCGGTGGCAATGCCGAGGCGTTTGGCCATCGCCTGCACGAAGGTGCCCTTGTCGAAGCCGGGCGGGGTGATATCGAGGTAGTAGGTCTGCGACCGTACCGCGGTCGCGTCGCCACCGAGCGCCTCCTGCATCGCCTTCTCGCAACGCTCGAGCCCGGCCGCATCGGCGCTGGCGCCGACGATCTTGCAGGCGCTGGCGAGGTAGGGCGTAAAATCCGTCACGATGGTCGGCTCGGAGCGGATCGTATGCTGCTCGTGGGGCACGTATTTGCCGTTCGAATTGTCGATCAGCCATTTGTCGGTGGTGAACAGCCAGATGTCGGCGCCGAATTCGCGGAGGATCTGCAGGGACCGTTCGGCCGCGCTCGCCGGGATCAGATGCTGCTCGACCGGGTTCATCTCGGGATCGACGATCGAGGAGCCGTTGAACGGGCCGACCGGCAGCCACAGCGCCAGCGGCTCGATCAGGAAGCGCATGCCGATGGCGGGGCGGCTGGAGGTAATGGTGAAGCCGATGCCGGCCTGGTGCAGCCGTTGCACCGCGGACCTCGCGCGCTCGGTCAGCGTCTTGTCCTTGGTCAGCAGCGTGCCGTCGACGTCGGAGACGACCAGTGATATTTTCGTCATGGCAGGACCTTAGGTTTCTTGGTCTCAGCGTTTGTCGCCGCCCAGTTTCAATTGCCTGATGACGCCGTCCACGATCGCCTCGACGGATTCGTCGATCGAGACGGTGATGACGTGCTCGCTTGCCTCGGGCGGCTCCAGCGTCGTGAACTGGCTCGTCAGCAGCCCGGTCGGCATGAAGTGTCCCTTGCGCTGCGCGAGCCGTTCGGCGATCAGCTCCTTGGTGCCTTTCAGGAAGACGAAGCGAACGTCGTCGCGTCCACGCAACAGCACGTCACGATAGGTGTGCTTCAGCGCCGAGCAGGCGATGATGATATGCCCGCCCTTGTCGCAAACCCCGGCGATCTCGTCGGCGATGGCGTTGAGCCAGGGCCAGCGGTCCTCGTCGGTGAGGGGATGGCCGGCCCGCATCTTCTCGACATTGCTGGCGGGGTGGAAGCTGTCGCCGTCCTCGAACCGCCAGCCGAGACGTTTGCCGAGCAATTCCGCAACCGTGCTCTTGCCCGAGCCCGACACGCCCATCACGATCAATGCACAAGGTGCTTCAACGCCCGCCACGTATTTCCTCCGGAAGCGCGGCCTGGTCGACCAGCCAGACGGTCTCACCATTCGAGCGCGCGCGTACAGCCGGCAGAGTCTCGCCATTGAGCAGGCGCGTCAAGATCGGCTGCTTGTCATGCCCTGCAATCTCGAACAGCATTTCGTGGCAGGACGCCAGCGCGGGCAGGGTGAGCGAGACCCGCGGCACGAACGGCGCGACATTGGCCTTGGCGACGCCCACGACCCAGCGCTGGGTCTCCTCGACCGCGGGATAGCCCGGAAAGAGCGAGGCGGTGTGGCCGTCCGGTCCCGCGCCCATCAGGACGAGATCGAACAGCGGACGGCCCGGATCAAGGCTTTCGGCACCGTAGAAGGCCTGCAGCTCGCGCGCATAGGCCTCAGCGCTGCGATCGGGATTTTCGGCCGTCGTCGGGATCGAATGGATATGGCCGGACGGCGCATTGCGGTCGAGAAAGGTCGCGCGAGCGACCGCCATGTTGTTGAGCGGATCGCTCTCGGGCACAAAGCGTTCATCGCCGATGAACCAGTGCACGCGGTCCCACGGAATCCTGCCGCGCCAGGCATCGCTGCCGAGCAATTGATAGAGCTTCTGCGGACTCGAGCCGCCGGTGAGGCAGATCGCGATCCGCCCGGGATTGGCGCCAATGCGCGCCATCACTCGCTCGGCCGCAGCCTGCGCCAGCGCCTCGGCGTCGGCGACGACGATCAGCTTCGGCTGGTCGGCCGCCGCCATCACGAAAATTTCCGCCAGCTTCGTCCGTCGCGCCGCAGCAGTTCGTCGGCGCAGGCCGGGCCGTCGCTGCCGGCTTCATAGGTCTCGATGCCATTGGCGCCCTCGCTCTTCCAGGCGTCGAGGAACGGCTGCACCGCCTGCCAACCGGCCTCGATGCCGTCGGCGCGCTGGAACAGGATGTTGTCGCCGATCATGCAGTCGTAGATCAGCGTCTCGTAGCCGGTCGAGGGATCGACACGGAAATAGTCGCCGTAGCGGAATTTCATCTCGACGCCGTCGATGGTGATGCTCGGCCCCGGAATCTTGGCGTTGAACTGCAGCTCGATGGTCTCGGTCGGCGCAATGCCGATGGTGAGGAAGTTCTGCGACAGGCGGTCGATGTCCGTGCCCGAGAACATCGACAGCGGCGCCTGCTTGAACTTGATCGCCACTTCCGTCCGCTTGTGGCCGAGCGCCTTGCCGGTGCGCAAGTAGAACGGCACGCCGGCCCAGCGCCAATTGTCGATCATCAGCTTGAGCGCGACGAAGGTTTCCGTGGTGCTGCCGGGCTTGACCTCCTCGGTCTTGCGATAGTCCGTGATTTCGTCCTCGCCGATCTGGCCTGCCAGATATTGTGCGCGCACCGAGTTTCTCAGCGCCTCGTCCCGGCTTGGCTGCTGGATCGAGGTGAGCACCTCGGCCTTCTCGGAGCGCACGGAATGCGCGTCGAACCGTGCCGGGGGCTCCATCGCGACCAGCGACATCAACTGGAACAGATGGTTCGGCACCATGTCGCGCAGTGCGCCGGTGGCATCGTAGAAGCCACCGCGATGGCCGACGCCGAGCTTCTCCGCCACCGTGATCTGGACGTGGTCGATGTGGTTGCGATTCCAGATCGGCTCGAACATGCCGTTTGCGAAGCGTAGCACCAGGATGTTCTGCACCGTCTCCTTGCCGAGATAGTGATCGATCCGGTAGATCTGGTGCTCGGTCATGATGTTCAGGAGTTCGGCGTTCAGCGCTTTGGCCGACGCGAGGTCGGTGCCGAACGGCTTCTCGATCACGAGGCGCCGCCAGGCGCCGTTCTCCTTCATCATGCCGGTGCGTCCGAGCTCGCGCGCGGTGGGCGCGAACGCGGCGGGCGGCGTTGCCAGATAGAACAGCCGGTTGCCGCCGGTGTCCTGCGCGCATTCGAGCGTATCGAGGTGCTCGCGCAGGCGGTCGAACGAGGGAGGATCCTTCGGATCAGCCTCAACGAAGGTCACACATTGCAGCAGCCTCGTGGCGATGTCGTCGTCTACTGGACGTGTCGCGAACTCGCGCAGGCCTTTCATCAGACTGCTGCGCAGCTCTTCGTCCGACTGGCTCTTGCGTGCCACGCCGACGACGCAGAACTTTTCCGGCAGCAGGTGCTCGGCGGCGAGATTGTAGAGCGACGGCATCACGAGGCGGTGAGTGAGATCGCCGGTGACGCCAAAGATGACGAAGGCGCAATTTTCCGGCTTGCGCTTGGCTTGCGGGTCTTTTGTCACGAATTATTTGGCCTTCGCTTTGTTGTATACTACTTGGGCTTCGAAGCGTCCGGCTGCTTCGGCTCCTTGTGGCCGCCGAACCCCGCACGCATCGCGGAGAGAATTTTTTCGGCGAAGGTGTGTTCCTTGCGGGAACGGAAACGTGTGTAGAGCGCCGCGGTCAAGACTTCGGCCGGCACAGCCTCGTCGATTGCCGCATTCACGGTCCAGCGTCCTTCGCCGGAATCCTCCACGAAGCCGGAATATTCTTCCAGGGCAGGGCTGTCGGCGAGCGCGGTCGAGGTGAGGTCGAGCAACCAGGACGGGATCACACTGCCGCGCCGCCAGACTTCGGCGATGTCGGCGAGATCGAAATCGTAGCGGTGATCCGAAGGCAGCGCATCGATGTTGGCGTTCTTGAGAATGTCAAAGCCTTCCGCATAGGCCTGCATCAGGCCGTATTCGATGCCGTTATGGATCATCTTGACGAAGTGGCCGGCGCCGACGGGACCGGCATGGATGTAGCCCTGCTCGATGCGGGGATCGCGGCCGTCACGTCCGCCCGTGCGCGGAATGTCGCCGGCGCCGGGTGCGAGCGCGGCGAAGATCGGATCGAGACGGTCGACCACCTGCTTCTCGCCGCCGATCATCATGCAATAGCCGCGGTCGAGACCCCAGACGCCGCCGGAAGTGCCGACGTCGACATAGTGGATGCCGCGCGCCTTCAGCGCCTTGCCACGGCGGACGTCGTCCTGCCAAAACGTGTTGCCGCCGTCGATGATGACGTCGCCGTCCTGCATCACGCCCGCGATCGTCTCGATCGTTTGCTCGGTGATGCGGCCCGCAGGCAGCATCACCCAGGCCGTGCGCGGCCGCTCCAGTTTCGAGATGAACTCTTCCAGCGTCGCCGAGCCCACGGCGCCGTCGGCGGCAAGGCCCGCGACGGCCTTGGCGTCCTTGTCATAGACCACGGTCGTATGGCCGTGGCGCATCAGGCGGCGAACGATGTTGCCGCCCATCCGGCCGAGGCCGATCATGCCGAGTTGCATTTGAGAGATTCCCTTAGTTCAAAGCGTCGTTAAGCGCGGCGTTGAGCGCCGCAAGACCCTTCTTGAGCGGTCCCTTGAGGTGCACGCGCAACGCGCGACGGCCGCGCTCGGTGAGCACGTCGAAATCGCCGCGCGCCTGCGCCGCCTTGATCACGCCAAAGCTCGCCTTCTGACCCGGCACCTGAAGATCCCGGGCATCATCGGCGGTGATCTGGAGGAACACGCCACTGTCGGGCCCGCCCTTGTAGGCCTGCCCCGTGGAGTGCAGGAAGCGCGGTCCGAACTCGGCGCAGGTCGCGACGTGACGTTTTTCGCGCACCTCCAGCCGCATCGCCTGGAGTGCGTCGATCGTGGCCTTGTCGCGCGCGATGTAGCCGAGCAGGGCGACATAGTCGCCATGGCCCGAGCGCGACAGATGTGCCTTCAGCCAGGAGGTCAGATCGCCGTTGGCGCCGGCGGCGCGCAGCGCCGTGGCGTTGGCATCGTCGGTGTAGAGATCGGCTTCATCGGTGCTGACCACCGGCTGCTCGGCCGGCAGTGCGCCGGTCTTCTCGAACGACGCGGTGAGCTCGCGGGTCTTGATCTTGGCCGCCTCCACGTCCGGCTGGTCGAACGGGTTGATGCCGAGGATTGAGCCTGCCACCGCCGTTGCCATCTCGAAGCGGAAGAACTCCTGGCCGAGATGATCGACCGACTTCATCACGATGCGCACGATGGGATGGCCGGCCGCCTCGATCGCAGCAAGCTTGGAGTCATGCGCGGCGTCCGCTTCGCCCTCGGTGCGGATGTCGATGAAGAAGCGGTCGTTGCCGTAGAGCGAGGATTCGCCCAGCGGTTCGCCGGCAATCGGGATCAGGCCCTTGCCCTCCTTGCCGGTCGATTCCGCGATCAGCTGTTCGGCCCAGGCGCCGAAATCGGCGATCTTCTTCGACGACAGGATCGTCACCTTGTCGCGGCCTTCGAGACCGGCGAGGCCCATGGCGAGCCCAAGCTGCACGCCCGGGTTCTCACTCGGCGGCACGTCCGGTCCGCAGGAGCGGGCCATTGCCAGCGCATGCTTGAGGAAGGTCTTGACGTCGACGCCCGCGGTTGCCGCCGGCACCAGGCCGAAGGGCGAGAGCACCGAATAGCGCCCACCGATCGACGGCTCGCCATGGAAGATGCGGGCGTAGTTCAGCTTCTTGGCGGCCTTTTCCAGCGACGAGCCGGGATCGGTCACCGCGATGAAGCGGAAGCCGGTCTTGGCCTTGGGGCCGAGGGCTTGCGCGACGCGTTCATGGAAGTAATCCTTCATCGCGTTCGGCTCGGTGGTGCCACCGGATTTGCTGGAGACGATGAACACGGTGTTGGCGATGTCGATCTTCGCCTCCATCGCCCGCACCTGCGCCGGATCGGTGGAATCCAGCACGTGCAGTTTCGGGAAGCCCGGCTTCCGCGCAAAGGTCTCGGCCAGCACCTCCGGTCCGAGGCTCGATCCGCCCATGCCGAGCACGACGGCGTCGGAGAACTTTTGGCCCTTCACGCGATTGGCGTAGTCCTCGTAATCGGCAATGTCGGCCTTGGCCGCGCTGTCGAGCCAGCCAAGCCATTTGTTCTCGTCCGCGCCGGTCCAGACTGATTTGTCGCGCTGCCACAGCCTGCGGATCTTTGCCGACGCGCGCCATTCCTCGGTGCTTTTCGCCACAGCCTTGCCGAGCCCGTCGCCGAGCGAGAACTGCTGGCGGTCGATCGCGGGCCCGAGCACGGTCGCGCGCTTGTGGGCGACCGCGCCGTAGAGCTTGTCGGCGGCATCCGCGAACTGCTTGACGCCGTCCTTGACGAGCTCCTCGGTGATCGCGTCGAGCGAAACGCCGGAGCGCTCCAGATCTTCCAGCACGCGGGTGGCGTCCTCGACGTTCTCCTCGAGGCTGTCGCGCGGCGTGCCGTGGTCTCGGAATGCGTCGAGCGTTGCCGGCGGCACGGTGTTGATGGTGTTGGGGCCGATCAGCTCCTCGACATAGAGGACGTCGCTGTAATCCTTGTTCTTGGTGCCGGTCGAGGCCCACAACATGCGCTGCGGCCTGGCGCCCTTGGCGGCGAGCTTGTCCCAGCGCGGACCTGAGAACAGCCGCTTGTAATCCTGATAGGCGATCTTGGCGTTGGCGATCGCGACCTTGCCCTTCAGCGCGGCGAGCCGCTCCTTCTCTGATGGATCGTTGGCGCGTGCGATCTTCTCGTCGAGCTGCTTGTCGACCACCGCGTCGATGCGGCTGACGAAGAAGCTCGCCACGCTTGCGACATGCGAGGGATCACCGCCGCCCGCGACGTATTTCTCGAGGCCGGCGAGATAGGCTTCGGCGACCTGGAGATAGACCGCCTTCGAGAACAGCAGCGTGATGTTGATGCTGATGCCGTCGCCGATCAGCGTCTCGATCGCCGGCAGGCCCTCCGGCGTCGCCGGCACCTTCACCATCAGGTTCTTGCGATTGACGTCCTTCCAGAGCCGGCGCGCCTCGGCGACCGTGCCGGCGGTGTCCATGGCCAGATAGGGCGAGACCTCCAGGCTGACATAGCCGTCGCCGCCTTTGAGGCGGTCATAGACCGGGCGCAGCACGTCGGCGGCGTTCTGGATGTCCTCGACCGCGACCGCCTCGAACAGATCGGCCACGGTCCGGTCGCCGCGCTTCAGCGCCTTGCCGATCGGGGCGTCGTATTCATCGGAGCTGCCGATCGCCTTCTCGAAGATCGAGGGGTTGGAGGTGACGCCCTTGACGCCGTCGGTGTCGATCAGCCGCTTCAGATCGCCTTTGGCGATGAAGCCACGGGCCAGGAAGTCCAGCCAGACGGCTTGTCCGTGCTTTTCCAGTTCTTTGACGGGATTCATGATGCTTATTTATCTCCAAGCCTGCGGGCGAGGGGTTTCCGCGCCGGTCCTGACGCGCTATCCTCTAGCCTACATGCTCCCGCGAGGGAACCAATCAAGGGTACGAGCGTCATACTCTCAGTCTAACTCTACCGCGGTCATGTCGATCCAGGTGGAAGTGGCGGTGTTGCGTAAAATAGTCGTTGGCCGGGAGTGGCCAAGGTCTCGTTGCGTAACGTCATCGTGGCTCGGTCGCGAATGGCCATGCTGGGGGAAAGCATGCACGCACATCCTGACGGCCCGATGCGGGCCGTGCCTGACAGTCCGCAATCGGTCGCGCCGGCCGTGTGCATCGATGCGGCCCACGATCTCGAAATCAATCAATGCGCGACGCACCTGCGGCTGCTGGTCGCGGTGGGCTTCGCCATGACCCTGCTCAGCGCGAGCCTTGCGTTTAACTGGTGGAATGGCCTCAGCGACTACGACACGACGGTCGGCTATGCCGGCGTCGCGGTGTTCGGCCTGATCACCGGCCGGCTGATCTGGATGCTCCCTGCCGAACGGGGCCCGGTGGTGATCGTGACGCCCTATGGCATCCGCGACCTCCGTATCGGCAATGAATTTCTGCTGTGGGAGTCGATTGCGGAGGTTTCGACCGAGCAGCTCCGCGGTCGCAGGATGATCGTGCTGACGCCGACGCCGGGCTTGCAGCGGCAGCTCCGCTGTATCCGAGCCAAAATCGGCTACATGAGCGGTGACAAGTCCCTCGGCGTGCAGGACGATCGCATCGTCATTCGCCCGGATGGGTTGGCGACCGATTTTGAGACATTGCTGTGCGCGTGCCGTGATTGCCATGCCGCCAGCGATTCACGTACTGCATTGCGGCGAGACAGCGATCAAGGCAGCCAGGACTTGGTCGCGCTGGGCTCCGGCGCACAAGGCTTGGCCGTACAAGCGTCATAAAGCCGCCTCCGGCGAACGCCTATGCTGCACCGCCGGATAGGCCGATACCCCGGTAACGCCCGGATGTTGCGGCCGAGTGACATTTTCTGGAAATGAGCGAAGATACACATAGATTCGCATAAATAACAGGCAGGTGCCTGTTCGTAACTCAACGAGTGCCTACGTTGTGCGTTGCGTCGAGTTGGCAGCCGGGTGTCCAATGATTGTCATGTGCTCACGCTGATTCGAGAAGCGGCCTGAGGAACGGTCCAGTAACTGCTTTCGTTTCAGCTTGTAGCGGAAATCACGCGGAGAGGGATCATGTACAACGATTCTCTATTCAACGCTTTCGCTCGGTCGTTCGAGGCGAGAAGCCAGCACGACATGTCGATGGCGGAATATCTGGAATCGTGTCGAAGCGATCCCATGAAATACGCCAACGCGGCCGAACGACTGCTAGCAGCGATCGGTGAGCCCCAGATGATTGACACGGCCAAGGACCCACGCCTTGGCCGTATTTTTTTGAACCGCACCATCCGTACCTATCCGGCCTTCGCCGGCTTCTACGGCATGGAAGAAACCATCGAGCGCATCGTCGGCTTCTTCCGGCATGCGGCGCAGGGCCTGGAGGAGCGCAAGCAGATCCTCTATCTGCTCGGCCCGGTCGGCGGCGGCAAGTCCTCGCTCGCCGAGCGGCTCAAGTCGCTGATGGAAGTGCATCCGATCTACGTGCTGAAGGCCGGCGATGAACTCTCGCCGGTGTTCGAGAGCCCGCTCAGCCTGTTCGACCCAGATAACCTCGGGCCGATGCTGGAAGAGAAGTACGGCATTCCGCGCCGGCGCCTCTCCGGCTTGATGAGCCCGTGGTGCTACAAGCGGCTCGAAGCCTTTGGCGGCGACATCTCGCAATTCCGCGTCGCCAAGATTCAGCCGTCGCGGCTACGCCAGATCGCAGTCTCCAAGACCGAGCCCGGCGACGAGAACAATCAGGACATCTCCTCGCTGGTCGGCAAGGTCGATATCCGCAAGCTCGAGACCTACGCGCAGAACGACCCCGACGCCTACAGCTATTCCGGCGGCCTCAATCGCGCCAACCAGGGCGTGCTCGAGTTCGTCGAGATGTTCAAGGCACCGATCAAGATGCTGCACCCCCTGCTCACCGCGACGCAGGAAGGCAACTACATCGGGACCGAGAACATCGGTGCGATCCCGTTCACCGGCGTCATCCTCGCGCACTCCAACGAAGCCGAGTGGTCGAGCTTCAAGGCCAACAAGAACAACGAAGCCTTCATCGACCGCATCTGCGTGATCAAGGTGCCTTATTGCCTGCGGATCACCGAAGAGCAGAAGATCTACGAGAAGCTGATCCAGGGCTCCGAGCTCGCGGCCGCGCCATGCGCGCCCTCGACGCTGGAGACGCTGGCGCGGTTCTCGGTGATGTCGCGCCTGCGCAAGCACGAGAATTCCACGGTGTTTGCCAAGATGCGGGTTTATGACGGCGAAAGCCTGAAGGAATCCGATCCGAAGGCACGCAGCGTCCAGGAATATCGCGATGCCGCCGGCGTCGACGAAGGCATGGACGGCGTTTCCACCCGCTTTGCCTTCAAGATCATGGCTGCGACCTTCAACCACGATCCGCAGGAAGTCGCCGCCGACGCCGTCCATCTGATGTACGCGCTGGAGCAGTCGATCCGTCGCGAGCAGCTGCCCGAGGAAATCGAGAAGCGTTACCTCGAATTCATCAAGGCGGATCTGGCACCGCGCTACGCCGAGTTCATCGGCAACGAGATCCAGAAGGCTTATCTCGAATCCTACTCGGATTACGGCCAGAACCTGTTCGACCGCTACGTCGACTATGCCGACGCCTGGATCGAGGATCAGGACTTCAAGGATGCCGACACCGGCCAGCTGCTCGATCGCGAACTTTTGAACCAGGAACTGACGAAAATCGAGAAGCCGGCGGGCATCGCCAACCCCAAGGACTTCCGCAACGAGGTGGTCAAATTCTCGTTACGGTCGCGGGCCCAGAACGGCGGCAAGAATCCGACCTGGATCTCCTACGAGAAGATTCGCGAGGTGATCGAAAAGCGGATATTCTCTCAGGTCGAGGACTTGCTTCCGGTCATCTCCTTCGGGTCGAAGAAGGACGGCGAGACGGAGAAGAAGCACGGCGAGTTCGTCGCACGCATGGTGGAGCGCGGCTACACCGAGCGTCAGGTTCGCCGGCTCGTCGAATGGTACATGCGCGTGAAGCAGGCCGGTTGAGGCGGATGGAAAAGTGCCGATTCACATTATTGACAGGCGCCTGAATCCAGGCGGCAAGAGTCTCGAGAACCGTCAGCGGTTCTTGCGTCGGGCCAAATCCCTGGTGCAGGGCGCCGTCAAGAAGACCTCGCAGGAACGCGACATCAAGGACGTCCTGGAGGGTGGTGAGGTCACCATACCGCTCGACGGCATGCGTGAGCCGCGTTTCCGCCGCGAGGGCGGAACGCGCGACATGGTGCTGCCCGGCAACAAGAAGTTCATCGAGGGCGACTATCTCCAGCGCTCCGGCCAGGGCAGCGCCAAGGATTCAGGCCCCGGCGAAGGTGACGGCGAGGACGCCTTCCGCTTCGTCCTGAGCCGCGACGAGTTCGTCGATCTCTTCCTCGACGACCTCGAACTGCCCGATCTCGCCAAGCGCAAGGTCGCGCAGACCGAAAGCGAGGGCATCCAGCGCGCCGGCTATACCACTTCGGGCTCGCCGTCCAACATCTCGATCGGCAGAACGGTACGACGTGCGCTTGCGCGCCGTATCGCGCTCAAGCGTCCCAGCAAGGACGAACTCGAAGAGCTGGAAGCCGCGATCGCCGCATGCACGGATGAGGACGAGCGCGTCGAGCTTGTCGCTCAGCTCGAAAAGCTGAAGGTGAAGTCGAAGCGCATTCCCTTCATCGATCCCTTGGACATCCGCTACCGGCGTTTCGAGACGGTGCCAAAACCGGTCGCGCAGGCCGTGATGTTCTGCCTGATGGACGTCTCGGGCTCGATGTCCGAGCACATGAAGGATCTCGCCAAGCGCTTCTACATGCTGCTCTACGTGTTCCTGAAACGCCGTTACAAGCATGTCGAGATCGTCTTCATCCGCCACACCGATCGCGCCGAGGAGGTCGACGAGCAGACCTTCTTCTACGGCCCGGCCTCGGGCGGCACGCTGGTCTCCAGCGCGCTCCAGGCGATGCACGAGATCGTGCGCGAGCGCTTCAACCCGTCGGACTGGAATATCTACGCCGCGCAGGCGTCCGACGGCGACAATTCCTATTCCGACGGCGAGCTCACGGGCATGCTGCTGACCGACAAGATTTTGCCGGTCTGCCAGTTCTTTGCCTATCTTGAGGTCGGGGAATCCGGCGGCAGCGCCTTCGACCTCTCCGATTCATCGCTGTGGACCCTCTACGACCGCCTGCGCAACAGCGGGGCGCCACTCTCGATGCGCAAGGTCAGTGAGCGCGGCGAGATCTTTCCGGTGTTCCACGATCTGTTCCAGCGCCGCGAAACTGCCCAGGAGAAAGCCGCTCCATGACGGAAAGATTGTTCGAAGGCGCGGATTGGGATTTCCACACCTTGCAGCGCATCACCGATGCCTGCGAGGAGGTGGCGCTGAAAGATCTTGGTCTCGACGTCTATCCGAACCAGATCGAAGTCATCACCGCCGAGCAGATGCTGGATGCCTATTCGTCGGTCGGTATGCCCTTGTTCTACAAGCACTGGTCGTTCGGCAAGCAGTTCGCGTACCATGAAGCGTCCTACCGCAAGGGCTTGATGGGGCTGGCCTATGAGATCGTGATCAACTCCTCGCCGTGTATCTCCTATCTGATGGAGGAGAACACGGCGACGATGCAGACGCTGGTGATCGCGCACGCCGCCTTCGGCCACAACCACTTCTTCAAGAACAATTATCTGTTCAAGCAGTGGACCGATGCCGACGGCATCCTGGACTATCTCGATTTCGCCAAGAAATACGTCATGCAGTGCGAGGAGCGCTACGGCCGCACCGAAGTCGAGCGCACGCTGGACGCCGCGCATGCGCTGATGTCGCACGGCATCGATCGCTATCCCGGCAAGAAGAAGCTGGATTTGCGCGAAGAAGAGAAGCGTGCCGGCCGTCGCCGCCAGCACGAAGAGGAAGTCTTCAACGATCTCTGGCGCACCGTGCCCAAGGGGGCGTCGAAGACCCGGTCAGCGATCTCCCTCGAACGCCGCCGCAAGCTGCTCGGCCTGCCGCAGGAAAATTTGCTGTATTTCCTGGAGAAGAGCGCGCCGCGGCTGGCGCCGTGGCAGCGCGAGCTCTTGCGCATCGTCCGCCACATCGCGCAATATTTCTACCCGCAGAGCCAGACCAAGGTGATGAACGAGGGGACGGCGACCTACGTCCACTATCGCATCATGACCAAGCTGCATGAGCAGGGCCGCATCACCGACGGCAATTTCCTCGAATTTTTGGGATCGCACACCAACGTGGTGTTCCAGCCCGAATTCGACGATCCACGCTTCTCGGGCTTCAACCCCTACGCGCTCGGCTTCGCAATGATGCAGGACATCGAGCGCATCGTCACCAGGCCCGAAGACGAGGACCGCGAGTGGTTCCCCGACATCGCCGGCAAGAACGACGTGATGGGCGTGCTGCGCGACGTCTGGGCCAATTACCGCGACGAAAGCTTCATCGCCCAGTTCCTCAGTCCGAAACTGATGCGCCAACTCCGCATGTTCCATCTGCACGACGATCCCGAGGAGCGGGCGGGCATAAGGGTCGACGCCATTCACGACGATCGCGGCTTCCGCCGCGTCCGTCGCGAATTGGCGCGGCAGCATGATGTCGGCTACATCGACGCCAATATCGAGGTGGTGGACGTCGATCTCTCCGGCGACCGCCGGCTGATCCTGCACCACCACGTCATCAAGGGCTCGCAGCTCAACGAGACCGACACCAAGCGCGTGCTCCAGCATCTGGCCGATCTCTGGACCTACGACGTCTCGCTGATCGAGGTCGATGCCAACGACAAGGTCCTGCGCGAATATGTCGTGAGCCCGCGCCCGATCACGGCGGCGGCCTGAGGCCGCCGCTTACGCCGAGCGCTTTGCAGGCTTCTTCTTGGCCTTGGACGCGTTCAAGTCCACCGCCGCGCGGATCAGCGCCTTCAGCGCCTTCTCGTTGATCTTCTCGCCTTCGCGAATATCGATCGCGCGCCGCAAATTGCCGTCGAGGCTGGAATTGAACAGGGCCGCGGGATCGGCGAGCGCCGCGCCCTTGGCAAAGGTCAGCTTCACGACGGCCTTGTAGGTCTCGCCGGTGCAGATGATGCCGTCGTGCTCCCACACTGGAACGCCGCGCCACTTCCATTCCTCGACGATTTCAGGGTCGGCCTCCCTGATCAGGCCGCGAATCCGCGCCAGCATTTCGCCGCGCCAGTCGCCGAGCTCCTTGATCCTGCCGTCGATCAGCTTGGCGGGCGAAGGGCCGTTCGCGTCCTTCGCGGTGGTCTTCTTTGCGGTCACGGCTTTCTTCATGACCTCGCCTCGCGTCGCGTGTCGTCGCGTCGACCGAGATAGGGCAGCGCGAACAGATAGAGCCCGGTGATGAGCATTGGAATCAGCGGGACGAGCGCCAGGAAGCCGATCCACGCGGCCTGGACCTGCTGCGTCATGACGACGATGTTGGCGATGACGGCAAGCGTGAAAGCAATCGACAGCCAGCGATGGATCTGCCGAACCCACATAGTCCCGGTCAATGAAGCCTCCTCTTGAGATGATCGAATGAATGCCGGCAGCCGGGCTAGTCCGCCCGCGCCAGCACTTCGTCCAGCTTGTTGAAAAACTGCTTCCAGCCGGCATGCGCGCCGCCAAAGGCCTGCTTCTGCGTCGGGCTGAAGCCGGCCTGCTCGACGCGCAAATGCGTGCCCGTGCCCGTCGGCGTCAGCGTGAATGTCACCACGCTCTTGAGGTCGAACGCGGCGTCCTGATGCGAGAAATTCCAGGTGTAGGCGAGCGTCTTCTGCGGCTCGATGGTGAGCACCTCGCAGTCCAGCACACCGCCCCACTCGCCGCGAAGGTTGAAGCGATGGCCAACCGATGGCTTGAAGTCGTTCTTCATCAGCCATTCCTCGATCAGATGCGGCTGCGTCAGCGCGCGCCAGATCCGTTCGGCCGGAAAGCCAAATTCTCGTTCGACGACCACGGAGCGTGTTTCAGCAGAATCTTCGGTCATTGGTCCATCCTCTTCAGCAGATCGTCGAGCGCATCGAGCCGGTTCTGCCAGAAGCCGGCCATCTGGCTGGTCCAGTCGATCAGCGGATTGAGCGCGCCGGGCTGCGCGCTGTAATGGGTTTGGCGTCCCTCATGCCGGTCGCGCACGAGGCCCGCCTGCTTCAGCGCGCCGAGATGTTTTGAGACCGCCGGCTGCGAAACGCCTGATGTCGCCGTCAGCGCCCCGACCGTCTGCTCGCCCTCGCGGCACAGCCGCTCGAAGATCGCCCGCCGGGTGGGGTCGGCGAGCGTCCTGAACAGGAGATCGGGTGCGGTCGACATAGATAATCCATAACCGATAAGTTATGGATCAATTCATAACCTTGGAGTTATGGATAAGTCAAGCGGGATAGCGGGATATGGCGCTCGCCCGAGCAACCCCCTCCGCCGTCATTGCGAGCGTAGCGAAGCAATCCAGAATCTCTCCTCGGAGACAGTCTGGATTGCTTCGTCGCGAGGGCTCCTCGCAATGACGGAGAATGTGGCGGCTCCGCGCGCCTCAAGGCCGCAGATAAAGATACCCCTGCGACTGCAGCTCGGCCAAACGAACCACGCCGCCCTTTTCCGCGCTGACGAAGCCCGGCAAGAGATCCGTCAGAGTGACGTTCTGCGCCTTCATCGTGTTGCCGCACGCGGCGAGCTCGACGCCGTCCTTGGAAAAATCGCCGACGCGCTTGCTCACATCAGGGTTGGCCTGCGCCCAGTGAAACGCCTTCAGTGCCGGCCCGTGGATCACCAGCGCGATCGTGACGTGATCGGGGCCGCCGACGCCGTCGATATGGTTCTGGATGTTGCCGAGCACGAAATTGACCTTCTCGGCATCGCTCAGGTGATAAACGACCCTAAGCTTGTTCGACGGCGGTGCCTCGGTCGCGGCCTTTGCGCTGGAGGCGCCAAACGCAGCGCCCAAAGCCGTGACGGCAGTCCACAAGATGTTCCGGCGGTTCATGGCGATCTCCCTGACCTGACTTTGCCGGAGACATATCATTTGTGGCGGAGCGCGGCGAGTTCCTTGCGGTCGGTCACCAGAGAGGCGCATTTGCTGGTGTCGGTGCGATCGAGCCGGAAAATCCCGTCGTCGTTGCCTGCGACCAGCGATAGTTCGGCCTCGTCGTCCGGCTTGTCGTTCCGCCAGACCCTGACTCGCGCCAGCCGCACGATGGCCGATTTGTCGTCTTTCGCGAGCGCCACGCCGATGCTGCCGCCTTCGCAGTCGACGCCGCAGCCGAGGCGAATCTCGTTGCCGTCTTTCGCGAACACCACGTGGCTACAGGAGCCGCCGGACGCGAAATCGCCGGAGCGGTGGCGATATTTGAACCCGAGCCGGAATGAATTGTGGAGCTGCTTGTCCTCGGTGTCGAATTCCGCGGAGACCAGCAGTTTCATCGCGGCCACTTTCTGCTTCGGATGCCGCGCCAAATGTTCGGCATCGTAGCGGCGGACGAAGCAGGCATAGGCCCTGACGTCGGGCGTTCCGGCATAGATGCGCGCGTTGAATGTCTCGGCCTCAGCCTTGGTGGCTTCGCGGATGTCGTCGGCCTCCTCGGCCCGGGCGGTGCCGAGGAACGCGGCAAGAGCAAGCGGAAGAACCAGGGCAAGCTTCATGATCGCACCACACGCGTAAGCGGTTAGCGGCCCGCATGTTGGGGGCGCGGGGGCCGGTCGGCGGTTAGTCGCAAGCCGGCCGCCGCGCGTTCAAGTGCTCTTGCCTCGCAGTCCCATGGGCAGCCTCGCGCAAGGTTCCAGCCTTAACACTGTGGAAGGAGGGGCGTTGATAAACCCCTGGTTGTTGCAGATGGCTGGTGGCGCTGAAAATGTCCGAAGGTCACAACTTGCCCAACCTTACGATCGGCTATTCAGTGCCGCGGCTGCTCACGCTCGTCGGGGCTGGCCTGGTGCTGACATTGCTCTGCGCCGCGCTCGCATTCAGCTGGCAGTACGTCAAGGACATCACCACGTTCCAGATCGCGCTCTGCTATTTCGGCATCGTGTTTTTCGGCCTGATCACCTGCAAGATGCTCTGGACCTTGATCTCGTCCGGTGAGCCGGTCGTCTCCATCACCCGTATCGGCATTCGGGACACCAGGATCGCCGATGACACCATCTCCTGGAGATCGGTGCGGGACGTCTCGATCTTTCGGTATCGCAGCCAGAAAGTAGTGGTGCTCCAGCTCGATCCTCTCCTCGCCGAGCGGTTCGACGGGGGCTTTCTGAAGCGCGTCTTGTTGCTGCTGAACAAGCCAATTGGTGCGGACGGCGTGCTCGTCAATGCGGGCGGCCTGACCATGGACGGCGAAACGCTGTTCGACACCTGTAAGCAATATTGGGCGGCCGGCCGATTGACATATTCGGGTCGCGCCGCAGCCGAGCCCGAACCCGTCAGCTAGTCTAGATCGCAGGGCGGCGCGTCAGCGCAGGCTGGCGTTGAACTTGTCCAGCGCCGCTGAGCCCGGGCACAGCGTGTCCGCTTCCAGCGTGTTCAGCGGCGTCTCGACCGTGTCGAGATGCGCGTGCAGATCTTCCGCGTCGGGATCGACATACAGAAGACCGGTGACGATCTGGCCCTTGGCGGCGTGCCTTGCGAGGAAGGTCTGCGCGCCGAGCCGGTCATGCGGATCGTAGTCGGCGTCGATCTTGCGCAGCGCGATTCTGCTGCCGTCGTGCTGCTCGACCATTTGCACCGTGCCCGGGGCATAGTCCACCGCGATGGGATCGCGGCCGACCAGCACGTCGAGCCGGTTCACCGCGTCATTGTGCTCGCGGACGTAGTCAAAACTCTTGGTCGAGCCGGCGTGGTTGTTGAAGGCGATGCAGGGGCTGATGACGTCGATGAAGGACGCGCCCTTGTGGCCGATCGCGGCCGCGATCAGCGGCACCAGCTGGGTCTTGTCGCCTGAGAACGAACGCGCCACGAAGGTGGCGCCGAGTTGCAGCGCGATGGCGACAAGATCGATGGCGTTGTCGGTGTTGGTGACGCCCTTCTTGGACTTCGAGCCGCGGTCGGCGGTCGCCGAGAACTGCCCTTTGGTCAGGCCGTAGACGCCGTTGTTCTCGACGATATAGGTCATGTTGACGCCGCGCCGGATCGAATGCGCGAACTGGCCGAAGCCGATCGAGGCACTGTCGCCGTCGCCGGAGACGCCGAGATAGATCAAATCGCGGTTGGCGAGATTGGCGCCGGTCAAGACCGACGGCATGCGGCCGTGCACGGTGTTGAAGCCGTGTGAATTGCCGAGGAAATAGTCCGGCGTCTTCGACGAGCAGCCGATGCCCGAGATCTTTGCCACCCGGTGCGGCTCGATCGAGAGCTCGTAGCAGGCCTCGATGATCGAGGCCGTGATCGAATCATGGCCGCAGCCCGCGCACAACGTCGAGATTTTGCCCTCGTAGTCGCGATGGGTGTAGCCGAGCTCGTTCTTCTTGAGGCCCGGATGATGGAATTTCGGCTTGGCAATATAGGTCATGACACGGCCTTGCGGAGCGGGGTCACCTTGAGGTGATCCTGGTGGTCGCCAATGGCTTTTGCGATGAAGCGGGCGGTGATCGGGGTGCCATCGTAATGGACGATCGGCACCAGGCGGACCGGGTCGATGCCGTTCTCGTTGACGATGAGCTGACGGAGCTGGGCGTCGCGGTTCTGCTCGACGACGTAGACGAAATCGTGCTCGGCGAGGAAGCTCGCCACGCTCGAATGGAACGGGAAGGCGCGGATGCGCAGGCGGTCGAGCTGATGCCCGCGCGTTTCCAATAGTCCGATCGCCTCGTCCATGGCCGGCGAGGTCGAGCCGAAATAGATCACGCCATATTTGGTCGGCCGTTCCGCATTGGCTTGGAGCGGCCGCGGGACCAGGTCTTGCGCCGTCTCGAACTTGCGGACGAGGCGTTGCATGTTGTCGGCATAGACTGAACCTTCCTCGGAATAGCGCGCATAGCGGTCACGCGAGGTGCCGCGGGTAAAATACGAGCCCTTGGTCGGATGCGTGCCGGGATAGGTGCGGTAGGGGATGCCGTCGCCGTCGACGTCGAGATAGCGGCCGAAGTCGCGGCCCTCGTCCAGCATCTCGGCAGTCATCACCTTGCCGCGGTCGTATTGCTTGGAATCGTCCCACTTTAGCGGACGGCAGAGCCGGTGGTTCATGCCGATGTCGAGATCGAGCATCAGGAAGATCGTGGTCTGCAGCCGCTCCGCGAGATCGAAGGCCGCCGCCGCGAACTCGAAAGCTTCGGCCGGGTCTTCGGGAAACAGCAGCACATGCTTGGTGTCGCCATGCGAAGCATAGGCGCAGGCGATGATGTCGCATTGCTGGGTGCGGGTCGGCATGCCCGTGGAGGGGCCGGCGCGCTGGATGTTCATGATCACGGCCGGGATCTCGGCGAAATATGAGAGGCCGATGAACTCCGTCATCAGGGAGACGCCGGGGCCGGAGGTTGCGGTAAAGGCGCGGGCGCCATTCCAGGAGGCGCCAATGACGATACCGATTGAAGCCAGCTCGTCCTCGCCTTGCACGATGGCATATTTTGCCTTGCCGGTCTCGGCATCGTGCCGGTACTTCTTGCAATGGGCGGTGAAGGCCTCCGCCACCGACGAGGACGGCGTGATCGGATACCACGCGCACACCGTAGCGCCGCCATAGACGGCGCCGAGCGCGGCGGCGCTGTTGCCCTCGATGAAGATGCGGTCGCCGACCTTGTCGGACTTCTTGATGCGCAAGCCCAGCGGGCATTTCAAATTCTGCAGCGCCCAGTCGCGGCCGAGATGCAGCGCATGGACGTTGGAGGAGAGCAGCTTCTCCTTGCCCTTGTACTGTTCGCCAATCAGCTGTTCGATCAGCTTCGGATCCATGTCGAGCAGTGCCGAGAGCGCTCCGAGATAGATGATGTTCTTGAACAGCTGGCGCTGGCGCGGGTCGGTATAGGTCGAGTTGGTGATCGCGGTGAGCGGCACGCCGATCACGGTGATGTCGTCGCGGAATTTGGTTGACGGCATCGGCTTGGTGGAATCGTAGAACAGATAGCCGCCGGGCTCGATGCCGGCGACGTCCTTGTCCCAGGTCTGCGGGTTCATCGCCACCATCATGTCGACGCCGCCGCGGGCGCCGAGATGGCCGGCTTCGGTGACGCGCACCTCGTACCAGGTCGGCAGGCCCTGGATGTTGGAGGGGAAGATGTTGCGCGGGGACACCGGCACGCCATGGCGCAGGATCGCGCGCGCGAACATCTCGTTGGCGCTGGCCGAGCCCGAGCCGTTGACGTTGGCGAAGCGGACGACGAAGTCGTTTACGCTGCTGATCGGCTTTTTGTCGGGCATTTCGAACCTGCGTGAGTCATATTGATCAAGTATTTCTGCATGTCCCAGGCACCGGTAGGACAACGCTCGGCGCACAGCCCGCAATGCAGGCAGACATCCTCGTCCTTCACCATCACGCGCCCGGTCTTGAGGTCAGACGACACGTAGAGGTCCTGGTCTGGATGCGGCGAGGGCGCCTTCAGCCGATGGCGCAGATCGTCTTCCTCGCCATTATCAGTGAAGGTGATGCAATCCATCGGGCAGATGTCGACGCAGGCATCGCACTCGATGCAGAGCGAGGTCGAGAACACCGTCTGAACGTCGCAGTTCAGGCAGCGCTCGGCTTCGCCCAGCGCCAGCTTGACGTCGTAGCCGAGCTCGACCTCGGTGCGGATGTCCTTCAGCGCGATCACCTTGTCGCGATGCGGCACCTTGTAGCGCTTGTCGTTGGAGATGTCGTTGTCATAGCTCCATTCGTGGATGCCCATCTTCTGCGACGAGACATGCACCTCCGGCAGCGGCCGCTCGGTGATGTCCTCGCCCGAGAGCAGCTTGTGGATCGACAGCGCGGCGTCGTGGCCCTGCGCCACCGCCCAGATGATGTTCTTTGGGCCGAATGCGGCGTCGCCGCCGAAGAACACCTTTGGGTTGGTCGAGACGAAGGTCTTCGGATCGACCTTCGGCATGTGCCATTTGTCGAACTCGATGCCGCAATCCTGCTCGATCCAGGGGAAGGCGTTCTCCTGGCCGACCGCGACCAGCACGTCGTCACATTCGATGGTCTGGTCGGGCTCGCCCGAAGGCACCAGGTTGCGGCGGCCCTTGGCATCGTATTCGGCCTTCACCTTCTGGAAGGTGATGCCGGTGAGCTTGCCGTTGTCGTGGACAAAGGAAACGGGGACGAGGAAGTTGAGGATCGGAATATCCTCGTGGAGCGCGTCTTCCTTCTCCCAGGGCGAGGCCTTCATCTCCTCGAAGCCGGAGCGAACGACGACCTTCACATCCTCGCCGCCGAGCCGGCGCGCGGTGCGGCAGCAATCCATCGCGGTGTTGCCGCCGCCGAGCACGATGACGCGCTTGCCGATCTTGTCGGTGTGGCCGAATGAGACAGACGACAACCAGTCGATGCCGATATGAACGTGGCTTGCGGCTTCCTTGCGGCCGGGAATGTCGAGCTCACGTCCGCGCGGCGCGCCGGAGCCGACGAAGATTGCGTCATACTTCTCCGCGAGCAGCGCCTTCATGCTCTCGATGCGGTGACCGCCTTTGAAGTCAACGCCGAGATCGAGGATGTAGCCGGTCTCCTCGTCAATGACCGAATTGGGCAGACGGAATTTCGGGATCTGCGTCCGCATCATGCCGCCGGCCTGGGGGTCACCGTCGAATACGGTGCAGTGATAACCAAGCGGCGCGAGATCGCGCGCCACCGTCAGCGAAGCGGGACCGCCGCCGACGAATGCAACACGCTTGCCGTTCTTCGCAGTCGGATGCGGCAGGCGATGCTTGATGTCGTCCTTGAAATCGGCGGCGACGCGCTTGAGGCGGCAGATCGCAACCGGTGTTTCCTCGACACGACCACGCCGGCACGCCGGCTCGCATGGACGATCGCAGGTGCGTCCCAGAATTCCGGGAAACACGTTCGATTTCCAATTGATCATGTAGGCGTCGCTGTAGCGGCCTTGTGCGATCAGTCGGATGTATTCGGGAACCGGAGTGTGTGCTGGACAGGCCCACTGGCAATCGACCACTTTATGAAAGTAGTCGGGGGCCGCGATATCGGTCGGTTTCATTCCTACCCTGTCCGCGCAGGCTCAAGGACCCGGCGGCCTCTTGTTGAGCTTGTCGGACGCTTAACGTGCGTCGATCTGGTTTCTGAATGACGTCATTGGGTTAGCTTATTAGAACCGTTCCGAAGTACAACGGCAAATTTTCGCGATCGACTGCTTTCATGGGAGCTGCGCGCGCACAGCATTAACGGCGCGCGCAAGATGCGTGCGGTGCAACATCACTCTCGCCGTCATTGCGAGGAGCGGAGCGACGAAGCAATCCAGAGTGGCGCAGCGGACGCAGTCTGGATTGCTTCGCTGCGCTCGCAATGACGAGGATAGATCACGCAGCGCAGCAATCTCCTACGTCAGCTGTGCGCGATGTCGCTTTTCGCGAGATCCCACATCAGGCTGTAAGTGCCGACGGAGACGGGCAGCGGGAAGGGCGCGGCAGCAGGGCCGGTGAAGCGTTCGGCGATGACGGCCGAGACCGCGCCGACATGCGTGCCGTCGATCAGCACGAACCAGTCGCGCGCGCCTTCGTTGCGCACCGCCGGAATATCCGCCGTTGCACCCGACAATTCCGGCTCGCTCTCGAGCAGATGCATCGAGATGATGCCTTCGCGGTCCCCGGGCGCCAGCTTTTCTTGCAGTGCATCACGCCATGGTGCGGCATTGTCAGGCGTTGGCCGCAGCCGCACCACGCCGAGCGCAGCGCCGCGGCCGGTGCCCTTGCTGATGGTGATGCGCGCGACCACGCGCAGCATGTTCTTGAAATGCGCCATGCTCCGCCTGGACCATTCGGTCTGGTTGGCGAGCCGCGCCCGGTAGGCGGGACTGTCGAGCACGTCGAGCGTCGCGGTCGAGTACAGCGAGAGATATTTGGGATTGGCGGCATGCGCGATATAGCGCCGCGCCTCCAAAAATCCCTCGATCGCGACGCGCTCTTCCAGATGCTCGCGATCGTACCAGCGGTTGAAATCGGCTTCGTCTGCCGCGTCGATGTTCATCGACGTCAGCAGCATGCCTGTCCCGGCGAGCGGCATTTTCTTGTTGTCCTTCCCATGCGAACCCAGACCCTCATGGTGAGGAGCGCGTCTTCGCGCGTCTCGAACCATGAAGGCCCCGCTGCAGCACCTCGGCCCTTCATCCTTCGAGACGCGCGCGTAGGGCGCGCTCCTCAGGATGAGGGGATAGATCCTTATCGCGAAATCTTAGTCGCGAGGTCGGCGATCGACTTCATGACCGCGTCCCGCACGCCGGCATCATAGAGCGAATGGCCGGCTTCTTCCACGATCCTGACCTCGGAACCGGGCCAAACCTTCGCGAGGCCCTCGGATGTCTCAGGAGGGCACAACAGATCGTAGCGGCCCTGCACGATGATGCCGGGGATGCCGGCGAGCCGGCCCACATTCCGCAGCAACTGATCTTCGCTCATGAAGGAATTGTTGACGAAATAGTGTGCCTCCATGAACGGCGTGGCAGGCAGCGTGCGCCAGACGTTCAGCGACGCCAGGTCGATCCGCGTCTTGGCTGGCTTGTGCTCCGACAGAGCACGCTCGGTATCGTGCCAGGCGCGCGAGGCCGCACCATGCACCGCCGGATCGGCATCGAGGATGCGGCGATAATAGGATTCCACCGGCTGCGCACGCTCCTCGGGCGTCAGCACGCTGAGAAAATCCTCGTACAGCGCGGGATAGAATTGCGACAGGCGCGAGGTGAAAGCGGTCACGACTTCTGCCCGCGTGCCGAGAAAGGTCGCACGCAGAGCAATGCCGGAGACGCGCTCGGGATGGGCCTGCGCATAAGCCAGCGCCAGCGTCGCGCCCCAGGAGCCGCCGACCACCATCCAGCGGTCGAAGCCGAACTTTTCGCGGATCTTCTCCATGTCGGCAATCAGATGCGCCGTGGTGTTGTGCTGGCGCGATCCCTTGGGACGGCTGCGGCCGCAGCCGCGCTGGTCGAACATTACGGCGCAGAAACGATCGGGGTCGAACAGCCGGCGATGGTCGGGCTGGCAGCCGGACCCCGGCCCGCCATGCAGATAGATCGCGGGAATGCCGTCAGCGCGGCCGACGCTCTCGACATAGAGCTCGTGGCCGTCGCCGACATCCAGCATGTCGGAGGTCAGCGGTGCAAAGGAATCGGCGCGGTTAGCCGATGCGGCCGCGTCGGCGTCAGGCACCATTCTCGGATTCCAGAGTGCCGCCGGCGAAATTGCGATAGAGGAAGCGGTTGGTCTCGCCCTCGGCCTCGCGCTCGGCCTGCTTGAAGATGGTCTCGTGCAGCGGCGACAGCGCACAGGCCGGATCGGTGTTGGCGGCATCGCCGGTCAGCGCAAAGGCCTGGCAGCGGCAGCCGCCGAAATCGATCTCGCGGAATTCGCAGGACTTGCACGGCTCCTTCATCCAGCCGGTGCCGCGATAGCGGTTGAAGGCGTCGGAGTTCTGCCAGATCCAGGCGATCGAATGATTGGAGCGCACGGATTCGAAATCGAGCCCGGTGATGCTTTCGGCGGCGTGGCAGGGCAGCACCTTGCCGGCCGGCGAGATGTTGAAGAACTGCCGGCCCCAGCCGCCCATGCATTTCTTCGGCCGCAGCGCGTAATAATCCGGCACGACGTAGTCGATGGTCAGCCGGCCCTTCAGCCGCTCGCGCGCCTCCTCGACGATGCCAGTGCATTCGTCGAGCTGCGCCACCGTCGGCATCAGCGCGGCGCGGTTCTTCAGCGCCCAGCCGTAATATTGGACATTGGCGACCTCGAGCCGGTCGGCGTCGAGATCGATCGACATCTGGATGATGTCGGGGAGCTGGTGCAAATTCTGCCGGTGCATCACCGCGTTCACGGTGAGCGGCAAATCGAGCTCGCGCGTCCATTTCGCGACCTCGAGCTTCTTGCGGTGACCGCCTTTATAGCCGGCGACGCGATCGGCGAGGCCTTCTTCGATGCCTTGGAAGCTGATCTGCACATGGCAGAGCCCGGCATCGGCCAGCTCGCTGAGCCGCTCGCGCGTCAGCAGCACGGCCGAGGTGATGAGGTTGGTGTAGAGGCCGACATCGCTGGCGTGCTTCACCAGCTCGACGAGGTCTTTCCGTGCCGTCGGCTCGCCGCCGGAGAAATGCACCTGGAGCACGCCGATCTCGGCAAGCTCGCTCAAGACCTTCTTCCACTCGTCCGTGGTCAGCTCCTTGCCGGAACGATCGAGCTCGACCGGGTTCGAGCAATACGGGCATTGCAGCGGGCAGCGATGGGTGATCTCGAGCAGCACGGCGAGCGGGATGCCAAAATTCTCCGCCGTCGAGCGGCTTTTCTCCAGCACCGCGAGGCTGTCGCTGCTATCCGGCGGGATGATCGGGAGCACATCGCTCATGACGTCTTCTCCCTGATCTCGGTGAGAAAACCCTTGTCGGCGAGATCCTGCAGCATGACGATGACGTCGGCGAGGATCGACTCGCGCGGCGCGGCGTATTTCGCGGCCAGCTGATCGGAGACGTCGCCGACACTGCGCTGGCCGTCGCAGAGCTGCAAGACCTCGACCGCGATCTCGTCGGGCGCCAGCACCCGCTCCGGCGCCAGGATCACCCAGACTTTTCGCGTCTCGTCATATTTCAGCTTGGCGTGCCGCGGCAGCACCGGGCGGCTTGCCTCGCTGACGCTGATGTTCCGCGGCCCGGCCATTGTTCTTGTCCTTAACCCGCTTTGGGCACAAAGGCGCCCGGCGGAATGTTCCCCTCGACATAGGCGTGCTGAAGCGCATCCAGCTGCACCCATAGCACGTTGGTCTTGAAAATCAGCGCGTTGCAGACCTGCGCGCGCTGCTCCGGTGTCGTGGCGTGCGCCTTGACGTAGTCGAGCGCAAACCCGGCATCGCGCGGCGCCTGCGCCAGACGCCGCTTGAAGTAGCTCATGATATCAGGATTGACGAAGTCGTAATGCTCCAGCATGCCGGCAATGCGCTCTTCATGCAGGTTCGGCGCGAACAGTTCGGTGAGGGAGGAGGCGATCGCCTCCAGCGGCGACTTCTCGCGGCAGTAATGCACGTAGGCCTCCACCGCAAAGCGCGTCGCCGGCAAGATGCCCTCGGTGGATTCCACATAGGCCGCATCGAGGCCGAGGCCGCTGGTCAGCTTCAACCAGCGCTCGATGCCGCCCTCGGAGCCGACGTCGCCATCATGGTCCTCGATGCGGTGGCGCCATTCCAGCCGCGTGGCGCGGTCGCGGAAGCGCGAGATCACCACCGCGTCCTTGATCGGGATCGTGCTCTGGTAATAGTAGCGGTTCAGTGCCCAGGCCTGCACCTGGCCTTTGTTCAGCTTGCCGCCGTGCAGCAGCTTATGGAACGGATGCAGGCTGTGATAGCGCGTCGCCCCGATGTGGCGCAGCGTCGCCTCCAGCTCCTCGGCCGAGTTGAGCCTGATATCCTTGCCAACAGAGAGCGCAGTCATTCCAGTCAGTGACGCGGCATTCACAGCACGATCTCCGTTCCGTCGGCGGGAATCTGCCAGCCCGCTTCTTCAAGCGCTTTACGCTCGGGGGAAGAGGGCAGCAGCGCCGGGTTCGAGTTATTGATATGCAGAAACATCTTCCTGTCGAGTGTCAGATCGGCGAGCCGCGCAATCGCGCCATCGTGACCGGACATCGCGACATGGCCCATGCTCTTGCCGGTCTTGTGGCCGAGCCCGGCCCGGATCATCTCGTCGTCCTGCCAGACCGTGCCGTCGAAGAACACCAGCGAAGCGCCGTCGATCTCGGCCTTGAGCGCATCGGTGACCTCGGCGCAGGCGGCGATGAAGTAGAAGCACTTGCCGGTCGCCTTGTCGGTGATCTTCAGGCCCAGCGTATCGCCGTCGCCGCTCTCGCCGCCCGGATGGGCCTTGCCTTCCAGATACCAGGCCGACTTGCCCGGCACCGCGAAGGGCAGCACCTCCAGCCCCGAGCGCGTGCCGTCTACCAGCCGCGGCTCGAAGGGCTCGCTGATGCCGATCGGCTGGCGCTTGACGTTCTTCTCGTTCAGCACGTTGAAGATGCTGTTGCTGGCCAGGATCGCCAGCACCTTCTCATGCGCGTAGACCGTGAAGGGCGAGCCCTCGCGCATCGACAGCAGGCCCGCGACCGCATCCACTTCGCTGTTGGTCAGGATCACGCCTGCAACAGGCGTATGGCGCAACGCGCCCGGCTTGGGGTGCAGCTGCGGCGTGGCATTCAATTGCTGGCGCAGATCGGGGGAGGCGTTGATCAGAAACCAATGCTCGCCGTCGCCACTGAAGGCGACCGAGGCCTGGGTCCTCTGGAGGTCATGCCCGCTGGCACGGGCCGCCCGGCAGCCCTGACACCCGCAATTCCATTGCGGGACTCCGCCGCCGGCCCCGGCGCCCAGGACGACGACGCGAAGCATGATACGTCTCCTGGAGGCAACGTCGCCAGGTGGATATCAGGCCGACACAGTTTCCGTCGTCCGGAAACGGTTCGTGACCGAAATACCCACCTGCGCAGAACGCAAACTCACCAACCGCTTACTTGCGGGTGGCGCTCACATACATGTTGATTTCCATGCCGCAGGGCACTTCGACGATCTTCGGGGTTTTCCAGGCCATTTCGGCTCTCCATATTCGCGAATTCGGACGTATCCGCCCAAGGGATAAAGTAATGCGGGCAGAAAAGTTCGCCAGTGAAATTTTCCCGAGAAGTCCATGTTGCGCCGCGAAAATCGATGGGGGAACATCACTTCTGGTGACGCTGCCTTGCGCCTGGCGCATTCGGTCGCGAACCCTGTCCTGATAAAGCAGTTGTGAGTGCAGTGCAGCTTTCAATCCGGTACAGGCGACCCAAGTGGAATTCGGTGATGCCCAAATATTTCTTCAATACCCGTATCGGCGACGAATTGATCGTGGATCCTGACGGCGAGGATTTGCGCAATCCCGACCGCGCCTGGGAGGTCGCCCGCCAGATGATCCTGGAAGTCCTGAAATCAGAGGGGACCCAGCCGGCCCTGATGGAGGCGGTGATCGAGGTGACCGACGACGACGGGGAGGTCGTGCTCGAATTCCCCTTCACCGAGGCCCTGCTGGATGTCCCGGACCAGTCCGCGACCCGGCATTGAGGCCCCCAGCCATCGCCCACGCTTCGCTCGCAATGACGAAGTACCCCTGCGAAATCCGCATGGCTTTGCTGCGTTCCCGGCGCTAAAAGACGCCGGTCATACGGAGCAAGCCATGCAAGACCTCTGGCGCCTGTCGGCCGCCGACCTCGTTACCCTCGTCAAAGCCAAAAAGGTCTCCGCCAGGGAGGCCGCCAAGGCCGGTCTGGCCCGCCTGGATGCCGTCAATCCCCAGCTCAACGCGGTGATCGACCACCGTCCCGAGGACGTGCTCAAGCAGGCCGACGCCGTCGATGCCGCCATCGCGCGGGGGGAAGACCCCGGGGTTCTCGCCGGCGTCCCCGTGACCATCAAGGCCAATGTCGACCAGGAGGGCTTTGCCACCACCAACGGCCTGAAGCTCCAGCGCGATCTGATCGCGCGCGAGGACAATCCAGTGGTCGCCAATTTCCGCAAATCCGGTGCCATTCTCCTTGGGCGCACCAATTGCCCGGCTTTCTCCTACCGCTGGTTCACCACCAATCTGGTCCACGGCGACACCAAAAACCCCCGCGACGCCTCGCTGACCCCGGGCGGCTCGTCCGGCGGCGCCGGCTCGGCGGTCGCGGCCGGCATCGGCCACATCGCCCACGGCACCGATATCGCTGGCTCGATCCGCTATCCCGCCTATGCCTGCGGCGTGCATGGCCTGCGCCCGACGCTGGGCCGCATCCCCGCCTTCAACGCGGCGCTGCCGGAGCGCCCGATCGGGCCGCAGATCATGGCGGTGTCGGGACCCCTGGCGCGCACCGTGAATGATCTCAGGATTTCGCTCGCTGCGATGTCGGCCCGCGACATCCGCGACCCCTGGTTCGTGCCGGCGCCGCTGGAAGGCCCGGCGAGGCCCAAGCGCGCCGCGCTCTGCCTCAACCCGGACGGCCTTGCGACCACGCCGGAGGTGAAGGCCGCGGTGATCGACGCCGGCAAGCGCCTCGAGCGCGCCGGCTGGACCGTCGAGACGATCGAGAACACCCCGCCGATGCGTGAAGCCGTCGAGTGGCAGATCAAACTCTGGCTTGGTGACGGCTATGAGGCGCAGCTGGAAATGGCCGAGCGCGAGGGCGATCCCGGCGCGCTGGCGTGCCTGCACGGCAATCGCAGCAGAGTTACGCCGATGGACCAGGCCAACTACGCCCAGGCGCTGACGCGCCGCGCCACGCTGACCCGCGACTGGATGCTGTTCTTCGAGCAATACGCGGTGGTGCTGACGCCGGTGTCCGGCGAATTGCCGTTCCCGGATCATCTCGACCGCAAGGACGCGGCATCGTTCGAGCGCGTCTGGGAGGCGCAGATGCCGCAGATCGCGACCCCCTTCATGGGATTGCCCGGCCTCGTGGTCTCCACCGGCCTCGTCGGCAAGGCACCGGTCGGCGTGCACATCGTCTCTGGCCGCTATCGCGAGGATCTCTGTCTCCTCGCAGGCGAAGCGATCGAGGCGGGCGGCGTGCCGCCGTCGCCGATCGACCCAGTGGGTTAGCGATGTCGGCGATCTACGACTTCAAAGCCAACTCGCTTGTGGGCGAGGAAGTGTCCATGCGTCACTTCGAGGGACGGGTGCTGCTGATCGTCAACACCGCGAGCAAATGCGGTTTTACGCCGCAATATCGCGGGCTGGAGGATCTGTATCGCGATCTCTCGCCGCGCGGCTTCTCGGTGCTCGGCTTTCCCTGCAACCAGTTCGGCGCGCAGGAGCCGGGGCCGGCGAGTGAGATCCAGGCGTTCTGCTCCACCAATTACGACGTCACCTTCCCCCTGTTCGAGAAGATCGACGTCAACGGCGTCCACGCGCATCCCTTGTATGAGTACCTGAAGCATCAGCAATCCGGACTTTTGGGCGCCTCCATCAAATGGAATTTCACCAAATTCCTGGTGGACCGTGCAGGCCGAGTGGTCGCGCGACACGCGCCGACCGCGCGGCCTGAAGGACTGCGGAATCAAATCGAGACCCTGTTATGAGCGAGACAATCATGAGCGACGAATTTCCGGACCGCCTGTCGGTCGACCCCAACAGCCCGCATTACAACGCGGACATCCTGGCGCGCGACGTCGGCATCCGCTTCAAGGGCGTCGAGAAGACCAATGTCGAGGAATACTGCATCAGCGAAGGCTGGGTCCGCGTCACCGCCGGCAATGCCAAAGACCGCCACGGCAACCCGCTGACCATCAAGGTGCACGGGCCGGTGGAGCCGTACTTTCGAGACAAGACGTAATCTGGACGCGCCTCTCTCCTGGTCATTGCGAGAAGCCCACACTCTCTCCTCGTCATTGCGAGCGAAGCGAAGCAATCCAGAATCTTTCCGCAGAGGCAGTCTGGATTGCTTCGTCGCTTCGCTCCTCGCAATGACGACGACAACCACCGAGGCCAAGCCCATGTCCGTCCGCATCGTCGACGTCCGCGAGATCACCAAGCCGATCTCTTCGCCGATCCGCAACGCCTATATCGACTTCACCAAGATGACGACGAGCCTCGTTGCCGTCGTCACCGACGTGGTGCGCGACGGCAAGCGCGTCGTCGGCTACGGCTTCAACTCCAACGGCCGCTACGGGCAGGGCGGCCTGATCCGCGAGCGCTTTGCCTCGCGCATCACGGAAGCCGACCCGAAGTCGCTGTTGAATGCGGCCGGTGACAATCTCGACCCCGACAAGGTCTGGGGCGCGATGATGACCAACGAGAAGCCCGGCGGCCACGGCGAGCGCTCGGTCGCGGTCGGCACCATCGACATGGCGGTGTGGGACGCGGTGGCGAAGATCGCAGGTCTGCCGCTGTTTCGCTTGCTGGCCGAACGACACGGCGTGACGGCCAATCCGCGCGTCTTCGTCTACGCCGCCGGCGGCTATTACTATCCCGGCAAGGATCTCTCGATGCTGCGCGGTGAAATGCGCGGCTATCTCGATCGCGGCTACAACGTCGTGAAGATGAAGATCGGCGGCGCGTCGATCGACGACGACCGCATCCGCATCGAGGCCGTGCTGAAGGAGATCGGCAAGGATGCGCAGCTCGCCGTCGACGCCAACGGCCGCTTCAATCTCGAAACCGGCATCGCCTACGCAAAAATGCTGCGCGACTATCCGCTGTTTTGGTACGAGGAAGTCGGCGATCCCCTCGACTACGCGCTGCAGGCAGCGCTCGCCGAATTCTATCCGGGCCCGATGGCCACAGGCGAAAACCTCTTCAGCCACCAGGACGCCCGCAATCTGATCCGCTACGGCGGCATGCGCCCCGATCGCGACTGGCTGCAATTCGACTGCGCGTTGTCCTATGGCCTGTGCGAATACCAGCGCACGCTGGAAGTGCTGAAAACCCATGGCTGGTCGCCCAGCCGCTGCATCCCCCACGGCGGCCACCAGATGTCGCTGAACATCGCAGCCGGCCTGGGCTTGGGCGGCAATGAGAGCTATCCCGACCTGTTCCAGCCCTACGGCGGCTTCCCGGACGGCGTCCGCGTCGAGAACGGCCACATCACCATGCCTGATCTTCCCGGCATCGGCTTCGAAGGCAAGTCGGATCTCTACAAGGAAATGAAGGCGCTGGCGGAGTAGTTCACTCTGCGACGGCGACCCGCGCCGCCACCATCGGCTGCCGCACACCATACATTAACGTCCGCCACAGCCATTCGAGCGGGCCGTAGCGGTAATGGCGCAGCCACCAGGTGCTGAACAGCACCTGTGCGATGTAGACCGCGATGCCGATGGTGAGAGCCTCCGTGATGCCGAGCCGGCCGAACAGGCCAAGGCCGTAGCCGTAGAAGATCCAGCCGAAGATGACGGATTGTGCGACGTAGTTGGTGAAGGCCATCCGCCCCAGCGGTGCAGCCCAGCCGAGCAGCCGCTTGCCGCGCTCGAAACGGGCGATGCCGAGGATGGCGGCGCCATAGCCCAGCGCCAGCGCGATCGTGCCGAGCGGCTCGGTGCCGCCAAAAAAGCCAGCGCCGAGAGCGATCGCGGGAAGCGCGATAGCGAACAGGCCGCGGACGTTTTGCACAATGCCGCTGCGCCAGGCGAGCGCACCGACAAGAAACAGCCCGATCGTGCGCGGGAAGACGAATGCGTGCAGGGGCGCGATGAGGGCAAGTTCGCGCAGGCGGAACGCCAGCACGTCGAGGTAGCCGCCGGTCGCATAGATCCGATTGGCATCCATCACGTCGCGCCAGATCGCGGCCCGGCTGGGAAACAATCCCGCTGGCGCAAAGTCCTGCATGGCCAGATACAGCGCCAGAAACACCAGCGACGCGAGAGCGAGCAGCCAGCGCGGACCAAACAGGAACGGCAGCACGATGAACCCCGCCAGCGCATATTCGGTGAGGATGTCGCCGTTCCAGATCAGGCACAGATGAATGACGCCGAACACCAGCAGCACGGCGAGCCGGCGGACGAGCAGCACGGTGCGGCGTTCGCTCGTCGCGAGCCTGTCGAATTGAATGGCAAGGCCCGCGCCGAACAGCAGCGAAAACAGTGCAAATGCCTTGAGTTCGATGGCCTGGCTCAGGATTGCGTCGATGGCGCGATTGATCGGCGATGCGAGCGTCCTGGGGCCAAGAAATTGTTCGAAGATCGAAACGCGAAATTCCATGACGACGTTGATGGCCATGACGCCGAACAGGGCGAGCCCTCGCAGCGCGTCGATGGCGTCGATCCGCTCTGCGGAGGTCGTTGGGCTGGGGAGTGCGGCGCGATTGGACGTCATGGACGAATTCAGGGGCGTTGCAGCAACGGTCGCAAGCTCCTGATGTCCGTCAGCCCCTCGATCTCATAGACCGACTTCACCAGCTGCTCGGCCTTCTCCGCCCCTACCACCGGCGCGATCAGATCACGCGCCTTGTCGATGACCTCGTCGCGCGTCATCGGGTTGCGCGGCGTGCCACGCACGGCGGTGATGCGTTCGGAGAGGCGGCTACCGTCGGCCAATTCGATCTCGACAATGGCGACGCGCACCGGCAACAGTTTTGCCAGCTCCTCGTCGCGCACCAGATTGACCTTGGCGCGCTCCTTCAGCACCGTGGCGTCCTGCATGCGCGGCTTGTCATGTGCGGCGTGGAACGAGGCGGTGTTGTCGAGCAGCATCACCGCGACCATGTGCTGAAGGCAGATGTCGGGAATGTCGCGATTGTCCACGACCTCGGCGACCGACGGCGCAAGCCGCACCGTCACACGCTTCACTTGCTCGGCCTCGAACGCCTGCTTGCTGCGGATCGCATAGATCGCGTCGAGCGGTCCCTGGATCGGCGAGCCCACGGTCCATTTCTTGATGTCGGTGCCCGCGATTTCGTAGCGCTCGCCGAGCTTGTCCACGAGCTTTGCGGTCACAGCCTTCGGCGCATAGGCGAGGAAGTAATTGTCCGGCCCTGAGAAAACGTCGTCGACGCCGTTCCAGTCCGCGCGCACCAGCAGCGCTGCCGTGACGCCGTTGCGGGCCGGCATGCCGGCGAACACAAACCCTTTCTCGATATGTTCAACGTCGCGCCGCCATACGATGAATCCGGAGGATTGCTGCGCGGCATAGTCAAGCGCCCAGCGCATCCGCTGTGCATCGAAGCCGGCGACGCAAGCCGCCGCCGCGGAAGCGCAGAACGTGCCGGCTATGCTGTGTGTGCTCAGCGTGCTCTCATAGCTGAAATCGGCCCCGCCCATCGCCATCACCACGCGCGTGCCGACGTCGTAGCCGAGCGTCACCGCGCGCAGGAAATGCGCGCCGTCGATCCCGAGATGTTCGCCAAGCGCGAGCGCGGCGGGAACGGTCGAGGATCCCGGATGTGAACGTGACGGGCTGTGCGAATCATCGGTCTCGTCGGCATGCGCCATGACGCCGTTGGCAAGCGCGGCCTCGATCGGCGATGCCGTGAGCGCCGTGCCGGCGACGGTCGTCGTCCCCTGCGAGGCATTGGCGCGGATGTAGCGCTGCGCAGCCTGGCCTGGCGGCAGCTCCGATCCGGAGAGCATCGCGGCCAGTGTGTCGAGGATGTGGTGTTTGGCGTGTTCGACAACATCCGGCGGCAGCGCGCGGGCTTTGGCTGCACTCATGTAGTCGCACAGCGCGGTCATCTCCGGCCCTGAACCTGGGCCTTCCGCGAAACTGCGTACGGACGATAGCGAGAGGCTGCTGGCAGCCGCGGCGGTCAGGCCGAGAAAGTCGCGTCGTTTCATGGTGTCCCGTCTTTGGTGCAGGAGCTGATGAAACGTCTAGCGTATATTCTCCGTCATTGCGAGCGCAACGAAGCAATCCAGTCTGTCACCGCGGAAAGATTCTGGATTGCTTCGCTACGCTCGCAATGAGGACGTGGTGGGAGTTGTCTTCCCTAAGACAGCCGCATATCCAGTAGCCGCCGTCCTTCGCCCTTCAGCAGCTTCTTCACCGCGCTCGACGCCACGACCTCGCCGTCATTGGCGTAGGCTTCGTGGTTCTTCTCGATGTCGTCGAGGCGGTAGAGGTAGTTGACCATGACGCCGGCGGACTCGCGGACGCCCTTCGGCGAGAGATCGCCGAGCCAGTTGATACGCTCGAGCCTCGCGCCGTTGCCGAGATGGAAACGGGCGACGGAGTCGATCAGCTTGCCCTTCGGCGTGCGCGCCTTGAGGAAGTAGTGCGCCGCGAGCGGCTCGATCACGCCGCGCAGCAGCGTGGTCGTCTCGGGATTCTCGAACCACTTTGAATCGTCGAGGCGCTTGAGCACCTCGCGGTCCTCGTCCGTCAGCGGCAAATCCTTGTCCTGCTTGATCCATGGCATGAAGCCCGGCACCGGCGACAGCGTCACGAACGTATCGAGCTTCGGCGTTTCGCGGCGCAGCTCCTCGACCACCTGCTTGATCAGGAAGCTGCCGAAGGAAATGCCGCCCAGCCCGCGCTGCGTGTTGGAGATCGAATAGAACACGGCGGTGCGCGCCTTCTCGATCGGAAGGTACTGGCGATCGACCGCAAGCAGCGGCGCGATCGCGCCCGGGATGGTCTCGGTCAGCGCGACCTCGACGAAAATCAACGGCTCATCGACCATCGCCGGATGGAAGAAGGCGTAGCAGCGGCGGTCGACCGGATCGATGCGGCGGCGCAGATCGTCCCAGTCGGAGATCTCATGCACGGCTTCGTAGCGGATGATCTTTTCGAGGATGTTGGCCGGGGTCGACCAGTCAATCCGGCGCAGCACGAGAAACCCCCTGTTGAACCACGACGAGAGAAGATGGGAGACGTCGCGGTCGAGCGCGGCGAGATCGGTGTGTCCGTTCATCATGTCGAGCAGGTCGGCGCGCATGCTGACGAGATCGCCGGTGCCGCCCGGCGCGCGGTTGAGCCGGCGGATCAGCTCCTGCCGCCGCGGTTCCGAGGCGAAATGCAGCGAGCTCGCATCCTCGTCGCTGGGCTTGGCGCGCCATTTTTCAATCGCCCTGGACAGGCGCTCCCGGTCCGGGCCGAAATCGCGCACCAATCCTTCGAAGAAAGCGCGGCGTCCTGCCGCATCCAACTCCTGGTAGATGTCGAGCACCTCGCGCGCCAGGGCGGTGCCGGACGCTTCGCCGCGGCCCGACAGCAGCGCGCCGCAGAGCTCGATCAGCCCGTCGGCGTCCTGTTTGGTATCCGATCCGTCGCCGCGGCGAAGCAGCGTGCGGCCGCGCTCGGAGATGGTGGCGAGCAGGTCGGAGAAGAAGGCGTTCGCCATCGGGGCCTTTCGAAACATGGTTGTGCGGTGCGGGAAGCTTACACAAAATTTAGGCGGAAGCCGATCACAATCAAGCAGGTGAATTCCGCATCTTTAGCCGTGCCATGTGTTACTCGAAACACTGTCATGCCCCACGAGGGCGAGGCGTTCGGTACGCCGCAGTGCCCGCCTCCGACAGCGACCTCGGTCTTTGGCCCAAGGGCGGCATGGCGTGGCAGTAATGGCCGCTCAAATATAAGTTGTGAGGCGGGAACAATCCATCATTTTGGTTGTTGTCATGTGTCCCCAAGCGTAGCGGGATCGGCGACCAGCCAAAGTAAACAACCTCAAATGATCAAATCTCTCACGGCCTTCGCGGTATTGGCGGTGTTGGGCGCAGCGGTGATGGCGATACCCGGTTTTGCGCCTCAAGCGAACGCGGACGAAGCGGTTGCCCTGGCGAAGGCGGACCGGCTTCCCATTCGCCTTATCGGCGGAAACTGCTCAAGCCAGATTTGGCCGCGCCTCGAGGCATCCTGCCTGCACAATGTCCGGTCAGGGATGCCGGTGCCAGAAGCTCGCCAGATATCGCAGCGCGGATAAGGCGTTTCGCGCGAACGTCCAAAGCTGCTTTGCGCCTCCGACAGGCGCGGGGCGTGGTCTAGCCTGACGCCACTGAGCAATTGGCGTGGGCCATCATTTTTGGCTCCTTTCCAGGAGCGCCCTTATGTCATCGGAATTAACCGGTTCTCCAGCCAACGTCCTCGTCGTCGAAGATGAGATGGTCCTGCGCATGCGCGCGGTGGACATCGTGGAGGATGCAGGATTCACCGCTGTCGAAGCCGTCAATGCCGACGAGGCGATTTCCATTCTCGAAACACGCTCGGATATCTCGTTGCTGTTTACCGATATCCAGATGCCAGGCAGCATGGACGGCCTGAAACTTGCCCACGCAGTCCACGACCGCTGGCCGGCCATCAAGATCATTCTGGTTTCCGGCCAGGTGAACCCATCGGAAGCCGAAAGGCCAACGGACAGCCGTTTCTTCGGAAAGCCGCTGGGCGTCGAGGAAATGACTGCCCAACTGCAAGTGATGATTGGTGCGGGGGCATTAAAGATCGTCCCGAACACGGCGATGGCGGCTGCGGACGAGACGCCTCACCCCTCAGCGCATGAGGCGGTTTTGTCGGCTGAGAACGACAGCCTCCGGTTATTGCTGGAACAAGCTGGAATAGATGCCAAAACCTTGCTTGCACAAGCCGGCATAGACGCCAAGGAGCGCGAGGCAGCCGACAAGCTGCAGAAGCTTATCCTTGGCGAACTGCATCATCGCGTCAAGAACACCCTTGCCACGGTGAGCGCAATCGCATCGCAAAGTTTCCGGGCCGCGACGAGTGTCGAGCACGGACAAAAGGCCATGGAGGGCCGATTGATCGCGTTGGGACGCGCCCACGATCTGCTCATGCAGGTCAGCTGGGCGAATGCGAGTCTCACGCACACCTTAAGCGCGGCAACCGATCCCTACGACAGTAACGGCGGCAGGCGGTTTCATTTCAACGGGCCTGACGTTCGAATTACCTCCGGTGCCGTCATTGCGCTGGCGATGACCTTCAATGAACTGTGCACCAACACCACAAAATTCGGCGCTCTTTCCAAGCCGGCAGGCCGCGTAGAGGTTGCATGGACGATTGACGAGATGAAGCAGCGCCTTCGGCTGACCTGGACCGAAAGCGGCGGTCCCGTGGTCGAGGTGCCGACACGACGAAGTTTCGGTACCCGGATGATGGAATCTCTCGGACAGCAGCTGAGTGGCCAGGTTCATCTCGCTTATGAGCCATCCGGGTTCGTCTATCTGTTGGATGTACCGCTCAACTCAGTCATCGCGGCTGTGTGATGCGCCAAAATGGTCCCCATCACAGCGCAGCAAGGAGTAAACCGTTGCTCATCGATGACAGAAAGCCATTTTCCTGCATGGATCAGTTCGATCGCCTCGCCGAGAGTGAGCCCATGAAAGACGGCTGGATCGAGAAGCTGGGTGTCCGTCTATTGGCACTCATGAATCGCGCAGCCCGCAGATTGTAGTTCGCCAGTTCAGATTCTGCTCGTTTTCACGGAAATATATCAACGAACCAATTATCGGTCCATGGCGTTCATCAGGCTGGCGATGTTGATCGTCGCGAAATTGGAGAATGTATCCGAGACGGCATAAGGGAAGATGATCTTGTCGTGATGCCGCAATGCGCCGCAGGTGTAGACGACGTTGGGGACATATCCCTCGCGTTCGGACGGATCGGGCCGAAGCAAGGGCTCACGCAGGCGCGCAAGCACTTTCGAGGGATCGTTCTTGTCCAGCAACGCTGCCCCGATCGAATATTTTCGAACCGGCCCGACACCGTGGGTTAGCAATAGCCAGCCCTCATCCAGTTCGATCGGCGATCCGCAATTGCCGATCTGCACGAACTCCCACGGGAATTCGGGTTTCAGAATCGCCTGGCCGCCATCGTCCCATGTGTGGAGATCGTCGGAATAGATGAGATAGAGATTTTCATTGTCTTGCCGGGCGATCATGGCATATCGGCCGCCGATTTTCTTCGGAAACAGCGCCATGCCCTTGTTGCGCGCGGCGCTGCCCTTCAGGGTGGACAGCCTGAAGGACACGAAATCGGACGTCTCGATCAGCTCCGACCTGATCGCCCTGCCGCTATAGGCGGTGAAGGTCGCGTAGTAGATCTGCCGTTCGCCATCGCTGAACTGCACGAAGCGCGCATCCTCGATGCCATTGGACTGAGATGCGGTAATGGGAAAGATGACCCGTTCGCTGATATCTTCGCCGCTTTGGAAGGCGACCTCGACATCCTCTCCGGCTGCTCCCTGCGTCTGCGCGAGAACGGTAGGGCTCGAGGCCAGGCGCGTCGTCGGATCGACGCTCACCGTTCCGTCTGCCGCGACCATTCCGGACCGAAAGGTCAGCGACGAGATGTGGCCTTCGCCGACGGCACGAAGGCTCAGGATGAAGCGTAACCCACCGGGAGGCGCGCCGGACTGATCGGGATGCGCTACGATACTGGGGTTGAACAAGGCGGACGCTTCGAACGAATATTCGTTGAGAAAATAGGCGCCGACCAATTGGCGTTGCGCTTGCGTGAACGAGGCGTGGACGGCGAACGCATCTTCCATTTCGTCGGCGCGTGCCTCGAACGCCCGCAGTAAATTGCGGTGCCGGCCGAGGAAATTCTCAAGAACATCGTCGAGTTGGTGGGCTGCCGCATCGGCATCGAGTGCCAGAACCCGATCGACGATGTGGTTCGCGCGGGTCTTGTCCGTGGGGTTGAGATCGCGCGGCTCGGTCGCCGGCTTGAAGGGGCGCACGATGACCCGTGTTGGATCGGGCCGCAAATAAAGCGCCTGACGATTCAGGAATGGAGATTGCGACAAAGCGTCCTCGGATTGTTTTCAAGGGGAGGGAAAGAGATCAAAGGCCGTCAAGCAACCAGCGGCGCGGGCTGCACGCGGCTTTCACTGAGGCGGGCGAGTTGCCTGATTTCGCAGAGGCCGAGCAGATACGACACGACCGATTCCCCGCCGCGGTTCTCATTCGGACGGTCCGGATGCAGGCCGTCCCGGCAACTCCCGGTTTCCAGATCGACCAGGGACGTCGAAAGGTCGTTGCTGCCGAGGAACCATGCGAACACGCGCGCGGCTTCGGCCTTCCACTCGACATCATGGTCGGCACGCCATGCCGCGAGACAGGCGGCGATGGTGGCCGCAGCCTCGAGCGGCTGTTGATCGAACGGCCTCGGCTTCCGGCGCGTCTCGCCAAAACCTGCGGTGCCGACGGGCCGGAATTGACCGCTCGCGGCAGTCTGCTGTTTCACCAGCCAGCGCAGCGATTTCAAGCCGGCGTCCAGATAGACGGCACTCTTGGTCGCCATACCCTTGGTCGCCATATCCTTGGTCGCCATATCCTTGGTCGCAATGCCGGTCAGGATGAGGGCTTGCGACAAACGGGCGTTATCGTAGGCAAGGCCTTGTTCGAACCAGGTCCAGTCCTGCGTCTCGACCGCATTGAAGATCGCGATCAATCGATCCGCCAGGCGAAGCCGGAGATCCGCAGCGTCCGCATCGCCGGGGACGGCGGCACAATAGCCGTCGAGTCCGAGCAGGACGAAAGCCCAGGCACGCGGCGAGCGAAAGACTTCCACATTCCGCGCAGCCTCGGCGAACAGCGCCGCAGCCCATTTCCGCCGTGACAGGCTCGCGTCGGTCAATGCGCACACGCCGAGAGCCCATAAGGTCCGGCCGTGGCTGTCTTCCGAGCCGCTATCCTCAAGCCAGCAGCGGTTAAAGCCCATGAAATTGCGAAACCGCTTTGTGTCGGGATTCCAGGCGTGCTGGACAAAGCCGGCAAACCGCGCCGTCAATACCTCCGGCAATCGCTCCTCGCCGGGAATGTTGAGCGCGCAGGCCAGCAGCAGCGCGCGAGCGTTATCGTCGACACAATAGCCATGGGAGCGATCGGGCACGCAATGTACGGCGTGTTGGAACAATCCGGTGTCGTCGCACATCGACAGGAAATGACCGATGCGCATTTCCGGTGGCGCGCGGCTATCGCGCAGCAGCGTGCTGGTGTCCGAGCGCGCGATTGCCTTTAGACGATGCCTGCGACCGGCATGATCGAACGTCGACACGTAACGTTCGGCCGTCCGCTCCCACGTCATGGGACGACTGCTCGAATAGGCGCGCTTGCGCATCGCCTGCCGCAACACCGCATTGGTCAGCAGCTTCGCGATTTCATGGCCAATGGCCGCGGCGTCTCCAAACGGAACCAGGATGCCGCGGCCGTCGGCCAGCAATTCGCGCGCGTGCCAGTACGGTGTGGAGACGACCGCCTTTCCCAAGCCAAAACTGTAGGCCAGCGTGCCCGAGGTCATCTGGGCTTCGTTGAGATACGGCGTAACATAGACATCGCACATCGAAATGAAATCGAGCAGCGTCGGCTGGTCGACGAACTGGTCAAGGAATACGACGTGCTTGTCGATGCCGAGCTTTCGAACACGCGCCACGAGGCTGTCGCGATAGGCCTCGCCCTGGTCGCGTATCAGGTTCGGATGGGTCGCGCCGAGCACGACATAGACCGCATCCGGACGGCTTCTCAGGATCGCGGGCATGGCGTCGATCATGACTTCGATGCCCTTGTTGTGCGACAGAAGGCCGAAGGTCAGAATGACCGCCCGGTCGCTGAAACCTCGCCTGGCTTTGGCCTCGTCCGGTTCAACGAACGCAAATTCCGGAATTCCGTGCGCGATGACCTCGATCTTTTCGTCGGCCACCTGATAGACGGTTCGGAGCAACTCGCGGCCCTTTTCGGCCATCACCACGATCTTGGACGATATCTCGGAAATCCGGACGATGACTTCGCGTTGCACCTTCGTCGGCTCGGCAAGCACGGTATGCAGCGTGGTCACGACCGGCATATTCAGGCGCGACAGCAGGGCCAGGATGTGACTGCCGGCGTCGCCGCCGAAAATGCCGAATTCATGCTGAAGAGAAACAACCTCGAACCGGCCGTCGTTCAAGAACTCTGCCGCACGAATATAGTCCTCCGGCTGATCGTCGTTGATCTGAAATCCAACCGTAGAAGGATAGTCATAGACCTGGCCGTGGTCGGTCATCGCGACGACGACCGTCTCCAGATCAGGCCGCGAGGCAGCGACAGCGTGCTGAAGATCCGTCGTGAAGGTCGCTATGCCGCACCGGCGAGGCAGCGAATTGCCGATGAATGCGACCCGATTTAGCGCGACCACGTTTGCACCTCCTGCGTTTTCGGCCGGGGATGCCCGGGCATGTCTGGGTATTGCTCGACGAGTGCAACCGAATCTGCGTGTGGGCCGGGATAGGCGAGGAGTGCCCTCAAGCCTTCGGGGCCGACCTCGATCCTAAGCTGATCTGCCTCGAGAAAGACGGCCTGACCGGCGGACATTGTCGCTGCCGCCATCTGGCCTTGTCCTTTGATCAAGACGATCCACGCCTCATTTTGGGCGTCGAGCGTCCAGACCGAGCCGGCGGCAAGATCGATTTGTTCAAGGAAAAAATGGGCACTGGTGACGAGGGCCGTTCGCGTCTCATTTAGTCTTCGCGAAGGCGATTGACGCGGTGCCGGCGCCGCCTTTGCAGCGGCAACGGCATTTTCGAGATGCAGCTCACGCTGCCGTCCGTAGTCGAAAAGGCGGAACGTGGCGTCGCTGTGCTGCTGGATTTCGGCAAGAACGATCCCCGCGCCGATCGCATGAATAGTGCCGGCGGGAACGAAAATAGCATCACCGCAGCGAACCGGACGCCACTGGACAAGGTCGACGATCGAGCCATCGGAAATGGCGGTTCGCAGCTCCGTCGACGAGAGCGAACGCTTCAATCCGATCGCAACCCGCGCATCAGGCACAGCCGAAAGAATGTACCACGCCTCGGTCTTGCCATTGGCCAGGCCGATCGATCGGGCGAAAATATCGTCGGGATGAACCTGAATGGACAGCGGCTCGGTCGTGAAGAGCAGCTTGAGCAGCAGCACACTCTCCGGAGACGTCGTGTCCGCGCGCCGAAACCATAATTCGCCGATCGGATCGTCACTGGCTGCGATGTCGCTCCAGGGAAGCAAGTTGCGGCTTCCCCACGGCTTGCGTCGGGCCTCTACAATGGCGCGCTCGATCGACACTCGTTCTCCCTGGCCTCTGCGGCGCAAGCCGTGCCATTCGCGATTCAACCGACGCTCTCTCTTCGATAAGAGAGCGGTGCGGTCTTGGTTTGGTGATGTGGTTGCGCTAGTGGCGTTCGGCGCCGGCAGCGTTTTACGGCGACCCGGATGGCTGCTCAGTTCCGCAAGCCAATTCTGCGAAGAATGACGCCCGGATTGGCATCATCGTTCGACGGGCGACGAAATCGTCACCGACTGTGCGCTCTTTCCGCTTGGATAGATATGACTATCTTCGGTCATGCCGTCGACGGTTCGGCATGTTCTGATGATGAGGTGACCGATACCGCGACATCCATGCTCAGAAAGCTGTCACTGCTGCCAAAGAAGCTCCCTGATACCGGCGTGCACTGGCTGATATCGCGCGCGACCGCAACGGGGATCAGATTGCTGCCTCCGACGCTGCGGTTGGTCGGGTCGAAGGTGATCCAGCCCGCTCCGGGGACAAAAACCTCTGCCCATGCGTGGGTCGAGCCCGCTTCGGCCGAACCCAGCCGGTCGTGGTTCGGATCGTGCAGATAACCCGACACGATGCGCGTACCGAAGCCGAGCTTGCGGGCAGCTTCCGCGAACAACACCGCGAAGTCGCGGCACGAGCCCCAGCCACGGTCGAGCGTCTCGTTGGGCGATTGGGTGCCCTCGACTTCGCGGCTCTGATACTGGATGCGCTGCGCGACACCTGCATTCAGGTCCTTGAGCAGCGAAAGCGTATCGGTCGGACTGCCGCGGACGAAACCTCTTGCCCATTTTTGCAGCCGGTCGGCTGGATCAGGATATTGCGCGATCGTCAGTGCTCCCAAGTCGGTCCATTCGTCGGCGGAATAGCGAAATGGGTAGGAGATAGCCGACGCAGCGATGGCGAAAATGGGCCAATCAGCCGTGTCGAGCGATATATTCACCACGCTGTCGATAACGAGCATATCGGTCATGGTCGTGAAATTAGCCACAGCGACTGCATTACCGAAGACGTCATGTGCCCATTCCGGCACCGCTGCCGGCGTTATCGTCAAGTTCTGCGATGCGAGACGAAGTTCGCGACTTTCGCGTGGACGAAGCATCAAGCGGTGTGGTGAAAGGCTCACCAATCCGCGGAAACGATAGGTCGTTTTATGTTGAATCCGAAGCGTAACCAACAGGAGCTCCAACGTTCCACCCGACAAGCCGTTCGAGACAGACTATGCGATCCCGGCGCACGGCGCACTTGTAACTGCGGATCTCAGGCTCATATTGCTGGTATGGCCAAATCCCCAGTTCGCCTGCTCGACGTCGCCGTGTCGCAATCCGGTCAGGGACGTTGGAAGTGGAACGTTTCGGACGGCGCAACAGAGATTGCGTCGGGGTTTGAAATTACGCGGGAGGCCGCTCAAATTCAGGGCGATTCTGCCCTGTTCGCGCTGCTGTCCATCAACCGGCAATAACATCAACCGGCAATAACAACGGCTCGGTGTAGCTATCGCCTGGCTCGGTGCCAGCCTTCAAAGACCCCGTGCGTCGTCTCAGTCTCGCCCCGTTCGGCGCTCCCCGTTGCTGTCCGACGCAGGCCTGTGCCCGAGCGCAGTCCGCAGGATGGCACCGAAGAGCAACGCCGCGACTGGCCAGTGGAACCAGATCTTGTGCATGCCCGTGAAGACATTGATCAGAATCAGAAAGCCCGAGACCGTGAGGGCCGCAGCAACCGGCCGCGGCAGGTTCGCCAGCCAACCCGAGACGAAGTGCATCCAGGTAGATGGCTCGTGCCTGGCCTGACTCCGTAGAGCGTCAGTTTCCGAGGCTGCGACTGCTTCCCCGTGGGTCGCGCGGTTCGTGTCGACCGCGAAGCTCCGTCCTTGGGTGGCTGGGCCGCCCACGGTCACGCGATAGCTGGTCACGGGGGCGACGTTCTTCATAGGGCGCTGGCCGAGACAGTCGAAGCCGACAGATAATTTGTTGCGCACCTGATCGTAGACTGAAGCGGAAATCACGACGCCGCCGGGTTCGGCAAGTTCTTGCAGGCGAGCCGCGATATTGACCCCGTCGCCATAGATGTCGGTCCCGTCCACCATCACATCCCCAAGATTGATGCCGATGCGAAACCGCATCGGGGGCGCGTTGAGCGGGTTCGAATCCTGGTTGGAAACTTCCTGCTGAATCTCGACCGCACATTGCACCGCTTCGACGACGCTGGCGAACTCGGCGATCACGGCATCGCCCCAGGTATTCACGATCCGGCCGTCATGGCGCTCCACCAATCCTGCAATGGCAGCGCGGTAGCGACGCAGCGCCTCCAGCGTGCTCGTCTCGTCGGCTTCCATGAGACGAGAGTAACCGTACGCATCAGCGCACAGGACGGTGGTCAGCCGTCGTTTCACCTTGTTGTCGGTCGTCTTGTCGTCGGTCATGGTCCATATGGTAGCCTCCCTGACCGGCAAATGCATCAGGCATCGCGCCTGGCGCCACGGTGGTTTGACGTCCGGTCGTTGTTTCCGGAAACCGTCATCAGCGTGCAGCGAATTGCGGTGAGCCAAGTGCCGGAAAACGATTGTAGCGTGAGGCCGCCGTTCCACCTGCCGAAGAGCGCGCGCGCCGGCCAACACGGTGTCGGCTGTCGGTGACGATCCGGAAGCTAATCGGCGCTTGCCCCGATCTCTGCTTTTGACCCATTCCGGACATCGGTTGATATAGGTCAACGAGGACCAACTCGGCATAGGGGCGATTTGGCAACCTCAAGCTTGTAGTGTGGCATCAACTTCTTCAGTGTATTTCGTATGAAACCGACGCATTGGACCTGGCTCGATCTTGCTTGGCCGTGGATTGGCCTTTGCGCAGCCGCCATCCTGCTTTTTCTTCTATTCGCTACCGACAGGCTTCGAACGAAAGCCTGCGCGTCGCGATGGCATGATCCGGGCTGGCTGTCGTGGCTGGCTCCGGCCACCTATATGATCCATCAGCTCGAGGAATATGGGATCGACGCGCTGGGTGTCAGATTTGCCTTTCCCGATCTGCTCTGCACCTCCGTGGGAATGCCGCCCTATCCGGGATGCTCGTTGCCGGAAGCACTTTTCATCTCAATCAACATCCCGGCAATTTGGATCGCGGGCTTGATCTGCGCTCTTCTCAGCAGACGGCACCCTTTTGTCGGGTTGGGCCTCTATGCCATCCACTTCACCAACAGTCTTTCGCATTTGGGCGTTGCAGTCAGGAGCGGCTCTTACAATCCGGGAGCGCTGACCGCCGCTCTAATCCTGCTGCCTGTCTCTCTTTGGGTCGCACATGCTTGTTTTGTTCGAGGCAGCATGCGCCCGCGCGGAATAGCAATCCTTATCCTTGCGGGGACATTGCTTAGCGTCATCCTGCTCGGGAGCGTCAACTTGTTCGCCAAGGGCTATCTTTCGGCGACCGCGCTCCTGATCATTCAGATCCTCAATCCGCTTTGCGTCATCCTGATGCCGTGGTTCTTTGAAAAGAGCGTGCTCCGGCCGAGCGTCAACTGAAGTATCTATCGTGGAAGCAAGGAGTCTCGTTATGGCGACGCAAACTGTTTCGATTCCCGAAGCTCAGTCGTTCGACAGCCTTCTATCGCTCAAGGGCCGTTGCGCAGTGGTCACCGGCGGAAGCCGCGGTTTAGGTGAGGCGATCGTCCGGCGCCTGGCGCAGGCTGGCGCGTCGGTCGTGCTCACCGGGCGTGGGATCGCGGCGCTCCAGCGGGTCGAGGCGGTGGTCAACGAGACCGGAGGGCAAGCGCTCGGCGTGCAGGCCGATCTGGTAAATCTGAAAGACTCCCAAAGGGTGATCGACCAAGCAGTCGAGCGGTTCGGGCACGTGGATATCCTGGTTAACAACGCTGCCGTCTTTCCAATGAGCCTGTTCATCGAGATAAGCGAACAGACGTGGGACGAAACGGTCGATACCGATCTCAAGGGCGCGTTCTTCCTCGCCCAGTTCGCCGCCAAGGCGATGATTGCGAGAGGAAATGGCGGTCGCATCATCAATTTGCTGTCCACCGACGCGTTGAAGCCCACCGGCGTTCTGGCGGCCTACGGCGCGGCCAAGCTCGGGTTGTGGTCCGCCACGCAGGCCATGGCAAAGGAACTGGCTGAGCATCAGATCCTCGTCAACGCTGTCACGCCCGGCGCCACGATGACCGAAGACCGTCTCGACAAGTTGAAGAACGGCACGTTTGGTGCCGGCGAGATACCGAGCGAGGCGGTCTTGACGCGCAAGAAAATGCAGAAATTTTTCAAAGCCGGGGCGTTCGTGCACATGCTTGCCTCATGGCTGCCGGAGAAGATGGAAGAGGGCGTGAAGGATTTCGCGATCGGGCAACTGATGTCCACAATGATGCCCCTGGGACGTACCGGTTATCCGGACGACATCGCCAAGGCGGTGTTATTCCTCGCGTCCGATATGGCGAGCTACATCAGCGGCACCAATATCGTCGTCGATGGCGGGCAGACGTTGAAATAGTTCAAGCCACGCCGTATTCTAAGGACGTGGCATGACCGAATTCCTCTTGGGAAACGTGCTCAATCTTCTGGGCGTGGCATCCGTTGCGACGCTGATCTATGTGCTCGCCAACTGGCGCCGGCTGCCGGTTCTCCAGCGCCTGGTCGGGTTGCAGTTCTTCTTCGTATTCCTGCACATCATGGAAGAGCAGCGCTTCCCCGGCGGTTTCCTGGAGATGCTTCAGGCGAAGCTCAACTTCACTGCAACCGATCCACATTTCGGCGACCTCGTGTTGTCGGCCGCCGTGGTCGTGATGTTCGTTCCGGCGCTTCTCTTTCCCCGCCGCACCTTCCTGGCAATGGTGCCGATGGTTCTCGGCATTTTCGAGTTGGTCGCGCATACAGCGGGCATCTGGATGTTCGACCGTACGACCCCCTATACGCCCGGTCTCGCGACCGCGGCCGGTCTGCTGTTTCCCACCGGGGCTTACTCGATCTACTACGCGGTGACGAACAGACTGATGCGTCCGAGAGATTGGCTTTTCGTCCTTCTCTACATGCTGTTCATCGTGGGAGTCGGCCAGCAGATCGTCGTTCGATCGAGCGGCATGAGCTATTTCGAGTTCCTAGCGAACGTGCGCAGGTCGCTATTCGGTCGTTAAGCAGATGTCGCCTACTGGGCCCTTAGCGGAACTGCAAGTCGTTGCCACTGACGTCCGCTTTCGGGGGACGCGGACATGGCCCGTCTTAACCGAAGCCGCATCTGACATGTTGCGAACATTGTCGGCGCGCAATAGCGCTACACTTTCCCCGCAAACTCCGTCGGTGTCCGCCCCGTCACCTGCCGAAACGCCGCCGAGAACGCCGGCACGCTGGCATAGCCGAGCTGGGTCGCGAGCTGCTTCACCGACACGTTCGCATCGGTCGACAATCGCCGGATCGCCGCTGCGATCCGCGCGCGCTGGCACCAGCTCTTGAAGCTCAATTGCGTTTCCGTCGAAAACAGCCGCGACAGCGTGCGCGCGGAGGTCCCGACCTCGCGCGCCAGCGTGTCGATGTCGTGCAGGCCGGTGGGATCGTCGAGCACGATCATCGCTGCGCGCCGGCAGCGCGGCTCGTGCGGCAGTGGCACGAAGGTTGCGGAGTCCTCGGCCTGGTGCAATTCCAGCATCACCAGGCGCACCAGCAGCTCGGTGCGTTCTTCGGTGTTGCGGGCATCGAACAGCGCCAGGATCGCCTGGTTGAGCAGCGGCGATACCCGCACCACGAATTCCCTGGTCAGTCCCTCATAGCGCTTTTCGCGCTTGAGCCAAGACAGGTCGAAATACAGCGTGCGCATCTCGATGTCGGCGAGGAGGTCGATGGCATGCTCCAGCCCGGCCGGGACCCAGACCGCGCGGTCCGGCGGCACCAGCCAGCGTCCCCCGGGCGTCGTCACCTGCATGGTGCCCTTGGCCGCATAGACCAGCTGCGCCTCGCGGTGCAGGTGCGGGTCGAGCCGCATGCCCTTGGGATAGTCACGCGCGACCAGGTGCACGCCCGCGGGGGAGCGATGGTTGCTCCGGACCTCCCGGAGGATTGGCGTTTCCAAGACAGTCATTGGCAGCATCCCGTAATGCGCCCGACATATAACTCATTTCGGAGCAGGAGAGGATTCCTATGAACAGCCCCAGCCGGGTCATCAGTTTCGTCAACGCAGGCCATTTCATCGACCATTATGCGATGCTGATTTTTGCCGCCGCGGTGATCATCATGGGGCCGGCGCTCGGCATGGCCTATTCGGAACTTCTGCCTTACGCGACGCCGGGATTCGTTGCCTTCGGTGCCGGCTCGCTGATCACCGGCTGGCTCGGGGACCGCTGGAGCCGCCGCCACATGATGCTGATCTTCTTCGTCGGCATCGGTCTCTCCATGATCTCGGTCGGCTTCGTCCAGACCCCGGCCCAGCTCGGCGCGGCGCTGTTCGCGATTGGCATCTTCGCCTCGATCTACCACCCCGTCGGCACTGCGATGATCGTGTCCTATGCCGATAGTCTCGGCCGCGCGATGGGCATCAACGGCGTCTGGGGCAATCTCGGCGTTGCCTCCTCCGCGCTGGTCACCGGCGTGATCGGGCAATATTTCGGTTGGCGTTTCGCTTTCATCGTCCCCGGCATCGTCACCATCCTGATCGGCATCGCTTTCGCGATGATGGTCGTGCATGAGGACCGCAAGGGCTCGAAGCAGGCGGCGGCGCAAGCGCGGGTGGCGAAGAAAGACATGTGGCGCGTGATCCTGTCGCTGCTGATCGTCGTGATCGCGATCTCGACAACCTTCAATGCCGTCACCGTGGCGCTGCCAAAGCTGTTCGCCGAGCGGCTCGCCGATCTCACCAAGAGCCCGGCGCTGCTCGGCGTAATCGCGGCCTGCGTCTACGTGTTTGGCGCGATGACGCAGTACACGATCGGGCGGCTGCTCGACCGCTACTCACTGAAGACAGTGGCGCTGCCGCTGTCCTTCATGCTGGCGCCGTTCCTCTATCTGGCGGCGAGCCTGTCCAATCTGCCGCTGATACTTGTGTCGATCGGCATCGTCATGGGCGCGTTCGGGCAGGTCACGGTGAACGACGCCATGGTCGGCAAATACACCAGCGAGGAATGGCGCTCGCGCGCCTATGCGGTGCGCTACTTCATAGGCTTCACCGCGGCCGGCGCCTCGGTCGGCCTGGTCGCCTGGCTCTACGAGCAAGGCGGTTTTGTCACCATGCTGCACGCCTTCGCCGCGCTCTGCCTGCTCGCAATCGCCGCCGCGATCATCCTGCCCCGCGAGATCCGGACGCCGGCGGCGGTTTGAGTTTTCGTGTCCCGGACAAGCTGCAACGCGCGAGCGTTGCGGCGCAGAGCCGGGACCCAGAGGGCCAAGAATTCCCGCGTCGCATGGGCCCCGGCTCTGCAGCGCATCGCCGAAGTGGCGCTGCGCTGCGTCCGGGGCACAAGCGGGGGTGAGGCCGGGCCTCTCTCCACTCGTCATTGCGAGCGCAGCGAAGCAATCCAGAATCTTTCCACGGAGGGACTCTGGATTGCTTCGCTGCGCTCGCAATGACGGGGATGTGGTGGCGGCTCGGGCACCTCGCCCAACGCCTGCCGATGATGCCACTCTACCCCTGTTTTGCCCGACGGAGCAAGGCATTTCGGTAAGGCCGAAATTTTATGAGATTTTTCAACGCCAGCGCTACTGTGCATGGGGTTGTTTTCGGATTTCTTGTTTCGACCCGCCGAGTAGGCCTGGAACCCGCTCCACCTCCTGCGGGTTCTATCCGCTGTGGCCCCGGCATGGAGCTGGGTGAAGGGGGAAGACTTCTGCATGCAATGGAGCCTGCTCCGGCCGGCCGGGCTCGTCCCCGCGGCGCTCGTTCTCACGACCGTCGCGGCGAGTGCCGAGGGCGGCAAATCGGCCGGTCCGTCCGAGTTCCTGCTGGTGGCGCAGATCGTGCTGCTGATCGCGGTCGGGCGCGGCCTCGGCGAGATCATGCAGCGCATCGGACAGCCTTCCGTGATCGGCGAGCTGCTTGCGGGCATCATTCTCGGGCCCTCGCTGTTCGGCTGGGTCTGGCCAGAGGCGCAGCACGCGATCTTCCCGAAGACCCCCGAGCAGAAGGCGATGCTCGATGGCATCGCCCAATTCGGCATCCTGCTGCTGCTCCTGCTGACGGGTATGGAGACCGACCTCAAGCTGGTGAAGAAGGTCGGCAAGGCCGCCATCACAATCTCGATCGCAGGCATCCTGGTGCCCTTCGCCTGCGGCTTCGCGCTCGGCGAGTTTCTGCCCGATGCGCTGCTGCCGAACCCGCAAGCCCGTCTTGTCGCCTCGCTGTTCATGGGCACGGCGCTGTCGATTTCGTCGGTGAAGATCGTCGCCGTGGTCGTCCGCGAGATGAACTTCATGCGCCGCAACGTCGGCCAGATCATAGTCGCGACCGCCGTCATCGACGACACCATCGGCTGGATCATCATCGCCGTCATCTTCAGCCTGGCGTCGCAGGGGACGCTGGACATCGCCTCGGTGGCGAAGGCCGTGTTGGGCACGCTCGCCTTCCTCGCCGTCAGTTTCACCATCGGCCGCCGGCTGGTGTTTCAACTGATCCGCTGGGCCAACGACAATCTCGTCAGCGCGGCGGCGGTCATCACCGTCATTCTGCTGCTGATGTGCGGAATGGCGATGATCACGCATCTGATCGGCGTCCACACCGTGCTCGGCGCTTTCGTCGCCGGCATCCTGGTTGGGGAGTCGCCGATTTTGACGCGGCAGATCGACGAGCGCCTGCGCGGCCTGATCTCGAGCTTCTTCATGCCGGTGTTCTTCGGCCTCGCGGGCCTGACCGCAGACCTGTCGGTGCTGCGCGATCCCAATCTCCTGATGCTCACCGGCCTGCTGGTCGTGATCGCCAGCGTCGGCAAGTTCGGCGGCGCCTTTGCCGGCGGCACCGTGGGCGGCCTGAGCACGCGGGAATCCCTGGCGCTGGCCAGTGGAATGAACGCGCGCGGCTCGACCGAGGTGATCATCGCCACCATCGGCCTGTCCATCGGCGTGCTCAGCCAGAACCTTTTCACGATGATCGTCACCATGGCGATCGTGACCACGATGGCGATGCCGCCGATGCTGCGCGCGGCGCTGGCAAAGCTGCCGATGAGCAAGGAGGAGAAGGAGCGGCTGGAGCGGGAGGAATTCGAGAAGCGCGGCTTCGTCGCCAATCTCGAACGCCCTTTGTTGGCGGTCGACGAAAGCGTCAATGCCACCTTCGCTGCCCATATCGCGGGCCTGATCGCCGGCATGCGCGGCCTGCCGGTCACCGTGCTGCATATCGGCAAAAAGGCCAAGGATCAGGAGAAGGGCCGCCACGAGGACGAGAGCCACGAGGCGGTGGTGAAGAAGGCGGCTGACGCGGTCGCGGCGAATGGCGATGAGGATATCGGCGACGTCGATGTCACGACGCGGATCCGTAAATCCGGGCTTGGCGAGACCATCGGCGATGAAGCGAAGAAAGGCTTCGATCTGCTCGTCGTCGGCGTCGACAACGTCGTCGCCACCAAGGACCGCTTCGATCGGAAGATCGAGGACATCGCCGGGCAGTTCGAAGGTCCGCTCGCGATCGTGGCAGCCAAGGGCAAGCATTTGAAGCAAGCGGCCCCCGACGGCCTCAATATCCTTGTCCCGGTCTCCGGCAGCAGCGTCTCCAAGCGCGGTGCCGAGGTTGCGGTGGCGCTGGCCCAGGCGGGATCAGGCTCACTCCGCGTGATCTATGTGGCGACAACGCGGGACAAGGGCGCTCAGCGTGGTGCCTCCCGTGGCCTCAGCCAGGAAGAGAGCATCCTGAAGGACACCAGCGATCTCGCCGCCCGCTATGAAGTCGACATCACCACCACGTTGCGGGTCAATCGCGCCCCCGAGGCGGCGATCCTGCGCGAGATCGACACCACCGATGTCGATCTCGTCGTGATGGGCGTCGACCGCATCCAGGGCGATCATCTCTCCTTCGGCGGCGTCGCCGACGCGGTGCTCAGGCAGTCGAAGGTCTCGGTGTTGCTGGTGTCGAGCGGCGAGGTACGGCAGGCTCCGGCGGAGAAAGCTTAAGACTTCTCCGCCGCGACCGCCACCGCCTTCGGCGCCTTCTTCGACGCACGCCAGTTCTCGAACCGCTGCACCACCACGAAGAAGGCCGGCACGAACAGCACCGCGAGGCAGGTCGAGGCCAGCATGCCCGAGAACACCGTGATGCCGATCGACTTGCGCGCGCTGGCGCCGGCGCCGGTCGCGATCACCAGCGGTACCACGCCGAGGATGAAGGCGAACGACGTCATCAGGATCGGGCGGAAGCGGGCGCGCGCCGCCTCGATCGCGGATTCCAGCACCGGCTTGCCGTCGCGGCCGTGCAGCTCGAGCCCGACCTCGACGATCAGGATGGCGTTCTTGGCCGACAGCGCGATCAGCAGGATCAGGCCGATCTGGCAATAGAGGTTGTTGTCGATCTTGAGGGCGGAGAGGATCAGCATCGGCCCGAGCAGCGACAGCGGCACTGCGAGGATCACCGAGATCGGCGCGTACCAGCTCTCGTACTGACCGGCCAACACCATGTAGACCAGCAGCATCGCGAGCCCGAACACCCAGTAGATCTGGTTACTGACTGCCTTCTCCTGATATGACATCGCCGTCCATTCGAAGCCGGTGCCCGGCGGCAGAGTCTTTGCCGCAATATCTTCCATCAGCGTCAGCGACTGGCCGGAGGAATAGCCCTGCGCCGGCAGGCCGATGATGGTCGAGGAGGGATAGAGGTTGTAGAGGCTGATCAGCGACGGGCCGGTGGCCGGCGTGATCTTGGCGACAGTGCCGATCGGGATCATGTCGCCGTTCGAGTTGCGTACCTGCATGTTGGCGATGTCGCGCTCGGTGATGCGGAACGCCGGATCGGCTTGTGTATAGACCTGGAACACGCGGCCGAATTTGTTGAACTGGTTGACATAGGACGAGCCGAGATAGGTCGACAGCGCCGAGAACACCTGATCCGTCGTCACATGCAGCGTCTGGGTCTTGATGCGGTCGATCTCGATGTCGAACTGCGGCACCGACGAGCGGAACGAGGACTGCACGCGCTGGAGCGCGCTCTGGCTCTGGCCGTTGGAGACCATCGCGCCGGTGATCGCCTGGAGTTTTGCGAAATCGCTGTTGCCGTCGCGCAGCTCGACCTGCATCGAGAAACCGGCGGCGTTGCCGATGCCTTGAATAGGCGGTGGCGGCAGCACGATGGTGCGCGCCTCCATGATGACAGCGAGCTTGTCGTTCAGTCCGTAGACCAGCGAGCGCAAATCCTCGCCGGGGCCCTTGCGCGCCTCCCAGTCTTTCAGGATGATGTAGGCGACGCCGGCATTGGCAAGGCTGGCGCTGCTGTCGAGCGCGGAGATGCCGGCGATGGTGATGACCTGCGCTACGCCCGGCGTTTCCTTGATGATGCCGCTGGCCCTGTCGAGCACCTTCTGGGTCCGCTCGAGCGAGGCGCCGTCGGGCAGCTGGATGGCGGCGATCAGATAGCCTTGATCTTCGATCGGCAGGAAGCCGGTCGGCACCCGCGACAGGCCGTAGCCGCTGAGCCCGATCACCACCAGCGCGAATGCGACCGAGACCGTCGCGTGCCTGCACAGGAAGGTGATCAGCCGGGTATAGCCACGCTCGACGCGGTTATAGACGTTGTTGAAACCGCGATAGAAGAAGTTGCGCTGCTCCGGCGGCACCGTCGGCCGCAGCCACAGCGCGCACTGCGTCGGTTTCAAGGTCGCCGCGTTGATGGCGGACAGCAACGCGGTCGCCGCGATCACCAGCGCGAATTGAGAATAGATGCGTCCCGTGAGGCCGGCGAGGAACGAGGCCGGCAGAAACACCGAGATCAGCACCAGGGTGATGCCGACGATCGGCGCGAACAGCTGGTCCATCGCCTTGATCGCGGCGTCGTGGCCGTTCATGCCCTGCTCGATGTTGTGCGCGGCACCTTCGACCACGACGATGGCGTCGTCGACGACGATGCCGATCGCCAGCACGATCGCGAACAGCGTCGACATGTTGATGGTGAAGCCGAGCGCCGCCATCGCCGCGAAGGCGCCGATGATGGTGACGGGCACGGTCGTCGCCGGCACCAGCATCGCGCGCCAGTCCTGCAAGAACACCAGGATCACGACCAGCACCAGCAGGCCGGCCTCGATCAGCGTCATATATACCTCGTGCACCGAGGCCTCGACGAATTTGGTGGTGTCGAACGGCGTGTCGTATTTGATGCCTTCGGGGAATCGCTTGGCGATCTCCACCATCTTCTTCTCGACGGCCTTCTCGACCTCAAGCGCATTGGCGCCGGGCGACTGGAACACGCCGATGCCGGTGGCGGGCTGCTTGTTCAGCGAGAAGATCTGGCTGTAGGTCTGCGCGCCCAGCTCGACCGAGCCGACGTCGCGCACGCGCGTGACGTCGCCGCTGGTGCCGGTCTTGACGATGATGTTGTCGAACTGGCTGGTGTCGTCGAGCCGGCCGTTGACGTTGAGCGTGTACTGGAACGCCTGGCCCGGCGGCGTCGGCGGCGCGCCGACCTGGCCGGCCGAGACCTGCTGGCTCTGCTGCTGGATCGCCTGGATGACGTCCTGCGGCATCAATCCGCGGGCCTGGAGCTTGTTCGGGTCGAGCCAGATGCGCATCGAATACTGACCGGCGCCGAACACGGTGACGTTGCCGACGCCGGGCAAACGCGAAAGCTCGTCGCGGATGTTGATGGTGGCGTAGTTGCTCAAATAGAGGCTGTCGAACCGGGAGTCCGGCGAGGTCAGCGTCACGAACAAAAGGATCGAGGTCGATTTCTTCTGGACGGTGACGCCCTGGTTCTGCACCGAGGACGGCAGTTGGGACAGCGCGCTGGAGACGCGGTTCTGCACCAGCACCTGCGCGAAATTGAGGTCGGTGCCGATCTTGAAGGTCACGGTCAGCGTATAGGTGCCGTCGGAGGCGCTGTAGGACTGCATGTAGAGCATGTCCTCGACGCCGTTGACCTGTTGCTCGATCGGCAAGGCAACCGTGTCGATCACGGTCTTGGCGCTGGCGCCGGGATAGCGCGTGGTGACCTGCACCGTCGGCGGCACCACGTCGGGATATTGCGCGATCGCGAGGTTGAACAGCGCGACGCCGCCGATCAGGATCATCAGCAGTGCGATGACGTTCGAGAGGACCGGCCGCTCGATGAAGAATTTTGAGATCATGGCGGCCGCTCCCTACTTCGCAGACGCCTGGGGCTGCTCGATCTTCGTCACCTGCGGGTCGATCTTCTGACCCGGGATCACGCGCAAGAGCCCGGCGGTCACCACGCGGTCTTCAGGCTTCAAGCCGCTTTCAATCACGCGCAGGCCGTTGTCGACGGGACCGATCTGCACTTTGCGCTGCTCGACGACATTGTCGGCGTTGGCGACGAGGAGATAGCGGCCGCCCTGATCGCTGCCGAGCGCGGTATCGGGGACGAGGAGGGCGTTCTTCTCCTGGCTGAAGGGCACGCGGACGCGGACGAAATAGCCGGGCAGCAGCACCCGCTTGTCGTTGGGTACGAGGCCGCGCACCGCGAGCGTGCCGGTCGACTGGGTAATGGTCGGCGCGACGTAGTCGAGCTTGCCCTCATGCGGATAGCCCGTCTCGGTCTGGAGACCCACCTCGATCGGGAATTGCTTGAGGTCAGCGGCCGTGAGACCGCGGCGGGCGGCCTCTGCGCGGATGCGCAGCACGTCCTGCTCGTTGACGGTGAAGTTCACATAGATCGGGTCCATTGCGACGATGGTCGCAAGCTGGGTCGGGGAAGAGACGCCGACGAGTTCGCCGATCGAGACCATGTGCGCGCTGACGATGCCGTCGAACGGCGCGCTCACCTTGGTGTAACCGTAGTTGACCTCGGCGAGCCTGGTGTTGGCCTGGGCCTGCTGGAGATTGGCCTGGGCGTTGTCGCGGGTCGATGTTGAGCTGTCGAGCGTGGCTTGCGAGACCGCCTGGCGCTGCACGAGATCGGACTGCCGCCTGAAATCCGCTTCCGCCTGCTTGAGCGACGCCTGCGCGCCGGCCTCGGCCGCCTGGGCCTGGTCGAGCTTGAGCTTGTAGGTCTCGGGCTCGATCGTGAACAGCTGGGTGCCCTGCTTGACGAAGGTGCCGTCCTGATAGTCGATCGATTGCAGAAAACCCTGCACGCGCGCGACCAGGTCGACATTCTTGATCGGCGCGGTGTTGCCGGTGGCTTCGACAAAGCGCGTCACCGGGCGCTGCACCGGCGTCGCCACGTCCACCTTGGGCGGCGGCGGGGCCACGAAGGTGTTCTTGTCCTCGCAGCCTGCGAGGACGGCCACGGCCGCCAAGGCGGTCAGCGCCCGCCCGATCTGTCTCCACTCTCCATTGCGATGTGCGAGAGATGCGGGATTCGCGCAGGTCATTCGATGGCCCCCGATTGCAGTCTGTCGGTGCGGCAGGCTATCAACAAACGCCCGGCCGTGGAACACCATAGCCATGGCAGTCTCTTGGCAGTCAACGGCCCTTGCACTGCAAACAACCCCGTGGCCTTTGGCAGGTTTGTCATGACAAACCGCTTTTCATCGGGCGCACGATCGACCAAGATTATGTCAAAGACCGTGTGACGGCGCGCGAAGCGGTCTGAAGAAGAAAAGGTGAGGAGAACATGACATGCCCACGTCCGTCCACTCGGCCCTTGTCGGTCTCGTTCTCGCAGCGGCCCTCGCCATGCCCGCGCTAGCCGATGGCCTGAAGGACGAGATCGCACCGACCGGCAAGCTGCGGGTCGCGATTGCGATCAGCCCCGCGGGCGGGGCGTTCTGGTCCACCAAGACCGAAGCCGGCTATGCCGGCGTGCCGGTCGATCTCGGCAAGGAGATGGCGGCGCAGCTCGGCGTGCCCGTCGACTATGTCGTGCACCAGAATTCCGGGCAGATCACCGACGCGGCCGGGAAGGGCACTCTTGAAAAAGGTGCTTGGGACGTCGCCTGGCTCCCGAAGGATCCCGAGCGCGAGGCCAAAATGATGTTCGGCCCGATCTACGAGGTCGCGGACGCCACTTACATCGTGAAGCCGGGCTCGAGCGTCACCAATTTCGCCACGCTCGACCAGGCCGGGATCAAGGTCGCAGCCGTCAACGCCACCACCACCATGCGCGGCGCGATCGCGCATCTGAAGAACGCGAAGGTCACGGGCTACCAGACCTATGACGAGATCTTCGGCCTGTTGAAGAGCGGCGAGATCGACGCCTTCGCACTGTCGCGCGACCAGCTCAACAAGATGGCGCAGAGGATTCCGGGGACAAAGGTGCTGGACGAGACCTTCAAGAAGACGGTGACCGCGGTCGCCGTGCCGCTCGGTCATCCCCAGGCGTTGACCTTCGTCACAAAGTTCATGACCGAGGCGGTGACGAACGGCACCTTGCGCAAGGCCTATGACGACAACGGCCTGAAGGACACGCCGATCCGCACCGAGTAAGACAGGCGGCGCAGCATGACCGCGCCGCGCGGTCGCCTCACGGCTCCGCGGTGCGAATACCCGCGGGGCTCACCTGCATCTTGAGCGTGGACGTCCTGGTCAGCGCCTTGCCGTCGAACGAGAAGGCGATCAGCTCGTTCTCGACCATGCACTGCGCCACGACGTGCTTGGAGTCCTTCGACCACACCATGCCCTGGCACCAATGGCCGATCCTGGCCTCCGCCACCGGCGCGAGCTCGGTGCCAGAAATCTTGTAGACCTTCAACAAGCCAAAGTCGTTGAAGAAGGGCGAGGCCGACGGCTTGTTCGAGCCGTTCATCACGGTCACGGCGACGTAATTTCCGTCCGGCGACATCTTCACGCCCTCGGGCGTCTGCCCGACGGTAACAGTCGTGACGATTCGGATCGGCTTTGCGGTCATGTCGATCAGGCTGATCGTATCGCCGTCGCCGCTGCTGGCGCCGACATTGCCGACGATCGCTACCGCACTGCCGGTGAGATCGATGTCGTAGGGGCGGATGCCTGCGGAGAGATCGCGCTTGGCGTATTCGACCTTGCTCCCGTCCACGGTCAGAAGCGAGATCTTGCTGTCACCGTCGCGGGTGACCAGGGCGGTTGCGCCGTCGCGCGAGAACACGGCGTGGCTCGGGCCCGACTTGGCATCACCAAGCTGGATCTTGCCGGCCGGCGTCAGCGTGCCCCCGCTGATCGCAAAGACCGAGACCGTGCCTTCGCTGCGGTTCGCGACAAGTGCCAGCGTGCCCGCACGGTTGATCGAGACGCCGGCCGCGCCCGCGCCGGCCTGATGGGTCGCAAGCACTTTTGGCGGAGACGATTTGAGATCGATGACCGAGAGCTTGTCGTCGGGCACAGCCTTGGTCGCATCCGCCGGATCGATCTTCATGGCGCCCGTGACCAGCGCAAACGCGCCGTCCGGCGCGATCGCCACGCTCGGCGGCGGCCCGACGACGCTGGCGGGCGCCGGCACCTCGCCGAGAAGTTTCAGCGCGCCGTCGGTGAGATCGATGACGCTGACCGTGTCCGGCAGCGGCTGCTTGCGCACGACCGCGTTGCCATTCTCCAGCACCATCTTGCCGTCATTGGCGGTGACGACGATCTCGGCACGGCTTGCTGAGGCAGCAAGGCCGGCCAGCGACGCTGCAATCAGCGTTGACACGACGTGACACACTCTCATTTGACCCTCCCATTGTGGCAGACCTCTTTCGGGCCTCGCCTGATCAGATTGTAACATCAGTTCGCGGGCTTCGCGCGGCTCCCCTCCAGGAAGGCACCAACCTCGCGGTTGAGAAATTCCACATCCGCTGGAATGAAGCCGCCAGCCGATGCGTGACCGGTGACGGTCCCCGGGCTGATCGTTTCCATCTTCACGTTGCGGATGTTCCTGCCCATCTCTGTCGGCTCGAACTCCGGATTGAGCAAATCCTTGGTGCCGGTCAGAATCAAGGTCTTCGCCTTGATCGAGGCCAGCGCCTTTGCGGTGTCGCCGTTGAACCCCGGCGACGTGCCGACGTCATGACGCTCATAGGCCCATGTCTGGTAGATCCAGTCGTTGGCGTCGAATGCCTTCAACGCGGCGTCTTCCTGCTCCTTCATCCAGGGCAGCGCATCCATGCCGTTCTTGAACTGCGCCTGATACATGTCCGGGGTGCGTGCTGCCAACAGGTTGAGGATATCGCGCCAGAGACGAACGCCTTTCTCGGGCGGCGCATCATAGTTGCCGCCGTTCCACGCGGCATCGTTCATGATTGCCTTGCGCGAGGCTTCGACCACGGCGACGCTCCAGGCTGGCGTCTTGGCCAGTGGCACCATCGCGACCAGCGCATCCATGTCGTCAGGATGACTAACGCCCCATTGCAACGTCTGCATTCCGCCCATTGACGGACCGATCACCGCCACCAGGTGATTGATGCCGAATTTCTCCTTCACGAGGCGATGTTGCGATTCGACCATGTCGCGCATCGTGAATTTCGGGAATTGCATCCGGGGCTGCATCTTGGAATTGCTTGGCGAGGTCGTCAGGCCATTCCCGATCGCGTCAGTGCAGATGATGAAATATTTGTCGGGGTCGAGGGCCTTGCCGGGACCGATCATGAAATCGATCCGGTGATGGTTGCCGCCGATCGCCGTCACCATCAGGACGGCGTTGGACTTGTCGGCGTTCAGCGTCCCGTGGGTCACATAGGAGATCGAGAAGTCCTTGATCGTCTCGCCACTCTCCAGCTTGAGGTCGCCTTCGCTGAAGAGCTGGTGAGGCGGCTGCTGCGGCGTGTGCGCCACGGCGGGTGCAGACATAAGAAGGCTCAGGATTGCAACACGCGTCAGTCTTTTCATTGCCGCTCCCATTGCGATGGCCGATTGATTTTATTGGTTGCTACTTGGCGAGATGCTTGTCGAAGAACAGCGCGATCTCTTCGAAAGCGTCCTTGGCTTCAGGCGACGTATCGTCCCGGTAATATTGCGCGTGCGATTGCGCCTCGAACACCTGAAGCTGGGCTTCGACATGCGCCGCACGGAGCTTGCGGTGGACACGTACGGTATTGCTCAGCAGCAGCGGGCACCGGGACGGATTTCGCTGGTACCTGAAGCATATCGCTTTGCGCGCGTGCTGACGTCGAGAACGAAATTGCTGCAAGTGCGATCAGGCCGAGCCATGCAAGACGGCGTGTGCCGCCGACACCGGATTCGATCATGGTATCTCCCTTCAACGGTCGTTTCTTGTTTGGTTCGTTCGTGTAGTCGCCAAGCGGAATTCAATAGGCAATTCAACGTGAGACGGCGCGCGCCGCGAGTCCGCATCTCTCCGGTCTCTGAATGATGCAGGTTGAGCGGCAAGTGACCGGTGCGGGCGCTGTCCGGACGATGCCGACAGGCTCAGCGCGCGCCGCAGCACGGCTTCTGTGTTTCTCCCCGTAACGCTTTTGCTTTGTTCTGCTTAGCTAAAAGCAATCAGAGAATTTCCGCAACGATCTGGAGGCTACGATTTTTTGCTCGGCGGCAGGGAATAAACGCCGTTGTCCCGGTCTGCTCAAATTGATCGCACCGCGAAGTCGCGCTCGGACGCCTGCGTAAAAAATTGCGTCTCAACCACTGCGCAGATTGCCTCGTGCGTCAAACTGACACAGCTCTGTCACCACCGGTGTTTAGAATATTTCTGATCGTAAACATCCTTACTTTCCGGGGCGTCAAAAAATGAAATCCAGACTGCTGACGACGGTGGCGATTTTCGCCGCCGCGAGTGCGCTCGCGTGCACGCTTCCCGTCCTCGCGGACGATTTCGGCCGCGACCGCGATCACGGGCATGATCAGGACGATCATCACCGTCATCCGCATGACATCCATACCGAGACGCCGATCAAGCATCTCGTGATCATCTTCAACGAGAACCGTTCGTTCGATCATTACTTCGCGACTTATCCGAACGCGGCCAATCCGTCCGGCTCGATCCCGTTCGTGCCAAAGCCGCATACGCCGAAGGTCAACAACCTCGCCAACGCGAATTTTCTGGTGAACAACCCGAACAACAGCGCGGCCAACGGCACCGGCGCAACTGACCCGTTCCGCCTCGACCGCACCCAGGCCAACACGCGCTCGCAAAACCACGCCTACACGCCCGAGCAGCAGGCCGTGGACAACGGCAAGGATGATCTGTTCCCGAAATTCACCGGCCGCGGCACCGCCGGCGGCGCCGGCGCGTTCGGCACCAATGGTCAGGTGATGGGCTATTTCGACGGCAACACCACCACCGCGCTCTGGAACTATGCCCAGCACTTCTCCATGAGCGACAATGCCTGGACCGATACTTTCGGTCCGTCGACGCCGGGCATGCTCGAAGTGATCTCCGGCCAGACCGACGGCGTGCAGAACATCGTCGGCACCTCGACCCAGACCGTCCCCAACGGCCAGGGCGGCCTGACGCTGATCGGCGACACCGATCCGGGCAACGATCCCTGCTCGAGCACGACCAGCACGATCCTGATGGATGGCAAGAACATCGGCGACCTGCTCAATGCCGAGCACATCAGCTGGGGCAGCTTCATGGGCGGCTTCGACCTGACGCTCAAGAACGCCAACGGCACCACTGGCTGCACCCGCAGCACGTTCTCGAGCAACGTCAACGGCACCATCGTGGACTACATCCCGCACCACGCCTGGTTCCAGTACTACAAGTCGACCGCCAACCCGACCCATGCGCGGCCGAGCTCGATCCGCGCGATCGGCCACACCCATGACTTCAACGGCAAGGTCGATCCGGCCAATCACGGCTACGATCTCGAAGACTTCTACGCCGCGGTGAAGGCCGGCAATTTCCCGGCCGTCTCCTATATCAAGATGCCGGCCTTCCAGGACGGTCATGCCGGCAACTCCGATCCGCTCGACGAGCAGGCCGGCAATGTCGAGCTGATCAACTTCCTCCAGAAGCAGCCGGAATGGCGCGAGACTGCCGTCATCATCACCTATGACGACTCCGACGGCTGGTACGATCACCAGTATGTCGCGCCGAAGAGCGCCTCGTATGATCCGACGGCCGACCAGGTCAACGGTCCGGGCCTGTGCGGCCCGGGCGCCAACAAGCAGCCTGCGCCGAAGGGTCTGGTCGGTAAGCCGGTGAACGGCCGCTGCGGTCCGGGCACGCGCGTGCCCTTCATCGTGGTCTCGCCCTACGCGAGGACCAACCACGTGAGCAGCACCTACATCTCGCAGGCATCCGTGGTGCGGTTCATCGAGGACAATTGGCTGCGCGGCCAGCGTCTCGGCGGCGGCTCGTTCGATGCGAGCTCCGGCTCGATCATGGACCTGTTCGACTTCGATCAGGATCATCGCCACGATCTCCGGGTCGATGCGCTGTTCCTCGACCCGACTGCCGGCACGGTCATCACCAGCCCGCCGGACGAGCATCACCACCACTAGTCCGACAAGGACGTCCTATGCACAGCCGCACTCTGTGGCTCCTCGGCGCCGGCCTGCTCTCGCTGGCCGGCGCTGTCTTTGCGGTCGAGACGCAAGGACTGGCCGAGGCGATCCCGTCGGGCCTCAACCCGAATCCAGTTCATCTCTATCGCCCGCCGGTCGCGCCGTTGTCGGCGATGGCGCAGCTCGGCAAAGCGATCTTCTTCGACGCGACGTTGTCCTCGTCCGGCGCGCTGTCGTGTGGGTCTTGCCACAGCCCGGATCATGCTTACGGTCCACCCAATGACGGGCCGGTCATGCTTGGCGGCGCCAACCTGTCGCGCCAGGGGGCGCGCGCGGTGCCGTCGCTGACCTATCTCGACCGCCACCCGAATTTCAGCATCGGCCCTGACAAGGGTGACGACGACAATATCATCGACCTCGCGCAGATGGCCGCGCTCGGTCAGCAGGCGGCGCGTACGACGAAGACCGCGGGCGGCACCGGCGCGTCGGCGAACATCGTGCCGCAGGGCGGCCTGTTCTGGGACGGCCGCGCCGACACCTTGCAGGATCAGGCGCTGTTTCCGCTGCTCGATCCCAACGAGATGGACGGCGGCAGCGCCGAGATCGTCGCGGACAAGCTGCGCCGCGCGCCCTATGTCAATCGTTTCGTCGAGCTGTTCGGTGCCGGCGTGCTGAGGAATCAGCGGCTGCTGATCGCGGAGGCGATGTTTGCGGTCGCGCGCTATCAGGTGGAGGACGTCAGCTTCCATCCCTACACCAGCAAGTACGATCACTGGCTCGAAGGCAAGGCGCGGCTGTCCGAGAGCGAATTGCGCGGGCTGCAATTGTTCAACGACCCTGATAAGGCCAATTGCGCCGGCTGCCACACCTCGGCGCCGACCCGCGACGGCCTGCCGCCGCTGTTCACCGATCACCAATACGAGGCGCTCGGCGCACCGCGCAATGCCGCGGTTGCGGACAATCGCGACCCCGATCATTTCGACCTCGGCGTCTGCGGTCCGCATCGCACCGACATCTCCGAGCAGACGCAATATTGCGGCATGTTCCTGACGCCGACGCTGCGCAACACCGCCACGCGCCACGCCTTCTTCCACAACGGTGTCTTCAGCACGCTCGAACAGGTGATGGATTTCTACAACTTTCGCGATACGAATCCGGAGAAGGTTTTTCCGCGCGCGGCCGACGGCACGGTGCTGAAGTACGACGACCTGCCGCAAAAATATCACGCCAATGTCGACGTCATCGATCCGCCGTTCGATCGTCACCCCGGTGACAAGCCGGCGATGACCGATCAGGACGAGGCCGACATCATCGCCTTCCTGAAGACGCTGACGGACGGCTACAAGGTGAAGAACTAGCGCGGTTTGAGTTCCGAATATTTCACCATCGCCTTCTCGAACTTCCGCTTGAACAGCCACATCGCAGCGAGAATCTCGCGGAAGCTCGCCGAGCTTCGCGCGCGGTCGGCCTGTCCGAACGCAAAAATGCTGTTGTTGCGCAAATGTTTCATGATGGTGGCACTGGACACCCTGTAGTTCAGGAGGTCGCCTGATTTGAGCGCGGACCGCGTCGGTGTCGGGATGATCTGAATCAGCTCGAACAGCTTCATCTGGTCGATCGGGTCGGGCAGCGTCTTCACGATTCCCGGGATTTCGCGGAAGACATCCGCATGCGCGTTCATCAGGCCGTCGCGCACATTGGTCCAGTGATTGAAGCGGCGATCGGTGCCGCGGGAGCGCGCCTCTTCCTTGTCGTCGCGCGCGCTCAATGCGGGATCAGCGGCCGCGATCGCGCCCTTGATCGCCTCCCATTTGCGTTGGCCGTTGCGGTCCTCGGACGCGCCGGTCTGCAGGCTGCCCATGTAGGTGTTCGAGCGCCCATTGCGGACGTTTTGCTTGCCGTTCGTCTCCGCAAAGAACAGTCCCAGGCTGATGCGACCGGCGGCGTTGGCGTCAGCCGGCGCAAGCCCCTTGGCGCGCGCAATCGCGGCGGCGAGATTGACGACGTCCTCGAACGGCGTCGCCGAATTCTGTGCGCTTGCGGGCGGCGCCTCCATGATCTCAAACAGGTTCGCATATTCGTCGACCAGCGGCTCGATCGCTGCGTCGAAATAGGCGGGTGGAATCCCGAACTTGTTCGGCTTGCCGATCCGCGACGGCACGGCGTCGGTAAGATCCTTGTAAGTGCTGATCATCGCGACGCGGGCAAGATAAAGCGCCTGGCCCGGCAGGTTCGGCAGCGGCTGCTTCGCCTCGATCTGGCTGCGCCGCTCGGCAAGGATGGATTTGAAATCGCCGAGCGCGCGATCGTAGGCCGCAACCGCATCCGATTGCTTCGCCGTGAGCGTTTGCGCGTGGCCCACAGCGAACGAGAGAATCAGTCCAAGCGCTGCAATGGCTGCGATGGCATGACGTCGTGCAGGCATGGTCAGTTCCCCCAAACGATTCGTCGTTCGGGGGATCGTAGCCTAGTCGTTGGCCTCCGGCGGCAGGAAGTCGACCTCGTGCAGGGCCGAGATGCGCACGACTTCGGCGGGGTCGGCAAGATTGTGGAGCTGATTGAACAGCGCCTCCAGCTTCTGCATCGGCGAGACCCAGAACAGTGCGCGGGCCGGCTTGTCGGACTTGTTGAAATAGCCGTGCGGGATGCCGCGAGGCAAGCGCACGAGATCGCCGGCATGGGCCTTGACCCATTTGCCGTCGAGCTTGAGGTCGAGCGTGCCTTCCTGCACCAGGATGAACTCGTCCTGGGTCGGGTGGATGTGCACCGGCACGAACTGGCCGGGATCGCTGTTGGTCTCGAATGCGAAGGTGGAGTCGGTGACGGCCTTGGGGAAATAGACCTGGCCCAGGATGTTCCAGGTCTTGCCGCCATAGCCGGTGCCGTTCGCGGTGATGCCCTTTTCGAGTGCAGTCATGGCTCGCCTCCAATGAATTCTGGCTGTGCCGGAGTTTTGCGCAAGCGGCGAGCGGAGTCCATCCGCCGCACCAGCACTAACGGTCGTCGCGCTCGGACTTGCGCAAAAAGCCTTCGACGTCGGCCTGGACCGAATAGGGCGTCGGGATCGGATCGCCGGCGGCGTCGACGGCGGTGTCGAGCGAGCGGCGCAGCATGCGCGCGAGCTCGGCCTTGCGGTAGGGTTTTGCCAGAAGCGGCGCGCCCATGGTGGCGTGTCCCGGCCCATGCGGGACGTCGTGGGCATAGCCCGACGTGAACAGCACCCGCAGCGAGGGACGCGCCGCCACCATCTCGTCGGCGAGCTCCCGCCCATTCAAGGCTCCGGCCATCACGATATCGGTGAAGAGCAGATCGAACGGCGTGCCCTCGGCCGCGATGGCGAGCGCCTCGGCCGCGTTGACGGCGGGAATGACCCTGTAGCCGAGGCTTTCGAGTTGGACCGTGACGTAGTGGCGGACGTCGCGATCATCCTCGACGCACAGGATGGTTTCCGTTCCGCCTACGACCTTACGCTCGTCAAAGCCGGTCGGGCGAAGCGTGCTGGTCTCGGCCTTCGGCAGGTAGATCGTGAACGTCGTGCCGCGGCCTTCGACGGAGTTGACCTTGATGCCGCCGCCGGACTGCTTGACGAAACCGAACACCATGCTGAGCCCGAGCCCCGTCCCCTTGCCGACATCCTTGGTCGAGAAGAACGGATCGAAGATGCGCTCGAGGATGGCCTGCGGGATGCCGGTGCCGCTGTCGGCGATCTCGATCTCGACATAGTCGCCGGCATAGCCGGCGCCGACCGCGACCGCCTCGCGCACGCCGAACACGACGTTGCGCGTCGTCAGCGTCAGCCTTCCGCCGTCGAGCAACGCATCGCGGGCGTTGATCGCGAGGTTGAGCAGCGCCGAGCTCAACTGGCCGCGATCGGCGAAGGCAAGCCAGGCGTTGCCGTCGAGCCTGGTCACGATCTCGATCTTCTTGTCGAAGGTCGCCAGCAGCAGCTTTGACAGTTCTTCGAGCAACTCGTTGACGTCGATCTCGGCCGGCTGGAGCGCCTGCTTGCGGGCAAAGGACAACAGGCTCGATGTCAGCGCGGCGCCGCGATCGGCGGCCTCGCTGATCAGCTTGGTGATGGTCGCAAGCGGCGGGTTGTCCTTCACCGCGTCGGCGAGGATCTCGATCGTGCCCGTGATCACGGTGAGCATGTTGTTGAATTCGTGCGCGATGCCGCCGGTGAGCTGCCCGACCGCCTCCATTTTCTGGGCCTGGATCAGCTGCTCCTCGGCGGCACGCTTCTGGGTGACGTCCTTGACGAAATTGTTGATGATGGTGCGGCCTTCGAGGTGGAGCGCCGTGCTCGACGCCTCGATCAGGATCTCGTCGCCTTCCCGGTGCAGCAGGGTCGCCTCGAACCGGATGCCGATCGGCGTGTTCGACAGTTCCGGCAGCAGTCGCATCATGCGTTGCCGAAAACCGTCGCGGAGCGGCTCGGCGATGAGGAGGTCGACGACGTCGACGCCCAGCGCTTCCTTGCGCGTCCATCCGGTCAGCGCCTCAGCCTGAACGCTCCACTCGAGGACGATACCCCTTTCGTCGGTCTGAACGAAGGCATCGAGCGCGGTCTTGATGACGGCTTGCGTGATCTGTGCGCTGGCCTGCGCCTGCTCGGCGAGTTGCGCGGCAACGCGCTTGTCTTGCGCCGTCTCGATCTCGCGCGTGCAGAACCGTGCGAGCAGCACCGCGACGGCGCCGCTCGCAAGCAGCGCGACGATCTGGGCCATGCCGAACCCGGCTCCGGCTACGGCATAGGAGGCGAGGAGGGCGGCCGCGGTCACGACGACCTGCGCGGTCATCGCCAGTGTCAGAAGCCCCCTGAGTTTCATGCTCTCATACCAAAGGCGCCGGCCGCGGATTGCCCCCGGCAGCCCTGTCGAGGAGTCCGGCATCATGTGAGCTACCGATTCCGCGCCACTCCGTCGAGGGGCAATTTCCGGAACGGATGGTCGGGGGCTTCAACCTGCCGGCGAATCGGTCTGGCTCAGCGTCGTCACCCAGATCACACGCGCCGCCTGCTGGGTCGGGTTGTCGAACATGTGCGGCACGGTGCTCGGGAAACGAAAACTGTCGCCGGCTTCCAGCACATGGGCCTGGTTGTCGAGCCATAGCCGCAGGCTGCCGGACAGGATGTAGCCGGCCTTCTCGCCGGTGTGCTGGAGGAAGTCGGTGCCCGAGGAGGCGCCGGGATTGAGCGTGAGCTCGTAGAGCTCGAGCTGGCCTTTGCCGTCCGGCGTGAGGGCTTCCTTGACGACGCCGCTGGCGGTCAGGCGCAGCAGGCGCCGGCTGTTCTTGCGCACGATGTAGCGCTGCAAATCGGTGGAATCGGTGGTCTCGAAGAAATAGGAGATGGGAACGTCGAGCGCGATGCTCAGCAGGCGCAGCGTCCGGATCGACGGCATCGCGCGGGCGCGCTCGAGCTGGCTGATCATGCCGTTGGAGAGGCCGGTCTTGGTGGCGACGTCCTGGATCGAGAGGCCGGCGCGCTGCCGCAGCAGCCGGACGGTCTCGCCGAGGCGCTGGTCGACCGCATCGTCGGTCCCGATCGGCGGGGCGTCCTTGGTGCCGTTCGTATCGCCGCGACCATCCATGTCGCTCTCCCATGCATCGTCTCAGCCCCGGACCACATCGGTTCGAGGCTCACTCAGAGTGAAAACGTCGCGCATCCTAGCAATGTGATTGACAGCTGTATTTAGTCATGATGAACTTTTGATCGAAAAATATAGAAGCACTAAAGCCCACTCCTGTCCCTTTGCCGGGGTCTCGGGGCGCGGGAGAGGTGCCGCGTGCGGGAACGGAGACTGGTCATGGCAGACAGCACCGGCAAGTTCGGCACTGGCGGACTGCATCACCTCGGCATTCCGAATCGCCGACAATTCTTCCAGCTCGGCGCCGGCGCTGCGGCGGGATGGAGCCTCGCAGGCAACGCCTTCGCGCAGACCGAACGTCCGGGTAATCCGCCGGACAAGCCGCGCGGGCAGGTGATCGCGGCGCTGTCGCAGGAGCCGACCGTCTTTCATCCGCTGATGCCCGGCATCGAGGTCGATCAGGGCATCTGGTGGCAGGTGTTCTCGCCGCTCTGGTTCATCGATCCCGACGGCAAGTTCATCCCCGATCTCGCCCGCGAAGTCCCGACCATCGAGAACGGCGGCTTGTCGGCCGACGGCCTGACCTGGAAGATCAAGCTGCGCAGCGACGTGAAGTGGCACGACGGTACGCCGTTCACGGCGGAGGACGTCAAGTTCTCGCTCGATCTGATCAACGATTCCAACTTCCGCGCGCGAAGCCGCGTCGGCCACAGCCTCGTCAAGGACATCAAGGTCGTCGCGGCGGACGAAATCCACTGGCGCATGGAAGCGCCCTATTCGCCGTACATGTCGATCCTGGGCTCGCTGACCTTCATCGTGCCAAAACATATCCTGGAGAAGGTGTCCGATCCGAACGCCTCGCCGTTCCACAACGCGCCTGTCGGCACCGGACCGTTCCGCTGGGGCGAGCGCGTGCCCGGCGACCACATCCTGCTCAATGCCCACACCGGCTATCACGGCAAGGGGCCGTACGTCGAACGCGTGGTCTTCAAATATATCCCCGACCTCACCGTGCTCTACACCCAGTTCCGCACCGGCCAGGTCGACTACACCGGCCTGCAAGGCATCCTGCCGAACTTCGTGCAGGAGGCGAAGACGCTGAAGGGGCGCAAGATCGTCGTCTCCTCGACGTCATCGGTCGAGCACATCGCGCCCAATCTGGACTTCGGTCCCTTCACCGACCGCACTGTACGGGAGGCGCTGTATCTCGCGATCAACAAGCAGGCAATCATCGATGCGCTCAACTACGGCCTGCCGGCGCAGACCGAGAGTTTTGTGCCGCAGCAGGCGTGGTCGTTCCAGCAGGGCCTGCCGCAGCACAAATACGATCCTGCCAAGGCCAATGCTCTGCTCGATGCCGCTGGGTGGACCCGCGGTGCGGGCGGCGTGCGCGAGAAGGGCGGCGTCAAGCTCGAATTCACCAATTCGACGACATCAGGCAACGCCGTGCGGGAGCAGACCCAGCAACTCCTGATCCAGGATTGGCGTGCGATCGGTGCGGCGATGCGCGTCAACAACATGCCGGCTGCGGTGATCTGGGGCGACTTCTGGCAGCAGTCGAAGTTCAACTCGGTGATCGTTGGGGTGAACTTCATGCTGGGCAGCGACCCCGATGTGACGCCGCGCTTCGGCTCCGGCGCCATTCCCGCCAAGGGCGGTCGCGGCTACAACACCTATCAATACCAGAGCGCGGAAGCCGACCGGCTGCTTGCCGAAGGCGCCAAGCAGTTCGATCTCGCGCAGCGCAAGACCACCTATGGCGATCTGCAAAAGCTCGTCCGCAACGACCTCGCGATCCTGCCGCTGTTCCAGGGCTTCATCGCCGAAGGCGTGAAGGAGGGGCTCCAGGGTTTCCGCCCCAACATCAATATGTCGATCAACTGCTGGAACATCCGCGAGTGGTATTGGGCCTGATGCATCCGGTCGGCTGGATCGCCTGACATGGCCCGTTACGTCGCCAATCGCCTGGCGCAGGCGATCATGCTGCTTGTGATCGTCTCTGCGATCGGCTTCGCCATCCTGCACATGGCGCCGGGCGGTCCGCTCTCGCAGTTTGCCGTCTCCGGGCAAATGACGCAGGAGGATCTCGATCGCGTCACCAGGCAGCTCGGCCTCGATCGTCCGCTGCCGATCCAGTATCTCGATTGGTTCGGCCGCATGTTGAAAGGCGATTGGGGCCGCTCCTATCGCGACGGTGAAGCGGTGCTGTCGGTGATCTCGTCGCATCTCGGCGCCACCTTGGAGCTGATGGCGACGGCGACCGTCATCGCGGTGCTGCTCGGCTGCTGGATCGGCGTGCTGGGTGCGTTGCGCCGCTATTCGCTGTTCGATTCGCTCGCGACCGTCGGCGCCATGATTGCGCTGTCGATCCCGACCTTCTGGTTCGGCCTCGTCACCATCTACGTGTTCTCGGTGAAGCTCGGCTGGCTGCCGGCCGGTAACCGCGAGACCATCGGCGACGGCTCCTTCCTCGATCTCTTGCATCATCTGATTGCGCCGTCGCTGGTGCTGGCGCTGGTCGAGACCGCGATGTGGGGCCGCTTCATGCGTTCCTCGATGCTCGAGGTGATCAACCAGGACTACATCCGCACCGCGCGCGCCAAGGGCATGCCGGAATGGCGCATTCTCACGGTGCACGCGCTGCGCAACGCGCTATTGCCGATGATCACGGTGGCCGGACTCCAGCTGCCGACGTTGCTCGGCGGTGCGCTGGTCGCCGAGACCGTGTTCACCTGGCCCGGCATGGGTCGGCTGTTCCTCGATTCCATCGGCTATCGCGACTATCCGGTTGTGATGGGCATCCTGATGTTCTCGGCGACCATTGTGCTGATCGGCTCGCTGCTTGCCGACATCCTCTATGCCGTCGTCGATCCGCGTATCCGGGTGGGCTAGGAATGGCAATCGCGGCTCTCTCCAATGTTCAGCTCGCGCCCGGCCAGGCTGCGTGGCGGCGTTTCCGCCGGCATCGCCTCGCGCTCGCGGGCGCTGTGATCATCCTCGTTCTCGTCCTCGGTTCGGCGTTCGGTCCTTATCTGCTGCCGTTCGACGACACCTATATCGACATCATGAAGCGGTTCGCGCCGCCGCTGTCGGGAGCGCATATCCTCGGCACCGACGAACTCGGCCGCGACGTGCTGGCGCGCCTGATGATGGGCGGGCGTGTCTCGCTCTCGATCGGCATCGTCGCGATGGTGATGGCGACGGTGGTCGGCATCGTCGTCGGCGCCTTTGCCGGCTTCTATGGCGGCGTGATCGGCGCTGTCCTGATGCGGCTCGTCGATGCCGTGCTTTGTTTTCCGACGATCTTCTTGCTGCTCACGCTGGCGGCGCTCACCGAGCCCGGTCTCGTCACCACCACCGTGCTGATTGCGGCGACCGCCTGGATGTGGGTGGCCCGCGTCGTCGAGGCCCAGGTCCGTTCGCTGCGTGAACGCGAGTTTGCGGTGGCCGCGCTCGCCTTCGGCTCGTCGAACCTGCGGATCATGTTCCACGAGCTCGTGCCCAATGCGATCGCGCCGATCGTGGTGGCCGCGACGCTGAACGTCGCCAAGGCGATCCTGCTGGAATCCTATCTCAGCTATCTCGGCTACGGCATCCAGCCGCCGGCCGCGAGCCTGGGCAACATGCTCAACAACGCGCAGATCTATCTGACCAGCGCGCCGTGGCTCGCGATCGCGCCGGGCGTCGCCATCACGCTGGCGGTGACGAGCTTCAACTTCCTCGGTGACGGCCTGCGCGACGCGCTCGATCCGCGAATGAACATCCCATGAAACGTCACATGACGAGCAAGCTCTCGATCGAACTGAAGTCCAACCTGACGTACAGGAGTGCATCATGTCCCCGCCGCTCACCCGTATAAACAGCGACGAACGCCTGCCGGCGCAGGTGGACGTCGTCGTCATCGGCGGCGGCGTGATCGGCGTCTCGGCGGCCTATCATCTCGCGAAGAAGGGTCTTTCCGTCGCGCTGGTCGAGAAGGGCCATGTCGGCGGCGAGCAGTCGAGCCGCAATTGGGGCTGGTGTCGTCAGCAGGGGCGCGCGCGCGAGGAGATCCCGCTCGCCCGTGAAGCTCTGAGGTTGTGGGAAGACATGCAGAACGATGCCGGCGTCGATGCCGGCTTCCGCCGCACCGGCGTCTTGTTTCTGACCAAGAACAAGGACGAGCTTGCCAGCTGGGAGCGATGGGCCGCGACGGCGCGCGAGATGCAAGTCCACTCGACCGTGCTGACGCCGGCAGAAGTCGCCGAGCGTCTGCCCGGCAATGCCGACAAATGGGTCGGCGGCCTGCACACGCCGAGCGACGGGCGCGCCGAGCCGTCGATGGCCGTTCCCGCGCTTGCGACCGCCGCGCGAAAACATGGCGTCACCATCCATCAGGGCTGCGCTGCGCGCGGGCTGGAGACTTCAGGCGGAAAGGTCAGCGCCGTCGTCACCGAGAAGGGCACCATTCGCACGCAAGCTGTGCTGCTGTCGGGCGGCGCGTGGTCGTCGCTGTTCTGCCGCCGCCACGGCATCGAGCTGCCGATCGGTCTCGTCAACGCCACCGCGTGCCGGACCACGCCGGCACCTGAGATCACCTCGGGCGCGCTTGGCACCGATTTCTACTGCATCCGCCGCCGCCTCGACGGCGGTTTCACGCTGGCGCTGCGCAACCGCGGCACGGTGGAATTGTCACCCGACCTGTTCCGCTACGCGTGGAGCTTCTGGCCGACCTATCTGCATCGCCGCAACGGTTTGAAGATGTCGTTCGGCAAGTCGTTCTTCGATCAGCTCACGCGCGGCACGAACTGGAGCTTTGACAAGCCGTCGCCGTTCGAGACCGAGCGCGTGCGCGATCCCGCGCCCGACATGTCGCTGGTCAATGCGGCGCTGGCCGCGTTGATCAAGTCTAACCCCGAGCTGAAGGACATCGAGGTCGCGGAGGCCTGGGGCGGCACGATCGACTGCACGCCGGACACCATCCCGGTGATCTCGCCGGTCGACGCTCTGCCAGGCTTCTTCCTCGCCACCGGTTTCTCCGGCCACGGTTTTGGCATCGGCCCCGCGGCGGGCAAGCTTGCGGCCGACCTCGTGACCGGCGCGACGCCGCTGGTCGATCCCGCCGCCTACAGCCACAAGCGCATGATCGACGGCCGCCGGCTCGCGCCGGTCAGCCCGTTCTAACCGCGGCGGCCCCGATGACATTCCTCTACAAGGCCAATCTGGTTCGCGGTGCCGAATGGGCGCGCCTCTTCGCCGAACGCGCGCCGGATCTGCCGTTCCGGCTCTGGCCCGATATCGGAGATCCCCACGCGGCGCGCTATCTGGTGGCCTGGCAACCGCCGGACGACATCGCAACGACCCTTCCCAATCTCGAACTCGTCTTCTCGGTCGGCGCCGGTGTCGATCAGTTCGACATCACAAAACTTCCGCCGCATGTGCCGCTGATCCGCATGCTGGAGCCTGGAATCACCGAGCGCATGGTCGAATATGCCTGCATGTCCGTGCTCGCGCTGCATCGGGATCTCGTGCAGTTCATCGCCCAGCAGCGCGAGCAGGTCTGGCGCGAGCTTCCCGCCACGTACACTGCGGAGCGGCGTGTCGGGGTGATGGGGCTCGGCCTGCTCGGGCAGGCCCTGCTCGAGCGACTCACATCATTCGGCTTTCCGCTGCTCGGCTGGAATCGTTCGCCGCGCAGCATCGAGGGCGTCACCTGCTATGCGGGCGCGGACGCCTTGCCGGATTTCCTCGGGCAGACCGACATTCTGGTCTGCCTGCTGCCGTTGACGTCGGAGACGCGCGGCATCCTCGATGCCAAGCTATTCGCAGGTCTGCCGCGCGGCGCGCGGCTGCTCAATGTCGGGCGGGGCGGGCATCTGGTCGAGGCCGACCTGATTGCGGCGCTCGATAGCGGTGTGCTCTCGGCTGCCGTGCTCGATGTCGCTGATCCCGAGCCGGTGCCTGCGGGCCATCCGTTCTGGAGTCATCCGCGGATTCTCCTGACGCCGCACATCGCGAGCACGACGAAGCCCGAGACGGCCGTCGACTACGTGCTCGACACCATCGCGCGCCACCGCCGTGGCGAGCCCCTGCCGGGGCGTGTCGACCGTGATCGCGGCTATTAGGGTCATCGTATGAGCATCGGCGCAAACGCATCCGACCAGATCGATGCCGAGGCGCAGGCGCCGGTGCTGTCGGTCGCGGGCCTGACAACGTCCTTCTTGCGCGAGCGGCAGTGGCTCCCCGTCGTTCGCAACGTCTCGTTCGATATCGCGCCACGCGAAACCGTGGCGATCGTCGGCGAGTCCGGGTCCGGCAAGAGCGTCACTGCCCTCTCGATCATGCGGCTGATTCCGAAGGAGAGCGGGCGTGTCGAGGGCCGCGTCATGCTCGCCGGCCGCGATCTGCTGGCGCTGCCCGAAGCCAGCATGACGGATATCCGTGGCAACGATGTCGCGATGATCTTCCAGGAACCGATGACGAGCCTCAATCCGGTGCTCACCATCGGTTTCCAGATCGCGGAGGCGCTGATCCAGCATCGCGGCCTGTCGCGTGCTGCGGCGGAGGCCGAAACCATCCGCCTGCTCGATCGCGTCCGCATCCCCGCGGCAAAAGCGCGTTTCCATGAGCACCCGCACCGCTTCTCCGGCGGCATGCGCCAGCGCGTGATGATCGCGATGGCGCTGGCCTGCAGGCCGAAGCTGCTGATCGCGGACGAGCCGACCACCGCGCTCGACGTCACCATTCAGGCCCAGATCCTGGAGCTGCTGAAGGAGCTTCAGAACGAAGAGGGGATGTCGATCCTCTTCATCACCCACGACATGGGCGTGGTCGCCGAAATCGCCGACCGCACCGTGGTGATGTATGGCGGGCAGGCGGTGGAAACCGATGCGACGTCGCGCATCTTCGCAACCCCCTCGCATCCCTACACAAGCGCGCTGCTCGCAGCGGTGCCGCGCCTCGGCTCCATGGACGGGCGCACCCGGCCGATGCGTTTCCCGATCGTCGACAAGGTGACGGGCACCTCGGACGAGCCGGCGGAGACGCCCGATACGGTCTCTCCCGCCGAGCGCCCGCTGCTCGAAGTGTCCAATCTCACGACGCGCTTTCCGATCCGCTCCGGCTTGTTCGGCAAGGTCTCGGGCCGCGTGCACGCCGTCGAAAACATCTCCTTCACCCTGCGCGCCGGCGAGACGCTGGCGCTGGTCGGCGAATCCGGCTGCGGCAAGTCGACGACGGGCCGGTCCATTCTCAAGCTGACGGAGCCGGATTCGGGGACGGTTCTCATCGACGGCAAGGATGTGCTGGCGATGAACGGGCGCACCTTGCGCGACTTTCGCAAGCACATGCAGATCGTGTTCCAGGACCCGTTCGCGAGCCTCAATCCGCGCATGTCGGTGGGAACGGCGATCGCGGCTCCCTTGCTTGCCAACGGCCTCGCCTCGGCGTCGCAGGCGCGCGACAAGGTCGCCGACCTGCTCGTCCGCGTCGGTCTGACTGCGGACATGGCTGCGCGCTTCCCGCACGAATTCTCCGGCGGCCAGCGCCAGCGCATCTGCATCGCGCGTGCGCTCGCGCTCGGACCAAAGCTGATCGTCGCGGATGAGGCGGTCTCCGCGCTCGACGTCTCGGTCAAGGCGCAGGTCGTCAATTTGATGCTCGACCTTCAGGCCAGCATGGGCCTTGCGTACCTCTTCATTTCTCACGACATCGCGGTGGTCGAACGCATGAGCCACCGCGTCGCGGTGATGTATCTCGGCGAGATCGTCGAGACCGGCCCGCGCGCGGCAGTGTTCGGAAATCCGCAGCATCCCTACACGAAGAAGCTGATGGCCGCCGTGCCGGTGCCCGATCCGTCGCGCCGCGGCACCAAGCGCGAGGTCGCCAACGACGAGATCAGAAGCCCGGTGCGAGCGCCGGACTACCAGCCGCCGGTCCGGCAATATCGCGAAGTGTCGCCGGGGCATGTCGTGCAGGTCTGGGGCGAGGAGTGGTCGGCCTGAGGCGGGCGCCCCTCACGAATTGACGTGCACGAAATCCCGCAGCAGCGGATAGATCTCGTTGTTCCAGCGCTTGCCCGAGAACACGCCGTAATGGCCGACGCCGGCCTGCATGTGATGGACGCGGCGATAGGCGCGGACGCCGGTGCATAGGTCTTGCGCGGCGAGCGTCTGGCCGATCGAGCAGATATCGTCCTTCTCGCCCTCGACCGTCATCAGTCCCATACGGCCGACGGCCTTGGTGTCCACGGGACGTCCGCGGTGCATCAGCTTGCCCTGCGGCAGCAGATGTTCCTGGAACACGTCGCGCACGGTCTCGATGTAGAACTCGGCCGGAAGGTCCATCACCGCGAAATATTCGTCGTAGAAGGTCTTGATGCTCGCGGCCTTCTCCTTCTCGCCCTTGGCGAGGTGGTTGGCGAGATCCATGTGCTGCTTGATGTGGCGCTCGAGATTCATCGAGACGAACGCCGTGAGCTGCACGAAGCCCGGATAGACTTTGCGCAACGCGCCGCGGCACTGCATCGGCACGTAGTTGATCAGATTGCTTTCGAACCAGTCGATCGGCTTGCTCTTGGCGAAGTCGTTGACCCTGGTCGGGAGGATCCGCGTGTCGATCGGACCCGCCATCAGCGTCAGCGTCGCAGGTCGCGAGGGATGGTTGCCCTCGCACATGACAGCCGCGGCCGCGAGCGCGGAGACCGACGGCTGGCAGATCGCGACCATGTGCGGACGCGGGCCGAGCTGTCCGAGGAAGTCGATGAGGTGATCGGTGTAGTCTTCGAGCCCGAAGCGGCCCTCGCTGAGGGGAATGTCGCGCGGATTGTGCCAGTCGGTGATGTAGACATCGTGGTCCTGGAGCAGCGTCTTGGCGGTGCCGCGCAGCAGTGTCGCGAAATGGCCGGACATCGGCGCCACCAGCAGCATGCGCGGCTGCTCAGCCACGCCTTCCTTCTTGAAATGCAGCAGCGAGCCGAACGGCGTCGCGTAGGCGATCTCCTCGGTGACGGCGACCTCGCGATTGCCCACCATGACGCTGTCGATGCCATAGGCCGGGCGGTGATGGGTGAGGGTGGAGCGCGAGATCATCTCCAGCGCGGCCGAGAGCCGGCCAACCACCTGATCCGACATCCCCTGCGGCACGAGATTCATGAATCTGAGCGCGGACGAGGCTCCCGCCCGAAATGGTGCCGTCAAATCCATGTGGTTCTGAAAGGCCTGATAATTCATCGACATCATACTAAGCGCCCACCTGTCCCGTGCTGCTATGCAATATCGAAGCCAAACGAGAGTCAAATCGCCCTGAAAATTGGCACGTTGCTTGCTGTTGAAGCGGGTGAATGAACGGGTGAATCTGGGAAGCACAGGGTGTGGGCACCTCCGTCGGACCGGGGCGGGGTGCCAGTATCGGGCGTGAGGGAAGGGCCATATGGCAAAGGCGACACTGACCATCAGCAGCAAGAACTATTCGTCCTGGTCGCTGCGTGGCTGGCTGCTGACGAAATTTTCCGGGCTCGATTTCGACGAGCTCGTGACCGCGCCCGACGACGCGTCGGCGCGCGCGGAAATCCTGCTGCTGTCGTCGTCGATCCTGGTGCCATGCCTGCGGCACGACGGCGCCACCGTCTGGGATACGCTGGCGATCGCCGAATATCTCAACGAGGCGATGCCGGACGCAGGCCTGTTGCCTGCGGACCGCGTCCAGCGCGCCCATTGCCGCTCGATTTGCGGCGAAATCCATTCCGGCTTCACCACGCTGCGCGCTTCGCTGCCGGTCAATCTGAAGGGGCACTTCCCCGGCTTCAAGATCTGGTCGCGGGCGCAGGCCGACATCGACCGCGTCTGGGCGATCTGGAGCGACTGCCTGGAGAAGTCGGGCGGACCCTTCCTGTTCGGCGAGAAGCGCACCATGGCGGACGCAATGTACGCGCCGGTGGTGACGCGCTTCGTGACCTACAATGTCAAGCTCGAGCCGCGGCTGCAGGCCTATGCCGATACCATCATGGCCATGCCAGAGATGAAGGAATGGGTCGCGGCGGCCAAGGACGAGCCGGCCGAGATTGAGGAGCTCGAGGTCGAATATTAGGCAGGCCTGCCTCCGCCCTGCCTGTTTCGGGGGCGGGGATCGCCTGGGGCGGCGGTGAGAGCCATGCCTTTTCCGGCCATGACTTTTCCAACCAGGCCTTTCCGCCGTTAACTTTTGGCGCCGGCTCCAGGGCCGGGCCGGCCCGCCGCTCTCGTAGATATTGTGCGGGCCAGAGGGCGCGCGCCGACATCTAGCCGTGAACAACCGCGTACAGGGCCACGCCGCTGATTCGGACGCGATTCGTTCGGGCCGCGTTCCCAAGGTTAAGGCGGAGCGCGGCCCCGTTGCATTTTGAGACAGAAACGGCCGTCAGCTCAGGCGACGCTGGTGTGCTTCAGGCGCGGCAGGCGCCAGCCGATCACGGTCGCTTCGACTGCGACGCCGGCTGCGTCGTTCTGCCAGCGTCCCCCGACATAGCGGCAGGCGAACGGCAGCTGATACGTTCCGCTGTGGTCCTCGCACAAAACTTCGACCGGCAGGCCGGGTGGCGGCTCTCCGGCGCCATCGAATTCCGCCAGACGTCTATCGCGCGTTGCCATTCCAAAAATCTCCCCTAAACAAAGCCGCGGAAAGAGCGCCCATTTCTCCCGCGTGCGGATCATCGTTCCCCGTCCGAGGGAACACGCCAAGCTCAACGCGAGAATGCGGTGCGAGTGTGGTAGCCTTTGGCGGCTGCGCGCAAACAGCGCACTTTGCCGTGATTGATTTGGTGAGGAACCTGCATGCAAGTTCGAAGCGTGGGCGGTTGTGTCGTGATGTTGCTGCTCGCGACGCTGGCGCCGGTCCGTGCGCAGGACGTGCCCGGCATCGAGATATGCACCGTCGAGAAGACTATGGAGCGGCGCACGAGCTGTCTCCAGAGCAATGTCGACTTCCTGCAAAAGACGATCACCAAGCTGAACCTCGATCACCAGCAGAAGCTGGATGCCGCGGCTCGCCAGATCGACGCGCTGAAGGTGACGCTTGTCGGCTTGCAGAAGACAATCGGCGATCTCCAGACCGCGCAGACGAAGATCGCGGAGGATGTGAAGAAGAAGCAGGGCGCGCCGCCGCCGAAGGATGCGAAGTAGGTTTCGTAGGGTGGGCAAAGCGAAGCGTGCCCACCATCCTTAGCGACGCATGCGGATCGATGGTGGGCACGGCGCAAGCGCGCCTTTGCCCACCCTACGGATTTTGTCGTGTCGCGAAGACCGGTGCGGCAGCAGCGCGCAACGCTGGCATACCTGCCCGCTTGCTTGGCAAGCCCCGGTGACTTTGTCATAACCACAGGCAAATCTTGCGTGTGGGGCCCGTGCCGGACATCCCGTGCAAGCCATAACAAGCAGCCGGGAGGGTCTCACATGTCCAACGTCCGCGTTCTCGCCACCGACCTCGAATTTCCCGAAGGACCTGTGGTGATGCCGGACGGCTCGGTCGTGCTGGTGGAGATCCGCGGCCAACGGCTGACCCGAATCTATCCCGACGGCCGCAAGGAGATCGTGGCCAAGGTCCCCGGCGGCCCGAATGGCGCAGCGCTGGGCCCTGACGGCAAGATCTACATCTGCAACAATGGCGGCTTCTCCTGGATCCCGACCGGCCAGATGATCATGCCGGGCCCGCAGCCGGACGATTATCTCGGCGGCTCGATCCAGCGCATCGACCTGCAATCCGGCAAGATCGAGACCGTCGTCACGACATGCGGCGAGCACGATCTGCGCGGGCCGAACGACCTCGTCTTCGACAAGCATGGCGGCCTCTGGTTCTCCGATCTCGGCAAACGCCGCCCCCGCGAGATGGATGTCGGGGGCATGTACTATCTCAAGCCCGGCATGAAGGAGATCGTGGAGGTCGTGCACGGCGTGCTGCCGGCCAACGGCATTGGTCTGTCGCCGGACGAGAGCATTGTCTACATCGCGGAGACGCCGACGGGACGGCTCTGGGCCTATGAGCTGTCCGCGCCGGGCACGCTCAAGCCGCGCGAAGTGATCTATCGCGGCGAGCGGGGCAAGCCGATCTGCGGCCTCGGCGGCTACCAGATGTTCGACTCGCTCGCGGTCGAAGCCAACGGCAATGTCTGCGTCGCCACCCTCGTCTCCGGCTGCATCTCGGTGATCGCGCCCGACGGCACCCTGGTCGAGCAGGTCCCGACCGGCGACCGCGTCACCACCAACATCGCCTTCGGCGGCCCCGAACTGAAAACCGCCTACATCACTCTGTCGGGCAAGGGCGAGCTGATCGCCATGGACTGGCCGCGCGGCGGTTTGCCGCTCAATTTCCTAAACAAGTAAACGGTGCTAGTTACGGTCCTAACGAGCGAGGCAAAGCAACCAGCAGACCCTCACCCTGAGGAGCGCGCATCTCGCGCGCGTCTCGAAGGGCGAGGCCACCAGCCGGGCCTTCATCCTTCGAGACGCGCGTTCCGCGCTCCTCAGGATGAGGAGTTGGCGGTCTGGATTGCTTCGTCGCTTCGCTCCTCGCAATGACAAAAGAGAGATGCTCAAATGCCCTGGCCTGATCCCATCACCCTGCGCGGACAGCACGCCCGTCTCGAGCCGCTGTCGCACCAGCATCGCGAGGGGCTGACGGAGGCCGTGAAGGACGGCGAGCTGTCAAAGCTCTGGTACACCGCGATCCCGCTGCCGGAAAACATGGGCAAGGAGATCGACCGCCGCCTCGGCTTGCAGAGCGCGGGCTCGATGCTGCCGTTCACCGTGTTCGATGCCGGCGGCGCGATCGTCGGCATGACCACCTACATGAACATCGATGCCGCCAACCGCCGCGTCGAGATCGGCTCGACCTGGTATGGCAAGGGCGCCCAGCGCGGGCCGCTCAACACCCAGTGCAAGCTGTTGCTGCTCCGGCATGCCTTCGAGACGCTGAATTGCATCGCGGTCGAGTTCCGCACGCATTTCTTCAATCACCAGAGCCGCCGCGCCATCGAGCGCCTCGGCGCCAAGCAGGACGGTATCCTGCGCAGCCACCAGGTCACGCCGAACGGCACGTTGCGCGACACGGTGGTGTACAGCATCACCGCGGCCGAATGGCCGACGGTGCAGACGCATCTCGAATATCAACTCAACGACAAGCCGCGCTAAAGGCGGCCGAGGCACCATGGACAGATTTGATTATGTGATCGTCGGCGCGGGTTCGGCGGGTTGCGTGCTCACCAGCCGGCTCAGCGAAGATCCCAACACCAGCGTCTGCGTGCTTGAGGCAGGGCCCAGCGACTGGCATCCCTACATCCATCTGCCGGCGGGTTTCATCAAAACCTTCCACATGAAGAGCATCAACTGGGCCTACCAGCAGGAGGTGGGACCTTACACCGGCGGACGCAGCATCTACGCGCCGCGCGGCAAAACACTCGGCGGCTCGTCCTCGATCAACGGCCACATCTACAACCGTGGCCAGCGGATGGATTTCGACACCTGGGCGCAGATGGGTAATCGCGGCTGGGGCTACGCCGACGTGCTGCCCTACTTCAAGCGGCTGGAGAAGCGGGTCGGCGAGGGCGAGGACACGTTCCGCGGCCGCGACGGCAACCTGACCGTCACCACGATGAACTGGCGCGACCCACTCTGCGAAGCCTTCATGGAAGGGGCGGTCTCGCTCGGCATTCCCCGCAACCCAGACTACAACGGCAGGATCCAGGAGGGCGTCTCCTACTGCCAGCGCACCATCGACAAGGGTTTGCGCGTCTCCGGCTCGACCGCATTCCTGAAACCGGCGATGAAGCGACCGAACGTGCATGTGCAAACGCACGCGCACGCGACCGAGATCATCTTCGAAGGCAAGCGCGCCGTCGGCGTGCGCTACACCAAGGGCGGCAAGGGTGGCACGCCAGTGGAGATTCGCGCCAACAAGGAAGTGATCCTGTCCGGCGGCACTTACAATTCGCCGCAGCTGCTCCAGTTGTCCGGAATCGGCTCTCCTGAGCTGTTGCAGGCTCACGGCATCGCGGTGCGCCAAGCGCTACCCGTTGGCGAGGGCTTGCAAGACCATTACGCCCCCCGCACGGTGGCGCGCGTCAAAGACATCAGGACCATCAACGAGCTTCGCCGCGGCGTCTCGCTCTGGATCGAGGCGTTGAAATGGGCGACAACGCGCGGCGGCCTGCTGTCGCTGTCGCCGACCATGGTCTATTGCTTCTGGCATTCCGGCGAGAGCGCCGATAGTTCCGACCTCCAGCTCACCTTCACGCCCGCGTCCTACAAGGAAGGCGTGCAGGGCCAGCTCGAAGACGAGCCCGGCATGACCGTCGCCTCCTGGCAGCAGCGCCCCGAAAGCCGCGGCTATGTCCGCATCCGCTCATCTGATCCGTTCGCGCCGCCGATCATCCAGACCAACTATCTCGACGCCGAGCTCGACCGCCGCGTCATCGTCGGCGGCATGAAGCTCGCGCGCAACCTGCTGAAGTCCGCGCCGCTCTCGCCCTACTACGCCTACGAGGATTTCCCGGGCCCCAACATCAACACCGACGACGAGTTTCTGGCCTCGGCGACCGAGCGCGGCACCACCACCTTCCACCCCGGCTGCACCTGCCGCATGGGCCCGGCGGACAGCACGTGGGCCGTCGTCGACGATCAGCTCCGCGTCCATGGGTTGGAGGGCCTGCGCGTCATCGATGCCTCCGTCATGCCGCGCATGATCTCGGCGAATTTGAATGCGTCCACCATGATGATCGCCGACCGCGCCTCGGACCTGATCCGCGGCAAGCAGCCGATGGAAGCCGCGCGGATACCGGACGCGGCGGTGGCGTGATCTGCGTAGGGTGGGTTAGCGGAGCGGCGGCGCGAAGCGCAGTCCGCTCGGCGTAACCCACCATTTCTCTCGACGCGGAATCAGAAGAGGTGGGTTACGCTGACGCTAACCCGAACCCACCCTATGGTTTTTCCGGAGATTCGACGCCATGCAAACGAGGTCCGAACTGATCGACCGATGCCAGGAAATGGTCGTCGCCGGGAATGGCAAAGAAGACCTGATAGCCTATCTTCGAGCCGAGGGAGGCGACAAGATTGAGAGCATCGCGGTTCTGCGCGAAGCCTTGAACGTCAATCTGGGTGAGGCAAAACGCCTGGTGCATTGCAGTCCAACATGGGCCGATGTTCGGCAGCGAGATGACGAGTTTCATGATCAGTTCTCGACGATTCCTGGGACACAGGAAGGGCAGTGAGATGAGCAGGAAGTGGAGGCTTTCGGCTTACGAGGCAAACGAGAAGATCGAGTTCGAGAACCAGGGAAGCTTCGATGAACTCGTCGTCGGCGACTGGCTGCACGTCGAGCAGATGGACGATAAGGTCTGGTGGCTTCGCCTCGGGGATGCTCGTGTTTTTGTGACGTTGCGGGGCGGCGAAGAGCCGAGGGTCGACGTCGAGCGCGGGTTCTATGGACCGGCGAACGGAATTACCAAAGTTCCGTAGCCCGGATGGAGCGAAGCGCAGTCCGCCTGGCGTAACCCACCACGTCTCTCGACGCGGAGACAGAAGAGGTGGGTTACGCTGACGCTAACCCACCCTACGATTTTCGCTCATCGTACGAGTCACAATCCATGGAAGATCATCCGCTTCTTGACACTGTGACGAAATGGCCCGGCAGAGGGCCGACGCAACGCGCGTTCGAGGCGCTTGGGTTCTCGCTTCACAGAGCGAGGCAGGACGAGCTCATTCAATTCTGTGGAACGGAGTGCTCGGACCTGCTCCACCGATATTGGGACGAAGTCGCTCTTGAAACGATGCAGTCGCTTGGACAGGGCAATCCCGACGGACGAACCTTCGTCATCATGCCGAAATATCGCTCCGTCTTGCTGGACGAGCTCTTCGCCGCCAGAGATTTTGTTGAGCCGCCATTCGTCGCTCCGCCACTCGTGAGATGCGTGTTCGAGCACCTTCGGAAAGTTTATGGGGACCAGGAGTTCCGCGAGAACCGGATGGCCTTTCTAAGTGGGTTGCAGAGGACGGAAGCCGAGCGTCTGCGCATCGACCCTGGCGGTGGAATTCAAAGCAAGAAGGACGTCATTCCCTTCCTGGAACAATTCTGCGGTGGTTTGGGATTTGAAGGCCGTTCCCGGAATCGATGGCAGAAGAAGATCGGGGGCTGCCTTGTCTTCGAGATCGGCGTGTGGCTCGGCGGAAATGTTTTTCGCATGTGGTCTCCGCTCAAGTTTCGCATCTTCCATGTGCAAGAGCCAAAATATGCATTCGAGACTGAGGGAGACGCTGTGTTGGACCGGCTCGTCCCCGGAGTGCATTTGTATAGGCGATGGGGCAGCGATCTTGAATATCTCCTCGGTGTTAGGGCTCTCATCGAGCTGTTCAATGCAATCGCAGGCACATTCGAGACTGCCTTAGCGAGCAGTTCATGAAACTTCGCAAGAAGAGGAGTGGAGAGTCCCTGATCGCGGTATCCCACGTTTGGCTCTTCTCGTGATTCCGGACGCGGCGTGAGGACGATTTGCGTAGGGTGGGTTAGCGTCAGCGTAACCCACCACGTCTCTCGACGCGGAGACAGAAGAGGTGGGTTACGCTAACGCTAACCCACCCTACGAGCTTCCACTTCCGAGCCGTAGTCGTCGAAGTCCGCCGGCAATTCTAGATACGAGCTTCGCACCTCGCCTCCCGGATCGTTTGCACGGACTATGAGATCGTCCGTCGTTAGGCTACAAGGTGCTATTCTAAGTTGTCAAAGGACGCGAATGGACTTTCTTGCGACCAACGGAAGCATAGGGAGATGACCATCTCAGCCCGTGAGCGACAATCCGTTGGCCAGATTGCCTTGTGCGGCATCGTCTTTCTCTGCACCGCCATTCCGGTCGGTCTGCTGTTGCGCGTGGGCTGGCGGGATTGGCCTCTCTTTGCCGGCCTCTGGGCGATCATGTATTTCATGGGCGGAATAGCATGGTTTCCTCGGGGTACACCGGTTCAAAAGGCCTTTTCATATGGTCTGCTCGTCGGCACGGTGCTGTCGGCTCTGGAGTGGGCGTCGACCTTGAATCGTTGAGCTCTTGAAATGGATTTTGAATAACCGTGCCGATCCTGGCGCGACGCGTTACCGTCACGAGCCACCATCATCCGGACGACTTTCATTTGAGTACAGAGCAAAATCGCCCTCTCACGGATGCCGAGCGTGATCTTGCCCGCTGGATGCTCGAGCACGGCAACCAAGAGGCAAGGCAGTATCTCGATCAACTCGAGTTGGCCGAGGTCACGCCTTGGAAATGCCTGTGCGGGTGCGCCTGCATCAATTTCCAGATCAGGGGACATGCTGAACCGCCGCCCGGTGTCCGTATTCTCGGCGACTTCCTGATCAATCCAGCCGACCGTCCAAGCGGTATCTTCATCTTTTCGAGCGGCGGCTTGCTGAGGGGGATCGAAGTCTACGGCATGGCGGGCGATGCGCCGTCTGTGCTGCCGCGACCTGAAAGCTTGTCTCCGTGGGAATCCGATGTTCGTAGCCCGGATGGAGCGCAGCATAATCCGGGATAGCTGCATCGGTTTGCACGACTTCCCCGGATTGCGTTGCGCTCATCCGGACTACGTGAGCCGTCGGGCAAAACACCCGCCGCCCCGTCAATCCCTCCTCGCAAAAATATTCCACTTTACCGAAATTCGGAATTGCAGCATAACCCGCAACAGCCCGGCCCGACGAAGAGGGGCGGTTCGCGAGTCGTTCGAAACGCGGGCCGGGTTGCGGTGGACGCGGCAGCGTCGTGCGCGAGAGGCGCGGGCAGGGCGGGTAGTCCCTGTGAGCCCGAGGCTTCGTGCGGACGAGCGGCGCCGAAGTCCGGCGAAGCCACTTGGCGAAGCCGGATGAGCTGCGTACGGCAAAACCGTGTGGTCCTGGCCGTCGTTGCTACGGTCAAGCCTTTGCGGAGATGTGCGCGAGCCCAACCGGGTGGACGGCATCGTCAATTCGCGGGGCGAGGGAGGCCAGAAGGAAAGTTCGGCTCCCGGGAGAGCGCGGCATAAGCCGTCCGACCACTGCGCAGGGAAGGCCGAGTGTTCGGCGACACCTGTATGCTGCTGTGCGGTTTTCTGCGTGCACTTTTCGCGCAGCGGACCGCGGGTGCCAGTCGGCACCCGGTCTTCCCTGCGCCCTCTTTCATCGGAGGACGAGGAATGAAGCAAAAGCTCGGGCGAGATGCGCCGCGAGGGCGCGAAGGTATGTCTGCGATTGAGAAGCGAGTTGGAAGAGGCGATGCGGCCCCTTGCTCCGTCATTTTTGCGAGCGCCAGACTCGGCTCTCGTGCACCGGACGCAGCGCAGCGTCTCTTCGACGGTGCGCTGCAGAGCCGGGGCCCATGTCGCCAAGCAATCCGTGTCGCCTTCTGGGTCCCGGCTCTGCGCAGCAGCGTTTCACGCTGCAGCGCGTCCGGGACACGAGAAACTCACACTTCCCTTCGGCTCAAAAACGCCAGCCGCTCGAACAAATGCACATCCTGCTCGTTCTTCAGCAGCGCGCCGTGCAGCGGCGGGATCAGCTTTCGCGGGTCACGCTCGCGCAACTGCTCGACGCTCATGTCTTCGTTGAGCAGCAGCTTGAGCCAGTCGAGCAGCTCCGACGTCGACGGCTTCTTCTTCAGGCCGGGCACCTCGCGCACCTCGAAGAAGATCCGTAGCGCTTCCTCGACCAGGCGCTTCTTGATGCCGGGGAAGTGGACGTCGACGATCTGGTTCATCGTGTCGACGTCGGGGAACTTGATGTAGTGGAAGAAGCAGCGGCGGAGAAACGCGTCCGGAAGCTCCTTCTCGTTGTTGGAGGTGATCATCATGATCGGGCGCTGCTTGGCCTTGATCGTCTCGCCGGTCTCGTAGACATGGAATTCCATGCGGTCGAGCTCGAGCAGCAGATCGTTCGGGAATTCGATGTCGGCCTTGTCGATCTCGTCGATCAGCAGCACCGGGCGCTGCTCGGCGGTGAAGGCATCCCACAGCTTGCCGCGCTTGATGTAGTTCTTGATGTCGGACACCCTGCTATCGCCGAGCTGGCTGTCGCGCAGGCGCGATACCGCGTCGTATTCGTAGAGGCCCTGCTGCGCCTTGGTGGTGGACTTGATGTGCCAGGTCAGAAGCGGCGCGTTCAACGCCTTCGCGACTTCCTCCGCCAGCACCGTCTTGCCGGTGCCGGGCTCGCCCTTGATGAGGAGCGGGCGCTCCAGCACGATCGAGGCATTGACGGCGACCTTGAGATCGTCGGTCGCAACATAGTCCTTGGTGCCGGTAAATTTCATTGCGCGTCCTTGTTGGTCGTCGTCCGAGGCATCGCCGATTTCGTTGCCCCGGTCGCGACATGGGAACGGCCGCGCATGGCGGCCGTTCCTGGTTCGGTCAGGCTTTCAGACCCGTTTTATCAGCGAAAGGATGACCAGCACAATCACCGCGCCGATCGTGGCGTCGACGATGGCGCCGACCGTGCCGGTGGCGAGCTCGATGTGGAGCTGAGGCAGCACCCAGCTCGCGACCAGTGCGCCGATGATGCCGACAACCATGTTGCCGAGCAGTCCAAATCCCGCCCCGTGGACAATCTTGCCGGCAAGCCAGCCGGCGATGGCGCCGATGATGAGTGCTGCGAGAATTCCCATTGCAAACGTCCCCAAAACAACTCCGTGAAGAGGTCAATTCTAGAGCAAAAAGCCTCCCGGTCCAGCGCAGAGCGGCCGCCTCCGCCCCTTGACGTTCGTCCCCCGACGGGCAATCTGTCATCCATGTTCCTGCAATTCTTTACGTCTCTGCGCGATGCGCAGGTCCCCGTGACGCTGCGCGAATACCTCACGCTGGTGGAGGCGCTCGACGCCGATCTGGCGGACTATTCGGTCGAGAATTTCTACTATCTGTCGCGCACCGCGCTGGTGAAGGACGAGCGCAACCTCGACAAGTTCGACCGCGTCTTCGGCACGGTGTTCAAGGGGCTTGAAAGCCTGCTCGATGCCATGGAAGGCGCCGAGATCCCCGAGGAGTGGCTGAAGAAGCTCGCCGAAAAATACCTCTCCGAGGACGAGAAGAAGCAGATCGAGGCCGTGGGCTGGGACAAGCTTATGGAGACCCTGAAGAAGCGCCTCGAGGAGCAGAAGGGCCGGCACCAGGGCGGCTCGAAGTGGATCGGCACGGCAGGAACCTCGCCGTTCGGCGCCCACGGCTACAATCCCGAAGGCGTCCGCATCGGCCAGGCGAAGAACCGCAACAACCGCGCCGTGAAGGTGTGGGACAAGCGCGAGTTCAAAGACCTTGACGGCAATGTCGAGCTCGGCATCCGCAACATCAAGGTGGCGCTGCGCCGCCTGCGCAAATTCGCGCGCACCGGCGCGCCTGATGAGCTCGATCTCGACACCACCATTCGCGAGACCGCCAATCACGGCTATCTCGATGTGCACATGCGTCCCGAGCGGCGCAATGCGGTGAAGCTGCTGGTGTTCTTCGACATCGGCGGCTCGATGGACGCGCATATCGAGCAGGTCGAGGAGCTGTTCTCGGCGGCGAAGAGCGAGTTCAAGCACATGGAGTATTTCTACTTCCACAACTGCCTCTATGAAGGCGTCTGGAAGCAGAACAAGCGCCGCTTCACCGACCGGACGCCGACCTGGGACGTGCTGCATAAATATCCGCACGACTACAAGATCGTGTTCGTCGGCGACGCCTCGATGAGCCCCTACGAGATCATGGTGCCGGGCGGCTCGGTCGAGCATGTCAACGAGGAGCCGGGCTCGGTCTGGCTCGACCGCATCATCCACACCTACCCGCATTCGGTGTGGCTGAACCCGGTCGCACAGAAGCACTGGGACTATTCGGAATCGACCACGATCATCAAACGCATCTTCGCCAACCGCATGTACCCGATCACGATCGAGGGGCTGGAAGGCGCGATGAAGGAATTGACGCACTAGCTGCGCGCGCCCGGGAATGACGAGAACAGGGAGAGCCATATGCCCCAGACCATCACGCGCGGCATCAAGGCGCTGATCGACGAGGCCAATGCCGAGATCGAGACGCTCAACGCCAAGGACGCCATCGAGATCTCCAAGAACGGCGACGTCGTCATCGTCGACATTCGCGACCCCCGCGAGATCGAGCGCGACGGCCGCATCCCCGGCGCATTCGCCTGCACCCGCGGCATGCTCGAATTCTGGATCGATCCGCAGAGCCCCTACGCAAAGCCGATCTTCCAGGAGGACAAGAAGTTCGTGTTCCACTGCGCCGGTGGCCTGCGCTCCGCGCTCGCGGCCAAGACCGCGAAGGACATGGGCCTGAAGCCCGTCGCCCACATCGCCGGCGGCTACGCCGCCTGGCGCGATGCGGGTGGTCCGACGGAGGCGTGGGAGCCGAAGAAGAAGGGGTGAGGGTGCTTCGCCGTTGCTCCAATCTCCGCTGTCATTCCCCGCGAAAGCGGGGAATCCAGTACGCCGCAGCCCATCGGTTGAATCACAGCCGTCTCGGAGTACTGGATCGCCCGGTCGAGCCGGGCGATGACAGCAGAGTTTGACGCGCGCTGCTTCAATTTCACTCGCGCTGTGCGCGTCCCGGAATGACTGCAAGGAAAGACCAATGACCACTGCCACCGACCCCCTCGTCTCCACCGAATGGCTCGCCGCCCACATCAACGATTCCAACGTCAAAGTGCTCGACGCCAGCTTCAAGCTGCCGGGTGTGCTGCCGCTGCCGAAGGACGACTATCTCGCCGCGCATCTGCCGGGTGCGGTGTTCTTCGACGTCGATGCTGTCTCGGATCATTCCAACCCGCTGCCGCACATGTATCCGAGCGCCGAGCAGTTCGGGCGCGACGCAGGCCAACTCGGCATCTCCAATGCCGACACCGTCGTGCTTTATGACTCAGGCGGCTGGGTCGCAGCTCCCCGCGCGTGGTGGATGTTCCTGGCCTTCGGCCACAGCAATGTGCGTATCCTCAATGGCGGCCTGAAGAAGTGGCGCGCGGAAGGGCGCAGCGTCGAGAGCGGCGACGTGAAGCCGAAGCCTGCGAGCTTCAAGGCGAGCTACGATGCAAAGCGCGTGCGCAGCATGCAGCAGCTCATCGCCAACGTCGAAAGCCGCGCCGAGCAGGTGGTCGACGCGCGCGCTGCCGAACGCTTCGAGGGCCGCGCGCCCGAACCGCGCGCGGGCATCCGCTCCGGCCACATCCCCGGCGCGCGCAACGTGCCTTATAACCAGCTGTTCGATGCCGCGACCGGCACGATGAAGCCGCTCGACGAACTCCGCGCCGCCTTCGTGAACGCAGGCGTCAAGCTCGATGCGCCGATCGTGACGAGCTGCGGCTCCGGCGTCTCGGCCGGCGTGCTGACGCTCGCGCTCTATCGCCTCGGGATCACCGACACCGCGCTCTATGACGGCTCGTGGTCGGAATGGGGCCAGGAAAAAGGCCCGACGATCGCGACCGGGCCGGCTTGAGCGAGGGCCGCGGAAATGGTGCGCTCCCTCGCCCCGTTCTTACGGGGAGAGGGTTGGGGTGAGGGGCCTCTCTCCCCCTGCGAGATGGTCGAGGGACCTGTACCCCCTCACCCGGATCGTATCTTGCGATGCGATCCGACCTCTCCCCGCAAGCGGGGAGAGGTGAAGGAAACTCAGCGCGTGCGCGTGGCTGTTGCGGCGAGGGTTTGCTGCTGCTGGCCGAACGGATCGAGCGCCTGGTTGATCTGCTGAGGCGGCGGGCGCCGCACGATGCGGTGACGCTTCTTCGGCTTGTGCGCACGCGGCTTGCTGCCGGCTTTGGTCGTTGCCGGCGCAAGCTCGTTCAGCGCAGCCATCCTGGCCGCTGCAATGTCGGTCACGCGCGATGCCGGCGCCAGCGTTGCGGTTCGCGGCACTTCCGGAGCGGTCGCTGCTGGTGCGGGCGTCTTCGTGGCGATGGAAGCCATCGTGTCGGCCGGGGTGAGCGTGTCCGCAGGCGCGGGAGGTGCAGCCTCGTTCTCGGCTGGCTCCGCGATTGGCGTTTCGGCGGCGGGTGGAGCCGGCTCCACAGTCGGCGTGATCGCGGCAACCTGAGGCTGGGCTTCAGTTTCGAGCGTCACCGCGGCCATCTGCTCGGGGCTTGTTTCGACCGCGGGCAGCCCAATGCTCGGGACCTGGTCCTGCATCGCAGGCGTCGCCTCGTTGGCGACAGGCTCCACGCGGAGCGCCGCGAGCACCGGCTGGGCCGGCTCGGCGGCTTGCGCGAACACCCGCTCCTGCGGGCCGTTCCGCCAGGACGGGTTGCTGGCATATTGTTCGTGGCTCGCCCGCAGCAGCGAGGCAGCCCCTAAGCCGAACACCAGGATGGAGGTAGACAGCAGGATCGCGGCAAGCAGGAAGCGAAAGCCGGGAAGCATTGACGGATTACGAATTTCCGCCCCGGCGGGGTGTGGCCAGGGCCCATGAGCCATCTGAACGCGGTGACGGTACTGCTAGCCGCGTTCGCCACGCGGGAATTCGAGCTCAAAGCGGTGGCGAATCAGGCTGATTCGACCATATCGCAACGCTTCTGCGCCGTTCCGTAAAAAACGGGGTGGCGACTCCGGCAATATACGGCGTGATGCGATTTCCGCCCCGTGATGCAACGGAGCAACTGTGTGCGATTGCATCACAAATCGCACAACCGGGCACAAATCAGCCTGTTATGTCTTGAATGTGCCGCTATCTTCGGTCATCTGGCCGTTAACGGCTCGGACGGGGCCGGGGGACTATACAAGAGCGATGATGATCAAACATTTTCTGACGATATGCGCTGCCGCAACAGTCGCTGCGGCGGGAACCTCGCTCGCACAGGCCCAGAGCTATCCGGTCCAGCAGGCGCCGAGCTATGGCGCGCCGGCCGAATATCGCCCCGGCGACCGCGCGCCGAATTTCGACTCGCTGGACGACGAAGACGACGCGATGCCGCAGGCCTCGCTACCGCCGCCCGGCCCGGACCCGCGCTATGGCCGCCCCGTTGGCCCGCCGGTCTATTCCGCTGCCCCGCCGCAGGGCCCGGTGATGTCGCCCGATGATCCCCGTTATGGCCGTCCCGCCGGCGCCCCCGTCTACTCTGCTGCGCCGCCGCAGGGTCCCGTGATGTCGCCCGACGATCCCCGCTATGGCCGCCCGGCTGGCGCGCCGCAGGTGATCTATGCTGACCGTCCGGGCCAGGCGCCCGCCAGTGACGGCATGCGTCCGCCGGAGGCCGTCGGTGGCCCTTCCGCGACCGGAGCCGTCTCGCAGCAGCCCAATATTGGCGCCGATGGCCGGCCGATGTCGGTCGCCTTGTTGCCGCCAGAGGAGCAGCCTGACGCGGCACCGGCGCAGCTGGCGCCGAACCTGCGCCGCCAGGAAGTGTCGCTGGCGACCAAGGAGCCGGCCGGCACGATCATCGTGGATACCCCGAACACCTATCTCTATTACGTCCTCGGCAATGGCCGCGCGATCCGTTATGGCGTCCGCGTCGGCCGCGACGGTTTCACCTGGACCGGCGTGCAGAAGATCACGCGCAAGGCCGAGTGGCCGGATTGGCATCCGCCGACAGAAATGATCGAGCGCCAGCCCTATCTGCCGCGCTTCATGGCCGGCGGCCCCGGCAATCCGCTCGGCGCCCGCGCGATGTATCTCGGCTCGACGGTGTACCGCATCCACGGCACCAACCAGCCCTCGACGATCGGCAAGTTCGTCTCCTCCGGCTGCATCGGCATGCTGAACGACGACGTCTCCGATCTGTTCGAGCGCACCAAGGTCGGCACCCGCGTGGTGGTGATGCCGGGCGGTCCGGCGCCGGGAACGGCGACGGCCTCGGCTGCGCCCGCTCCGATGGCGGCCCAGGCAGGCCCCGTCCCGGGCACCCAGCCGACGGTGGTGCCGCCGCTGCCCGCGCCGGTCACCGTGCGTTAAGCGCTTCGAGACAAGTCAGATTTGCAAAAGGGCGTGCCAACGGCACGCCCTTTTCGTTTCAGGCCAGCCGCCGCGGCAGCTCATTGCCCTTGGTGAAGGCGTCGATCGCCTCGACCATCTGGCCGTAATGGATGCGCAAGCCGTCCTCGGTGGCGTAGCCGAGATGCGGCGTCAGCACGAGATTGTCGAGCTTGCGGAAGGGATGGTCGACCGGCAGCGGCTCGACCGAGAACACGTCGATGCCGGCACCCGCGATCTTCTTCTGCTGCAACGCCTCGAGCAGCGCCTGCTCGTCCACGATCGGCCCGCGCGCGGTGTTGACGAGGAACGCCGTCGGCTTCATCCGCGCGAGGTCGGCAGCTCCGACGAGGCCGCGCGAACGCTCGCTCAGCACCACATGGATGGTGATGATATCGGCCTTGGCGAACAGCTCCTCCTTGGTGGCGTAGCCGACGCCGGCCGCCGCGCACTTCTCCGGCGTCAGGTTCGGGCTCCAGGCGATCACGTTCATGCCGAACGCTTTCGCAATGCCCGCCATCTTGCTGCCGAGCTTGCCGAGCCCGACCACGCCGAGCGTCATCCCCTCGATCTCGACGCCGGCAAAGGTCTGCCAGGGCTCGCCGGCATGCATCCTTGCATTCTCGCGGCCGATGCCGCGGGTCAGTTCCAGGATCAGGCCCATCGTCAGAGGAGCGGTCGGATCGCGCGAATATTGCGTGCCGCCGAGGACGACGCTTTTCGCCTTCGCGGCCTCCATATCGATCGAGGCGTTGCGCATGCCGGAGGTCAGCAGCAGCTTCAGCTTCGGCAAACTATCGAACAGGCTCTTCGGGAACGCCGTGCGCTCACGCATCGCGCAGACGATCTCGAAATCGGCCAGCGCGCTGGCCGCGGCGGCTTCCGAGGCGAAGGGATGGCTGAACACGGTGACATCGACGCGGTCGGACAGTTTCTGCCAGTCGGCGACGTCGAGGGCGAGGTCAAAATAGTCGTCGAGAATTGCACAGCGCAGCCGCGTCATCAGCGTTCATCCAGGGCCAGAGTTTACGGCGAGAGGTGACGGCGCGAGGCGGGGGCGCCATCGTCGGAACCGGGCCATGGTTGCGCGCAATCAGAGGCGCGCGCAAGCAGTCTGGGTCTTCAAAAATTCGACAGGAGAGCGGGCGTTCAGAGGTCGCGGGGCTTCAGCCGGAGCGGCGCATTCATGCCGTGCTTGGCGCGCCAGGCGGGGCCGGGGCCGCGCATGTAGTGCAGCTCGGGCCGGTAGGGGTTGAAGGCGGTGGCGAAGAAGCGCTTCCAGAAGCCTTTGACCTCGGACACGAGTCCGGCCGCGTTCCCGGCGTCGGCCGGAACGGGAAAAGAGTGGGTCTCGATCAGAGCCATGATGGGCCTCGCTGTGCTCCCGTTCATTCTGAGCGGGCGGCGCTGTTTCCGCGCGAAACCGAGCTTTGGCCTGATTTATTAAAAGATGGTTTCAATTGTCCGGATCGGGGTCCGGATGGTGTCCGCCCAGTATTCATCCGTGGTGAACGGAGGGAAAACATTGCCCTTTGGGGGCGGGATCGCTACATCGGCGGCAAGCAAATTTCCTCAAATCGAAGGTATTCGGGACCCATGGCGCGCCAGTTCGTCTATTTCATGCAGGGCCTGACCAAGAGCTACCCGACCCGCAAGGTGCTCGATAACGTTCATCTGTCGTTCTACCCGGACGCCAAGATCGGCGTGCTCGGCGTCAACGGCTCGGGCAAGTCGACGCTGCTCAAGATCATGGCCGGCCTCGACAAGGAGTATAACGGCGAGGCCTGGGTCGCCCAGGGCGCCCGCGTCGGTTATCTCGAGCAGGAACCGCATCTCGATGCGACGCTCTCGGTGCGCGAGAACGTCATGCTGGGCGTCGCCAAGCAGAAGGCCATCCTCGATCGCTACAATGAGTTGGCGATGAACTACTCTGAGGAAACCGCCGACGAGATGACCAAGCTGCAGGACGAGATCGAGGCGCAGGGCCTCTGGGATCTCGACAGCAAGGTCGACCAGGCCATGGACGCGCTGCGCTGCCCGCCCGACGATGCCGACGTGACGAAACTCTCCGGCGGTGAGCGTCGCCGCGTCGCGCTGTGCAAGCTGCTGCTCGACCAGCCCGAGCTCTTGCTGCTCGACGAACCGACCAACCATCTCGATGCCGAGTCGGTGTCATGGCTGGAAGGTCATCTGCGCAGCTATCCCGGTGCGATCCTGATCGTCACCCATGACCGCTACTTCCTCGACAACGTCACAAGCTGGATCCTCGAGCTCGATCGCGGCAAGGGCATTCCCTACGAGGGCAACTATTCGTCCTGGCTGGTGCAGAAGCAGAAACGTCTCGAGCAGGAAGGCCGCGAGGACGCCGCGCATCAGAAGACGATCGCCCGCGAGCAGGAATGGGTCGCGTCCTCGCCGAAGGCGCGTCAGGCCAAGTCCAAGGCGCGCTACCAGCGCTACGAGGATTTGCTCAAGCAGGCGAGCGACAAGCAGAGCCAGACCGCGCAGATCGTCATTCCGGTCGCCGAGCGTCTCGGCGACAACGTGGTCGATTTCGAGGCCCTCAGCAAAGGCTATGGCGATCGCCTCCTGATCGACGATCTCACCTTCAAGCTGCCGCCCGGCGGCATCGTCGGCGTCATCGGCGCCAACGGCGCTGGCAAGACCACGCTGTTCAAGATGATCACCAAGCAGGAAACACCGGACAAGGGCACGATCACGGTCGGCGAGACCGTGCATCTCGGCTATGTCGACCAGTCCCGGGATGCGCTCGACGGCAACAAGAACGTGTGGGAGGAGATCTCCGGCGGCAACGAGCTGATCCTGCTCGGCAAGAGGGAAGTGAACTCGCGCGGCTATTGCTCGTCGTTCAACTTCAAGGGCGCCGACCAGCAGAAGAAAGTTGGAGCGCTCTCCGGCGGTGAACGCAACCGCGTGCATCTCGCCAAGATGCTGAAGTCCGGGGCCAACGTCCTGCTGCTCGACGAACCGACCAACGACCTCGACGTCGACACGCTGCGCGCGCTCGAAGAGGCGCTGGAGGACTTTGCGGGTTGCGCCGTCATCATCAGCCATGATCGCTGGTTCCTCGACCGCATCGCGACCCACATCCTGGCGTTCGAAGGCGAGAGCCACGTCGAATGGTTCGAAGGCAACTTCCAGGACTACGAAAAGGACAAGATGCGCCGCCTCGGCCAGGACAGCATCATTCCGCATCGCGTGAAGTACAAGAAGCTGACGCGGTGATCGCGGCATGATGCGGCGGGCGCTCATTGCCGCGGTGATCGTCGTCACCTGCGGCTGGTCGCCCGCTCGCGCCGCCGATGCCGCCTTCACCCAGTTCATCGCCTCGCTCTGGCCGGAGGCGCAGGCCGCCGGCGTGTCGCGGGCGACGTTCGACCAGCAGACGCGCGGGCTCGAGCCCGATTACAAGCTGCCCGACCTGATCCTGCCCGGGCGGCCCGCGACCGGCGCGCCGTCGCAGGCCGAGTTCGTGCAGGTGCCCGCCGACTACGTCAGGGAAGCCTCGATCGCGCGGCTTGCGGGCGAGGGGCAGCGGCTGCTGCAGAAATATCGTGCGGCGCTGAGCGAGATCGAGAAAAAATCCGGCGTGCCGGCCACAATCATGCTGGCGATCTGGGGCCGCGAGACCGATTACGGCCGCTATACGCTTCCCTACGATCTCGTGCGCGTGCTGGCGACACAGGCCTATGTCGGACGCCGCAAGGACACGTATCGCAACGAGTTCATTCTCTCGCTGAAGATTCTCGGCGACGGCGTGGTGACGCGCAAGGACATGCGCTCGTCCTGGGCCGGCGCCACCGGGCTCACCCAGTTCCTGCCGTCGGAATATTACAAGCATGGCGTCGATTTCGACGGCGACGGCCGCATCGACATCTGGCACTCGGTGCCGGATGCGCTGGCCTCTGCCGCGCAGCAGCTCGTCAACAAGGGCTGGCAGAGCGGCGTGCGCTGGGCCTACGAGGTGCAGGCGCCCGCGAAGGTCGATTGCACCGCCGGTGTGCCCGACGTGACGAAGCCGATCAGCCAGTGGCTGCGCGAAGGTTTTGTGCCGGTGCGCGGACAAAAGCTCAGCGCCGCCGAGCAGGCGCAGCCGGCGTCGTTGCTACAGCCGGAGGGTATTTACGGTCCGGCGTTCCTGACCACGAAGAATTACTTCGTCATCAAGGAATATAATTTCTCCGACCTCTATGTGCTGTTCGTCGGCCATCTCAGCGATCGCATGACGAGCCCACTGCCGTTTGCAACGTCGTGGGCGACCTCGAAGCAGTTGCGTACGAAGGACGTGGAGACCATGCAGCGCGGGCTCACGCGCGTCGGGCTCTACAAGGACAAGATCGACGGCAAGGCCGGCATGCAGACGCGCGCGGCACTCGGCGCCTATCAGAAGTCGGCAGGCCTCAAGGTCGATTGCTGGCCGAGCGAAGAGGTGCTGCGCTCGATCCAGGCGGCGCGTTAGCGCGAGACCCAAAGAAAAAGCCCGGCCGATGCTCTCGGCCGGGCTTCGATCGCGGCGCTCACGAGCGCCCCACGATCAGATATTGCGATCAGATCAGTAGCAGACGCGAACCGGACGAACGGCCCAGCCGTAGCCGTCCCAATAGCGCTGGCGCTGCCAGTAGCAGGGCGGGGGCGGCGGGCCGGGTTCGGCCACATAAACCGGTCCGCCGTAGGCCGGACGGCTCGAGGCGATGGCGCCGCCGATGATTGCGCCGCCGAGTAGGCCGGCCGCGATGCCCACGCCGACGCCGTCATGGGCTTGGGCGGACGGAGTGACGGTCAGCAGCGAACCGGCGACCGTCGCAACCGTGAGGGCGGCAACTAGAATCTTCTTCATGCTCTTGGCTCTCCTGAGAGATAGGTCCTCTTGTCAGAGGCGCCCGGGTTTCAAAGGTTCACGCAGTCTTTGATGGAATTGGCCTTGCAGCTAGGAAGCGCGCAAATGGTCAATCCGCGGTAAACGCGCGCGAAGCTGTGACGAGAAAAAGCGTTCTTTTTCAGGCCCCAAAATGAACAGCGCATCCGTAGTGAACCGGCCCAGCTGAATCGCTTCAAGCGAACGGGTCTAACGCGCCTCAGCCACAGACACGGACGCGGCGGACGCGCCAGGCATAGCCGTCCCAGAAGCGCTGCTTCTGCCAGACGCAGCCATCGCCATAATAGTCGTCGGCGACGTAGCCCGGACCCGGCGCATAGTAGCGGGGCGGGTAGTAGCCGGGGCCGTAACCCGGACCATAGCCGTAGGCCGGACCCGGGCCGTAATAGGGGGAGGCCAGCGCGCCACCAACAATGGCCCCACCGATGATCCCGGCGGCCACGCCGGCAGCGACACCGCGCTGTGCATGGGCCGGCGTTCCGGCGGTCAGGACCAGGGTGGCGGCGGCAGCGACTGCGATAAGCGTCTTCTTCATGGATCGACCTTTCACACACGAATACGGAACTGTTGCGGCCAAAGTTCCATACTTCGTTTGAATGATCAATGAACGGCAATCTGCCCGGTGCGACCAATAAGTGGAAAATGGCGGCTTTTGGCCCCGGGAGACGATGATGAACATCCTGACCAATGCCCTGATCGCCGTCGCGGCTGTCGGCGTGATCGGTTATGCCCTGATGACCCTTATCCAGAACCGCGGCCAGCGCCGCTCGCGCGCAGGTGCTGGCGGCGATGCCGGTGGGGGCGATAGCTATTCGGATACGACGAATGACGGCTTCTCGCTGGGCAGCTGGTTTTCCAGCGACAGTTCCGGGAGTTCGACCGACAGCGGCAGCTGCTCCACGAGCGATAGTGGCGGCGGTGGAGATTGCGGAGGTGGCGGCGATGGGGGCGGAGGCGGGGGCGGCGACTAGGTTCCGATCCGGCTCCATCTTGATCCAGCGCAACACCCTATTTTAGAGCCGTCCTAGGCTGTTATCCGGCCAGTTTGGAATAGCTTCAAATACCGGTTTTTCCCTTTGCATCCGGACGGCCCCTTAAATATCGATGATGGCGCATCACCGAAGGGCCTGTCGCTTCCATGATCGTTTGTTCCTGTAACGTGCTGAGCGATGACGACGTCCGCGCCGCCGTCGCCGAGTCAGACGGCGTTCGCCATCCCAAGCAGGTCTATGGATGCCTCGGCTGTAGCGCCGAATGCGGCCGCTGCGCCCGGACGATCAAGACCATCATCGATGAAGCGCTTGGCCCCTGCGCCAAGTCCTGCTGCTCTGGCTGCCCCCACAGCCACACCGTGGCCGCCAATGACGAGACGGCCGAGCCCGTCCAGTTCGCCCTGGCTGCCTGCTGAAACTTTCCCCATCGTCGGCTGAGCTTTTCCCCGGCTGCGCCCCTGTAGCCGGTTGCCCTCGTGTTTAAACTGACTTAGAAGCGTTCTAAAGTCGGTTAGGTCCGATTTGGACGCAAGATTTGGAGTGCATCATGCAGGGCGACGCAAAAGTTATCGACTACCTCAACAAGGCGCTGCGCCACGAGCTGACTGCAATCAATCAATACTGGCTGCACTACCGCTTCCTCGACAATTGGGGCCTGCGGGACATGGCCAAGGTCTGGCGCAAGGAGTCCATCGAGGAGATGGAGCACGCCGACAAGCTCACCGAGCGGATCCTGTTCTTTGACGGCTTCCCGAACATGCAGGTGCTCGATCCATTGCGCATCGGCCAGAACGTCAAGGAAATCATCGAGTGCGATCTCGCCGCCGAGATGAGCGCGCGGGCGCTCTACCAGGAGGCCGCCGGCTATTGCAACAGCGCCAAGGACTACGTCACGCGTGACCTGTTTGAGAAGCTGATGAGCGACGAGGAGCATCACATCGACTTCCTCGAAACCCAGCTCGATTTGATCGGCCGCATCGGGCTCGAGCTCTACACCCAGAAGCACGTCGGCGGCCTCGAGGGCGAGGGGCACTAAGCTCCGGCTCGTCTCTCTCCATTCGTCATGGCCGGGCTTGGCCCGGCCATCCACGCTTCTCTTGAGCGGCGAACGCGCCAGCTCTACAGCTGGGTCTTGTAGCGCTCTTCCACGATCTCCTGGCTCTCCGGTTCGCCCAGGCCGGTCTGGTCGTGAATGACCTGGCCGATGCTTGGCATCACCGAGCGCTGCACCTTCTCCGGCGACCACAGTTTTGAGCGCATCAGCGCCTTGCCGCAGTGGAAATAGACTTCGCTGACCGCGACGTTCAGCACCGCGCGCGGCGGCTTGCCGTACTCCACCATCGACGCCAGCAGACCCGGATCGACCGACAGCGTGCCGCGGCCGCCGACGCGCAGCGTCTCGTCGATCCCCGGCACGAAGAACAGCATGTGCACGAAGCCCGAGCCCTCGACGACGTTGCGAAAACTGTCGATGCGGTTGTTGCCGGAACGGTCGGGCATCAGCAATTGGTTGGGGCTGGCGACGTGGACGAAGCCGATGCCGCCGCCGCGCGGGGAGGCATCGACGCTGCCGTCAGTCCCCGACGTCGCGAGCACGCAGAACGGCGACATCTCGATGAACTTCTTCGCATGCGCGTCGATCGCGGGACGCGCCTTGGCGATGACGCGCGGGCTCGGCTTGGCATAGATGGTGGCGAGGTCTTCGGCGCAAAGGTCAGTCACGAAGGTCTCCCTGTTTGAAGGCTTGAGGATATCATCCTCCGGCCCAATCGCTATCCGCTTTTGTCACGCCGCCACGGCCAGTCGATCACGCCGGCGCAATAAAGCGCCCACCAGATCAGAACCGGCTGAAGCGCCAGCCGTGGCCCGTGATAGAGCCAGCTGTTGGGAATGGGTGGGACGTCGATGCCCTCGATGGCGTGCTTGATGTTCGCCGGCCACACGCAGAGCGCATAGAGCGCCAGCGCGACGCCTGCCCACCAGCGTAGCGGCTTCGTCACCAGCGCGATTGCGCCGGCGATCTCGCAGAGGCCGGTCAGGAGGATGACCTGCGCAGCGAACGGCACCCAGGACGGCATCATCGCGAGCAGTTTGTCTGGAACCCAGAGATGCGCGATGCCGGCTGCGAGATAAAACGCCGCCAGAACGAAGCGCATCACGGCGCGCGCGAGATCGCTTGCAGGAGCCATCAGCCGAACTAGCATGCGTGGCGCCAGGGCGCCATCGCGGAACGGGCCTACACCGCGTCCGCCGGGACGAAGCAGCTAATGATGATGGCGCCGCGGTGATGGACATACCACACCACGGCCTGGCCGACCGGATTGCCGCGATCGCGGATGAGGGCGCGCTCCGGCACCTCCATCCATTGCCCCTCGATCGGCACCCAATAGGTGCCGCCGCGCACGTCGTAGTCGGTGCGGTGACCGTCGGAGATGTCGCAGCAGGGCACGCCGTTCGGCGCCATCACGCTCTTGAACCAGGCGCGGATGTCGGGCGGGACGTTGTCGTATTGCCCGTTGTCGAACGCAAACGCGGCGCTCGTGAGCGCCGTCGTTGCAGCGAGCCAAACGCACAGCGCGAGCCGGTGCATGCGGTCCTCCTCACTGCGTCTCGCGCCAACGGCGCGTGATCGCAGCGCGTGCCGATTCTCGTTGCGATGATTAAGCCCGAGCTGTCAGCGCATTGCATGCTCAAATAATATGCGGCGCGAGGGGCGCCGCACATGATGCGTTGCGATATGGGTGGTCTGCTGTTGTTACATCGTTCGCTGCGGCGCGGTTTGCAGCAATTGCCTGACTTGCTCGACGTAGAATTTCGCGTTGCCGGTCGTGCCGTGGCCGCGCGTCTCGGTGCTTGCGGGGATGAGATACAGTTTGCTGTTCTTGATTTGCTTCATCGCAGCGTCCGTGACGCCGGTCTCCGGCGGGTTGCGCTCGTCGTCGGCGGAATTGATCAGCAGCAGCGAGGCTTCGATGCCCTCGATCTTCTCGGCGGCATTGTAGTCGTGCGAGGCTTCCCATTGGTAGATGAAGTCGTTGGCATCCGCCGTGATCGGCGTCGCGAGCCGCTCGTCGACGATCTTGTCGGCCTTGGCCGCCGTCGGCGCTTGCGATTGATAGGCCAGCGTTCCGCCGATGCTCGCGATGCCGTAGGCGGTGATGGCGTATTTCATCATGCGCGGCTGGCTGGTGTAATTGCCGCCATTGTAGTCGGGATCACTGCGGATGGTGTCGAGCATGATCCGCCGCAGCATCCAGTTGCGCGACGCCATCTCGGTCGGCTGCGAGGCCATCGGGATCAGCGTGTCCATCGCCTTCGGATATTTCTCGCCCCACAGCCAGGTGTGCATTCCGCCCATCGAATTGCCGATGACGAGCCGCAGATGCTTGACGCCGAGCCCCTCCGTCACGAGGCGATACTGCGCCTCGACCATGTCGTCGTAATCGTATTTCGGAAAGGCGGTCTTCATGCCGTCGGACGGCTTTGACGATTTGCCGTGGCCGATGCCGTCGGGGATGATGATGTAATATTTGGCGGCGTCGAGCGGCTGTCCCGCGCCGAACAGCTCGCCAGCGAAAGCAGGCGTCAACATGCTTGTAGCCGAACCGCCGGTGCCGTGCAGCACCAGCACGGGCTGGCCTGAGGGCTCGCCAACGGTGGTGTAATGCAGCCGCAGCTCCGGCATCGTCTCGCCGGTGTGGAACTTGAAGTCTTTGGCGATCCAGTCGCCTTGCTTGGGCGCCGGATAATCGGCCGCCAAGACTGACGTCGAGATGGCCAGCGTCGAGACGCACAGCAGAACGGCCGATAGTGCCGCGCAAGAAGCCTTCATGTTTCTCTCCCCATGCGGCTCATCATTGGCGGCCGCGTTGCGGCGGACCTTAGCAGAAGCGTGCGGAAGGATGTAGGATTTCGCCGCCGCCGATCGTCTTCAAGAAAACCGGAGAGACTGCATGTGCCGCAACATCAAGACGCTGTTCAATTTCGAGCCGCCGGCGACGGAGGACGAGATCCATGCCAGCGCGATCCAGTTCGTGCGAAAGCTCTCGGGCTTCAACAAGCCGTCGCAGGCCAACGAGGCGGCGTTCGACCGCGCCGTGGCCGAGGTCTCGGAGGTCGCGCGAAAACTCCTGACCTCGCTGCACACCCATGCGCCGGCGCGCGACCGTGAGGTCGAGGCGGAGAAGGCGAAAGAGCGTTCGCGGCTGCGCTTTGGCTAGCGGCTCCAGCGGGCAGTTCCGTGATCTGGCTCACGGTGAGAGCGGCCTCGACTTGCAATGATGTCTGCCGGGGTTTTGACAGCCCGGAGCACGACCATGAGCCGCCCCCTTCTTCCGCTGAAAGCAGGTGCCATCGTCTTCACGCTGATATGGACCGCGTGGATGATGTGGTGGAGCGGCTCGTTCTCGAGCGCTAACGTCGTCATCCTGGCGCTGTGCGGCGCTGCGGTCGGCTATCTCTGGTATCGCGCCATGCGCTGGCAATTCGAGCGCATGGGCATGTTGCCGCGACGCGAGGACCAGGCGAAGTAATCGCTAATCCTTGTGGCCGTGCTTCTTCTTTCTCTTCTTTTTCTTGTGCTCGTCGTCTTCGTCGTCGTTGTCCTCGACGTCTGTCTCGTCGGCCTCCTGCACGGCGGCCTCCAGCGCAGCGTGCTCGGCGGCTTCCTGTGCGTCTCGCTCGGCGGCTTCGCGGTCACGCTGGCGGCGGCGTTCGTCCCAGGCGTCGAAGAGCTGATCCAGCCACGGCAGCACCTGCTCGATCGAGGGCAGCTGGCCGGGCGGTCCGGCCTCGCCGCGCGGGCCCTGCGACCCCACTGGGCCCTGCGATCCGGCGGCACCCCGCGCACCGGCTTCACCGAGCTTGCCCGGCAGCCCGGCCTTGCCCTGCGCTCCGGCCTTTCCGGCCGCGCCGGGCTTGCCTTGAGGCCCCGGCTTGCCGCGCGTGCCGTCCGGCCCGCGCTTGCCCGGATGCCCCTGCGGACCCGGCCGTCCTGGCTCGCCCTGCCGCCCACGCGGCCCCTGCCGTCCCTGATCGTCTGCCACGCCACTTCTCCCTGTGCGGAAGCAAGCTACTTAGCGGCGTTTGACGACGGCAGCAATTCCGCCGCCGGATGGCGCGGGGCATGATCAACATCAATCGGCCGCACGTCACGCGCTAGTCGTGATAGGCGGGCACCTCGATGCCCGAGGCGGCATAGATCCTGATCTTGTTGCGCAACGTGCGCACCGACAGGCCGAGCACGCGCGATGCGCGGGTGCGGTTGCCGTCGCAGCGCGCCAGCGTCTGGAGCACGAGCTCGCGCTCGACTTCATCGACGGTTGCGCCGATCAGCAGCGGAACGATCTGGTTGGGAGCGAGGAATTGTGCGTCCTGCGGCGCCGCGACATGAACAGTGGTCATCAATACACCCCGATCAACGCCCGCTTCCTTCGCTGGAAGCGGATCGAGAACAACGACCCCCAGGCCGTAGATCTACGGTGGGCGGGTTTGGTTAATGAAAGGTTAATCGCGGGCGATCGCACGAGATGACCTTGGGAATGCCGCGCCGCCGCCGCGATTGGCACGAGATGCATAGCGAAGCGGACGTATTGTGCGCCTCGCGCCTCGCTCACACCGTCCTGTACCCGCCATCCACCATCACGATCGTTCCGGTGACGTAAGCCGACAGGTCCGACGCCAGGAAGACCGCGGGTCCCACGATGTCCTCGGGCTTGCCGGTGCGCGCCAGCGGCGTGTGATCGACGAAGGCCTGCACCAGCGCCGGATTGGTCGCGCGCACATTGGCGTTGATGTTGGTTTCGATGAAGCCCGGCCCGATCGCGTTGACGCGCACGCCTTCCTTGCCGAGCTCGACCGCGAGCGCCTTGGTGAAGCCGAGCACGCCGTGTTTCGAGGTCGTATACGCCGCCGAGCTCGGCGTGCGCAGGTGCACGAAGGACTGGATCGAGGCGATGTTGACGATACGGCCCTTGGTTGCGCGGAGCGGCGGGAGAAACGCCTGCGTCGTGTTGAAGACGCCGTTGAGGTTGAGCGAGATGATGTCGTTCCAGTCCTTTGCCACCGTCTCCGTCTCGGCGGTGAAGGCGTTGCGGCGGGTGATGCCGGCATTGTTGACGAGGATTGAGACCTGCCCGACCTTGTCGGCGACTTGCTTTGCCAGTGCAAAGCAATCATCGCGCTTGGTGACGTCGAGCGCAAAGCTCTCGGCCTTGCCGCCGGCGTCGCGGATCTCCTTCGCGGCCTCAGCGACGGTGTCGGCGTTGACGTCGAGCAGCACCACTTGCGCGCCCTCGCGTGCATAGCCTGCCGCGATCGCCCGGCCGATGCCGGAACCGGCGCCCGTGACGACGGCGATGTGGTTTTGGAGAAGGGGCATGGGGTTTCCTCGGCTGCTTGTTTTTGAATGTTGGTGGCGAGACTAGTTGAAAATAGACACGGCGGAAACGTCGTGCAGCGCTCGTGCCTCATGCAATCGCGACGCCGCGGCCCGGCGTATGTGGCAAAGATGCCACGGCGCGGCAGGAAGATCGTCGGTTCGTATCTGTCCAATCCGCGGTCACTTGTGTCCAAGAAATCTGGAGCCGCTGGCCTCAGATCTTGTCTCGCAGACGTGGGGCAGCGGCGCGCCCGCGCGCCGGCGGGGACATTGGGTATGAAGAAAGTCAGATGCGGAAGTGCGGCGCTGATAGCGTTCGCGGTGGCGGGGCCTGCCTTGGCGGCGGATATCGGGGCCGCGCCGGCCTACAAGGTCCCGGCGGCGACCGCGTCGACCTGGAGCGGATTCTACGCCGGTCTCGGGCTTGGCTTCCGTGCCGCGCGCACCGACGCCGTGACGACGTCAGAGACCATTGCCGGCATCCCGCAGAATCTGGCGGACGGACGGCCGACCGGCGCGTCCTTCGACGGGCTGGGCTTCCGCACCAATCCCTTCATCGGATTCAACTGGCAAATTGCGCCGCAATGGGTCGCAGGCCTTGAAGGCGATGTCGGCTTTGCCGACCAGTCCACCACGCGCCAATCGCTGGCTTTCTCGCCCGGCTTCGTTCGCTTTGCCTTGCCGCCCGATAGCCTGACGGTGAAGACCGATTGGGACGCCAGTCTGCGCGCCCGTCTCGGCTTCCTGCTCACACCCGCCACGCTGGCCTATGCGACCGGTGGCGTCGCCTGGCAGCGCAGCGAGATCAGTTCGTCCTGCGCCAGCATCGGCTGTCTCGGCTCTGTCCTTTCGCCTGCGGTCATCTCCGCCTCACGCATCCAGGCCGGTTGGACCGTCGGTGGCGGCATCGAGACCGCGCTCGGCGGCAACTGGTTTGCGCGCGCCGAATATCGCTACGCCGATTTTGGCGCCGCACCGTTCACCATTGCTCGCTCCGCGTTGTCCAATCCGGCCCTCAATCCGACCGTGGACAATTTTGATCTCAAGATGCAGACTCACAACGCCTCGTTCGGCGTGGCCTACAAATTTGGCGATCCGATCGCGGCCGGAGCGCAGACGGCGTTGATTGCCAAGGCAGCTCCGATCGCGATGTCATGGACCGGCCCCTATCTCGGTTTTGGTCTCGGCGCCCGCGCGCTGCAGGCGGACTCGGCGGCAACATCGGAACTGTTTGGCGGCGCTCCGTTGCCGATCTTGAAGAATACCGTGCCGTTCAACGGTACTGCCTTCCGCGCCAACCCCTATGCCGGCGTCAACTGGCAATTCGCTCCCAAATGGGTCGCCGGGATCGAGGGCGACGCCGGCTTCGCCGACCGGACAACCACGCTTTCCGGATATCCGGTGTCACCCGCCTTCGGCACCTTCCACGATGCGGCCGATTCCCTTGTGTTGAAGACGACATGGGACGCGAGCCTGCGCGCGCGTCTCGGCTTTCTGGTGACGCCGGCGACGCTGCTGTTCGCGAGCGGCGGCGCTGCGTGGCAGCATGACGAGGTGATCTCGACCTGTGGGAGCGCTCCCTGCCGGCGCACGTTCAGTGTCTCTCCGTCCGTGATCACGAACTCCACGACGAAGCTTGGCTGGACCATCGGCGGCGGCCTGGAGACGGCGCTCGGCCATCACTGGCTGGCGCGCGCCGAATACCGCTTCGCCGATTTCGGCACGTCGAGCTATACGATCAGCCGAACGTCGGCCTTCGCGCCGAGTAACACCATCGACACTTTCGACGTCACGCTGCGCACCCACACCGCGACGTTCGGTCTTGCGTATCAGTTCAACTGACCAGCGCTGGGTCTGGCAGCACATCCTGCGGGTGGTGCGACCACGGCGATGAGGATTGCAAGCAATTTCCTTCTGATTTCGTTTCGAAGTTTCATGAAAGGCTAACCCGAAATTAAGGGGTCGGAAACGGCGGCCTTGGCATACTGGTCTTCATTGCTAAACGTTGCGCGCATGATGGAACGGCTTGAATCCTGGAAAATGGCGCTCGAGCGCCTGCGGTCGGCGGAGCCGGCTGATTGGGCCGACGCGGGCCGGCTCGTGGCCGAGATCGCGCGCATGAGCACCGAGACCATGCTGCGGCAGGCGGCCGAGCAGGCGCTTCCGGTGCTGCGCCAGGCCGCGGACAATGACGATCACGGCGTCACGCTGGCGGCCCGGCGCCGGATCGGTGTGGTCCTCGACGTCGTTCACGATCTGACCGCGCCGCGCTTCGGCCGCCGCAACGCCGCGCCGAAGAAGCTCTCCAGCGAGGATCGCGCCCGCAAGATGCTCGGCCTGCCGCTCGCGGTGCAGCTCACTTGCGAGGACATCAACCAGGCCTACCGCCGCGCCGCCAAGGGCAAGCATCCCGACCAGGGCGGCAGCGCACAGGCCTTCATCGACCTCGCCGCCGCGCGCGACATCCTGATCCATCCCGGCGCGCACAAGGACGCGTGAGAGCGCCTCAGCTCTTGTTCACGCAGCTCGGATAGGGGGCGGCTTCGCCTGCTACGATCGGGCAGAGCTCGATCGGGCTCAGTTCGAGCAGTCGCTTCTGCCAGCGTTCGTCGTTGACCGGCGGCTCGTCGCTTTCGGGGCCGCGTTCGGCCCATTGGATGGTGTAGTAATCGCTCGCGCCCTTCAGCGTGATCAGCAGCGCGGTCTCGCTGTGGCGGGTCGCGCCGCTGTCGACGCGGCCGCAGCCGATCACGGCGCCAAAACCCTCGAAGCGGCCGAACTTCAGGGCGCCGAAGGGCCGCGCCGCAAAGCTGTCGGGGCAGGCCGATCTGAAGCCGCCGGCGATGGTGCCTGCGAACATCTCGGGCGAGGCGCCCGGCGTCAGCGTCATGCCCTTCTCGCCGGTGACCGTGATCATCTGCGTCCAGAGCTCGGGCGTCTCGTCCTTGAGCACGGCTTCGCGGATGTAGTGGCCGTCCTTGGTGTTCTCGAGCACCGCAGAAAAATTCGACGGCATCGCGAAGGAGACGAGCTGGCCGAAGATCGGCGAGATCACGCGGAAAGATTGCGGTGCCTGCGCCTGCGCGGTTGCGGCGAGCAGTAGCGATGCGGCGAGAATTGTTGCTGTCGTCGTTGCACGCATCGATCTGCTCCAAAGTCGCGAGGCAAGAATGAGAGCGGGCAAGGACGCTAGCATCGCATCCTTGCCCGGCCCTTGTCGTCCGCCGATCGAATTCTTGACCTGCTGCGCCCCGGTCAAAATGTGAGTAGTTCCGCATGCGGGTCAGGTTCAAGGCGTGCACGCGGGTTTGCGGCTGAAACCGAGGCGATGCCTGCAAAGAAAAAGGGCGGATCGCTTGCGCGACCCGCCCTCGAAATCCGTTTCGTCGCGCGACGCCTAGAGCGTGCACTTGCGCTCCGCGCGCAGCTTGATCTGGAGGTCGGAGGCGGCGGTGAAGGTCGGGAGCGGCTTGCTGACGACCTTGTAGGTCGAGACGCCCCACTGGAACGGCTTGTAGCGAAGGTCTTCGTTCCAGACCTGGCAGATGCCGGTGTTTTCCCAGCGGATCACGTAATAGCCGGCTGCGGACGCGGGCGCGGCAAACACGGTGGTGGCGATGCCGGCAAAGGCACAGAGGGCGAGAACGCGACGCATGAAATATCTCCTGATGGGAACGTGAAGGAAACTGGTGCGGCAAAACGGCGCTTCTGGCAAGCCGGGCGGCGGTCGATCACGGATATGTCAGGTGGGGTCCCCCTTGCGGGCTATGCTTTGGCCAGCGACGCCACCGCCTCGATCTCGATCAGCATCTTCGGATCGGGCAGCGCCTGCACCACACAAGTCGTCCGTGCCGGATAGGGCGGCGGGCCGAAGGCGCCGGCGTAGAGCGCGTTCATCGCGGCAACGTCGGCGGCCCGGGTCAGGAGCACGTTGACCTTGACGAGGTCGCGGACGGTTGCGTCGGCCTCGTCCAGCACGCGCTTGATGTTGACGACGACATTGGCGAACTGCGCCTCAAAACCGTCGGGCAGCGCGCCCTTGGCGTCGAAGCCGGGAATGCCGGAGACGAACAGGAGGTCACCGACGCGCGTCGCAAATGACAGCGGCGGCGCCTTCACATGCGGCGGGGGCGCGAAATGCTGGATCGGCATGGGAACACCTCGGAAGGGCTGAGAGGCGTGAGGGTAGCGGCAAAAACAAAAATGCGAAACAACCCCATGCACAGTAGAAACCGGATGGAAATCATTGGTGTTTTCGAAATTCGGGAAGATCGAAATAATCGATTGCGCCGTCGGGCAAAACAGGAGCAGTATGGCAGGGTGGCGATGGGTGCCGGGGAGTGGCCCCAAGCTCCGCTGTCATGCCACGGCTTGACCGGGGCATCCAGTACGCCGCGCCCTTTCGGGTCAATCACAAGCGTCTCTGGAATACTGGATCGCCCGGTTTAACCGGGCGATGACAGCTGAGTGCGTGGCGAAGAGCACGACTGAAGTTCATTGCGCTGCCATCATGTTGCCGCCCCGATCCATCGGATAGATTCAGCCCGTCTGATTCGCTTCCCTTCCCAAAAAATAGCCCCCGGAGATTGTTCATGAAGATCGCATCCACCCTTCGCGCCGCGCTGGTCGGCCTTGCCGCGCTTGCCGGCCTCTCGACCTCGGCGATGGCTGACGGCGGCACCGTGGTGCTGACGATCTACAAGGCGGGCTGGATCATCGGCGGTTCCGGCGGCTCGGGCATGCTGAACTTCCGTGGCCGCTCCTATTCGCTGTCGACCGGCGGGCTCGATTACGGCCTCGTCTTCGGCGGTTCCAAGACCGTGCTGCGCGGTCGCGTCTCCAACATCAACCGGCCTTCCGATGTCGCCGGCGTCTACGGTGCCGCCGGTGCCGGCATTGCGGTTGGCCGCGGTGCCCGCGCCATCGTGCTCACCAACCAGAAGGGCGCGGTACTGGAGCTCAGCGGCACGCAGGTAGGCTTGATGGCGAACGCGGATCTCAGCGGGCTTGCGATCACGATGCGGTAGGAAGGTCTCACTTCACTTGTAGCCCGCATGAGCGGCAGCGACATGCGTGTCAACTCTCGGCCCCGGATGTCGCTATCGCTCATCCGGGCTACGGCCCTGTAACGATCCACTCACCATCGCATGTACCCTCTCGCAATGCGCGACGAGATTTGTGTGCGCATCGACGAACGCCTTCAGCGGTGTCGGGATCGGGAAGTAATGGATGTTGGCGACAAAACCGTAGATGCCGGCATCGATGCTACCAGGTGCCGCGCCGTGCACGAAGCCAGCGGCGGGGACGATCTCCGCCAGCGCCTGCAAATCAGCGAGGCCTCGCGCGTAGGCCTGCTCGGGCGTGTAGCGGCCGATGCCCTGGTATTGATAGCGCAGTGCGTTATACGCTTTCGCCTTCTCAAATCCTTCGGCATTGATCTGCGGATGCTGCGCGATGAAGCCGTCGCGGAACGCCGGATAGAAGCGCTCGTCCTTCCAGCGCGAATACGACATTACCCAGTAGAGGTCGTCGAGCATGCGGGTGACCAGATGATTGGTCCGGCGCTGTTCGGCTGACAGCGCGGCGTCGATGGCGAGGTGATATTTCGCGATGGCATGCGCGATGATCGTCTCGCTGTCGCCGACGGTCTCGCCGTCGTCGACGATATAGGGCAGCTGCCCGCGTGGCGCGGCGGAGGCATCGAAGACATGCTCATGCACGAATGGCACGCCCGCGAGTTTCAGGAAGGCGAAAACCTTGAGGCCGTAACCGTTGTTGTCGGCGACGCCGAACAATTCCGGATAGGAATAGAGCGTCAGCATGATGGCCTCCTTCAGCGCGATGGCACCTTGGCTCGTTGCTCAGTCGTGACAGCTTTCGCAACCTTGCCGGCGCGGATCATCAGGAACGCGCCGGAGAAACCCGGCAGCCGCCAGCGCCCGTCGATCTCGGTCGCCTCGGCATTGACAGTGCCTTCGTAATGCACCGTGTCGAAGCCGTAGCCGGGCGGCTCGTAACGTTTGACGAAAGAGACCGCACTGCCGGAGCGATTGCCCGTGATCGCGGCGTTGTGGGTGCGCAGCGGGCAGTGCGGGTTCGAGCATGGCTCGGTGACGTCGCCGCTGAGCGCGCCATGGGACTCGACCAGGGTCGCGGTGAACGTGACCATTCCGGTGCCCGGTTGAATGTAGCTGCCGTCCCAGACACCGGTCAGATCCTCGCTCATGGCGGTGCCTTCCCTGGATGATGCGGCCCGGTTGATATCAGGCTCTTCCATCTCAAGTCGTATCGCCGGCGTGACACGCTTGCAACAGTCGGGACGCCAATGCGCGCTGTCATTCGATCGGAGGACGCGCGAGATCACCCGATCGACGTATGGATTCGCCAAGAAATTCCTGCGTGAAGGGCCGCCATGCGACGTTCATTGATCCGCCCGAACATGCCGGGATTGCTTGGTGGCGCAGCACTTCTCGCCGGGTTCGCGCTCGCAGCACCCGCGCAGGCCGCGGACCTTGCCCCGTTCAACAAGGCGCCGCTGCTGGTGGCTCCGTCATGGACCGGTTTCTACGCCGGCCTCGGCCTCGGCTTTCGATCGACGCAAGCTGATCTCACCACCACGTCCGTGTTGCAAGACGGCGTTCCGCGTGACCTGAACGGGGCTGTGCTGACCCAGCCGTTCGACGGCACGGGTTTCCGCGTCAATCCCTATGCCGGCTTCAACTGGCAGGTCGCTCCCAGCTGGGTCGTCGGCATCGAAGGCGATGTCGGCTTCGGTGACCAGACCACGGCCCTGCCAGGGTTTCGCGCTTCGCCGCGGGCGGGCTCGTCCACCTTCGCGGTCGACAGCCTGTCGGTGAAAGCCGGTTGGGATGCGAGCCTGCGCGGTCGCGCCGGCTATCTGCTGACGCCGACGACATTAGTCTATGCCACCGGCGGCCTCGCCTGGCAGCATTTTGACGTGACCTCGGTCTGCGTCGGCGCCACCTGCAACAATGCGACGCCCACCACGGTGTCGAACTCGGCCACCAAGACCGGCTGGACGCTCGGTGGCGGCCTCGAGACCGTGCTGTGGGGCAACTGGCTGTTGCGTGCCGAATATCGCTACGCGGATTTCGGCACCACGCCGTTCGCCATCGCGCGCACGCAGACCGGCGCGGGGCCCGCGCTCACGGTCGACAATTTCGATACGAAACTCGCAACACATACGGCGAATGTCGGCCTCGCTTACAAGTTTGGCGAGCCCGTCATCGGCGGCCGCTCGCATCCGCTGCAAGCGCAGGCCGCAATGCCGGCGTCCTGGACCGGCGCTTATGTCGGCATGGGCCTCGGGGCGCGCGCCACGCGTACCGATCTCACGACGACGTCGGAATCGGTCGGCGGCTCCCCGCGCGATCTCGACGGCCGCGCCAACAATCGCCCGATGGACAACACCGCGTTCCGCGCCAGCCCCTATGCCGGCTATCTCTGGCAGCTCGCCTCGCAATGGACCGCAGGTGTCGAAGGTGATTTCGGCTTTGCCGACCGCACCACCACGCGCGAAGGTTTCACCAGCATCTTCCTCGCCGACTCCCAGTCGCCCGGCGAGAGCCTGTCGATCCGCAGCCGCTGGGATGCCTCCTTGCGACTGCGCGGTGGCTATCTCGTCAATCCACAGACCATGCTCTACGCCACCGGCGGCGTCGCCTGGCAGAACTTTGAGTTGACCTCGACCTGCACCAGCGGCCCCTGCACCGGCTTCTTCGCGCTGTCGCCGGGGATCATCAGCCAGTCCACAACGAAGACGGGATGGACGCTCGGTGGCGGCCTCGAAACCGTGTTGTGGGGCAACTGGCTGGCGCGCGCCGAATATCGCTACGCCGATTACGGCAAGGCCGGCTTCACCGTCGCAAGATCGAGCGGCGATGCCGACCACAATCCGTCCGTCAACACATACGACGTGGCGATGCGCGCGCATCTAGCGACGTTCGGGGTGACGTACCGGTTTCAGTGAGGGGGCACGCGGCCGTAGGGTGGGTTTTAGCGCAGCGTAACCCACCGCTTTGGCATCCGCGGCAATGAAGCCAGACCCTCATGGTGAGGAGGCGCGCAGCGCCGTCTCGAACCATGAAGGCCCGCATCTCGCCAGCCGCCATCCTTCGAGACGACCGCTTCGCGGTCTCCTCAGGATGAGGTCGGTGGGTGTGGTGTCGTAGCCCGCATGAGCGCCGCGACATGCGGGTCAACCGCCAATCCCGGATATCGCTTGCGCTCATCCGGGCTACGTTACCTCACCCCGCGAACCGATCCACGCCGCAAGCTCCCGCCACGGCTCCAGTGTCCAATGCCCGGACGCAGCGCCTGATGGTGATGGCAGCACGAATATCTCCGGCAAACTTCCATCGCGCGGCTGCCGCCCCAGTGTAATCTCGCTCGACGGCCTGCCATAAAACAAGCTCGCCGCCTTCTTGCTCGTGAACGCAATCGTCCTCGGCCGATACTTCTCGATCTTCGCCTTGAACCCCGGCACGTCGATCGTTTCAGCCGCGATCTGGTGATCCATCCCGGCGCCCGATTTGGAGAGATCGGTGAAGCCGATCCCGAGCGCGAGCAGCGCTCCGAATTCGCTCGGCTGATAGCGCCGGGGCGTGATGCCGGCCTCATGGATCGCGCGCCAGAAGCGGTTGCCGGGATGGGCGTAGTAGTGCCCGAGTTCAGCCGAGCGCGTGCTGGCCGCGGTGCCGACGAAGACGAGGCGGAGGTTGGGACGGAGTTGGTCGGGGAGGCGGTGGGGAGTGCTGTCGGGCAATGAAACATCCGCAAGCTTGTCTATTTCGCGCGCTAGCTCGCTCCAAGACGACCAATAAATCCCTGGCGCTTACGAATGGGTCTAAAGCAGCACAACTTGCCAGAGACCGTTCCAACCAAGATCTTGTCGTTCCAAATTGTGGGCGTTGAGCAAATGCCGGCAACGATTGTTTGACTAGGATCGGGGCCAGATTTGAACTCAGCGGCATTGGTTGGCCAAGGGTCCTCTCCGTAATCACTTACTGTACTGTCAGATGAGAAATTGAACACTTCCACGGAATACGAGGCGACTATCTTCCTCGTTTTGATATCCAGAACGGACAAGACACCATTTATTCGAGCAACGTACAGAAGCCCTCTATATTCAACAGGCGATGACCAATTCTGAAAGTAACTATCGTCCAGTCGTTGGCGCCAAATCCACTTTCCGCTCTCAATCGAGAAAGCATGGACCGCATCATTATACGAAAACGTGGAAATGACTTGGCCGTTGTATATTGATGGCGTGACTCTTGAATTGCCGAACTCGACCGAGTCATTTTTCAGCGCCGTCTGAATGCGCCCCGCATCCCACAGTTTCTTCTGCGTTTTGAGCGAGAAGCAAGCCATTGGAGGTCGCCGATCAAACGTGTCTCGCGAGTAGGAAATGACTGCGCGATCGCCAACCACGACGATGCTCGAGATGCCGCGAATCTGCAGAGTAAAGTCAAACTCACCAGATGCTTTGTGAGGCTCAATTTTGAAGAGTGAGGTGACTAGAATCTGATCATTGCAAACCTCTATTCGCGATACGAGCCCAATTTCCGATCCTACGAGAAAAGAATTGTGCTCGATCTTTGCGGGATTTGCTCTGATTCCATAGGGCGTCTTGCCGATCGACTTGAATACGTTCGAGCCCGGCTCGTATTGAATAACCTCCCCCCCGTACGAGACGAGGATTAAACTCGGTCCATTCGGCGTTTCCAGCTCAACTGCGCGACCATAGAAAGGTGTTTCCGTCTGGAATTGATTTAGAACGCGCCCTCCATCTGCATCTATTACAAAAGCAGTCCCGTTGTCGGTCCCGACGAGAAGAATTTTATTGATAAGTGATATTTCATTCGCGTCTGATTGAGTCGGAGTAAACCAATCAATTGTGCCTGATCGGAGATCTATACAGTAGACCCCATCTTTAGCGTCCGAGATGTTCCAGGCCCCCCCCGACGAGCTTAGGAATGCTTTATCGTCAGAGACAATGATGTTGTTGCGTGAGTGCATGCGTCCAACGTCTACGGCCCACAGCAGCGCGTTAGTCCGCTTCAATTCCGAGAGTGGTTGCCCGATCATGGCCGGACTCCTTGAGCGGCGAGCGCAAGTCGACTGACAAAGGTTGGGATGTCAGCTTGCCTTACTTCTTCCCACTGAAGGTCAAGTAGATCAATTTGTCCTACCCTCAGTGAAGGGACGTCACATTTTTCCGAGACAACGGGCAAAACAAAAACTTGATCGTCTGGCATTTCATTCATGAGGCGCAGCGCCATTCTGAATTCAGTTTGGACATATCCCCTCTTTCGAACCGAGCGGGGGGACAGCAAGAGCAATACGTGGTCCGCAGCCCTGATCTTTGCATTCAGGACTGCCTCCCATCGTTGTCCGACTTGAAGTCCGTTTATTTGATGCGGAGGGGGCGGTTTGTCCATCCATGGATCGAGGCCAACGCTGAAAAGCCCAAGATACAGCTCGCACGCGAAGGCATGGTCTTCCTTTGCGTACGAGATGAATATCATTGTCGATCCAGTCGGCTGGATGTCACAGCACCCTATTACTCTCCTTCACCTTATCCGCATCCAGATACAAGCTCTCGCCCATCTCCTTGAACTTCGCGCTCATCTGCTTCATGCCGTCCTCGGCGGTCCCGCTCATCGACATGCCGATCGAGTTCGGGTCGTTCAGCGTCGCGGCATAATCCCGCACGTCCTGCGTGATCTTCATCGAGCAGAATTTCGGGCCGCACATCGAACAGAAGTGCGCGACCTTGTGGGCTTCCTTCGGCAGGGTCTCGTCGTGGAAGTTCTTGGCGGTCTCGGGGTCGAGGCCGAGGTTGAACTGGTCGGTCCAACGGAAGTCGAAACGGGCGCGGGAGAGCGCGTCGTCGCGGAGCTGTGCTGCCGGGTGACCCTTGGCGAGATCGGACGCGTGCGCGGCGATCTTGTAGGTGATGACGCCGACCTTGACGTCGTTACGGTCGGGGAGGCCGAGATGCTCCTTCGGCGTGACGTAGCAGAGCATGGCGCAGCCGAACCAGCCGATCATGGCCGCACCGATGCCGGACGTGATGTGGTCATAGCCCGGCGCGATGTCGGTGGTCAGGGGCCCGAGGGTGTAGAACGGCGCTTCGCCGCACTCCTTGAGCTGCTTGTCCATGTTGATCTTGATCTTGTGCATCGGCACGTGGCCGGGGCCTTCGATCATGACCTGGCAGCCCTTGGCCCACGCGATTTTCGTCAGCTCGCCGAGCGTCTCCAGCTCCGCGAACTGCGCGCGGTCGTTGGCGTCGGCGATCGAGCCCGGGCGCAGGCCGTCGCCGAGCGAGAACGAGACGTCATATTTGCGCATGAGGTCGCAGATCTCGTCGAAATGCGTATAGAGGAAGCTCTCCTTGTGATGCGCCAGGCACCACTTCGCCATGATCGAGCCGCCGCGGCTGACGATGCCGGTGACGCGGTTGGCGGTGAGGTGGATGTAGGGCAGGCGCACGCCGGCGTGGATGGTGAAATAGTCGACGCCCTGCTCGCACTGCTCGATCAGGGTGTCCTTGTAGAGCTCCCAGGTCAGCTTGACCGGATCGCCGTCGCACTTCTCCAGCGCCTGATAGATGGGAACGGTGCCGATCGGCACCGGCGCATTGCGCAGAATCCATTCGCGGGTGGTGTGGATGTTGCGGCCGGTGGAGAGGTCCATCACGGTGTCGGCGCCCCAGCGGATCGCCCACACCATCTTCTCGACCTCTTCCTCGACCGACGAGGTCACGGCCGAGTTGCCGATATTGGCGTTGATCTTGGTCAGGAAGTTGCGGCCGATGATCATCGGCTCGAGTTCGCTGTGGTTGATGTTGCAGGGGATGATGGCGCGGCCGCGGGCGATCTCGCTGCGGACGAACTCCGGCGTGATGAAGGCGGGGACCTCGGCGCCAAAGCTTTCGCCGTCGGCGAGCGCTGCTTCCGCGCGCGCGAGCTGCTCTTTGCGGCCGAGATTTTCGCGGGCGGCGACGTAGATCATCTCCTTGGTGACGATGCCGGCGCGGGCGAATTCGAGCTGCGTGATCATGTGGCCGTCGAGGCCGCGCAGTGGCTGGTGATAGGCGGCGAAGGAGCGCGCGGCCTTGTCCGCGGAGACGCTGCCATTGTCCTCCGGCTTGATCTGGCGTCCGTCATATTGCTCGACGCCGCCGCGCTCGAGCACCCATGATTTGCGACCGCGCGCGAGGCCGGCGTTGACGTCGATGGTCACGGACGGATCGGTATAGGGGCCGGAGGTGTCGTAGACCGGCAGGTTCGGCTCGCCGGCGCCTTCGGAGAGAATGATCTCGCGCAAGGGCACACGGATGTCGGGCGCGGCGTCAGGCGAGGCGAAGATTTTTCGCGACGACGGCAGCGGGCCGGTGGTGACGGCGGGGACGGTTTTTTCGGGGTTGGAGCGGATGTTCATGGGATCCTCCGGTTTAATTTGTGTGTGTGTGCGTCAGAGCGACGCTGGTGAGGTCTTGCTCCGTCATTGCGAGCGCAGCGAAGCAATCCAGAATCTCTCTGCGGAGACAGTCTGGATTGCTTCGTCGCAAGTGCTCCTCGCAATGACGGGTGGAGAGAACGCGCATCACGCGGCCTCCGCCGACTGGCCGAGCCACTGCCGCACCCGCGCTTCCGGGTCGGCGTTCTGGGTGACGTCGCTGACGACAGCAATCGAATCCGCGCCTGCCGCAAAGATCTCCGCGGCGTGCTCGAACTTGATGCCGCCGATCGCGACCAGCGGGATGTCGCCGATGCGCTTCTTCCATTCCGTGATTTTTGGAATGCCCTGCGGCTCGAAGCGCATCGATTTCAGCGTGGTGAAGAAGATCGGGCCCAGCGCGACGTAATCGGGTTTCGCGGCGAGTGCGGTTTCGAGCTCCGCCTCGTCATGGGTGGAAACGCCGAGCGACAGGCCGGCCTCGCGGATCGCGTTGAGGTCCGCGTCGGCAAGATCCTCCTGGCCGAGATGCAGATATTTTGCGCCCGCGACGACGGCCGCGCGCCAATAGTCGTTCACGACCAGCTTGGCTTGCGTGCCGTTTGTGATCGCCAGCGCATCGGTGACGATCTGCAGGGCCTGCGAGTCGTCGAGGTCTTTCGCGCGCAATTGAATCGTGCCGACGCCGAGCCTGGTCAGGCGCTCGACCCAGGCCAGGCTGTCGACGACGGGATAGAACGGATCAGGATACGGCATGCCAGAACGGGGTCCCAACGACAGGGGTGGAGGGGGAGGCGAAGTCGCGGGCGTTCATCAGCCCGGCTTCGTAGGCGGTACGTCCGGCATCACAGCCGAGACGGAAGGCGTTGGCCATCGCAACGGGATCGGCGGCTTTTGCGATGGCCGTGTTGAGCAGCACGGCGTCATAGCCGAGCTCGAGCGCCTCGGCCGCATGCGAGGGCGCACCGATGCCGGCATCGACCACCAGCGTGATGTCGGGCAGGCGCTCGCGCATCAGTTTGAGCGCGTCGCGGTTGGTGATGCCACGGGCCGAGCCGATCGGCGCTGCCCACGGCATCACCACCTTGCAGCCGGCATCGACCAGGCGGTTGGCGACCGAGAGGTCTTCCGTGCAATAGGGGAACACTTCAAAGCCGTCCTTGATCAGGAGGCTTGCTGCTTCGACCAGGCCGATGACGTCGGGCTGCAGCGTGTCGTTGTCGGCGATGACTTCGAGCTTGATCCAGGACGTGCCGAACAATTCGCGCGCAAGCTTTGCGGTGGTCACCGCCTCGCGGACGCTGCGGCAGCCGGCGGTGTTCGGCAGCACTGTCACGTCGAGCTCGCGGATCAGCTTCCAGAACGCATCGCCCGACTTGCCGCCGGCGGATTCGCGCCGCAGCGACACCGTGACGATGTTCGAGCCGGAGGCACGGATCGCGGACTGCATGATCGCAGGCGAGGGATAGAGCGCGCTGCCGATGAGCAGGCGGGAGGCGAAGGTTTTGCCGTAGAAGGTCACCATGTCCTCACCCTCCCTGCCGCGGCGTGATGATCTCGATCTCGTCGCCGGCCTTCAGGCTGGTCTCGGCCCAGCGGCTTTTCGGCACGACATCGTAGTTCAGCGCGATCGCGAAATGGGTGCCCTCGTAGTCGAGCTCGGAGAGCAGCGCGTCGACGCTGGCCGAGTTCACCTCGCGCTGCTCGCCGTTCACCATCACCCGCATTGCATCACCTCATTGTCGATCTGGCCGCGCTCGACATAGGCCAGCGTCAGCTCGGCGAGCGCGGGCGCGATCAGGAAGCCGTGGCGGTAGAGCCCGTTGACGCTGATCTGGCCGCCGCGAATGCCGATGCGCGGGAGATTGTCGGGGAAAGCGGGACGAAGGCCCGAGCCGAATTCGATGATGCGGGCCTCGCCGAAGGCCGGGTGCACGGCATAGGCCGCGCCCAACAGCTCCAGCGCGGAGCGGACGCTGACGCCGGTGTCCTCGGCCTCGATCGAGGTCGCGCCCAGCATGAACAGATTGTCCTCGCGCGGGATCACGTAGAGCGGCCAGCGCGGATGGATCAAGCGCACCGGGCGGGCCAGCTGCACCTCGCTGGTCTCGATCAAAATCATCTCGCCCTTGACGCCGCGCAACTCCTTCTGCTCGTCGCGCGCGCCAAGGCCGCGGCAGTCGATCACGATGCCGTCGAGGTCTTTGGCGGAAACGTCACTTGAGAACTTGATGGTGCCGCCGGCAGCAACGATGCGCTCGTGCAGTTTCGGCAGCACGCGGCGCGGCTCGACATGGCCCTCGGTCGGAAAGAACAACGCATCGCGAAAACGGCCCTCCAGCGACGGCTCGAGCTCGGCGAGGCCTCCGGCATCGAGCCGGCGGTGGCCTTCGGTCATCCGGGCAAAGCGCTCAAAGTCGTTGCGCTCGCGCGGATGGGCGACGACCAGCGAGCCGTTGAAGGGCGTGTCCGGCAGCTCGCGGCGCCAGATGTCGAGGGAGCGCTGGCCGAGCCTGGAGATGATGGGTTCGGCGACCTCCGCCTCGCAGTAAGGGGCCAGCATGCCACCGGCCCAATGGCTGGTGGCGTCGGTCATGGCGGCGTCACCGCGCTCGTGGAGCGTCACGGAATGGCCGGCCTGCGCGAACAACAGCGCCTGCCAGGCGCCTGCAACGCCTGCGCCGATGATGGATACCGGAGAATCCGGTCGTCTAGTCGTCTGCAACATCCCTGTCCCTTCGCCGGCATGACCCGGATCAGGTTCAAAGGGTCACCGCGGTCCTGGGAAGGCTTGCTGATTTGCAAGCTTTGCCCATTTAGCGGTATCTCAGCTCCTCCTCGGAGCACCCCTCGGAACGGCTCTAATGTAGGACAGTGGGGGCTGGTGTCAACGCATGTTCCCGGGAACCTGCGCCCGCGCATTGCGGACGCGCTGGGCCAGCTTCCTGTGCGGGACGTTGCCGAACACCGGCTGCGGGTTGCCGTTCGGCTCCAGCCAGGTCTCAGTGCTGGCCTCTCGCACCAACTGCTGCCGCTGCTGCTTTGCGACGTAGTAATAGCCGCCGGCGAAATAACGCACGGCTCGCGTGTGGTCGCCATTGGCGGCGTGATAGGCGCCGGCGAGGTATTTGACCGCGTAGGTGAGGTTGGTGTTGGGGTCACGGAGCCCGGCGGCATCGCCGGTGTAGCCGAGCCCGCGGGCGGTCGCGAGCTTGATCTGCATCAGCCCGATGGTACCGCCATGGCCGACCAGGCCAGGCTGGTAGCGGCTCTCGCGCATGATGACGCGATGCACCAGTGCCTCCGGCACGCCGTTGGCGCGCGCATGGGCCGCGACCATCTCGGAATATTCGGCTTCGCCCGCAAAGGCTGTCTGCGGCGCCATCAGTCCGGCCGCGACAAGCGCAGCAATGTGTAAAATTTTCATCAGATATCCCAGACATTCCTGAGTGACCTGCGCCGGCCGCCCTTAGGCATCCCGAACGCGGCGATGATGTGACCAAACGCCGCCGTTAACGATTTCGCGGCGCAGAGCCGTGATGACGACTCAAAGCTGGAGCTGGAGTTCCCTCAGGCGGACAACTCGCGACAGCACGCCTGTCTATTCGCGCAAGGATGCGAAAGCGAGTAGGTAGGCGCGGCGAATCGGGAGAGGTGCCATGACAAAAACAACCATGGTCGAAGCCCAGGCCGGCGATATCCCAAAAGAAATTCCAAGGCAGAATCCGTGCGCCCAATGTGGCGCGCCGATCGCGCAGCCCGACTGGATCGAGCCGGGCGAGGGGCGCGTCTCCTATCTCTGGAATTGCCAAGCCTGCAACTATCGTTTCGAGGCGGTGGCAATCTTCGACGAGATGCCCATAGCGCACCCGCCGCTCGCGGCCTGAAGTTACGCCGCCAGCCGCGGCTGTTGCCAAATCGGCAGTTGCATCCGCACGATCAGCCCGTGCGGCTCGCGGTCGTGCAACGACAGCTCGCCACCATGGGCGATCGCGATCGCGCGCGCGATCGACAGGCCGAGGCCGAAGCCGGTGGAATCGTCCATGGTGCGGGCGTCGTCGCCGCGCACGAACGGCTCCAGCATCTCCTGCTTGCGCGCGTCCGAAATGCCGGGACCGTCGTCCTCGACGTCGATGACGAGTTTCGTGCCTGATATGTCGAGGCGGACCGTGACCTCGGCGCCGAAGCGCACCGCGTTCTCGACGAGGTTGGTGACGCCGCGATGCAGATCGTCGGGACGCGCGACAGCGGTTGCAGATAGCGGGCCTTCGTAATGCACGACGTGGCCCATGTCGCCGAACTGGTCGGCGATCAGCTGCAGCGTGCTGGCGATGTCGACCAGCGTCACCGCCTCGACCTTGCGGTCGTTGCGCAACAGCGACAGCACGCTTTCCAGCATCGAGCGCATCTGGTCGAGATCGATCAGCATGCGCTTGCGGTTGCCTTCGTCCTCGATGAACTCGGCGCGCAGGCGCAACCGCGTGATCGGCGTGCGCAGATCGTGGCTGATCGCAGCCAGCATCCGCGTGCGATCCGACATCAGCCGCGCGATCCGCTCGTGCATGCGGTTGAGCGCGCGCGCCACCGAGCGGATCTCCTCCGGGCCACGCTCGGGCAGCGGCTTGGCGGTGCCGTCCAGACTGAAATTCTCGGCCGCCTTGGCGAAGGACGACAGCGGCGCCGCCAGCGCGCGCGCCGCCCACAGGCCGAGCACGCTGATGGAGATGAAGGCGGTCATCAGCGTCACCAGCCACGGCGCGCCCCAGAACCAGGGACGCGGACCGCCGTCGATATGGCCGGCGATGATGGCGCCGTCTGGCAATTGCACGCCGATGCGCCGCGGGCCGCCATCGGGGGCGAGCTGCACCACCTTGTAGGCGTGGCCGAGGTGGCGGAGCATTCCGTGCACGTGCATGCCTTCGCTGTCATCGACGGTCGTCGCCGTGCCGGGCGCGATCGTCTCGAGGCCGAGCTTGGGGAAGGCACGGCTGAGATCGGCGATGAGGCGCGGCCGCTCGCCGGCATCGGCCGAGCCGAGCAGCAGCGCGGCATCGGTCAATTGATGCGCCCCGTCCGGCGGCGCGTCAGGTCGATCCGGCCGGTTGATCAGGAAGACGGTGGTGACGACGAGATGGAGCGTGACGGTGGAAGCCAGCACCAGCGCGGTGATCTGCCCGCCGATACCCTTGAGATGGAAGAACCCGAACGGTCTCATCGTAGGCGGTCCGTCAGCTGCTCAGGGGCGCAGTGACTGCTTCCGTCCTGGGCGTAAACAGGTAACCGCCGGAGCGCACCGTCTTGATGATGGTGGGGTCGGCCGGGTTGGGTTCGATCTTGCGGCGGATGCGGCTGACCAGCACGTCGATCGAGCGCTCGAACGAGCCGGTGTTGCGGCCTTGCGTGAGGTCGAGCAGGCTGTCGCGCGACAGCACGCGGCCGGGCCGTTCACAGAACGTCCTGAGCAGATCGAACTCGGCGCTGGTCACAGCGACGCGCGCGCCTTCCGGATTGCGCAGCTCGCGCAGGCGCAGATCAATGCGCCAGCCTTCGAAGGCGAGCGTGCTTGCGCCTTCGATCGAGCTTGCCGCCTGTGCGGCGGCCTGGCGGCGCAGCACCGCGTTGATACGCGCGAGCAGCTCGCGCGGGTTGAAGGGCTTTGGCAAATAGTCGTCCGCGCCCATCTCGAGGCCGACGATGCGGTCGACGTCCTCGCCACGCGCGGTCAGCATGATGATCGGCGTCTGCGCCTCCGCGCGCACCTTGCGGCACAGGCTGAGACCGTCCTCGCCGGGCAGCATGACGTCGAGAATGATGAGGTCCACGCGATGATCGGACATGGCGCGCGACATTTCGCGGCCATCGCTCACGGCGGTGACATTGCAGGCGTTGTTGCGCAGGTACTTCGCAATCAACGTCCGCGTTTCGCGGTCGTCCTCGACGACCAGGATGTTGGGATTGGTGATGGCCATGCGCTTTGTTTGTCCAAGATTCGGGCCAAAAGGCGAAGATTTTTGTTTCAGATTGTTTCTGAGTGTCTCTGCGCAACACCCCGTAACCACCGGGCAGGGGAACGGCAAGGTCTCGTTAAGGCCGTTAACCATATCGTGGCGCAGTCGCGTACGAAACCCCGCAAAAACCACGGTGCCATCATGACCTCGATTTCGGCGGCCTCCGCCGGTAATTACCAGTCTCCGCTGCAAAAGCTGCAGCAGGAATTGCAATCGGAAGTGTCCGACGGCACGGTTTCGTCGTCGGACCAGTCCGCCCTCACGACCGCCCTGCAAGACATCGATACGGCGCTCCAGCAGAGCCGCTCCAGCGATCAGTCGAGCGGCACCAAGCCGTCCAAGGACGGCCTGAAGTCGAAGATCGACGACCTCATCGCCGGCGAGGTCTCGAACGGGACGCTGACGTCGGACCAGGCCACCGAGCTGAAGGGCGTGTTTCAGTCGGCCTTCGCCAAGGGGCCCGGCGGCCCAGGCGGTGCAGGCGGCCCCCCGCCCGGTCCACCGCCGTCGGATGGCAGCTCCGCTTCGGACTCGTCGTCGACATCGACCACGGATTCGACAAGCAGCAGCTCGACCGATAGCAGCACGGCCAAGCTCCTCGAGCAGTTCCTCCAGGCATTGCAGCAGTCGCAATCGTCGAGCTCGTCCTACGGGGCCAATGGCAACTCGACGAGCGCATCGAGCAGCTCGGATTTCTCCGCACTTCTGATCGACTACCAGAGCTGACTTCAAGATCTGACTTTGAGAGCTGACTTCTAGAGTTGACCTGGCGACGCAGGTCGGCGCGTTCCCCGCCACGCTCGTGCTTCACCCAGGGCGCACAGCGTCGGCGGGGAATGTGCATCTGGAACGTTCCCGCGCGCGGGAACTCCCGTCGCAATGCAGCGCCATTGTCGCGCGACGAAATTGCCGCATCTTAGGAACTGGGCGTGATCAGCGCTGTTCTCTCAGCACAAGCTTTCTGCTGAAGGAGAGGACAACAATGTTGATGAAATCGATCGCCGCCGGCCTGGCCGGCACCGCACTGCTTGCCACCGTTGCGTTCGCGCAATCGCCGACCGTCACCACCGATAAGGCCGCGCCCGCGGCCACCGCGACAACCACCACCACGACCGCGTCGGGTGAGTGGCGGACGTCCAAGATGGACGGAATCAAGGTCTACAACGACGCCAACGAGAACATCGGCTCGATCAGCGATCTCTTGATGGACAAGAGTGGCACTGTGAAGATCGCTGTGATCGGTGTCGGCGGCTTCCTCGGCATGGGTGAGCATCTGGTCGCCGTGCCCTATGAGAAGCTCAAATTCGTGAACCAGGCGGTCGCCTCCACCACCGCGACCAGGCCGGCCACGACGACCACCACGGGCGCGGCGACCGGAACCGAGAAGACCACGACAACGACGGCTACGACCACGTCGTCCACGTCGAAGTGGTATCCGGACCACGCCGTGTTCAATGCGAGCAAGGACGAGCTGAAGAACATGCCCGAGTTCAAGTACTCGGAGTAATGCGGCTCAGCCGATAAACGAAGCGCGCCCGGTTTTCACCGGGCGCGCTGGCGTGTCTCTCGTCATTGCGCGATGTTGCCCCTCACCCTGAGGAGCGCGCACTTGGCGCGCGTCTCGAAGGGCGAGGCGACCAGCCGGGCCTTCATCCTTCGAGACGCTTGCTTCGCAAGCTCCTCAGGATGAGGGAATGGCCGTGTGGGAGACGGAGACGAATCTTACTTCACCAGCGGGCAACCGCCCTTGTCGAGCGGACGGAAGGCTTCGTCGCCGGGCACGGTGGCAATCAGCTTATAGAGGTCCCACTCGCCCTTGGATTCCTCGGGCTTCTTGACCTCGAACAGATACATGTCGTGGACCATGCGGCCGTCGATGCGGATCTTGCCGTTCTTGGCGAAGAAGTCGTTGACCGGCGTTTTGCGCATCTGCTCCATCACCTTCGGCGCCTCGTCGGTCTTGATCTCTTCGATCGCCTTCAGATAGTGCATGGTCGCGGAATAGAGACCTGCCTGGATCATGGTCGGCATGTGGCCGACCTTCTCGTTGAAGCGTTTCGAGAAGGCGCGCGTTTCCTCGTTCATGTCCCAATAGAACGCGTCAGTGATGATCAGGCCCTGCGTCGACTTGGCGCCGAGCGAATGAACGTCGGTGATCTCCATGAGCAGCGCGATCATCTTCTGGCCGCCTTCCGTGAGCCCGAACTCGGCCGCCTGCTTCAGCGCGTTGGTGGTGTCGCCACCGGCGTTGGCCAGTGCGACCACCTTGGCCTTCGAGGCCTGGGCCTGGAGCAGGAAGGAGGAGAAGTCCGACGAGTTGAGCGGATGGCGGACCTCGCCGAGCACCTTGCCGCCGCTCTCCTTGACCACGTTGGCCGCGTCGCGCTGCAGCGCCATGCCGAAGGCGTAGTCGGCGGTGACGAAGAACCAGGTGTCCTCGCCGCGCTTCACCATCGCTCGGCCTGCGACGTTCGACAGCGCATAGGTGTCGTAGGTCCAGTGCACCGTGTTGGGCGAGCAAGCGGGGCCCGTGATGTCGGAGGAGCCGCCGCCGGAATTGATGTGGATCTTGTTCTTTTCGCGCGTCAATGCCGAGACCGGCAGCGCCACCGAGGACGTCGGCACGTCGAAGATCGCATCGACCTTGTCGTTGTCGTACCAGTTGCGGGCGATGTTGACGCCGACATCAGGCTTGTTCTGATGGTCGGCAGCGACCACCTGCACGGGCTTGCCGGCGACCTTGGCGCCGTAATCGGCAACCGCCATCTCGACGGCGGCGAGCGAGCCCTTGCCGGTCGCGTCCGCATAGAGGCTCGACATGTCCGTGAGCACGCCGATCTTGACGACGTCGTCAGAAATCTGCGCCTGCGCGGCGCCGGACGTGGCGACGAGTGCGAAGCTGGCCGCGACTGCGGCGAATAGTTTTTGCATGTAGTTTTCTCCCTCAGCGTTGTTATTGGGGCGTTGTTGCGGGGCCTGTTCTAGCGACAAACGGTCGCGGGGGCAAAGCCCGGGACGCGTGAGAAGGGCTGAGAAATAAGCAGGGGAGTGCGGTGTTTTTACCCTCTCCCCTTGCGGGAGAGGGTGGCTCGCCGCGCAGCGGCGAGACGGGTGAGGGGTCTCTATCCGCGAGCCCAACTCTCAATTGAGTGCGCGGACAGATACCCCTCATCCGGCGCTTCGCGCCACCTTCTCCCACAAGGGGAGAAGGAAGAAGAACGCCCGCCGGTCATGCGCTGCTGCCCTTGAGCCGTTCGTTGCGTCGGCGCAGGCCTTCCAGGGTGGCGAGGAGGATGATCGATACCGTCGTCAGAATCACCGCCGCTGCCGTGATGGTCGGGCTGATATTTTCGCGGATGCCGCTGAACATTTCGCGCGGCAGGGTGCGTTGTTCCGGCCCTGCCATGAACAGCACGATCACCACCTCATCAAAACTGGTCGCGAAGGCGAACAGCGCGCCCGACGCCATGCCGGGCAGGATCAGCGGCAGGATCACGCGGCGGAACGCTTGAAGCGGCGAGGCGCCGAGCGAGGCGGCCGCGCGTGCCAGATTGGTGTCGAAGCTTTGCAGCGTCGCGCCGACCGTGATCACCACAAAGGGCGTCGCCAGCGCGGTGTGGGCCAGGATCAAGCCGAGATAAGTACCGGTCAGCCCGATCGGCGCGAAGAAGAAATACAGACCGACCGCGGTGATGACACCGGGGACGACGACCGGCGACAGCACGAAAGCCAGCACCAGCGGTTTGAACGGGCTCTTCCATTGCGCGAGCCCGAGTGCTGCCAGCGTGCCGAGAACCATGGACAGCGCGGTCGAGGCGACGCCGATGATCATGCTGTTCTTCAGTGCATTCATCCAGCGCGGCGAATTGATGAAGTCGTCGTACCAGCGCAAGGAGAGGCCCGGCAGCGGATAGGTGAGGTACGAGCCCGAGCTGAAGGACAGCGGCATGATCGCAAGGATCGGCGCGATCAGGAAGATGAACACCAGTGTGGAGATGAATATGGTCGCGGTCCATGCGATGCACTGGCTGGGCGTGCGGAGGGAGGAATTGTCGCTCAATTCTTCATGCCTCCCGTGACCTGCTGGCCCTGTACCAGTCTCCCGTAGACGAGAGCGAGCAGGAGTGTGGCGAGCAGCAGCACCGCACCCAATGCCGAAGCAAGGCCCCAATTGGCCGTCTCGGTCGTGTAGAGCGCGATGAAGTAGCTGATCATCTGGTCGGCGGCGCCGCCGACGAGTGCCGGCGTGATGTAGTAGCCGAGCGCCAGGATGAAGACGAGCAGGCTTCCCGCGCCGATGCCGGGCAGTGTTTGGGGCAGATAGATGCGCAGGAATGCGGTGAGGGGCGGCGCACCGAGCGAGGCGGCGGCACGCATGTAGGCCGGCGAGATCGCCTTCATGCTGCTGTACAGCGGCAGGATCATGAACGGCAGCAGCACGTGGGTCATGGCCACGCAGACGCCGAAGCGGTTGTAGATCATGCGCAACGGCTCGTCGATGATGCCAAGCCAGTGCAGGCTGTCGTTGACGACGCCTTTGCTCTGCAACAGCACGATCCAGGCGCAGGTGCGGACCAGAAGCGACGTCCAGAACGGCAGCAGGACGAAGATCATCAGCAGATTGGAGCGGCCCGGCGGCAGCGTCGCCAGCAAGTAAGCGACCGGGAAGCCAAGCAACAGGCACAGTGCCGTGACGCTGAGGCCGATGAGGAAGGTGCGGGTGAAAATGTCGCGGTAGATGGCCTGATCCGGCGAAGCCGCGGCGATCGCGCCGTCCACGTTTCGCGTCAGGTCGAGTGCCGCCAGAAGGTAGAAGCCGGTCATCGGGCCACCGGCGTCCTTGATCGTCGTCCAGGTGGTGCGCTCGCGCCAGGCCGCGTTGATCTTGCCGAGCGTCTCCCTCGCCATGCCGGGCTCCGGCACCGCCTTCAGATTCCGTGCCGTGCTGGTCAGGATCGTGCGAAAGCCGTTCAGTGCGTAATTGAGCCGCTTGGCCGCGATGGCGATGGTGCCGGCGCCGCGCCCCGCCAGGATGTCGTTCGCCAGCGCCGCATAGGCCTTTTCGTCCGGCAGGTCCTTGCCGTCCCAATTGGCGAGAGCCGCGACCGTTTGCGGCAGAGCCTGACGCACCTCCCGGTCGTCGACCGCGCGCCACAGCATGCCGGCGATCGGGCCTGCGAAGGTGAAGAGCAGAAAGACGAGAAGCGGCAGCACCAGCGCCAATGCCTTGACCTGGCGTGCCCGCTCCGCACGCCTCAATCGGCGCTTGAGCGGCACCTCGGTCTGGGTATCGGCGTCGGTCAGGGACGCTGCCGTCATCGGGCGAGCCTCTTTGACCGGACGTCTGAGCAAGCGCCTCGTCCTTCGAGACGACCGCTTTGCGGTCTCCTCAGGATGAGGCTCATCGACATCGGTGCTTGTAGAGTCGCTGCCAAAAACTCAGACCTCATCCTGAGGGCCCGCCGTAGGCGGGCGTCTCGAAGGATGCGCCGCGGACGAGCTATTCGCCATGCCATCCCTCAACCTGCGCCGCACGTCGGCGCTGCCACGCGCTATTTCGCGGCCCATTTGTTGAAGCGCTCGGTCAGGCGGTCGATGTTCTCGAGCCAGAAGGCAACGTTGATCTCGACTGCGTTCTTGATGTTGTCAGGCGCTGTCGGCAGGTTCTTCAGGACGGCCGGCTGGATCAGGGCGGCGGCGTCCTTGTTCGAGGTGCCGTAAGCAATGTTCTCCGACAGCTTTGACTGGTTCTCCGCCTTGCCTGCGAAGTCCAGGAACTTGTAGGCGGCGTCCTTGTTCGGGCTCCCCTTCAGGATGACCCAGCTGTCGAGCGTGTAAAGCGCTCCGTCCCACACTATGCCGAAATTCTTCTTCTCGTTCTTGTTCGCGGTGTCGATACGGCCATTGTAGACCGAGGTCATGGCGACCTCGCCGGAGGCGAGCAATTGCGGCGGCTGGGCGCCGGCCTTCCACCAGACGATGTCACCCTTGATGGTGTCGAGCTTCCTGAACGCGCGCTCGATACCCTCGTCGGTCGCCAGCACCTTGTAGACGTCCTTCGGCGCGACGCCGTCGGCCATCAGGGCTATCTCCAGCGTGGTCTTCGGGCCCTGGCGCAGGGCGCGCTTGCCCGGAATCTTTTTGGTGTCGAAGAAGTCGGCCCAGCCGCTCGGGGCTTCCTTCAGCTTGTCCTTGTCGTAGCCGAGAACGAAATCGTAAAGGATGGCGCCAACGCCGCAAGCGTTGACCGACGGCGGGATATAGGCGGCCTCGCCGCCGATCTTCGAATAATCCATCTTCTCGAACAGGCCTTCCTCGCAGCCCACCGCGAGTTCGTCACTCTCGACCTGGACGACGTCCCAGGTGGCGGCGCCACCCTGCACCTTGGCGCGCAGCACGCCGACGCCGCCGTCCCAGGACTCGTCATTCATGGGAATGCCGGCGGCCTTCTTGAACGGTTCGAAATAGACCTTCTTCTGGGCATCCTGATAGGCGCCGCCCCACGACACGACAGTAAGGTCACGCGCCTGCGCGACCGTGGCCAGCGCCGCGCTGGCGCTGAACGCCGCGGCGAACCCCAGAGCAATCTTGCGAATTTTGCGCTTCAGCATGGTCCTTGTTCCTTCTTCATGTCCGTTGCGTTGAGGTTGATCGCTGGATCAGACGGGATCGAGGGCGAGGCAGTCCTCGGGGCGGAAACTGATGAAGACGTTCTCGCCATGCCTCAGGCTGCCATGCATCCCCGGCTGAAGCTTGACCATGAACTCCGCGTTGCCGGCGACATCCAGCACGGCCAGAGCGTGGTCGCCGAGATAGATGGTGTTCTGCACCGTGGCTTGTAGCCGGTTCGGTCCGTCGCTGGAGGTGCCCTCCGGGATGATGGCGATCCGCTCCGGCCGCACCGACAAGGAGGTCGATGCGCCCGCGCCTGATACGTTGGCCATTCGTGCGGTCACGGTGCCGCCACGGGCCAGCGCGACGCGGCAATAGTCCTTGTCGACCGTCTCGACGGTGCCGGCGAGCACATTGTTCTCGCCGATGAAGTGGGCGACGAAACTGTTCACCGGATGCTCGTACAGCGCGTCGGGCCTGTCGATCTGCTGCACGATGCCGTCGTTGAACACGGCGATGCGGTCCGACATGGTCAGCGCTTCACTCTGATCGTGGGTGACGTAGACGATTGTGATGCCCATCGTCTCGTGCAGCTGCTTGATCTCCAGCTGCATCTGCTCGCGCAGGCGCTTGTCGAGGGCACCAAGGGGCTCGTCCATCAGCACGAGCTGCGGGTTGAAGACCAGTGCGCGGGCGAGTGCCACGCGCTGCTGCTGTCCGCCGGACAGTTGCCCGGGCCGCCGCTGCGCCAGGGTTTCCATCTTGATCATGCGCAACGCCGCGCTGACGCGCTCCTGCACCTCCGCCTTGTTCGTGTTGCGAACGGAGAGCGGGAAAGCGATATTCTCCGCGATCGTCAGGTGCGGAAACAGGGCATAGTTCTGGAACACCATGCCGATGTCGCGCTTATGCGGCGGCACGTTCTTGATCGGCCGTTCGCTCAGGTAGATATCGCCCTGGGTCGGAACCTCGAAGCCGGCCAGCATCATCAACGTCGTCGTTTTGCCCGAGCCCGACGGGCCGAGCAGGGTGATGAACTCGCCCTTCCTGATGTCGAGATCGAGGTTCTTCACCACGAGGTGCTCGCCATCATAGGTCTTCTGAATGCCGGAAAATCGCACCAGCACCGGCGCGGGTGTGACCTTGCCGGCTTCCATGTTGTCCCCGCGTTATCTGCACCAGCGCCGTCAGCACCTCGTCCGAGGTCGCGAAGAACAGCTTAGCATCCTGCGACGAGAATGCCAGCGGCGCAAGCGACGCGGGCGGTGCGTGAGGGCGCGCTACATCCCCGACAGCTTGGTCACATATACATTCAGCGAGCCGCCGGCCTCGGCGACGATGCGCAACGTCTTGGAATCGAAGGCGACGTCGGCGAGCGTCAGGCTGCTGATGTTGGCCTCGACCTTGACACCGTCCTCGCTTTTCTGGAAGTCGGCGATGACGGCTGCGATCTTCTCGCGCGCATTGGCGGCGATCGGCTTCAAATCGAGCGTTGCCTTCTGCACCAGCGCCTGCTGCATCTGCGGAACCACCGCGCGCGCCGCCGCGCCAAGCAGGCCGAAGGCTGCTTCGGACTCGACCGCGAGCTGGATATCGGCGAGCCGCAGCGTCTGCTGCGCCTGGTCGAGCATCGGCCGGCCCCAGATGTGCACGGTCGCCTCGGCGCCGAGACCGAGCCAGCTCTTCTTTTCCTTGGCGCGCACCAGCAGCGAGATCAGCAGCCGCTCGCCCGACGGGACCACGTTGACGCTCTTCACGGTGACGTCGACGGGACCCGAGCCGTCCTCGGGATAGGTGTGGCCGACCATTTGCGCTGCGATCAGCTTGTTGATCTCGGTGAAGGGGACGTCGATGGGCACGCCGATATTCACGCCGGTGCCGGTCGGCGGCACGATCGAGATTTTTTCGGGGAACGGGCAGTCCGGCTTGGTCGGCGTCGAGGACACGCGCGTCTCGAGCTCGAGGCCGAGCAGCAGCGTCACGTTCTGCGCGTCCACCCGCGGCTGCGCCGCGATGGCGCGGGTCGGTTTCATTTCGAGCCAGAGCGGCGGCAACCCGGCGGAGGACCCCGCGCCTTGCAGCGGGATCGAGCGGCAGGCCTTGGCCCATTGCGCTTGTGCGTTGTTCCGCAAGCTCGGATCGTTGCGGATGCGCTCGGAGACGATGTTGATCTGCTCGCCGACATTCTTGTCGATCAGCGGCTTGACCTGCGCCGGCACATTGACCTTGGCGCCTGCCATGTTGAGGTTGGTATCGCCGAGATTGACCTGGGCGGCGAGATTGGGCTCGAGATGCCAGTTGGCCGCGAGTTTTGGGCGCGAGGTGACGACCACGTTGCCCTTGATCTCGGCGCTGGCGTTCAAATTCTTGATGTTGACGGCGCCGATCCGTTTCGCCGCGTCGCCGCCGAGCACGCTGCCGAGCGCTTCACCGAGCGCGCCGGTGGCCTTCGATGACAGCGATCCCGTCACGTTCAGCTTGCCATTGAGCGGCGTCGAGATCGTCAGCACATCCTTGTCGCCGGCAGCCGCCATCGGTCCGCGCACGGCGGACCAGCCGATGTCGGCGTCCTGCAGGATCTGCGAGATCGGGTTCTCGGCCTTGCCGGCGAAATTGCGCGGCGCGGCCTTCTCGGCCTGCTCGCGGATCGCCGATATCGCAATCGCAACCGGCGCGACCACGATCGAGCTCTTCGCGACCTGCGGCAGCGGCGGCAATTGCACGACCGGGGGTGCCGAATTGCTCGCGCGCGGCGCCAGCCAGTCCATCGCCTTCAGGCTGACGAAAAACGACGCCGCGAGCACCACGACGGCAATCAGGACAGTCTTCAAATCTAGCGTTAGTCGCATCAATCCCCCAGGCCGCCCGGGCAAAAGTCTACAGGGCAGGCGAGGAGGGCGCTAGAGCGCACCGATGGGGTGGAATTGGGGCGAACAGGTTAACGATTGCGAACGCGCGGTTGCCGCGTAATCAGCCTGGGCTAGCCGCGCCGGGGGCGGCGGACCGCTCTCACATTGCCGCGATCTCCTCCACCGCAGAAGAACCGATCGCCGCCGTCGGACTCCAGGCCTGAGACCATGGTCCCCGAGGGCAGGTCGAGCTGCTCCAGCACCTTGCCGGTCTCAGGATCGATCCGCCTGATGTCGCTATCCTCGCCCTCCCAGGTGCCGTGCCAGAGCTCGCCGTCGACCCATGTGACCCCGGTGACGAACCGTTTGCTCTCGATGGTGCGGAGCATCGCCCCGGTCTCCGGATCGATCTGGTGGATCTTGCGCTCGCGGTATTGTCCGACCCACAGCGAGCCTTCGGCCCATGCAAGCCCGGAATCGCCACCACCGCCGGGCGCGGGAATGGTGGCGATCACTTTGCCGGTCGCGGCGTCGATCTTCTGGATGCGGTCCTCGGCGATCTGGAACAGGTGCCGGCCGTCGAACGCCGTCCCCGCATGCGCGGCGACGTCTATGGAGCGCGCGATCCTGCCGTTATCGGGGTCGACCGCATTCAGTCTATCGCCGGATGCGAACCAGAGATGGGCGCCGTCATAGGTGACGCCGTGCACGTTCTCGACGCCCGGAAACGGTCCGTACTCCCTGACGATCTCGGCGGCTGAACGCTTCATGTGTCTGTTCCTGTGAGGCACTCCACCTTACGTGTTCAGGAGCGGTCCGGGGAGTAACAAGCCTGTCGGGAAACCCGGGACGGGCGGGGTCATCCAGCGGCGCGCGCGGCCGTGTCCGAAGGACTGCACCTTGTTTGATCGCGCCAGCTCTTCGAGGGCGCGCTGCACGGTGCGCGCACTCGTTCCCAGCGCCAGAGCGAGCGCCGAGCTCGACCATGGCTCGCCGTCGGAGAGGAAGGCGAGGACCGCGGCGTGCTTCTCCTCGACCGGCCGCGCCAGCACGAGAACGTCGCGCGTTCTGCGCGGCGCCAGCACAAAACCCAGCCTGGTCGCGCTGATCTCGGCCAGCGGTTTGAGTTTTGTGCGCAGCCGCCCGATCTCGACGCGCAGCCGCGCGCGGTGGGATTCATCGACGTGCCTTGCCTGAAATGCACCTGAGATCAGCGCCTCTCGCGAGACATCCGCGGGCCATGCCTGCGCCAGCAGACGCGCCAGCGCAAACAGCACCGGCCGCGTTCCGAGTGAGGCGACAACGCCCTGCCTGCGCACGACATGATGGAAGGTGTCCACGACGAGCGCTGTCGAGGTCGCCAGTCTTTCGACCTCCCCGAGCAGCAACGGGTGTTCGCTGCCGCGCGCGATCAGGCGCGCCGCCGGCGTGTCGAGGATGAGCTTTGCACTGTCGACCTCGGCCGAGAGTGCCGGGATTTTCGCCAGCCGCGCTGCTTTTGCCGCGAGGTCGAGCGCCGCGCGCGCATCTTTCGTTTTCAGCCGCCGGATGGCGATGCCCGCGACCACGAGCTCGCGGACGACTTGAGATGCCGGCGGGAGTGGGGAGGTGCCGAGTTCGGCCAGCGTGCGCTCGGCGTCGTCGGGGCGTCCGACGAGGAGCAGGCGGCGCGCCTCGATATGGCCTGCATGCGCCGCATTGGCGAGATCGCCGTGTCTATCGAGTGTGGCGCGCGCGGCCGCGAGCGTCTTCACCGGCCAGTTCAGGTCGCGCGAAACCAGCGCGATCTCGGCCTCGGCCACGACGCATCTTGCGCGCGCCACCGCCTCTCTCGGGCCGAAGGCGCGTGCGGCGCTCCGCAGCAGCGTCTTGGCTTTCGCGAGATCGCCGAGCTGCGCCATCGCGATGCCGCGCAGCGCCAGCGACGGCGCATCGTTGCGCAGCGCCACACGGTTCAGCGCGCCGAGCGGATCGCCGGCCTCCAACGCGCGTGCGGCGGCCGTGATCAGCGACTCCATGTCAATCCCGCCACACTTGTTACTCCCACCGCGCGACCGCTTGGTGCGAGAGATTGTCGACGGCCGACAAGGTACGGTGAGCAAGAGGTTTGGAGAGCCATGATGACATCAGCAGAAAAAGCAGGAACTAACGCCGCCATGCAAACACCGCCATTGGTGTCGCCGCAGGACTGGGAGGCAGCCCGTCAGCAACTGCTCGTGAAGGAAAAGGCGCATACCCGTGCCCGCGACGCGCTCGCCGCCGAGCGCCGCCGCATGCCGTGGATGGACGTCACCAAAACCTATGCGTTCGAGGGGCCCGGCGGCAAGGTCAGTTTGTCCGACCTGTTCCAGGGCCGGCGGCAGCTGATCGTCTACCGCGCCTTCTTCGAGCCCGGCGTGTTCGGCTGGCCCGATCATGCCTGCCGGGGCTGCTCGATGGTGGCCGACCAGGTCGCCCATGTCTCGCATCTGAATGCCCGCGACACCACGCTGGTGTTCGTCTCGCGCGCGCCGCAGGCCGACATCATCAGGCTGAAGCAGCGGATGGGCTGGACCGTGCCATGGGTGACGATCACCGACAGTTTCGACGCCGATTTCGGCGTCGACGAATGGCACGGCACCAACGTGTTCTACCGCGATGGCGGCCGTATCTTCCGCACCTACTTCATCAAGAGCCGCGGCGACGAGCAGATGGGTGGCACCTGGAACTATCTCGACATCACGCCGCTCGGCCGACAGGAGGTCTGGGAGGATTCGCCAAAAGGCTATCCGCAGACGCCGACCTATAAATGGTGGAATTGGCACGACAGCTACACGGAAGGTGCTGCGCCCGACAAAAAATGGGTCGAGGTGTCCGACGCCGGGGAAACGGCGATCCGCGAGGCGGGCGCGTGACCGAGGCCTATCCCGCCGGCGCCAGCCGTGACGGCGTCGTGGCCGCGCGCCATCTCGCGAGGTGGCTGGCGTTGGCGGCCACGCCAACCTTCGCGATCATGGCCCTGCTGACAGTCGTGCTCGGCGGCCCGGCGGACATGCTGTGTGCTGCCGGACATGGCTCGGTGCTCGGCGGGATGGTGCCGATGTATCTGCTGATGAGCGGGTTTCATTCAGCGGCGTGGCTGAAGCTGATTTCAGAGCGGCTGCGCTGGTGACATCGCTAAACCGGCCCCGGCATCACCGGGGCCGCGTCGCGTCGCTTTTGTCGAAGAACATGACCATCAGAACCTCGTCGTAATACCGGCCGCCATGCTTCAGCGCCTTCACCCCGCGTCCGTATTCGACGAAACCGGCTGCCGTGTAGAGCCGCAAAGCGGCCTGGTTGTCGCTGACCACGACGAGATGAAGCTGCTCGACGCGTTGTGCGGCGTGCGCTGCGACCGCGTCGACGAGGAGGCGTCCCGTACCCGATTTTCGCGCCTGTGGCCGCACATACATGCCCCAGAGCACCGCCTTGTGCGCAGTCTTTGCGCCATCCTCCGGGCGGAAACCGGCAGTCCCCACCAGCTCGCCCGCGTCGAAGGCGCCGAACACGTCAGATGTCGTCAGGCGTTCCTCGAACCAGGCGAGGGGTTTTTCCTGTTCGCGTTCAAACGTGCTGACAAAGGCTTCGGGATGCGCCGCGAGCGCTTCCAGGCGAACAGCGCGATAGAGAGCGGCATCGGCGGGCGTGAGCATCCGGATTGCTGAGGTGGCGGCGTGAGCAACGGGCGTCATATCGGTTGGTGTCCATCGGGATCGTCGGAAGGTCGCGAAGGTCGGCGATGCCAGCGCGATAGCGGAGGCTCGTGCGGTTCACGACGGCGCACTTCGTGCTCTGGCCGCGAACTCAGTATCCTCATCCTGAGGAGCCCGCCATAGGCGGGCGTCTCGAAGGATGGGGAGTGGTGCGCTCCGCTGGCGCGGCATCTCGGCCCTACCTCGTGCGCTGTCCGCAATTCGGCCATCGCGCCCGCCCCCTCCTTCGAGACGCCGCTGACGCGGCTCCTCAGGATGAGGCTCAACGGTCGTCTTGCCAGTCGTGGCAGGCGCCGCGAGGTGCCGTCTTCGTTGAAAAACCGCGAGCCGCGCATTCAGCCCTCATCCTGAGGGCCCGCCAACGGCGGGCGTCTCGAAGGATGACGAGATCCGCGCTTGGCCAATTCATGGAGCTCGGAAAAATCGCCGCGCATGAAGGCTTCCTTCTTGGCGCGGCTCCACTTCTTGAGCTTGCGTTCGCATTCGATCGCGTCGGTGATCCTGTCGAACCATTGTGAGAAGACCAGAGTCACGGGCCTGCGCGACTTTGTATAGCCGGCAAAAGTGCCAGCGTTGTGCTGTGCGACTCTGATCTCGAGCTCGGTTCGCGTCGTGCCGATGTAATAACTGCCATCGGCACACCTGAGAATGTAGAGGTACGCGCCATCGGTCATCGTGCCCGCCCCATCCTTCGAGACGCGCGCAAGGGCGCGCTCCTCAGGATGAGGCTAACTGGCGGTCGCGGACTGGTGCAAGAGAGATGGTTCATTATCGGAGGCCGACCGGGTTGCCCTCATCCTGAGGACCCGCCGCAGGCGGGCGTCTCGAAGGATGCGCCACGGGCTCGAACGAAAACGGCCCCGGTGGGTCCGGGGCCGTTTGTGTCACAATGTCCTGTCGCTTTACCGCGTCGCGGCGCCGAGATCCGCCCTGCGCTCGCTCATCGGCATCACGATCACCTTGGTGCCGACGTTGACGCGGGAGTAGAGGTCGGAGACGTCGTCATTGGTCAGGCGGATGCAGCCGGAGGAGACGTGCTTGCCGATCGTATCGGGCGCGTTGGTGCCGTGGATGCGGTAGACGGTGCCGCCGAGATACATGGCGCGGGCGCCGAGCGGGTTGCCGGGGCCGCCGGCCATGTGGCGCGGCAAATAGGGCTGGCGGGCGATCATTTCCGGTGGCGGGGTCCAATCCGGCCACTCGGCCTTCTTGGTCACCGACTGGGTGCCGGACCAGGTGAAGCCGTCGCGGCCGACGCCGATGCCGTAGCGGACGGCCTGACCGTTGCCGAGCACGTAATAGAGATAGGTGTTGGGGGTATCGATGATGATGGTGCCCGGCGCCTCACGCGTCGCGTAGGAGACGGTCTGGCGGCGGAAGCGGGCCGGCATCTCGACCGCGTCCTGATCCTCGGACGGTGCAACCTGGGAGGGAGCAGCCTGGTAAGGCTGGTACGGCTGCGGCGCGGCCATCGGCGGCAGCGGCTGGAAGAAGGGGAAGAGCTGCACCGGCGCGGCCTTGGCCGGGCCTGCGAGTGCGATTGCGGAGATCGCGACTGCGCCAAAAGCAACGGCGCGCGAATACGTTTTGAACGTGCCCAGATTGAACATTGGTCGCCCCTGTTTGCGCGGTGTTTCTTAGGTCCACCCGGCACCGTTTCGGTGCTCCGTTGCCTAATTCACTAACGACAAAAAGTTTCGGGACGTTTGCGCGGAAAACCGAAAACGGTTTCGTCGCGGAAAGGATTGTTTCATGACAGTTTCGTGGCCGCGCGGGTTTGTTAACGAACAAAACAGCGGGCCGACACTTCCATGACGTCACACGCCTGAAATATCCGTGGTTGATGGTCCTAAGCCGAGAATCATCAAAATCTCGGGATTTCCCCATGCGGGTATTAATCGCGACTGACGCCTGGCATCCGCAGGTTAACGGTGTGGTCCGGACGCTGACCTCGCTGGCGAATGCGGCCAAGACGCTCGACGTCGAGATCGACTTTCTGACGCCGGAGGGCTTTCCGTCGTGGCCGCTGCCGACCTATCCGGGCCTGCGCATCGCGCTGCCGAGCCGCAAAGAGATCGCGCGGCGAATCGAGAAGGCGGCGCCGGAAGCGCTGCACATCGCCACCGAAGGTCCGATCGGCTGGGCCGCGCGGGCCTATTGCCGCCGCAACCGGCTTGCCTTCACCACCTCCTATACGACGCGCTTTCCGGAATACGTGTCGGTGCGGACCGGCATCCCTGATGCCGTCGGCTATGCCGTGCTGCGCCACTTCCACGATGCCGCCGCCATGACCATGGTGGCGACGCCCTCGCTGCGGCAGGAGCTGTCCGAGCGCGGCTTCAAGCGGCTCGGCTTCTGGGGGCGCGGCGTCAACACCGAGCTGTTTCATCCCGATCATCCTGCCAAGCTCGACCTGCCGGGCCCGATCTTCATGACCATGGGCCGCGTCGCGGTGGAGAAGAATCTCGAAGCATTCCTCTCGCTCGATCTGCCCGGCACCAAGGTGGTCGTTGGCGACGGCCCGCAAAAGGCGCAGCTCGAGAAGAAGTATCCAGATGCCGTCTTCCTCGGCGAGAGGAAGGGCGCGGATCTCACCGCGCATCTCGCCGCCGCGGACGTCTTCGTCTTCCCGAGCCTCACCGACACTTTTGGCGTGGTGCAGCTCGAAGCGCTCGCCTGCGGTACGCCGGTTGCTGCGTTCCCGGTCACGGGCCCGAAGGACGTCATCGCCGATCATCCGATCGGCGCGATCGACCATGATTTGCGCACTGCGTGCCTGCGCGCGCTGACCATGTCGCGCGAGACCTGCCGCAATTTTGCGCTGGAGAGCTCCTGGGAAAACAGCGCGCGCCAGTTCGTCGGAAATCTCACCTCACTTCAGCCCAGCCGTTCCCTGCGCGCTTCGCCCGTCATGGCGCGGCGGCCGGTGCGCGGTTGACCCTTACGTCTTGAACCACAGCGAGAACCTCATCGATGGCTAAGATCATGAACCTTGACGGCACCCAGCAGCTCGACCTCACCCGTGGCACGGTCGAGCAGGCCTATGATCGCTGGGCGCCCGTCTATGACCTCGTGTTCGGCGGCGTGTTCGCCAAGGGCCGTGCAGCGGCAATCGCAGCCACCAACAAGATCGGCGGCCGGGTGCTCGAGGTCGGCGTCGGCACCGGCATTTCGCTGCCGCTGTACGCCCCGCACCTGCGCATCTTCGGCACCGACATCTCGGAAGCGATGCTCGACAAGGCGCGCCAGCGCGTCACCGAGGGCAATCTGAAGAACGTCGAGGGCCTCGCGGTGATGGATGCCGAGAAGCTCGAATTCCCCGACAATTCCTTCGATGTCGTGATGGCGCAATATGTCGTCACCGCCGTGCCGAATCCGGAAGTCGCGCTGGACGAATTCGCCCGCGTGCTGCGCCCTGGTGGCGAGCTCATCATCCTCACCCGCGTCAGCGCCGATGCCGGCATGCGCCGCTTCATCGAGCAGAAGCTGCAGCCGGTGGTGCGTCCGCTCGGCTTCCGCACCGCCGAGTTCGCCTGGTCGCGCTACGCGAAGTGGCTGGCCGGCGCCAAGGGGATCGAGCTCGCCGAGCGCCGTTTGATTCCGCCGCTTGGCCATTTCTCGCTGGTGCGCTTCCGCAAGGTCGACGTCGCCAAGGCGGCGTAACTGCTGCTCCTCATGGTGAGGAGGCGCGTAGCGCCGTCTCGAACCATGAAGGCCCGTGCCGCGGCACCTCGGCCTTCATCCTTCGAGACGCGCGTTCCGCGCTCCTCAGGATGAGGAGAGAGAGTAACCGTGCGTCATCGCGTCGCTGCACATCGTCATATGACAAAATGATGATGTCACATGACCTACATCGAATCCCTGTAAATCCTGAACCCGAAAGCATTTTGGGGGAGAGCATGATCAAGAATTATCTCGAGCAGCTGCGGATCCAGCGCTGGGACGACCATCGCTACTATCACCACAGCCGTATCAATCAGGCCCTGCACTTCGTCAGCGCGGCGAGCTTCCTCTTCGCCTATGTCTGGCTGTTCATCGACCCCATGCTCTCGGCGCTGGTCGGCTGGCTGGTCTCGATGACCTCGCGCCAGGCCGGTCATTTCTTCTTCGAGCCGCACGATTTCGACCACATCAACCAGGCGACCCACGAGTACAAGGAAGACATCAAGGTCGGCTACAACCTTCAGCGCAAGGTGGTGCTGATGGTGATCTGGGCGCTGTCGCCGCTGGTGCTGGTCGTCGATCCGACGCTGTTCGGCCTGTTCACGCCCTGGGCGAGCGCGACCGATTTCATGCGGCAGGTGGCCAAGATCTGGCTCGTGATCGGCGGCGGTGGCCTTCTGTTCCGCACCGTGCACCTGTTCTTCATCCGCGACGTCGAGACCGGCCTCGTCTGGATGACCAAGATCCTGACCGACCCTTTCCACGATCTGATGCTCTATCGCACCGCGCCGCTGGCTCTGATGCGCGGCGAGCTGATGGATCCCGGCCTGCACCTCAACCCCGAGCACACGCTGGGCCTGATCTCCGAGCCCTCGCTCGAAGAGCAGCACGCCTGAGCGCGCCACGCATATCCAACACTCCGATGTCTGATGATTACGTCATGCCCGGCCTCGTGCCGGGCATCCACGTCTTGGGCGTGGCCGCTGCGGCTTTTTCGCCTCGCCCCGCTTGCGGGGAGAGGTCGGCGCGCGCAGCGCGACGGGTGAAGGGGAGTCTCCGCGGGGGGACTGCTAGCGAGTTATCCGCCAACTCTCACCTCCCCCGCGGAGAGTCCCCCTCACCCCAACCCTCTCCCCGCAGGCGGGGAGAGGGGGAGGAGAGACCTCGCCCCGGAATGACAGTGAATGTAGTTGGAGCGTTAGCCTCAGCGCCCAAGACGCTTGGCCAGCATCTCTTTCAAAATCTGGCGCTTGATGGTCTTGTTGGTGAGCACACCGTCGTGCCACCAGAAGCCGTCGGCCTTCATCTTCCCGGCCGCGCGGACGAAGCGGTCAGCGACCTCGGTGAAGTCGGCGTCGGTATAGTTCAGACTGAAGATCAGCCGGCCGGTGCCGACCCAGCTCAGCGACAGTCCCTCCGCGCGCAGATAGTATTGCAGCATCCAGTTGTAGCGGGATGGGGTGGTGTATTTCACCGTCCAGATCGACGAGAAGTTTGCGAACCGCACCGGCAGGTCGGCATCGGTCATCATCTGGTTGAGCTTTTGCGCACGGTCGTTCCAGGTGGCGTCCAGTCCGTCATAGATGGCGCGGAAGTTCGGGCTGGCGAGGCGGCTCAGGAACTCGTCCATCGCCGTCATGACGTAGGGATGCGAGTTGAAGGTGCCGCGGGCGAAGCAGATGTCGGCAGGACGGTCGTCGTTGAAGCGGCGCATCAGCTCGCGCTTGCCGCAGACCACGCCAACCGGCAGGCCGCCGGCAAGGCTCTTGCCGTAGGTCACCATGTCGGCCTTGACGCCAAAGTATTCCTGGGCGCCGCCGGCAGCGAGACGGAAGCCGACGAAGACCTCGTCGAAAATCAAGACGATGCCGCGCTCGGTGCAGACCTCGCGCAGCTGCTTCAGCCACTCTGTGTAGGCCGCGCGATCGAAATTGCCGCCGCGGGAGGAATCGACCAGCGAGGAATCGCCGGGCGCATTGCCATTCGGGTGCAGGCCCTGCAGCGGATTGACCAGCACGCAGGCGATGTCCTTGCGCGTGCGCAGGACATGCAGCGTCTTCTCCGACATCTCGGCGAGGGTGTAGGTCTCGTGCGCGGCGATCGGATTGCCGACGCCGGGCTGCACGTCACCCCACCAGCCGTGATAGGCGCCGGCGAAACGAACCAGATGCGTGCGCTTGGTGTGGTAGCGCGCCAGCCGCACGGCCTGCATCACGGCTTCGGTGCCGGACATGTGGAACGAGACTTCGTCGAGGCCCGAGATTTGGCAGAGCCGCTGCACGTTCTCGAGGATGACGGGATGGTAGGGGCCGAGCACCGGGCCGAGCGCATGCGCCCGCTTCTCGGAGCCCTCGATGCACTCCTTGTAGAAATCGTTGCCGAAGATGTTGACGCCGTAGGACCCCGTGAGGTCGTAGGAGGTGTTGCCGTCGACATCCGTGACGGTGACGCCGCTGGACGATTCCATGAAGCTCGAGGTGCCCAGATGCTCGCGGACGAGACGCGAGAACGGGAACGGCACGCGGTAGCTCTCGGTGAAGTTCAGGTCGGAGATCGTCTCAGCCGCTTCCTTCGTCATCGCGCGGCCCTTGGGGTAGCGCTCGGCGTAGAGGTTGGCGAGGCGGAAGAAGGCGTCCTTGCGCTGTGCCACGATGTTCGCGGGCGCGCCGTCGCAACCAAAATACTGATCGCCCTCGAATTCGTAGAACGGGAGCAGCTTTGCCACCCGGCGCGACATCTTGGAGTGTCCGGCGAGCGAGCGGTGCTTGGCGCGGGACAGTGCGAGCCGCGCCTTGAGCTTCGGGAAGGCGGCGGCAGCGGACGCTGCGGCGGCCACGGACAAAGAAAGAATCGGGAGTGTCGTTTCCATGACAACAAGCGCTAATACTGCGAGCTGACAGATTCATGACAGTCAAAGCCCTCATCGCCTCTTTCACCCAGCAGGAAGACCTCAACTTCCTGTTGACCAACCGCATCCCCCGCGCGGCCCTGACCCGCTTCATGGGCTGGTTCTCCAAGATCGAGAACCCGCTCATTCGGGACGGCTCCATCGCCCTGTGGAAGCTGTTTTCCGACCTCGATCTGTCGGAGGCGAAAAAGGACCATTTTAGGAGTCTGCACGATTGCTTCACCCGGGAGCTGAAGCCCGGCCTGCGGCCGTTCGATCCGGACCCGGCGGTGGTCGCCAGCCCCTCGGACGGCATCGTCGGCGCCCATGGCCGGATCGCCGACACCGAGCTGTTCCAGGTCAAGGGCGCGCCCTATTCGCTGCTCGACCTGCTCGGCGATTCCGCGCTGGTCGATCAGCACCGCAACGGCTCGTTCGTGACGCTGCGGCTGACCTCGAGCATGTATCACCGCTTTCATGCGCCCTATGACGCGCATATCGAGCGGGTGACGCTGATCCATGGCGACGTCTGGAACGTCAACCCGATCGCGCTGAAGCGGGTCGAGCGTCTGTTCTGCAAGAACGAGCGCGCGGTGATCCGGACGCATTTGTCGACCGGCGAGGCGGTGACGCTGGTGCCGGTGGCGGCGATCCTGGTCGCGAGCATCCGGTTGCACTTCCTCGACATGGTGCTGAATGCGCAAACGCACGGCCCGGTCAATTTTCCCTGCGACGTCAACGTCAGCAAGGGCGAGGAGCTCGGCTGGTTCGAGCACGGCTCGACCATCATCATCCTGGCACCCGGCGATTTTACCTTCTGCGACGGCATCGCCGAGGGCACGCGCATCCTCGCAGGTCAAGCGCTGTTGAAGAGAAACTAGCCTTCAATCTGCCGTCCCCGCCGCCTATATCGTCGGCGGGGACGATTTGACGATACGGATTTGATGATGGCGCGGGCGCCGGTCATGGCGGCGGGTGGGATTGTGCTGCGGCGTGGTTCGCCGCCGCTGATCGCAATCGTGCGCCAGCGCAAGCGCAACGAATGGGTTTTGCCCAAGGGCAAGCTTGACGACGGCGAGACGCCGAAGGAAGCCGCGCACCGCGAGGTGCTGGAAGAGACCGGCCACGAGGTCGCCATCCACGAATTCCTGGGCACGCTCGTCTACCAGTCGGGCGGGCGCTCAAAAGTCGTGCATTTCTGGCGCATGGAGGTCAGTGGCGGTCCCGTCCGCAAGCTGATGAACGACATCAAGGCGGTCGACTGGGTGACGCTGGACGAGGCGCTCGCGCGGCTGTCGCGCGAATATGAGCGCACGTTCCTCACGCAAATCGGTCCGATCGCGCTTGCGGCGGCGGGGCTTGCGCCTGCGTCCGCGCCGACGCCGGTTTCCGAGCCGGCGTTGCCATTGGCGAGCGACGATATCGATGCAGCCTTGCAGACGCTGACACCCGCCGAAGCCGCCTCCGTCGACGAGTCACGGCACGGCTTGTTGCAGAAGGTGAAGGCGTGGCTGCGCGGCGAGGCGTGAGCTGTAACGAGAGAATTATAGCACCGCGTTGACGGTGCACCCTCGCCCCTTGTGGGAGAGGGTGGCTCGCCGCGAAGCGGCGAGGCGGGTGAGGGGTTTCTCTCCGCGCGCGCATCTCTCGATGAGTGTTCGCGGTTAGAACCCCTCATCCGGCGCTTCGCGCCACCTTCTCCCACAAGGGGAGAAGGAAGAAAGTCACCGCCTCTTCTTCTCCTTCGGAGCCGGCGCGGGCTTGCGCGGTGCGGCGGGACGCTGTGCGCCGGGCAGGCGCTGTTGCAAGCCGGGCTGGCGTTGGAGGCCACCTTGTTGCGGTTGGGCCGCCGGCTGTGCGCCGGGCTGCAATCCGGTGCGCGGGGTCTGCAGCTGTGGCGTCGTGCCCGGCTGAGGCGTGACTGCTCCGGGCTGCTGCGGGGTTTGTCCACTGCGCTGTGGCTGCGTCTGCGGCGTACCGCCGGGCTGCGCGCCTTGTCCGGTGCGCGGCTGGCCTGTCGGCTGTCCCGCACCTTGTTGCTGCTGACCCTGGCCCGCGCGCGGCGTGCCCGGCTGCCCGGCGCCGCCTTGTCCTTGGCGTTGCGGCGGCTGGGTGCCTTGGCGACCCGGTGTACCCGGCTGCTGCTGACCCGGACGGTTGTTCTGACCGGGCTGGCCGTTCGGCCGTTGCGGCTGCTGACCGGGCGGCGTGTTCGGCCGCAATTGCCGCTGCTGTGGCGGCTGGGCCGGCCGCGGAATCCGGCTGATCGCGGCCGGATTGGCGCGGCGGAAGTCGCGCTGCTCGGTGACGATCTGCCGGCCCGTGGTCTGCGCCAGATGCACCTGGCTGACGAAGCCGCGGTCGCGTGCGATCTGCTGCGCGGGAATCGTGATCGGCACGGCCGCAAAGCGCATGCCGCCTGTGCCGCCCGCGCCGGGGCGGATCGCAAAGCCGCTCGACCCTTGCGTCAGCGCGCCGAGCCGCGTGCCGCTGGTGCGGTCGTTGACGTCGATATGACCGACCCGGCCGTCGGCGTCGGGATAGAGTTTTATGTTGACGTTGTTGGCGCTGCTCGCAGCCGCGCCCTCGGGCACGTCGACGACGCCCGTGGTGCCGCGGATGCCGAGTGTCGCGGTCGGCGTCGCGATCTTCATGTCGCCGGTCTTCGCCACCGCCGCCGCAACGAAGGCGACGGTGCCCTTGCCGATGTCGAAGATCGCCGAATTCTGCTTGCCGCCGTCCTCATAGACGTAATTGTCGATGGTGATCCTGGCGCCGGCGGAGAGGTTGAACGTGGTCGCATCATTGAAGGTGATGCCGAGCGAGGAGTTCGACGAGGTCTGCACCACGTCGTTGAGATAGATGTCGTCGCGCACTTTCAGCGGATAGGAGTTCTTTTCGCGGATCACGGTGGCGATCCCCGTGACGGTTGCGACGTTACCGATCGGCTCGACGGCGGCAGGTTGTGCGTCTGTCGCGGGAGCAGGCGAAGCTGATGGCGTCGGGGAGGGCGCGGGCGTTGGCTGCGCTTGTGGCTGTGCCTGCGCAAGCTCGATTGTCTCGGAGGCGCACGCATTACCCGCGCCGGCCAGCGGCAACGCCAGCAGCGGAACAGCAAACACGAAGCGGCGCCAAGCCACCATCAAAGCCACGAATGAGGTCCCGGTGAAAACGCAAGGCAGGGTCTGCTGATATCAGACTGAACTGGCTGAACGGCGGATGAACATCTGTCGCATGGGAGGGGCGAATGTTCAAACGCCACGTCCCGGTGTCGGGACGTGGCGCCATCATAAGAACAAGAAGGCTTGTCAGCCGGGATGCCTCCAGTGTCAGCTCACGCGCTTCCAGGTCTGGCCGCCGCAGAACATGCCGCCGAAGGCGCAACCCTGCACGCGCATTGCGTTCGGGCCCTTCATGGCGATCGTGGAGTCGTAGTTGCGGCCGGAGTCGGGATCGTGGATGCGGCCGCTCCACTTCGCGCCGTCGGGCTTCATGTTGATCAGGATCCGCTCGTTGGACTTCTCGGCGAAGCCGCAGAGATTGGTGCCGCACTGCTCGACGCGGACATTGCCCTTGTTCTCTTCGGTCGCCCAGACGCCGATCGGCGTGTTGGCGGCTTGCACGGGCGCGGCGGCAATTGGAGCCGGAGCGGGCACATAAGCAGGCGCTGCCGCGACCGGAGCAGGAGCCGCAACAGGTGCGGGCTGCGTCGTCGTATCGACGGACGGTGCGGCGGCCATTGTCGTCGCCGGCGCGGCGGGGGCGGCCGGCGCGGTCGCTTGCACCGGAGCCTGCTGCACGGGCTGCTGCTGCACCGGAGCCGGCGCAGGCTGCGCGGTGGTGGCCGGAGCCGGCGTGGTGTCGACGTCGTCGTCCTTGGAGCCAAGGCCCTTGAGGTTGATGTTGTTCAGCTTGATCGGCTTGTCCGACAAGCCCGGCGCCACGATGGTCACGCAATTCAGCGAGGCGCAGTTGCGCGGCGTCTCGATGCGGATGTGCTGGCCTTCGATCTGGAACGAGAGCGAATTGCCGGCATGGGCTGCGGCAGTCGAAGCGAGGAAGAGCGCGGTGGCGGCGATGGTGAGCTTGTTCATGACAACCTCCGAAAAATGTGTGGTCCCGATATGGACGAAGTCGCTGGTGGATGAAGCGTGGTTCGACCCTACGCCGGGCCTCTCCGGCATTCTGTGATGGGCGTCACAACGGTCCGCGGTCCCTGGGTGAGCCAGCGCACATTCAACTGGGGTGCACCTTTCGTAGTCTCGTTGCGACACACAGGGAGGCGCCGATGACGCGGCTTGTGACTTCGCTTGGCATCGTGATCGCACTGACGGCGATGGCGCCCGCAGCCCAGGCCGGTTCCTATTCCTTCTCGATCGGCGGCCACCGGTTCCACGTCGAAGCGCCGCGCAACTGCCGATCCACCTCCTGTGTTTCGGTGTCCGGCGGCAGCCTGCGGACGACGGAAGGTGTCAGCACGGCCCCGTCGCCTGTGCCTGCACCCGTGGTCCAGCCGCCGCAGCCGGTTTATCCGGTCGCCCCAGTCAGGCCTGCGCAAGCGACGGTCGTCGCCCCGCCACCGGCCCCGCCGGCCCCCGTCCTCGCCGCCACGACGCTACAGCCTGCCGTGCCGCCTGCGCCAAAACGCGAGGCGCCGAGCCCGAATCCGCCGCGGGTCGAGCTGTCTCGCCTGGATCCGCCGAAGACGATCATACCCGCCCCGTCGCGGATCGAGTCGCCGGTCGCCAATCCGGACCCCAGGATCGAGCCGGCCAAAACGACCGCGAAGCCCAGCGACGATGAGCCTGACTATCTGCCGCTTGGACAATGGGAGAGCGACGGTGCCAAGGGCATCGTCCACATCGAACGTTGCGGCCCCGCGCTGTGTGGCTATTTACTGACCGAGACGTCGAGCCGGGGCGAGAGCGTGCTCGTCAACATGAAGCCGAAATCGCATGATGCCTGGACCGGCAGCATCTACAGCCGCTCGAGCGGCAACACCTATTATGGGACGATGACGCTGAAGAGTTCCGGCAAGCTCTACGTCGAAGCCTGCGCGTTCGGCCGCTTCTGGTGCTCCGGCAACGACTGGACGCGGGTCGATGGGCAGCCGGAAAAGGTGATCACGACCTCGCGGCAGTGGGGCGCGCGGTCGTAGATTTTCTTACCCTCTCCCCTTGTGGGAGAGGGTGCCGAGCGAAGCTCGGCGGGTGAGGGGTCTCTCTCCGCGAGTCATCTTTCGCGTTGAGCTCGCTGAAGCAACCCCTCATCCGGCGCTTCGCGCCACCTTCTCCCACAAGGGGAGAAGGAAGATCAGCGCGCCCCTGTCCAATTTGTAATCGTCCCGCACCGAACCCGCTTCTCCCTTGCATGCGACCGATGGTTGACGACGCAAGCAGGAGAGCCAGCATGAAACGCCTCAGCCTCATCGCCGCGCTGCTGATCGGCAGCGCGCTACAGGCACACGCCGACACCGACATCTGGAACAACGTCCTCAAGCAGCAGCGCGGCGACGATGCGCTGCATGCCGATAGCGCATCCTGCGAAATGCAGTTCGGCGCGCCGCAGAACGGCACGGCGACATCGGCGCAATACAAGCGCTGCATGCGCGCGCGGGGCTGGCGCTTTGGCCATACGCGGCGCGAGAAGGATGATGGCTATCCCGACCCTGATAATCCCGGTCTCGTCTGTCACGATTTCAAGATCGGCGGCGTTACGGGATCGTCGTGCTCGAATTTCTGATCGCAGCAAAACGCCCGGCCGCCGGGCGATCCGGTGCGGCGAGGCAAGCCCGCGGTGCCGTCGGTGAAGTCTCTAGATCATGCCGAGCACGATGGCGCCGACAAAGGCCATGGCGAGGTACGCGGTGACTACGCTCAGTCTCCCGGCGAACGTCATGAACTCGCTCCCTCCATGCGCGCCGCTTCGCGCGCAGCGTCATGGTTAACAGAAAGTTCGCTTTCGAAAAAGTCAGCCCTGCTGTCGCTCATCTTCGGCGGCAACCGCGCCGCCGCGCCCGGTATGGTTAAAGAAGACTGAAATCAACGTGTTGAAGAGTCTTTAAGTAAATTCACCGAACGTGCGTGCATGACGCGCGGAGTTCGTTTGTATCTCGTCGGCTCCATCGTCCTTGTTTCGCTAGCGGGTTGCGGACGCGGCTTCTTCCAGGCCGAACGTGAACCGTGGCGGGCCGAGGCCGAAGCCGCATGCCTGAAATCGGGCGCGGTCAAGGAGAGCGCGGACATCGTCCGCATCGACCCGATCTCCGGCCCGGGCATGTGCGGCGCCGAGTATCCGCTGAAGGTCGCCGCCATCGGTGAAGCCTCCAGCAGCTACGGCTTTGCCGATGAGGAATTGCGCCCGCCGGGGAGCGTCGGCAACCAGCCGCGCTGGCCGGCGACGCAGCCGCGACCGAATTACCCGCAGCGCTCGAGCTATCCCGAGAGCGCGGTGCGCCAGCCCTCCGGCTACGGCGCGTCGTCCGGGCCGATGCAACTGAATGCACCCGGCGTGGCGCCGCAGGAGGACGAGATCGACCTGCCGCCCGAGGGCACCGATGCTGCGGGTGCGGCGCGCTATATGAATGCGCCGAGCTATCCGGCGCGGTCGGCGGCGCCTTACGCGCAGCCGCCGGCACAGCAGGTGCCGCCGCGTCTCGGTCCCCCACAGGGCAACCCTGTCACCGCCGTCGGCCCGGTTGTTGTGAAGCCGACCGCGACGCTCGCCTGTCCGATCGTCTCCGAGCTCGACCGCTGGCTGTCCGACACCGTGCAGCCCTCGGCCATGCGCTGGTTCGGCGCCCGCGTCGCCGAGATCAAGCAGATCTCCGCCTATTCCTGCCGCGGCATGAACGGCAATTCCCACGCCCACATCTCCGAGCATGCCTTCGGCAACGCGCTCGACATCGCCGCCTTCGTGCTCGCCGACGGCCGCCGCATCAGCGTGAAGGACGGCTGGCGCGGCATGCCGGAAGAGCAGGGATTTTTGCGCGACGTGCAGTCGGGTGCGTGCGCGCATTTCACCACGGTGCTGGCGCCGGGCTCCAACGTCTATCACTACGATCACATCCATGTGGATTTGATGCGCCGCGCCAGCCGCCGCCTGATCTGCCAGCCCGCCGCGGTCTCCGGCGAGGAAGTCGCCGCGCGTGCGGGCGGGCGCTCTCCTTACGCGAGCACGCGCGATCCGTCCGTGACGGGGTCGCTCGGTGCGCGCAAGAGTAACAAGCGCGAGAAGATCAACGAGGAAGACGAGTTCGCGGACGATTGAGATGCCCACCGACATCGTCCGCTATCTCACCCATCCGCAGGTGCAAATCGACCCTGATGTCCCCGTGCCGCAATGGGGTCTCAGTCCGGTCGGTCGAACGCGCACCGAGGGTCATGCGCATGCGGGCTCGCTCGCGAACACCACACAGATCATCTCGAGCGGCGAGCGCAAAGCGATCGAGACCGCCGAGATCATTGCTATCAGGCTCGGCATCATGATCGAGATCCGCGAGGCGATGCACGAGAACGACCGCTCGGCGACCGGCTTCCTGAAGCCGGTCGAATTCGAAGCGGTCGCCGACCAGTTTTTTGCTCAACCTCATCTCAGCGTCCGCGGCTGGGAGCGGGCCATCGACGCGCAGGCGCGCATCGTGCGCGAGACCGAGGCGGTGCTGGCGCGCAATCGTCCCGGCGATGTTCTCTTCGTCGGCCACGGTGCGGTCGGCACGCTGTTGTTCTGCCACACGGCCGGTCATCCGATCGATCGCGTCCACGATCAGCCGGCCGGCGGCGGCAATTGCTTCGCGTTCACGCGGGACGGGCGCGATGTCCTGCACGGCTGGCGCAGCATGGAAGAGATCGGGCGGTAGCTCTACGAGGTCATTTCGAGGTGGGCTTCGACGGTGCGGGGATCGGCCCCATGCACAATTGCACTTCGCCCGGGACGTTGTAGGTCCTCATGATATGCCGGCTGTCGCGCAAGCCGGACGCCTCACGTTGCACCACGAACATCCAGAGCGCCTCGCCGGCTTCCATCACCAGCTTGCGCCGGGCCGGTGGCATCGCGGCCGGCAACTCCGAGGCCGCGTGCGCGGCGTCGAATTCGCGCAGACGCGCGAGCGCCCGTTCGAGCGTGTGGCCCATCCGGCCAAGCGCCGAGGCCTGTTCTTGGACGATCTCATAATAGAGGATATCGACGGGCGGGCGAAGATCACGAGACATGACCCTAACATAATGCCGTCAGGCCAGCATCCGCAACGCGTCGCCGTTACGTCGCCCGGTACGCCGCCAGAAACATCCGCGTCGCGCTGTCGACCACTTCGCTCATGCGCCCTTCCGATGGCGGAGGCGCGGCCTGGAAAACGAAGGGCAGGAAGAGTGAGGCCTTACACAGTTCCATGAACTGCGACGCCGCAAGGTCGCAATCGTCGATTGTGAGATCGCCGGATGCGACATGGGCTTTGAGATAATCGGAGAGCCGGTTGATGGTCTTGTCCAGCACGCGCAGGTAATAGCGGCGGCCGACATCGGGCATGCGCTCGGCGATCGCCATCACGGTGCGGATCGCCGATCCGCCGCCGGGCCGGCAGAGCAGATGGATGTAGGCCTGGCCGAAATCCTTCAGCGTGGTCTCGGCATCGCGGGCGGGGTCGAAATTGAACACGACCTGACCGTGCTGGAGCGCTTCCTGCTCGAGGATGGCTTCGAACAGCGCGCATTTGTCGGCGAAGTAAACGTAGAGCGTGCCCTTCGAGACCTGCGCCGCGCGCGCGATCTCGCCCATGCTGGAGCCGTCAAAACCCAGATCCATGAAGACCTTACGGGCGCCGTCCAGGATCTGGCGGCGCTTCGAGCTGTCCTCCTCTTGGAGGACGTGCAGTTGTTGGCTGGCAGCTACAACCATTGGTTCAGGGTCTCGGAAGGTTTCTGGACAGGGTGCCGAACTATGAAACGCAAATAAAGGATTCGGGCCAGTAGGGTCCACGCTTGGGAATATTATGTATATTGACCGAACCGTTCGGTCAATGATATTTGGGATCAGCGAGAGGAGCGGGCCGCAGGGCGGCCGTCCTTGATCGCGCTTTTTTTGGGGAGGCCTTTATGGCCGTATCGAGAGACCAGGCTGCGCGCGTCCTTCGCCAGGAAGCGGTGGAGACGAATTCGGCGAACGGCGACGCTGCGGCCGAGACGCCGGGTGCCCTCGCCGAGCAGTTGCGCTCTCATGTGGCCGAGGAAACCAAGCGCCGCACCGGCGAGGCTCCGGAGAAGCCCGTGACCGACAAGCCGGCCGCACCCGCGCCCGCCGCCAGCGCGCCCAAATCCGGCAAGCGCAAATTCGTCATGATGGGGATCGGCCTCGTGCTGGCGCTCGCGGCAGCCGGCTATACCGGCTATTACATGCTGGTCGGCCGCTTCTATGTCGCCACCGACGACGCCTATGTCCGCGCCAACAACACCATGCTGGGTGCGCGCGTTGCCGGCCACATCTCCTCGATCCTTGCCGGCGACAACACGACGGTTCGTGCCGGCGACATCATCTTCCGCATCGACGACGGCGACTACAAGATCGCGGTCGATGCCGCCGCGACCAGGATCGCGACCCAGCAGGCCACCATCGATCGCATCGGCCGCCAGATCGCCGCGCTGGAGAGCCAGGTGGTGCAGGCCAAGGCGCAGCTCGTCTCGGCTGAAGCCGGCCTCAAGCGCGCCGATCTCGACTATGAGCGCCAGCAGGCGCTGAGCAGCAAGGGCTTTGCCTCGCGCGCCACTTTCGAAAGCTCGGAAGCCGGGCGTGACCAGGGCGCCGCCGCAGTCAAGGCTGGACAGGCCGCCTACGACGTCGCGGTCAGCAATGTCGACGTCACCAGGGCGCAGAAGGCCGAGGCGCAAGCCCAGCTCGCCGAGCTCAAGACCACGCTCGCCAAGGCCGAGCGCGACCTCGCCTTCACGGCGGTGCGCGCGCCGGTCGACGGCACGTTCTCGAACCGCCTCGTCAACGCCGGCGACTTCATCGCGGTCGGGCAGCGCCTCGGCAATGTCGTGCCGCTCGACGACGTCTATATCGACGCCAATTTCAAGGAAACGCAGCTCAAGCGCATCCGTCCCGGCCAGCCCGTGACGATCAAGGTCGATGCCTATGGCATGCGCAAGTTCTCTGGCGTCGTCGACAGCATCGCGGCGGGCTCCGGCTCGGTGTTCACGCTGCTGCCGCCCGACAACGCCACCGGCAACTTCACCAAGATCGTGCAGCGCGTGCCGGTCCGCATCCGCGTTCCGAAATCGGTGGCGAAGCAGAACCTGCTCCGTGCCGGCATGTCGGTCTATGCGAGCGTCGACACCAACAAGGGTGCCGCCGACGCCGACAGCGAGATCGATCTCGACGATCCCACCATGATCCATCCGCAGTAAGCGCGCGTCCTTAAGCGCTACGAGGTCAGACCATGGCGAACGCCACGACTGCTTCACCTGCCATGATGGCGAACCCTGCTTCGGAGCGCATCGCGCCGAAGCGGCTGTTCGCGTTCATCATCATGGTGTTCGGGATGTTCATGTCGATCCTGGACATCCAGATCGTCTCGGCGTCCTTAAGCGAAATCCAGGCCGGCCTGTCGGCGAGCTCCAGCGAAGTCTCCTGGGTGCAGACCGCCTATTTGATCGCCGAAGTCATTGCGATCCCGCTATCAGGGTTTTTGTCGCGCGCCCTCGGCACGCGGCTGCTGTTCGCGATCTCGGCCGCCGGCTTCACGGTCTCGAGCCTGCTCTGCGGCTTCGCCACGACCATCGAGGAGATGATCGTCTGGCGCGTGCTGCAAGGCTTTCTCGGCGCCGGGATGATCCCGACGGTGTTCGCCTCGGCCTATACGGTTTTCCCGCGCTCGAAATTCCACATCGTCGGCCCCATCATCGGGCTTGTTGCGACCTTGGCCCCCACGATCGGCCCGACGGTCGGCGGCTATATCACCGATCTGATGTCGTGGAACTGGCTGTTCTTCATCAACGTCGTGCCGGGCATCGCCATCACGCTCGGGGTGATCGCGCTGGTCGATTTCGACGAGCCGCATTTCGAATTGCTCGACCGCTTCGACTGGTGGGGCCTGCTGTTCATGGCCGGCTTCCTCGGCACGCTGGAATATGTGCTGGAGGAAGGTCCGCAGCATGAGTGGATGCAGGACACCTCCGTTGCGATCTGCGCCTGGATCTGCGCGGTCTCGGCGATCGCCTTTTTCTGGCGCGTGTTCACGGCGGCCGAGCCGATCGTCAATTTGCGCACCTTCTCCAATCGCAATTTCGCGATCGGCTGCGTCCTCCAGTTCTGCATCGGCATCGGTCTGTACGGCCTGACCTATATCTATCCGCGCTACCTCGCGGAAGTGCGCGGCTACAGCGCACTGATGATTGGCGAGACCCTGTTTGTTTCCGGCATCACCATGTTCCTGGTCGCACCGCTGGTCGGCCGGCTCATGTTGAAGGTCGACATGCGCTACATGATTGCGTTCGGCCTCATCGTGTTCGCGATCGGCTCCTACCAGATGACCTGGATAACCCGCGACTACGATTTCTACGAGCTGCTAATGCCGCAGATCCTGCGCGGCGTCGGCATGATGTTCGCGATGGTGCCGACCAACAACATCGCGCTCGGCACGCTGGCGCCTGACAGGGTGAAGAACGCGAGCGGCCTGTTCAACCTGATGCGCAATCTCGGCGGCGCCGTCGGCCTTGCCGTCATCAACACCGTGCTCAACGACCGCACTGACCTCCACATCACCCGCCTCCAGGAGCGCGTGACCTGGGGCAATGCGACCGCGACCGAAACCCTGACCATGCTGACGCAGAAGTTTCAGGGGCTCGGCGATTCCACGCTGATGGCAATGAAGCAGCTCAGCCAGATCGTACATCGGCAGGCCGCGGTGATGGGTTATGGCGACGCCTTCTTCGTGCTGACGCTGTTCTATCTCGGCCTCAGCCTGCTGGTGATGCTGCTGAAGAAACCGGCCTCGCTGGCCGGCGGCGGCGACGCGCATTGAGCGAGCCACATACGAGCTGTCATCGCCCGGCTTGACCGGGGTACCCAGTACGCCGAGACAGCAGCGGTTGAGCCGAGAAGCCGCGGCGTACGGGATTCCCCGCCTTCGCGGGGAATGACAGCGGAGATTGAGGCGGCGGCGACGCTCCCCAACGCGCAGCACACCAAATTGCAACACTCGCGCGTGATCTCGCGCGGGCCCCGTTGCAAATCACCCGCGCCGCATCTATAAAGCGCACCTCATTCAATCGAACCGGGAGGGATTTGCATGATTTCGTCGCATTCGCAGATCGTACCTCCGCGCTCGATGATGTCCTGGCTCGGTATGTGCTCGACCTCCTAGAGGTCCTTTCCGCCAGCTTCGATTGGGTTTTGCGTCCCGATCGCTCCGCTTCCCAAGTCAAAATCAGTCTCAAGTGACGCCGTCTCGGCCCTCGCGGCCGGCCTGCGTCCATCGATGGAGCCGGCCTGCGCCAAAAGCGGCCGGATGATGCCATGACCGCTCTGTCAAAAAAGCCCGCGGCGATACGCGTGGTGCTGCCCTTCGTGTTCCGGCACTGGCTGAAGCAGCCGGGGCGCATCTTCGCCATCGCCGTCGGTCTGCTGGGTGCGACCGTCGCCGACCTGTTCATGCCGGTGTTCTCCGGCCATTTGGTCGATGCGCTGACGCGCGGGCCGTCCGATCCCGAGGCGCGCCACGCGGCATTGGTGGCGTTGGGCGGCATCGTGGCGCTGGGCGCGGCCTCGATGGTGCTGCGCCTGGCCGGGCTGCAGGTAATCGTGCCGTTCACGCTGAAGATCATGTCCGAGGTGGCGCAAGACGCGTTCCTGCGCGTGCAGCGCTTCTCGACCGACTGGCACGCCAACTCCTTTGCCGGCTCGACCGTGCGCAAGATCACGCGCGGCATGTGGGCGCTCGATCTGTTGAACGACACCATCCTGCTGGCGCTGCTGCCGTCGCTGGCCGTGCTGATCGGCTCGATGATCCTGCTCGGCGTGCACTGGGCTTCGCTCGGCGCGGTGATCGCGCTCGGGGCGGCTATCTATGTCACGATGACCGTGCTGTTCTCGACGCGCTATATCGCGCCGGCCGCGCGCATCTCCAACGCCTGGGACACCAAGGTCGGCGGCACGCTGGCGGATTCGCTGACCTGCAATGCGGTGGTGAAATCCTTCGGCGCCGAGATGCGCGAGGATGCGCGGCTTGCCCGTGTCATCAGCCGTTGGCGCGTGCGCGTGCGGCGGACCTGGTTCCGCTACAACTACACGGCCATGTCGCAGCTCTCGCTGCTGCTGTGCCTGCGTGCGTCCGTGATCGGCGGATCGGTGCTGCTGTGGATGTCCGGGCATGCCTCGCCCGGCGACGTCACCTATGTGCTGACGAGCTATTACGTGATCCATGCCTATCTGCGCGACGTCGGCATGCACATCAACAACCTCCAGCGCTCGGTCAACGACATGGAGGAGCTGGTGGCGATCCATGACGAGCCGATCGGCATTGCCGATGCCGCCGGTGCGCGGCCGATCGTGATCGAAGGCGGCGAGATCGTGTTCGACGACGTCACGTTCCACTATGGCGGCCATCCTGCGCCGCTGTACGACGGACTGTCGCTGACGATCCGCGCCGGCGAACGCGTTGGCCTCGTCGGCCGTTCCGGCTCCGGCAAGACCACCTTCGTCAAGCTGGTGCAGCGGCTCTACGACGTCTCGGATGGCCGCGTGCTGATCGACGGGCAGGACATCGCACTGGCGACGCAGCAATCGCTGCGCAGCCAGATCGCGATCGTGCAGCAGGACCCGATCCTGTTTCATCGTTCGCTCGCCGAGAACATCGCCTATGGCCGGCCCGGCGCCGGCCTCGAGGCGATCGAGCAGGCGGCGCGGCTGGCGAACGCGCATGACTTCATCCTGCGCCTGCCGAAGGGCTACGGCACGCTGGTCGGCGAACGCGGCGTGAAGCTCTCGGGCGGCGAGCGGCAGCGCGTGGCGCTGGCGCGCGCGTTCCTCGCGGATGCGCCGGTGCTGATTCTGGACGAGGCGACGTCGAGCCTCGATTCGGAATCGGAGGCGCTGATCCAGCAGGCGATGGAGCGGCTGATGAAGGGGCGCACCTCGATCGTGATCGCGCACCGGCTGTCGACGGTGAGGAGTCTCGATCGGATCCTGGTGTTCGACCGCGGCGAGATCGTCGAGCAAGGCACCCATGCCATGCTCGCGGGCAAGCCAGGTGGCCTCTATCGCGGTCTGTTCGAGCGCCAGGTGGTGGATCTCGGACAGATCGCAGCAGCGGAATGAGGCGCGCGGCAGCGGGACGCAAGTCCCGCCGTCCCGCGACCTAAGGATGGAATGAGATGAAAGACCTGACGCACGGCTCCATCGTGAGACACATCCTGGTCATGACGCCGCCGATCATGGCCGGCATGGTCTCGATCATGGTCTGCCAGCTGGTCGATCTGTACTTCGTGTCGGGCCTGGGCGATGCGGCCGTTGCCGGTGTCGCCGCGGCCGGCAATGCCGGCTTCCTCGTCAACGCGCTGATCCAGGTGCTCGGCGTCGGTACGGTGGCGCTGATCGCTCATGCCGTGGGACGCAAGGATCGGCCGGACGCCAATCTGGTCTTCAACCAGGCGGTCGCGCTGTCGATGCTGTTCGGCCTGTTGACGGTGGTTATGACTGCAGCGCTGTCGCGCCTCTACATGGGTTCGGTCGCCGCGGACCAGGCCACGATCGAGGCTGGAACCATCTATCTGTTGTGGCTCATGCCGGCGCTCGCGCTGGAATTCGTCATGCAGGTGACGGGATCCGCGCTGCGCGCGACCGGCATCGTGCGTCCCGCCATGCTGGTGCGGGTCGTCGCTGTTATCATCAACATCGCGCTGGCGCCGGTGCTGATCTCGGGCTGGGGCACGGGCTATCCGCTCGGCGTCGCCGGCGCGGGACTGGCGACCTCGATCGCGGTCACCATCGGCACACTGATGCTGCTTGTCTATTTCCGCAAGGTCGAGCGCTATGTCGCCTTCAATCCGGCGCAGTGGCGACCGCAGCCGCGCCATCTGATGCGCATCCTCAATGTCGGCCTGCCGGCCGGCGGTGAGTTCGTGATGATGTTCATCTTCATGGGGGTGGTCTATTACGTGCTGAGTGATTTCGGCGCGGCGGCGCAGGCGGGATTCGGCATCGGGCAGCGGATGCTCGGCCTGATCCAGATGCCGGGGCTTGCCATTGCGCTCGCGGCAGGGCCGATCGCCGGCCAGAATTTCGGCGCGGGCAACGGCGCGCGCGTGCGCGACACCTTCGTCCAGTCGGTGCTGATCACCACTGTGGTGATGGTCGGCTTCACGATCCTCGCGCAGGTGAAGCCGGAGTGGCTACTCGCCGGATTCTCGAACGACCGCGAGACAATGGCGATCGCCTATTTGTTCCTGCGGATCATCTCGCTCAACATGGTGGCGCAGGGCCTGATCTTCACCTGCTCGAGCATGTTCCAGGGTCTCGGCAACACCAAGCCGGTGCTCGTGAGCTCGGCGACGCGCGTGCTCACCTACTCGCTGCCGGCGATCTGGCTCTCGACGCGGCCGGGTTTCCACATGGAGTACGTCTGGTATCTGTCGATCGCGGCGACCACGTTCCAGGCGGGCTTGAGTCTGTGGCTGCTGCGCCGCGAGTTCGGGAAGCGCCTTGGAGCGCCGCCAAAGGAGAAGGCTGCGGAGCCGGCAGGCCCTGAGCCGATCGCGCCTCGCGCACGCGAGCCCGCATAGTGACAGCTTGTTCGATCCCCGCGGCTCCGGCTAATTTGCCGGGCGGCGGGGATGGTGGGCTGCAGAAGGGCCGAATGACCGGAGTGACGAACGAGCCGCAGCCAGCGTCCTGGCTCTCCGCGATCTGGGCGGCGCGCTATCGCACGCCGGCCCGCTTCGTCGCGCTGATCGCGCTGCTGTTGCCGTGGACCACGACCGGGGTGACCTTTGCGCTGGTGCCCTGGCTGATCGCTTTTGCGTTCGTCGATCTCCGCGAATTCCCGCGTTCGCTGCTTCGCCCGATCTGCCTGCTGCCGATCGCGCTGGTCGTCCTCGCCGCTGTCGGGGCGCTCTGGTCGGATGCGGCCTGGCCGGAGCGGATCCATGCGATCGGGCCCGTGGCAAAGCTGCTGGTGATCCCGCTGCTGATCTACCAGTTCGAGCGCTGGCCCTACGGCAACTGGGTGGTCGCGGCGTTCCTGGTCTCCTGCGCGCTGCTCATGCTGTACTCGTTCGCTGTTGCGATCGACCCCGATGTCTCGCTGAAGCTCTACCTCTCGCGCGGGCCTTACAAGGTCGAGAGCGGGATCGCCGTGCGCAACTATATCGACCAGAGCCAGGAATTCGGGCTCTGCGCAATCGCGCTGGTCTATCCGATCGTGACGCTGTTCCGTGAGGGCCGCGTTCGCATCGCCGCGCTGTTCGCCGCGCTCGCGATCGGCTTTCTCGCCAACATGATGTTCGTCGTGGTGTCGCGCACGGCGCTGGTGACGCTTCCGGTCCTGGTCGTGGTGTTTGCGTTGCTGCACCTGCAGTGGCGTGCGGCGCTCATCGCCGCCGGCGCGATGGCGCTGCTCGCGGTGTCGCTCTGGACCGTCTCGCCGCATCTGCAGGCGACCGTCACAAAGTTCCAGACCGACTATGAAAGGAGCATGGAGGGCAACAGCACGTCGATCAGCGGCATGGGATCACGTCTGGAATACTGGCGGAAGTCCCTGCGGTTCATCGCGGACGCGCCGCTGATGGGGCACGGCACCGGCTCGATCCGCGGGTTGTTCGCAAGCGTGGCTGTTGACGCGGACGTCGATCCCTTGCACGGCGAGATCGTCAGCAACCCTCACAATCAGACCCTCAGCGTTGCCGTGCAGTGGGGCGTCGTCGGAATCCTGGTGCTCTACGCGCTGTGGTTTGCGCATCTCCTGATGTTTCGCGGCGAGGGGCTGGCCTGCTGGATCGGCTTGCTGGTCGTGGTGCAGAACATGCTGTCCTCGCTGCTGAACACACACCTGTTCGATTTCACCTCGGGCTGGATCTACGTGCTCGGTGTCGGCGTCGCCGGCGGCATGGCGCTCGCCGCGAAGACGACGCAGAGCTAGGCCAGTCATCCGACCGCGGTCGTTCGCGCGCAGGACCGATATCAGTCGCCACAGATTGATCGGAATGAGAGTGCAGTGGAGAAGAAGGATCGGCGTCAAGTGAAGGCTCGCGGCATAGACGATGAACACAACATTACTGCACAGTGCGACGGTTCGCAGGGCAATCATGTCGTTCATGTAAAAGGTCAGAAGAACGAGACCTGACGCAATGCAGCCGATGAGGTCGGTCGAGGGCATGACAACCTCGCTCTCAATCGTGATTGTGCAATTCGGTTAGCCCGGGCAGCGACTTTCCTGGCGCGGGAGGACCAGGTGCACGACATGACAGCGCAGACATGCGCAAATTGCGATATTCGATGCCGGGCGCCTGCTACTGGATCGGCGCAATCCCCACCTGCTTGATCAGTTTGGCCCATACCGGAGCTTCGTTCCGGATCAATGTTGCGAACTCGTCCGGCGTGCGCGTCACCACCTCCATACCGAGCGCTGCGAATTTTTCCCTTGCCGCGGGGGCTGTAACGGCCTTCAGCGCCTCATCGTGCAGCATCCCGACGATCTCGGCCGGCGTCCCGGCAGGAGCCATCAAGCCAAACCAGGCGCTGGCATCAAAGCCGCTGAAGCCGAGTTCGTCGAGCGTCGGCAGATCGGGCATGGCCGGCGAGCGCCGCAGCGAGGTGACCGCCAACGCGTGCAATTGACCGTCGCGGACCAGCGGCAGCACCGAGGCGATACTGCCGAAGAACATGGTGACGCGACCAGCAACGAGATCGCTCAACAATGCCGTGCTGTCGCGATACGGCACGTGCTGCATCTTGATGCCGGCCATGGTCTGGAACAGCTCGCCGGCGAGATGGGTCGAGGTGCCGATTCCGGCCGAGGCAAATGTCAGCGCGGTGGGGCTGCGCCGTGCCAACTCGACCAGATCCCGCACGCTTCCGGCCGGAACGTCCTTGTTCAGCACCAGAACGTTCGGCGCAATCGTCACCTGCGCCACCGGGACGAGATCGTGCGCCGGATCATACGGCAGCTTCGCGTAGAGGGAGGGGTTGATGACGATCGCCGCATTGCCCGCCATCAGCAGAGTGGCGCCGTCCGGCGCCGCCTTGGCAACGTGATCTGCCGCGATGTTGCCGCCCGCTCCCAGCATGTTCTCAACCACGACCGGTTTTCCCCACGCCGCTGTAAAACGTTCGGCCAGGATGCGCGCAGCCACGTCGGGCGCGCTTCCCGGACTGAAGCCCAGCACGATGCGGATCGTGGCTTGCGGATAGGCGGGTTCCGCGCGCAACGGGTGCACCAGAAACAAAAGCGTCGCCAAAGTGAATGCCAGCCGTGTCATGATCCGTCTCCTGTCAGCGCGAGGGATTGTCCGCGCTGACAGGCCGTTCGTCGTCACCCCACGGGGTGACGACGACACCAGCCCGCAATGAGGACGGCCGCCTCAGATCGCCGGGCCGAGCGTACCGGCGATCTGAGCGATGGCTCGCACCAGCTCAGTGTGGCCGCGGATTCCGACCTTGGCGTAAATCCGCTTGGCGTGGGTTTTCAGTGTATTCCGGCTGATGCCGAGCATCGCGGCAACCGCCGACATGTCGTTCGCTTGTGCAAGCGCGGTCGCCACCCGCATTTCGGCTGCGGTCAGGCCGTGGCGTGCGGCCAACAATGCGCTCGCCGCATCGTGGGTGCGCGACACGTCGACCAGGAGCGCGATCGCGACAGGGCGCGCCATCGCGTGGTGCGACGGGCGATCGAGCGCACGGCCCCTGACCGGTGCCACAGTTACGTCGATGTCCCCGCCGTCGCCCCGCGGCAGGCGGATCGCCCCTCCGGCGCCACCGCGTACAACGTCGCCGACCAGCGCGCGGAACGCGTTCGTGACGGACGGTGGACCGGTCACGTCAGTGCCGGTGTTGAGGTGAAGCGACAGGTCCTCGGCGTGTACCCGAGCCGTGGCATTGGCGAACAGCACCCGGTGCCCGGCATCGAAAGTGATGATGCCGGTCGACAGCGCGTCGAGCGCATCGCGCTCAGCCTGCGCGGCCGCCCGATAATCGAGCATACGTAATCGCAGTTCGGAGGCCCGCCGCAAATGCGGAAGCAGCGAATTCAAGACGGCGATGTCTCGTTCGCTGAATGGCCCCTTGGTCTCGCTACGCTCGACGTTGATCGAGACCTTGAAGTCCGGACGGCTGATCACGTTGACGATTGTTCCGTGCGCGATGTTCTGCGGCCGGAGCACATCGTCGTAAAACGACGTGCGCTTGAGCTGCGCCAGCGCAATCAGGTCGTCGGAGCGCACCAAATGGCCGGCCCTGAATCGGCTCGAGCGCATCCATGGATTGGCGACATGATAGAGTTCGTGGCGGCGTTTGCAGTCTGGATCGATCCGGCCAAGTTCGTGGAACGTGTACGTCTCACGATTGACGCTGAAGCCGTGGATCAGCGCGCCCGCGCTGTCGGTCAGATCAGCAATGCCTTCCAGCACCGCGCTCCAGAGCGATGCGTCAAGCACGGCATCGTACATCGATCCGATAAGCGCTTCTCGCCTATGTTCGAAATCCGTCGACATCGCCAGGCCCTCTGCGGCGGGATCAGGATCGCCGATAAGCAATCAGTGCGCAAGCATGCCGGCGAACCCGGAGTTCCGCATATCGATCTGAATTTGGTTGCGCGCAAATGGGCCCGCGCCTAGAGCGCGCCGATACTGTTCCAGACGAGAGTTAGGCCCGACAGGAACAACAGGCCGAGCACGACGTCGCCAAAATGCTTGTCGTTCAGCACGTGATAGACGCGCGCGCCGGCCCATGCTCCGATCAGCGTGCCCGGGAAGGCGACAGCTGCGAGCCAGACCACTTTCATTTCGACGAGGCCTGACGCGGTCTGCAACACCAGTGCAGTGGCGAGCACGGTGAAATTGAACAGCTGGAAGATGCCGCGCCGCTCGTGCTTGTTCCAGCCGCGGATGTTGGCCCACAGGATCGGCAGCGGCCCGGAGAGGCCCGCAAGCCCGCCCAAGATGCCGCCGGCAAAACCAATCGCGCCGTCGGCGATCCGGCCGCCGAACTTGATGGCGAGCGGCTTCTTGTTCAGATAGAGCGCGCTGGAAAAGATCAGCAGCAGCACGCCGATGCTCAGCTTGAACACTTTTGGATCGGCGGAGGCGACCATCATGATCCCGAGCGGTACGCCGATCAGTCCGCCGATCAGGAACGGCCACACCAGCGAGAGGTCAAAGCTCTTCCACATCGACGGCAGGGTCGAGATCTGCGCGATCACCGAGCAGATCAGCACCAGGGGCACCGCGAGCGAGGGCGGCAGCACGTAGAGCCAGATCCCGAGCGCCATCAGTGCCGTGCCGAAGCCGGCGAGCCCCGAGACGAAGCCGCCGGCCAATGCGCCAAACAGCAGCAGCGCGTAGGTGAGCGTTTCCAACAGATTGTCCTTGTCGCAATGGGCGATCCCGAACTGTTGATCGCCACTGCCCGCATAGCACAGCCACGGCCGTGGAGGTCAATTTCGAAACCGCACGCAAGCGTGATCCTCAACGGCGGGCGTTCGGGAAACACAGACCTACATGATGATCGTACTTCGATCTGGGGGGCTACTTGACGCAATTATGCGCTCCGAATGGCCTGTTCCCCGTACGAGATGATGGAGAAAGACCATGACCCGCAAGACCATTGCAATTGCCGCCGCGCTGTTGTCGGCCGCCGTCCTGATGCCGGCAGTGGCGCAGGCACAGCTTTCCGAGCCCGCGGCCTATCAGGCCGCCCATCCCGACCGCGATGTGCTCAATGGCGGCCAGCTGACGCCCGCAGGGCGTGCGGCCCGTGGCGAGACAGTGGCGCCGAGCGAAGCCTATGCGGCCTATCCGTCAGCTGTGACGCCGGTCGTTCGCCCGCGCCATCGCCGCCACCACCAGTAATTTGCGCCTAAACGATCTGCCTTGTGTCGGCGGGCTTGTGCAGCGCGCTGACCAGGATCCGCAATGCTTCCGTCAATTCGGATCTGTTGCGTGCCGCGCCCAGCGAGACGCGCGCCGCATGCGGCGGCGTCCCGTCCACGGCGAAGGCATCGCCGGCGACGATCGCTAGCCCATTGCGCAACAGATGCGCTGCGACGTCGGGCCGTCCTTCCGGCAGCCGTAGCCAGAGATGATGGGCAGCCGGTTTGGCCTGGAACTGAAAGCCTTTCAGTGCGCGCTGGGCGAGCTGCTGGCGGCCGATGGCCTCGTTGCGGATGGCGGTGATGATGCGATCGGCGATGCCGCTCTCGATCCAATGCGTCACCAGCGCGACCATCAGCGGCGCCGGCATCTGCACGGTCGCCTGCAAGCAGGTTCTCATGTCCTGCTGTGCAGCGTTGTCGGGCGTGACGAGATAAGCGACGCGGAGCGCCGGCGCGATGCATTTTGACAGCGTGGTCGCGAGATAAGTCCGCTCCGGAATGAGGTTGGCGATTGGGGATGCCGAACGATCGAGCAGCCCGTAGGCGTCGTCCTCGATCAATATCGTATCGGCATCGCGAATGATCTCAGCGATCGCGCGTCGCCGCTCGGCGGACAACGTCGCTGTGGTCGGATTGTGCAGCGTCGGAATGAGATACACGGCCTTGGGCTTGTGCGTGCGGCAGGCCTTCGCCAATGCATCGGGCAGGATGCCGCCGTCATCCATGGCGACGCTGACGAGCCTGACGCCGAGCTGCGCTGCGGCCGCCTTGATGCCGGGAAAGGTGAGGGCCTCCGTCAGCACGACGTCGCCGGGACGCGCGAGATATGCGAGCAAGTTGAACAGGATCGTCTGCGCGCCCGGGAAGATCACGAGCCTGTCGGCATGCGCGTGCGGAACGCGTGCGCGCATCCAGCGCGCCGCGACCTCGCGCTCATGCGCGCTGCCGCCGGGCGGCTGGTAGTTCAGGAATGCGGTCAACCCCGATTGCGCGCGAAGGGCTTCCATCCCGGCGATGATGCGCTCGTCGAGCTGCGCTTCCAGCGGATGCGGCGGCACGTTCATCGAGAGGTCGATCGCCACGGGATGCGGCAGGTCGACCGCGCGGCGCGCGCTGGTCTCCGACACGAAGGAGCCCTGGCCGACGCGGGCTTCCATGATGCCGCGGCGCCGCGCCTCGGTGTAGGCGCGCGTCACCGTGGTGAGGTCGATGCCGAGCGCTTTTGCCAGTGCGCGCTGCGTCGGCAGCTGCTGTCCCCGCACCAGCCGGCCGGCGGCGATATCGGCCTCCATGGCCTCGACGATGCGCTGATAGCGCGGCCCTGATAGCTCCGAGATTGTAGGAGTCCAATCCATGCAATTTAGACCCATATCCTTTGAATGTATGGATGCAAGATATTATTGTATGGATCAGCGAAAAGGAAGAGGTGCTGTGATGGCAACCGGTTCAGTCTCTCTCTCGAAGGCGATGTGGCGCGGTTTTCTTGGCAAGTGCCCGAACTGCGGCGAAGGACATCTGTTCGGCCGTTTCCTGAAGGTCGCGGATAGCTGCGATCATTGCGGCGAGGAGCTGTTCCACCAGCGCGCCGACGACTTCCCGGCCTATCTGGTGATGGTCGTGGTCGGCCATCTCGTGGTGCCGGCGATCCTCGCGGTCGAGACCGCCTATGCGCCCGCGGTCTGGCTGCAACTGGCGGTGTGGTTGCCGGTGACGCTGTTTGCTTCGCTCGCGCTGCTGCAGCCGACCAAGGGCGCCATCGTCGGCCTGCAATGGCAGATCGGCATGCACGGCTTTGAGGCGGGCAAGCTGCGGCGCGAGGCCGGTGGGTTTGCGCCGGTGCTCGTGAAGGCGGACACGCGCACGGCCTGAGCGGCCGCAGCGTTTACATCGCGCGCGCGGCCGCTACACTCCATCGTACAAGCAAGAACGATGGAAACGCCGATGGCCGCACGCGCGAAGACCTTTCTGCTCTGTCATGGCGCATGGTCCGGCGGATGGGCCTGGAAGAAGATGCATCCGCTGATGGCGCAGGCCGGCCACCGCCTGCTGGCGCCGACCTACACCGGGCTCGGCGAGCGCGCGCATCTGGCTAATCCCGCGATCGATCTGGACACGCACATCCAGGACATCCTCAACGTCATCAAGTTCGAGGATCTCAGCGACATCGTGCTGCTCGGCCACAGCTATGGCGGCATGGTCGCAACCGGCGTCGCCGATCGCGCGCGCGAGCGCGTGACGCAACTGATCTATCTCGACGCCTTCGTGCCGCGCGACGGCCAGTCGCTGTTCGATCTCCATGAGGGCGGACGCGAGCCGATGCGCAAGGCAGCAGGCTCGGGTGACGGCTACCGCGTTCCGCCGAACCCACCGCCGCCGGACACGCCGCAGGCCGATCTTGACTGGCTCAATGCGCGCCGCATCAACATGCCGATCAAATGTTTTGAGACGAAGCTGAAGCTCCAGCACGGCGAACCCGCGATGCCGCGCAGCTATATCTACTGCAAGCGCATCCCGCCGGGCGACGTGTTCGGGCAGTTTGCGAAGCGGACGAAGAGCGAGGAGGGCTGGCGCTATTTCGAGCTCGACGCGAGCCATGCGCCGAACGTGACGGCGCCGGAGGCGCTGATGGGCGTGTTACGGGAGGTTGTAGGTTAGCACCGTCGTCATTCCGGGGCTCGCGAAGCGAGAGCCCGGAATCCATTCCGCCACCGGATCTGCCGCCCGATGGATTCCGGGTTCGTGCTGCGCACGCCCCGGAATGACGGCGGTGAAAAATGGTGAGGGGTCCGGTGCGTTAGCATCGAACCCCTCGTCGCAAGATATCAGCCGGCCTGTAAGCCGGGTTCTGTAAGGCACCGTCCGCTTGCGCGAACGATACGTGACGGCCATTCCTCTGGGACCATGTTTGCACATGGCCTCGAGCAACCTACCCGGACGGCGGGTCTGACATCACCCCGCGGCGTTATCGCTTGCGCGAACAGCCCGCTACGCCGTCCCTATTCGGTTTTGCTCCCGGTGGGGTTTACCATGCCGGCTCCGTTGCCGGACCCGCGGTGCGCTCTTACCGCACCTTTTCACCCTTACCTGCCTATGCAGCTTGCGCTGCGAAGGCGGGCGGTTCGTTCTCTGTGGCACTTTCCCTAGGGTTGCCCCCGCCGGACGTTATCCGGCACCGTATGTCAAGGGAGCCCGGACTTTCCTCCCCGGCGGCCTTTCGGCCCTTGCCGGAGCGGCCGTCCGGCCGACTGACGGATAACGCATGGATCATTTGTGACGGTTCCGTCAAGCCGGTATCGCCGCGCACGCTTTGCCCGAATAATTTATCCTGAAGATGTCGTTTGGTGCGTGCCCGGTTCGACTGGATGTCGGTGATCCCCCGAACAACAGGAGTTGAGCGATGCAGTATCTGCTGCTGATCTATCGGAACGAAGCGGAATTGAGCAAGATGACCCCCGCAGACCGTCAGGCGATGTCGGCGGAGTATGGCACTTACACCCAGTCCATCGTCCAGAGCGGCCATTTCAAGGCCGGTGACGGGCTTCAGCCGACCACGACCGCGACCACCGTGCGTGTCCGCGACGGCAAGATCCTGACGACCGACGGTCCATTCGCAGAGACCCGCGAGCAGCTCGGCGGCTATTATCTGGTCGAGGCCAAGGATCTCGATGCCGCCATTGCACTGGCGGCGCGGATTCCCGGAGCCAGGGACGGGTCGATCGAAGTCAGGCCGGTCATGATCTACAAGTGATCTCTTCCTCGGACATCGAGACGATCTTCCGCGACGAGGCGGGGCGGGCGCTGGCCACGCTGATCCGCCTCGTCGGCGATTTCGATCTCGCCGAGGAGGCGCTCCAGGATGCCTTTACGGTGGCGCTGGAGCGCTGGCCAGCGTGCGATGTGCCCGACAATCCGCGCGCCTGGCTGGTCAATGTCGGCCGCAACAAGGTGATCGACCGCATTCGTCGGCAGGCCGTTTTCCGCGGCAAGCAGCAGGCGCTCGTGCATGAGCTCGAGCTGAACGCGCAAGCTGCCGACGAGCCGGCATTGATGCTCGACGATGACATGCTGCGGTTGATCTTCACCTGCTGCCATCCTTCGTTTGCACCCGAGGTCCAGGTCGCGCTGACGCTGCGCACCGTCTGCGGCCTCTCCACCGCGCAGGTCGCGCGTGCTTTTCTGGTCAGCGAGGAAGCGATGGCGCAGCGGCTCGTCCGCGCCAAGCAGAAGATCAGGCTCGCCGGAATTCCCTATGAAGTGCCCGAGCGCGACGCGCTGGTACCGCGGCTCGACGGTGTGCTCGCCGTGATCTATCTCGTCTTCACCGAAGGCTATGTCGCGACCGAGGGTGCGGATCTGATGCGGCCCGATCTCGCGGCCGAGGCCATCCGGCTCGGCCGCTTGGTCGACCGGCTGATGCCTGACCGCACCGGCATCAAGGGCCTGCTGGCGTTGATGTTGCTACACGACGCGCGCCGCGCCGGCCGCGAGACGTCGGCGGGCGACATCGTGCTGCTGGAAGAACAGGACCGCGCGCTCTGGGATCGCGCGCAGATCGATGAGGGTCTGCGCCTGGTGGACGACGCCCTGCGCATGCCCGGCCGGCCGCAACTCTATGCGGTCCAGGCCGCGATCGCAGCGCTGCACGCGCGTGCGGCGAGCTATGAACAAACCGACTGGCCGCAGATCGCCGGTCTCTACGAGGTCCTGCTGCGTATCAACCCGTCGCCGGTGATCGAGCTCAACCACGCCGCGGCGGTGTCGATGGTCGACGGGCCCGCGCGCGCGCTCGATCTCGTCGATGCGACCGCCGCGCGCGGGGGCTTGCGTGGCTATGAGCTGCTGCCCGCAGTGCGCGCGGATTTGCTGCGGCGGTTGGGCCGCAAGGAGGAGGCGCGCGAGGCGTATCGTGCGGCGACAGAGGCGACGCAGTTGGACCCGTTGCGAAGACTGTATGCGCGGCGCGTGAGGGAGATGGAGTAGCCGCCACACACTCCGTCATTGCGAGCGCAGCGAAGCAATCCAGAATCCCTCAGCGGAAAGACTCTGGATTGCTTCGTCGCAAGTGCTCCTCGCAATGACGGAGTACGTGGCTCGCGCCGTCACTTCGTTGCGACAGTTGTCGCTTCTTGAGGCAAGCTCGCCAGCAGCGCCTGCAAGGTCGACAGCGTCGAGTGATCCGCGACGCCATCGAGGCGCGCCGGGCGGAAATGGCGCTGGAAGGCGGTGACGACTTCCATCGTCGCGGCGTCGTATTTGCCGGTCAGCGGCACGCCATAGCCGTACCTTGCGAGTGCCTGCTGCAGGCTCAACACCTCGTCGCTGATGGTGCCGAGCATCAGGCTCTCGCCGCGCACGACCGGCGCCGGCGTCACCCAATGTCCGACGCCGGAATTGGCCAGCGAGTGCCACGGAAATTTTTCGCCGGGGTCCTTCTTGCGCGCCGGCGCGACGTCGGAATGGCCGAGCACCCGGTGCGCCGGCACTTTTCGGCGAAGCATGATGCCGCGGCACAGCGCGATCACGGCCGCGATCTGGCGCAGTGGATATTCCGGATAACCCCAGTCATGGCCGCGATTGACGATCTCGATGCCGATGGAACAGGAATTGATGTCATCCTCGCCGGCCCAGGCCGAAACGCCGGCATGCCAGGCGCGCCTCGCCTCGGGCACGCTCTGCACGATGCGGCCGTCCTCCAGCACGATGTAATGCGCCGACACTTCGGTGCCCGCCGTGCACAGCCGCGCCAGCGCGCCCTCGACGTCGGGCATGCCGGTATAGTGCAGCACGATCATGTCCGGCTGCCGTGCCCTGTTGCGCTCGCCATGGTTCGGCGAAGGGATGATGTCGGAGACGGTCGAGGAATCCGGTTCGAACGTCCGCATGCTCGCCGCGGCCTTGGGAACCGGGAGAACGCGTTGACGCTTCGAATCAGTTCCAGATGGCGTGGACGGACCGGACGACATAAACAGCTCAGAGTGGGACAGAAGGGTGGGGCCAAGCCCTTCTCTTTACTATTCCTTTACCCTCCCCCGCGCGCAATCGCGCGTCAGGGTTAACGGGTGCATTTTGGCCGGGTGTGTGGATGGGGCATCACCGGAGCGTCACCTTTTCGACTTGTAACGAGGCGATCAACGTTTTCTTAACGCTAAGGGCCGTTACTGAGAGATGAAGAGCCGACCCGCGTCCGGAGGCGGCCAAAGCGTATTTTGGCTCGAAATCCCATGGCTGCCCGACAAATTCCAAGGGGAATACTGGGTTGGCGGCCCGGGACCACCGGGCTCGGTCATCATGCTGGACAGGGGTTGGGTCGTGGAACCGCCGCGACGCGGAATTATTCGAGGCGTTATGGGCTCGCTCGTCTCCGAACTCGCATGTGCGTTCGGCAGGCGTTACGCATGAGTTCGGCTCCGCACATCCCCGTTCTCGGCCGCGAGGCTGTCGACCATCTCGCTCCGCGTGAGGGGGGCATCTATGTCGACGCCACTTTCGGCGCCGGCGGCTATAGCCGCACCATCCTCGATGTTCCCGGAACCCGGCTGATTGCCATTGATCGCGACCGCACCGCTATCGCAGGCGGCGCCGAGCTGGTCGAACACTCCGCCGGTCGGCTGACATTGGTTGAAGACCGCTTCTCCAATCTCGCCGAGGTCTGCGCGGCGCAAGGCGTCGATGGCGTTGACGGCGTCGTGATGGACGTCGGCGTGTCCTCGATGCAGCTCGACCAGGCCGGTCGGGGCTTCTCGTTCCGTCTCGACGGCCCGCTCGACATGCGGATGGGGCAGGCGGGGCCGACCGCGGCCGACGTGGTCGCGCGTGCCTCGGAAGGCGATCTCGCCGACATCATCTATCTCCTCGGCGAGGAGCGGCATTCGCGCCGCGTCGCCCGCGCCATCGTCGCGGACCGGCAGGAGACACCGTTCACGACCACGCGCGCGCTCGCCGATCTCATCGGCAGAGTCGTGCGCTCAAAATTCGGCGAGATTCACCCCGCGACGCGGACGTTCCAGGCCCTGCGCATCTTCGTCAACGAAGAGCTCGAGGAACTCCAGACCGCGCTGGCTGCGGCCGAGCGTGTGCTCAAGCCTGGTGGCCGCCTCGTCGTGGTCTCGTTCCATTCGCTGGAAGACCGCATCGTCAAGAATTTCCTGAGCGAGCGTTCGAAGACCGGCGGCGGCTCGCGGCATCTGCCGGAAGTGGCGCAAACTGCTCCAAGCTTCCAGCTGCTGACGCGGCGGCCTGTCATCGCCGGCGAAGAGGAAGTTGCAAACAATCCGCGCGCGCGGTCCGCAAAGCTGCGTGCCGCCGAGCGCACCGACGCGCCCGCGCACAAGGACGATGACTCCTCGTCCTGGCCAAAACTCTCCGACGTGATGAGGGGAAGCTAGCGCATGCGCTTCATCCACCTCCTCGTCATCGGCGCACTGATTTTTGCCGCGGCCTATGTCTACCGGATCAAGATGGATTCCACGGCGCGCACCGAGAGGGTGCTGCGGCTGCATGCGGAGATCCGCGAGCAGCGCGATGCGATCGCATCACTGCGCTCCGAATGGGCCAAGCTCGATGCGCCGTTGCGCCTGCAAGGCCTGTCCGAGCGGCATCTGCCGCTCAAGCCGGTCAACGGCACGCAATATGACACGCTGAAGAATTTGCCGGAGCGTCCGCCGCGGATGTTCAGGCCCGGCGAGCCCGATCCGATCGGAGCCATGCTCAACACCATCGAAGCCGCAAGCGATCCAGACACCGTAACGGGCTCGGTGCCTCAGCCCGAGGGCAAGCAATGAGCGCTGCGACTCCGGCCAAACCTGGTGAGAAGCCGACCGAGCCTTGGCGGCAGCGGCTGATCCGCAGCCTGCTCTATGGGCGCAATGTCGATCGCGCCGCGAAGGCGCGCGCGCGCGTTGGCCTCGCTATGCTGGCCTTCGCCTCGGTCTACGCCCTGATCGGCGGCCGGCTCGTGATGTTTGCGATCGGCGCCGACGCTCACAGTGCGCGCCGTGCGGCGTCGCAGGAGGTGGTTGCGACCGCGCGCCCCGACATCGTCGACCGCAACGGCGCTATCCTTGCGACCGACGTCAAGGCCGCGAGCCTGTTCGGCGAACCGCGCCGCATTATCGACAAGGACGAGGCGATCGAGCTTCTGACCGCGACGGTGCCCGACCTCGACGAGGTCGAGGTGCGCGAGCGCCTGTCGGGTCGAAAGGGCTTTGTCTGGCTCAAGCGCGAGATCACTGCGAAGCAGCAGCAGGACATCCACAAGCTCGGCATTCCCGGCATCGGTTTCCTGCGTGAGAACAAGCGCGTCTATCCGACCGGCAACGAGGTCGCCCACCTCATTGGTCTCGTCAACATCGACAACCAGGGCATCGCCGGCATGGAGAAGTGGCTCGACAACAACGGGCTCGCCGATCTCCACCGCGCCGGCTTCGCCACCGACCGGTTGCAGAAGCCGATCGAGCTCTCGGTCGATCTGCGCGTCGAGCACGCGCTGCGCGACGAGCTTCAGAAGGCCAAGGAAAAATTCCACGCCAAGGCGGCCTCCGGCATTATCTCCAACGTCAAGACCGGCGAGATCGTGGCAATGGTCTCGTTGCCGGATTTCGATCCCAACAATCCGAAGGAAGCGCACGATCCTGATCGCATCAATCGCCTGACCACCGGCGTCTACGAGATGGGCTCTACTTTCAAGTCGTTCACGCTGGCGATGGCGCTCGACTCCGGCAAGATCAATTTGAACTCGATGTGGGACGCGCGGGGAAATCTGCACTACGGCAAGTTCACCATCCATGACAGCCACTCGCTGGGACGCTTCATCAACACCAAGGAAGTGTTCACCTACTCGTCCAACATCGGCGCCGCCCGGATCGCGCTCAGTCAGGGCGTCGAGGCGCACAAGGCGTTCCTCGCCAAGTTGGGTCAGTTGACGCGGTTGCGCACCGAACTGCCGGAGAGCGCAGCTCCCCTGTTGCCGCGCCGCTGGAGCGAGCTGAATACGGTGACCATCGCGTTCGGTCAGGGCCTGTCCGTGGCGCCGCTCCAGGCGGTGATGGGCATCAACGCCCTGATGAACGGCGGCTACCTGATTCCTCCGACGTTCCTCAAGCGTAGCGAGGAAGAGGCGGCGGCGATGGCCAAGCGCGTGATCAAGCGGGAGACCAGCGACAAGATGCGGTACCTGATGCGGCTCAATGCCGAAATCGGCACCGCCAAAAGCGCCGACGTCAAGGGCTATTATGTCGGCGGCAAGACCGGCACGTCCGAGAAGGTCATCAACGGCCGTTATGCCAAGAAACGCGTGCTCAACTCCTTCACCGCGATCATGCCCTCCGACGATCCGAAATATCAGATCCTGATCATGCTGGACGAGCCGCAGCCGCTGAAGGAGACCTACGGCTTCATCACGTCCGGCTTTAATGCCGTGCCGACCGGCGGCAAGGTGATTGAGCGGATCGCGCCGCTTTTGGGCATCGAACCGCGGTTCGACCTGCCGCCGTCCGACCGCCTTATTCTTGCAGCATCCAGGACAACCCAGTAATCAACTGGGTGCGCCTTTACCGCGGCTGAGTCGGGGGTTTCCCCGAGATTCGGCTTTCCGGCACGGCATGTCGACTGGACAACCATGAAGCTGCGCGACCTCATAGGTCAGGACGTTCTGGGCAATGATGCCGCAATCGAGCCCGCTGTCGCGGCGCTCGAGGTGACAGGCGTTGCGCTCGATAGCCGCGTGGTCAAGCCGGGCGATCTGTTCTTCGCGCTGGCGGGCAGCAAGACCGACGGCGCGCGCTTCATCGATGCGGCGGTCGCCGCAGGCGCGGTGGCAGTCGTCGGCGACCATGCGCCCGCGGGCAGCAGGGTGCCGTTCATGACGGTGGCCAATCCGCGCCGCGCACTGGCGCTGGCCGCGGCAAAATTCTTCCCCGCTCAGCCCGCGACGATTGCCGCGGTGACTGGCACCAGCGGCAAGACCTCGGTCGCCGCCTTCACGCGCCAGATCTGGGAGCGGGTCGGGCATGCCTCCGCCAGCATCGGCACCATCGGCCTCGTCTCACCCAAGCGCACGGTGTACGGCTCGCTGACGACGCCGGATCCGGTCGCGCTGCATCGGCAGCTGGATGAGATCGCACGCGAGGGCGTGACGCATCTCGCCTTCGAGGCATCGTCGCACGGGCTCGACCAGTATCGCCTCGATGGCGTGCGTGTCTCCGCGGGCGGCTTCACCAATCTGTCGCGCGACCACATGGATTACCATCCGACCGTCGCGCATTATCTCGGAGCGAAACTCCGGCTGTTCCGCGAACTGGTCGCGCCCGGCGGCGCGGCGGTGATCTCGGCCGATCATGATTGCTCGGCGGAAGCGATCGAGGCGGCGAAGTCGCACGGCTTGCGCGTGATGGCGGTTGGCCGCAGCGGTGATGGGGCAGGCGAGGGTATTCGCCTCGCCGGTGCCGAGGTCGAAGGTTTCTCGCAAAAGCTCACGGTCGAGCATCACGGCAAGCGTCATGCGATCCGGCTGCCGCTGGTCGGCGAATTCCAGATCGAGAACGCGCTGGTGTCGGCCGGTCTTGCCATCGGCACCGGCAGCGACGCGGCAAATGTGTTCGCAAGCCTCGAACATCTCGAAGGCGCCAAGGGCCGGCTCGAGCGCGTCGGCGAGCGCAATGGTGCGCCGATCTTCGTCGACTATGCCCACAAGCCCGATGCATTGGCCAAAGCGTTGCAGGCGCTGCGTCCCTATGCGAAGCGCAGGCTCATCGTCGTGTTCGGCGCCGGCGGCGATCGCGATGCCGGCAAGCGTCCGATCATGGGCGAGATCGCGGCCGACAACGCCGACGGCATCATCATCACCGACGACAATCCGCGCAGCGAGAAGCCGGAAGCCATCCGCGCCGCGATCCTCGCCACCGCAAAGGGCGCCCGCGAGATCGGCGACCGCGCCGCGGCGATCCGCACCGCGATCGAGGAGTTGCAAGACGGTGATGCGCTGCTCGTCGCCGGCAAGGGCCACGAGACCGGGCAGATCGTCGGCGCAGAGGTGCTGCCCTTCAGTGATCACGAGGCGGTCGCCGCCGCATTGACGTCGAGGGTTGCATGAGCGGGCCGTTATGGACGGTTGCCGAAGTGGCGCGCGCGCTGGGCGCTGCCGGATCTTTCCCGGACACGCCGATCGATTTCGTCACGCAGGACAGCCGGCTGGTGAAGCCGGGCAGCCTGTTCGTTGCGCTGAGCGGCACGCCGAGCGGCGGCTTCATCTCGGCCTTCGCCAGCGTGCGCGACGGCTGGGAGTTCGCGGACAAGGCGGAGGCTTCGGGCGCCGTCGCGATGATCGTGCCGCACGAGATCGCGGGTATCCGCGTCCCGCAGATCGTCGTGAAGGACACGCTGATCGACGGCCTCTGGGGCCTCGCGCGTGCCGCCCGCGCCCGCTTCAACGGGCCGGTGATCGGCCTCACCGGCAGCGCCGGCAAGACCAGCACCAAGGAATTCCTCGCCGCTTATCCCAACGCCTATGCCAGCCCGTCGAGCTTCAACAATTTCTGGGGCGTGCCGCTGACGCTGTGCAATGCGCGGCCCGATGCCAGCCTCTGGGTCGTCGAGATGGGCATGAACCAAACCGGTGAGATCGCGCGGCTCAGCGAATTGACGCGGCCGACGGTCGCGCTCGTCGTCAACGTCCAGCCGGTGCATCTGGAAAAGCTCGGCTCGCTCGAAGCCATCCGCCGCGAGAAAGTGTCGATCGCGCTCGGCCTGCCCGAGGGCGGCGTGCTGGTGCTGCCGGCCGGGCTCAAGGCGTCCGAGTGGAAAGGCAAGGTGGTGCGCTTCGGCGAGCGTGCCGAGGTGCACGAGGTCAAGCATGCGCCGCATGGCGAGAGCTGGCAGGTCGTCGCCGCGATCGGCAAGAAGGAGATTGCCTTCAGCCTGACGCCGGGCGCGCCGCACCGCGTCCAGAATGCGCTGGCCGCGCTCGCCTCAGTTCATGCCGCGCGTCTCGACGTCGCGACCCTCGCGATCAAGCTCGACCGGGTCGGCATCATGACCGGCCGCGGCGTCGAGCAGGCGGTCGGCGGCGTCACCGTGATCGACGACAGCTTTAACGGCAATCCGGCCAGCGTCGCTGCTGCGCTGCAAAGCCTCCAGTCCCGCAACATGAGCGGCGGCCGCCGCATTGCGGTGCTGGGCGACATGCTGGAGCTGGGCGACGACGCGCCCGGCTATCACACTGGCCTTGCCAAGCATCTCGACGGCATCGACGGCGTCTACTGCGTCGGCCCCCTGATGCGTCATCTCTATGACGTATTGCCATCGGGCAAGGGCCTCGGCTGGCACGACGATCCGGCGACGCTTAAAGCCGGCGAGGTCGCAAATCTGCTGAAGGCAGGCGATGTCGTGGTTGTCAAGGGCAGCAAGAAGATGTTCTGGGTCAACAAGTTTGTGCCGGGCCTAGTGGCCGCCTTGCAGGCAAAGGCGTAAACTGCTTGGAAGGCGCTGCTCCCGAATCCCACCCCAGGATCAAGGCCAAGATCGAGGCCAAGCGCCGCGTGCATAGGCGCGATAGGACCGTCTGAATGTTTTACTGGCTGATCGAGCTCTCCAACACATTTCCGGGCTTCGGTGCCGTTCGCACCGCCCTCAACGTCTTCCGCTACATCACCTTCCGAACCGGCGGTGCCGTCGTCACCGGCGCGCTGTTCGTGTTCCTGTTCGGACCCTGGATCATCGACCATTTGCGCCTCCGCCAGGGCAAGGGGCAGCCGATCCGGGCCGACGGTCCCCAATCGCATCTCGCCAAGAAGGGCACGCCCACCATGGGCGGGCTGATGATCCTGTCCGGCCTCACGGTCGGCACGGTGCTGTGGGCCAATCCGCTCAACCCCTATGTCTGGATCGTGCTGGCGGTGACGCTCGGCTTCGGCTTCGTCGGCTTCTACGACGATTACCTCAAGGTGACCAAGCAGACCACGACCGGGTTCGGCAGCAAGCTTCGCCTGCTGATCGAAGCCGCGATCGCGCTGGTTGCCTGCTACGCGCTGGTGCGGCTGAACCGCGATCCCGCGTCGACCGCGCTGACGATTCCTTTCCTGAAGGACACCGTGCTGCATTTCGGCTGGTTCTTCGTCATCTTCGGCGCCTTCGTCATCGTCGGCTCCGGCAACGCGGTGAACCTCACTGACGGTCTCGATGGTTTGGCCATCGTGCCCGTGATGATCGCGACCGCGAGCTTTGCGATGATCGCCTATCTCGCCGGCAACGCGGTGTTCGCCGACTATCTCCAGATCAAATATGTCGCGGGCACCGGCGAGCTCGCCGTGCTCTGCGGCGCATTGCTGGGCGCGGGCCTCGGCTTCCTCTGGTTCAATGCCCCACCGGCCTCGATCTTCATGGGCGACACCGGCTCGCTCGCGCTCGGCGGCATGCTCGGCGCGATCGCGGTCGCGGTGAAGCACGAGATCGTGCTCGCGGTGATCGGCGGCCTGTTCGTGCTGGAGGCGGTCTCCGTCATCGTGCAGGTGGTGTCGTTCAAGCTCACCGGAAAACGCATCTTCCGGATGGCGCCGATCCATCATCATTTCGAGCAGCTCGGCTGGACCGAGCCGCAGATCGTGATCCGGTTCTGGATCATCTCGGTGATGCTGGCGCTGGCCGGCCTGTCGACGCTGAAGCTGCGCTGATGATCCCGGTCACCTCCTTTGGCGGCAAGACGGTCGCGGTGTTCGGCCTCGGCGGCTCGGGGTTGGCCTCCTGCCACGCGCTGAAGGCCGGCGGTGCCGAGGTGATCGCCGCCGACGACAATGCCGAGAACGTCGCCAAGGCCGCGCAGGCCGGTTTCATCACCGCAGATCTGCGCAACGTCTCCTGGGCGAATTTTGCAGCCCTCGTGCTCGCGCCCGGTGTGCCGCTGACTCATCCGGTGCCGCATTGGAGCGTGCTGAAGGCGCGCGAAGTGGGGTGCGAGGTGATCGGCGACATCGAGCTGTTCTGCCGTGAGCGCCGCCGGCACGCGCCGAACGCGCCGTTCGTCGCCATCACCGGCACCAACGGCAAGTCGACCACGACGGCGCTGATCGCGCACCTGACGAAAGTTGCCGGCTACGACACCCAGATGGGCGGCAATATCGGCACCGCGATCTTGTCGCTGGAGCAGCCAGGCATGGGCCGCGTCCACGTCATCGAGATGTCGTCCTACCAGATTGACCTCACGCCTTCGCTCGATCCCTCCGTCGGCATTTTGCTCAATGTCAGCGAGGACCATATCGATCGCCACGGCACCATCGCGCATTACGCCGCGGTGAAGGAGCGTCTCGTTGCCGGCGTGCAGGCGGACGGCACTGCGATCGTCGGCGTCGATGACGGTTTTTGCCGCGACATCGCCGACCGGCTCGACCGGGGCGGCAAGAACGTGGTGCGCATCTCGGTCAGGAATCCGCTCGCGAGCGGCATCCATGTTGAGCACGGCACCATCGTGCGCACCTCGGGCGGTGCCCGCAGCGAAGTTGCAAAGCTCGGCGGCATCGGCTCGCTGCGCGGCCTTCACAACGCGCAGAACGCGGCCTGCGCCGCCGCTGCCGCGCTCGCGATGGGCATCAGCCTTGAGGTGCTCCAGAACGGCCTGCGCAGCTTTCCCGGCCTTGCGCACCGGATGGAGCAGGTCGGCCGCCGCGGCAATGTGCTGTTCGTCAACGATTCCAAGGGCACCAACGCCGATGCCACCGCGCATGCGCTGTCGTCCTTTGCCGACATCTTCTGGATCGCCGGCGGCAAGCCCAAGGCGGGCGGTATCACCGGCCTCACCGGCTTCTTTCCGCGCATCCGCAAAGCCTATCTGATCGGCGAGGCGGCATTGGAGTTTTCGGGAACGCTGGGCTCGGTCGCGCACGAGATCAGCCAGACGCTGGACGTCGCGGTCGAGCACGCCGCGCGCGATGCGGAGGCCTCAGGTCTCACCGACGCGGTCGTGCTGCTCTCGCCCGCCTGCGCCTCGTTCGACCAATACCGCAACTTCGAAATCCGCGGCACCAAGTTCCGCGAGCTGGTGCAGGCGCTGCCGGGTGTGAAACCGGTGGTGTGAGGATGTCGCGGCGACGCTGGATCGGAATTGCCGTCGCTGCTCTTGCTGTTCCCATTGCCGCCGGTTTCTTCCTTGTTGTCGTCGTTGACAACGTCATGCGCGGATTCGGAGCGTGCCGCGTCGTTCGCCAGAAAGCATTCGCCTCCCCAAGCGGCAGTCAGCTGGTTGTCGTGGTCTGGAAGGCGTGCGGAGCGACGGTGCCCGACAGCACGCAAGCCAGCATCATGCCTCGCGGTCGGACGTTCTCGGCTGAGAGCACGCCGACCTTTGTCAGCGTGCGCGGGCATCTCGATGTAGTCGTTGCCTGGAGTAGCGAGCAGGCCGTCAGGATCGGATTCATTCCCGGGGCAGGCCAGATCTACAAGCGCGATCAACGCGCGGGGGATGTCACGATCAATTACGAATAAGGTTCTCGTGTCCCGGACGCGGTGCGGCACGAAGTGACGCTCCGCAGAGCCGGGACCCAGAATGCCGCAATCATGGGCCCCGGCTCAGCAGTGCACCGCAAGGGCGCTGCGCTGCGTCCGGGGCACGTACTATCGAAAACTTCATCAATTCCTTAACCCCCCGTAAACCAACCTCGGCGACCAATGGACCGACCTCTGTCCGAAAGCGGCCGCCCATGCTCTCCCGTGAAGAACGCACCCCCTTTTCCGAGTGGTGGTGGACCGTAGACAAGCCGCTGTTCGGCGCGATCCTCTTGCTGATGCTGACCGGCGTCATTCTGTCGCTGGCGGCGAGCCCGTCCGTCGCGACCCGCATCGGGCTCGATCCCTTCCACTTCTTCAGCCGCCATGTGATGTTCCTGGCGCCATCCTTCATGGTGCTGCTCGGAGTCTCCTTCCTGTCGCCGCGCGCGATCCGCCGCAGCGCGCTGATCATCTTCGCAGCCAGCATCATCCTGATCGTGCTGACACTCGCGCTAGGCCCCGAAGTGAAGGGCTCGCGGCGCTGGATCACGCTGCTCGGCGTCAACATCCAGGCCTCGGAAATCGCAAAGCCCTCGTTCGTCGTCGTGGCGGCGTGGCTGTTCGCGGAATCGACCAAGCGGCCCGAGATGCCGGCGACCTCGATGGCGCTGGTGCTGCTCTTGATGCTGGTGTCACTGCTGGTGATGGAGCCGGATTTCGGCCAAACCATGCTGATCCTGATGGTGTGGGGCTCGCTGTTCTTCATCGCGGGCATGCGCATCATCTGGGTCTTCGGCCTTGCCGGGATCGGCGCGGCCGGTCTGTTCAGCGCCTATCTCTTTGTTCCTCACGTGGCAGGACGCATCAAGCGCTTCATGAACCCGGCCTCCGGCGACACCTTCCAGGTCGATACCGCGATGGAGGCCTTCTACAACGGCGGCTGGTTCGGCCTCGGGCCGGGCGAGGGCATCGCCAAACGCAGCCTGCCGGACAGCCACACCGACTTCGTGTTCGCGGTCGCAGCCGAAGAGTTCGGCATCATCCTGTGCCTCGCCATGCTGGCGCTGTTCGCCTTCGTCGTCATCCGCACGCTGTCGCGCGCCTATGCCACGGAGGATATGTTCTCGCGCTTTGCGGCCTCCGGCCTAGCGATCCTGTTCGGCGTGCAGGCGGCGATCAACATGTCGGTCAACCTCCAGCTCATCCCCGCCAAGGGCATGACGCTGCCGTTCATCTCCTATGGCGGCTCCTCGATCGTGTCGCTCGCCTATGGCGTCGGCATGATGCTGGCCCTGACGCGCCTGCGCCCGCGCACCGAGGTTGAGGCAACCGGCCACGCCGACGCGATGCGCAGCTACGCGTAACCGCTCTCGTGTCCCGGACAAGCGAAGCGCAGAGCCGGGACCCAGAATGTCGCAACCATGGGCCCCGGTTCAGCAGCGCACCACGCCGCGGAGGGCGGCGCACTGCGCTGCGCCCGGGGCACAAACACCTTTGTTGCCGCGCTCGCAATGGCGAAAAACTCCCTGTAAAACTCCCTCACCATGGACAATTCCCCCCTGATTCTTCTCGCCGCGGGCGGCACCGGCGGCCATCTGTTTCCCGCCGAGGCGCTCGGCGTCGAGCTGATCCGGCGCGGCTTCCGCGTCCGCCTCGTCACGGATGATCGGGCGCTGCGCTATAGCGGGCTCTTCAGCAAGGACATGATCGACGTCGTCGCAAGCGAGACCGCGCGCGGCCGCAATCCGTTGCAGCTCGCCTATGCCGGTCTCACGCTCGCCACCGGTACGTTGTCCGCTTACAGCCTGATCAAGCGATTGAAGCCCGTCGCCGTTGTCGGCTTCGGCGGCTATCCGACGCTGCCGCCGCTGGTCGCCGCGAAATTTGCCGGTGTGCCCAGCATCATCCACGATGCCAACGCCGTGCTTGGCCGCGCCAACCGGTTTCTGTCGAGCCGCGTCCGCGCCATCGCGACATCCTTGCCCGGCGTGCTCGACCGCGATCCTGCGCTTGCGGCAAAGACCACGACGGTCGGCACGCCGATGCGTCCGGCGGTCCTCGCCGCGGCCGCTGTGCCATATGCCGCGCCCGAGGTGAATGGTCCGCTGCGCCTGCTCGTCGTCGGTGGCAGCCAGGGCGCGCGCATCATGGCCGACATCGTGCCAGGTGCGATCGAGCGGATCGAGCCTGCGCTGTGGAGCCGACTGATCCTCACCCAGCAGGTCCGCGACGAGGACATGAGCCGCGTGCGCGCGGTCTATGACAAGCTCAAGATCAAGGCCGAGCTGGCGCCGTTCTTCACGGATTTGCCGGCGCGGCTTGCTTCCAACCACCTGATCGTGTCGCGCTCCGGCGCGGGTACCGTGGCTGAGCTTGCCGCGATCGGCCGGCCCTCGATCCTGGTGCCGCTACCGGGGGCGATCGACCAGGACCAGTTCGCCAATGCCGGCGTGCTGGCCAAGGTCGACGGCGCCATCCGCATCCCGCAGACCGAGTTCACCTCCAACCGGCTGGCGTCCGAGATCTCCGCCTTCGCCGCCGAGCCCGCGCGCCTCGCCGCCATGGCCGCGGCCGCGAAGGGAGCAGGGCGGTTGGACGCCGCCGAGCGGCTCGCCGATCTGGTGGTCAAAGTCGCGGGAATCTGACGCGAAAAAGCCCTTGTCTTCGCCTTCTAAAGCGGGGCATCCAGTAAGAACGGCGCGGCTGATTTGGCCGTGACCTTTGCCAGATGCCGCCCGCGCAGGGCGGCGAGGTCAGGGAACAGAGCATGAGACTGCCGCGCGAGATCGGACCCATCCACTTCGTCGGGATCGGCGGGATCGGCATGAGCGGGATCGCCGAGGTGCTGCTCAATCTCGGCTATGCCGTGCAGGGCTCGGACGCCTCCGACAATTACAATCTCGACCGCCTCCGCAAGAACGGCGCAAAAGTCTCGGTCGGCCACAAGGCCGAGAATGTCGACGGCGCCGAGGTTGTCGTCGTCTCCACCGCGATCAAGCGCGACAATCCGGAACTGATGGCGGCGCGCGAGCGGCGCATTCCGGTGGTGCGCCGCGCCGAGATGCTGGCCGAGCTGATGCGGCTGAAGAGCTGCGTCGCGATCGCCGGCACCCACGGCAAGACCACGACGACCACGATGGTCGCGACGCTGCTCGACGCTGGTGGCCTCGATCCCACCGTCATCAACGGCGGCATCATCAACGCCTATGGCTCCAACGCGCGCCTCGGCGCCGGCGACTGGATGGTGGTGGAAGCCGACGAGAGCGATGGCACGTTCTTGAAATTGCCGACCGACGTGGCGATCGTCACCAATGTCGACCCCGAGCATCTCGATCACTTCAAGACTTTCGAGGCGGTGCAGGACGCGTTTCGAAATTTCGTCGAGAACCTGCCGTTCTACGGCTTTGCAGTGATGTGCATCGATCATCCCGTCGTGCAGAGTCTGGTCGGCAAGATCGAGGACCGCCGCATCGTCACTTACGGCGAGAATCCGCAGGCCGATGTGCGGTTCGTCGATATCACGCCGATGGGCGGTGGCTCCAAGTTCAAGGTCGCCTTCCGTGATCGCAAGACCGGCGCCGTGCACGAGATCCCGGATTTGATGCTGCCGATGCCGGGCCGCCACAACGCCTCCAACGCCACGGCCGCGATTGCGGTGGCGCGCGAGCTCGGCGTCTCCGACGATGCCATCCGCAAGGCGATCGCCGGCTTTGGCGGCGTCAAGCGCCGCTTCACCAAGACCGGCGAGTGGAACGGCGTCACCGTGATCGACGATTACGGCCATCACCCCGTGGAGATCGCAGCCGTGCTGAAGGCGGCGCGGGAATCCAGCAACGGCAAGATCATCGCCGTGGTGCAGCCGCACCGCTACACCCGCCTGCAATCGCTGTTCGAAGAATTTTGCACGTGCTTCAACGATGCCGATGCCGTGATCGTCGCGGATGTCTATGCCGCCGGCGAGACCCCGATCGACGGCATCGATCGCGATCATTTCGTCGTGGGCCTGCGTGCGCATGGCCATCGCGAGGTGGTGCCGCTGCCTGCAGCGTCGGAGCTTGCGGGCATTGTCAAAGGGCTCGCCAAGTCGGGCGATCTCGTCGTGTGCCTTGGCGCCGGTAACATCACGCAATGGGCGTATGCATTGCCCGGCGAATTGAAGGCGCTGGGGTAGCGAGCGGATGTCGTGCCATCGTCGATCACCGCCCGTGTGGCCACCCCTCTCCCTAACCCTCCCCCGCAAGGGGGGAGGGAACCCATCCGCCGGTGCCCCGCTGACTCTCGCAAAGGATCAGAGCGCAGCCGTGATGCTGGGTGAGGTGAGCACGCTGGTCAGGCTCCCTCCCCCCTTGCGGGGGAGGGTTGGGGAGAGGGGTAAGCTCCGGGCTCTGGCGGACGACGTTACGCGACGCAATCTCAACTCAGCTCGCATGTCGGTCGGCGCGCCATGAGCTTTCCCGACATCACGCCCGAGCTCAAAGCCGCGATGCCGCAACTGCGCGGCCGGCTGCTCGCCAACCAGTCGCTGGCCGAGCTCACCTGGTTTCGCGTCGGTGGTCCCGCGCAGGTGCTGTTCACGCCGGCGGACGAGGATGATCTCGCTTATTTCCTTGCGCATCTCGCGAGCGACATCCCGGTCTATGTCGTCGGCGTCGGCTCCAACCTCATCGTGCGCGACGGCGGCATTGCAGGCGTCGTGATCCGTCTCGCACCGCGCGCCTTTGGCGAGGCTGCCGCGAGCGGTGACATCGTCACGGCAGGCGCGGCCGCGCTCGACAAGCGCGTGGCGGAAGTCGCCGTGAGCGCCAATATCGGCGGGCTTGAATTCTACTTCGGCATTCCCGGCACCATCGGGGGTGCACTGCGCATGAATGCCGGCGCCAATGGCGGCGAGACCAAGGACGTGCTGATCGAGGCGCGAGGTGTGGCGCGCGACGGCAAGACGCATACGTTCTCCAATGCCGAGATGAAATTCGTTTATCGCAACAGCGGCGTCGATCCCTCCATCATTTTCACGTCGGCGCGCTTTCGCGGCGAGATCAGGGATGCTGACGCGATCCGCGCGCGCATGGCGGAGGTGCAGAGCCACCGTGAGACCGCGCAGCCGATCCGCGAAAAAACCGGCGGCTCGACCTTCAAGAATCCGCCCGGTCATTCCGCCTGGAAGCTGGTGGACGCCGCCGGCTGCCGCGGCCTGCGCGTCGGCGGCGCGCAGGTGTCGGAGATGCACTGCAATTTCCTGATCAACACGGGCGACGCCACCGCGCACGACATCGAGACGCTGGGCGAGACCGTACGCGAACGCGTGAAGGCGAATTCCGGAATTGAGCTGCACTGGGAAATCAAGCGGATTGGAATTCCCGGCTAATTTGGACAGGCGACGAGAGAACATGCGCATCACCATCCTCTTCGGCGGCTCCAACCGCGAGCGTCTGGTTTCGGTCGCCTCGGCCCAGGCGCTGCATCAGGCGTTGCCCGAGGCCGATCTCTGGTGGTGGGACGTCGAGGACAAGGTGCATGTGGTGCAGTCGAAGCAGCTGCTCGAACATGCCCGTCCGTTCGAGGACGAGTTCAAGCCCGGCACATCGGGCATTGCGCTTGCGCAGGCGCTCGACCAGGCCAGGGCGGAAGATCGCGTCCTCGTGCTCGGCCTGCATGGCGGGCGCGCGGAGAACGGCGAATTGCAGCTGATGTGCGAGGCGCGCGGCGTGCCCTTTACCGGCTCGGGCTCGGCCTCCTCGCATCTCGCCTTCGACAAGATCGCGGCCAAGCATTTTGCCTCGCTCGGGGGCGTGACGCCGCCGGCCAACATTGCGCTGGATCATATCGACGAGGCCTTCGCCGAATACGGACGGCTGATCGCCAAGCCGGCGCGGGACGGGTCGAGCTACGGCCTGATCTTCGTCAACGCGAAGCAGGATCTCGTCGCCGTCCGCAATGCCGCCAAGCACGAGGAGTACGTCATCGAGCCCTACATCGCCGGCGTCGAGGCGACCTGCGCCGTGCTGGAGCGCACCGACGGCTCGATCATCGCGCTGCCGCCGATCGAGATCATTCCGGGCGAGGGCAGTTTCGACTACGCCGCAAAATATCTCCTGAAGTCGACCCAGGAGATATGCCCCGGGCGTTTCGCCCCCGAAATCACCGCCGCGCTCAAGGCGCAGGCGATGCTGGCGCACCGGGCGATGTCCTGCACCGGCTATTCGCGCTCGGACTTCATCGTCTCGGCCAAGGACCTGATCTATCTCGAAACCAACACGCTGCCCGGGCTGACCAAGTCGTCGCTCTACCCCAAGGCGCTGAAAGCCGAGGGCATCGACTTCGTCGACTTCCTGCGCGGCCTGATCGAGCTCGCCGGACGGGGTGTGCGGAAATAATTAGGACTGGTTAACGGCCGCAGGGGCGAAACGGCCGGTTTTGGAACCCAAAACCGGTAAAATGCCGGAGATCGCGGCATAAATGCCTCACATGCCTGGGCAAAACGCATTCCGCGTTAACGAACTTTACCTTTTGTTTACCAGGACATCCGAAGGTTAACGCTGGCGGCGCATATGGCGTTTTGGCTGCCGGTGCGTGAGCTGTTTTGGGTGATGTCACCTGCAGCGAGCGCTTTGATGGGGAGAGGCTTCTTCTGCTGAAGACCAGTACCCGGCCCGGCAAGACCGAGACGTCATGTTCGCCAGGACCCGCGCGGTGTCGCGGGCAAACTGTTGACGAGCTCGTGCAATGGATCGTGCAGGAAGCCTCACCCGATCGGTTTTGAGATCGTTGAGGCCCCAAGCTGACCTGAAGGCGGCCGCTATCGGAGCGGTCGTGCTTCTGCGCGAGTGGGTCCAGGACAAGCGCGACGCCAAGCGCGACCAGAAGCGCGCTGCCGCTCAAGACAAGATCAAGACCAAGTTGAAGGCCAAGCCCGTCATCGAGCGGGAGCCGCCGCCGCGCGTGGTCGCGCTGGTCGAGCGCTATGCGCCGCGCCGGGTCGGGATCACCATGACCGTGCTGCTGCTGCTCGGAAGCTGCGGCTTCGGCATCGTCAAGGGCGGCCACCTCCAGGATTTCATCACCGCGGTCAGCGACGCCCGCAACGCGATGGCCAATTCCGCCGGCTTCCGCATCACCTCCGTCGCGATCAACGGCCGCAAGCAGCTCAGCCAGGACGAGATTCTAGCGATCGGCGGCGTCAGCGGCCGCTCCTCGCTGCTGTTCCTCGACGCCGACGTCGTGCGCGAGAAGCTCAAGGCCAATCCCTGGATCGCAGACGCGACTGTGCTGAAGCTTTATCCGGGCCGGCTGATGATCGACATCACCGAGCGCCAGGCGTTCGCGCTGTGGCAGGAGGCCGGCCGGCTCTCCGTCATCGCCGATGACGGCGCCGTGCTCGAACCCTATGTCTCGCGCCGGTTCCTGTCGCTGCCGCTCGTGGTCGGCAAGGGCGCCGACACGCAGGCGCGTGATTTCCTGGCGCTGCTGGCGCGCTATCCGCAGGTCAATGCCGTGACCAAGGCCGCGATCTATGTCGGCGAGCGGCGCTGGAACCTGAGGCTCAAGGACGGCCTCGACATCCGCCTGCCCGAGCAGGACGTCGGCAACGCGCTTGCGATGCTGTCCAAGCTCGACAAGGAGGACAGGCTGTTTTCTCGTGACATCGTCGCCGTCGACATGCGCCTGCCCGATCGCCTGATGGTGCAGCTGTCCGACGACGCCGCCAAGGCGCGCGAAGACCTGTTCAAGGACAAGAAGAAAAAGAAGGCCGGGGACGCCGCATGACCGGTCTTGATCGCACCCAGACGCCGAAGACGCGCCAGATGCCGCACAAGCGCGGCGGCCTCGTCGCCTGCCTCGACATCGGCACCAGCAAGATCGCCTGCATGATCGCGCGGCTGAAGCCGTCGGCGCCGAGCGATGCGTTGCGCGACCGCACCCATGCGGTGGAATTGATCGGTTACAGCCAGATCCAGTCGCGCGGCATGAAGGCCGGCGCGGTGGTCGATCTCAGCGAATGCGAGCAGGCGGTGCGCCAGGCCGTCGGGCTTGCGGAGAAAATGGCCAAGGTTCGCGTCGAATCCGTGCTGCTGTCGGTCTCCGGCGGCCGGCTCTCCGGCCAGCTGGTCGAGGCTGCTGCCGACATCCGCGGCGGCGCCGTGACGCCGGCCGATGTCAGCCGCGTCACCTCTACCGGCATGCGCCACGCCACCGGCGAGGGCCGCACCGTGCTGCATGCGCTGCCGGTCGGCTACACGCTCGACGGCGTCAAAGGCATTCGCGATCCCCGTGGCATGGTCGCCCATCAGTTTGGTGTCGACATGAACGTCGTCACCTGCGACGCCACCGTGGCGCGGAACCTGATGCTGGCGGTGGAACGCTGCCATATCAACGTCGAAGCCATGGCGGCGAGCCCCTATGTGGCTGGCTTGTCGGTGCTGACCGACGACGAGGCCGATCTGGGCGCTGCTGTCGTCGAGATGGGCGCGGGCACCACCACGATCGCGGTCTATGCCGGCGGTCGCTTCGTGCACGCGGCCGGTTTTGCGGTCGGCGGGCAACACATCACGATGGATCTTGCACGCGGACTCTCCGCGACCATTGCCGATGCCGAGCGAATCAAGACGTTATACGGGACCGTCATCACCGGCGGATCGGACTCGCGTGAGCTGATGTCTGTCCCGACAGCCGGTGACGAGCAGGATCTGCCGCAGATCGTCTCCCGCGCCACCATCGCCAACATCGTCAAGCACCGTGCCGAGGAAGTCTTCGAAATGGTTCGGGACAAGCTGAAGGATTCGCCCTTCGCCTCGGAGCCCAACGGCCGCGTCGTGCTCACCGGCGGCGCCTCGCAGCTGACCGGTCTCGTCGAACTCGGCACCCAGATTCTCGGCCGGCCCGTGCGGGTCGGTCGTCCGCTCGGCTTCGGCCGGCTGCCCAACGAGGCGAAGAACGCCGCGTTCGCGGTGCCGGCCGGCCTCCTCGTCTACCCGCAATATGTTCACCAGGAACATGTCGAACCGCGGCATACGCGGCAGCAGGTCAGGACAGGAACCGGCGGATATTTCGGAAAGGTCGGACGATGGCTACGCGAGGGCTTCTGATGACCGCTTTCCGCAATCTTCGATTTTCACCAACTCCCGCGGCCGTCGGCCGGGGCGAACCCACGCGCGCGTGATCGAGAGGCAAACATGACCATCAGCATCAATGTTCCTGATATTCACGAGTTGAAGCCCCGCATCACCGTGTTCGGCGTCGGCGGCGCCGGCGGCAACGCCGTCAACAACATGATCACGGCGGGCCTCCAGGGCGTCGACTTCGTGGTCGCCAACACCGACGCGCAGGCGCTGACGATGTCGAAGGCGCAGCGCATCGTGCAGATGGGCACGGCCGCGACGCAAGGCCTGGGCGCAGGCTCGCAGCCGGTCGTCGGCGCGGCAGCGGCAGAAGAGGTGATGGACGAGCTTCGCGACCATCTCTCGGGCGCCAACATGGTGTTTGTCACCGCCGGCATGGGCGGCGGCACCGGCACCGGTGCTGCTCCCGTCATCGCCAAGATCGCGCGCGAGATGGGCATTCTCACCGTCGGCGTCGTGACCAAGCCGTTCCACTTCGAGGGCGGTCGCCGCATGCGCACCGCTGAAGCCGGCATCAACGAGCTGCACAAGGTCGTCGACACGCTGCTGATCATCCCGAACCAGAACCTGTTCCGGGTCGCCAACGAGAAGACCACCTTCGCCGATGCCTTCGCGATGGCCGACCAGGTGCTCTACTCCGGCGTGGCCTGCATCACCGACCTGATGGTCAAGGAAGGCCTGATCAATCTCGACTTCGCCGACGTGAGAGCGGTGATGAAGGAGATGGGCAAGGCGATGATGGGCACGGGCGAAGCCTCAGGCGACAAGCGCGCGCTGACCGCCGCTGAAGCCGCGATCGCCAATCCGCTGATCGACGATAGCTCGATGAAGGGCGCCAAGGGCCTCCTGATCTCGATCACCGGCGGCAAGGACCTCACGCTGTTCGAGGTCGACGAAGCCGCGACCCGCATCCGCGAGGAAGTCGATCAGGACGCCAACATCATCGTCGGTGCGACCTTCGACGAAGCGCTCGACGGTCTGATCCGTGTGTCGGTCGTTGCCACCGGCATCGAGCAAGACGCGATCGCCCGCAACAGTAAGGGCACCAGCGCTCCGATCGCGAACGCGGCGCCGCAGCAGGTGCAGCAGGCTCCCGCTGCTCCGGCCGTTGCCGCCGAAAGCCGTCTCGCCGACCTGACCGCGCGCCTCCGCGCTGACAACCAGCGTTTGGCCGAACGTGCCCAGAAGCTGGAAGCGCAGATTCCGGCTGCCGCGCCGGTCGCGCCGCGTCCGAATGTCGAGCGCGCTGCGCTCGCCGCCATCGCCGCTGCCGTTGCCGAAGTCCCGCACGCGCCCGCGCCGATGCAGACCTATGGCGACGTCACCGTTCGTCCGATCGCGCAGAAGCCCACGCTGTTCCCGGAGCCTGAGCAGGCGCCTATGGCGATGCACGAGCCGATGACACCGGAAACCTTCATCCCGCCGCAGGCCGAGCGTGGGCCGATGCGTGCGCCGCGGATGCCGCGGATCGAGGAACTGCCGATGCCGGCCCAGGCCGAGATTCGTCAGGCCCGCGGTGAGATGGAAGAAGAGACCCCGCAGAAGAGCCGCCTGTCGCTGCTCCAGCGCCTCGCCAATGTCGGCCTCGGCCGCCGCGACGAGGAGAGCGAGCCGCCGATCGCCGCCCGCACCGCCGGTCCTGCGATGCCGCCGCTGCCCGATCGCCGCCCGCAGAAGTCTGTGGCGCAGCAGATGGCAGCCAGCGAGCCGGTATCGGAGTATGCCCGCCGTCCCGCGCCTCAGGGCCTGGACATGCATGGCCGCCCGGCGCCTGTTGCGCCGGCGCCACAGGGCGACGACCATCTTGATATCCCGGCCTTCCTGCGGCGTCAGGCGACCTGAGGATTGTTACAATAAGGCAGACGAAAAAAGGTCCCGGCAGCAAGCTTGCCGGGACCTTTCCTTTTGTCCCGTGCATATCCGGGTTGCGCGACCAAGCAACTGATTTTAAATCATTAATTACGTATTCAATGGTTCAGTAAAACTGCCGGAAGCGGCTCCAAAACTCGGCGCAATTTGGTTAAGCCTTGGCGCGAATACGGCAGGTTTGGGGTAACAATCGGTAAAAAAGCGTGAGTTGGCGCTGTTTGAGGCAGCAACTATGGTTTGCCGTGACTTGGGGATACGGATTCGGACGGCGGCCTTGGCCGCATGGTTCGGGTGAGTATAAGTCGCAGTGGTCGTAGTGGGGCGGGTTCCTGATGAAATTTAGCCGGCAAACAACGCTTCGTGCGCAAGCCACCGTGGCAGGCGTGGGCGTTCACTCCGGTCTTCCCGTCACTCTCACGCTTGGGCCTGCGCCTGTTGACGCAGGTTTTATTTTTGTCCGCACCGGGCTTGAGGGAAGTGACCGCGAAGTTCAGGCGATCGCCGACCAGGTGATCGCAACCGATCTCGCTACCGTCCTCGGTGATCGCAACGGTCCGCTGGTTTCCACCGCCGAGCACGTGCTTGCTGCGCTGCGGGGCATGGGCGTCGACAACGCCACCATCGAAATCGACGGTCCGGAAGTGCCGATCATGGACGGCAGCGCCGCGGCCTTCATTGCGGCGATCGATCAGGCCGGCATCGTCACCCAGCCGGCGCAGCGCCGCTTCATCCAGGTTTTGAAGCCGATCTCGGTCAAGATCGGCGACTCCTTCGGCGAGATCCGGCCCTATGCCACCGGTTTCCGCGCAGAGGTCGAGATCGACTTCACCAATCCCGTCATCGGCCAGCAGAGCTACGCTTTCGATCTGAGCGCGGAACGTTTCCGCCGCGAAGTCGGCCGCGCCCGGACTTTCGGCCTGATGAGCGACGTCGCCCGGCTCTGGAGTGCGGGCTACGCGCTCGGCGCCTCCTTCGACAACACCGTCGTGTTCGACGAAGAGCGGCTGCTCAACACCGAGGGCCTGCGCTACGCCGACGAATGTGCCCGCCACAAGGTGCTGGACGTGATCGGCGACCTCGCACTGGCCGGTCTGCCGCTGCTTGGCGCTTACCGTTCGGTGCGTGGCGGCCACAAGCTGAACCACGCCGTCCTGACCGCGCTGCTCGCCGACCGTACCGCGTGGCGGGTGGTCGAGGGCGAGGCGGTCCGCCGCACCACGCGCCCAGTGGCCGAAACCGGTCGCAGCATCGTCGGCGGCCGGATCGCGGCGGCCTACGGGCCGGACGTGTCCTGACCGGCTGCTCAAGGCCCTTGGCCGGCGCTTTCTCCGGGAAACTCCTGGTAACGATGATCGGCTAGGATTGCGGCGCATTCGCCTTAATCCGGGCGGAATGCCTGCCTATCCGGTTGGTTCAAGATCGTTTTTCGGTTACACCGGCGTGGTCGCATGGCAGGCGCCACGGCTACATTTCGCGCCCATGACGGGATTCATGGGCTGGCGGGCACCGCATCACATGGCGTCAGGGCTTAAACTCATGTCGGCACAGCGTAAGGCGCGCGGATATCTTCAGGTCTCGTCCCGAGTCCGCGGGCTGCTTCACGCCGCCGCCTTCGTCATGCTCGCGCTGCCGCTGGCCGGCTGCGGCACCGGCGCGCTCTGGGACAAGTTCACCGCCAAGGACGACACCTTCACCGAGGAGCCCGCCGACAAGATCTACAATGAGGGCCTGTACCTCATGAACGAGAAGAAGGACATGAAGGCGGCGAACAAGAAGTTCGAAGAGGTCGACCGCCAGCATCCTTATTCCGACTGGGCCCGCAAATCGCTGCTGATGTCCGCTTACGCCTCCTATCAGGGCGGAGACTTTGACGGCTGCATCGGCGCCGCCACCCGCTACGTCACGCTGCATCCCGGCAGCCCGGATGCGGCCTATGCGCAATACCTGATTGCCGCCTCGCATTACGACCAGATCCCGGACATCAGCCGCGACCAGAGCCGAACCGAGAAGGCGATCGCCTCCCTGGAAGAGGTGGTGCGCAAATATCCGACATCCGAATATGCGACCTCCGCCAAGGCCAAGATCGAGGGTGCTCGCGACCAGCTCGCCGGCAAGGAAATGAACGTCGGCCGCTATTACGCGCAGAAGCGCGACTACACGGCGGCGATCAACCGCTACAAGACCGTCGTCACCCAGTACCAGACCACGCGCCATGTCGAAGAGGCGCTCTACCGGCTGACCGAGTCCTATATTGCGATCGGCATCGTCGGCGAGGCCCAGACCGCGGCCGCCGTGCTTGGCCACAATTTTCCTGACAGCCGCTGGTACAAGGACGCCTATAATCTTGTAAAATCGGGCGGTCTCGAGCCGAGCGAGAATCAGGGGTCCTGGATGAGCAGGGCCTTCAAGAAGATAGGCCTCTAGTCTCGGCTAGGAAATTTGGTTCCATGCTGGCCCGTCTGTCGATCCGCGACATCGTCCTGATCGAACGGCTCGATATCGAATTCGCAACGGGCCTCGCGGTTTTGACCGGCGAGACCGGTGCGGGCAAATCCATCCTGCTCGATGCCTTTGCACTGGCGCTTGGCGGCCGCGGCGACGCCGGTCTCGTGCGCCATGGTGCGGAGCAGGGGCAGGTCACTGCCGTCTTCGATATCCCCAAAAATCACCCCGCGGCGAAGATCCTCGCCGAGAACGGTCTCGACGACACCGGTGAGATGATTCTCCGCCGGGTGCAGCTCGCCGACGGCCGCACTCGCGCCTTCATCAACGACCAGTCGATCAGCGTGCAGACGCTGAAGGCGGTCGGCGCCGCCCTGGTCGAGATCCACGGCCAGCACGACGAGCGCGCGCTGGTCGATGCCGCCACCCACCGCCGCCTGCTCGATGCCTTCGCCGGCCTCGAAAAGGACGTCGCGGCCGTCGAAACGCTCTGGGATGCCCGCCGGACGGCGAACACGGCGCTGGAAGAGCATCGCGCCGGCATGGAGCGCGCCGCGCGCGAAGCCGACTATCTGCGCCACGCCTCCGACGAGCTGAAGCAGCTCGCGCCCAAGGACGGCGAGGAGACCTCGCTCGCGTCACGCCGCACCACGATGATGCAGGGCGAGAAGATCGCCTCCGATCTGCGTGAGGCGCAGGAAGCGGTCGGCGGCCACCATTCGCCGGTCGCAACCCTGTCGGCTGCCGTGCGCCGGCTGGAGCGCCGGGGCGCCAGTTCGCCGGCGCTGGTCGAGCCCGCGGTCAAGGCGATCGACATCGCCATCAACGCGCTGGAGGAGGCCGATCAGCATCTCCAGGCTGCCTTGGCCGCGACGGACTTCGATCCCTCAGAGCTCGAACGCATCGAGGAGCGCTTGTTCGCGCTGCGCGCGGCCTCGCGCAAACATTCGACGCCGGTCGACGGGCTCGCCGCGCTCGCCGCCAAATATGCCGCCGAAATCGTGCTGATCGATGCCGGCGCCTCGCGCTTGAAGAAGCTGGAGCAGGCCGCGATCGAGGCCGATGCCCGCTATGCCACTGCCGCCAAGAAGCTGTCGCTGGTACGGCAGAAATCGGCCGAAAAACTCAACAAGGCCGTCAATGCCGAGCTTGCGCCGCTCAAGCTCGAACGCGCCAAGTTCATGACCCAGGTCGCGACCGATGAGGCAGCTCCAGGGCCGCAAGGGTTCGACCGCGTCGAGTTCTGGGTGCAGACCAATCCGGGCACCAAGGCGGGGCCGATGATGAAGGTCGCTTCCGGCGGTGAGCTCTCGCGTTTCCTGCTGGCGCTCAAGGTCGTGCTGTCCGACCGTGGCTCGGCGCCGACCCTGGTGTTCGACGAGATCGACACCGGCGTCGGCGGCGCGGTCGCGGACGCCATCGGCGCGCGGCTGGCGCGCCTTGCCGGCAAGGTGCAGGTGATGGCCGTGACCCACGCCCCGCAGGTCGCCGCGCGTGCCGACCAGCATCTGCTGATCTCCAAGGACGCCCTGGACAAGGGCAAGCGCGTCGCCACCCGCGTCAACGCGCTGGCCGCCGACCACCGCCGCGAGGAAATCGCCCGCATGCTCGCCGGCGCCGAGATCACGGCGGAGGCGAGGGCGGCCGCGGACCGGCTGCTCAAGGCGGCGACCGCGTAGGCCCCGTGTTGCAGACGCGGCGCGCTGCGCCGCATCCGTGGAACAAGCCCCCAACGTGCCTTTACCCTCCCGCCCGCTCCGTCGTATCCAAGCACCATGGCAAGAGCAGCAAAATCCAAACCGCTTCGTGACGTCACTGAGCTCACCAAGCCGCAGGCCAAAATCGAGCATATGCGGCTGTCGCTCGAGATCGAGGGGCACAACGAGCGCTATTATCAGGACGACGCGCCTGTCGTCACCGATGCCGAATACGACGCGCTGCGCCAGCGCTTCAACGCCATCGAGAAGCGCTTTCCTGAACTCGTCAGCGCGGAGTCGCCCTCGCAGAAGGTCGGCGCAGCACCGTCGGGGCGCTTCAGGAAGGTCCGGCACTCGGTGCCGATGCTGTCGCTCGACAACGCCTTTGCCGAAGAGGACGTGCGCGACTTCGTCGGCCGCATCGTGCGCTTTCTGAAGCTCGACGATGACAAGGTCGATTTCTCCGCCGAGCCGAAGATCGACGGCCTGTCGATGTCGCTGCGCTATGAGGGCGGCGAGCTCGTCACGGCGGCGACGCGTGGCGACGGCGCGGAAGGCGAGGATGTCACCGCCAACATCCGCACGCTCGAAGACGTGCCGAAGAAGCTGAAGGGCCGCAACGTCCCCGAAATCTGCGAGGTGCGCGGCGAGGTCTACATGACCAAGAAGGCGTTCCTCGCGCTCAACAAGAAGCAAGTCGAGGCGGGCGAAGCACCGTTCGCCAATCCGCGCAATTCGGCGGCGGGCTCCTTGCGGCAGAAGGACCCGACCATCACCGCCTCGCGCCCCCTCGGCTTCTTCGCCTATGCCTGGGGCGAGATGAGCGCGATGCCCGAAGAGACGCAGAGCGGCATGATCCACTGGTTCGAGCGCTGCGGCTTCACCACCAATCCACTGACGAAGCTCTGTCACTCCGTCGAGGAGTTGATTGCGTTTCACCAGAAGATCGAGGAAGAACGCGCAAAGCTCGACTACGACATCGACGGTGTCGTCTACAAGGTCGATCGCATCGACTGGCAGGAACGCCTCGGCTTCGTCTCGCGCACGCCGCGCTGGGGCATTGCGCATAAATTCCCGGCCGAGCGGGCCATGACCGTGCTGCGCGACATCGAGATCCAGGTCGGCCGCACCGGCTCGTTCACGCCGGTCGGCAAGCTGGAGCCGATCGGCGTCGGCGGCGTGATCGTGCAGAACGTCACGCTGCACAACGAGGACTACATCAAGGGCATCGGCAACAAGGGCGAGGTGCTGCGCGAGGGGCGCGATATCAGGATCGGCGACACCGTCGTGATCCAGCGCGCCGGTGACGTGATCCCGCAGATCGTCGACGTGGTCCTCGACAAGCGGCCCAAGAGCGCCGAGGAGTTCTCTTTCCCCAAGAAGTGCCCGTGCCCGCTGCACACCGACGTCGTGCGCGGGGAGACGGCCGCCGGCGAAGAGGAATCCCGCGCCCGCTGCACCGGCGAGTTCGCCTGCCCCTACCAGAAGATCGAGCACTTGAAACTGTTCGTGTCGCGGCGCGCCTTCGACATCGACGGTCTCGGCGAGAAGCAGCTCCAGTTTTTCTTCGACGAAGGTTTTGTGAAGGAGCCCGCCGACATCTTCACGCTGGAGAAGCGCAATTCAAAACTCAAGCTCGAGGAGATCGAGGGCTACGGCGAGACCTCGGTGCGCAATCTGTTCGGCGCCATCGAAAGCCGACGCAGAATCGCGCTGGAGCGCTTCGTCTATGCGCTCGGCATGCGCCATGTCGGCGAGACAACGGCGCTCGCACTCGCGCGCGGCTATGGCTCCTGGGATGCCTTCCACGATGCCTGCCTCAAGGTCGTCAAGGAAGACGAGGAAGCGATCGCGGAAATGGACGCGCTGGACCAGATCGGCGAGACCGTGATCAGGAGCATCGCCGATTATTTCGGCGAGAGCCACAATCGCGGCATCGTCGAGCGGCTGACGAGAGAAGTCGAAATCATCGACGCCGAGAAGCCGAAGAGCAATTCGGCCGTCGCCGGCAAGACCGTGGTGTTCACGGGCTCGCTGGAGAAAATGACGCGCGACGAGGCCAAGGCGACGGCGGAGCGGCTCGGAGCGAAGGTGTCGGGCTCGGTGTCGAAGAAGACGGATATCGTCGTCGCCGGCCCCGGTGCGGGCTCGAAGCTCGCGGAAGCCAACAAGCATGGCGTGACCGTGCTGACCGAAGACGAGTGGTTGAAGCTGATCGGGGAGTGAGCTCTCTCCCCGTCATTGCGAGGAGCCCTTGCGACGAAGCAATCCAGACTGCCAGCTCGGAGAGATTCTGGATTGCTTCGCTTCGCTCGCAATGACGGGGAGAGGGCGTACCGCCCCTCACGTCATCCCCGTCTCTTCCTCCTCGGCCTGCTCGATCAATTCCTCGCTCACCACCAATTCGCGGCGGGGGACGACGAAGATCATCGTGCAGGCGCAGAGCAGCGAGATCGCGAGCACCGCGGAGGTCAGCGGCAGCGTCGTTGCGGAATGGCCGCCGAGATAGGCGCCGAATTGCGACATCAGCGCGCCGATGCCCTGTTGGAGAAAGCCCATCGCGCCCGAGGCGGTGCCGGCGGCTTCGGGGCGGATGCTGATGGCGCCGGCGGCGGAATTCGCCATCACGAAGGCGTTGCCGACCATCACGATCATCTGCGTGCCGAACAACCAGCCTGGTGCCTCGTTCCAGCCGGTAAAACTCCAGAGCAGGTTCAACAGGCTGCCGCACAGTTGCAGGCCAAGTCCAAACCAGATCAGCCTTTCCAGCGAATGCCTGGGCGCAAAGCGCACGCAGAGCAGATTGCCGACCAGATATGCAAATCCCGTCGTCGCGAACCACGCGCCGTATTCGGCGCTGCTGCGGCCCATTTGCGTCACGACGATGTAAGGACCGCCGCCGGCGAAGGTGAAGATGATTTGCGAGGCCAGCACCTGGCACATCACATAGCCGATGAAGGCCCGGCTCTTGATCAGGGTGCCGACGTCACCGCGAAAGCCGCCGCTGCCGGCCGCGCGGCTGCGACGCGTCTCCGGCAACGCGATCGCGATGCCGACAGCAACCGCAAGGGCGCCGATCGTGACGGCGTAGAAAATGGCCCGCCAGCCGAACGCGGTCTCGATCAAGCCGCCGGTGAGTGGCGACACCATCTGCCCGATCATCAGGGCTGCGATCACGAGGCTGATCATCGAGGCGACGCGTTCGCGCGGATAGATGTCGCGAATGATGGCGCGGCTCACGACCATGCCGGATGCACCGCCGAGCGCCTGGAAGAAACGCGCGGCGATCAGCTGTGGCAGGGTCTCCGCGAAGATGCAGGCGATGCTCGCTGCGACCATCAGCGCGAGGCCGGACAGCAGCACCGGGCGCCGGCCGAATTTGTCCGACAGCGGCCCCATGATGATCTGCGACATCGCGATGCCGACCATGTAGAGCGACACCGTCATCTGCGCGATCGAGATGTCGCGGCCGAATGTCGTCGCCAGCACGGGAAGGGCGGGAACCAGGATGTAGAGCGAGATCGGCGCGATCCCGGTCATGACGACCAGCAGCAGCAACACCACGCGCGAGGTCGCGATGTTGGTGGCCGCTCCGGGCGGCTTGCTGATCATGCCGTGCATAATTGTCCGTCTCGTTGAAATTCGAATCGGACTGTAGCGTGCTCGCACAAGACGGATATCGGTGTTTCGGAATGCGGCTATACCGATTCCGGGACGGTTATGATGAGGGCACGTTGGCGACCGATTGGGCGCGTTGCCCGGAGCACAAATTCGGTGTCATCGCCCGGCTTGATCGGGCGATCCAGTACGCCGCGGCTTCTCCGCGTACGTTTGCTGTTTCTGGAATACTGGATTCCCCGCTTTCGCGGGGAATGACAGCGGGGGTGGAGAAAGAGCCTTGCGCAAATCGCGTAGCGCTATGCGCGGTAGAGCGACGACCTTATGCCTTCAGCTCTGCCGTTGCCTGATCGAGCCACGCCTTCGTCGCCTCATCCAGCGCCGGCCCTACCTCGGCCCTCACGCGCGAATGGTAAGCATTCAGCCAGGCGAGCTCGTCCTTGCCCAGCATCGTGACGTCGATCAGCCGGCGATCGATCGGCGCCAGGGTCAGCGTCTCGAATGCGTTCATCGGCTTCTCGGCGCCCTTGATACTGGCTTCGACCACCAGCTCGAGGTTCTCGATGCGGATGCCGAAGCCGTCGGTCTTGTAGTAGCCGGGCTCGTTGGAGAGGATCATGCCGCGCTTCAGCGGCGTGGTGCCGAGTTTCGAGATCCGCGCCGGCCCCTCGTGAACGCTGAGATAGCTGCCGACGCCGTGGCCGGTGCCGTGCTCGAAATCGACGCCGGCGGCCCAGAGATATTGCCGCGCCAGCGTGTCGAGCTGCGCGCCATTTGCGCCGTCGGGGAACACCGCGCGCGCGATCGCGATATGGCCGCGCAGCACGCGGGTGAAGCGGTCGCGCATCTCGTCCGTCGGCTCGCCGACGGCCATCGTCCGCGTGACGTCGGTGGTGCCGTCTTCATACTGCGCGCCGGAATCGATCAGCAGGAGATCGCCGGGCGCGATCCGCCGGTTGCTCTTGCGGGTGACGCGGTAGTGCACGATGGCGCCGTTCGGCCCGGTGCCCGAGATGGTCGGGAACGAGACGTCCTTCAGCGCGCCGGTGTCGCGGCGGAATGTTTCGAGCGCCTCGACTGCGTCGATCTCGGTCAGCTTGCCGCTCGGCGCCTCGCGATCGATCCATGCGAGGAAGCGCGCCAGCGCCACGGCATCGCGGCGATGCGCCGTCTGCGTGCCCTTGATCTCGGTCGCGTTCTTGACCGCCTTGAGCAGCGCGATCGGATCGCTGCCGCGCACTGGCTTGCCGCCGGCGCCCGCGATCAGCCGGCTCAGCGCATCGGCCGCGGTGGCATTGTCGAGCGCGATCGCGGCGCCGCTTTTTGCCAGCGCCATCAGCGTTGGCGCCATCGCATCGGGCTCGCGCACGTCGGCGGACTGCTCGAGGTGGTCGCGCGCGAGGTTGGAGAGCTTGCGATGGTCGATGAAGACGGTCGGACGTCCCTCCTTCGGCACCAGCGCGTAGGACAGCGGCAGCGGCGTATGCGCGACGTCGGCGCCGCGGATGTTGAAGGTCCAGGCCACGGCGTGGCTGTCGGAGAGCACCAGCGCGTCGACGCCGAGCTTGCCGATCTCGCCTCTGATCTGCGTGATCTTCTCGGCCTCGGCGACGCCGGCATTTTGCAGGCTGTGCACGGCGACCGGGGCGAGCGGCGGCTGCGGCCGGTCCTGCCAGATGGCGTCGACCGGATTGCTGTCGACCGCGACCAGCTCGGCGCCGGCCTTGGCGCAGGCCGCGGACAGGCGCTCGGCTGCCGAAGAAGTGTGCAGCCACGGATCAAATCCGAGGCGGTCGCCGGCTTTCAGGTGCACGGAGACCCAGCTCTCCGGCGGCGGATCGATCAGCGATTCCACCGCCCAGGCCTTTGCATCGACCTGCTTGGCGGCCTGGATCGTATAGCGGCCGTCGACGAAGACGGCGGCCTCATGCGTCAGCACCACGGCCAATCCCGCCGAGCCGGTGAAGCCGGTCAGCCAGGCCAGCCGCTCTTCCGATGGCGGGACATATTCATTCTGCTGCTGGTCGGCGCGCGGAATGACGAAGCCGGTCAGCTTGCGGCGGGCGAGTTCTTCACGGAGCGCGGCCAGCCGCGCCGTCAATGCGACGCCGGCCTCGGGCTCCTCGAATGTCTGGAAGTGTGCTTCGAACATGGCTCAGTTTAGGATCACGAGGATCAGTCCGCAATGTAGACGCATTTGAGGTCGCAACTGGCATGGACTGTGCTTGAAAAGGTTCCATTCGAATTGAGTGGAGTACAGGATGCAGCAGTTGCGCTTCGTCCGGATAACAGGGAAATTCGAGCAGGTGGTTCATCTCAATGGCGAGGGGACACACGATGCCAGCGTTCACGTTTGAGAAGATTTCGCCGCCGGCGCGCCGCGCCCCGGCCGCGGCACTCCCCAAGAAGCCGCGTGGCCTTATCAGCCAGATGATCAATCGTTTCGCCGAGCGACGCGCAAGGCGCGCCTTGCAAGGTGAGCCCGCGATGCCCCGGGACGAGAAGCCGGCGGAGTAGCGCGCTTACCCCATCTTCCGCAGCAACAAGCTGCTCCACCCCTCTATCCGCTGATGCCGCAGCGGCACTAGGCCACGCGCGCGGTAGGCGGCGATCACGGCTGGCGCCTGTTGCGTCAACAGGCCTGAGAGGATGACGCGCCCGCCTGGCGCAAGGTGCCGCGTCATCGGGCCCGCCAACTGCCGTAACGGATTGGCCAGGATGTTCGCCAGCACCAGGTCGAACGGGCCGCACCTCGCAAAATCCGGCGCGGCGAAGCCGGTGGCGCAGATCACCCGCACATGTTGACCTGTTTCATTCAGCGCCGCGTTCTCGGCCGCCACGCGCACCGAGAGGGGATCGATGTCAGAGGCCAGCACCGTGCGATGCAGCGCCTTCGCCGCGGCGATGGCCAGCACTCCGGTCCCGGTGCCCAGGTCGAGCAGGTTCCTCGGGTGGGAACTCTTCAGGACATGGTCAAGCAACAGTAAACAGCCGCGCGTGGTGCCGTGATGGCCGGTGCCGAAGGCGAGCGCCGCCTCGATCTCGATCCTGAGCTTGTTCGGCGCGACGCGGTCACGGTCATGGCTGCCGTGGACGACGAAGCGCCCGGCCGGGACCGGGACGAGATCTTCCAGGCTGGCCCTGACCCAGTCCCTGGCCTCGACCGTGTCGAAGGCAAGCGTCCCGGCGATCTCATTTCCTGTTGAAGTTGCAACGAGTTCGCGCAGCAATTCCTGGTCCGGTGCCTCGGCGAAATGCAGGGCGACGTCCCATTGTCCGTCCGGCCGCTCGAACGCGGCGACCGCCGCATCGCCTTCGAAAAAGACCTCGGTGAGCACGTCGACGACGCGCCTCGCCGCAGCCTCGGTGCCGATCGAAAAGCTGGCGCGATGGGTTGGAGAAGGCTGCATTTAGGGTTCCGTTGAGTTCAATTCGTGGAACTTTTGTTCCCAATTTTTCGCATAACTTGCAATTGCGGGCTTAACCTGACCGCAGGTTGTGCTCCGTATATTTCCGGATGTTGGAACTAACCAATACACCTTGGAATGGAAATGGAGGCGAGTCTTGAAGCGCATGGTTTTGAAGTTCTGGTCCGACGAATCAGGTGCGACCGCTATCGAATACGGCCTGATCGCGGCCGGTATCGCGTTGGCGATCATCACCGTGGTGAACAGCCTGGGCAGTACGATGAACGACAAGTTCGGTTCGATTAGCAGCTCCTTGAAGTAATTTCCGCCCCCCATTTCCCAGTGGGACTGATTTCTTCATAGGCTGTTCCTGACGATCGCCCGCACGGGGGAATTGGCCCCCGGCGGGCGAGGTCGTTTGGGCGGGCGTTTTCACAGGGATGCCCTGTAATGCTCAGTCTGAAATTTCCTTAGCCCAAAGCCTACCATCGGCAGTCATCGGATGACGGTAGTTGAACAAAAGTCTTGCCTCGACAGTGTGGTCTCCACAACCAGGCTCCCAAAGCAGCACAAGATCTCCGTCCTTTAAGCCGAGGTCGTTGATCTGATCGCTCAGATTTCGCCCTTCATGGAGAAGCACGAAATAGTAGCCGTCGCCGGGCGTGTCCTGAAAGCTAGTTTGAATGTGCAACATAGTGGTGTTGCCTCTCTTGCAAGGTTGGTCCCTTCCAGACTTAGACACACCGAATGCCCGCTAGGGTCTCAGTTCGAAATCTCGTCGCGATTTTGATGATTCGCATTTTTGCTATGGCGCGCATAAACCGGGAAGCGGATAGCAGCAAACGCTACCGCCCCTAAGGGAATGGCAAAATACCAATCCAGGCTCCCAAAGCGGGTGGCAGCCATAGCAACCGCTGCGCCAACCAGAATCGCGGCAGCTTGATTCCATCGGGCACCGATCTCGCCCACTTGCGTGGATGAGCGCAGGTAAATGGCGCCCGTCAGCGAAATGATCGCCACCGCTCCCGCACCAATAACTGGAATCCACGCGTCTTTCATCTCTCAGTACCCCTCCCTGGCGAAGCTTACCGCCAAGCCAACTGAGACACTACCGAATGCCCGGTGGTGCCTCAGTTCGAATTTGGTGGCCTAGAGCCGGAGATCGGCTGGATATGAATGTCTTGGGCGACGATCTGGCGCGCCCACTCAGCCTGATCTTCCGATATCAGTTTCGCGACCAGCAACTCGTCTACGATCGACGCGGCAACCTGCTCGCTCCAGCGGATGTCTTCTGCATTTCTCTTCTCGTCGATCATGCGATTCACTACCGGACGTCTACAGCCTGTCCACTCACTGTTCGGGTGCCATCCACCGTCTTATACCCTGCTTATCCCGCGCCTTTTCCACAGCTTGTGCCGGGGTATCTAGCCCGACAAGTCACCGCTTTCCGCACCGCTCTGCCAACAGCCGGTGCACAGCCCATCCACAGACCTATCCACGGCTTCCGAACAGCGAGCGGTGATCCCGCAAGATCGTCTGCGCGGCGTTGTGGCCGGGGGCGCCAGTGACGCCGCCGCCGGGGTGGGCGCCGGAGCCGCAATGATAGAGGCCCTTTAGGGGGCCGCGATAATCGGCATGGCCCAGCATCGGCCGCGCCGAGAACAGCTGGTTCAGGCTAAGAGCGCCGTGAAAAATGTCGCCCCCTAACAGGCCGAACTGCCGTTCGAGATCGAGCGGGGAGAGGATCTGACGGCCGAGCACGCTTGACGCAAAACCCGGTGCGTATTTGTCCACCGTCGCGATCATGAGATCGGCGACCTCGTCGCGATGATCGTCCCAGGATTTTCCATCGGGAAGCTCCGGCGCGACGTGCTGGCAGAACAGGCTCGCGACGTGTTTTCCTTCCGGAGCCAGCGTGTCGTCGAGCGTCGAGGGGATCAGCATCTCCACGATAGGTGACCTGCTCCAGCCTTGCGCGCGCGCATCGAGATAGGCGCGGTCCATGTAGCCGAGGCTGGGCGCCAGGATGATGCCGGAGGAGAGATGATCGCCGTCGCCGGGCAGCGCCGTGAAGGAGGGCAGGCGGTCCAGCGCCACGTTCATGCGGAAGGTGCCGGAGCCATTCTTCCAGTGCCGGATGCGGGTCAGGAAATCCTGGGGCAGGGCGTCGGCCGCGATCAGCCGCGTATAGAGCAGTTTTGGATTGACGTTGGCCGCGACATATTTGGCGCGGATCGTCTCGCCGTTTTCCAGCACCACGCCGACCGCACGGTCGCGCTCGACGATCACCTCGCGCACGCCCGCATCGGTGTCGATCGCGACGCCACGGTCGCGCGCGGCGCGTGCCATGGCTTGCGTGATCGCGCCCATGCCGCCGATGGCGTGGCCCCAGACGCCCTTCTTGCCGTTCACCTCGCCGAAGGCGTGGTGCAGCATCACATAGGCCGAGCCCGCCGCGTAGGGGCTGGCATAGTTGCCGACGATGGCATCGAAGCCGAACAGCGCCTTGACCAGATCGTGCTCGAACCGCTCGTCCAGCATCTCGCCGGCCGAGCGGGTGAAGAGGTCGAGCAGGCTGCGGCTTTGCTCCAGCGTCAGGCCGCGCAGGATGTTGGCGCTCTGCAATGCGTTCATGCCCTCGCGGATCGCATTCGTGCCAAAACCGTCAATGAGGTTCGGCGGCGCCCGCAGCACGAATTGCCTGAGCACGTCGGCGATCTCTTCCAGCTCGCGCGAGAAGCCGTCGAGCGCCTCCGCATCATGCGCGCTGAGCCGCGCCACCGACGCTTGCGTTCGCCCCTCGCCGGTGAGGAGGTAGGTGCCATCCGGCGCAGGCAAGAAATTCTGGGCGCGCCGTTCGACGACACGCAGGCCCTGTTCGGCGAGCTTGAGGTCACGGATGACCTGCGGATTGAGCAGGCTCACCGTATAGGCCGCGACCGAATTCCTGAACCCGGGATGAAACTCCTCGGTGACCGCGGCCCCGCCGACCACCTTGCGGCGCTCGACCACGCGCACGCGCAGGCCCGCCATCGCGAGATAGGCCGCGCAGGTGAGGCCGTTATGGCCAGCGCCAATGATGATGACGTCGGTTTCGGTCATGATGGATTCTTGCTGTTCCGCGGTCATTCCCGGCTGGTCCAAAAAACCAGACCCTGAATGACATCTGTATATCAGGCATTCCCCGCTGCAACATCACGAGCCCCTTTATTGCCCGTTCAGGCGCCGTGTGCTCCATTGCGCCCGTCCGGCGCCCGCCGGGGTTTTGCTGGAGCTTCCATGGATTCGATCGTGCAACCCGCCGCCGCGGAGCAGCCGTCCTCGTCGCGCAACCGGCTGCTGCTGACGGTCTACACCGCTGCGATCTTCGTCAGTGCGCTGCTGCTGTTCTCGGTGCAGCCGCTGTTCACGAAGATGGTGCTGCCGCGGCTCGGCGGCTCGCCTGCGGTGTGGTCGGTGGCGATGGTGTTCTTCCAGTCGCTGTTGCTGGCCGGCTACGCCTACGCGCACCTGCTGATGCAGGTCAGGAATCGCGTCGTTCCTGTCGTGGTGCATCTTCTGTTGCTGGTGCTGGCTTTCGTTACGCTGCCGCTCGGTGTCGCCACCGCCTATGGCGATCCGCCGGCTTCGGGCTATGCGTTCTGGCTGCTCGGTCTGTTCGTGGTCTCGATCGGGCTGCCGTTCTTCGCGCTCGCCGCCAACAATCCGCTGCTGCAAGCCTGGTTCGTCCGCACCGGCCATCCCGCCGGCCACGATCCCTATTTCCTCTATGCCTCCTCCAACATCGGCAGCTTCCTCGCGCTGTTGTCCTATCCGTTCCTGCTGGAGCCGATGTTCACGCTGCACACGCAGAACCGGTTCTGGACCGGCGGCTATGGCCTGCTGATTCTGCTGATTGCCGCTTGCGGCGTGCTGCTGCTGCGCTCGCCGAAGCTGGCGGTGGCCGATGCGCGAACCGAGGAGATCAACGCGCCGGCGCCAGGCCTCGTGACGCGGCTGCGCTGGATCTTCCTCGCCGCAGTGCCGTCGGGCCTGCTCATCGCCGTCACCGCGCACATTTCGACCGACGTCGCCGCTGCGCCACTGCTCTGGGTGCTGCCGCTGTCGCTGTATCTGCTCACCTGGGTGGTGGTGTTCCAGTCGCGGCCCTTGCTGCCGCACAAATGGATGCTGATGCTCCAGCCGGTCGCGATCGCGGGCGTCATTTTCCTGCTCGCCTTCGGCGGCGAGCAGAATCTGCTGCTGACGCTCGGCGGTCATCAATTGTGCTTCTTCGTCATCGCCATGGCTTGTCACGGCGAACTGGCGCGGACCCGCCCCGCAGCCAAATATCTCACCGGCTTCTATGTCGCGCTGTCGTTCGGCGGCATGGTCGGCGGCCTGTTTGCCGGCCTCGTCGCGCCCTTCACCTTCTCGTGGATCGCCGAATACCCGATCCTGATCGCGTTCGCGGCGCTGTGCCGGCCGTCGCAGAACGAGCGCCTCGCGCGCTTCATCAACGGCTACTGGCTCCTGCTCGTCGTGCTCGTGATCGCGCTGGTCGCGCCGTCCTATTCGACAGGCACTCTTTCGACCTGGTTCGAAGATCACCGCGTCTGGGTCGCCGGCTCCGTCGGCGTGCTCGCCGCGCTGCTGACGCTGGCGCTCAATGCCGGGCGCTGGAAGATTTTTGTCACCGTCGCGCTGGCGCTGGCGCTGATCCGGATATATCCGGCGGACGAGGGGCGCGTCACCACCGTGCGCAGCTTCTTCGGCGTGCACAAGATCGTGGAGACGCCCGGCGGCTATTTCCACGTGCTGATGCACGGCACCACGATCCACGGCGCCGAGCGCTTCCGCAACAACGACGGCACGCCGGTCACCGGCCGGCCCGAGCCGATCACCTATTACCACAAGGACGGCGGCATTGGTCAGGCCATCACCGCGATCCGCGAGCGCAAGGGCGCACCGCTCAAGGTCGCGGCGATCGGCGTCGGCTCCGGCACGCTCACCTGCGCCGCTGAGCCTGGCGAAAGCTGGACCTTCTTTGAGATCGACCAGTCCATGGTCGACGCCGCAAGCGACCCGAAGAATTTCCGCTACATCTCGAGCTGCATGCCGGGCCTGAAACCGGTGATCGGCGACGCCCGTCTCACCTTCGCCAAGGAGCCCGACGGCGCCTATGATTTGATCATCGTCGATGCCTATTCGTCCGATGCGATCCCGATTCATCTTGCCACCGAAGAGGCGATGAAGATCTACAAGGACAAGCTCGCGCCCCACGGCGCCGTGGTGATGCACGTCTCCAACCGGCACCTCGATCTCGAGACCGTCGTGGTCGGCATTGCCGACGCCAACGATTTGAAGAGCTGGGTCTACAACGAGGATTCCGGGCGCGACGCGGACTACATCTTCTCGACCGACGTCGTCATCTCCGCGCGCGAGGAAGCCGATGTCGGCAAGCTCGCCTCTTCGAAGGTCTGGGAGCTGACCGAAGCCGACGACAGGGTGCGGGTCTGGACCGACGATTATTCCAACATTCTTGGTGCGCTGTATCGGCGCTTGAGGGACGGGGAGTAGGCTTCGCGCCATTAACGGTCTCGTGCCCCGGACGCAGCGCAGCACGAAGTGATGCGCTGCAGAGCCGGGGCCCATCGCGGCTTTCTGGGTCCCGGCGCTGCGGAGCAGCGTTGCACGCTGCACCGCGTCCGGGACACGAGACCGAAGCTTACGGCTCGACCGGCGTCGCCGCCGGCAGCGCAATTCCCTTCTCGCCGGCGACCTGTCGCAGCAGGTCCGGCCTGTCCGAGATGATTCCGTCGACGCCGAGATCGATCATGCGCGCGATGTCTTCGGGCTTGTTGACCGTCCAGACCACCACGCGCAGTCCGAGCCCGTGGGCTTCAGTGATCAGCGCCGCCGTCACATCGCCGAAATAGGGCGACCAGATCGCGCCGCCCGCAGCCTTGATGGTGGCCGGCAGCGAGCCGCCGTGATCGGCCGGACTGAAACCCGCCGTCCAGTTGGTCGCCTTGTCGAGCGCGACGGTTTGGCCCGGGCCGCGCTGGAGTGTCAGGTACACCGTCGGCATATCAGGGGCCTGCTGCTGGACCAGCTGCAAGGTGCGCCAGTCGAACGACTGGATCATGACGCGGTCGGAGAATTTTTCGGTCTCGATCAGTCCCAGCAGCTTCGTGACGAAAGCTTGCGGGCCGAGCGACTCGTCCGGATGGTTCGGATCGATCTTGGTCTCGATGTTGAAGCGCACGCGCGTGTTGCCGGACTTGCGCACCAGCGCGAACAGCTGCTCCAGCGTAGGAATGCGCGTCCCCGGCACGGCGCGCTGTTCGGGGAATTGCTTGGCATAGGCGCTGTCGGGCCGGATCTGGCCGACGTCATAGCTCTTGATCTCTTCGAGCCGCAGCTTCACGAAGGGCGTACCGGGTGGCGCGATATAGCTACCGTTCACGTCCCGTGCGAGATCGGGATTGAGCCCGCGTTCATGCGAGATGACGACCCCGCCATCGGCGGTGATGGCGACATCGAGCTCCAGCGTGTCCACTCCCATCGACAGCGCGTTGGCGAAGGCCGGCAGGGTGTTTTCCGGCAACAGCGCCCGCCCGCCGCGATGGGCCTCGAGATCAAAGGCCACAGCTTGTAAGGTCATGGCTTGTCCTGCAGTGAGAACCGAGAGCACGGTCAGGATTGTCGTGGCACGTGACGGCATCAAGGTTCGGAGCCCAAATGAGAGGACGTGAAAGGAGGAGATTATGAAATGATTGCCGGGTTCGTCCAGCTTCGTAGTCGACAGGTGGTTGACGGCGGCCGTGGAAGGCGGAAACTAGCTCTCAAAAAAGAGCATCGGTTCAGGGAGCCATTCACATGCGGCACATCATCATCGCGATCATGACGGTTCTCATGACGGTTCTCATGGCCGGACAAGCAGCAGCCAAGGACGTGCTCTCCGGCGCCAGTCTCTACGAGGACGTGGCGCGCTATGCCTCCTTCGGCCTGCACCGATTCGGCTCGCCCGGTGACCGCGCGACCGCCGACTGGATCGCGGGCGAGATGAAGCAGGCCGGGTTCGACGTCAGCTTCCAGCCCGTCGTCCTCGGCCGGCAATATGTCGTCGAGCAGGCAAGTGCTGAGGCGACTGGCACGAGCGTCGAGGCGACGCCGTTCTGGTGGCCGCCGGAGGACAGAGCGAGCTTCCATCTTGCCGCGCCGCTGGCGCGCGACGGCGATGTCGCCGGAAAGATCCTTTTGCTCGACCTGCCGTTCGATCGCGGTGCCTATCTCGGCCCAAATCATCGCGCGGCGATCACGGAAGCCGCCGCGGAAAAGCCCGCGGCGATCCTCCTGATGATCGGTAATCCCGCCGATGAGCGCTTCGCCTACAATGTCACGCAGGAGGATGCGCCCTGGCCGGTGCCGGTGATCGTGGTCGGTGCCAAGTCGCGCGGTACGTTCGAGCGCGCGCTTGCGTCAGGCGCGGCAGTGACGTTGGACGTCAAGGGCCATTACGCGCGCGATGTCGCTAGCCGCAACGTCGTCGCAGAGATCGGCGCCGGGCCAGTCATCGTCGTCTCCACGCCGATGACCGGCTGGTACACTTGCGTTTGCGAACGTGGCCCCGGCATTGCCAATTTCCTCGCACTTGCGCGGACCGCCGCCGCCGAAAAATGGCCGGCCCATTTTGTCTTCATCGCCACCGCCGGCCACGAGATCGGCCATGGCGGCATGGAGCTGTTCCTGAAGAACGGCGCACCGGCGCCGAAGAATACGCTGGCGTGGATCCATTTCGGTTCATCGAACGCCTGCTATGCCTTTGCGGAAGGCGCCCGCATTGATCGGCCCGAGGAGGAGCGCTATCTCGTGCTGAGCAAATCCGCGGTCGCTCTGACCGATGAGGCTTTTGCAAAGGTCGCCGCAAAACATCTGGTGACGGAGAAGCAGGCAGTCGGCGAACTGCGCGACGTGCACGCGGCCGGCTACACCAATTTCCTCGGCATGGCGGGCCGCCATCGCACGTTCCACACGCCGTCGGACGATCTCACGGCGACCGGACCGGAAATCCTGGAGCCGGTCGCCCGTGCCTTCGTCGACGTTGTGCGAAAAATCGTCGAACGCGGCGACGCCGCGTTCAGATAGAATCAGTTCTGGTAGTAACCGCGCGGCTGATAAAACTGCCGGGGCTGGGGCTGATAATAGGTGCCCTGCTGGCCATTGCCCTGATTGTAGTACTGCTGCGGCTGCTGCTGTTGATAGACCTGCGCGTCATAGAGCGGGCGGCTGCCGCGCGGTGCCGGATAGCGCGCGCCGGTGTCGCTGCCGTCGGCGGGATAAATGTAGTTATCGTCCTGCGGCATGTAGCGGCGGGCGGGTGCGGCCTGCGGCGTCAGGTTCACGGGATCGCCTGATGTGGCGTACTGCTCTTCGGCAGGCTGCTGCGGGGCGCGGGCGACGGCTGTGGGGTTGCGGCCGCGCGGATTGCGGGCGAGCGCGACCTGCGCCGAGCCGGTCAGCGTCACCGTGGTGTTGAGCACGCCCTGCTGCTGCACCAGCGCGTACAGCGTCGAGGCATTCTGGCGCGACAGCCGTACGCAGCCATGCGAGGCCGGCGTGCCGAGACGGCCAACCGAGTCGGTGCCATGGATGGCGTGCCCGACCTTGGTGAAGAAGATCGAATGCGGCATCGGCGCGTCGTCGAATTCCTTGGAGTAGTGATCCTCTTCCATGCGGAAGGTGCGGAACGAGCCGCCCGGGGTCTCGCGCGAAGGGATGCCGGTCGACACCGGCCAGTGATAGCGCGCGACGCCGTCGACGGCGACGGTCATCTGCTGATTGTCCTTGTCGACGGTGATCTCGACCTTGGCCTGCGCGGTGCCGGCGCTCAAAAGCATCAGGGAGGTGAAAGCTATGAAATATGAACGCATCTGGAAACGCATTTGAGTTCTGGCCTCCGGCCTGTTCGTGCAAGGCGCCGCGGCTCTCCGTCCCCCGGCGTGCACTATGCCTGCAATCCGGCTTTCGTTCCAGCGGCCCGCAAAGCTAACCTTATTGCCATCGTTAACGCGATGCCGGGCGTAAGCAAGGCCGCTTTGTGCCGCGTGGCCGGCGGCAATGCTGACATTTTCGCGAGCGCGTCCGTTCATGATGGCGGCAATTTGTCATGAACACGCAACCAATTGGCCGCATAGGCGTTGAAAGCGAGCCCACCTTTGCCGGCGGCTTTCGCCGCGGGCTTACCCCTTAGGAAACGTGATGAACAAAGTTCGTGTCACCGCCGCGTCGTTGCCGGCCGGTTTACCCGGCCGCTTGCTCCTTGCAGGCGCCGCTATCGTTCTGACCCTGACGTGCCTGCCGCGTCCCGGCCACGCTCAAGGCATCGTGCGCGGCGCTCAGGATGGCGCCTATGAAGGCAACCGCATCGCCGGACCGGTGGGCGGCGCTGTCGGAGGCGTGGTCGGGGCCGGTGTCGGCGGAGCCGTAGGTGCCGTGGATGGTATCCTCGGCATTCCCTATCACGGCCATCGCCGCTGCCGCGGCTTTTACGACGGCTACAACCGCTTCCACTGTTACCGGTAACTTCCCGTCATTCCGGGCTCACGCATCGCGTGCCCCGGAATGACAATCAATTCTTCAGCCGGTACCCCGTCCGGAAAATCCACCAGATCACGGCAAGGCAAATCACCAGGAATGCCGTCGTCATGCAGATGCTGACGGCGACGCTGACATCGGCGATCTCGTAAAAGCTCCAGCGGAAGCCGGAGATCAGGTAGACGACCGGGTTGAGTAGCGCCACCGAGCGCCAGGTAGCCGGCAGCATGTCGATGGAATAGAAGCTGCCGCCGAGGAAGGTCAGCGGCGTCACCACCAGCATCGGGATCATCTGCAGCTTCTCGAAGCCGTCGGCCCAGATGCCGATGATGAAGCCGAACAGGCTGAACGTCACCGCCGTCAGCACCAGGAAGGTCAGCATCCAGAACGGATGCTGGATGTGCAGCGGCACGAACAGCCCGGCGGTCGCCAGGATGATCAGGCCCAGAATGATCGACTTGGTCGCGGCGGCGCCGACATAGCCGAGCACGATCTCGTAATAGGAGATCGGCGCCGACAGGATCTCGTAGATCGTGCCGGTGAATTTCGGGAAGTAGATGCCGAACGAGGCGTTGGCGATGCTCTGGGTCAGCACCGAAAGCATGATCAGGCCCGGCACGATGAAGGTGCCGTAGCTGACGCCCTCGACCTGGCTGATGCGCGAGCCGATCGCGGCGCCGAACACCACGAAATAGAGCGAGGTCGAGACCACAGGCGAGACGATGCTTTGCAGCAGCGTGCGCCAGGTGCGTGCCATTTCGAACAGATAGATGGCGCGGATGGCGCGGTGGTTCATGACGTCCTCACGAGGTCGACGAAGATGTCCTCGAGCGACGATTGCGTCGTATCGAGATCGTTGAAACGGATGCCGGCGGTGCGCAAATCGCTGAGCAGGCTGGTGATGCCGGTGCGCTCGCCCTTGGTGTCGTAGTCGTAGACCAGCGTCGCGCCGTTGTCGCAGAGGTCGAGCTCGTAATGGGCGAGGCTCTCCGGCAGCGCGGTGACCTTGCCCTGCAGATGCAGCGTCAGCCGCTTCTTGCCGAGCTTCGACATCAAGGTCGCCTTGTCCTCGACCAGCACGATCTCGCCCTTGTTGATGACGCCGATGCGGTCGGCCATCTCCTCGGCTTCCTCGATGTAGTGCGTGGTGAGGATGATGGTGACGCCGGATTGCTGCAGCGTGCGCACCACTTCCCACATGCCCTTGCGCAGCTCGACGTCGACGCCGGCGGTGGGCTCGTCGAGGAACAGGATCTGCGGCTCGTGCGACAGCGCTTTCGCGATCATCACGCGGCGCTTCATGCCGCCGGAGAGCGTGATGATCTTGCTGTCCTTCTTGTCCCACAGCGAGAGGTCCTTCAGCACCTTCTCGATGTGCGCAGGATTCTTCGGCTTGCCGAACAGGCCGCGGGAGAAGCTCACGGTCGCCCACACGCTCTCGAAGGCGTCGGTGTGCAGTTCCTGCGGCACCAAGCCGATCAGCGACCGCGCCTTGCGATAGGAGGTCTGGATGTTCTCGCCGCCGACGAGAACCTTGCCCTCGCTCGGATTGGCGATGCCGCAGATGATCGAGATCAGCGTGGTCTTGCCGGCGCCGTTGGGCCCGAGCAGCGCAAAGATCTCGCCGCGCTTGATGTCGAGATTGACGTTCTTGAGTGCCTTGAAGCCGGACCCATAGGTCTTCGACAAATTGGCGACGGAAATGATGGAGGACATGATGGCCGGTCGGGTGGGGAGGGGGAGGCTGGAACCTGCCCGGGCGGGCAGGTCAGCGGAGCCCTGAGATAGGAATGCCCTTGCCCGGTCGCAATTGGCCGGAGGAAAATGGTCTCAAAACAGGCCCTTCGGTGGCAGGTTTCGGGCAAGTGTTGCGCGATGGTCACGGGCTGTGGCTAAGATTGCCGTTCACGCGCCTCTTTGTTGCGTCTGCGAGCAGGCCATGGCTACGATTCCGGCCAATCGCAAAGCGTATGTCCCCAGGGAAAAGATCGATGAGACCGAACGGCCGTCACACCGCCGGCGCCAGCCAATTGCCCGCCCTCCGGATGTGGGCGATCTGCCTGCTCCTGCTGTCAGCTGTTGCCATCAGCCCGGCCCCTGCCAAGGCAGCGCCGAGCCAGGCTGCGGCCGCGACCACGCATGTCTACCTGCTCCGCGGCGTGCTCAACATCTTCTCGCTCGGGCTCGACACGATCGGCTCCCGCCTCCAGGCGCAGGGCATTCCGGTGACCGTCGCCAACTTCGTGTCCTGGTCCTCGCTCGCAAATGAAGCCGCGGCCGACTACAGGGCCGGCCGCGTCAGGACCATCATCCTGGTCGGCCATTCCTCCGGCGCGACCGCGCTGCCGGACATGATCGCCAAGCTCAACCAGCTCGGCGTTCCCGTGAAGCTCGCGATCGGCCTCGACTCCGTGTTCAAGACCAAGCTGTCGACCGGCGCCGAGCGCTACATCAACATCTATATCGGCGACGGCCCTGGCGAGCCGGTGCGGGCCGCGGCTGGCCTGCGCGGCAAGCTCGACAATGTCGACGTGCGCGGCACCGGCGTCGGCCACATCTCGATCGACAAGAACGAGACGATCCAGCGCCGCGTCATCGGCGAAATCGACGCCGCCATCATGCGCTCGCGCGCTCCGGCAGCTCCGATGGCCGAACCCGGCGCACCCGCCGCCCCGCGGCAGGCCCGGTCGGCGGCAGCAACCGCTCCGCGGAACTGAGCACTTCGCCGATAACGGCTGACCTCAACATGCCGCCGTCGACTCGATTGTCGACGGCGGCATTGCTTTATGCGGTCGAACTTATTTCTTCTCGGGCACCCAGGTTGTGCTGGCCTTGTCGTACTTGAAGCCCGGCGCCTCTTTGAGCGTGTCCTTGCTCTCGTCGATCGTCAGCCACCATTTGTCGTTCTTCTTGGTGGTCTTGACCGCGGTAAACGGCACGATGACGTCCTTTTCGCCAGCGCCCAGGAATCCGCCGACACCGAGAACGAGGCCAGTGATCTTGCCGGACTTGTCGACGAGCACGTCGTCGACGTCGCCGATCTTGCTTTCCTTAGGGTCGTAAACGGCCTGCTTGTAGTAATTGGTCACCGTCCAGCTTTCCGACGGCGCCGACTTCACAGTGGTTGTCGCGGCATGCGCGGCGGTGGCGGCTGCAACCGCAAGTGCACATGTGAGAGCGAGCTTTTTCATCTTGGTCCTCCTCAATCATCGATCGCGGTGCCAACAGGAAAATGCGGCAAAGGTTCCTCGATCGAGAACAAAGGAACCCGCCGTTCAATCCAGTGTTGTTGCACATGGATTGACGGCGGATCGCCTCGCGCGACTTTCGTTTTGGGACTGCGACGTATGAGAGAATTCCAGTGCCCGTCGTGTCGACATGCCGTGACGTTCGAGCACGTCGTGTGCGCGAACTGCGGCGACGGATTGCTGTTCGACCCCTCATGCATCGAGATGACGGAGCTTTCGCTCAAACAGTCCTGCCGGAATCGCGACGTCATCGGTTGCAATTGGTGCGCCGAGGAATCGGATCCGTATTGCGGCTCCTGCCGTCTCACGCGCACCATCCCGAATCTCGGCAGCCCCAGGAACATCATGCTGTGGCGTCGGATGGAGGAGGCCAAGCGCCGTCTTGTCTACGATCTCGCGCGTCTTCGGCTCCCGCTCACGCCGGGTGATGGCGCGCCGGTGGCATTCGACATCCTCTCGGATGAGACCAGTCCTATTCTCACCGGGCATCTTTCGGGTCTCATCACGCTCAACCTCGCGGAAGCCGACGATGTCGAGCGCGAGTCCCGCCGTGTGGCGTTTCGGGAGCCGTACCGCACTCTGCTGGGGCACTTCCGGCACGAGATTGGTCACTTCTATTGGGAGCTGCTCGTCAACGGCACGACACTCCAGGCGCCGTTCAAACTGATCTTTGGTGACGAAACGCAGGATTACCAGTTTGCGATCAACAGCTATCATGGCCGCTTCGATCGTTCCTACGATCGGATGGGGTTTATCAGCGAGTACGCGACGTCCCATCCCTGGGAAGATTGGGCGGAGACGTTTGCGCATTTCCTGCACATCGTCTCGACGCTCGACTCGCTCGCAGGTCTGCCGTTGTCGCTCGATGAGCGCTCGCGGCAGACCTTGACCGATCCTTATCTGGAGAGCGACTTCGAAGCGCTGCTCGCTTTGTGGATGCCGCTCGCCCGTGGCCTCAACGAGCTCAACCGCTCGCTGGGGATGAGTGACGCCTACCCGTTCGACATTTCGCCCGCAGTGAAGGGCAAGCTGCATCTCGTGCACATGGCGATCAGCGCGTTTCGCGAGCAGCAGAAGTCGGCGGGAGCGAGCGTCGCCAAAGTTTTCGCTCACGCGCAGTAGGGCGGGTCACCACGCATCTCATCCCAGGAACGTACGCATGGCGTTGGCAATCTCCCGTGCGTGCGTCTCCAGCGCGAAATGACCGGTGTCGAAGAATTGGACGACGGCGTTGGGATTGTCGCGCTTGAACGCCTCGGCGCCGGGCGGAATGAAGAACGGATCGTTCTTGCCCCAGACCGCGAGGAATGGCGGCTTGTGGGTGCGGAAATAATTCTGGAATGACGGATAAAGCGCCACGTTGCTCTTGTAGTCGCCCATCAAGTCGAGCTGCACGTCATCCGAGCCCGGGCGCGCGAGATAGAAATTGTCGAGGTTCTGGCCGTCCGGCGACACCAGGGCCGCGTCGGTGACGCCATGCGTGTATTGCCAGCTCGTGGCCTCCGGCGTGAGGAAGGCGCGAAGCGCCTCGCGGTTGGCTGGTGACGGATCCTGCCAATAGGCCTTGATCGGAGTCCAGCCGTCGCTCAGGCCATCCTCATAGGCGTTGCCGTTCTGCGAGATGATTGCCGTGATCCGCTCGGGATGGCTGAGCGCAAGCCGGAAACCAGTCGGCGCGCCATAATCGAAAACGTAAACCGCAAAGCGATCGAAGCCGATGACCTCGGTGAAGCGCTCGATCACGCGCGCGACATTGTCGAAGGTGTAGCGGAAGCTTTCGCGCGCGGGCATGTCGGACTGACCGAAGCCGGGAAGGTCCGGCGCGACGATATGGAATTTGTCCGCGAGCAGCGGGATCAGGTCACGGAACATGTGGCCGGCGCTCGGGAAGCCATGCAGCAGCAGGAGCTTCGGCGCACCGGCGGGGCCGGCCTCGCGATAGAACACCTTCAAGCCGTCGACGTTGGCGGTGCGATAGGTGGTTCGGGTCATGATCATCTCCACTGCTGGACGTAACCTGTTATCTCGTTCAGACAGGTTACTTATCTACCTAGTAACTTGTCAATTGCAATTTTACAGGTTACGTAAGTGTGCCGCTTTCAGTCCGGCCAGGGACCGCTCATGGACAGACCGCCCGCCATGTTCATCGCCGACTCGCCCGGGCTCGATTTCCTCAATTCGATCGCGACGCCGGTCGATACGCCCGTCGATTGGATCAATGATGGCGATGGCCTGATCGACTGGCTGGACCAGGCCAGGTTCGTTCCGTCTGACGAGCTCGATGCGATGAAAGCGCGGGCCTTGCCCGGCGAACTGGACAAGGTCGCGGATCAAGCCCGGGCCTTGCGCGAATGGTTTCGAGGCTTCGTTGTGCAGCATGCTGGCCGGCCGCTCACTGCGAAGGCGCTGCACGAGCTCGGGCCGCTCAACAGCCTCTTGGCGCGCGACGAGTCGTTTCGGCAGATCGTGCCACGTCACGACGAGGGCGGGCTTGCGCTGCAAAGGATGCGGCGCTGGCGATCGCCGGAATCCCTGCTGCTGCCGGTCGGCGAAGCGCTGGCGAAATTCGTCTGCGAGGAGGATTTTTCCGACGTGAAGGCGTGCGAAGGCCACAGCTGCACGATGCTGTTTGCCGATCACACGCGCAGGCGCGCGCGGCGATGGTGCATCATGGCGGTCTGCGGCAACCGTGCCAAGCAGGCAGCGCATCGCAGCCGGCTCAAGAGCAAGCAGTGATCGGCCCGGGGAGCGAGACTGCCGCACCTGGGGTACGCTCGGTGCGGTGGTGGCGGGCTGGGAGGCGGCGCTGATCAGGTGCCGCCGGGGCGTTCTGGGCGCGGCGTTGCCTTCCATCAGCGGATGGCGGCGCTCAGTCCTCGGATGAGTCCGCCTTCATGTCGCCGACGACCATGTCTCGCAGGGCGCCCCGCAGCACTGCGACATTCTTCGCGCCGTTCAACTGCTCGAATTCGCGCTGGGCACGCTGCCAGAGCGGGGCGGCCTTGCCGTGAAGACGCCGGCCGGCATCGGTGAGCTCGATGAGGCGGCTTCGGCCATCGGTGGGCGAGGGCCGGATTCGGACCAGGCCGTCGCGTTCCAGAAAGCCGACCATCTTGCCCATCGCCGTCCGCTCGATGTCGAGCCGCTCGGCGAGAGCATTGACGGCGGCGCCACCGACCTCGTTCAGCGCCGACAGGGTGAGGAATTGCGTGATGCGCAGGCCCGCCGGCTCGAGATGGGCGTCATAGAAGCGAGAGATCTGCCGGTTGGCCTTCCTCATGGCGGAGCAGTTGCATTGATCGATTCCCAGAGGCTTGCTCACCGGCAACATCTCCTTGTCCCGTCCATTTCCATCGAAGGCCCGCGCCACCAATATACGCGTGGCGCGGGCGCACCAGTATTCTCAAAGTCCCGGCGGCGGAGTGATATAGCCGGGCACCTCAGCTGCGAGCGTGCCCTTCAGCACCACCGTACCCTTGTCGGCCATCACCTCGCTCTTGCCGGCGATGAGGGCGTCATAGGTCTGGCGCACCACGTCCTCGGGGCTCGCTTTCGGCACGTCAATGCCGTTGGTCAGGTCGGTATCCACGAACCCGACATGCAGGCCGAGAACCTGGATGCCGCGCTCGCGCAGATGAAGACGAAGCTGGTTGGTATAGCTCCAGGCCGCCGCCTTTGACGCGGCATAGGGCGTCAAAATCGGCCGCGGCAGCCACACGATGTCGGAGAGCACGTTGATGATGGCGGCGTCAGGCTTCGCCGACAGGATCGGTTCGAAGGCCTGGGTGACGCGCACGACGCCATAATAATTGGTATCGAACATGCGCGCCGATTGTGCCACGACGTCGGCCGACAGGGGCCCGTCGATCAAGGCGGCGATGCCGGCGTTGTTGACGAGCAACGTCGTATCGTTGGCGATCTTGGCAGCAGCGTTGATCGAGGCCGGATCCGTCACGTCGATCTTCACCGGGATCATGCCGGGCTCGTTGAAGCCATCCGTGTTGCGCATGCCCGCGTAGACTTTCGCGGCCCCGCGGCGACGTGCCTCGCGTGCAAAGGCCAGACCCAGGCCGCGATTGGCACCGGTGATGAAGACGGTTGCGTTCTTGATGTCCATGATAAGTTACCTTTCCAGAGCCTCATGCCGCAGCGGGCTTATTCCCGCCGCCGGTCCGAGGACGTTCAGTTCACAGAAAAAGATCTGCCGGCAATTGCTTCGCGAGCTGGTCGCGCAGGCCGGCGGCAAGCTTCAGCACTGCGTCAAGCGGGCTCATTCGCACGCTGACGCGCGTCACCGATCCGTCGGGATTGTGGTCGACGATGACGGTTGCGCTCAGGCCCTCGCCGCTGGTCAGGGCGGCCTGGTATTCGAGCACGAGCCGCGAGCCGACATTCTGCCCATCTTGAGCAGCTCGTCGACGGCGGCGCCCCCGGTTCGTCCGGTCGCACCGCTGACCAGAACGGTTGCTTCGCTCATGACGCCGTTCCTTTGATCTATATGAGAGCATATGCTCTTACCAGCGTCAAAGTAAGTGCATATGCTCCTAAGTCAAGGCGTTTCGTTCGGCGCCTGGAGTGGGGAGGTTCACATCGCCGTGTGGCCGTCGCGTTGGCTGCCGTCTAGCGCTTCCTGACCAGCTTGAGCGGACGGCCGGTCTGCCTGCTTGGCTTGCTCGTGGCGCTCCGGGCTTCCGGCGGGCTCAGGAAGCGGACGAGCATCTTCTTCAGATGCGCCACGCTCTGCTTGATATCCAGCTTGGGATTTCGGATCGGCATCGCGCGGGATCCGTCGATCAGGGCGATCAGGATGTTCGCCGTCGCATCCGGGTCCAGTCCCGGATCGACCCGCCCCTGGCTTTGTGCCTGGCGCAGGAAGTCGCCCCACATGCGGCGTACCGCATCGGTGTGCCGCGCGATCATTTTAGCGAATTCCGGATTGCGGGCGGCTTCCGCGAGGCCATCGAGGTTGAGGGCCTGGGCGGGACGGAAACGCAGGCTGGTTTCCTCGATATCGGCGAGCAGCGCCTCGATCACGTCGGGGGCGGCCAGGATCTGCTCGAACCGTCCTGCCGCACGCGCGAGACCCATGTCGATCATCGTCTCGATGATCGCCTCCTTGCTCTCGAAGTAGTGATAAAGGTGGCCCGGGCTGATCCCGGCCTCGGTGCAGATGTCCGTCGTGCTGGCGCCGCGGAAGCCGTCCCGGGTGAAGCAGCGCAGCGCTGCGCCGATGATCTCGCCGCGCTTCAACTCGTGCTTGACCGGGTCGACTTTCCTCAAAACGCGCGTCTCCCATCCTCTTGAAGCCTCATTTAGCACGGGTGTCCGCCTCGATAAAATCAAAATTAGATAGTTCCATCTAATTATGTTGACGGGGTGCAGAGGGTGTGGGAGTGATTACTAGAGTGATCTATCTAATAACTCATCCGAACGTGAGTGGGACCATGCGCTTGCAACGGGCGGCCCTGATGTGCGTCACGTTCGCGCTGGGTGGGTGTGCAACTGCGCCGCTCGAACGAGCCGGTTCGCTCGGGAGCTACGACCGGATGTCGGACGCCAACGGGCTGGTCACCAAGTCCCGGATTCGCGTCAACAAAAAGGATTTGCTGGCGGCGAAGACGGTCCGGATCGCGACGACCGTCTTTCCCGCGCGCGGCGACGTCGCCCTGAATGAAAAGGAACGGCGCCTGGTCGCGAATGCCATCAGCCGCGAACTGTGTCTGCGCCTGAGCGAACGCTTCCGGATCGTTGCCGCCGAAGACGACGCCGACCTCACGGTTCAGGCCACGGTGACCCATGCAACGCCGACCAGCCCGACCGCCTCGGGCGCATCGAGAGCGCTGTCGATTGCCAAGACCGTTGCCCTCCCCGGCGTGCCTGTGCCCGTGCCGAGGCTTCCCGTCGGGCTCGGCACGCTCTCGGTCGAGGCGGAAGCGCGTGACTTCGCCGGATTTCAGAAGGCCGCCATGGTCTGGGCGCGTGGCGCCAACTCCATCACGAATTCTGCGCGGATTTCGGACGAGGGCGATGCCTACGATCTGGCCGCCGATTTCGGTGCCGACTTCGCCAAGCTGGTGACGACCGGGGAATCTCCGTTCGGCGGCATGCCTGCGCTGCCTCCGATGGACACCATCCCCGTGCGGCTCGGCGGCGCGCCGAAATATGTGGCGTGCGAGGCGTTCGGGCGGTTTCCCGGCCTGACCGGCATGGCGGGGCAGGGGCTCGGCCTGCCGCCCGGCTGGACGGATTCCGGCGCGAAGGGCAGTCCGGCCCCGGCGCCGGAGCCGGCTGCGAATTCAGAGCAGACGCTGACGCAATGAATTGGACGCGCTCCTGACTGGGTTCCTCGTGGCGTCCGTACTCAACATATTCGTAACCGACCAGAGTCATGACATGCTGACATCCCGAACAATTGGTCTCTCACAGCGCCCTCTGCGCGAAAGCGCCGCGCGCTCCGAAGCTCGCGCGAGCGCGGGGAGCGTTCCGCTGTTCACGGCCGACGAGACGTGGAGCCGAACCAAGTTGGATCGCCGTGTCGCCGGCGAGAAGGATGACCCGATCCTCGAGCCCGGCTTCTGGATGACGGCCCTGATCGCGTTCCTGCCCACGGTCGCGGGCTGTTTCTATCTCTTCCTGACCCAGGGGTGAGGCGCGCGGCGTCGGGGCAAGCGATGTATTTGCGATTTGAACTGGCGCGAAGGTCGGCCTTCGGCCGCCGCAGACCCCTGCAAGCCTTGTCCACTGTCTTGATACTCTTGTTGGCGGGGTGTGCGTCGAGCGCGAATCTGCCTCCCGCCTACCGGCCTGCGCACGCACCGAGCACCAAGGCGGTGCAGGAGGGCGTCAGGAAAGGGGCCACCGAGGCCAAGCTGACCGGGGGAATGGAGACAACCGCCGTCCGCCATACCGACCACGGGCCGGGATCGTATTTCGTCTGCCTGAGGCAGCACGGCCCGTCAGCCGGCAAACGCCCCGCCTATTCGGTGTTTTTCGACGATGATGCCTACAAGGGAATCCAGAGCTCGGTGATCTTCGACGCCTGCGAAGCCCAGCCATGGGTTCCTTTCAGTTGAATGGGTTCCGTTCAGTTGATGCCGGGCTGCCGCGGGGAGACTACGGGCCCCGACCGACGGGGTGTCGGCGGCTGGTTCCGTGCCCCAAAATCCACCCAATCGGTGGTCACTAAGCCCGCGGGGGAGGCGGCGGCCTCCCGTGGTGGGACTGCTGAACTGATGCTTGATCCAAGGCGAATTGTGGTGCTGGCAGCAATTGTGCTGTTCGCCTTGAGCACCGGCATGGCTGTTGCCTCACCTGCCAAGTCGAATGCCAAGTCGAAGCGCGCGGCGGTGACGGCCACCGCGCCGCCGCCTCCTGCTCCCGTCGAGCCGTTGCCGCCGCCAAAGATCTACCTGTTCCGCGGCGCCATGGGCCCGTTCTTCTCGACCGGCATGGACCGGCTCGAAGAGAAGCTGACGAAGGCCGGCTTCTCGGCCGACGTCAACGAATTCACCATCTGCCGGTGGATCGGCGATCGCGCCATCGCCAGCTACAAGGAAACGCCGGCGCCGATCGTGCTGATCGGCCATTCCATGGGCGGGCTGTGCTCGGTCATCATCTCCGAGATGGCGGCCAAGGAAAACATCCCGATCAGCCTCGTCATCACCATCGACCCCGCGCATGCGACCGACGACGTGCCACTCAATGTCGAGCGCTTCATCAATATCTTCCTCTCCGACAGCGTGCTCGGCGGCGGCAACGTGGTGGCGGTGCCGGGCTTCCGCGGCCATTATGCGAGCTACGACCTCAAGGAAAACAGCCGCGTCTCGCACATCAACATCGAGAAGTCCGACGACATCCATCGCCAGATCATCGAGATGGTGACGCAGCTGCCGCGCATTCAGCCGCAGGCCCAGGGCGACACCGTGCCGCTGCGCTATCTCGTGCCGGGGAATACGCTGGTGGAATTGTGGGACAGCGGCGTGCGGGTGCCGGTGCGTCCCGGCGACACCATGGAGAGCATTGCCGCCGCCAATCGCGTGCCGCTGTGGACGCTCGCGCAGAGCAATTCGCTGGCGGAGAACGCGACCCTCACGCCGGGCCAGTCCATCATCGTCCCGCGCCATCTGACCCCGCCGGAGCCGGCGGCCGCGATGGTGGTGCCGCAGGGGCGGCGATAGGAGCTCAGGAGCGAGGCCGGGATGCGCCGGCCAATGTCTGCCCCTGAGCGCAGTCGAGCCTCGTCCTGTCATCCACGTATCTGGTGCCGCGGCAGCCGCCTTCCAGCCGAGGTCGCCAAGGATGAGCGCGCCAAGGTCGGAGTCCGGCTCGCCAGGCGATAGGGCGCGGACAGGAGCATCAGAAACAGTGCTCTTTCAGCAGCATATTTCGCAGCCGGCCGACCGTTTTCCGATCCGTGCATGACGAGGCGCCCTTCCGTCGTGCACACGCGCCACCGCCAGGTCCTTCGGCCGCATTTCCTCAACGACATTTCGAAGGTCGGGAATTGATCAGGCATTGGATTGGCCGTGTCTGCTTGCTGCCTCTGGCATGGTTGCGTTCATGATCGCCCCGATCGGAATTTGAAAGGTCATGGGGAAGGTCGCGGCGGCGAGCTTTTCAATCGCGGACCGCTCCTCAGAGAGGCGCCTCTCAACGAAGCGCCGTTCGAACTCCGTCAGTTCGGTCTTGAGCAACCGGTGGTAACGGCTGATGTTGTTGCGGTGCGCGCGCAACAGGGCGAGCTTTTCATCCATCATCGTCGTCATCCGTTGAACAGTCGGTTTGCTAGGCTGCGAGGCCGGTCCGTGAGGTCGACCTCAAGCGTGCAGGCTTGCCACCGGGAGGGCCCTTCGGGTGGTGGTCCAGCATGGAGAGCGCTTCCAGAATCTCGTCGACGGTGACAATTCTGTTCGAGCCCGGCAGTTCTCTCAGCGCCGGGTTTGAGGCAACGCTGGCCGCGTCCGAAGCCCAGGATGCGAGGATCGCCCGCTTCTCGCCGATGGACAGAGCTGGATCCTCGACGACGTCGCGGGGATGATCGTAGACAGAACCGGGGTGCAATATCGCGTTCAGGTCGATGATGTTTTTGGCATGATCGATCATGAGAGGTCCTCCTTCTCCTTTCGCTAAAACCTCTGATTTGGATTTGCGCCGGGTGCGCGATCGAAGGCAATGGTCGATCCCGCCCGACGATAGGGCGGGATCACCAAGCCTCCGATCAATGAAGCTTCAGGCCGCCTTGCCCTCGAGTTGATGCACGACCCCGGACGGCGCGCCATTGATGGCAATTCGCCGCGGTTTCATCGCTTCGGGAATCTCCCGGATCAATTCGATCTTGAGCAGACCGTTCTCGAACGCGGCGCCCTGCACCTGAACATAGTCGGCCAGGTTGAACTGCCGCTTGAAGGGCCGCGCGGAAATGCCCCGGTAGAGATATTCGCGTTCGGCCTTGTCCGCCTTGTTGCCCTCGACGATCACCGCGTTCTGTTCGGCCGTCACCGAGATCTCGCTGGGCGAAAAGCCGGCGATCGCAAGCGAAATCTGGTAGCGATCCTCGCTGACGCGTTCGATGTTGTAGGGGGGATAATTGTCCTCGCCGGCACGCTGTGCCGTCTCCACGAGGTCGAAGAGGCGATCGAAGCCGATGGTCGAACGCCAGAGGGGAGAAAAGTCGTAAGTGCGCATAGCCAGATCCTCCAAGGAGCAAAATGGGTACGAGCGGCACCGGACAGGACCGGTGCCCGTCTCAGTCGTTCCCGACCCATCAGGCGCCGGGAACGCCACCTCTCGGCGGCAACGGAAAAATAAAAAAACACCGTTTTGGTTTCAAGAGGGGATGTCGAAAAATTTTAGACCCACCTGCGCCGCCTGGGAGGATCGACGCCCCTGAACCAAAAGGGGCGTCGTGTCTCTACCAAGGCTAATCGTCAGCTCCCGACAGCATGGTCGAGTGCAAGGCCGGTGTTGTTCGGCCTCCTACACATTCGCCCCATGGATCGCGTCGATCACGGCGTCCGTGACCTCCTTCGTCGTCGCCTTGCCGCCGACATCGGGTGTCAGCACGCCGGCCGCGCAGACGCGCTCGACCGCCGCCATCAGCCGCACCGCCGCGTCCTTCTCGCCGAGATGCTCGAGCATCTGCGCGCCGGTCCAGAACGTCGCGACCGGGTTGGCGATGCCCTTGCCGGTGATGTCGAAGGCCGAGCCGTGGATCGGCTCGAACATCGAGGGGAAGCGGCGCTGCGGATCGATGTTGCCGGTCGGCGCCACGCCGAGGCTGCCCGCGAGCGCGCCGGCGAGGTCGGAGAGGATGTCGGCGTGGAGGTTGGTCGCGACGATGGTGTCGAGGCTCTTCGGATGCAGCGTCATGCGCACGGTCATGGCATCGACCAGCATCTTGTCCCAGGTGACGTCAGGGAATTCGGTCGCCACCTCGGCTGCGATCTCATCCCACATCACCATGCCATGGCGCTGCGCGTTCGACTTGGTCACGACAGTGAGGAATTTGCGCGGACGTGATCGCGCGAGCTCGAACGCATAGCGCATGATGCGGGTGACGCCGACGCGGGTGAACACCGCGACCTCGGTGCCAACCTCTTCCGGCAGGCCCCTGTGTGCGCGGCCGCCCATGCCGGCATATTCGCCTTCCGAGTTCTCGCGCACGATCACCCAGTCGAGATCGCCGATTCCGACATTGCGCAGCGGTGAAGCGACGCCCGGCAGAATCTTGGTCGGCCGCACGTTGGCGTATTGGTCAAAGCCCTGGCAGATCGGCAGCCGCAGGCCCCACAGGGTGATGTGATCGGGTACATCGGGCGCGCCGACCGCGCCGAAATAGATCGCGTCGAACTTCTTCAGTTCAGCGAGGCCATCCGCCGGCATCATCACGCCGTGCTTCTTGTAATAGTCCGAGCCCCAGTCGAAGGTCTTGATGTTGAAGGCGAGATCGCCGCTGCGCTTTGCCAGCGCCTCCAGCACGCGGATTCCGGCCGAGATCACCTCGGGGCCGATGCCGTCGGCGGGGATGGCTGCGATCGAATGGGTGCGCATGAAGATGCTCCGTTTGAGATTCTAGCGGGATTGCGGGACGGGTTCGACGGGCGCGGTCTGCGCGCGCGACAATAGCAGGGTGATGACGGCCGAGAGAACGAGCAGGCCGGCAACGAAGTAAAGCCCGCCGACGAAGCTGCCGGTCTGGTCCTTGATCCAGCCGATCATGGCGGGACCGACGAAGCCGCCGAGATTGCCGATCGAATTGATGGTGGCGATGCCGGCCGCGGCCGCGGGGCCGGACAGGAACAGCGTCGGCATGCTCCAGAGCGGCGGTTTTGCCGAGGAGATGCCGATGTTCACGAGCGCCAGTGCAACCAGCACGGCAACGACGCCGGTCGCGAGGCCCGCATAGGCAAGCCCGGCCGCGGCGATCAGACAGGCGATGACGACGTGCCACGTGCGCTCCCCGGTGCGGTCCGAATGCCGTGCCCACAGCACCATGGCGACGACCGCGGCGGTTGCCGGCAGCGCATTGAGGAAGCCGACCTGGAGCGTCGACAATCCGAACTGCTTGATGATCTGCGGCGCCCAGACGCCGAGCGTGTAGAGGCCGGCCGAGGTGCCGAAATAAATCAGCGCCAGCGCCAGCACGCGCGGATCGGCGAGGCCGCGCCAGATGCTGTCGCTTGCGGTCGCGGCCTTGCTGGTGGTCTCGACGTTCATGGTCTCGACGAGCCAGCGGCGCTCGTCATCCGCGAGCCATTTCGCTTTCTCGGGGCGGTCGGTCAGGAAGGCCAGCACGACGAAGCCGAGCAGCACGGCCGGCAGCGCCTCCAGCACGAACAGCCATTGCCAGCCCTTGAAGCCGAGCAGGCCATCCATCTCCAGCAGCGCACCGGAGACCGGCGAGCCCAGCACGGTCGAGAGCGGTGCTGCGGCCATGAACAGCGCGGTCACCGCGGCGCGCTGGCGCGCCGGGAACCAGTAGGAGAGATAGAGGATGATGCCGGGAAAGAAACCGGCCTCGGCGACGCCAAGCAGGAAGCGCAGCGCGTAGAAGCTGGTTGGGCCCTTCACGAAGACCATTGCGGCCGAAACGATGCCCCAGGTGATCATCACCCGCGCGATCCAGATCCGTGCGCCGACCTTGTGCAGGATGATGTTGGAGGGCACCTCGAACAGGAAATAGCCCCAGAAGAAGATGCCGGCGCCGAAGCCGTAGACTGTGGGCGACAGACCGATGTCCTTGTTCATCGTCAGCGAGGCGAAGCCGATGTTGACGCGGTCGATGAAGGCCACGAAGTACAGCAGCATGATGAAGGGAACGATGCGCCAGGTGATCTTGCGCAGCACGCGCGTCTGAATCTCGCTCGCCACCCTGGCCTCCCAAGTTCCGGTTTGTTGTTGTGTCGGCGGCCCCGGAGGTCCACGCCGGTAATGAGCCTAGGCGGGCGGGGGAGGCATACTCAATTGGCGCTGGTTTATACAAAAAAATGATATAATCCGCGCCGGGCGAGACGAGAGGACCTTGGATGGAATTGCATCAGCTGCGATGCTTCGTGGCGGCGGCCGAGCAACTGCATTTCGGCCATGCGGCGCAGCATCTCCAGATGCTGCCCTCCGCACTCGGGCGCCAGATCAGGCTGCTGGAAGAGGATCTGGGCACGCGGCTGTTCGCGCGGACGACGCGCGCCGTCTCGCTCACGGAAGACGGTGCGACGCTGCTGCGCGATGCCCGCGCGATCCTCGCGCGGGTCGAGGCGGTCGAAAACAATCTGCGTAACCGTTCGCGCGCGAAGACCGCACGGCGGCTGCGGGTCGGCGCCATCGACAGCGCGGCGGCGGGGCTGCTGCCGCCGCTGCTGCGCGATTTCCGCGACAAGCATCCCGATATCGCGGTGCAGCTGCTCGAAGACAAGACCGTCCGGCTGCTGCCGAAGATTTTGACCGGCGCGCTCGATCTCGCCTTCGTCCGCCCGCCGGTTCAGCCGGACAAGCGGCTCGAATTCCGCGACCTGCTCCAGGAGACCGCCATCGTGGCGTTTCCGCAGCGCCACGCACTGGCCGAGCGCAAATCGATCACGCTGTCGCAGATTGCCGACGAGGCGATGCTGGTGCCGGACCGCCGCTCGCGACCGCATAGCCACGACCTCACCATAAAACTGTTCGAGCAGGCCGGCCTCACGCCGCGCATCGTGCAGGTCGCCGACGAGAAGCAGACCATCATCCATCTGGTGGCAACGAAGCTCGGCGTCGCCATCGTGCCGCGCTGGACCACGCGGATGGCGGTGACGGGCGTGCGCTTCGTGCCGCTGCGTCCGAAGCAGAGCGGCCCGGTTGGCCGGCTGCCGCTCGCCGCGGCATGGCTGCGCGGCTCGCGCGATCCCGCCCGCGATGCCATGCTGGCCGTGCTGGAGGCGCGCCTGCGCCGCTATGCGCGGGAGGCGTGAGCGGTTATGACATTGGCTTGGCGAGAGGGTGGGATGCGATGACTGCACAGAAAGCGTCGAACGAATTGCGCGTGGCTATCGCGGGCCTTGGCTCGATCGGCACCAAGATCGCAACCGCCCTCGATCAGGGCATCGAAGGCCTGACGCTGTCGGCGGTGGCCGTGCGCGATCCCGCCAAGCACCAGGCGTTTCTGGGTGGCCTGCGCCGCCCGCCGCAGATCATGCCCATCGATCAGCTCGGCGACGCCGCCGATATCGTCGTCGAATGCGCGCCGAGTAGTCAGCTGCGTGCGATCGTCGAGCCCGCGGTGAAGCGTGGCAAGGCCGCGGTGGTCGTCAGCGTCGGCGGACTGCTCGACAATTTTGATCTGGTCGATCTCGCGCGCGCCAATGGCGGCCGCATCATCGTGCCGACCGGCGCGCTGATCGGGCTCGATGCCGTCAACGCCGCCGCGGTCGGCACCATTCACTCGGTGAAGATGGTGACGCGCAAGCCAATAGATGGCTTGAAGGGCGCGCCGTTCATCGTCGAAAACAAGATCGACATCGACAATCTGCGCGAACCGCTCAAACTGTTCGAGGGCAGCGCGCGCGACGCGGCGAAGGGTTTTCCCGCCAACGTCAATGTCGCCGTTGCGCTGTCGCTGGCGGGCATCGGGCCCGATCGCACCCAGATCCAGGTTTGGGCCGACCCCACCGTGACGCGCAATGTTCACCGCATCGAGGTCGAGGCGGATTCCGCGCGCTTCTCGATGTCGATCGAGAATATCCCATCCGAAAATCCCAAGACCGGGATCATCACAGCTTTGTCCGTGATCGCGCTGCTGCGCAAGCAGCGCGCCACGCTCTGCGTCGGGACGTAACCTTTACGCGCCGGTGACGCGCCAGATCACGTTGCCGACGTCGTCCGCCATCAGCAGCGACTTCTTATCGGGGCCGATCACGACGCCAACCGGGCGGCCGTAAGATTCCTTCTCGTCCGGCGCCAGGAAGCCCGACAGGATGTCCCGGCCGGGGCCGGAGGGTTTTCCGTTCTCAAACGGAATGAACACCAGCTTGTAGCCTGAGAGCGTGCTGCGATTCCACGAGCCGTGCTGGCCGATCACCATGCCGTCAGGGAAGCCGGGCAGGGTCCCTGCGGGCATCCAGCACAGGCCGAGCGAGGCGGTGTGACCGCCGAGCGCGTAGTCCGGCGTCAGCGCCTTGGCAACCATCGCCGGATCCTGCGGCACGCGGTCGTCCACCGTCTTGCCCCAGTAGCAATAGGGCCAGCCGTAGAAGCCGCCGTCACGCACCGAAGTGAGATAGTCCGGCGGCGTCTCGTCGCCGAGACCGTCGCGCTCGTTGACGACGGTCCAGAGCACGTTCGTGTTCGGCTCCCAGGCAAGGCCAACGGGATTGCGCAGGCCCGCGCCAAAAATGCGATGCGTGCCGGCGGCAAGGTCGAGCTCGTAGACCGCGGCGCGGCCTTCCTCGACCTCCATGCCCATCTCGGCGATGTTGCTGAGCGAGCCGACGCCGGCATAGAGTTTTTTGCCGTCAGGGCTCGCGAGCAGGCTGCGCGTCCAGTGGCCGTTCGGCTTGAAGTTCGTGAGCCGCTTGCCCGGCGCGGTGATGCTGTCGGCATTGGCGACATAGGGGAAAGCCATCACGCCGTCGGTGTTGCCGACGTAAAAAGTTTCGCCGATCAGCGCCATGCCGAACGGCTGGCTGAGGTTCTCCATGAAGGCGCCGCGCACTTCGGCAACGCCATCGCCGTCCTTGTCGCGCAGCAGCGTGATGCGGTTGGCGCTGACGCCGAGCGCCGCGGCGCGTCGCATCGTTGCCTGCATCGCGTAGTGAAACACGCTCCTCGGCGCGCCCGCGATCTGCGTTGCCTCCGCGATCAGCACGTCGCCATTGGGCAGCACCTCGATCCAGCGCGGATGGTCGAGGCCGGCGGCAAAGGCATTGACCTTGAGGCCGGGCGCGGCGGTGGGTTTCTGGCCGTCGCTCCAGCCGCGCGCGGTCGGCATCTTCAGGGTCGGCAGAGCCCCTTGCGGTTTTGCTTCGGGAATAGCGGGCGCCTGGCCCCAGGCGGGGGCGGGCGCGGTGCCCGATAGCTTTCGCCATTGCAGCGCGACGCCGCCGACGAATGCGACGAACTGCGCAAAGATGCTGGAAAAATTCATGAAAATCACCTGTTGAACCCTGAGGCACAGTCCCACACCGGATCGCCCAAAGCCCCGCGCGGGCTCAGGCTTGTTCGTCGATCTCTCCAGATCCGCGATGGGATGTCGTCGTGCCTCGTTGCGCGCGCATCCAACTGGGTCGCGGCAAAAAGGTCAACATGCGCGGGCTTGCATCGGGCCGTTTGGACGTGCGCGGAATGGCAGCCGACCAAATTTGCATGGAGAGGAGATCAGCGGCCAATCTGGGCTCGTGCCCCGGACGCGGCGTAGCGCGTCTTCGCGGTGCGCTGCAGAGCCGGGGCCCATCTCACGGCATGCAATGAGTCGCCATCTGGGTCCCGGCTCTGCGCGGCAACGCTCGCGCGTTGCAGCGCGTCCGGGACACGAGAATGAGGGGAGCTGCTACGCCCTCAACGCGGCGACAAGAACGGAATGATCATCGGCACGCGGCGGCAGTAGGCGCCGTAGGCGTCTTCGCCGAGCTCCTTCGACAGGAACACCTCTTCCATCCGGCCCTTCTGCCACATGCCGAGCGAGATCAGGATGGCGCCGAGGATCGTCGTCACCAGGCCGATCGCAACGCCGGTCACCAGCATGCCGAAGATCAGCCCGGTGTAGATCGGGTGGCGCACGATGCCATAGGGGCCGGTGTCGATGACGCGATGGTCTTCCTTGTGGGTGATGGTGTTGGACCAGAACTTTCCGAGATGCAGCCGGCCCCACCATGCGAAGGCGATGCCGGCGACCGAGAGGACGGCAGCAATGGTGATGCCGGTGTTGCCGAGCACCCAGAGCGGCTTCCAGCCAAAGATCTCCGCAATAAAAGGCGTGTACAGGATGCCGCCGACCAGGATCGGCAAGCTATAGCGCTGCGACTCCAGCGTCATGACCTGCTTCTTGGTCTGCCCCTGCCAGAACGAGGCGCCGACCCAACTGGCGAGAAAAGCGAGCCAGATCAGGGCCAGGAGTTCGGTCGGCCAGGTCGTGGTCCAGCCGCCCCAGGCGACAGAGAGAAGCTTGCTGAAATCGAAGGACATGAAGGTTCTTTGCGTTGGGCGGCGGCTTTAGCTCGCGCGCGAGGACAGCGCGTGATGCTCGATGGCGCCGGAGGGCCGCTGGCCGTTGCGGGCGAGCAGATGGGTGATGGTTTCGCGCAAGACCGGTTCGATCGGGCGCGGCGAATAGCCGAGCTCGTTACGGGCCTTGCCGATCGAAAGATCGCTCGCGGCGAGCGCAATGCGCACGCCCTCGGCAGTGCCGTTGGGCGGACGGCGCGTGATGCGATCGGAGATGGATTCCAGCATGATCGCGGAGAGCTCGGCGATCCTGCCGGGCACGACGACTGGATACTGCCGGCGGCCGCTCATCGCCGACATCATCCGCAGGATGTTGCCGAGCGGCACGCAGTCGCCACCGAGGATGTAGCGCTGGCCGAGGCGGCCGCGCTCCATGGTCAGCACGAGCCCCAGCGCGACGTCGCGGACATCGACGAGATTGACCAGGAAGTTGAGATGCGGCTGCACCTTTTTCTGGAGGAAGTACCAAAGCATCGCCGTCGGCGGCGTCAGATTGTGGTCGGCAGCACCAATCGGCATGGTCGGCGTGCCGATGACCAGAGGGAAGCCCGCGGCCGCGGCCTTCGCGGCAAAATGCTCGGCGAGCGACTTCGACCGCGTATAGGCGCCGGGCATGGCGTCGGCCGGCTGCAGTGCCTCCTCGGCGGCAGCGCCGCCCAGGTCCGAATAGGGGAACAGGATCGATTCCGTCGAGCAGTGCAGGAAGCGCGACACGCCGCGCTTCATCGCGGCTGCGAGCACGATCTCGGTGCCGCGGCAATTGACGTCGTGAAAGTCCTGCTTGTTGGCGACCCACATGCCGGGCAGGCCGGCGAGGTGATAGACCTGATCGACACCGGCAAACGCGGCCTCGACCGCGGCACCGTCCAGCACCGAGCCGTAGGCATATTCAACGTCGGCATTGGCCGCGGCCGGGGGACGGACATCAAGTACGCGTACCCGCTGCCCACGGGCGCGGAGCGCTTCTACGAGGTGATGTCCGATGAAGCCGCTGCCACCGGTAACCAGTACGAGAGCCATGCAGAAGGTTTACTGTTTCGCTTCAGACTATCGGGTTGAAAGGGAATTGGCCGGAACAGGCGCCAAAATCGCGGCAAGGTCGCGACGGAAGCCCAGTGCAATGAATAATTTTGCCATGACAAACATTGGTCCAAGCAGGAAATGCGCGGGGTGGTCCACCATCGACGGCTGCCGTTCCTCGAAAACCCTGTGGCCGACGATCTGCGCTGCGACGCCAAACCCGATCAGCACCGCAAAAATCGACCACATCATGACCATCGAGACCTGATTGCCGATCGCGGTTGCGACCGATAGCAGCACGATCATCGCCGCGAGGATGCCGAGGCCAATCCCGGCGTCCAGCATCAGCCAGTAGACCAGCACCGGCAGGGCCAAAATTACCGCCAGGCTCACCTCGACCCCGAACACGGAGAAATGCACCAGGCTGAGCGGCAGCACGGCGCCGGTGAAGAGCAGGAGGATGCCGACCACGTGCATCGCGCAGTTCCAGGGATCGCGATGATATTCGACGTAATCGGCCAGTTGGCGTTGGAAATAGCCAGCCATCTCGGTCTCGTGCAGCGTGGGGGCGGGAAGGACGAACAGAGGCTATAGCACCGGATAGGGCAGTGCACAAACCGGCGCTATTGTCGCGCGAAACCATGCTGTCGCGCTGTGAGACAGGTCACAAAACGGTCAGAACTTCAAAGGGTTCCGTCAGACGCCGAGGCGTGTTTGCTCAGTGCCTTTTGGCGGGCTTTTTCGCCGCAGGCGCGGGAGCCGCAGCCGGATGCGCGGGCGCCTCGTCGGGGACCTTGGCAAAGGTTGCGATTTGCAGCTGGCTGTTGACGACGGAGGTCGGCTTCGCGCGGTCGAGAAACTGCTCCTCGCCGAGGCCGATCGGATGCAGCCGCTTGGTCGAGATCTTGAACGTATTCACCAGCACGTCGCGGATCGCGTCGGCCCGGCGCTGGCTCAGGATCGCATTGGCCTCGCGCGTCTTCGTGTTGGATTCGACATGGCCGACGATCAGGAACGTGTAGGGCAGCAGCGAGGCATGAACCAGCGCGTCCGCGATGCGGCCGACGGTCTGGTAGGAGCCCGGCTGGATGATCGGCGTATCGGCATCGAACTGGATCTGCGTGGTGAAGGTCGGCAGGTTGGCCAGATCAGGCGCGATCAGCGGACGGTTCACCGGACCGGGATCGTTCTTGATCCTGGCCTTGGCACGCTCCATCACCTGCGTCTTCAGGGCGGGAAGGTCGACCTCGGCGGCCTCTTCGAAATGGTTGAGCTTGCCGACGATGTCGTCGCGGGTTGGCGGCGTCGTCTGCGCGCCTGCTGCGCCCGCGAGCAGGGCAAAGCCAAAAGTAATACCAAGCGTGATGGCAATTCTGGTCGCGCGCATCAGCGGTACCCCGCGTCGTCGACGGCCTTCAGGCAGTTGTTGCTGATGCCCTTGGGCGTCGAGATCAGGCAGGGGATCGACTTGCTGGTTTCCTTGGTCGAGCCGCCGCAGACCTTGACGATCTCGCGCTGGCAGGCGTTCGCCACGGCGACGCGCGCGGCGACGCGCTTCTGGATGGCGTCGAAGGCGCCGAGATAGTCGCTCGCGCACTGCTGGGACAGCACGTCGCGGTTGCGCGACAGGCATTCCTTCAGCCGGGTCGAGTCCGGGTTGACGCCGCGGCAATTGGCGACGATTTCCGCGCCGCAGCTCTTGGCCAGCAGCCCGAGCGAATCGCCAAAGCTCATGGTCTCCGCCGCGCTGAGCGACGGCATCCCCAATACCAGCAAGATCAGTGTGATGGAGCCCCGGACCATGGGTGCATCTGATACGGGGAAGTTCGCGATGGTCAAGGGCTGTTCGGACCAGAACTGTCGAAGGTCCGGCCAGTGCGGCGAACAGTCCTCACTCCGTCGGGTCGGCGAGGGGCGGCCATTCGATCAGGGCGACCGTGTGGTTCCTGATGTCGTCGGCAAATTCGGGGTCGGCCTCAAGCTCAGCCAAGGTCCTCGGCGGAGGAAGCTCGCGACCGTCCTCGGTCAGCTCCTGCGCGTAGAACGCGATCGCCTCGGGCGCACTCTCCAGAGCCTCGTCGACGTCGTCGCCACCAGAGACGCAGCCGGGAAGGTCGGGAAACCACACGCCAACGGCATCGTCCGGGCCGGCGTCCTCAATGATGGCAATGTAGTGGGCCATGCAGGGCTGATGTCCTCGAAGGTTGTGCCGCCGGGTCTGATTCAATTATGACTACCTCATCTGGGAGGTCCGCAATTGAGCAAATTGACTCTGGCCGAAGGCGCCGGCTCATTCCTGTTTCGTGATGATGGTGCCGTCCCCTCGCCACGAACGATGCGGGTTTTCTCATTTTGTCCCCGATCGAGCAATCGGCACACACGCATCATCGTGGCGATGCATGGCGTTGATCGTGCCGCCGCGGCGTTTCGCGATCTTCTCGCACCTCAAGCCGAACGCAATGAGCAAATCGTGCTGGTACCGGAGTTCGATCCGGATCAGTTCCCGGGCGTCCACGCGTACAATTTCGGCGGAGTGCGATTGCCGCCGCCAGATAACACGGTTTTGCCGCGCGATCATTGGAATTTCGGGGGTATCGACCGGCTGTTTCACTATGTTCGACATGCGATCGGGTCGAGCCGGGACACCTTCGGCCTGTTCGGCAATTCCGCGGGCGCTCAATATGTCCTGCGCTATCTCGCACTCAACGAGGCCGCCTCCATCGATCTGGCCGTTGCTGCCAATTGCGGCTGCTACATGCTGCCGAACCTCACCACGGAGTATCCTGATGGCATGGGAGGGATTGGTCTCAGCGCAAGTCATTTGCGGGGGTATCTGGGACGCCCGCTTGTCCTCCTGCTAGGTGACGCCGACAACGATCCTGAAGCTCCCGACCTGCCTCGGTGGGACGAGGCGATGGCTCAAGGGCCTCATCGCCTTGCGCGGGGTCTCTGGCATTTCCAACACTGCACGGAGTTGGCCAAAAGCCTTGGCGTCGCGCTGGGCTGGAGACTCGAAATTGTGCCCGGGGCCGGGCACGTCGATCAGCCGATTTACGACCAGGGAGCCAACATCTTGGACAGTTGAGCGGAAGGCTTGCTCACGCCCGCTGCACGAAACTGTCCACGACCTTCTTCTCGCCGGCCTTGTCGAAATGGATCGTGAGCTTGTTGCCATCGATCCTGGTGACGTGGCCGTAGCCGAATTTCTGGTGGAAGACGCGGTCGGAGAGCGAGAATTCGGACGTCGTGCCGGTGGATTTGGCGACCAGCTCGCCCTCGATCGTCATCGGCCCGCGGCGGCGCGAGGCGAAGCTGCCGAAATCAGGGCCGGATGATGAGGAGGACGAGAACGTCGAAGCCTGCTCCTCGAACCCGCCACTTTCACCGCCGGTACGACCGCCGCCCCGGTTGCGGTTGGCTTGCGCGCGTTGCCAGCCCGGGGTCGAATAGGTCGAGCCGAACGCCTCCATGTCGTCGAAGCGCGAGGCGCCGTAGCCACCGGTGCCGCCCCAGGCCGAGCCGCCCTTGGATTCGGTGATCTCGACATTGGCCGCCGGCAATTCGTCGAGGAAGCGCGACGGGATCGTGGTCGTCCAGGTGCCATGGATCCGGCGGTTGGTCGCGAAATAGATCATGGCGCGGCGGCGGGCGCGGGTGATGCCGACATGGCCGAGCCGGCGTTCTTCTTCGAGGCCGGCGCGGCCCTGTTCGTCCAGTGTGCGCTGGCTCGGGAACAGGCCTTCCTCCCAGCCGGGCAGGAACACGTTGTCGAATTCGAGACCCTTGGCCGAATGCAGCGTCATCAGCGACACCGCGTCTTCATCGGCGCCGCTGTCGCGGTCCATCACCAGCGAGATGTGCTCCAAAAACCCTTGCAGGTTCTCGAACTCCTCCATCGAGCGCACGAGTTCTTTCAAGTTCTCCAGCCGACCGGCGGCGTCCGCCGAGCGGTCCTTCTGCCACATCTCGGTGTAGCCGCTCTCGTCGAGCACGATCTGGCAGAGATCAGTGTGCGCGGTGACCTCGCGCTGGGCGCGCCAGCGGTCGAAATTGGCAACGACATCGCGTAGCGAGCCGCGCGCCTTCGGCTTCAGCTCGTCGGTCTCGACCACCGCGCGCGCTGCCTCGAACAGCGGAATGCGGCGCTTGCGGGCGTGGTCGTGCAGCATCTGCACGGTGGCGTCGCCAAGGCCGCGCTTGGGCGTGTTGACGATGCGCTCGAAGGCAAGATCGTCGGCCGGCGAATTGATCACGCGCAGATAGGCGAGAGCGTCGCGGACTTCGGCGCGCTCGTAAAAGCGCGGGCCGCCGATGACGCGATAGGGCAGGCCGAGCGTGACGAAGCGGTCTTCGAACTCGCGCATCTGGTAGGACGCGCGCACCAGGATCGCGATCTCGTTGAGTTTGTCGCCCTTGCGCTGGATCTGCTCGATCTCCTCGCCGATGCCGCGGGCTTCCTCTTCGGAATCCCACGAGCCCGTCACCGTGACCTTCTCGCCGTCATGATCCTCCGTGCGCAACGTCTTGCCGAGCCGGCCTTCATTGTGCGCGATCAGATGCGAGGCGGCGGCGAGGATGTGGCCGGTCGAGCGATAATTGCGTTCGAGGCGGATGACTTTTGCGCCGGGGAAATCGTGGTCGAAGCGCAGGATGTTGTCGACCTCGGCGCCGCGCCAGCCATAGATCGACTGGTCGTCGTCGCCGACGCAGCAGATGTTTTTGACAGGGGCCTTTTGCTCCCTCTCCCCGTCCTTAACGGGGTCGCGACGAGCTTCGCTCGCGCTGAGAGGGTCGGGGTGAGGGGCTGCCTCCACGAGCGCGGTGCTGGGAGAGTCCCCCTCACCCGCCGCGCTCTGCGCGTCGGTCTCTCCCCGCGCGCGGGGAGAGGCGAAGGGAGCGGACGACGGCGCCTGCGACAGCAGCCGCAGCCACAGATACTGCGCGACGTTGGTGTCCTGATATTCGTCGACCAGGATGAATTTGAAGCGCTGCTGGTATTGCCGCAGGACATCCGGATGCTCGCGGAAGATCCGGATGTCTTCGAGCAGCAGATCGCCGAAATCAGCGGCGTTCAAGATCTTTAGCCGCTCCTGGTAGCTCGCATAAAGCTTGCCGCCCTTGCCGTTGGCGAAGACGGCGCCTTCGCCTGAGGGCACCTGCGACGGCGTCAGGCCGCGGTTCTTCCAGCCGTCGATCAGTCCGGCCAGCATGCGCGCCGGCCAGCGCTTGTCGTCGATGTTGTCGGCCTGAAGCAACTGCTTCAGCAGCCTGACCTGGTCATCGGTGTCGAGCACCGTGAAATTCGATTTGAGCTGCGCCAGCTCGGCATGGGCGCGCAGGATGCGGCCGCCGATGGAGTGGAAGGTGCCGAGCCACGGCATGCCTTCCACTGCGTGTCCCAGCATCTGGCCGAGCCGGTGCTTCATCTCGCGCGCCGCCTTGTTGGTGAAGGTCACCGACAGGATCTCGGCGGGGCGGGCGCGGCCCTGGCTCAGGATGTGGGCAATGCGCGTGGTCAGCACGCGGGTCTTGCCGGTGCCGGCGCCGGCCAGCACCAGGACCGGGCCGTCCAGCGTCTCGACCGCCTCGCGCTGCTCCGGATTGAGCCCGGAGAGGTATTTCGGGCCCACCGAGGCGCGCGCACGCGCAGCGATACCGCCGGCTGCGGGCTGGTGGTCGGGGACGCCAGTGATCTTGCTCGGTTCGGTCATGCGAATCATTTGGCCCCACGTTGGCACCGCGGGGTGGTGGAAGGGGAGCCTTCATAACAGGGATTGATGCCTATATGGGGCGCCGGCGAGGGGTTTTCCACGTGCGCGGCGGGACGATTTGTTCCTCGCAGGAGGACGAATTTCCGGCGGCAGGCGGCCGGAACCAATGTTCCGAGTTGGAGATTGTTTGGGCAAGTGAGGCGCGTCAGTCGCGCCGATCGTCACTCAAACAGAGGTTCGGATCATGCTTAGCTGGGTTGTGACGTTTCTGGTTATCGCCCTGATTGCCGCCATCTTGGGCTTCGGCGGCCTCGCCGGCGCATCGATCGAAATCGCCAAGATCATCTTCTTCGTCGCCATCATCCTGTTCCTGGTCTCGGCCGTGGTCGGCCTGGCCCGCGGCCGAAGAATCTAGCGCGGTTATCCTCATGGTGAGGAGCGCGGAACGCGCGTCTCGAACCATGCAGGCCCGACTGTGGCCTTGCATCCTTCGAGACGCCCGCTTCGCGGGCTCCTCAGGATGAGGGGTTAGAGCATCACCGCTTCGAGGGCATCGCGACGTTCCGGCCGATGCCCTCGGGCCGTGCTACGGCGCTGTGGGCTTTGGTGACCGTTGAGACGCGCTGCTGGACATCGGGCGGAAACGGCCCAACGCGCCGGGCCGTCATATCCATATGCAGCGACATGTTCTCCGAGGTGGCCGATAGCCAGCCCTCGGTGCCATGCCGCATCTCCTCGAACGTGTGCAGCCGCTTGTCGTCGGCCTCGAGTAGCCACACCAGAATCTGCACGGGATCGCCGAGATGGATCTCGCGCAAATAGCGCACATGGCACTCGGCGGTGAAGGTCGAGCCGTGACGCTCTTTCTTGTAGGCCGGCCCCATCCCGAGCTCGAGCCAGAGCTCGTCGATGGCACGGTCGAACATCACGTTGTAATAGGCCATGTTGAGATGGCCGTTATAGTCGATCCATTGTGGCTCGATCTGCATGATCGATGAGCGGAACGGCTCGGCCTTGGCGGCTGTGACGGCACTCTCCGGCATGTTTCATTCCCTGCTATGCGTCCGGTCGCTTGACTTGACCGGTGAGATGTCCTTTGCCACGGTTCATCTCGTCGGGAGGAATGACCGTGGGCACCACCATCACCAATAATCCGCCGCGGCCGGCGCCGAAAGTCCTCGCGAGCGCGCTGGAGCAGCTTGCCGCCCGCTTCGGCAACCGCCTGATCACCTCGCAGGCCGTCCGCGAGCAGCACGGCCATACCACCACATGGATCGTCAACCAGCCGCCTGATGGCGTGGTGATGGCGCAGGACACCGCCGACATCCAGGACGTGGTGCGGATCTGCGCCAAGAACGGCGTGCCCGTCATTGCCTTCGGCACCGGCACCTCGCTCGAGGGCCAGGTCAACGCGCCCGCCGGCGGCATCTCGATCGATTTGCGCGACATGAACAAGGTGCTCGCGGTGCATGCCGAGGACCTCGACTGCGTGATCCAGCCCGGCGTCACCCGCAAGGCGCTCAACGAGCATCTGCGCGACCAGGGCCTGTTCTTCCCGATCGATCCCGGCGCGGATGCTTCCCTCGGCGGCATGGCCTCGACCCGCGCCTCCGGCACCAATGCGGTGCGCTACGGCACCATGCGCGACAGCGTGATCGCGCTGAAAGTCGTGCGTGGCGACGGCGAGATCATCACCACGGGCACGCGCGCCAAGAAATCCTCGGCGGGTTACGATCTGACGCATCTGTTCGTCGGCGCCGAAGGTACGCTCGGCATCATCTCGGAGCTGACCATTCGCCTCCGCGGCATCCCCGAGACGATCGCGGCTGGCGCGGTGTCGTTCGAGACCGTGCAGGGGGCGTGTCAGGCCGTGATCCTGGCGATCCAGACCGGCATTCCCGTGGCGCGCATCGAGCTGCTCAACGCCGCGCAGGTGCGGGCCTGCAACGCTTATTCCAAGCTGACGCTGCCGGAGACGCCGCTGTTGCTGATGGAATTCCACGGCAGCGAGATCGAGGTCGCCGAACAGTCGAAGGCCTTCGGCGAGATCGCCAAGGATTGCGGCGGCGGCGATTTCTCCTGGACCACCAAGCCGGAGGATCGCACTAAACTCTGGCAAGCGCGGCACGATGCCTATTGGTCCGTCAAGGCGCTGCGGCCTGGCGACAGCATCGGCGTGGTCGCGACCGACGTCTGCGTGCCGATCTCGCGGCTTGCCGATTGCGTCAACGAGACCGAGGAAGACCTCAAGCGGCTCAATCTGTTGTCGCCGATCGTCGGCCATGTCGGCGACGGTAATTTCCACTGCTCGCTGGTGTGTGACACCAACGATGCGGACGAGATGGCGCGCGGCGAGGAATTCATGCATCGCCTGGTCGAGCGCGCCCAGGCGATGGACGGCACCTGCACCGGCGAGCACGGCATCGGCCAGGGCAAGCAGAAATATCTCAAGGCCGAGCTCGGCCCCGAGGCGATCGATGCGATGCGGGCGCTGAAGAAGGCGCTCGATCCGCAAAACATCTTCAATCCCGGCAAGATCGTGCCGGAGGCATAGCGCGCGCCGCTATCGCCGTTTATGCTCGATCCATCAAACGGAGCGGGCAATGCGCTGGTTCGCGCGAAAGACGCGACACGACATCTGGGATGAAGCGATCGAAGGACCGCTCGGTGACATCGAGGCGGCCGATCGCATCCGCGCGATCTGCGAAGCCGCGGCCGCGAGCGCGGCCGCCTGCAACGACAAGCGCGAAAGCGAGCGCTACGAGCGCGCGGCAAAAGTCGCGATGGAAATCGCGATGAAGATCTCCGACGCGCTGATGCGCGACGACGCGGTGCATCGCATCGTCGATCTCTGCATGAAGGCGGACGACCTCAAGACCGCGCAAATCCTGTTTCGCGCGATCCACGCCAGCTGGATCCGCGAGGCGGTCCAGCGGGATCACCCGACGCTCGCGCAGTGAAGGCGGTTATTTCGCCAACTTCCGCACGGCCTCGTCGACGCTGTGGAACACGTGCTCCCGGGGCAGCACATCGAACAATTTGAACCGCTCGAACGCGTCCTGCGCGCGGACTGACTCCAGCCGCGCCAGCGCGACCGTGGCGCCCTGTTCGCTGCACGCCTTGAACACGTCGAGCAGGATCTGCGCAGCGGTGAAGTCGATCTCGACCATGCCGCTGGCCTCCAGCACCAGCAGTTGCGGCGTCGATGTATTGAGCACCTTGGTCACGTCGCTGCGAAAGCCCGGCGCGTTGAGGAAGGACAGCGGCGCCTGCAGCCCGATCACGGCGACGCCGGCGATGCGCTCGCCGGTGATGTGCGGATGCGCCGGCCACCAGATCGTGGTGCCCGGCACGCGCTCGAACTCTATCAGCCTGGCGCGTGTGGTGCTCCAGATGCCGTGCAGCAGCGACAGCACGATGCCGAGGAATGCACCCTGCTGGATCGGCAGCACGATGATCAGCGCCGCGGTCGCGACGATCAGCAGGAATTCGCTGAAGGACTGCCTGTAGATCGTGACGATCTGCTTCACGCGGATGATGCGCAGCGCCACGAACAGCAGGATGCCGCCGAGGGCTGCGTCCGGAACGTGCTGCAACAATCCGGTGCCGAATGCGAGCAGCGCCAGCACGATTGCTGCGGCGGCAAGGCCCGCGAGCTGCGATTGTCCGCCGGTCTCGGCAACGATGCCCGTTCGCGGCGGGCTGGCATTGACGGGAAAAGCACCGAACAGGCCGGCCAGCACGCTGCCGGCGCCCGCGCCGAGGAAGTCGCGATCGACATCGGCGGGCTTGTCGGGATCGGATGGGAACGAGCGTGTCGTCGCCGCGGTCTGCACCATCACCACGACCGTGATGACGAAGGCGAGCGGCACGAGGCGTACCCATAATTCCGGCGCAAGCTCTGGGAAGGTCGGCCGCGGCAGCGTGCCCGGCACGGTGCCGACGACGTTGATACCCTTGCTTTCGAGGCCGAGCGCGATGGTGGCCAGCGTCGCGGCGACCAGCCCGATCAACGCGCCCGGAATCTTTGCGCTGATCTTCTCGGAGATGAAGACCACGGCCAGCACGCCGAAGCCGATGCACAGTGTGAACGGATTGCTGTGGCCGATTTCGCCGGCGAGCACGCCAATACGATCGAGCGTCGGGCCGCCCGGTGATGGAAGCCCGAGCACACCAGGCAATTGCGAGACGATGATGTGGACCGAGATGCCGGCGAGGAAGCCGACCATGACCGGCACCGACAGGAGGTTCGCGATACCGCCAAGACGGAAGGCGCCGCCGGCGAGCATCATCGCGCCGACCATCAGCGCCAGCGCAATCGCAAGGCCCTGATAGTCGGGTGAGCCGGTGGCAGCGAGCGCCGCAAGTCCGCCGGCAAAAATCGGCGTGATCGTGGAGTCCGCGCCGCAGGACAGGAAGCGGTTGCCGCCGAGCAGCGCGAAGCCGAGCGATCCGGCCATGAAGGCGAAGAAGCCGATCTGCGGTGCGAACCCGCCGAGCCGTGCGGTCGCCATCTGCTCGGGGATCGCGATCGCCGCCAGCGTCAGCCCCGCCATGAGGTCGCCGGGCAGGGAGTAGGACGCGAGCGAGCGGAATAGCGGCCAGGCATGCTTGGCGTGAGCGTCGTGCGGCATCGATGAGAAATCCCCGGAAAGGCTGGTGTCGGTGGATCAGACTACTGCAATTCCGGAAGGTGTGCGTGTCCCGGACGCGGTGCGGCACGAAGTGCTGCTCCGCAGAGCCGGGACCCATCATGCCACTCAGTTCGCTGTCGCATGGGCCCCGGCTCTGCAGCGCACCGCCGAAGTGGCGCTACGCTGCGTCCGGCGCACGAGAGACGAGCGAGCAATGAGCTCAATACCTGCTGCGATAATTGTCGCCGCGTCCGTAGCCGCCACCGCCGCGACCGCCCATGCCCATGCCGAGACCGATCCCGATTCCGATACCAACGGCTTCGGGCGGTGGGCCGGGGGGCGGCGCGCGCTCGTAGACGACTTCGTCCGGCGGAGGAGCCGCCCGGCGCTTCGGTGGCGCGTCGACGACCTTGCGCTTCGGCGGGGTGTCGTCGACGCGCTTCCTGATCACAGGCGCAACCGTTGGGTTGACCGGCGAGGCTGGCGGCGTGGGCGTCGAGCACGGGCAGGTCGGCGCCATGGCGACGGCGACCGGAGCAGGGATCGCAGCAGCTGCAACCGGCAAGGCATAGTTGCGGTTCTGCACGCGGAGCAGCAGCCGGCGCGCGGTTGCGGCGAGGTCGCTGTTGTCCCAGTTGGACAGATACGCCTCGAACGAGGCGCGGGTGTTGATCGCGGTGGCACGCTCCCAGGCCAGCATCTGGCGCCGGCGCTCCAGGATGGTGCGCAGGCGCGGCGTGTAGGAGGCTTGTGCGTAGAGCTCGATATAGGCCTGATAAGCCTCCACGGTGTCGTCGGTGATCACGAGCTCATAGGCGACCTTCGGCTCCTTGCCCTGCAAATCCTTGCGCCAGTCGGCTATGCTGCGCGCGCCGCTGGCGAGCGCCATGGAGGATGCGCCGGGAATGGGAGGCTGCTGGTTGCTGCTCTCGCCGCCGAAGAATTTGAAGTCGGTCGTCAGCGAGGAGCTTTCCCAGGGGATCTGGCGGCCGTCGGTCGATTGCGCAACCGAGATGCGGATGCGCTTGAACACTTCCTCGATCGGGATGTTCGGTTGTTTCGCGACGGAGAGCGCAGCGGTGGTGTAGGGGCTGTCGGCACCGGAGCCGTCTTCGGCCTCCGAACCGGGCGAGGTCGAATAGGAGATGAAGGAGCCGGGCGCGCCGGCCTTGGTGTCGACGATCGCAAGCCCGTGGCCGGCGCCGCTAAGGGCGGGGAACGGATTGTTGCGGCAGGCATCGAGCATGAAGATGCGCGCCCGCGTCGGCAGCGCACCGAGCGTGTTGAGCAAATCGTTCAGCCGCACGCCTTGCAGCGGAATGTCGGCCTCGCGCTTGGGATCGAGATCGACCGGAACCAGATAGTTCTCGCCGTCGATTTGCAAGCCGTGGCCGGCGTAGAACACCAGCGCGACCGTGTCGGCGCCGCTGGCGCTGACCTTGCCGGCGAAATCCGAGATCGCCTGACGCATGTCGTTCTGGCCGAGATTGGCCGCGCTGGTGACGGTGAAGCCGGCATTGCCGAGCAACTCCGTCATGCCTTTGGCGTCGTTGGCGGCGTTGGGCAGCTCCGGCACGGTGCGATAGGCGGATTGCCCGATCACCAGCGCGAGCCGCGCTTCGGCCGCGGCATCTGTCGGCGTCATCAATTGCGTAAGCGCAAGAAGGCTGGAGGCAAGGAATAAATTGCGAAGGACTGGACGGGGCATAGTGTCTCCTCCATCGGCAATGCGCGCGAGGATGTCACCTTTTCTAGATCGCCGCCACGAGTCTGTCTGTGCGCTATCTCACGCTGCGAGCTGCGGCAAAATGGGGCAGCGAGCCTGCCTGAGTTGGCGCGTCAGACCGTGCTTCGTCACAACAGTCCGCGGTCCCAGGGTGGATCAGGCGCAAAACGCGCGGCGAGAAAGTCGATGAAGGCGCGCACTTTAGCCGGTGGCCGGCGATCGGGCAGGTAGACGGCATGCACGGCCGAGGTCTGGATTTCCGGCTGGTCGAGCGGAAGCGCGACCAGCGTGCCGGCGTGCAGATCGTCGGCGATGATGAAGGTCGGCTGCCGCGCCAGCCCAAGGCCGGCCAGCGTCGCCGCGCGCAGCGCATCGCCATTGTTGGCGCGCAAGGTGCCGCTGATTTGGACGCGGATCTCGCCATCCGCGCCGAACAGCCATTCCGCCGCGCTCGCCTGCTGCGAGAGCGTGTAGCCGAGACAATTATGCGCGGCGAGGTCGGCGACGCTGCGCGGCGTGCCGTGCTTTTCGAGGTATGAGGGCGCGGCGCAGACCACCAGGCGGTTCGGTGCGAGCCGCCGGGCGACCATGCTGGAGTCGCGCAGCTTGCCGATGCGGATCGCGAGGTCCCAGCCTTCGTCGGCGAGGTCGACGAGGCGGTCGTTGAGGCCGAGCTCGACGGTGACCTCGGGATGCCGTTCCGAAAATTCGGCGATCGCAGGCGCGATCTGCCGCGTCCCGAATACGACGGGCACGTTGACCCGCAGCAGCCCACGCGGCTCGACGCGTTCGCGCGCGATCGCGGAATCGGCGGCCTCCATGTCGGCGAGGATGCGCTCGGAGGATTCCAGATAGCTCCGTCCGGCTTCGGTGATGGAGAGACGCCGCGTGGTGCGGTGGAACAGTTTGGTACCGAGCCGCGCCTCCAGCGCGGCGAGATGCTTGGTCACCATGGTCTGCGACAGGCCCATGGCCCGGGCCGCGCCCGAGAGGCTGCCGATCGCCGCCACCTTGGCGAAGACCTCCAGGCTGGTCAGCCGGTCGAGCATTCATCTCACTCTATTGGTGTGAAGTATAATTCCAAAATAGCTGATTATCATCTTAATGGGAATAGATCATAGCGCAGTGCAGCAAAGGAGACCGCCATGATCGATTCCCGTACCGCCCCCTACGCCGCGCTCGTGCTGCGCGTGACGCTGGGCGCACTCTTCCTCGCCCATGCCAGCCTGAAGCTGTTCGTGTTCACGCCCGCCGGCACCGCAAAGTTCTTCGGCAGCCTCGGCTTCCCGCCGGAGCTCGCTTATCTCATCATGACCGTGGAAGTGCTGAGCGGGTTCGCCCTGATCCTCGGCGTCTGGACCCGCTATGCGGCGCTGGCCGGCATTCCGATTCTGCTCGGCGCGATCTTCACCGTGCACGGCGCCGCCGGCTTCTTCTTCACCAATCCGAAGGGCGGCTGGGAATTCCCCGCCTTCTGGGCGATCGCGCTCGCGGCGCAGGCCCTGCTCGGCGACGGCGCCTATGCGCTGCGTCCCTCCCGCGATGTCGCGGCGGCAAGCGGGCAGCTCAGCGGCGCACATTCGCGCTGACGTCACCGCCTCGTTCGAACATGAGAGCTGCGGGGCACGAATCCCGCAGCTCTTTTTTTGCTGCGTCCAAATCCATCTGCGTTCGGCATTGATCCATACCGAAATTGGATCGATCTGCGTCAATCTTGCATGGCAGGCCTTGTCGCTGCCGTGCGGCATGATCGAAAACAGCTATAAATAGAGGCGTTCCGCTGCGGTCTCTGCCGATGCGCCGGCTGCTCGCGCTATCGTGGCACCCCGGCCGCGTCCCTTGCCTGTGCCGTCGCTTTGGCCATACAGTCCGCGCAACAGGCCACGGCAACGATCGCGGCCGTAAACAAAAATATCGGGGAGAGACCGCACCATGACCATCGTGCCCGTGAACCGTCGCGCGTTCATCAAGTCATCGGCGGCGGTCACCGCCGGCCTCGTGCTCTCTCCCGCGATCATCGGCCGCGCCGAAGCTGCGACACTGAAGCTGAAATGCTCCTCCTCGCTGCCGAACGATCCGAAATTCGCCAACGGCCGCGTCTATTACGACAACCTCGTCAAGAATTTGAAGGGCAACGGGCTCGGCGAGCAGGTCGAGGTCGCCTTCTTCCCGGACAATCAGCTTGGCCAGGAGATCGACGTCATCAATTCGGTGAAGCTCGGCGTCATCGACCTCATGGTGTCGGGCTCGTCGATCTCGGCCAATCTGGTGCCGCTGGTCGGCACCTTCGATCTCGGCTTTCTGTTCTCGAGCTTCCCGCAGCAGACCAAGGCGTTCGATTCCGGTGCCGCCAAGCCGATCGAGGACGCGCTGCTCAAGGGCAGCAACATCCGCATCATCGCCTGGGCCTACAATTTCGGCTCGCGCAGCGTGCTGGCGAGGAAGCCGGTGAAGACGCCTGAAGATCTCGCCGGCCTGAAAATCCGCACGCTGCCCAACCCCGTCATCACGGAATGCCTGCGACTGATGGGCGCTGCCGCGACGCCGCTGGCGTTCGGCGAAATCTACACGGCATTGCAGGCCGGCGTGCTGGATGGCCTGGAGCATGATCCGCCGACGATCCTCGCCAGCAAGTTCTTCGAGACGGCAAAATTCTATGCGCTGACGCAGCACAATTTCTCGCCGCTCGCGATCTACTTCAGCGACATGACCTACAACCGCATGGACCCGAAGCTGCGCGACGGCTTTCTCGATGCCGCCAAGAAGGCTGCGGTCGACACCCGTGCGCATGGGCTCGCGGTCGAGAAGGAAGCGCTGGCGGCCTTGACCGAGAAGGGCGTGACCGTGGCTGAATGCGACCGCGAAGCCTTCAGGAAGCGCGTGGCGCCGCAGCACGAGAACTTCATCAAGGCGCGGCCGGACTCCAAGGCCGTCATCGACATCATCCGCGCGACGCAAGCTTGAGATGACGATAACAGCCACCGTGCCGCTCTCGGGCGGCCGCCACGGGAGCATTGCGCTGCTGCTTCGCCTCTGCGACGCGATCGCGGCCATTCTGCTGGCCGCCGATCTCGCGGTCGTGTGCGGCTCCGTGCTGCTGCGCTTCTGCTTCAATGCGCCGGTCGAATGGTCGGATGATGTCGCGCGCGGCCTGATGGTCGGCTCCGCATTCTTTGGCGCTGCGAGCGCACTCGCGCGCGGCGAGAATGTCGGCGTGTCGTTCTTCCGCGACCTGTTGCCGCTACGGCTGCGCGCCCTGGTCGATGCCGCCGGCGCGCTGCTGATCGTGCTGATCTCGGGCTATGTCGCCACTAACGCGATCAAGCTGGGATCGCTCACCGCCGGCCAGACCACCGGCTCCGGCCTGCCGCTGGAATTGACCTTCTATCCGATGGGCGTCGGCGCGGTGTTCATGACGGTGTTCGCGATCGACCATCTCTGTGCGCGGCCGCTCCCCGACATCGTCAGGGGCCTCGTTGCGATCGTCATCGTCACCGGCCTTTATCTCACCTGGGATTATCTGTCGCCGTCGACGGTGCCGTCGGCGGGCACGCTGATGCTGATCGGATTCTTCGCAACCCTGTTCGGCGGATTGCCGATCGGCTTTGCGCTGGCGTTGGCCGCGCTGGTCTTCATCTGGGTCGAGGGCGCGCTGCCCGGCGTCATCTTCGCCCAGCAGATGGCGCGCGGCATCGACAATTTCGTGCTGCTCGCGATCCCCTTCTTCATCCTCGTCGGCTATCTGATGGAAGCCAACGGGATGTCGGTGCGCCTGATCGAGCTGTTGCAGCGCGGCGTTGGGCGCATGCGCGGCGGTCTGAACGTCGTGATGGTGGCCTCGATGGTGCTGTTCTCCGGCATCTCAGGCTCGAAGATGGCAGACGTTGCCGCGGTCGGCTCCGTGCTGATCCCGGCCGCGCGCCGCTCGAAGCAGAATCCGGGTGGCGCAGTGGCATTGCTCGCCGCGTCCGCGGTGATGGCGGAAACCATTCCGCCCTGCATCAATTTGATCATCCTCGGCTTCGTCGCAAACCTGTCGATCGGCGGCCTGTTCATGGCGGGGCTGCTGCCGGCGGCGCTGATGGCGCTGGTCCTGATCGCGGTGTCCATCATCTTCGGCAAGCCGCCGGCGGAGGCCGAGGACATCGAGCCCCAGGCACCCGTGTCGGGCCTGTGGAGCGGCGCGATCGCCGCGTTCGGCCTGATCTTCATGATCTTCTTCGGCTTCAAGAGCGGCTTTGCCACCGCGACCGAAATCTCCGCCTTTGCCGTGGCCTATGCGCTCGTCGTCGGCAGTCTCGTATTCCGCGAGCTCAGCTTCAAATCGGCCGCGCACAGTTTTGTCCAGGCCGCGACGCGCGCGGGACTCGTGCTGTTCATCGTCGCCGCCGCGCAGTCGCTGGCGTTCACGCTGACCCTGCAGCAGGTGCCGCATGCGGTCGGCGATTTCATGCTTGGATTGTCCAAGACGTCAGGCACCTGGCTGTTCATCCTGCTCGCGATCGGCGTGCTGATCGTGATGGGCTCGGTGCTGGAGGGCGCCGCCGCGCTGATCATCTTCGGGCCGCTGCTGTTGCCGGTCGCCGTGCAGCTCGGGATCGATCCCCTGCATTTCGGCGTAGTGCTCGTCATCGCGATGGGTATCGGCCTGTTCGCGCCGCCGCTCGGGCTCGGGCTCTACGGTGCCTGCCTGATCGGCAACGTGCCGATCGAGCAGACGGTGAAGCCGATCATGGGCTATCTTGGCCTGCTGACGTTGTGCCTGCTCGTCATCGCCTTCGTGCCATGGCTCTCGACCGCGCTGCCGCGGGCATTCGGCTACTGAAGGAGTTTTGCCGTGAAGGTCCTGCTCGCGCACACGCCGGAGATGCGGCGCAATTACTACGGCGATCGCAGCCTCAACGGTCTTCGCGCGACAGCGGAGGTGATCCTGCATGAGAGCGACGATACTCTCGACGCAGCCAGCCTCGTGCGTGCGGCGAAAGATGCCGACATCATCGTAGCCGATCGCATGACCGAAGGCCGCGGCGAGATCTTTGCGCAACTGCCGCGCCTGCGTGCCTTCGTCCGCTGCGCGGTTGATATCCGTAACGTCAATGTGGAATCAGCCTCGCAAGCCGGCGTGCTCGTGACCCGCGCCGGTCCCGGCTTTGTGCAGGCGGTGGCCGAGCTCGCGATCGGCTACATGGTCGATCTCTCCCGCGGCGTGTCGCGGGCGACGGCGGACTATCATGCCGGCCGCAAGGTCGAGGCGCGGATGGGCCGGCAGCTCGCCGGCAGCAAGATCGGCATCATCGGCTATGGCAGCATCGGGCGTTATCTTGCCGAGATCGCAAAAGTGATGCGCATGGAGGTGCTGGTCGCAGATCCCTTCGCTGACGTCAGCGACAGCGCCATCCGGCAGGTCAGTCTCGACGATCTTCTCTCTGCCTCTGACTATGTCGTCTGCCTCGCGGTCGCCAACGAGCAGACCGAGAATCTGATCGGCGAGGCGGCGCTGGCGCGCATGCAGACGCACGCTGTCTTCATCAATCTCTCCCGTGGCAATCTCGTCGATGAGGCCGCGCTCGCCAGGGCGCTGCGCGAGAATCGCATCGCCGGCGCGGCCATGGATGTCGGCCGTGCATCCGACCAGATGCCGGCACCGGAGCTGGCGATGCTTCCGAACGTCGTCGCCACGCCGCATGTCGGCGGCCTGACGCCGCAGGCGATCGAATATCAGTCGCTGGAAACCGTGCGGCAGGTGGAAGCGATCGTCAAAGGCGAGGTGCCGGTCGGTGCGGTCAATGCCGACCGCTGGACACGGCGGCCTTAAAGCCGGTCCACCGCCCTGAACGTCCCGTCTTTCTGGATCACCGTCAAAAACACTTTTGGCGGTGTGTCGATCGCACGGATGCCGACGGTGACGATGCTGCCGCTGATGTCGAAGCGGCCGACATCGTTGATGGCGCGCAAGAGGCTGGCGCGCGTCGGTTGCGGTCCGGCCTTTTCCAGCGCCGCGGCCGCGAGGCGGCCGGAGAGATAGCCTTCGAGCGACACGAAGTCCGGCGTCAGCGTCGGGTCGAACGCCTTTTGCGCCGCCTGGTAGTCGGCGACGAGTTTGAGCGAGCGATCCCAGGGAAACGGCACCACCTGCGAGACGATGACGCCTTCGCCATCGGGACCGAGCTCCTTGGCGAGCGCGTTGGCGCCGACGAAGGAGATGTTGACGAAGGTCGGATAGGCGCCGCTGCGATGCGCGAGCTTGATGAACTCGGCGCAGGGCCCGTAGGTGCCCACCATGACGATGGCCTCGGGCTCGGCGCGCTTGATCATCCGCCAGGCCGAGGCGACGGCGCGGGTGTTGCGCTCAAAAGTGCCTTCGGCGGCAAGCTCGAGGCCGCGCTTGGCAAGCGCGCGCTTCACGCCGGCAAGACCGTCACGGCCGAACGAATCGTCCTGGTAGAAGATGCCGATGCGGGTGAACTTGCGATCCTCGGTGAGGTGCTTGATCCAGGCCTCGGCCTCGGCGCCGTAGCTGGCGCGGATGTTGACGACATTGGCGAGCTCGAGGTCGCGCAGGAACTCGGCGCCGGTGAACGGACCGATGAAGGGAACGTTCCGGGCGCTGGTGATCGGTATCGTCGCCATCGCGGTCGGCGTGCCCACCGCGCCGATCAGCGCGAACACCTTGTCCTTCTCGATCAGCTGCAGCGTCTGCGCCACCGAGCGATCGGGATCGTAGCCGTCGTCACGGCTGATGAGCTGGAGCTTGCGGCCGTGGACGCCGCCTTTCTCGTTGATCTCGGTGAACGCCGCGACGATGCCCTGCCGCATCCGCTGTCCGAGCACGGAGGAGGGGCCTTCGAGCACGGCTGCCTGGCCGAACAGGATCGCATCGTCGCTGATGCCGGCCTCGTCGCCCTTCGCAGGCAGCATGGCCGTGGCCAGCCATGCGATGGTCAAGGCGAGGCATGTCGCGGATCGCGATCGTGTCATGAGAATGCTTGCCGGATGCAGGACGAATTCGGCGGAAACGATAGTTCTGCGGGCTGAACAGGTCGCTAAGGCGCGCCGTACCGGTGGTCCGTAAGACTCCGGGGAAAACCGGCAAATTATTTCCAGACTGCCGTGACTTGCAGGGCAATCATTAACTAAGTCGCGCAATGCGCAATACCCGCGTCCTGAAATTGTGCGGTTCTTAACTCCGATCCTTGTCCGATAGCGGTTCCGGTGGCTCAACCAGAAGTGGGCCGACGAGGGGGACGTGCGGATCAAGATGGGCGGTCGCGATCAGAACGATCAGGATCGGGAGCGGAAGACCGGATGGTGGCGCGCCGCGCCGCTGCTCGGGCTGTATCGCCCTGCGCTGGTCGCGATTGCTGTCGGCCTCCTGTTCTCGATCGTGGGCGCCGCTGCGGTCGCGCGATGGGAAGATCGCGTCAACAGGATCGAGTTCGAGAACGCGGCCGAGACCGAAGCGATCGTCATGCAGAACGGCATGGGCGAGTACATCTCCAGGCTGGTTGCGCTGCGCACGCTGTTCGAATCGACCAACGAGGAAATCACCCGCAGCGAATTCGAGACCTTCAGCGCCCGCCTGTTCGAGCGCCATCCCGGCATGTTGCGCATCGCCTGGGTGCCGCGCGTCAACCGCAAGGAGCGCGCCGAATACGAGGCCGCGGCGATCACGGACGGCGTATCGGGCTATCGCATCAAGTCGCTTCAGGGCGAGACCTTCGCCAGCGCGCCGCAGAGCGACGAATATTTCCCGGTGTTCTACTCGACCCAGCCGAAGACCTCGACGGTCTACGGCATGGATTACGCGACCATCCCGGAACGTCGTGCGGCGCTGGAGCGCGCGCGCGACAACGACGGGGTCGCGGCCATCCGCACCCGCCTTTACGAACCGAGGGAAGGCGGTCGGCTGCCCGACATCCTCGTTGCCATTCCCGTCTATGCCAAGGGGACGTCGCGCGAGACGGTCGCGGACCGGCGCCGCAACCTTGCCGGCTTCGTCGTCGGCGTCTTCGATCTGCCGCTGCTGATGCAGTCCATGCGCGTGACCACCGGCGCAAGCCCCGCGGTCAGCGTGAACATCTATCCGCCCTTCACGGGGCAGATCGTCAGCCTCGAGGAGATGCTGCCGGATTTTTCGTCGGCCGCCACGGCGCCGCAGTCGATGCGGGACGTCGCGCGGACACTGCACTGGTCGGGCGGTCTCAAGATAGGTGACACCGACTGGCAGGTGCGCGCCATGCCGACCGCCGGCGGTGCGCTGGAGACTGGCTACGACCGCGCGGCCGCGGTTCTCATCGTCGGCATGCTGCTCACGCTGTCGCTGTCGACCTACCTGATGCTCGCGAGCCGCAATTCACGGCGGCTGTCGCTGGCGAACCGCCGGGTGCTCGAGCTCGCCCAGACCGACATCCTGACGGGCTTGCCGAACCGTGCCTTCTTCCTCGCTCGGCTCGACGAGCTCAACGACCAGCTGAGCGATTCCGGTTCGACCTTCTCGATCCTGATGCTCGACCTCGACCGCTTCAAGAACGTCAACGACTCCCTCGGTCACGGCGCCGGCGATGTGCTGTTGCGCCAGGTGGCGCAGCGGCTGAGATCGGCGCTGCGCGTGAGCGACGTGCTGGCGCGGCTCGGCGGCGACGAATTCGCCATCATCCAGGAAGCTTGCGAGGATCAGCGCGCCTGCTCGACCGAGCTCGCGGCGCGGATCGCCAAGCTCGTCGCCGAGCCGTTCCTGCTGCCCGGACATCGCGTCGAGATCGGCACCAGCATCGGCATCGCGATCGCGCCGGATCACGGCAGCGACCAGGAGCAATTGCTGAAGAAGGCCGACCTCGCGCTCTACCGCTCGAAATCCGCGGGCCGCAACTGCTTCACCATCTACGACGAGGCGATGTCGGCGGAGCTCGAGGCGCGCAACACGCTGGAAGGTGACTTGCGCGACGGCATCGCGCGCTGCCAGCTCGAGGTGCACTACCAGCCCTTCGTCGATGCGCTCAGCGGCGCGCTGCGCGGCTTCGAGGCGCTGGTGCGCTGGCGGCATCCGACGCGTGGACTGATTCCGCCCGACCAGTTCATTCCGCTTGCCGAGGAGACCGGGCTGATCGTTCCGCTCGGCGAATTCGTGCTGCGCCGCGCCTGCGCGGACGCAGCCCTCTGGCCTTCCGACCTCGCGGTCGCCGTCAACCTGTCGCCGATCCAGTTCAAGGAGGCCGAACTGTTCCAGATGATCTGCGCGGCGCTCGCGGATTCCGGCCTGCCGCCGCAGCGGCTGGAGATCGAGATCACCGAATCAGTGCTGCTGGAGCGCGGGGTCGAGAACCTCGCCTTCATGGAACGGCTCAAGCACCTCGGCATCGAGCTTGCACTCGACGATTTCGGCACCGGCTATTCGTCGCTGAGCTATCTGACCACGTTCCCGTTCGACAAGATCAAGATCGACAAGTCGTTCATCCGCAACCTCACGCATCAGCCGCGCTCTTCCGCCATCATCGCCTCGATCGTGACGCTGGCGCGCGGGCTGGACATGTCCGTCACCGCCGAGGGCGTCGAGACGAACGAAGAGTTCGAACGCCTGACGGCGCTCGGCGTCAATTTCGCGCAAGGCTATCTGTTCGGGCGTCCGCAGCCGGTCGACCAGCTCACGTTCGACGCCCCCGTTCAGCCGTCGCAGCGCGACGCGGCCTGAGCCTGTGCCCAAATAGGGCATCTCGCGAAAATAGCTTGACCCAGGCTTCTCCGGATGGTCGGTATCACCATCTAGGGATGAAACAAGCACACCATGCGACTTCCGTTCTTCTACGGCTGGGTCGTGGTCGCCGTGACCTTCGTCACCATGGCCATCGGCGTCAACGCACGCACCGCCTTCTCATTGTTCTTTCCGCCGATCATCTCCGAGTTCGGCTGGGAGCGCGGCGTCACCGCGGGCGCCTTCTCCTTCGGTTTCGTGGTGTCGGGCGTGGTCAGTCCGCTGATCGGCCGCCTGATGGATCGCGCCGGTCCCCGCGCGGTGATGGAGCTCGGCGTCGTGCTGATGGGCGGGGGGCTGCTGCTCGCGCCGCTCACCAGCGAACCCTGGCATCTCTACGTGACCATCGGCGTCATGGTCGGCGCAGGCTCAGTGTGTCTCGGCTATTCCGGCCAGTCGCTGTTCCTGCCGAACTGGTTCATCCGCAAGCGCGGCTTTGCCATCGGCATCGCCTTTGCCGGCGTCGGCATCGGCTCGGTGACGCTGCTGCCCTGGGTGCAGCACATGATCGAGCAGACCGGCTGGCGCACCGCCTGCACTGCGATGGGCCTGCTCATCCTGATCGTGCTGGCGCCGATCAATTTGTTCCTGCACAAGCGCCCGGAGGATCTCGGCCTTCAGCCGGACGGCGATGCCGCGCCCGCCACGGGTGCCGCAAAACCAACCTCCAATGTGGTCGATCCCGTCTGGGTCAATACCGACTGGACGCTGAAGCGCGCGGTCGCAACTGCGCGGTTCTGGTGGATCGCGCTCGGCTATTTCTCCGGCCTGTACATCTGGTACGCCGTGCAGGTGCATCAGACAAAATTCCTGCTCGATATCGGCTTCAGTGCGAACGTTGCGGTGTGGGCGCTTGGCACCGTCAGCCTGCTCGGCATTCCCGGCCAGATCCTGCTCGGCCATGTCTCCGACCGGATCGGACGGGAGTGGGTGTGGGCGATCAGCTGCGCAGGCTTTGCGATCTGCTTTGCGGCGCTGATCGCGTTGAAATTCCAGCCGTCGCTGTGGCTGGTTTACGTCATGGTGTTCACGCAAGGCGCGCTCGGTTACGGCCTCACCTCGATCATGGGCGCGGTGGTGTTCGAGATTTTTCAGGGCAGGCACCAGGGCAGCATCTTTGGAATGATCATGCTGGCGGCATTGGCGGGTGGCGCGGCGGGTCCCTGGCTCACCGGCTTGCTCTATGATCGCACCGGCGATTACACGCTCGCCTTCGCCATCGCGATGGTCGTGAGCGGAGTGTCGGCGCTGTCGGTGTGGCGGGCATCGCCGGGCAAGGTGCGCGCCGTGGCCGGCCGGCTGCACAAGCTCCAGGGAACCGCAGCGGAATAGGTTCCGCACGCACCGGATTACCTGCGCAGCTTTCGCGAGATGTTAAGCATGTCGCGTCTTGGCCAAACGCGGCGGGATTGCAAAAACGTCTTGGACACCATCGGAGCGTTAGCTTCGGGCGGATTGCCTCTTCTTCCCGATGCTGCCGGGTCCACGATGTCTGCCTCCAATTGCCTTGTGACAGAAATTCCGGACGTGTTGCGAGCCGCGCTCGAATGCGCCGACGATGCCATCATCATCGTCGACGATGCGCATCGCATCACGCATTTCAATGCCGCAGCCGAGCGAATATGGAGGCTCGCGCGCGCTGAGGTGCTCGGTGGCGACGCCGCCGTTCTCACCCTCAAATGCCTTCAGGCCGATACGATCACGGATTTCCGCGACGAGATCAGCCTCGTGCGGCGCGACGGCAGCCGTATCAAGGCGCAGGTCGCGACGTCGTCCGTGACCGTCGTCGGCGCGACCCATCACATCGTGTTCGCGCGCGACGTCACCCTTGACGCGGATCGTCGCGTCAGGATCGGGCTGCTCCACGCCGTTTCCGACCAGACCAACCGCGCGGTGATCATCACCGACGTCGAACAGAACATTGTCTACGTCAATTCGGCGTTCACGACGCTGTTCGGCTATACCAGCGAGGAGGCCGAGGGCCGCCGCGCTGGCGAGCTCATCGCCGGCTGCCACACCGATCGCACGGCCATCGCGAAGCTCGTCAAGCGCCTGATGCATGGCGGCCGCCGTGGCGAGGCCGAGGTGCTCGCCTACGACAAGGACGGCGAGGAGATCTGGGTCTGTGCCCGGATCGATGCCTTCCGCGACAAGAAGGGCCGGGTCAAGCACATCTTCGCGCTGCTCGAGGACATCACCGAGACCAAGCAGCTGCGCTCGCTCCAGCAGCTCATCATGGGCTCGCTTGCCGACGAGGTTCCGATCACCGACATCGCCGACAGGCTGTGCCGCCGCGTCGAGGAGATCGCGCCCGATGTCGTCTGCTCGCTGCTCCACGTCGACGCTGCGGGCCTGGTCCATCCGCTCGGCGGCCCCAGCCTGCCCGAGGACTATTCCCGCGCACTGGACGGCATCGCGATCGGACCCAATGTCGGCTCCTGCGGAACCGCGGCCTTCTACGGCGAACCGGTGCTGGCAACCGATCTCGACACCGATCCGCGCTGGCAGCCCTACAAGGCAATGCCGCTCGAAGTGGGCCTGCGCGCCTGCTGGTCGACGCCGATCAAGGCCAAGGATGGCCGGGTCATCGCCACCTTCGCCTTCTATTTCCGTGAGTCGCGTGCGCCGAGCAAATGGCACCGGCGCATCGTCGATGCCTGCGTCAACCTCGGCGCCTTCGCGATCGAGCGCAAGGAAGCGCGCGCCGAGATCGCGCGGCTCGCCTATCACGACATCCTCACCGGCCTGCCGAACCGCGCGCAGCTGCGTCACCTGATCACCACCGCGATCGACGCCTGTCCGACCGGCAGCCATGTCGCGCTCGCCTTCCTCGACGTCGATCATTTCAAGGACGTCAACGACACGCTCGGTCACGCCGCAGGCGACGAGCTGCTGATCCAGCTCGCGCAGCGCCTGCGTGAGCACATCGGTCCCGAGGACATGCTGGGGCGGCTCGGCGGCGACGAATTCGTCATCCTGCTGCCGCAGCGCGCCGCCGAGGGCGCCGAGCGCGTCGCGGCCGGAATCACGGAGGCACTGTCCGCGCCTTTGAGGCTCGGATCAAAACTGATGCCGATGTCGGCCAGCATCGGCATCAGCCTCTATCCGGATCACGCCACCGACATCGACACGCTGATGCAGCAGGCCGACGCTGCCATGTACATGGCCAAGCAGGCCGGACGCTCGACCTATCGCCTGTTCAGCGCCGAGATGAACGGTCTCGCCGAGCAGCGGCTGGCGCTGATTGCGGCGCTGCGCAAGGCCATCGCGGAGGGCCTGCTGACGCTGAGCTACCAGCCGCAGATCCGCAGCTGCGACGGCGCCATTCACGGCGTCGAGGCGCTGGCGCGCTGGCACGATGCCGTGCTCGGCGATATCTCGCCGGCAAAGTTCATCCCGCTCGCCGAGGAGTGCGGCCTGATCGAGCAGATCGGCCTGTGGTCGGTGCGCGAGGCCTGCCGGCAGATGGCGAGCTGGCGCCGCGCCGGGCTCAACATCCCCAGCGTGTCGGTGAATTTGTCGCCGATCAATTTCCGCAATGTCACGCTGGCCGCGCGGCTCAAGGACATCCTCTCCGAATATGAATTGCCGTCGGATGCCCTGATGCTCGAGATCACCGAGGGCGCGTTCATGCAGGACAGCGTCGCCGCGCTCGAGACCATGAATGCGATCCGCGAGCTCGGCGTCGGCCTCTCGGTGGACGATTTCGGCACCGGCTATTCCAGCCTCAGCCGCCTCGCGCATCTGCCGATCCGCGAGCTCAAGATCGACCGCAGTTTTATGCGCGACATCGAGAAGGACGCGGGCGCCCTTGCGATCGCCACCGCCGTGGTGCGCGTTGGCCAGGGCCTCGGCATGACCGTCGTCGGCGAAGGCGTCGAGACCGAGGGGCAGCGCAAGGTGCTGTCCGAGCTCGGCTGCGACGTCGTCCAGGGCTTTCTCTATGCGCCAGCGCTAGCGCCAGTCGCCTTCGAGCGCTGGCTGATCGAGCATTGTGCCGAGCAGGCAAGGGCGATGCTGGGGCGGCTGGATCTTGCGTTGGTTGATAAAGTCGCGGCCAAGCGCTCAGCGTAGCCGAACAGTCTTGTCGGTTAGGCCGTAAGCAATCTCTGGCACGTTATTGCTTGGCCTTCGCGGGGAAAATCAGCGATTGATCATCAATATCCTGATCCGGAAGCCGGTGCACGCCCGCCATCGTATGCAGTTCTATCAGGGACGGCATCGCCGCGGTGGAGAGTTCGATCGCACGAGGCTGCCCCCTGAAGATCGTCGCGGCAGCGACGATCAGTGCCAGAACGACGAAAGAAGCGACCAGGAACCGGGTCATGAAAAATCTCCCACTTCGCCTATGTGGAGAACAAAAAGCTTAATAAACAACAACGTTGCCGTTAAACGCGGGCACTCGACTCGGCAAACGCCGTGGCAGCGGACTCCTGCACGAAACGCTCAAGGATAGCGGCGGCGCCGAGCGCGACGACAGCGGCGAAGAGACAGGCAATTGTGAAAACGCGCATGTTGTTGATCCCTGCATCTGCAACGTAGCACCTGTTTTGTGCATCTCTCGTACAAAACGCCGTGTTCAGGCCGGAAGTGCGAAGGCCTCCGCCTCGATATCGATGAACGTCCGTCCCAGCCCGCCGACGGCCGCATAGAAGTCCGCCGAACTCGCCCGCTCGAGATCAGCGAAAAAGCGCCTCATCCAGCGTGAGACATGCTCTTCAAAAAATATTCTTTCGGCGTCCGCTGACGCTGGAATGCTCCCGCCGGCCAAGCCTGACATGATCTCGCAGAGAAATCCCGCGTGATCTTCGGGCTCTGTACGCTCCGGAGCCTTTTGGAGGCCGAGACCCTGCAGAGTTTCCCTCAACCGCGCGAGCGGACGGCCATACAGGGTTTCCGATAAATAGTGTGACGCATAAGGCAGCAATGCCCCCTTGCCCAATCCTGCAAAGAGGGCGAAGAACTCGCGTGACGCGGCCTGCTCGTTTGTCCGGCGCGCTGCATCCGCCAGCGCAATGTGCGCCATACCGATCGGGCTCGCATCGCCGCGCAATGCGCAGATGCGGCTCAGCAGATGCGCGTCCGGGCTGCGCGTCAGCAAAGTTGCCAACAGCGCGTATTCCTGCGCCCGGGCGCGGTCGAATTCATCGACAGTACGCACTGAAGCGATCCTTGAGGCTTGATCCATCATCGTTCGATCGCGCAAGACATAAAATCCGACTGGCTGTTAGCGTGGCAACGCGCTGCCATGACGTCGTGTTCGCCGGGAGGGCGGCACTTCGGCGGCAGGACCGTCGGGCTGCATGCGTGGATTGCGGTCATGGTCCGGTCGCGCCGTGGCATCATTGGGCAGCGATTGAACCGCCGATGTCGAGTCGAGAACAGGCTGTTCCGCATCGCGCCGCCCTTGCGGAATTAACTCTGCCGGCGACGGCACGTCCGCGAGTGCGTCGCGCACCTGCTCCAGCCCGTTTGACATCTGCGCGAGGAGATCGGCGACGTTGTCTGCCGGATCAAGCGGGCCAAATCCTGGAATTGCGTTGGGATCGTTGAAATCCCACTGGTTCTCCGCGATCCCGATGAAGTCGCGAATCGCGGGATCGGTCGCCCAGGCTCGGCGCAATGCCAGGCGCTTCAATTCGGCCGGAACGCCCGTCTGCAGGAACGCTGCAATGTCGGTGTGAGCGGTGATGGATTCGATCGACGGCAAGCTGGCGAGATCGAAGGGCCGGTCGGTCTCGCCGTTCGCTACGGACAGCCCAGCAGCTTGCTCACCGTCGGTCGGAGCAGGTTCCGCGTCCAGGCTTCTCGAAGCTTGCTTGAGCCGCGCCCAGCGAACGAAGACGTTACTGTCTGCCACGGATCTCTCTCATGTCCTTGTTAACGGTTGCGTTGCCGTTTGATGAATGGCCGTTCGACATGGTGCTCGACGATGAAACGGCCGATGATTTCGGAGATGCCAATCGGCATCGGTACTGCTTCAATCAGATTACTGCCCGCGTCGGTAAACGCCTCGCCCTCGGCCGGATCGGCCGTGACAGCGAGCAGTTCATAAGGCGGTTCGGAGCCGGTGGGGCGCAAATTGACCCATAATTTGGGCGAGCCTGATGTCAGATTTTCGCGATAGTTGATGGTTTCGGTGCGATGCAGCTCGATCACGGCGTCACCTGCGTAGAACAACGTGACGTCGCCTTCGCCGCCGATCGGAGTCCACGGCGTTGCAGACGGTTCGCCCGCAAAGACCGACACGGGGCGCCACAGAAAATCGGCCCACACGCTCTTCGCTTTGCGTCGTTCGATTGCGACACCGACAGCAATGCGTGCAAGACTTGTCGATATCAATTTCCCGTCTCCAATCGAAGTGCGGTCTTTCGATACAGGGTCGCCTTTTGCGGCATGCGGAGTATATACTCTGAGGATAGTCCGGCCAGTAGGTGGCCGCTCTATTTTGGGAGCCGCGGGATATCGTGACCGTCGTACCTGAAACCAGCCGGCGCCTCCTGATCTGCTCATGCGAAGGGACGATGCCGCTCGACGCCGGCGCGATTAGCCGCGGCTGCCGTGGCAAAGCGACGGCCGCGACGCAACTCTGCGGTGCCGAGCTTGGTCTGTTCAAGGCTGTCGCGGCCGAAGAGGGGCCGCTCACGGTAGCCTGCACGCAGCAGGCGGCGCTCTTTTCAGAGGTTGCAGCCGAAAATAATCGTGCGAATTCGATACAGTTTGCCAATATCCGCGAGACCGCCGGCTGGTCCAGCGATGCCGACCGTGCGGGGCCAAAGATGGCCGCGCTGCTCGCCGCCGCAACTGAAGTCGCCGCACCCGCGCCAATGGTCCAGCTGGAAAGCAGCGGAACCATCCTGATCTATGGCCGTGACGAGGCGGTGATGCAGGCTGGCGATTTGCTCAAGGAGCACCTCGACGTCACCGTGCTGATTGCGCCACCAGCCGTGATCGCGCCGCCACGCAGCGCGGACTATCCGATTGCCAAAGGTCGGATAAGCGGTGTCAAAGGACATCTGGGCGCGTTCGAATTGGTGGTCGACGAGTTTGCCGAAGCGGCGCCGTCCTCGCGTCGCGCCCTGACGTTTGGCTCATCGCGCAACAACGCTCGTTCGACCTGCGACATCGTCCTCGACCTGACCGGCGGGCCTGCGCTGATCCCCGCCGACCTGCGCGACGGTTATCTGCGTGCTGATCCCGGTCATCCCTCAGCTATTCTCCAGGTCGTGCTGAAAGCACGCGATCTCGTCGGGACTTTCGAGAAGCCACGTTACATCACCTTTGATGCCGGGCTTTGCGCCCATTCGCGCTCGAAGCAAACCGGTTGCACTCGCTGCCTCGACAGCTGTCCTGCCGGCGCGATCACGCCTGCGGGCAACCATGTGGCGATCGATGCCGACATCTGCGCGGGCTGCGGTCAATGCGCGACGGCTTGTCCCACGGGTGCCGCGTCCTATGCCCTGCCGCCGGAGGATGCGCTGGTCAGAAAGCTGCGAGCGATGCTGCTCGCATATCGTCAGGCGGACGGCGAGCGGGCTGTTGTCCTCGTTCATGACGAAAGCCACGGCGCACCGCTGATCGATGCTCTGGCGCGGTTCGGCGACGGCTTGCCCGCGAACGTGCTGCCGTTTTCCGTCAACGAAGTCACGCAGGTCGGGTTGGAGAGCATCATTGCAGCTTTTGCCTATGGCGTGTCGGCGGTGCGATTCCTGCTTCGAGCCAAGCCGCGCCATGACGTCTCCGGGTTGACGCGAACGATAGCACTGGCCGATCCGATTTTGACCGGCCTTGGCTTCGGCCCGGACCGGCTTTCAGTGATAGAGACCGACGATCCGGATCACCTGATCGAGGCGCTCCGCGCGGCGCCGGCCCACGCACCGGCTCCGCGCCCCGCAAGCTTCCGCCCGGTGGGCGGCAAGCGCGATGTGCTTCGTTTTGCGCTGGCCGAACTGCACCGCGCAGCACCTGCACCCGTCGATGTCATTCCGTTGCCGGACGGGGCGCCGTTCGGCGCCGTCGAGGTCGATACCGCGGGCTGCACACTTTGCCTGTCCTGCGTGTCGGTCTGTCCGACGAGTGCCCTGCGCGACGACCCCGAGCGTCCGGCATTGCGTTTTGTCGAAGACTCCTGCGTTCAGTGCGGTCTGTGCCGGACGACATGTCCGGAGAAGGTCATCACGCTGGTCCCGCAAATCGACTTCCGCGCGAGCCGGGCGCCAACCCGGGTTCTCAAAGAGGAGGAGCCGTTCTGCTGCATCCGCTGCAGCAAGCCGTTCGGCGTCAAGAGCAGCATCGAGCGTGTGGTCGCGAAGCTCGAGGGCCAACACTGGATGTATTCAGGCTCGGCGCAGAGGCTCGACGCAATCAAGATGTGCGGCGATTGCCGGGTGAGCTTCGTCGCCGAACAAGGTTTTGAATCCTATGGCGCGCCGAGCCCAACCGTCCGCACCACCGACGATTATTTGCGTGAGCGGGAGGCGCAACAAGATCCGGACGGCCGCTCCAACTGAACTGCCCGGTTTCGGGCATGCTGCGCGGCATTGCTCTACTCTGCCGGTGTCGCCGAAGCTTGCCGGCCTTCCGCTTCGAGCTTTTCGGCGAGCCAGCGGTCGTGATGCTCTCTCGCCCAATTGATGTCGACCTCGCCCGTTCCCATGGCTTCGAACGCGCCTTCCATGCCGAGCGTGCCGATATAGATGTGTCCCAGGATCAGCGCGATGAAAAGGATTGCGATCACGGCGTGGGCGACCTGAGCGATCTGCATGTCCGCAATGTTGGTGCCGTAGAAGGGAAACAGCAGCACGAACCCTGATGCGGATACCAGGAGGCCTGCTGCGACCGACAGCCAATAGACCATCTTCTCGCCGAGATTGAAGCGGCCTGCAGGCGCATGCTTGGACTTGATGAAGCCGCCGCCCTGCTTGACCCAGTCAATATCGACTCTCTTGAAGAGATTGTCCCTGAAGAAAAGCACCGTGATCAGAGCAAGGCCCGCCACGAAGGCGAAGCTTGTGAAATTGTGCACGTACTTCGCGATCTGGGAGATGTCGGAGAATAGATCCGGGCCGACCAGCGGCCGCAGCAGGACCTTGCCGAAAGTAATGTTCAGGCCGGTCAATCCGAGGAGTACAAAAGAGACAGCCGTCAGCCAGTGAGAAAACCGCTCAAAAGCCTTGAAGCGGACGATCATCTCGCCGGAGCGTCCCGCCTCGATGCGTAGCCGGCCCATGATCAGATAGGCGAGCGCGAGCACTGCAAGCATACCGACGATCACCAGCGCGGCACCCCAATGCAGCAGGACCTCGTGGAAATAATCCCAGGTTCGTCCCATCGGCTGCATCAACACGCTTGCCTTGACGTCGGGAATGTCGATCCGGCCCTGGATGCGCGGCGCTTGCTCGAGAAGCGTCCTCTGATTGGTCACGCTTGCGGTCGGATTCGGTGCCCCATCGGGACCGAGTGTCTGGGCGAGCACCGAGGCTGTCGTGAGACCGAACAGCATCAACAAAAGCGCTGCGAAGCGAATGCGTGCGAAAGCCGTCATGACGGATACCCAATCTTCGTCCTCGATCGTCGCGCTTTCATCGGCCGTAAGCGCAGGTCCTGCTATTTCTTGACGTCCTCGTGATAGGCCGTCGTCCAGCCCCAGGCTCCGGAGCCATAGCCGCGTTTCTCGACACGTTCCTCGTAGAGTTGCGAGATGATGTCGCCGTCGCCAGCGAGCAGCGATTTGGTGGAGCACATCTCGGCACACATCGGCAATTTGCCTTCGCCGAAGCGATTCGATCCGTATTTTGCATATTCTTCGGCGCTTCCCGGCGCCTCCGGTCCGCCACCGCCGGCACAATAGGTGCACTTGTCCATCTTGCCCCGCGAGCCGAAATTCCCGACCTGGGGATATTGCGGTGCTCCGAACGGACAGGCGTAGAAGCAATAGCCGCAGCCGATGCACAAATCCTTGTCGTGCAGGACGATGCCGTCATCGGTCGGATAGATGCATTTGACCGGACACACCGACGCGCAAGGCGCGTCGGTGCAGTGCATGCAGGCCATCGACACCGACCGCTCGCCGGGCTTGCCATCATTGATGGTGACGACGCGACGTCGATTGATGCCCCAGGGCACCTCGTTCTCGTTCTTGCAGGCGGTCACGCAGGCATTGCAGTCGATGCAACGATCCGCATCGCAGAGGAATTTCATGCGTGCCATGGGTCTAACCTCTCATGCGGCTCTGATCTGACAAAGCGTGGCTTTCGGCTCCTGCATGCCGGTGGCAGGATCATAGCCATAGGTCGTCAGCGTATTGACGCTCTCACCGAGCACGATTGGATCGGCACCCGCCGGATATTTCGCCCGGAGATCCGCGCCCTCATACCAACCGGCGAAATGGAAGGGCATCCAGGCAACGCCCTTGCCAACGCGTTCGGTCACCTGCGCCTTCATCCGGGCGCGTGAGCTGTTCTCTGCGCCGGTCACCCAAACCCAGCCGCCGTCGACGATGCCGCGCTCGGCTGCGTCCGCCGGATTGATCTCGACGTACATGTGCTGCTTGAGTTCGGCGAGCCATTTGTTGGACCGCGTTTCCTCGCCGCCGCCTTCGTATTCAACCAAGCGGCCCGAACTCAGAATCAGCGGAAACTGCTTGGCGATCGCGCGATCGACTGCCGCCTTCTGCACGGAGAAGCCGATATTGGGCACGCGAAATTGCTTCGCATCCGGCAAGGTCGGATAGTCGGCAACGAGGTCGGGCCGCGGCGTATAGATCGGCTCGCGATGCACCGGAACCGGGTCGGGCAAATTCCACGCAATCATGCGGGCCTTGGCGTTTCCGTAAGGCGAGCACCCGTGTTCGATCGCGACCCGCTGGATGCCGCCGGAAAGATCGGTCGACCATGACACCTTGTCGGGATCGGCCGGCTTGATGCGCGCGATCACGTCGAACTCTTGCGCGGTGAGATCCTTGTCCCAGCCGAGCTTCTTCAGCACGCCAAGAGTGAACTCGGGATACCCGTCCTTGATCTCCGAACCGACGGAGTAGGAGCCCTCGGCAAGAAGATTATCGTGGTCTTCCCGCTCCACCTCCTGCCCGTTCTCCATCACCTTGCGCTTGACGACGCGTTCGACCCCGAACCGCGCGCGAAAGGTGCCGCCGCCCTCTTTCACGGGAAGGTTGGTGTTGTAGAGGATCGGCGTACCCGGATGTTTGAACTCCGGCGTACCCCAGCATGGCCACGGCAGGCCGTAATATTCCCCGCCAACCTCGGGATCGTCCTTCGGCGCCCGCAGTGTCACCAGATCGAACTTGTGCTGGTTCCTCATGTGGGCCTTGAGCCGCTCCGGCGACTGCCCGCAATATCCCGTCGACCATCCGCCGCGGTTGATCTCGCGGAGGATGTCCTCCGCCGAAACTGCGCCGTTCTCGACCTTGATGTTCTTGAACATCAGGTCGGCAAATCCAAACTTGCGGGCGAACATGTACATCATGTCGTAGTCGTTCTTCGCCTCGAAGACCGGATCGACGATTTTCTCACCCCATTGCAGTGAGCGATTGGAGTTGGTGCGCGAGCCCTCCATCTCGAAGCTCGTGCAGGCCGGGAGGAGGTAGGTGCCGTTCTTGCGCTCCGACAGCACCGACCACGCGGTCGGATAGGGATCGCAGACCACCAGCAGTTCGAGCTTCTCGATGCCCTTCACGGCCTCCGGCATCCGGGTGATGGTGTTGACGCCGTGTCCCATGATGAACATGGCCTGCACCGGGTTGGGCTGGCTGATCTGATTCTTCGGCAGCAAAGTTGCGTCAAACCAGCGCGTGCTCGGAATGCCAGGCGTTTCCATCAGCTTCTTGTCGGGGAAACGCGACTTCATCCAGTCGTAATCGATCTCCCATACCCGGCACCAATGTCGCCAGGCCTCCTCGGCGAGGCCGTAATACAATGGCAGCGAGGTGACATCGAGACCGAGGTCGGTTGCGCCCTGAACGTTGGTGTGGCCGCGGAAGATGTTGGCGCCTGCGCCGGGCTGCCCCATGTTGCCGGTGGCGAGCAGCAACAGGCAACTGGCGCGGACATTCGCCGTGCCGGTGGTGAATTGAGTCTGCCCCATCGCCCAGATCAGTGTGGCCGGCTTCTGCGTCGCGAACAGTTGAGCGATGTGTTTGACCTGTGCTTCGGGCAAGCCGGTCACGCGCTCGACCTCCTTGGGAGGCCACTTCGCGATTTCCTTTCGGACCTCATCGAGGCCATAGACACGCTGGCTGAGGAATTCCTTGTCTTCCCAGCCATTCTCGAAGATGTGCCACAGCATGCCGTAGATCGTGGCGATGTGCGTGCCGGGACGAACCCGGACGTATTCGGTCGCGTGCGCAGCGGTTCGCGTCATCCGGGGATCGACCACGATCATGTTGGCGCGGTTGAGCTCCTTGCCTTCAAGAATGTGCTGCAAGGAGACCGGATGCGCCTCGGCGGGATTGCCGCCCATCAACAGAATGGTCTTGGCGTTGCGGATGTCGTTGTAGCTGTTGGTCATCGCGCCGTAGCCCCAGGTATTGGCTACGCCGGTGACCGTCGTCGAGTGACAGATCCGCGCTTGGTGGTCGGAATTGTTGGTGCCCCAAAACGCGGCGAGCTTGCGATTGAGATATGCGGCTTCGTTGGTGAACTTGGCGGAGCCGAGCCAATACACCGAGTCGGGGCCGGCCTTCTGACGAATGTCCAGCAGCTTGTCGCCGATCTCGTCGATCGCCTTCTCCCAGGAGATGCGCGTCCATTGTCCGTTGACGAGTTTGACGGGATAGCGCAGGCGCCGCTCGTTCAGCACGTCGTCGCGAACCGCAGCGCCCTTGCAGCAATGCGAACCGCGATTGATCGGACTGTCGTAGTCGGGCTCCTGTCCGATCCATACGCCGTTGGCGACCTTGGCGATCACCGAGCAGCCGACCGAGCAGTGCGTACAGATATTCTTCCGGATCGTGACCGGTGCGCCGACCGGTGGTGGTGGACCAGCCTCGGCCTGACGTACGCCGTGCAGCGAGATTTCACCCACCGCGACCAATGCGCCTGCCGTGATGCCTGAGCGCTTCAGGAAAGTTCGCCGGTCTAAACCCGACGACGATGGGCCAGCGTCTGCATTGGAGAGCTTGGCACGCTCCGGACGACGCTCGGACTTCCTGATCAGCACGGAGGTCTCCTATCGAGCGGCGGGATAGCCGTTGACGCGGTAGAAGTTCCGAACTTCCTGAGAGTCAGCCTGGTAGCGAGCCCTGCGCTTTTGGTTCAAATCGACCGGCTTCGCAGAAGCCGGGGAGGGCAACAGCTCGCCGACACTGACTGCGCCGACGCCAATCATCGTCAGCTTAAGCAAGTCACGTCGAAGAACCTTTCGCGGAGGGTCACTCTTCAACGAACGATACTCCCGTTTCGGGTTAGCCCGTCGGTACGTTATCCGAGTTCGGCGCCGGACATCAATCACAACCCTGTATTGCTTCAGCAGCAGGGGCCGGTAATGCTGCAGCTTTCCGGTCGTTGCTCATCTCGGATTTGAAAATTGTCGTGCGAATTGGAAACGGTGAGTGGACATGTTCCAGCCACCCTCACTCCGAAGCCAACCCCGTCCTCCGCCGCAAATCCGTGATCGCCCGCAAAAAGCTGTCGGCGGGCGTCGTCTCCGGATCGATCAGCCGGTGCAGGCGAAAACCGTCTTCCAGCGCCAGCACGACGGAGGCCATCCAGGGCGGGTTGAGCGCGTCGTTCTTGCCGTTGCTCTTCAAGGTTGCCTCGACGATGTCGGCAACCAGCTTGCGCCGCGCGCGCAGGCGTTTTGCAAGCTCCGGCCGGCGCTTCTCGGCGCGCGCGACGAACAGGATCATCTCCATGTGGAGGAGGGGCGAGCGGCCGAGCGGGTCCTGCCTGGTGCGGTCCATCGCCTTCAGCGCCGCGATGAAATCGTCGAGATTGTCGTGCTGGGCGAGGATGTCCATGTTGCGCCGGATCGACTGGTCGACATGGTCCTCGAGCATGGCGATGATCAGCTCGTCCTTGCTCCTGAAGTTGGAATAGAACGCGCCGCGGGTGAAGCCTGCCGCCGCCGCAATCGCCTCGATGCTGGCGCCGCCGATGCCGTCTTCCTCGAACACGCGCGCGGCCGCCTCGAACAACTTGTCGCGCGTATCGTCCCTGGTCGGCCGTGTTCTCACCCTTGACATCGCGCCAGGTTAGGGCAGAATGCAACTCGATACAACAATGTATCGAGTTGATAATTTCAGGGATGGTTACGCCGGGCGTTGGGCTGCGCTCAGCGTATTCGTGTCATGCGGCAACCGGTTTGAGGTCACCATGAACGAGCAAGTGCAACCCACCCAAGTTGAACCTGCCGGCGGCGATCCGCTGTTCAACCCGCTGTCGCCGGACTTCATCCGCGATCCCTATCCGCATTATGACCGGCTGCGCGCGATCGATCCGATCCACGTAACCCCGTTCGGCCATTTCGTCGCCAGCCGTCACGCCGACGTCGGCCTCGTGATGCGCGACAAGCGTTTCGGCAAGGATTACGTCGAACGCTCCAAGCGTCGCTATGGCGACAAGATTATGGACGAACCGGTGTTCCGCAGCATGAGCCACTGGATGCTGCAATCCGATCCGCCCGACCACACCCGCCTGCGCGGCCTCGTCGTAAAAGCCTTCACCGCGCGCCGTGTCGAGGACATGCGGCCGCGGATCCAGGAGATCGTCGACCAGGCCATCGATGCTGTGATTGATCGCGGCCACATGGACCTGATCGAGGACTTTGCCTTCCGCCTGCCTGTCACCATCATCTGCGACATGCTCGGCATCCCCGAGGACCATCGCGAGACCTTCTACAAGAGCTCGCGCGACGGCGGCCGGCTGCTCGATCCCGTGCCGCTCACGCCGGAGGAGATCGCCAAGGGCAACGCCGGCAACATGATGGCGCAGATGTATTTTCAGCAGCTGTTCGAGCTGCGCCGCAAAACTCCCGGGGACGACCTCATCACCCAGCTGGTGCAGGCCGAGGAAGACGGCAACAAGCTCACCAATGAGGAGCTGACCGCCAACATCATCCTGCTGTTCGGCGCCGGCCACGAGACCACGGTCAATCTGATCGGCAACGGCCTGCTCGCGCTCCACCGCAATCCGGACCAGCTCGCGCTGCTCAAGGCGCGGCCGGAACTGATGGCGGGCGCGATCGAGGAATTCTTGCGCTATGATTCGTCGGTGCAGATGACCGGGCGCGTGACGCTCGAGGACATCGAGGATCTCGGTGGCAAGAAGATCCCGAAGGGCGAGACCGTGCTCTGCCTGCTCGGCTCGGCCAACCGGGACCCCGCGGTTTATCCCGATCACCCCGAGCGGCTTGACGTCGTCAGGCCAAACGTCAGGCCGCTGTCGTTCGGCGGCGGCATCCATTTCTGCCTGGGGGCCCAATTGGCGCGGATCGAGGCCGAGATCGCCATTGCGACGCTGCTCCGCCGGCTGCCAAACTTGCGCATCGACGACGTCGAGAACCCCAAATGGCGGCCGACTTTCGTGCTGCGCGGCCTGACGCAGCTCCCTGCCAGTTGGTAATCGCTGCCAATCCTCATCCTGAGGAGCGCGCTAGCGCGTCTCGAAGGATGACAGGCCCCCGCTGCATCCATGCGGCGATAGCCGGGCCTCGCCCTTCGAGACGGCCGCGTTCCGCGGCCTCCTCAGGGTGAGGGTCTCGCACCAGCGTTAACCTCCGCGCGCAACAGTCGCTGTGACTTCGCCACACTTCCCCCTATATAAGGGGCTGTTCCGGCGCGCCTGAGGCCCTCAGGTTTGGCCCGGGCCGGTTTGGCCGAGGGGAGACCCGTGCAGACGACGCTGCTCGGATTGGCGATTGCCTTTATTTTAGCGCTGCTAGCTGCGCTGATCGGGCCTTACTTCATCGACTGGAACCAGTTCAGGCCCCAGTTCGAGGCGGAGGCTGGCCGGATCATCGGCGTGCCGGTGCGGGTTGCGGGCGAGCTCGACGCGCGGCTGCTGCCGGCGCCGACCCTGCGGCTGCGTTCGGTTACCTTCGGCGGCAACAACGATCTCGGGCGCCTCCGCGCCGACAAGCTCGACGTCGAATTCAGCCTGAGCTCCCTGATGCGCGGCGAATGGCGCGCCACCGAGCTGACGGTCAACGGCATGGCGGTCGATCTCGGCCTCGATGCCAGGGGGCGGGTGGATCTGCCGTCCACTGCCAGCGGCACCTTTAACCTCGCCTCGCTCGCGATCGAGCGGCTGAACCTCACCGGCCGGGTCGCCCTGCATGATGCCGCCAGCCGTTCGACCTTGGAGCTGAACGACATCGCCTTCTCCGGCGACGTCCGCTCGCTCGCCGGCTCGGTGCGGGGCGACGGCAATGTCACGGTCGCAGGCACGCGCTACCCGTTCCGAATCTCCTCCGGTCCGAGCGCCGACGGCAGCGCCACCCGTCTCCATCTCAACATCGATCCCGGCGAGCGTTCTGTCTTGGCCGATCTCGAAGGCGTGCTCGCCTTCGACAACCGCCTGCCGAAATTCGACGGTGCGCTGACGCTGGCCGTTCCACCAACGAAGAAGGCGGGCGAGGCCGGGCCTATGCCCTGGAAGCTCACCGCAAAACTCAAGGCCGATCCGGCCGGCGCCAAGCTCGACCAGATCGATGCGAGCTTCGGCGTCGAAGACAACGCGCTGAAGCTCGGCGGCGTCGGCGACCTCAGGTTCGGCGCCTCGCCGCTGCTGCGCGCGGTGCTCTCGGCGCGCCAGATCGATGCCGACAGGCTGGCGGCCAAGGACGATGCCGAGCCGCTGCGTATCCTGCCGGCGTTGCGGGCGGGGCTGGCGGCGATCCCGCAGGCGCCGATCCCCGCGCAGATCGAGTTCAACTCCGACCAGATCATGCTCGGAGGCCGGCCGCTGCAGAACATCGCGGCTGAACTCAAGACCGACGGGCGATCCTGGACCTTCCAGCGGCTCGAGCTGCGCGCGCCCGGCATGACGCAGCTCTCGCTCAACGGCGCGACGCCCGGCGCCGACAGCTTTAGCGGCCGTCTCAGCGTTGAATCCTCCGATCCGGATACGCTGGTGGCTTGGCTCCAGGGCCGCAGCGAGGTCAACCGCCGCAGCACGCGGCCGCTGCGGCTTGCCGGCGACGTGACCATCGCCGCCAACCATCTCGCCATCGACAGGCTTAAGGCCGACATCGAAGGCGGCACGGTCGAGGGCCGCATCGGCTTCGTGCAAACCGGCGCAAGCAAGGGTTCGCGGATCGACGCCGATATCAAGGCCGACCGTCTAGACCTCGACGCCGCCGCGAGCTTTGTGCGCGCGCTTGCGGGACCGCAAGGCGAATGGCCGGAGGAAGCAAAGCTCTCGCTCGATATCGGCCGCGCCATCTCCGCCGGCCAGGAGCTGCGGCCGTTTGCGGCAAAACTCGGCTACGGCGCGAATTCCTTGTCGCTGGAGCAGTTGCGGTTCGGCCAGACCAGCGGCGTGACCACCGAGGCGAGCGGCAGTTTTGATCGTACCAAAGCCACCGGCAAGCTCGCGCTGAAATCTTCCGCGAATTCGCTGCGTGAACTGACCGCGCTGATCGAGCCGTTTGCGCCCTCGGTGCGCGCTCGCTTCGATGCGCTGCCGTCACTGCCGGGCGCGACCCGCCTGAAGCTCGATCTCAGCCTCGACAAGAACGCCGAGCACGCCGATCGCGGCGATGCCCGCGCCGTGCTCGATCTCGACGCGCCGCAGCTAAAGGCCACCGCGACGCTGATCGCGCAGACGCCGCTCGCGGCCGTCAACGGCATCGACATCGACCGTTTGCGCAACAGTGATTTTACGCTGGAGTCGAAAGTGTCGACGCCGCAGGCCGGCGCATTGCTGGCGCTGTTCGGCCTCGATCGCATGGTCGCCGCAGGCGAGGGCGCTTCGCAATTCGAAGGCAAGGTAAGCGGCGCCTGGCGGCAGCCGCTGCAATTGAACGCAAAGCTCAGCGGCGGCGGGCTCGACGCGGACGCGCAGGGCAGTGTCGAACTGTCGGAGCCGAAAGCCAACGTGAATCTGCGCGTGCGCAACGTCAACCTCGCGCCGCTGTTCGGCACTGGCACGGCGGACAAGTCGACGCAGAGTGTCAGCCTGTCGTCTCGCCTCACGCTTTCCGGAAATCGCCTGACCTTCGACGACCTCGACAGCAACGCGGCTGGCTCGCATTTGCGTGGCCATCTCGCGGTTACGCTCGATCAGGAGAAGAGCGTCGACGGCGAAGTGGGCCTCGATACGCTCGACCTTGCGCCTGCGCTGGCGATGGCGATCGGGGCGGCCGGACACGATGGCGGCGAGCCGCTGAGCGCAGGGCTGCTCGGTGGCTGGCGCGGCCGCATCGCCTTCCAGGCGTTGCGCGGCATATTGCCCGGCGGGCTCGAGCTGCGCCCCTTCGGCGGGACGATCCGGAGCGATGGCCAGTCGCTCGCGCTCGATGCCCTCAAGGGCGGCGTCGGCGGCGGCGAGATGTCGGCGAGTTTCGATGCGCGCAACGGCGCCAATGGCGTCGCGATGAATGCGCGTATCGAGCTCAGCAATGTCGATGCGACCACGCTGCGCTACCGCGACCTCGCGCTGCCGAAGGGACGCGCCTCGATGCAGATGGCGCTGACGAGCCAGGGCCGCAGCCTCGCAGCGCTCACGGGTGCGCTCGCCGGCAACGGCACGGTGACGCTGGACTCGGCCGAGATCGCTGGCCTCAACCCGCGCGCTTTCGAGATCGCCATCCGCGCCAGCGATGGCGGCCAGGTCGCCAACGACGACAGGCTGCGGCAGCTGGTCGAGCCCGCGCTGGCGGCAGGTCCGATCGCGGTTGCCTCGGCGCAGATCCCGTTCACGATCCGCGACGGGCGTTTGCGCGTCGGCGCGACGCCGTTGGAGGCCAAGAACGCTCGCGCCATCGTCTCCGGCGGCTACGACATTCCCGCCGACCAGGCCGACATCCGCGCCAGCCTGACGCCGATCATGACCGGGCTCTCCGGCGCCCCGCCGGAGATCCAGCTGTTTGCGGCAGGTCCCCCCGACAGGCTCAACCGCACCGTCGATCTGGCGCCGCTGTCCTCGTGGCTCGCGGTGCGCACGATCGATCGCGAGACGCGCCGGCTGGATGCGATCGAGCGCGGCGAGCCGCCACCGGCCACCGCCGCGCTGCCGACGCTGGTCTCGCCCGATCCCGCGCCGGAGCCGTCGCTGACCGACGTGCCGATGCCCGGCCGCGATCCGCGCCGCGCGCCACCGCCCAAGCCCAAGGCCGCACCGACGCCGAAGGCCCCGCAGGCCGCGCCCGCAGCGCCAAGCCCGCCACTCACAAGTCCGCCGCTCGCAAGTCAGCAGGTCGCCCCGCTCCCGCCGCCGATCGAGGTGCGGCCCGCTCCGGGTCCTGCGCCCGCAAAGCCCAGGCCGAAGCCGCCGCTGGTGCTGACGCCGTCGAATCCGTGAGGCGGGGTTAGTTCGGAGAGATCGAGCCGCGAGCTCCTCTTACCTCTCCCGCTTTCGGGAGAGGGAGCGCACCTGTTGCCCGCCGGTAAACCCATTCCTTCGCATTTTAACGAATTTTCGTCGACAAAACTGCTGCACCGGTTTTACCGGATCTGCGCGTTTGTTCCCTAGTCTCTCTCCCAGAGGAATTCGACATCGCGCCAGCACAGGCGGGATGGCTCGCCAAAGAACGACCAAGAACTGGGGTGATCGAGATGAACGGGGCGAAATCGCTTCTACAGGATCTGGACGACGCGATCGCGCGCGGCACAGACGAGAGCCGGGCGAAGGCGTTGTGGCATGCGACCGACATTCTGATCACCGGCCGCTATAGCGACGACGAGATCAGCATGTTCGGCGAGGTCATCGGCAAGCTCGCCGACGAGATCGAGGTCGCCGCGCGGGCGCAGCTCTCGGACGTGATGTCGGCGTGCGATCACGCCCCGCTCAACGTCATCGCAAAACTCGCCCTCGACGACGAGATCGCCGTCGCCGGCCCCGTGCTGCGCGACTCCAATCGTATCGACGAGAAGATGCTGGTTGAGAGCGCGATGACCAAGGGCCAGTCGCACCTGCTCGCGATCGCCCAGCGCAAGTCGATCGGCGAAGCCGTCACCGACGTGCTGGTCAAGCGTGGCGACCAGCAGGTCGTGACCTTCGTCGCCAAAAACGAGGGCGCGCGCTTTTCCGGTTCGGGCCTGCTGCACATGGTGCGCCGCGCCGAGGGCGACTCGATTCTTGCCGAACAACTCGGCCTGCGCAAGGACGTGCCGCGTCACGTCTTCCAGCAGCTGATCTCGAAGGCGTCGGAAGACGTCCGCCGCCGGCTCGAGATCGAGCGCCCGGAAATGATGGCGCAGATCCAGAGCTCGGTGACCGAGGTCACCGGCGATCTCCAGTCCAAATTCGGTCCGTCCTCGCGCAGCTATTTCGTCGCCAAGCGCGTGGTGACGACGCAGTACCGCCAGGGCAACCTCAACCAGGACTCGATCTCGAACTATGCCCGCCAGCACCGCCTCGACGAGGTGCAGATCGGCCTGTCGCTGCTCTCGGCGCTGCCGGTCGACGTGATCGAGCGCGCGATGATGGACCGCAACCGGGAGATCCTTCTGGTGCTGTGCAAGGCGCTCGATTTCTCCTGGGACACGACCATGTCGCTGCTGTTCCTCGGCGCCAAGGATCATCTGATCACGGCGCGTGAACTCCACGATAACGAGCGCGATTTCGGCAAGCTCAAGATCGAGACCTCACGCAGCGTTTTGAAATTCTATCAGTCGCGCAAGACCGGCGCGGGTGCCGATTCCACCACGGGCCGTCAGCCCGAGCTCCAGGTGCACTAAGCAGCTGCACTGAGCGAGAGGGGAGTATTTGCCATGTTGCCTCAATTCGGCACCGCCGTTCGCAAGACCAAAAGCCTCAACGCCGAGACCGGCGGATCGGCTCCTGAGAAGGCTTCCGTCGACGTCGCCTGGCTCGTGATGGAGGCCGCCAACGATCTCGGCGACCACGCCGCGATCGACGCCTGCCGTCGCGTCATCGACGCCGAGCTGAACGGCACGGTCGCCGGCAGTGCGGATATCGATCTGGTAATGGGTTATTTCAGGTAGGCGGCGATGGCGGTCCTGGCGCGCGTGTAGCACTCTCTCTTCCTGCGCGCCGGCGAGGCCTTCAAATTCTCGTGGCCCTCAAGTTCCGATGAGCTTCCGCAGCTCCGCAATCATCTTGTCGGACTGGAACGGCTTGGAAAAGAAGCGGCTGCCTTGCGGCAGTTCGTCTTGATCGACCTGTTTATGCCCCGAAACGACGACTATCTTCACCGGCGGCCAGCGATTGCGAACGGCGTGGGCGAGCTTCACGCCATCCATTGAACCCGGCATGTGGATATCGGTGAACAGCAGCGTGATGTCAGTGCGGCTTTCGAGAACAGCGATGGCCTCGTCAGCGTCCTTGGCCTCGATGGCGGTAAAACCTGCCTCTTCGACGATGTCGATGGCATGAAGGCGGAGAATGGCGTCGTCCTCGACGACGAGTACTGCGTAAGGTCTGGTGCCCGCGCTCATTTCGGTTCTTCGCTTTCCGCCAGCTCGGCTAATACGGTTTCGAACCGGCAAACGACGCCTTCAGGCCGATACTCGACTTTGACGGAACTTCCAAAATCGGATGACAATGTGCTTTCGATGAGACGGGAGCCGAAGCCGCGACGAGATGGCGGTGCAACGACCGGGCCGCCGGATTCGCGCCAGAGAAAGCAAAGGGAACGCGAGCTTCCCGAGGTGGTGCAATCCCAGGTCACATCGATCGTTCCACCGGGCACCGACAGCGCGCCGTATTTGGCCGCGTTAGTTGCCAGCTCATGAAGGGCGAGCGACAGCGAGAGCGCCTGCCTTGCGGTGAGGTCGACTGAAGGGCCCTTGGTGCGAATGCGTCCTTCGCCGGTTCGGTGAGGTTCAAGAGCTCCCTCGACGACGATCGGCATCGGCGCGCTGGTCCAGCTGGACTGCACCAGCACATCGTGAGCCTGGTTCAACGCGTGAAGGCGCGCATCGAAAATCGTCCGCGCTTCCTCCTTTGTCGTCGCCGTCCGAAAAGTCTGACTGGCTATGGCGCCTACCATGGCCATCGTGTTTTTCATGCGGTGCTCAAGCTCGCGCGTGAGAAGTTGTTGTTGCAGTTCAGCGCGCTTCAGTTTGCTGATGTCTCGGATGGTGCCGATAAACCGGGTTGCCGTGCCGTTCTCAAAAATGCCTTTGCCTTTGGCGGAGCACCATCGTTCTATGCCGTCCTCAAATCCGATCGTCCGATATTCAATATCGTATTCGCCAGCTCCGTCCGGCTGCATCGCGTCCAGGCAGGCCTTTTCCGTGGCCTCCCGGTCCTGGGGATGGATGCCAGCCAGGAATATTTCGAACGAAATCGGTCTGCCGGGTGTCAATCCGAATAGTTGGTAGCAGCGGTCATCCCAATTCAAGACGTTCGCCTGCGGATCGAAATCCCACGTTCCGATATCGGCGGCGCTGAGCGCGAACGCCAAACGCTGCTGGCTTTCGAACAGCTGCTCCTCGATTTCCTTCTGGTCGTCGATATCAGTGTTGGTGCCGACCCAGCGGGTGATCTTGTCGACCCCGTTTCTGATCGGAAGAGCGCGAGCCAGATGCCAGCGGAATGATCCGTCCGCGCGACGCAGCCGGAACTCGACCTGATAGGGCGTTCCGTTTTGCAGTGCTTTTTCCCATGCCGATGCCGCGAAGCCAATATCGTCGGCATGGACCATTTGCGGCCATTTGTTTCCAGCGAGATCATCAGAATCCAAGCCGCTGTAGGTGAACACCTGGTCATTGAACCAGTCGAGCTCTCCGTCCGGAGTGGCCGACCAGACCTGGTTTGGCATGGCCTGGGCGAAAGTCTTGAACCGGGTCTCGCTCTCCAGAAGCGCTTGCTCGGCGGCTTTGAGATCGCTGATGTCGAGAGACACGCCGGACATCTTGCCGGGTTGTCCGTTCAGATCCGGCACAAGCCGACCGCGGATCAGGACCCAACCGGATCGTTCGTTAGGTTTCAAGATCCGATACTCGATATCGTAATCGACGCCGGTTGCGATGGTGCGCTCGACCGCTTGCTTCATCCGTGCCCGGTCTTCCGGTGCGACGGCGTTGCAAAGGTCCTCATAGGTAAATTCGTCAGCGTCTACCCGGCCGAAATTTTCCTTGCAGACGTCGGAGGCCGTCAAGACGCCGGTTGTGAGATCGAGATCCCAATGGCCGAGGCGTCCCGCATTCAGTGCCATCCGCAAACGATGTTCGCTGTCCTTGAGCGCCTGGTCAGCCAGGCGTTGTTCGGTGATGTCACGCGAGACCGAGAGCAGCCGGTCTGGTCTGCCTTGGGCGTCCCGTATCAGGGTCACGGTGACGTCCCACCATTTCGGTGTCCCCGCCATTGTGGTCGCAAAACCCTGGAAGTGTCCAATTTCCCCGGTTTGCGCCTGTTTGACCGCAGCCTTGGCGGCGAAATTGCCTTCGTCTTGCCAGAGATCCGGCCATGAGCAGCCCTGGATGGCGCCGAAGTCAGAGACTTCCATGACGCGCTGACCAACCTCGGTCATGAAAATGAGATGGCCCTCGAGGTCGAGGATCTTGATGCAATCCCCGGACGAGCCGAGAAGGCTGCCAAGCAACGAGTTCAAATCGGAGACGGGAAGAGATGAAAGGCTCACTGCGCACTCAAATCATCATCACTCCAGAAGCGGGAGTGCTCTCAAAAAAACGTGGCACGCACGCGGGCAAAATGACAATGGCGCCGCCCCTTCAAAGTTCCATATCCTGGTGATTTTTCGACAGCGCTACCTAGCCCACGGCGTTCGGCCGGGCAATGGCCCGGCCGCCTGCTCTTCCGACCTCTAGGCGTTCGCGCCGCCGTCGACGGTCAATGTCGTGCCGGTAATGTACTTGGCCTTCGGGCTCGCCAGGAACGCCACGGCATTGGCGATGTCGTCCGTCGCGCCATACCGGCCCAGTGCCATGGCGCGAACACGCGCATCGCACGCAGCTGTGACCTAACGAACCTGCGGATGCAGGTAACGAGCGAAGCTCCTCTGCGTACAGCCTTCAGCGAGCGTATTTCGCAAGCTGCTGGTTGCACAATCCGGGGAGGCATTTTCGTATGAAAGGGTTCAATATCGCTGAGAACGGTGGCGGTTCTTATCGTCCGCTCGCCATTCTCCGCTGGGTCATGGTGATCATATTCGTATCGTTCGGAATGCAGAAGTTCACGCTGCAATCGGCACAGGGCATCGTCCAGTTCATCATCAACAGTCCATTCACCTCCTGGCTGTCGGTGTTCGGCCTGAGGGGAGAGGCCTATTTTCTCGGTGTCGCTGAATTCGTGATTGCCGCGCTGCTCGCGGCCGGCAGCTTCAACCCGATCCTGTCCGCGCTCGGCTCATTGATGGGCATGGTGACCTTCGCGATCACATGGTCGTTCTTCTTCACGACGCCCGGCGTGGTCACATGGAGCCTTTCAACCGATCCAATGGCATGGAATCTGACCGGCGAATTCCTGTTCAAGGATATCGTCCTGCTGTGCGTCTGTGCCGTGTTGTTTCTCGCCTCCCTGCCGCAATCGGTCGCCCGGCTGCGCACCGGCTGAGCGTTGGGTCGAAACCCATCATTGACTCCCGGCGTGTTGAGGCGTGATGGGTTTCGCTGCGCTCTACCCATCCTGCGGGCTGAACGCCAGACATGCAGTTTGGGCCGATCGACCGTCCTCGCGTGAGCGTCATCATCCCGGTCGATGTGTGAGCTCGAACACCTTCTTCTGGTGCGCAGCGGCCTGCTTTGCGCTTAGAGTCTGCGTCAGCAACTCGAGCCCACCTTCGTCATCATCATCACTGCGCGACAGGGCACGATCCCTGTATGCGAGACGGTTGGGATCACGGGAGATTTTAATGCCCAGAACGGCGAGACGCGACAGTGCAGCGATCGTGACGACTGTCTTGCGTGCAATCTCAAAAATCAGCTTCGGCCAGAACAACAGCGTGCTCTCGGCAGCCAGGCCCGGACGTCGTTCGGAGGGATGACGCAAGCGCAAGACCCCGCTTTGCAGCGGATGGACCTGCTCGAGTCTTTGCGTCAACGAGAACGTCAGCAGCAGCTTCACCAGGCTGCTCAGATTGACACCGGTCGCTGCGCCGCGGAGCAGCAGCGTTTTCATGTGCTCGGGCGTATAGTACAGTGCCCAGGCATCGCGGTAGATCGCCTTCCACTGGTCTTGCGACATGCGGGAATGCGCGGTGCAGACGTGCTCGAGGTCATAATTGTTGAGATCGGGATCCATCGGGATTTTGGCGGTCCAGAGCGTCTTGTGATCCTCCGAGCCTGGCAACGGGGTGAGGCAAAAGAACTCGAGGATATCGATCGGCAGCTCGCGTTGGATGATTTCAATATCATTGCGGATCGACTCGGGCGTATCGGCGGGGAATCCCAGGATATAGCCCGCGAGCGTGAGGATGCCCTGGTCTTTCCAGGCCAGAAGCATCTGGCGATATTCGGTGATCTTGTTTTGCCGTTTTTTCGCCGCCAGCAGATTGTCGGGGTTGATGTTCTCGAGCCCGATGAACACGCGCGTCACGCCCGCGCGTTTCGCCTTCTCGACAAAATTCGGGATCTTGTGACAAAGCGTATCCACCTGGATCAGAAGCCCAAGGGGAATGCCCTGGGATTCCCGCAGCCAGATCAAGCGATCGAGGATTTCCTCCCAATGCTTGTTGCGCGCAAAATTGTCGTCGGTGATGAAATATTTGTAGACACCTTGTTTCCAGTTGCTTCGGACCAGCGCCTCGACATCGTCGGGCGACCGGAAACGCGATTTGCGTCCCTGCACATTGATGATGGTGCAAAACGAGCATTGGTAGGGACAGCCGCGTCCGGCATCGAAGCTGGTACTCAGGCCCAGGGTCCGCCGCACGTTTTCAACGGGCAGGAAAGGCGTCGGCGTGCCGTCAATGCCTGGCAAGTCGTTGAGGAAATTGTAAGTCGGCTTCAACTGGCGGGCCACGGCGTCGTGCAGGACGATATCGAGGCGACCTTCCGCCTCACCGGCAAACAGAGAAACGCCCATGGCACGGCCGGCGTCCAGATCGACCGCGCTGCCGTCGAGCATCGCCAGGCAACCCGAGACGTGAAAGCCGCCGATCGCGACCTGAATGCCGGCTTTGCGCAGCGGACGGGCAATATCGAGCGCGCGAGGATACTGGTTCGACTGCACGCCGACGAGCATGACAACACCGAAATTGTCGTGCCCCGAAAAGCGTCCTATTAATTGTGGAATGTCGACCCAGGTGCTGAATTCGTCGATCGCCTCGATATCGATCTCGACGTCGGGTCCCAGCACGCGACGTGCCAGGCAATCCTGGGCAATTCCATAGACGCTGGCGAGCGAGTTCGAGGGAATTGTCGCCCGCCACCACCGGATCACATAGCCATCTTCGCCATAATGTGACGGTTTTATAAGCACCAGCTGGAATCGGCGTTTGGGGGGTAGGGCCGAAGCAGACATGGGTCACTTCCCGTTCTAGACCCCTTTAGCTAGCACGTTTCGGTCATTTGTGTTGCGACAGTGTGTGTCCGCTTCGGTTCAAATGCAGGCCTTGATGGCCGGTTAGCCCTTCAGGACGGTCCGTAGGATGGGTAGAGCGCAGCGAAGCCCATCCGACACGCCTGGGCCTCCCACCGCCGGATGCGGTAGATCACGACGTCCTCGCCGTGATGTGTCGTGGTCTTCTCGAGAAAATAGTTCGCCTTCTCCAGCACGCGGCGCGACGCGCCATGTGCGACAAAGACGAGGCCAATGAGCGACGGCAGTTTCAGCGGTGACGGTTGTATCTGCGCCTGATAGCCTTGCTTGAGGCACGGTCGAATGAGCTCACTGGTGCTCATGATTTCTAACACAACCTAACGAGCAATTTGTGCGGCGTCGGGCCAATGTCGCGGCATGAAATCGGCCGGCATTTTCAAAAAACACGATTATCGACGGGAGATCGCATGACGTCCAGGACGCAAATCGAATTGCTGCCACGATCGGCAAATGTTTCGCGCCGCGGCTTTGTGGGAGGCCTGTCGGCCGGTGTCCTAAGTGCGGTCGCGACTGAGGCGGCCGGCGCCGAAACGCTGGCCGAAATCCCCGATCGCGGGCCCGGCGCCGATCTGAGTGCTCACAGCGAGCGATCCCGGTTCGCCAAGATTGATCGCATTCCCGAGTCGACCCCCGGCAAGCGCAACATCGACCCCGGCGATGCCATCAATTCCAAGACGCCGCATCAGAAGCTGGTGGGCAATATCACGCCGACAGACCTGCACTACGAGCGCAGCCATTCCGGCGTGCCCGACATCGATCCCGCGCAGCACCGGCTTCTCATCCATGGCATGGTCTCGAAGCCGCTGGTCCTCAGCGTCGATGATCTCAAGAGGATGCCGTCGATCTCGCGAATCGTGTTCATCGAATGCACCGGCAACGGATGGGAGAACTGGAAGAAGGCCGATCCAGACATCACCGTCCAGAACACGCATGGCCTCGTCAGCACCAACGAGTGGACCGGCGTGCCGCTCAAATTCCTGATCGACCTCGTCGCCAAGGACAGGGCCTCGAGCTGGATGCTCGCGGAGGGCGGCGATGGGGCCGGCGTCGACCGCAGCATTCCCCTCACGGACGAGATCGTGAACGAGGCCTTCGTCGCCTATGGGCAAAACGGCGAGCCGCTGCGGCCCGCGCACGGCTTTCCGATGCGGCTGGTGATGCCGGGCTTCGAGGGCAATCTCAACATCAAATGGCTGCGCCGCCTCAAATTCGGCAACGCGCCCTGGATGACGCGCTGGGAGACCGCGCGCTACACGCAGTTGCTGGCCGACGGCAAGGCGCGGCAATTCCAGTTGAGGATGGAAACCAACTCCGTCATCACGCAGCCCTCCGGCATGATGCAGATCCAGCCGGGCTATAACCGCATCTCAGGTCTTGCCTGGAGCGGCCATGGCAAGATCGCCAAGGTCGATATTTCGACCGACGGCGCGAAGACCTGGAAGCAAGCGCAATTGAGCCAGCCGGTGTTGTCCAAGGCCCAGGTGCGTTTCCAGATGGATTGGGAGTGGGACGGCAAGCCGACGAAGATCGTGAGCCGCTCGGCTGACGATCAGGGCAATGTTCAGCCGGACCGGCAGTCTTTCATCGCCGCGATGGGGACAAATGCGCTGTTTCACTACAACGCCCAGCAGACCTGGAGCATCGACGAGGCCGGGAGGGTTCGCAATGTCCTCGCATAAGTTGGTTCTCACGGGCGTGCTGGCCATCGCCCTGCTCGCGGCACCCGCACTGGCCTTCGATTTTGGCCGTCCGGCGACACCGCAGGAGATCAAGCTGTGGGACATCGACGTCGGTCCGGACGGCAAGGGTTTGCCTGACGGCAGTGGTACGGCAATGCAGGGCAAGCAGATCTTTGCCGACAATTGCGCAGCCTGTCATGGCGACAACGGCCAGGGCGGCATCAAGGATCGCCTCGCCGGTGGACAGGGCACGCTCGCCTCCAACATGCCGGTCAAGACCGTCGGCAGCTTCTGGCCCTATGCGACGACCTTGTTCGACTATGTTCGTCGCGCGATGCCGTATCCGACGCCGGGCTCGCTCAGCACCGATGAGACCTACGCAGTCACCGCCTACATCCTCAGCCTGAATGGCATTGTCGCCGCGGACGGCAAGGTCGACAAGGACAGCCTGCCGAAGATCAAGATGCCCAATCGCGACGGCTTCATTCCGGAGCCGGAATTCGATCCGACCAAACTATTCCGGAAAAGTGAGCGGCGACGATGAGGATTTCGGCGCTGATCAAGATCCTCGCCCTGATCGTAGTGTTATGTTTATGGGAGACACAGGCCATGGCTACGGACGGACTCATCACCATCAAGAGCAGTTTCGGGCCCGAAGACACCATGAAGCGGCTGGAGGCCGAAGTGAAGGCGAAGGGCCTCACCGTGTTTGCCCATGTCGATCATGCCGCGGGCGCCGCCGCCGTGGGGCTGACGTTACGGCCGACTGATTTGCTGATCTTCGGCAACGCCAAGGGCGGCACGCCGTTGATGCAGCAGGCGCAGACTGCCGGCATCGACCTGCCGCTGAAGGCGCTGGTCTGGCAGGACGAGCAAGGCGCGACCTTTCTGTCCTACAACGACCCGGCCTATGTCGCGGGACGTCATGGTGTCGGCGAGCCGGCCAACGCCGCGATTGCCGCAATGACCGGCGCCCTGAATGCGATCGCAACCAAGGCGACTGCACCGTAGCGCGCGCTTGAGGAGAGCTCCATGAACAGCACCGACCTGCAACAGGCACCATCCGCTCCGTCAGGCGGCAAGCTCGCGAGATGGCTCGTCATCGCGCTGTTATGCGGGATGCTCGTGGCCGCGTGCGTTCTGGGCTATCTCGGCTGGACCAGCACGGACACCAGCGTGCCGGCGTCGGGCTATGTCGCGCTTGTGCTCGGCGTCGTGTTCTCGCTCATCGTCGGCGTCGGCCTGATGGCGCTGGTGTTTTACAGCAGTCGCAAAGGCTATGACGAGCCCGCGGTGCTGATCCCGGAGCCGGAGAGCGATGCGGAGGATGGACCCGGCCGCTCTTGATGAGGGGCCGGGCGATATCAGCGCCGGTGAGATCGCTTGGACTCCGTGTCGCGCTCCGCCTTCACCGCGCTGAGCGCCGCGGCCAGTTCGTCGATATGATAGGGTTTCGGCAAAATCTGGACACCCGCCAATTCAGCGTCATGAACTGCGGCCTCGGAGTATCCGCTGGTCAGGAGGACGGGTAAGTCGGTTCGCCGTCTCTTGATTTCCCGCGCCAACTCGACCCCATTCATTCCGCCGGGCATCATGATATCCGAAAAAACCAGGTCGACAGCGCGGCCGTCGGCCAGGGCACCAAGCGCGGCGGCGCCACTCGCAGCGTGCGTCACGTCGTAGCCGAGCTGTCCCAGCATCTCGCTCACCAGTGCTGCAACCTCGTCGTCGTCCTCGACCAGAAGGATTCGGCCGTGGTTGTTCTTTTTCGGCCGCACCATGTTGAGATCGATGAGGTGGCGCTCTCTGGAAGGCACGCTGAGCGATCGCGGCAAATAAAGTTCGATGCTGGTGCCTTTGCCGACTTCCGATCGAATGCGGACCGCACCCCGTGACTGGGTCGCAAATCCGTGGACCTGGGCAAGCCCGAGGCCCGAGCCCTTTCCGATCTCCTTGGTCGTGAAGAACGGCTCGAAAACGCGCGACAGGATCTCCGGCGCTATGCCGACGCCGGTATCGACGACGGACAGGCGCACGTAGTCCCCGGCGATCTGCTCGTCATTCAGGTCGGGCAGGTTTTCTCCTCGCACAACGATCGTGCCGCCATTGGGCATAGCGTCGCGGGCGTTGACGGCAAGGTTGAGGATCACGAGTTCGAGCTCGCCGGGATCGACCTCCACCGGCCAGAGCGTGTCCGGAAAGTCGAACTCGACGTGAACGTCGCCTCTCAGGCTGCGATCGAGCAATTCGCGCATGCCGCCCATTTGCGAGGCCACGTCGACGGGCTCCGGCCGGAGCGTCTGGCGGCGGGAGAACGCAAGAAGCTGCCTGGTCAGGCTGGCCCCACGCTGTGCGGCCTGCACCATTCCGTCCATCAAGCGGCGACGGCGGGCAGGGTCCGACTGACGGTCGAGCATGTCGAGTCCACCGGAAATGACCATCAGCAGATTGTTGAAGTCATGCGCCACCCCGCCGGTCAATTGGCCAATGGCTTCGATTTTCTGAGCCTGGCGGAGCGTCTCCTCGACCCGTGTGCGCTCGTTCATTTCGAGTCGCAATTGCTCGTTGGCTTCCTCGAGCGCCCGGGTGCGCTCGACCACGAGTTTTTCGAGCTGCTGGGCCGTCTGCTCGCGCGCTTCCAGCAAGGCCCGGATCTCATATTGTCGCCGCCGAGCCCGCATCGCCGATTGAATCGCGCTGGTCAGCGTGATCGGCTGAACCGGCCGTTCGAGCAGCGAAACATTGCGGAGGAGGGCGACGATGCCGCGGCGCCAGGCGACGACGGCCGGCTGCTCACGATGGCTGGTGAGGATGACAAAGGGGAGGTCGGACCACGGCGGCTGTCTCTCGATCCATTGCGCAAGCGGCGTCGTGTCCTGTCCGAACAGACCTTCCTCGGCAAGAAAAACGGTGCCAACCCCGGCGTTCATCTCGCTGACGAGATCAGGGAGATTCCGGCAGTTGATCGCTGGGAGTTTCGCACTACGGAAAAGTTCGGCGGAAGCCGGTCCGTCGCGTCCGATCGGAGCGAATATGAGAATCTGTTGATCCCGATCGGCGCTCATCCGGTGGATCCTTCCGGCATCGCCGCACCGGTGTAATGCGGATTGCCGGAAAAGATGCCGCTGAAGTCATGGAGCGGCGGGCCGAGCTTGATGCCTGCGCCGCTGAGGCTGAACTCGCGGATGGTATGCTCGTGATGGCCGCTGCGCTTCTTGACAACCGACAAGGCGCGCCGAACTGTTCCGCTCATCTCGAAATAGCGCAGCATGATGACGGCGTCGCTCAAATAGCTGATGTCGAGTGGCGAATCCATCGCCCCGACAAGCCCATGTTGAGCAAGTATCAAAATGGTCATCACGCCTTGCTGCGCCAGATAGCTCAGCAGCTCGTGCATTTGCAGGATGAGAAACCGCTCGTCCGGCATCGCGTTCAGGTACCCGTTCAGACTGTCGATGATGACGACGCGGGCACCGTCGACTTCGACGCTCCTCCGCACATTTGCGACGAACTCCCCTGGCGAAAGCTCTGCCGGGTCGATCTGTTGAAAACGGATATGTCCGGACTCGACATATTGTTCGAGAGGCAGGCCCAGCGTTCGGGCGCGTGCTTCGACCGTGCCGCGACCTTCGTCGAACGCGAAGAAGGCGGCATGTTCGCCACGTTTCGCTGCCGCTGTTGCGTAAGTGAGTGCAACGGACGACTTGCCGACTCCGGCCGAGCCAATGAGGAGCGCGTTCGTGCCACGCTCGAGGCCGCCGCCCAGGAGCTGGTCGAGCTCGGCGTTGCCGCTGGGAGTGCATTCACCGAGAAACGCCGTGTGATGTTCGGCGGCGACCAGCCGGGGAAAGATATTCAGGCCGCCGGCTTCGATCGTGAAATCGTGGAATCCGCCGCGAAACCTGATGCCGCGCATCTTGATCACGCGAAGCCGTCGCCGCTCCGATCCGTAGTCGATCGCAAGCTGTTCGAGCATCACCACGCCGTGGGCAATCGAATGCAGTTGCACGTCATCCTGGGACGACGAAAGATCGTCGAGCAGAATGACCGTGCAATTGCGTTTGGTGAAGAAATGTTTCAGGGCGAGAACCTGGCGCCGGTAACGCAGCGGGTTCTGGGCGAGGAGGCGCAGTTCGGACAGGCTGTCGAGGACCACGCGGGTGGGATTGATGCGTTCGACTTCCTTGAATATCAGATTGGTCGTTTCGGTCAGCTCCATTTCGGCGGGCTGGAAGACCGTGAGCTCGCGCTCCGGATCGAGCGTCGTCTCCGGCGGAACCAGTTCGAAGATGTCGAGGCCTTCGAGCGACCAGCCGTGCCGCCGCGCCACCAGGTTGAGTTCGCGTTTGGTTTCGGACAGGGAAATGTAGAGCACGCGTTCGCCACGACGGACGCCCTCCAGCAGGAATTGGAGCGCCATGGTGGTTTTGCCGGTGCCGGGCCTGCCCTCATAGAGGTACATCCGGTTGGCGTCGAAGCCTCCGCACAGGATGTCATCCAGTCCGTCGCTGCCTGTCGAGATCCGCGAATCTTCAAGCTCACTGTCGTCGGCGGTGCCGGACGTACTGTTCATTGAATAAACCCCCTGACGCTTCTCCACACAGGAGCGCTGCTCGTCCAGCATCGGTGGATAGGCTGACGGTCCGAGCCTGGACCGAAAGAAACACTCTCGGAGAAACGCCACTGGGGTCGCCGAGTTCCATGCGCCGACCATGTGCGCAAATCCACTGTTGCGGGGGGCGTTTCAGCCCAACGCAGCCGGATGCGGGTGCTACAAGTCTTCAGGTCAAGAAGATGATCAATCTCACTTGGGGAAGCGCCACAAGCCTGTGGCCCGGCTAACCAGCTCGCTTCTCGGTTCTACGATCCAGCGCATCAGCCTCCGCATCGAACTGCTTCGAGAGGTCGCGGAGCTTTCTCGCGTCTTGGATGCTGCCGATGGTGGTGGAGAGACGCTCTGCTCTGCGCGCCTTGTCCCGCAATTCGTCTGACGCTCTGCCCATTGAGACCGTATCCGTGGAATGTCGAGTTAACGAAGGATACGCGGAAAAGTTCCCTAGATTTCGCTGGCCGGCTTACCCGCTTTGCCGATGATGGCATTGTGCCAGTGTTTTGCCCGACGGTGCAACCAGCCCGTAGCCCGGATTGCGCCGCGCTCCATCCGGCTACGGCAGGATCATTTTTCACCCGCGTAAGCCATTGATTTCACAGCCCCGTCTACTGTGCATGGGGTTGTTTTCGCAGTTTTAGTTTCGAGAGGGACTACCCCGCCCCGAGCGCCACCGCGACGTTGTACGTCACGAGGCTCGCCGCATAGGCCAGCACCAGCATGTAGGTGAAGGTTGCCGCCATCCATCCCCAGCTTCCGGTCTCGCGCCGGATCACGGCGAGCGTGGAGGCGCATTGCGGGGCGAAGATGTACCAGGCCAGCATCGACAGCGCGGTCGCGAGCGACCATTTCGTCGCCAGCACCGAGCCGATCTGCTCGGCCGCTTCCTTGCCGCCTTCGATCGCATAGACGGTGCCGAGCGCCGCGACCGCGACCTCGCGCGCCGCCATGCCCGGGATCAGCGCGACCGCGATCTGCCAGTTGAAGCCGACCGGAGCGAGCAGCGGCTCGATCGCCTTGCCGATGATGGCGGCGAGGCTGAAGTCGATGGCGGGCTCGGTGGCGCCCGCGGGCGGCTGCGGGAAGGAGGCCAGAAACCAGATCAGCACCATCATCGAGAAGATCGTGGTGCCGGCGCGATGGAGGAACATCTTGGCCCGCGTGTAGACACCGAGTGCGATCGATTTCAACTGCGGCATCTTGTAGTCCGGCAGCTCCAGCATGAACGGCGCCGGCGCAAAGTCGCGCAGCATGAAGAACTTGATCAGGAACGAAACAGCGAGCGCGCTGACGATGCCGGTGGCGTAGAGGCCGAACATCACGAGGCCTTGGAGGTTGATGAAGCCCCAGACGTCCTTGGCGGGAATGAACGCGGAGATGATCAGCGTGTAGACCGGAATGCGCGCCGAGCAGGTCATCAGCGGCGCGATCAGGATCGTGGTCAGCCGGTCGCGCTTGTTGTCGATCACGCGCGTCGCCATGATGCCGGGAATGGCGCAGGCAAAGCTCGACAGCAGCGGAATGAAGGCGCGGCCGTGCAGGCCGGCGCCGCCCATGATGCGGTCCATCAGGAACGCTGCGCGCGCCATGTAGCCGAAATCTTCCAGCAGCAGGATGAACAGGAAGATGATGATGATCTGCGGCAGGAACACGATGACGCTGCCGACGCCCGAGATCACGCCGTTCTGAAGGAAGCTCTGCAACAGGCCGGCGGGCAGGGTGGCGTGCACGAACTCGCCGAGCGCGTCGAAGCCGTTGTTGAGCAGATCCATCAGCGGCTGCGCCCAGGCGAACACCGCCTGGAACATCACGAACAGGATGAGCGCAAGCACGATCAGGCCGCCGACAGGGTGCAGCACCACGGCATCGATCCGCGCGGTCCAGGTGTCGGGGCGAGCAGGCAGGCTGACGCAGTCGCCGATGATGCGGTCGGCCTCGCGCTGGGTGGCGCGCAGCTCGGCGACGCTGAGCGCGTGCCAATTGTTCTCCTGCGGCTCGGCGGCGAGCTTTGCCGAAATGTCATCCGTCAGCGCCAGCAGGTCGGCCGTGCCGCCCTTGCGCACCGCGATCGAGGTGACCACGGGCACGCCGAGCTCCCCGGCGAGCCGTTCGACGTCCACCGTGATGCCGCGGCGGCTGGCGATGTCGAACATGTTGAGCACGAGGATCATCGGCCGTCCCGTGCGCTTGAGCTCCAGCAGCAGGCGGATGGTCAGGCGCAGATTGGTGCTATCGGCCACGCACAGCACGAGGTCGGGCACGGTCTCGCCGGAGGCCTTGCCGAGCACGAAGTCGCGGGTGATCTCCTCGTCAGGGCTGCGGCCGCGCAGCGAATAGGTGCCGGGCAGGTCGACCACCGAGACCTGGCGTCCCAGGGGCGTGACGAAGAAGCCTTCCTTGCGCTCGACGGTGACGCCCGGATAGTTCGCGACCTTCTGCCGGCTGCCGGTCAGGGCATTGAACAGCGAGGTCTTGCCGCTGTTGGGCGTGCCGACCAGGGCGAGATGCAGCAAGGGTAATTCCATGTTTTTAAAGGCCTGGGATCAGATGTCCGGTCGCAATCTAAGCGACGATAATGGCCATGGCTTCACGACGGCGGACCGCGATCGTGATGTTGTCGACCCGCACGGCGATCGGGTCGCGCCCGACCAGCCCCTCGTGCAGGACCTCGACCCGGGCGCCCTCGACGAAGCCGAGCTCGATCAGCCGGCTCTCGAGCTCGATGTCGGAGAGCGCCGAGCCCGCGTCCTTGGCGGAGAGGTGCTGGATGATTCCGGTATAGCCGCGCTGGGCCAGGCCCAGCGGCATCTCGCGGCGCGTGTCATGGATATCGGTCATGCCCTGTATTTTCAACGCAGGGCATTGAGGTCAAGCGCGCTGGCACGCCGAAGCTGCACCTTAGAGTGATTTTAAAGTGCAGATCACGAAGCCGTGGGCAAAGCGCCCCGACGGCGACTAGGCCGGGACCTTGTCCGCCTGGATGGCGGCCATGGCGCGGCTCTTGAAGTAGTCGAGCACGAACAGGCGGATCGCCGAGGACAAATTGCCCTGCTGGCGGGCGCCATCGATCTCGCCGACCAGCTCGGACAGCGTCATGTTGCGCAGGCCCGAGATCTCCTTCATGCCGTTCCAGAACGCCTCTTCCAGGCTGACGCTGGTCTTGTGGCCGGCGACCACGATCGATCGTTTCACGACGGGCGACTTCATGACTGGTCCTCGTGATCGATCTGATGCTGGTCCAGGTGCGCCTTCGCCTTGTCCGCGCGCGTCTCCTCCGCCGACCGTTCCGCCTTCGTGCGGCCGAACTTCGTTCGGTTGACGTCCGCCTGCTTCGCCGAGGCTTCCCGCTCGGTGCGCTTCCTGAAACGATTCAGGCTGATGACGTTCCCCATGCCGCGTCTCCATCATCCGATCCTCCTCAGGCAGGATGAAACATTCAGAAACAGAGCGCCATGCTGCGCCCCACAAGACTTGATCGCCATTCGCTCGTCCTCGTCAATCGGCCGCTCGGGCCATCAAACGATGAATTAGCCCCGTCAAGGGCGGAGAGGCCGTGCGTAACATGCCGCCTCGCCGCAACATTGACGGTAATCAAATCCTGTCCTTTAAGCCTTATATTTATGAGCCTCAGGGCTCCGTATCATTACGGATGACTATCGGAATTCGGAATTCACCCGGGCCGCGTCATCTTCTCGGGTCGCACCAGGCGGTCGAATTCGTCGCTGGAGACGAAGCCGAGACGCAGCGCTTCTTCTTTCAGCGTGGTGCCGTTGGCGTGTGCGGTCTTCGCCACCTTGGCGGCGTTGTCGTAGCCGATCTTCGGCGCGAGCGCCGTCACCAGCATCAGTGAACGCTCCATCAGCTCCTTGATGTGCTTTTCGTCGGCGCGGATGCCGCTGACGCAATGCTCAGTGAAGGAGCGCGCCGCATCCGCCATCAGGCGGATCGAGTGCAGCATGTTGTAGGCCAGCACGGGCTTGTAGACATTGAGCTCGAAATGGCCCTGGCTGCCGGCGACCGTGATGGCGGTGTGATTGCCGAACACCTGGCAGCACACCATGGTCATCGCCTCGCACTGCGTCGGATTGACCTTGCCCGGCATGATCGACGAGCCCGGCTCGTTCTCCGGCAGAACGAGCTCGCCGAGGCCAGAGCGGGGGCCCGAGCCGAGCAGGCGGATGTCATTGGCGATCTTGAACAGGCCCGTTGCGACCGAATTGACGGCGCCGTGGACCAGCACATAGGCGTCGTTCGAGGCCAGCGCCTCGAATTTATTGGCGGCGCTGGTGAAGGGGAGTTTCGTGATCCCGGCAGCGTGCTTTGCGAACAGTTTTGCGAAGCGCGGCTTGGAGTTGAGGCCGGTGCCGACGGCGGTGCCGCCCTGCGCCAGCGGATAGATGTCCTTCACTGCGACCTTCAGTCGGGCGATGCCGCTCTCGACCTGTGCGGCATAGCCGGAGAATTCCTGGCCGAGCGTCAGCGGCGTGGCATCCTGGGTGTGGGTGCGGCCGATCTTCACGATCCTGGCAAACTCCTTTTCCTTCTTGCGCAGCGCGCGGAGCAGCTCACCGAGGGCAGGGACGAGATCGGCATTGATGCGGCTTGCGGCCGCGATATGCATCGCGGTGGGAAACGAGTCGTTCGACGACTGGCTCATGTTGACGTGATCGTTGGGATGCACCGGCTTCTTGGCGCCGAGCTCGCCGCCCAAGAGCTCATTGGCACGGTTGGCGATGACCTCGTTGAGGTTCATGTTGCTCTGGGTGCCCGAGCCGGTCTGCCACACCACCAGCGGGAAATGGTCGTCGAGCTTACCCTCGATCACCTCGCGCGCGGCGCGGATGATCGCGTTCGCGCGGCGCTGATCGAGCAGGCCGAGCTCGAGGTTGGACTGCGCGGCCGCAAGCTTGACGATGCCGAGCGCATGCACGAGTGAGATCGGCATGCGATCCGTGCCGATGCGAAAGTTCTGGCGCGAGCGTTCGGTCTGCGCCCCCCAATAACGATCGGCGGGGACCTCGATGGGTCCGAAACTGTCGGTCTCAGTGCGGGTGGCGGAGGGAGCGGTCTTTGGGCGGGCAGCTTTGGCCATGAGCACATCCATTCTGCCGCACGAAACGCCGCGCGGCCCTGTCATGTGCTTCTCTATATAGAGAGTTTGGCCCGGCGCGACGGCTTCGGGCCCAACCTAGATCATTTCTTGCGGAAACGATCGAGCCGCACAACCTCGGCGCCGCCCTGGTTCGGCGCGGTCGGCTCGTCGGCGCCGTCCGCCGCTTCAGTGGCGGGTGCGGGCACCGCTATGGCCGACGGCGCGGGAGCGGCCGGCAATGTTTCGGGCGCGGCGTCGGCGACATCGGAGGTTTCGAACTGGAGGCCGAATTTCACCGAGGGATCGAGGAAGCTCTTGATGGAGCTGAACGGCACGATCAGCCGCTCCGGAATGCCGCCGAACGACAGGCCGACCTCAAAACGGTCCTCGAGCACGGTCAGATCCCAGAACTGGTGCTGGAGGATGACCGTCATCTCTTCCGGGTACTGGGCCAGGAGCCGCGGCGAAATCTTCACGCCCTCGGCCTTCGAGACGAAGGTGATGAAGAAATGGTGCTCGCCCGGCAGTCCATGGGACGCCGCATCGGTCAGCACCTTCCGCAGCACGCCGCGCAGGGCGTCGCGGGCCAGCACATCGTATCGGATATGATCGGTCACTATCGTGGTCCTGTCGCATTCCAGGAGTTGGGCCCTGCCGGCCCGACTCGCCAAGCCGCAATAGTACCGCGCCTGACGGGTCAGCAGGAGTCCCCGCCGGGAAGGAAATTAAGAGGTAAGTGGAGGCTTCTGTTGCCAGGTGCCTCCGAACCCCGCCTAACGGAGCTTAACCCGTTAGGACTTCAGAATGGTTTTTCAAACTGCGTTACGCAGCCTGAGCAACCGGAGCAAAGTTGTCGTTGGCAACTATTGCATAGCCCGATAACGGCGGAACAATACCGAGAAAAAGAACGCCCTTTACGCCCTCGTCGATCCTATTTCGCCCCCGCCGAAGCTCACCTTTCGGTGGGCCAAGCCCCTTGTCGATGAGCTTTGGTGGAGGCGCCGGGTACCGCCCCCGGGTCCGAATGGTTTATTACGACGACCGTTTATTTCCATAGCCGGCGAACCGGCACCCCCAATATAGGGGGCAAAGGTTTCAAATGACAGGTGTTTCGAGCGGAGGCCTGCGGTTCCCTTGGGATAGGTTCCGAACGGCGATCCATATGACCTTGGCCCCGAAGCGGCCTGCGTTCTAAGCTCCTGACATGTCCCCGGATTCCGCACCGGCCGCGCAAGAGCCGGATATCCCCGCCGCCCATGCCCCACCGCCCGGCCTACTCGCGCTGTTCCTGGCCTTTGCCCGGATGTCGCTGGCCGGTTTCGGCGGGGTTTTGGTGTTTGCCCGGCACGCCATTGTCGACCAGCACCGCTGGATGACGGCGGAGGAGTTCAACGAGACCTTTGCGCTCTGCCATTTCCTGCCCGGACCCAACATCGTCAATTTGTCGATGGTGTTCGGCTCGCGGCTGCGGGGGATCGCGGGTGGGGTTGCCGCCTTTACCGGGCTGTTGCTGCCGCCGACGCTGATCATGACCGTGCTCGCGATCATCTATGCCCGGTTCGGCGATGTGGAGGTGCTGCGTCGTATTCTGGCAGGCATCTCCTGCGCCGCGGTCGGCCTCTTGATTGCGGTGGTCTTCCGCATGATGACGCCGTTGCTCAAGCGGATGGACGTCGTCGTGATCGTCCTGATGCTCGGCGTGTTCGTGGCGATCGGCGTGCTCCGCCTGCCGCTCCAGGCGGTGCTGCTGGTCGCGATCCCCGTCAGCATCGGCGTCACCTACGTGATGCGGCGGAAGGTAGCAGCATGAACAGCGAGAGCCCGATCTGGGCGCTGATCTCCACCTTTGGTCTAATGTCGCTGTTCGCCGTCGGCGGCGCCGCGGCGGCGGTGCCTGAGATGCATCGCATCGCGGTCGATGTGCATCACTGGATGACCGAGAAGCAGTTCGCCGACGCCTATGCGATCGCGCAGCTCTCGCCAGGTCCAAACGTGCTTATCGTGACGTTAATCGGCTATGCCGTCGCCGGCATCCCCGGCGCGCTGGCGGCAACGCTGGCGATGTGCCTGCCGACGGCGCTGCTTGCCTATTATGTCAGCCGTCTCCTGAGCCGGCCCAGCCAATCGCGCTGGCCCGCCCTGATTCAGGCTGCACTGGTTCCGCTTTCGATCGGATTGATGGCAGCCAGCGCCCTGATCCTCGCCCAGTCCACCGATCGGACTTTTGTTGCACTGCTTCTGACCGCGGCGGTTGCAGTTGTCGCATCCATCTCGCGCATCAATCCGCTGTGGCTTTTGCTCGCTGGGGGCCTGTTGGGTTTTGCTGGCATTGTGTAATGAAAATCGCTAGGCAGTGGGCCGGGCGGGGGGATCCTTTTTCCAGCCGATTAGAACAACAGTGCTCGTGACTTACAGGTCGCGGAGGAGACATGCATGGCCGATACAATGGGCCACTCGGCGACTGCCACCCGAAACACGTCGGTGGCGATCAGCTTCTGTCTGCTGGCCATAGCGCCGCAGATTTTTGAATTCATCTGGTCGTTCGGGACGATCTTTGGTTGGGGCGCCGGGCGCGGTCCGGCCACCGTCGTGATCAGCCATGCCACGGCGCTGCTGGCCGGCGCGCCCAGTGCGCTGATCGGGGCGATCGGTGGTGACACCAAGAAGGCGTCATCCGATGTGCTGCTGGCGCTGATCTATTCCTATCCGCTGTTTGCAGTTGCGATCCTCACGCTGTTCATGACGATCAGGTCGGCACAGGACTATGTCGGCGGGATCGTTCTGATGGCGCTCGCTCTGTTCGCGCTGTGGGCCTCGAGCGATTTGCAGGGCATGCGCGGCTTCTCGTTTGGGGCGGGCACGGCGCCGCGGATGTTTGGCGGGCTCCTGGTCGCACTTGGCGCCGGCATCGCTTTGACGGGGCTGTTGGTCGACGGGCCGGCGATGGCGCATTATTCCTGGCGCGGGCCGCTGTTCGTGATGATCTCGATCGTCTTCTTTGCCCTGGCGATTCGTCCGCTTGGGGTCGTGGTTACGGCGTTCGTGAGCTTCCTGCTCGCGGCGATGGGCACGCATGAGACGCGCTGGGTCGAAGCGATCATCGTCGGCGCCTGCCTGACGCTCGGCTGCGCGCTGCTCTTCCCCTACGTGCTCGGGCTGCCGATGCCGATGTTCCCGCGTTTCCTGGTTCAGTGAGGGTGTGATGCTCGATCTCTTCCACAATCTGAGCCTCGGTTTCGGTGTCGTGTTTCAGGTCTCCTGGTGGTCACCTTGGTGGCTCTACGGCCTGTCGCTCCCGATTTCGATCAATATTCTGATGTGCCTGATTGGCGCACTGGTCGGCACGCTTGTCGGTGTGCTGCCGGGCATTGGCACCGTCGCAACCGTGGCGATGCTCTTGCCGATCACGTTCGGATTGCCGCCGGTCGGCGCGCTGATCATGCTTGCCGGCATCTATTACGGCGCCCAGTACGGCGGCTCGACCACCTCGATCCTGGTCAACATTCCCGGTGAGGCAACATCGGTGGTCACCGCCATCGACGGTCACCAGATGGCCAGGCAGGGCCGTGCCGGCCCGGCACTGGCGATCGCGGCGATCGGCTCGTTCTTCGCCGGCTGCGTCGCGACCGTGCTCATCGCCGTGCTTGGCGCGCCGCTGACCAAGCTCGCGCTGGCGTTCGGTCCAGCCGAATATTTCTCGCTGATGGTGCTCGGCCTGATCTTCGCGGTCGTGCTGGCCAAGGGCTCGGTGCTGAAGGCGATCGCGATGATCGTGTTTGGCCTGCTGCTGTCGATGGTCGGCTCCGACATCGAGACCGGCGCCTCGCGCATGGCGTTCAACATTCCGGAGCTCGCCGACGGACTAGGCTTCGCGACGGTGGCGATGGGCGTGTTCGGCTTTGCCGAGATCATCCGCAACCTCGACGCCGGCGCCGAGATGAATCGCGATCTCGTGCAGCAGAAGATCACCGGCCTGATGCCGACCAGGAAAGACCTGATCGACTCGACGCCTGCGATCTTGCGCGGCACCGTGCTCGGCTCGATCCTCGGCATCCTGCCGGGTGGCGGCGCCGTGATCGCCTCCTTCGCGGCCTATACGCTCGAGAAGAAGATCGCCAAGGATCCGTCGCGGTTCGGCCGTGGCGCGATCGAGGGCGTGGCATCGCCGGAAAGCGCCAACAATGCCGCGGCGCAGACCTCCTTCATCCCGCTGCTGACGCTCGGTATCCCGCCGAACGCGGTGATGGCGCTGATGGTGGGTGCGATGACCATCCATGGCATCGTGCCGGGTCCGCAGGTGATGCAGAAGCAGCCGGAGCTCGTCTGGGGCATGATCGCCTCGATGTGGGTCGGCAATCTGATGCTGATCATCATCAACCTGCCGTTGGTCGGCATCTGGGTGCGGCTGTTGCGCGTGCCGTATCGGCTGATGTTCCCCTCGATCGTGATCTTCTGCGCGATCGGCATCTACTCGGTGAACAACGCGCCGGTCGACGTCATCCTCGCAGGCGTGTTCGGTCTGGTCGGCTACTGGCTGATCAAGCACGATTTCGAGCCGGCGCCGCTGCTGCTCGGCATGGTGCTGGGGCCGCTGATGGAAGAGAACCTGCGTCGCGCGCTGCTGATCTCGCGTGGCGACTGGAGTGTGTTCCTGACGCGTCCGCTGTCGGCCGTGCTGCTTGGGATTGCGGCGTTCCTCCTGGTGCTCACGGTGCTGCCTGCGTTGCGGGCCAAGCGCGACGAGGTGTTCACCGAATCCGAGAACTGAGGGTGATGGGCGACGCGCCTGCGTCGTCGCGGCGCCCTGCGTCCGCGCGCCGCATTCGGAAGTCGAATCGACTCCTGTGACGCCTTCGTGAAATGAAAATGCCGGCCCTTGTGGTCGGCATTTTTGTTTGTGTCCAGGAGATCGAGATGACCTTCATTCGCGCGCTTGCTGGTGCATGTCTCGCGTCGCTGTGCGGCTTTGTCGCACCGGCGCAGGCACAGACCTATCCGACGCGCAGCATCACCATGGTCGTGCCGTTCGCTGCGGGCGGTCCGACCGACGTGATCTCGCGCATCGTCACCTCGCATATGGCGCAGACGCTCGGGCAGAGCATCATCATCGAGAACGTCGTCGGTGCCGGCGGCACCACCGCGACCGCGCGTGCGGCGCGCTCCACCAATGACGGCTATACGCTCATCACCGGGCATATGGGCACGCACGCTGCGTCGGTGCCGCTCTATCCGAAGCTCGCCTATCATCCGGAGAAAGACTTCGAGCCGATCGCGCTGCTTGCGGGCACGCCGATCCTGATCCTGGCGCGCAAGGACTTTCCGCCGAAGGACCTGAAAGAGTTCGTCGCTTATGTGAAGGCGAATTCCGAGAAGGTGAACGCGGCGCATGCCGGCATCGGCTCGGTCTCGCACGTGTCCTGCGAGCTGTTGCACTCCATCCTCGACATCAAGCCGGTCGGCGTGCCCTTCAACGGCACGGGGCCTGCGATGAACGCGCTGGTGGCGGGCCAGGTCGATTACATGTGCGACCAGATCGTCAACGCCGTGCCGCAGATCAACGCCGGCACCATCAAGGCCTATGCGATCGCAACGCCGGAGCGCAATCCGTCGCTGCCGAACGTGCCGACGACCGCTGAAGCCGGCCTGCCGGCGTTCCAGGCCCAGGCCTGGAACGCGATGTTCGCGCCGAAGGGAACCTCGCCCGCGATCATTGCGATCCTGAACGCCGCCGCCATCAAGGCACTCGACGACGAGACCGTGAAGAAGCGCCTGCTCGAGCTCGGCAGCGTCATCCCGCCGCCCAAGGACCGGACGCCGGAGGCGCTTGCGACCCTCGTCAAGAACGAGATCGCGAAGTGGTCCCCGGTGCTCAAGCCGGCAACTTAGCCAGCAGTTTCAAGCCGATAGGTGAGGGGCGGAACGTCGCTTCCGCCCCTTGTCGTTTGCGCCGGGAGTACTCACTTTTTCCGGGTATAATCGGTGCGGACGGCGAATCGCCGCTGTCGCAGCGCCGGGGGCGCCGTTAAATTCGCCGCCTCCCCAAAGGCACATTGGCACATGCACCAGTATCAGGACCTGCTCGAGCGGATTCTTTCAGACGGCGCCGAGAAGACCGACCGGACCGGCACCGGCACGCTGTCGGTGTTCGGCCATCAGATGCGCTTCAATCTGTCCGCCGGCTTCCCGATGCTGACCACCAAGCGGCTTCCGCTGAAGGCGATCGTGCATGAGCTGCTGTGGTTCCTGAAGGGCGACACCAACATCAAATATCTGCGCGACAACGGCGTCACCATCTGGGACGAGTGGGCCGATGCCAACGGTGATCTCGGCCCGGTCTACGGTCATCAATGGCGCTCATGGCCCGCGCCGGATGGACGCAGCATCGACCAGATCGCGAACGTGGTCGACATGATCAAGCGCAATCCGGACTCGCGCCGCCTGATCGTCTCGGCCTGGAATCCGGCCGAGGTGGACAAGATGGCGCTGCCGCCATGCCACTGCCTGTTCCAGTTCTATGTCGCCAACGGCAAGCTGTCGTGCCAGCTCTACCAGCGCTCGGCCGACGTGTTCCTCGGCGTGCCCTTCAACATTGCCTCCTATGCGCTGCTTACCCTGATGGTCGCGCAGGTTACGGGCCTGAAGCCCGGCGACTTCGTGCATTCGTTTGGCGACACGCACCTCTATTCCAACCATCTGGAGCAGGCGCGGCTCCAGCTCACGCGCGCGCCGCGCGCGTTGCCGGTGATGCGGATCAATCCTGAGGTGAAGGACATCTTCTCCTTCCGCTACGAGGACTTTGAACTCGTCGGCTACGACCCGCATCCGCACATCAAGGCGGCGGTCGCGGTCTGACGCGGATGTCGCTCAACATCCGCCGCGCGCGTCCTGGCGAAGCCGGGCTTGTTCTCGCTTTCATCCGTGAACTTGCCGAGTACGAAAAGCTCTCGCACGAGGTTGAGGCGACCGAGGCTGACATCGCGGACGCGCTGTTCGGCGAGCGGCCGCAGCTCTATTGCGCGATCGCGGAGTGGGACGGCGAGGCGGTCGGCTTTGCGGTCTGGTTCGCCAATTTCTCCACCTTCAGCGGCCGCCACGGCATCTATCTCGAAGATCTGTATGTGCGGCCGTCGCATCGGAGCAAAGGCCTCGGCAAGGCGCTGCTGGTCTATCTCGCAAAGGAATGCGTCGACAACGGCTGGTCGCGCCTGCAATGGGCGGTGCTCGACTGGAACGCGCCGTCGATCGCGTTCTACAAATCGCTCGGCGCCCTGATGATGGACGACTGGACGCTGTGCCGAGTCACCGGGCCGGCGCTGACGCGGCTTGCCGGGAGCACGACCTGATGGAGATCGTCTTCGTCGTCGCCATTGCGGAGAACGGCGTCATCGGCGCCGGCAACGCGATCCCGTGGCGAATGAAATCCGACATGGCGCGCTTCAAGGCGCTCACGATCGGCAAGCCCGTGATCATGGGCCGCAAGACCTTCGAATCCCTGCGCCGGCCGCTTTCAAACCGCACCAACATCGTGATCACGCGCGACGCGGACTATCGCGCCGCCGGTGCCATCGTCACGACATCGTCCACCGATGCGGGCGCGGTCGCGCGCGGCGATGCCCTGCGGCGTTCGGTCACCGAAATCGCCGTGATTGGCGGTGCCGAGATCTATCGGCAATGGCTCGATCGCGCCGATCGCCTCGAAATCACCGAAGTACACGCGCGTCCCGAAGGCGATACGCATTTCGATATCGACAAGGCGGAATGGGATGAGGTCGCGCGCATCCGCCATCCCGCCGGACCCGACGACGGCGCCGACTACTCCTATGTGACATATCGTCGGCGGTCGCCCCATTAACCCCTTTCGCCAATGTTTACATTGACTTTTTCGTGCCCGAGCATAGCTCGGAGGACGGCGAGGGCTGCGTTGTAAGGGACCTGCCTGTCCCCTATAAAGCCGGACCGGACAATGCGGGCCGGATTAGTTCTAGTCCCGGTCTGCCGAGGAGAACGTCGAATGCCGTGGAAGAATCAGGGCGGTGGCCCATGGGGCTCGGGTCCGAAGGGACCATGGGGCAACGGCCCGCAACCAGTCGGGCCAAGGCCGCCGGATCTGGAAGACCTTCTGAGGCGCGGCCAGGATCGTCTCCAGCAGATGATGCCGGGCGGCTATTTCTCCGGCATCGGCATCACGCTGATCATCCTGCTCATCATCGCGTTCTGGCTGCTGTCGGGCTTCTTCCGCGTCCAGTCTGAAGAGCAAGGTGTCGTGCTGCGCTTCGGCAAGCACGTGCGAACCGTGGACCCGGGCCTGAACTATCATTTGCCCTATCCGATCGAAACGGTGCTGCTGCCGAAGGCGCTGCGCGTTTCCACCATTTCCATCGGCATGACGCTGATCGATGATCCGGCCCGGCGCGGTCGCTCCATCCGCGATGTGCCGGAAGAAAGCCTGATGCTGACAGGCGACGAGAACATCGTCGACGTCGACTTCACTGTGCTGTGGCGCATCAAGCCGAACGGTGTCGGCAACTTCCTGTTCAACATCCAGAACCCCGAAGGCACCGTGAAGGCGGTCGCCGAGAGCGCGATGCGCGAGGTGATCGGCCGTTCCGACATCCAGCCGATCCTGACCGGGGCGCGGACGCAGACCGAGACCACCGTGCAGGATCTGATGCAGAAGACGCTCGACGGTTATGGCGCCGGCATCCAGATCACCCAGGTGCAGATGCAGAAGGTCGATCCGCCGGCACAGGTGATCGATGCCTTCCGCGATGTTCAGGCAGCGCGCGCCAATTTGGAGCAGCTGCAAAACGAAGCGCAGACTTATGCCAACAAGGTCGTGCCGGAAGCGCGCGGCAACGCGGCGCGGATCATTCAGGCCGCCGAAGGCTACAAGGAGCAGGCGGTTGCCGAGGCCAAGGGCCAGAGCTCCCGCTTCCTGAAAGTTTACGAGGAATACAAGAAGGCGCCCGACGTGACCCGTGAACGAATCTATCTGGAGACGATGGAGCGCGTGCTCGGCGGCTCGGACAAGCTGATTTATGACGGAGGCTCGTCGGGCCAGGGCATCGTGCCCTATCTGCCGCTCAGCGAGTTGTCGGCCAAGAGGCCTACGACGACCGGCCCGCAGTCGAGCGGAGGCACGCGATGAGGTCTTCAGTTACTGGCATTGTCGCGCTGCTTGCAGCGCTTCTGGTCGCGATTGTCGCCTACATGTCGCTGTTCACCGTGCAGCAGACCGAACAGACCATCGTGCTGCAATTCGGCGCGCCGGTGGACGTCGTTACTGACCCCGGGCTGCACTTCAAGGCGCCCTGGAACTCCGTGATCAACGTCGACAAGCGGATCCTCGACCTCGAGAACCCTTCGCAGGAGGTCATTGCCTCTGACCAGAAGCGGCTCGTGGTCGACGCCTTTGCGCGCTACCGCATCAAGGATGCGCTGCGCTTCTATCAGAGCGTGGGCTCGATCCAGGCAGCGAACCTCCAGCTCACGTCGCTGCTGAACGCGGCACTGCGCCGCGTGCTCGGCGAGGTCTCGTTCATCACCGTGGTGCGTGACGAACGCGAGAAGCTGATGGGCCGCATCCGCGAGCAGCTCGATCGCGAGGCCGGCGGTTACGGCATCGAGGTCGTCGACGTCCGCATTCGCCGCGCCGATCTGCCGGAACAGAACAGCCAGGCGGTATACGACCGGATGAAGTCCGAGCGCCAGCGCGAGGCGGCCGAATTCCGCGCGCAAGGCGGCCAGAAGGCGCAGGAAACGCGTTCGAAGGCCGACCGCGATGTCACGGTGATCATTGCCGAAGCGAACTCGACCGCCGAACAGACGCGCGGCGTCGGTGACGCCGAGCGCAATCGCCTGTTCGCGGAAGCTTACGGCAAGGATGCCGACTTCTTCGCCTTCTACCGGTCGATGACGGCCTATGAGAACGGACTGAAGTCGGCCGACACCCGCTTCCTGCTGCGGCCGGATTCGAATTTCTTCCGGTATTTCGGTAACCCGTCCGGCAAGACGGCGACCGAGACGCCGGCGAAACCGTAAGCTAGACAGGGGCGGCAGTTCTGCCGCCCTTCGTCCAGACAAGAACAGCACAACGGGAGGTTCCAGTCCGATGAGGTCCATTGCGTTCGCCGACTTCCTCATCGGCTTGGGCATTCTGTTCGTGCTGGAAGGCTTGATGTTCGCGGCCAGTCCGAACTGGATGCGCAAGGCCATGAAGAGCGCGATCGCCACGCCGGACAATGTCCTGCGGGTGGTCGGGATCGGTTCGGCGGTAGCAGGCCTGATCCTGATCTGGGTGATGCGTCGTCCGATTTAAGCGTCGCGCCAACGCCAAAGTGAAGGCGAGAGGCCGGTTTTTGGCCATATTATCCGGGTCTTGAGGCCCGTTAAGGTCCGCGCTTGCGCCGTCCCCCCGTTCGAGCGCAGTCTGGCGCCGAATCTTTTTTCTGGAGATACCAATGACCGCAGCCATCATTGCCCCGTCCCGCTTGCGCTTAGGGCTGGCCGCGCTCGCTGTCGGTGCTTTCAGCGCGTTCGGCACGCCGGCTCAGGCGCGCGGACCGGAGGGCATAGCCGATGTCGCCGAGAAGGTGATCGACGCGGTCGTCAACATCTCGACCTCGCAGACCGTCGAAGCCAAGGGCGGCGGCAGCAACAGCATGCCGCAATTGCCGCCCGGCTCGCCCTTCGAAGAGTTCTTCGACGACTTCTTCAAGAACCGCAAGGGGCCCGGCGGCAGCAAGGGCGGCGACAACGGTCCGCCGCGCAAGACCAACTCGCTCGGAAGCGGCTTCATCATCGACACATCAGGCGTCGTCGTCACCAACAACCACGTCATTGCGGACGCCGACGAGATCAACGTCATCCTCAACGACGGCACCAAGATCAAGGCCGAGCTGGTTGGCGTCGACAAGAAGACCGACCTGGCGGTGTTGAAGTTCAAGTCGCCGAAGCCGCTGATCTCGGTGAAGTTCGGCGACTCCGACAAGCTCCGGCTTGGCGACTGGGTGGTCGCGATCGGCAACCCCTTCAGCCTCGGTGGCACCGTGACCGCAGGTATCGTCTCGGCCAAGAACCGCGACATCTCCTCGGGCCCCTATGACAGCTACATCCAGACCGACGCCGCCATCAATCGCGGCAATTCCGGTGGTCCGCTGTTCAACCTCGATGGCGACGTCATCGGCGTCAATACCCTGATCATCTCGCCCTCCGGCGGCTCGATCGGCATCGGCTTCGCCGTGCCGTCGAAGACGGTCGCGGGTGTCGTCGACCAGCTCCGCCAGTTCGGCGAATTGCGTCGCGGCTGGTTGGGCGTGCGCATCCAGAGCGTCACCGACGAGATCGCCGAGAGCCTCAACATCAAGCCGCCGCGCGGCGCGCTGGTTGCCGGCGTCGATGACAAGGGCCCGGCCAAGCCCGCCGGCATCGAGCCCGGCGACGTCGTCGTCAAGTTCGACGGCAAGGACGTCAAGGACCCCAAGGATCTCTCCCGCGTCGTCGCCGACACCGCGGTCGGCAAGGAGGTCGATGTCATCGTCATCCGCAAGGGCCAGGAGGAGACCAAGAAGGTCACGCTCGGCCGCCTCCAGGATCCCGACAAGGTGCAGGCCGCGGTGAAGACCGACGAGCCGGCGCCGGAGAAGCCGGTGACGCAGAAGGCGCTCGGCCTCGATCTCGCCGCGCTGAACAAGGATCTGCGCACGCGCTACAAGATCAAGGACAGCGTCAAGGGCGTGGTCGTCACCAATGTCGATGCCGGTTCGGATGCGGCCGAGAAGCGTCTCTCCGCCGGCGACGTCATCGTCGAGGTCGCGCAGGAATCTGTCGCAAGCGGCGCCGACATCCAGAAACGGGTCGACCAGCTCAAGAAGGACGGCAAGAAGTCCGTGCTGCTGCTGGTCTCGAATGCCGACGGCGAGCTGCGCTTTGTGGCGCTGAGCGTGCAGTAGGGGACGCACAGTCCCGTGGGGTGGGCAAAGCGAAAGCGTGCCCACCACCTTCTATCGTAGCAGCAAGAGCGGTGGGCACGGCGCGAGAGCGCCTTTGCCCACCCTACGGCTGGTGTGCGCGCAACAAGAGAGGCTACGCCTCCACGAACTCTTCCCGCCGATACCCCTGCGCATAAAGCAGCGCGGTGAGGTCGCCGTGGTCGATCTGCGCCGCTGCGGCAGCGGCGACCGCAGGCTTGGCGTGATACGCCACACCCAGCCCCGCCGCCTGGATCATCGCGAGATCGTTGGCGCCGTCGCCGACCGCCAGCGAGTCGATGTCGTCGAGATCGAACGACTCCATCAAATCTATCAGCGTCGCAAGCTTGGCGGCGCGGCCCAGAATCGGCTCCTTGACCTCGCCGGTGAACTTGCCGTCGCGCACGACGAGCTCGTTGGCGCGGTTCTCCTGGAAGCCGATCTTGGCGGCGACCGCGCTCGTGAACAGGGTGAAGCCGCCGGAGACAAGGCAAGTATAGGCGCCGTGCGCGCGCATGGTCGCGACCAGCGCGCTGCCGCCCGGCGTCAGCGTGATGCGTTCGGCCAGCACCTTGTCGACGACGCCGGCGGGAAGGTCCTTCAGGAGTGCGACGCGCTCGCGCAGCGCCGGCTCGAACTCGATCTCGCCGCGCATCGCGCGTTCGGTGATGCCGGCGACATGGGCCTTCATCCCGACGAGATCGGCGAGCTCGTCGATGCATTCCTGGCCGATCATGGTGGAATCCATGTCGGCGAGAAAAAGCTTCTTGCGCCGGACGCCTGTTGGCTGCACCACGATATCGATCGGCAGGTCGCCGCGAAGCTCGCGCAACCGCTGTTCGATGGCGTGACGGTCGGCTTCGAGGTTACTGTCGGCGCCGAAGGGGATGTCGACCGCAACCCCGTCGAACAACCAATGCGCGGGAGCCGCCTGAGGCAGCACGGCGCGGGCGCCGTCGACGATGGTCGAGTCGAGCGCGGGACTATCGGGATTGCAGATCAGCGTGGCGACGAGGGACATTTGAGGTTTTCGTGAGCGAGGGGCAAGTCAGCAGAAGCCATGTTGGCAAGGCCGTGCTTATCGCAGGCCCGACCGCCAGCGGCAAGTCGGCGCTGGCGCTGGAGCTTGCCCTCAGCGCGGGCGGCACCGTGATCAATGCCGATTCCATGCAGGTCTACCGTGACCTGCGCATCATCACGGCACGTCCCACACATGGCGACGAGGCGCGCGTTCCGCATCGCCTTTACGGCCATGTCGATGCGGCCGTGAATTTCTCGGCCGGTGCCTGGGTGAGCGACGCGGCAAAGTCTCTCGAAGAGGCCCATGCCGAAGGCCGGCTTCCGATCTTCATCGGCGGGACCGGGCTCTATTTCAAGGCGCTGACGGCGGGGCTCTCGGTGGTGCCGCCGATCCCCGCCGAGGTCCGCGACGACGTGCGCGCGCGGCTGGAGCGGAACGGCGTCGAGGCGCTGCATGCGGAACTCGCGCGGCGCGACCCGCAGGCGGCCGAGCGATTGAACCTGCGGGACCGCACCCGCGTCGCGCGCGCGCTCGAAGTGGTCGAGGCGACCGGGCGCTCGCTGCTCGACTGGCACCGCGAGGGCCAGCCGCCTTTGCTGCCGAAGGACAGTTTTCGCGCGGTGTTCCTCGCCCCCGAGCGCGACGAGCTTTACGCCCGTATCGACGCCCGCTTCGATGCCATGCTCGGCTCCGGCGCCTTGAGGGAGGTCGAGCGTCTCGCCGCCCGGCAGCTCGATCCGCTCTTGCCGGCCATGAAGGCCCATGGCGTGCCGGCTCTGATCCGGCATCTGCGCGGTGAGATGAGTCTGGACGAGGCGGCCACGATCGGGCGGGCGGATACCCGTCACTACGCCAAGCGGCAATTCACCTGGTTCCGGCATCAATTGCCGGAGTTCGAATGGGTGAAGCCGGAGGAGGCGAGGGGCTGGCTCGCTGCCATCGTCAACGCGGCCCGGGACCCCGGTTGACGTGGTTTTGTGCCGGCGCTCCCGCATTTACCTCTCGCCGAACCCCGGGAACGCCGCTACACTGCCAAAATCGCGCGGGAACGACCGCTTTGCCTTGACATCGGGGCTTTGGTCGCTATGTTTCGCGCAACCTTTGGGAAGCCGAGCGTCCACCATGCGCAACATTATTACCAAGCTCCTTATCGCCGTCGTACCCAGGCACACCGCCGGGGGTGGCTAGCTGCCATCCACATGACAGGCGGTGTGCAGGGTCCCTCTTCGGGGCCTTTTTTATTTCCTGAACCCGACACGAACGAAGCCGCTGGCAACAGCGCATCCGGAGCAAGCCAATGAGCGACAAGAGCCACGATCCGAACCAGATGACCGGCGCCGCGATGATTGTCCGCGCGCTCATCGATCACGGCGTGACCGACATTTTCGGCTATCCCGGCGGCGCGGTGCTTCCGATCTATGACGAGATCTTCCAGCAGAGCGAGGTCCAGCACATCCTGGTCCGCCACGAGCAGGGCGCAGGCCACGCCGCCGAGGGCTATGCGCGCTCGACCGGCAAGCCGGGCGTTGCGCTGGTGACCTCCGGCCCCGGCGCCACCAACATGGTGACGCCGCTGACCGACGCGCTGATGGATTCGATCCCGCTGGTGTGTATTTCCGGTCAGGTGCCGACGCATCTGATCGGCAACGACGCCTTCCAGGAATGCGACACCGTCGGCATCACGCGTCCCTGCACCAAGCACAACTGGCTGGTGCGCGACGTCAATGATCTCGCAAAAGTGCTGCACGAGGCGTTTTACGTTGCGACCACGGGTCGTCCGGGCCCGGTGCTCGTCGACGTGCCCAAGGACGTGCAGTTCGCGACCGGCACCTATCATCCGCCGCGCAAATCCGACGTGCACCGCTCCTACGCGCCGCGCGTGAAGGGCGATGCGACGCAGATCCGCAAGGCCGTGTCGCTGCTGGCGAACGCAAAACGTCCCGTGATCTACAGCGGCGGCGGCGTCATCAATTCCGGCCCTGAAGCGACGAAGCTGCTGCGCGAGCTGGTCGAAGTCACCGGCTTCCCGATCACCTCGACGCTGATGGGTCTTGGCGCGTACCCTGCGTCAGGCAAGAGCTGGCTCGGCATGCTCGGCATGCACGGCACCTACGAAGCCAACATGACCATGCATGATTGCGACGTCATGCTGTGCGTCGGCGCGCGCTTCGACGACCGCATCACCGGCCGGGTCGATGCGTTCTCGCCGAACTCGAAGAAGATCCATATCGACATCGATCCGTCCTCGATCAACAAGAACATCCGGGTCGACGTGCCGATCATCGGCGATTGCGCCAACATCCTCGGCGACATCCTCCAGGTGTTCAAGGCGGAGGCGAAGAAGCCCGACGTCAAGGCGTGGTGGCAGCAGATCGCGCAGTGGCGCGCCCGCAACTCGCTCTACTACCGGAAGAGCAACGACGTCATCCTGCCGCAGCACGCGATCCAGAGCCTGTTCGAGGCGACGCGCGGCAAGGATACCTACATCACGACCGAGGTCGGCCAGCACCAGATGTGGGCGGCGCAGTTCTTCGGCTTCGAGGAGCCGCATCGCTGGATGACCTCCGGTGGTCTTGGCACCATGGGCTACGGCCTGCCGGCCGCGGTCGGCGTGCAGGTGGCGCATCCGGACAGCCTGGTCATCGACATCGCGGGCGATGCCTCGGTGCAGATGACGATGCAGGAGATGTCGACGGCAGTTCAGTATGAATTGCCGATCAAGATCTTCATCCTGAACAACCAGTACATGGGCATGGTGCGGCAGTGGCAGCAGCTGCTCCACGGTAACCGGCTGTCGCATTCCTACTCGGAGGCGCTGCCGGATTTCGTCAAGCTCGCGGAGGCCTATGGCGGCGTCGGCTTCCAGGTGCACAAGCCCGGCGATCTCGACGGCGCCATCCAGGAGATGATCTCGGTCAAGCGTCCGGTGCTGTTCGACTGCCGCGTCGCGGCGCTCGAAAATTGCTTCCCGATGATCCCCTCCGGCAAGGCGCATAACGAGATGCTGTTGCCGGAGCAGGCCAACGACGAGGCCACGGCCAAGGCGTTCGCCGGCGGCAAGGCGCTGGTGTGAGGTTGGAAAATGTTCGACCTTGAGGAGCTGGAACGCGCCCACGAGATGGTTGGCACGGCCGTGCCGCCGACGCCTGCGCACAGCTGGCCGCTTCTTGGGCAGCGCCTGGGTACGCATGTCGTCGTCAAGCACGAAAACCACACGCCAACCGGCGCGTTCAAGGTGCGCGGTGGCCTCGTCTATCTCGACCGGCTGAAGCGCGAGCATCCGCACGTGAGAGGCATCATCACTGCCACGCGTGGAAATCACGGCCAGAGTCTTGCCTTCGCGGCGCGGCGCCACGGTGTGCCCGCTGTGATCTATGTGCCCAAGGGCAATTCGATCGAGAAGAATCATGCCATGCGTGCGTTCGGCGCCGATGTGGTCGAACATGGCGACGATTTCCAGTTGTCGCGGGAGGAGGCCGGACGCCGTGCGCAGTTCGAAGGCCTGCACATGGTGCCGTCGTTCCATCCGGATCTCATTCTGGGGGTGGCGACTTATGCGCTGGAGCTGTTCCGCGCGGCGCCCGATCTCGACGTGCTGTACGTTCCGATCGGGCAGGGCTCCGGAATCAGCGCCTGCATCCTGGTGCGCGATCTGCTTGGCCTGAAGACCGAGATCGTCGGCGTGCAGTCGACGGAAGCGCCGTCCTATGCGCTGTCATTCGCGGCAGGCCGCGTCGTGACCACCGAGACCAGCAACACGCTGGCCGATGGCGTGGCAACCCGCTTTCCGGATGAGGAAGCCGTTGCGCTCATTTGCAAGGGCGCCTCGCGCATAGTGCAAGTCACCGACGGCGAGGTCGCTGCCGCGATCCGCGCCTATTGGACCGACACCCACAATCTTGCCGAAGGCGCCGGTGCCGCCGCGCTCGCCGCGGCGCTTCAGGAAAAAGCAAAATTGTCAGGCAAGCGCGTCGGTCTCGTGCTGTCAGGCGGCAATATCGATTTCGATCTGTTCAAGCAATGGGTGGTCGCATGATCGCGCCAACGCTTGCCAATAACTCCGCTGTCATCGTCCGGCTTGACCGGACGATCCAGTACGCCGCGGCAGATATGGAAATCTCGACGCTGGTGATTACTGGATGCCCCGCCTTCGCGGGGCATGACAAGAAAGAATAGAGGGGACGACAATGAACCAGCCCGCATCAGCCTACTTCATCGAGGAGCGTCACGATCCCAACGAGACGCATACGCTCTCGGTGCTCGTGCAGAACGAGCCCGGCGTGCTCGCGCGCGTCATCGGCCTGTTCTCGGGGCGCGGCTACAACATCGAGAGCCTCACGGTCTCGGAGACCGAGAGCCAGAAGCATCTTTCGCGCATCACCATCGTCACCACGGGCACGCCGATGGTGATCGAGCAGATCAAGCATCAACTTGATCGCATGATCCCGGTCTACCGCGTCGTCGACATGACGCTGACCAAGCGTGCGATCGAGCGGGAGCTCGCCATGGTGAAGGTGCGCGGGCAGGGCGAGCATCGTGTCGAGGCGTTGCGGCTGGCGGATGCGTTCCGTGCCCGCGTGATCGACGCCACCACCGAGAGCTTCGTGTTCGAGATCACAGGCAATACCGACAAGATCAACCAGTTTATCGACCTGATGCGCCCGCTCGGCCTTGTCGAGGTGTCGCGCACCGGCGTTGCCGCGATCGGTCGCGGGCCTGAAGGGATGTAAACCATGCTGGCGCGCGACTGGTACTATAACGAGCGGAACCGGATGGGCATCGGGCCTACTGTGGCGTCGATCTATGACGCCCATGACGATGCCGATCTGCGCGCGCGCGCCGCGCTGAAAATGCTGGGCGTACAGCGGGGCTGGCGCATTGCCGATATCGGCTGCGGCAACGGTGTGCTGGCGACCGAAGCGTCGCTGATCGGCGCGCAGGTCGATGCCATCGACATCTCGCCGGCGATGCTGGCGCTCGCCGAAATCTATGCGCGGGATCGCAAGGCAAAGGTCGCGACGCAGTCGGCCGGCCTGCTCTCCTTCGCCTACCAGGCGGAATCCTACGACCTGATCGTCAGCGAGTTCACGCTACACCATCTGCCGGATTTCTGGAAGGCCGTGGCGATGTCGCGGATTTTTCGCGCGCTGAAGCCGGGTGCGACCTTCTATCTGCGGGACATCGTCTATGCCTCGATGCCTGACGCGATCGAGCGCGACGTCGAGCAATGGGCCGACTGCCAGATCAAGAACCACGATTTTTCGCGCGAAAGCGTCGTCACCCACATGCGCGACGAATATTCCACCTTCGGCTGGGTGATGGAGCGGATGCTGACCGACGTCGGCTTCACGCTGATCTCGGCCGACTACCACGCGCCGATGCACGGCACTTATTTGTTGCGGAAACCGAAAGCCGGCGAGCAAGGCTAGCCAGAAAGACCATGGAATTCGTTCGGCCGCATCGTCAGTGCACTTACTCTCCCGCCAGTGGGAGAGGGTCAAGAACTGCCTAGGCAAGCATGTCCCAGTCGCTGCTCTATGCTTTCATCATCTTCGCCCTCGTGATGTTCTTCACGCCGGGGCCGAACAACATCATGCTGCTGTCGTCGGGGCTGACTTACGGCTTTCGCCGCACCATTCCGCACATCGCAGGGATCACCATCGGCTTCGCCTTCATGGTCGGCGCCGTCGGCCTCGGGCTCGGGACCGTGTTCCTGGCCTATCCGATCCTGCAGAGCATCTTGAAATATGCCGGTGCCGCCTACCTGATTTACCTCGCCGCAATGATTGCCTTCTCCGGTTCGGCCAGGCCGGGCGAGGGGGATGGCCGCGGCCCGATGACCTTCTGGGGCGCGGCCATGTTCCAGTGGATCAACGCCAAGGGCTGGGTGATCGTGATCGGCACCATCACCGCCTATGCGGCGATTGCCCGGTTCCCGGTCAACATCGCGATCCAGACCCTGATCAGCCTGCTGGTCGGCACGGTCTCGACCGTGGTCTGGGCTTTCTTCGGCACTGCACTACGCCCGGTCCTGACCTCCGAGCGGCTGGTCCGCGCCTTCAATATCGTGATGGCGATCCTGCTTTTGGCATCGCTCTACCCCGTCTTCATGGATGCATGATGCCGCAGTTTTCCATGCAGAAACGGGTTTCCTTCGGGCGGCGAAATGCTCTAGACAGCCCCGGAAATCCGCAAATCTCACCGTCTGAGACCTGACCAACGGCCGATTCTGGCCATCTGAACGAGGAAACGACCATGCGTGTTTATTACGATCGCGACGCCGACCTGAACCTGATCAAGGGCAAGAAGGTCGTCATCGTCGGCTATGGCAGCCAGGGTCACGCCCATGCGCTGAACCTCAAGGACTCCGGCGTCAAGGACGTCGCCATCGCGCTGCGCAAAGACTCGGGTTCGGTCAAGAAGGCGGAAGCCGCCGGCTTCAAGGTGATGGAAGTCGCCGAAGCCGCCAAATGGGGAGACCTCGTCATGATGCTGACCCCGGACGAGCTCCAGGGCGACATCTACCGCGAGCACCTGCACGACAACATGAAGAAGGGCGCCGCTCTCGTGTTCGCGCACGGCCTCAACGTGCACTTCAACCTGCTCGATCCGCGCGCCGACCTCGACGTGCTCATGATCGCGCCGAAGGGCCCCGGCCACACCGTGCGCTCGGAGTATCAGCGCGGCGGCGGCGTGCCCTGCCTGATCGCGATCGCCAAGGACGTCTCGGGCAACGCCCATGACCTCGGCCTGTCCTACGCTTCCGCCGTCGGCGGTGGCCGCGCGGGCATCATCGAGACCTCCTTCAAGGAAGAGTGCGAGACCGACCTGTTCGGCGAGCAGGTCGTGCTCTGCGGCGGCCTGGTCGAGCTGATCAAGGCCGGCTACGAGACCCTGGTCGAAGCGGGCTACGCCCCGGAGATGGCCTATTTCGAGTGCCTGCACGAAGTGAAGCTGATCGTCGACCTGATCTATGAAGGCGGCATCGCCAACATGAACTACTCGATCTCCAACACCGCCGAGTACGGCGAGTACGTCACCGGTCCGCGCATCGTGACCGCCGAGACCAAGGCCGAGATGAAGCGCGTTCTCGCCGACATCCAGGGCGGCAAGTTCGCCCGCGACTGGATGCTCGAGAACAAGGTCAACCAGACCTCGTTCAAGGCGACCCGCGCCAAGCTCGCCCAGCACCCGATCGAGGAAGTCGGCGCGAAACTCCGCGACATGATGCCCTGGATCAAGAAGGGCGCGCTGGTCGACAAGTCGAAGAACTAAGCTTTGCGTCCCCCGGACGCAGCGCATCACGTCAGTGGTGCGCCTGGTCCGGGACAAGCGAGCGAAAGCACAAGCTTCGCTCGCCAAACTAAATCTTAAGCCTTCACGACTATATCTGAGCGAGATCGCAAACGGCGGTCTCGCTCTTTTCTTCTCGCGCGAAGCATTGCTGCTTCATTCAAATTCTTCGCGAGTTGATGCGCTCTCCGAGCAGCAAGAACTGACGCTTAAACCACATTCTTGGTCGCGCGCGGTTTTCAGAATTTTTTCAGAAGGTCACGATCGACAAAAGCGCAGCGTCTTCAGAGTCTAGGATTTGGCTCTTCATCCGCATTTTTAGGGCGTATTCAATCTCGTGCCGCGACCTTCGTGCGCCGCTTCATCTTAAGAACTGACACCAGCGGAGTCCCCTTGAGCGTTGGGCAGCATTGCGCACCAGCGCCTTTCTCCTCCATGATCGCGGAAACTCGAAGGGGAGGGGACCATGCGATCTGTCGTCGTCACCGGCGCGTCCACCGGCATCGGCTGGGCCATTGCGAAATTTTTGATCGGGCGCGGCTACCGCGTCTTCGGCAGCGTCCGCAAGCAGGCTGACGCCGATCGGCTTGCGGGCGAGTTCGGTGCGAACTTTACGCCGCTTTTGTTCGACGTCACCGACGAGGCAGCAGTTCTCGCTGCTGCGCGAAAAGTTCGGGAGGCGTTGGGCGGCGAGACGCTGGCCGGTCTCGTCAATAATGCCGGTGTTGCGGTCGCCGGTCCGGTGCTCGAATTGTCGGCAGACGACTTCCGCCGCCAGATGGATATCAACGTCATCGGCCCCGTGATCGCGACGCAGGCTTTTGGCCCGCTGCTCGGCGCGGACCCGTCGCTGAAGGGGCCGAAGGGCCGGATCGTGATGATCAGCTCGGTCGCGGGCAAGAACGGCAATCCGTTGTCGGCGCCCTATTGCACCTCCAAGCATGCCATCGAGGGGTTGTCGGAGAGCCTGCGCCGCGAGCTGATGCTGTTCGGCATCGACGTCATCATCGTCGCCCCCGGCGCGGTCAAGACGCCGATCTGGAGCAAGGCCGAGCAGTTCGATATGTCGGTCTACCAGAACTCGCCTTATCTGCCGGCGCTCAACAAGGTGATGGCGTTCATGATGAAGCTCGGCGAGACCGGGTTGCCGGCCGAGCGGATCGCCGAAATCGTCTTCGAGGCGCTCACGGCGGCAAGCCCCAAGGTACGCTACCAGATCACGCCGGACTGGATGCGGCATTTCATGACCACTGCGCTGCCGAAGCGCACGGTCGACCGCATCATCGCCAAGCGTCTCGGGCTGCTGCCGCAGGGTTGAGCGGGCGCTCAGCCCGCGACGGCTGCCCGTCCGCGCGGATGGGCGGCCATCGCGATCAGCCGCAGCGCCATCACGGCGAACAGCGGGATGAGGAAAGCGGCGTAGAGCGGCATCGCCGGCACGCGCTTGCCGAACGACACCATGAACTGGAACCAGAGGTAATAGCCGCCGATGAGGTGCAGCGCGCGCCAATTGCGCGGTCCGAGCAGCGCGGCGGTGCGGTCGAACGAGGTCGCGCCCATCGCGATGATGACGGCATAGCCGATGCCTCCGAAGATGTAGGAGACCGCCGATGTGGCCTCCGCAAAGCCGGCCGGATCCATATTGGCGAAGGCGACGATCGCGACCGCATGGATGGCGTGGGAGGCCGCGAAGCTCAGGCCCAGATAGCGGCGGTTGCGGCGCTGCCAGCGCGTCCAGGCGTTGGGCCAAAGCCGGGCCAGCGCCGCGGCACTGAACGCGAGGCAGAACAGCAGCAGCGAGCTTCGTGCCGTGAAGCGGATCACCATCCGAACGCCTTCGACCTCGAACTGCCGCATCGAGGCAATCCACAGGCTCAGCGCGATGAGGCTCAGGGTGAGGACGGCCAGCAGCCGCCAGCCTTCGAACCAGCTTTGACGTTCCGACATCGCGATCTCCTCCATCATGTAATCATCGATTACATCCGCAGCGGTGAAATCGTCAATGGTGTAATCGATGCTTACATTCACGTTCGGGTGATGCTAGGAAGCGCTATGCCCGCCCGACAGCCGTCCAAGCCCCGCGTCCGCCGCCAGACGCCCGAAGCCCGGCCCTATCACCACGGCGACCTCCGCCGCGTCCTCATCGATGCTGCGCTGCAATTGGCGGCGGAGGGCGCAGAGGTCTCGGTGCGCGAGGCTGCACGCCGCGCGGCCGTGTCGCCGGGGGCACCGTTCCGGCACTTTCCCAACCGCGATGCCCTGATGGCGGCGGTGGCCGAGGAGGCGCAACGGCGCTTCCGTGCCGAGATTGAAGCGACGCTGGGCGATGCTCCCGCCACCAACGCTCTGGCCCGCTTCCGCGCCTTTGGCGTTGCTTATCTGCGCTGGGCGATGCGCAACCCCGCGCATTTCGAGATCATCTCCACGGGGCGCTATTTCGCCCATGGCAGCTCCGCGGAGCTGACGCGCGACAACGCGGAGCTGGTGGCGATGACCGAGCAAATGCTGACGGACGCGGCCGAGCAGGGCCTGCTGAGATCGACCGACCTCAAGTGCATCCAGATCGCCGGCCGCGCCCTGGTCTACGGTTTTGCCCGGATGAATCTGGACGGCCACTTTCCGCGCTGGGGCGTGGAGGAGGCGGAAATCGAGCGGGTGGCGGAAGGGGTGATCGACCTGTTCATCGCCGGGATCGCGAAGCCGGGCAGAACTCCCTGACCCTCAGGGCGAGGGGATAGAGTTGGCCGTGCGGCACATTCGCTGCCCACTAACATTAAGCGAAGGTCGGACCGCGACACGCGTTGCTTGTCCGTGACCGTTCAATTACAGTTTTATGACACGGCGCAGGCTTCCGGCTGCCCGGACGCCCCTGGAGCGCCAGACGGCTTGGCATCAGCTGGCCGGACCTACCGTTTGCGTGTCGTCGATGGCGTCCGCGCCCAATCCAGGTCCTTCTGCCACCACCGCCGTCCTGGCCAGCGTTGCTGCGCTCGGTATCTGGCGGCTGCTCGCGGTTGCGGCGCCGCATCTGGCAGCGCTTTCGCTGATGTACGAGACCGAGACCGATTTCGGCTCGCGCCTCTCCTTCGTGCTCGCCTGGGGCATCCTCAATTTCTTCTGGATCATGCTGCTGCGGCGGCCGGCATTGTCGGGCGCGCTGTCCCTCACCATGGTCGTCGTGCTGGTGCTGCTGTCGCGGCTCAAGCACGACGTCGTGCAGATGACGGTCAACTTCATCGACCTGATGATGATCGACCGCGACACTGTCGCGTTCCTGTTCACGATCTTCCCGAATTTGCGCTGGTCGGTGATAGGCGCCGGCCTCGTCACGCTGCCGCTGATGTATGCGCTGTGGTGGCTCGATCCGTTCCGCATCCGCCGCCTGCCGGCGCTCGCCTCCATGCTCGCCTGTGTCGCCGCACTGGTCGGCTATTCGCTCTACCATCCCGATGAGGCCTGGCGCGGCTATTACGACGACGGCTATCTCTCGAAGTTCTTCCGCTCCGGCGTCAGCTCGGTGTCCGACTTCGCGCAATACGGCTTCATGGAATCGGCCGCCGCAACCAACGAACGGCTCAACATGCCGCTGGTCGATGCCTGCCATCCCGCTGGCCGCCGGCCGAACATCATCATGATCCATGATGAATCGAGTTTTGACATCCGCGCGGCGCAGGGGATCAAGGTCCCCCCGGGCTATGGTAGCCACTTCAAATCCTGGGACGGCAAGGAGCGCGCGTTCCTCGCCGAGAGCAATGGCGGGCCGAGCTGGTTCACCGAATACAACGTGCTCGCGGGCCTCTCCTCACGCTCGTTCGGCCGCTTCGCCTATTTCGTGACGCGCATCGCAACAGGCCGTGTCGAGCGCGGGCTGCCGCTGGCGCTGCGCCGCTGCGGTTACGATACGATGTCGCTCTATCCCGCCTATGGCGGCTTCATGGCTGCGCGCAGCTTCCAGATGACGACCGGCGTCGAACGCTTCCTCGACTCCAAGGATCTCGGCGCCAAGGATGTCGAGCCGGACTCTTTCTTCTACGACAAGGCGCTCCAACTGATGGGGCAACAGCCGCCGAACAAGCCGCTGTTCACCTTCATTTATCTCGGCGCCAATCATTTCCCCTGGGAGACACGCTTCCGCCCGGACCTGATGCCGAATTGGCGCGCGCCGGGCAATGTAGCGTCCATCGACGAATATCTGCGCCGGCAGGCCATGAGCGCCGAGCAGTACAAGGCGTTCGTCGCCGGCCTGAGGAAGACTTTTCCCGGCGAGCCCTTCCTGATCGTGCGCTATGGCGATCACCAGCCTGAGTTTGCGCCTGCTATCCTCGAGCCCGGGCTCGACGAGGGCGCGATCGGCAAGAAGCTCGACGCCTACGATCCGCGCCTCTACGGGACCTATTATGCGATCGACGCCGTCAATTTCGAGCCGGTGAAGAGCGAGGCCGTGATGGACACGGTCGACGGCCCCTATCTGCCGCTGGTGATCCAGGAAGCCGCGGGCATTCCGCTCGATCCGTCCTTCGCCGAGCAGAAGGAGATCATGCTCCGCTGCAAGGGCATGTTCTACGGCTGCAAGGACGGCGCCGAGGCGCGGCGGCTGAACCGGCTGCTGATCAATGCGGGGATGATCAGGGGGCTTTAGCCTGTATCACTGGCCTTGCGCTCTCCTCCGAACGAGGGATGTTATGAAAGACGACGCAGGCTAAGGGGGCGTTCGACAAACCGCCAACCTTAAGGAGAAGCAATTGGCAATTTCCGTGAAACAGATGCTTGAGGCCGCCAACGCCGCCGTGCCGAAGATCAGCCCGGCCGAGGCCAAGGAAATGATCGCCAAGGGCGCGCTCGTGCTCGACGTGCGCGATGCGCCGGAGATCGAGAAGAGCGGCAAGATTCCCGGCGCACTGAATATCTCGCGCGGTATGCTGGAGTTTCGCGCCGATCCGGACTCGCAGTATCACGACAAGACCCTCGCCAGGGACAAGACCGTGATCCTCTATTGCGCCTCCGGCGGCCGTTCTGCGCTGGCGGGCAAGCTGCTTCAGGACATGGGCTACAGCCATGTCTACAACGTCGGCGGCTTCAAGGATTGGGCCGACGCCGGCGGGGCCGTCGAGAAGGCGTAGCAAAGGCGGCGGTGTGGGGGAGGGCGCGCCCTAGTGCCCGCCCACCTTCCCCCACAGCCATTTCGCCACCGCATCCGGGGACGAATTCGCGTCATTGCCGGCCGCACGCAGATTAGCCTCGCGCATGGTGGCGATGTCGATCTTACCCAGCAGCGGCTGGAGCGCGGCCTGCAATCGCTCGTCGCCGGCGCGCTTCGGCGCCAGCAGCAGGATCGCATCGTATGGCGGGATCGCGTGCCTGGGATCGTCGAGCGCGACGAGGTCGTATTTCGCGATCAGGCCGTCGCTGGTGTAGCCGGCGATGACGTCGACCTCGCCGCTGGCGACAGCAGCATACATGAAGTCCGGCTGCATCTGGCGTTGCGCGCGGAACTGAAGGCCGTAGGCCTTTTGCAGCGCCGCCCATTCGGGGCGCGAGAAGAACTCGTAGTCACCGGCAATCGACAGCATCGATGTATGCGCGGCGAGATCGGCGATGGTGCGGATGCCAAGCGCCTCGGCGCGCTTTTTCGGCATCACCAGCGCATAGGCGTTCTCGAAGCCGAGCTCGCCGAGCATCGTGATGTTGTCCCTCGCGAGCGCCGTCTTCAAATCAGCGAGCAGCTCGGCGCGCGGCTTGATGTCGGTGCGATGCAGCTGGTTGGCCCAGAGCGTGCCGGAATAATCGACATAGAGATCGACATCGCCGGCCTTCAGCGCCTCGAAGATCACGCTGGAGCCGAGGCCCGAGCGCGCGGTGGCCGGCAGGCTTGCCGCCTGGAGGCGATCCCTGAGCAGGGCCGACAGCACATATTGTTCGGCAAAGGTCTTGGCGCCGACCACGTAGCCCTGCGACGAGCGCCCCATCGTCGGCACCAGCGTTGCCGCGACCAGTGCCGCGATGCCGATCGCGCCGAGCGCAGTGCGCGTACGACTGCGATGGCGCAGGCCGCTCTCGATCAGCCCGAGCAGCTGATCGACGGCGAGCGCCAGCAGGGCCGAGGCAAAGCAGCCGAACAGCACGAACACCCAGTTCTGGGTCTGAAGGCCTGCAAAAATGTAATTGCCGAGGCTGGTCTGCCCGATCGGCGTCGACAGCGTCGCGGTGCCGATCACCCACACCGCGGCGGTGCGGATGCCCGCCATCATCACCGGCAGCGCCAGCGGCAGCTCGACCATCACGAGCGACTGCCGCGCGGTCATGCCGACGCCTTTCGCGGCCTCGATCAATGCGGGATCGATGCCGTTGAGGCCGGTGATGCCGTTGCGCAGCACCGGCAGCATCGAGTAGAGCGCCAGCGCCAGCATCGCCGGCAGGAAGCCGAAGGCCGAGAAGGAGATTCCGAACCAGGCAAGCGTCACGGAAGCGGCCGCGAGCAGCAGCGGATAGAACAGTGCGAGCAGCGCCAGCCCCGGGACGGTCTGCACGATGCTGGCAAGCGCGAGCAGGACAGCGCGCGGCGCCGGGCGGTTGCGCGTCAGGATTGCCAGCGGCAGGCTGATGGCGAGGCCAAGCGCGAGCGCGGCGAGGCTCACCCGCACATGGTTGCCGAGATAGTCGGGCAGATGCGACAGCGCCTCGCCCCAGCGCGGATCGGTAAAGAGGCTCATGCCGCACCGCTCTGTGGCAGCAGCGCGTTCAGCCGTTCGACCTGGCGTCGCGGCGTCCGCAGCAGTTCGAGCACATAGGCATCGCTGTTGTTCGAAAGCTCCGCGGGCGTGCCCTGCGCCAGCAATTTTCCGCCGCGCATCACCGCGATGCGGTCGGCCAGCAAAATGGCTTCCGTCATGTCATGGGTGATCATCACGGTGGTCAGGCCGAGCTTGCGGTGCAGCTCGCGAAAATCGTCGCCGAGCGCATCGCGGGTGAGGGGATCGAGCGCGCCGAACGGCTCATCCATCAGTACGATGCGGGGTTTTGCGGCGAGCGCCCGCGCCACGCCGACGCGTTGGCGCTGGCCGCCGGAAAGCGCTTCGGGCAGCCGGTCGCGATGGGCAGCACGGTCGAGCTGGACGAGCTCCAGCAATTCGTCGACGCGTGCGGCGATGGCCGCCGCCGGCTCGCCGAGCAGTTTTGGCGTGATCCCGATATTGTCGGCGACGCTCAGATGCGGGAACAGCCCGCCACTCTGGAAGACGTAGCCGATCCGCCGCCGCAGCGCGACCGGATCGGCATTTCTCACGTCCTCGCCCTCGACCGTGATGGCGCCGCCGTCAGGCTCGATCAGCCGATTGGCGAGCCGCAGCAGCGTCGTCTTGCCCGAGCCCGAGCCGCCGACGATGGCCACAAACTCGCCCTCGGCGATGTCGAGCGACACATCGTCCACGGCCTTGAGCAGGCCGAAGTATTTAGTGACGTGGGCATAGCCAATCATCGGTCTGGGCGGCATCGGGCGGGGGCTCGCTTCGCTGGCCCGCCCGTGGAGGGTGGGGGTGACGAGGCCCATGCCTAGCACGCTTGGCGCCTTGATTGAACTTGGCCGCGCGAGCGGCTAAGGCATCAATCCGGGTTCGGAGGGAACATATGTCAACGCCCACAGCAGTGGCGCTGGAAGATGCCAAGGTTGCGTTCCATTTGGGGGACGGCCGGGTCTATACGGCGGTGGAGAAGGCGCATCTTTCGGTGGCGCAGGGCGAGTTCGTCGCCATTGTCGGCCCCACGGGTTGTGGAAAATCGACGCTACTCAATGTCGCGGCAGGCCTGCTCAAGCCCGCCGCCGGCAGCGTCAGGATTTTCGACCAGCCGCTTGCGGGGCTGAACCGGGATGCCGGCTATCTGTTCCAGGCCGACGCGCTGTTCCCCTGGAAGACCGCGCTCGACAATGTCGCGATCGGGCTCGAGATCGTGGGCACCTCGCGCGCCGAGGCGTTGGCGCGCGCGCAGAAATGGCTGACCTCGGTTGGCCTCGGTGCCTTCGCCAACCGTTATCCGCACATGCTTTCGGGCGGCCAACGCAAGCGCGTGGCGCTGGCGCAGGTCTTGATCCGCGATCCAAAGATTCTCTTGATGGATGAGCCGTTCGGGCCGCTCGATGCCCAGACCCGCCAGGTGATGGGCAATCTGCTGCTCGACCTCTGGAACGCCGACCGCAAGGCCGTGCTGTTCGTGACCCATGATCTCGAAGAGGCGATCGCGCTCGCCGACCGGGTCGTGATCATGTCGGCCGGGCCGTCCTCGCGCATCATCGGTGACTGGCGCGTGAGCTTGCCGCGCCCGCGCGACATTTTCGAGGTGCGGCTGGACAAGGAGTTCCATGCGCTTCACCGCGAGATCTGGAGCGTGCTCAAGGACGAAGTAATGAAGGGCTACGCGCAATCCACGCAAGCGGCGGAGGCGGTCTGATGTCGCGCCTCACGCTGCTTTCGCTGCAATTGCTGGTCGCCGTGGTCAGCCTCGTGCTGTGGCAGGTGCTCTCCAGCGTCCCGGTGTTCGGCAAGATCCTGCTGCCGCCGTTCTTCTTCTCCAATCCGGTCGACGTGTTCGAACAGATCGTGAAATGGTTTGCGTCCGGCGTGATCTGGAAACATTTGTGGATTACGCTGGTGGAGTCGCTGCTGGCCTTTGTGATCGGATCGGCGGGCGGCGTGCTGGTCGGATTCTGGTTCGCGCGCCAGCCGCTCGTGGCCGCGGTGTTCGATCCCTACGTGAAGATGGTCAACGCGCTGCCGCGCGTGGTGCTCGCGCCGATCTTCGCGTTATGGCTTGGACTCGGCATCTGGTCGAAGGTCGCGCTCGGCGTGACGCTGGTGTTCTTCATCGTGTTCTTCAATGTCTATCAGGGCGTCAAGGAAGTCAGCCGCACCGTGCTCGACAATGGCCGCATGCTCGGTATGAGCGAGCGGCAATTGATGCGGCACGTCTATTGGCCGTCGGCGCTGTCGTGGATGTTTTCCTCGCTGCACACCTCGGTCGGCTTCGCCGTGGTCGGTGCGGTCGTCGGCGAATATCTGGGATCGGCGGCGGGGCTCGGCTATCTCATCCAGCAGGCCGAAGGCATCTTCGACGTCGCCGGCGTGTTCGCCGGCATGTTCGTGCTCTCGGCCTTCGTCATCCTGATCGATTTTGGCGTGACGCTGGTGGAGCGTCGCCTGCTGGTGTGGCGGCCGACCGTGGACGGGCGTGGTTAATCTACCTCGATGGCCTGCTGACATTTATGTGATGGACCGGCCGGAATAGAACGCGCGCCCGCGCGTCATACCCCCATGCAACCACCTGCATGGGAGTTCAGGATGCACCGGTTACAGTTTCGCCGCTTCATTGCGGCGCTCGCAGGCAGATGCCGATGGCCAAAGCCCGGCCTCGGCACCGCGCTGATCGGCGCGCGCATTTTCGTCGCATTCGCGCTTCCCTCGCTCGTGCTCGCGCATGAATCCCTCCCGGCCAGTCCGCCGGCTGCGACGAGCGCCGAGGAACGTGCGTTCCTGGAAGAAAACGAAGCCGCGATGACCAAGATGATGGACGGCATGGCGGCCAAGCCGACCGGTGACGTCGATCGTGACTTTGTCGCAATGATGAATCCGCATCATCAGGGCGCAATCGACATGGCGATCATCGAATTGCGCTACGGCAAGAACGAGCAGCTGCGGCGCATCGCCCAGGAAATCATCGTCGACCAGATGCAGGAGATCGCAGCCATGAAGTTCGCGATCGGCGAGCCGGCGACCGACACGACGCCCGCCCCGACACAGTCGTCGCCTGTTCCTGTCGCAAACATTCATCATCATCCGGGCATGCAGATGGACATGTCCGCCGGAATGAAGAAGTAGGAGCCGTAGATGACGACGTCGCGTAGCAACATCATGAAGAGTGTTTTCCTGGCAGCTACGATGCTCGCCACCGGCTCAGTCGCTTGGGCAGGACAGGCGCCGGGCGCGCTGTCCGCCCCTGACATTCCGATCAGTCATCACGACCGCGTTTACGCGGCGGAGCAGTTCTCGAACACGGTCTCGGTCACGGATCCCGTCGACAATAAGCTGCTCGGCGTGATCCGGCTGGGCGACCCGCAACCCGGCAATTTCAGCCCGCTCTACAAGGGCCAGGTGCTCGTGCATGGCATGGGCTTCTCGCCCGACCACAAGACGCTCGCGGTGGTATCGATCGGCTCCAATTCGGTGACGTTCATCGACACCGCGAACAATGCGGTCAAGCACACGACCTATGTCGGGCGATCGCCGCACGAGGCGTTCTTCACGCCTGATGGTAGGGAGGTCTGGGTCACCGTTCGCGGCGAGAACTACATCTCCGTGATCGATGCGAAGAGTTTTGCGGAGAAGACCCGCATCACCACCCCGAACGGGCCGGGCATGCAGATATTCTCGCCCGACGGCAAATACGGCTACATCTGCTCGTCCTTCAATCCCGAGACCGATGTCGTCGACGTCGCCGAGCACAAGATCATTGCCAAGGTGAAACAGGAGAGCCCGTTCTGCCCGAACATCGCGGCGACGCCGGATGGGAATCAGGTCTGGTTCACGCTGAAAGACGTCGGCCGGACCCAGGTCTTCAATGCCAAGCCGCCGTTCAACGCGATCAAGATGATTGACACCGGCCCGATCACAAATCACGTCAACTTCGCGCACACCGCCAAGGGGACCTTTGCTTACGTGACGATCGGCGGCCTGAACGAAGTGAAGGTGTTCCGCACCGACGATTTCTCGCAGGTCGCGACGATCCCGGTCGGCAGTCTGCCGCATGGCGTCTGGCCGTCCGGCGACGGCACGCGCATTTATGTCGGGCTCGAGAACGCCGATGCCCTCACCGCGATCGACACTGCGACCAACAGCGTCGTGGCGAATGTCCCGATCGGCCAGGCGCCGCAGGCGATCGCTTATGTTCCAGGCGCAGCGCCCAACCCGGATGACCGCCAGAATCTGCAGTCGCTCGGCGTGGCCGGTCAGGTCGCTCATCTGTCGCTTGCGTCAAAGGATGGAAAGGACGCCAAGGCGCCGACCAGCGTCTCGCTGTTCGATCAGGGCCTGATCCAGATTCTGCAGGCTTCGGTGACGGGACTTCAGCCCAAGCAGAAATATGTGCTGGCGCTGGCGGAGCGCAGCGATGGGGGCGGCTCGCTACAGCCGCTGGCGACCTTCATGACCAATCCGGCAGGATCGGCTATCGTCAACGCAGCCGGTCCGATCCGGCAGATCGTCGACCAGTCCGCTGCGGCCGGAAAGCGCTACCTGGTGATCGCCGCAGGAGACGCGGCCGGGACCGGCGAGGCGGTCCAGATCGAGACGCCATGATCCGCCGCAGGGCGGCAAAGAAGGGCAGGCGGAGCGCCTCATGAAGGACATGCTGGTTCAGGTCGAACCACTGATCCCCGCGCTCCGCCGTTATGCGCGCGCGCTCGTGCGCGATCGTGCAGCCGCCGACGATCTGGTTCAGGATTGCCTCGAGCGCGCCGTCAGCCGCTGGCATCAGCGGCGCGACGGCAGCGTGCGTGCATGGCTGTTCACCATCCTCCACAATCTGGCGGTCTCTCAATTCCGCCAGGCAACATCGCGGGGCAGGCATATGCCGATCGACGATGCGGGCGAGCAGGAGCTCGTCAGCGCTGCCGCGCAGGAGCACAGGGTGATCTATCAGGATGTTCTGAACAAGCTTGCAAAGCTGCCGGAAGAGCAGCGGGCTGTGTTGTTGCTGGTTGCAGTCGAAGATCTGTCCTATGCGGACGCCGCGGCGGTGCTTAACATCCCGGTCGGGACCGTGATGTCCCGACTGTCGCGTGCGCGAGAGAGGCTCCTTCAGGAGATGGACGGCGTTGCGCCGGGAAACGTCGTCGCGTTGCGGGGTATGAAATGAGTCAGCGGCCGATCATGGAAGATGATCTCCACGCCTATGTGGACCACGCGCTCGCGCCCGAGCGTCGCGCGGAGATCGCATCCTATCTGGACGATCACCCGGATGTCGCCGGACGTGTCGCGGACTTTGCTGCCCAGCGCGAGCAGCTGCGCGGCGCGCTGTGGTCGATCGCCGGTGAGCCATTGCCGGTCGCGCTGAACCTGTCGCACATCATCGAGAGCAGGAAGCGGCGTCCGTTGCGGGCGTGGGCGGCGATTGCGGCGCTGTTGCTCCTCGGCATCGGGGGTCTCGGCGGCTGGACCATGCGCAGCCTGTTGCAGGACGGTTCGAGCGGACTGTCGGCGTTGGCGCAGGAGGCCGCCTACTCCTATAACGTCTATGCACCTGACCGCGTGCGACCGGTCGAGATACGGGCGTCCAACAGTTCCGAGCTCACGCAATGGGTGTCCAACCGGCTGAAGCAGCCGGTCAAGGTGCCGGATCTCTCCATCTCAGGTTATCGGCTGATGGGTGGTCGCCTCGTTGCAACCTCGCACGGCCCGGCCGCGATGTTCATGTACGACGACGATCATGGCGACCGCCTCGTCGTGCTGACGCGTCCGATGAGCAATCCCCGCCAGGATACGCCGATGCTGCCGCAATCGACCGGCGACGTCGCGGGCTTCGCCTGGGCGGACAGGGGCATGGGCTATACGCTTGTCGGCCAGCTTCCGGCGGACACGCTCAAGCCGATCGCGAACGAGATCCGGAAGCAGGCGCGCCCCATCTAGTCCGGAATTCGCGAAAAGGGGCCCGCGCCTCGGCGCGAGCCCGGAAGTGCTACGGCTCAATCCAAGAGCTTGGTATCGTCGGGCGCCTGCGGCGGGGTCTTGATCGCGATCGCCTTGACCTGTCCGCTGATCGGCTTGGTGCCGCCATGCGGCGTGCCCTTGGGGATGATCACGAGGTCGCCGGGCTTCACCGTCACTTCCTTGTCGCCGAGCCAGATCGTCCCGGTTCCGTCCAGGATGTACTGGATTTCGTTGGTGTTGGGATGCATATGCTTGGGCACGTTGCCGACCTGGATCGAGACGGTGGCGCCGTCGGCGCCCGCGAACATTTTTGAGCGGTAGCCGACATTGTTGGCGGGCCCGAGCGCGTCGCCCTCCATCTCGCCGGTGTGAATGATCTGCGCAGTGACGCTCTCAGCGGCGAGCGCCGGCCGGAGCAGCTGGTTGGCGCCGCATCCGGCGGCAAAGGCGGCGGCGATCGACAGTCCGGCAGCAAGGCGATTCATGGATGATCCTCCCCATCAAAGATTGTTGTTGTACGCCCATGCTATTGCGGCGAAAGGCCAATGGCCAGTGCCACTTAAGCGGTGCTTCTCAAGCCTGTCCCGCTGCTCTATGGTGCCGCCAGCCGAACGGAGGAAACCAATGAAGAACACGATTGCCAGGCTTGCCGGCGCGCTGCTGGCGCTGACGCTCACCACCGGCCTTGCCGCGGCGCAAAGCAAGGTCACCATCGCGATCGGCGGCGGAGCCTGCCTGTGCTATCTGCCCACGGTGCTGGCCAAGCAGCTCGGCGAATACGACAAGGCCGGCCTCAATGTCGAGCTGATCGACCTCAAGGGTGGTTCGGACGCGCTGAAAGCCGTGCTCGGCGGCAGCGCCGACGTGGTCTCCGGCTATTTCGACCATTGCGTCAATCTCGCCGCCAAGAAGCAGGAGCTTCAGGCCTTCGTGGTCTATGACCGCTATCCCGGCCTCGTGCTGGTGGTCTCGCCCTCGCATACGAACGAAATCAAGTCGATCAAGGATCTCGCCGGCAAGAAGGTCGGCGTCAGCGCACCCGGCTCCTCCACCGACTTCTTCCTGAAATATCTGCTCAAGAAGAACGGGGTTGATCCCGCCAGCACCGCGGTGATCGGCGTCGGCCTCGGCGCCACCGCGGTCGCGGCGATGGAGCAGGGCCAGATCGATGCGGCCGTGATGCTCGATCCCTCCGTGACCGTGCTCCAGGGCAGCCACAAGGATCTGCGCATCCTCAGCGACACCCGGACCCAGAAGGACACGCTCGAAACGTTCGGCGGCGAATATCCTGGTGGCGCGCTGTACTCGACGGTGGCCTGGATCAACGGCCACGAGAAGGAAACGCAGGCGCTCACCAACGCCATGCTCGCGACGATCGCCTGGATCCATTCGCATTCGCCCGAGGAGATCATGGCGAAGATGCCCGACGAGATGGTCGGCAAGAACAAGGACCTTTATCTCGCGGCGCTGAAGAACACGATCCCGATGTTCTCCGAAACCGGCAAGATGGACCCGAAGGGCGCAGACGCCGTGCTCGCCGTGTTCAGCGTCGGCTCGCCGGAGGTCGCCAACGCCAAGATCGACGTCAGCAAGACCTTCACCAACAAATACGTCGAGCAGGCCAAGAAGACCACGGGGAGCGCCAAATAACTGACGCGAAGGCGTTGTAATAAGACGTCATGACATCACTGGTCATTCATCGCGTAACGACGCTTGATCTTGCCGTGCGGCCGATCGTCTGGCCGTTCGCCGAAGAGCGCCGCGCCGAGATCGCGGCGCATTTCGCCGAGCAGCAGCGCGAGCGGCCGAAGATATGGAACGGCCGCGTCCTGCTCGGGCGCGATGCCGTTTTCACGGACGGTCACCTTTCTGCGACCTATTTTGAGACCGATTTCGCGAGCTTCCTCGCCTGGCGCGACTGGGGCTTTCCCGACAAGGCCGTGTTCAACGGGTTTGGCATGGGCGCGCTGCTCACATCCGACGGCGCCTTTGTCATGGGCGAGATGGCGCAGCACACCGCCAATGCGGGCCGCATCTATTTCCCCTCGGGCACGCCCGATCTCGACGATGTCAGGGAGGGGACGCTCGACATTCCCGGCAGTGTCGTTCGTGAGCTCGGGGAAGAAACCGGGCTGACCACAGCCGACTACTGGGCTGAGCTGGACTGGCACTGCGTCGTCACCGGGGCGGCGATTGCAATGATACAGGTCCTCAACCTGAATGTGCCGGGCGACGTGGCCCGCTCCCGGATCGAAGACAATCTCGCGCGTGAGGCCGAGCCGGAGCTATCGGCTATTCATCTCGTGCGTGGTGTGAGTGATCTCACTGCGTCCATGCCGCGATTTGTCACGGCCTTCGTCGAGAAGCAGTTCGCGTCGCGCTGACGCGCGAGGCTTGACATCGCTTCGCTCAGCCCATGTGATGGGCCAAAAAGCAAAAGCAAGAAGACTGCAATGCACAATCGTCCAGGGAGGTTTAGATGCGCCTGCGCATGGCTGCCCGCTTGGTACGTGGGCTGTTGGTCGCGATATCAGCGACGGGCTTGATGGCTTCGGCCCAGGCTCAAGAGAAAAAGATCAAGATCGGCGTCGTTTTCGATTTGACCGGACCACTCGCAGGCGGCGGGTCCGAGCTCAACTACGTCGGCGCCAAGATCATCCTCGACCATTTCGCCAAGACCGGCGTCGAGGGCTACAAGATCGAGGCGGTCTATGCCGACGCCCAGAGCAAGCCCGACATCGCCATCAACGAATCCGTTCGCCTGCTGGAGCAGGAGAAGGTCGACATGGTGCTCGGCTTCTTCTCCTCGGCGCAATGCGTGCCCGTGGCCGCGCGCGTCGAGCAACTCAAGAAGTTCATGTGGATGACGACCTGCATTTCGTCGGCCGTGTTCAACGAGAAGGGCTACAAATACGTCTTCCGGCCGCAGGCGAGCGGCGACCAGTTCGGCATGATGACGATGGATTTCATCGCCCAGAACGCCAAGGCGAAGTTCGACAAGGAGCCGAAGGACCTGCGGGTCGCCATCATCCACGAGGATGGCGCCTACGGTGTCGACGTGTCGAAGGGTAACGAAGTCGGCGCCAAAAAGGCCGGCTTCAACGTCGTGATGAAGGAAGGTTACTCCGCCACCGCGCCTGATCTCTCCGCGCTGGTGACCAAGCTGAAGCGCGCCAAGCCTGATGTGGTCTTCCACACCGGCTACAACCCCGACATCACGCTGCTACTGCGGCAGGCCCGCGAGCAGGGCCTTAAGTTCGGTGCGCTGATGGGGCATGGCGCGGGCTACGGCGTCTATGAAAAGCTGAAGGAGGGCATGGGCACGGATGCCGCCTACATCTTCAACACCGACCCGATTTCGATCTGGCTCGCCAACCAGAAGACCATGGACCCCAAACTGCCGCCCGTGATCAAGATGGTCGGCGAGGAGTTCGACAAGATCCGGCCCGGCGTCGCCATTCGTTCCGCCCATGTCGGCATCGGTGCCTCCAATACCTACGTCTTCATGTCCGATGTACTGCCACGCGCGATCAAGAAGTATGGCGGCGTCGATCCTGACGCGCTGCGCAAGGCGGCGCTCGATACCGATATCCCCGAGGGCGGGACCATGCTCGGCTTCGGCGTCAAATTCTATGGCGAGGGCACGCCGATGGCCGGGCAGAACGAGCGGTCATTTCCGGTCGTGATCCAGTATATCGACGACAAATCCTCCGTGGTGTGGCCCAAGAGCCAGGCGCAGCGCGAGGCCGTGCTGCCACTGCCGAAAGGCACCACCTATAGCAACCAGTAGCGGCGGAGAGCTGAGGTGCTGGAGGTCAGCGGACTGGTGAAGCGGTTTGGTGGCTTCACCGCCGTCAACAACGTGTCGTTCAGCGTCGGTCAGGGCGAGATCCTCGGCCTGATCGGCCCCAACGGTTCGGGCAAGAGCACGATCTTCAACATGCTCTCCGGCACGCTGGCGCCGACCTCAGGCTCGATCCTGTTCGCCGGGCATGAGATCGCGGGTCTCGCACCGCACCGGATCATCAACAGCGGCGTCGGCCGCACCTTCCAGATTCCGCGGCCGTTCCGCCGCCTGACCATTTTCGAGAACGTCGCGCTCGCCGGCTTCTACGGCCAGGGCCGACATAGTCGCATCAAGGCTGAGGAAGCGGCCGAGCGGTCGCTTGCGATGGTCGGCCTGCCGACCGATCGCCATGCCAGCGTCGACGGCCTCGGCGCGGCCGGCCTCAAGAAGCTCGAACTCGCGAAAGCGCTCGCCACCGCCCCAAAGCTGCTGCTCGCCGACGAGAGTCTCGGCGGCCTCGACGAGGCCGAGATGTACCAGGCCGCCGACATGCTGCGCAACATCCGCGATGAGCTCGGCATCACCATCATCTGGGTCGAGCACATCATGGGCGTGCTGATGCGCGTCGTCGATCGCGTGATGGTGCTCGACCACGGCGAGAAGATCTCGGAAGGTTTGCCGAGCGCGGTTGCCGGCGATCCGCGCGTCATCGAGGTCTATCTCGGCACCGATGCCGAGACCACACAGGCCGCGGCTGCCGAAGCGCGCCGCCGCGCGGGAGGGCAGTGATGCTGGAGCTTCGCGGCGTCAATGCCGGCTACGGCACCTTCCAGGCGCTGTTCGACGTCAATCTCGACGTCAAGGCCGGCGAAGCCGTCGGCGTGATCGGCTCGAACGGCGCCGGCAAGACCACCTTGATGCGCGTCATCTCCGGCCTGATTCGTCCCTCGCGTGGCTCGATCAGTATGGAGGGCGTCGATGTCGTGGCGACTCCGTCGCACAAGATCGTCAGCCTCGGCATCGCGCATGTGCCGGAGAACCGGCGGCTGTTTCCGCAGCTCACGGTCGACGACAATCTGAAAATGGGCGCCTTCATGAAGGAGGCACGCGGCCATTATGCGGAGCGGCTGGCGGTCGTGTTCGACCTGTTTCCGCGCCTGAAGGAGCGCCGTCATCAGATGGCCGGCACCATGTCCGGCGGCGAGCAGCAGATGTGCGCGATCGGCCGCGCGCTGATGTCCAAGCCAAAGCTGCTGCTGCTCGACGAACCGTCGGCGGGGCTGGCGCCGGTGGTGGTGCAGCAGGTGTTCGAGCTGGTGAAGCGGATCCGTGCAAGCGGCCTGACGGTGTTGATCGTCGAGCAGAACGTGCAGCAGGTGCTGAAAGTCGTCGACCGCGCCTATCTGATCGAGGCGGGCACGATCAGGGCGTCCGGCACCTCGGCCGAGATGCTCGCGAGCGACACGGTCAAGGAAGCGTATCTCGGAGTGTGAGGGGCAGGGCGAGGTTCATGCAGGCATGCAAGCATTTTTGGACATCTTTGACATCTACCTGCTGGAGGCCGTCATCAACGGCATCCTGCTCGGCGGCGTGCTGGCGCTGCTTGCGCTCGGGCTCAATCTGATCTTCGGCGTCATCGACGTGACCTGGATCTGCTACGCCGAGCTGGTGATGATCGGCATGTACGCCATGTATTTCCTGGTGCAGTATTACGGCATCAGCTATTTCATCGCCGCGCCGCTCACGATCCTGCTGGTCGCGATCCTCGGCGCGGCGCTGCACTACCTGGTGATCGCGCCGCTGCTCACCGCGCCGCCGATCAACCAGTTGCTCGCAACCGGCGGGGTGCTGTTCGTGCTCCAGAGCTTTGCCACCGTCGCTTTCGGCATCGACTTTCGCAATCTCGGCATCCGCCTGCCGGTGCTCGCCTTCGGCGAGATGCATTTCAGTTACGCGCGGCTGCTGTCGTTCCTGGCGGCACTGCTCGGCATGGTCGCGGTCTATCTGTTCATGACGAGAACCTTCACCGGCACGGCGATCCGCGCGATCTCGCAGGACCGGCAGATCATGGCGCTGATGGGTGTCGATACCAAGCGCATCTATCTCGTCACCTCCGCGATCGGCGGTGGGCTGGCCGGGCTCGCCGCCTGCCTGCTGGTGCTGCAATATGACGTGCATCCGTTCGTCGGCCTTTCCTTCGGTCCGATCACCTTCCTGATCTGCGTGCTCGGGGGACTCGGCAATTTCATCGGCGGCTTCATCGCCGCCTTCGTGTTCGCGGAGATCATTTCGCTCGGGGGCCTGTTCTCCGATCTCGAATGGGGCTACGTGCTCGCCTTCGCTTTCTTCATCGTCATGATGTTCATCCGGCCCGCGGGCCTGCTTGCGAGGCGCCGATGATGCGGCAGGGGCGGCTTGCAGCATGGGGGATCGGACTGGCGGTGCTGATCGCACTGCCCTTCGTCTATCGCGATCCCTATCATCTGCACATCCTGGTGTTGATCCTGATCTGGTCGTTCGCCTACACATCGTGGTCGATGATGGGACGGTTCGGTCTCGTCTCGCTCGGCCATGGCGGCTTCATGGGGATCGGCGCGTATGTCACGGCGCTCTTGTGGAATCACCTCGGCTGGTCGCCCTGGATCGGCATTCCCATCGGCATGGTCGCGGCCGGCGCGCTGGCGCTGATCGTCGGCTATCCCTGCTTCCGCTTCCGCATCACCGGGCACTATTTCGTGCTGGTGACGCTGGCGCTCTCGGGCATCGTGCTTCAGGTCATCACGGCGACGCGCGACTATACCGGCGGCTCGCTCGGCTATACGCCGAACCGCGCCTCGGGCAACAAGGCGCTGGCACTGCAATTCGACGACAAGATCACCTGGTACCTGATCGCGCTCGGCGTCTGGCTGTTCGGCATCGTGGTCTGGCACTGGGTCGACCGCAGCATGGCACGCTATGCGCTGGAGGCGATCTCGGAGGACGAGGACGCCGCAGCCGCCGCCGGCGTCGATGTCACCGCGGAGAAGCTGAAGATCACCCTCCTCAGCGCGGTGATGACGGCGCTCGCGGGCGCGGTTTACTGCCAGTACCAGATGTTCATCACCCCGGACACGGTCAGCGGCATCGCGGTGTCGCTCCAGATGGTGTTCGCCGCCATCGTCGGCGGCCTGTTCGTCTCGCTCGGCCCGACTGTCGGCGCTGTTATCACCATCCTGCTGGCCGAGACCTTGCGGATCGGCTTCGGCACCAAGGCGGTCGGCTGGGACAACCTCGTCTACGGCGTGCTGCTGGTGCTTTTCATCATATTCCTTCCCAAGGGTATCCTTGGTAGCGTGCTCGACCGACTGAAGCCGCAACGCAAGGTGCCCCGCGCTCATGAGCAAGAAGCCGTCCAAATCGCTCGCCCAGGAACTTGACCGCTACATCACGCCGTTCCGCTACGATGGATCGGGCAAGTTCCACCTGAAGGAGCACAAGACCGACGAGAAGGGCGATCTCGACAAGGACAAGGCGCAGGAGATTCTCGACGCCAACAAGAAGCGTCTCGTCGAATTCCAGGAAAAGCTCTACGCCCAGGATCGCTGGTCGATCCTGATCATCTTCCAGGCCATGGATGCGGCCGGTAAGGATTCCGCCATCAAGGCGATCTTCGAGGGCATCAATCCGCAGGGCTGCGAGGTTTCCGCCTTCAAGGCCCCGAGCAGCAAGGAGCTCGATCACGATTTCCTCTGGCGCCACGTGATCGCATTGCCGGAGCGCGGCCATATCGGCATCTTCAACCGATCCCATTACGAGGAATGCCTGGTGACGCGCGTGCATCCGGAGATCCTCGCCAAGGAGAAGCTGCCGCAGAAACTCCTCACCAGGAACATCTGGAAGGAACGGTTCGAGGACATCTCGGCCTTCGAGCGCTATCTCAGCCGCAACGGCACCGTGGTGCTGAAATTCTTCCTCAATCTCTCCAGAGAGGAACAGCGCGAGCGCTTCCTCGACCGGCTGGAGATTCCTGCCAAGCAGTGGAAATTCTCCATGGACGACATCAAGGAGCGCGCGCTGTGGCCGCGCTATCAGGCGGTCTATCAGGACATCGTCCGCCACACGGCAACGTCTCATGCGCCGTGGTATGTCGTGCCCGCCGACCACAAATGGTTCGCGCGCGTCGTCATCGGCTCGGTGATCAATGCCACGCTCGAAAAGCTCGACCTGCGCTTTCCCCGCGCCGACAAGGCCTCGCTGGCGGAATTCGACGAGGTGCGCAAGGCGCTGGAGAAGGAGGGGAAAGGGAAGCGGACGAAATGAAAACGCGAAACAACCCCATGCACAGTAGGCGGCGATAGTGAAATCAACGGCTTGATCGCCGCGCGTCGTGCATCTACGGATTTTACGAAATTCGTTTGACGCGTCGGGCAAAACAGGGGTATGGTGTCATCATCGCGAGTGTCCCCATAGCCCGTCGATAGCAGCCAGATCACCGACGACGTAGGTGGGCAAAGCGAAGCGTGCCCACCTATCGTCATGATGAGATAGGTGGTGGGCACGGCGCAAGGGCGCCTTTGCCCACCCTACGATTTCAGAGCAAGACGCCGCTTAGTACCCGCGGCCCCACCAGTAGCAGAAGCGCTCGATGTTGGCGGGCAGGCTCGCCTCGTAGTTCGCCCATTTCTCGTATTTCGGCAACTTCACGTCCTTCATCGCGGTGTCGAAGCATTTGCCGGCGTCGGCGGCTTTCTTTACCTCGGCGGAGAGGTCCTCCATGTAGGCGACATCGTCCTCGATGTCCTTCTTGGTGCCGAGGCGGCCGCCGGCATAGGGATGGCCGGGGATCATCCGCTCCCAGTCGAGCGAGCCGAGCTTCTTCAGCGAGGCGATATATTCGACCGGCGAAGCGTTGTCGGGGATGTTGCGGAACTGCACGGATTCGATCGGCGCGAAGTCGACGACGAAGACGATCTTCTCCTTCGGCAGCCGCATCACCAGCGAATTGTCGGAATGGTTGCGGCCGACATAATCGAGTTCGAGCGTGGTGCCACCGAGCTTGATGATCTTCTGGTCATCGACCACCTGGTCCGGCATCACAACATCGGCCAGCAGCGAATTCTGCTTCTTCAGCTCGAGCAGCCGCTCCTTGGTGCGCCGGTGCGCGATGAAGGTGGCGCCGAGATCCTTGAAGGGTTGTCCGCCGGCGATGTGGTCGTAATGGTGATGGCTGTAGATGACGTATTTGATCGGCTGGTCGGTGACCGCCTTGATCGCGTCGATATAGGGCTTTGCGGGGCGCAAATACGAAATCGGGTCGGTCGCGATCACGCCCTTGGGCGTCACCACGAACATCGACTGATGGCCGCCGTAGCGGAAGATGTAGACGTTGTCGGTACCGTCGACCTTCCTGGTCGAGGTCTGCGGCGGCGTCTGCGCGAACGCTGATCCGGTCACGAGGGCCGCGAGTACGGCGATGCAAAATGATGCTTTCATCTCTGGCTTTCTGGAAATGAAGAGAGGCGGGAGAGGGACTATCCCTTCGACACAAACGCTGCGTCGAGGGATTTATTCCGCCCTTTCGCACAGCCAAACTGTCGCGGAACAGCGGGGAACACGTCGCCAAATGTGATTTGAAAGCCAGTGATCTCGCTTGACAGTTTTATGTCACGGGAGGACCATGCGTGTGGTCGCAAACAAGCGACGCGCAACGTCCACCTCATGAGCAAGGGGAGGTCTATGACTCCACCTCCGCAAATCCAGCCGCGTTAAGTGCGATGGAGCTCGTTCGGACTATCGCATAGCGGCTAAAACCGCGAACGGCACGCCGGGTTAAGGTTTAGTGGGCTGCATCAGCGAGGCATAGCCCCTACCTGCCCGGCGCTGTGCGTTTTGAGAACGGCCGCTTTATACTTTCTTCTGCACGCTGAAGAGATCACCGAGCCATTGATAGTAGACCGGCTGCTTGTCGTGCAGCGTCGCGCGGTTGAACGGCGGCTCGCTCAGCGTATGGATTCTTGTCGTGCGGCCTCCGCGCGAGCGGCCGATTGCAGTTCACTGCTCGAAGGTCAAGGGGTTGTTGATCTCGGCGTCGGTGAACGAGGCCGCCATCGGCCGGCGTACGCCGGGCAGCACCGCGACATCGTACAACTCCGTCACCGCGCCCTCGATGCGGATCCATTGCACGATGTCGCCGGAGGCGAGGTTCACGACCTGGACGCCGCACCAGCCGTCGGCATCGCGCTTCTTCATTTCGTCATCGAGCGCCAGCCCGGAAAATGATCCGTCGCGCGACAGCGACAGGCCGACCACGGCGTGGCCATTGTGGAACGCCAGCCCGCGCAGGAAGCCCGGGCAGAACGCGCGCGGCGCGAAGCTGCCGCTGGCGAGATCGACGGTGCCGAGATGTCCGGTGCCGGAGTTCAGCACCCAGAGCTGGTCACCGTGCCAGCGCGGCGAGTGCGGCATCGAGAGTTTCTCGGTGACGACCGCGCCGCTCGCCACGTCGATCACGATGCCGCCTTCGGCCCGCCGCGCCCGCCAGCCATTGACGACGTCGCTGCGGCTGGTCGCGGTGACGAAGGCCGCCTCGCCGTCCCTGACCGCAAGGCCATTGAGATGGCAGCGATCCTCGGCCGCCAGTTTCGAGATGAAGGACGGCTTCCAGAACACCCGGAAGGCGTGCACCGGGGATAGCAGCGACAGGCATGAATAGAGCGTATTGACGAATACGATGCGGCCGTCGCCGAGCACGCTGACATCGTGAATGTCGAGCTCGCCCGTGGTGTGCGCGACGCGCGGCACATAATAGCGGTCGGCGCCATCAGCAGTCTGGCCGGCCGCCAGGACGTTTTCGAAACGCCAGACCTGGAACGGTGTCGCCAACACCAGGCGCTGCGGATCGGCCCACACGCCCATGGCGCGGCCGGTGCCGACCTCGTGAATGGCGAGCCCTCCGGCCCCATCGACGCCCACGAGATAGAGCCGGCCGGTCTGATAGGAGGTGAAGACCAGGCTGACCTGATTGGCCTGGAGCCAGCCCGCCATGCCACGCGAACAGGTGATGTGCGCCGCCGTCAGTTGCGGCAGCCTGGCGTCTGATGAGGTGGGGCTGGTGGGCGCGTCGCTCAATGATTCAGGTCCTTGATTCTCGGGAACGCGCCGTTCGTGCAGCAACATCGGGCGGCGTCTCGCTCAGGCAAGTCTTGTTCCGGCAAGTCTCGCTATGCGGCATCTCTTGCTGCGAAGCAAGTCTCGCGATCGGACTCGTCCTGCTGTGTGGCACGGTCTGGAAGCGCGATTCATCTGACCATTTCTGGGTGTCGGACGATCGCGTTGGTGATCGGGCATCGAGGCGCGGCAACGTCCCCGCAGCCCTTTCCAAAGGCAGCCCGCCTTGATACATACGCCCCGCACCCGACGGGCTTTGCCCCGGTTGCCTTCCAAGCAAGCCTTTGGGACGGACGAAGCAAGCCACGCGAACAGCGTCGGCCCTCCATCCACCGTCCCCGGCATTCTGGCCAAGGCAAAACAACGGTTTAACGCGGGATGGAGCAGCCCGGTAGCTCGTCAGGCTCATAACCTGAAGGTCATAGGTTCAAATCCTATCCCCGCAACCAAATTCGGAATGACCGGTTCGATACGAAAATGGCCCGCATCATGCGGGCTGTTTTTGTTTGTGGGGTATGGTCGCTGAACCGTCTGGACTTCTGGTCGCCAGTGAATTGAGTGCATTGCTTCTTTGTGCTTGCGACAGAGCCATTGACGAGAATACTAGCCTTCGGCCGACATCTGGTTGATTGCTTTTTGGGGTTGGGAAGTGGAGAAGGCACAGGGACTTCGTTTCGGGGATATGGTCCTTGACGAAACATGCCTCTTCGCGCACCGTAACGGACGGAAGATTCAATTCACCAGAAACGAGCGCGCGCTGCTGCTGGCTCTGACGCGCAACCCTCGTCGCCTGATGCCCCGCGACCGTCTGCTCGACGAGATCGCGTCGGAATCCAACGTATCCGACCGCAACATCGATTTTCTGGTCAACAGGTTGCGGGCCAAGCTCGGCGATAGCGCCAAATCGCCGAATTTTATCGCCACACAATATGGCGAGGGTTACGTCTGGATCGCCGTTCCATCTTCGGTAGCGCCAATAGACGCTCTCCTGGTCATCGCACCGGCTTTCGGGCTGCCCGGATCTCCCTTCAGCCGGCAGGCGTCTTCGCTAATCGATCAGCTACGCGAGATGATTGCTGAGGGTGTTGGCGATGGCCACAACGTCATCGTTGCCGAGGACTGGACCCCCACCGACAGGCTGCGTTATTTCCTGCAAGTGAGCTTTTTTGCCCGCAACGGGCACCTCGATTGCGCGGCCACCTTGAGGGAAATGCCGTCGAGGCGGATCGCAAAAGCATTGCGGCTCCAACTCGACATGGCCGACGCCGCATCGATCACGAATGAGGCCAGCCGGGTTTCGAATGGCGTCATCGAAGTGCTGCGCAAGGCGCTCGGCCACGCCTCGACGGGGCTCGGTATCCGCGCCGAGGAACCAGCTGAAACGCGCCTTCAAAAGGCTTCGAGCGTGTTGCTGTCGACCAATCCGAGGTGGGTGGAAGGTGGCGAGCAACTGGACAGGGACCGCAAGCAGGATCCTGACAATGCGGATATCGCCCTGCAATGGTGCCTGCATCTGTTCACGCGCCTCACGACGACCAATCCGTTCGGCGAGATGAGCCTTGAAGAACGCTACCGCATGGAAAGCGAGATCGACGCCACGGTGCTGGACTGCCTGCCAGCCATCGAGGCGAACCCGCTACTGATGCTGGCAGCCGCCAAGTTGCTGTACTTCATCGATCGAGGTCATCTCGAATTGGCGGAAGATATCGTCCAGCGCGCCTTCGCCCGAACAACGGACTTTGCCGCGGCCTTGCCGGTCATGGGACAATTGCGCTATGCGCGCGGTCAATTCGACGAAGCTGTCCAATGCTTTGACCGCGGCATCGCGATGGTCGAACTGAACCCTCTGTACCACATCCATATCCGGGTCCTGAAATGCCTTGCCCTCCTTGCTGCCGGCAACCATGCGGCGCTTGAGGGCGCCGTCCCCACGATCGATCCCGAGATACCTTGCCCGCCCGAAATCGCCATGATGATTGCCTGGACGTTCGCGCCGGCCGATCAGGAATTGCCGCGGGCGTCCGCGGATGCGCTTGCCGCGATCGGCCCCGAGGGCGCGATCGGCGCGGTCGAATATCTCTATTTCACGTCGGCGCGTCACCTCGTTTCGGAGCAGGCGCGGGCCAACCTCATGCGTAACCTGATCGCGCATGTGACGAGGCGTTACGGCGAGCAGGTGATTCCTGCCTTTGTTCTCCGGAGCATCGGCAAGGTCTCTCCGGCTGAACACGCTCACGGACAAACGCCACCCGAGGCGGATATGGCCGTGCCCCTCAAATATTGAGCAAACAATTGCTTGATAGAGCATGTCTGGGTGCGGCTCGATGTTTCTTCGGTTGCAATGCAGATATCGTGGTGGGCTGAAGCATGAAGCGTCGGGGCAGACTTGAACGAATTTCGAAGCCTGAGACCACGCAGCAAGCCAATCCAGCCTTCGATCGCGGTGTCGACACGCTGACGCGGCGGCTCGTGCGCTGGCCCGGCGCGAGCTCGCGCGCGGCGCTGCTCGGCACCGCTGCCGTCGGCGCGCTCTGCTTCGCGATCGGCGACCCGGCTGCGGCGGCGCCGACGCCCTGCGTGATCAGTGGCGCGGTCGCGACCTGCAGCGGCGATCAATCCGCCGGCATCGCCAACGGGACCGATTTTTCGGTCCCGCCGGTCACCACGCTGAACGTCAACAATCTCACCAAGGCCATCGCGCCCGCCAGTGGAACCTCCGGCATCAGCTTCAACTCCCCCACCGCCAACCTCACCATCGGCAGCGACACCGGTGCCTTCGGCATCACCACCGGGGGCGACAACGCGAGCGGGATTTATGCCGGCGGCCTACGCGGGATAACGCTGACCTCGACCGGGAGCATCACCACCAAGGGCGCCTACGCGCATGGGATTCTGGCCGACGGCGTCGACTTTGTAACGCTGACCTCGACCGGTGACGTCAGCACCGCGGGCAAAGGCGCACGCGGGATTTTTGCTTTCTCTTCACAAGATGTCACGGTGACCTCGACCGGCAACATCACCACGGCGGGCGACGACGCGCGGGGGATTGTTGCCGAGGCCAACAGCTTCGGCTCCGGCGTGGCGACGGTGACCTCGATCGGCAACATCACCACCACGGGCGCTGGGATTTTTGCCGGGGGCGGCCCCGTGGTGGTGGTGACCTCGACCGGCGACATCACCACCACGGGCGGCGGCGCGCAGGGGATTTATGCCTACGGCGGCAAGGCGACGGTGACCTCGACCGGCAACATCACCACGACGGGCGTCAACGCGCGTGGGATTGAGGTCAGCGCCCACAGCCACAACAATGTGTATGTGACCTCGACCGGCAGCATCACCACCACGGGCGCCGGGATTTTTGCCCAGAGCGAGGGCGGCAGGATGCTGGTGACCTCGACCGGCAACATCACCACGACGGACGGGTTCTCGAACGGGATTTATGCCGGCGGCGGCAGCCTTGTCATGCTGACCTCGACCGGCAACATCACCACGAAGGGCGACTTCTCGAGCGGGATTGGGGCCGTCGCCAGCCTCCTCCCGGTGGGCGTCCCGTTGTACGGCCCGTTGACGGTGACCTCGGTCGGCGACATCACCACCGCGGGCAAGGCCGCCCACGGGATCTATGCCGCGAACAACTCGCGCTACGGCACGGCGGCGTCGGTGACCTCGACCGGCAGCATCGCCACCACGGGCGCCGGCGCGAACGGGATTTTTGCCCAGAGCAACGGCGCGGTGACGGTGACCTCGACCGGCGACATCACCACCATGGGCGACAACTCGCGGGGGATTGTTGCCCTGGCCAACAGCTCCGGCGTGGCGACGGTGACCTCGATCGGCAACATCATCACTGGTGGCGCCGGCTCGAACGGCATTTCTGCCCAGAGCAACGGCGCAGTGACGGTGACCTCGACCGGCGACGTCACCGCTACGGGCTCCGACGCGAGCGGGATGTCCGCCCAAAGCGTGGGCGGGCCGATCGCGGTCACCATCAATTCAGGCACGGTGTCCGGCGGCACCGGTTCCGGAACGGGTGTCTCCTTCATCGGCGGCACCGACAACACGCTGGTCAACCACGGTACCGTGACGGCCTTGTCGGGGCTGGCGATCGCGGCCAGCACGGGCAATGACGCCGTCAGCAATTTCGGCACCGTGACTGGCAATGTAGATCTTGGCACCGGCACCAACGTCTTCGACAACACGGCGGGCGGCCTGTTCAATTCCGGCGCCACCGTCAGTCTCGGCGCCGGCAACGCGCTGACCAATGCCGGCACCCTGTCGCCCGGCGGCGCCGGGACGGTCCTGACCACGGCCTTGACCGGCAACCTGGTGCAGACCGCGACCGGGCGCCTGGCGATCGATTTCAACATGGCCGGCGGGGGCAGCGCTGACCGGGTCAACGTGTCGGGAGCCGCCAACCTGGCGGGCACCGTGCAGCTGCGCCTGTTGAACGCGCAGGCTGGCGTGTACCAGCAGACCATCGTGTCGGCCGCGGGCGGCGTCACAAACAGCGGCTTGTCGCTGCAGGCGCTGCAGGAGAGCCCGGTCCTGCACATCGAACTGGTCTATCCCAACGCCAACGACGTCGCGATCAGGAGCTCCATCAACTTCGTGACCTCCGGCCTCAGCGGCAACCAGACCTCGCTCGCTAACGGCTTGAATGGGGCGACGACCGCAGGCCTGGGCGGGCCGATCCTCAACCTGTTGCTCAACGGTCCCACCTCGCTCGACGGCTACCGCAGCGTTCTCAACCGGCTCTCCGGCGAAAGCGCGACCGGCGCCCAGCAGGTCACCTTCGATGCGATGAGCCAGTTCCTCGGCCTGATGCTCGATCCCTCCAATCGCGGCACGGCGGCGCCGGCTGGCAGCGGCGTCAGCGGCTACGCCTCAGAAGGCGAGGCCGGCGCCTATGCCTCGGTCGGGCGGCAACGCACCGCGGCCGAGCGCGAGGCCTATGCGATGGTCACCAAGGCGCGATCGCTGGACTTCGCGGCGCGCTGGAACGTCTGGGCCGCCGGCTTCGGCGGCTCGCAGACCACCGACGGCAGTGCCACAGTCGGCAGCAGTTCGACCGCCAGCCGTATCGCGGGCGGCGCCGTCGGCGCCGACTATTTGATCGCGCCGAACACGGTGGCCGGTTTCGCGCTCGCCGGCGGCGGCACCAGTTTCTCCGTTGCTGGCGGTCTCGGCAGCGGCCGCTCCGACCTGTTCCAGGCCGGTGCCTATGTCAGGCATACGATGGGGGCGGCCTATGTCGCGGCCGCACTGGCCTATGGCTGGCAGGATGTCACCACCGACCGCACCGTGACGCTGGCCGGCCTCGACCAGTTGCAGGCACGGTTCAAGGCCAACGCCTATTCGGGCCGGCTCGAAGGCGGCTATCGCTTCGTCAGTCCCTGGATGGGGGTCGGCATCACGCCCTATGCGGCCGGTCAGTTCACCACCTTCAACCTGCCGGCCTATGCCGAAGCGGCGGTGATCGGCACCGACACGTTCGCACTCCGCTATGGCGCCAAAGACGTCACGGCCTCGCGCTCGGAGCTCGGCTTCCGCACCGACAAATCCTGGGCCCTCATGGGTACGCTGCCGGGGACGATGCTGACCCTGCGCAGCCGTTTCGCCTGGGCGCACGATTATTCCACCGACCGCTCCGTCGGCGCCACCTTCCAGTCGCTGCCGGGCGCCTCCTTCGTCGTCAACGGCGCGGCCCAATCGGCCGACAAGGCGCTGACGTCACTGGCCGCCGAACTCGCCTGGCGCAACGGCTTCTCGCTGGCCGGCACCTTCGACGGCGAGTTCTCCGGCAATTCCAGCAGCTACGCCGGCAAGGCCGTCGCGCGATACCAGTGGTGACGGCGGCCGAAGGCTTTTTTAACCGCTACAATCCGCTATCCAATCCCGTCACCGCAAAATATTCCTGCACGTTCTTCAGCACGTAGGCATCCGGCGGATAGAGTTCGTTCCGTCGTGCGATGCCGTAGAAGCGCAGCAGGTCGGGGTTCTATGGAGCAGCTCGTGCAGCAGCACCGGCGTCTCGGGCGACGGCAATGCCGCGATAGGTGAAGGTCTGTCCGTTCTGCGCGATCGCGGATCGCGTGCCGAGCAGGATCGCAGCTTCCGCAAGCACGAGCCGGCGCCGATCGAAATCTGTCATGTGATGCCCGAATTCCCGCCGGCAATCGCGCATGCTTTCGCGGCGTTCACCACCGCGCGGTTCCATCACATCTGCGTTGGGCAAATGCCAAGAGATGGTCGCCTGATCGGCAAACTTCCGACACATGGTCGGGGCGAATAGCCCCGATCCGACATGACGCAGTGCTTCGCGCGGTCCACGATTCCGCCGGCGCATTTCATTTATTTTGGGGAATCCTCGTGTCGCATAAGCTTGCCTCCGCGCTTCTCGCAGCGTTCTTCCTTGCCATTCTTGCTCTCTCCCCGGCGCGCGCCGAGCCGCCTGCGCCGGCCGCCAATCATGCGGCTGCGCTGTCGTCGGACGAGGCCAAGCGCGCGCTGGAGACGCTTCAGGACGACAAGAAGCGCACGCAGATGATCGACACGTTGCGTGCCATCGCCAATGTCTCGGGCCCGCAGCAGCCTGCGCCGCCCGCGCCGGAGCCGAAATCGCCGATCCCGCTGTCGGCCGACGGTCTCGGTGCGCAACTGCTGCTGACGGTGTCGGAGGAGATCGGCGAGATCTCGCGCGAGGTCGCCGACATGGCGCGAACGCTCACGCATTTCCCGGCGTTCTATTACTGGATCATGCGCACCGCCAACGATCCCGCCGCCTACAATCTCCTGATCGAGATCGCCTGGAAGCTGGCGCTGGTGCTCGGCTGCGCGCTTGCGGCGGAGTGGGTGATCTTCCGCCTGATCCGGCGGCCTGTCGCGTTCCTGGAAGGGCGCATGCCGCAAACCGCGCAGCTGCCGGCGCAGGTGCTGCCGATTGCCGATCCGCCCTCGTCGGTGGCCGATGTCACCCCCGCACCGGACCTGCACAGGCGTCGTCACAATCTGGCGCGGATCTGGCAAGTGATGCTGCGGCTGCCCTTCGTGCTCGGCCGCCTCGTGCTCGAGCTGCTTCCCGTGTTCGTCCTCATGGGCGTCGCCACCGCGCTGCTCGGAACGGAGATCGGCGAGCCCGCGACCGTCCGCCTCGTGATCCTCGCGGTTGCCAACGCCTATGCGTTCTCGCGCGGGCTCATTTGCGTGGTCCGGGCGCTGGCGGGACCGTTCGGCCTGTTTCCCGTTCGCGCCGAGACGGCGGCCTATATCGAGATCTGGGCGCGCCGCATCGTCGGTGTCGGCGTCTCCGGCATCGCCTTTGCAAATGTGGCGCTGCTGCTCGGCCTGCATCGCGCAGGATATGCGGCGCTGCTGCGCATGGTGATGCTGATCGTGCATCTCTTCATCGTCGTCATCATTTTGCAGTGCCGCCGCCAGGTCGCCGAAGCCATCCGTGCACCGGCGGACCGGCAGGGCATTGCGGCCCGGATGCGCAACCGCATCGCCGGCGGTTGGCATTATCTTGCCATCGCGCTCGATCTCGCGCTGTGGGCGGTGTGGGCGCTCAACATCCGCAACGGTTATTCGCTGCTGCTGCAATATTTCGTCGGCACTATCGCCGTGGCGCTGCTCACGCGCGTCGCCATCATGCTGACGCTGGGCCTGATCGACCGCGGCTTCCGCATCAACCCGGAGATCCTTCAGCGCTTTCCGGGCCTCGAAGTCCGCGCCAACCGCTATCTGCCGCTGCTGCGCAAGATCGTCTCCAGCGTGATCGCCTTCATCGGCTTCGTCGCCGTGCTCGAAGTCTGGGGCGTCGATGCCATCGTCTGGTTCTATGGCGGCCAGATCGGCGGACGGCTGATCTCCGCCGTGGTGACGATCGGCATTGCCGTGTTCATCGCTGCCGCGATCTGGGAAATCAGCAATGCGCTGCTGGATCGTCAGATCAATGCGCTGTCCCGCGACGGCCACTATGCCCGCGCTGCGCGCCTGCGCACCTTCCAGCCAATGCTGCGCACCGCATTGTTTTGTCTGATCGCGACCATTGTTGGCCTCACAGCGCTGAGCGAGATCGGCGTCAATGTCGCCCCGCTGCTCGCGGGCGCCGGCATCGTCGGCATCGCCATCGGCTTCGGCTCGCAAAAGCTGGTGCAGGATCTCATCACCGGCCTGTTTTTGCTGCTGGAGAACACCGTGCAGGTCGGCGACACCGTCAGCGTCTCCGGGCTCTCGGGCGTGGTCGAGAACGTCTCGATCCGGACCATCCGCCTGCGCGCCGGCGACGGCGCCGTGCATATCGTGCCGTTCAGCGCGGTCACGACCATCACCAATGCCAGCCGCGGCGCCGGCAATGCCTCGGTCAGCGTCAACGTCGCCTACAAGGAGGACACCGACCGCGCCGGCCAGATCCTCAAGGACATCGTCGAGGAGATGCGCCGCGAGCCTGAGTTTCGCGCGGCGATCCGGGGTGACCTCGAGCTCTGGGGCATCGACAAGGTCGATGGCGCCATGGTCTCGATCGTCGGCCAGATCCGCTGCACCGAGGCCGGCCGCTGGCCGGTCCAGCGCGAATTCAACCGCCGCATGAAGCAACGCTTCCAGCAGAACGGCATCGAGGTCGCATCCGCCACCCAGACCATTTTGATGCACGTCGCGCCGCCGGCGGACAACGCGACTCATTTGACGCCAAGGCGGGCGGCTGGATAGGCGCTCCGCAAAAATTCCGGCTTGCCTCGGCTCACTCGGCAGCGTTCACTCCGGCTCCAGCCTGCTGACAACATGCGGGCGGCAAAAAGGGTAGGAGTGATTAATGCGGGGGCTGTGGGCCGGATTGCGCGGTCATGTGATTGTCGCATGCGCGTTGATGGGATGTGCGGCGTGGACTGCGCCGGGAGGTGCCCAGCCGTTTCCGTCCCGCCCCATCACCCTCGTGGTGCCGTTCGCGGCGGGCGGCCCGACTGACACGCTTGCGCGAATCCTGTCTGAGCGGATCGCGGCCGAATTGCACGTGACGGTCGTGGTCGAGAACGTCGCCGGCGCCTCCGGCAGCATCGCCGGTGCCCGCGTCGCGCGCGCAACGCCTGACGGCACCACGATCACGATCGGTCATTGGGGCACGCATGTGCTGAACGGCGCGATCTTCAAGCTGCCTTATGACGTTATCGCCGATTTCGAACCGGTCGCGACCATCGCGATGGGGACGCAGCTGATCGTCGGTCGGAAGTCGCTCGAGGCCAATAATCTGAAAGAGATGATCGCCTGGCTGAAGGCCAACCCGGGCAAGGCCACCGCCGGGACGGCCGGCGCCGGCACCGGCGCCCATGTCGCCGGCGTTTTCTTCAAGGAGAAGACCGGGACCGACTTCCAGTTCGTGCCCTATCGCGGCGCCGGGCCCGCCATGATCGATCTCGTTGCAGGCCAGATCGACATCATGTTCGATCAGGCCTCGAACTCGCTGCCGCAATACAAGAATGGTGCGATCAAGGCGTTCGCCGTGACCTCGCCGACAAGGCTTGCATCCGCGCCTGATATTCCCACCGTCGACGAAGCGGGCTTGCCCGGTCTCTACATCTCCTACTGGCACGGCATCTGGGCACCGAAGAACACGCCCAAAGAGATCGTCACAAAGCTGAATGCCGCGATCGTCGCCGCCCTTGCCGATCCGTCGGTGAAGCAGCGCTTTGCCGAATTGGGGCAGGAGATTCCGCCGCCCGATCAGCAGACGCCCGCGGGGCTCGCGAGCTTTCAGAAGGCCGAGACCGAGAAATGGTGGCCGATTGTGAAGGCCGCCGACATCAAGCCGGAGTAGTTGCGCTGTTGCGCATGCACTGCTCCTCATCCTGAGGAGGCCGCGCAGCGGCCGTCTCGAAGGATGGCCGCGGGCGAGATAGGGGCCTTCATGGTTCGAGACGGCGCTCACGCGCCTCCTCACCATGAGGGGCAAGAGTCTTGCGACGTTAACCTTTCGTCTCGCGCCAATCTCGCTGCGGTGCGAGATCACAATCGCGGCCGAAATTTCTAATTCCTTGATCTCGGGGGACCGCTGGCCGACAATGCCTGCCGTTCAATAAGAAACTCCCTGGGGGAATTCGTGAATAGACCTGCTCGGGTCAGCGCCCATACGACGTCATCCGATCCCGCGCATGGCATGACGCTGCTGCGCGATCCCTTGCTCAACAAGGGCACCGCCTTCACGGAAGCGGAGCGCGCTGCGCTCGGCTTGCGCGGCCTGCTGCCGCCTTGCGTGCTGACGATGGAGACGCAAGTCGAGCGCGTCCTCACCAATCTGCGCACGCTGCCGACCGACCTGGAAAAATTCGTCGCGCTGAACGCGCTGCATGACCGCAACGAGGCGCTGTTCTTCCGCGTCGTCGTCGACAATATCGACGAGATTCAGCCGATCATCTACACGCCGACGGTCGGGCTCGCCTGCCAGAAATACGGCCTGATCTACCAGCGGCCGCGCGGCATGTTCATCTCCTCGCGCGATCGCGGCCAGATCGCGGACATCCTGAAGAACTGGCCTAATCCCGCAAAACTCATCGTCGTGACCGACGGCGAGCGCATCCTTGGTCTCGGCGATCTCGGCGCCAATGGCATGGGCATTCCGGTCGGAAAGCTCTCGCTCTATTCGGCATGTGCCGGCGTGCATCCCGAGCATTGCCTGCCGATCGTGCTCGACGTCGGCACCAACAACGAAGAGCTGCTCAACGATCCCTATTATCTGGGCCTGCGCGAGCGGCGGCTCACGGGCGAGGCCTATGACAGCTTCGTCGACGAGTTCATGGTCGCCGCGCGAAAAACCTTCCCAGGCGTGCTGATCCAGTTCGAGGACTTTGCCAATCACTCGGCGTTCAAGCTGCTGCACAAATACCGCGACGAGGCCTGCGTCTTCAACGACGACATCCAGGGCACCGCGGCGGTGGCGCTGGCCGGTCTGTTCTCAGGCTTGCGCATCAACGGCGGCAAGCTGAAGGATCAGAAAATCCTGTTCCTCGGTGCGGGCGAGGCCGCGACCGGTATCGCCGATCTCGTCGTCTCAGCTATGATGGCGGAGGGCGCGTCGGAAGCGGAAGCGCTCCGGCGCAACTGGCTGGTGGATTCCCGCGGCCTTGTCGTCAGTGGCCGTGAAGGCCTCTCCGGCCACAAGCTCCGCTATGCCCATGCCGATCAGGCGCCGATCGCGGATTTCCTCACCGCGATCAAGACGCTGAAGCCGACGGTGATCATCGGCGTTGCTGCAGTCGGCGGCGCCTTCACGCCCGAGGTGCTCAAGGCGATGGCCGAGCTCAACGAGCAACCGATCATATTCGCGCTGTCTAACCCCACCTCGAAGGCCGAGTGCTCGGCGGAGGATGCCTACCGCTACACCGAGGGCCGCGCGCTGTTCGCCTGCGGCAGTCCCTATGATCCGGTGAAGTTGAACGGTCGCACCTTCGTGCCGCGCCAGGGCAACAATTCCTACATCTTCCCCGGTGTCGGGCTTGGTGTCATCGCCAGCCGCTCGCGGCTGGTGACGGACGAGATGTTCATGGCGGCCGCCCACACCCTTGCCAATTGCGTCGGCAAGGACGACCTCGCCCAGGGCAGCCTCTATCCGGCACTCCCTCGGATTCGCGAGGTTTCGGTCCGCATCGCCGCCGCGGTCGCAGACGTCGCCTTCCAGCGCGGGCTCGCGGACGGCCCCGCGCCCAACGATGTGAAGGGGCTGGTTCAGTCGCAGATGTACGAGCCGAAGTACTGACTGTCACAATCCGCACCGGACTCGTGGAGACGGCCCCTCACCCCACCCTCTCCCCGTAAGAACGGGGCGAGGGAGTGAGAGAGGGTGCCTCCCTAACCTCTCCCCGCTCTTCTGCGGGGAGAGGTCGGATCGCGTTAGCGATCCGGGTGAGGGGCCGGGCAACCCGCTAGCCAGATCCAAAGTCCGTCCGACTCACAAAGCCTCGTTAGCCTGGCACGCCGCCATTTCCGCCGGAATCGCCGTTGCTTGGCGCTGCCGCATATGCGACAATCGGTAACGTTACAAGAAAATCCAACCGCAAGGTAAGCCGCCATGGACGATCGTTTGCCCGACCTGGGCGACCTCGAGCACGAGGTCATGCAATTGGTTTGGGCTCATGGTCCTGTCACGGCTGAGGTGGTGCGGGAGCGGCTGTCACGGCGTCTGAAGGAATCCACGGTGCGCACGGTGCTGCGCCGGCTCGAGGAAAAGGGCTATGCTAACCACACCGTGGACGGACGCACCTACGTCTACCACGCTGCCGAAGAGCGCTCACGGGTTGCAGCCAAGGCGGTGCAGCGCATCGTCGACTGGTTCTGCAACGGCTCGATGGAGGAGGTCCTCGTCGGCATGGTGGACAATGCGATGCTCGACCAGCAACAATTGCGCACGCTGGCCGACCAGGTGGCCAAGGCGAAGAAGGCGAGGGGAGTGAAAAAAGAATGATCGCAACTCTGGCGGAGGCGGCGCTGCGCTCCCTTGTGCTGGGAGGCGTCGTCTGGTTCGGTCTCAGTTTGTTTCGCGTGCGCAATCCGCACGTTCACATGACGGCGTGGGTCGTCGTGCTCGTGGCCTCGCTCGCGATGCCGTTCGTGATGCATTGGCCGACGCTCACCATCGATCGGCTGCCTTTGTCCGTGCCGGTGCCGGATGAAGTGTGGCAGGCCGATATCTCGTCGCTGGAGACGCCGCAGCCGGCGCTGCCGATTCCGCCCGGCGCGGCCGTTGCGCCGCTGGTGAAAAGCGCGGCCTCCATCGACTGGTGGCTGGTGGCCTCCGTCGTCTATGCCGGCGTTGCCGGCCTGTTGCTGCTGCGGCTCGCGATCGGCCTCGGCCTGACCTGGCGCCTGGCGCGCGCGGCGAAGCCGATGCAGATCATCGACGCCGACGTGCGCGTCAGCCGCGATGTCGGCGGCCCCGTCACTTTCGGCTCGACCATTCTGGTGCCGCCGCAATTTTTCGGCTGGGACGCGAAGAAGCGTCTCGCGGTGCTCGCGCATGAAGGCGCTCATGTCGCCAACCGCGATTTCTACGTCCTCCTGCTCGCGGCGCTCAACCGTGCGGTGTTCTGGTTCAGCCCGTTCTCGTGGTGGCAGCTCGCGCGTCTTGCCGAGCTCGCCGAGATCATCAGCGACGCGCAGGCGATCGAGGTTATCGACGACCGGCTGTCCTACGCGGAAATCCTGCTCGATTTTGCAAGCAGCGTGAAACCGCGCCCCGTGGAGCTCGCGATGGCGCGCGCCTCGACCGTGCGCGCACGCGTCGAGCGCATCATCGCGGCTGCCGCGATGCCGGCCGCGGTCGGCTGGCGCAAGCGGCTGTGGATCGCGGCCGCGATCGTTCCTGTCGTGATCGTGTCCGCCGGCATGATCGCCTATCGCACGCCGGACCCCGCGCCCGGCGTCGCTGACCTTGGCGAGGTGCCGGCCCAGCACTACCGCCCCTTCGTCAATTTCTACGCCATGGGCCCGGCCTCGGTGTTCGCGATCTTCCGCGAGGGCGACGAGCTCTACGGCCAGCTCACCGGGCAGCGCAAATTGCGTCTGACGGTGGGCAGTGACGGCACCGCGTCCTACACGGCCTCGTCCGGCGAGATCAATTTCCCGCTCGATGCGGAGCGCCGCTCCGCCGGGCTGATGCTGCACATGAACGGCCGCGACATCCGCGCGGTGCGCGTCGCCGAGATGCCGACGACGGCCACCAATTCCGGATCACTCGACCAGTATGTCGGCTGGTACAGGGTTGCGCCGAACCGGGTGCTCACCGTGCGCCGCGACGGGGACCGGCTTCAGGTGCAGGAGACCGTGCAGGGCCAGGCGGCGCTCCTCGCCGAGGGCGCCGACGTCTTCTCGATCCATGGCGACAATCTCCTGATCTTCCTGCGCGACGAGCAAGCGAGGGTCTCGCGTGTGCTGGTCCAGAACGCGCTGTTCGGCGCCCGTCTCGCGCCGCGGATCGACGCGGCGCAGGCGCAGGCGATCGAGGCCGATTTCGCGCGCCGTGTCGCGGAAGTTCCGGATCGCTTCCGGGAGCAGGTCCCGATGACCGGCGGCAAGGAGATGATTCTGCGAGGGATCGAGGATCTGCGCCGGGGCACGCCGAACTACGATCGCATGAGCGCGCCGCTGGCTGCCAAGATCCACCGTCAGCTCGATGAAACGCAGGCGACATTCGTGGCGCTCGGCGCGGTCGAGTCGATCTTTTTCCGCGGCGTCGGCCCCGGTGGCTACGACATCTATGGCGCCAAGTTCGACAACGGCACCGCCGAATTCCGCCTGCTGCTCGAGCCCGACGGCAAGGTCGGCGACGTCCTGTTCCGGGCCGATGGCAATGACGAGCTCGGCGGCATCGTGCCTTGCGCAGATGAGGCGAATGTGCGCGGTCGCGCCGGCACCTCGCCGATCCGGATCATGGCCTACAACGAGATGGGCGACGACATCCGCGTCTTCAATCTCGATGCCGACGGCCATCGCAAGGCCGAGAGCGTCGTCAGGCCCAACATGAGCTGGGCTGTCACGACCACCGTGAACAATCCCTGGGTGATTGCCGACAGATCGGGGCGGTGCCTTGAAGTGTTGGTGCCGGGCCGGCAGACGCGCTTCCACAACGTCGAGGCCTCGAACATCGGCGCAAGGCCGGGACGCGCGGCACGCCGCGCCGTTCCGATCGCCAATGGCGAGGAGGTGCTGCGCGGCTACATCGAGGGTGTCGGCAAGGGACAACCCGATTACGAGCACATGACGTCGGAAGTCGCCGACATCACGCGCCAGCAGCTTCCGTTCGACCAGGCGATCCTGGCGCGGCTTGGCGCGCTGCGTGCGGTCTCGTTCCGCGGCGTCACCGCGCTCGACAGCGACATCTACATCGCCCAGTTCGCCAACGGCTCGGCGGAATGGCGGATCGGTGTCAGGAACGGCACGATCACCAAGATCGCGCTCGGGCCCAATTTCTAGGATCGTTGCGGCCGCCCGTCCGTCACGTCGGATCGGCGGCTCGCGATACAAGGACGGAGATGCCTCAATCTCCGCTTGCGGAGGTATGCTCGAAGTGTTACGTTATGTAGCATTACGGTTCGTAGCTTCGTACGGCTTGGCGCCGACAGGCTCGAGAGATTTGGGCGTTCGCCATGAGCAATTCTGCAAAGGCCGAAGCGGTGCTGGCGCTTCATCGCTTCGGCATGGGGCCACGGCCGGGATCGCTTGCCGCTGTCGGCACCGACCCGCGCGGTGCACTGATCGCCGAGCTCGACCGGCCGCTCACGCTGACCGCCGCCGCAATCCTTCCCGCGAGTGCAAAAGCGTATCGTACTGTTGCCGACGACAATGCGCGGCGGGCGGCGCGGGCCAAGCAGGCGCAGCAGCAGGCCAAGAAGCAGCAGACGGCCGCGGCGCCGGTAATGTCGGAAGACCAGACGCAAACCCAGGGCCAAGCTCAAGGTCAGGACAAGGACGCTGCCGAGATGGCGGCCAAGCAGGCGGCCGAAGCCGTTCCCGATCCCGGGCGTCCGATCTATTTGCAGGAAGCCAAGCTGCGCACGGAAGCAGCCCTTGCGGCCGACATCGGCTTTGCCGAGCGGCTGGTGTGGTTCTGGTCCAACCATTTCTGCATCTCGGCCTACAAGATCCAGAGCATGTCGGGTGCTTACGAGCGCGAGGCCGTTCGCGCCAATGCGCTCGGTCACTTCGTCGATCTTCTGTTGGCGGTCGAAGGCCACCCGGCGATGCTGTTCTATCTCGACAATCTCGGCTCGATGGGTGCGAACTCGATCGCCGGCATCAACCGCAGCCGCGGCCTCAACGAAAACATTGCGCGCGAGATCATGGAATTGCACACGCTGGGTGTGAGGACCGGCTACACCCAGGACGACGTGATCAGCTTCGCCAATGTGTTGACGGGATGGACGCTTGTTCCGCCCGGAGACAATCCCGAGCACGGCGGCGAATTCATCTTCAATCCGCGGCTGCACGAGCCCGGCGGGCAGACCGTGCTCGGCAAGCGCTACGAACAGGAGGATGCCGAGCAGGGCCGCGCGGTGCTGCGCGATCTCGCCGCGCATCCGGCCACCGCGACCCATGTCGCGACCAAGCTCGCACGGCATTTCGTGGCCGACGAGCCGCCTCCGGCACTGGTCGAGCAGATGGCGAAGATTTTTCGCGACACCGAGGGCGATCTCAAGCAGGTCGCGATCGCCATGGTGTCGTCGGACGAGGCGTGGCGCGGGCCGCCGTCTAAACTCAAGCGTCCGAGTGAATGGGGCGTTGGCATGGTGCGCGCGACCGGCATCACGGCCGTCGATCCCGTCCGCTTCACCGGCGGCCAGGAGCTGCTCGGCGAAGGGCTGTGGCGGCCGTCGGCGCCCAAGGGCTATCCGGATGACGAGGCAAGCTGGATCGACGGCGTCGGCCGGCGGCTCGACATCGCCAACAATTTTGCCGAGCGCGTGGCAGCCACTGCTGATCCGCAAGCGATCATCGAGGACGTCTTTGCATCCGAGATCGCACCCGAGGTGAAGCAGGCGGTCGGCCGTGCCGAGAGCCGGCAGCAGGCGCTGGCGCTGCTGTTCATGTCGGCGGATTTTCAGAGGAGGTGAGCATGGGCTTTGACAATCATTTGCCCACGCGGCGCGAGCTTCTGGTCGGCTCCGGCGCGCTGTTCGCATGGAGCCAGATGCCGCGGATCGCGCGCGCGGAAGGGCGCGATCCGCGCCTGCTCGTCGTCATCCTGCGCGGTGCGCTCGACGGCCTCGGCGCGATTGCACCCGTCGGCGATCCCGACTGGATCTCCTTGCGCGGTGATCGCGCGCTGGTGCTGGACGGCAAGCCGCCGGCGCTGCCGCTCGATTCCTTCTTCGCGCTCAATCCGGCGATGCCGAACCTGCATCGGCTCTACAAGACCGGCAAGGCCGCGATCGTCCATGCCACCGCGACGCCCTATCGCGAGCGCTCGCATTTTGATGGCCAGGACGTGCTGGAGAGCGGGCTCGTCAAGCCCGGCATGACCAGCTCGGGATGGCTCAACCGCGCGCTGTTGGCGATGGAATCAGGCGGCCGTGTAGACCCGCGCGGCAGCCGCGCGCTCGGCATCGGCTCGGTGACGCCTCTGGTGGTGCGCGGCTCGGCGCCCGTCATGACATGGGTGCCGCAAAGGCTCTTGCCGGCGAGCGAGGACACGCAGAACCGCCTGCTCGATCTTTACCAGCACACCGATCCGAAGCTCGCGACCGTGCTCCAGGCGCGCATGAAGCTCGCCTCGCTCGGCGGTGCGCCCGGCGCCGGTGATCCGATGTCCGACGATCCGACGCTGATGCCTCCGGGCATCGCGCGCGTGCGCGCCTATTTTGCCGAAGCCGCCGGCACCGCCGCGCGCTATCTCGCAAAGCCCGACGGTCCGCGCGTCGGCGCGATGGGTTTTGTCGGCTGGGATACGCACATCGCCGAAGGCGCGGCGTCAGGCCAGCTCTACAATCTGCTCGGTGCGCTCGACGGTGCATTTGCTGCGATCGAAAGCAACATGAGCGAAGTGTGGCACGAGACGGTGGTCGCGGTCGTCACCGAGTTCGGACGCACCGCGCGCATCAACGGCACGCAAGGCACCGATCACGGAACGGGCACGGTCGCGTTCCTCATCGGCGGCGGCCTCACCGGCGGCCGCGTGATCGCGGACTGGCCGGGCTTGAAGCCGGCGCAGCTGTTCGAGGATCGCGATCTCAAGCCGACCACGGATTTGCGCGCCGTGCTGAAGGGGCTGCTCAGGGATCATTTGCGCGTCGACGAGAAGATTCTGGCTGAGACGGTCTTCCCCGGCAGCGCCGATGTCAAACCGATGGGGGGCCTCGTCGGCTGACGGCGCGGCGCTCGCAACCGGATCGGGTTCATGATGTGCACACTGACACAACGAGAGCTCAACTTTCTCGCCAGCCTGAAAACCGGCTGGCGGCGACTCTATCGGCGTGAGCTGATGCGGCTCCTGAGGGGCGATGCCGAGCCTGGCGAGGACCAGCCGGGCACGCGCCCGATCGTCTGGCGCATCGTATCGGGCTGATCTCTTCGCGAGCTTGTCCCGATTCAGGACATCGAGTGTGATGGAATCGCCACAGCGGGCGCGAAACGGCCGCAGCCTCGGACCCGCTTTCCTTCAGCCAAGGTTCTGCCCTCATTGCCCACCGAAACTCAGGCGTGTTCAGAGGGCGCATCATGTCTCGCTTTGCAAGTGCCGAAACTGCCCGGATTTCGCTGGCAAGCTCGAGCCGGTTGCTGCTGGCCATCGTCGGCGCTGCATCGCTCGCCGCGTGTGCACAATCACCGGTCGGTCGTCAGAAGGCTGATCTCGGCACCAGCCGGCAGGCCACGGTCGAGCGCCCGCACAGGGTCGCGGCTCTGCATCCGCGGCCGACCAGCCGGGTGCGCATTCCTGACGGTGATGAAAAGCAGACCGCATCGCATGGCGTCGCCAGCTTCTACTCGGATACGGAGACTGCGAGCGGCGAGAGGTTCGACAAGAACGAATTGACCGCGGCCCATCCCTCGCTGCCGTTCGGTACGAAGCTCCGCGTCACCGATGTCTCCTCCGGCCGCTTCGTCACCGTCAGGGTCAACGATCGCGGCCCCTATGTTCACGGGCGCGTCGTCGACATCTCGCCTTCTGCCGCCGAGGCGCTCGGCATGGTCGACAAGGGCGTCGCCAATGTGAGGCTCGATGTCGTGCGATAGGGCTGCGATTCATCGACCTGAGCCGACGCGCTTAACCGGCTGTTAGCTGCTCTGCCGCACCATGGGCGTCCAAACAATTCGGGGCCCAAATCGGGGTTCATGGGGGGCGGCGTTTGAACACGATCCAGTATCTCGAAGATCAGGCCGCACGCGCCGAGCGGCTCGCCAGACGGATCACGGATACGCTGACGATCGAAAAGCTCCTGACCTTCGCCGGCGAACGCCGCCGCGAGATCGAGGTCATCACCGGCAGGCGTCGCCACGCCTAACTCTCCTAAACCATGCAACGAACGCATTCGGCCTCGCTTTGAGGCGCGGAACTTCTTCTCGTCTCCTGCGTCATGTCAGTCATGAACATGGAGGAGGAAGTCATGGGCTTTGGTCGAGGTGCTTTGCTTTGGTTGATTGGCGTGCCGCTGCCGATTGTTCTGCTGCTGGCACTGTTCTGGCACCACTGAGTTCGCAAAACGAAAAGCGCCGCGGAAGCGGCGCTTTTTTGTCGGCTGCGATTTGAAGAGTATCAATGAGATCGATACACGTTCAGCTGTGGCTCTCGACGAAGTCGCTGAGATAGTCCGGCAGCGTCACGCCATCGATATCGCAGCGCGAGCGAATCTCGCTGGCGATCTCGGTCGAGATGTCCTTCATCCAGTGCTCGAGCGTGTTGAACGAGATCACCTTGATCGGATCGTTGAAGCAACCGGCGACGAGCTCGCCGATTGTGGCTTCGAGATCGCTGCGCTCGATGCGGATCTCAGTCGCCTTGTCGCGGCGGTCGATCACTACGAATAAAGTCTGGTCTGCCCCATAAGGCACGACCCGGGATGGCACGCCAGCTTCAAGCATCTCAGACACCCTTCGCTTCAGACACCCTTGGCTTCCGATCTCCGTTAACGGGAAAAGCCGGAAGAAGGTTCCGTCTGGATGAGAAGCTTGTCGTGCGCGTGCAGCTCCGACGTCTGCACGCAATCAGAGAAATTCCCTCAGCCGCGATAGCTCGGTGACGTGCTCGGGCGAAAGAATATCCGTGACCAGCGACGGCTGCGCCGCCGTGTGGATCTCATAGAGATGCCTGGTCGTCGCCGGCTTCTCCATGAAAGCCGAGATGCACTCGTCGAGCGTGCCCTCGCTCACCTGATAGGAGTCTCTGTCCGGCTGGCGCTGGTTCGCAAGCGACGGCCATTTATGCAGCGCGGCGAGCGCGCCGAAATCGACCTTTGAATCCGCAACCACGTCGCCCATCGCCTCGCCTCACGCAACAAAACCCCAGCCCGCAAAGGTTTGCGTGCCGGGGCCAACACCAATCGCTGCATCCCAATGCCACGCGCATCCAACGCGCCGGCCGGGAATTTGTTCCCCGCCAATCCGCCACGGCGTCAGGCTCAACCGCCGGGAATTTTCGGAATCCGCAATACCCAGTCGACGAACGCCTTCACGCGGCGATCTTGGGCCATTGCCGCGGGCCAGCGCACGATCTGGGTCTTGCTCGATGGCAAATCCCACGACTGCGGGAGCACGCGCACCAGCCTCCCGTCCCTGAGCGCATCCTGAACCAGTAGCGAGCGTGCGAGCACGATTCCGTTGCCCGCGAGGGCGGCGGCGATGGCGGTCGCTATTGTTGCAAAACGGATATCCGCAGGTGGAGGGCGGCCTAGCCCCAATCGCTCGAACCAGGTCGTCCATGACCACTCGACCCCACTGTCTTCGCCCGCTCGGCCCTTGTGCAAGAGCGGCAGGGACCTCAGCCGCGTGACGTCGGCCAGTGGTCGCCGACCTGGCAGCAGGCGGGGGTGGCAGACGGGGTACACGTGCTCACGGAATAACAAGCGCTGGGTCGACGTTGCTCTCAAGCCCGCCGCCGGTTGCCACAGCACCGTGACGTCGAGATCTGCCGACCTTGCGTGTGCGTCACCTTGGAGAATGGCAAGCTCGACCGTTATGCCGGGATGGGCTTCCACAAAATAGGGCAAACGGCGCACGAGCCAGTAGTCGGCAAGCGCTGCGCCGACGCCCACTTTCAAGGCCGGAGGCGGCGCGGCAGCGCGGCACAGCGCACGAAAATCGGCCATCCGCTCGAGTAAGCCGGCCAACTCGTTCGACAGAGCTATACCGGCGGGTGTGGCGCTCAAGCCGTTGGGTTGTCGCACGAGCAGAGGCATGCCGACGAAGTCTTCGAGCTTGCGAAGGCGATGACTGACCGCGCTCTGTGTCAGCCCGAGTTCTGCGGAGGCGCGCGTGACGCTCGCATGTCGCAGGGCGGCCTCGAACGCGATCAGGCCATCGAAAGGAGGAAATGAACGCATCTCATCACCATGAATGAATTTCATGGCGATGTGAACAGCTCGCATTGGCGTACAGCCCGCGCCGGCGTGCATATCGGGAGAGACGCTTTCACGATTGGAAAACGATGGCCAGGACCGAACTCCACACGCAGCCGCTGAGCTGTTGGCGCGACCTGCTGCCGGCGGCGGTGCTCGGCATGGCGGCCTTCTTGACGCAATTCGACGTGACTGCGGTCGTCGTCGCCATGCCGGCCATGGCGGCCGAGCTCGGTTTCGGCGTCGCCGCCTATGCCTGGGTCATGGATGCCTACAGTCTGGCTTTTACCGGAGGACTGCTGGCCGCCGGTGCGCTTGCCGACCGGTATGGGCGACGACGCGCCCTGCTCGGCGGCAACATCGTGTTCCTGGCCGGCTCGGTCGCTTGCGGCTTTGCGACGGGAGGTCCGGAGCTGTGGGCAGCTCGTGCAGTTCAAGGCCTTGGTGCAGCGTTCGTCATGACCGGAGGCATCGCGCTGCTCGCGAGCACCTATACCCGGCCCGACGAGCGCGCCCGCGCATTCGCACTGATGGGTGTGATCTCGGGTACAGCCATGGCTCTCGGGCCGACGCTCGGAGGGCTGGTCTCGACCTGGATCGGGTGGCGCTGGATTTTCCTGGCCAATACCCCACTTTGCCTGCTCGCTATTCTGGCCGTCCCGCGGCTGGTCGCAGAATCGCGCGGTCCTGCCGGCCGTCCGCTGGATTGGAGCGGGGTCATTCTTCTCACGTTTGCTCTTGGTCTTGCGATCGAGAGCCTGTTGATGGGGCGTGCTGCACCGGTCCGGGTTGCGGTCGGTCTCGGGGCAAGTGTGTGTCTGCTCGCCATCTTCGCGATGCAGCAGCGGCGCCGGCCTGCGCCGATGTTCGACCCGGCTGTATTCGGTCGGCCGGTCATGATCGGAATTTCGTCGTTGCTGATTGCCGTCTCCATCGGATACTGGGCCGTCCTCGTCTACCTGCCGCCGTTTCTGGGCGCAGCGTTTGGCTGGACGGGCTCATCGGTCGGCTTCGCATTGCTCTGCGCGACCTTGCCGATGCTTCTGCTGCCGCCCTATGGTGCCCGTTTGGCAAAACACTGGGGCTGGCGTCGGCTGTTCGCGACCGCGATGCTGGTGCTGCTGGCGGGCAATCTCACTTTGATGCTGGTCGCGAGTGGCTGGCTCCCGAACACGGGCGTTATTCTCGCCGCGGCGGCGACCGCGATGCTGTTGATAGGGCTTGGCGCGGTGCTTGCGCACCCGCAACTGTCGGGTGCTGTCGTCGCCTTGGTGCCTCCGGACCAGACCGGCATGGCTTCGGCAGTGACCGTGGTCATGCGCCAAGGCGGCTTCGCACTGGGCATCGCGATGCTCGGTGCATCGCTGCCGTATGAGGCCACGGCTGCCGGCTACGCATGGCCCTGGCTTCTTGCGGCTGTTGCATCCGCAAGTGGCCTCATCGCAGCCTCGACGTTGTTGCCGGACCACCAGCCCCAGCTGCTCAGCTGACAACGCAGGCCGGCTCAGCGCCGTCGCGGCTGGTCCAATGAGCGTGGATACCGGGACCACACCAATCACCGTATCGGCCGGGAGAGTGGCTCCCGGCCGGTCCGCCGCCGCTCAGCTCGCGGCTGCCGCGATCCTGTGCCCCGGACTGACATGACCTTGGCTGTGCTCGTCGTCGCGACTGAGCTCCGGCGGAAGCCCGGCGAAGCGTCGCAGGGCTTGCGCCATCTGCACTCGACCCGGCGCGCTGGTGATGATCACGTCCACCATCGCAAAGGACGAGTGGAAATGGCCGCGCGCCTTGAGCTGCTCGACCGGGACGCCGGCGGCTGCCATCGCCTCTGCATAGGCGATGCCCTCGTCGCGCAGCGGATCGAACTCGCAGGTGACGACGAAGGCCGGCGGCAGGCCCGCGACCTTGCCCCGCAGCGGCGAGACACGCGGATCGGTGCGGTCGGCCGGCGAGCAGTAGAGGTCCTGGAACCAGTACATCAGCGAACGCGTGAGGAAGTAGCCGGTCGCATTCTCGGTGTAGGACGGGTGGTCGATGCTGCAGTCGGTGACCGGGCACACCAGCAACTGACCGGCGATGTCAGGCCCGCCGCGATCGCGCGCGAGCTGGCAGGTGACGGCGGCGATGTTGCCTCCGGCGCTCCAGCCGGCAACCTGCACCGGACCGGGCTTGCCGCCGAGCTCGGTTGCATGCTCGGCGATCCAGCGCGTCGCCGCATAGCCGTCTTCCGCGGCGGTCGGGAAGCGGTGCTCCGGCGCGTGGCGATAGCCGACGCTGACGAACATCATGCCGGTCCGCCGCACCATGTCGCGGCAGAACGGTTCGTCGGACTGCTCGTCACCGAGCACCCAGCCGCCGCCGTGGAAATAGACCACGACCGGATGTGGCCCCGGCGTCGCGGGCTTGTAGACGCGGTACGGCAGCGGACCGTCGGTGCCCGGTAGCGTGCCGTCGACGATGTCGCCGATCGGCCGTCCGGCGGGACGGCCCTTGTTGAACTCGTTGACGAAGGCGCACGCGCCTTGCGCGCCCATCGACTCGATCGGCGGCAGGTTCAGCGACGCGAGAAAATTCAGCACCAGCCGCACGTCCGGCTGCAGCTGCACGACCTCACCGTCATTGCATTGCGCGGCGATGTTGGGGCCTGTCAGCTTGAAGCCGAGCATGCCGCGGCTGGTGACCTCGTCGCAGATGCTGCGATAGGGGCCGACGCCGCCGGTATAGGGCATCAGGCCCTGCACCTTGCCGGGCACGTTCGCGCCTGTGTACCAGGTGTTGGCGAGCCGGTGCAGCGTGACCATCGAGCAGTCCGTCATGTGCCGGCTCCAGCCGGCCTGTGCCGTCTCGGTCGGCTCGATCGTGGTGAAGCCGGCATCGCGCAGCGCGGCAAGGCGATCCACCACCCAGTCGACATGCTGCTCGATCGACACCGCCATGTTCGACAGCACCGACGGACTGCCGGGCCCGGTGATCATGAAGAAGTTCGGAAAGCCCTCGACCGTGAGCCCGAGATAGGTCTGCGGCCCCTGCGCCCAGACATCGGTGAGCGACTTGCCGTCACGTCCCGTGATCGGATGCACGGCGCGGATCGCGCCGGTCATGGCATCAAAACCGGTCGCGAACACGATCACGTCGACATCGACGCTACGTTTGCCGGTGGTGATGCCGCTTGCGGTGATCGCCTTGATCGGTTCCTGCCGCAGATTGACTAGCGTGACGTTCGGCCGGTTGTAGGTGGCGTAGTAATTGGTATCGAGACAGGGGCGTTTGGCGCCGAAGGGATGGTCGTGCGGCATCAGCGCCGCCGCCGTTTCCGGATCCTTCACGGCGGCCGAGATCTTCTCGCGGATCAGCTCGCCGATCAGCGCGTTGCCGTCGAAGTCGACGCCCTGGTCGGCCCAGAGCTGGGTCAGGATATGAACGAGGTCGCCGGCGGCCCAGGCGCGTTCAAAACGCTCGCGACGCTCAGTGTCGCTCAACTGCCAGCTCACCACCGTCTGCTGCGGATAGGGTACGCCGGTCATCGACTGGCGCGCTTGATCGCGATAGGCGGCGCGGTCGCTTTCGAAGAAGGTCCTGCGATCCTCCGGCGCCGGACCGTTACCGGCGGGCAGCGCGAAATTCGGCGTGCGCTGGAACACGGTCAGATGCGCGGCCTGTTCGGCGATCAGCGGGATCGATTGGATTGCCGACGAGCCCGTGCCGATCACCGCAACGCGTTTTCCCGCGAGGTTGACGCCGTCATGCGGCCAGCGGCCGGTGAAATAGACCTTGCCCTCAAAATCCTTGACGCCGTCGATCTCCGGCGGTTTTGGCGCCGAGAGGCAGCCGGTGGCCATGATGTAATGGCGGCAGGAGACCGGCGCGCCATTGTCGGTGGAGAGCTGCCAGCGCTCGGCTTTCTCGTCCCATCTGGCTTCGGTGACTTTGGTCTTGAAGCGGATGTCGCGGCGCAACTCATAGCGGTCGGCGACGAAGCCGAGATAGCGCAGGATCTCCGGCTGGGTCGCGTATTTCTCCGACCAGGTCCAGATCTTGTCGAGTTCCGGATCGAAGGTGTAGCTGTAGTCGATGGTCTGGATATCGCAGCGCGCACCGGGATAGCGGTTCCAGTACCAGGTGCCGCCGACATCGCCGGCCTCTTCGAGGCCGACTGCCGTGAGGCCCGCCTTGCGCAGGCGATGCAGAAGATAAAGGCCGGCAAATCCGGCGCCGACCACGGCGACGTCAATCTGTTGGGCTGTTCCACTCGCCGCCTTGGACTCACGTGCGGCAACCATCGCTTCCGGCATGGTATTCCTCCCGTGTATTTTGTTTTGCCGGCAGGCTATCGCCGAAGGTCCGGCTTGTCATCAGAACAAGTGCAATCTTCGGTAGTTTGCGGCGTCATCGTGGCGGCGCGAAGGTTGCGTCGATGCACGCATCGCGACGCACAATGGCCGTGATTGCCCGGGCTAATCATGCCCGATCCGCCTGTGTATGCTTGCGGCTACAAGCCACGCGTACTGACCGGGCGTCATGACAGAGTTGAATGAGCGAACCAAAGCCAACATGGACGTCGTCCTGGAGGAGACGTGCCGCCAATTGCCGCACGGCGGCGATCACGACAGCCGCAGGATCATCGCCGAGCGCCTGATCGAGGCGGCGCAGGCGGGACACTCGACGCTCGGTGAGCTCGGCATCATCGCAAGGCGCGCGCTGGCGGAGATCATCGCCAAGGGCGGTTAGGCTTGCCTCGCCGACGGTCTCGGACATAACCTCGCGGGGAACCTTTCCGCGCATCGGGATCTCCAAGATGCGGTCCCTGTTTCCACTCGTCGTTGCCTTCTCGTTGCTTTGCCTCGCGGGCCCGGCCGTGGCCCAGCCGGTCGGACAGTTTCCGTTCGCGCTGACCCGCGAAGGCCAGATGCTGGGCGATGTCGAAGGCGAGGTGGCTTTCTTCAAGGGGCTTGCTTATGCAGCCCCACCGGTCGGCGCGCTGCGCTGGCGGCCACCGCAGGCAACGGTCGAGAGTTCCGAGATGCGCACCGCCTACGATTACGGTGCGCCTTGCCTCCAGCCGTCGCGGCGAGATGCGAGCGAGGATTGCCTCACACTGAACGTGTTCCGCCCCTTCGGCGTTGACGGCCCGCTGCCGGTGATGGTGTTCATCCATGACGGCGGCTTCGTCAGCGGCACTGCGAACGATCCGCTGTTCGACGGCGCAAAACTCGCGCAGGCCGGCCTCATCGTCGTGACCGTGAATTATCGCCTCGGCGCACTCGGCTGGCTCACCCATCCCGCGCTGTCGGAAGGTGGCTCCGGAAATTACGGGCTGATGGACCAGATCGCAGCGCTGCATTGGGTCCACGACAACATCGCGGCGTTCGGCGGCGATCCTGACAATGTTACCCTGTTCGGCAGCGGCGCGGGGGCGACGTCGATCGCGCTGTTGATGCTGTGCGACGAGGCGCGCGGTCTGTTCCAGAAAGCCATTTTGCAATCGGTGCCCGGCCGCGTCCGCTTGCGCTCGCGGCAGGAGGCAGAGGCTGCGGGACTGCAATTCGTCGCAACGCTCTCGCAGGCTGACCCGCGCACGATCGCGCCCGCAGGGCTGCTTGCGGCCGAACAGAAGCTGCTCGCGAAATCACCGCACGGCTTCGCGCCAGCGATCGATGGGGTTCATGTCACGGAAGATATTGCCACAGGCTTTACGGCCGGACATGAAAGCCGGATTGCGCTGATCATCGGCTGCAACGATGACGAGACGGATTTCGACAGCGAGCCCGACATCGCGAGGGAGCTCGCATCGTCCGGCATCACCATCGATGAATTGCGCAAGCTCTATCCGGATGTCGCCAAGGCTTCTGTCGTCAAGGCTTCGGACCTGGCGGCAAGGTTTTATACCGACAAGGTCTTCGCCGAGCCGGCGAGGCTGCTTGCGCGTCTGCATGCCGCGCGCGGCATGCCGGTCTTCCGCTATCGCTTCGCCTATGTGCCCGAGGCGCGGCGCGCAAATCCGGAAGGCGGTCACGGGCGGGAGTTGCAATTCATCTTCGGCGTGGAAGGCGTGCCTGGCGCGGGCATCTTTTCACGGCACGACCGCGAGGTCGCAAGCCGCATGCGCGCCTACTGGATCAATTTTGCCAAGAATGGTGATCCCAACGGCCCGGATCTGCCGCATTGGGATGCGACCGCAGGCGGCGATCGTCTGCTGCTGATGACGAACGAGCGCATCGCGAGCGGCGACGATCCGTTGGCGGAGCGTTTCGACCGGCTCGCGCGCTAGCGCGACGATAAGGAGTTGGAGTTAGGCCGCGAGCTCGACGCGCGGGGCCGGCGTCAGCCGGTGTTCCTCGAGGTGGTCCATCGCACCGTCCTTCTCGACGGCATAGAACTGCTGGCCTTCCCTGGAGCGGTAGGCGGCGCGAACGACGCCGCGGCGGCCCTTGTCACTGTTGACGACGTCCCCCAGCGCAAACTTCTTCATCTTACGTCCTTAGGTCTTCTGGCCGACTCCTTCGGCCACGCCGGGGATTGTGGGCGGCAAATCGTTAACGACTTGCTAACCATACCGGGTTGCCTATGCTCGTCGCCGAAAGCGCGACTGTTACATGCGCCTGTTGCCAACGAGACGAGCCTTCGCCCATGACGCGATTTCCGACTCTGTTCCTGTCGCATGGCGGCGGCCCCTGGCCGTTCATGGAGGACAGGCGGGTGCAATATGCCAAGACCGCTGCGGAGTTCGGCCGGCTGCCGCAGCTTCTCCCCGAGAAGCCGAAGGCGGTGCTCGTCATATCAGGACATTGGGAGGCCGACGCCTTCACCGTCTCGACCTCGGCGCATCCGCCGATGGTGTACGATTATTACGGTTTCCCCGAGCATACCTATCACCTCAAATATCCGGCGCCGGGCAAGCCTGAGCTTGCCGCGGAGGTGAGGGCGCTGCTCGAGCACGCGGGCCTCGATTGCCGGGAGGATCCAAACCAGGGTTTTGATCACGGCACCTTCGTGCCGCTCGGCCTGATGTATCCGAACGCCGACATGCCGATCGTGCTGCTGTCGCTGAAGTCGAGCTACGATGCGGCCGAGCACATCAAGGTCGGGCAGGCGATCGCCTCGCTGCGGGACGAAGGCATTCTGATCGTCGGCAGCGGGCTGACCTATCACAACATGCGCGGGTTCGGGCGTGCGGAGTCCAAGCCCGTCTCGTATGATTTCGAGGCCTATCTGAACGAGGCGATCGGCAATCCGGATCCGGCGCGCCGCAACGCGATGCTGGTCGACTGGGAGAGCGCGCCGAGCGCACGCCTTGCGCATCCGCGCGAGGACCATCTGCTGCCGCTGATGGTCGCGGCCGGTGCTGCCGGCAGCGACGCGGGCAAACGCGTCTTCGTCGACGAGGTCGCGAACGTCGCGATGGCGTCGTATGTGTTTGGAGAGTGATTCTTCCTTCTCCCCTTGTGGGAGAAGGTGGCGCGAAGCGCCGGATGAGGGGTTGCCTCTGCACATTCAAATCGTGAGAGGTGGATTCGCGGAGAGAACCCCTCACCCGTCTCGCCGCTATGCGGCGAGCCACCCTCTCCCACAAGGGGAGAGGGTTCAAAGCTCACCCGTATTTCAGCTTCATCACCAGAATGCCGCCGGCGAGCAGCATGGTGATGGCGTTGGCGGCGACGAGGGGCGCGTCGCCCGAGAGCAGGCCGTAGACGAGCCAGAGCGCCAGGCCCAGCACCATGATGAGAAACATGCCGAGCGAAATGTCGCGTGCCGAGCGGGTCTTCCAGACCTTGATGACCTGCGGCGCGTAGGCGACGGTGGTGCAGGTGGCGGCGGCAAAGCCGATCAGCTTGATCGCGAGGGGGTCCATATCGGCTCTATAGCATGGATTCGACGATGGTCATGGCTCAGGCGCGGCGGGATGCCGTCAGATCGCGATAGAGCGCGGCGTACTCGCCCGCCCGATGACGCCAGGAGACGTCGGTCGCAAGACCCGTCCGCTGCAACTGCCGCCACGCCGCCTTGTCGTGGAAGGCGAAGCTCGCGCGCCGCAGTGCCGCCGAGAGGTTTTCGGATGAGACCGGTCCGAACGTAAACCCGGTCGCGGGCTCGCTGACGGTATCCGCGAGGCCTCCGACGCGCGACACGATGGGCACGGCGCCATAGCGCAGTGCGCAGAGCTGGGTCAGGCCGCACGGCTCGAACCGCGACGGCACGAGAAGAGCGTCAGAGCCCGCCTGGATGAGGTGCGCGAGCGCTTCGTCATAGCCGATCACGGCCGCGATCCGCCCCGGATAGGCCCGGGCGGCGCTCTGGTAGCGATCCTGCAAATCGGCATCGCCGCTGCCGAGCAGCGCCAATTGCATGCCCTCGCCGAGGACGATCGGCATGGCCTCGAGCAGGAGATCGAGCCCTTTCTGCCACGACAGTCGGCTGATGACACCGAGCACCAGCGCATCCGGCCGCGGATCGAGGCCGAGCCGCTGTTGCAGCGCCGCCTTGTTGGCCGAACGAAACGACAGCTCTTCCGAACTGAAGCGATAGGCGATGTGCGGATCGGTCTGCGGATTCCACACGGAAATATCGATGCCGTTGAGGATGCCGCTGAGCACGTCCGCGCGTTCGCGCAACAGGCCGCCGAGCCCCATGCCGCCTTCGTCGCTCTGGATTTCGTGGGCATAGGTGGGCGAGACCGTGGTGATGCGATCGGCGAGTTGCAGGCCGGCCTTCAGGAAACTGATGCCGCCGAAATATTCGAGGCCGTGAACGTCGAACGAGGCCTCCCGGGGCAGACCGATCGAACCGATCAGCTCAGGAGCGAACTTGCCCTGATAGGCCATGTTGTGAATGGTCATCACGGTGCCTGGCCGTGGACGGTTGTCGTAGTGCAGGTAGGCCGGCGTGAGGCCTGCCTGCCAGTCATGAGCATGCACGATATCGGGCACGAATGCCGGAACGAGGCCATGGCCGATGTCGGCGGCGATGCGCGACAGCGCCGCAAAGCGGACGCCATTGTCCGGCCAGTCGACGCCATCAGGCGTGACATAGGGGTTGCCCGGCCGCGCATAGAGATGGGGCACGTCGAGCACGAACAGATCAAGCCCGTCGTGCGAGCCCGCGAGCAGGCGTCCGGGGCCACCGAAATAATCCGGCCAGCGCCGGATTTCTTCGGCTCCCGCGAGCAACCGCATCGTTTCGGGATAACCCGGCATCAAGGTGCGCATCTCGACACCATGCGCTTTCAGCGCAATCGGCAGCGCCCCGGCGACATCCGCGAGGCCGCCGGTCTTGATGATGGGATAGACTTCGGAAGCGACCGCGAGGACGCGAACAGGCGTCATGTATTGAGCCTGTCGATCATCGTCTGGGTGATCAGCGAGATACCCTGCTCGGTGGTGCGGAAGCGTTTGGCGTCGAGCTCGGGATCCTCGCCGACGACAAGCCCTTCCGGGATCTCGATGCCGCGGTCGATCACGACGTTCTTCAGCCGTGCGCCGCGGCCGACGTTCACATAAGGCATGATCACGGCGTTCTCGACGCTGGCATAGGAGTTGATGCGCACGCCGGTGAACAGCAGCGAGCGGCGCAGCGAGGCGCCGGAGATGATGCAGCCGCCCGAGACCAGCGAGCTCACCGCCGAACCGCGCCGGGTCTCCTCGTCATGGACGAATTTCGCGGGCGGCGTGATCTCCGAATAGGACCAGATCGGCCAGGCGCGGTCGAACAAATCGAGCTCCGGCACCACGTCGGTGAGGTCGATATTGGCGGCCCAATAGGCGTCGACCGTGCCGACGTCGCGCCAGTAGGCGCGGGGGTCATCGCCCGTGCGGACGCAGGAGGTCGAGAACTGGTGCGCGATCGCGCGGCCGTTCTTGACGATGTAGGGAATGATGTCCTTGCCGAAATCGTGGTTGGAGTTCGGGTCCTCGGCGTCGCGCTTCAGCTCGTCGAACAGGAATTTCGCGTCAAACACATAGATGCCCATGCTGGCGAGCGAGACATCCGGCTTGCCCGGCATCGGCGGCGGATCGGCGGGCTTTTCCAAAAATTCCTGGATCCAGCCGTTCTCGTCGATGTGCATGATGCCGAAGCCCGAGGATTCGGCGCGCGGCATTTCGAGACAGCCGACGGTGACGTCGGCGCCGCTGTCGACGTGCTGCCGCAGCATCACCTCGTAATCCATTTTATAGATATGGTCGCCGGCGAGCACCACGATGAAGCGGGCGTTGTGCGACTCGATGATGTCGATGTTCTGGTAGATCGCATCCGCCGTGCCGACATACCACATGTTCTCCGACACGCGCTGGCTCGCGGGCAGGATGTCAAAACTCTCGTTGCGCTCGGGGCGGAAGAAGTTCCAGCCCATCTGAAGATGCCGGATCAGGCTGTGCGCCTTGTATTGGGTGGCGACCGCGATGCGGCGGATGCCGGAGTTCACCGCGTTCGACAGCGCGAAATCGATGATGCGGGACTTGCCGCCGAAATACACTGCGGGCTTGGCGCGCCGGTCGGTCAGCTCCAGGAGCCGGCTGCCGCGTCCGCCAGCCAGGACGAACGCCAGCGCCTGACGGGCAAGCGGCTCATTTCCGGCGGCACTCATGTCAATCCTCCCACTCTCTGGCGCAAGCCGGGGCCTTTGCGAGATGCCTCTCGGCCGCGCACCATTGGAACCGATAGTAACGGTACGAATAGTCAATCGGGAAGGTGGTTGTTGGTTGCGAACGCGCGGGAAGCTTAATGCTTTGCCGTGGTCCACGGCCTCCGGCGTCGTCGTATCGGTGTCATATCGGCGCGATCCCGCCTGACCACAATTGAGGCACGCACGGGCTCTGTTGTGCGCCGCACGCTAAATCGAGGCTTTGACTTGGCGCTGGGATGCCCGATCATGACGTTGCGATCCTTTTCCAAATGACACGTCAAACAGGGAGCAAGACGATGAGGATCTGGAAAACTGCAATTGCCTGTTCGCTGGCGGCGGCGGTGATGGCCGGCCAAATCGAGCAGGCTGCGGCCGCGCCGCTGCCGACCCATGTCGCGACCATGAAGGCCGCGGTCGGTGACGACGTCACGCAGGTGTATTGGCGCGGCCGGGGCTTTGGATGGGGCATCGGCGGCCTTGCGGCCGGCGCGATCATCGGCGGTGCCATCGCCAGCAGCGGGCCTTATGGCTACGGCTATGGCGGCGGCCCGTATTACGGCGGCTACGGTTATCCGGGGCCGGGCTACGGGTATGCGCCCGCCTATTATGGCGGCGGCTATGGACCGGGTTACGGTTATGGCTACGCGCGCCCCCGCTACTACGGCTATCGCGCCTATCGTCCGTATTACGGCCCTCGCTACGGCTACTACCGGCCGTACCGGGCCTATCATCGCGGATATTGGTGATCCTGCGCGGCTAAAGCGAGAGCCACACGATCAAGCTCATGCACGCAAAGTGCGCGAGCACGATCACGGCGAGATGCAGCGGGCCGGCCTTGGGGTGAAGCCTGCGCATCCCGCCGCCTCCGTTTAGTTTGATCCGGCCGCCGCAGCCGTGAAGCTGCGGTCGACGGCTTTGCTGACGTCGAGCGTCTTCGGCAGGATGCCGTAGCGCGTCGAGCGATCCGACGCCGCCTGGATCTCCTTCACCACAGTCTCGTCGATCACGATCGGGCTGGTGCGCTGCGCGGTGTAGGCGGACAGCAGCACGTCCTCGGGCAGCTTGGTTAGCTCGGCCGTGCTCCTGGCGTATTCACTGATGTGATCCAGCGACCACAGCCGTGCCTTGTTCAGCCGCTGCACAAGGTCCTGCACCGCGGCGCGCTTGGTGGCGATGGCGTTGTCGGAGGCGACGATGAAGGTGATGGTCGGCGTCAGGCCTTCGCCGTCGGCGATCACGCGGGCCCTGTCCTTCAGCGTCGCGAACGAGACATAGGGCTCCCATATCGCCCACGCGTCGATCGAGCCCGCGACCAAAGCGATCTTGGCATCGACCGGGCCGAGCGGCGCGAAGGTCGCGTCCTCGAGCTTGATCTGCGCCTTCTCCAGTGTCGCGTCGATCAGGAACTGGCCCCAGCCGCCGCGCGTGCCGGCGAGACGCTTTCCTTTGAGGTCGGCGGCCGAATTGATCGGTGAATCCTGGCGCACCAGGATCGCTTGCGTCTTCGCATCCGAACGCGTGCCGCCGATCGCCTTGATCGGCGCACCGGCCGCGTAGACCGAGAGGAAGGAGAGATCGCCGGTATAGCCGACGTCGAGCGCGCCGGCGTTGAGCGCTTCCAGGATTGGTGCTGCGGCAGGGAATTCCGACCATTCGATTTTGTAGGGCAAATCCTTTGCGTAGCCAGAGATTTCGAGCAGCGAGCGGTTGCCGCCCTTCTGGTCGCCGACGCGCAGCACGACCGTGTCGGCGGCGAAGGACGCTGCAGCGGTCGACAACGTAATCGCAGCGGCGAACAGCGATGCGGCGAGCCTGCGGGTGATGGAATGATCGTCGGAGTTGATGCTCATGTGATCCGTCTTGTTGCTTTGCTCACAATGCGTGAGCAAACGATGCTGCGAGACGGTCAAGTCTATGATCGCGCGATGCGCAGTCAATGAAATGGCCGTCCGTATTGCGCGCGCATCGGGCAAGGACGTTTCAGCGAAGCACTGCTTTCGAGAATGTGCGCCGTGCGTGTTGCGTAGATGCGCAAGAATGAAGCAAGGAAGGGAGCCGCACCGCGCTCTGCCGATCGAGGCACCAGCGAAAATCGTTTCATCGTTCCCGCTTGCGCGGATGGAGAGAATGACTTCGCTTCGCGCTACATTCGAAATTCCATTTCATTGACGATGCAGCGACTGCGCCGCATGATTTGGGCATCGCATCAAAACGGCGCGTGAAGCGTCGGCGAAAAATATTCTCTCAACGCAGCTCCGTACGGAACATGCGCAACGCGAAGCGCTGCGCGAATGGCGGAGCTGTGCCAATGCAGGAGTGGGGCTGATGGACAACGACAACAAGCGCAGCGGATTGGGTCTCGACCGGCGTCGTGTGCTCCAGGCGGGATTGGCTGCGACGTTCGCCGCGCCGCTTGGTGCTTTTGGTGCAGCACAGGCCTTTGCGCCGCAGGCGATCGTGCCCGGTGTCGACCTCTCGGAGTTTCCGCTGTGCCGGACGGCCTCGGACGCACCCGCGCTCACGGGCGCCCCGCGTAAGCTAAAGCTGTCGTGGAATGCCGGCGCGGTGTGCCTCGCGCCGGTGCCGGTTGCCATCGAGCACGGCTTCTTCCAGAAGCACAATCTCGACATCGAGCTCATCAACTATTCCGGCTCGACCGACCAACTGCTCGAAGCGATCGCAACCGGAAAAAGCGATGCCGGTCTCGGCATGGCGCTGCGCTGGCTAAAACCGCTGGAGCAGGGCTTTGATGTCAAGATCGCCGCCGGCACCCATGGCGGTTGCATGCGCGTGCTGACCCGCGCCGACTCCAGCGTGAGCAAGCTCGCCGACCTCAAGGGCAAGATCGTCGCGGTCGGCGATCTCGGCGGTCCCGACAAGAACTTCTTCTCGATCCAGTTGGCCAAACTCGGCATCGATCCCAACAAGGATATCGACTGGCGCGCCTATCCCGGCAATCTCCTCAACGTCGCGGTGGAGAAGGGCGAGGTGCAGGCCTTCCTGTCGTCGGACCCGCTGGGTTATCTCTGGCTCAAGGACAGCCAGTACAAGGAGGTCGCCTCGAATCTCGACGGTGAATATCGCGACAAGAGCTGCTGCATCCTTGGCCTGCGCGGCTCGCTCGTGCGCGAGGAGCCGCAGGTCGCGCGCGCCCTCACGCAGGCGCTGCTCGATGCCGCGATGTTCACCGCGCAGAATCCGTCTGTGACGGCAAAATCGTTCCAGCCTTACGCGCCGAAGACGGCATCGCTCGCCGATATCGAGGGCATGGTGCGCTACCATACCCACCACCATCATCCCGTCGGCGAAGTGCTGAAGCGTGAGCTGAAGGCCTATGCCGACGATCTCAAGAGCGTGCAGGTCTTCAAGCAGAGCACCGATACGGCCAAATTCGCGGAGCGCATCTATGTCGACGTATTCGCTGTCTGACGGCCTCGCCTCCGGCGCGCCGCGCCTCTCGCGCACTCCGGTTCTTGCGAGTTGGCTCCGGGAATCCGGCGTCGGCGTGCTCGCCAGCATTGCCTGGATGGCCTTTGGCCTGTCCTGCCTGTGGTGGGAGGACCTCGGCGACTGGTCGCGCACCCATTCGCTCGGCATTGCCGCCTTCATCGTCGCCGCAATCGCCTTGTTCGGCACGGTCGGCGCCGATTATCTGGGCTCCGCGGGCAAGGCCTTGCGCCAGCGCGCGCCGTGGCTCGTTGCGCTCGGTGCGTTCCTGACGTTGTGGGAAGTTGCCACCGCAAAATTCGCATGGCTGCCGCTGCCGTTCTTTCCGCCGCCGCAATCGATCATCGAGGTCTATACCGATGATCTGCCAAAGCTGCTCGACAGCGTGTTTGCCTCGGTCAAGCTTCAGCTCGGCGGCTATCTGATCGGCGCGACGGTTGGCTTCCTGACCGGCGTCTCGATCGGCTGGTCGCGTGCGGTCGGCTATTGGGTGCATCCGGTGCTGCGCTTCATCGGCCCGCTGCCGGCAACCGCCTGGCTGCCGATCGCCTTCTTCACGTTTCCATCGAGCTGGAGCGCCTCGACCTTCCTGATCGCGCTCGCGACCGGCTTCCCCGTCACCGTGCTGACCTGGTCGGGCGTCGCAAGCGTCAGCAACGCCTATTACGACGTCGCGCGCACGCTGGGGGCAAAACCGTCCTTCCTGGTGCTGAAGGTTGCCATCCCCGCAGCACTCCCACACGTGTTCGTCGGCCTGTTCATGGGGCTCGGCTCGTCGTTCGCCGTGTTGGTCGTCGCCGAGATGATCGGCGTTAAGGCCGGCCTCGGCTGGTACCTGCAATGGGCGCAGGGGTGGGCCGCTTACGCCAACATGTATGCGGCGCTGATCGTGATGTCGCTGCTCTGCTCCGGCGCGATCACGCTGCTGTTTTCGATCCGCGACCGCCTGCTGGTCTGGCAGAAGGGGACTGTGAAATGGTAGCCGCAACTGCACTGGCCGAAATCACGACACCGCCGGCCGCCGGCGCCGCGCTCGACATCGAGCAGGTCAGCCACGCCTTCGACATCGATGGTGTCGAGTTGCCGGTGCTCAGCGACGTCAGCCTCTCCGTCGAGCCCGGCGAGTTCGTCGCGCTGCTCGGCCCGTCCGGCTGCGGCAAGTCGACCTTGCTGCGGCTCGTTGCTGGCCTCGACAAGCCCGGGGCGGGAAGCTTGCGCGAGGACGAGGTTCGCATCAGACGCCCGCATCCCTCGCGCGTCGTCGTGTTCCAGGATCCGACGCTGTTTCCGTGGCGTACGGTCTGGGACAACGTCGCGCTCGGGCTCGAAGCGCAGGGCATTTTGAAGAGCCAGCGTCATCGCGTGGACGATGCGCTCGATCTCGTCGGGCTATCGGACTTCTGCACCGCCTATCCGCACCAGCTCTCCGGCGGCATGGCGCAGCGCGTCGCGCTGGCGCGGGCGCTGGTCAACGATCCCAAAATCCTCATCCTCGACGAGCCGCTGGGAAAACTGGACTCGCTGACCCGCATCACCATGCAGGCCGAGCTGGTCTCGCTCTGGCAGCGCAAGGGTTTCACCACGCTGCTGGTGACGCATGACGCCGAGGAAGCCCTGGTGCTCGCCAACCGCGTCATCGTGTTCAGCGATCGTCCCGCGCGCGTGAAGGCCGACATCCGCGTCGACCGGCCCTATCCGCGCCATCGCGGCGATCCTTATTTGGCCGATCTGCGCCGCCAGATCCTCGGCTTGTTGGGGTTGGACGCCACATGGTGACATCCGTAGCCAAAGGGCGCACGCCCCATAGCGAACCCGATTATATCGCCCGCGCGGAAGCGCTGGCCGAAGGCTTTGCTGTGCGTGCGGCTGAGCACGACCGCACCGCGAGCTTCCCTTTCGAGAATTTTCGCGAGCTCTCCGAAGCTGGCCTATTGTCTCTGACGGTGCCGGCGGCCTTCGGCGGCGCCGGTGCCGGTGCGAGATACGCCGCACGCGTCCTCGGCATCGTCGGCAAGGCCTGCGCATCGACGGCGCTGGTGCTGTCGATGCACTACATCAATCATTTCGTGATGGCACGTAGCCCGGCCTGGCCGGTGCGACTGTCACGCAAGCTCGCCCACGAGACCGTTGAAGGTCTTGCGCTGATCAACGCACTCCGCGTCGAGCCGGAGCTCGGCTCGCCCGCGCGCGGCGGCCTGCCGGCGACCATCGCGCGCCGTACCGAGACGGGGTGGCGCCTCTCCGGCCACAAGATCTATTCGACGGGGTCGCCGATCCTGAAATGGTATCTGGTCTGGGCGCGCACGGACGAGGCCGAGCCGCGCGTCGGACAGTTTTTGGCGCCGGCGGGCCTGCCGGGCACGCGCATCGTCGAGACCTGGGATCATCACGGCCTGCGCGCCAGCGGCAGCCATGACGTCATCTTCGACGACGTCGTGATCCCGCTCGATGCCGAAATCGATGTCCGCAAGCCCCAGGAGTGGCGTGCACCGGATCCGGTGCAGGCGACCGTCCACACTATTTTCGTCGCGGCGATCTATGACGGCATCGCGCGAGCGGCGCGGGACTGGCTGGTCAGCTTCCTGAAGACGCGGGCGCCGGCCAGTCTCGGCGCTCCGCTGGCGACCTTGCCGCGCGCCCAGGAAATCCTCGGCGGCATCGAGGCGCGGCTCGCCGTCAACGCACGTTTGATCGACAGTTTTGCCTCCGATTTCGACGACGGCTTGCAGCTGAGCGCGATCGAGTCCAACATCGTCAAGCTGACGGTGACCAATAACGCCGTGGCCGCAGTGGAGGACGCCTTGTCGCCGACCAGCAATCACGGTCTGTCGCGCAAAAATCCGCTGGAGCGGCATTACCGGGACGTGCTCTGCGGCCGCGTCCACACCCCCCCAGGACGACACCACGAAAATCACTGCCGGGCGCATTGCGCTCGGTATCTAGCCAATCATCACATGGAGTTCCCGGATGTCGGTCGAGTTCATCGGCTTTATCGCTAACAGCAATGCTTCCGAGACCATCGTGCGCCAGGGGCCGGTGCTCGATCCCGCCTATATCGAGACGGTCGCGAAGGCGCATGAGCTCGCCGGTTTCGACCGCGCGCTGCTGGCGTTCCATTCGACCACGCCGGATGCGCTCCAGATCGCCCAGCACGTGCTGACCATCACCAGGAAGCTCAAGGTGATGATCGCGCAGCGGCCGGGTTTCACGGCGCCGACGCTGCTGGCGCGCCAGCTCGCCACGCTCGACCAGCTTTATGAAGGCCGCGTCTCGCTGCACGTGATCACCGGCGGCAACGCGATCGAGCTGCGCCAGGACGGCAACACGCTCGACGACAAGGACGAGCGTTACGCCCGGACCAGCGAATTCCTCGATGTGGTGCGGCTGGAATGGACCAGCGAGAAGCCGTTCAACTACAGCGGCAAGTATTACAACGTCGAGAACGGTTTTTCGCAGGTGAAGCCGCAGCAAGCGGGCGGCATCTACACCTTCGTTGGTGGTGGCTCCGATGCCGCGATCGAGGTCTCGGGCAAGCATGCCGACACCTTTGCGCTGTGGGGCGAATCCTACGCACAGGTGCGCGACGTCACCGCGCGGGTGCGTGTGGCGGCGGCGAAGCATGGAAGGCCGGCGCCCCGTTTCAGCCTGTCGGTGCGGCCGATCCTCGCCGACACCGAGGAGAAGGCCTGGCAGAAGGCCGAGACGATTCTGGAGCGGGCCACTGCGCTGCAGGACCAGACCGGCTATCGCCGGCCCAATCACGCAACCGAGGGCGCCAAGCGGCTGCTGGCAGCGGCCGACCAAGGCGCGCGCATCGACAAGCGGCTGTGGACCGAGATCGCGAAGCTCACCGGCGCCAACAGCAACACCACCGCGCTGGTCGGAACGCCCGAGCAGGTCGCCGAGGTCTTCGCCGACTATTACGACCTCGGCGTCAGCCACTTCCTGATCCGCGGCTTCGATCCGCTGCCCGATGCCATCGACTACGGCCGCGAGCTGATCCCGCTGACGCGTGAGCTGATTGCCAAGCGTCAGTCCGTTCGCGGCGAGGCGGCGGAATGATGGTCTCGTGTCCCGGACGCGGCGCAGCGTGCAACGCTGCTCCGCAGAGCCGGGACCCATGCCGCACACAATGCTCTTGGTTAGATGGGCCCCGGCTCTGCAGCGCACCGCTGAAGAAGCGCTGCGCTGCGTCCGGGGCACGAGATCTCAGTAACTTATCAAGAGCCCGTGAGATGAGGACGAGTGTCCCGCATCGCTGCTATCCCCGAAACGTTCCTTCTGCATTCCTCGCTTTCCACAACACTCCCATTGCTATTTGCACGGCCTCCCTTGCGCCGCGCCGCATCCCCGCAAAAATCATTCAGACGACCACATCGGGAGACCGGCCATGGGCCTGCAAGAAACAAAAATCGAATCGCTTCCCTTCGTCACCGCCGAACTCAACTACCTCGCACCCGTTTCCGGCAAACCGCGCACCTACGCGTTCGATCCGCCGCCCGGCGAGCCCAAGAGCACGTCGTTGGCGGAGCCGCATCGGGTGCCGATCTTCGATGCGCGCCTGATCGCGCAAAACATCTCGCTCGATCGCGAGGGCTTTGCGCTGGTGCGCCATCCGAACCAGGTGAAGGATTTTTACGACGAGGCGGAGATCAAGGCGGTCTACTACCCGGCCGTCGAAGCCTTTCTTCGCGCGACGCTGAAGGCCGATCGCGTCGTCATCTTCGACCATACGGTGCGTCGGCGCGTTGAAGGCGCCGCTGACATTCGCGACGGCGGCCCGCGTCAGCCCGCGACGCGCGTCCATGTCGACCAGACCGACGTCTCCGGCGCCAACCGCGTGCGCGAGCATCTCGCCGACGAGGCTGATGAGCTTTTGAAGGGACGCGTGCAGGTAATCAATCTCTGGCGGCCGATCCGTGGGCCGCTGCGCGATTCACCGCTGGCGATGGCGGACGGCAGCACGGTCGCGCCTGACGATCTCGTTGCCTCCGACCTGATCTATCCCAATCGCCGCGGCGAGACCTATTCGGTGAAATACAATCCGAACCACCGCTGGTTCTATTTCCCCGAGATGACGCCGGACGAGGCGCTGCTGCTCAAATGCTATGATTCCGCAACCGACGGCCGCACCCGCTTCGGGCCGCACACGGCCTTCGTCGATCCGACCACGCCGGCGGATGCCGCGCCGCGCGAAAGCATCGAGATCCGTGCGTTGGTGTTTCACAAACAGTAACAAAGTGTGATGGCGTTGCCGGGCATCGCCCGGCAGTTCCTGGAACTCAGGGGAACAAAGCGACGTTTGCGGCGCGGGGCAGGGCCAAACCGGGAGCGGTGCCGTGCGAGCGCAGACAACACTACTGCTTTGTCTTACGACTTCATCTCTTGCCTTCATCTCCGCTGCAAACGCCGAGAGCGGGCTTGCCTCGTATTACGGATATGGAAACGCCGGCAAAGGCGAGTTGACCTGCGCTCACCGCACGCGGCCGTTCGGCAGCGTGCTCAGGGTGTCCTATAGCGGGCGCACCATCCAGTGCCGTGTCAATGATCGCGGCCCGTTCATTCGTGGGCGGATCGTCGATCTCTCGGTGCCGGCGGCACGTGCGCTCGGCATGATGAGCGCCGGCGTGGTGCGCGTCTCGGTGGAATAGGCCTGATAGCGCGCTATAGTGCCGCCCACAGCAAGGGGGCGCTATGGCCAAAATCAGGGTGGGACTCGTCGGCTGCGGCTTCGTGTCGGAGCTGCACATGTACGCGTTCCGGCGCGTCTATGGCGTGGACGTCGAGGTCGCGGCGGTGGCCGCGCGCGGTGACCATGTCGTCGAATTCGCCAACCATCACAAAATCCCGTGCGTCTATCGCAGCTTTGCCGAACTGATCGCGGACCGCGAGCTCGATGTCGTCGACATCTGCACGCCGCCCAATCTTCACGCCGAGATGATCATCGCCGCCATGCAGGCCGGCAAGCACGTGATCTGCGAAAAGCCGTTCGCCGGCTATTTCGGCCGCGAGGGCGACGCGCAGCCGATCGGCAAACATGTGCCGAAGGCGCTGATGTATGAGCGCGTGCTGGAGGAGATGGATGCGACCCGTGCCGCGATCGAGCGCACCGGCAAACTCTTCATGTATGCCGAGGACTGGATCTACGCCCCCGCGGTGACCAAGACCGCGGAGATCATCAAGGCGACGAAGGACAAAATCCTGTTCATGAAGGGCGAGGAGAGCCATTCCGGCTCGCACGCCGCCCATGCCGCGCAATGGGCGATGACCGGCGGCGGCTCGCTGATCCGCATGGGCTGCCATCCGCTCTCGGCGGTGCTTTATCTCAAACAGGTCGAGGCCAAGGCGCGCGGCGAGACCATCCGCGTCGCTAGCGTCACCGGCGATGTCGGCAACGTCACGGCTGGCCTGAAGCCGGAGGAGCGCACCTACATCAAGGCCAATCCGGTCGACGTCGAGGATTGGGGCACGCTCACCGCCACCTTCTCGGACGGCACCAAGGCGACCGTGTTCTCCGGCGACATGATCATGGGCGGCGTGCGCAATCTGGTCGAGACCTACACCAGCGGCGGCTCGCTGTTCGCCAACATCACGCCGAACAATCATCTGATGAGCTACCAGACCTCCGAGGAAAAGCTCGCCAGCGTCTACATCACCGAAAAGGTCGACCGCAAAACCGGCTGGCAATATGTCTGCCTCGAGGAGGAATGGACGCGGGGCTATTTGCAGGAGATCCAGGATTTCATGGAATGCGTCGCGACGGAACGGCAGCCGCTGTCGGACCTCGCGCTGGCGTATGAGACGATCAAGGTGAACTATGCCGGCTATTGGGCGGCGGAGGAGGGGCGGCGGGTCGTGTTGTAAGACGCCGAGCTCACTGACGACCTATTTCTTGACGCGCTTCAATCCCGGCTCGTACTGCGTGCCCATGCTGCCGGAGTCATCCGGATCGGCGGGGTCTTCATCTGCCTGCAAGAGTTCCGGATGCTTGCCCGTGAGCAGAAGCTGCTTGCGCATTTCAGCAAGACGCGCGCGGCAAAATTCCTTGTAGAGCAATTCGAATATGGCGGGCATTGTCACCCCCATCGCTGGAATTCACGGTCTGGAAATGTCTGATACCCGCTGGACGGCTTCGAAATGCGAGCCGGCTTGCCGGTTACGCCAACCAAAATCCGGATGGCTGATCTGCTTATACGTACGAAAACGAAGCAGGGTGAATTATCTACATCACACAGTCTAAAAGGCTTTTGTTTCAATAAGACTTCGTCTCACAACCTGCGCGCGCTGCTGCAGGGCGAAAAATCCAACTACAGCGTGAAAAGGCTTACCGGTAGGTGCAAGCACCGTCCGCTGCAACGGCCCCTCACCCAGCCCTCTCAGCGCGAGCGAAGCTCGTCGCGGCCCCGTAAGAATGGGGCGAGGGAGGGCCGCGCTGCTCGTGGCTTGCACTACGTCCCGTAGGTGGATCCCTTCGGCAGCGGGAACACCGGGTCTTGCGTCCGGATGTTGGTCGGCCACACCACAGAGATGTGCTCGCCAGCGTTCTGCATCACCACCGGTGTCGAGCGCTCGTTCTGGCCTGACATCGGCGTGCCCGGCGGGAAGAATTTGACGCCGTAGCCCTGGATGGTGCCGCCGGCGGGGATGTCGACGTCGAGCGCGGCCTTGCGAATGGCCTCGGGCTCGAAGCTGCCGTACTTCTCCTTGGCGACCGGCAGCACGTTGTTGAGCAGCACCCAGGTCTGGTTGAAACCCATCGAGCAGTGTGGAGGTACGTCGGTCGCGCCGGTCTTGGCCTTGTAGCGCGTGACCATGGCGTTGGTCAGATCGCCGACACCCGGTGCGAGCTTTGCCGGATCGAGCAATTGCGCCGGCACCGGATCGATGTTGCAGAAATTGTCGATGTCGGGACCGAAAGTCGCGCGCAGCTTGTCGAGCTGGCTGTAGCCGGCGCCTGCCCCGAACAGCATCTTGAAGCGCAATCCGCTCTCGCGCGCCTGGCGCAGGAACAGGGTGATGTCGGGGTTGTAGCCGGCATGCGAAATCACATCGACCTTGGCGCGCTTGAGCTTGGTCACGAGCACCGAAAGGTCGGGCGCGGAAGCCGAATAGCCCTCGCGCATCACCACCTGAATGCCGGCCTGCTTGGCATAGGCCTCGTCGGCCGCCGCAACGCCGACGCCATAGGGACCGTCCTCGTGGATCAGCGCGACCTTGACCTCGCCCGGCTCCATGCCGAGTTTTGTCTTTGCGTGCTCGGCGATGAAGCCGGCGAAGGCCTGGCCGTATTGGTCGGAGTGGATCTGCGCGCGAAACACATATTGCAGGTTCTTGTCCTTGAACACGGCGGTCGAGACCGCGGTCGTGATCCAGAGGATCTTCTTCTGCTGCTCGACCTTCGCCGCCATCGGCACCGCGTGCGCGCTGGAATAGACGCCGTTGATGATGTCGATCTTTTCCTGGCTGATCAGCCGCTCGGCCTCGTTGATCGCGACGTCGGCCTTGCTCTGGGAGTCCGCCGCAACAGGCACGATCTTGGTCTTGCCGCCGATGCCGCCCTTCTCGTTGACGAGATCGATGGCGATCTGCGCGCCGACCGAGGAGGCGACCGAGCCGCCGGCAGCGAATGGTCCGGTGAGATCATAGATCAGGCCGATGCGCAAATTCTCGGCTTGCGCCTGGGCGCGTGTCCAATCGAGGCTGAGTGCAGCGGCGGCAGCCGCCGAACTCTTCAGCAGCTGCCTGCGTGAAGTCGGCATCCTATCCTCCCTCAAAACCGTCTGGTGATTGTTCCGGTTATTTTTGCGCGAAGTATTGGGAGGGGAGTGCGGAAAGTCAACATCGCACAAGGTCGATACGAGGCCGGTGGCCGCACAGAACGCATCTGCGAGAGGCAAAGAAAAAGCCCACCGCCCGCAAGCGGACGATGGGCCTTGCTCCGGTGCGAACCGGTTACTGCGACAGCTTCACGAAGCTCGGAAACTTCAGCTTGCCTTCGGCGATCTTCTCGGGCCAGACCACGACCTGCTTGGAGTCCTGCCACTGGAAGACGAGGCCGGACACCGCGCCGGGGCCGGACTTGATGCCGTGGGTGAACTCGTCGTCCTTGCCGTAGAACTGGATTTTGCCGATCGTGCCCTCGTAGTCGGTCTTCTCGAGTTCAGCGACCATCTTGTCGGGATCGGTTGAGCCGGCGCGCTTGATGGCGTCGGTGATGAAGTAAACCTCGTCATAGGCGGTGTAGCCGGTGTAGGCCGGCGGCATGCCGAACTTGGCCTTGAAGGCGGCCGCGAACGGTTTTGTCTTCGAGGTCACGGCGACGTCGGGTGTCGCCACGGCCAGCGACGGCACGCCGTCGGCGGCGCCATTGGTGTCTTTCCAGAAGGTCGGGCTCAGCGCCTGCGCGCTGATGCCGAACATCGGGATCGGCACCTGCTGGTTCTTCCACTGCACCGTCGGCTGCACGCCGACATGCGAGATGCCTGTCACGATCACATCCGGCTTCTTGCCCTCGATGTTGTTGAAGATCGGGGTGAAGTCGGTGGTGTCAGGCGAGAAACGGACATGCTCGACGACCTTCAGGCCGGCCTTGGGCAGGCAGGCCTCGTAGCCGATATCGAGCGGCTTGGTCCAGGCTGCGTCCTCGCTCATGATCGCGACGGTCTTGAACTTGAGCTTGTCGACGAGGAGATCCTTGGCCGCGTCGCAGACGAGCTGCGCTTGCGCTGCCGAGGTCAGATAGCCGTGGAAGGTATACTTGTTCTTCTCATAGTCGTTGTGGATCGCCTTGGTGATCTCGTTCGAGGCCGCACCAGGCGTAATCAGCGGCATTTTCAGCCGCGCCGCCCACGGCTCCAGCGCCAGCACGACCTCGGAGATGTAGCTTGCGATCACGGCGGAGACCTTGTCCTCGCTCACCGCGCGCTGGAAGGCTCGCACCGAATCGGCCGAGGAGCTCTTGTTGTCATAGGTGACGATCTCGACCTTGCGGCCGAGGATGCCGCCCTTGGCGTTGATCTCGTCGGCGGCGATCTGCGCGCCGCCCGGCGTCGCGGCTCCTGCGATCGACTGCACCTCGGCGATGATTCCGATCTTGATCGGATCGCCCGACTGCGCGTAGGCCGGCGCGGCAAGGCACAGTGCCATCGCGGAGGTGAGGAGGCTGCTGCTGAGAAGCGTCGATCGTATCATGGTCGTTTCCCTTTGCTTGTTTTGTTGTTGGTACGCGAACTAGAGAAAATCGGCGCCGGCCTCGCTCGCGAAGCGGCCGGGATCGCCTTCCCAGACGATCCTTGCGTGCTCCAGCACATAGACGCGGTCGGCATGCGGCAGCGCGAAGGTGACGTTCTGCTCGCCGAGCAGTACCGTGATAGACGTCGTCTGCCGCAGCTTCGTCAGCGCCTTGGACAATTGCTCGAGGATGACGGGGGCGAGGCCGAGCGTCGGCTCGTCCAGGATCAGGATCTGCGGCTGCATCATCAGCGCCCGTCCGATCGCGAGCATCTGCTGTTCGCCGCCAGACAATGTCTGCGCCATCTGGCCCTGGCGCTCCCTAAGGATCGGAAACAGCTCGAACAGCCAGGCGAGCTGCGCGGCGCGCTTGTCGTCGGCCAAATGTTGCCCGCCGAGATCGAGGTTTTCCCGCACGCTCATCTCGCCGAACAGCTCGCGCGATTCCGGGCATTGCACGAGACCGCTGCTGGCGATCTTTGCCGGGCTGGTGCCGCGCAGCCTGTCGCCGCCGCGCACGATCTCGCCGCTATAGGGCAGGAAGCCGGAGATGGTGTTGAACAGCGTGGTCTTGCCGGCGCCGTTGAGGCCGACGATCGAGACGAACTCGCCCTCGTGGACGTGGATCGAGACGTTCTCCAGCGCCTGCGCCTTGCCGTAGAACACGCTGACATTCTCGACCTGGAGCAGCGGCACCTTGTCCTTGAAGCTGGTCTCGGGCCGCGCATGGGTTTCGATGGCGCCGCCGAGATAGACCCGGCGCACGGTCTCGTTCTTCATGACGTCCTCGGCGTTGCCGGTGACGATCTCCTCGCCGAGATACATCGCGAGCACGCGGTCGACCAGCGCGGCGACGCTCTTGACGTTGTGGTCAACCAGCATCACCGCGCGGCCGTCGTCGCGAAAGCTCCGGATCAGGTCGGAGAAGACGTCGACCTCGGCGCGCGTCAGTCCGGCGAAGGGCTCGTCCACCAGCACGACTTTTGGATCGCGCGCGATCGCTTTCGCAAGCTCCAGCCTTCGCAGATCGGCGAACGGCAGCGTCGGCGGCCGGCGGTTCATGACATTGCCGAGGCCGACGCGGTCGGCGATCCATTTGGCGCGCTCAACCAGCGCCTTGTCGGGGAACAGCATGAACAGACTGTCCGGCAGCAGCGCGACCAGGATGTTCTCCAGCACGGTCTGCCGGTTCAGCGGCCGCGAGTGTTGGAACACCATGCCAAAGCCTTTTCGCGCGATCTTGTGCGCGGGCAGACCTGCAACGTTCTCGCCCTCGAAGATCACCTCGCCTGATGTCGGGCGCTCGATGCCCATCACGCTCTTCATCGCGGTCGACTTGCCCGAGCCGTTCGGCCCGATCAGCCCGAAGATCTCGCCACCATTGACCTCGAAGCCGAGGTTCTTCACCGCCGTCAATCCGCCGAAGCGTTTGGTCAGGCCGCGGACTTCGAGCACCGCTCTGTTTGACGTTCTCATATCCATCACGAGCGTGCCTCACGCGAGAGGGCTGCCCCGAGGAAGCCGCCGGGGAAGAACAGCACGACGAGGAGGGCGACGGCCGAGACGATGAAGGTCGCGAGCTCGCCGGTCGGCCGCAAAAATTCGCCGGCGACGATCAGGAAGATCGCGCCCAGCGCCGCGCCAAGCACCGTGCGCCGGCCGCCGAGCACGGCCGAGACGATGACGTTGACGCCGACCGCGACGTCGACGACGGTGCCGACCGAGGCGGTGCCGAAGTAGAACACCAGCAGCGCCCCTGACAGCCCAGAGAAGAACGCGCTGACGATGAAGGCGGCGAGCTTGTGCTTGACGATGTTGAAGCCGAGCGCGCCGGCCTGCACCGGATCCTGGCCGCTGGCTTGCAGCACAAGGCCAATCGGCGATTGCGACAGGCCGTAGAGGATCGCCGCCGAGATCGTCATGAAGCCGAGCGCGATCCAGTAATTGGCGCCGGCATTGATGGTGATGACATCAGGGATGGTCAGGCCGATCTCGCCGCCGGTAAGATCGGCGAACACGACGATGAAGTTCTGCAGCATCAAGACCGCGACCAGCGTGGTCAGGCCGAAATAGGGGCCGCGGACCCGTAGCGCCGGCAGCGCCAGCACGAGGCCGGCGATGACGGAGGCGAGCGCGCCCAGCACGATGCAAGGATAAACCGACCAGCCAAATTGCGCGTTGAGGATGCCGGCGGTGTAGGCACCGACGCCGATCAGGAAGGTCGGCCCAAAGTTCACTTCCCCCGCGAATCCGAACAGCAAGTCCCAAGACATCGCGAACACACCGAAATAGAAGGCGACGGTGAGCAGGCCCAGCACATAGCCGGAGACATAGAGCGGCAATGTCGCCGCGATCACGACGAGCGCGAGCGAGATGAAGAACAGGCGCGAGGTGAAAAAGCTGGACATCTCAGCGCCTCCCCAGAAGGCCCTGGGGCCGGATGTACATCACGAACACGAGCAGCAGCAGCGCCGGAATGGTGCGGTAGGCCGGCGAAACAAGATAGGCCGTCAGTGTTTCGAGATAGCCGACCACGAAGGCCGCGATCAGCGAGCCTGAGACGCTGCCGAGCCCGCCGAGCACGACGATCGAGAACGCGCTCGCGGTCAGTGGTCCGACGCTGTAGGAACTGACGCCCAGAAACATCCCGAGCAGCACGCCGGCAATGCCGGCGAGGATGCCGTAGATCGCCCACACCACGACGTAGATGTTGGTGAGCTCGAGCCCGAGCAGGGTGACGCCGCGCGGGTTCATCGAGGCCGCCAGCACGGCCTTGCCGGTGCGGGTGCGGTTCACCAGCAACCACAGCAGCGCGATGACGAGGCAGCACACGATCGCGGTGAAGATCTCGTTCTTCGGTGTGCGGACGCCGAGGATCTCGACCACGCCCTCGACGATCGGCAGCACCGTCTTGGCGTTGTTGGTGAAGAAATACGCGATCACTTCCTGGATCATGATGCCCCACAAGAGCGTGCCGGTGAGGACGAAGATTTCCTTTTCCTCATTCGGGATGCGCCGGGAGTCCTGAATGGGCTTCACCACCGCGAAATAGGTGGCAAACGCCGCGACCAGAGCGACCGCGACTCCGATCAGCGCGCCGGCATAGGTACCGACGTTGAAGATGCTGGCGGCGGCCCAGGCCGCCACTGCTGCCGCCACCATGATGGCACCGTGGGAGAGGTTGAGCACGCCGGAGACGCCGAAGATCAGGGTGAAGCCGGTGGCACCGAGAGCGTAGAGAGCGCTGATGGCAAAGCCATCGATCAGAATCTGGAAAGCTCGCATTGATGATTGGCCAGACAATCTTGCTGGAGGAACGTATTGCGGGGCGCCGCATGCGGAAGCTCCCGGGAGGCGGTCCCGGGAGCATGTCCTGCTAGTTGCTGAGCTTGATGAAGCTCGGGAACTTGATGTCGACCTTGGCGACATCCTTGGGCCAGACCGCGCTCTGCTTGCCGTCCTGCCATTGCAGCATCAGCCCGGTGATCAGGCCCTTGCCGTATTTGATCGAGTGGGTGAACGGATCGTCCTTGCCGTAGAACTGGACACGGCCGATCGTGCCTTCCCAGTCAGTCGCCTCCAGCGCAGTGACCAGCTTGTCGGCGTCGGTCGAGCCCGCGCGCTTCACCGCATCGGCAATGTAATAGACCTCGTCATAGGCGGTGTAGCCGGCATAGGACGGATAATTGCCGAACTTCTTCTTGAAGTTTTCCGCGAACGGCACCGATTTCGGCGTCACCGCGACGCCGGGGCCGGAGACGCCCTGATAGAGCACGCCTTCGGCGGCCTGGTTGGTGTCCTTGCCGAAGGTCTCGTTGGTCGCCTGCGAGGAGATGCCGAACATCGGGATCGGCACCTGCTGGTTCTTCCACTGCACCGTCGGCTGCACGCCGACATGGGAGATGCCGGTGATGATCACGTCGGGTTTTGCGCCCTCGATCTTGTTGAAGATCGGTGTGAAGTCGGTGGTATCGGGCGAGAAGCGGATATGATCGAGCACCTTCAGCCCGATCCTGGACAGGCATTCCTCGTAGCCGATATCGAGCGGCTTGGTCCAGGCGGCGTCCTCGCTCATGATGACCGCGGTCTTCATGTGCAGCTTGTCGACCAGCAAATCCTTGGCGCCGTCGCAGACCGAGAGCGCGAGCGCCGCCGAGGTCAGATAGCCGTGGAAGGTGTATTTGTTCTTCTCGTAATCGGAATGGACGCTCTTGCTGATCTCGTTGGAGGCAGCACCAGGCGTGACGAACGGCGTTTTCAGCCGCGAGGCCCAGGGCTCCAGCGCCAGCACCACTTCGCTGATATAGCTGGCGATGACCACGTTGACCTTGTCCTCGTTGACCGCGCGCTGGAATGCACGCACTGAATCCGCCGAGGAGGAGTGATTATCGTAGCCGATGATCTCGATCTTGCGGCCGTCGACGCCGCCATTGGCGTTGATCTCGTCGGCAGCAAGTTGCGCCGCCTGTGGAATCGAGGCGCCGGCAATCGCCTGCGCTTCCGCGATTACGCCGATCCTGATGGGATCAGCCGCAAGTGCCGCGCTTGAGGCTGCCATCACCGCGCCCGCCGCGGCTGCAGCAAACGCCATTCGCAATGCAACAGAGGGTGCATTATTCATGTTGTTCTCTCCCTTCGAACAGGCCTCTTGTGAGCCATTATGTCGCAACTATAACGGCGAGGGCTCTCCCGGCAAGTGAAACCGCGTTCAGGATTGTGAGAGACGAACTAAAGTCTAGCGCTGCGCAAATTGCGGGCAGACAAGCTGTTGCGCTCGTTTCAGCGCGCAGGCATGCAGATTTTGGCGATGGGCATGCGCGTGCGTTGAGGGCGCACACCGAGCAGCCGCGAGACCGCCTAGCTCGTGTAACCCCGTTCCAGGGATTGCCGTTGCCGGTACCGGTCCAGCGCCTGATCGACCAGGCGCGTCAGCAGTTCTGCGTAGGGCACGCCCGAGGCTTCCATCATCTTCGGATACATGCTGATCGAGGTGAAGCCGGGCAGGGTGTTGATCTCGTTGAAGCAGAATTTTCCGGTTTGGCGGTCGAGGAAAAAGTCGACGCGCGCGAAGCCGCTGCATTCGAGCGCCGCGAACACCTGCGTCGCCAGCGACCGCACGCGCTCCATCTGTGGCGCGTCGAGCCTGGCCGGCAGGTCGACCCGGGCGCCGTCGGGATCGAGATATTTTGCTTCGTAGGAATAGAACTCGTGTTGGGCGTTGGGGTTCAGCTCGCTGGCGACGCTCGCGAACAGCGTCTCGCCCTCGAGCACCGCGACCTCGATTTCGCGCGCGTCGATGCCCTGTTCGACCAGCACCTTGACGTCATAGCGAAACGCATCGTCGAGCGCAGCTCCAAGCGCATCCCAATTCTTCACCTTGTGGATGCCGACGCTGGAGCCCATGTTGCACGGCTTGACGAACACCGGCAGGCTCAGGCCCTCGACCGCCTTCGCAAGCGATGCGGACCGGTCCTGCACGAAGGCCTTGCGATTGAGCACGCGATAGGGCGCGATCGGAATGCCGGCGAATTCAGCGAGCCGCTTGGCGACATCCTTGTCCATGCTGACGGCGGAGGCGAGAACGCCTGAGCCGACATAGGCGACATCAGCCAGCTCCAGCAGGCCCTGCACGGCGCCGTCCTCGCAAAGGGGGCCGTGCATGACCGGAAAGACGACGTCGATCTCGATCGGGGCTCCCGGCGTGATCGGCATGAGAGCGCCGCGCCCGTCAGGTCCTCTGGCGAGCCGCATCTCCGGCGCATCGGGCAGGATCGGCAAGGATGCCGCGTTCGCCTGATCGAGCGTGTGAAGATCGTTCCATTGCCACCGGCCCTCCTTGTCGATCGAGACCGGGATCACTTCGAAGCGGGTGCGGTCGAGGTGATGGAGCACGGAGGCCGCCGATTTCAGCGAGACCTCATGCTCACCGGACCTGCCACCATAGAGAACAACGACGCGAATTTTGTCTGCCATGGTTCAAATTATCACGCGCTTTGTGCGGAAGTCACCTCTGTTGCTCCGGCATCGACAAGGCGGCCAATACAAAACGGCGCCGGCGAGGCACGCCGGCGCCGTGTTGCAATTAAGAGCTCGTGCCGCTCAGCCCGGCCCCGCGCCTTGCGTCGCAGTGAAGACCGCATAGAGCGACTGGCTCGCCGCCATGAACAGGCGGTTGCGCTTCGGTCCGCCGAAGCAGATGTTGCCGCAGACTTCGGGTAGGCGAATGCGGCCGAGCAGCTTGCCGTCCGGCGACCATGTCGTCACGCCGTTATAGCCGACCGCGCGGCCGGCATTGCTGGAGGCCCAGACATTGCCGTTGACGTCGCAGCGCACGCCGTCCGGTCCGCATTTCACGCCGTCGATCGTGCAGTCCGCGAAGCGCTTTGGGTTGGTGAGCTTGTTGTCCGTGCCGACGTCGAACACGAAGATCTCGCCCTTGCCACCGGGGCCGGTGTCGCCCGGTCCCTTGCCGGTCGAGACGACATAGAGCTTCTTGAAATCGGGCGAGAAGCACAGTCCGTTGGGATCAGGCACCTGGTCCTCGGTGACGACGAGGTCGATGCGGCCTGAGGGGTCGATGCGATAGCAATTGGTCGGCAGCTCGCGCTTGCCCGGCACGAAGCCGGCCGGTTGCCCGATCCGCGGATTGAGCTTGCCGCCCGCATTGCTCGGGCCGCCCGCGGCGTCGGGCTCGCCCTCGTAGAGTTGGCCGCCATAGGGCGGGTCGGTGAACCAGTAGCTGCCGTCGGGATGCGCGACGACATCGTTCGGCGAATTCAGCCGCTTGCCCTGATAGGAATCCGCGAGCACCGTGGCGGTGCCGTCGTGCTCGTAGCGCGTCACCCGGCGAGTCAGATGCTCGCAGGAAAGCTGGCGGCCCTGGAAGTCGAAAGAATTGCCATTGGAATTGTTGGAGGGCGAGCGGAACACGCTGACGCGGCCGTCGTCCTCGCTCCAGCGCATCTGTCGGTTGTTGGGGATGTCGCTCCAGAGCAGATAGCGGCCTTGCGCACTCCACGCCGGGCCTTCGGCCCACAACAGACCGGTGTGCAGGCGCTTGATCGCGGTGTTGGGCTGCGCAAGATCGTTGAAGGACGGATCGACCGCGAGGATGTCGGGGTCCCAGAAATAAGTGGTCGGTGCGCCATGGGGGCCGAAATCGCGCGGCGGAGTAGTGATCGTCGTCGGCGGTGCGGCAGGTCCGGTCTGGGCCAGTGCGGGGCCCGCCATCGTGGCGGCGGCGCCGAGCGCAAGCCCCCGGACGAGTGTTCGTCGTGAAAGCGCAGCATCCTGTTCACGCTGCTGTTGGCGTGTCATTCGCGTCCTCCCGGTCATGTTCGGCTAGCCGGTTGATCCGGCTGAGCAACCTGAGGTTAGTCCGGTCCGCGTCGGGTTGCGAGGGGCAGGTTCGCACCCTCTGTGCGATGCCGCGAGAACGCCGCAACATCGCCGCATTGCGGCTCTGCGAGGCGCAGGGGCGACAATTCGTCTCGCCCGCGCGCGGTTAACCGGGACAGGTTTTAGGGCCTGTCAAGCCTTGACCTCGCCCGCGATGCTGGCAGAACACGTTGCGGGGACTAAAGGCCGGAGTGTATCGTGCAAGGCGTCGTCGTACTGATCATATTGCTCGGGATCGCTTTTGCGGCCGGCTATTTTACGCGCGACTACATCTCCAGGAAGCGGCGGGAGCAAACACGCCGTTGGCGCGATTACGTTGAGCCCGATTGGCTCCGGGCGAGCCAGCCGGCCAACACCAACGAAGTCACGGCCGTCAATCAGATGGTGCCGCCAACTCCGGCCAATGGTGAACTTGGCCAGATGCTCGACCGCTGGGAGGGCAGGGCCCGCGCCCGCCGCATGGGGTAGCCGCCACTGGCTCGTCGCCCGGATGGAGCCAACGGGGCGTGCGAATGCGCGCCCAGTGACAAGCGCAATCCGGCACATGACGCGGAAGCTCCAACCAGGTCAGTCTACCTGACCATCTTTTGGCGTTGCAGTTGCGCCCGTTTCTCGTCTAGAAGCAGGCTTATCGAGCCTCCCGGCAACCAACCGTCAACGGTTTTGACCGAGGATTTGAGGGCTCAACAGGGTCTGGCAATGCTGATTCGCGGCCAAATCGATGGGATTTTTGGGGAGGTGGCTTTGGCCGCCGCCACGATCCCGGCCGCGCTGCCCACCCTCCTTCTTGGCGGACTCCTTCTTAGCTGCCCCTGAGGGCCGGCTGGGCGCATGCGCCTGGGCGCTCAGGGGTTGGTCGAGATCACCGGACACCTCAAGCGCCCAGACCTCTGACGGCGCAAAAGCTCAAAAGGAAATTTGCCATGACCACCGCGAACAAGTCCGACAAGGACCGCGTCATCATTTTCGACACCACGCTGCGCGACGGCGAGCAGTGCCCCGGCGCCACCATGACCTTTGAGGAGAAGCTCGAAGTTGCGGAGATGCTGGATGATATGGGCGTCGACGTCATCGAAGCCGGCTTTCCCATCACCTCCGAAGGCGACTTCCAGGCGGTCAGCGAGATCGCGCGCCGCTCCAAGAACGCCGTCATCGCTGGCCTCGCGCGCGCTCATCCTGCCGACATCGACCGCTGTGCCGAGGCGGTGAAATTTGCAAAACGCGGCCGCGTCCACACCGTGATCGCGACCTCTCCGCTGCATATGCGGGTGAAGCTGAACAAGACGCCGGAGCAGGTGCTCGAGACCTCGGTCGCCATGGTCGCGCGCGCGCGCAACCAGATCGACGACGTCGAATGGTCAGCCGAGGACGCCACCCGCAGCGAGATGGATTATTTGTGCCGCATCGTGGAAGCCGTCATCAAGGCCGGCGCCACCACGGTGAACATCCCCGACACCGTCGGTTACACCACGCCCGAGGAATACACCCATTTCATGCGCACGCTGATCGAGCGCGTGCCGAACTCGGACAAGGCGGTGTTCTCCGTGCACTGCCATAACGACCTCGGCATGGCGGTCGCGAACTCGCTCGCCGGTATCGCCGGCGGCGCGCGGCAGATCGAATGCACCGTCAACGGCATCGGCGAGCGGGCCGGCAATGCGGCGCTGGAAGAAGTCGTGATGGCGATCAATGTGCGCAACGACAAGTTTCCGTGGTGGAACAAGATCGACACCACGCAGCTCACCCGCGCCTCGAAAGTGGTGTCGGCCGCGACCTCGTTCCCGGTGCAGTACAACAAGGCCATCGTCGGGCGAAACGCGTTCGCGCATGAAAGCGGCATCCATCAGGACGGCGTGCTGAAGGACGCCTCGACCTACGAGATCATGCGGCCCGAAATGGTCGGCGTGAAGCAGTCGTCGCTGGTGCTCGGCAAGCATTCCGGCCGCCACGCCTTCATCCACAGGCTGGAGGAGATGGGCTACAAGCTCGGTCCGAACCAGCTGGAAGATGCGTTCACGCGGATGAAGGCGCTCGCCGACCGCAAGAAGGACATCTACGACGAGGACATCGAGGCGCTGGTCGACGAGGAGATGGCTGCTTCCCACGATCGCATCAAGCTGACCTCGCTGACCGTGATCGCCGGCACCCATGGCCCGCAGCGCGCGACCATGAAGCTCGACGTCGACGGCCAGATCAAGATCGAGGAGGCCGAGGGCAACGGACCTGTCGATGCTGTCTTCAATTGCATCAAGCGGCTGGTGCCGCACGAGGCCAAGCTCGAGCTGTACCAGGTCCACGCGGTGACCGAGGGTACCGACGCGCAGGCGGAAGTCTCGGTGCGGCTGTCGCATGAGGGACGTGCGATGACGGCGCGCGCGGCGGATCCGGACACGCTGGTGGCGTCCGCAAAAGCCTATCTCGGCGCACTCAACAAGATCGTCATGAAGCGCCAGCGCGACACGGTGACGACGGCGGCGGCGAGCTGACGTTGACTTCGCCTCTCCCGCAAGCGGGAGAGGCGGCGTAGCGGCGTTCATGATGAATAGCTGCCCTGCTAACGGCCAATAGCGGCTTAACGCGCGAGCAGCTATTGATGCTCCCGGCGTAAGGATCGGCCGCCCGCGCGCCGGGTGGCCCAAATAACAACAGGGAGAGATTATGCGCACCTTCGCGATCGCGGCGTCCGTCGCGGTACTGGGACTTGGTCTGAACTTTGGCTTGACCATGCCGGCCTCGGCCCAGTCGCCTGTTATCATCAAGTTCAGCCACGTCGTCGCCACCGACACGCCGAAGGGCAAGGCATCCGAGAAGTTCAAGGAACTCGCCGAGAAGTACACCGGCGGCAAGGTCAAGATCGAGGTCTATCCGAACTCGACGCTCTACAAGGACAAGGAAGAGCTCGAGGCGCTCCAGCTCGGCAGCGTGCAGATGCTGGCGCCGTCCAACTCGAAATTCGGCCCGCTCGGCATCCGCGAATTCGAGGTGTTCGATCTGCCCTACATCCTTCCCGACCTGAAGACGTTGCGGAAAGTTACGGAAGGACCGCTCGGGATCCGGCTGCTCAAGCTGCTGGACTCCAAGGGCATCACCGGTCTCGCTTATTGGGACAACGGCTTCAAGCAGATGAGCGCCAACAAGAAGCTCATCACGCCGGCCGACTATCAGGGCGTAAAATTCCGCATCCAGTCCTCGCGCGTGCTCCAGGCCCAGTTCAAATCGCTCGGCTCGCTGCCGCAGGTGATGGCGTTCTCGGAAGTCTACCAGGCGCTGCAGACCGGCGTGGTCGACGGGCAGGAGAACACCTGGTCGAACATCTATACGCAGAAGATGCACGAGGTGCAGAAGTACATCACCGAGACCAATCACGGCTACATCGGCTACGTCGTGATCGTGAACAAGAAGTTCTGGGACGATCTGCCGGCCGACATCCGCGACCAGCTGTCGAAGGCGATGAAGGAAGCGACCGATTTCAACAACGCGCAGTCGCAGAAGGAAAACGACGACGCGCTCGCCGAGATCAAGAAGGGCGGCAAGAGCGAGATCATCAAGCTCACGGCCGAGCAGGACGAGGCGATGCGCAAGGCGATGGAGCCGGTCTACAAGGACGCCGCAAGCCGCGTCGGCCAGCCGCTGATCGACGAGTTCCAGAAGGAAGCCAAGGGCACGACTAACTAAGGGCACGACGAACTAAGAGCACGGCGAACGAACTCACGTCGCGCATGGAAAAATAATGCATGAACAAAGGGCTTCTGTGCCGGCACGGAAGCCCTTTGTGTTGCAAATCGTTTCAGTGTGCATCTGAACAGGCATTCACGGCAGTTACATCTCTGTAAGAACGGCTTCCTGTCCAAGTTGTAAGTTGCGTGTAAGCCGCTTGGCGCTCATCTTCACGCCATCCTTCCAGAGGAGGCACTTATGAGGAAGTTCACTATCGCCGCCATCGCCGTGCTCAGCATCGCCGGCTCGGGCGCGGTCTATGCCCAATATCATCGCCCGTGGATGGAGCACTTCCACCACATCCGCATGAACCCGGAAGATCGTGCCGCGTTCGTCGATGCGCGGATCGCCGCCGTCCATGCCGGGCTCAAGCTCAATGCCGACCAGGAGAAGCTGTGGCCGCCGGTCGAGGCCGCCGTGCGCGACTTCGCCAAGCTGCGCATCGACCGCGCCAATGCGCGGATGAATGCCGGCCCCGGCGACGCCGGCAAGAACGCGGACAAGCCGGAGGATCCGGTCGCCCGCCTGCGCGAGCGCGCCGACGACATGGGGGCCACTTCCGCGGCCCTGAAGAAGATCGCCGATGCCGCCGATCCGCTCTACAAGACCCTGGACGAGGGCCAGAAGCGGCGCCTTGCCGCGCTGACCCGCCACCGCGGCCCGTTCGGCGGCGGCGAGGACGGCCCGCCCCGGCACTTCATGGAACGCGGCATGGACCGCATGATGGAGCGCGGCATGGACCGCTTCCATGGCGAACGTTTCGACCGCGATGGCGGCCCGGACCGGGATCGCGAGGGCCGGCTCTGAGCGATCAGGGATTTTGCGGGAAATAGCCCCGAGATTAACCTTGGCGAAGCCGCTGGAATCCAGCGGCTTTTCGCTTTTTGGGGATGGTGGAAAAACCTTCATCGCATCGCTTGCCATCCCCGGATCGCTTTGCTAAACGACCGGCCTCGCAAGGCATTGACCGCCTTTCGGGCGCATAGCTCAGTTGGTAGAGCAGCTGACTCTTAATCAGCGGGTCCCAGGTTCGAGCCCTGGTGCGCCCACCATTCCAAGGTCCTGTTTTGCTTCTGTATCTTCACCCCATTCGATACAGCGAGCTGATCCGATGACAAATGTCGAATGCATATTTGTCGCAGAATAGGATACTAGGGCGGGCAAAACGGACAATCTGTCGTGCTCGTCGACACCGGGTACCGCTTGCTGCAGAGTCAGAACTGGATTGGTCGGGTTGGTGTGGCTAGTCCGCCTCCCGCTACAGTTGGCGCCCACCTTGGGCAAACATTTACAATCCTCCGCGATATCGCACGCTTAAAGATAGCGTGAGGCGAACGCTAGCTTGCATCGGTCCTCCGATTTTCGTCGGCTATCGGGCCGGTGAATTCTGGGGACTCCCTTCGGGGACGATCGTGCGGACGATACTCTGGTCAAGCGCCTCATAGTCGGAGTAGCCGATCGTCTGGTAAAGCTCCGCGCGCGTCTGCATCTGGTCGAGCATGCCATGCGTGCTGCGGTCACGCTTCAGAGCGGCGTAAAGCGTTTCCTGCGCGCGTGCGGCAACCCGCAGCGACGAAACCGGCCAGATCACCATCTTGTAGCCCATCGCCTCGAACTCGCCGGCGGTGAAGAACGGCGTTCGGCCGAACTCCGTCATATTGGCCAGCAATGGGACGCCGGGCATGCGCCGCGAAAATTCCTTGAACATCTCGGAGTTGATCAGCGCCTCGGGGAAAATGGCGTCGGCTCCGGCCTCGATATACAGCCGCGCGCGGGCGACGGCGCCTTCGATGCCTTCTTCCGCCGCAGCGTCCGTGCGCGCCACGATGTAGAGGTGGTGCCGGGCCTTGGCGGCCGCGGCAATCTTCGTGGCGAAATCGCGCGGATCCGCCAGTTTCTTGTCGTTCAGATGCCCACATTTTTTGGGGAGCAATTGATCTTCCAGCTGCACCGCGGCCGCGCCCGCATCTTCGAAGGCGCGCACCATGTGCATCACGTTGAGCACTTCGCCATAGCCGGTGTCGCCGTCCGCCAGGATCGGAAGATCGGCTGCGCGCTTGAGCTGACGGATGAAGAACGCGACTTCATCCACGGTGATGATCCCGAGATCCGGAATCCCCATCGACGCCGTCATCGCCGCGCCCGACAGATACAGCGCAGCGAAACCCGCCTGCCTGGCCTGGAGCGCCGCCATTCCATTGTGAGCGCCGGGCATTTCCAGAATGCCGGGACGAGCAAGAAGGTCACGAAACCGAAGGCCGGGGGCGCGTGTGTTGGTATCGCTTGCAGTCAGATAAGTCATCGTCAACGGCTCCGGGATCGTTACGCTCTGCGCTTTGCGAGCGCTTGAGTTTGGGCGGCTCTGTAAAAGACGTTTCCTTCGAACAGCCGCCTGCTGGTGCGGTAGACCGCGCCATGAATGGCCCGCGCCTTTGCAGGATCGTCAGCGTGTTCGACGGCTGCATCGACCACGGTCGTGCCGGAGGGGTGGGCGATGGTGATAGGGCCATCGCCGGCGCTGGCCATCCGGTTCGGCAGTGTGCCCGCGATGCGCACCGCGATGGCGAGACAGGTGGCACCGGTGATCGGGACCGCCCGGTGCGGCTGGCCGATCGAAATCATCCGGATACCCAAGCTCATGTCCGAAGGCTCGAGCTGCCTGCCCGACAACGTCGTCATCCGGCGCGGCGACACGATCATTGCGACCTTGGGCACACTTGGAATCTTCGCGGCCTCGGCGATATCAGGTGCAAGGCCCATTGCCACGGAGGCCGCGCAACGGATCGCCTCCATCCGTTCGAGAAAGACCGGATCGCTCTCGAGCGCCTCCGGCATCTCGCTGCCATCCTTGCCCAACGAGGCGGCTGCAACAAAGACGCAAGGGTTGGCGGCATCGATGAGCGAGGCCTCAATGGAGCCGAGGCCGGGGATATCGAAATGATCGCAAGGCAGTCCAGTCGGCAGCAGGCGTCCGGTTCGGGTGCCGCCGGGATCGATGAATTCAAGCCGAACGGGCGCTCCCTCGCCGCCGACGCCGTCGATCTTCATGTCGCCCTCGGTCTCGACCTCCCCGTCATTCATCGGGAAGCGGGCGATGATGATCTTGCCGGTATTGGTGTTGTGAATGCGCACGACGGCTTCGCCGTTCGCGGGCGCTATCACCAGCCCTTCGTTGACCGCGAACGGCCCCATCGCCGAAGACATGTTGCCGCAATTTGCGCTGTAATCGACCGCGGCGCTCTTCACCGAGATCTGCGCGAAGGTATAGTCGATGTCGGCATCCGGCCGGGTCGGCGCGCCGACGACGCAGACTTTGGAAAGCGACGACAGCCCGCCGCCCATTCCGTCCAGCTGGCGTCCATTGGGATCGGGCGAGCCCATCACGGACAGGAAGATCGGATCCCATTGTGCGGGATCCGCCGGCAGGTCCTGTCTGCTGAACACGACGGCTTTCGATGTGCCGCCGCGCATGAAAGTCGCCTTGAGTTTGCTCTGGGGCATTGCGCGAGCCTTTGCATACCGTTGTATACTTTGGATACCACTGTATACATTTAGATGGCGGGCTGCTACCCTTATTCTATTCGGTGGACGCTGATGGCCTCGTGCCAGACAGGCGGCGCGACGCCGAATATCTTGCGTCGTTGGCGTGCCGTCGTTGGCCTGCCTTCGTTAACGTGACTTTTTTAGCGTGACTTGCACGGTCAGACGGATCAGACGCAGATCAATGAGATCGGGATGACTTTATGAACGACGCGATGGTATTGCCGGACCGCACGAAGTTCGCATCCGCCGCCGACTATGCCTACGCTGCTCTGCGGCGTGAGATCATCGAAGGGCGCTTCGCTCCGGGGCGGCGCATGCGCGAAATCGAATTGGCGGAACACCTCGGCATCAGCCGGACGCCAACCCGTCAGGCGCTGACGCGGCTTGAGCTCGAGGGCCTGCTGGATCTTCGTCCGCGAACCGGGCTCGTCGTGTCCGTCCTCGACATGGATGCGGTCGACGAGCTCTACGAGATGCGCGCGGCGCTCGAAGGCACCGCGGCCGCGATGGCCGCAAAACATGCAAGTCCAAAAGATCTTGCCGCACTGGCGAGGCTTATTGCCGAAGGCGAAAAGCTCGAGCGCGAGCCTTTCAACCTTTATCGCCACAACAGGGAACTGCACGACGCGATTCAAGTCGCCGCTCACAATCGCTATCTCGAAAAGAGCTTGTCCGCTCTTCAGGATGCGATCGCTCTTCTGGGGCCGACAACATTGGCCGAGAAGGGCCGTTTCGCGGTGGCTCAGGCGGAGCATGCTGCGATCGTGCAGGCCATTTCGCAAAGAGAAGGCGAGAAGGCCGACCGCCTGGCGCGTACGCATGTCCTGAGCGCGCTCGAGACCCGTCGCGCAATCCTGGCGAAAGAGCGTGATCTGGAGTCGCGCCGCGAACGCGACGGCGCCTGATCCGAGGTGCGAGCGCACCGAATTTGCTGTTTGCAGATCTGCCTTGATCCTCGGTCCTGCACCCGGGATTTTCCCTAACCCCATCTTTTTAAGAAGCTTTCTGCCGCAGACGGCCTCGCGCGAGTTCGACTTGCATTCTTATGTATACATTGGTATCCATCAGAATACAGAAGCCCAGAAGACGCAGGCTCGGCGGGAAGGAACGGAAATGCACGAAGAGTTCGACGTGATCGTCGTTGGCGCGGGAAATGCGGCTTTGGCTGCGGCAGTCTCGGCGAAAGAAAACGGCGCGGATCGTGTCGTCGTTCTCGAAAAAGCTCCCCGCGAAATGCGCGGCGGAAACACGCACTGGAGCGGCGGCGTTCTGCGCTTCGCCTATGATGAGCCGCGCGAGATCGGCGCTCTGCTGCCCGGCGTCGAAGACGACTTCGAAAACTTCTACGACGGCATCTCGCCCTACACGCAGGAAGACTTTCACGGCGATCTGATGCGCGTCACCAACGGCCGTACGGACCCGATCCTGTCCCGCCTTCTGGTGTCGAGCTCGCAAGCGACCGTTCGCTGGATGAAGGACACCGGCGCCATCAAGATGGAGCCGGCGATCAGCCTTTCGGCCGTCAAGAAAGACAACGTCATGGTCTGGGCGCGCGGCCTCGTCGTCCGCGCCGCGCACGAAGGCGTCGGTCTTTCGCGCAGCTGGTTCGCGACCTGCGAGCGGATGGGAATCGAGGTGCGATACGGCAACGCCGTCTCGGAGCTGCTCGTCGATGACAACGGCCATGTTGTCGGCGTCAAGACCAAGGACGACGAAGGCGTTCGATCGCTCGGTGCGAAAGCCGTCGTGCTCGGCTGCGGCGGGTTTGAAGCAAACGTCCAGATGCGCACGCAGCACATCGGCCCGTTGGTCGGCGCCGCAAAGGTTCGCGGCACGCCTCACAACCAGGGCGACGGCCTGCGGATGGCCCTGGCCATCGGCGCCATGCCGTGGGGACAATGGAGCGGCTGCCATGCAACGCCGATTAGCGCGGATTGGGGCGATTTCGCGCCGCGCGAGATGACCGACCGAAGCAACCGCCTGTCCTACGTCTATTCGGTGATGATCAATCGCAAGGGCAAGCGCTTCGTCGATGAAGGCGAAGACGGTGCGCTGTTTACGTATGCCAAGTTCGGCCGCGCCATTCTCGCCGAGCCGGGCGCCAAGGCGTACCAGCTGTTCGACAGCAAGGTGATGCACCTGCTTGAGCCGCGCTATTCGACCAGCGATCCGATCAAGGCCAACTCCCTCGCCGATCTGATCGCGCAACTTGATATCGACGACAAGGAGCAGGCGCTCAAGACCGTCCAGCAGTTCAACGATCACGCGCGCTCAACGGACGAAGGCTTCGATCCGACGAAAAAGGATGGCCTTTCGACCAAGGGCCTCGATCTTGAAAAGACCAACTGGGCGCTTCGGCTCGACAAGCCTCCCTACTATGCCTACAGCGCGACAGGCGGCATCACCTTCACGTTCGGCGGCTTGAAAATCAACGAAAACGCCGAGGTGATCGGCACGGATTGGCGTCCGATCAAGGGATTGTACTGCTGCGGCGAGCTCGTTGGCGGCCTGTTCTACGACAACTATCCCGCGGGAACGGGTCTGGTCTCGGGCGCAACATTCGGCAGAATCGCGGGCCGAAACGCTGCGAGCCAGCAGAGCGTCGCGCCGGCCCAAGCGGTAGCAGCGCAATGAGTGTTGGCGTATCAGCCGAAGGCATCGCCGAGCAAATCGGGGCCTGCAATCCAAAGCAGCGGGATGCAAAGGCTGTCGGGCGAGCCAAGTCGGCGGTCATTCTGGCGTTCGGCCGGACGCTATCCGGCGCGCCGGCCGCGATCACGAGAGCCTTGCTGGGTATCCCTGGCATAGCGCCGGCCGCAGGCCCGTCGCTGGTCTTCGGGACCGAACGGCGTACGAGCGCGGTCGATGCGGCGTTGACCAACGCTGCGGCGGCAGCGGCCGGATCCGAAGTGTCTATCGATGCTGCGAATGCGGCCTTTATCGTTTCGCTGTTTGGGCTTTGCGAGGAGAGGCAGAAGACTGGGCAGGCGTTCCTCGACGCGCTGATGTTCGGCGCGGAGATGTCTGCGTCGCTGGCGCCGACAACATTGCCGCCGGCGGCCGGCCGGTTCGGCTCCGCCTTGCTTGGTAGCGTCGTGGCCGCGATGCGCGTGCTCGAATTGAGCCCGCCAAGGATCGCGGCCGCGCTTGTTATGGCGGGCATCGCAATCCCTGACCATGCGCCGGACGGTCAGAGCGGGCTGTCGTCGCTCACGATCGGTCTGAGCCTAAGAAACGGATTGCTGGCCGCATTCCTCGCAGAAGCGATGGACGAAGCATCTTGCGCCGCGATGTCCAGGAGCGAGCGCAGCACGATCTCATCTCATGCGGCTCCGTCCTCAACTCCGGCAATGACGGACAACGGCGCGTCAAAGGGAGCCGCTCTCGATCTTCTTGCGGTTCATTCGCCGCCAGGAGCTGATCTGTGGGAGCAATTCGAGCGGCAGGCGAGCGCTGTCTTGCCACGCGATCATATCGCTCCGCTGTTCGAGCGGCTCGAGACAATCGACAAAGTGACGGACCTCGCGACGGTTTCGCGTCTGTTGCAAGGACGCGGCACTCAAGCGGCCCCCAAGAAGGTTGTTTTCGCTCCGCGGGGAACGCACGAGCCGGAGGAGACGAACTGGGTTCCGTGATCTGCGAGCGACGACAAGCCTTCTGAAAACGAAAAAGAGCAAGGCAGACAAGAGTAACATCTGGGGAGAGATCGGAATGAAACGTCTTGAGTTGGTTGCTGTCCTGGCCGCGTCGGTCGCGTGTTCTGCGGCCCGGGCCGAAGACAGTGTTACGATCGGGGTGCACGCCAGCTTTTCCGGCGCCGGCGCGGCGTTTGCGCAAGGCATGCTCGCCGCCACCGACTTCGCTGCCGAAGATGCCAACAAAGATGGCGGCCTCGATGTTGCAGGCAAACGCTACAAGATCCTGATCAAGCAATATGACGACCGCTATCGCGCCCAGGATGCAGTCACGGCCATGGATCGCCTCATGATCCAGGATGGAATTCATTTTGTGGTCGGACCGATGGGCTCGGCAGCGGCGGTGGCGACAAAGGATCAGTCCACCTCCGGAAAAATCATCACCATGACGCTGGCCTTCACGCCGCGGGCGCTTGGCGCCGACGCGCCGTTTGCCTATCGGCCGGTCATCACCACCGGCGAATTTTCCGATCCGCAGGTGGCATGGCTGATGAAGAACACCCCGTCCAAGCAGGTCGTATCGCTGCTTCCCAACGACGAAACCGGACAGCAGATCGGCGTAGCGAACTTCAACTCATACACCAAGGCCGGAGCCAAGCTGCAGGTCGAGTATTTTGAACGCGAGCGTGTCGACTTCGTGCCAATTCTCACCCGTATCCTGATGAAGGCCGATGGACTTGAGCTTGGCGGCAACTCTCCGACCACCGCCGGGCTCATTCTAAAGCAGGCGCGCGAGTTGGGTTACCGCGGCCCGGTGTTCGTCACGGGCGGCGACGTCGCCGCCGAAATGCTCAAGGTCGCGGGCAAGGATGCGGCCGAAGGCACCTACGTCCATCTGCCCATCGATACGAGCCTGCCTGATACGGCGGCCTACGTTGCGCGCTTCAAGGCCAAGTATGGGCCGAACATGAACGGGTTCAGCCCGTTCTTCTACGCCGGTCTGCAGATGCTATTCACGGCGATGAAGAAGGCCGGGACCGTAGACGACACGACGAAGATTGCGACGACGCTCGATGGATTGTCCGACGTTCCCACGGCGATGGGCAAGGCGGGCTGGACCGGCGAGCAGAAGTACGGAATCAAGCACCAGATCGACCTTCCGTTTTACGTGGGTCAGTTCAAGGACGGCGTGGTCGTGAAAGTGGCGACTTGCGACGTCAACGCGTGCCGATAAGCGACCGCTGGAACCGGCGAGGCGCTCTGCGCCTCGTCAATGCGATTGGAGTTGTCGTCCCGTGAGTATGGAAACCATTCTGGTCCAGACGGTCGTGAACGGCCTCATGGTGGGTATGATCTATGTGCTGATGGCCATCGGCTTCACCATGGTGTTCGGCATCATGCGCATTGTGAATTTCGCGCATGGCGAGTTCTATATGATCGGCGCGTTTTTGTTCGCCATCCTCTACGGCAGTAACGAGCTGCCGTTCGTCGTCAGCCTGGTGCTCTCTGTCGCCGCCACGGCCTTGCTCGGCTTGTTGATGGAGCGGATCGTCTTCCGCCGGTTTCGCGGCAATGAGCTCAATGGCATGATCGCCTCCGTTGGCGTCGCTTTGATCTTGCAGAACAGTGCGCTTCTGCTCTGGGGATCGTCGTCACGCACCGTGCCGTCTGTCGTCTCCGGGGTTCTGTCCGTCGGCGGCATCGTCTTTCCATGGTCGCGGCTGGTCGTCATCATCGGCGCGATCATCGCCGTCGTGTCGCTCAATTTTCTGATCACCCACACCCGAATTGGTCGCGCCATGCGCGCTGTGGCGCAGGACGCCGAGATTGCTCAGGTCCAGGGCATCCGCGTCGACATCATATTTCCGGTTGCATTCGTCCTGGGCGTAAGCCTCGCGGCGTTTGCCGGCGTCCTCATGGCGCCGGTTCTGTCGGTCTCGCCGTTCATTGGTCTCGCGCCGACGCTGAAGGCCTTTGTGATCGTCGTCATCGGAGGGCTCGGTAGCGTTCCCGGCGCCGTGGCAGGCGGATTGCTCATTGGCTTGATCGAAAGCTTCGCCGGCACGTTTGTCAGCGCTTCGCTGTCTGAAATTCTTCAGTTCCTGGTGGTGATCGGCGTCGTGCTGCTGCGCCCGCAGGGCTTGTTGGGCCGAAAGGAGCGCGAGGCGTGACGTTCCGCACCACCGAATTCAGGCCGATGCAATATGCTGGAATTGCTGGAGCAGTTGCTCTTGCAGCGCTGCTGCCGTGGCTTGCGCCGAACCTGTTCTACATCCACCTGGCGACACTCGGTTGCATCAATCTCATGCTCGTACTGGGCCTCGCCATTATTGCCCGGGCCGGGCAGCTATCCATGGGCCACGGCGGCTTTGCGCTGGTCGGCGGGTACGTCTCGGCTCTGTTGTCAATGCGAGGGTGGTCTCCGCTGCTGAGTCTGTTTATCGCAGGGTTCGTCGCAGCTGCCATCGCTGCTGCGCTGGGCTGGATCATTCTGCGCTTGCGCGGTGTGTATTTCGTGCTGGTGGCTTTCGCGTTCAGCCAAATTGCGGTGCTGCTTGCACTCGACATGAGCTCCCTCACGGGCGGGGCAAATGGCCTCGTCGGTGTTCCCCCCATTTCGATTTTCGGGCACGCCCTTCTCGCCAAGCCGCAATTCTATCCCTTCGCGCTGGCTTGTGCGTTGGTAACGCTAGGTCTGACCTGGGTGCTCTACCGGTCGCCGCTGGGTACGATGATGGCAGCCACCGCCGAGAATCAGCGCCTGACCGAATCGAGCGGCATCGATACGCATCGGGTCCAGGTGATCGCGTTTACGATCGGATCGGGTATCGCCGGCTTCGCAGGTGCCTTGTCGACGCACTATCTCCGATTTATTTCGCCGGATTCGTATACGTTCTGGGAGTCCGTGTCCTACCTGACCATGCTCGTCGTTGGCGGACGGGACGGTGTGCTCGGACCGGTCGTCGGTGTCCTCGTCCTGACGCCCCTGCCGGAATTGCTTCGAGCCACGGAAGGGCTTCAACACATCATCTACGGGGCCATGCTGGTGCTCTGCCTGATGTTCGTGCCGAACGGCCTGGCGAGCCTGGTTCAGACCTGGCGTTCGCGCCAACGGGTTGTACGACCCAGCGCAGCGGTCGTGGCCGAGGAGGCGCCATGAGCATGCTCGAGGTCGATAGCTTGAAGCGTTCCTTCGGCGGGCTTGTCGCCGTTCGAGACGTTTCCTTCCGTGTCAACGAGGGCGACTTTCTCGGCCTCATCGGCCCGAACGGCGCAGGCAAGACCACGCTGTTCAACGTGATCTCGGGCGTCCTGAGACCGTCGGCGGGAATGGTTCGGTTTCTGGACCGGGATATCTCGGGGCAGCCGGCCAATCAAACCGTTCGCCAGGGGCTCTCGCGGACTTTCCAGGCCGCGACCATCTATCCGGACGCCACCGTCATCGAAAACGCGGCGCGCGGCACTTTGGCTGCAAGCCTGACCGGCTTGTGGGGAGGGTTCTTCTCGAACAAATGGCGGATCGCGGCGGAAGAGAAGGCGTTTCATCTGCTCGACCTGTTCGGGCTGACGCGCCGTGCGCACTTGAAGGCGCGCGAGCTTTCTTATGGTGAGCAGCGTCGCCTGGGCGTCGCAATAGCACTGGCCTGCGATCCGAAGCTCTTGATGCTGGATGAGCCGGTGGCCGGGCTCAATCCGGAGGAAGCGGCCGAGCTCGCCTCGGTGCTGCGGCGGGTGAAGTCGGAGCGCGGCGTGACTATGGTGATGGTTGAGCATCACATGCGGACTGTCATGGGGCTCTGCAATCGCGTCGTGGTGTTGGATCATGGCACGCTGATCGCGGAAGGAACGCCCACGGAAGTCGTCTCGAACCCGCTCGTGATCGAGGCGTATCTCGGCAAGGAAGCGGTCCATGCTTGAAGTTCGCGGGATTAGCGTCTCCTACGGTGCCCTCACGGCGATCCGCAATCTGAGCCTCTCCGTTGCCGATGGCGCTATCGTCTCCCTTATCGGTTCGAACGGCGCGGGCAAGACCACAACGATGAAAGCCATTATCGGCCTCAAGCCCGTCAGTTCCGGAGAGATCCATTTCGATGGCAAGCGCATCGATGGCGCATCGGCTCCTCAGCGCGTGGCGCGCGGTATCGCGCTTTCACCTGAAGGGCGGCGCGTTTTCCCGCAGATGAGCGTGCTCGATAATCTCCTGGTCGGCGGCTACGCGCAGCGCGACAAGGCTCACCAGAAAAAGACGCTGGATCAGATCTACGGATACTTTCCCCGCCTGGTGGAGCGAAGAAGCCAGATGGCTGGTTCGTTGTCGGGCGGCGAGCAGCAGATGGTTGCCATTGGCCGTGCTCTCATGGCCAAGCCACGCCTGTTGCTCCTGGATGAACCTTCGCTCGGACTGGCGCCGATCATCGTCGAAGAGATCGCGCGCATCATCGTTGAGATCAACCGGGATATCGGCATGTCGATCGTCCTGGTCGAGCAGAATGCAAAGCTTGCGCTGAACCTCTGCAACGAGGCTTTTGTGCTGGAAACCGGCGCGGTCGCGCTGAGCGGGAAGGGCAAAGACCTCTTGGCCAGCGACTACGTGCGGCGGGCTTATCTCGGTATCTGAATGTTTCTCTGTCTGGAAATTCCGGAGTTTTGACATGACTGGCTCTTCGACCTTCGGCTTCATCGGCTTGGGCGTCATGGGGGAACCCATGTGTCGGCACCTCGTGCAGAAGACGAAGCAGACGGTATTGATTCACGACATCAACGCCGAGCCCGTCGCGCGTCTGGCTCACGCCGGCGCCGTCGATGTCGGTTCGATTGCGGGGTTGGCCAAAGCCGATGTTGTCTTCATTTCCATGCCCAGCGGCGAGCATCTCAGGAAAATATGCGAGATGCCCGGAGGGCTTCTGGAGTTCGCACGCGCCGGCCAAACCATCGTCGATCTCTCGACGAGCCCGTTGAAATTGACGCGCGAACTGGCCGGCACGTTCGCCGCAAAGGGCGCCGACTATGCGGACGCCCCGGTTGCTCGCACCCGCGCGGCGGCCGAGGCGGGGACGCTCGCAATTTCCGTCGGCGCGACCGCAGACGTGTTTGCCCGTATCGAACCGCTATTGCGCTGCTTTGCTTCGGAAGTGACCCATTGCGGCGATGTCGGGTCCGGCCAGGTCGTGAAGATCCTCAACAACATGGTCGTGGTCGGGACTGTGACGGCGCTGTGCGAAGCCGCTGCGATCGCGAATTCGGCGGGCGTGTCGACCGAAACGCTGTTCGACGCCTTCTCCAAGGGCTCTGCCGACAGCTTTGCCCTGCGCAATCACGGCTACAAGGCCGTTGCCGCGCGGGAATTTCCCGAACGGGTGTTTTCGACCGACTACATGCACAAGGACGTCTCCTACGCGCTCGATATGGCGAAGGACGCAGGCATCGAGGCGAAGGAAGCCGCACTCGGCGCCAGTCTTCTGACCGAAGCCTCTCGAGCCGGCTTTGGTGCGAATTACTGGCCGGTCATCGTGAAGATCATCGAACGCGCTTCAAGGAAATCATGATCACGCGTGAGGGCGGCCGACCGCCACGTCTAAGGTTCAAGTGATAACGACTGATAATCAGGGGGAGGGTTCTGTGCGGGGGGTATTGCTGGCGATCACGTTGCTCGTTTCATGCTGGAACCAGGCAATGGCTGCGGAAAGCTATCCGTCACAGCGAATTACGGTGATCGCGCCGTTTGCACCGGGCAGCGGGACCGATGGCGTAGCGCGCATCGTGTTTCAGCGGCTGTCGGAGCTGCTGAAAACGACGATCATCATCGATAACCGCGTCGGGGCGAATGGAGCGCTGGGTGCGACCGCGGCCGCGCGATCGGCGCCCGACGGGTACACGTTGCTCGTCGGCGGAACGTCGACACACGCGGCCAACCCCAGCCTGCTGAAATCGATCCAATACGATCCCATCGCCGATTTCGTTCCCATTTCGCAATTCGGCTTGTTTCCCTACTTTCTGATCGTCGACCCCGGGCTGCCCGTCAAGAACGTGGCCGATCTCGTGGCGCTGGCGAGGAGCAAGCCGGGTACGTTGACATTCGGCTACGCCAACGCGCTTGGGCAATTGTCCGGCGAGGCGTTCAAGCGGCGGGCGGGCATCGATATTGCCGCCGTGCCCTATCGAAACAGTCCGCAGGTCGTGACCGACATCATCGCCCAGCGCGTCTCCATGACGTTCATGGATATGGCGCCCGCGGTCTCCCAGGTGGAGGCTGGCCTGGCACGCGCGCTTGCAACCACAAATCCGGACCGCAGTTCGCGCTTCCCTGAGATCCCGACCATGAAGGAGGGAGGTCTCGCGTTCATCAATATTTCCGCGTGGACAGGACTGTTCGCTCCCAGGGATACGCCACCCGAGGTCGTCGCAAAGCTCTCTGAAGGGATACGCGCGGTGCTGGGCGAGGCCGAGATCCGCAGCCGTCTCGCCGATATCGGCTTCGAGACGCAATGGGTTGGTCCGGTGGATTTCGCCAAGCACGTCAAGGGCGACATGGAGTTATGGGCCACGACAACGAGGGAAGCTGGCATCGAACGCCAGTGAACGACGAAATGTCCGAATATGAAATTTATGCGATCCGGTACGCCAGGAAGGATGACCGCCGTTCATCGGAAAACTTCATCGAGAACGATGCGGCGGATGTCCAGATGCCGATGGACTTCTTCGTCTGGGCGCTGGTCGGCCGAGATCGTACGGTGATCGTCGATACCGGCTTCGATGAGGAGGCCGGAAAGGCGCGCAACTATGAGGTCACGCGACCGGTCGCCGAAGGCCTGAGGCAGATCGATATCGATCCCGACAGCGTCAAGGACGTCATCTTGACCCACATGCACTGGGACCATGCCGGTAACCACGACCTGTTCCCGCAGGCCCGGTACCACGTGCAGGAGCGTGAAATGCATTTCTGTACCGGCCGATGCATGTGCGATGCCCAGCAGAAGAGGGCTTATAATGCGGAGGACGTCAGCCATATTGTCAGGCGGAATTTTGAGGGGAGGGTCGCTCTTCACGATCCAAATTCCGATTTCGCCGACGGAATTTCCTTGCATTGGTTGGGCGGCCATACCGCAGGGCTGCAAGTCGTAAGGGTCAGGACACGACGCGGCTACGTGGTGCTGGCTTCGGACGCATCGCATTATTACGCCAACATTCTGCGGCGCCGCCCATTTCCGGTGCTGTTCGATGTGGACCAGATGCTGAATGGCTTCGCGGTCATTCAGAAACTGGCCGATAGCCCATCGCACATCATTCCGGGGCACGACCGCCAGGTTCTGTCGCTGTTTCCTGCCGCTCGAGATGGGCTCGATGGCATCGCGCGGCTCGACGCCGATCCCTGCGGAAAGCCGGTCTGAGTCCTGACCGCCCCACAATGACGGACGCTGAGAGCGGATATGCCGGCTTCAGCAGAACAATCAGGAATCGTCCGACGTGAAGGCAAGCGCCGAACGCGCAGCCGGGCCGTTGGAACAACGGTTCGCCAATTGCGGAGATAAAGATCATGCCGAAGAAGTATGGACTTGCCATTGCCAACGAAACGGTCAGTGCACCGAACCAGGAATGGTTTGCCGCCATAAACCCCTATAGCCGCGAGGAATGGGCGTTGGTGCCGCAGGCGACTCCGGCGCAGGTGGCCGATGCGATAGCTGTTGCCAGAAAGGCCTACGACTCCGTCTGGAGCAAAACGACCGGGCTCGCGCGCGCAACGCTGCTGAACAGGCTGGCTGATTTGCTCGATGCTCAGGCCGAACGCATGGCCATCATGGAGAGCACCGACAACGGAAAAATCATCCGGGAGACCCACGGACAGATGCATTTTGCCGCGCGCGCCTATCGGTTCTTCGCGGGCTGCGCCGACAAGATATTCGGTGATACGATTCCGCTGGATCAGCGCGACGTGTTCGACTTCACGCGCCGGGAGCCGATCGGCGTGGCGGCTCTCATCACCGCCTGGAATTCGCCGATGGGCTTGCTTGCCAACAAGCTCGCTCCGGCGCTTGCGGCGGGCAATTGCGTCGTCATCAAGCCTTCCGAGCATGCATCCGTGACGACGCTGGAATTCGCCGAGCTGATCCGGGAGGCGGGGTTTCCTGCGGGTGTCGTCAATGTCGTGACCGGCGACTACAGGACGGGGCAGGCGCTGCTTACGAGCGGCCGAATTGATCGTGTCAGCTTCACGGGGAGCCCGAATGTCGGGCGCCAGATTGCAGCGGAAGCCGGGCGTTCTCTCGTTCCGGTGACCTTGGAGCTGGGCGGCAAGTCTCCCAACATCATCTTCGAAGACGCGGATCTCGACAAGGCGACTGTCGGAGCTCTTGCCGGCATTTTCGGCGCAACCGGGCAAACGTGCATCGCAGGCTCGCGGCTCCTTGTTCAGCGTTCAATTCATGATGAAATCGCAAAGCGGCTCGTCGCCCGGGCCGAGAAGATCAGGCTGGGCAATCCACTGGAGAAGACGACCGAAATGGGAACGGTGGCGAACGCGCCGCAGTTCGATCGTATCCTCAAATGCATCGGTGATGCCCAAAGGGAGGGGGCGGTTCTCGCTTGCGGCGGAAAGCCTGCGGCAGGCGATGGTTTGGGGAACGGCCTTTTCATCGAGCCAACCATCTTCACCGGCGTTGAGAACAAGATGGCGATTGCCCAGGACGAGGTGTTTGGGCCTGTGTTGTCGATTATTCCCTTCGATACGGAGGAGCAGGCGATCAGCATCGCCAACGACACGAAGTATGGCCTGGCTTCCGGAATCTGGACGACAAACTTGTCGCGGGCATTGCGTGTTTCGCGGGCCGTTCACGCGGGAACGGTTTGGGTCAACACCTATCGCGCCTCCAGCGCGATGGCGCCGTTCGGCGGCTTCAAGGAGTCGGGATTTGGCAAGGAACGCGGGGTGGCGGCATTGGATGAATTCTTGCAGACCAAAAACGTCATGATCGATTTTTCGAACGAAGAGCGTGATCCGTTTGCCCTTAAATTGTAAGAGACGACGGAGTGGCGCCAATCCGCCGCTCCCTGCGCCTCGAAGATCGCCGCGGCCAAATGGCTGGCGTTCAAGGCCGGCGGCGAGAGTGCCACGCATACTGACGTCGTCACCGCGCTTGCCTATGCTCAGACGATGGTCGACCCCATCGTCTACGATCCGCACCAGTTTCTTGGTGCCATGGGGCTGACGCTATTTTTGCGGCCTCTCTTTAGACGTTAGCCGATTTGGCTGGATATGATCGTGCGACGAATGCCCGGTAGTGGCCGGGTAAGGCCGGAGGTGCGATTGGTAGGTCATTGACTATATTTAAGCGGCAGCTGACTCTTAATCAGCGGGTCCCAGGTTCGAGCCCTGGTGCGCCTGCCATATAAGTCAAACGCTTGGTGGTTTGAGCAAACGGCAGAACCAGTGCCGTTTACACCACCATTTACGGTTCTGTTCTCGCTTCGAGCTTCAGCGCCGCGGCTTCTGCGAGCTGGATGTCGTTCGCATCGAGAATAGCCTCCACGTCCTTCAACGAGTGACCTGTGACGGCTGCGGAACGCTGGCGCCCGCAATGGCTATTCCATCATGATCGACGGCAGTCTGGCGTTCGAGGCACCGATGCATTCGCAGTTTGGTGCCACCACGCCTCTTGCGGCCTTCAAAAGACTTCGACTCCGGAATCCTTGATGAGCTTGCCCCAGCGGCCGTAGTCGGCCTTGATGATGTCCAGGAAACCCTCTGGCGTAGAGGTGGTAACAAGCAGTCCCTGAGCCTCCAGGCGAGCTCGAACATCGGGTTGGGCTCCGATGCGGACGATCTCGGCATTCAAGCGCTCGATGATGTCAGCCGGAGTACCTGCGGGCGCGACCAGGCCGAACCAGGAATCGACGACGAAGTCCGACACGCCGGCTTCGGCAGCGGTTGGGACGTCGGGAAGCTGCGGCGACCGTTCGCGGCTGGTGACGAGGAGGCCTTTGACCTTGCCGTCGCGGATCTGCGGCGCGAGCACCGTGAGTGTATCGAACGACAGATTGACGACGTTGCCCAAGAGGGCGTTCACCGCCGGCGCACTGCCCTTGAACGGCACGTGCAGCAGCTTCGTTCCGGTCTGGCTTTGGAACAGCTCGCCGCTCAAATGGCAGAGCGTTCCGGGACCGCAGGACGAATAGGTCAGCTTGCCGGGATCCTTGTTCGCTGCGGCGACGAGCTCCTTGGCGGTCGAGACCGGCGTGTCCGGGCTGGCTGCCAGCACGTAGGGCACCGTCGCCAGGTTCGAAACCGGCGCGAAGCTGGTGAAGGGATTGTACCTGATCTCCTTGTTGATGTGCGGCAGGATGGTGAGCTGGCCGGCGGGAGCCAGGGACAACGTATAGCCATCGGGATCCGCGCCGGCGACGGCTTCGGCGGCAATTGCTGTGCCTGCGCCGGCCTTGTTCTCGATCACGACGGGCTGCTTGAGCGTTTCGCTCAGCTTGTCGGCGTAAACGCGGGCGACGGTATCCGCGGCCCCGCCAGGAGGAAACGGCACGACCAGCTTGATGGTGCGGTTCGGCCAAGCACCGGCGATCGCGCCGCTCGAGCTGATCAGCATCGAAGCGGTCACAATGGATGCGGCGAGGAAGCGAAGAGATCGGACGAAGCGCACAGCAGGAATCCTCAGTGATATCGGGCAAATCGGCCGGATGTCCCTTTCGCCGGAACGTCACTGGCAACGATTCGCCACGGAAAGCACCCCATAAATGCTATTCGGCCGAACTCGGGGCAATGGAACCGCGTTGCGAATGCGCGTCGGTCGCTGGAGGATTGCTTCTGTCCGATACGTGATCGCGAGAAAAAACATCCAAGGGAGCCCTGACGAGCTCCCGGCCCACATCGGGCGACGGGGCAAGTCACCACCATGCCGCATCTTTAAACGAGCCTGTGAAGCCGCCACTGAAGCTATTCGAGTCGAGATCGTGCCGGGCTTTGTGTAAGAAGGCGGTACCAGTCTGTTGTGGAGAGGACCGATTCCCCAAATCATATTCGGCCTGATTTATCTGCTGATCCTGACCCGCTTCTTATGGCCGATAGATTTGTCGCTCTGGGTCAAGATCGTGGCGGCAGTGCTTGCATTGGCCGCATTGCAGTTTCACCGGTGGAGCGAGCTCTCGTCGGGCTCGGTGTTTTCTCCCGAGTTTCCACGTCCGGTGGTCGCCCTCTTCAACTGGGCGTTCGGCGCGATCGTCCTGCTGGCGTTGTTGCTACTGGCGCTCGATGTGGGGCTTCTGCTCGCAATCCCCTTCAATGGTGGCGTCGTGAGCGCGCCCGACCAAGTCCGCTACGGACTGGCTGCGTTAGCCGCCGTCGCGGCCGCGATCGGCGTCCATCAGGCCATGCGAATTCCGCCGCTGAAAGACCTCGAAATCGGCATCCACGGGCTTCCGCCGCAATTTGACGGCTACACCATTTTGCAACTGACCGATCTTCACATCAGCCGGTTGTTTCCCGCTTCCTGGGCGCGCGTTGTCGTCGAGCGATCGAACAAGCTCGGTGCTGACCTGATCGCGATCACGGGCGATCTGATCGACGGCACGCTCGATGCGCGACGCACTGACATCGAGCCGTTACGGGATTTGAAGGCGACCGATGGCGTCTACGTGATCTCGGGCAATCACGAATACATCTTTGGCTACGACGGGTGGATGGCCCACTTCGCAGCGCTCGGTCTGTTATCGCTCGAAAACAGGCATGTTGTCATCGAGCGGGAGAGTGGCAAGCTGGTCCTCGCGGGCATCACCGACCGGGCCTCGCGCCGCGGGGGGCGTCCCGTGCGCGACCTTGACGCGATCCTGCAAGGCATTCCCAACGACGCCCCTGTCATCCTGCTCGACCACCAGCCGAGCGACGCGCGGCATGCCGCCAAACTCGGCGTAGCTCTGCAACTGTCGGGGCATACGCACGGAGGGCTGATTTGGGGCATCGATCGATTGGCCGCACCCGCAAACGCCGGCTTCGTCTCGGGTCGCTACAATGTCGACGGGATGACGCTCTACGTGAACAATGGCACTGCGCTGTGGCCAGGATTTGCGATACGGCTGGGGCGTCCATCCGAGTTGACGCGGATCACGTTACGTCAGGCGGGAGCCGGCTGACCGCGTGAAAACCAGCGATGGCCGCGCCGGTGCTCAGGAGAATATCGAAAGCGCGATCAGGGGATGTGACCAGACGTGATTGAACAGGAATATGATACGATCATCATCGGCGGCGGGTCTGCCGGAGCGACGCTGGCGGCACGCCTGAGCGAAGAGCCCGCGCATCGTGTGCTGCTGCTCGAGGCCGGGCAAGATCTCCGCACCGCGACCACACCGGAACACATCCGCATTCCGAATCCGATGCGCGCCATCGGTGATGACGATTTCCGCTGGCCAAAACTGTTGGCGCGACGCACCGAGCGGCAGCAGCCGCTGCTGCTCTGGCGTGGCCGCGCCATGGGCGGCAGCTCGACCATCAATGGCCAGATCGCGATCCGCGCCGTTCCCGACGACATCGACCGCTGGGCGGCTGCGGGCTGCGCCGGCTGGTCATGGGACGAACTGCTGCCCTATTTCCGTAAGCTGGAAACGGACAAGAATTTCCCCGACGCACCCTATCATGGTGATCGCGGTCCGATCCCGGTGTATCGCGCTCCGATCCCGGACTGGGGAAATGTCGACCGGGCGCTGCGCGCGTCGGCGCTCGGCCTCGGTTATGGCTGGTGTGAGGATCACAACGCGCCTGGTGGCACCGGCGTCTCGCCCTATGCCATCAACAGCGAGTCTGGCTTACGGATCTCCACCAATGACGGCTATCTGGAGCCGGCGCGCGGTCGCGCCAACCTCGACATCGTCGGTCATGCTCTGGCCGATACCATCACCTTCGAAGGTAACCGACTGCACGCCAGCGGCGTCCGGGTCCGCGTCAACGGCCAATCCTTCACGCCCCGCGCGACGCGTGAGGTGATCCTCTGCGCCGGCGCCATCCATTCGCCGGCCATCCTGCAGCGCTCCGGCATTGGGCCCGCCGCCCTGTTGGAGAATCTCGGCATCCCCATCCGCGCGGACTTGCCGGTGGGCGAGAATTTGCTGGACCATCCGATCGTCAACGCGCTGCTGCATTTGCGCGAAGGCAGCCAGGTCAGCACCCTGATGCACCGGCACACCAATTGCTGCCTGCGCTACTCGTCCGGCCTCGCAGATTCCGGCGACAACGACATGATCATGATCGCGGGAAATCTCGCCCGCTCACAGCAATCGATGGCTGAAGTCTCGCTGGGACGCATCGCCGTGTCTGTCTATCAGGCCTTCAGCCAGGGCCACGTCCGCATCGTGACTGTTGACCCCGAGGTCGATCCTGAAGTCGAGGAGCGCATGCTGTCCGACCCTCGCGATCTCTTGCGCATGCGCGACGGCGTCCGCCGGCTGCGTGATATCTGTCTGCAGCCTGCGGTGACCGATATCGCTGACCGCGTCGACTATGGCGCCAGCGGACGCTCCATGGACGAGCCGTTCAGCGACGCAGAGCTGGATGACTGGCTGTTTGCCGAGTGTAGCGACGCGCAGCACGCCAGCGGCACCTGCCGGATGGGCGCGCCGGATGATGCGCGCTCGGTCGTCGATCGCGAATGCCGGGTGATCGGATGCACGGGGTTGCGCGTGATCGATGCCTCGATCATGCCGGAGGTCCCGCGCGCCAACACCCATCTGACGACGGTCGCGATCGCGGAGCGCATGGCGGACCGGTTGAAGGGTGCAAGGTAACAGGCGGTGCGCAGCCGCACGCCAACTTGGAAGTCGATCTGAAAGCGCATATGACCGCGAAATGCACGTTGGACGCTTCCGGGAAGATTGCGTCGGCGCCCGCCTCGACGTAGAGCTTTGCGCGGGCGACCGCACCGTCGAGGCCTTCGCTTGCGGCAGTGTAGGTCCCCTCGTCAGCCAACGCGAAAGCCAGTTGGCCGATCCATAGCTTCCGCGAAGCCTCTCTCAACAACCCCAGACGTCGAGGACCGTCCATCGCGGACGGAGCGTTTTCAGTTGTGGCGGGAGGGCGCCGGGCCGCGGCTTCTAAAGGGGGCAAGTGGCGTAGTTCACTGGCCAGAAAATGCATTATTCTCCAGGGCTGCATCGCTTGACCAGCAAGGGCTGGTCAAAACTCTCCAATATTCAACCCTCTGCCACCGGGAACGTGGAAAATTTCCACCTCGAAGCGTTGACGGGCGTCAAATAGAATGCATTATGCATTCATGCTAATCACCGAAGCCCAGGGCAAGGCGCTGCTGCGCGCCGCGGCCGTCACCACACCTTCAAGCCACGAACTGCGATCGCTGGACGAGGTCCGCGGTTGCCGGGTCGATTTCCCGGTTGCGGTCAAGGCGCAAGTCGCAGCCGGAGGGCGAGGCAAGGCCGGCGGGATCCGGAAGGCGAATTCTTCGTCGGAGCTGGCAAGCGCATTCGATGCGATCATGGCGATGCGCTTCGCAGGCGAGGCGCCGTCCTCCGTGCTGGTCGAGAGCTGGCTCGACATCGAGCGCGAGCTTTATCTCGCCGTGGCGATCGACAGCCGGGTCGGCGGCTTCAACGTGCTCTATTCGCCACGCGGCGGGGTCAACATCGAGGATGGGCCGCCGCCGCTGAGCTATCCGGTCGGGCTCGTCCGCAATTTTCGTGCTCACGCTTTTCGCGCTCTGCTCGAGCCGGTCGAGAGCGACACCAAGGTGCGCGAGCGCGTCATCTCCATTGCGCGCCGCTTGCTCGAGATCGCGCAGGCCAACGAATGCACCACGGTTGAGATCAATCCGCTGGTCGTAGCCAAAGGTGGCTCGCTCATCGCCGCGGACGCCAAGATCGTCCTGGACGAGGCCGCAGCCTTCCGCAAGGCCGCTACCGCGTCCGCCATTGCGGCGTCGCGCGACAAGGCGGAGCGCGACATCCGGTCGTGCGAAGAGGCCAATCTGATGCTGGTCTGGCTCGATGGCGAGATCGGGCTGATCTCCGGCGGTGCCGGCATGACGATGGCCGCGATGGATGCGATCGACGGCGCCGGCGCGCAGCCGGCCTGTTTTCTCGACGTCAGCGGAAATCCGACGCCCGCGGGGTTCGGACTTGCCTTCGACCTGCTCGATCGCGCGCCCAACGTGAAGGGCATTCTGGTCAGCATGTTCGGCGGCGGGCTGCACACCGACCGTGTGGCCAAAACACTGGTTGAGCTTTTGGCAAAGCGAACCTCCTCGAAGCCGGTGACACTGCGCCTGAACGGTACGCGCAGCGATCTTGCAACGACCATCCTCCGCGAGGCCGGCCGCCAGAACCATGCGACGCTGGAGGCGGCCGTCCTCGACATCGTCAGATGCGTTGCGGGAGCGCGGTCATGAGCATTCTTCTCGATGCCGATGCGCGCGTGCTGATCGTCGGCATCACCGGAAAATTCGGAACGTTCTCCGTCAAAGACCTCCAGCAGAGCCACACCAGGGTTGTTGCCGGCGTGGCACCGGGGCGCGGCGGCCAGACCATCGAAGGCGTTCCGGTGTTCTCCAGCGTCGCGGCAGCGATGAAGGAAACCCACGCCAATGCCGCGCTGGTCTATGTGCCGGCTGTCGTCGCGCTCGATGCGGTGCTGGAGACGATCGAAGCCGGCTGTCCGCTGATCGCCTATCCCGGCGACGGTCTGCCGGTGCTGGACGCGATGGAAATGCGCGCGGCGGCGCTCGATCACGGGGCGCATCTGGTCGGACCGAACTCGCCCGGCCTTATCTCGCCCGGCAAGGCCAAGCTCGGCTTCATGCCGTCCTTCTGCTACGCGCCCGGGCCGATCGGCGTGATCTCCCGCAGCGGCTCGCTGTCCTATGAGGCTTGCTTTCGCCTGTCATCGGCTGGTCTCGGTCAGACCAGCGTCATCGGCATCGGCGGTGATCCCGTGCGCGGCGTCAACGCGGCAGAGGCGATCGGGCTGTTCCACGATGATCCGGAGACGCGCGCCATCGTCTATCTCGGTGAGATCGGCGGCTCGGAAGAATATGCGCTCGCCGAATACGCGAAACGACCGGATGCGAAACCGTCGGCGGCCCTTCTGGTCGGCCGCACCGCCCCGGCCGGCAAGAAGATGGGACATGCCGCCGCGATGATCGGTTCCTATGCCGAGAGCTGGGTCGCCAAGGTCGAGGCACTCGATCGCGCCGGCGTCGTCATCGCGCGCGATCTCGACGGTCTTGCCTCCGCCGGAGCGTCGGCGCTGGCCCGCGCGATGAAACCTGCCGTTTAGAAAAGCTCAACTCAAACAGGGATTGGAGACGAAGATGTCGGACGTCATGGAAAGAGAAAAAGAGGTTGGCCACGCCCCGGCGGAAGGAAAAATCACTGACGAGGCGATCGCGCAGGCGCGCGGCATGATCGGGCTTCAGCTTCGCCCGGAGGGGCCGTACCTCCAGGACGCCACCGAAGACACGATCCGCAATTTCTGCAACGGCATCGGTGACCTCAATCCGCTCTATCGCGATGCCGAGCACGGGCGCCAGAGCCGTCACGGTAGCAACGTCGCCCATCCGATGTTCCCGATGGCGTTTGGCTGGATCGGCCGCACCCGCTGGGGTCTTCCGGGCGTGCACGGCTTCTACGCCGGCAATGACTGGGAGCTGTTCCGCCACATCCGTCCCGGCGACCGCATCACCGCGATCGAGCGCGTCGTCGGCATCGAGGAGAAGGAAAGCAAGTTCTCCGGCCGTCTCGTGTTGCAATATGTCGAGGCCACCTATTCCAACCAGCGCGGCGAGATGGTCGCCCGCGCACTTGGCACCTGCACGCGCCACGAGCGCAAGGCCGCGCGCGACGCCGGCAAGTACAGGGACGTCAAGCCTTACGAATACACGGCTGACGAATTTGCCGCGCTCGACGAAGCCATCCTGAAGGAGGACGAGCAGATCCGCGGCGGAACGATGCGCTACTTCGAGGACGTCAATGAGGGCGACGAGCTGCCGCCGATCGTGCGCGGCCCGCTCTCGCTGATGGATACGATGGGCTTCCTGGTCGGTTGCGGCCGCGGTCACACCCACGGCATCGTGCTGAAATCTGCGGTCAAGCATCCCGGCCATTTCTTTCGCAACCCGGAAGCCGGCGGCGGCATCGAATATACCGGCATCGGGCATCACCGTGAGTCCGTGGCCAAGGAGGTCGGCGTGCCCGGCACCTATGATTACGGCCCGCAGCGCTCGTCCTGGCTCGCCAGCCTCGTCAGCAACTGGATGGGTGATGCCGCTTTCCTGAAGCGCGTGCGGACCGAGATGCGGCGCTTCAACACCATGGGCGATTCCACCTGGTGCAAGGGCAAGATCAGCAAGAAGTACGTCAAGGACGGCTTTGCTCTCGTCGATCTCGAGATCTGGGGCGAGAACCAGCGCGGCGAACTGACCACGCCGGGCCTCGCAACCGTGATGCTGCCGTCGCGCGACGTGAAGAACCGTGTGTTCTTCGACGGAGCGGGGCTCGAGCTCGAACTGTCGACGATCCGCTGAAGCCCGCCGGGCCAAGCTCGACAACAACCGAAGCGTGGTTGACATCACGCTTCGGGCCCAACCAAGAATAACAAGAGGAAGCGTTGCCATGATGGACGGGGCCGTTGCGCCGCTGCTTGCGGGAGTGATCGTCGTCGAAATCTCGCGCGGCGTTGCGGCGAGCCATGCCGGCCGGCTTCTCTCCACCCTCGGCGCCGAGACGGTTCTCGTGGAGCCGCCCGAAGGCAATCCTCTCCGCCGTGAGCCGCCGTTTCTTCCGCCGGCCAACGAGGCCAGCGCGCTGTTCGCGTTTCTGGCGGCGGGCAAGAAGAGCATCACAAGCGATCTCAACACGCCGGCCGGGCGGGCAGGGTTGTCCGCGCTACTGTCGACCGCCGATGTCCTTGTCCATGATCTTCGCCCCGACGAGCGTGCGCGCCTGGACCTCGAGGAGCAGACCCTCAGGACCCGCTATCCGAAGCTGATCGACGTGTCGGTGTTGCCGTTCGGCGCGGTCGGGCCGAAGGCGGACTGGCAGGCCGAAGAGATCAACCTGATCCACGCCTCAGGTGAGGGATTCCTGCTTCCCAACGGCCTTGCCGCTGAACTCTTTCCCGAACGCCCGCCGCTGAAGGTCTACGGTCATTTCGCCGAGTATCAGGGCGGCGTGGTCGCCGCACTCGGTGCGCTGTCGGCGCTGGTCGGCCGTGACCAGGACGGCGCGGAAGCCGTCGATGTCTCTGTGCAGGATGCGACACTCGCGGTTGGCGCATTTGCGCTTCAGCGTTTCGGCGACGGCTCACTGGAGCACCGCAGCACGCGCTCCTTCAAATATGGCGGCGTGCTCGAATGTGCCGATGGCTATGTCGAGCTGCTCACGCTCGAGGAGCGGCAGTGGCGCGGCCTGATCGAATTGATGGGGCGGCCCGACTGGATGCTCGACCCCGCGCTTTCGGACTCGCTGGAGCGCAGCCGCCGTGGCGCCGAGATCAACCGGGTCGTTCGTGCCTGGGCGCGCGAGCTGCGGACCGCCGATATCGTCGCGCGGGCGCAAGCGCTTGGCGTGCCCATGGCGAAATATGCCAGCCCGGCCGAGGTCCTGTCGGGTCCGCATGAGCGCGCGCGTGACTTGTTTCAGCCCGTCGAGATTCCAGGCGCCGGTCGTCTGCCGGTGCTGTCGGCACCCTTTCATGTCGACGGTGCGGCGTTGCCCTTGAGCGCTGGGCCGCCCCGGCTCGGCGAACATCAGCACCTGCTCACGGCCAGGCGCCATCGCGAACGGCCGGCTGCTGTCGCGGAGGTTTCATGAAGCCGCTTTCCGGAGTCCGCATCGCCGATTTCACGCTGCACGCCGCTGGGCCGTTCTGCACCCACATCCTGTCGCAGCTTGGCGCGGAGTGCATCAAGATCGAGAGTGCGGCCAGGCCGGACATCTTCCGCAAACCGCACCCGGTCTATGGCCGGATGGGGCCTGCGAGCTTCGACCAGGTTGCGTCCAACAAGCTTTCCGTGCGCATCAATCTGAAGGATGCCAAGGGCATCGCGCTTGCCAAAAAGCTGGTCGCAGCGAGCGATCTCGTTTGCGAGAGTTTTCGGCCCGGCGTGATGCAGCGGCTTGGCCTCGGCTATGCGGCGCTGGCCGCGCTGAAGCCGTCCGTCGTGATGGTGTCGGTGTCGTCGTCGGGCCAGAGCGGGCCGGACTCGCATTTCGCTGGCTACGCGCCGCTGTTCGGCGCCTGGGGCGCGCTCGGCTATCTCACCGGCTACGCGGACGGGCCGCCGGTCGAGATGCGGCACGTGATGGATCACAGCGTCGGCATGAACGCGGCGATGGCCGCGGTGGCAGCCGTCTATCGGCTGCGCCGAACCGGGCAAGGCGGTCATGTCGATGTCAGCGCGCGCGAGGTGGCCTGCTCGCTGGTCGGGGAGGCGCTGCTGTTCGCCGCCGCGGGAGGAAACCCGGCGCGGATCGGCAACGACCATCTGCGTATGGCGCCCCACGGTGTGTTTCGGACCCGCGAGGAGGATCGCTGGCTGACCATCGCGGTTCGTACCGACGACGAGTGGCGGAGCCTCGTCAAGTTGATCGATGCGCCGCCTCTCTTGTCCGATCCGCGGTTTCAGACCGCCGCGAGCCGGCACACGCATCGCCAGGTGCTGCATGGCGAGATCGAGCATTGGACGATGACGCGCGAAGCGGGCGAGGCCGAGCGGCGGCTCCAGGCCGCCGGCATTGCCGCGCATGTCTCCTGCAACATGGAGGACATCGCCCATGACCGGCACCTGCGCGAGCGCGGGACCGTCGTTGATGTCGAGGATACGACCGGGCGCCAGCGCGCTGCGCTGAAGGCTCCGATCCGGTTCTCGAAGTCGGACGTCGGCATGACGCGCGGCACGCCGCGCCTTGGCGAAGACGAAGACTATGTATTCGGCGAACTGCTCGGCCTCAGTCGCGAGGACCGCCAGAGCCTGATGGATCAGCAGGTCATTTATTGATCGCTTGAAGTGGAGTTGCCGTGATGAGCGAGAGTGCAGCACTGATTGATGAGGACTGGCAGGCCTGGGTCGGGCGCAAGGAGACGATCCGTGAGCGGATCGCGCCGGATCGTGTCGCCGCGCTGGCCGCCACGCTCGGAGTGCAAGGGCAGCACGCGACAGGAGCCGCGCTGCCGCCCGGGTGGCACTGGATCTTCTTCAACCGCTTCATGCCGCGGCTGGAGCTGGGAACGGACGGACATCCGAAGCGCGGCGGATTCCTACCGCCAGTGTCGCTGCCGCGCCGCATGTGGGCCGGCGGGCGGCTCACCTACCACAGGCCGCTGACGATCGGCGGAGAGGGCGTGCGTGAGAGCACCATCTTGAAGGTCGAGGCCAAGTCTGGACGGGCCGGAAAGCTGGTGTTTGTCACCGTCAGCCATAGCATTGTCTGCGATGGCACAGCATGCATCACCGAAGAGCAGGACATCGTCTATCGCGAGGCCGCAGCGCCTGGATCGCCTGCGCCTGCGGCCACTTCCGCTCCGCAGGACGGCGCATGGTCCGAAGTGTTTCAGCCCGACACCGTGCTCCTGTTCCGCTATTCGTCGCTGACCTCGAACGGCCATCGCATCCACTACGACCAGGCCTACGCGCAATCGGAGGAGAATTATCCCGATCTCGTTGTGCATGGACCTCTGACAGCAACATTGTTGCAAGGCTTTGCGGAGAGGCGGGCCGGCAAGCCGCTCAAGTCGTTCGAGTTCAGGGGCGTCTCGCCGCTGTTCGTGACATCTCCGTTCAAGCTCGAAGGGAAGGGGGATGGGCGCATGCTCGACCTCTGGGCCAGCGGGCAAAGCGGCGCGCTCGCGATGCGCGCCGCCGCAGAAGTCTGAGGCCATCGGGACGGGAACAAGAACAAGAAAAGTACAGGGGAGGCGAAGGCGATGAGATCGGCACACCTGTCTGTTGTCCCTGCGCAAGATGGCGAAGTGCCGTGCGCTTCTGCGGTGGAATTGCGTGGGGTCGGCAAGACCTTTAATTCGCGCAGCGGCCAGGTCGAAGTGCTGAGTGGATTGAATTTTTCGCTTCAGAGTGGCGAGTTTCTCGCCATCGTCGGCCCCAGCGGCTCGGGCAAGTCGACGGTGCTGAACCTGCTTGCCGGCCTCGATCGGCCGACCGCAGGCTCGGTGTTGTGTCAGGGCGAGCCGGTCGCGGCGGTCAATACCGGGATCGGCTATCTCACGCAGCATGACAGCCTGCTGCCGTGGCGGACGGTGGAGCAGAACGTTGCGGTGCCGCTCGAGCTGCGCAATATCGATCGCGCCGAGATCTCCGCGCGCGTCCGCGATCTCATCGGGCAGGTCGGCCTCGATGGCTTCGAGCGCCACTATCCGAGCCAGCTATCCGGCGGTATGCGCAAGCGCGCGATGCTGGCCCGCACGCTGATCTACGACCCGCCGGTGCTGCTGATGGACGAGCCGTTCGGGCCGCTCGATGCCCAGCTCAAGCTGGTGCTCCAGGCCGAGCTCCTGAAGCTGTGGTCGGCGCGGCGCAAGACCGTGGTGTTCGTGACCCACGACATCGTCGAAGCGATCACGCTCGCCGACCGCGTGCTGGTGTTCTCGCCGCGTCCCTGCCGGATCAGGATCGATGAGCCCATCACCATTCCGCGGCCGCGCCAGGTGCACGAAGTGCGCTTCCATCCCGCGTTCGAGGAGCATTATCGGCGGCTCTGGGCGGCCCTCGAAGCACCGGCAAGGCGGTCGTCATGAGCACACAGGTGTTGTCCGAAACGCAAGCCGAACCGCTGATCGGACTCTCCAGTCGCGTGTGGCTCTATCGCACGATCTTCGTGGTTGCGATGCTGGGCGCCTGGCAGGCCGCATCCGGCACGCTGCTCGATCCGTTTTGGGTCAGCAGCCCAGCGGCCGTGTTCAAAACACTGGTGGCGTGGATTGCCGACGGTCAGCTCGCCTATCATTTGCTCATTACTTTCAAGGAAACTCTTGCCGGCTTCGTGCTCGGTGCGACCGCCGGCGTTCTGCTTGCGCTGCTGGTCGGCGCGAACGACACCCTGCACCGCACCGTAGATCCCTTCGTCACGGCGATCTACGGCGTACCCAAGGTCGCACTCGCGCCGCTGTTCATCATGTGGTTCGGCATCGGGCTTGCGCCCAAGATCGTGCTCGCCGCGATCAGCGTCTTCTTCCTGGTGTTCTTCTCGACCTTGCGCGGTGTGCGCGAGGTGGACCTGAAGATGGTCGATGCCCTGCGGACCATGGGTGCGGGCAAGCTCGCGGTCCAGCGCATCGTGGTCTTCCCGTCTGCGCTGCCATGGCTGTTCACGGGATTGAAGCTCGGTCTGCCCTATGGCTTCGTCGGCGCGGTCGCGGCCGAGATGATGGCCTCCAACGCCGGAATTGGCTATCTCACGCAGAATTCGGCGGGGCAACTCGACACTGCCGGCGTGTTTGCCGCGCTGTTCGCGCTGATGGTCGTCACCACCCTCCTGAACGAAGCGCTCGGACGATTGGAAGGCTGGATCTTCCGCTGGCGGTGAGCGGATTTTGCCGAAACAAGAATAAAGGGAGGATATCATGATCACGCGTCGGACATTGTTGAGCGGTCTGGCCGCGGGGGCGTTGGCGGGTTCGGTCACGCCTGGCTGGTCGCAAGCGGCGGGAAGGCCGGTCACGATCGCGATCGGCGGCTACACATTCGCCTATCTGCCGCTGCTGGTGGCAACTGCGGCAGGCTTCATGAAGGAGGCAGGCCTCGATGTCTCCCTGATCGACACCGGCAGCGGCACCAACAGCATGGCGGCGATCCTCGGCGGCAGCGTCGACGTTGCCGGTCTTGTGATGAGCGACGTGATCCTCGCAGTCGCCAAGGGCCAGAAGATCAACGCTTTTGCTCCGCTGATGTCGCAATATGCGAGCGACGCCGTGATCAGCAAGAAGACGGCCGACAAGATCGGCCTTGCCGCGGACATGCCGCTGAAGGAGCGCATGGCCCGCATGAAGGGATTGACGCTCGCGATCTCCGGCCGTGGCAGCGGCACCGACAAGATCTGGCGCTATCTGCTTTCGCTCGGCGGGCTCGATCCGGAGAAGGACGTGAGCCTCACGGTGGTCAAGCTCGACAAGATGTACCTGGCGCTACGCTCCGGCCAGATCGATGGTTTCAACACGACTGCGCCCGCAAACAACCAGGCGGTCGAGGAGGGGCTTGCGGTCTGGGCCGCGCGCCCCTCACACGGCGAAGTGCCGGGGATCGAGAACTTCCTCTATACCGTGCTGTGCGGCCGGCCGGATTTCCTCGACAAGAACCCGGAAGTCGCCGCTTCGCTTGTTCGCGGCATGACAAAGGCATCGGAGCTGATCCGCAACGATCCCGGTGCGGCCGGGCAAATTCTGCAAGAACGGTACTTCCTTCAGACGGCTCTCGAGCTGGTCAAGCATACCGTGTCGGATCAGCGCATGACTGTTGCGGTGCCTCCGAGGCTGTCCGAGCAGCAGTTCGCCCACAATATGGAGTTCGAGCTGAAGTTCAGCGATGCCGTGCGCGGCGTCACCTACCAACAGGCGATCAATCCGCGCTGGCTGGGGGCGTAGGCTAAATCGCCGCGGCATGCACGGTGCGCCCTCTCCCCTTGTGGGAGAGGGTGGCTCGCCGCGGAGCGGCGAGACGGGTGAGGGGTCTCTATCCGCGCGTGACCTTCTTAATTGTGCACGCGGATTGAGACCCCTCATCCGGCGCTTCGCGCCACCTTCTCCCACAAGGGGAGAAGGAAGAAGAGCGCTCAAGCGAAACTCACATCCGCGCTGTTCTTGATCGCGGCAAAGCGGCCGAGGCAACGCAGTGCGCTGTCGTGCTCGTCGGTGGTGCCGCCGGCGCAGCAATCTTCCAGCACCGTGCAGGCATAGTCGCGGTCGTGGGCCTCGCGGGCGCCCGTGTGCACCACGCCGTTGGTCGAGACACCGGACAGGAACAGATCGGTCACGCCATGGGCGCGCAGGATCGGCTCCAGCGACGTGCCGTAGAACGGACTGACCCGGTGCTTGATGATGTCGAATTCACCCGCCGCCGGCGCGAGATCGGGATGCACTTCCGTGCCCCAGGTGCCGAGCTTGAACATGCCGGCGCCCTTGGCGCGGGAGAAGATCGGCGAGTTGGGCGGGCATTCGCGGTAGTCGGGCGAAAATCCGACGCGGACATAGCCGATCAGCACGCCGGCCGCGCGCGCCTTTGCGATCACTGCCCGGGTGCGGCCAAGCACGTCGCGCTCTTTCATCAGCGGCACGTAGCTCTTGGCGCCGCCGCCGTTCTCGTGAACGAGGTCGTTCAGCATGTCCATGACGAGCAGCATCGGCTTCATAGCGTCTCCTTCTCAGAGCTCTTCGACTTGACGGGACCTTCCGACCTTGCGGGCATGCTGTTGCGCAACTCGGTCCAGCCCGTCTCGATATGCTGTCGCATCGTCAGTGTCGCGCTGGCGACGTCGCCCTCGATCACATTCTTCAGGAGCTCGTTGTGCTCCCTGGCCGCTCGGACCGCTCGGCCGCCGATGCGGTTGATGACGTCGAACGGATATTGCGCCCACAGCACCTGCACGAAGTGCAGGGTCTTCGGCAGGCGCGCGAAATCGTACATGCGCCGATGGAAACGGTAGTTGATGCCGCGTGCGGCGGTGCTGTCATCGGCAAGCGCCGCAGCCTCGAACTGCCGCGCCAGCTCGCGCAGCTCCACGATCTCTTCGGCGGTAATGTTGCGCACGGCGCTTTCCACCAATTGGGTCTCGAGCGTGATGCGCAGCTTCAGAATCTCGGTGGACGCTTCGACGTCGAATGGTGCGACCGTGGCGCCGCGATAGGAGTCGCTCGACAGATAGCCCTCGGCCGCGAGCAGCTTCAGGGCTTCGCGGACCGGCGTGATGCTGATCTTCAGCTCCTGCGCGATCTCCGTCTGCTTCAGCCGGACGCCGCGCGGCAGCCGCCCCGAGATGATACCCTCGCGGAGATAATCTGCGACCTGCTCCTCTTTCGTCCGATATTCCATCGAATGCCCGCCGCCCGTGATCGATTTGCCCGCGACTACCATAGACGCGCCCCATCGCGGAGGGTAGAAGTACAAACGATAATGCATAATGCATAATCGAGGTTGACGATCGATGTCCAGCTCTTTATCCCGCTCTTTCCTGTTTGTCCCTGCCAGCCGGCCCGAGCGTTTTGACAAGGCGGCTGCGTCCGGCGCCCATCAGGTCATCCTCGATCTCGAGGACGCGGTGGCTCCCGCCGACAAGGAAACCGCGCGCGGCTTCATCGCGCAATGGATGGGACGGGCGGACGCGATCGTGCGTGTCAACGGCGCGGACAGTCCGTTCTTCATCGCTGATATGGAGATGATCCGCCGCGCTGGCGTGACCAAGCTGATGTTGCCGAAGGCCGAGCCGGGCGCTCTCAATCGTCTTGTGGGTTTGCTGGAGGGTCAATGCGACATCATCGCGCTGATCGAAACTGTCAGGGGATATGCCGAGCTGCGCAGCATCGGCAAAAGCGGCCTGGTTTCGCAGCTTGCCTTCGGCAATCTTGATTTCGGTATCGATGCCGGGGTGACGGAGACGGCGCAGGAGCTCGATCCGGTCCGGCTGCAAATCGTTTTGGAGTCGCGGCTCGCCGGACTGGCGCCGCCGATCGACGGGGTGACGACGTCGTGGACGGATCCCGCGGCCTTCGGCGCGGCGGTCGGCCGCACAAAGGCGCTCGGCTTCGGCGCCAAGCTCTGCATCCACCCGGCCCAGGTCAAGCTGGTCAACGAGGCCTTCCTTCCAACAGCCGATGAGCTCGATTGGGCACGCCGGGTGATCCAGGCCGCCAAAGACGGGCAGGGTGCCGCAGTGGCGCTGGACGGCAAGATGATCGATGCTCCGGTCATCCGTCGCGCCGAGCTGATCCTGGCTGGAGCGTCGGGAAGCGCGACATAATGCATAATGCATTTTATGTTGACCAGCCGAACTCCTCTCGCTAAAGATCCTCGGACAAGAAAAACAGATCTCGGGGAGGGCCTATGAAGAGGCGTGACTTTCTCAAGCTATCTGGCGCTGCCGCGCTTGCGTCGGCCTATCCCGGCACTTCGCTCCTCGCCGACGAGATCGGCGTCGATGCCGCCGCCAAGACCATCACCATCGGCGGGTTCACCCCAATCACGGGACCTGTCCCGTTCTACGCGATCCTCACCCACGCAGCCGACGCCTACTTCAAGAGCGTCAATGAAGCCGGCGGCATCAAGGGTTGGAAAATCAACTATGTGACGCTCGACGACGGCTACGATCCCGCCCGCAGCGTCGCCGCGGTCCGGCGCCTCGTCGAGGACAACCACATCTTCGCGCTGGTGGCCGCGGTGGGAACGGCGACCAACGTTGCCGTCATTCCCTATGCGAAGGAAGTCGGTCTTGCGATGATCGGGCCGATCGGCGGCGCCAGTGCCTTCTTTGCCGAGCCCAACATCTTTCCGCTCTTGCCTGACTACGGCTGGTCCGCGGCGTCGAATGCCGAGTTCGCCGTCAACGATCTGAAGCTCAAGAAGATCGCGCTGTTATGGGAGAACGACGAGCTTGGCCGCTCCGCCAAACGCGGCTTCGACCTTTTCATGGAGGCGAACAAGCTCACGCCGGCGGAGTCGGTCCCGTTCGAGGTGAAGACCACGGATTTCACGCCGCACATCCGCCGCGTGGCAAATGCAGAGGCCGACGCTGCGATCCTGTTCGGCTCCAATGCCAACCTCGCGGCGGCGCTGAAGGCGGCCGACCGCCAGGGCGTCAAGCTCACCTGGTTCGCGCCGTTCTTCACCGCCGATCCCGCGACCTACAAGCTGACCGGCGATCTGCTCAACGGCGTCTACTTCTCCTCGTGGCTGCTTCCGGTCGACAGTGCAGAGCCGGAGATCAAGGCCTATCGCGCGGCCGTGACGAAATACTATCCGAACGATCCGGTCGGCGTGTTCGGCCTCAACGGCTGGAGCAATGCTGCGCTGTTCGGCAGCATCTTCGGTGCGCTGGTCGACAGCGGCAAGCCGATCACGCGCGCCAATCTGATCGAGGCGGGCAACAGCTTGAACAATGCCTCGGTCGGCGGTGCGCGCCAGGTGACCTTCACCGGATCCGACCATCGCGGCACACGTCAGGAAGCAATCCTGCAAGCGCAGGGCTCCTTCGCCATGGTGCGCGACTTCAAGCCCTATCCGGCGGTGGCTTTCGACGCCAAGCCCGCCTGAACCGATCTCGTCAGCGGGTGATCGCAAGACATGATCACCCGCTGATCGCGTTAACTGCCAAGAAGCCTGCAAAGAAGAACAAGGAAAGTACGACATGGCTGGAGCGCCCTTGAGCGGCCCCTCGCGTCTCGACGGACAAACTGCCCTCATCACGGGAGCTGCCGGCGGCATCGGTCGTGCCGTGGTTGCGGCCTTCTGCGAAGCCGGTGCCGATGTCATCGCCACCGATATCGTCGCTGATGGCGGCAAGTTTCCCGCAAAAGCGAGCTATCGCCGCTGCGACGTGACGGATCGGGCGGCCGTCGAGAAGCTGATCGACGAGGAGCTGAAGGCACGCAGCAAGATCGACATCCTCGTGCTCTGTGCCGGCACGATCGCCAACACGCCATTGCCGCAGTCGACCGACGAGGAGTGGGAGAAGATACTTGCCGTCAACCTGATGGGCACGGTCAATCCCGTTCGCAAGCTCTATCCGGTCATGGCCGAGCGCGGCTTCGGCAAGATCGTGGCGCTCGGCTCGATCGCTGCCAAGATCGGCGGCGTCGCGTCGGGGCCCGCCTATGTCGCGGCGAAATCCGCCGTGCACGGCCTGATGAAATGGGTCGCCAAGAATGGTGCCGGCAAGGGCGTCTATGCCAACATCATCGCGCCCGGTCCGGTCGAGACGCCGATGTGGGCAACCGTCACCGATCGCGCGGCGCCGTCTGCGAACGGCAACGTGCCGCTGGGCCGGTTCGGCCAGCCCGAGGATATCGCGCAAAGCATTCTCTTCCTCTGCTCGCCGGCGTCGAACTGGATCACCGGAACGGTGCTCGACGTCAACGGCGGCATGTTGATGGATTGATGTCATGAGCGCACTCGAAACCATCGGCTTCATCGGCCTCGGCGTCATGGGCGGTCCGATGTGCCGGAACGTCGCGAAGAAGCATGCCGGCCGCGTGCTGATGCTGGACCGCGACACCGCGGCCGTTGCGGCGCTGTCCGAGACCAAGGCGGAAGCAGCAAGCTCGCTCGAGGCACTCGCTGCCGCCGCCGACGTGATCTTCCTGTCATTGCCCGGCGGTCCCCAGGTGGAAGCGGTCTCGACCGGGATCGCGAAGGCGGCGCGGCCGGGAACGACGATCGTCGATCTCAGCACCACCCCGGTCGCGCTCGCGCGCAGCGTGTCCGACCGGCTGAAAGCCAGTGGCCATTTATTCGCGGATGCGCCGGTAGCACGCACGCGGGAGGCCGCGCAGCGCGGCGAGCTCAGCATCATGGTCGGCGCCGAAGCCGCCGTGTTCGCGCGGATCAAGCCGCTGCTCGACTACATGGGGTCCGACGTCACCCATTGCGGCGAGGTCGGCTGCGGCCAGGTCGTCAAGCTGATCAACAACGCGCTGGTGTTCGAGAACACGCTGGCGCTTGCCGAGATGATGGTCGTGGGCGAGCGCGCCGGCGTGAAGCCCGAGACGCTGCTCGGCGCCGTGTCGAAAGGCTCCGGCGACAGCTTCGTGCTGCGCAATCACGGCACCAAGGCGATGCTGCCGCGCAATTTTCCGGAAAAGGCCTTTCCGCCGGAATATGTGCTGAAGGATCTCGACTATGTGCTTCAGCTCGCGGCCGATACCGGCATCCGTCCCGGTGTCGCCGAGCTCGCGCGCCGCTATTACGACGCCGCATGCCGTCAGGGTCTCTCGGGCCGCTATTTCCCCGGCGTGATCGAGTTCATCGAGAAGGGCGGCGTGCCCGGCGAAGGGCAGGAGTGAGCGTGCCGGGATTTTTCAGGGATATCCTGCCGCTGCTGTGGTCCGGCATCATCTCCGGCTGTCTCTATGGCGTCGGCGCCCTCGGCCTCGTCATGGTATTCAAGAGTTCGCGCGTGGTGAATTTCTCGCACGGCAATCTCGCCTGTCTCGGAGCCTTCGTGGTCTACGGCTTCTCCAGCGGCAGCCTGCTCAGCTTGTCCTGGGGCAGTGCGGTGGCGCTGGCGCTCGGCATTGCGTGTGCGGTCGCCGTCATGAGCTATGTCCTGATCGCGCCGATCGTGTTCAGGTCCGATCTCGCCTCCACCATCGCAACCCTCGGCATCGGGCTGATCTTGCAAGGCGCCGTGCAGCTCGTGTTCGGCGCCGACATCGTCAACCTCGACCTGCCTGTGCCGCGCTTTAACTTCAGCCTGGGCGCAATCCGCGTCTCTTCCTACGATCTCACCGTCCTCGCCGTGACGCTCGCGATCGTCGGCGGCCTGTTCGCCATCATCGAGCGCACCAAGCTCGGCGTCGCGTTTCGCGCGGTCTCGACCAATCCGTTCGCCTGTGAGGTCTGCGGGCTGAACCTGCGTTCGGTGCACCTGTTTTCCTGGCTCGCCGGCGCCGTCCTTGGCCTTGTCGCCGCACTGCTGATCGTGCCGACGACGTTCCTCAGCTCCACCACCGTTCCGTCCTTCATGCTGCAGGCATTCACGGCGGCCGTGGTCGGCGGCTTCTCGAGCCTGCCGGGCGCTGCCGTCGGTGGCATCCTGGTCGGCATCATCATGAACTTTTTCTCCTTCTATGTCTCGCCGGAGTTCATGAACACCTTTCTGCTCGGTGTGATCCTGCTGACGTTGAATTTCTTTCCCAACGGGCTTCTGGAAAGGGCGATCGGTGGCCGTGTCTGATCTTGCGCAGGCTTCTACGGCCAGATCGTCCGCTGGCGGTGGTCGTGTCGAAATTGCGCGCTTCACCGTGCTTGCGTTGGTTGCAGTCCTGTCGCTGCTGCCGCTCCTTGCCGGCGGCTTCCTGCTCTACAGCCTGTCGCTATGCTTTGCGAATGCGCTGGCCGTTCTATCCGTCAGCATGCTCGTGCGTTACGGCGGCGAGGTGTCGATCGGTCACAGCTTCTTCGTCGCGCTCGGCGCCTATGCGGTCGCGATCGTCGAGCACCGGCTTGGTCTCTCGATCGTCGTGAGCCTGCCGCTTGCTGTCCTGCTCGGTGCCGGCGCCGGCTTCGTCTTTGCATTCCCCTCGCGGCGCCTGTCTGGAATCTATCTTGCGGTCGCGACAATGGCGCTCGCGCTGGCGCTACCGGAAATCCTGATCGGCTTCGAGAAATTGACCGGTGGGTTCGAAGGGCTCTATATCGCGCAGGACTTGATCCCCGGCGTTGCCAAGTCATTGCAACACTATTACGTCGCGCTCCTTGTGCTCGTGCTCGTTTGCCTCGCGCTGGCGCATTTCCGCAAATCGGCGCAAGGCCTGGCGCTGCTGATGGCGCAGGCGCAACCTCGCGCGGCCGAAGCCATGGGGATCACGCGGAGCTGGGCGCGTATCTCGATCTTCACCCTGAGCGCCGCACTCGCCTCGCTTGCCGGCGCGCTGACGGGTTTTGCGTCCTCGACCGTCTCGCCCAATAGCTTCACCTTTTTCAGCGGCGTCTTCCTGCTGGTCGGCTCTGTCGTCAGCCTCAATCGTTTGTCCCTGCCGGCCGCGCTGGTCGGCGGCGCCTTCATCACGTTGGTGCCGACTTATCTCGCCCAGGCCGGCGACTGGGTTCCGATCCTTTACGGTGTCGCGCTCGTCGTGGTGACGCTGGGGGCGAATGCAGGCGATCTGCGCCGCTTTCTGCCGCGCGGGAGCGGGCGATGATGGAAGCCTCTGCCGGCAACGGGCTCGTCGTCGAAGGAATCTCGCTCGGTTTCGGTGGGCTACAGGTGCTGAGCGACGTCTCGATGTCGTTGCGGCCCGGGGTGATTACCGGTCTGATCGGACCGAACGGTGCAGGCAAGACCAGCCTGTTCAACTGCCTGACCGGGCTCTACCACGGCCAGCGCGGCCGCAGCAGCTTTGCCGGCACCGCACTCAACGGTCTCGGTCCCGCCCAGCGGGCCGCGTGCGGTATCACGCGCAGTTTCCAGAACCTGGCGATGTGCCCGGATCTGTCGCTGCTGGAAAACGTCCTTGTCGGCCTCACCTTGAAGCGGCGGTCCGGATGGTTCAGCGCCTTCGTGCCGACGCCCGCGCAGCGGGTGGAGCAGCAGGAGGCGGAGCGTCGCGCCATCGCGGCCCTGAACGAACTCGGCATCGGCGCCTTCGCTCACGACAAGCCGTCCGACCTGCCCCCGGGAACGTTGCGCCTCGCCGAAATCGCGCGCGCCATCGCGTGCGATCCCCGGGCGATCCTGCTCGACGAGCCGGCCGCGGGGCTGAATGCGGTCGAGACGCGCGACTTGATGCGTGCATTGAGACGCCTGATGCGGCCCGATCTCGTACTTCTCGTCGTCGAGCACGACATGGACCTGATCATGGAGCTGTGCGAGCAGATCTACGTGCTGAACTTCGGAAAAATGATCGCGAGCGGCACGCCGGCCGAAATCCGCGCGCAGCCGGACGTGATCCGCGTCTATCTCGGAGACGACGCCGATGACTGAGCTGCTCTCCGCGCGCGGCCTCTCGGTCCGCTACGGTGCGGCACGCGCCGTCGAAAACGTCGATCTCTCCGTGCCGGAGAAGGGCGTGGTGGCGCTGCTCGGTGCCAACGGCGCGGGCAAGTCGTCGGTGCTCAAGGCCATTGCGGGCCTGGTGCCGGCCGAAGGCGAAATGCGCTTCGCCGGCGAGGACATCGGCGCGCTGGCGGCGCGCCATCGTGTCCGGCGTGGCATCGTCTATGTCCCCGAAGGCCGCCAGATCGTCGGCTCGCTCACGGTTGCCGAAAATCTCCTGCTCGGGGGCTTCTTCCTCGATGCGCGCACGCAGCGCCAGCGGCGCGATCTCATGCTGGAGCTGTTTCCGGAAATCGCGAACCGCCTGAAATCACCGGCCTGGATGCTGAGCGGCGGCGAGCAGCAGATGCTCGCAATCGGGCGCGGGTTGATGAGTGCGCCGCGGCTCCTGCTTCTGGACGAGCCGTCGCTCGGACTGGCACCGCTTTTGATCCGGCGCGTGTTCGAGCGTCTTGTCACGATCAAGCAGGACACCGGCCTTGCCATCATGCTGGTCGAGCAGAATTTCCGCATGACGATGAAGGTGGCCGACGAGCTGTATTTCGTTCGCAACGGTACAATCGTCGGCCATCATAGCGCCGCGGATCTTGTGACCCCGGCAAACCGCGCCGCGGTCGTGGAAGCCTATCTCGGCGCGGGGCAGCCCGCGCCAGCGTGATGGAGTGACGGGATGCGCCTCGAAGCCAGAGAGATCACCAATGGACTGGCCTTTCCCGAAGGGCCGATCGCGCTCGCCGATGGCAGCGTCATCGTCGTCGAGATCGAGGGCGGCCGGCTGACGCGGGTGCTGCCATCGGGGCGGAAAGAGGTGATCGCCCATCTCGGCGGCGGTCCGAACGGCGCGGCGATCGGACCGGACGGCAAATGCTATGTCTGCAACAATGGCGGCTTCTCCTGGCACCGGGACAGCAGCAACTTTGCCCGCCCGACCGGCCGTGCCGGGGATTACACCAGCGGGCGTATCGAGCAGGTTGACCTCGACACCGGTGCCGTCAAAACGCTCTACGATAGTTGCGGCGGCGTCCATCTGAAGGGACCGAACGACATCGTGTTCGACACCAAAGGCGGCTTCTGGTTCACGGATCTCGGCAAGACCTATGGCCGGCTGATGGACCGCGGCGCTGTCTATTATGCGCGCACCGACGGCTCGATGATCCGCGAAGCCATCTATCCGATCATGACGCCGAACGGCATCGGGCTGTCGCCTGACGGACGTACCCTCTACGTCTCCGAGACCGAGACCAGCCGGATCTGGAGCTATCCGATCACCGGCGAGGGTGAGGTTGCCAAGCAGCCCTGGCCCTCGCCGAATGGCGGCAGGCTGCTGCATGGCCTGCCCGGCTACCAGCGCTTCGATTCGCTGGCGGTCGAGGCGGGCGGCAACATCTGCGTCGCCACATTGGTGCGCGGCGGGATCAGCGTGTTCTCGCCGCACGGCGATCTCGTGGAATTCCATGAAGCCGATGAGGTCTATTGCACCAACATCTGCTTCGGCGGCGCTGACATGTGCACCGCCTTCATCACGCTATCGGGCACCGGGCGACTGATCGCAGTGGAGTGGCCGAGGCCGGGTCTTGCCCTCAACGACCCCCGCACCGCCCGCTTGTAGCTCGACCCCACTGACAAACCTCCCACCCCCGTGTACCGTGACAGTGGATTCATCGCGGGCGAGGGGAATCGGCAGTTCGTGGCAGCCGGGAGCGGAACAGAGAAGGCGGCGCCGATCATCGGCTCCAAGGAGCGGCGCCGCAAGGAATCGGACCGGCGCATGCTGCGGGCGGCGGTGGCGCTGATCGGCCGACACGGCACGTCCGGCGCCAGCCTTGCCGATATCGGCATCGAGGCCGGCTACAGCCGCGGCCTCCCGGTGCAGCGCTTCGGCACCAAGCTCAATTTGCTGGAGAGCGTGATCGACACGATCCAGGACCGTTTCATGCGCCAGGTCGAGCGGCGGATCGGCGACCGCACCGGCTGCGAGGCGCTCGCCGAACGGATCCGGATCCAGATGGAGGCGGTGCGCGACATGCCGGACTCGGCGATCGCGCTCTACCATCTGATCGTGGACTCCACCGGCACCGTGCCGGAGCTGAAGCCGCGCATCGCCAAGCTGCATGCGCTCTATCGCGATAATCTGCGTGCCTATCTGTTGCAGGCGCGCAAGATGGGTGAGCTGCGCAAGGACGTCGATATCGAGCAGAATGTGCGCGCGATCTCCGGCGCGATCAGCGGCATCTGCATCCAGGCGCTGGTGTCAGGCGACACGCGGAAACTCGGCGAGGATGCCGAATTCGTCGCGGATCTCTTCATCGACCGGATGATGGAGCCCGCGACAGCCAAGGCAAAGGCGAGAGGCGGCGTCAAGGCCAGGTCCACGCCGCGGCGAGCCGTGCGCTAGCTCCCTCCGGCCGCAGCAGGCGGCCGTTGCATCAACTGTTTAGGGGTGGTGGAGGGCTCCTGCGACGCGGGGCCGCAAAGCCGTGCGCATGGAGGGGCAGGTTCGATTTCAATTACTTGCTAGTCAGCAAGCAACTAACATGATAGCTAACCCGCCAACAACCGAAACAGATGTTGTGCGGAGGGAAGGGTGGCGATCAGGACAGGCATCATCGTGGCCGGAGCGCTGTTGGCGTTCGGCCTTCAGGCGTCGGCTGCTGAGAAGAACTACGGTCCGGGTGTCACCGACACCGAGATCAAGATCGGCAACACCGCCGCCTATAGCGGGCCGGCCTCCGGTTTCGGCCTCATCGCCAAGACAGGCGAAGCCTATTTCCGCAAGATCAATGAGGAGGGCGGCATCAACGGCCGGAAGATCGTGTTCCTGTCGTATGACGATGCCTATTCGCCGCCGAAGACGGTCGAGCAGACGCGCAAGCTGGTCGAGAGCGACGAAGTGCTGTTCATGTTCAACGCGGTCGGCACGCCGACCAACTCTGCTGTGCAGAAATATTTGAACGCGAAGAAGGTGCCGCAGCTCTTCGTCTCCAGCGCGGCAGCGAAGTGGAACGACCCCAAGAACTTCCCCTGGAGCATGGGCTTTGCACCGTCGCTCGAAACCGAGGGGAAGGCTTACGCCAAATATGTCCTGAAGGAAAAGCCGGGCGCGAAGATCGCGATCTTCTACCAGAACGACGATTTCGGGAAAGACTACCTCAAGGGCATCAAGGCCGGCCTCGGCGACAAGGCCGCAGCGATGATCGTCGCCGAGGAATCCTTCGATGTTACCGAGCCGACCATCGATTCCCACATCGTCAAGCTGAAGGCGGTCGGCGCGGACGTTGTCTTCAACATGGCGACGCCGAAATTCGCAGCGCAGGCGATCAAGAAGATCAACGAGCTGAACTGGAAGCCGCTTCAGCTCCTCAGCTTCGCCTCGGCCTCGATCGGCAGCGTGATCAAGCCGGTCGGATTCGAGAACGCGCAAGGAATCGTCTCGGCAACCTATTTCAAGGACCCCAACGATGCCAGGTGGAAGGACGACGCGGATTTCAAGGCGTTGAACGCCTTCCTCGACAAATACATGCCCGAGGCCAACCACGCCGATACGCTGATCATCAACGGCTACAACCCGGCACTGTTGCTGGTGCAGGTGTTGAAGCAGTGCGGTGACGATCTGACGCGTGAGAACGTCATGAAACAGGCTGCCAGCCTCGGGGATGTCGAGGTCGGCACGCTGCTCCCCGGCATCAAGGTCTCGACGTCATCGACCGACTACGCGCCGATCAAGCAATGGCAATTGATGCGCTTCGAGGGGAGCAACTGGCAGCTGTTCGGCGATCTCGTCGGTCGTGATTGACTTGGCTCGCAACGATAAGGAACAAGCCATGTTCTCTCTGGCAGGGAAGGTCGCGGTGGTCACCGGCGGCGGACGCGGCATCGGCAAGGGCATCAGCCTTGCCCTGGCGCAGGCAGGCGCGACCGTGATCTGCACGGGACGTACTGCTGCGCCGTTGGAGGCAACTGTGGCGACGATCCGGGAGCAGGGCGGGCGCGCCCTGGTCCTTGGCAACGACATCGCGCAGCCGGGCGCAGCCCAGGCCATCGTCGACCGGGCGCTGTCGGAATTCGGCCGGCTCGACGTCTGGGTCAACAATGCAGGCAGCGCCGCGCGCGAGGACGTTGGTCCGTTGATTGAGCTCGACGAAGGTCAGTGGGACCGGGTTGTCGACCTGAACCTGAAGTGGACGTTCTTCGCCGCGCAGGCGGCCGCGCGCGCGATGAATGCCGGTGGCGCCATCATCAACATCACGTCGCGCTCGGGCTCGCAGCCCAACCCGATGACCGGACAATACGGGGCCGCCAAAGCCGGCGTCGACAATCTCACCGGGACCATGTCGGTCGAATGGGGCCATCTCGGCATCCGTGTCAATGCGATCGCGCCGGGGCTGGTGCTGACCGAGGACAATGCGGAGTTCATGTCCGGACCGCGGGCACAGAAGCAGATCGACGTCGTGCCGCTCGGCCGGCTCGGCACGCCCGACGATATCGGCCCGCTCTGCGTCTATCTTGCCTCGGATGAGGCCGCCTGGATTTCCGGCGTCGTCATCCAGGCCAACGGCGCAAGCCGGATTCCGTTCGGCTATCTCGCTTATCTGCACAAGGTCGCGAAAGCGAAGCAGGAGGCCTCGCCGTGATCGGACCGAACGCCTGAGAGGGAATCATGAATTTCGAATGGACCACGCGCGAACAGGCCTTTCGCGACGAGATCAGATCCTTTCTGGCGCGCGAGCTGCCGCCGGACTGGGAGACGATCGCGCGTCACGGGCCCGGCTCGAAGCAGCAGACCGAGTTTTCGCGGATCTTCTGCGCCAAGCTTGCGGAAGCCGGCCTGCTGGTGCCGCACTGGCCGAAGGAGCAGGGGGGCCGTGGCAGCTCGGTATGGGAGCATTTCATTCTCGGTGAAGAGATGTGGGCGGTCGGCGAGCCGCGCGGGCCGCAATATATGAACGTCAACTGGATCGGCCCGACCATCCTGCGTTTCGGCACGGACGAGCAGAAGGCACGCTACATTCCGGAGATCGCGGCCGGCAACGCGGTGTGGTGCCAGGGCTTTTCCGAACCCTCGGCCGGCTCCGATCTCGCTTCGCTCAGGACGCGCGCCGACCGCGACGGCGATGATTTCATCATCAGCGGCTCCAAGGTCTGGACCTCCTATGCCGGACTCGCCCAGCATTGCTTCCTGCTTGCGCGCACGAGCGGCAACCGCAAGGAGGGTATCTGCATTTTCCTGATCTCGATGCAGACGCCGGGCATCAATGTGCGGCCGATCCCGGCGCTCGTCGGCAATGGCGACCTGCACGAGGTGTTCTTCCAGGACGTCCGCGTTCCCGCATCCCACATGCTGGGCGAGGAGGGCAAGGCCTGGTCGCTGATCACCTACGCGCTCGCCAATGAGCGCATCGGCCTGCCGCGCTATCAGCTGTCGACCCGCGTGCTCGGCGAGGTGGTCGGGCAGCTGAAGGCGAACGGCTCCTGGAGCGACGATGTCATCAAGTTCAGGGCCGGACAGGCTCTCGCGGCGTGCGAGGCGGCGCGCATGCTGGTCTATCGCGTCGTCGATCAGCGCTCGCGCGGACTGCCGCCGAATGCGGAATCCTCGCTCGCGCGCGTCGCCATTGTTGAGGCCGACCACGCGGTCGCGAATTTCGCGCTCGACTTTCTCCCCGAGGCGTTTTCGAGCCACGTCCTGCCGCTGCTCAAGCCGCATCATGAGCGCGCCATCGCGGCCGGCATCGCGTCGGGTGCGGCCGAGATCCAGCTCGGCATCGTCGCCTCCGATTATCTGAACCTGCCGAGGAGCTAGGCTCATGTTTCTCGATATCAGCGACGACCAGGATGCGTTGCTCACGACTGTATCGGCCGTTCTCGCACGCGCCAGGAGCCGCCTGGTGCTCGGAGGCGGCAAGGCGTCCTTCGATCTCGAGCTCGATGGTGATCTTGAAAAGGGCGGCGTGCTCGACGCGGCATCCTATCCGGAATTCGGCGTATCGACGGCGGCTCTCGTCGTGCACGAAGTCTGCCGCAGCGCGTCGATCGCGGAAGTCGCAGCATCGGCCGTGATCCGTCCGCTGATCTGTCCCGAGGCTCCGCGGCCGCTCGCAGTGCTGACTGGAGATCCGACCCAGGCGATCCGCTTTCTGCCGGTTGCGCGTGCCGTGCTCGTCCTGTCCGAGGCGGGTGCGTCGTGGTTTCCAGTCACGGCGGATGATGTCGAGATGGTCGAGGCTTATTTTGCCTATCCCGTCGGCCGCCTGCGTGATCCCGACCGTTGCCTCTCGCGTGCGCTCACCGTCACCGATCCCGGGTTGGCGCGCCGTCTCGCCCAGCTCGCGGTGGCGGCCGAGATCACCGGCGTGCTCCAGGGCGGTCTCGATAGCGTCACCGCGCATGTCACCGACCGGCGCCAGTTTGGCCGGCCGCTCGGCACGTTCCAGTCGGTGCAACACCGGCTCGCCGCCTGCGCTTCGAAGATCGCTGCGGCCAAATGGCTCGCATTCAAGGCCGGTGGTGCCGGCGCGACGCACACGGATGTCGTGACCGCGCTCGCGAGTGCGCAGACCATCGTCGACGCGATTGTCTATGACCTGCACCAGTTCCTCGGCGCCATGGGGCTGACGCTCGAGCACCCGCTCTACCGCTGGACCTATCGCGCCAAGCTGCTCAAATCGGAATTCGGCGGAGCGTCGCGCAGCCATCGGGAACTGGCCGAGCTGACCTGGCCGTGAGCTGGCCGCGACCTGAGACGCGAGGCGCCTTGGTCATGGTCAGTGAAACCTCACGCCTACAGCTCCCGGCGACACGTCATCTGTCCAGCGAAGGAAATCTCATCGCGCTTTAGCGTCGGGGCCGTTCGGCCCATCGCATGGGCTGTCCGCCGTTTGCCGCGCTCTCCTGAGCAAGGATTGCGATGCGCGTGGCGCGCAGGGCCTCTGTTGCCGGAATTTGCAAGCTCTCGCCACGGACGAGATGATCAAAGGCGAAGCCGGCAGGCGAGGCGCCCGCGGGCAGATCGACTTCGCGCCGGGGTTTTGTCGCCGTCTCGACCAGCAGGCGATTTTCCGCGAAGAGAACGTCAGCACGTCCCTTTGTCCCGGAGATCCGCATGGCATAGTCGCCATGCCGTGGCGATGCTTCGGGCTGGATCCAGTCGACCTCAATCGCGCATTGCGGGCCGTCGTCGCAGGCGAGGATGGCACGCCCCAGTGCGGGGAAGTCCGTCGTGCCGGCAGCCGGGATCGGCGAGACCCAGCCGCTGACGGTGCCGCTGGTGTACCCCGTGAGCCAAAGCGCGAGATCGATGTCGTGGACTGTCAGGTCAGCGAGAATGCCGCCATAGGTCGACGGCTCGAACATCCACGCCGGACGGCGGCTTGGGACAAGCTTGTGCGGCCCGGTTGCGGTGATGGATACGATGTCTCCAAGCTCGCCACTGTCGATGATCGAACGGAGCGCGAGCGTAACAGGATAAAACCGCTTCTCGAGCAGAAGCGTCAGCAGATCGCGCCCGGCGAGCGCCTCCTCGATGAGCGCGAGCTGGTCCATGGTCACGGCCATGGGCTTGTCGGCGATCGCGAAGATGCCGCGGCGTAAGAGTTCGGCGATGATCGGAGCGCGAAGGCCGAATTCGGTGAAGACCGCAGCTGCTTGAATCTGATGCGCATCCAGAAGCGCGCTCATGTCGGCATAGCCGGGCGCCATCGTGCGTCGTTCGAGCTCAGCGCGTCGCGCCGCGTCACGATCGGCAACCGCCACGACCCTGACGTCGGTTCGGCCAGCAATCTCTGAAAGCACATATTCGACATGCGGGTGGGCTGCGCCAATGATGGCGATGTCGATGATCTGCGAGCTATCGGCCGGCATGAATGACCTCCGGCGCGACCTCGCTGGGGCTGATGGCCCGACCTTCCGCGGCCGAGCGATAGATGGCGTCAACCAGTCTGGCGGCTTCGAACCCATCCCTGAACGGGCTTGCAGGTGGCCGTCGCTCCCGGACGGCTCCAACAAAATCGCGCCATTGCGCGATATGTCCTTCGATCCCGATGGCCTTGGGATCGCTGGCCGCACTTCCTATGCTGGCTGCGCTCGGCGGCTCCGCAACGCCGGGAAAGTCCCAGCGCACGATGCTGTCGTTGGCAAGTTCGCAACTGCCGCTATCCGTGAACAGCCGCAGCATGGCCGGGCGTCCCGGAGGCAGCGCGGTGCTCGTCACGATCACACCGAGCGTGCCGGACGCGAAGGAGAGCAGCGCCGCCGTCGTGTCCTCGACGGCGTGCGCGTGTCCGAGTGTCGCCGTCTTGCCTTGAACACTCGCCACAGCCCCGAACAGCCAAAGCATCAGGTCGAGATTGTGAACGCCCTGATTGAACAACGAGCCTCCGCCGTGCTTCGTTTCGCTGCGCCACGGCTTCTCCGCATAGTATGCGTCGGAGCGATACCAATGAATCGCCGCTTCGATCAGGCGCGGCTGCCCGAGACGGCCGGTGTCGAGCAGGGTCTTGATCGCCTGGTGCTGCGGTTCGAGACGACGCTGCGAAACCACGCCGCATGTCAGCTGCGAGCGCTCGGCGGCGCGGACCAGGGATGCGGCCTCAGCCGGATCGACGCAGAGCGGCTTCTCGACCAGCACGTGGCGTCCTGCTTCGATCGCAGCAAGCGTTACGTCATGGTGGGCGCCGCTCGGGGTGCAGACCACGACCGCGTCGATGCCGCCATTGGCCAGCATCGCATCCGTGGTTGCGAATGTCGGAATCGGTTCGCCGTTCGTGCACGCTGCGATCTGTTCGGGCGTGCCGCCGGAAATCGCGGACAAGACGGTCTCGTCGAGTGCGCGGATTGCCCGCGCATGCGTCTCACCGATTGCCCCCGGACCGATCAACCCGATGCGAAGCCGGTTCATGTCTCAGTCCTCAGGGGTTGCACGGGTAAGGCCGGCCCGCGACATAAACCGTTTCGGGCGTGAGAGCCCCATCCTCGCCGAGACGGAAGCGCAGGAGATCGGCCGGTGCTCCGACCGCCAGCGCGGGGAGGTCGAACAACTTGCGCGGATTGATCGTTGCGAGCCTCAGCGCTTCGGCCAGGGTCAATCCGGCCATGCGTCTCGCCGTGGCTATTCCGAAGGTGAGGCTGACGGCTGCGCCCGCCAGAAAGGAGGTGCCGACGACTTCCAGCCGGCCGTTCGCTTTCAGCTCGACCTTGCCGCCGATCGGCGCGTCATAGATTCCAGGCGCGCAGCCTGCGAGCGCGGCGGCGTCCGATACCAGGATCGATCGCTCCAGCCCTTTTGCACGCAGCATGGCCTTGAAGGTCTCGGGGGGAAGGTGATGGCCATCGGCGATGAAGCTCGCCCACAGCCTGTCCTCGGCCAGTTGTGTCCAGATCGGGTTGGGATGCCGCGGCAGCGTGGCCGCGATGCCGTTGCCGAGGTGCGTCGACAGCGTTGCTCCGGCCGCAACGGCTGCGGCGATCTGATCCGGTGTCGCGCTGGTATGGCCGAGGGCAACACGAACGCCGCGCGCATGAAGGCCGCGCACATAGGTCTCCGTTTGCGGCCAATGCGGCGACAATGTCACGAGGCCGACGAGATTTCCGCAGGCCGCCTGCCATGCGTCGAACTCATCGAGGCTCGGCGGCCTGACATGCTCGGCCGGATGCGCGCCGCGCGGGCCGTCCTCCGGCGCGATATGCGGTCCTTCGACATGGACGAACGGCATCGCGTGCCTGACGAGCGGATCGCTATCGCGCGCCTGCGCAATGGCCCGCAACGCATCGATGATCGGATCGCGCGATGCGGTGATGAGCGTCGGGGCAAAACGCGATACGCCGCTGTTGTGGACGGCCGTGACGAGATCGCGGACCGTCTGGGGATCAGGCCGGGCATTGAGATCGTAGCCGCCAAAGCCGTTCAGTTGCAGATCGAACAGGCCGAGTGACAGCCAAAGTCCGTCATCATCACCGCCCGGAACGATGTCTGAAATCCGGCCATCCTGAATGACAATGGTGCGAGGCAGTCCGGTCTCGGGATCGCGGCCTGAGACGCGTGTCGCCGGATCCATCATGCGCGTGCCGGTTTTTGCGATGCGAGCCGCGGCGGCGTGGAATCCTGGTCGAGATACAGCGTGCATCGCGGATGCGTGCGGAGCGCGCTCGCGGGGCAGGCCGTCCCGATCGGACCGTACAGGGATTGCTCGACGGCGGCGCGTTTGGACGCGCCGGGCACGACGCAAAAAAGCTGGCCGGCGTCCAGCAGCCGGGGAATCGTCAGCGTGATCGCGTGGGTCGGGACGTCCGCAAGCGTCGGGAAGCACCCATCGTCAACCTGCTGTTGTCGGCAGACCTCGTCGAGTTCGACGACCTTGACCTGCTTCGTGTCGTGCAGGTCGGCGACCGGCGGGTCGTTGAAGGCGAGGTGACCGTTGACGCCGATTCCGAGGCAGACGATGTCGATCGGGGCCTGGGCGAGAAGGGCTGCATAGCGCGCCGCCTCCCGGTCCGGATCCGGCTCCTGTCCGATGACGTGAACGGCGCCGAAAGCGATGCGCGAGAACAAGTGACGCGTCAGCCAGGCGCCGAAACGCTGTGGCGCATCCGCGGCAAGTCCGAGATATTCGTCCATGTGGAAGGCTGTGACGCGCCGCCAGTCGATATCGCGCTCGCGTGCAAGGGCGTCCAGCAGCTCCGCCTGGCTCGGTGCCGCGGCGAAGATCATGCGCACCGTGCCCTGTCGCGCCAGGCGGTCGCGGAGCGCAACGCCGACGTCCGTGGCAGCCGCCCGGCCCATCGCATCTCGCGATTCAAATGTCGCGATTCCAGGAGGTACCGAAGCGGTCATGCTCATCCGTGGTTCTGCCGGGCCTGCCCGTCACCCCGGCGAAGAGAATGTAATGCAACCGGTTGCATGTCAAGCTTGCGCCCCGGAGCCGACCGGCGCATGTGTAGTCGAATGCGATGCAGAGGAGGCGGCCTGCGGTGAAGCGCGATTCCGATAGCGGCGGGAAGCAACGTCCATCGGTTGTGCCGACGATCAGTCAGGTGGCAAAGGCCTCCGGGGTTTCGCGCGCGACCGTATCGCGCGCCTTCTCGCGGCCTGAAATGCTGACCAAGGAGACCGTCCGGCGTGTCAAGGAGGTCGCCGACAAGCTCGGCTATGTGCCGAACCAGGTCGCCCGCGCATTGTCGACCGGGCGCCATGGCAATGTCGCGCTCATTGTCTCCGATGTCGCGAACCCATTCTTTCCGCCGCTGATCAGAGCCGCTCAACTGCGTGCCGACCAGGCGGGCTTGTGCGTCTTCCTCGGCAATTCGGACGAGGATCCTGCGCGCGAGGAATTGCTGGTGGGCCGCTTCATCGGCCAGGTGGAGGGACTTGTCCTGGCTTCGTCCCGTCTCGACGAAGAGCACATAAGGCGCCATGCGACGCGCCGGCCGTTGGTGCTCATCAATCGCGATATCGAAGGTATTACACGGGTCTTGATCGATACTGCGCCTGGTGTGGCAGCTGCCATCGCGCATCTTGCCGAGCTGGGGCACCGGCACATCGCCTATGTCAGCGGCCCGACGACGTCGTGGTCCAACCAGCAGCGGCGCAACGCGGTCCGGCGCGAGGCGGAGAAGCGCGGGCTCACGGTGATCGCCGTTCCGGCGCGCCCGCCATCCTACGACACCGGTCGGTTGGCGGCCACCCAGATTGTCGCCAGCGGCGTCACAGCGGCGATTGCGTTCGACGACCTTGTCGCTCAAGGCCTGATGGCTGGGCTCGCTGCGCTCGATGTCGAGGTGCCGAAATCGTTCAGCGTCGTCGGCTGTGACGATGTCCTCGGTGAAACCACCTACCCACCGCTCACCACCGTGTCCGCGCGCTGCGCCGATGCGGGCGACGTTGCGGTCGGCCTCCTGCTCAGCCAGATGAATGGCGGCGTGTCGGGCGAGATCCGCCACAAGCTGAACTCCCATCTCGTCATTCGCGCGAGCACCGGCCCGGCCCCGGTGAAGCGGAGAAGCCGCTGACGATTTAGTCAATGGCCTCGGAAAGCGGCATTGGATCGCAATTGACACGCAACCGGTTGCATGCGAGCTTTTTCGCAGAATTTGTCCCATTCCGGATGCGAGAGTGACCCCTCATGGTGAAACCCGTCGGCAGGTTCGGCTACGTCACGCGTCCCGAGGACAGCACTCGCCCGGCCAAGTCAGGTCGTCGGTCATGGCGGTCCGCAGCGCTGTCGCTGGCGCTGGCCGTCGCGGTGCCGGCGTTTGCTTCGCCTGCGTCGGCGGAGAAGCTGACCGTCTGGAGTGGGTGGCCTGACCTGGCGCCGTTTTACAAGCGCGTCGGCGACCAGTTGAAAAGCAAATATCCGGATCTCGACATCAGCGTCGAAGCCATTGCGCTCCGCGAGCACGAGAAGCGGCTGGCCCTGTCGCTTCCGTCAGGCGCTGCCGGAGACGTCATCGAGATGGAGGTCGAGGCGGCGCGGTATCTCGAGGCCGGCCTCATTCCGGAGCCGCCTGCGTCGATCGTCGCTTTCGTCAAAGCCAATTACGACATGACGCGTGTGAAGACCGCCATGTACGACGGCAAGATCTTCGGTGTGCCGTTGTTCCAGGGGCAGGGCGCGCTGTTCTACAACACCGAATTGCTCGCCAAGGCCGGCCTCGACGGCGCTCCCAAGACCATGGCTGACTACACGGCCTACGCTCAGAAGTTGGCACAGCGCGATGCGTCCGGCGTGCTGACGGTCAGCGGATGGAGCTTGCGCCTCAGCGGCGGCGGCTCGGGCATCGCGGAGAAGTACTGGACCATCCTCTATAATTACGGCGGGTCGCTGTTGGAGGAGAAGGGCGGAAAATGGCGTGCCGCCTATGCGAGCGAAGCCGGCCGCAACGCATTCAAGCAGTATCTCGACAACGTCGTGGTCTACCGGACGGTGACGCCCGAGATGAAGGCCGATGCGGAAGCCTTCGAGCTCGGCCAGACCGCGATGTTCATTCGGGAATCCTGGGTGATTGGTGACATCGCCAAGAAGGCGCCCAACCTCAAATACGCCACGGCGCCATTGCCCAAGGGGACGCTGATGGTCCCGGTTGATCTCTACGTGCCGAACAAGGGACCGAAGAGCCAGATCGCCTGGGATTTCGTTCAAAAGGCAAATGAGCCGGAAAATCTGCTCTGGCTGCTCGAGAACACGGCCTGGGTCCCCAACCGCAAGGGCCTCGACTACTCCGCGGTGCTCAAGAAAATCCCGCAGCTCGACGCCTTCGTCAACGTTCCCTCAGGCCACGTCTTCTTCACGGTGCCTGCGATCAGCCCGGCGAGCGAAATCCTCACCAGGCTTGCGGCGCGACTGGAGAAGGCATTCATCGACAAGTCGCTGGCAGGCAACGACGCCGCGATCGATGCTTTCCTGAAGTCTGCGGCCGAGGAAAGCGACAAGATTCTCGCCCGCGAAGACCTGCTGGCCAAACCCTAGACCGTCACAAACAGCGACCCACTCAATCCAGGCGCCGCCGCAGACCGGCGTTTGCCGGAGGATCCATGCGCACCACGCCGAAATGGCTGTTCCCGGTTCTGGCGCTGCTTCCGATCCTCGGGCTCTATGGCTGTATCCGCGTCTATCCGATCGTCGAGACGCTGCGGCTCAGCCTGTTCCAGTGGAATATCATCTCGCGGCGCAAGCCGTTCGTCGGCTTCGCCAACTTCATCGAGCTGGCGAGCGACCCGCTGTTTCTCGAAGCGATATTCAACACCACCATCATCGCCTTTGGCGTCGTGGCGATCACCATTCCCGTCGCGCTTGCGCTCGCCGCCCTGATCAACAGCCGACAGGGGCTGCGGCGCAGCGGCGTCTACGAAGCCTCGGTTTTCCTGCCGCACGTCGTCTCGCTGGTCCCCGCGGCGATGGCCTGGAAATGGATTTTCGACGCCCGGCTCGGACCGCTCAACGCCTTGATCGGATGGGTCGGGATCCCGGCCCAATCGTGGCTGTTCGACCCCGTGCTGTCGCTGGTGTGCCTGATCGTTCTCTGCTCCTGGCAGGCGATCGGCTATGCCGTCCTGATCTTCCTTGTCGGACTGAAGAACGTTCCGGATGCGCTCTACGAGGCCGCGCGCCTCGACGGCGCATCGTCGCTTCAGGCCTTCCGCTACATCGCGTTGCCGCTGTTGAAGCCCGTCATGCTCTACGTGTCGGTCATCACGCTGATCTCGTCCTACAACATCTATGCGCAGGCCTTCGTGCTGGCATCGGACGTGCAGGGTGCGCCGGGACATCTCGTCCGCGTCCTCGTCCTCGACATGCTCGAAAACAGCTTTCGCAATTACCGTGTCGGCTATGCGGCCGCTGAAGCCGTCGTGCTGCTCGTCATCGTCCTCGTTCTGACCGGCGCGCAGTTCAGGTTGTTCCGTGATCGGAGCCGGGCATGAGCGAGCACGAGCATCCGTCCGTCGTCGGTCAGAGCCGTGTCGTCGGCCTCGTGATCGACGCCGTTTTGTGCGCCGTCAGCCTGATGATGCTTCTGCCGCTGGTGTTCCTGATCAGCAATGCGTTCAAGACGCCGCCGGAACTGCTGGCGTGGCCGCCGACGGTGATCCCGCACCAGCCGACGCTGGACAACATCGTCAGCGTCTTGCGCGAAACACCGCTGTTTCGCTGGATCGGCAACTCGCTCATCTTCGCGACGCTCTCGACCGCGAGCATCGTCTCGACGTCGGCGATCGCAGGCTATGTGCTCGGCAAGTTCGATCTGCCGGGGATCCCGGTCATCTTCGGCATCATCATCGCGACGGCGGTGGTTCCCTTCGAAGTCTACATGATCCCGCTCTACCTCAACGTACAGTCTGCCGGGCTGTTGAACACCTGGCCCGGGCTTCTGGTCGGCTATCTCGTCATGAGCTTCGGCATCTTCCTGATCAGGCAATACGTGATGACCTCGATCCCCGACGAGCTCCTGGAGGCTGCGCGGGTGGATGGCGCGGGGGAAGGCTGGATCTTCCTGCGGATCGTGCTGCCGCTGATGCGCGGCCCATTGGGCGCGCTGGCCGTGCTCGCGTTTTTTCAGGCCTGGACCGCATTCGCGTGGCCACTCGTCGTCATGACCAACAAGGACACCTATACGCTCGAGGTTGGGCTCGCATTGTTTCAGACCGGTTTCACCGTGGATACCGGTCGTCTCAGCGCGGCCGCAGCGCTTGCGCTGGTTCCGAGCGCGCTGTTCTTCTCGCTGATGCGTCGAAATTTCGTGCGTGGCGTGGCCGCAAGCGGTCTGAAGGAGTGATGTCCGCCGCGCGGTAGGATTCAATCGAACGCCTCAAAACTCTTCTTTCCCGGCGATGATCGCGCCCGTCTCGGCCGCGCGCGCGAGCGCGGCAAATTCGGCGGCACCGATGGGGTGAAACCGCAGCAGATCGCCGGCGCGGAACAGGAAAGGCTCGTGCGTACGACGCGGATCGTAGGAGCGCACCGGCGTGCGCCCCAGCATGTGCCAGCCGCTTGGCGCGGCGAGCGGCGGCGCAACCGCTGCCTGCTGGCCTCCGACCGAAACACTGCATGGCGGCGTCACGAGCCTCGGCTCCGGGCGCCGGTCGACATGAAGTGCGGGGTCGAGCCCGCCGAGATAGGCAAATCCCGGTATGAAGCCGATCATGTAGACACGGTATTCGGCTGCGCTGTGCCGCGCCACGATCTCGTCCGTCGTCGTGTCGAGGCGTTGCGCGAGCCAGTCGAGGTCCATCCCGTTGTCGCCGCCATAGGCGACCGGAACGGTCCAGCGGCGGCGGACCTGCCCTTCCGGGGGACGTGGCGGCCACAGCGCCATGATCTCGGCTTCGATGTCGCGCCGTGATAGGAGGGTCGGATCAAAGCAGACCAGCAACGTGCGATAGGTCGGTACGATCTCCACGATGCCGGGCAGCGCACGCCTTGTCAGCGCATGGTCGAGATCGACGACGCGTGCGTTGACGTCGGCGTCGATGCCGTTTCCGACTTCGACCGTCAACGCAGCGTCGCCGGATTGGCGGAAGCGCGGCATCGCGTAGAGTGTATCGTTCACCATGCTCATTCATGCCGTCGCGAAGCTGTCAGACCCATGCATGCTCTTCGAAAAGCATCACTGTCCCATGCACGCGGCACGCCGAATTTGTCGTGACGCGCACCGCGCGTCATGCGTATATCGAACCAGCGCGACAAGCGAGGACGATGATGACTCTGATCGATATGAACTGCGATATGGGCGAAGGTTTCGGCGTCTATACGCTCGGCGACGATGCCGAGATGCTGCGCACCGTCACCTCCGCCAACATCGCTTGCGGCTTTCACGCCGGCGATCCGCTCGTCATGCATCGCACCTTGAGCGAGGCGAAGGCCAATGGCGTGCAGGCCGGCGCGCATCCCGGGTTCCTCGATCTCTGGGGCTTTGGCCGCAGGCCGATTCAGGGCGAGCGCCCTGCCGACATCGAGAAGATCGTGCTCTATCAGATCGGCGCGCTGATGGCGCTTGCATCCGACGCCGGCCACGTTGTCCGCCACGTCAAGACTCACGGCGCGCTCGGCAACATCGCCGCGGAGGATCGCGATCTCGCCGAAGCCGTGGCGCGCGCGATCCACACCATCGACCGTAATTTGATCTTCGTGGTGATGCCCGGCCAGGAGACCGAGCGGGCCGGCGAGAAATTCGGCCTGCCGCTGGTACGCGAGATCTATGCCGATCGCGCCTATGCCGACAATGGCAATCTGGTGTCGCGCCGCCTCGCCGGGTCCGTCATTCATGATGCCGAACTCGCGTCCGAGCGGGTCATTCGCATGATCGAGGACCGCGCGATCACGTGCCTGTCGGGAACGCAATTGCCGACCCGCATCGACAGTGTCTGCGTGCACGGCGATACGCCGGGTGCGGTTGCGATGGCGCAGCGCCTGAAGGCGCGCCTTGCGGCGGCAGGCGTCACGCTGGCGCCGATGGCGAAGGTTATCGGAGCCTGATCGCTTGCCGGCCGCTCGCTTACGGGAGAAGCCCGTCTCGCGATCAAGCTAGACGTGGATCGCGTGGCCGAGGGCCTTGAATGCGGCTTCCTGAATGGCCTCGCCGAGCGTCGGATGCGCGTGGATCGTGCCGGCGATGTCCTGCAAGACCGCACCCATCTCGATCGCGAGGCCGAACGCGGCAGACAGCTCCGAGATTCCCTGTCCAACCGCCTGGATGCCGATCACCTGCTGATTGTCGGCTCTCGCCACGATGCGCACGAAGCCAGCCTCGCCATGGCGCGTCATCGCGCGGCCATTGGCTGCAAAGGGAAACTGTCCAACCTTGACGTGGATGCTGGCCTCGCGCGCCTCGTCCGGTGACAGGCCGGCAGCGACGATCTCGGGATCGGTGAAGCAGATCGCGGGAATACAGCGCTTGTCCCACGCGCGTGGCAGGCCGGCGGCGATTTCCGCCACCATCTCGCCCTGTGCCATGGCGCGATGGGCCAGCATCGGCTCGCCCGTGACGTCGCCGATCGCATGGATGCCGCGCATCGAGGTTTCGCAATGCTGGCCGATGCGGATGAAGCGGCCGTCCATGTCGAGCACGAGTTGCTCCAGCCCCAATGCGGCGGTCACCGGCGTGCGCCCGACCGTGACGAGAATCTTGTCGGCCGTCAGGCTGCGTTCCTTGCCATCGGCGGTCTCGACGCGCAATCCGCCGCCCTGAGCGGTCACGCCGAGCGCCCGGGCACCGGTCATGACCTCGACGCCGAGCGCGCTCAGGCGTCTGGCGATCGGAGCCGTCAACTCGGCATCGTAGAGCGGCAGGATGCTGTCCTTTGCTTCGACCACGGACACCTTGCTCCCCAGCTTGGCGAAGGCGGTCCCGAGCTCAAGCCCGATATAACCGCCACCGACGACAACGAGGGATTTGGGCACCTCTGCGAGCGACAGCGCACCGGTCGAGGAGATGACCCTGCCGCCGAACGGCAGGGACGGCAACTCGATGGGAGCCGAGCCGGTCGCGATCACCACCGTCTCGGCCTTGATCGTCTTCGGACCGGTCTCGGTTTCGACGACGATCGTCTTGCCGTCGCGGAAGCGTCCATGGCCCTGGACAATCTTGACCTTTGCCTTGCGCAACAGCGCGGCAACGCCATTGTTCAGCCGATGAACGATACCGTCCTTCCAGGCGATTGCCTGTTTGAAGTCCAGCGCGGGCTCAGCCACCGTCAGGCCGAACGGCGTCTTGCCATCCGCGGCCTCGGTCAGCTTCTCGAATTCCTCGGCAACATGAATCATCGCCTTCGAGGGAATGCAGCCGACGTTCAGGCAGCTGCCTCCGAGCTTGCCGCGTTCGACGAGAACGGTGTCGAGGCCGAGCTGGCCGGCACGGATCGCGCACACATAGCCGCCGGGGCCGCCACCGATGACGACGAGCTGACAGGTAATTTCGGTCATGGCTTGTCCTGCCTCAGGGATCGACGAAGATCGTCGCCGGGTTCTCCAGCAGCTCCTTGAGCCTCTGCACGAAGATTGCGGCGTCCCATCCGTCGATGACGCGGTGATCGAAGCTGGAGGAGAGGTTCATCATCTTGCATGGCACGAACTGCGCGCCGTCCCAGAGCGGACGTACCGCGATCTTGTTGACGCCGACGATGGCGACCTCGGGATGGTTGATCACCGGCGTGGTGGCAAGGCCGCCGAGCGCGCCGAGCGAGGTGATGGTGATGGTCGAACCGGTCAATTCCTCGCGCGTCGCGGTGCCCTCGCGGGCGCGCTGGGCGAGACGGTTCAGCTCAAGGCTGCAATCGCGAAGGTCGCGCGCCTCCGCATGCTTCACCACGGGCACGACGAGGCCCGACGGGGTCTGGGTCGCGATGCCGATATGGATGCCGGCATGCTGATGGATGATGCCGGCCTCGTCGTCATAGAGCGCGTTGAGCGCAGGCTGCTCGACAAGCGCCTTGACCATGGCGCGCATCAGGAAAGGCAGCAGCGTCAGCTTGGGATGCTCCGGCGTGGGCTTCCTGTTCAGCGACGCGCGAAAATCCTCCAGCGGCGAGACGTTGACCTCCTCGATGATGGTGATGTGCGGGATGCGGGACTTCGACAGCGCCATCTTCTCGGCAATGCGGCGGCGCAAGCCCACCACCTTCACATCGGTCACGGCGGTCTTTTGGCTCATGCCGCGACCATGGAGCGGTGCCGGCCCGCGCGACAGGAAAGCGTCGATGTCCTCGTGGGTGATGCGTCCGGCGGGGCCGGTGCCGTGGACCTGGCGCAGATCGATGCCGGCTTCGCGCGCCTTGAGGCGAATGGCGGGCGAGGCCAGCGGCTTCTCGCCCGGCGCGCGGCGGACCGCAGACGTTGTTGCCGGCCGGGCTTCGATGGCCGTTGGGCGGATGCGGGCAGGGGGCGTTGCTTCGGCATCCGTGGTCTCGGCTTTCGTCATAGCCGATGGCGCTGCGACGTCCTCCGTCGGTGTCTCGTCTCTGGGCGCCGCTGCGTCGTCGCCGGCGACCTTGAGCTTCACGAGCGTCGAGCCGATCGCCACGGCGTCGCCGATTTTGGCGCCGATCCAGCTGACCTCGCCCGCGAACGGCGTGGGAATCTCGACCGAGGCCTTGTCGGTCATCACGGTGGCAAGCAAATCGTCCTCGCGAACGAGATCGCCCTCCTTGACATGCCATTCGACCAGCTCGGCTTCGGCAATGCCTTCGCCGATGTCCGGAAGCTTGACGCTGCGCTCGCCCATCAGCGTGTCTCCAGGATGTCGCGCAGCGCCTGCCCGAGCCTGGCGGGGCCGGGGAAATAGTCCCATTCCTGCGCATGCGGATAGGGCGTGTCCCAGCCGGTGACGCGCATCACCGGCGCTTCGAGATGATAGAAGCAGTGCTCCTGCACCAGCGCAGTCAGCTCCGCGCCGAAGCCGGAGGTCAAGGTTGCTTCGTGCACCACGATGCAACGGCCGGTCCTGGCGACGGACGCGACGATTGTATCGAGATCGAGCGGAAGCAGGGTGCGCAGGTCGATCACCTCGGCGTCGACACCGCTCTCCGCGACGGCTGCGAGGGCGACGTGAACCATGGTGCCATAGGTGAGGACGGTGACGCCCTCGCCGGCGCGCCGCGTCACCGCCTTGCCGAGCGGCGTGGTGTAGTATCCCTCCGGCACTTCGGCGAGTTCATGCTTGGCCCACGGCGTGACCGGGCGATCGTGATGACCGTCGAACGGGCCGTTGTAGAGCCGCTTCGGCTCCAGAAAGATGACGGGGTCCGGATCCTCGATGGCCGCGATCAGCAGGCCCTTCGCGTCATGAGGATTGGACGGCACCACGGTCTTCAGTCCCGCGACATGCGTGAACAGCGCCTCGGGGCTCTGGCTGTGCGTCTGTCCGCCGAAAATGCCGCCCCCGGTCGGCATGCGGATGACGAGGGGACAGGTGAAGTCGCCGGCCGAGCGATAACGCAGGCGAGCGGCCTCCGAGACGATCTGGTCGTAAGCCGGATACATGTAGTCGGCGAACTGAAGCTCGACGCAAGGGCGCAGTCCATAAGCGGCCATGCCGACCGCGGTGCCGACGATGCCGCACTCGCTGATCGGCGCATCGAAGCAGCGCGAGACGCCGTATTTCTGTTGCAGGCCCTGCGTGCAGCGGAACACGCCGCCGAAAAAGCCGACGTCCTCGCCATAGACCACGACGTCGTCGTTGCGAGCCATCGAGACGTCGAGCGCCGAGCGGATTGCCTCGATCATCGTCATGCGCGGCACGGCTCAAACTCCGATCTGCTGGCGCTGGCGCCGCAGATGCGGCGGCAGCTCGGCATAGACGTCCTCGAAGATGTCGCGGGCCGACGGCTTGCTGCCCGAGTGCAGCGTGCCAAAACTCTCGGCCTCCTTCTGCGCGGCGATGACTTCGGAGAGGATCTCGGCCTCGGCCTGCTTGTGGCGTTCTTCCGACCAGGCCCCGGCTGCGATGAGATGCTGCTTGAGCCGGATCACGGGATCGCCCAGCGGCCATTCCTCGGATTCGTGCTTCGGCCGGTAGGCGGACGGATCATCCGAGGTGGAATGCGCGCCGGCGCGGTAGGTGACGTATTCGATCAGCGTCGGCCCGAGGTTGAGCCGGGCCCGCTCGATGGCCCATTTCGCAACCGCATAGGTCGCAAGATAATCGTTGCCGTCGACCCTGAGCGCGGGGATGCCGAAGCCGAGGCCGCGCGCGGCGAAGGTGCCGGAGCCGCCACGCGCGATGCCCTGGAAGGTCGAGATCGCCCATTGATTGTTGACGACGTTGAGGACGACGGGCGCCTTGTAGGTCGAGGCGAAGACCAGGGCGGCATGGAAATCGGACTCGGCGGTCGAGCCGTCCCCGATCCAGGCGGCCGCGATGCGGCTGTCGCCCTTGATCGCCGAGGCCATCGCCCAGCCGACAGCCTGCACGAACTGGGTGGCGAGATTGCCGGAGATCGAGAAGAAGCCGTGCTTCCGCGACGAATAGAACACCGGCAACTGGCGTCCCTTCATCGGGTCGTTCGCGTTGGAATAGATCTGGCACATCATGTCGACGAGCGGATAGTCATGCGCGATCAGGAGGCCGGCCTGACGGTAGGTCGGGAAGTTCATGTCGTCGGGACCGAGCGCGATGCGGAAGGCGCAACTCACGGCTTCCTCGCCGGTGTGCTGCATGTAGAAGGACGTCTTGCCCTGGCGTTGCGCCATCTGCATGCGCGCGTCGAAAGTGCGCAGCGTCACCATGTGGCGGAGGCCCGCGACCAACTCGTCCCTGGAGAGGTCCGGCACCCATGGCCCGATCGGCTGCCCCTCGTGATCGAGCACGCGTATGATCGAGTAGGCGAGATCACGAATCTCCTCGGGCGCCACATCGACCGGCGGCCGCCGCACCGAGCCTGCCTTCGGAATCGAGACGCCGGAGAAATCCGGCTTTCCCCCGGGCCGGCTTGCGGGCTCCGGAACGTGAAAGCGAAGTGGCGTGAGGCTGGTCATGGAAGCATCCGCTCCTTTGCAGGTCCTGGAGGGACAACGCCCGGCCGATCGAAGTCCTCTGAGACCTCTGCGATGTGAAGGTCCGTGATCACCGGATGGCGTGACAGCCGTTCCGTGAGGTCGGCGCAATCCGCCGACGGCTGGACTTCAAGCACCATCCGTATCGTTCGGTTCCCATCGGATCGCGTCGTCATTGCGACCTGGTCGAGGCCGAAGCCGAAACGCGCGGCGTCGAGGACAAGCCGGACGATCCCGTCAAAGGGATCGGACGTGGTGGCCATCACGCTGACGCGCCGGCGCTGTTGAGGTTGCATGTCACGTTCTCTCGCGACACAATGATAATCTCCTGGGGCGAGGAAACTTCCCAAAATTAAGGCAAATTGGTCTGTTTTGCGGAATGTTTTCCCGTCAAACAGTAAAAATACAGAAGGATTGACCGATGCCCTCCAAGCGCAGCTCCGTCGGGGAGCTTGATCAACTGGATCGCCGAATTCTCTCGGCGCTTTGCGAGGACGGCCGCCTGACGACGAGTGCGCTGGCGGAGCAGGTCGGGCTGTCAAGCTCGCCGTGCTGGACCAGGGTGAAGCGCCTGGAGGAAAACGGCGCGATCGAGAAATATGTCGCGGTGCTCAATCACGCCAATCTCGGCTACAACAACATCGCCTTCGTCGAGATCACGCTGGACAAGCATGACGACAAGGTGCTCGATCGCTTCGGCGCCGCGCTGTCGCGAATTCCGGAGGTGATGGAAGCCTATCTGGTGACCGGCGATTACGACTATCTCATCAAGGTCGTCGTGCGGGACACCGATCACTATGAGCGCTTCCTGCGACAGGCGTTGTACAAGATACCGGGCATCCGCCAGTCGCGAACGACATTCGGCCTGCGGACGCTCAAGCGCCAGATCTCGATCGATCCTTCCAAGGCCGGTCCGCCGTGATCTCTCGCGTGGCCCGGGTGAGCGCAGCGATACCCGTGCCCCCCGATTGTCGGCTTCAGGCCTGGCGCGGTCGCGCAGCGATGGCGGTCATCTCGAGTTTGACGCCTGGCCCGAGATCAGCCACGCCGATTGCGGCGCGCGCCGGCAGGTGAGCTTCTGCAAAATGCGCCTTCCAGGCCGCATTGAACGCCGCCTTCTCCTTGAGGTCAGTCATGTAGATCGTCACTTGCAGGACGTTGGCCAAATCGGATTCGAGGGTCTTCAGCAGCTGCGCCAATTGCCTGAGGACGTCGTTTGCCTGGCCCGACATATCCAGGCTCGTGTCCTCGGGAACGATTCCACCGATGTAAAGCACGCCATCATGTTCGACCACTTCGTGGAGCAGACCTTCGTAGGGCAAAACGCGCTTGATCATGATGGGACCGATGTTGCTGTGGGGACGGGCGGCATATCGCACATTTCACTATCAGTGTCCTTGGCAGAGATTGCACACGAAGTCTCGCCGAAGGATGGACCGCGCTGTCGCGAATGCAGGTCGGTAAGATATTGAAAATAAAAGTATAAGTAGCTCGAAGAATCGCCCACGATCGTTTCCTCGAACGTTCACCAAGCTGTCCTTGCACAACGGACCGGCATTTCCGCCGGCCCTGATCCCGACGACATCGGGGAGCGGATCGGTATACTGGCACCCGAATTGACACGGGAGCGGCCGGGTCGACCCGGGCCACGACAAGGATCAGACGATGGACGATACGATTGGTTTCCCCGACCCCGGTCTCGACCTCTCGGACGGCTTCAAGCCCCACACCTCGCATTGGGGTGTGTTTTCCGCGCGTCAAGGCAAAGCCGGGTTAGAGGTGAGGGCCTATGCGGGCGATCCCAATCCGAACGGCATCATCGACAATTTCCCCGGCGCGCTCCGTCACCAAGCGCGTATCACTCAGCCGGCGATCCGCCGCGGCTGGCTCGAGCGCGGGCCCGGCCCGGACAATCGCCGCGGCCGCGACGAGTTCGTCTCGGTCAGCTGGGAGAAAGCGCTCGATCTTCTCGGCGACGAGCTCGGCCGCGTCCGCGACACAAGCGGTCCCGGCGCCGTGTTCGGCGGCTCCTATGGCTGGTCGAGCGCGGGCCGCCTTCACCATGCCCAGAGCCAAGTGCATCGCTTCCTCAACATCGCCTTGGGCGGCTATGTGCGTTCGGTGAACAGCTACTCTTCGGGCGCGTCTTCGGTGCTGCTGCCGCAGATTCTCTGCGGTTACGAGGACATCACCAAGCGCAACGTCACCTGGGAGCAGATCGCCGATAACACCGACATCGTGCTCGCGTTCGGCGGCATGGCGCTGAAGAACTCGATGGTGGCCGGTGGCTCGATCAGCAAGCATGTCGAGCGCGACGCCATGGCGGCGGCGCACCGGCGCGGCTGCGAGTTCATTCTCGTCAGCCCGCTACGTGAAGACCTGCCCGTCGAGGCCGGCGCCGAATGGATGACCTGCGTGCCCAGCACCGACACCGCGCTGATGCTCGGCATTGTTCATACGCTGGTCAGTGAGAACCTGCATGATCAAGCCTTCCTCGATCGCTACACCGAGGGCTGGCCGGTCTTCCTGCGCTATCTCACCGGCGAGAGTGATGGGCAGGCGAAGAGTGCCGAATGGGCCGCCGCGATCTCAGGTGTCGGTGCGAACACCATCCGCACGCTCGCCCGTCGTCTCGCTGGAAAGCGCGCGCTGATCACCGTCTCGCATTCGCTCCAGCGCGCCGAGCATGGCGAGCAGCCGGTGTGGATGGGCATGGTGCTCGCGGCCGCACTCGGCCAGATCGGCCTTCCCGGCGGCGGCTACGGCTATTCGCTGGGTGCGATCGGCTATTACGGCCGTCGCGTCAACGACGTGCCGGGGCCGACGTTGGGGCAAGGCCGCAACGGCGTGCGCGATTTCATTCCGGTCGCGCGCATTGCCGACATGCTGCTCAACCCCGGCAGCACCTATCGCTACAATGGCGAGACGCGCACCTATCCGGACATCCGCCTGGTCTACTGGGCCGGCGGCAATCCCTTCCATCACCACCAGGACATCAACCGCCTGCGCAAGGCCTTTGCGAAAGTCGACACGTTCGTCGTGCATGATCTCGGCTGGACTGCCACAGCGCGGCATGCCGACATCGTGCTGCCCGCGACGATGACGCTGGAGCGCGAGGACATCGGCTATTCCAGCAACGATCCTCTGATGGTCGCGATGCACCGGATCGCCGAGCCGTTTGGCCTTGCGCGCGACGATTACGAGATCTTTGCCGATCTCGCCGACCGCCTCGGCGCCCGCGAACCGTTTACGGAAGGCCGCACGTCGCGGGAGTGGCTGGAACATCTCTACGAGCCGACCCGCGCATCACTCGAAGCGCGTGGCCTGGAGGCCCCGAGCTTCGACGAGTTCTGGAAGCGCGGCAGCCTGGTCGTGCCGCAGCAGCCCGATGACGGCGGCCGGCTGCGCAGTTTTCGCGAGGATCCGGTCGCGCATCCGCTGCCGACACCGAGCGGACGCATCGAGATCTTTTCGCAGAAGATCGCGGGCCATGGCGATGCGGATTGCCCGGGACATCCGGTCTGGCTGGAGAAGACCGACATGCCGAAGCCCGGTGCGCCTTGCTTCCTCGTCGCCAACCAGCCGGTGACGCGCCTGCACAGCCAGCTCGATTTCGGCGGACATTCGCTTGCCGCAAAGCATCGCGGCCGCGAGGTCGCGCGCATGAACCCGGTTGATGCTGATGCGCGCGGCATCAAGGACGGCGACATCATCCGTCTGTTCAACGACCGCGGCGCTTGTCTTGCCGCAGTCCACGTCACCGGCGACATCGCAGCCGGCGTCGTGCAGCTGCCGACAGGCGCCTGGTACGACCCGATGGACCCCGAGGATGACGCCCCGCTCTGCGTGCACGGCAATCCGAACGTGCTCACCCGCGACATCGGTACCTCGTCCTTCGCGCAGGGTTGCACCGGGCAGCTGACGGTGGTCGAGGTAGAGAAATTCACCGGCAATCTGCCGCCGATCCGGGCGTTCGATCCGGTGTAGCAAGCAACGGTTGTAGCCGGATGAAAAAAGGGGCCGCCTGTGGGTGCAGGACGGCCCCGAGTGGCTCGTAGGCCCGGGAGGACAAGGGCGCGAGCCGTCGCAAGTGGCTGGGTACTTGCGTTAAAGGCAGGCTAGGCGGCTGCGCTGGCGATCCAGTCACCGCCCGCCGCAGGCCGGCTCCGCGACAATGCTTCGACCTCACCGCGCTCGCCCTTGCTGGCGAAGCGCCAGCGTGCCGGCGATTGACCGCTCATGCGCTTGAACACGGTCGAAAAATGCGCCTGCGTGCTGAAGCCGACGGCAAGCGCGATCTCGGCCAGCGGCCGCCCGCTCGTCGCAAGCAGCGTCTTGGCGTGTTCGATCCGGTGATTGAGCAGATATTCGCGAGGGCGATAGCCGGTCGCGGCTCGGAACTGCGCCGCGAAGTGCATGCGCGACAGGCCCGCGACATTGGCGAGTTCGGACAGGCTAATGCAGCGGTCGAAATGATCGGCGATGTGCTGCTCGACGCGCCGCAGCCGCCATTTCGGCAAGGCATTGACCTTGGCGCGCGGCGGCTCCAGCCGGGTGAGATGCGCGGCGAGGGTCTGGCCGATGCAGCGCGTAAACCGGTGGTCCGCGGCGTCGCCACGCGCGATCAGCGCCCGGGCAAGCTGCGCCGCGAGCGGATCGCGCAGCAGGACGATGTCGTTCAGTCCATCGGTCCCTGAAAATTGCGCCGGAAAATGATCTGTGGAGATATGGAAGTGCAGGAAGGCGCAGGGCGCCTGGAACTGCACTCCGAGCTGTCGCGACGGCGCACTGACATACATCGATCCCGCGGGCATCGTGCCGTCGAACACGATCTGGCGATCCCGGGTCAGTTTCGCGCGCGTCTGCTTCAGGGCGATGCCGACGAAATAGCAATTCTCGGGCGTTGTCGCCTCGTGCGACGAGGCGCCTCGCGGATCTTCCCATCGCGAGACAATGATGTCCGCGGCGACCGCCTCCGGGCCGTGATCGATCCGGCGCCATTGGCTCTCCCGGGTGATCGCCTGCGTGGCATGAGGCAGTTCCTGATCGCGTGAGCCGGCCGGATAATCAATCCAGGCATGCGCCGCCTGCAAATCGGTCAACATCTCTCGTCCTCTCCTGGCTTTGCCGCCGTTTGCAACAACCGGCAAACGCACAAACCCACTGCTTCCCATGTTCAGAGGATAGGCGTGAGCTGGCCAGGAAGCCCGTTAGCGATGATTAGGATCTGTTAGTTTTTGTGGGGCGCCTCATGTGTGGCAGCCCGTCGCAGGGAGGCCTGATTTTACGCAATTTTTCAAGCATTTGCGTGATCGGCCAAGCCTGCGGATGGCGTGCTGCAACAGGTGTTGAGCGATGCGCGGGTGTGAGATCGCGCGGTGCCTTTCACTGGACCTCGTCTCGGTGCCGGGTATATTCGCGCCGCGTTTCGGTGAGGCAGTCGTCATGATGAGTCATAAGTGACCGAACTCTCGGCAGGACATGGCCCCCGCAGCAGCGGCGCCGGAACGCTCCCGGATATCGATGCCGTCTCGTTCGGGCCGTTTTCGCTTCGCTCGCGACTGCTGGAAAAGGACGGCGTTCCGGTCAAGCTCGGCAGTCGCGCGATGGATATTCTGCGCCTGCTCGTCAGCCGCGCCGGCGAAGTGGTGCCGAAAGGCGAAATTCTCGCCTACGCGTGGTCCGGGCTTTCGGTCGAGGAGATCAGCCTGCGGGTCCATGTCGTGGAGCTGCGCAGGGTGCTCGGCGATGGCAAGGACGGTGCCCGCTACATCACCAACATTCCGGGCCGGGGCTATTGCTTCGTCGCGTCCGTGCGGCGTGGCGATCGCGCAGAGGCGCCCTCGCTCGGATCGCGCGTGTCCGAAACGACAGTGCCATCACCGGTTTTGCCGCGCCGGCTGGACCGGATGGTGGGGCGCGACGAGATCGTCGCCGAGCTGGCGCCGCGCTTGCGCCGCGATCGTTTCATCACGCTGCGAGGGCCAGGCGGCATCGGCAAGACCACGATTGCGACCGCGCTCGCGCACGAGATGTGCGATACGTTCGAGGGCAACGTCCATTTCCTCGAATTCGGTCCGCTGAAGGACGCCGCCCTGGTTGCGAGCACGGTCGCTGCCACGTTGGGCCTCGTCGTGCATCACGACGATCCCTCGGGCAGCATCATCAACTTCCTGCGCGGACGGCGGCTGCTTCTCATTCTCGACAGCTGCGAGCACGTGATCGACGAGGTCGCGCGCCTCGCGGAGAACATTTACCGCGAGGCGCCTGGCGTAGCCATCCTCGCGACCAGCCGTGAATCGCTGCTGGTGGAGGGCGAGCAGATTTTCGAGCTCGTTCCGCTGCCGGGCCCGCCGCAGGACACCTGTCTCGGCGCCCGCGAGGTGCTGACCTATCCCGCCGCACGTCTATTCGTGGATCGCGCCGTCGCGGCGGGACATCGGGACGTCATCACGGACGACGATGCGGAAATCCTCGCCCGGATCTGCGGCAAACTCGACGGCATCGCGCTCGCGATCGAGCTTGCCGCCGCGCGCGTCGGTCTCTACGGACTGCGCGAGATGGCGACGTTGCTCGACAGCCGGCTCCAGCTCGAGTGGCGCGGGCGGCGAACGGCCCCGTTGCGACAACAGACGCTCGGCGCCACCCTCGACTGGAGTTATGGCCTGATCGGCGAAGACGAGCGGATCGTGTTTCAGCGGCTCGCCGTCTTCGCAGGTCACTTCACGTTAAAGGGCGCGATAGCCGTTGCGACTGAAGAGGCGACGCCGGAGGATTGCGTCGTCCACGCGCTGGAGCAGCTCGTGGCCAAGTCGCTGGTGTCGACGCAGCCGGACGGCGCATCGCGGCGTTACCGCCTGTTGGATGCCACGCGCGCCTATGCCATGCAGAAGCTGACCGATGGCGGCCAGGCGGATGCGATCGCGCGCCGTCACGCGCTCCATCTTCAAGCCGCGCTCGAAGCCGGCATGGCGGAGCTCGGCGGCAGCGACCAGACCTCACGTGCGCAGGAGCGCGCAGGCCTGCTCGCCGATGCCCGCGCCGCGCTGGTATGGAGCTACGCCAGGGATGACGGCGCCGATTTGCGCGTGCCGCTCGCCGGCAGCTGCGCAAGGCTGTTTGTCGAGCTCAATCTGCTGAACGAGGCGCGCATCTGGTCGGATCGCGCGCTCGCAACGCTCGTCGACGCAGACAGGGGCGGCAGATGGGAGCTCGAGCTCCAGTCGACGCTCGGCCACGCCTTCATGTTCACCGAGCGCAACAGCGAACAGGCCGAAGCGGCGTTGAGGCGCGGGCTGGAGGTCGCGGAAGCGCTGTCCGACCACGCCAACACGTTCAGGCTGCTGTCGCGGCTGAACATGTTCTATCGCCGCACCGGCGGCTACCGTCATCTGGTGCCGACCGCACGTCACGCCGAGCGGGTTGCCCGCCTGATCGGCGATACCGCGGGTATCGCCGGCAGCAAGGCGCTGCTCGGCGTGTCCTATCATCTCGCCGGCGACCAGGCAGAGGCGCAAGCCCATCTTGACGAGGGCATACGCGACGCCGCCGCGCTGCGCGGAACGCAACCCGGACATTTCGCCTATTCCCGCACGCCGCAGATTCCGCTCGCGCGCGTGCTTTGGCTGCGAGGCTTTCCCGACAGTGCGCTCGACTATGTCCGCCCGCTTGTCGGCGCCTCGGCGCCGCGCGACGCGGTCATGCATTGTATCGCGCTATGCTGGTCCGCCTCGGTGTTCGGCTGGGTCGGGGATTGGTCGGCCGTCGAGACCATGGCCGGCCGTCTGGCCGCGCATGCGAGCATGCATGGACTCGTTCCCTACGAGGCCGTCGCGACCGGCTTTCGGGCGCAGACCATGATCGCCCGCGGCGAGGCGACTGATGGCATCGACCTGTTGGGTAGCGCGCTTCCGCGTCTGCACGCGGATCGCTACGAGCTCTATGCATCGGCGTTCGCCGCGGATCTGTCGCGTGGGCTGGCCGCGTTGGGACGATTGACGGACGGCGTTCAGGTTCTGCGCGAAACCATTGACCGCGTCGAGCAGGCCGGCGGAGGCTTCGACATGCCCGAGCTGCTTCGTTTGCGGGGAGAGCTCGAGGCGCAGGGCGGCAATCTCGAAGCTGCCGAAGCAAGTCTCGCCGCGTCGGCCGCGCTGGCCGAACAACAGGGCGCGTTGTCCTGGCGGCTGCGGACCGAGATGTCGCTGGCCCGGCTTCGGGATCGGTTGGGCGCGCAAGATCCGTTTGAACGCCTCGCCGAAACCTATGCCCGCTTCTCCGAGGGATTCGAGACCGCCGATCTCACGGAGGCACGGCTGATGCTGGACCAGCCGGCCACCTGAAAGTCTCGACGCTGGCTGCTCGGCCCTCGTGCCTATTCAACCGCGCAAGAAAATTGACTCCAGCCTACGCGGCCGACTTCGCCTTTTTTGCCAGGGCAGCCAGCAGCGTCTGCGCAGCCGGGCCCGACGAGCTCGGATTCTGCCCAGTGATGAGCTGGCCGGAGCTGACGACGTGCACGCCCCAGTTCGCCGTCTTCGAGAACACGGCGCCGAGCTTCAGCATCTCGTCCTCGACAAGGAAGGGAACGACCTTGGTCAGGCCCACATCCTCTTCCTCGCCGTTGGTGAAGCCGGTCACTTCCTTGCCCTCCACCAGCGGCTGACCGTCGGGCGTCTTGACGTGGCGCAGCGCACCGGTCGAATGACACACGACGGCGATGGTCTTGCCGGCGGCGAGGAAGGACTCGATCAGCTTGACCGAGTTGTTGTCTTCGGCGAGGTCCCACATCGGGCCGTGACCGCCGGGATAGAAAACGGTGTCGAAGTCTTCCTGCCTGACGCTGTCGAGGCGCACGGTGTTGTCGAGCTGGGCTTCGGCGGCCGCGTCCGCCTCGAAACGCAGCGTGAGGTCGGTGCGGAACTCAGGCTCGTTGCTCTTGGGATCCAGCGGAGGGCGGCCGCCCTTGGGCGAGGCGAGGGTGATCTCGGCGCCGGAATCCTTGAAGACGAAATAGGGGGCTGCAAGCTCTTCGAGCCAGAAGCCGGTCTTGCGTCCGGTGTTGCCGAGCTGGTCGTGCGAGGTGATGACCATCAATATTTTCATGACTGCCTCCTTGAGTGCGTTTGCTGCGATGACGCACTCCATCGTGATGGAGGTGCGCCGGCCTGGGTCTCGTTCGAGCATCGTTCGTTGCCCGCAAACCCAATCTGCGCTCAACGCGGCCTGTTAGCTCGTTATGTCGTGTTAGGCGTTGAGAGGGAGAGTTATCGCCGCCCGCAAACCGCGTCGTCGCTACTCGAAGACCGCGTCAAAAATCTCGACGTCCATCAGCACCGGCTTGGCGATCACGGTTCCGTCAGGCTGTAGCGTCTGCACACGCCGTAGCGTCGGCACCACGATGCCGCCGAAACTGTCATGAGCCCAGGAGTAATGTGTGACCTTCATCCCGAAGAGATCGTGATCCGTCCGCCGTTGCAGCGCGTTTTCGTCGAAATAGAAGATCTGCTCGGGCGCGAGCGTGATCAGGTGTGCGGGGAATTGCGCCCGTAGCCGCCGCCAGGTCTCGGTGCCTTCGCGCCACGGCGCGAGTTCCTCGACCACGACGTCGGGATGCGCAAGCAGGAATGGGATCGTCAGATAATTCCAGATCGCGACGCCGCAGAAGAAAACGAGATGCAGTTCGTCCGCAAGCGGGGGGGGACTGGCTTCGGGAAACGCGAGGCCCGGATTGCGCCAGGTCCGCAGCACCGCGCCATCCAGGCTTTCGATCGTAATCGCGTCCGGTTGAAAGGAGCCCGAATGTTCTCCCCCGGTGATGCCGGTGAAGCGGACGGATTGCGTGCGGGTCGAGCCTTCCGCGGTCACATCCTTGAATTCTCTGGCATGCCCGGCGCTGGAGAACAGCGTTCCGCCGACGGACAAGTGGAGCGTGAACCGGTTCAAGCTATTCCAGCGGGCCAAACCGCCGCTGGCATCGATTACGTCGTCAAGAAGAGCCATGTCCCGCCATATCTGCCGTGAAGTGCAACCACCATGGCGGGGCGGATGCGGCTTGGCGTGTTAGAAGTTGTTAGGAGTTGCGAGCGGGTGGGATGGCGGTATCCCGTTGAAGATGCTGTCAATTCAGCGCGGCCAGGAGCTCCCTTGCGGTTACGAGATCGCGGCTCTGGAGTCCCTCCTGGTAGCGCGCGACGAGCGGGGCGAGCAGGTCGTGCGCTTCGCGCGCTTTTCCGGTCTGGCGCCAGAGCTGGCCGAGGCTGATCGCCCCTCGTAGCTCCCAGCCGAGCGCGCATTGCCGCCGCGACAGATCGAGCGATTTCTGCAAGCAATGCTCGGCCTCCGCGGCATTGCCCGATCGTGCCAGGATGTCGCCCCTGACCCTGAGCATCTCCGGCATGTCGAAGGATTCGCCGTGATCGGGGATCTCGGCGATGGCCTCGTTGATCGTCCGCAGGGCCTCATCGAGCTGGTCCTGCGCCGCGAGACCCTCGGCGAGTGCGGTGGCAAACACCGTCGTCATGATCCGGTGCCGCGTGGCGTACAACGTGGCCTGGCTGCGGCGAAGATGCTCGATCCCGCCGTCGACGTCGCCGCGACGCAGCAGCAGCTTGCCCTTCTGGCCGATGCCGACCGCATGATAGGGGCCGAGGAAGTGTCGCGCCGAATGATCGATCAGCCGCTCGATCAGGATTTCGGCATTGGCCCAGTCACCGACCCAGAGGAACACGTAGATGGTCCAGATCAGGGCGATGCCGAGGGTGAGCGGCTGTTCGAGCAGCTCCGCCTCGCCCACCGTGTATCTGGCGGCTTCAACGGCGCGATCGGGCCGGCCCGTGAGCCAGAGGCCGCGCGCGAGCGCCACCAGCGCGACGATCCGGTCGTCATAGCCGAGATGCCCGATGTTCAGCCGCCGCGAGCCGGGATTTTCCACCATCGCGCTTTGGCAGAACCGCACGGCCTTGTCCTGGTTGCCGATGAGATGATGCGCGACGCCCAGCATCCATTCCACGTTCAGTGCGGCGGCGGGATCGTTCAGCTTGCGCGCAACACTCTCGCCTTGCTCGCCGGTGCTGAGTGCGCCGTGAAAATCGCCGACCCTGGTCAGGTAGATGTGCAAGCCGCGCAGCAGCCAGAGCTGCCAGTGCAAATCCTCAAGCTCCCGCGCAAGCTGGAGACTGCGCGTGAACGCCGACCGCACCGCCTCGGTATTACCTTGCGTGAACATCACGGAGACGCCGAGCGCGGCCTGAAGACTCATCTCCTGGCGGCTGTCCAATGTGTTCGCGTCGGAAGCGGTCAGCGCCTGCTGCGTCCAGCGAAAACACTCCGTCAGCAAGGTCAGCTCGAGGAAGAACTGGGCGGCTGACGCCGCCAGATCCACGCCGATCGTCCGGTCGCCGCCGTCCGAGAAGCTCCAGGTCAGCGCGGCCCGCACATTGGGAAGGTGGTCGGCATAGGGAAGAAAGCCGCCTGCGCTCCGCATCCCCGAGGATTTGAGTGCGATGTCGCGGAGGAAATCGCGGAAATATTGGGCGTGTGCACGCGCGACGCGGGTCGCTTCCCCGTTCTCGACGAGCTTGTCGCCGACAAAGGCGCGGGTGGTGTCGAGCAGGCGATAGCGCAGCCGCCGCTGCGCGGGCGAGGTCGCGATCAGGGATTTCGAGAGCAGGTTCGAGATCGCCTCGACCGCCTCGGACTCGCCGATGCCCTGGCAGGCTGCGACGGCAAGCGCGGCCTCCAGCGTGAACGGCCCGACGAACACCGACAATCCGCGCAAAGTCGCACTTTCGGCGGCCGGCAGCAAATCGTAGCTCCAGGCGAGCGCGGCGCTTAAGGTCTGGTGCCGCGGGATCGCGGTGCGCCGTCCTCGCCACAGCAGCGAGAAGCGGCTGTCGAGCAGCGAGGCAGTCCCGGCAATGCCATAGGCATTCACGCGTCCGGCGGCGAGTTCGATCGCGAGCGCGATGCCGTCCAGCCGCCGGCAGATCTCGGCGACGAGCGGCGCGTCCTCCTCGCTGAGCTCGAATTCGCTCAAGCTCTCGGCAATGCGTTCGACGAAGAGCTGGCTTGCGGGATAGGCAAGGATCTCGGCCATACTGAGCCCGTCGCGCTCCGGCGGGCAATCCAGCGGAAACAGCCGGTGGACGCGTTCACCTTCGGTGCGAAAGGATTCGCGGCTGGTGGCGAGGATATGCAGCTCGGTTGCCTCGTGGACGATGCGTTCGGCCAGCGGCGCGAGTTCGTCGATGACGTGCTCGCAACTGTCGAACACCAGCAGCATCCGCCGGTTGCGCAGGAACGTCAGCAAGCCCGGCATCGGGTCGTCGGAATTCACGGTCAGGCCGAGCGCGGCCGCAATCGTTCCGGGAACGAGCCGGGCATCCGTCAGCGCGCCGAAATCGACGAAGCAGACCTGGCCGCCGAAGGCCTCGACCTCGCGGTGGGCGACGGCGAGTGCGACCGAGGTCTTGCCGATCCCGCCGGGGCCGACGATGGTGACGAAGCGATGCAGGCCGAGCTCGGCGGAAATCTTCTCGACGTCATCATCCCGCCCGATCATCCTTGCAAGCGGCGATGGCAGCGCATGGGGCGAAGCGGCAGGCAGGCTGGCCCGGCTTTCCGACGGTGCAGGGCGGAGCAGCGGGGCGGCGAAACAATAGCCGCGCCCGGGGACGTTGACGACGTAGCGCGAGGCTTCGCCGGCATCGCCTAAGGCCTTGCGCAGCGTCGTGATGTGGAAGCGCAGACTGCCTTCGTCGACGGTCACGTCCGCCCAGACCCGCTTGATCAGCTCCCGCTTGTCCACGACCTCGCCTGCGCGCTCGGCGAGAAAAATCAGGATGTCGAGCGCGCGACCGCCGAGGTGAAGCGGGGTGCCGTCCTTCTCCAGCAGCCGCGACTTTGCAACCAGCCGGAATGGCCCGAAGGAAATCGCCGAATCCTGGCCGCTAGTGTCCGCCACGGGTCAATGGGTTCCAGTGAAAAGGGCTGATGCCTGTACTCTGATCTACCAGACCGAGACGACGAGTAAACTGGTCGAAAGTGGCAAAATGGCGTGGCGATTGTCGAACGTGCGGGGAATATCCGTCGCAAATTTTGCTTAAACACGAGCGGTTTACGGCGTGATCGGCACGATTTGTCAGCGTGCCTGACGGTCGCGGTGCCGGTGTCGGCTGCGAAAGTGTGATGCCGCCGATCATAACAGAATCTTGCAACGTCTAACGAGCAAAACGCGCGCGACGCATCCACTATGCTTCCGAGTTAGGTCCTATTCCAACGGGGAGGCTATCATGTCCGCTATTGGCTCGATGCCGGACGGCAATGCCGTTCGATCTCAATTCGTCGCCAGTCTTGACGATCAGTCGCGTGATTGGGAGCTCGTGCTGAGGGAGTCCCACCATCGCATGAAGAATACGCTGACACTTCTGGGTGCGTCAGTCCGTCGCGATTTCACGCGAGCAGGCACCAAGGACGTCTCGCTGGCTGTGGACCGGTTCGAGCGGCGCCTCGTCGCCTTTGGCCGGCTCTATCAGCTCCTGTCCGACAACGACGAGCTATCGATGGTCTCCGTCGAGGCTTTCTTCGAAAATCTGTGCGCGGCGATCTCCGAAGCGGTGCTGGAGCCGGCAGGGATCCGCTGCGAGGCCGCGATCGGGAGCGGCACGCTGCCGGCGTCGCAATGCCACCGCCTCGCGCTGATGCTGACGGAGCTGGTCACGAACGCGGCAAAGCACGCCTTCCCGAACAAGAACGGTGCGCTGATCCGCATCGACGTTGCGAACCGCGATGGCGCCTGGGTCTGCACAGTGGCCGACAACGGGATCGGCGCGACGGCGCCGCTCCAGGGCACCGGCAGCCGTATCCTCGAAGGGCTCGCACGCGGCATCCAGGCACGGCTGCATGGCGAGGCGGGGCAGGGCGGCACGCGGGTGACCATCGTGATGCCGTCCGCCGCTTGAAATGGTTTCAACTCAAATCCGGGAGTCCGACATGACCACACTCGAAATCGACCGTGACGCCCGGGCCAAGCCCTCGACATCACGCAGCGTAGATATGAAGCTCGAGATCGTCGTGATACCCGTGTCCGATGTCGACCGCGCCAAGGCGTTTTATGCGCGACTCGGCTGGCGGCTGGATGCCGACTTTGCCTCCGGCGACGCGTGGCGCGTGATCCAGTTCACGCCGCCGGGCTCGGCCTGTTCGGTGATCTTCGGCAACAACGTCACAGCGGCAGCGCCCGGTTCGGTGCGCGGGTTGTACCTGATTGTCTCCGATCTGGAGGCCGCACGACAAGATCTGCGCGACCGCGGCGTCGAGGTCAGCGAGCCGTTTCACGGCGCCGGCGATGTTCACGCCGGACCCGACGAGCCATATCTGTTCGGCAGCGTGCGCGTCAGTGGTGCTGACCCCAAGCGCGGCAGCTACAGCTCATTCGCCTCGTTCAGCGATCCCGACGGCAATGGCTGGCTGTTCCAGGAGATCACGGCGCGATTGCCCGGACGCATCGCGGGCGACGGCACGACATTCGCTTCAACGGCCGATCTCGCCGCGGCGGTGCGCCGCGCGGCGGCAGCGCATGGCGAGCACGAGAAGCGGACCGGAGGACATGACGAGAATTGGGCCGACTGGTACGCCGACTACATCGTGCGTGAGCAGGCCGGTCAGCCGCTGCCGTCCTGAAGTCGCGGCATTCCCCGCTCACGGCGCGCGATGACATGGTCGTCGCGCGCCGTTCTGCTTTGTGTCGCGCGCGTCGTAAAGCAGCACTCGGCCGCTGCGATCACCCAGACTCGCAAGGGCTAACGCCCCCTAACAACCCATAACGAGCAAATCGAAAGCGCCTGCGCCAATCTCCTTGCACGACGAACCGACGTCTCGATTTCGAACCCGGTGAGCACCGCCGACCAGAGCAAGGGAGATCAACAATGACCACGCAAGCACGCACCGACATTCTCAACCCCGACCGCCGTCAATTGCTGAGCCAGGCCGCCATGACCGCGGTTGCCGCCAGCGTCGCGAGCCTGCTGCCGCTGCGTCCGGCAAAGGCGGCTGCGAGCGGCGCGATCCGCCCGTTCCATGTCAACGTGCCCGAGGAGGATCTGCTCGACCTGCGTCGGCGCCTAGCAGTGACGCGCTGGCCGGATCGCGAGATCGTCGCCGACCAATCGCAGGGCGTGCAGCTTACGACGGTCCAGCAACTCGTGCGCTACTGGCAGAACGACTACGACTGGCGCAAGATGGAGGCGCGGCTGAATAGCTTACCGCAATTCGTCACCGAGATCGACGGCGTCGACATCCACTTCATCCACGTGCGCTCCCGCCACGAGAATGCACTGCCGATGATCGTCACGCATGGCTGGCCCGGCTCGATCATCGAGCAGATGAAGATCGTCGGACCGCTCACCGATCCGACCACGCACGGCGCCAAGGCGGCTGACGCGTTCGATCTCGTGATTCCCTCGCTCCCCGGCCACGGCTTTTCCGGCAAGCCGACATCGCTCGGCTGGGATCCGCAGCGCATCGCGCGGGCCTGGATCGTGCTGATGCAGCGGCTCGGCTACAACCGCTACGTCGCGCAAGGCGGCGACTGGGGCAATGCTGTCACGGAACAGATGGCGGTGATCGCACCGCCGGAATTGCTCGGCATTCACACCAATATGCCCGCAACCGTCCCCGATGATATCGCCAAGGCACTTCAGCCCGGCGGAATACGTCCCGCGAACCTCTCGGCCGACGAGCGCACTGCTTACGACCAGCTCGACGACTTCTACAAGCACGGTCTCGGCTATGCGATCGAGATGTCGAACCGGCCGCAGACGCTCTATGGCCTCGTGGACTCACCGGCCGGCCTTGCGTCGTGGATGCTCGATCACGATGCGCGCAGCGCGGCAATGATCGCGCGGGTGTTCGACGGCAAGACGGAAGGGCTGTCGCGCGACGACGTGATCGACAACATCACGCTCTATTGGCTCACCAACACGGCGGTCTCGTCGGCGCGGCTCTACTGGGAGAACAAGCTGGTGTTCTTCGAGCCCAAGCACATCAAGATCCCGGTCGCCGTCAGCGTCTTCCCGGACGAAATCTACGCTGCGCCGCGCAGTTGGACCGAAAAGGCCTATCCCAGGCTGATGCATTACAACCGCCTCGACAAGGGCGGACACTTCGCGGCCTGGGAACAGCCCGCGCTGTTCTCCGCGGAAATGCGCACCGCATTTCGCCCGCTGCGCCAGTCGATCTGAGATCCACACATATCAGGAGTGAAACCATGAACCGCCCCGAACGCACCTTCACCACCGAAGATATCCACCTGGAGCGCCGCCTGCCGTCATACTGGCGCGTCACCTTCGACATGCCGCCGGTCAACATTTTTGGCCCGAAGCATCTCCCGCAGCTCAACGAAATCATTACGAAGATCGAAACCGATCCGGATGTGAAGGTGGTCGTGTTCGACAGCGCCGTCGAAGGATTCTTCATCACGCATTACGATTTCCTCGCGCCGCTGGAGGACTCGCTCAACGTTCCGCCCGGACCGACCGGTCTCCAGGCGTTGCCCGACATGCTGGTGCGCCTCAGCCGCGCGCCGGTTGTGTCCATCGCCTCGATCCGTGGTCGCGCCACCGGCGTCGGCAGCGAGGTCGCGCTCGCCAGCGACATGCGCTTTGCCAGCCGCGAGAAGGCGATCCTGTCGCAATGGGAAGTAGGCGCGGGCCTCGTGCCCGGTGGCGGGCCGATGGCGCGCCTTCCCCGCCTGATGGGTCGCGGCCGCGCGCTCGAAGTGCTGCTCGGCGCCGATGACATCCACGGCGATCTTGCCGAGCGTTACGGCTATGTGAACCGTTCGCTGCCGGATGCCGAGCTCGACGGTTTCGTCGAGGCGCTCGCGATGCGCATCGCCTCGTTCGACAAGGAGGCGATCGCCGAGACCAAGCGCCTCGTCGATGTCGCAAGCCTGCCGCCGGATGACGAGATCAAGCCAGAGTGGGACGCGTTCCTGGCCGCGCTCGGCCGTCCCGCCGCCCAGACCCGGATCAAGGCGCTGATGGCGCGCGGCTTCCACCGCGCCGGCGACGTCGAGAACCGGCTCGGCTTCCACGTCGGGCAGATCGGCAGCTAGCGGAACCGTTGCGGCGTTCGACCGGTTGGAACGGCGACAGGCGGTCACGCCGATGTCGCCTTCCACCGGTACGGAGCGCCGGTGTTGAAAACAAGCAAGGAGAACCAGGATGATCCGCAAGGCAACAGCAGTCTGGAAGGGCACGGGCCGCGACGGCACTGGCCATATTTCGAGCGAATCCGGCGTGCTCGCCGAGACGCCCTATTCGTTCAAGACCCGCTTCGAGAACGAGAAGGGCACCAATCCCGAGGAGTTGATCGCGGCGGCCCATGCCGGGTGCTTTACCATGGCGCTGGCCTTCGGCCTTCAGATGGCAGGTTTCACGCCGGATGAGCTTTCGACGGAAGCCGCCGTCACCCTCGAGCCCGAAGGCAAGGGTTTCAAGATCAGCAAGTCGGCGCTGACCTTGCGCGCCAAAGTGCCGAATCTCGACGACGCTGGTTTCGCCAAGATTGCCGGCGAGGCGGAGAAGAACTGTCCGGTGTCGAAGGTGCTCAACGCCGCGATCACGCTCGACGCCAAGCTGACTTGATCAAACGCAGGGAGCGGTACCATGCCTCGCCAGCATCAGCCGGATGAAGACAGGTTCCGGGCGATTTTGCCCGAGGACGTCGCATGGCAGCCGTTCCCCGCTTTCCCGCCGGGCGCGCGGCTCGCCGTAATGGTCGGTCATCCCAGTGAGCCCGGACCTTATGTGGTCCGGGTCAAGGTGCCCGGCGGCACCAGGTTGATGCCGCACAAGCATCCGGAGGACCGCATCTACACGGTGATGTCGGGTGTGTTCTATATCGGGCTCGGCGAGAGTTTTGATGGCGACGAGGTGAGGGCCTATCCACCGGGCAGCGTCATCGTGCTGCCCGGCGAGACCTGGCATTTTCACTGGGCGAAATCAGGCGAATACGTCACACAGGTTTCCGCGATCGGGCCTCTTGGCCTAGAATATCACGACGATCATGATGACCCGCGCCTCAATGCAGCTGCGCCGCAGGGCGGCGGGCATCTCGACTGATCACATGGAGCACATCACATGACGACGGAACGCGCAGTGCTAGCCGGAGGCTGCTTCTGGGGCATGGAGGATCTGATCCGCAAGCAGCCAGGCGTGATCTCCACCCGCGTCGGTTACACCGGCGGTGCGGTGAAGAACGCAACCTACCGCAACCATGAGGGCCACGCCGAGGCCATCGAGATCGTCTTCAATCCTGACAAGACGAGCTTCCGGACCATGCTGGAGTTCTTCTTCCAGATCCACGATCCGACCACGCTCAATCGGCAGGGCAATGACCGGGGCACCAGCTATCGCTCCGCGATTTTCTATACCAACGATGAGCAGAAGAGGGTCGCCGAAGACACCATCGCCGACGTCGAGGCATCGGGCCTGTGGCCCGGCAAGGTGGTGACCGAGGTCGCGCCCGCAGCTGAGTTCTGGGAGGCCGAGCCGGAGCATCAGGATTATCTCGAACGCTATCCGGACGGCTACACCTGCCACTTCATCCGGCCCGACTGGAAGCTGCCGCGGCGCGCAAGCGCTGTGGGAGGCTAAAGCATGATCCGGAAAAGTGCGAAGCGGTTTTCCGAAAAGATCATGCGCAAGCAACAACCTAAAGCGCGATGACGATTCATCCCAATCTCATCGCGCTTTAGACCCGCGCTGCGCGGTGGCGGGGAGAGCCATGATCAAAGCCCGCGAGATCATCGATCTCACCGTCATCCGCAGATCACTTTCACCGCTTTCCGGGCAATCGCGCTTAGGTCGGTACGAGAAGTGCCGGCGCGAGCCCGGATCGCGATGGTATGCATCGTGGCCGAGGCGAGGATCGCGAGTGTCGCGGGATCGGCATCGGGCTTCAGCTCGCCCTTGTCTTGTGCGCGGCGGAAGCGCGCCTCGAAATCGGCGTCAATCGCCCGAAGTCCCGTTGCAACGCTTTTCCGGATCGCCGCATCTTCCGCGACCTCGGTCACTGCGGTCCCGACCACAAAGCAGCCGCGCACATGTCCCTTGCCGGAGAAATAGATCGACAACGCCGCCTCATAGGCCAGCACCAAGGCTTCGTCCAGGGGGTGCTCTCCCGCAAGGGCCTCGCGCGTTGCGGCAAGGCTCATCTCCCAATAGCGCGCGAGCGCTTCGAGATAGAGCGCGTGCTTGTTGCCGAACACCGCGTAGAGGCTCGGTGGGCTCATGCCGGTCGCGGCGGCGACCTTGTCCAGGGATGTGCCGGAATAGCCGGTCCGCCAGAACGTCTCCGTGGCCCGCTTGAGGGCCGTCTCTGCGTCGTAGGCGGGAGGCCGTCCGCGGCGCGCCGAACCCGTCTCGCTCTTCTTCCGTGCCATATCGCCATGATCCCGGTTGCCATGTTCCACACATATATTTGTATGGATCGTTATAAAAATCAATGGGCGGCACCTTGATCGCCGCGTCGGAGTGCAATATTTGTAACGAACGTTAGTAAATGAGATAGGGACGAGGACGATGGGTTTGAACCTTGCGCCAATCGCCGGCTGGCTGAGCGATCGCAGGAGCCTCCGCGGGAGCGAGGCTGCTGCGCCGCTGCTCGGAGCGGATCTTGCGAGGCGGCTGCGCCGACCCCTGATGCTCTTGGTGCCGGCCGCGGCTGCCGTGGTCGGCGCCTTCATGTATCTGGCGCAGGAACAATACGTCGCGACCGACGACGCATTCGTGCGTGCCGCGAAAGTGACCATCAACGCGCGGGTGTCGGGCCAGGCGGTCGAGATTGCCGTGCGCGACAACGAGCGCGTTCGGCAGGGCCAGGTGCTGTTTCGAATCGACCCGGAGCCCTACCAGATCGCCGTCGATCAGGCCGAGGCGCGGCTCGGGAGCGCGCGGCTCCAGATCGACTCCCTCAAGGCGACCTACCGCCAGCAGCAGGCGGAACTGCAATCGGCGAAGGACTCGGCCTCGTTCGACGAGCGCGAGTTCGACCGCAAGAAGATGCTGGTCGCCTCCGACTTCACGCCGCGCGCAGTCTATGAGCGGGCCGAGACGGATATGAAGGTCGCCCGCCATCGCGCGGCGTCGATCGAGCAGCAGATCGCCAACACGGTCGTCGCGCTTAACGGCGATCCCGATATCGATGCCGATCGCCATCCGACGGTCCGCGCGGCCAGGGCGCAGCTCGACCGTGCACGGCTCGATCTCTCCTATGCCACGGTGAGGGCGCCCGACGACGGTATCGTGACCAAGGTCGACGATTTGCAGATCGGCGGCTTCGTCAATGCGGGGACGGCCACGTTCTCGTTGATGTCGAGCCGGGACGTCTGGATCGAGGCGAATTTTCGCGAGACCGGCCTGACCAATATGCAGCCGGGCCAGCAGGCGACGATCGACGTCGACGCCTATCCGGATCGCAAGTTCAAGGCGCATATCGTCAGCATGAGTCCCGGCACCGGGTCGGATTTTTCGCTGCTGCCGCCGGAGAATGCGACCGGGAACTGGGTCAAGGTCGTGCAGCGGCTGCCGGTGCGCCTCGAACTCGACGATCGCGATCCGACCCGGCCGCTATTCTCCGGCATCAGTGTGACCGCGCGCGTCGACACCGGCCATCGCCGCAGCTGGCTGCATCTGCTCCAACCCGCGCTCGCGACGGAGGGAAAATGAGTACGCCCCTCCCATCGACCGCTGCGGCCGGCGGTCACCACGCGATCTCCGCGGCGGCGCTACTGGCGACCTATATGCAAGCGGTCAACATCTCCGTGCCGAACGCAGCCCTGCCGCACATCCAGGCGACGCTCTCGATGGCCAATGACGAGGTCGGCTGGGTGTTCTCCTCCTATATCGCGGCAAGCGCCGTGACCATGTCGATTACGCAGTGGCTCGCGGGACGCTATGGCCGGAAGGCGGTCTATCAAACGGCCCTCGCCATCTTCGCGCTCGGTCTCGTGCTCGACACGCTGGCGACGAATTCGGTCCAGTTCGTGCTGGCCAGGATTCTCCAGGGCGCGGCGAGCGGACCGCTCGCGCCGCTCTCGCTGGCGATCCTGCTCGAGGTGACACCGACGCCGCGGCATGCGCGCATGAGTCTGGCGTGGACCTTCTGCTCCCTGCTCGGCATCAGTACCGGCCCCGCCATCGGCGGCTGGCTCAGCGAATATTACGGCTGGCCGTCGATCTTCCATGTCAGCCTGCCGATGACGGCATTCGTCTTCCTGACGATGGCCCCGCTGCTCAGCGAGAAACGGGCGGAGCGAAGCAAGTCCTTCGACTTCTTCGGCCTGACGACCTTTTCCGTCGGCATGATCGGGCTGCAGATGCTGCTTGATCGCGGCGAGCGTCTCGAATGGTTCGCTTCGACGGAGATCTGGGTCGAAGCGACCGCCTCGGTGCTGGGTTTCTATCTGTTCATCGTGCATGTTCTGACGAAGAAAGAGCATTTTCTTCGCACGGCGCTGTTCAGCGATCGCAATCTCGTCCTCTCGACCGTCATCTCCTTCGCGCTCGGATTCGTCCTGCTGCCGACCCTGGCGTTGACGTCGCCGATGCTGGAGGAGTTGCTCAACTACCCCGTCGACACCACCGGCTACATGACCATTCCGCGCGGCGTGGCGCTGGTGGGAGCGCTGGTGCTGACGAGCCTTGTTCCGGGGCAGGTCGACTACCGGCCGTTCCTGATGGGGGGAATGGCACTGGTGGTCTATGCCAACTGGCTAATGCTCGGCTACTCGCCCGCGATGGATTGGCGGCCGGTGGTCGAGGCCGGTTTCCTCCAGGGCGCAGGCATCGGCATGTTGTTGCCGGCGCTCGCCAGGGCCGCGTTCGGCACGCTCGATCCAAAGCTTCGCCCGGAAGGCAGCGCGCTGATCAACCTGTCGCGCCTTTATGGCAGCACCATCGGCATCGCGGTGGTCCAGCTCTTCTTCTACGCCAACACCCAGGCTGTGCACGTCGCGCTCGCCAAGCATCTCACACCTTTCCGGGTCGCAACCAACGCTGCCGGTTTAATTGGAAAACCAGGCCTTGCCGCCCTCAACGGCATGGTCACGCGACAAGCGGCCACGGTCGCGGTCATCGATCAGTTCGAGATCCTGATGTTCGCCATGCTCGTCGTGATCCCGCTCGTTTTCTTTCTCCGTAAGCCGCGTCCCGCCGGCTAGCGCCGGGAAGTCGCAACATGAGACTGCATCCGCAACCTCGATCGTTTCGTCCGCAGCGTCGGCGACCGATCAACAAGGGAATATCAGCATGACCAACTCCGATTCACTTCGCTACACGAGGATTCCCACGCATGGGTCCGGAGCGATTCCCGCGGTGGGATTTGGCACGCTCATTCCCGACCCGCTCGTGACCAGGCAGGCCACCAGCGCCGCCTTGGAGGCCGGATTTCGACATTTCGATTGTGCCGAGCGCTATCGCAACGAGGCGGCTGTTGGCGAAGCGATGCAGGATGCGTTCAGGGCGGGCAAGCTTCAGCGCCAGGACCTGTTCGTGACGACGAAGCTATGGAACACCAATCATCGGCCGGAGCGGGTCAAGCCCGCGTTCGACGCGAGCCGGCGGCGGCTGCAACTCGACGACATCGACTGCTACATCATCCATACGCCCTTTGCCTTTCAGTCCGGCGACGATCAGGACCCGCGGGACGCGAACGGCCGGGTCATCTACGATACAGGCGTGACGTTGGTGGAGACATGGCGCGCGCTGGAGCGCCTGGTTGACGAGGGGCACTGCAAGTCCATCGGCCTGTCGGACATCACGCTGGAGAAGCTGCGCGAGATCGTTGCCGTCGCGCGGATCAGACCTGCCATGGTGCAGGTCGAAGCGCATCCGTATCTCCCCGAATGGGAATTGCTTGAGTTCTGCCGCGAGCACGGCATCGTGCTCCAGGCATTCGCGGCGCTCGGACATGCGATGGAGCCGCGCGTGCTGGAAGACCCTGTGATCACGGCGATCGCGCGGCGCGTGCACAAGACGCCGGCTCAGGTCGCCCTGGCATGGGCCGTGCAGCGCGGCACGGCGTTCCTGACGACCTCGACAAATCCCGGGCGAATCCAGGAGAATTTCGACATCTCGGCCCTGCCCGAAGACGCGATGCGGCAGATGCGGGACGAAATCTCGACGAATGTCAGGTTCAATACGGTGGTGGAGACCGGTGTGCCCGGATTCATTCCGCGGGCCAAATGAATCGGCGCCGGAAGACGTGTCAGCTCCGCAGCTGCGCGATCAAACCGCGCGCGCTACGGATATCGGCGATGTCGGCGCCTTCCGTGAATGACCCCAAGACATCCCTTAAAACGGACAGAGCCTCGGCGGTCTGGCCGGCCGATATCATGAGCCGCGCGAGGCTGACTGCGGAGCGCAATTCCCAAAAGCGCGCGCCCTGCTGGGCGGCCATGACCATGGCCTCGCGAAAGTGCGCCTCGGCGCCCTCGGAATTTCGCGCGCTCCTTAGCATCAATTCTCCCTTGATGCGGATCAGCTCCGGCAGATACCACAGCTCCTGCCGGTCGTTGCAGCGGGTCAGGGCGTCCTCGATCACGTCGAGGCCTCGGTCGACCTGGTCGGCCTCTCCGGAACATGCGGCAAGCTCGCCAAGCAGCGGAAGGAAGCGCGGGAGGAAGCGTGCGTCGCCGGCGCGATTGAGCTCTTCGCGCAGCAACGGCAGGCCGGCCGCGACGTCACCACGCCTCGCAATGACCGCCGCGTTGAAGGCGCGTGCCCACAGGCCCCAGACCCGGATGGCATGGCGCTCGGTGTGTTCGAGCAGCTCGGTGCCGTGGCGCTCGGCAGCGTCGAAATCGCCGGACCAGAATGCGATCGGAGAGGCGGCCTGTCCCAGCACGCTACAGAAGGTCAGCGCGTGGCCGTTGGCGCGGCCTTCCTCGATGTTTCTGGCCGCGAGCGCCTGGGCCTGGTCGGTGAGGCCTTGCAGCCACAGGATGCGGGCCCGGAAATATTGCGTGGATATTCTCAGGTCGAGCGGGAAGATTTTTGGCTTCTCCGCCAGCACATGCAGCGAAGCGTTCACCCGGTCGATGCGCAGCCGCGCATCGTTCTGGTCCCCAAGATAGTGCAGCGCGACGGCCATCAGCCGGTCGCCCAGCATGGGATCGGTCCTGTCGGGCGAGTTCGCCGCGGCGTTCGCAAAACGATCGGCCAGCGCGCGTGCCTTGCCGAACTGCCCGTTGTTGAACTGGTCGATGCACAGGCCCCACAGCGCGCGCAGGCGGAAATCCTTGTCGTCGAGCCTGTCGGCGAGCTCAAGCGTGGTCTCGAGGATCGGGCGCGCCTCGCGCGCGCGGCCCTCGCCATACATCAGCGACCAGCCGAGCGCCGACAGCAGCTGCATGCGGATGCGGTCGTCGCCGGTGTCTCCGAGCGCCGCGAGGGCCGTTCGGGCGCGCTCGCGGCATTCGGCGAACAGCGAAAGGCGCACCCACAGCGTGACCGCGGCCGCCGTCAGCGCAATTCCCAGCGCAGCGTCCCCGTCCGGCGCGAAGGCCCAGTCCAGCGCCGTGCGCACATTGTCCAGCTCCGCGCCGTAGATGCCGAGCCATTCCGGCAGCGGTGTCGATGTATCGGCCTCGGCGCGCGCGAAGAAGTCGCGGAAATGCTCGGCGTGGCGCCGCGCGACCTGCCTGGTTTCACCGAGCTCGTTGAGCTTGCCATGCGCGTAGGTGCGCGTGGTGTCGAGCAGGCGGTAGCGCAGCGTCCGCGAGCCCGACGGTGAGATCAGCGATTTGGTCACCAGGCTGTCGATCGCCTCGAGGGTGTCCGAGACGCTCAGGCCGTCGCCGGCCGCAACCGTGGCAGCGGCCTCCGGCGCGAAGGGACCGGCGAAGACCGACAATCGCCGCAAGGTGGCGCTCTCGGCCGGGGGCAGGAGATCGTAGCTCCAGTCGAGCGCAGCGGCGAGCGTCTGATGCCGCGGCACGGCGGTGCGCCGTCCGCGCCATTGCAGCGAGAAGCGGCTGTCGAGCAGGGAGGCCGTGCCCGCGATGCCATAGGCATTGACGCGGCCCGCCGCGAGCTCGATTGCGAGCGCGATGCCGTCGAGCCGCCGGCAGATGCTTGCGACCAGCGGGGCCTCTTCCGCGCTGAGCTGGAACGCACCCGAGCTTTGCGCGATACGCTCCACGAAGAGTTGGGCCGCGGGATAGCCGAGGACTTCTTCGACGCTCAAATCCTCGCGCTCCGGCGGACAATCCAGCGGGAACAGCCGGAAGATGCGCTCGCCTTCGCTCCGGAACGACTCGCGGCTGGTCGCGAGAACGCGGAGCTGCGGCGCGTCGCGAACGATGCGCTCGACGAGGGGAGCGAGCGCGTCCAGCACATGCTCGCAACTGTCGAAGATCAGCAAGGCGGGGCCGGTCTTCAGAAATGTCAGCAGGGCCGGCGTCGGATCCTCCGCGCTGATGGTCAGCCCGAGCGCGGAGGCGATGGTCGTTGCGATATGGCTGGAATCCCGGAGCGGACCGAAGTCGACAAAGAACACGCGCCCGCCGAAATCAGCCGAGCGGCGATGCCCGACGGTGACGGCGACCGCGGTCTTGCCGATGCCGCCCGGACCGACCACGGTCATGAAGCGATAGAGCGACAGTCCGTTCGAGATCTTCTCGATGACCTCCTCGCGTCCGACCATCTTCGCAAGCTGAATGGGCAGGGAGCGAAGGGACGCGATGTCGACGGTAACAGGCGCAGGCTGCGCGACCGGCGGGGCCACGTGGGCGAGCGAGGCGACGAAGCAATAGCCGCGGCCGGGGACGTTGACGACATAGCGGGCCGACTTGCCGGTATCGCCGAGCACCTTGCGCAACGCTGCGACGTGGAAGCGCAGGCTGCCCTCGTCGACATTGACGTCGGCCCAGATGCGCTTGACCAGCTCTCGCTTGTCGACGACTTCGCCGGGGCGTTCGGCCAGGAAGATGAGAATGTCGAGCGCCCGGCCGCCGACATGAAGCGGCGCGCCGTCCTTCTCCAGGAGCCGCGACTTTGGAAACAGCCGAAATGGCCCAAATGAAATGGCCGAGTCTTCGTTAGTATGAGCTGGCACGCGCCATTGCCCCCGCGACGGGAGTCTAAAGGTATTTCTTTCTGGTCTATCAGAACGAAGCGTACAGTAAACTGGCCGAAAGGCGTGGGCAGGTCTGGCAGCCCTGCGTGAGCAGCTTGGGTCGCGCGATCCTCAAATAGTACTTTAAAGGGAATGACTTAGGTCGCTTTGTCGTGGCGAAGATGCCTGGCTCTCAGCCGGATGGAGCATTGACGGCGGTCGAGAATTGCTGCGATGGGACGGTCGGGAGCCGGTCCCGCCTCGACAATGACTACCGCTTCCGGAATTGAGATATGCCCTCCTACTCGCGGCGACAGGTCGTCCATGCGTTATCAGGCGCAGCGGCGCTGACCGCCCTTCCGCGCCGCGGACAAGCCGCAGATTACCCGTCGCGTCCCATTCGCCTGGTGCTTCCGTATGGAGCCGGCGGAGCAGGCGACCAGATCGGGCGTCCCTGGGTGGACAAGATGTCGTCGCTGCTCGGACCGACCTTCGTCGAATATATCGGCGGTGCGGGCGGCGCGATCGGAGCTGCCACGGTCGCGCGCGAGGAGCCCGACGGCTACTCGCTGCTGCTCGGCAACGGCAGCACGCAGGTCATCATTCCCCTGACCTCGAAAAATCCCGGTTATTCCGTCGGCGATTTCCGCGCCATCTATCGCCTGATCAGCACTGCGTTGGTTTTCGCGGTCCATCCGTCGGTGCCGGCCACGGATCTGCGTGAGCTGATCGCCTACGCGAAAGCCAATCCGGGAAAGCTGTCTTACGGGACGCCCGGCATCGGCACCGGAAATCATCTGGTCGGCGAATCCTTCAAGCAGCAGGCCGGCGCGCTGGACATGGTCCACGTGCCGTATCGGGGCATTTCGCAGGCGACCAATGACCTCGCCGGTGGGCAGATCTCGCTCGTCATCGGCGTCATGTCCGACCAGTTGAAGCAACTGAGCGAGGCCGGCAAAGTCAGGCTGCTGGCGGTTACCAGCGAGAAGCGGCTGAGCGGTGCACCGGAGATTCCGACAGCCGTCGAATCCGGCATGCCGAATCTCCGCTATGAGGGGTGGTTCGGCATCTTCGCGCCCAGACGCACCGACGAGGCCATCATCGACCGGATCGCACAGGCGACGCGTGTCGCGATGGCCGATCCGGCGCTTCAGGCAAGCTACCGTGCGCAGGGCATCGAGCCGGACAGCGATTCGAGTCCCGACAAATTCCAGCGCATCATCGACGCGACGACGGCCAGCCTGGCACCCGTGATCAAATCGATCGGGTTGAGCAATCTGTAAGGCTGATCAGGCGGTCTTGCGCGTGACGACGCGCGCCGACAGCGTGACCAGCCCCATCAGCGCTGCCAGCAGCCAGAACGCCATCGGCAATCCACCAAGACGTGCGACGAAGCCGACCCCGGCGGGACCGATCAGGATGCCGGCATAGCCCGCGGTCGTGATCGCCGCGACGGCGAGCCCCGTAGGCATCACGGTTTGCCTGGCTGCGCGGCGGAACAGCACCGGCACGAGGTTCGACGCACCGAGGCCGATGAGCAGGAAGCCGGTGATGGCGGCTGCCGCCACCGGAGCCGTCAGCAGGACCACAAAACCTGCGATCGCAATGATGCTTCCCCAGACCAAGGTCGTGCGATCCCCGATGCGTGCAACGACGGCGTCGCCGCCGAGCCGGCCGATCGTCATCGCGATCGAGAACACGATATAGCCGATCCCGCCCTGCGCCTTAGAGACGAGGCCCGCGCCGATGACGAGCAGCGCACCCCAGTCGAGCATGGCGCCTTCGACAAGGAAGGTGATCGCGCCGAGCAGCGCGAGCAGCAGCACGGAGCCGTGCGGAAGCACGAACAGCGGTCCGTCCTGCACCTGCACCGAGCGAAGCAGGCGCGATGCGGTCAGCAGCATCGCGATCAGCATGAGCACGGAGCAGATCAGCGTGCAGGCGAGCGCGCCGAGCTGCAGCGCGAGCAGCGCGGTCATCAAGGCCGATCCGGCGAAGCCGCCTATGCTGAACAGCGCGTGGAAGCCCGACATCAGCGGGCGCCCTGCATCGCGCTCCACCTCGACTGCGTGAATGTTCATGGCGACGTCGATGGAGCCGAGCGCGGCGCCGAAGGCGAACAGCGCGACAGCCAGCGTTGCCGAACTGTTCGCGACCGCCAGAAGCGGCAAGACCAATGCCAGACCGAGCCCGCCCGCGATGATGATCGGCCTGCTGCCATAGCGCGCACTCATGATTCCGGTCAGCAGCATCGCGACGACCGAGCCGATGCCGAGGCTGAGCAGCAGCAGCCCGAGGACGCCGTCGTCGACGCCGAGCCGCGCCTTCGCGAACGGCACCAGCGGCGCCCAGCACGCGATGCCGAAGCCCGCGACGAGAAAGGCAAGCCGCGTCGCAAGGCGCGTTGCCGGCCGGTCGGCAGAAAGCATGGGAACTCCGGGGGAAGCAGTGGCGGGGTGATTCACTAGCTCGAGGAATACCGCGCCTTTATGTCCGAGGCATGCTCGAATTGCCGCAGGCAGGGGTGAAAGCGGAAGCGCCATCCGGGGCCGCTCGCCCGGCGTCTGGCACCTTCCCGGATGACGCTTCCGATCCATCCGGGCCCCGGGATCTTGCTGTGTCGCGGTTCTGTCAATCCGCTCGCCCAAAAATATTCCACTTTACCGAAATTCGGTTTTGTCGTATGTATTGCGCATCCCGGCTCATCCTTGAGGGGCGATCGTACGTCGTCACGATATGCGAGCCGGGTTGCGGTGGACGCGGCAGCGTCGTGCGCGAGAGGCCAAGGGCAGGGCGGGTAGTCCCTGTGAGCCCGTGGCCACGTGCGGACGAGCGGCGCTGAAGTCCGGCGAAGCCTCTTGGCGAAGCCGGATGAGCTGCGTACGGCAAAACCGTGTGGTCCTGGCCGTCGTTGCTACGGTCAAGCCCTTTGCGGAGATGTGCGCGAGCCCAACCGGGTGGACGGCATCGTCAATTCGCGGGGCGAGGGAGGCCAGAAGGAAAGTTCGGCTCCCGGGAGAGCACGGCATAAGCCGTCCAACCACTGCGCAGGGAAGGCTGTGTGTTGGGCTTCACCTGTATGCTGCTGTGCGGTTCTCTCGCGTGTGCTTTTCGCGCAGCGGACCGCGGGTGCCAGCCGGCACCCGGCCTTCCCTGCGCCCTCTTGGCTAAGAGAGGGTGGAGCGACCAAGCAAAGCTCGGGCGAAACGCGCCGCGAGAAGGCGAAGGTGTGTCTGCAAGTTGAGGTGTGCATTGGAGAATGGCGCTGTCACCTCGTATTCCGTCATTGCGAGCGCAGCGAAGCAATCCAGACTGCCACTGCGGAGGGATTCTGGATTGCTTCGCTGCGCTCGCAATGACGAGGAGGAAGCAACGAGCGACAATCTACCACCGTCATCCCCAAGCAACGGCTTCGCCGTTGCGCAGGGATGACGGATTTGGCGGCCCTACCACCGATAGCTCAACGTGCCGATCACCTGGCGCCGTTCGCCGGCATAGCAATAGCCGGACTGGCAGGTCGCATACTGCTTGTCGAACAGATTGGTGGCGTTCACGCGCATGTAGGCGCCTCGTAAACTCCGGTCGAGCTTGCCGAGATCGTAGTCGATCACGGCGTCGAACAACGTCGTTGCTGCGTTCTCGAACGTATTCTGGTCGTCGCCGAAGTTGGCGCCGATATAGCGCATGCCGAGCCCCAGCCCTAACCCTTCCACGAGCGTGCCGGATTGGAACGTGTATTTGCCGAAAGCTGCGAACGAGTCCCTCGGAATGCCGGAGTACTCATTTCCGGTCGTATCGGTATTGCCGCGCGTGATCACGACGTTGAGGTGGGTATAGGCCGCGGTAAGATCGAAGCCCGGCTTGAGCGCCAGCTTGGCCTCGAGCTCGAGGCCCTTGGATTCGACCTGTCCGGTCGCCGCCTGGAACGCGATGTCGTCGGGATTGGTGCGCAGGACATTGTCCTGCTTGATGTCGAAGACAGCGGCCGTGAGCAGCAGCGGAACATTCGGCATCTGATATTTGATGCCGGCCTCGGTTTGCTCGCCGGTGGTCGGTTTGAACGTCGCACCCGTCACGTCCACGCCGGTTTGCGGGCTGAACGAGGTGGCGTAGCTGACATAGGGCGCAACGCCGCTGTCGAAGAGATAGCTCAAGCCCGCACGACCAGTGAAGGCCGAGGGCTTTTGGGTGACCGGCGTTCCGTCCAGCGTCGTCGTCGTGCTCTGGGAGACCCAGTTCTGACGGCCATTGAGCGTGAGAATGAATCCTCCGAACTTGGCCTGCTCCTGTGCGTAGATCCCGACCTCGTCGGTCGACTGCCTGGTGAAGATCGAAAACGCCGGCGAGGCGATCGCCTGCGCGCCGTAGTTCTTGGTCAGGAGATTGAGATCGGGCGCCGGTCCGTAGCCGATCTTGTCGTCATAGTAGGAGTGACTGTAGTCGACGCCGAACAGCACGGTGTTCCTGACCGAGCCGAGTGTGAACTTGGCTTCGGCCTGGTTGTCGAGGGTGGCGGTCTTGAGATTGTCCACGATGCGCCAGGCGGAGCGCGACGCCGTCTGGGTCGCGTCGTCGATCGAATCGATCTGCGTGTATTTCGCGTCCGTGCTGACCTGATAGTACCGGAAATTCTGCCGCACGGTCCAGGTGTCGTTGAAACTGTGCTCGAACGCATAGCCGATGCGGAACTGCTTCTGGTCCATGGCGCTGAAGGCCGGATCGTTCGAGTAGATGTTGGTCAGTTTCCCGTCGGCTGTGCGCGTGTTTCCGATGCTCGCGGCGGTGCGGCTGGTCTGATATTCCGAGAGGATCGTGAACGTCGTATCGAGGTTCGGCTTCCAGGTCAGGGCAGGCGCAATATAGGCCCGGTCGTCGTCATTGCCGGGAAACCAGGTCTTGGCGTCGCGCAGCAATCCCGTCAGCCGGTAGTACAATTGATCACTGCCCGGAACCGGTCCGCCGACGTCAAAGCTGCCCTGGTAGCGATCATAATTGCCGGCCTGCAATTGCGCCTCGCCGAACGGCGTCTGCGTCGGCCGCTTCGTCGTGACATCGACGATGCCGCCGGGAGAGCCGAGGCCGTAAAGACCGGAGGCCGGCCCCCGGAGAATCGATACGCTATCGAGTCCATAAGGTTCGATCTTGGGAATGACGAAGTTGCCGCCGCCCTGACGCAGGCCGTCGCGATAGATGCCCGTATAGGTCACATCGAAGCCGCGGATGGAAAAGGCGTCGAAGCGTGGATCGTAACCGAACGCCGTCGTCGTGACGCCGGGGGTGTAGTTGACGGCGTCCTTGAGCGTCTGGACGTTGCGATCCTCGAGCTCCTTCTTGGTCACGACGGAGATGGATTGCGGCGTCTCGATCAGCGGCGTGTTGGTCTTGGTCCCGGCGGAGCTGCTGGTCGCGACATAACCAATTGTCGCGCCAGTCGCGCCTCGAGCCGCCTGGGCAGCGCGATTCTGGTCCGCTGCCACATTCGCGCGCCGGTTCGTCGAGGCCGCGCGCGAAGATCGTGTGCGCTGATTGGAAGCGGCGGCGGTGCTGCGAATCTTCGGTGCATTCGGCGCTTCGACGGTGACAGGTGGCAGGCTGCTGCTCTGAGCCTGCGCTCGGGACGACAAGACGTCAACAGATACGAATACGACCGAACCAAACATCGTGGCGTTGATCGCAGCAGCGGTTCCAAGCCAACGATATTTCCTCTCCGACAATGCAACGCCCACCGATGATGATCCCCAATTTCGCCGAACCGACTCACGCCAACGCGCGCAGCCGCGTGCTGACACGCGTTGAATGATGCGGACTTCTATTGGTGAAGCAGTCGGAATTCCACACGCGCAGAATAGAATTGCTTGAACGTGCGATGAGCAATCTTGGAATGATTCAAGATGCGTTTGGAAAATTCAAGATCGCGTGCGGCAGATGCGCGCACGCGGATATCATTGCGCTGCGCGCGCGATCGCAGCCTTCCTGTCAGCCGAGCGTTGGCGAACGCCGTAGGACGTTGCTGGTCGTCCTGCTCGTCGAAGCGGCCGGCAGGGCCGCCGCAAGCCGTCACCAGGAGATCGGTATTCTCTGCGCAAATCCGCCGAGGTCCGAGTCGGGGCTCAGGGGCTGGCGATCCAACGGCCTGTTGTTGTTCCCGCGCGCAAAAGAGGCGCCGGGCGGCAGGGCGTAGTCGCTGAACTTGCGTTCACCGGGGAGCACCTCGGTCCCGCCATCGAGCCAGGATCGCTTGCTGACATAGATGCGCGTGCGCGGACCGGACTGGTAGGACCGGTTGGGGCCGCGTGCGCCGTAGTCATAGACGGCGTTTTGCGTCGTCCGCGATGGATCGCGTTTGCCGATGCTTGCGGCGTGAACGGTAAGGGTCGAGGCGAAGAGGGCGAGCAGCACAGTTCTGGTCATGACGAGCGCGTTCATCGAAAATACCCCATGCGAATTCCTGATGTCGTGGCGTCTCGCACCGGCTTAAGCGTCTGTAAAGAATCCGGGCGTTGCGCAATGTTGCTGAAAATTTGTGGCGCCGGTCGCGAGCGCGGCTTCGCTCGACGCCGATGCCGGGGCGTGATTGCCGGGGCGATCACGCCCGCGCCCCGCGCTGCGATCAGCCGTCCGAATGAAATTCAACGCGCAGAAACATGCGGTAACTTCAAAGCCACACCGCGGCCACAGCTCTCTCGTTTTAGAGCAAGCTGGGTACTTTCGAGGTGTGGAATGTCGTTGTTGCGGGCCTGGCTGGTTGTGGCGGTGCTGAGTGGCGTGTCGATTGCGAGTTCGTTTCCCTTTGCCCTGCTGCCGCAGCCGGCAGCGGCGCAAGCTGTGGAGACGATCGTCGTCGAGGGTAATCGCCGCGTCGAGGCCGAGACGGTCCGCTCCTATTTCAAGCCCGGTCCCGGCGGACATCTCGACCAGCCAGCGATCGACGATGGCCTCAAGGCGCTGATCGAGACCGGTCTGTTCCAGGACGTGAAGATCAACCGGGCCGGCGGGCGCATCGTGGTGTCGGTGGTCGAAAACGCCGTGATCGGCCGCATTGCCTTCGAAGGCAACAAGAAGATCAAGGACGAGCAACTCACATCGGAAATCCAGTCCAAGGCGCGCGGGACCTTCTCGCGGGCGCTGGTGCAGTCCGACACGCTGCGCATCGCGGAGATCTACCGGCGCTCGGGCCGCTACGACGTGCGCGTAACCCCTGAAGTCATCGAGCAACCGAACAATCGCGTTGATCTCATCTTCACGGTCGAAGAGGGCGCCAAGACCGCGGTCAAGTCAGTCGAGTTCATCGGCAACAGCGCCTATTCGGCCGCGCGCCTGCGCGACGTGATCAAGACGCATGAGAGCAATTTGCTCAGTTTCCTCGCCAACAACGACATCTATGACCCTGACCGTGTCGAGGCCGATCGCGACCTGATCCGCCGCTTCTATCTCAAGAACGGGTTCGCCGACGTCCAGGTCGTCGCCGCCCTCACCGAATATGATCCGGACAAGAAGGGCTTCCTCGTCACCTTCAAGATCGAGGAAGGCCAGCAGTATCGAGTCGGCTCGGTCGACTTCCGCTCCAGCATTGCCAATTTCGACGCGAGCTCGATGCGCTCCTATTCACGTGTCGGGGTCGGTTCGCTCTACAACGTGGAAGCGGTCGAGAAGTCGACCGAGGAGATGCAGATCGAGGCCTCGCGCCGCGGCTACGCCTTCGCCATGGTGCGGCCGGGCGGGGATCGCAATTTCGAGGCGCACACCGTCTCCGTGGTGTTCAACGTCGACGAAGGCCCGCGCACCTATGTCGAGCGCATCACTCTGCGCGGCAACACCCGCACGCGCGACTACGTGATCCGGCGCGAATTCGACCTCTCCGAGGGGGACGCCTACAACCGCGCGCTGGTCGACCGCGCCGAGCGCCGGTTGAAGAACCTCGACTATTTCAAGAGCGTCAAGATCGTCACGGAGCCGGGCTCGTCCAGCGACCGCGTCATTCTGATCGTCGACATGGAAGAGAAATCGACCGGCGACTTCTCGATCTCGGGCGGCTATTCCACCAGCGACGGTGCGCTTGCGGAAGTCTCGGTCTCCGAGCGTAACCTGCTCGGCAGGGGGCTTTATGCCAAGGCGTCCGTCAGCTACGGCCAGTATTCGCGCGGCATATCCCTGTCTTTCGTCGAGCCCTATCTGCTCGACTATAGGCTGGCGCTCGGGTTCGACACCTATTGGAAGCAACAGAAATCGAACAGCTATACGAGCTACGGCGTGACGACGCTGGGCTTCTCGCCGCGCCTCGGCTTTGCGTTACGCGAAGACACCTCGCTCCAGCTGCGATATTCGCTATATCAGCAGAGCATCACGCTCGCGAGCGCCTACAACAATTGCAACAACAACGCGGCGAACACGTCGCTCGCGTTCAATCCGACGCCGGCCTACGTCAAGAACGTTCTGGGTGGCGTGGACCCGACCAATTCCACGGATTCGGGCGTCTATGGCTATGGCTGCTACGGCGACGGCGAGTCGAGCCTGCCGGTCCGCAAGGAACTGGCGAACGGGGCGAGCTGGACCTCGGCGATCGGCTACACGCTGAACTACAACACGCTCGACAACAACAAGAACCCCACCGGCGGTTTGCTGGTCGACTTCAAGCAGGATTTTGCCGGCGTCGGCGGCAGCGTCACCTATTTGAAGACCGCGCTGGACACCAAATACTACACGCCGCTGGTGTCCGACATCGTCAACGTGATCCACCTCCAGGGCGGCATCCTCAACAAGATCGGCAACAACGATCTGCGCATGCTTGATCATTTCCAGATGGGGCCGAACCTCGTGCGTGGCTTCGCCTCCAACGGCATCGGCCCGCGTGACATTACCTATTACAATTACGGTTCCAACGGCGATGCGCTCGGCGGCACGAAATATTGGGGCGCCTCCATGGAGCTTCAGATGCCGTTCTGGTTCCTGCCGAAGGAAGTCGGCCTCAAGGGCGCGGTCTATGCCGATGCCGGCTCGCTCTGGGGTTATCAGGGGCCGACGTCGTGGACGGCCACGGGCGAGGTCAACACCAAGGCCTGTCCGACCTGCGGGCTGCAATATGACGACGGCAATGTGGTGCGCTCGTCGGTCGGCGTCGGCCTGATCTGGGCCTCCCCGTTCGGGCCGCTGCGCTTCGACTACGCCATGCCGATCACGAAGGGCAAATATGACATCGTGCAGGAATTCAGGTTCGGAGGTGGCACCTCGTTCTAGGAAGTGGCGTAGCCACGGGACGTGGCGGCATTCGTCGTGCATTTGTGAAAATCTGTGATGAGCTTGCCGTGCGCGAGCGTGGACAGCCATTGGCGAATATCCGATAATGCGCTTTGCGAATTGCAGGGCCTGTGGCCGGCACTTGAGCTTCCACAGAAGGACTAACCGCGATGACACAGGCAGGCGCCTACGGGCAGAGGCTTGGCCAGTTCCTGCGTTTAAAGGATACGCCGCCCGCCCTGGTCGCGCGCTCGCTGCGCAGCGCCGAGCTCGCGGTCACCGAGACCCAGAACGACAATCCTGTGCCCGGCCTGTCCGGTTCGCTGGCCGCAGAGGATGCGTTTCTCGTCAGCCTGAAACTGCACGATTACCCGGATTGCGAAGTCTGGGAGCGGGGCAAATCCATCATGAAGGCGGACGTTCGCGCCGGCACCACTTATCTCTATGACCTCAAGCGCGATCCGCGCTACGTGATCGACAAGCCGTTCCACTCGCTGTTCTTCTATATTCCGCGCTCGGCGCTCGACGGGATCGCCGAACAGAGCAATGCGCCGCGGATCGACGAGCTCGACTGTCAGGTCGGCGTCGGCCATGACGATGGAATCATCCGCCACATTGGCGCCTCGCTCCAGGAAGGCCTGCGCAAGCCGGACGAGGCCAACCAGCTCTTCATTGACCACATGATGCTCGGGCTCACCGCCCATGTCGCGCAGGCCTATGGCGGGCTTCAGCGCACGTCCGCGCCCGCGCGCGGCGGTCTTGCGCCCTGGCAGGCGAAGCGCGCCTGCGAGAGGCTGGAGTCGGACCTTGGCGGCAAGCTCTCGTTGCAGAAGGTCGCAGCCGAGCTCGATCTCTCGGTCAGCCATTTCTCGCGGGCGTTCCGGATCTCGATCGGCCTGCCGCCGCACCAATGGCTGCTGCATCAGCGCGTGAAGGCTGCCAAGCAGTTGATGAGCGTCCGCGACCTGCCGCTGACGGAGATCGCGATGTCGGCCGGCTTCGCCAACCAGAGTCATTTCACGCGGGTGTTCTCCTCGGTCGTCGGCATCAGCCCGGCCGCATGGCGTCGCGACGCGCTCGGCCCGTCCTGCGGCGAGGCGTAAGGCTGCGTCCTCAGCGGCGCTTGGCGAGTGAGATGGTGTAGGCGGCGCGCCGCGCCGCAAAGATCTCGTCTGGTGGGTGACCAATGCCATCGGCGAGATTGGCCGGATTGAAAATCGAGGCGTCACAGGCCGGATCGGGCTCGAAGCCGGTGATCACGATGGTGCCGAGGCGCACCTCGTCGCGCCTGTCCTCATCCGGCCAGCGCATGGTGACGTCCATGGTGGGATCGCCGGGGCGGTCGAGCAGCGCCATCACGTTGAAGCGGACAGTGCCCGCAGCAATCCGCTTGCCCAGATCGTCGTGAAGGAAGTCGGCGGGCTTCGTTCGCGCGTCGTCCTCGCTCAGCGTGATCTCGCCGCCGGCCGGGACAAGCTTGAACTTGATGAAGCGCGTCTCGCCTTGCTCGTTCGTTGCCGGAAAGGCATGCACGCCCCAATAGGTCGTGCCGGCAAAGCTTCCGGGCAGCGCACGCGCGGCGACGTAGTTCGCCTGATTGGGCGTCTCGGGATTGGCCGCCGAGAAGGCCTTGACCTTCGCCATGTCAGGCTTGCCATCCGGTCCCGGGATGCGGGCCTCGAGGAAGGCCAGCATCTGGTCGAGCGTTCGCGCAAAATGCACGGGCGCGCTCTCCACGAGGATGTCGGAGCGATGATCCCCATCGCCGAGCTTGAAGCTGAAGCCGCGCAACACCAGATTGTTGGTGTCGGCGACCTCAGGATTGCCGCCGCCGACCGAGAAGCGTGCCAGCACGCGCGATGGCTTGGTGAAGCTCTGCGATCGCGTGATGTCGCCCGCCCGGTCCGACGGGGCGTAGGTGCCGCGAACGCACCAGCCCTTGGCGAAGCTCGCGCGGACCTTCGGTGGATTGCCGGCGACGGCCTTCAGAGCATCGACGATGGAGGCAGGCGTTGCGGTACCGTTCGGGCTCTCGGACATGGCAGGAACTGATCTCTCGCGTGTGCGCGCGAGATTCTAGCCGCGCCGCCGACCCGCGGTCTTTCCCAAAGCGAGCAGGTATTGCCCAATCCTGCTCAAGACATATGCCTCGCACGGGCCGACGCTCGCAATCGCCTCACCCATCAGGGAATGTCGGGCTGCGTCTCTGTCAGCGGTATCCAGCCGTCCTCGCCACGCTGGAACAGCGGGCAGCCGTAGACCGCGCGAACCGGAAGCGGCGCCGTCGCAGCCTGCCAGCGATTGGTCTGCTTCATCGCAACGACCATGCCGGCAATGTCGGCGCCGATCGTCCGCAACAGGCGCACCGCGGCGATCGCGGTTGCGCCGGTCGAGATGGCATCATCGACAATCACCACTCGGCGGCCTTCGATCAGGGGCAGCAGATTCGGATCCAGCCGCAGCTTCTTCCCGGCCTCAGGGCTGGTGATGGACCATACAGGCTCGGACAACGCGTCGTCGTACCAGAATTTGCGCGAATAGCCGAGCGGGACATAGCGCGGCTGTCCGAGCCGTTCGGCAACCAGCGATGCGAAGGCAAGACCAAGGGTCGGCAGACCGACGATGATCTCGGCATCGAATGCGCGTGCCTGCGTCGCCATATGGTCCGCGAGCGCCGCGACCACGAGGTGTGAGGCCTGGTTGGCGATCAGCGATGCGACAGCGCGATCGCCGTCGGGCAATTGGCGCAGCGGCAGGACGAGGATCCGGCCGCAAGGCAGGGTGGCGGGATAGCCGAAGCGATAGGGCGGCGTCGGCGAAAAGCGCACGGGGATGTCCGGCGTCAGCTCCTGCCAATAGCCGGTGGTCGCCTCGGTATAAGTCTCGCGCGCGCTCATGACGCTGGCATCAGCCGCCGAGGATTCGCCGGCAGGCATCGACGAAGACCTGCGCGCCGGTGACGATATCGGCGTCGGCGGTATTCTCGGTCCAGTGATGGCTGATGCCGCCGATCGACGGCACGAACAGCATGCCTGCGGGCATGATTGCCGCGAGCATCTGCGCGTCGTGGCCGGCGCCGCTCGGCATGCGGATGGATCGTCCGCCGGCGGCGGCCTTGCTCGCAGCTTCGATCGCATCCTGAAAGCCGGCGTTCATCATGGCGGGCGCGCCAGTGCGGAGCTTCTCCACGGAGGCGGTGCAGGGGCCCTTCGCAGTAACCTCCTTCGCCATCGTGCGCAGCAGCTCCTCCAGCCGGACGACGACGGCCGGGTTGTCGTCACGGATCTGGAACAGCATTTCGGCACCGCCCGGAATGATGCTGGGCGCGCCCGGATCGAGCGTGATGCGGCCGGTGGTCCAGACCGTGCGTGGTCCGCATGCCGCCGGGAAACGCTCGTCGATCGCGACGCAGAAGTTCGCCAGTGCGAGGCCGGCGTCCTTACGCGCAGCCATACGGGTCGTGCCGGCGTGATTCTGCTCGCCGACGAAATTGATCTGGTATTGCCAGATGCCGACGATGGAGGTCACGACGCCGATCGCGAGCTTGTCGCTTTCGAGCGTGTCGCCCTGCTCGATATGTGCCTCCAGATATCCGATGTGGCGTCCGGGTTCGGCGGCGACGCGCGGGCGGCCGGCGAGCCCCATGTCAGCCAGCGCATCGCGCATGGTGCGGCCGCTGGTGCGGTCGCGGGCAGCGTCAATGTCGGCTTCGGTCACCTGCCCGACATAGGATCGCGAGCCCAGGAAATGGCCAAAATGTCCTTCCTCGTCGCACCATGCGGCGACTTCGACGACGCCTTTGAGCGAAGGATCGGCATTGAGCACGCGCGCGGCTTCGAGCGCATAGATGACGCCGAGCGGGCCATCGAGCCAGCCGGCATAATTCTGGCTCTCAAGATGTGAACCCGCCAGCAGCTTCGGCCCAGACCTTGTGCTGGTTCCAAAGACATTGCCGATGCCGTCGATGGCAGCCGCAAGGCCCGCCTCGGGCAGCTTCTGCACCAGCCAGTCCAGCGACTGCCTGTGCGGCTCGGAGAAGGTCGGCTTGTGCACGCCGGTCTTGTACGCACCGATGGCGCGGAGCGCCTTGAGATCGGCAAGAACCCACTCACCGTTTGCGCGCGGAAAAGTGTCAGGCATGTTCGGCAACCTTCAGCGCCTCGGTACGGATCTCCTCGACCAGCCGTTCTTTCAGCTGGACGAATTCGGGCGTCGTCTTGATCTTGTAAGAGCGCGGATGCGGCAGGTCTATGGCAATCTCGGCCTTGATCCGGCCGGGGCGCGCGCTCATGACGATGACGCGGCTGCCGAGGAAGATCGCTTCCTCGATGTCGTGGGTCACGAACAGCACCGTCTTCTGGTCGCGCTCCCAGATGCCGAGCAGCATCTCCTGCATCAGGGCGCGGGTCTGGTTGTCGAGCGCGCCGAAGGGCTCGTCGAGCAGCAAGATTTTTGGGTCGTTGGCGAGCGCACGCGCGATCGCCGTGCGCTGCTGCATGCCGCCGGAGAGCTGCTTTGGCCAGTGGTTCTCGAATCCGGACAATCCGACCCGGCGGATGAAGGCGTCCGCGATCTTGTTGCGCTCCGCCTCGGACACGCCGCGCTCGCGCAGGCCGAAGGCGATGTTCTCGCGCACGGTCAACCAGGGAAACAGCGTGTAAGACTGAAACACCATGCCGCGATCGGCGCCGGGGCCGGTGACCTCGCGGCCGTCGAGCGTGACGCGGCCGGTGGTCGGGCGATCGAGGCCCGCGACGATGCGGAGCAGCGTGGACTTGCCGCAGCCGGACGGGCCAAGGATGGTGACGAAGTCGTTGTTGCCGATGGTGAGATCGGTCGGTTCCAGTGCCCGGGTCGGCGCATTGCCGTGGCGCGCAGGAAAGGTGCGCGAGACCTGTTCAATCTTCAGCGTGGTCACGCGAGCCTCCACGGAAACAGCCAGGCGTTGAACGCCTTGAACATGAAGTCCGAGAGCAGGCCGATCAATCCGATCACGATGATGCCGAAGATGATCTGGCCGGTGTTGAGCAGCGCCTGGCTGTCGGTGATCATGTGGCCGATGCCGGAGGACGAGCCGATCAACTCGGCGACGATGACGTAGGTCCAGGCCCAGCCGAGCACCAGCCGCAGGATTTCCGCGATCTCGGGCGCGGAGGAGGGCAGCAATACGCGGCGGATGACGCCGCGGTCGCTGGCGCCCAGCGTATAAGCCGCCTCGACCAGATCACGTCGCGTCGTGCCGACGGTCACGGCAATCATCAGGATGATCTGGAACACCGAGCCGATGAAGATGACGAGCAGTTTCTGCAATTCGCCGATGCCGGCCCACAGGATCAACAGAGGGATGAATGCTGAGGCGGGCAAATAGCGCGCAAAGGATACGAACGGTTCGAGGAAGGCCTCGATCGGCTTGTAGGCGCCCATCAGCACGCCGAGTGGTACCGCGATGATCGCGGCCAGTGCAAATCCGCCGACGACGCGCCAGATCGTCATGCCGATGTCGTACGCAAAGCCCTGCTTTGCCAGCAGGTCATAACCTTCCAGCACCATGGTCAACGGGTTGGCGAGGAACACTTTCGACACATGGCCGCCGAAGGTCGCCCACGACCAGAGGGCAACGAACACCAAGAAGAACGCGAGGCCGTAAGCCACGCGCTGCTTCGATGTCACGGGATCCAGGGGACGCATCAACGGTCTATCCGGGCAGTGAACAGATTTGCCGGCCCCGCCGCGAGACGGGGCCGGCGGCTCTAAAAGGGGTTACTTGATGAAGCTCGAATCGTAGAGGTCCTCGACCTTCGGCGCGGCCTTGATGATGCCGATCTCGAGCAGGAGCTCGGCGGCTTCCTTGTTGAACGTCAGGAAATCGCCGGCGAAGAATTTCTGGTTCGCGGCCTTGTCCTGCCAGCGCAGATACTTCGCAGAATTGCCGAACGCCTCGCCGGTCTGCTTCACGTCCGCGCCCATGATCTCATAGGCCTTGGCCTGGTCCTTGGCGATCATCTCGAGCGACTCGAAATAGCTGTTGGCGAGCGCCTGTGCGGCCTTCGGGTTCTCGGCGAGGAATTTCGGCGTGCAGCCGAACGTGTCCATCACGATCGGATAGTCCAGCGTGGTCGCGATGATCTTGCCCTTGTCGGGCGCGGCGCGCACGGTCGACAGATACGGCTCGTAGGTCATCGCGGCGTCGTTCTGGCCGGAGACGAAGGCCTGTGCGGCGGCCGCCGGCTCGAGGTTCACGATGGTCACGTCCTTCGTGGTGAGCCCGTTCTTCTTGAGCATCCAGGCCAGCGCGAAATAGGGCGACGTGCCGGGGGCGGACGCGGCAACCGTCTTGCCCTTCAGGTCCTTGATCGCGGCGAGATCGTTGCGGACAGCCATGCCGTCGGCGCCGTAGCTCTTGTCGAGCTGGAAGATCTGCTTGGTGGCGACGCCGTTGGCGTTCCACGAGATCCAGGTTTCGACGGTCGTCGCCGCGCACTGGACGTCGCCGGAGGCGATCGCGAGATGGCGATCCTTCTGCGGAATCTTCTTGATGGTAACGTCGAGACCGTTCTTCTTGAAGATGCCGGCCTCCTTCGCCAGCGTCAGCGGCGCGAAGCCGGTCCACCCCGAAATGCCGACGCCGACCTTGACGTCGTCGGCGAGCGCGGGAGTGGACATCGCGAGAGCAATGATTGTCGCAAAAACTTTCGATTTACGCATGATTGTCGTCCTCTTGCCGATCGATGGATTGACGTCCTGTTGATCCCTGTTGGTCCGTGCGGACCATTGCCCGAAGCGTTGCACGAATTGTGCCGACATTGCTCTCTCAGCCTCCCTTGAATCGGGCGACAAGGCGGTGAGAGTCACCGGGATAAAGCAGACGCACCGCGGTGATCGTGCGTGCGCTGCGCCAGGTATAGCGGTCGATCACGAGGCAGGGCGCGCCGACGGCGATGTCGAGCACTTCCGCCGTGCGATTATCCGCGACGATGGCGCTGATCGTATGCTCGGCTTCCGTCCATGGGACATGATGAAGCAGCCACGAGCCGGGCGGATCGCGCGAGAAATCGGCCGTCGCCGCATCCGGCACGGATGACAGATCGATCAGTCGGTCCTCGACCGCGAAGGGCACGTCGTCGGCACTGTGACGGCAGGCGATCGCGACCACCTTGCCGGCTTTCTTCACGCCAAGACGCTCGCGGTCGGCAGCGGTCGCCGTGCGTAGCTTGCGATGGATCAGCTCGTAGCCGTAAGCGCGGCCGAGCGCGGTGATCTCGGCGCGGATGTCGGCGATCTTGAGTACGGCCGACTGGTGTTGCGGTCTGCGCACGAAGGAACCGGCGCGGCGCCGCCGCTCGATCAAATCGGCCTGTGCGAGTTCCGACAGCGCCTTGTTCACGGTCATGCGCGAGCAGCCGTAGCGCGCGACCAGCTCGTGCTCGAACGGGATGCGATGCCCCGGCGGCCACTCGCCGGTCAGGATGCGTTTTTCAATGTCGGCGCGGATTCGCTTGTAGAGCGTCGGCTGGTCGGCCGCATCGGTGGCAAGGCTCATGCGACGAGCCTCCGTACCGATGCGTTGAAGCGTTCGCGCGCGGACTGGCGCAGCTTGTGTCGTCCGCCTTCGACCACCTTGTCGCCACCGGCCCAGACGCAGTCGATCACGCCGCTGCCGGCCGCAAAGATCCAACCGTCGATGAGTGCGTCGTGCCTGCGTCCTGCCAGGGACGGATGCGCGGCGTCGAGCGTGACGATGTCGGCGCGCGCGCCGGGGGCGAGGCCGACCGTCGTTTGCGCCATCGCCCGCGCGCCGCCCGCAAGGGCATCGTCGAACAGCGTGCGTCCGGTCGAGCGGCCTGCGCCGCCGGACAGCACATTGCGCGCGCGATGCTTGATCCGCTGGCCGTATTCAAGTTGACGCAACTCGTCTGCGACGCCGACCAGCACGTTGGAATCGGTGCCGACACCGAACAAGCCGCCTGCGTTTAGAAATTCGCGTGCGGGAAAGATGCCGTCGCCGAGGCTCGCTTCGGTAATGGGGCAGAGGCCTGCGACAGCACCTGTCTTCGCCAATGCGCCAATTTCCTCATCCGTCGTGTGGGTCGCGTGGATGATGCACCAGCGCCGGTCGATGGGCGCATGTTCCAGCAGCCATTGCACCGGACGCCGGCCCGACCAGGCCAGGCAATCCTCGACCTCTTTCACCTGCTCGGCCGCATGGATATGCACCGGCCCGCCATCTGCGAGCGGAATGATGGCCGCGAGCTCGTCTGGCGTCACCGCGCGCAGACTGTGCGGCGCGATGCCGATATTGGCACCCGACAAGTGTGCAATCGCCCGGCGCGACGCACTTATCAGTTCAGCGAATTGATCGACCGAGCAGATGAAGCGGCGTTGGCCGGCATGTGGTGCCGCGCCTCCAAATGAGCCATGCGCATAGAAACTCGGCAGCAGTGTCAGCGCGATGCCGGAGGCCTCGGCAGCTTGCGCAATGCGCGCGGCCATTTCGGCGATGTCGGCGTAGGGTGAACCGTCGCGATCATGGTGAAGGTAGTGGAATTCGCCGACGCGGGTAAAACCCTGCTCCAGCATCTCGACATAAAGCAGCGTCGCGACGGCGGCGACGTCGTCCGGCGTCATGGCGAGGGCGAAGCGATACATCGTCTCGCGCCAGGTCCAGAAGGTGTCGGTGCTGCCGCCACGCATCTCGGCCAGCCCTGCCATGCCGCGTTGGAAGGCGTGGCTGTGCAGGCTTGCAAGTCCCGGAAGCGCGATACAGTGGCGCTCGTCGCCGGCGGCCGGCGCCACGCCCGGCGTCACCTCCGCGATCGCGCCGGCGGTGACGACCACCTGCACGTCATTGGCCCAGCCCGAGGGCAGGAGCGCGGAAGCGAAATGCAGTCGTGTCATGTTTCCATGCCGGCTGGACAGAACCGGCCCACGATTATATGTCTAGACATATAAGTCAAGCATCCCACGGCGAAGGGAGACCTTCATGGCAGAGCGCTTCGACCGGATCTGGCACAATGCCCACCTCGCGACGATGCGGGCCGACCGTCCCGATCTCGGCGAGATCGAGCGCGGCCTGATCGCTGCGCGTGGCGGCCACATCGTCTATGCGGGTGCGGAGGCGGATTTTCCTGTTGATGCGGACGCGATCAAGCGGATCGATTGCGAGGGACGCTGGATCACGCCGGGCCTCGTCGACTGTCACACTCATCTCGTCTATGGCGGTAACCGCGCGCACGAATTCGAGCTGCGCCTGAAGGGCGCGAGCTACGAAGAAATCGCGCGTGCCGGCGGCGGCATCGTCTCAACGGTGGCCGCGACGCGCAAGGCGAGCGAGGCCGAGCTCACGGCACACGCGCTGCCGCGGCTCGATGCGCTGATCGGCGAGGGCGCGACCACGGTCGAGATCAAGTCCGGCTATGGCCTCGATACCGAGACCGAGATGCGGCAGCTTGCGGCCGCGCGCAGCCTCGGCCGTCAGCGGCCGGTTGCGATCCGCACGTCCTTCCTGGGCGCGCATGCGCTGCCCGCCGAGGCGCAGGGCGACAAGGATCGCTACATCGATCTCGTCTGCCGGGAGATGCTGCCCGCGGTGGCAAGGGCGGGTCTTGCTGATGCCGCGGATGCTTTCATGGAGGGCATCGCATTCTCGGCCGAGCAGACGGCGCTTGTGTTCGAGACGGCGAAGGGGCTCGGGCTGCCGGTCAAGCTTCATGCCGACCAGCTGTCGAATCTCGGCGGCGCTGCGCTCGCCGCAAAATTCTCCGCGCTGTCAGCCGATCATTTGGAGCATACCGACGAAGCCGGCGCCGCCGCGATGGCCAAGGCCGGAACGGTCGCCGTGCTGCTGCCCGGCGCCTTCTACTTCATTCGCGAGACGCAGAAGCCGCCGGTCGAGGCGTTCCGCAAGCACGGCGTTCCCATGGCGCTTGCGACCGACTGCAATCCCGGCAGCTCGCCGCTGACCTCGCTCCTGCTCGCAATGAACATGGGCGCGACGTTGTTCCGGATGACTGTGGCCGAATGCCTCGCCGGCGTTACCCGTGAAGGCGCGCGCGCGCTTGGTGTGCTCGATGAGACCGGCACGCTGGAGGCCGGAAAATGGTGCGATCTCGCGATCTGGGACATCGGGCGTCCCGCCGAGCTCGTCTACCGCATCGGCTTCAATCCGCTGTATCGGCGGGTGTGGAGGGGACAATGACGGAGCAGGGCGCAGCGATCGTCGTCAAACCGGGAACGGTCGACCTCGATGATCTCGCACGCGTGCTCGAAGGTGCTTCTGTCGTTCTCGATCCGTCGTTCTGGCCGCGCGTCGAAGCGGCCGCGGAGATCGTTGCAAAGGCGGCGCGAGCCGATATCCCCGTCTACGGCATCAACACCGGCTTTGGAAAGCTCGCGTCAAAACGCATTCCGCCCGATCAGACCACGCTGCTCCAGCGCAACCTCATCGTCTCGCATTGCTGCGGCGTTGGTCCGGCAACGCCGGAGCCGATCGTCCGCCTGATGATAGCGCTGAAGATCATCTCGCTCGGGCGTGGGGCCTCCGGCGTGCGGCGCGATGTGATCGAGAATCTGCAAGGGATGCTGGCGCGGAACGTTTATCCGCTGGTGCCGCAGCAGGGTTCGGTCGGCGCCTCCGGCGATCTCGCACCGCTCGCGCATATGACGGCGGTGATGATCGGCGAAGGGCAAGCGATTGTCGACGGCAAAACCGTATCCGGCGCTGAGGCGCTATCGGCCGCAGGCCTTGCGCCGCTGACGCTGGGCCCCAAGGAGGGGCTCGCGCTGATCAACGGCACGCAGTTCTCGACCGCCTATGCCATCTCCGGCGTGCTGCGCGCCTTTGGCCTCGCGCGCGCTGCGCTCGTGACCGGCGCGCTGTCGGTCGACGCGGCGATGGCGTCGACGGCGCCGTTCCGTCCCGAAATCCAGGCGCTGCGCGGCCACGCCGGGCAGATCGCGGCGGCCGCAACGCTGACCGCGCTGCTCGACGGCAGCGACATCCGTCTGTCGCATCTTGAAGGCGATGAGCGCGTGCAGGATCCTTATTGTTTGCGTTGTCAGCCGCAGGTCGCAGGCGCGGCGCTGGATCTGATCATTCAGGCCGCGCGCACGCTGATCGTCGAAGCCAATGCGGTCACTGACAATCCGCTGGTGCTGGTCGAAACCGGCGAGATCGTCTCCGGCGGCAATTTTCACGCGGAACCGGTGGCCTTTGCCGCCGACGCCATCGCGCTGGCCTTGTCGGAGATCGGCGCGATCAGCGAGCGGCGGATCGCGACGCTGGTCGATCCTGCGCTCAATTTCGGTCTGCCGCCGTTCCTCACGCCCGACCCCGGCATCAATTCCGGCTTCATGATCGCCGAGGTGACGGCGGCCGCGCTCTATGCCGAGAACAAGCAGCGCGCGGCCGCCTGCTCGATCGACTCGACGCCGACCAGCGCCAACCAGGAAGACCATGTCTCGATGGCCGCGCATGCTGCGCGACGGCTGTCCGACATGGCCGACAATCTCGCCTCGATCCTCGGCATCGAGCTATTGGTTGCAGCGCAGGGCATCACGTTGCGCGCGCCGCACGCGACGAGCGCGGCGCTCGTTGCGGTCATCGCTCTACTTCGCGAGCAAGTACCAGCGCTCGGCGCCGACCGCTACATGGCCGGCGATCTCGCCAAGGCCGCCGCGCTCGTCGAGGCCGCCGCATTGCCGGCTGCGGCGATCGCTGCACTTCCATCCGATCCGTTTCCAAAACTTGACTGAACAAGACTTGACTAAGGGGTGTTCCGCATGAACCGCCGACTGGACAACGACCGTACCATCCGCGCCCCCCGCGGCAGCGAGATCAGCGCCAAGAGCTGGCTGACGGAAGCGCCGCTCCGCATGCTGATGAACAATCTCGATCCTGATGTCGCGGAGCGCCCGAGCGAACTCGTGGTCTATGGCGGCATCGGCCGCGCCGCGCGCGACTGGGAGAGCTTTGACCGGATCACCGCGGCGTTGCGCAAGCTCGAAGCTGACGAGACCTTGCTGGTCCAGTCCGGCAAGCCGGTCGGCGTGTTCCGCACCCATGCCGATGCCCCGCGTGTGCTGATCGCCAACTCCAACATCGTGCCGCATTGGGCCACGCTCGATCATTTCAACGAGCTCGATCGCCTGGGCCTGATGATGTACGGCCAGATGACCGCGGGCTCGTGGATTTATATCGGCAGTCAGGGCATCGTGCAGGGCACTTACGAAACCTTCGTTGAAATCGGCCGTCGCCATTATGGCGGCAGCCTTGCGGGTAAATGGATTCTCACCGCCGGTCTCGGTGGCATGGGCGGCGCGCAGCCGCTGGCCGCGACCATGGCCGGTGCTTCGATGCTCGCGGTCGAATGCCAGCCGAGCCGCATCGAGATGCGGCTGCGTACCGGTTATCTCGACCGGCAGGCCGCAACGCTCGATGAAGCGCTGGCCATCATGGAAGAGGCCGCGAAGACTAAGGAGGCGGTTTCGGTCGGCCTGCTCGGCAATGCCGCCGATATTTTTCCGGAACTGGTGCGCCGCGGCGTCAAGCCCGACATCGTCACCGACCAGACCAGCGCGCATGATCCGATCAACGGCTATTTGCCGAAGGGCTGGACGCTCTCCGAGTGGGAGACGAAGCGCGCCGCCGATCCGAAGGCGGTCGAGCGCGCATCGAAGATTTCGATGGTCGAGCACGTCCAGGCGATGCTGGATTTTCATGCGCAGGGCATCCCCACGCTCGATTACGGCAACAACATCCGCCAGATGGCGCAGGACATGGGCCTGAAGAACGCGTTCGATTTCCCGGGCTTCGTTCCCGCCTATATCCGCCCGCTCTTCTGCCGTGGCGTTGGGCCGTTCCGCTGGGCTGCGCTGTCGGGCGATCCCGAAGATATTTTCAAGACCGACGCCAAGGTGAAGGAGCTGATGCCTGACGACAAGCATCTGCACAATTGGCTCGACATGGCCAGGGAGCGCATCAAGTTCCAGGGCCTGCCGGCGCGGATCTGCTGGGTTGGCCTCGGCGATCGTGATCGCCTCGGTCTTGCCTTCAACGAGATGGTCGCGCGCGGCGAATTGAAGGCGCCGATCGTGATTGGGCGCGATCATCTCGACAGCGGCTCTGTGGCAAGCCCCAACCGCGAGACCGAGGCGATGAAGGACGGGTCGGACGCCGTGTCCGACTGGCCCTTGCTCAACGCGCTGCTCAACTGCGCCAGCGGCGCGACCTGGGTCTCGTTGCATCATGGCGGCGGCGTCGGCATCGGCTATTCGCAGCATGCCGGCATGGTGATCGTGGCCGACGGCACGCCGGAGGCGGCGAAGCGGATCGCGCGCGTGCTGTGGAATGATCCCGCCAGCGGCGTCATGCGCCACGCTGATGCGGGCTATGAGACCGCGATCGACTGCGCGCGTGACAAGGGGCTCGATCTGCCGAGCCTGCCGAAGTAGCTAGCCGCTCACTACGAGCTTCGGCATTGTCGTCTTCGCGCCGTCCATGAACGTCTGGACGGCGTCGCGGACGATCGCGTCGAGATCGGGCGGGATCGGCGTCTCGTAGATGAATTTGCGGATCGCGAGATAAAAGATGCGACCGTGCAGGCCCCAGAGCAGCTCGGTCTCGCGCTCGCTCAGCGGATGGGCCTTCGCATCGGGCAGCTTCAAATCGTGGCGCAGCTCGGCTGCCGCGGGCTCGATGATTTCGCGCCTGACGATGTCGAGATAGCGGCCGGTGATACCGAACGACTTCATGCCAGAGAACACGAAAATCCGCACCCAATTGTACTCGAACACGCGTTCGACATAATCGAGATAGAAACGCGTCAGCCGCGCCTCCAGCGGCAGCGAGCGGTCGCGGATCATCGGGCCCCAATCAGGCGACCAGCGGCTGAGATAGACCTCCTGGTAGACGCGCTCGATCAGCGCTTCCTTGCTGGGGAAGTGGCGATAGATCGCCGAATGCGTGATGCCCATCCGCTTGGCGAGTTCGCGGGTCTGGCCCTCGAAGCCGCGCTCGGCAAAGAAGCGGATCGCCTCGTCGACGATCGCGCGCTCGCGATCGGCCGCGCGCATGTTGCGGCGCTTTGGCGCGGACTTGCTGCCTGTCCCGGTCCGTCGAACCGGTCGCTTCGCCGTTTTCTGCGTCTTCTTCGCCATTTTGCCGTGAATCGCGATCCCTTTTGCCTTCTTAGCCCAAAGGAGCATTTGTGACCAAATGGTCATTTCTTGTTGACCGTCCCCAGGCGGCATGTCAGGGTTTTGAGACCAGATGGTTACAAATCTGGCGTCCAGGCTGATGAGCCGATGGATATTGAGGAAACGGCGGTGAAGGCGAGGGCTTTCAGCTATTTTCGTGCGGCGACGATCGACCAGGCGCTGGATGCCCATGCGCGCGCTGGCGATGACGCGCGCTTCATTGCCGGGGGCCAGAGCCTCGTGCCGGCGTTGTCGCTGCGGCTGCAGGCACCACGGCTGCTGATCGACATCACCCATATTGACGAGATGCGCGGCGTCAGGCGCGAAGGCGGTTATTTGCGCATCGGTGCGTTGACGCGCCATTGCGAGATGCTGAGCGAGCCGCTGGTCGCCGAGTTCGCGCCGCTGCTGCATGCTGCGGCCCCCTTCGTTGCCCATCCCGCGATCCGCAACCGCGGCACGTTCGGCGGCAGCGTCGCGCTGGCCGATCCGGCTTCCGAATTTCCGGCCATGACGCTGGCGCTCGACGCCGAGATCGAGATCGTGGGCCCCACAGGCCGCCGACGCGTCAAGGCCGACGACTTCTTCCTCGATTTGTTCGAGACCGCCTTGCAGCCGGGTGAGTTGATTACCGCGATCTACGTCCCCCTGTTCAAGGCCGACCAGCGCTTTGCGTTCGACGAGCTGGCGCGACGGCGCGGGGATTACGCGATGGTTGGGTGCGGGATCATGGCGACCTGTGCGGGCGATCGCATCAACGACATCCGCATCTCCTTCTTCTCCGTGGGGAATACGCCGACGCGAGTGAAGGGCGCTGAGGCAACCCTGATCGGCTCGAGCCTGGATGCGGAACGTATCGCCGCTGCGCAAGCCGCGCTCGAAGGCGATCTCGCGCCGCCCGACAGCGACGAGGTGCCGCCGGCGATGCGGCTGCATCTTGCCCGCGTGCTGCTCGGACGCCTGCTCGGACGTCTCGGTGAGAGCGCATGAGCGGTTTTGACGAAATCGTTCTGGATGACGCGGACGAGACCGTGCGGGTCCGCTTTGTCGTCAATGGCCGCAAGGTCGCTTGCGAGGTTGCACCGCGGGAGACGCTGGTCGATTGCCTGCGCAACGCGCTTGAGTTGACCGGCACGCACGCCGGCTGTGAGATGGGTGCCTGTGGCGCCTGTCTGGTGCAGCTCGACGGCCGCGTAGTTCATTCCTGCCTGATGTTCGCGGTACAGGCCGATGGTGCCAAGATCAACACGATCGAGGGCCTCACCGAGAGTGGCGTGATCGCCGATCTCCAGGCCGAATTCCATCGCCGCAACGCGCTGCAATGCGGCTTCTGCACGCCCGGTATGTTGGTCAACGCGCACGAGCTGCTCTCGCGGGTGGCGCAGCCGAGCCGTGGCGAGATCCGCGACGCGCTGTCGGGCAATTACTGCCGCTGCACCGGCTATGAGGCGATCGTCGATGCCATCGACGCCGTTGCCAAGGCGCGCAGCGAAAGCGGAGGCACGACATGAGCGCGCCGCTGACCTCGCTCGACCGCCCGAACTCCTATATCGGCCGCTCCGTGCCTCGCCCGAACGCCAAGCGGCTGTTGGCCGGGCGGGGACGCTATGTCAGCGATCTCCGGTTGCCGCGCATGCTCTATGCCGCGTTCCTGCGCAGCCCACATGCGCATGCCAAAATCGTCTCGATCAATACCGATGAGGCGCGTAAGCTCGAAGGCGTGCACCTCGTCGCGATCGGTGCTGACCTCGCCAAGATCTGCACGCCCTGGACCGGCACGCTCGATCACTTCAAGGGCATGATTTCTGCGCCGCAATTGCCGTTGCCGCTGGATCGCGTGGTCTGGGCCGGGCAGGCGGTGGTCGCCGTCGTTGCCGAGAGCCGCGCGATCGCGGAAGACGCGCTGGAGCTGATCGAGGTCGACTACGAGGACCTTCCTCTCGTTGTCGATATCGACAGTGCGCGCGCCGCTGGCGGGCCGGTGATCAACCCCGGCAGCACCAACAACATTTGCTTCCGCGCCCAGCTCGACAATGGCGCCGTTGACGACGCCTTTGCGCATGCCGCCCACGTGGTGGAAGAAGAATTCTCCTTCGGTCGCCACACCGCGGTGACGCTGGAGCCGCGCGCCATTGTCGCGGACTATGATCCCGCCGCCGGCGCGCTCACTGTGCATCATGCTACGCAGACGCCGTACCAGTTCCAGGACCTTTATTCCCGCCATTACGGCATTGCCGAGGCGCACGTCCGTGTGGTCGCGACGGACATCGGTGGCTCCTTCGGGATGAAGCTGCATGTCTATCACGAGGATATGGCGGTGGTCGGTCTCTCGATCCTGCTCGGGCGTCCCGTCAAATACGTCGCCGACCGCATCGAGTCCTTTGTCTCCGACATCCACGCCCGCGACCATCGCGTCCGCGCGCGCATGGCGCTGGACGCCAAGGGCGAGATTTTGGCGATGGATGTCCGCGACCTGACCGCGATCGGAGCGTTCTCGACCTATCCGCGCACCAGCGTGGTCGAAGGCAATCAGGTGATCCGCCTGATGGGCGCGCCCTATCGCTTCAAGAACTACCGCGCCACGCTGGAGGTGATCTTTCAGAACAAGGTGCAGACCAGCCAGTATCGCGCTGTGGGGCATCCCATCGCCTGCGCGGTCACCGAGCGGCTGGTCGACATGGCCGCGGCCAAGGTCGGCCTCGATCCCTTCTCCATCCGCGCGCAGAACGTCATCGCCGACGATGCCTATCCGCAGACCTCGCCGACCGGCTACCGCTTCGAGGCGCTGTCGCATCAGGCCTGCCTGAAGCGCCTGCATGAGTTGATGGACTATGACGGCTTGCGCGCCGAGCAGGCAGACTTGCGCAAGCGCGGCGTCTATCGCGGCATCGGCATAGCGGCCTTTGTCGAGATCACCAATCCGAGCCCGGCCTTCTATGGCGTCGGCGGCGCGCGCATCTCCTCGCAGGACGGCGCTATCCTCAGCGTGACGCCGTCGGGCGAAGTGCGTTGCCTGATTTCGGTCACCGAGCAGGGGCAGGGCACCGAGGCGATCATCAGCCAGATCGTCGCCGATCAGCTTGGCATCGCGCAGGAGCACGTCAAGGTCATCACCGGCGATACCGAGGTGACCCCGCATGGCGGCGCGACCTGGGCCTGCCGTGGCGCCGGCATCGGCGGCGAGACTGCGCTGCAGGCAACCCGTGCCCTCAAGCGCAACATCCTGGAGATCGCCGCGCTGATCCTCCAGGAGCAACCGTCGGCGCTCGACATCATCAATGGCGAGATCGTCGACGCGGGCACGCGGAACCAGCGGATACCGATCTCCGAGATCGCGCGCATCGCTTATTTTCGCTCCGACACGTTGCCGCCCGGGACGCAGGCGCAGCTCACCGTCAGCCATCACTTCGCGCCGCAGGGCTATCCCTTCGCCTTTACCAACGGCATCCAGGGCTGCTCGCTGGAGGTCGACGTCGAGACCGGCTTCGTCAAGGTGCTGAAGCACTTCATCGTCGAGGATTGCGGCCGGATCATCAATCCGATGCTGGTGGACGAGCAACTCCGCGGCGGCATCGTGCAGGGGCTGGGCGCAGCGCTGTTCGAGGAATGCCGCTACAGCGAGACCGGCCAGCTCGTGAACGGCTCACTCGCCGACTATCTCGTTCCGATGGCGATGGAGATGCCTGATATCGTCATCGCCCATGTCGAGACCCCGACCGCCGACACCGTGCTCGGTGCCAAGGGGGTCGGCGAGGCCGGCACGGCTGCTGCGTCGGCTTGCGTGCTCAATGCCGTCAACGACGCGCTCACGCCGTTCGACGCGACGATCAACTCTATTCCGATCACGCCGATAAAAATCCTGAAAGCTCTGAAGCGTTTCTAGAAAAAAGACAGTTGGAGGACATCATGCCCAAATCCGGTTCGACCCCGAAAATTACCCGCCGCACCGCGCTCGCCGGCCTCTCGGCAAGCGCGGCCCTGCTCGCCATGCCCCGGCTCGGCCGCGCCGCGGACGAGACGATCCGTATTGGCTTTCCGACCCCGCTCACCGGTCCGTTCGCAGCCGAAGCGCGCGACCAGGTCAAATGCGCCGAGCTCGCTGTAAAACTCGTCAACGACAAGGGCGGCATTGGCGGTCGCAAGGTCGAACTGCTGGTGCGTGACGACAAGCTCAATGCCGGCGAGGCCGCCACCCGCACGCTGGAGCTGATCGAGAAGGACAAGGTTCATGCCGTCGTCGGCGCGCTCTCCAGCGCCGTGCAGCTCGCAGTCAACGAGGTCACCCGCGCCCGCGGCGTGATCTACGTTTCGATCAGCCAGTCCGATACCATCAATGAGGCCAAGGACTTCAGCAAATACACCTTTCACGAGGCGCTGAACCCGCACATGACGACCGCAGCGGTGGCGCGGCAGACCCTGAAGAAGGGCATGAAGGTCGCGCACCTTGTGGCGGACTATGCCTATGGCCATGAAATGCTGCGCGGCTTCAAGCGTGCGCAGGCGGCGATCGGCGCGGACAATGTCGGCGAGATCCTGCATCCGTTTGGTGCGGCGGACTACTCCACCTTCATGCCGCGCCTGATGTCGATGCGGCCGGACGTGCTCTGCATCTCGAATTTCGGCCGTGACCAGGCCAATGCGATCAAGCAAGCCGTGGATTTCGGCGTTAAGCAGCAGATGAAGATCGTCGTGCCCGTCATCCTGCACAACCAGCGCCTCGCGGTCGGCCCCGACGTGTTCGAGGGCGTGGTCGGCGGCGCCAATTATTATTGGGGCTTGGAGACGCAGGGCAAGTCGGCCGCCGCCTTCAACGCGGCGTTCAAGGCCGCCAATGGCGGCGCGATCCCGACGGACTATGGCGCTTACGGCTATTCCGGTGTCGGCTCCTTGCTGGCAGCCATGCAGACCGCCGGCGGTACCGACACCGACAAGGTCGTCGATGCGCTGGAGAAGCTGCAATATGATCTGACCAAGGGCCCGCAGCATTACCGAAAATGCGACCACCAGTCGGTGCAGTCTGTGCTGGTGCTGGAGTCCAAGAAGAAGTCGGCTATGGCGAACGACAACGATCTGTTCGCCATCCTCGCCAACGATTCGGGTTCCGACGACATGCTGCGCAGTTGCAGCGAGCTCGGCCACGCGACCTGAAGCCTGGCCGATGGACTTGTCGCTGATCATCATGCAGCTTCTCTCCGGGATCGCCCTTGGGGCGGTCCTGGTCATCACTGCGCTTGGACTGACGATCGTGTTCGGCATGCTCGGGGTGGTGAATTTCGCCCACGGCGCGCTGTTCATGATCGGGGCTTATGCGGGGCTGTATCTGGCGTCGCTCACCGGAAGTTTCTGGTGGGGATTACTGCTGGCTCCCATCTTGATCGGCGCCTTCGGCATGTTGATCGAGCTCGTGCTGATCCGCAGACTCTATGGCCGCTCGATCGACGATCCGCTGCTGCTCACCTTCGGTCTCAGCTACATCCTGGTCGAGGGCGTGCGCATCGTGTTCGGAAGCGACGGCATTCCGTTTCCGACGCCGCCGCAACTGATTGGCGTGCTCGATCTCGGCGTCGGCTTCTTCCCGCGCTATCGGCTCTTCGTCATCGGGCTGGTGGCGGTGGTGCTGGTGGTGCTCTGGTTGGCGCTAGAGAAGACCCGCATCGGCTTGATCGTCCGCGCTGGCGCGCGCGACCCCACCATCATGCAGGTGCTCGGTATCGATATTGGCCGGGTCTGGCTCGCGATCTTCGGCCTCGGCGTTGGTCTCGCCGCACTTGGCGGTGTGCTCGCGGGGCCCATGCGCAGCGTCAACCCGGAAATGGGTTCGCTGGTGCTAGCCGAAGCCTTCGTCGTGACCGTGATCGGCGGCCTCGGCTCGATCGTTGGTGCGGTCGTGGCCGGCCTCATGGTCGGCATTTCCATCAGCCTGGTAGCGCTGTTTGCGCCTGAGATGGCGACCATCGTCATGTTCGCGCTGATGGCAGTGGTGCTGCTGATCCGCCCGCAAGGCCTGTTCGGCGTGAGAGGGAGGACCGCGTGACGTCACCATCGAGCGGCGAAGCGGTCGCCAAACCCGCGTCCAGCGGTCTCGGCTGGCTTCTCGAGCAGCGTGTGCTGTTGTCCATCGCAGTGCTGGCCGTGCTGCCCTGGCTGTTGCCGTCGCAGGCGTTGGCCGTCAACGTCCTGATCTACGGCGTCGTGGTGATGGGCTACAATCTGCTGTTCGGCTACACCGGGCTGTTGTCGTTCGGCCAGGCCGCGTTCTTCGGCGCCGGCGCCTACTTTACCGGTATCGCGATCGGCCGCTATGGCGTGCCCTGGTTTGCGGCGGTGCCGATCGCAGTGCTGCTCAGCACCTGCCTTGCGGCTCTGATCGGAATCGTCTCGACGCGTACCCGCGGCATCTATTTCTCCATGGTGACGCTCGCGCTGGCCCAGTTGGTCTATTACGTCGCGCTTCAGGCGTCGTCCTTCACCGGCGGCGAAAACGGCCTGCGCGGTTTCACCGTCGATCGCATCAGCCTGTTCGGCCTTCAGGTCAATTTCCTCGACCCCGTCAACAAATACTACGTGCTGATGGCCTTCGCAGCGCTGGCGATGTGGTTCCAGTCGCGCATCCTGAACTCGCCGTTCGGTGCGGTCATCGAGGCCATCCGCGAGAACGAGCAGCGGGCGCGCGCCTGCGGCTATAACGTCGAGCGCAGCAAGTTGATCGTGTTCATGCTGTCGGGGGCGATCTCCTCGCTCGGCGGCTGCATGCTTGCGCTGCACCTGTCGATCGTGCCGCTGGACATCCTGCACTATCAGACCTCCGGCATGATCGTGATGATGGTGCTGCTCGGCGGTGCCCGCAGCTTTTTCGGCCCCTTTGTCGGTGCGGCGACCTTCCTGATCCTGGAGGACGTCATCTCGGTCTGGACCTCGCACTGGCAACTCGTCGTCGGCACGATCTTCGTGCTGTTCGTGCTGTTCCTGCCCAAGGGCATCTGGGGAACGCTGCTGGACACGCTGCGAGTCGGAAAGGCGCGGCCATGAGCGGCGAATTGCTTCGCGCCGAGGGAATCGGCAAGCACTTTGGCGGCTTCGTCGCGCTCGAAGGCATCACAATGTCCTTTGCGGCGGGACAGCTCACCTCGATCATCGGGCCGAACGGCGCCGGCAAGAGCACGTTCTTCAATATCCTCTCTGGCGCGCTGACGCCGACGTCGGGCAAGCTGCACTTCAGAGGACGCGAGCTGAACGGCCTGCCGCAGCACCGCTTCGTGCATCAGGGCATCTCGCGCTCCTACCAGATCACGAACATTTTTCCGGACCTCTCCGTCCATGAGAACGTGCGCGTCGCGGCGCAAGCGCTGACCGTGAGCTACGATATCTGGCGCAATCGTGCCCGGCTGACTGAGCTGATTGCGCGCGCCGATACAGCGTTAGAGGCTGTCGGGCTGCTCGCCAAGCGCGGCGAGCTGGCAAAATTCCTGTCGCATGGTCAGCAGCGTGCGCTGGAGATTGCGATTGCGCTGGTCTCGGAGCCTGAGTTGCTCCTGCTCGATGAGCCGACCGCGGGCATGGGGCCGGAAGAGACCAAGGACATGGTCGCGCTGCTCGAGCGGCTCGCCGAGAAGCGCACCGTGCTGTTGGTGGAGCACAAGATGAAGATGGTGCTGGGCCTGTCCAAACGCGTCGTGGTGCTGCACCACGGCCGCTTGCTGGCGGACGGTGCGCCCGATGAGATCAGGAGCAACCCCGAAGTCCGCCGGGTCTATCTCGGACAGAGTGAAGGCTATGGTTGAGACCGCGCTGCTCGAAATCAACGACCTCCATGCCTGGTATGGCGCGAGCCATATCCTCCACGGCATCTCTCTGCACGTGAACCCGGGCGAGGTGGTCGCGCTCGTCGGTCGCAACGGCGCCGGGAAGACCACCACTCTGCGGGCCGTGATGGGGCTGATGCCGAAGGCGAAGGGCCGCGTGTGCTTTGCGGGCCAGGAGTTGTTGCCGCTCCGTGCCCATCAGCGGTTCCATCTTGGCCTTGCTTACGTGCCCGAAGAGCGCCGCATCGTCCCTGGCCTATCCGTGCGCGAGAACCTTCGCCTCGGACTCGTCGCGGCCGGAAGCGGGATCGAGGAGCGCGCCGCGATCGACGAGATCGCCGAGACGTTTCCGCGCCTGAAGGAGCGGCTCGATCAGGAGGGCGTGACCCTTTCGGGTGGCGAGCAGCAGATGCTGGCGATTGCGCGTGCGCTGATCGCCAAGCCAAAGATGATCCTGCTCGACGAGCCTTCGGAAGGCATCATGCCGGTTCTGGTCGAAGAGATGGGCGTGCTGTTCCGCCGCCTGCGCGACGAGGGCAAGACGTTGCTGCTGGTCGAGCAGAACGTCGAATGGGCCTTGCGGCTCGCCGACCGCGCCGTGATCATCGACCAGGGCGAGGTGGTGCATCAGAGCAGCGCCGCGGCGCTGTTGGCGGACAAGGACATTCAGGAGCGCTACTGCGCGGTGTGACGGTCGATCTATCAGCGGTCTCGTCGAAGCGGATCATCCAAAGGTCTTGCCGAGCTCGTTGAGCTTTGCGATCGCGGCCCTGCCGACATCGGTGATGTTCTTCTCCGCGCGTGCGGCCAGCTCGCGATCGACCTCAAAGCCCTTCCTGACGGCATCGACGCCCTCGCGGATCTGGGGGCCGATAGTGGGGTCGCTGATCGCTTTCTTGACTGCGCCGTCGTCGAACGCTTTCACCGTCTGGTCCTGATCCGCGAGGCGCGCGCTGTTGCCAGCCGAGGTCTCCTCGAGCGCGAGCCGAAGCGCCTGATCCAGGAGATCCTGTAAGGCTGCGAGCGGGCCTTCGGTGGCCGAGTTGGTCGTGCTGACCTTGAAGCCCGGTGCATCCGGCACGAACAGCACGGTGCCGCGCGCGAGCTTATTGAGGTCGGCGTGCGGATTGGCCTCTTGCAACGCCTTCAATGCGGCTTCGCTGCGGACCTGGCTCAGATTGGCGAGCAGCAGCTTCTCGCTGAGGGCCTTGAGCTTTGTCTCGTCTCCGACAATGAACGTGCGCATCAAAATATCTCCCAGAACTATCCAATCACATTGAGTGGCGCCCACGGCGTGCTGGCAATGCCGCCGGGGGTAATGATGTTGCCGGTGGTGATGTTGCCGAGCACGGTCATCGCGCGCGCGTTGGCGAGGCGAATCGAGATCTCGCCGCCGCGCACTCGGTTCGTGCTGATGATGGCGATCGCGCTCTCCAGCGACACGGCGATGCTCTTGGTGCTGGCTTCGACCCGGTTGTCGTTGAACAGGCATTCCTGGCCGGCCACGACCAGCACGGCGGGGGCGGGACCGCGTGCGGAGAGCATGTTGCCGATGATGCTGGCGCGCGCGCCTTCGGTGTCGTCGGCGGCGAGACTTGCCCTGACGAACGCATAGTCTGCGCCGAGCGCGAGGATGCGTCCGTCGCCGAGCCGGATTGCGACCTTCTCGCCTGCTTGTCCGAATGGCACTCTTGGATTGACCTCGGCCGTGGTCAGCGCGAACCAGTTGCCGGTCGAATCGTCGGGGGCTGGCGCGAGGTCGCGCTGCACGGTGTTATGGTTGACCTCGATCTGGGTCTGTGGCGCGCGCAGCATGATGCCGGCGCTGGTGCCGACAAAGCCCTTCGCGGGCGCGACCTCGACGATCTCGTTGCCGCTCACACGGGGACGGTTGACGCCGAAGGTGAGGACCCCGGCGCGCAACGCCGATTTCACCGCCGTAAGGCCAATCGCGCGAACCTGATTGCCGGCGATCGTGGCGCTGTCGGCGCGAATGACCTCGATGCCGACCACGGTGCCATTGTCGCTCTCGGTAGCGGGTCCGATGTTGCGGATATGGTTGTTCTCGATCGAGACGGCAGCCGCATCTGTCGCGCCGCCGAGCAGGATGCCGGCGCCGCAGGTGTCGATCGCGTTCAGCTCGACGATCAGGTCCTGTGTGCCGGCGATGATCGTGATTCCGGCGGTGCCGAAGCCGTGGATCTGGTTGGCGAGGATGTGCGCGGTGGCGGTGCTGCGACGGTCGAGCCCGGGGATCAGCCTGATCCCGAAATGATCGCCGGGCGACCAGTTCCGCAACTGATTGCGCTCGATCCATAGCCCGGCCGCGGCACAGGCGATGCCATTGGCGGTGAGGTTGCAACTGTTGCCGTCGATCGCCAGCGACGCACCGGGAAGCGCAAGGCCCTGTGCCGCAATGGCGGTGTCGGTGCAGCCGATGATCTCGTTGTGTGCGATCCGCGTGGCGAGCAGATGCAGCACCTCGTCGGCGAAGGCGATGGCGCCGCGCTGGCACAGGAGCACATTCTCCTCGATCGTCACCGCGGCCGTCAGCAGGAAGCCGGCGCCGCCCTCCACGCCCTTCAACGCGCCGCCCGCAATCGCAACCGGCGCGAAGATCGCGTTCTCGGCCAGTTTCGTGCCGCCAATCACGCCGCGCAGCACCACCGCCGGGAGCTGTGCATTCTCGGTGCCGAGCGCCGCGATGGCGAGCCGGGTCAGGTCAAGGCCGATGCAGGTCGAGACGTCGATCGTGGGATCGCGCGCGACCGAAATGATCGCGAGGTCCTCGATCGCGATCGCAAAGGAGTCCTGGATTGCGAAGGCACCGGTCGGGGCCACCAGCAGTGTCGCCGGGCCCTTGCCGACGATGCGGACCGATTTCGCCTGGTTGATCGTCACGGCTGCCTTCAGCACATAGATGCCCGGGCCAAGGCAGATCGTGCCGCCGGTCTCGCGCACCTTGTTGACGGCATCCTGGATGGTGAAGCTGCCGCTCTCGTGCTGCTCGACCGTGACGCAGGCGGTGCAGGCACAGTCGTGGCCTTCGCCTTGGGGCGGCCACGGGCGGCGGCAGTCGGTGACGCTCTCGGCACCGATATCCCAGATGCCGAGCCGCGCATAATGGTGATGGATGCCGCGCGGCGGGGCGCGGTCGAGCAACTCGACGCTGGCGTCCGCCGTGCGCGCGGCGAAAGCCCACCAGTCGCCGGCGCGAAAGCCCGCAGCCCCGGTTGAATCGAAGCTGACGGTGACGCCGTCCTCGAGCAGGATGGTCGTGCCCGCGGCGGGCACGTTGATCACGCCGGTCGATCCAGCGGCGTCGAGATCGCCGATCTGCACCGGCGTGCCGCTGGCGTCGGTCCGGAACACCTTTCCCTTTTGATCCCAGCGGCGCACCCGCAAATTGGTCTGTTTCGGCCAGTCGCTGTTGGGGAATCCCGGCGGCAGCATCAGGGCCGGCAGTGCAGGTGTGAAGCTGATGCGCCGGGTCGCCTCGGTAACGGTGATGCGGCGCATCTCGCCGGCCTTTTGAGAAAACTCCCTGGCGTCGTCGAGGATCTCGACCCAGTCGCCGGTGTTGAAGCGCAGCACGTCATCCCGCCCGAGGCTGTCGAGTTCGAGCTCGGTGGTCGAGATCATGCTGGCGACGCGCGAGCCGATGCTGGCATTCTCGCGTGACCATTTGAAGGTCGCGGTGCCGCCGGGCTGGCCGGGGTCCTGGATCTCGACGCGGTAGAGCTGGTTCTCGAGGCCGCGGAAGCCGCCGGTCGGCGGCAGCTCGCAAGGGTCGGTCGTGGGTGCCGCATCAAACGTGCCCGTCGTGAGCACGCCGGTTGACGGTGCGATCACCGCATTCCAGCCTGGCATATCCTCGTCGGGCGTTGCGCAATCGGTGTTGCCGCCGGCGTCGGTGTCGAGCACACGCACCTGCCACACGGTCTGGAGCCGCGAGCTGGTTTCGACGCCGACGGCGATCTCGACCAGTTCAGGCCGCTCCAGATAAGTCAGCTCGCGCTCCCAGACGTCGAGATAGACGAGATGGCGGCCGGCGGTCGGAAGCGGCGGCCGCACCGCGACCGGAAGATAGGGTTGCGTCTCGTAGGTGAGCTTGTCGGTGAAAACAGTCTCGGCCATGAGGTCGTCGAACAGGCGCTTGTCGGGATCGGGAAGGCCATGGTTCTCCGCGAGCAGGCCATCGACATAGAGCCTGCCCTTGCCGATCTCGAGCGAGTTGCCGACGACGCCGAGCTTGAATGCATCCGGCGTGGTCGAGGAGACCGTGGCGCGGCCGAGAATGTCGCTGGCGAGTGCCCGCAGCCTGCGATCGAGGATCGCCATCAGCTCGTTGGCGTCGCCGTCCAGCAGTACTGCACCCTGTTTCAGCTCCAGGCCGGCGAAGTCGAGCAGCGGGTCGAGACGAACGCGTGAAAAGTCGGCACCCATGATAGCCTCCGATGCTCTCGGTCAACTCGCGAAAAACAGGCCCGCGTGCAGGCCGAAACGTAGATATTCCTCAAGCCGCAGCCTGAGATTGGCCTCACGCTGCGGCTGGAATAATGCGTTGAGCACGCCGATCTCGCTGTCGTTGTCACCGCCCGCGCGGATCGCGAGACTGGTGGTGCGGCGAAGCTGCGCATAGCCGGGATCGCCGTAGCGCAGCGAAGTGAACAGCGGCAGCGCCGTAGGTGCTGCATCGTTCGGCACGCAATGGAAGCGGCGCGGCGTGATTGAGTCTGAAGGCACGTAGCAGAAGCGGACGCAACCCTCCTGGCGGCGTTGGACCAGCAACGGCGCGATCCACGGCTTTGTAGGCTTCGTGTCGAGCCTTGCGAGGAAGATGGTGTTGGAGGCGAGCTTCAGCAGTTTGGTGTGGACCTTGCCGATGACAGTGCATTGAGCGACGGTCAATTCGGCGCCGGCGCCCCCCGCATCATCAGCGGCAAAGGCGACGTTCTCCGGCGCCCCGGCATCGATGATGCAGTCGGTCAGCGTTACCTCGGCATCGGCAACCGCTTGGATCTGACCGACGATGCAGCGCTCCAGCGTGACCTTGGCAAAGGGGTGCTTGATGATAAGGCTCGGCGGACCCGGCAGCGCCACCGGACTTCCGTTGCCCTTGAGCGTGAGCCCGGGCACCAAGGTGCAGTCGCGCAGCACCAGTTCTCGCAGCTCGATATCGCCGGGATCCGCGAGCTGCAATGTGCCACCGGAAATCACGAGCCCATCGAGCGTGAGCCGGCCGCGTGCGCCGATGTCGAGCGTGATCCCGCCACTTGCCGCCAGCAGCGGCCGGGTCTGATCATGTGCGGCAACGACGACATGGTGCGGCGTCGCATTGCCGAGAACATCGTCCACCCTGAACGTCGGCGTCTCCTTATAGGTCAGGCTGTCGCCGATGACGAGGCGGCCGCCGGTCCTGATCAAGTCGAGTTGGGGTTGCCAGGCGCCGCTGGCGTTGACGGTTTGCTCGTTGCCGATATCGCCTTCGGCCGGGATGCGCGGATATTCACCGCCGCCGATCTGGCGCGCTGTGCCGTAGTGAAAGGTCGCGAGCAGCGGCCCGTCGGCGGCGGCACCGAGCAGCACGCGGCCGCGCTCGGGATCGAAACCGATCGTGCCAGCCGTCACCTGCGCTTCATGCGCCCAGCCGATGACATTGCCGCCGCCATCGAGGATGTCGCGGAGATCGCAGACGCGGACCTTGGCTGTGGGCACTGGAACGGGCGGGTTGCCCGGGGTGAAGAACACGAGGCTCTCGCCGTCGCCATAATCGTCCTCGCGCTGTGTGTCCGGCTGCGCGGTCGCCTGCGTTGCGCGCACGGCCGTGGCCATCAGCCGTACCGACAGCGGCTCCGGCACGTTGATGGGCTCGGCAAGATGGGAGATGTCGGTCTCGGCTTGCGCGAAGCGGAATAGCTGCATATCCGCGCCGAGCGGATTGAGGCGGAATTTGCGGCCGCTTGCGTCACCCTCGACCGGCGTCAGTGGCACGGCCGTGAGAGACAGCGACAACAGCCGCCACAGGAAAATGCCTATGTTGGGGATGTTGTAGCGCCCGGCGCCAATCTCCGGCCGCCGCATCTCGGCGGTGTGCGCAATGCTGTTGAAGGCGCCATCGCGCCGGAACAGCGCTGCCGTGTCGCGCAGATTGCAGGTCGCCGGCGCATACAGCCGGATATGCTTCATGTATTGCGTGGTGGCGAGCTGCTCGAAATACTCGACCGCATGGGCCGGCCAGCCGGTGACGTCATGCGCGAGCTCCTCCAGCATCAGTGCGGTGCCCTTGCGGCGGCGGAAGGCGATGGTATCGGCGACTTCCGCGCGCGGCGAGGTTAGCTCGCTGCCGAGCCCGCGCAGCGGCCGGTAGCCGATGAGATCGCCGATGTAGGGCGTGACCCATTCGGCGCAGGTCTCGATGAACTGGTCGTCGTAGAGCTGGTCGACGGACTCTTCCAGCGTGGCGAATTCGCGGGCAAAGGCCGCCAGCAGGGCCTGAAGCGGACCTTCCTTGGTTGGATCGTCCGCCAGCGCGGCGTCGCGCAGCCGGTGCAATGCCGGCATCAGGCCATAGAGCCGCTCAGCGGTGAGGCTGTTCATGCCATCTCCTCGAGCTGGGCGAACGGCGCCGGGTCCAGGGTCAGAAGCTCGCTTGGCCTTGCGATGCCCTGCTCGACATGCATTCGCGACGCCAGCAACCGGACCTGGCGCGAGGGAATGGTCTGGGCATAGGGCGTCGTTCCGCCATAGAGCTTGACGAGGTCAATCGCGACGATTCCGGGCGTCGCTTGCGCCGCCGCGATCACGTCGGATTGCTGCACAGCCTGGCCGAGCTCACGCGAGTCGAAGGCAAAGTGCGCACGCAGCGCGGCTTCGACCGCGGCGAGTACGGCCTTGGCTTCAAAATCGGGATCCCGCTTGACCTTCAGTCCGATCCGGAACGTGCTGGACTGGTAGGGCAGCAGCGCCACCGCGACATGCGGATCACCGCCGGCCTTCAGCGCGGCGAGCAAATTGGTCCACACCGGGCTTGCGGAATTGACGGGCGCGCCGGGCGGCCCCGCGATCGTGATGGCAACGGTTTTTCCGCGCGGCAGCTGCAGCACTTGCGCCTGCGCCTTGGCAATGCCGGTGAAGGCGCGGGCAAAATCCTCGTAGTCGAGAACGGATACGACGCGGCCGAGCGTGCGGGCACCCAGTGGAATGCTGCGCCGCGCAGCATCGGCCGGCTCCGGGTCATTGCCGCCCTCGGCGGCGAGCGGGTTGCTGACGCCCTTGAGCCCGAGCGGGCGCGACAGCAACTGGCTCAAGGTCTCGGCGCGGACGTTGCCGGCGATGCCGATGCCCTTGCGATAGGTGGCGCGGACATTGTTGAGCCCGCTCGGCAGCCGCGCGCCGCTGGCGCCGTCGCCGAATTTCGCAAGATTGCGGCCCTGCTCATCGACATCAATGGCAAAGGCGTGATCCGTCGCGGCCGCACCATACAGTGTCGTGCGCTCGTGCCATGCGATCTCGCCGATCCGAAGCGTCAGTTCGCTCGCGGCACCGCTCTCATTGGCGGTAGCGCGATAGGTCAGCGGGACCTGCTTCAGCTCGAATTGCTGGAACGGCTGCGCCGCATCGCCGGAGCCCAGGATCTGCGTCACCGTCTCGCCATGCGAGGCCGGCACGATGTTGCCGTGAACGACGACGCTGCCGCGGTCAAGGTTGCCGGCAAGCGGCGGGTCAATCTGAAGCGTGCAGCGATTGGTATCGACAGGCTGCGCGGACACGAGGTTGGCCTGCACTACCACGGCCTGGCCGTCGGAGACGCGATTGCCGCGCAGGATCAGGCGCCGGCCGGCGACGAGACCATCGGCGTTGACGGCCGCCGGGATGCTGTTGCCGGTCGCGGCGTCGTCGACGGCGTACGGAGCAAGTGTGAGCTCCTCCGACTGCACGAAGGCCGTGCAGCGGCGGACTTCGTCCTTGTAGGTATCGTAGTCGGCGCCGTGTAGCGACAGGCGCGTGACCTTGCCGGACAGGGCGAACTGGGCGCGGGAAATCTCGGCGATGTTGGACACCTGATAGAGGTCGATCGAGGGCGGCAGGTTGATCACGATGATATCGATCTTGCCGAGTGCCTTGTTGTTGAAGGCGCCGGGAATTGTAAGCACGGCGTAGCCACCAACGCGCGCCTCCGGGTAGACCGTATCGAGGTCGATGCTGCCGGTGATCGGCGAAATCGAAAAGTCTGGCCAGTCGTCGTTAACAGGGGTCCCGGGATAGTTCTTGCGGAATTCGTCCGACATCGACTTCCACATCGGCGCGTTGTGGCCGAAGGCGGCGGCGCGCTTGCGCAGCGCGTACACTTTGGAGCCCTGCGTCGCCTCGACATTGGTAAGGCCGACACGCCAGGTGATCCTGGTGCGATCGAAATCCGATTGCAGCTCGACGCTGTCGATGAAACGGAAGTCCCAATTGGTGTCATTGGTGCCGGGATCGAAGGCGTCGCCGACGATCAGCAGCGCATCGCCGGGCTTCAGATTGTTGCGCTGGCCGACGAGATACATGGTCGTGTCGCCCTTGCCGGGCCGCCGCGCCTCCGCCATCCAGGGGCGGATCGCGTTCCAGGTTGGCCGTGCAGTGTCCAAACGTTCAACGGTCTCAAAAGTCTGCGGCTTCTCGTCCGGCCCCGGTACGCTCTGCACCTTGGTGCCGATTTCGATCGACACTTGCGTGGGCACGCCGGTGACGAAGCTGCCTGGTTCGGGCGACAGTCTTGGCGGCGGCACAGGCGGCGTTTCCAGCGTAAAAGCGAGCCACGTCTCGGCGGCAACGCCCGGCCGCAGGCGGTAGCCGATCAGCCGGCCCATCTCCTGGAGGGAGACGCGCTCCAGCGCGGTGCGAAGATAGGATTCGTTGGCGATGCGCTCCTGGTAGAAGGTGAGTACGTCAGCGGCGCACGCGAAGGCATCGATCAGGCCGATGGTGAAGTCGTCGTCGTTACGGTTTTGCAGTTTGCCGAGTGGGGCAAACGCGGCAGATGACAGCGCAGCATGCAGGCTGTCGCGGAACTGCGCGTAGTCGCCGATCCGGTAGGCGATAGCGGAGAGGCCGTAGCGGTTCGAGATGCCTTGCGGCGTCTCGGCCTCAATGCCGGCGCAGCAGCCGCAGCTTTCGCTGCCGGCAGGTAAAGCGAGCGGCTTGATGACCGGGACTGGTAGCGTCATTTACCGCCTCCCGCTTCGATGATGAGCCGGCCGCGCTCGCGGAAGCTCGGATTGTTGGCGAGCTCAGCGATCTCGAGGCTGCCGATCGGAATCACTTCGTCGTTCAGCGATGTCGCGAGCGGCGAAATGAACCGCTGGAATTTCTCCGCCTGCACCGCCTCGACGCCCTCGACCGCTTGTGCGGCTGCGATGATGCGGCTGAGATAAACGGGATCACCGAAGGAGAAATTGTCGGGGTGAAACAGACCGAGTGTACCGTCGGGCAGCACCGTGCTCGACAGCACCGTCCGCACCGCCTGCGCGACCTCGGCGCGGAAATAGTCTGGCTTGACGCAGACATGCAGCGTGACGTCGAGCGGCACGGAGCGCGGCGGACGCACGTCGAGATCGTAGCCGGCCATCCTGAACCGTTCGAGATGGTTGCGCAGTTGTGTGGCGAAGGGGGCGTCGACCGCGCCGCCGCCGAAGCGATCGGGCGTCACGAACACGGTGTACCAGCTGCCGGTCCAGCGGAATGTCGCAGCCGCGCGCTGCACGTCGGCGCGCCGTTCAGCCGCGGCGGCGTAATCAGTGGCCGTCACTGCGCGCTCCTGGGTGCGGAAGGCCTGCGGCGCGTCGCGCCGTACCGCCTCGATGGCCTCGGGGTCGATGCCGCCGGACGCGGGAAGCGGATTGCGCACGGCGGCGAACACGCCGTTCGTCGTGCTGACGATATGTGCGATGGCCTCAGCACCGACATTGCCTGCCGTGCCGTTGCCGATCCGGTAGATCGCGGTGAAGGCAGTGTCCTCCGCAGGCCGCTTGCCGAGCAGGCCGTCGCCGAACCGCAGCAAAGCGCGGCTGTGATTGTCGATCTCGACGACGGCGTGGGGCATATTGCCGGCGCTGTCGATGAGATCGCGCCTCGGCAGCCAGTGTTCGGTGGTGCCGGCGACTTGTCCCGTGAGATCGACGATGGCGGGGGTGGCATCGTGCGGCGACAAAAGAGCGAACGCGCTCGCCGTCCACCACGGTGTGTCCTTGCTGACGGGAGCGCCGAGCAGCGCGCCGAGATCGAAGGATTGCGTCAACGGGCTGTTCGCCAACGCCGGGCGGAAGCGGGCCGGCACGGTCACATCCGGGGTCGACGTGCAGCAATTCCCCGGCGCAGACAATGCCTGCTTCAATGTCGCGCGTGGCATCGTGCCGAGCTGCTCGGACGGCAGCGTGCGGCCGTGATCGACGAGCACGATATTGCCGCGGGCAACGCTGATCGCGAGCTCGGGGCGGTCTTCGACCGTCAGGCAAAGCGGGAAGGGCAGCGCATCGGCCTCGCTCCAGGCGATCTCGGTGACGTCGACGGGGCCGTCAACCGGCGGCTCGTCAAAGAGCCCGCCGGACGGATCGGTCGAGAGCACGATTTCGGTCAACCGCACCGCCCAGCGATGCCCGGGATCGGCATCGTCGGCGGACAATGTCGTCGGGCTGATGACCTCTTCGAAGATCAGGATGTCGCCGACAGCAAGCGTATCGATATGCCCGCGCAGCGTCGTGCGCGTGGTGCCGCGCGGCAGGCAGCAGCCATTGTTGCCCCAGGCGTAGAAAGTCAGCTTGTTCTGCTGTTGATCCAGCTTGGCGGGCGCGACGGTCTCGAAGATCTCGGCGCCGCCGTCGATCGCATCGTTCAGCTCATGCGAGCCCGGCGTCGGCACCAATTCGAGCCCGGGGACGCGGGTGAGCAATTGCGTGCCCTTGTCCAGCGCGATGTCCGGCCCGTTCACGTCAAAATGCACGAAGGCGCGGGCATTGCAGCCCTCGTGCAGGTGATAGTCGACCAGCCGCGCATGGCGCCGTACCGAAATGCGCTGCCGCGCGGTCGCGAGATAGGCTTCGTTGGCGATCGCATCCTGGCGGTAGGCGAGGTTGTCGGCGGCGTAAGCGAGCAGCTCGACCAGGGTTACGCCGAGATCGGCTGCGGAGCGTTCCTGCCAGCCGGGCACGAGCAGGCTCAGCCTATCCAGCATCAGCCGGCGAAAGCCCTGATAGTCGCGCGCGAGATAGTCGATAACGGGCCGCGGGCGCGGCACCGGCGGGCAGGGCGTGGTATCCTCGCAATCATAGTCCGAGGGGCATTCGATCTTGAAGGTGAAGTCGATGGCCGACATTTTTGGATCGAAGCCGGCCGGCGGCAGGACCGAGCCGGAATTGGTGAAGATGCCGAAACTGTAGATCGAGTAATCGCCGCTACTGTCGGTGCGGACCACCAGCGTGCGGGCGAGATCGTCGACGGTGTCGACCAGCCCGGGCTCGGCCTGTGCGGGCAGCGCGTCTGCCGGTGCGCACCAGACCACGCCGACGGTTGGGATTCGCTCGCCGCCGGTGATGCGCAGATTGTCCGGCGAAAGCGCAAAGCCGGAATGCAGCAGCCGAACCAGCAGGGTCTGTTGCCGCGGCGCGCCGGGCGGGGAGGCGAGGTCGAGCACCTCGATGAATTCGATGGCGTTGGCGCTGCCCTTGGCCTTGAGCACCTCGAGCCGGCGCGGATCGCAGCAATGTTGCTTCATGCCGCGCCTCCCGGAACCGCAAAGCTCGCGAGGTGGCCCGTGCGGTCGGCGAGCACCACGTAGCGGATATCGACCCGCAGCACGGCATCGTCATTGATCACCTCGACCGAATTCACCGCGATCAGGTGCGCGAGATGCTGATGCAGCGCGGCCTGGGCCAGCATCTGCGTGGTCGCGGCGAGCGTGACCGAATTTGGCTCGAACACCAGTGCCAGCAAACCCGCGCCGAAATCGGGCCGCATCACCCGCTCGCCCTGCATGGTGAACAGCACCTGCTCGATCAGGTCGCGGATGTGATCTGGGCGATCGGTCGTGGCCGTGCGGCCCTGGTCGTCCAAATGATAGGGGAAATCGAGCCCGTTGCTCACCTCATCCTCCCCTTAAGTGGCCAGCACGCGCATCTGCGCGACCACCGGCAGCATCGGCGTGCCCGTCGGCGTGCAGACCGATTGCCCCATCATGGTTGCGGCCGGGGCGCCGCCGATCATCACCCGCGCCGCGCCCACCACCATCTGCGCGGTGACGCAAGGTGGCGCCGAGCCGGTGAGCGAACAGCCTGCAATCGCATAGGGGCTGGTGAGATTGACTGCGGGCTGGCCCGACAGCATCACGCGCGGGAACGGCGACATCGGCATCGCCTGTCCGGCATGGCTGCACAGCACGGTGGCGCCAAGATGCAGGATGGGAGCGGGCATGTGTTCCTCCTAGATCACGGTGAGCGCGCCGAGATTCACGTCGACGCTCGGCCCGGTCATGGTGATGATCGCGCCCTTGCCGTTGGAAATCGTGATGCCGACGTCGCTGACCGAGATCATCGCGCCGGTGGTGGTCTGCATCAGGATGCCGCCGGTCGGGCCCGGCACGTCGCTGATGGTGAGGCCGTTTTTCAAAGGCGTTTGCAGGGTGATGCCGGGCACGCCGGGCGGTACCGCGTGCGCCAGCACCGGTACTTCCGCAGCGCTTCCCCAGTAGCACCCGACCCAGATCGGATAGTCGGGGTCGCCGCGCTCGAACTCGATCCAGACGCCGGCACCGATGATCGGCACCGTGAAGAAGCCAGCATTGATGCCCGCGGTCGGCACGCACGGCATCGCCCAACTTGTCGGTATGACGGCGCCGACGTCAGGCACCATCGCCTGGATCCGGCCGATCTGGAGCGGATCGATGTTATTGATCACCACCGCGCGATATTTTCCGAAGAGGGGCGCATCGCTCATGTCGGCACCTGCGGCACGGTCGAGATCAGCGCATTGCGTGCGAGCGAGAACGACTGCTTGTAGGAGCCGCGCTCGATCTCGTGGGTGACGTTCTTGACGTAATAGAGCCCGTCGTAAGGCAGGCCCGCGCCGCGCACGCCGACCAGTTGTCGCGACTTCAGCAGACGGCCGTATCGGGCGACGTCGAGCTTACCGTTGCCGAACACGCTGTCGCTGTGCTGGCTCGCATAGGCAAGCCCTGCCATCAACGCTTGCGGCGCGGAGAGGTGGGCCGTGTTGGCCAGCTTCTCGATCTTCGGCGGAAGCGGCGGCACCGCGCCGAGTGGCGGGCTCATCGGCGTGATGTCGGGGATCGGCACCGGGATCGGCACCTTGCTGTTGCTTTCCTGGAAGAACACGATCGGCATGATTTTGCGTTCCTTGTCGAAGTTGAACGAGATCTCCTCGACATTGGTGAGCGCATCCATGTTGGTGGTGAGCGCCGGCTGCGGCGCGCCGAAGCGGATCTCCGGTCCCCAATAGGCTTTTGAGGCGCCTGGAGCCGGGCCAGCCTCAAGATAGAAGACGTAACCGGCCTCGCCCGCGAGCTTTTTGACGTAAGCGTAGTCGCTGCCCTTCTGCTGCGGAATTTGTTGCACCGGGATCGGCGGGATATCGAGAACGCTCGGGATCACCATCGGGATTACGCCGAGAGCTGCGTATTTCGCGAGGATCGCGAGCACCCGCACCGAGGGCGGCATCGCCGGGAAGGGCAGGCCGGGCAGCTCGATGATGTCCATCAGCGCCGACATGTCCTTGCCCTTGATCACCAGCTTGCCGACGCCGCCGCTGCCGGGCTGGGTCTCGACATTGGTGACCATGCCGTCGATGATGGATTCGGCGGTGCCGTTGATGGTGACGATCAGTACCACGCGGAGCAGCGGCGGCAGCGCACCGCCGCCGGCGAGCAGGAAGATGGTGCGCAATGGCGAGCGTACCGGCAGGTCGAAGGTCAGCTCAAAACCGCTCTGCGCATCGCCCGATCCGATCTCGATCTTGGCATGGGTTAGCGTCTCCAGTACCTCGCGCGGCGCCGGCACCGGCGACGGGCCGATCTGGAGCGAGAGCTGTACGCCGCCTTGCATCATCGGGACTGGTCTCCTTACAGCCCGTTCGGACGTGGGATCTGCACGCGCTCGCCGGGCGTGTCGGTGAGCTCGAACGGATCGGTCACGACATTGGCGTCGGCCACCCGCCAATACAGTTCGGGATCGCCGAGAGTTGCCGAGGCGAGTGTGTCGGGTCGCTCGCCGGCATTGACGATGTGCTCGCCGGCGATGCCGATGTCACGGCCTTGCGGGATGAAGCGGCGCAGCACATAGGCCACGCCGGGATCGTCGGCGCTGCGCTTCAATCGCCCGATGGCCGCGCCGTGGTAGCGGCTGTTCGGCGCGAAATTGTTGTCCGGAAATGCACCGGCATCGATCAGCATCTGGACGGGATCCGAGGACATGTTGTGCTCCGTCAGGGCAGGCTGGAAAGGCCAAGCGAGGCGAGTGAGGCGCCGCCGGTGAGGCCAGCGAGCGCCTCGCGATTGCGCAAATAGTTGAGGAAGATGGTGCCGCCGCGATGGGTGAAGCCGAGGTCGTCGGTGCTCAGCACATGCAGCCCGAGCGAGACTTTTGCGCGGATCGGATTGAGCGCGGGGTCGAAGGCTTCCTCGACGATGGAGAATTCGGCGACGCGCACCGGTGCAACGCGGTTCTTGCTCCAGACGAACAAGGTGAGCGGCGCTTCCGGCGGCAGGATCTCGAGCGTGCCGCCATCGGCCTGGCTCGCGACCCCGAGCAGATCGTCGACGCTGGGATTGACCAGAGCTTCGAGCACCGCGAGCTGCGGCGCGATACCGAAGGCGACCGCATTGGCATGGGCGTCGGGATCGGCGAGCTGGTCGGTGGCGTCGATCTCGGCATCGAGCTTGATGGTCTCGATCGCCGGACCCTTCAACCGGAACGGCTGCGCCCGCCCGCCCGCCGAACCGTCGCCGCCGGTGCCCTGCACCTGATAGGTACGGGTCAGCGTATCAGGATTGTACTGAAGCGCGATCTGCCTGCGCACCGTGCCGCCGCCCGGCGCCAGCACAACGAGGCCGCCCTTGATCAGCTTCGGTGAGGAGGTGAGGCCGGTCATGGCGTTTTGCCGATCTTCGTGATGTCGCCGCCGATCTTTTCGATGTCGCCCTGGAAATAGGCGGCGTAGAGGTTGCGGATGCCGACGATGCCAACGAGCTTCATGGCCTCCGCATGGGACGGATAGCGCCGGCGCGATGCGGAGATCACGTTGATCGGCTCTTCCTTGGCATAGGCGGGGCCTTCGACCGCGAGACGCAACGCGGGATCGGTGACGCGTGGCGCGACGTTCTCCCAGACGACTTCGTCGAGCAGCGTGTCGACGCCCTCCATCAGAGTGTTGTATTCGGGACCGTCTCCGAAGCTGTTCGCGTAGGCGGTATATGGCCCCGATCGCAGCGTGTGGATGTATTCATGGATCAGCGTCTGGAAGCTGTCCCAAAGCGAATCGCGGTCCTCTTCGGGATTCTCCTTCTTGAAGATCTGGACGTCGATGCTGCCAAGAGCGCCGGGGCCGGCACCTGCGTCCCAGCCGCGCCGGATGTCGTTCAGCTTGTCGGTCTGGTCGTTGTCCTTTGACCCGTCACTGATCCTGCCCTTGGTCTTAACTTTTGCGGTCTTCTTGTCGCCGCCGGTGAACTCTGTGGCGAGCTTGTCGAGAATCTTCGCGGCGTCGTTGACCGGCCCCCGTTCGTTGAATGCCGGCGAGACGTTGAAGGTGCGGTTGAGGTCGCGTACCGCCTGGTCCGACTGGAGCAGATGAAACAGGAAGCCGCGCGCGTCTTCCTGTTTGCTCTCGCGGGGCGTCTTTGGATCGTTCAGAATCTTTTGCAGATCGGCGAAGCGATCGTGAATCCTGCCGCCCTGCTCCTTGGAACCCGCCTTGAACTCGGGATGGTCCGATCGTGTGTAGTAGCCGGCGAACACCTTGTCTGTCTCGTCCTTGCTGGCCTTTGCGATCCGTTCGAATTCTGTGAGATCGCGAGTCTTGGTCTTGTCGTCGTGCTCCTTGGGTCCGCGGCCTTTGACCTGCCTGTCCCAATTGTCCTGGATCATGTTCGGTATCAGCTTGCGCAGGGCATCTTCATACTGCTTCTTGTCGAAGGAGGTGGCGCCACCAGCTTCGTCGGTGCGGACCTCCGGCTTCAGCGCCTTGGCGATCTCGACCTTTTGCGCTGCGTTGGGAGCGACCGTGTTCGAGAGATCCTTGCCGCTGACGGTGAGTGCGATGTCGCGAAAGACCCGGCTGAGCAGCACGTCGTATTTGCTCGACGTAATTCTGGCGTTCTTGGCATCCTGCTTCAGCTCGGCTTGAACGAACGAGTCGAGGGTATTGTCCGCCTTCCCCTCGAGTTCGTCGACCTTGCGCACGGCCTCGGCTCGCAACTCGCTGAGGTCCTGCATCGCCTTGTCACGCGCGGCGGGTGCAAGCCCGAAGATCTCCGCCGCAATGAGGTCGATATCCCTGCTGTTTCCGACCGCGTCGATCCGCTTTTTGACCCCCGCGCTATCGTAGTCGAAAGTCGGGGTGTTCTTGCCGGGCAAGCCTTTCGGGATAACGGTGCTGTTGGCCAGCGCATCGCGGCCGCCCTCGAAGCGGGTGTTGAAGAAAGCCGCGAGCCGCTTGGCAGAATCGTCGTCGAGATCGGATTCCAGCTCAGTGACACTGAGCTTGCCCTCGCCGAACATGATCCTGAGGGCTGCGACGTCGCTGAGCTCGAGCAGGTCGAGAATGGCGTTCTCGTCGTCGGTCAGCGTCGGTCCGTCCTGCATTTCCTGGATCAGTAGCGCCTTTTGCAGGGGATTGAGCGGAAAGCCGGCGTTACTCGCCTTCCATAGCCGGACGATGGCGCGCGCCTTGTTGTCGCTGCTGTGGTCGCCCTCCTTGACCTTGGCCTCGGTGATCCCCCTGAGATAGGCGTGCAGCTCGACGTCGGTGAAACTGCCTTCGACGAGGCCGAGCCAGATGCCGAAATCTTCCAGGCAACAGCGCCGCTGCACTGCGCGCGGAGCGGTGCCGCGTTGCTGCACGACATGCGCGAGCTCGTGGGCCAGCAGATGCCGGCCATGTCGGGTGCGGGGATCGTAAGCGCTGTCGCCAAACACGACGTTTTCGCCTGACGTATATGCAGCGGCGTCGATCGCGCGGGCCGAGACTGCGGCCGCGGGGCCGGTGTGGATTCGTACACGACTGAAGTCGGAACGGAATTGCCGTTCCATGTCCTCTCGGACCGCGGTGGGAAGCGGCGTTCCCGCCGAGCGTACGATCTCGGACACCGACGCCGGCGTCGGCGTTGCCGCGCGATCCGGGGCGCGCGGTAGTGGTGACAATGACGGCGGGCCTGCATTGGCCGTGCCCGACCGCAGCGCCGTTGCGGCAGCGCGATCGGCCTCCTGCTCGAAATGATCGTGCGCAGGGCGCACCTCCAGCGCGGGCGCTCGCGCCGGAACGGCCTGTTTCACGGCGACTTTGGGCGCAGCCTGGGCCGTCATGGCTTGCCTCGTGCGGTCATCCCGAAGCGCGGTACCGTTGTCGTCAATTGCGTCGCGATGCGGTCGGCGATGGCTTGCGGCGCGCTACGCGTATTGGCGGCCTCAACGGTGGCCGAAGATTGCACAAGGCGCGCGTGCAGCGCCGCGCCAATCGCATCCGCGAGCCCCGCGGTTTCCCCGCGCTGCGGCGCATCGACGACCAGGCGGCCGATGCGCACCTCGATGCCGGGATCTTTCACGGCGTCGCTCCCTTGACCGGTGTGGGCCGGATCGATTCCATCGGCACCAGCTTGTTGTTCTTGGGATCGAGCAGCTTCGGGTCGAACTCGCCATTTGTGCCGGCGTCGGCCGCGTAGACGTCGTAATTCTGCAATGGCGGATCGTAGACGGTAAGGGCCAGCGCCTTCAGATCGGGTAGCGCCGTCTTGTTGTCGGTCTTGGTGCCGAATTCGCTGATCGTGGTGTTGCTGACGCCGATGAACTTGTATCCCTTCGAGGCATCGCTGGGGTCGACCTGTTTCCGGGCGAGCGCGACCGCATGGGCGTCGCGGATCTTGGTTTCGCCGGGTTTGGCCTCGTTGGGGATGATGGTCATGTACATCGCCGTGGTCCAACCCTGCTCGCGCAGCAGCCGCGCCGCATAAGTGGCGTAGACGTCGCAATCGGCCTTGATCTGGTTCGTGCTCTGGTCGGTCTTGAGCGTTTTTGCCGTGGGATCGCCGAGCAGGTCCGGCTTCTCGTCGTCGGGCGAATGCGTGTAATATTCCTTGAGGACGTCCTCCGACAGCTCCAGCGACAGGTCGCGCTTCAGTCCTTTGACGCCCTTCTTGTCAAGCTCTGCAAAGGTCTTGCCGATGGCCGAGGTGTTGTCTTTCAGCCATTTCTGGGAATGCTTAGTGTCCTCGGCGGTCAGCGTCTGGCCGCCGAGAGGGGCCAGTTGCCGCAAGAAGCTCTGCTGACCGCTCACGCCGCTGCCACCGCGCATGTTGGAGACGACCGCACCGTAGACCTCGGGGTCGTTGCTCTTGATCGCGAACTGAACGGCGGCGTCGCGCTCGCCATTGGCGGAAAGCGCGCGCGCCACCTTCTTCAACGCGTCGCGGCACTTCTCGATGTCGTCGGTCTTGTTCGAGGTCTTTGCAGCCGTCAGGGCGGCCACGCCGCGACCACAGAAATCGAGCGCTTTTGTAACCAGCGGCTTGCGAGCTGCGGCGTCGGCGGCTGCGCCGAGATCGACCTGGAGCTGGGATGCCTCGTCCTCCAGCGATGGGCCCGGCTTGCCCTGTCGCGCAATCTCGGCGCGCCCGCTCTGGCGTTGCTGGGTGACATGGGCGAGCTCGTGCGCGAGCAGTCTTCGGCCGGACGGCGTGTGCGGCGCGAACTCGTTTCGCGCGAAGACGAGCTGGTTGCCATAGGCGAAACCACGGGCGTGCAATCCGCTCGCCGTGCGATCGGCCTTGGCATCCGTGCTGACACGCACCTGCGAGAAGTCGCAGCCGAACCGGCCCTCCATGTCGGCACGGGTGGTCGGCGCAAGCGGCTGCGAGGCAAGGTCGAGCCGGTTTGCCACAGGCTCGCGTGCCGGTCCGGCCTGGCGCGGCGCGGGCGTCCGGGAGAGCGCGCTGTCGGCAAGCTCGTTGGCTTCGCGTTCCCGCCCCGCCGCCGTATGCGCCTGGGTTGCGCCTTGCGACAGCCAGCTCATATTGGCAAACGAGAAGCGCACGATCACACCTCCTGCCTGGGTCCGTTGTAGGGGCGTTCGAGCTTGGAGAATTCGGCGCGAACCGCGGCGTTGATCGCTTCATGCCCGATTCGTCCGCCGTCTGCGGCGGCCAGGAAGGCCGCGTTCAGCGCGATGGCGCGGATGTTGCCGCCGGTCAGTTGCAGCCTGGCGAGGCCCGCGAAATCCACCTCGCCGAGGGGCGCATCGGCCGGGAATTGCATCCGCCACAGTTTTTCGCGCGCGGCGGCGTCGGGGTAGGGGAACTGGATCACGTAGCGGATGCGGCGCAGGAAGGCGCGGTCGAGCGCGCTCTTCATGTTGGTGGTGAGGATCACGAGCCCGCGATAGGTCTCGATTCGCTGCAACAGATAGGCGATCTCGATATTGGCGAAGCGGTCATGGCTGTCGCGCACCTCGCTGCGCTTGCCGAACAGCGCGTCGGCCTCGTCGAACAGCAGGATAGCGCCGCTGGTCTCGGCGGTCTCGAACAGCCGGCTCAGATTCTTCTCGGTCTCGCCGATATATTTGCTGACGACGCTGGCAAGATCGACGCGGTAGAGATCGAGTCCGGCGGCGCTGGCGATCGCCTCGGCGGCGTAGGTCTTGCCGGTGCCGGAGTCGCCGGCGAACAGTGCGGCGGCACCAAGCCCGCGGCTGTTATGTGCGGCAAAACCCCAGTCGCCATGGACAAGTGGCCGGTGCTGCAATTCGCCCGCGATGGCGCGGAGCTGCGCGATCACAACGGGCGGTGCGACCAGATCGTCGAATGCGACGCGACAGTCGATCCGCTGCGCCAGCGCATCCAACCCGCCGCGCGCCGCGGTACGGCAGAGCCGCCACACCGCAGATCCCAGCAGGGTCGGCTCCCCCTGTACCCCGGCCAGTGCCTCGGTCACGACAAGGCGCAGTTCGGCGGCGGGTACGTTGAATTGCCGCAAGGCCGGACGCAGGGCGGCTGCGAGCGCCGTGGCCTGTTCGCGCGGCAGTCCATGCAGGGCTGCGACTTGCCGCGCGGCGACGGACGCGTCTGTGACCTGCAAACGCAGCATGCGCCGCTGCCGCAGCCGCGACAGACGCGCCGGCTCCGGCGCATTGAGCACGATCGCAGGTCCGACCAGATGGGCGAGAAGCGTCACTGCACGCGCTTCCGCATCGGTGGCGTCAGGCGAATGGTCGAGCTCGAGCGCGATGATGGCGTCAGATAGTGCTGCTTCGCGGTCGAGTAGGCAGGCCATCTCGGCGATCTCGCGCGGATCGTGTGGCAGGTCGCGGGAGTGCAGCCACAGGCCGTTCGCGCCGAACTCGGCGAGCGCGGCGCGCGCGAGGTCGCGCTGCGGCTCGATCTCGCCGCGGGCATGATCCAGCGCGACCAGTGCGGCCGCGCCGGAGCCGAGGGCGTGTGCGATATTGGTTGCGAGCGGCGTATCGAGATCGCCCGGTCCGGCTGGCTCGCAGCGGACGGGCCCGATCAGCCGGACATCGATCGCGGCGACACCGGTGAGGTAATGCAGCACGCGCTCGTCGATCTGGATCGGCCGGCGCTGTGGCGCCTCGCGGCCCTCGCAGACGATCAAGCGCCAGCGCCGCAATGGTCGCAGCGGCGACAGCGCATCCCAATGCGGCTCATTCAGCGTCTGCATGGCGAAATTGAACGTCGGCTGCGTGCTCGCACCAGCTTCGGGCGATTGCGCCATTGTCTCGCTGACCAGGCGGCATAGCGCGCTGTCGAGCTCAACGCCGGCCGCGAGCAGCACGATTTCGCGCTCGAACGGCGACAGGCCGAACAGCTTTGTCAGCGCATCGAGTGCCGGCCCGAAATCATTGTCGCATTCCTGCGGAGCCGACTCGGTGTTCGCGGACTGGCTTTCCAACTGCGGCGCGAGGCGCAGGCGCAGCGCGGTGACCTGCATTGCCAGCCATTGCTGGTTGCGGCTGGCCCAGTCGATCTCGGGCCGGGCTTGCGGTCTGTCGTGCATGTTCATGGCGGCACGACCAGGGTTTGCGAGGCGTCGAAGGCCGGTGCAGCGCCGCTGAGATCGAGCAGCAGGCTGTCGACGCCGTCGACACGCAGCCGTGCCGGATAGGCGCCGGCAGGAAGGGTCGGGGCGAAGTCGAATACCAGCGGGTCGGTGGCGGCAGTGCGCGGATTGGCGGCGGCTTCAACCGTGCCGAGCACGAGTCTGGCGCGCTGCCGCGGTTGCACCTGCGGGCGCGAGAACAGGGTGGCGGTGACGCGCAGCGGCGCAGTCTTGCGCAGCACGGTCGCCGCGGACAGTGAAAGCGGAGCATCGGCAGCAATGACCAAGGCGGGTGCGATGATCAGCGCCACCGCATTGGTCTCGCGCTCGTTGGCTTCGCCTGATGGCAACAGGCGCAGCGTGAGGCTCCATTGCCCGGGTGCGAGTGCGGCCTGCGCAGCTGCATCGTTCGGCAGCGCCACGGTGATCTCGGTGCCGTCGTCATTGGGGACGCCCGGCACCAGCTCGAACGGAATCGGAAACAGCGGATGTGCCAGCCGCACATGAAAATTGCTACCGCTGAGGCGGATGCCGGACAGCACCACGAGCTCGCCGAGCCGCGCGCCCGCCTGGTTCTTTTGCGGCGTTGCCGTAAACAGCGTCGGCAATGGCGGCAGCAGATCCGGATTGACGACGACGCCGCGGTCGCGCTTGGTGACGGGATCGACGATCCCGCGCGATAGCACCGGCAGCGGCGAGACCGCGGGCTTGGTGGCCTCGATCAGCACCACCGACACCACATAGGCCGCTGACGGTCGATAATGCGACTGGATTGCCGCCCACAATTTCGACATCTCCTCGGGCCCCATCACGGCCGGCGTGATCTTGATCAGCTCGGCCTGGTCGGCGAGGTCGGCTGCTGCGAGCGCCTGGAACGCCGGCGGCAGCATCGCGATGTCGAGCGGATTGGGATTGAGCGCGCGCTGCACGGCAGCGCGGTCGAGCACCGGGCGCTCGTGCAACAGATGCATGCCATAGCCGAGCAGGATCTCGGCCTGACAATCGACCCGGGCATAGGCCGTGAGGAGATAGTGCAGATCGAGCGCGAGCGGTGCATTGGTCAGCCGTTCGCCGCTGCTCGAGGAGCGCGACGGCAGAGCCTGGTTGCGCCAAGCGGGATTCGGCGTCACCTGATGCAGGAACAGATTGAGCCGCGGCAGCTCTTCGGCGCTGGTGAGGTCGATCGTGTCGGGCGCAACGGCGCTGACATTGACCGTGCCGCCGACCGCGGGTCCGGCCTCGATCAGCCCATTGTCGAGTAGATTGCGCAACACTGCGCTGACCGCGCCGATCGCAAGCGGTGAGCTCATGCGCGGCCTCCCGGTCCCGGGCGGCGCAGATAGTCGGACAGCGACACCGACGGCTTTGGCGCGGGCTTGACGGTGCGGGCGGCACGCGGCGGCTCTGGCGAACGAATGTCGATGCGGTCGATCGTCACCTTGATCACGGGCGGCGTCTCGCGCCGACGCTGCGCCTGGCTGGCGAGCACGGCATGGCCGAGCGGGGGCGTGGGCGGTGTTGCCGCCTCGTTTCGAAGTCGGGGCGTATCATGCACGGCCGCATCGTAGGGATGCGCGATGGACGGCGGATCACGCGGAGCGACAGGCTGGGCGGAAGCGTCAGGCGATCTTGGCGGTGCCGCGTTCGATTGAACGGGCCGGGCAACGCCTGCGGGTTTGGCCGCTGGGCGTAGCGGGGATTCCGCGTCGTCTGGCTCCGCCTCGATCGACCGCGGCGCTTGCGCTGCCGTACGAGAATGGTCTGCAGCGAAGCCATGTATCGCCGTCTGCGGCGGCGCTGACGGCTGCCTTTCGTCCGGCCATGTTTCGAGCACCGGCGCATTGTCGGTCTGGATCGGAGCGGCAAAACGCGGCGGCAGCGCAACGCGTGCCGCGCCTGCGATCGGTTCGCCGCGCCCGAGGCGCGCGAGGTTTTGCAGGAGGCCTGTCATGAGGCACCCACGAGTTGCAGATAGGCGGCGCGGCGGGCATGCGGCAGCGCCAGCACCTCGGCTTCGCTCCAGCCATATTCGCGGGCGAGCGCATCGACTTCGAGCAGGCTGCGCTCCGCCGCCGCCTGGACTTCGGCCCAGAGTGCCGGCGCGATATCGATCACGGCCTGCCAGGTGTGTCCACAATCAGGGCAGTCGAGCGTGAACGCGACAACCGCGCCGGGATCGCAACGTTCGAGCTCGGCCTCGATCCGGTCGAGCGCGTCCTGATCAAATGTAATCGGCGACGCCTCGCCGAGGCAGCGCGCGAGCAATAACCGGGCCGCAGTCGCGGAATCGGAGGCCGCGGCCAGTCCGGCGAGATCGGACAGCGCCGGCAGACGCAGCGTCAGCTCGCTGCCGCTGATCGCGACGCGGGGCGGTGTGGCATCAACCGGTGGCGCAAGCCCGTCCGCGAGCACTGCGCTGTCGGCCGTGAACTCGCAGTCGGTGTGGCAGATGGGGCAGACGGCGCGCAGCCGCCAGGACGCGCCGAACAAACGCGTGCGCAAGGAAAGGAGCGCGGCATTGCCGGCGCCGATCGAGTCGGTCGCCGCCGCGCCGGCCGCCGTAAGCAAGGCATCGTCGCGCTGCCGCCGCGCGCGACCGGCGGCCCGGTCCCACAGCGCCAAAATATCCTGTTCGCGTTGCGCGGCGGCGGAGTACATGGGCTGTCTCAGGCCGGATCTGTGAAAGTGGGCTCGGATGGCTCGGCGACGGCCTGGTCGCGCTCCCAGCCCTCGTTCTCGAGCTTGATGTGCTGGATCGCGATCGCGTTGGCGTTGGCATCGAGATCAGGCAGCGACTGGTATTCCGAGACCCAGCAACGGAAGATCTTGTAGGCGAGCGCGAGCTGCCCGGCCTCGTTGTAGACCTCGAGGATAATGTCCTTGCGGAAATCCTTCAGCGAGACCTCGACGCCCAGGCCTGCGCCGAAATGCCAGACCTTGTTGGCCCATTTCTCGAACTCGGTGTCGTGGGTGACACCGCGATCGAGCGTGATCGCCTCGAACTTGCTGCGGCCGGGCGATTTGCGCCCCGTCGAGGGATCGCCGCCCTCGCGGTGCTCGACCACTTCGGTGGTGCGCTTCAGCGCCGACACCTTGCTGATGCCGGCGACGTAGCGTCCGTCCCATTTCACCCGGAACTTGAAATTCTTGTAGGGATCGAAGCGCTGCGGATTGACCGAGAACTGTGCCATTTGCTTGCCTCAGGTTTCTTTGCCTCAGGTTGGGATATCGCCGGCGATCTGCTGGATCTTGATGACGACGAACTCGGCGGGCTTCAGCGGCGCGAAGCCGACGATGATGTTGACGATGCCGAGATTGATGTCGGCCTGCGTCGTGCTCTCGCGGTCGCATTTGACGAAATAGGCCTCGCGCGGCGAGCGGCCCTGGAACGCGCCCTGCCGGAACAGGCCCTGCATGAATGCGCCGATGTTGAGCCTGATCTGCGCCCAGAGGGGTTCGTCATTGGGCTCGAACACCACCCATTGCGTGCCGCGGTACAGGCTTTCCTCCAGGAACAGCGCCATGCGCCGCACCGGTACGTATTTCCATTCCGAGCCGCGGTCGTTCTGGCCGTGCAGCGTGCGCGCGCCCCAGACCACGTTGCCGTAGACCGGCAGTGTGCGCAGGCAGTTGACGCCGATCGGATTGAGCTGGCCGTTCTCGGCATCGCTCAAGGTCAGCGCGAAGCCGAAGCCGCCGTTGACGCTGGCATCGGTGCCGGCCGGCGCCTTCCAGACCCCGCGCGTGGCGTCGGTCCGGGCGTAGACGCCGGCGGCGAAGCCGCAAGGCGGAAAGTCGCGCACGACGCCGGATTGCAGCGGATCAGCCTGCATCACCCAGGGATAGTACAGTGCGGAGAAATTACCGTCGGCGCCGGTAAGGCCGGCCTCGCCCGTGCCGCCGCTCATGTTGGCGACCGTCTCGTTCTGGAGGCTGTCGACGATCAGGAAAGCGCGCCGGGCGTGGCAACGCTGTTGCAGCTTGGCCAGCGCAGGCTGGGTCGTTGCATTGACGTTGGTGAGACCGGGAACGCAGACCAGGTTGAACAGGTCGATGCGATCGACGATTCCGCCGGTCGCGAACAGCGGATCGATCGCGCTGACGAACGAGCCGTCATTGGCGAGGAGGACTGTGCCGTCGACGCCGCCGGTAAATGGTTTCGTGGCCGCGGTCGGTACATTCGCTGACGCCGTGGTCAGGTTGTCCATGAAGGCGGAACGGCCGTTGACGACACTCGGCGCCCAGCGTGGGTCGGCCTTGTTCATCGACAGATCCTGGAAGGTCTCGACGATGTTGGTGCGGGGCGACGGGCCGATGACGTCGAGCCGGAAGCGGGTGTTGTCGTCGGCACGCAGCGTCAGCTTGACGCTGTAGGAGTTGGCCCACAGGCCCGGCGAGCTCGCCTGGATCCCGAGATCGTCGATCGCGCAGGTCGCGGTCTTCGCGTCGTTTGCGGGCGTTCCCGAGTTGAACAGCGCAATCCGCACGATGTAGGCGTCGCTGCCGCCGTTGTCGAAGAACTGGCGCACGGCGTAGCCGAGATAGGCGCGGCGGTCGAGCCCGCCATAGGCGCGCTCATAGTCGGCGAAGCTCGAGATGCGCACGGCGCGGTCGGTGGGGCCGCGCGGCGCCCAGCCGATGAACAGCGCGATCGACGTCGCTACGCCCGAGATCGAGCGCACACCACTGGAGATTTCCTCGATATAGACGCCGGGTTGCAGAAGGGCTGAGGGCATGTCGGCTCCTGTGATTTGGCGGTCTGTCTCGCTCGGTCAGATCGCAACGATGGTCTTGCCTCGCCTGCGCGCGCGCGCTTGGCGCGGCCTGCGCCCGGCTCCGGGCGGACCACGGATCGCCTCCGACAGCGATTCCGTTGTGATCTTGGCGATGACAGTGCGGTGTGGCCGTAGCTCGTACAGCGCGCCGCTCTCGCCGTTTGCAACGATGGTGACCACCTTCATCCGCGGCCGGCTGCACAAGAGGCTTGCCAGGCTGTCGCGCTCGTCCCGGGCCTGCTGCGCCACCAGGATGACGTCGGCGCGGGTGCGGCGGGCTTCCATTGCCAGATTGGCGCCGTCGCTCATGCCGACCACGGACAGCGCCGGATCTTTCGCGACAACATGCTCCAGAATATCGGTCATCAGCCTCGGAAATCCTGCAATGAGGATGCGTCTCTGTCGCAATGGCCACCTTTACGACGAGCCTTGCACGGGGCGCGGCGGCGCGATTGAGCCAAAGGGTTCAGCGAGGATGCAGGTGATGGTCCGGACCAGGTGCGCGGCGCGGCAATGACGATGTCGCGAACGGCCGCGCGGCGTGTCGCAGCGATCCGCTGTGATGCGGAATTCCGTCCCGCGCCGGATCGAAGGATCTAGGCCGAAGGGTCTAGCGGGGCTGGACCCGCGATGGTGCGGGCGACCCCGGACCAGCCGCGTGCAGATGCTTGCTGATCTCGCCACGGCGGCGGATCTGCAATTTGCTGAGCACGTTGTGCATGTGGTTCTTGACGGTCGAATTGCGAATCCGCAAGGCCCGCGCGATCTCCTTGTTCGACAGGCCTTCGCCGACGAAGCGGATGATCTCGTGCTCCCGCGGCGTCAGCGTGTCGACGCCGGTGGCGGGCTCTCGTGGGACGGCCTGGGCGGAAAGCAGCGCGAGCCGGCCGAACAGGGCGGCAGCGACCCTGGGCGAGCATACCAGCTCGTCGCGCATCGCGTTGTGGATGGCGGCGACGACATCGCTGATCGAGCCGTCGCGCAGCACGAAGCCGGATACCCCGGCCTCTGCGCAGGCGAGGATGTCCCGCTCGACCTCGGCAACCGCGATGGCGACGACCTTCAGCGCCGGCGACAAGGCGCGGCACGCCGCCGATTGCTGTAAGCCTCGCGACGTCGCGATGTCGACCAGCAGCACCGCAGCACCGCTGTCAACGATCTGCTCCGGCGAGGTCGTGAGATCGCCGTGGCCGGTGATGTGTAAGCATTCCTGCCGTGCCAGGCACGAGTTCAAGCCTTCGCAGAGCAGGCGCACATCGCTGAGGATAAAGAGGTGGATCGGCACGCCGCCGCCGCCATCCGGCACCGTGGGCGATCGTGCTTCATGTGCAATTGCGAGGTGAAAACGCGGCGGAGCGAGCTGCCCTGCCGGAAATGACGCATTGGACGACATGCCTGCCTCCGATTGCCAACTCACAACCGTGTTTGCCGCCGCGCCCAGTTGAAAGTCACCAAGATCAAAAAGTTGTATCTTTAGTATCTTTCCCCTTGAAATTGAGTATGGCGCCTTTTGGCGCCTCTGACAAGCATCCACATCACATGCGGTGTTGTCGGGGCATTTCGACGCATGTGAAGCGGTCGAGTTGACAGAGATGAGTTCAACTGTTCGGCGATATGCCCAAGGCTGCTCGCCTCAGGCGACCGCCTTGGCGGCAGGCGTTGCAGCGCCGTCGAGGCGCTGGCGTTCTTTGGCGAGATAGTCCCCAATCGCGTCGCCCGGCATGGGCTTTGCGAAATAATAGCCCTGGATGTAGTCGCAGCCGAGACGGCGCAGGCTATCGAGCTGAGCGCGGGTCTCGACGCCCTCGACGACGCAGGCGATCTCCATGTCGTCGCAGAGGCCGGTGAGCGACTTGATGATCTTGTGGCTGACCGGATTGTCGTTGATGTCCGCGACGAAGCTGCGGTCGATCTTGAGCTTGTCCAGCGGCAGCCGGTGCACGTGGCTCAGCGAGGAATAACCGGTGCCGAAATCGTCCAGTGAGATGCCGCAGCCCATCGCCTTCAACGCCGCGATCGACTGCTGCGCGCGCACGAAGTCGAACGTGACGGCGGTCTCGGTGATTTCGAAATCGATCCGGTGCGGCGGCAGCCCGCTCTTCTCGACGATGGTGATCAGCGGCAGGATGCCCTCCGCCGAGCAAACGTCGTGTGCGGAGAGGTTGAACGACAGGCGGATGTGGTCGGGCCAGGTCTTCGCCACCGCGAGCGCGCGGACCAGCAGCGCCTGCGTCAGCGGCCGGATCAGCCCGATGCGCTCGGCGGCGGGGATGAAGTCGGCCGGCGACACCAGGCCGAGGCGGGAGCTGTGCCAGCGCGCGAGCACCTCGAAGGCGGCGGTGTGCTCGCTCATGGCGTCCACGATCGGCTGGAATACCAGATCCATCTCGGTGCTGAAATCGGCAATGCGCAGCAGGTTCTCGATGACGCCGCGGCTGCGGATTTCGGCCTCGAGCTCGGTCGAGAAGATCACGGTTTGGCCGCGCAGATGACGCTTAGCGTGGTAGAGCGAATAGTCGGCGCATTCATAGAGTGCTTCCGCGGTCGTTGCCGATTGCGGGAATAATGCAAAGCCGATCGAGCAGGACAGCCCGGTGTGGGCGGTGTCGACCTGGTAGGGAAGCTTGACCTGGTCGCCGATGCGCTCGCCGAGCCGGAGCAGATCCGTGTCGTCGGGATCGCCGCAGACGACGAGGCCGAACTCGTCGCCGCCGAGCCGGGCGAACTCGACGCGCTGCGGGCCAAAGCCCTCGCAGACCTCGCGGATGCGGCGACCCGCCTCGATCAGAACGCGGTCGCCGACCGAGTGACCGTAATTGTCGTTGATCGGCTTGAAGCCGTCGAGGTCGATGATGCCGACCGCGACGCGAACGCTCCTGCGCTCGGCATCGGCGAAGGCGCTCGACAGCTCGGCGAAGAAGCGGCGTCGGTTCGGCAGCTCGGTGAGGGAATCGAGATTGGCGAGGCGGAAATTCTCGTCCGAAAGCGCCTGCGTTGCCGCCTGCTGTGCCAGCAACGATTTGCGGCTGGCGACGAGGTCGGCGAAGTCGCGATAGTAGATGAACAGCACTGTCACCATCGCGCCGGAGACCAGCAAATTGTTGACCGCGATCGCCTTCAGCGTCGGCTCGCCGGTGGCCCAGAAGAACAGCACATAGGGCACGTCGACGACCAGCGTCACGATCAGCGCCGCCGAGCGCAGATGCATCAGCGAGAAGATGCAGCCGATCACGGTCACCGCCATGTAGAACGCGACCTGGCTCTTGGCGAAGGGATCGCCGTAAGGATAGAGCGCGAACGACCAGGCGGTGAAGCCTGCGCCGATCGGCAATGTCATCCAGTTGGTAGCGCGCAGATTGCGCAGGATGTCGGCGTCGCTGCGCACGAGATGACGCTGGCGCAGCCACCAGAAGGTGCGTAGTGCCGCGAGCATGGTGAGCACGCTCGGCACGATCATCGTCAGCCAGTCCGGCGCCACGTTCACATAGGTGTAGGCGACGGCGATCGTGTTGCTCATCAGGATGAAGTAGAGCAGCGGGATCTGCTTGGAGAAGGCGTCGAACTGCGCGCGCGTCAGGTCCGGGTCATCCGGCACGCGAAACAGCCGCATCGCGGCAGCGAGTTGAGACTTCAAATTGACGACAGGCATTGCAAATACGCGCCCCGGATCCCCATCAAAACACGGCGATCTTGCACGGCGCGGGTAAAGGGGGCGTTAGACGCGTTCCGCGCGGAAAGGCCAGCGCAGGTTGCGCGCTACCGCGGGATTTTCAGGCCGCGTGCATTGGTGAGGTCCCGTTAAGGATGTCCGGCAGCAGTGGCGTGCATCTTGAGCACGAATGACCCGCAATCACCACGGCTACGCTCTGCTAACCATGCATGTTGGCGCAGCCGATTGCCGCACCACCTCTCCCTGCGGGGGAGCGGTGGTGCGCAGCATCTGATGGCCGCTATTTCTTCTCGAGTGCGGCGGTCTGCTTGGCGAGCTGCTTGTCGAAATCCTCAGACAGGCTGGTTGCGTAGGTTGCGAGTTCGCCCGGCTTGACGAACGGGTTCGGCGCGCCGTCCTTCATCTCTGCGCGCTTGGCCTGCATGCCATAGACTTCGGGATGTGGTCCGAGCAGCACGTCGATCTTCATGGCCTTCACCTTGGCATAGGTCGCGCGGTAGTCGTCGACGATGCCGGCATGCGTCGGCTGGCCGACGAGCCGGTTCAGTGCCACCGTGCCGCTGCAGAAGAACAGCACCTCGCGGTCCTGGCTGCCGTCCTTGACGGTCATTTCCCAGCTGGTGCAGCCCGGCGAGTGGCCGGGGGTGGCGTGAGCGGTCAGCGTGGTGTCGCCGAGCGTGACCTTGTCGCCTTCCTTGACGGCGCGGTCGACCTTCACGGCGGGGAAGGCGAGGTCCTCGTTCTTCTCGTCGCCGGGATAGTAGCCGCCTTCGAGCAGCGGCTTGTCGCGCTCGCCAGCCACGAGCTGCGCGCCGGTCTCCTTCTTGATCTCGGCGAAGCCGCCGGTGTGATCGAAGTGCGCGTGGCTGTTCAGGATGTACTTGATGTCGGCGACCTTGAAACCGAGCTTTGCGATGTTGTCCTTGATCATGCCGGTCGACTGCGGCAGCGCCGTATCCATCAGGATCAGGCCTTGCGAGGTCTTGATGATGTAGACGGCGATGCCGTCGGTGCCGACATAATAGATGTTGTCGATGAGCTGGAACGGCTCGAACGGCGTGGTCCATTTCTTGGTGACCGCCGCCAGGAAATCCTTGATGGTCTGCGCCTGTGCAGCCGTTCCGAACAGCATCAACGCGCACAACGCGGCCGTGAATTTTCTCATTGTTTGCCTCCCCAATTGTTTTTGTCGTTCTGACCGGGCGCGACTTCCGCGCGGCGCGGCCGGCGCGCAAGCTACGTCGTGCAAGGTCAGGCAGCAACCGCCCGATGCGCTCAAAATTTCGCGGTATGCGCGGAATAACGGCCCCTGTCCGGTTTGAGCATGGCGGCTATTGCAGCAAAGCAGCCGGCGGGCGTTTGACCGCGCGCAGACGGCCCGCCATACTTTGCGTCAAGGCGGGCCGGAAAGACTCGCCAGCACCGGGAGCTGAAATGACCAATTCATTATCCGTCCTTGCGGGGACGCTGATTTCCGTCGTCTCCTTCACTTCAGTTGCGCTGTCGCAGCCGGCCTGCGTGACCCAGAACATGGCCGTTCCGCCTGGCGCCAACACTGCCGACAAGGCGGCACCGTTCTTCATCGATACGACGGGTCTCGACTTCAAGACGACGCCGCCGACACGCGATCCCTCAAATCCCAATTATCCGCGCGCGACCGAGCTGCCTGATGGAACGCTGCCGCCGCCGGGTGCCGAGGGCAATTTCATCATCGGTCCCACCCACAATCCCGCGCCGGAGACCATCGCGAAAGAAGGCGTGCCGCACGGCACGACGAAATCCTTCACGCTGTCGTCGAAGGAGAGTACGATCTACAACCCCGGCCTGATCCGCGATGACGTCGCCGGCTGCGGCAACTCCTCTATCATGACGACCGTCACGGCGCAGGACGACAAGTCGAACATGATCGTCACCACCAGCCATCCCGGAATCTGGTCCCGCACCATCGACGTCTACGTGCCGGCGCAATATGTCCCCGGCACCGAGGCGCCGTTCATCGTGGTCGGCGATGGCGGTTCAGCCGCCTACAAGGATCTCCCAACCACGCTCGACAATCTCATCGCGCAGCGCCGCGTGCCGCCGATGATTGCGATCCAGATCGGCAATGGCGGCCAGGATGCGCAGGGCGCTCAGCGTGGCCGCGAATACGACGCGGTGTCAGGCATCTACGCGCAGTTCGTCGAGCGTGAGGTGCTGCCGCTGGTCGAGCAGAATGCGGGCGTCAAGCTCACCAAGAATCCCGACGGGCGCGCGACCATGGGGCTGAGCTCGAGTGGTGTGGCAGCCTTCACGATGGCATGGTTCTATCCCGATCTCTATCACCGCGTGCTGGCCTTCTCACCGACCATGGTCAACCAGCAATGGCCGCACGATCCGTCACTGCGTGGTGGCGCGTGGGAGTATCACAGTGCCTGGACGGGGCCGGCCACGCCCAATCTCATTTCGAAGGCAGGCGTGCTGACGCCGGCAGAGCCCCCGGGCGTGCCGCTGATCGTCGCGGCGCCGGTGAAGCCGATCCGCTTCTGGTTCTTCGGCGGCGACCAGGACCTGTTCTATCCGAACCCCACCATTCCCGACGGCATGCACGACTGGACCTTGTCGAACGCGCTGACGGCGAAGGTGCTGGCGGAGAAGGGCTACCACTACCAGTTCCTGTTCGTGCGCAACGCCAAGCACGTCGACCGTCCGACGATCGCGCAGACGCTGCCGTCGGCGCTGGAGTGGGTCTGGAAGGGGTATCCGATTCCGTAAGCGTGCAATTCAGGGAGGACAGCTAGCGTCCGATCGTCACGCCGGCGGTCGAGCGCATGGCGTCCTTCAGGCTCCGCGCGTTCATGTCGTCGAGGACCTCTCGCGTCAGCACGGTGGTCTGGCCGGGCGTGTTGAGGATCGTCTCGCCGCGCGAGGAGGAGAGCCGGTCGGCCTTGTAGGGCACGGCTGGATCGGTGGCGGCTGCTGTCGCGGGCGTATGGCGCGGCCGCTCGCCCGAGGTAGCCAGAGCTGGCTGCAGGACGCAGAAGACGGCGATCACGATCAGTCGCAATGAAGTTGCGGACATGCGATCTCCTATATGCAGGGCATCAGCTGGCATATGGTGAGCATCGCCGCTGACGAAAAGGGTCAGGCGAGCGCGGCCTGGCGTTCCCGCACCGGTTCGCGGGCGGCCTTTGCGGTCTCGGCGAGCCGCGTGAAGCTGCGCTGGCCCGCAGACGCGGGCGCCTCGACGATGACGCCTTCGCAGACGATCTGCCCGCCGAGCATCTTGAATTCCAGCTTATCGTAGCGCGGCATCGTCTCGCCGGGTTCGGGCGGCAGCAGCTCGATGCGTCCCTGGATGTTCAGCGTGGCATCGCCGGTGCCATGAAGCCGCGGATTCCACATCCGGATCCCGGTCTCCGTCCAGCGCTGCCGGATCAGCGTGGCGCGATCGGCGGGTTCCACGACCTTTGCGCGAATCGTGCGCGCGCTGGGGACCTTCAGAGCGGGAGCCTCAAAGACCGGTTCCGGCGCGATGTCCGTGACGACGCTCGGTGTGTCGACGGAAAAATCTTCCACGGCGATCGCTGCGACCGGGGCGGGATCGTCGGCGGGGACAGGCTTGATTTCGATTGCGACGCTGGGAGACGGAGCGCTGTCGATGCTGGTCTCGGAGACGTCCTCGGCTGAGACTTCATGATCGGCAAGCGCGATGCAGGAATCGTCCACGACCGCCGGTTCAGCGTCCAGGACGATGACGGTGGAGGGACCGTCGTCAACGACGAGAACGGGGGCATCAACCGTAGCGATTTCGATATCGACCGATGCGGCCTGCGTCTTCTCCGCGACGACGGGCTCGTCGCTCGTCGAGAGTTCCGCAGGTGGATCGTTGCTGACGAGCTTGGCGGTATCGACAGGATCGTTCTCGACTGAAACGACGACAACCTCTTCCGCGACGACCGGCTCGATCTCTGCCGGCGTCTCCCGGCATGAAGCTTCGCTGATGCTGATATCGATTGGCGCGGCCGACGGGCTCTCTGCGACGGTAGAGATCGTAGTGTCGTCCTCGGCGAGGGGAGCTGCGATCTCGGTGTCAGCGACGATTTCAGATGAGTCAGCGGGACGCGCGTCGTCGATGCTGCCGCTGTGCGGCAGGGGCCGAAGCCGGGTGAACGCCCATTCCACCGCGGGAATGCGGCGCAGCAACGATATCAGTCTCGAAAGCACTGGGAGTTGTCCAAGAGGTACTCGGCGTGAGGCAATCGCTGATTCGCCAGCAATATGAAAAACTGCCCCGGCCGTCACATCGATGTCAATCTAGGTGGGACCAATTGCAGAACATCCGCACGCGACCGCCATGAAACCGCGGCGCGATGAGCCTCCAATGTGACCACATCCACAGAGCTGCGGTACCGGGCTAGGATACGTTTCCTTCGAACGTGAAGGAGAAAAGACGTGATCCGCAAGACCTGTCTCGCGGCGCTCGCCGCGCTCATCTGCGCGCCTGCATCTGCCGACGATCTCACACCAAAGATTGCCGCTCACCTCGTCCCGCCGAATGCGGAGATCCACATCTCCTGGACCAGTCCCGCATACGACCCGCAGGGGCGCGCGATCGAGGTGGCTTGCGGCGAGGTCACGGTCCGCAATCCCAGAGGTTTCGATACCTCGACCTTCGCGTATGTCATCGGGGACGACAAGCTTTGGGTCGCCTGGGAAATCGAGTGGATGAAGGAGCCCGACCCGCAGGGCTACCGCAGCGTCATGAAATATTGTCCTGGACGCTGATCCTGCGCCAAACGTCGGGCTTTCCTGGCTCGTCCTTCCTGCCTAATTTGAAGCATCTGGGGAGTGAGGACGACGCATGAAGAAGATCGCCGCCATTGCCGCGGTTCTGCTCTGGTCCACGGTCGCATTCGCGCAGGATCGCACCATCACGGTGGCTTCGACGACGTCAACGGAGCAGTCGGGCCTGTTCGGTTATTTGCTGCCGCTGTTCTTGAAGGCCGAGGGCATCGACGTGAAGGTCGTTGCCGTCGGCACCGGCCAGGCGCTCGACATCGGACGGCGCGGCGATGCCGACGTGGTGTTCGTGCATGACAGGCCGGCCGAAGACAAGTTCATGTCCGAAGGGCAGGGCGTGAAACGCTTCGACGTCATGTACAACGACTTCATCATCGTTGGTCCCAAAAGCGATCCCGCCAAGATCGCCGGCGGCAAGGACGTCGCGGAGGCGCTGCGCAAGATCGCGGCGGCAAAGGCACCGTTCATCTCGCGCGGCGACAAGTCCGGCACCCATGCGGCCGAGCTGAGATTGTGGAAGGAGGCGGGCGTCGACATCAGCGCCGGCAAGGACGGCTGGTACCGCGAGATTGGCCAGGGCATGGGTCCGGCGCTCAACATGGCCTCGTCGTCGAACGCCTATCTTCTGTCGGATCGCGGCACCTGGCTGTCGTTCAGGAATCGCGGCGAGCTTGCTGTTCTGACCGAGGGCGACAAGCGGCTGTTCAACCAGTATGGCGTCATGTTGGTGAACCCGGCGACGCATGCGAACGTGAAGGCGAAGGACGGGCAGGCCTTCATCGACTGGCTGGTCTCACTGAGGGGGCAGGATGCCATCGCCGGCTACAAGATCGGCGGCGAGCAGCTATTTTTCCCCAACGCGTCCCACTAGCAGGAAGGCGACGGTCGATACCGCGACGCTGAGCGCAAGCAGGATCAGGCCGAGCCCGAGCGCCAGCGGCAGGTCCCCCTTGCTGGTTTCAAGCGCGATCGCCGTCGTCATCGTGCGCGTAAAGCCGCGGATATTGCCGCCGACGATGATGATGGCGCCGACTTCGGCGATGGCGCGCCCGAACGCCGCGAGAAAAGCCGTCAGTAGCGACGTTCGTCCCAGCGCGAACAGCAGCGCCATGCTGCGCAGCGTTGAAAGCCCGTCAATCCGCGCGAGATCGCCGTACTCAACCCAAAGCAGGCTCGCCGGCCGGTGCACCAGCGCGACCACGATCGGGGTTGCGAGCAGCGTCTGCGCGATCACCATGGCCGTCGGTGTGAACAACAGGCCGGCAGCGCCGAGCGGGCCGGACCGCGACAGCAGCAGATAAAGCGCGAGCCCGACCACGACCGGCGGAAGGCCGAGCAACGCATTGGTCAGTACGATGACGACCTGCCGCCCCCGGAACCGGGTGATCGCGAGCAGCATCCCGATTGGCGCACCGATCAGCAGCGCGACGATGCCGGCGGTCAGGCTGACGCGCACCGACAATGCCACGATGCCGAGCAGCTCGGCATCGGCCCCGCCGATCAGCGTGAAAGCAGCGCCGATGGACCGCGCAAAATCGCTCATCCGGGACGCTGCCGTGTCGGGCAGAATATTTGGGGATCGTCGATGTCGGGGCCGTGCAACCGCTCCACGAACCACTCCTCGCGAGTCTTGTCGATCAACAGAATACCCGGGCGGAGCAATTTGGAAACGTGTTTCGATCGTAAAGTGGTTGTCAGTGCTGCATCATGCAGGTTTTCTGGATGCGGTCTGAGCGACGTTTCGCATTTCGGGAGCTCGCCCCCAAAGCCAGCGCGCCAGCATAACGGCAAGAACGACCCCGATGAATTGAGCGGCAATGAAGGCCGGCACGTCGCGCGGAGCGATGCCCGAGAACGTATCGGACAGCGAGCGGGCGAGGGTGACCGCGGGATTGGCGAACGACGTGGACGACGTGAACCAGTAAGCTGACGTAATGTAGAGGCCGACGGCATAAGGAACGGCGGTGGGCGTCCGATACCGGACACCAAGGATCGTCGACAGCAAGCCGAAGGTGGCGACGATTTCGGCGAGCCATTGTCCGGCTCCGGTACGTTCCGTGAGCGAAAGCTGGAGGACTGGAAGCTCGAACATCAAATGTGCGATCCCCGCACCTGCGATCGCGCCGGCGATCTGAGCGACAAGGTAGATCGCAGCATCCGTCCATGCGGTTTCGCCGCGCAAGGCGAATGCCAGCGTCACCGCCGGATTGAAATGCGCCCCCGATATCGGAGCGAGCATCAGGATCAGCACCACGAGAATAGCGCCGGTGGCGATCGTGTTGCACAGCAGCGCCAGCGCGATGTTTCCGCCGGAGAGCCTCTGTGCCATGATCCCCGACCCGACCACAGCGGCAAGCAGGAATGCTGTCCCCAGCCACTCCGCGAAGGCGCGCTGCGCAAGGCCCGGCATCAGGCGCCGCGACCCAGCCGCACGCGCGCGCCGTCCTCCTTGACGAATTCACCCTGTTGCGCCGGCAGCAGATCGAGCACGAGCTCGGAAGGGCGGCAGAGTTTGACGCCTTTCGGCGCAACCACGATCGGCCGGTTGATCAGGATCGGATGTGCCATCATCGCATCGAGGAGTTGATCGTCGGTCAGATCAGGGTTGCCGAGCCCGAGCTCCGCATAGGGCGCGGCCTTTTCACGAACCGCATCGCGCACCGAAATCCCCATGCGCGCGATCAGCTGCTGCAACAGCGCCCGCGATGGCGGCGTCTTCAGATATTCGATCACGTGCGGCTCGATGCCGGCGTGCCGGATCATCGCAAGCGTGTTGCGCGACGTGCCGCAATCGGGATTGTGGTAGATGATCGTGTCCATGGCGAAAGGTGCTCAGCAACAGGCCAGCGAGGCGTTTGGTGCCGCTTGCGGTACGCAGCAGGCCGACTGGGTTTCTTGCTTGTCGTGCGCGACACGCGCCCCGTTCTCGCCGCTGCCGTCGCCGTAGTCGGTGCTCTCGCCTGTGGTGTAAAAGGTCTCCCAGGCGATGCCGGCGGGATCGTCGATCCAGGATTTTTCCGACTTCGCATAGCAGCAGCTGGTCTGCCCCTGCTCGACGACATCGCCGCCGGATGCGCGTCCGCGCGTCGAGATGGCGAAATTCACGCGCGGGTCTTCCAGCATCCATTTGGTGTAGTCGGATTTCACGACCGAAGGCGCGCTCGCGAACAAGGCGGAGTAGAACCCGATCGAGTGGGAGATATCCTCGACGGACACGTGAACGTGCAGGCGCTTCATGGTTTGTCCTTTCAAGCTGGGACTCTGCTGCGCTTTCGCGCGGGTTTCGAAGGCGTCGCAGGAGCGCACGACGTTCCGCCACAGCAATTCTCAGTCAGGAAACCGACGAGCGTGTTCATCGTCTCGAACCGCGCGGCATAGATCATCGAGCGCCCCTCGCGCCGGACGGTGGCGAGCCCGGCCATCCGCAGCCGGTCGAAGTGGAACGTCAGCGTGTTGGGCGCGAGATCCAGCGCCTCCGCGATCGCGCCGGCGGCCATACCTTCGGGGCCGGCCTGCACCAGCAGGCGGAAAACGTCGAGACGGTTGTCCTGGGCCAGCGCGGCGAGCGCCGTGACGGCGTCTGTCTTTTCCATATTTCAACGATTATCGAAATATTCGTCATTGTCAATCGAGATTGGGGGCTACCCAATCTCGAGATGACGGTCGCTCTTCGGAAGGTTAGCGCTTGACGCTCGCGGATGCCGAGACCGTGGGGGGCGCCTCGATGCTCTGCTGCCAGTAGCGCTCGATCTGGTCGACCAGGGCGGCCGGCAGCGGCACATAGTTGAGCGTCTCGGCCTGGGACTTTCCGCTCTCCAGCGACCAGCGCACGAAGTCGATGGCGGCGGCCGATCGGTCCTGAGATTTCGGCGCCTTCGGCATCAGCACGAAGGTCGTCGCCGTGATCGGATAGGCGTCTACGCCGGGGGCGTTGGTGAGCACGAGGTGGAAATCCTTCTCGGCTTTCCAGTCCGCGCTCGCGGCCGCTGCCTGGAACGAGGCGGCATCGGGGACGACGAAATTGCCGGCACTGTTCTGCACCACGCCGAACGAGATCCTGTCGAGCCGTTGCAGCGCGTAGGTGTATTCGAGATAGCCGATCGCGCCGGGAACGAGACTGACGAGTGAGGCGACGCCGTCATTGCCCTTGCCGCCGAGGCCAAGCGGCCACTCCACCGAGGTGCCTTCGCCGACGCTCGTCTTCCATTGCGGGCTGACTTTCGCGAGGTAGTTCGACCAGTTGAATGTCGTGCCGGAGCCGTCGATGCGGTGAACCACGGTGATCGCAGTGTTCGGCAGCTTGATGTCGGGGTTGATCGCGCGAATGGCCGGATCGTTCCAGAATTTCAGCTTGCCGAGATAGATGTCGGCGAGCATTAGGCCGGTGAAGCGGATCTGGCCGGGCTTGATGCCGTCGATGTTGACCACCGGCACGACGCCCCCGATCACGATCGGGAATTGCATCATGCCGAGCCTGTCCAATTCCTTGGGATCGAGCGGCATGTCGCTCGCGCCGAAGTCGACGGCTTCCTTCTTGATCAGGCCGACGCCGATGCTCGAGCCGACGGCTTGGTAGCTGACGACGTTTCCGGTCTTCGCCTTGTAGGCGTCGATCCATTTCGCCATCACGGGCGAAACAAAGGTTGAGCCGGCTCCTTTGGTCTCGGCGGCCAGGCTTGGCGTGGCGATGAGCAGAGCGGTGAGGATGATGGGTAGCTTCATGTTTTTCTTCATGTCCGCGACGCTAACAGGCCGGGAACGAGGCCTATGTGGCCTATCTCACAAAAGCAATGGAGCGGTCCCGGGAATGCTTGGCCACCGACGACGCAGTGTCGTGGGCGTCCGTGTGCCTCAATTGTCGGAGTGCCAACGGTGCCGGCCGCCTATCCTGCGTACGCCTGGTCCACTGTTGATCTTCGTGCCCCACGTCGTTCCCGCCGCGCGGTTCCATGAGCAAGTTCGCTCTTGAAACCGCAGCTTGGTCGTGTGCCTATTTCCCAAATAGGGGGAGACGCGGGTTGATACAAAGTCTGGTCTGGCGATGTCTGACAGCCGTCGTGGTTGGTAGCTATCTGCTGGCCGGCGTTCAGGCCGGCGCCCAGGAGGACAAGAAGACCGACGACGACAAGCCGGCTGATCCGGATACGGGCGAGAGCACCGTCGAGGAGAAGACGCTCGGTCTGTTGCCCAACCCACTCCAGAAATACGGAGTGAAGTTTGCGGCCACCTATATCGGAGAGGTGCTCGGCAATGCCTCAGGCGGTCTTAAGCAAGGCACGATCTACGAGGGGCGTCTGAACCTTGCCGTCGACGTCGACCTGGAGAAGCTTGCCGGACTGAACAAGCTCACGTTCCACGCCAACATGTTCCAGATCCACGGCGGAGGACTGTCACGCGACAATCTGCAAAACTTCTTTGTGGCGAGCGGGATCGAAGCCTTACCGTCGACGCGGCTCTACGAGGCTTACTTCGAGAAGCAGTGGGGCGAGAAAAAGGTCTCCTTGAAACTTGGACAGCTCGCGGCTGACAGCGAGTTCTTCAACACCAAATATACCGATGTCTTCACGAACGCGTCCATGGGCTGGCCGGCCATCACGTCGCTCGATCTACCGAGCGGTGGTCCGTCGCCGCCGCTGGCGGCAATGGGCGCAAGGCTGCTGGTCAACATCACGGATCAATTGTCCGTCCTCGGCGCGATTTTCGATGGCGATCAGGCGGGGCCCGGCCCTGGCGATCCCCAGGAACGCAATCGTTACGGCGTGAATTTTCGCGTCAACGATCCGCCCCTTCTGCTGGGCCAGATTCAATACGCCTGGAACAACAAGAAGGGTGACCCCAATCTGACAGGACAGGTCAAGTTTGGCGGCTGGCGTCACTTCGGCGCCTTTGCCGATCAGCGTTTCGCTTCTAACGGTGTATCGCTCGCAGCGCCCACAAGCAGCGGCGAGCCGTCATTGCTGTCCGGCGATATCGGAGGCTGGGCTGTCTTTGAGCAGCAGATCTATCGCGTGCCCCACAGCGACGATCGCGGTATCGGCGTGTTTGCCCGGGCCTCCGGCGCTCCGGCCGATCGCAACCTGATCGACCTCTATGCCGATGGCGGAGTCGAGTTCATCGGTCTCGATGATCATCGGCCTGACGACAAGTTCGGAATTGCTGCTGGATACGCCCATGTGTCAAAGCGCGCACAAGCGCTCGACGCCGACTATCGGGCGCTCGTCGCACCTAACTGGCCGACACGAAGCTTCGAGGGGCTGGTTACGGCGGTCTATCAGTATCAGGTCAAGGACGGCTGGACATTGCAGCCCAACTTTCAATACATCATTCATCCCGGTGGCGGCGCGACGCTTCCGTCCGGTCCGCTCGCCGGCAAGGCGCTCCGGAATGCGTCTGTCTTTGGGCTGCGCACCACGCTGAAATTCTAGGACGAACCCATGAACATCGTCGCGACCATGCCGACGATGCAGAAGGCCATCGCAATCGTCGAGGCCCAGCCCAACCAATAGAGCGGGCCGGTGACCACGAGTTTTCCCATCACCTTCGGCCGCCGCACGAGCAGCATCAGGATCATCATCACCGGCGCCGCCAGCACGCCGTTGACGACCGCGCTCCAGTACAGCGCCTTGATCGGGTCGATCGGCGTGAAATTCAATCCGATGCCGCAAAGGCCGGAGAGGCCGAGCACCGTGTAGAATGCGATGGCCTCCTTGGGCTTGCGCGAGAGCCCGACCTTCCAGCGGCGGCCTTCGCCGATCGCATAGGCGGTCGAGCCGGCGAGCACGGGAATGGCAAGCAGACCAGTGCCGATAATGCCCAGCGCGAAGATCAGCTCGGCGAAGGGGCCGGCAATCGGCCTCAGCGCCTCTGCGGCCTCAGATGAGCTTTGGATATCGGTCTTGCCCTGCGCGTGCAGGGTTGCCGCCGTCGTGATGATGATCGAAAGCGCGATCAAATTCGAGAACGCCATGCCGATCATCGTATCGAGTCGGATGCGGCGGAATTCCGCGTTCGCCGTCGAGGCTTCCTTTTTCAATGGCGTCTTCTTGGGGTCGATCCGTTGCTCCTCGGCTTCCTGCGAAGACTGCCAGACAAACAGATATGGCGAAATCGTCGTGCCGAGGATGGCGACGAGCGTGGTGAGGAATGTGGCGTTCCAGCTCACTTGAGGAATCAGCACGCCTTTCAAGGCCTCGGTCCAGGGGACCTTCACGACGGCAAGTGCGATGACATAGGCAAACAGGCTGAGCGTCAGCCATTTCAACACGGCGACGTAACGGTCGTAGTTGAAGAAAATCTGGGCCAGGACCGAGACAGCGCCGAAGACGACGACATAGACGATGCCCGGACCGCCGATCAGGACCTTGAGGGCATCCGCCATCGCGCCGAGATCAGCGGCGATGTTGATGGTGTTGGCAGCAAAAAGCAGAACCACGAGGCTCCAGACGTAGGCCGGACCGAAATTGCGGCAAACGTTGCCGGCGATCCCGTGCCCCGTTACCCGGCCGATCCGGGCCGAGATTTCCTGGATCGCGGTCATCAGCGGGTAGGTCAGCAGCATCGTCCAGCCGATGCCGAAGCCGAGCTGCGCGCCGGCCTGGCTGTAGGTGCCTATCCCTGAGGGATCGTCGTCCGAGGCGCCGGTGATCAGCCCCGGCCCCAGTGTGGAAAAGAAATTTCGAAAGCGGAAAGCGGCGCGTCTCTGCACCTTTGGTTCAAGCGCCGACGAGTCCATCGTGATTCCTCAGATGCAGCCTTGGATCCAGCCTTGGCGTATAAGTAGGCAAAGGCACCGGGAGTTCCAAATTCGGAACGCCTTAACGGCCGGAATGCTCACCCGCTGCGGTCGATCGCGAAATCATCGAACAATGGAGAACTGCCTCCGGAGCAAAGCGTCGCGAGCAGCTCGGCCGCGAGATAGCTGAACGTGATGCCATTTCCGCCATAGCCATAGGCCGCGAAAATGTTCTTCTGACCGGGCACGGTGCCGATGAGCGGCAAACCGTCCTCTGTCGTGTCGAACGCCCCCGACCAGCAATAATCGATCTTGTCGGATGATTTGGGCCAAAGCGCCCGGAGCTTGCGCCTCAGCCGTTCCCGCTTGGCTGAAGTGAGGGCCTCGCGCGCCTGCGGCTCTACCGCGGAATCGTCGTCCTCGCCGCCGAATATGATCCGGCCGTCGGATGTGCTGCGTGCATAATTGTAGTCATGGCTCGCTTCCCAGATCAGCACGTCCTCGGGCCACAGATTTTGCGGCTGAGGTTCTGTCGCGATCGCCCAGCTCGAGGTCGGCCGCTGGATGGTTGGACGCACGATGTCGGGCATGACGTAGCCCGTGCATAGCACCACCCGGTTCGCCTCGATCTCGTGGCGACCGCCGAGGCCAACGACAACCTTGGCGCCGGCGCTGTCGAAGGCCGTCGCATCGGCTTTGCGGACCGAGGCTCCGCGCGCGATGGAGATTTTTAAAAGTCCGTGAGTGAGTTCGACCGGATCGGCATCCGCGGCGTCCGGCGACAGAATTGCACCTGCGCGAGCAATCTCGAACCTGCGGAGCAGGGAGGCGTGATCGAGAAATACGCCGGGCAAGCCGGCACGCGTCCTCAGATCGGACTCGTCTCGTAGCGCGCTCCCGCTGTCGTCCACGGCGAGGTAAAGCGAAAGGCGATCCCTGATGTGGCAGGGAATGCGATAGTGCCGGGCCAGCGACAACAGACCTTGCGCGGCCCGGTGGCTCGCCGTGTAGCAGCGCGCGGCACGTTCAAATCCGTAGGTTTGGATGAGCTCGGACAGCGTGCGATCGATTTCCCAGAGCAGCATCGCGGTGCTGGCGCCCGTCGAGCCATGGCCGGGCGTCTCCCGGTCGATGACGACGACCTCGTGGCCGCGGCGGGTAAGGCTCTCGGCGACCATGGCGCCGGTGATGCCGGCTCCGATCACCAGGACGTCGCATGCAAAGCTTCCGGCGACGGGGCGAATGTCAGGTCCACCGCTCGTGACCCAAGGGGTCGTCGGACTCCTGAGGTCACTGTGATCGATGTTGTCGTCGTCGGGAAAAATCTCAAAGCCTCCAGCCGCCCGAGCGCGGATGCGTCGGCCAGCTAAAACGCCCTCAAACCTCGCAAAGTTCCGGCCGGAACGGCGCTCGACCTTCCCTGTGCAGCCGGCACATCCCGGGGAGGGCCCCGCCCCAAAATTGAGCGAAATAGGCCGCGAGAGCGCAAAATCACGCCTTTTCGCGAGGGAATGGCGGCTTTATTCCCGTCTCGGATGCTTTAAGGAAGGGGCAGGATCAGGTCGCAGCTGCCCTCGGGCGGTGCTAGACCCTGATGCAGGAACAATGGGGCTGAGCCGCCAGGCACGCCCGCAAGGATGAAGGATAAGAGGCAATGATCCAGACCGTTGGCATCATCGGGGCAGGGACCATGGGGAACGGCATCGCGCAGATCTGTGCGGCGGCCGGGCTTTCGGTCGTGATGGTCGACATCTCCGATGCGGCCGTGAGCCGCGGTGTCGCCACCGTCGGCGGCAGCCTTGAGCGCCTGGTCAAGAAAGAGAAGATGTCGGCGGCCGACCGCGACGCCACGCTCAAGCGCATCACCGGTACGACTGACCGCGCCAAGCTCGTCGATTGCGATCTCGTCATCGAAGCCGCGACCGAGAACGAGGAGCTCAAGGTCAAGATCCTGAAGGACCTCTGTGCCACGCTGTCGCCGCGCACGCTGCTCGCGACCAACACCTCCTCGATCTCGATCACCAAGCTCGCGGCCGCAACCGATCGCCCCGATCGCTTCATTGGCATGCACTTTTTCAACCCGGTGCCGGTGATGGCGCTGCTCGAGCTGATCCGCGGCTTGCAGACCTCCGACGACACTCACGCCAAGGCGCTCGATTTCGCCCAGCGCGTCGGCAAGGTGGCGATCACCGCCAAGAACAGCCCGGGCTTCGCCGTCAACCGCATCCTCTGCCCGATGATCAACGAGGCGATCTTCGCGCTCCAGGAAGGGATCGCGACGGCGGAAGAGATCGATGCCGGCATGAAGCTCGGCTGCAACCATCCGATCGGGCCGCTGGCGCTGGCCGACCTCGTCGGCCTCGACACCATGCTGTCGGTGATGGAGGTCTTCTATAAGGGTTTCAACGACCCCAAATACCGTCCGGCCCCCTTGCTCAGGGAAATGGTCGATGCCGGCCATCTCGGCCGCAAGACCGGGCAGGGCTTTTACACCTACGGCGCCTGATCATGGCGTTGGCGGCGGAGGCTCAGCTTCCGCCGCCCGATCCCCGCAATTTGCGCTGCGACAAAGACGCCGCGCGCAATTGGCCCGACAATGTCGAACGGGCGGCCCCGCGGGAACAATTGAACGGAAAGCGAAGGATATGTCGGATCGACTGAAGGCCGAGCGGGAAGCTGCGGCCGCGCGGCGGAACCTGCTGACCCAGGATGCAATCGAGCGCACCGGGATCACTGAAGAGATGATCGGGGAACTCGTCACACGCTTCTATGGACGCGTGCGCGAGGATGCGCTGCTCGGTCCGGTGTTCGCGATCGTGCAGAATTGGGACGAGCATCTCGCCAAGCTCACGGATTTTTGGTCGTCGGTTGTGCTGATGAGCGGCCGCTATCACGGCTCGCCGATGCGCGCACATGTGCCGCTGAGCCTCGTGGGCGATCATTTCGACCGTTGGCTCGATCTGTTCGAACAGACGGCGCGCGAGGTTTGTCCGCCGGCGGCAGCCGCGCTGTTCATCGACCGGGCGCGTCGCATCGCCGACAGTTTTGAGATGGCATCGGCGACTGTCGCAGGGCGCATCGCGGCGCCGCGCCACGTGCTCAGGTCCTGAACGCGACCGGCCTGCCCGCGAAACGTGCAGTTGTATCGATCTGAGTTTGCGTTGCACGACCGATAGCGCGTTGCACCAATTCCAACATCATCGGTCTGGTCTGCAAAATCATCATGCTGATCGCGCGATGCGACGTTGAAATTGCGAAAACGCGTTTGAATGCGTTCATTCGCGTTCAATCAAAGCGAGCAAAGACATATTGATGCACTGCGGCGTCAATTCTTCGCCTTGTTTTCGGCAGAGTCTCAGCGCCTGCTAACGTGCATGTCGAGTGCATCGTTCAACACTAAATCCTCATCCTCAGAGAATAGCGCGGAACCTGAAGCCGGCGCCTGCGCGGAGCAAACGCGGCGAACGCTTCTGCTTGGTGCGCTCGCCACCACCGCCTGCCTCGGCTGTTCCACACAGCTGCGCGCAGACGAAGATCCGCCCGGCTCCGACATACGGCCGCAGAAGGGCGATCTGCTCGTCTTCTCCGAAGGCGAGCAGGAAGGAAAGCTCATCACCGCGGCAGATCTGCCGGCCGGCGGACCGCCGGTGCATGCCTGGCCGAAAGATCCCAAGACATCGGTCGTGCGCAGCGCCTCGCGCCTCAACGAGATCCTGATCATCCGGCTTGATCCCGCCGAGCTCGACGAACAAACCAAAGCTCGCGCTGTCGACGGCATCCTCGCCTATTCGGCGATCTGCTCGCATGCCGGCTGTCCTGTCACCGCCTGGGTGAAGAGCGATGTCGGCGACAAGGAGGTGTTTAAGTGCATGTGCCACAACTCCGAATACGATCCCCGCGCGGGCGCGCAGGTCGTGTTCGGGCCGGCGCCGCGGCGGCTCGCGGCGCTGCCGCTTGTGCTCGCCGACACCTCGCTCAGCGTCGCCGGCAACTTCATCGGAAAGGTAGGTGGCGTGCAGCCAGGGTGATGGACGGTGCGGGGTATGCCCGCGTCACGAGAGGCCGCATCCGCCGAGGGGCGGACGACGGGACGAACGACAAGAATTCACAACAAGAATTCAAACGGATGAAAAAGGGGAACGTCCATGACCAGGAAGCAATGGTACCTGTCCGGCTTCGTCGCCTTCACCTGTCTTGCCGCGACCGCAGCGATCGCCGGCCCGATCGAGAACTACGCGCCCGTCACCCAGCAGCGTCTGGAGAATCCGGAACCCGGCAACTGGATGCTCTACCGGCGCACCTATGACGGGCAGGGCTACAGCCCGCTCGACCAGATCACCGCCGCCAACGTCAAGAACCTCACGCCGGTCTGGACCTTCGCCACCGGCGTCGTCGAGGGCCACGAGGCGCCGCCGATCGTCAACAACGGCGTGATGTTCGTGGCCACCCCGATGGGGCAGGTGATCGCGATCAACGCGAAAACCGGCGATGAATATTGGCGCTACAAGCGGCAGCTTCCCGACGATCTGTTCCAGTTGCATCCGACCAGCCGCGGCGTCGGCCTCTGGGAGGACAAGCTCTATCTCGCCACCACCGATGATCATGTCGTTGCGCTGGACGCCAAGACCGGCAAGGTGGTGTGGGACACCAAGGTGCAGGATTACAAGAAGGGTCAGTACATGACCCTGATGCCGCTGATCGTCGACGGCAAGGTCATCGTCGGCGGCTCGGGCGGCGAGTTCGGCGTGCGCGGCTATGTCGCCGCCTATGATGCCAAGGACGGCAAGGAGCTGTGGCGGACCTACACCATTCCCGGCGAAGGCGAGCCCGGCCACGACACCTGGCAGGGCGACGACTGGAAGAATGGCGGCGGCTCGGCCTGGATGACCGGCAATTACGACAAGGACACCAAGACCGTCTATTGGGGCGTCGGCAATGCCGCGCCGTGGCCCGGCGAGATGCATCCCGGCGACAATCTCTATACCTCGTCGGTGCTCGCGCTCGATCCCAGCAACGGCAAGATCAAGACCTATCACCAGTACCACCAGAACGATTCCTGGGATTGGGACGAGGTCGAGGCGCCGATGCTGATCGACCTGCAGCGCGACGGGCGCAGCATCAAGAGCCTGGTCCATCCCGGGCGCGATGCGATCTTCTGGGTGCTCGAGCGCACGCCGACCAAGATCAACTATGTCGCCGGCTGGCCGTTCGTCGCAACCGACGTCTGGAAGGGCATCGACGAGAACGGCAAGCCGATCCTCGATCCCGACCACAAGCCGGTCGTCGGCAAGCGCGTCGAGTTCTGTCCGTCACTGTGGGGCGGCAAGGACTGGCCGTCGGCGGCCTACAGCCAGAGGACCGGGCTCGTCTATGTTCCCGCCAACGAGAATTTCTGCGGCGGATTCACCGGCGAGAAGATTCCGCTCAAGCCGGGCGAGCTCTGGCTCGGCACCAAGCCTGAGGACATCGGCCTGAAGACCAAGCCGGGCGCGGATCATTTCGGCGAGCTCCAGGCTTGGGATCCCGCCACCGGCAAGAAGGTGTGGCAGCATAACTTCCCGAAGTCGCAATTGTTCGGCTCGGTGACGGCGACTGCGGGCGACCTCATCTTCGCCGGCGGCACCAACGACCGCAACTTCCGCGCCTTCAATGCCAAGAACGGCGAGCTGTTGTGGGAGCAGAAGACTAACTCCGGCATCATGGGCATGCCGGTGTCCTATGAGGTCGACGGCACTCAATACATCGCAATCCAGTCGGGCTGGGGCGTGGATGCGCAACGCATCCAGGATGCGCTTGTCACCAACAATATCGGCATCGAGGCCAACGTGCCGCAGGGCGGCGTGGTCTGGGTGTTCGCGCTGAAGAAGTAAGCTCCGCGGGCGGATCGAAAGGTGCGGAGCGTCAGGGGGCAAATGCGGCGGACGGTAACGTCCGCCGCATTTTGCGTGCGCTTCCCTTCTCCCCCTTGTCGGAGAAGGTTGCGCGAAGCGCCGGATGAGGGGTCTCTCTCCGCGGAGACAAACCCCTCACCCAAGTGAGATTCTGGCAGACAGCGTCGCTGCCCTCTCCCCCAAGGAGCGAAGGCACATCAACGCGCAGTCGCCTGAAAATTACTTCCCCTGCCTGTCGACTTTGTCCTTCTCCTTCTGGTTCATCTCCTGAACCTTGGGATCGCTGTTGCTCTGCCCGGTGGTCTGGGTGGTCGAGGCGGGCGGGGCGGTGGTGTTGGGGAGTGAGTTTTGGTCCGGCGCGGTGGGGCGTGTCGCGGTGGTCGGGGGCGCCGTGTTGCTCTGGGCGAACGCGGCCGCTGTGATCAAAGAAAAGGCGCCCGACAGCAACGAGACTGCGAGCGCCCTTGAGATGTTGGTCATCGATCTGCTCCTGTCAGATCGATGGAAACGGCGCGAGGCCGTCTTGTGTTCCCTTACGCCTCCAATTGCTTGCCCAGCGGCATGCTGCGGATGCGTTTTCCGGTGGCCGCGAAGATGGCATTCATCAGCGCCGGCGCGAACGGGGGCACGCCGGGCTCGCCGACGCCACTCGGCGGCGTGTCGGGTGCGGGCGGCACGATGTAGACGTTGGTGACCCCAGGAGATTCATCCATCCTGATGACCTGGAAGTCGTCAAAATTCTTCTGCTCTACCTTGCCGTCCTTGAAGGTGACCGCGCCGTATTTGGCGAGGCTCAGCCCCATGATCGCCGCGCCCTCGATCTGCGAGGCGATGCGCTCGGGGTTGACATAGGTGCCGCAGTCGATCGCGGTGTCGACCCGCGGCACCGTCAGCTTGCCCTTGTCGTCGACGGCCACCTCGACGATGGTCGCGATATAGCTGACGAAGCTGCGGTGCACGGCGATGCCGAGACCGTGGCCCTTGGGGACCGTGCGGCCCCATTCACCCTTCTCGGCAACCAGCTCGACCACCTTGCGCAGGCGCGCGGTGTCGATCGGGTAGCTGTCATAGGGCTCGCCGTAGTTCCACATGTCCTTAACCGCTGGCTTGACGATGCGTGGGCTGCCGATCAGCGCGAGCAGCGTCTCCTTCTGGTCGCGGCCGGTCGCAGCTGCGATCTCGCCGACCATCGACTGCACCGCAAAGGCGCGCGGGATATTCGAGACCGAACGGAACCAGCCGATGCGGGTGAAGGCCGCGGCTTCCGGGTTCTCGCAACTGATATTGGCGATCTCGAACGGCATGTCGACGAGGCCCATGCCGAGCTCGAACGCGGCCGCGTGTTTTGCGCCGGCGGCAAAGGTCGAGGCGATGGTCGGCGCTACGCTGCGGTGGCGCCAGGCGATCACCTTGCCGCTCTTGTCGAGGCCCGCCTCGATGCGTTCCACCGAGACCGTGTGCAGGAAGTCGTGGTGGAGGTCGTCCTCACGCGTCCATTGCACCTTCACGGGCGCGCCGAGCTCCTTCGACAGCAGCGCGGCCTCGAGCGCAAAATCGCATTTCGACTTGCGGCCGAAGCCGCCGCCGAGCAGGGTGACGTTGACGGTAACGTTACCCTCGGGAATGCCGAGCGTCTTGGCGACGTCCTCGCGGGTGCCGCCGGGGCTCTGCACCGGCGCCCAGATCTCAGCCTTGTCGCCCTTGACGTCGGCAACCGCGACCGGCGGCTCCATGCTGACATGGGCCAAGTGCGGCAGATAATATTCGCCGACGACGACCTTGTCGGCGCTCTTGAGCGCAGCGTCAGCGTCGCCTTCCTGGCGCACGACGAGGCCCGGCTTGCGCGAGGCCTCCTCGAGCTCCTTGCGATAGGCGACCGAGTCGTATTTGCCGTTGGCGCCGTCGTCCCAGGTCAGCTTCAACGCGTCGCGGCCCTTGATCGCCGCGCCGGTGTTGCGCGCGATCACCGCGACGCCGCCGAGCGGCTGGAACTTCGACGGCCACGGCCAGCCGCGCACCTGCATCACCTTCTCGACGCCGGGCACCTTTAATGCTGCCTCCGCATCGAACTTGACCAGCTTGCCGCCGGTCACCGGCGGCCGCGCGATCACGGCATATTTCATGCCGGGGAGACGCACATCGGCACCGTAGCGGGCCTTGCCGGTGGTGATGTCGTGCAGATCGACGATGCTGACCTGCCCCTTGCCGAGATAGCGAAAATCCTTGGGGTCCTTCAGCTTGAGGCCTTCGATAGCAGGCACCGATTCCTTGGCGGCGTCAGCCGCGAGTTCGCCGAAGCCGAGCTTGCGACCGCTGGCGCTATGGACGACCTCGTGATTGACGGCCTTGACCTCGGTCGCTGGCACGCCCCAACGCTTTGCCGCGGCCTGCTCCAGCATGCTACGGGCGGAGGCGCCGATCTGGCGCATCGGGATCAGATAATGCCGCGTGCTGCGCGAGCCGTCGGTGTCCTGGTTGCCGAACTTGACCTCGTCGCCGTGGGCCTGCTGCACCTTCACTTTCGACCAGTCGGCCTCCATCTCCTCGGCGACGATCAGCGGCAGGCTGGTGCGCACGCCGGTGCCCATCTCGGAGCGGTGGGCGAGAATGGTGACGGTGCCGTCGGGTGCGACCGCGACGAACACGCGCGGATCGACCACGACGCCATGCGGCATCTTGCCGGCGCCGGTCTCATAGGCGAACGCCTGGCGCGACATCACGGGGGCGGCGAGCACGAAGCCGCCGGTAACGCCGAGCCCCTTCAGGATACTGCGGCGCGAGACCTTCTCGACTCGGATGCTCTTTTCGAAGCCACGAAGCTTCGCAGGCTTGTCGATGAAATTCATGTCACACTCCCGTCGATGCGAGATGGACTGCGTTCTCGATGCGCTGATAGCAGCCGCAGCGGCAGATGTTGCCCGCCATGGCCTCGCGGATCTGGTCGTGCGACGGCTTGGGGTTTTCCATCAACAGCGCTGCGGCCTGCATGATCTGGCCGGCCTGGCAGAAGCCGCATTGGGGGACGTTGACCTGGCGCCAGGCCTTCTGTACCGGGTGATCGCCGTTCGGATGCAGTCCCTCGATCGTGGTGATCTCGCGGCCGGCGACGTCGTTGATCGATGTGATGCAGGAGCGCACGGCTTCCTTGTCGACGATGACGGTGCAGGCGCCGCACAGGGCCTGGCCACAGCCGAACTTGGTGCCGGTGAGCCCGGCCTCGTCACGGAGGAACCAGAGTAGCGGGAGATCCGGGTCGCCGTCCCAGCTCTGTTCCTGGCCGTTGATCTTCACCTTGATCATGATCATCCCTCGCTCTTCATAAGCATGCCGATTTTCAAATTTGCCGAATTCGTGTCGCCGCATCCCGACCTGTTGTCCCGCGCGGGCAGATCCCGGCAGGAAGCAGGAATACGAATCGTGATGTCCGGATGTGCTCGATACCTCCCGTCTTATTCTTGATTAATTGAATTCGCGCGGCATCGTCACGCCGCGAGGCTAGCAGAGATCGCAGCGGTTCGGCGTTCACAGCCGAGTGTTCTCGGTGGGAAAACATTGCAACCGAGGTTTGTCAAAAGCAGGGCGCGGCATCACGCTGCGCCTGCGAAGTGGACATCGCGAAAAAAGCTTCGTCCGGCAGAATGACTGCGCGGACGAAGCAGGATGCCTCAGTCGAGGGAGGGAGAAACGCAGAAGCGCGGACTTCGAACGGGAAGTGAGCGGCACTGCGCAGTCATTCAGAGATCAGGACTGAGGGAGCTAATGGCCCTCGTACGCAGAGTGCAGAGGCGCGGCCTCGCCGCGATCGTCCGGGGCCGGACCCGCCCGGCTCGCTGGCGATGGTCGGGCCAGCGAGCGGACGGGGCACGGCGAACGTCTGGCGGCCTTGTCAGGCCGCTTTGGCTTTCGCCACGTGAGTCGCAATCGCGTCCATCAGCGCCGGCGATAGGCAGTCATAGGGCTCGAGCCCGATTTCCTTCAGCCGTGAACGGATGCCGGCCATCTGCTCCGGCTTGACGCCGGACTCGATCACCGAGGAGACGAAGGCGGCGAATTGCGGCGCCTGCGAGCCCTGCTCCTGGAACAGCTCCGGATGGACGAAATCGAGCCCGTAGAACGGATGGTTCTTGTTCTCGATGCGGCCGTACATGTGCGTGCCGCAGGCCTTGCAGGCGTGACGCTGGATCACCGCGGACGCGTCGACGATCTCGAGCTTGTCGCCGTTCTCGAGCACGGTGACGTTCTGGCGCGGCACCACGGCGACGACCGAGAAGTTCGCGCCCTGCGGCTTCCAGCACTTGGTACAGCCGCAGGCGTGGTTGTGGGCGACGTCGCCCTTGATGCCGACCTTGACCTGATGGTCCTTGCATTTGCAGGCCAGCGTGCCGCCGGCAAAGCTGCCGCTGCCCTGTTTGAGGCCGTTGTCGATCGAGGGATGGAGTGCAGTCATGGGTCGATCCTCCTTGGGGGTGACGCTTTCGAGCTAGTAGACGACGACGGAGCGGATGGATTTGCCCTCGTGCATGAGGTCAAAACCCTTGTTGATCTCTTCGAGCTTGAGCACGTGGGTGATCATCGGATCGATCTGGATCTTTCCGTTCATGTACCAGTCGACGATCTTCGGCACGTCGGTACGGCCGCGCGCGCCGCCGAAGGCCGTGCCGCGCCAGTTACGGCCGGTGACGAGCTGGAACGGGCGGGTGGCGATCTCCTTGCCGGATTCGGCAACGCCGATGATGATCGAGGTGCCCCAGCCGCGATGGCAGGCTTCCAGCGCCTGGCGCATCACGGTGGTGTTACCGGTGCAGTCGAAGGTGTAGTCGGCGCCGCCGTCGGTCAGGTTGACCAGATGGGGGACGATATCGCCGGTGATCTTCTTGGGGTTGACGAAGTCGGTCATGCCGAACCGACGGCCCCAATCTTCCTTGGAGTCGTTGATGTCGACGCCGATGATCTTGTCGGCGCCGGCCATCTTGGCGCCCTGGATGACGTTGAGGCCGATCCCGCCGAGGCCGAACACGACCACGTTGGAGCCCGGCTCGACCTTGGCGGTGTTGACGACGGCGCCGACGCCCGTGGTGACGCCGCAGCCGATGTAACAGCTCTTGTCGAACGGCGCGTCCTCGCGGATCTTGGCGACCGCGATCTCCGGCAGCACGGTGAAGTTCGAGAAGGTCGAGCAGCCCATGTAGTGGTAGACCGGCTTGCCTTTGTAGGAGAAGCGGCTGGTGCCGTCGGGCATCACGCCCTTGCCTTGCGTCGCGCGGATCGCGGTGCAGAGATTGGTCTTCTGGCTCAGGCAGCTTTTGCACTGCCGGCATTCCGGCGTGTAGAGCGGGATGACGTGATCGCCCGGCTTCACCGAGCTCACGCCAGGGCCGATCTCGCGGATGATGCCGGCGCCCTCATGGCCCAGGACCGACGGGAAGATTCCCTCGCTGTCGAAGCCGTCGAGCGTGTAGGCGTCGGTATGGCAGATGCCTGTCGCCTTGATCTCGACCAGGACTTCGCCGGCCTTCGGTCCTTCCAGATCGAGTTCGACGATCTCGAGTGGTTTCTTGGCTTCAAAAGCGACGGCGGCACGTGTCTTCATCGGTAACTCCTCAAATTCTCGAAAGGACGCCCAGAACTAGGTCTCGGCAGGCTTCCAAACGTTCACTTCTTGCCCATGCACGAGTCTTCGTTCTTGGTATAGGCGTCGTTCTTGTCCTCATGCTTGCCGGGACGGGCGCGGCCCCAGGCATCGTTGGAGCGTGCGCGCAGATAGACGTAGAGGTCGTCCATGTAGCACGCGACGTTCGGATTATCGCCGAAGGCCGGCATCACGTTCTCTGCGGCGGTCGAGATGTTCTTGCGGCCCGAGGCGACGACGCCGAGAAAATCGGCATAGCTCATCGTCTTGAGCGAATCCTTCAATGCCGGCGCATAGGTCGAGCCCAGTCCATCCGGGCCGTGGCACACATGGCAGTCCGAGTGATAGCGGCGGTATCCGGAATAGGTGTACCAGTCGACGGACTCGCCGTTGACCTTGTAGGTCGGGTTTCCTTCCTTATCGAGCCATTCGCCAGTTTCGTTCTGCTTGACGGCAGTCGGGTCGCCCGAGCCGTCCGCAACAGCAATTCCCCCCGAGGCAACGAAGATCATCGCAGCAATGACAGAGCAGATTTTACGCAAGAGCTTGTCCTCGTAGACATCAGGTGGAGACGAGCCGGCGCGTGGAGTTGATCCACGCGCCGGAGCGACACTGAGGTGAGGCTAGTTCGCCGGCAGCGAGAACACGGTCAGCGTACCGCCGAGTGCCGTGTAGTTGCTGAGCGCCGCGTAGCCACCGACTGCGCCGAGACCCGCGGTCGGATCGGTCAGGCCTGCGGCGAGACCGATGCCGGCCCAGCCACCGACGCCCGAGAGCACTGCGACATACTGCTTGCCGCCGTTCTCATAGGTCGTGACGTTGCCGATGATGCCGGAGGGAGTCTTGAACTTGTAGAGCTCCTTTCCGGTCTTGGCGTCGACGGCCTTCAGGTAGCCTTCGAGCGTTCCGTAGAACACCACGTTGCCGGCGGTCGCGAGTGCTCCCGACCAGACCGAGAACTGCTCCTTGTTCGACCAGACGATCTTGCCGGTCTTGCCGTCCCAGGCGATGAAATTGCCCATGTGGCTTTCACCCGCCGGCGGATACATCGAGAGCGTCGCACCCACATAGGGCTGGCCCGCGGTGTAGCTCACCTTGAACGGCTCGTAGTCCATGCAGACGTGGTTGGTCGGAACGTAGAACAGCTGCGTGTCCGGCGAGTAGGCTGCCGGCTGCTCGTCCTTGCTGCCGAGCGCGGCCGGGCAGATGCCCTTCACGTTGTGGTCCTCGCCCGCCTTGTCGGTCGAAGCTGCGTCGAGCACCTTCGGACGGCCATAGGTCGGCGAGTTCTTGTCCATGTCGACGCCGGAGGTCCAGTTCACCTTCGGATCGAACTTCTCGGCGACCAGCAGTTCGCCGGTGCCGCGATCGAGCGTATAGCCGAGGCCGTTACGATCGAAATGTGTCAGCAGCTTGCGCGGGGCGCCGCCGATCGTCTGGTCCGAGAGAATCATCTCGTTGACGCCGTCATAGTCCCACTCGTCATGGGGCGTCATCTGATAGACCCACTTGGCAACGCCAGTGTCCGGGTTGCGCGCCCAGATCGTCATCGACCATTTGTTGTCACCGGGACGCTGCTTCGGATTCCAGGTCGAGGGATTGCCTGACCCGTAATAGATGAGGTTCAGCTCGGGGTCGTAGGAGATCCAGCCCCAGGTGGCACCGCCGCCGATCTTCCACTGATCGCCTTGCCAGGTCTTGAGGCTCGAGTCCTTGCCGACCGGCTTGCCGAGTGCGGTGGTCTTGTCGTCGACCAGGATCTGGTCATCCGGCCCTTCCGAGAATCCGCGCCAGGCCACCTTGCCGGTCTTGATGTCGTAGGCGGTCATATGGGCTTGAACGCCGAACTCACCGCCGGAGATGCCGACCAGCACCTTGTCCTTCACGACCAGCGGCGCCGAGGTTCCGGTCTCGCCCTTGCCGGGATCGCCGTTCTTGGCCGACCATGCCAGCTGACCGCTCTTGGCATCGAGCGCGACCAAGGTCGTGTCGGCCTGATGCAGGAAGATCTTGCCGTCACCGTAAGCGAGGCCGCGGTTGACCGTATCGCAGCACATCACCGGGATGACGTTCGGATCCTGCTTCGGCTCATACTTCCAGACGATCTTGTTCTCGTTGGAAAGGTCAATAGCGTAGACCTTGTTCGGGAACGGCGTGTGGACGTACATCATGTTGCCGATGATCAGCGGGCCGCCTTCGTGGCCGCGCAGCACGCCGGTCGAGAAGGTCCAGGCGACCTGGAGCTTGCCGACGTTTTGTGAGTTGATCTGGTTCAGCTTGGAATAGCGGGTGCTTGCATAATCGCCGGCCGGGATCACCCAGTCTTTGGGATTTTGCGACATCTTGAGCACTTCGTCATTGGCCGAAGCGCCACCGACGGCGAGAGCCGCCGCGGAGCCAAGAAAGGCCGCCAGTAGTACCTTGCGCATAGTCATTCCTCCGTTGGTATCGTTTATTGTTTCCGAAGCATTGCTCAATCACCGGGCTTCTCGTCCGGTGTCTGCTCGTGCAGGGCGGTCACGATTGGGACCAGAAACGATGCTGTGGTGGTTCCTCCTCCGGATGAGAGCTACGGGTCCACGTGCAGGAGCGGCCCGTTCTTGTTGTTCCTGATGCAATCCCTAACGACTTCGCCATCGGGAAACTTGCCCAAGAGAGAAGCCGCTTTGCTCGACAGCGCACGGACGCGAAGATTTTGATTTTGCAGTAGCGAATTCAGCGGCTTCGCACTGCTTCGCGGCCGCGTTCAAGGCTCAGGTTCCCCTTGACGGCGCTGCAACTAAGGCGGAGGATTAACTTTCAAGGGTGGCAATGAAATGATGGCGCTCGTTTCAAAAGACCGCTCAAATTCGAGGTAAACGTCACGCAATCTCGGCTGAGGGCTCCGGCAGCGCTGGTCGCGATTCGCATTGAATCTCCGGATCAAACCAGCGGCTGGATTAATGTCCGATACAATTCACACGCTCTCGACGACCGGTATGACGCCGAAGCGGCAGATCCAGAGCTGGATCGACGGGCTGACGAGTCTGTGTGGACATTTTGACGTCGATCCGCTGGAGGCGTCCTCGCTCGAAGGCCGCATCGACTACACCAGCGTCTCGCGTCTGAAGCTCTGTCAAATCGAGGTCAGTCAGCATCGCATCGCGCACACGCTGGCGCGCGCCAAGGCCAATGAGCACCCGTACATCAAAATTCACTTCCAGACCTATGGCGTGTCTTATTTCGAGCAGGAAGGCCGCCACATCGAGATCAATCCCGGCGATATCGTCGCCTATGACGTCTCCTGCCCGCATTCGATCATCAGCCCCGCCTTCACGCGCCACGACGTGGTGATCGTGCCGAAGGCGCTGCTGCGCGACCGCGGATTCCCTTCGCAGCGGATGCCGGCCTGCAAGCTGTCGGCGAAGACAGGGACAGGCCGGATCGCCCATGAATTCGTCCATGCGACCTTCGACGAGGCAGCCAAACTGTCGGCGAACAGCGCGGTCGGCGTTGCCGATTCGCTGATCGATTTGCTGCTGCTGCCGTTGCGCGAGGCCGACACGATGCTCGATCGCGTTGGGCCGGAGGCGATGTATGTGCGTGCCCAGTTTTTCATCCGCGAGCGCCTGCGCGATCCGGATCTCTGCATCGACCAGATCTCGGCCGAGCTCGGCTGCTCCAAGCGCTATCTGCACATGCTGTTCTCCGAGCGCGGCACCACGGTCAGCGACTACATCTGGCAGGCGCGCTTGCAGAACTGCCGCCAGGAGCTCGAGGCCCACGCCGGCAAGACCATCACCGACGTCGCGTTCTCCTGGGGCTTCTCCAGCTCATCGCATTTCAGCCGTGTGTTCCGGAAATACTTTGGCGTGGTGCCGTCCTCGATCCACAAGGCGCAGCAGGGCGCGGCCGTTGCCGGCGAGCACTAGGTAATGAGGTGAGGCGCTGTGCTGCGGCGCGTCATCGATGTCGGTTGCGAGCCACGTGCAACGCCCCTTAGGTCGATGGGGCGACGTAAGGAATGCTGGCCACGAGAGCGATCAGCAGAACCGCGTTGCATAGCATTCCGCTCCAATGCAGCCGGCGCAGCCGACGGGCCGCGTCGGCATCGCCTGCATCCCCGGCGCTGAGCTGGTCATCCATCTGTCGGAGAAACCGGCGCCGTCCCCAGATCGCGAAAGCTGCAACCAGACCGACGCCTGTCGCGAAAACCGGCCGACCGGCCACGACGAAAGCCGCCGTGCAGATGGCGCCGGCAACGCCCATCGCCAGAAAATGAGCGTTGAACATGCCGCGCAACAGCAGGGCGACAGGCCGGATGTCGAGCTTCACGAGCAGGAAGGCCGGCGATGCCAGGAAGAAATAGCCCATCGGAAAGAGCAGGATGACCAGGGCCACTATGGCGACGGCATCTGATGTCATGCGATCGGCCCTTCTCGCAGGGACCCTTGAGGGTCCTCCGGTGGCAACGCATGATCATAGCCCGGCGAATACGTCACCGGCACTAGGCTTTGGTCGGATACGGAGCCGCGAGTTGACGCTGCGCCGGATCCTCAGGTTCAAGCCGGCTCCAGGCCGAGCGACTGCGCGCTCTCGATCCAGATCGGAAGCTCGCGCTGATAGAGCGCATTGGTCTCCTTGAAGCCGACTGCCGGTTCGAGCACGAACGTGTTGAGTACCTCCTTGACCTTCGGATCACTATTGGCGGCGACGCAGAGCTCGGCCAGCCGGTCGACAATCGGCTGCGGCGTCGCTTTCGGCACAGCCCAGCCAGAGAAGCCGCTCACGGTAAAGAATTTCGACGTCGCGCCCTGCTCGGGCAGGGTCTTGACGGTGGGGATCGCATCGACCTTCTTCGAATGCACCGCGAACACGGTGCCGCGGTCGCTTTGCAGGACCGATTGCGCCGCCGTATAGCTGCCCATGGCCGCATCGAGCGTGCCTTCCAGCATGCCCGTCCACATCGGCGCTTCGCCGCGGTAGTGGACCGGCTCGATGCTGAGGCCATACTGCTTGTTGAGTTCGTGGATCGTCATGTGCGGGGACGAGCCCACGCTGTAGGTGCCGAAGTTCACCTTGCCGCTCTTGCGCGCGAAGGCGACGAAATCCTCCAGCGTCTTGACGCCGGTTTTCGGGTTCGCGACGAGCAGAAGTCCGGCGCCAGGGATGACGCTGACCAGCGTCAGATCCTTGTCCATGTCGTAGCCGGGAGTCTTCATCACCACCCGGTTCATGATGTAGGTGGTCGAGATCGAGCACAGCATGGTGTGGCCATCGGGCTCGGCGCGGGCGACCTCCGCTGTGCCGATCGCGCCGGAGGCGCCGGGCTTGTTCTCGACAAAGACGGTCTTTCCGACCTGCTTGGAGATGAATTCGCCATAGGCGCGCGCGAGCAGGTCGGTCTGTCCGCCGGCCGGGTAGCTGCAAATCATGCGGATCTGGCGGGACGGCCACGCAGCTTGCGCCGAGGCGCTGCGCGAGACGAACGGCATCGCGAGCGCGGCGGAGCCGGCGGCAATGATTTGGCGGCGATCGAATTTTGCGGACATGATTCCCTCCCGGATTTTTGCCAAACCTACTGCATCAGGCCGGCGCTGCCATGGGCTACAGGCGAGACAGATTGGCGCATTCGAACGATGGCGCTGTGCTCATTCGCGCCTCACCCGGGCGATCGGGCCTTCCGATTGATCCGCAGCCAGACGATCTCGGTCAAGGCCACCGCAATCAGGCCGAAAGTACCGCCGATCAGCACGTTGACAATGCGCTCCTCGGCGATTCCGCTGGCGCCGCCGGCGAAGGAGGCCGCGAGCGCAATGAAGAAGCAGCGCAGGCCGAAGCCGACGATATAGCGGGAGAACGAGATCAGCGTGAGGGTGGCCGCGAGAACCGCGAGTGCATAGCCGACCCGGCTCTGCGGCAGCACCATGCCGGCGAGGAAGCCCAGCGACACGCCGACGAAGGCGCCGATCGCGCGCTGCTTCAGCTTGTCGGTCGAGGCGGTGAGATCGCCGACCACGACGCTTGCGGCTGACCACATCACCCATTGCCCTTGCGCGAGGTCGAGGATTTCGACCAGCGCAGCCGCCGCGAACACCGCCATGGCGGTTGCAAACGCTGGCAGGAACCACACGGCCGCAGGCGCTCCGAACGAGGTCGTGGCATCGCCTTGCCGTCGCTGGTCGTAAATCCGGATAGCACAGACCAGCGCCAGCGCGATCGGCGAGGAGACCATGATCACGCCGGTATGACGCAGCGCTTCCGATGCGCTCACACCCTCCCGCACCTCGCAGGCGAGATAGACGGCGGGGATGAACACCCAGTTGCCGAGCGTGCGGAAATGCTCGCCATAGCGTGTCGCCGCGACGGCGAGGAAGCCGGCCAGCGCCGTTAGAACGGCGAATAGCGGCTTGATCGGGGCGGCAAGGAAGAGCGCGGCAAAGGTGACGAGGATGGCAAGGTAGTGCCACGCGATGACCCTCGGCGGCAGGTGCAGCCGTAGCGCCGGAATCAGCAGCGAGACCGCGACGAGTCCGAGATTGAGCAGCGCCGTCTCGCGTGCGATGAAATAGGCCGCGACCATCGGGCCGACGACGATCAGCGCGCGCAGCAACTCGGCGGTTTTGATCTCGCGGGCGAGGATGTCGCGCAGGCTTGCGGCGGAAGGGGCGGTCGGGGAATTCACAGGGCACCAAAGTGGTGGATGAAAACGCAGGCATCATACGGTTCGTCGCGTCGCGAGGCCAGCTTGGAGACGAAACCGATGCCCCTTGCTCCGTCATTGCGAGGAGCGAAGCGACGAAGCAATCCCAAGTCTTTCCGCGGAAAGATTCTGGATTGCTTCGCTTGCTCGCAATGACGATGGGGAGGCAGTGTGAGCGCCGTATCTCCCTCTTGTGCCCCGGACGCAGCGCAGCGCTACTTTAGCGGTGCGCTGCAGAGCCGGGGCCCACGCAGCAGCGGGTTGCGTGGCTTGCTGGGTCCCGGCTCTGCGCCGCAACGCTAAAGGGCGTTGCAGCGCGTCCGGGACACGAGTGTGTTTCCGATCACCGCTGAATGATCTTCATCCAGACATCGCCTAAAATCGCGGGCTCGCGCGGTGGCAGATAGGTGAGGCCGGCCTGCTTGCCGAATGCGGCGATCTTGCCCTCCGCGGCAAGCGCCGTCAGCGCCTTGTTGACGGCGTCGATCAGCGTGGGATCGCCGGCGAGCCCGACATAGCCGCGATTGGCGCCGATCGGGTAATAATAACTGGACGCGGTGATCGCCGTGTCGGGATGCGCGCTGCGGTGAGCGTCGAAGCGGCCGAGGTCGATCAGCGTCGCGTCATAGTCGCCGCGCTGGAGCGCGCCGAGGAGATCGTCGCGGCCGGGGACCAGGTGCGTGATGCTGTCGATCAGGCGGCCCTTGTCGAAGGTCATCAGGATGGCATCGCCCAGCGATCCGCTCTCGATGGCGAGACGGAGGCCTGCGAGATCGCCGATATCGTTGATCTTGCGGCCCTGCGCCTTCGGCCCCAGCACGACCGTCATCGGAGAATAGACGTAAGGCTGGCTCGGCGCGAGCACGCCGAGCGCGACGCGGCGGCGCCGGTCATCGCGCGTGGCGCCGGAAAAGTCCGGCAAGCGCGCCGTCTTCATGCCGGGCTTGACGAGCGAATCCGTCGTCAGCGCGTAGCTGCCGACCAGCGAGCAGCGCCCGTCCGAAAGCAAAGCATTGGCTTCGAGCTGCGGGCTTGAATCCTCGTCCAGCTTGCTCTCGAACCACTGGATTTTCAGCGGCCGTCCCATCCGCTCCGCGATCGCCTGCGCCAGCAGCACGTCGAATCCGGAGTCGGGAGTGCCCCTGTGATGCATCGAAAGCGGCGGTCGATCCTCGTCGAGACAGATTTTTAGCGGATCAGTCGCGCGAGCGGCTGTTGCACCCGCCGCGAGGATCGCGGCAACGCTCCACACGGCGAGCCGGCGCCTCATGGCTTCCTCCGGCTCGAGATGAAAGCCCAGAGGTTGCCGATCTCGTCGTCGTCGAGGATATCGCCCCAGGGAGGCATCTTGTTGTTCTTACCGTTCTTCACCGTGGTGACGAAGCGCGTCCTGTCGTCGGGGAAGGCGCGCAAATCCGGGGTGATGGTGCCGGAGTTCATCAAATTGGGGCCGTGGCAGTGCGAGCATTTCGAGGCATAGGTCGACTTGCCATGGTCGATCTGCATTTGCGCGGGATTGCCATTTGCGTCGTCCGCGGCACGAACGGTCGCCGCAAGCGCGACCGTCAGCACCGCGACGGTGGCGAGGGTCGCCACCGTCTTGTGAGATATTTCTCTCAGCATCGTGCCGTGGCTATTGCTTCACCGCAAAGACCCACAGCGAGCCGCCGGGCGGCACTTTGGCAAGCCGCTCGTCGCCGGAGAACAGCGAGTAGACGCCGCCATATCCGGAGGTGACGGCGATGTACTGCACACCATCCTGCTGCCAGGTCACCGGTTGTCCCTCGATGCCGGAGCCGGTCTGGAACTGCCAGAGCTTCTTGCCGGTGTCGGCATCGAACGCCTCGAACTCGCCGGTCAGCGCGCCCGTGAACACGACGCCGCCCGCAGTCGACAGCACGCCCGAGAAGCGCGGAATGTCGGACGGTGCTTCCCACTTGGCCTTGCCGGTCATCGGATCGATCGCCTTCAGATGGCCGCGCGCGCCGTCCCCGAACTCCCAGGGATCGGTGAGGTCCATGCCGAGATACCATTCACCCTGCTTGAAGGTGACGGGTTCCGACTTGTACTTGCCGCCGAAGGCGAGGGTGTTGGCGTAGGCAAGGCCGGTCTGCGGGTTGAACGACATCGGCTCCCAGTTCTTGCCGCCGAGGATCGACGGATAGACCGTGACCTTCTTGCCCTCGCGAGCGCCGGTCGCGACGTCGGTCTCGATCGGCCGCCCGGTCTTCATGTCGATGCCGGTCGCCCAATTCACCTTCACGTAAGGATTGGCCGCGAGCAGCTTTCCGTTGGTGCGGTCGAGCACGTAGAAGAAGCCGTTGCGGTTGGCATCCATCAGCACCTTGGTCGGCTTGCCCTCGACGTTCATGTCGGCGAGGACCATCTCGGCCACCGAGTCATAATCGAACGGATTGTTCGGCGAGAACTGGTAGTGCCATTTGATCTTGCCGGTCTTGGGATCCATCGCCAGCACGGAGCAGGTGTAGAGATTGTCGCCGGGCCGCACCGCGGAGTTGAACGGTCCGGGATTGCCGATGCCCCAATAAACCGTGTTCAGCTCGGGATCATAGGACCCGGTGATCCAGGTCGAGCCGCCGCCGAGCTTCCAGGTGTCGCCCTTCCAGGTGTCGCCGCCGGGCTCGTCCGGCGAGGGGATCGAATGGGTGCGCCAGAGATGCTTGCCGGTGGCCGGATCCCAGCCGTCGATGAAGCCGCGGGTGCCGAACTCGGCGCCGGAGATGCCGGTGATGACGACGCCGTCGGCGACCAGCGGGGCCACCGTCATCGAATAGCCTTCCTTGATGTCGGCCACCTTCTGCCGCCATAGCTCCTTGCCATCCTTGGCATCGAGCGCGATCACGTTGGCGTCGAGCGTGGTGCGGATGACCTTGCCGTCGTAGAGCGCGGCGCCGCGATTGATGATGCCGCAGCAGACGATGCGCGGAGTCTCGGCGGGATATTCGACCTTGGATTTCCAGATCTGCTTGCCGGTCTTGGCGTCGACCGCCATGGTCGCGTTGTGGGAGGTTACGTAGATCACGCCCTGGTAGACCAGCGGCTGCGATTCCTCGCTGCGATCGTCGTTGAAGGAGTAGTTCCAGACCGGGACGAGATTCTTGACGGTGTCCTTGTTGACCTGATTCAGGGTCGAGAAGCGCTGGAGATTGTAGCCCATCCCGTAGTTGAGAACGTTCGACGTGTCGGTCGCACCCTTAACCAGCTGCTCGGTGGTCTGGGCGTTTGCATACGTCGATGCAAGCATGACGAGGCTCGCGGCGATCGCAAAGCGGTTCATCCGTTCCTCCCAATATGCGCGCCTTTTGACGCTGCGATTGCAACACTCCGCCCGAATGCAAAACGCGTCAATACGAAAGTCGAATGCGCGTTGCCGATATGTTGGACGCCAGATACCAGCCTTGCTGCGGTAATCCTCGATGAATTTTGCTCGTCTTGCGCGAATGCGCTGCACCAAATTCCATCGCGCGAAAGTTGGTGCAGCCAGGTTCCACGCTTGTCCGGTGGGCGCGTTTGCAAGTCGGGGCTTGAACCGTGGGCTCGCTTCCGGACTTATGTTGTCTCGATCCCGATCGAATCGGGGCTCTTGGTCAGGGAGGTCTCAATGATATCGCGTCGCTCGATTGTGTTTGCGCTCACGGTTGCAATGCTGTCCGGCCCGGCGTGGGCTGCATCCGGCAGCGCCGTGAAAATGTTCGATACCGACAATGACGGCACGCTCGACCTTGCCGAAGTGAAGAAGGCCGCCGCCGCGTTGTTCGCCAAGCTCGATCCAGATCACGACGGTACGCTCGACGCGCGCGAATTGCGCGGACGGTTAACGGCGAAAGAACTCGCTGCCGCAGATCCCGATCGCGATGGGACTCTTACGCTCGACGAATATCTCTCCGTGGTTGAACAGCGCTTCAACGCGGCGAATCCAGACAAGGACGGAACTCTCGATGCCAGGGAGCTGAAGTCGTCTGCGGGGCGCGCGCTGCTGCGATTGTTGCGGTGAGAGTCACAGTGCTTGACTGGGAGCGAAGGCGATTTGCCCGAGAGGGAAATTTGCAAGCGCGATGCGACAGTTCGCTGTGTTTCGGGCCGGATTCCATGCTTGCGCTGCGCCCGACGCAGCCCTAGGTTTTGCCCCGCGCGATGTCGCGCTCAATACCTTGGGGAGACCCGAATGGCTTGGACAGCTCCGAAGATCGTGGAAGTGCCGGTCGGCATGGAAATCAACATGTACGCCTGCGCTGCGCGCAAGTAAGACTGACGACCTGCCACGGCTTCGATGGCGAACGCCATCGAAGCCGTGGTAGTGTCAGGGATGTGCGCGAGAGCCCAAACATTCTGGATCATAGCTGCCTGCACGATCGCGCTCGCGCCGGCATGCGTCAGCGCCGAAGAGGGCTTTGATACCGAGCACATCTTCGGCTTCATGATCGGCACCGACGTCGGCAATCCCGGCGAGCGCGAATTCCAGAGCCAGACCACGGGACGCTTCGGCAAGGGCGGCGGGACTTATCGCGCGATTGGCCAGGAGGTCGAGATCGAGGTGGTGCCGCTGCCGAACTTCCGCATCGAACTCGGCGGCATCGCGACCTTGCACGACATCACCGGCGTCCCCGACATCGACGACCGCCGCCAGTTCAATTTCCAGGGCGCCTCGCTCGACCTGCGGTATCGCCTGCTCGACCGCGAGCACGCGCCGTTCGGCCTGACGGTCGGCGCCGAGCTCCATGGCAACCGCATCGACGAGACCTCCGGCGCGAAGGGTCGGATGTACGGTACTGACTTCACGCTCGCCTTCGACCGCGAGCTCGTTCCGAACTTCGTCATCGGCGCGCTCAATCTGATCTACCAGCCGGAATGGGCGCGCTTCGAGGTAGCGGGGCTGTCGGAGAAGAGCTCCACCATTGGCGCCGCCTTTGCCGGCCTCGTGCGTGTGCGCCCCGATGTGCTGCTTGGCGGTGAGATGCGCTATTTCCGGCAGTACGAGGGCATCGGTCTCGGCGAATTTTCGGGCCAGGCGCTGTTCGTTGGCCCCACCGCCTATTTCCAGCTTTCCGAGAAATCGCGGCTCACACTGAGCTGGAGCATGCAGGCCTGGGGACGTCCGGCCGGATCGGCCGCCAATCTCGACCTCGTCAATTTCGAGCGTCATCAGGCAAGGCTGGTGTTCGGGGTTAACTTCTAGCAAAGCGGGTTCCCCGCCCATCCCTCACGCCGGATTGAAACTTCCGGCAATCTGGAACGTAATTCTTTGTGCTAATCTCCAGTGCCCTTGCGCGAGGATCCCGACATGAATCCGATCGACCTGGTGGTGACTGTGTGTGCGTTGCTCTCGCCTGCGACCTGCGAGGAACAGCATATTGTGTTCAACTACGCGGGGTCGCCGACGCAATGCGCCATGGCCGCGCCGCCCTATATCGCGCAATGGATCGGCGATCATCCGAAGTGGCAGGCGGTGCGCTGGCGCTGCGAATATCCGCACCCGAACGACAAGGCGTGAAGCTTACGACCCTCATGGTGAGGAGCGCGGAACGCGCGTCTCGAACCATGCAGGCCCCGCTGCTGCAGCCGGGCCCTTCCTCCTTCGAGACGCCGCTTCGCGGCTCCCCAGGATGAGGGAGGAGGACTTGTAAGACAGCAAGCTACTTGCTGCAGTCCTTCAGATCCTTGTCGGCGATCGAGAACACCGCATCCGCCTTGATCTCGATGTCGCGGACCACGCACTGGCGCGCATTGGGATAGCTGACTCTGGCGTCGTAGCGGCCGGGCTCGACGCCGGTGATGCGCAGCCGCTCGTCGTGGTCGACCTCCTTGTCCTTGTCGTTCAAGGTCTGGTTCGGTCCCCAGTCGGTTTTGCCGGCGGGTGAGAGCTGGAATCCGGAGATCGTCTCCGTCGTCAGATTCCACAGCCTTATGCCCTTACCCTTGGCCTGCGCGAGCGCCGCGCCCGGCATCGCAACCAACAGGATGCCGATCGCAATCAGCTGACGGCGCATGGTGAACCTCCCTCGACACTCTCGTTGGGTCCAGTTGACCACGAGTTCTCATTTCGATTCAAGCTGCACCGCCGCGAGCTCCGCCTTGATCCTGACGAGCTCGGCTTCGCTACGCTCGGCGCGCGGAACGGCAATCGGCACCTCCTGCACGATGCGCGCCGGGCGCGGCGACAGGAAGAACAAGCGGTCGCCGAGGCGGATCGCATCGTCGATACTATGGGTGACGAGCAGGGTCATCACCGGGCGGCTCGCGACCAGCGTCGCGATTTCGTCACGCAGGCGGCCGGCGAGTGCGTCGTCGAGCGAGGCGAGGGGCTCGTCGAGCACGAGCAGATCGGGCTCGACAGCAAAGGCGCGGGCGAGCGCGACGCGGCGGGCAAGACCCAGCGACAATTCGCCGGGAAAATGTCTGCGATGCGCGTCCAGCTCCAGGATCTTGAAAAGCTCCGACAGCTTCGCGTCGCTGACGTTGGGGGCCGCGAGCCGCACATTCTGTTCGACCGAGCGCCACGGCAGCAGCCGCGGCTCCTGGAACACCATGCCGATCCGCGCCTCCGGCGGCCGCGCGACGCGTCCCCCGAAATCGCGGTCGAGCCCGAGGATGATGCGCAGCATCGTGCTCTTGCCGCAGCCGGAGGGACCGATCAGCACGCCGACCTCGCCGGAGGAAAGCACAAACTTGAGCGGCGCGAGCACCTCGTGGGTTTCGCCCGCGGCACTCCTGAACGTCTTGCCTGTGATCTCGACCTCAAGCCGCACGGGGCCGCCACCGCGTTGCGCGGGCCTCGAACGGTTGCACCAGCGCGGTCTCGATCACGAGCACGACGGCAGCGAAGGTCAGCGAATAGGCCAACAGCCGCGGCGTATCAAACAATTGGAAGGCGACGCCGATCTCGAAGCCGACGCCGTTCGGCCGTCCCAAAAGCTCTGCGACCAGCACGATCTTCCACACCAACGACAATCCAGAGCGGGCTGAGGCCGCGATATAAGGCGCAAGCTGCGGCAGCACGACATGGCGGAAGGCACGCCAGCGCGGCATCGCGAACACGGTTGCCATCTCGTCAAGCGAGCGGTCGAGCGCGCGCGTGCCCTCGCGCAGGGTGACGATGGCGGTCGGTAGCTTGTTGATGGCGATCGCCGTGATCGCGGCAGCTTCAGTGAGGCCGGCCCAGATATAGGCCAGCACGATCACGACCAGCGCGGGCAGGTTCAAGAGCAGGATCAGCCAGGGATCGCCGAGCCGGTCGGCGAGTTTTACGCGTCCCATCAGATAGCCGATGGCGCTGCCGAGCGACATCGCCAGCACGAACGACAGCGCGACGCGGGCGAGCGTAGCGCCGAGATGCAGGAACAGCGCGCCGCTCGATGCATCCGCGACGATGACGTTGAGCACGGCAGGCGGGGAGGGCAGCTTTGCGCCGCCGACGAACAGCGCCGCAATCCACCAGATTGCGAGAAGCAGGGCAAACGAGAGAAGACGCAGCACCTCAGTCTCCGGGGACTGCGTGATAGAAAGTGCCGGGATCGAGCTCGGCCGCCGGCCCGACCAGGTCGCGGCCGCCGATTTCGGCCAGCACGCGATAGAGCACGCGCGCATCCGCCTCCTCGTCGACGATGCTTCGGCGCGGAATGCCGTCGCGGTAGCGCTCGCGATAGGTCTTGAGCATGGCTGGATCAGTCGCGCCGGTGAGTTGGGCGATCTTGTCCCAGGCCACGTCCGAGGTGACCAGCAACTGCTTGGCCTTGCGGGTCATCGCGATGAAGCGCGCCACGGCATCGCGATGGCTCGCGGCCCAGCCCTCGTCGAAGACATAGCCGACGGCGGAGACCGCGCCGTTGGCGCCCAGATTCGGCAAGATGTCCTCGATGCCGGCGAGGCGCCTAAAACCCTTGGCTTCGAGCTGGGCGCAGAAATTCCAGAAATTGAGGCTCGCGTCCATCTCGCCGTCGAGCGCCTTGGCGGCGATCAAAGGTGGCGCGCCATAGACGATGGTCGCCTCCGACTTCAGGTCGATGCCGTCCTGCTTCATCCGCGCCTGGAGCAGCAGCCAGCTCTTGTCGATGGGACCGCCGCCAATGGCGAGCTTGCGGCCCTTCAGGTCGGCGAGGGTCTTTATGGACGAGGAGGCAGGCACCATCACCGCGCCGAGCGCGCTGGAATAGGGGTAGAAGGTCAGCTTGGCGCCGAGCGCGCGCTCGCGCGACACCCACAGCCAGTCCGACAGCACGATGTCGGCATTGCCGGCACGGAGCGCGATCTTGCCTGCCTCGGGGCTCGCGAGTTCAGTGACCTCCAGCGACAAATCGGCCTCCCTGTCGAGCCCGGCGCTCCGGATCGTCGCCAGCTCCCAGGAGAATGTCCCGGTCTTCTGCACCGCAAGGCGGATAGTATCCGCGGCGCGGCCGGGTGCGGCCAGCGTCAGCGCCAGAATCGCCGCGAGCGCAAAAGTTCGTCCAAGAGTTCGTCCAAGAAATCTCATCGCCTTGTGAGCCGTTTCCGCTGATAGAGCACTTTTCAGGACAATACGCATAGCATAGCTTTCATCGCAACCAGCGGGAGGACGCTCATGAATTCGGCGGGACAGCTACGACCGATTGTCGCCGCATTGGCGGTGCTGGTGGCGACCGTGTACGCCGCACGCGCCGAGGAGGCGAATGACTACCCGACCGCCGCACGTGCCGAATACGTCTATGGGTGCATGAAAGCCAATGGTGAGAGCCGGCAATCGATTGAGCAATGCTCCTGCTCGATCGACGTGGTGGCCTCGATCGTCACCTACGAGCGCTACGTCACCGCCGAGACGGCGCTCAGCATGTCCCAGGTGCGCGGCAATCTCGGTGTCCAGTTCCGGACCTCGGAGCAGGCGAATTCAGCCGTGAATGATTTGAGGCGCGCGCAGGCCGAGGCTGAGGTGAGGTGCTTTTGATGCTGTCTTCCCTTCTCCCCTTGTGGGAGAAGGTGGCGCGAAGCGCCGGATGAGGGGTATCGCTCCTCATCCTCAGACGTTTGAGAGTTTCGCTCGCGGAGAGAGACCCCTCACCCGTCTCGCCGCTGCGCGGCGATCCACCCTCTCCCACAAGGGGAGAGGGTTAGAAGGCGCCACTCACGTCCCCGGCTTCTCCACGTCCCACTCATTGCGGAACACATGTCCATCCGTGTCCTTTGCTTCCGCGCGGAAGCGTTTCGCGCCGTTGGACACATAAATGAAGCGCAGATTGGGATCTTCCGAGATCGAGATGCCGCCTACCATCGACAGCACCGGGCTGTCGTCTTGCGTCAGCTTGAGCTGGTTGACGAAGAAGGCGGGAATATAGAGCTGCGTGACCTGGTCCATCTGGAGGCCGGAATTGTTGGGATGGCCGATCATGATCTGCGCCTCGCGGATGCGGCTCGCGGGCGCTTGCTCGCGCGCGAACTGCCGGTAGCGCATCTGGCCGAGGCGGTTGTTGGCCTCTTCGGCATTCTTTCCCGCCGGCGCGGAGCAGCCGCCTGAGGCCTTCACATAGACTTTCGAGACATAGAGCTGGCCGTCGCTGAGTTCGGCGACCGCATGCACGTCCGTATAGTTGTTGACGCGCACGCGTGTGGAGATCTCGGTGACGTTGGCGTCCGGTCCGAGCTCGAACTTCGCCGCCATCGGCGCGGGATTGCGGTCGATCACCAGCGTGATGGAGCGGATGCGGCGGGCGTCGCCCGGCGACAGCTTGCTACGCAGGGTGACCGGCACGATGGCCGCATCCTCGGCCCGATAGGGCATCTCGATGCCGATGACGTCGCTGCCGTCGTTGATCTGACGGTTGTTGAAGATGTCCTGCACCAGGCCCGGCCAGGGATCATAGGCCTCCTCAGCCTGCGCCGGCACAGCGAAGGCGAGGCCGAGCAATGCGGCGATCAAGGGCAGGCGGCGTATGCATCCCGTCATGGTCGTGGTCCCGTGCGGACGAAACAGTTTTCGCAGCAAGCGTAGCGCGTTCGCTACTCCCATTCAATTTCCGAAAATGCTGCGGTTGCGTTGCGGGCGTTGTAATCGTCGAACAACTGCCAGCTCGGCCGTTCCGACGCGGCCGCCTTGTCCGCGGCGGCTCGGATCGTCTCGCCCTTCTTGTTCGACCCCCGGACGTCCGCCAGCAAGGTTGTGAGATAACGTCGCTCGTCAGCCAGCGCGGCAGGCCATTCGCTCACGGGCCCGTGACCGGGAACGACCCGGACCGCCGGAATCTTTTCGAGTTCCCCGAGCGTGCCGAGCCAGCCGCGGATGCTGCCGTCCATCACCGGAATATGGCGAAGGAAGACGAGGTCGCCTGCGAACAGCGTCTTCCTCGTCTCGTCGTACACGGTCAGATCATTGTCGCTGTGGCCGGCTGGCCAGGCTCGCAGGATGAGATGGCGCGATCCGAGATCGAGCGTCAGCGTATCCTTAACGAGCATTGTGGGCGGTACGATCTTCACGGGATCGATCAGCTCATCGCCCATGATGCGCCTAAAATTGTCCAGATAATACGGCCCGCGCGTCGCCAGCGCCTGCGCGAGCTTGCTGTGACCGACGAAGCTGGTCCCCTCCGCGACAAAAGCCGCATTGCCGAAGACATGGTCGGGATGGCCGTGGGTGTTGATGACGTAGCGGACCGGCTTGCTGGTCCGTGCCCGCACGGCCTTCAGCAGCGCCTCGCCTTCGCGAAGACTGCCGCCGGTGTCGATCACGGCGACCGCGTCCTCGCCGACGATGAAGCCGACATTGGCGATGTCGCCCTCGTTCTCGCGGGTCATCAGCGCGATGGTCCCGGAGTGTACGAAGATTCCCGGTGCGACTTCGCTCACAGGCAATTCGGCCTGCCCGGCGCGTGCTAGCGATAGCCCCAGCAGGGACAAGGCTGCGATCACAAGAGCGATGCGAGACACTTTTCCGCCTCAGTTCAAAGGATCAGCCGCATTGCACTGCAGCAAAACAAAAGCCAGCACAAAGTTGGCAAAACATGGTGCGTCTATCCGTTGCATGGATAGCATTCGGATGAAACGAGGAGGAAGCGCGATGACGGAGGCCGGACGACATCGTCGCTGGTTGTTTTTGCTAGGGCTGGTTGCGTCCTGCGCGCTGGGCGACGTCGCCGTAGCGCAGACGAGCGAGACCGGCGACCTCTCGTTCGAGCTGGTCGACCCCAAGGTGCTGCGGGTCTGCGCCGATCCGCGCAATCTGCCGTTCTCCAACGAGAAGGGCGAGGGGATTGAGAACAAGCTCGCCGAGTTGTTCGCGGACAAGCTCCAGAAGAAGCTCGACTACACGTTCTTTCCGCAGGCGACCGGCTTCGTGCGGATGACGCTGGGTGCGCATCGCTGCGACGTCATCATGGGCTTTCCGCAGGGCGACGACCTCGTGCAGGGAACCAATCCCTATTACCGGACGTCCTATGCGCTGGTCTCGAAAGCGGGCGGCGGCCTCGAGGACGTCGACACGCTCGAGGACGCAAGGTTGAAGGGCAAGCATGTCGGCATCGTCGCCGGCACGCCGCCGGCCACCAACATGGCGCTCGCGGGCCTGATGGGGAACGCAAAGCCTTATCCGCTGATGATCGACACGCGCTACGACAATTCGGCGCAGGCGATGATCGACGATCTCACCAACGGCAAGATCGACGCCGGCGTGCTGTGGGGGCCGATGGCGGGCTTCTATGCGAAGAAGGCCGGCTCGATGCATGTCACGCCGCTGGTGAAGGAAACCACCGGACCAAAACTGGTCTATCGCATCGGCATGGGCGTCCGTCCGGCCGACCAGAACTGGAAGCGGCAGCTCAACAAGCTCATTCAGGAGAACCAGGGCGAGATCAACAAGATCCTGCTCGACTTCGGCGTTCCCCTGCTCGACGAGAACGACCGGCCGCTCGGTGCGGAGACGGCCAAGAAGGCACCGTGAAGCGGCGCATCGCCGCTGCGCTTGTCGCCGCTACGCTGGCGGCGCCGGCGTTCGCGCAGCAGCTGGAGCCGTTCGAGCCCGAGGTCTATCGTACCGACAATTACCGTGCGCCGGTGCCGGCGACGCTGGCGCACGCGCGCGTGCTCACGACTGGGGAAGCCGAGGCGATCTGGCGCGCAAAGACCGGCGCGTTCATCGACGTGCTGCCGCGCGCGCCGAAGCCGAAGAACTTGCCCGAAGGCACGGTGTGGCGCGATACGCCGCGCAAAAATATCCCGGGCAGCATCTGGCTGCCGGACACCGGCTACGGCAATTTGCCGCCGGCCATGGACGATTATTTTCAACGTGGCCTCGCGCGGGCATCACGCGGCGACAAGTCCGCGCTGCTCGTGATCTATTGCCTCGCCGATTGCTGGATGTCGTGGAACGCCGGCAAGCGCGCCTTGGCCTACGGCTATTCCAACGTCGCCTGGTACCCCGATGGCACCGACGGCTGGGAGCGCGCGAAGCTTCCCACCGACGAAGCGCAGCCGGAGCCGCGCCCCGATCAGTAGGCCCTACTGCTTCTGCAACTTCGTCAGCGTGCCCGTGCCATCCGCACTGGTCGCCGAGTACGTCACACGATCACCCGCATGCACGGCATCGAGCATCGCGGCGTCCTTGGCCTTGTACTGCTGGAGCGCGCCGGCGCCGCCTGCGCTGCCGCCGACCGTGCCCTTCTGCGTCTCCTGGATCGAGATCGTGCTGTTGAGCCGATCGATCCGCGTGACCATTCCGGTCATGTCGTCAGCAAAAGCGCTGGTTGCGAGGATGCTGAGGGCCGCGGCGCCTGCGTAGATGAATCTTGCTGTTCCCATCGAGGCCTCCCGGTGTCTAGGATTCACATCGACAAGCCATCCTAGATCGATTTGGTTCCGGCAGATAGCGCTGCAAAGGTTAACGATGGCGCTGATGCCGCGGGAACTCTTCCGATAGCCGTCAGTGAGGCTGACGCTATTCCATTTCCTGCTGGATCACGCGTCCGAGCGCGAACAGGCGCTGGTCGATCGCGGTCGGAACTTCGCAGACGAACCGCACCACCTTGTTGCGGTCCTCGAAAATGCGGGTCTTCCAGATCAGCTCGTTGCTGAGGGCCTCGACCTTGGTGTCGTCGCGTGACGCTGTGCCCTGGATCGCCTGGAGCGCGATCGACTCCTCGCGGATCTTGTCGGCGGCTTCGCGCTGCTTGCGGCTGACTCGTTCGAGCCCGTTCATGACCTGGGAGCGTTGGGCGTTGAGCGTGTCGAACAGGCCTGCAAATAGCAGTTTTGCGTTCGCGGTCTTGTCAGCGGCGGAGCCGGCCAGAAATTCCTTCACCGACTTCTCGGCCTCGTCCATCGGCGTCTTGCGCGCCGACAGCTTTGAGACCAGTGCGGTGACCTTGGCGTCGTCCTTCCATTTGGTCTCGGCGTCGCCGAGTTCCGGGCCGGCCCAGACGGCGGCGAGCGAGATGTCCGGCACCTTGGCTTGCGCGCAGGGCCAGTTGGGATAACGCGGATCGGCCGCGCGCGCCGCCGTGCCCGCGATCGCGAACACCAGAGCAGCCATGGCCAGAACCCGAGCCGTCATCCTTCGCCTCCCGCGGGGCCCCGTCGCGCCAGCCCGCGCGAGGGATCATAGGCATAGATCGCGCCGATCATGAAGACGATTGTGCAGGTCGCCACCACCGCCAGCGAGATCCAGTTGACCTGTCCGTACAGTGCAAAACGGATCAGCTCGACCGCATGGGTGAACGGATTGGCCTGGCAGAGATAATAGAGATAGGGGCTGCCCTCCTGCACCCGCCAGAGCGGGTAGAGCGCCGATGAAGCAAAGAACATCGGGAAGATCACGAAGTTCATCACGCCGGCAAAGCTTTCAAGCTGCTTGATGCCGGAGGAGATCAGCATGCCGAGCGAGCCCAGCATCAGTCCCGACAGGATCAGCGCCGGCAGCACGGTGAGATAGCCTGACGGTGGCGGCGTGATGTCCCAGAACCAGGCGATCAGCAGAAACGCATAGACCTGGAGCAACGACACCGCGGTGCCCGCGAGCAGCTTGCAGAACAGCAGGAAGCCGCGCGGCAGCGGGCTCACCAGCAGCGTGCGCATATTGCCCATCTCGCGATCATAGACCATCGAGAGCGAGGACTGCATGCCGTTGAAGAGCTGGATCATCGCCATCAGCCCGGGCGCGATGAAGACCTCGTAGAGGATATAGGTCTCGTAAGGCGGGATGATGGAAATGCCGAGCACCTGGCGGAAGCCGGCGGCGAAGATGAACAGCCACACCAGCGGCCGCACCAATGCCGAGACGAAGCGCTCGCGCTGATGCAGGAAGCGTAGGCCCTCGCGCCAGACGATGCCGGTGAGGCAAGTCATGTACTCGCTGGCCGAGAAGCCGCGCGGCGCATCTTGCGTGGTGATGCTGCTCATGCGCTGCCTCCCGGCATGGTTTGCGCGCCGGTCAGGCGCATGAAGGCGGTGTTGACATCCTGCGCGCCGGCCTCGGTGATGACGCGGCTCATCGGGCCCTGCGCCAGCACCTTGCCCTGATGCAGCACCACGAGGTCATCGCCGGCGACGATCTCGTCGAACAGATGTGTGGCCCAGAGCACGCCGATGCCTTGTTCGGTCACGAGCTGGCGCACATGGCTGATGATGTCGGCGCGCGCCTTGACATCCAAGCCGACGGTCGGCTCGTCGAGCAGCAACAGCCGCGGCCGGTGCAATAGCGCGCGGGCGATCTCCAGCCGCCGCATCTGGCCGCCGGAGAGATCGCGCACCTTGCTGCCGGCGCGGTCGGAGAGTCCGATACGCGTGAGCAACTCGGCGCTGCGTGCGGCGGCTTCGCGCCGGCTGATGCCGTGCAGGGCGGCGTGATAGAGCAGGTTTTGCGTCAGCGACAGATCGAGATCGAGCGTGCGCGGCTGAAATACGACACCGAGCAGCCGCAGCGCCTCGCCGGGGTTTTCGCCGATGTCGTGGCCGAAGATGGCGACATGGCCGGTCTGGATGCCGAACAGCCGCGTGATCAGCGAGAACAGCGTGCTCTTGCCCGCGCCGTTGAGCCCGAGCAGCGCGGTGAAGCTTGCGGGCTGCACGTTGAAGGAGACGTCCATCAGCGCCCGGCGCGGACCATAGGAATGGCTGACACCTTCGATCGACAGTGCCGGCACTGCGGCCGGATCGGACCGTGGCGTCTCGCGTGGTTCTGCGATGGGGGCGGGGCTGGTCATGGCGCGATCGTGATGCCCCAGGGCAGTTCGCCCACCTGAATGGTCTTGATGACTTTTTGCGCGGCGACGTCGATGACGGAGACGTCGTTGGAGACGCCGTTGGTCGTGAGCAGATATTTTTCATCAGGCGTGAACGCCATGTGCCAGACCCGCTGGCCGACCAGCAGATATTTCGTCACCTTGCGCGAGGCGACATCGACCACGGCGATGCGGTTGGCGGGGCCCAGCGCGACAAACGCTGTTTTATCGTCCTTGGTCATGCCGATGCCGACCGGCTGAATCGCCTCCTTCCGCAACCCCGGAATTTCGAAATTGACCTTGCCGATGACCTCGTGTTTTTTCGGATCGATCACAGAGACCGTACCGCCGATCTCCGAGGACACCCAGACTTCGGAAGCGTCGTGCTTGAATTCGGCAAAGCGCGGCCGCGCGTCGACCAGCACATTGGCGACGATCTGGCGCGAATTGGTGTCTATGAAATGCGCCATGTTCGTCGTTTCGGACGTGTTGATCAGAATTTTGCCGTCGGGGCTGATGGTCATGCCCTCGGGCTCGACGCCGACCTGGATGTCGCCGAGGCGGGCGCGCTTCTCCAGATCGATCACGGTCACCGTGTTGTCGTTCTCATTGGCGACGTAGAGGATTTTTCCGGCAGCATCCTGCGCGAACAGTTCGGGGTCGGGCCCGGAGGGCAGGCTGTCCACCACGGCTTGCGTCCTGGCGTCGATCATCTGGATGGTGTCGTCGTCGCCGACCGCGACCATCACGAATTTTCCATCACGTGTGAAATCGATGCCGCGCGGGCGCTGGCCGACCTTGATGGTCTTCGTTACGGTCCAGCTGTCGGTGTCGATCACCGAGACAGTGTTGCTCTTCTCGTTCGAGACATAGGCGACGAACGCATGCGCCGGCGCCGCTGCAAGCGCCAGTCCGGACAAGAGCCCCACACGCCACATGCGCAACATCTGCTTCCTCACTTCAGCTTGCATTTGCTCTCCGGGCGGTCGTAGCCGAGCGTGTCGAGCTCGGAGACCTGGTGCAGAAATCCCTCCTGCGGCGACACCGACACCACCATGCGGCCGTCGACCAGCAGGATCGGCTGGCGCAATTGGAGATTCCAGTCGCGTAGCGTCAGCTTGGTGCCCTTGAAGGCGGCGACCGAGAAATCCGGCCCTTTGATGAAATCGGTGACCTTCTTGACGTCGCCGGAATTGGTGCGCGAAGTGGCCTCGCCAATCATGCGCACCGCGGTCCATACCTGCATGTCGAGCGCGGTCATGCGCCGCGCGTTCAGCTTGATGAAGCGGTTCTGCATCTGGATCGCGCCCCACTGGTCCTGCGAAGCGTCCCAGGTGCGCGGCACGAGACCGGCCGAACCCGCGACGGGGCGGGGATCCCAGGTGCGATAGGGCAAATAGGCGCCGAACACTTCGCTCTCGTCGGCCGCGACCAGCACGTCGTAAGCCGGCGCGCCTTGCGTGAACACCGGCATCTGGCGCTGGATCAGCGTCACGCCGCTATCCGTGCGCCGCGCGCCGCCTTTGTCCTCAAAAATCTTTTCCTGCACGATCTTGGCGCCGAACCGTGTCGCGGTGCGCCGGATCGCGTCCGCAAACAGCTTGTCCTCGTCATGCGAGCCGACCACCAGCAGCCAGCGCTTCCATTGCTTCCACACCAGGTACTGGCCGAGCGCATCCGCCAGCATCGCGCGCGTCGGCGCGGTGTGGATGACATTGGCGCGGCAATCGGCCTCGCGCAGCCGCTCGTCGATGGCGCCGGCGTTGAACAGCAGCGTGCCGCGGTCGCGCAAGGCATCCGAGACTTTCAGCAGCGCATCGGCCGGCAGGTCGGCGACGATAAAGCCATTGCGGGCAGCGAGGTCAGTTGCGGCCTGCACCGCATCCTCACCTTCTTTAATGCGGCGCTCCTCCAGCGTAAAACGCTGGTTGAGGAATTTTCCGGTGGTATTGTTGTCCTCGATGGCGAGGCGTGCGCCGGCTGTGCCGTCGTTCTCCGCGGGCTGCTCGACCAGCGAAAGCGTCGATCGGGTCGCAGCGAGGCCGAGATAGCCGACGCCGATCTGGGCAGGCTCCGCCGCGAGCGCTTGCGTCGCGAGCAGACTCCAGCCGATCAGGCCGCCCAACCATCGGATCATGTTTCCTCCGCAAGCTCCCCGGCTTGACCGCCGATGGAGAATTGTTTCTGCTGAAGCATGACCGATTTGTCAGGGCATGCAACCCCACATTTCGTCCTCGCGCAAGCGAGGCCGGGAATCACGATGATGCGAGCATTGATATGTTTCGCAGCTTTGCTGTTGACGGGCTCGGCCGCGCTTGCCGATCCGCCGAAGCTCGCGGTGTTCGATTTCGAGCTGATCGACACCAGCCTGCCCGGTGAGTTCTACGGCTCCAAGCCGGAGGAGGTGCGGCTCCTGCGCATCAGCGAGCAGCTACGCAAGGAACTGGCTGAGTCAGGCAGGTTCCAGCTGCTCGACATCGCACCGGTCAGGGATGCCGCCCGTCACGCGAACTTGCAGGCTTGCGGTGGCTGCGACCTCAAGCTCGCCGGCGAGCTCGGTGCCGAGCTCGAGATCACCGGCATGGTGCAGAAGGTCTCGAACCTGATCATCAATCTCAACATCTACCTGCGCGACGTGAAGACCGGCACCATGATCGCCGCCGCCAGCGCCGACATGCGCGGCAACACGGATGAATCCTGGACTCGCACGATGAGCTATCTCATCCGCAACCGCCTGCTGGCGCCGAATTACGGCAAGCGGGAGTAGATTATCTCTCCGCGTGCGCTGCCGCACCCTCGCCCCTTGTGGGAGAGGGTGGCTCGCCGCGGAGCGGCGAGACGGGTGAGGGGTCTCTATCGGCGAATCCTACTCTCACTTGAATTCGCGGAGACAACCCCTCATCCGGCGCTTCGCGCCACCTTCTCCCACAAGGGGAGAAGGAAGAAAGCAGCAAACGATCCCTACCCCTTCAACCGCTCCGCATGCCAGTGCAGATGGTCGCCCATGAAGGTCGAGATGAAATAATAGCTGTGGTCATAGCCCGGCTGACGCCGCAACGTCAGCGGGATGTTCGCCTTGGTGCAGGCGGCCTCCAGCAGCTCCGGCTTGAGTTGCTCTTTGAGGAAATTGTCGGCCTCGCCGACGTCGACCAGGAAACCCGAATATTTCGCGCCGTCCTCGATCAGCGCGACCGTGTCGTGGTTGCGCCAGGCGTCCTTGTTCGGGCCGAGATAGCCGGTCAGCGCCTTGATGCCCCAGGGCACTTGCGATGGCGCCACGATCGGGGCGAAGGCGCTGGCCGCGCGATAGCGATGCGGATTGCGCAGCGCCACCGTCAGCGCGCCGTGACCGCCCATCGAATGGCCCATCACCGACTGCCGCTTGGCATCGACGGGAAAATTTCCCGCCACGAGTTTGGGCAGCTCGTCGGTGACATAGCTCCACATGCGATAATTGCGCGAAAACGGCTCTTGCGTCGCATCGACATAGAAGCCGGCGCCGAGGCCGAAATCATAGGCATTGTTGGCGTCGCCCGGCACGTCGGGCCCGCGCGGTGAGGTGTCGGGCGCGACGAAGATCAGGCCGAGCTCGGCGCAGGCCTTGCGGAATTCGCCCTTCTCGGTGACGTTGGCATGGGTGCAGGTGAGGCCGGAGAGATACCAAACCACGGGGAGCTCTGCGCCATCCGCATGCGGCGGAACATAGACCGAGAACACCATGTCGGTTCCGGTCGCCTCGCTGGCGTGGCGGTATACGCCCTGCACGCCGCCATAGGCCGTATTGGTCGAGACAGTCTGAATCGTCATGCCTTAAGCTCCGGTGGCATCTAACCACATCAACATTGCAACGCTTGTGTGACCGAATTTGTGTGATCGAATTTGCCGCGGCGCGTGTCGTCAGGCGACGCCGCTGTCGATCGCCAGCCTCACCAGCTCGACCGAGGTCTTGACGCCGAGCTTCTGTCGCATGATCGAGGAGGTGTTGGCCACCGTCTTGTACGACGATTGCACCAGCCAGGCGATCTCGGACAGGCTCTTGCCGGCGCTGAGCAGCCGCAAAATCTCCATCTCGCGCGCATTCAGCTTGGAGAGCGGGCTTTGCGCCAGCGCGGGTCCCGCAAAGGCGATGCTGCGGGCGATCGCGCTCGGCAAGTACGTGCCGCCACTTCCGACGGTACGGATCGCCTCGACGAGATCGTCGGGGTCGCCGGTCTTGGAGACATAGCCCTTGGCGCCGCATTCGATCGCGCGCGCGGCAAACGCAGGGTCATCGTTCATGCTGAACATGATGATGCGAGCCTCGGGGGAGCGCTCGAGGATGCGGCGCGCCAGCTCGAAGCCGGAGACGGTCGGCAGGTTGATGTCGATGACACAGAGGTCGGGGCGCTCGACAATGAAGACGCATTCGCCGTCTTCGGCGTCGGCGGCCTCCAAAATCTCGATCTCGCCCTCGTCGGCCAGCACGGCACGGCAGCCGGAGGCGACAATGGGATGATCGTCGACGATCAGAATGCGCATAGGCGTTCCCCGTGACAGCGTCTTGGCCTGTTTCGCGCTCGGCCGGGATTGCTGTACGCTTTCGATTAGATATCGGGCGCTTCGCCTCTGTCAACGCCATCGGGCAGGCGCAAGCGAGTCTTCGCAGGTAGCAGGCGGCACCAATGTGGCAAAATCTTTCCTTGCGCGCGCGCATCAACCTGCTGCTGGCGCTTTTGCTGGCACTGGGGCTCGCGGTGAATATCGGCCGCCAGGTCGCGGAGGCAGGGCCGCGCGTGCAGGCCGAGGACCAGAGCGTGATCCGCCTTGCCCGTGAATTCATCGAGATGATCGTGGCGGATCTGAACGAGGCGCCTGATCCGGATGCCAAGTTGAACCAGATCGCGCGCGACCTCAGCCGACTGCGCCATGTCAGCATCGCGCTTCAGGATTCCGGCGGGAACCCGCTGACGCCGCCGCGCCCTGATACCGACGACGACGCGCGCGGGCCGCCGGCCTGGTTCGTCAGTCTCGTTCATCCCGAGCAGACCGCGGTCAGCGTGCCCGTCTCGGTGCACGGCAAGCCGGGCTCGCTGGTGATCACCGCGCATCCCGATGACGAGATCGCCGAGATATGGGACGCCATCGTGACCCAGCTCGAAGTCGGCTCGGTGATCGCGCTCGCGCTGTTCCTGGTGATGATGAATGTGGTCGGCCGCGCGCTCGCGCCGCTGCAGTCTTTGGCGCAGACCATGACTGAGATCGAGGGCGGGTATTACGACGCGCGCGTTACGCCGGGCGGTGCGCCGGAGCTTGCCGCGATCTGCGCCAAACTCAATCATCTTGCGGCGACGCTCGGCGAAGCGGTGGAGGAAAAGCGGCTCCTGGCAGAGCGCGCGGTGTCGCTCCAGGACGTCGAACGCAAGGAGATCGCGCGCGAGCTGCATGACGAGTTCGGGCCGTATCTGTTCTCGCTGCGCGCGCACGCGAGCGCTTTGGCAAAGCAGGCGGATGGGCGCGCCCCGAGTGCGGACGCCGTACGAAAACACGGCAGCGCCTTGCTGGAGCAGATCAACGCGCTCCAGCAATTCACCCGCCGTGTGCTGGAGCGGCTCCGGCCCGTGGGCCTTGCCGAGCTCGGCCTTGGCCAGGCGCTCGAATCGCTGTCGCGGCTTTGGCGGGAAGCGCATCCCGACGTGAGGATCGAAACCACGATTTCGCCGGAGCTGGGCGCGACCGGGGAGACCGCCGATCTCACCATCTATCGCGTGGTGCAGGAGGCGCTCACCAACGTGTTCCGCCATGCCGGCGCGACCGCGGTCAACGTCGTCATCGAGCCCGCGGACCAGTTGACGCGCGATGGCCGTGGCTGTGCCCGGGTGCGGGTCAGCGACAACGGCCGCGGCATGGAGCCGGGCCAGAAGCTGGGCTTCGGCCTCGTCGGCATGCGCGAGCGGATCCTGGCCTTGGGTGGCACCCTCAACGTCATGTCCGGCGACGGCGGCTTGACCGTTGAGGCGCTGGTGCCGACGGCGGCGGCCTGATCGCTTCGCAGGCAAATCGGGAAAAATTCCCGATTTAGTCGGGAAAACGGGTGCGGATATCGCCCGACCTTTTGTGGCTGGCGGGATTGCGACTGCTGATTACACTCGTCTCGACCAAACGGCGAAAATCAAAACAGCCGGTGGTCACGGATGGGAATACAGGGATGGGCAAGTGCCTTCGGTTCAAACGTCTTGGATTCAAGCGTCGTGCGTTGATGGCCTCGGTGTCGACGGGGCTGCTGTCGGGGTTGGTCTTTGCGAGCCATGCCGGGGCCGCGCAGGACGAAGAGACCAACGTTCAAAATCTTCCGGCGGTCGAGGTGTCGGCGCCGCCGCCAACGGTGAGACGTCCCGTGCTGCCGCGGCCTGTTGCGCGTATAGGGGCGTCCGGGTCCGCCAGTCCGAAGACACGCCTGTATGTCTACCCGACCTCGCCAGGCACCGGCAGAGGTCTCGACGTGGACAAGGTTCCGTCGGCGGTCAACGCCGTCGATGCCAGCCAGATCAAGCGCACCGGCTCGCTCAACGTCACCGATGCGCTGCGCGACAACATCCCCGGGGTCAGCATCAGCGAAGTCACCGGCAATCCGTTCCAGCCAAATGTCGAATTCCGCGGCTTTGTTGCTTCGCCCGTGGTGGGCACGCCGCAAGGCCTCGCCGTGTACCAGAACGGCGTCCGCATCAACGAGGCCTTCTCGGACGCCGTCAACTGGGACCTGATCCCGACCGCGGCAATCCGGTCGGTGACGCTGGTCACCAACAATCCCGCCTTCGGCCTCAATGCGCTCGGCGGCGCCATCAATCTGCAAATGAAGGACGGCTTCACCTATCAGGGCGCCGAGCTCGATCTGATGGGCGGCTCGTTCGGCCGCATCCAGGGCTCGGCGCAATGGGGCAAGACCGTCGACAAGAACTACGGCGTTTACGCCGCGCTCGAAGGCCTGCACGACAACGGTTTCCGCAATTTCTCGCAATCGGACGTGCGGCGCTTCTACGGCGATGTCGGCTACAAGGCCGGCGACAGCGAATTCCACGTCAACATGGGGGTCGCCAAGAACGATTTCGGTGCCAGCGCCACCGTTCCCGCCGAGTTGCTCGATAAATATTGGGGCGCGACCTACACGACACCGCAGACCACTTCCAACCGCGTCGGTTATCTCAATTTGACCGCCAAGGCCGACGCGACGCCGACCTGGACGCTTGAAGGCAACGCCCATGTGCGCAGGTTCGAGCAGAAGATCGTCGACGGCAATCCGACCAACGTCGGAGAGTGCACCGCCGATGCGACACTGCTGTGCTTCAGCGACGGCGCGACGCCAGCGAACGGCGGCAATGGCGCACAGCTTGCCAATCCCTTCGCGCCCGGGACGATCCTCGGCGAGATTGATCGAGGTTCGATACGATCGACCACATTCGGTGTGTCGGGGCAGGCCACCAACACCGATCAATTGCTCGGCCACGACAACCGCTTCGTGATGGGCGCAACGTATGACGCGAGTGTCACGCGCTACAACGCCACCGCCGAGATCGGCTCGATCGGAGAGAACTACGTCGTCAGCGGCAGCGGCATCTTCCTCGGGCCGACCGGCACGCCGGACACCGGCTTGGCCGGTCCCGTCTCGCTGCGGACCGTCAACCAGTATAACGGCCTGTACGCGATGGACACGTTCAACGTCACCGATGCTTTCGCCATCACCGGCGGCGGCCGCTTCAACGTGGCGCGTATCTCGCTGGAGGATCAGCTCGGCACCGCCCTCAACGGCGATCACACCTTCACCCGCTTCAATCCCGTCATAGGCGGCACCTACAAGATCACGCCCGAGCTGACGGCCTATGCCGGCTATTCCGAGGCCAACCGCGTGCCGACGCCGCTCGAGCTCGGCTGCGCCGATCCGAACAATCCCTGCCTCATCGCGGCGTTTCTTGTCTCCGACCCGCCTTTGAAGCAGGTCGTGTCCAAGACGGTGGAAGCGGGCCTGCGCGGCAGCAAGGAGCTGAACATCGGCACGCTCGGATGGAAGATCGGCGGCTTCCGTGCCACCAATTACGATGACATCCTCGCCATACCCGTTCCAGGTCGCACCGGCTTTGGCTATTTCTCCAATGTCGGGCGTACCCGGCGGCAGGGACTGGAAGCCGAGGTCAACATCAAATCGCCGACGCTCCAGTTCCAGGCGAGCTACGCTTTCGTCGATGCCCGCTTCCTCGACGCATTGACCCTCGGCTCCAACAGCCCGTTCGCCGATGGCGACGGCAACATCCAGGTCTCGCCCGGCAACCAGATTCCCGCGATCCCGCGTCACCGCATCAAGGTCGGCGTCGACTATGCGGTGACGGATGTCTGGAAGGTCGGCGGCAACGCGATCTTCGTCTCAAGCCAATACATCGTCGGCGACGAGTCCAACCAGTATTCGAAGCTGCCGTCCTACACCGTGTTCAATCTCCACACCTCCTATCAGGTGACGAAGAATTTTCAGCTCTACGGCCGCGTCGACAACGTCCTCGACAAACGCTACGCCACCTACGGCACCTTCTTCGACACGGGGGCCTTGCCCAACTTCACCACCGGCGGCGGCTTCAACGACCTGCGCTCGCTCAGCCCGGCTAGGCCGAGGGCGTTTTATGCGGGGATGCGGGTGACGTTCTGATAGAGGCGGGGAGGCGTGATGAGCGGTCTCGCCTGACCGAAGCGGTTGAAATCATGCTGGCTCACTTCGATCACATGGAGAGTGAAAAGCGGTTCGCCGACATGATGTCACCGAAGAAATCAGCCGGTGATCCCTTGACTATTTGTTCATGATTTGTTCTTATGCTGCTCGTCCAGCCAAGGAGCCTGCCATGGACAACCGCATCAACGAAATCCGGCGAATTATCAGAGCGTTGCGTGTCAGCATGCGTGAGGCTGAGGCCATCATGCACGAACAGATCAACCGGGACGAGGACTGCACCTTCGTGGCTCAGGAGGTCATGAAGATGCGCGTCGTCATGAGCGGTCTCGTCCAGGAGCGGGCCGCTCTTGGGGATACCGATCCGATCGTCGTTGCCAGCCTCTTCATCCCGCGCCGGCGGGCGACGCCGTCGCGGGTTCGTCTCGAGCCGCTCCGTCTTGCCCCACCGCGAGAGGTGGCACGGGCATGACCGGCGTCTTCACCTGAACCAACCGGGCAGGTCCCGGCGTTCAATCCCGACAGGCTTCCAAAATTGCCGAAGCGCTCGCGCTGATCGCGGGAGCCGGCGCGGACTGCCGCGCCAGGCAGGCGGTCCAGCGCCGCGCGTCCTCGATCGCCATGCGGGGAGAGGGCGCTTCGCCCCCGTGAGCGCGCATGACGTCATCAATGAAGACAGGAGCCGACTGCGCTTTCGTACTAGGGTGAGGGGATCTGGATGCCTGCGTCTTTGTAAAAGCGCAGGGCGCCAGGATGAAATGGTACGACCCGATTATAGGGAGCGTTTTTGGCAAGCGTCCCGTCGGCTCCGGAATAAATCTGCGATTGCGGATTTGAAGCGGTCAGGACGGCCTTGGTGATGGCGTAGGCGATATCGTCTGGCAAATCCTTGTTGGCCACGACAAAATTCCATCCCGAGACGCTCTTGATCGCGGCCGCCTGTCCCTTATAGCTCCCGCTCGGAATGGTGGCCCGCGAAAGCTGCGGTAGGAAGCCCAGCAGGTCGGTAAGCTCTTTCTCCGTCAGCCCGAAGACAACCGCATCAGCTTTATCGGCGATGGCTGCCAAGGGAATGATGGGGACCCGCGCGCCCTGCCAAAGCGCATCGATCTTGCCGTCTATGACTTGTTGCGCCTGATCGGCCGGATCGCCATTGACGATGATGGGTTTGATTTTCGCAATTTCAGCTGCAGCGCGGAAAAACACTTCCGGCGGGCCGTTCGCCGGACCGACGCCAATCGTTTTGCCATCGAGATCGGCCAGCGAAGAGATCCCACGGCTGCGAAGCGCCGCTATCTGAAATGACGTTTCGTACATGGGAAACAATGCGCGCACGTTCTTGTGCGCGTGGCCCGCCGCCCAACCTGTTCCTTTCACCGCGTCATAGGCCGATCCCATGAATACGGTACCCAACGTCGTCGCGGATTCATCGACGGATGTCAGATTCTCGTTCGAGCCGGAGCTGCGCTTGACCTCGGTTCTGATGCCTTTCGAAGCCAAATACTTGGAGAGGCCTTCGGCATAAGGCGTAAACGTGCTGCCGTTGCCGGCGGCCTTGAGGATCAGAGGTGCATCTTGCGCAAGGGAGGAGGGCGCTCCAACAGCAACTGCGAAAAATAGCGAAAGCGCTCTTACGGACTTGAATAGCATGCGTGCATCCCTTGCGAAAACCGTGCGCGATCCGTCTTTCTGGAAGAAAGTCGCGCTCGCGACGGCGGTATCTTATCCAATGCTGTTCACCTCCTACAATGCTCGTAACTGTGCAGTCCGTGCCTACGCTTTGCTCGCAATCGCGCTTTGAAGCCAGGCGCGCGTTTCAGGTGCAAACGTCAGACTTGGGCCCTGCACCGAAATCGAGGAGCCGGTGTTTCATGGCTGCTAACACCCCCGGAACAGGCTCGTGCGAAATGACAAACGCGGGTGATGGAGTTCTTGCCAAGGGGTGCGATCGGCGCACTACTCCGATAAATGCCGAAGATGAAGGCATGTTTGTTTTGAAGAAGAGATTTGATTCATGACACAAGTACCGCAAAGACCTCTGGTCCCCGACAATACGCTGATTACTAAGACACCCGAGGAAGGCAGATCCTTGGCGGTCATGCTGGCTCGCAACTCGATCCATGCCATGCAAGGCGAATTGGAAACTCTGAAAGCGGGGCGCGCCCAATATGCTCACGATCCCCATGGATTGATCGCCGCCAGCCACGTCATAGCTGTCGAATTTGCGACCGTCGCAGCCGCCAACAATTATTGGCGCTAGCTCGATCACCGCCTTCCCGCGACGAAGCTACGCCAGCAATCCATCGAGGTCGGAATAGATGACGTCGGCGGTGCGCTGATAGTGTTGCTGAAGCAGACGCACGGCCTGCTCGCTGTCTCTGGCGAGAACCGCCTGAAGGATGTCGCTGTGCTCGGCGCCGACCTTGCGCGCCGGATAGGCCTTCGCAATCGATATCATGCGATAGCGATAGAGCCGGTCGGCGAGCTGCTCGCAAAAGCCAAGCAGCGGCCGTGAACCGCAGAGATCGATCAGCGTCGCGTGGAACGCGCGATGCACTTTCTCCCAATCCGGATTGTCTTCGAATGTGTCGGGCTTCAGTGAGCGCGGCGTACGATCGAGCCGGTGATGCGCAACCAGCAGGGCCTCTTCCCAGGCCTGTGTCGCATTCTGCATGGACTCAGCGAGCGCGAGACCCTCGACCCAGCACCGCGTCTTGGTCAGCTCCTGGAGCTCCTCCTTGCTGACCTCCTTCACATAGAAGCCGCGCTGCTCCATGCCGACGACGAACTCTTCGGCCGTCAGACGATTGAGCGCCTCGCGCAGCGGGGTCTGCCCGACATTGTACTGCTCCATCAGGAAGCGCGATTGCAGCTTGCGTCCCGGCTCGAGCCGCGTGGTCAGGATGTCGGCCTTGAGGCGCGCATAGATCGTGGTCGCCAGCGTCGCCGCTTGGTCCACCTTCTGGCTTGGCAGGTCAGGGCTCATGGGCATCCCAAGGGAATCGCGATATTTATGTACATTATCAGATCTGCGACCAAGAATTTATAGATTTTCTATTTACGGGAAGTTTTATACATATTAATGGGTTGATGTTCGCGTTCCCTGACAAGGAAGCCCCATGCCCGACTTTCCGCTGACGGCCCTGCGCAGCGTCGAGATCACGACGCCGCACCTCGCCGGTTCGGTCGAGTTCTACACAAAAGTCTGGGGCCTCGACGTCGCGGCGGAAGCGGGCGGCACGGTTTACCTCGCCGCAACCGGCAGCGACTTCCACGTTCTCGAGCTCACACCGGGCGAGGCGACGTCGCTCCGCAAGATCAGTTTTCGCGCCCGCTCACAGGAGGATTTGCACCGCCTTTTCGCGCGTGCACGGCAAGCCGGCTGCGAGGTTATCAGTTCGCCCGCGCCATCGCCTGCGCCGTCAGGCGGGATGAGTTTTGTGGTTCGCGAACTGCAGGGATGCGCCATCGAGTTCGTCCATGCCGATCGTACCAAGCCGCCGCGCATGATCGCTGATCGCCCCGAGCGGCTAGCGCATGTCAATATCAACAGCGCCGATATCGAAAATCTCTCGGCCTTCTACCAGGGGACCTTGGGCTTTCGGCTGTCGGACCGGTCGAAGCTGATGGCGTTCCTGTGCTGCAACGATGATCACCATGCGGTCGTGCTTGCGGAAGCCCCGGTGAACGGCCTCAATCACGTTGCCTTCCTGATGCCCAATCTGGAGTCGGTCATGCGCGGCTCCGGTCGCATGGTGGATCACGGCTATCCGATCGGCTGGGGCGTCGGCCGTCACGGCCCGGGCGACAACGTGTTCGCCTATTTCGTCGATCCGGCCGGTGCCGTCATCGAATACACCGCCGAAGTCTTGCAGATCGACGACAGCTACGTCGCCAAGGGTCCAGGCGATTGGGTCTGGCCGCCGGGACGAACCGACCAGTGGGGCATTGCGCCGCCCAAGTCTGACGCTTGCAAAACAGCGCAGCTCGCCGTTCCCTTCGCAACCTCCATCGTCACGGCGGCTCGCGCATGACGGATATGGCCGGCGCCAGCGACTACGACGTGCTCGTCGTCGGCTTCGGGCCGACCGGCGCCGTTGCCGCAGGCCAGCTTGGCCGCCTCGGTCATCGCACGCTGGTCATCGACCGGCTCGCCGCCGTGTACGACAAGCCCCGCGCGATTGCGCTCGACCACGAGATCTTTCGCCATTTCGACAATATGGGCCTCACTGATGCGGTCTCGCCCTATATCGAGCCTTTCACCGCATCGGAGCATTTTGGCGTCGACGGCCAATTGATCCGGCGCATCGACATGGTCGCAAAACCCTATCCGCTCGGTTACACCCCGAGCATGGTGTTCAGCCAGCCCGAGGTCGAGGCCGAGCTACGCCGTCACGCGACCGGTTTCCCCAATGTGCGGGTCGAGCTCGGCGTCGAGCTGCTCGATCTCGTGCAAACGTCCGATCGCGTCGAGGCACATTTGAAGGACAGCGATGGACGGCACCGTTCCGTAACTGCGCGCTATGTGATCGGCTGCGATGGCGCTTCGAGCGCCGTTCGGCAGATCGCAGGTCTTGGCCTCGAGGATCTCATCTTCGACGAACCCTGGTTGGTGGTCGACATGCGCGTGAACGAGAGCGCGCTTGCCCGCCTGCCGCAATGCTCCGCGCAATTCTGCGATCCGGCGCGCCCCGTGAGCTTCCTCATTGGCCCGAAGAACCACCGCCGCTGGGAGATCATGCTGCTGCCGGGCGAAGACGCGCAGCAGATGGAGCGGCCCGACAATGTCTGGAAGCTGCTCTCGCCCTGGATCACGCCGGGTGACGGAGATTTGTGGCGGGCAGCCTCCTATCGCTTCCATGCCCTCGTCGCTGCCGACTGGCGCAACGGCAGGATCCTGGTTGCCGGCGACGCCGCGCATCAGCAACCTCCCTTCATCGGACAGGGCATGTGTCAGGGCCTGCGTGACGCCACCAACCTCGTCTGGAAGCTGGATCGGGTGCTCAAGGGCGTGTCATCCGACAGCCTGCTCGACAGCTACACGGTTGAACGCAAGCAGCACGTCATCGAGCTGACCGGCAAGATCAAGGCGATCGGACGGTCGATCTGCGAGCGCGATCCGGCGGCGGCCCGGCGGCGCGATGCGCAAATCCTGGCAGACGGTGGCGGCAAGCCGCTGCTCCTGACGCGGCAGGAAATCATCCCGCCTTTGCGCGCAGGATGTCTGGCGCAGCACGAAATGCCAGCGCGAGGAAGCCTGTTTCCACAGCCGCGCATCGCCAGCGGCAATACGGTTCGCTTGCTGGACGAATTGACCGGACCTGGCTGGCGACTGTTCGTCGACGGTCGCAGCAATGATGCTGCCGCCTTGCTCTCGCTCTGCGCCGCGCGTCCGGACATATCTGGGGCAGCAGTCGCGCCTGCCGGCGCCGTTGCGCCGAACGCGCTCGAAGAGACCGAGGAGGTGCTGGCGAACTGGTTCGACCGTCACGGTGTCATCGCCGCGATCGTCCGGCCCGATCATTACGTTTTCGGCACCGCGCGCAATATCACCGAGCTCGATGGTCTCCTGCGCGAGATCGATGTGCGTCGTCGTGACGTTCCAGTCGAGCTCAACAAGATTTCCGATCTGAGAATGGAGAGAACACCGTGAAACTAACCACCGTAGCGATCGACGGCCGCACCAGCTGGGGCATCGTCGAAGGCGAGAATTTTTTGGACGTCGGCACTGTGCTGGCATCGCGCTATGCCGACCTCAAGACGGCGATCGGCTCCGGGCTGTCAGGTGTTGCGGAAGCAAAATCCAAGGCCGCTGTCGTTCCGACCTCGAAAGTCAATTGGCTGCCGGTCATCCCGAACCCCGACAAGATCCTGTGCGTGGGCCTGAACTATGAGACCCATCGCAAGGAGACCGGCCGCTCCGAGGTCGAACACCCCACCATCTTCTCGCGCTACGCCAACAGCCAGACCGGACATCTGCGTCCGATTCTGCGGCCGCGCGTCTCGACCCATCTCGATTTCGAAGGCGAGCTTGCCGTCATCATCGGCAAGGCGGGACGCTACATCTCGCGCGCGAACGCCATGGATCATGTCGCGGGCTATTCCTGCTACAATGACGGCAGCATCCGCGACTTCCAGCGTCACACGCATCAGTTCACGCCGGGCAAGAATTTTCCGGACACCGGCGCATTCGGGCCCTGGATGATGACGCCTGACGAGCTCGGCCCGCTGGACGAGCTCAAGCTGGAGACCCGCCTCAACGGGCAGGTCATGCAGGAAGCGCGGATCAAGCAGATGATCTTCGATATCCCGCGCCAGATCGAATATTGCTCCACGTTTACCCGGCTCGAGCCCGGCGACATCATCGTCAGCGGGACGCCGGGGGGCGTCGGTGCGCGGCGCGAGCCGCCACTCTGGATGAAGCCCGGCGATGTCGTCGAGATCGAGGTCGAACGCCTCGGCGTGCTCAGGAATGTCGTCGAAGACGAAACCTGATCGCTCGGCCGCAGCCGGCGACGGCTAGCGAACGACCAATAAAACCCCGCAAAAGCGGGATCTTCCAGGGAGGAACATGATGTCCGGACTATCTCGCTGTCTGCTGCTCGCCGGCGCTGCGCTTTGTCTCTCTCTTCCGGCATCCGCGCAGTCGTGGCCGCAGAGGCCGGTGACCATCGTCGTGCCGCAGCCTGCGGGCAATAGCCCGGACGTGATGTGCCGCCTCATCACCGAAAAACTCTCCCGCACCCTCGGGCAGCAGTTCATCGTCGAGAACCGTCCGGGTGCCGCAAACCTCGTCGGCACGCAATCCGTCGCCCGCGCGGCCCCGGACGGCTACACATTCCTGTTTGCCACATCGGCCGCGCTCGTCACCAATCCCTACACGTTCAAGAAGCTGCCCTATGATCCCGTGAAAGACTTCGTGCCGGTCGCGATGGCAGCCAAAAGCAACCACGTCCTCCTCGTCAATCCCGAGGTGAAGGCCAATACGCTGGCCGAATTGATCAAGCTTGAAAAGTCGGCGCCGGGTTCGTTGAGCCTCGCCGTCGACGGTGCGCGCAACCTCTCGGGACTGATCGCTCAAGCCATCAACAAGAGCGCCGGGACTGGCTTCGTCCTCATCCCCTACAATACGACCACGAATGCGGTGCAGGACGCCATCTCGGGACGTATCCAGGTGACGATCCAATCGGCATCGATCGCCGAGGCTTTCATCAAGGCAGGTACACTGCGACCGGTTGCCGTTGCCGGAGCCAAGCGGATCGACTCCCTGCCGGACGTTCCTGCGATCGCGGAGACGCTGCAAAGCGTCGATCTCCAGGGCTGGTTCATGTTCATGGCCCCGGTCGGCACGCCCGCCGACATCGTTGAAAAGCTCAGCGCCGAGATTGCACGCGCGCTGGAATCGTCCGATGTGCGCGAGCGCGCGCCCACCCTCGGCTTCGATGTCCGCGTTGGCGATGCCATGACGACCGCAGGCGCCAAGCGTTTCCTCGACGACCAGCTCGTCTCGTCCGGCAAGATCATTCAAGGGCTCGGCATCGAACCTGAATAGCGAGCCGCACTTGCAACCGGGCTGCGCAGGGACCGGATTGGCACGGGCCGCGCGATTAACGGTTTCTTAGCGCCAGTCGTGCGGTTTATCCGCGAGGTAACATCTGGGGGAGACTGCTCCCATGCTAAAGGACGGCACATACGCGGCGTGGTACAAGACGCCGCTCGATCAAGGTGCCGGGATCGTCCATGTCGCAGACGGCCAGATATGGGGTCGCGACAGCTTGATGACGTATCACGGCTCGTGCACGGTCGATGGAGAACGCTTCACAGCCACTGTGTCGACGAAGCGCCATACCGATGGGCGTGCGACGGTCTTCGGCGTCGTGGATGAGCTCACGCTGGCCATCGAGGGAAGCTGCCCCGGCAAGATCGCGACCTACACGGCGACGGCAGAACAGGCGCCGGGAATAGTTCTTCAGGGAACGCTCATTCTGACGGAGCAGCCGTCGCCCGCACCTGAACAAACCGCGCGGGTTCCAGCGTTCAATCCCGACAAGCTTCCAAAGCTGCCGAAGCGTTCGCGCTGATCGCGGGAGACGGCGCTGTGGCCGCGTCCATTTATCGCGACGCGGCCCGCAATTCTGCATCCGCAAGTCCCGGGACCCTCGCTTCTCAAACGACTTCTAACCCGCCATTGTGCCGCCGTAACAATCGCCTCGGGGGCACGATCAATGTCGGACAAGGTCTCGCGTCGCCAGTTCGCGAAAATCGCAAGCGTGTCCGCAGCCGGTCTGGCCAGTCCTCTCGAACTCGCTGAGGCCAAGCCGGCAGCCGCGCCGCGTAGCGGAAGTGGATTCCCGGCGGGCTTCGTCTGGGGCACGGCGACCTCGTCCTACCAGGTCGAGGGCGCGGTCAACGAGGATGGGCGAGGGGCTTCGATCTGGGACAAGTTCGTTCGTATCCCCGGCAAGATCGAGGACGGCACCACCGGCGACCGCGCCAACGAGCACTATCACCGCTACAAGGAAGATATCGCGCTCATCAAGGAGCTCGGCTGTAAGGCCTATCGCTTCTCGGTGGCCTGGCCGCGGGTGTTTCCGGACGGCGACGGCAAGCCGAACCCGAAGGGACTCGATTTCTACAATCGCCTCGTCGACGAGTGCCTCAAGAACGGCATCGAGCCGTGGGCGACGCTCTATCACTGGGATCTGCCGCAATCGCTTCAAGACCGTTTTGGCGGCTGGCGTTCGACTGAAACCTGCAAGATCTTTGGCGACTACGCAGGCTATATCGCGGAGCATCTGACCGATCGCGTCAAGAACGTGTTCACGCTGAACGAAAGCGGCCGCTTCGTGCAGTTCGGCTATGGCCTTGCGATCGATGCGCCGGGCCTGACGCTGCCGCAGGCCGAGGTCAACCAGGTCAGGCATAACACCGCGCTCGCGCACGGGCTCGCGGTGCAGGCGGTGCGCGCCCATGGCCGCCGCGGCACCAGGGTGGGGCCGGCCGAGAACATCGATGTCTGCGTTCCCGCGATCGATACGCCCGAGCATGTCCGCGCCGCCGAGATTGCGCTGCGCGAGATGAATGCCGGCTATCTCAACGTCATCATGACGGGCCAGTATACCGACGCGTTCCTGAAATATGCCGGACGCGATGCGCCGAAATATACCGACGCCGAACTGAAGATCATCTCCTCGCCGGTCGATTTCCTCGGCCTCAACATCTACGCACCGCAAAATTACGTGGTGCCGTCCGACCAGGGCGCGGGTTTTATGCCGCTGCCGATCCCGAAATCATTCCCGCACATGAATTCGGACTGGCTGCGCATCGCGCCGGAGACGATCTACTGGGTGCCGAAGCTGGCGGCAAAAATCTGGAAGACGGATGCAATCTACATCACCGAGAACGGCACCTCCGGCGACGATGTGGTCACGCCCGACGGCAAGATCTACGACACCGACCGCATCATGTATCTGCGCAACTATCTCGCCCAGCTCCAGCGCGCCACCGCCGAAGGGGTGCCGGTGCGCGGCTACTTCCTCTGGAGCCTGATGGACAATTTTGAATGGGTGTTCGGGCTCAGCAAGCGCTTTGGGCTGTACCACGTCAATTTCGACACCCAGGTGCGGACGGCGAAACTCAGCGCGAGCTTCTACCGCAACGTGATCGCGAAGAACGCGGCGGGGGCGTGACGGCTTGAGGCCAGATTTTACGCGCTGCGGAATATCTGGCCGAGGGGGCAAACACCGCGCATTGACTCCTCTCTGCCCCTGATTCAAAACCGTCCTCAACATACATAACAAGAGGACAACGCCAATGACCGATGCACTCATCATCGATGCATGCCGCACCCCGCGAGGCGTCGGCAAGGCCGGCAAGGGAGCACTCTCGGGCATTCATCCGCAGCAGCTCGGTGCCACCGTGCTGCGCGCGCTCGCCGATCGCACCGGCATCAACACCGCCGACGTCGACGACATCATCTGGGGTTGCAGCGCGCAGGTCGCAACGCAAAGCGGCGATCTCGGCCGCATGTCGGCACTCGATGCCGGCTACGACGTGCGCGCCAGCGCCGTGACGCTCGACCGCTTCTGCGGAAGCGGCATCACCAGCGTCAGCATGGCTGCAAACTCGATCATGGCGGGGTCGGAAGACCTCGTCATCGCCGGCGGCTGCGAGATGATGTCGATGGAGGGACGCCGCGGCGGCGGTCCGATGATGATGGACTCGGGCAATCTGCGCCTGCGCGCGCAGCATCCGCAATCGCATCAGGGCGTCTGCGCCGATGCGATCGCGACGATGGAAGGCATTACGCGAAGGGACGTCGATGCGCTTGGGCTGGAAAGCCAGAAGCGCGCTGCGCAGGCAATTGCCGGCGGCCACTTCAAGAAAAGCCTCGTGCCGGTGCATCGCGAAGACGGCAGCCTCGCGCTGGATCACGAAGAGTATCCGCGGCCGCAGACCACGATGGAAGGGCTGAGCGCGCTGAAGGCGGCGTTCCCCGCCATTGCCGACTATGCGCTGGACGACAAGGGCACGACCTATCGCGGCCTCATCCTGCAAAAGCATCCGGGCCTGAACATCGACTTCATGCACCATGCTGGCAACTCGTCCGGCGTCGTGGACGGCGCTGCCGCGATCATGCTGGCTTCGCCTGCTTACGCCAAGGCCCACGGCCTGAAGCCGCGCGCCCGCGTGGTGGCGATGGCCAACATGGGGGACTCGCCGACCCTGATGCTGAACGCGCCGGTGCCGGCGACCCGCAAGGTGCTGGCGAAGGCGGGGCTGACCGTCGACGACATCGATCTGTTCGAGATCAACGAGGCCTTCGCGGTCGTGGCGGAAAAATACATCCGCGATCTCAAGCTCGACCGCGCCAAGGTCAACGTCAATGGCGGCTCGATCGCGCTCGGTCATCCCATCGGCGCGACCGGCTCGATTCTGATCGGCACCGTGCTCGACGAGCTCGAACGGCGCGACCTCAAGCGCGGGCTCGTCACCATGTGCGCGGCAGGCGGCATGGCTCCGGCCATCATCATCGAGCGTATCTAGCGCGAGCGAAGCTCGTCGCGGCCCCGTAAAAACGGGGAGAGAGAGCACCCGCAATCGCGGCAATACGACGATCTAGCCCTATTTTTCAGGGTGAATCGCGCTCCCCCTCCAACAAATAGGCCGGTCGTCGCTTGTCGAAAGCCGCGAATCAGCTTTAGCAAGGCAGCGTGCGGGCCTTTGAAACAAGGCAAAAACCGCTGCCCGAGGCGCTTTCCACTCTGGAAATAGCTAAAAAGCAGGGGTTTTTGTCGCACGGGGCCAAAAAAGCCCGCAAAAACCGTGACAAAACTGTGCAGAAGGTTATAGGCCTTCGCCGGTTGGTCTAATATGCAGCCGTCAACGAATCAGAGGAGACACGATGGCCACCCAAATGTCGAAATCGCAGCTGATCGAAAAGATTGCGACCACCACCGAGCTGTCCAAGCGCGACGTCAAGAGCGTCATGGAGACGCTGACCGACGTCGGCCACAAGGAGCTCAAGAAGAACGGCCTGTTCCTGGTGCCGGGCTTCGCCAAGTTCGTGGTGATCAAGAAGCCCGCGACCAAGGCGCGCAAGGGCACCAACCCGTTCACGGGTGAAGAGATGATGTTCAAGGCCAAGCCGGCCCGGAAGATCGTCCGCGCCCGCCCGGTCAAGGCTGCCAAGGACGCTGTGGCCTGATAACGCAAAGGCCCCCTCGGAAGAGGGGGCCTTTTGTATCGAGCGCCGCAGGGGCTGATACGGAGGGGATCAGCCCCTGCGGCGTTTGACCCGGACCGGGATCGGCTGAAGCCGCGGCTCCGGTCCTGCGAGTGCATCACGCACCCGATCGATGGCACGATCGAGCAGCCGGCGCAGCCGCTGCGTTGTCCGCGATCGCTTTGCTTCTTCCAGCAGTTTCTTCATCGCATTCACTCCGCCGCTTCGACCTTCGCATCGACTTGGGCATCAGCCGGCTCGAGCGCTGCGGCGATGGCCTCGTCGACGCGCTCCAGCCAGATGAATTCGAGCTTGTCCCGCGCGCTCTTCGGGATGTCGTCATAGTCCCGCTTGTTGCGCGCCGGAAGCATCACCCGCTTCAATCCGGCGGCAGCCGCAGCCACCACCTTCTCCTTGATGCCGCCGACCGGCAGCACCAGGCCGCGCAGCGAGATCTCGCCGGTCATCGCCGTGTCGCTGCGCACCGTGCGGTTGGTGAGCAGCGACGTCAGCGCCGTGAACATCGCGACGCCGGCGCTCGGTCCGTCCTTCGGGGTTGCGCCCGCCGGAACGTGAACGTGGATGTCGCTCTTCTCGAACAGCGATTGATCGATGCCGAGCTGCGTCGCCTTGCTCTTCACCAGCGTCAGCGCCGCCTGCACGCTCTCGCGCATGACCTCGCCGAGCTGGCCGGTCAGGATCATGCCGCCCCGGCCTGATACGCGCGAGGCCTCGATGAACAGGATGTCGCCGCCAACAGGCGTCCAGGCAAGGCCGGTGGCCACGCCAGGAACACTGGTGCGCTGCGCGATCTCGCCCTCGAAGCGCGGCTGGCCGAGCACGGTACCGATGTCCTTTGGCGTCACCACGACCTTCGCAGCCGTACCCTCGGCAACCTGCACCGCGACATGCCGGAACAGCTTGCCGATCTCGCGCTCGAGGTTACGCACGCCGGCCTCGCGGGTGTAGCCCTTGACGACCAGCTTCAGCGCCTCCGGCTCGATCTCGGCCTGCTCGGCGGTCAAGCCGTTGGCCTCGAGCTGCCGCCGCACCAGATAGCGCTTCGCGATTTCCAGCTTCTCCTCCTCGGTGTAACCGGCAAGGCTGATCAGCTCCATGCGGTCCAGCAGCGGACCCGGAATCTGGTCCAGCATGTTGGCCGTCGCGATGAACACCACGCGCGAGAGGTCGAAGGGCACGGCCAGGTAATTGTCCCGGAACGTCCCGTTCTGCTCGGGGTCGAGCACCTCCAGCATCGCAGCGGAAGGATCGCCCTGCACGCCACGGCCCATCTTGTCGATCTCGTCCAGCATCATCACGCAGTTCCGCGTGCCGGCTTTCTTGATGCCCTGGATGATGTTGCCGGGCAGCGCGCCGATATAGGTGCGCCGGTGACCGCGGATCTCGGCCTCGTCATGCACGCCGCCGAGGCTGACGCGCACGAAGGGGCGATCCATCGCGCGTGCGATGGACTGACCGAGCGAGGTCTTGCCGACGCCGGGCGGGCCGACGAAGCACAGGATCGGGGCCTTGCCCTGCGGCGCCAGCTTGCGCACCGCCAGATATTCGATGATCCGGGTCTTGATCTTCTCCAGGCCGAAGTGATCAGCGTCGAGGATGCGACGCGCTTCCTTGATGTCGATCGGCTTCTCCGCGGGCAGCGCCCATGGCAGCTCGATCAGCCAGTCGAGATACGTGCGAACCATGCCGGCTTCGCCGGCGGCCTCCGGCATGCGCTCGTAGCGGCGCAGCTCCTTCCTGGCGTGCGCGTCCGCCTCCGGCGGCATCTTTGCCTGCGTGATCGCAGCCGTCAGCTCCGCGACCTCGGCCGCCTTGCCGTCGCCTTCACCGAGCTGGCGCTGAATGGTCGCCATCTGCTCGCGCAGGATCGCCTCGCGCTGCCGCTCGTCGAACGAGGCGCGGGTCTTCTGGCCGATCTCGTTGCTGATGCGCAGCACCTCCAGCCGTTCGGCCAGATGCTTCGACACCTTCTCAACGCGCAAGGTGAGGTCGATGGTCTCCAGAACCTCCTGCTTGTCCTGCGGCTTGATATCCATGAACGACGTCGCCAGATCGGCCAGTGCGCCGGGCGCGGTGGTGCTCTGGAACATCGCGACCAGCTCTTGCGGCGCCTGCGGCAGCAGCTCGGTCGCCTCGATCGCCTGGCGTTGCAAATTCAGCGCACGCGCCTCGATCTCGGGCGAGCTCGTGGCCGGCTCCGGAATCTGCTGGATCCGCGCGGCCGGGAACGGCGTCCCCGGCAGGAAGTCGAGGATGCGCGCGCGCTGCACACCCTGGCAGACGATGTGATGGGTGCCGTCGGGCGCGGTGATGTAGCGCACGATGTTGGCGATGGTCGCGACCCGGTAGAGGTCGTCCGGCCCGGGCTCCTCGGTCTCGGGGCTGCGTTGCAGGACGATGCCGATCGGCCGCTGCTCGCGCAGCGCCTGCTGCGCGGCGGCGATCGACTTCGGCCGCGCGATCGCGATCGGCCCGATGGCGCCGGGAAACAGCACCATGTCGCGCACGGGGATGATGATCAGCGCGTCTTCGGGGATCTTCACGTCGGGACTGGTCTGTGAATTATTCATTTGTTCGGTGGCCATGATCGATCTCAGGATTTGGCGAGGCGCAGTGCGACGCATCCGTCCATCACGAAACGGCTGATCGCGTAGCGGCCAAGGGGCAATGCAATGCGGCGCTCAAAACGCCCCTGCGGCAGCTCGAGCCGGTGAATGCGGGCGTTGCGAAGCTCCGGCGGAAGCGTGCGCTGACCGGAGATGACGAGCACGCCGTCATGGATGACAGTCTCGACATTGTCCGGATTGACGCCGGGAAGCGCGACCAGGATCAGGAGCTCATGCTCGGTCTCGAGCACGTCGATCGGCGGTTCCCAGCAGGCTTCCTGGCGGCCGAACTGCTGACGCAGCCGTTCGGCACGGGTCAGCTGGTCCAGCGCTTCGGACAGCATCCAGTCGAGGGGATTTTTGGGTTGCATGGCAAAACTCGGGGAAGGCGCTGCGGTTGGAAAAAGAGGATATGGGGATGGTTCCTCAAATTTCCAGCATCGCGCGTTTGAGCATGCCTGCCTCTCCAATCGGAAGAGGCCCTTGCAGTCAGACGCATCGACGCCGCGGAGATGTTCCGCGGCGTCGAAGGCAACAATTGGGCGTAGCGCGCCGATCAGGCGGCTTCGCGATACTCGGCTTCCGCTTCGAGGTTGATGACGGAGGTCGCGAGCTCGCTCAGCGCGTGATCGGTCGCTTCTTCCTCATCCAGCGTCGCCTGCAGCAGGCGTGCGGCCTCGGGCATGCCGAGCTCCTCGGCCCAGGTGCGCAGCGTGCCGTAGCGGGAGATCTCGTAGTGCTCGACGGCTTGGGCTGCTGCAAGCAGGCCGGCGTCGAGGGCAGGGGCGTTCTTGAAATCCTTCATGATCTCGGCGCCCTCGTCGGTGATGCCGTTGATGGCCTCGCACGGCTTGCCGCGCGCAGGCTTGTCCAGCATCTTGAAGATCTGCTCCAGACGTTTGACCTGGCCCTGCGTCTCGCGCAGATGCTTGTTGAAGGCCGCCGCGAGATCCTTCGAATGCGCTGCCTTGGCCATCTTCGGCAGCGTCTTGATGATCTTGTTCTCGGCGAAATAGATGTCCTTCAGCGTTTCCAGGAACAAATCGCTGAGCATCTTGGGCGCCTGACGCGGGCGGCGCGCTGCGGTCTTTTTCCTGTTCGCACGTTTCTTTGCTTTCTTAGCCATAAATCCTCTCCTCTTGAGGCGACACGGGAAGGCATGCCCTTCCTCAATCCTCGGGCGATAAAGACTCTTCGAAAGCAATTGTTCCTCGCGAAGGCGGGCGCGAGCCGCTATGGCTTGGCGCCTGAACCGCGCCCGCCCCGAGACGCCCAGCCCATGCTCGACTTCGCCCTGTCCGCCTTCGTCACGCTGCTGCTGGTGGTCGATCCCGTCGGCCTCGCGCCGGCCTTTCTGGCCGCGACCGGGGGCATGCCCGACACAATCAAGCGGACGGTCGCGCTGCGTGCGCCGCTGATCGCGGCCTCGATCCTGATCGTGATCGCGCTGGCCGGAAACTGGCTGCTGCGCCAGCTCGGGATCGGCATCCCCGCCTTCCAGATCGCCGGCGGGCTGCTGCTGTTCGGCGTCTCCTACCAGATGATTTTTGGTGACCGTCCGCATCGTGAGGCCCGGGAGGCCGACAAGGCGACCTCGGAGCATGCCTCCGATGTCGCCGTGTTTCCGCTGGCGATCCCCATGATGGCCGGGCCCGGCGCGATCGCGACCACGCTGCTGCTCTCGGGCGGTGCTGGCTACGGGGCCAGGCTTGCCATCATCATCGCGATCGTCGTCGCGGTCTGCTTGCTCTGTATGCTCTGCTTCGTCTCAGCCCACCTGATCGCGCGGACGCTGGGGCGCACCGGAAATGCGGTGCTGTCACGCGTCCTCGGCATGCTGCTCGCGGCCTATTCGGTGCAGTTCGTGATCAACGGGATTGTGGCCGTCCGGGCGAGCTTTTCGTAAGCCTGCGGCAATCTGCTAATTCATTGATTTTAGGTGATATTTCGTGGCTTGGCGGGGCCGCCGGCAAGACTGTCTCCAATCCCGGCCGCTTTCGCTTGCGCTGCCACATTGCTTTGACGTACTTCCGGTCTAACAAACGCCCATCGCCAAGAAATCGAGATGAAATCGAGATGAATTCGGGATGTCGGTGACAGCGGACGAGCTCGCCAAGAGACAGGCCATCATCGACGCCTGCCGCCGCATGAATGCGCTCGGCATCAACCAGGGCACCTCGGGCAATATCAGCGTCCGGCATGGGGACGGCCTGCTGGTTACGCCGACCAGCGTGCCCTATGAGGCCATGACGCCCGACCAAATCGTCTTCATGGCGATGGACGGCTCGCATGCGCCCCATCAGAAACCGTCCAGCGAGTGGCGCTTCCATCTGGACATCCTGAAGGCGCGCGATGACGTCAACGCCGTCGTCCATGCCCATCCGACCTATTGCACCATCCTGGCGATCATGGGCCTGGATATCCCGCCCGTGCACTACATGATCGCGGCAGCCGGCGGCGACAGCATCCGCTGCGCGCCCTATGCCACCTTCGGCACGGCGGAGCTGTCCGAGCACGCGTTGCGCGCGCTGGTCGGGCGGCATGCCTGCCTGCTTGACCATCACGGCATGATCGCGATCGGCAAGACGCTGGACAAGGCGATGTGGCTCGCCGTCGAGGTCGAGACGCTGGCGCGGCAGTATCACGGCTGCCTCCAGATCGGGACACCGCCGCTGCTCTCGAGCGCCGAGATCGAACGGGTCCGCCAGCGCATGGCCGGCTACGGCATGTCGGAAGGGTAGGGCGGGTAAACGGTGTTCGTGCGGATCAGACATATCACCGATCGCAAGGGATCGAACCGCGTCATGGTTCGGCTGCGCGCGCTGTTGCGCAGCAACGAGTTCTACCTGATCCCGCTCGCGCTCGTGATCGGCACGCTTGCCGGCGCCATCGTGACGCTGATGGCCGAGATCGCACAGATTGCCCATATGGTCATCTACGGCATTCCCATCGATGTCCGCCTCTCCGCCAACACACGCGTCAGTCCCTGGGCGGCGCTGCTCGCGCCCGCGCTCGGCGGTCTCGCGCTCGGCATCATGGAATGGTGGCGGCGGCGGCTGAAGATCTCGAACGCGGTCGACCCGATCGAGGCCAATGCCCTGCGCGGCGGCAATCTGTCGATGCGCGACAGCGTGGTGGTGTCGAGCCAGACGCTGATCTCGAACGGCTGCGGCGCCTCGGTCGGCCTCGAGGCCGGCTATACCCAGATCGGTTCCGGTATCGCCTCGCTGTTCGGCAAGTTCTTCAATCTGCGCCGCAACGATTTGCGCCTGATCGTCGGCTGCGGCGCCGCTGCCGCGATCGCAGCAGCATTCGGCGCGCCCATTACCGGCGCCTTCTACGCCTGCGAATTGATCGTCGGCGTCTATTCGGTCGGCAGCGCCGCGCCGATCCTGGCGGCGTCGCTCGCCGGCGCCCTGACGGCGCAATGGCTCGGCGGCGCGCCGTATTCTCTGGAGATACCGAAAGTCAGCGCCGTCGGCGTCGAGCAATATCTGGCGCTGATCGGGCTCGCGCTCGTCACCAGCGGCGTCGGCATCGCGGTGATGCGTTCATCCTCGATGTTCGAGCGCCTGTTCAAATGGCTGCCGGTCTGGCTGCGCCCGGTGATCGGCGGCCTCATCGTCGGCGGCTTTGCCATCGTCACGCCGCAGGTGCTCGCGGCCGGCCACGGCGCCATGGTGCTCGATCTCTTTCACGACATGACGATCGGCCTGATCGCGATCATCATTGCCTTGAAGGTGACGGCCTGCCTGATCTCGCTAGCTTCAGGTTTCCGTGGCGGCCTTTTCTTCGCCTCGCTGTTCGTCGGCAGCCTGATCGGAAAGTTCTTCTCCGCGGTGCTGCTGCTGATCAGCCCGGAATTCGTGATCGATCCGCTGGTGGCGATGCTGACGGGCATGGCGACGCTCGGCGTTGCGATCGTCGGCGGCCCGTTGACCATGTCGTTTCTCGTGCTTGAGATGACCCGCAATGTCGATGTCACCGCCGTGGTGCTCGCCGGCTGCATCGTCACCTCGATCTGCGTCCGCTTCATGTTCGGCCACTCCTTCTCGACCTGGCGCCTGCATCTGCGCGGCGAGACCATCCGCAGCGCCAACGACGTCGGCTGGCTGCGTAACCTGACCGTTGAGCGGCTGATGCGCTCCGATGTCGGCAAGGTGCCGTCGACGACGACGATCGCCGCAGTGCGCCGCGAATTCGCGCTGGGATCGCGGCCGGGCGTCGTCATCGTCAACAATGCCGACGAGTATGTCGGCCTCGTCCTGCTCCCCGACCTGTTCTCCGGCGATCTCGACACCATCGCCGACGACATCCAGGTGATCGAGCTCGCGCGCCTGACCGAGATCGTGCTGATCCCGGAGATGAACGTGAAGTCGGCGATGGCAGTGTTTGACGAGGCCGAAGCCGAAATGCTGGCGGTGGTCGATTCCACCGACAGCCGCAAGGTCGTCGGCTTCCTCACCGAGACCTTCGCCCGCCGCCGCTATGTCGAAGAGATCGACAAGGCGACGCGCGGGGTGTTGGGGGCGTTGACGTAGGCTTCGGCCGTCAGCCCGGTTGAGACGGAGCCGCGACGACGCAGGCCACGATCCGGCGGACCAGCGGCAGCATTATCAGCAGCGTAGGAAAGGCCACGAGCCATGACAGCGCCCAGGCGCCCGGCCAGGTCGCCAGGAACGCCGGCGTTGCGCCGAGGCTCCGAAGCGTGGAAATGACCGACACCACGGCCGTCATGAGGATGGACAGCACGAATGGCATCACGATCGGCGCATAGCGCGCCGGCAGTTTGCGAACCGCAATCATCTGATTTCTCTTGAGGAAAAGGACGCGTCAGTCACGGTGAACCTTGCAAAACGGCATCGATCCCGACGGCGTCGGTTGATGCGTTGGTTCACGTAAAACGCTTACGGCGACCGCAAAACGGCGCGGCTGTTCATTATCCGCTCAGGTTGAATGGAGCAAGCTGGATCAGCTCGTTCGGTTTACAATCGCTCAAGGCGTGGCAGATTGCCGCGATCATGAAACCATTTCAGTGGTTTGCGCATTACATATTGTTTGCATATCTCTTTTTGGGCGAGAACAGAGGAAGGTCGAAATGAGTGTTGGACCAATGATTTCCGCAGTCAGCCGCAACACGCTGGTGGCCGCGTTCGCAAGCCTCGCCCTGGTCGCGGCGTCCGCATCGCCGTCTGCCGCGGCTTCGTCCGGGACGCCCGCCAAGGCGTCCGTGGCTGGCCAGGCTACATCCGGCGCCACTGACTTCAGCGCCGCCAAACGCCGCTATTATCGCCGCGGACCGAACGGCGCAGCCCTGGCCATCATGGGCGCGGCGACCGGCCTCGCCATCGGCGCCATCGCTGAAAGCCGGCGCCGCGACTATTACGAGAACCAATACTACTATGATCGTGGTTCGGGCTATTATGGTGGCAACGGGTATTACGGCGGCGGCTACCGGCAGCCCTATTACGGCGGCGGAGGCTATCGCGATCCGCGCGTCTACGGTGACCCGCGCTATTGATGAGTTGCCGTAGCCCGGATGGAGCGAAGCGTAATCCGGGCCACGGGTCCCGCTTTGCCCGACGGGCAAAACACCCGCGAGGCCGTCAATCCGCCCGCTCAAAAATATTCCACTTTACCGAAATTCTGATTTGTCGTATGTGTCGCCCATCCCGGCTTGATCTTGAGGGGCGATCTCGTGTCGTGACTATCGAGAGCCGGGTTGCGGTGGACGCGGCAGCGTTCGGGTGCGAGAGGCGTGGGCAGGGCGGATTGCTCTCCGTGAGCCCGGGGCTTCGCGCCGACGAGCGGCGCTGCCAGGCTTCGTCTCGTCTGTAAGTTTCCGGCTCCGTCGACAGGGCTGGGAAAACTGCGGCGAAAAGGCGGGCCGTGCGTACGGCAAAACCGTGTGGTCCTGGCCGTCGTTGCTACGGTCAAGCCTTCGTGGATGCGGCATTCGCGTCAACCGGCGCGATGCCGGTGAATTCCACGGGGGGAGGGAGGCCAAAACGAACTCGGCTCCCGGGAGAGCACGGCATAAGCCGTCCAACCACTGCGCAGGGAAGGCCGTGTGTTGGGCTTCACCTGTATGCTGCTGTGCGGTTTCCTTCACTAAATTCGCACAGTAGACCGCGGGTGCCGCCGGCACCCGGCCTTCCCTGCGCCCTCTTGGCTTGAGAGGGGCGAGAGATGAAGCAAAGCTCGGGCGAATTGCGCCGCGAGGACGCGAAGGCGTGTCTGCGAGTTTAATGTGCGAATTGGAAGAGCGAGGCTGCTGCCTCATACTCCGTCATTGCAAGCGCAGCGAGGCAATCCAGAATCCCTCCGCGGAAAGATTCTGGATTGCTTCGTCGCAAGGGCTCCTCGCAATGACAGCGCGGAGAGAACGAGCGTCACATCCGCTCTCGTGCCCCGGACGCAGGGCAGCAACGTTTGCGCGCTGCAGCGCGTCCGGGACACGCGCGGGGTGTCGAAGCAGTTGCGCTCTATAACTGCGACATCACCGTCCCGCGGGTGCCGACATCGCACCGTTGGCGTAGCGCGACCAGTCGGGCGTGGTCGGCTGCGACGGCCAGACCGCGGCGTTGGAATCGCGCACCGACTGGGTGATCGGCGCAGGCGGTGCCTTGCGGGTGTGGTGGCGGTCGCTTGCCGCGGCGGTCTGGATGGTCGCGGCGGCGATCAAGGTGGCGCCGAGAATGACAAAAATCTTTTGCATCGCTGTTTCTCCCGTGACGACACTTCGGCTGTGAGACATGTTGTCGTCGTTGCGGCAGACATGGCGATGTGGCCTGCCGAATATCAGCAGCGCTGGCTTCACGATCGGAAGCGCGGCCATCACGTTGGAGCGAGCAAATTTTTTGGTCCCGGCTAAATATTCGGCAGCCGCCCCTGTGGCCCCGATGGACTTGCCCGCCGCAATCCGGTTCAATGGGGCGAATTGGGGTTCAAGGCGACAACGATGTCGAAATATCTGCTGGTTCTTCTCCTGATCGCCTCGCCGGCGGCTGCGCAGGTCAAGCCGACTGCGAAGAGTTCGGCGGCGCATCCGGACCCCTGCGCCCCGATCGGACGGACCGCGGACGGCAAGCTGGTCTATTCCATGAAGTGCGAGAACCTGCCGGCGCCGCCCGCGCCGCCGCCGCAGGCGGAACTGAAGGAAGCACCCGCACCGGCCGCCGAGGCGGAGCCGGAAGCGCGGCGGAGCGGCATTTTCGGCTGGTCCTACGACCGCAGGTGACGGCTCGCGCCCCTTGCGCGATCCTGTCTGGAATGCTCTTTGCTTGAAAATTCCACGGGGGGCCTTTCGCCCTCGATCCAGAGAGATGAGATGAGCAAACTCGTTATCCGCGCCGGCGATTTCACCTTCGATGCCCGCTTCGAGGAGCAGGCGGCGCCCAAGACCGTCGCAGCGTTCCGTAAGGCGCTGCCGTTCGAAAGCCACATCATCCACGTGCGCTGGAGCGGCGAAGCGGTCTGGATGCCGCTCGGCGATCTCGATTTCGGCGTCGGCTACGAGAACCACACCAGCTATCCCGCGCCCGGCCAGATCATCCTCTATCCCGGCGGCATTAGCGAGACCGAGATCCTGATGGCCTATGGTGGCGTGAGCTTCGCCAGCAAGATGGGCCAGCTCGCCGGCAACCACTTCATCACCGTGACCTCGGGCCTGGAGAATCTCGCGACCCTCGGCAAGAGCGTGCTGTGGAAGGGCGCTCTCCCGATCCGCTTCGAGGAAGTCTGAGTTGCCAGACGCCCGCTACCCGCGCGATCTCCGCGGTTACGGCCGTAACCCGCCGCATCCGCACTGGCCTGGCAACGCGCAGGTCGCGGTGCAGTTCGTCGTCAATTTCGAGGAGGGCGGCGAGAACAACATTTTGCACGGCGATCGCGCCTCCGAAGCGTTCCTGTCCGACGTGCTCGGCGCGCAGCCGTGGCCGGGCCAGCGCCACGCCAATATCGAATCGATGTTCGAATATGGCTCGCGTGCCGGCTTCTGGCGGCTGTGGCGGATGTTCAGCGAGCGGAAGTGGCCAACGACCGTGTTCGGCGTTGCCACCGCGCTGAAGCGCAACCCGGAAATCGTCACTGCGATGAAGGAGTCGGGCTGGGATATCGCGAGCCACAGCCTGAAATGGATCGAGCACAAGGACATGACCGAAGCGCAGGAGCGCGCCGAAATCGCCGAGTCCATTCGCGTCCATACCGAGGCCACGGGATCGCGGCCGCTCGGCTGGTACACCGGGCGCTCTTCGATCAACACCAACCGTCTGCTGATGGAGGAGGGCGGCTTCCTCTATCTCTGCGATTCCTATGCCGACGATCTGCCCTATTGGGTCAAGGGCGCGAGCGGCAAGCAGCTCGTCATTCCCTACACGCTCGATGCCAACGACATGCGCTTCATCAATCCGCAGGGTTTTGCCGAAGGTGAGCAATTTTTCACTTATCTGAAAGACGCCTTCGACGTGCTCTATGCCGAAGGCGAGACCGCGCCGAAGATGATGTCGGTGGGGCTACACTGCCGTATCGCCGGCCGGCCCGGCCGCGCCGCGGGGCTGATCCGCTTCCTCGACTATATCGGCAAGCACGAGCGCGTCTGGGTGCCGACGCGGTTGCAGATCGCCCAGCATTGGCACGACAAGCATGCGGGTCTCGCGGCCGATGCGTTCGAGATCGGATAGAGCCACGATGTCACAGATTTCGCTCGCCGACCTCAACGCTGCAAGCAAGGCCGATTTCGTCGCCGCTCTTGCCAATGTCGTCGAATATTCGCCGTGGATCGCCGAGCAGATCGCGGGACAGCGGCCGTTTGCCGGCATCAATCAATTGCATGCCGCGCTGATGGCAGCGATCCAGAGTGCGGAGCCCGATGTGCAATTGGCACTGATCCGGGCGCATCCCGATCTCGCCAACAAGACCCAGCGCGCGGCAGGCCTCACAGCGGAATCGACCGACGAGCAGAACAGCGCCGGCCTCGACCGGTTGTCGGAGGCCGAATTCGCCGCGTTCGAGCGCGTCAACAATGCGTATCGTGACAAGTTCGGCATCCCCTATATCGTCTGCGTGCGCCGTCACACCAAGGATTCCGTGCTGCGCGACTTCGAGACGCGGCTGCGCAATATCGCCAAGACCGAGACGCGGCGCGCGATCGAGGAGATTGGTCGTATCTCGGCGCTGCGGCTCGATCAGCTCGTCAGCGCTGACGACAAACTGAAAGTGCATGGCCGGCTTTCCACGCATGTCCTGGACAATCACGCCGGCAGGCCCGCGCCGGGGATTGCGGTGGAGCTCGTCGAGCTCGCGAATCTCGGCGAGAGCCGCGTGATCGCGCGCACCGTCACCAACGCAGACGGCCGTACCGACCAGCCATTGATCGGTGGCCGTCCGCTGCCGATCGGCCGCTACGAGCTCCGCTTCAGCGTCGCCAGGTATTACGCCGAGCGCAACGTGCCACTGTCAGATCCGCCGTTCCTCGACGAGATCCCGCTGCGTTTTGCGATCAGCGAGCCGGAGAATCATTACCACGTGCCGCTGCTGGTCACACCGTGGAGTTATTCGACCTATCGCGGCAGTTAAACATGTTGTGCGGATGATGCGACTGCGGCTGCATCGGCTTCCGCTGCAGCGCCGCCGCTCAGGCCGTTGAAGAAGGCATTGAGCAGCACCGAGACGATTGCGCAGAGCAGGATTCCGGACTCCAGCAGCGGCTGGAGATCGTGCGGAAGATTCCTGAAGAAGCCGGGTGCTGCGAGCGGGATCAGGCCAAAGCCGATCGAGATCGCGACGATGAAGAGATTGTAGCGGTTGTTGCGGAAATCGACCGAGGTGAGGATGCGTGCACCTGTTGCCGCGACCATGCCGAACATCACGAGGCCGGCACCGCCGAGCACCACCAGCGGCACGGCCTCGACCAGTGCGGCAAGCTTCGGCAGCAGCCCGAGCACGAGCATGATGCCGCCGCCCGTCACCGTCACCCAACGCGAGCGCACGCCTGTGACCGAGACGAGGCCGACGTTCTGCGAGAACGAGGTGTAGGGAAAGGTATTGAAGATGCCGCCGAGCAGCGTGCCGACGCCGTCGGCGCGCAAGCCCTTGCTCAGGGCTTCGCGGTCGATCGACTTGCCGGTGATGTCGCCGAGCGCGAGGAACATGCCGAGCGACTCGATCATCACCACGATCATGACCACGCACATGGTGATGACAGGCACGAGATGGAATTGCGGCACGCCGAAGCGGAACGGGATCACGATCGCGCCCCAGGACGCCGCCGCGACCTTGTCGAAATGCATCACGCCCAAAATGGTCGCGAGCACGGCGCCGGCGATGATGCCGAGCAGCACCGAGACGTTGGCGAGGAAGCCGGTGCCCCATTTGATCAGGCCGAGAATGAAGAGCAGCACGAACAGCGAGATGCCGAGCCCCTGCAACTGGCCATAGGCGGGATTGGGGAAGCTGCCGGGGATACCGTCGACCATCTTCGTCAAGGTCGGCAGGCCGCCGCCCGCCCAGTTGATGCCAACGCGCATCAGCGAGATGCCGATGACGAGAATGATGGTGCCGGTGACGACGGGAGGAAACAGCGGCAGCAGCCGGCTGACGAACGGCGCGACGATGATGCCGAACAGGCCGGCTGCAATCACGGAGCCGTAGATGCCGAGCAGGCCGATATCAGGCGCTGTCGCCATCGACAGCATCGGGCCGACCGAGGCAAAGGTCACGCCCATCATGACGGGTAGGCGGATGCCGACGCCAGGGAAGCCGAGGCATTGGACCAGCGTTGCGAGCCCGCACGCGAACAGGTCGGCGCTGATCAGGAAGGCGACGTCCTCCGGCGGCAGTTTTAGCGCGCGTCCGATGATCAGGGGCACGGCAACTGCACCGGCATACATCACCAGCACATGCTGGAGCCCTAGCGCCAACAGGCGCGGGACCGGCAAAACCTCGTCGACGGGATGCACTGCGCTGGTCATGGATCAATCCCCCGAATATGCTTATCCAAATTTCTCGTGCAGTGCCGGAAACAGCCGGTCCGGCTTGAAGGGCGGCGCAGTGAAGCGGATGCCGGTGGCATCCGCGATGGCGTTGCCGAGCGCGGCGGCGACCGGATTGTACGGGCTCTCGCTCATCGACTTCGCGCCGAGCGGCCCGATCGTGTCGGAGGTCTCGGCGAAGAAGACCTCTGTGCGCGGAACGTCGGCGAAAGAGGGCAAATGGTAGTCGCGGAATTTCGGGTTGGTAACGCGACCGGTTGCGTCGATCACCATCTCCTCATAGAGCGCAGCCCCGAGCGCCTGCGCGACACCGCCCTCAACCTGGCCGCGGCACTGCATCGGATTGGCGACGACGCCCGCGTCCGCCGCCTGCACGCTCTTGAGAATCCTGAGCTCGCCGGTGCCCTTGTTCACGGCGACGCGAAAACCCTGGACGTTGAAGCCGACCGAGCGCGGCGTGCCGCCGGAATTGCCATTGGCCGTGAGTGGCTGGCCGCGTTCGCGGGCAAGTTTCGCCAGCTCGCCAAAGGACATGCGTCGGACGCCACTGACGACCGTCTCACGCTCGAGCGTGCAAGTTCCGACGTCGCACAACCAGGCATCCGCAGCCGCCACCTTCAGATCAGTTGCGAGCTGCATCGCCGCGGCATGCGTCGCCTTGCCGGCGACGAAGGTGCCCGCGCTGCCATAGGCTCCGGTGTCGTGGCCGCCATGGGCGGTGTCGGACTGGCGCAGGCGAATCCTGTCGACAGTGGTCGCCAGCGTCGTTGCCGCGATCTGCCGGTGCACGGTGCTGGTGCCGTTGCCGAACTCAGCGGTGCCGACGGTGAGGTCGAAGCCGCCGTCGTCGTTGAGCGCGATCATCGCGTCCGCGATGTGGCCGGCTGGTGGCACCGTGTCGATCATGGTCAGCGCGACGCCGTCACCGATCAGCCATTCCGGCGACAGCTCCGGCTGCGGGCCATCCGCCTGCATCGCGCGCTCGACGAGGTCGAGGCACTGGTCGAGCCCATAGGAGCCATAGAGCACGTCGTGGAATTCGGACGGCGGCGGCGACAGCATGGGGTCGCCGAGCTTGACGACGTTGCGCCTGCGCATGTCGCAGGGGCTGATGCCGAGCTGCGTGGCCAACTCGTCGATCGCGGCTTCGACCGCGATCTGCGTCTGCGGCAGGCCATAACCGCGAAACGCGCCCGCCGGCACCGTGTTGGTGTAGACGGCGAAGCCGTCGACCTTCTTGTTCGGGCAATTGTAGACGGCGATGGACTCGGACAACGAGTGGAACATCACCGGGCCGGCGTGATTGCCGTAAGCGCCGGTGTTGGAGAGCACGTCGAGCTGGAGCGCGGTGAGCTTGCCCTCCGCATCGGCGCCGGCCTTGATGTGGACCCGCATCGGATGCCGCGTCGATGTCGCGATGAACTGCTCCTCGCGGGTCAGCTCCAGCTTGACCGGCCGCCCGGTCTTCAGTGCGGCAAGGGCCAAAATGTCCTCGACGAACATCTCCTGCTTGCCACCGAAGCCGCCGCCGACGCGTTCGCAGAACACGCGGACCTTGTCCATGGGAAGCTGGAAGATGTCCGACAGCGCTCGTCGAGTCAGAAATGGGACCTGTGTCGAGGTCCGGACATTGAGTGCGCCTGCCTCATCAAGCCAGGCAAGACCGCCGTGGGTCTCCAGCGCGGCGTGCTGCACGCGATGGCTGTGGAAGGTGGCCTCGTAAGTGACGGCGGATGTGGCGAGCGCAGCCGCGACATCGCCATACTCGCCATGGGTCTCCGCGACCAGGTTGCGCTGGGCATCGGCGACCCGGTTCGCGGTGGTGCGGTCAGGGTGGATGATCGGTGCGCCCGGCGCCATCGCCATCTCCGGATCAATCAGCGCAGGCAAAATCTCGTAATCGACCTTGATCCGGCGGCACGCCTCTTCGGCGGCGCCCTCGCTCTCCGCGACGACGGCGGCAACCTTCTGTCCGATGAAGCGGACGACATCGTCGAGGATGCGGGTGTCCTCGGGATCCATCCAGTCCTTCTCGTGCCGCGCGGTCGACATCAGCACCGAAGGTGCATCCTGATGCGTCAGCACCGCATGCACGCCGGGAACGCGAAGGGCGTCCGATGTGTCGATCGCGACGATCTTCGCGTGGGCATGAGGCGAGCGGAGCAGCTTGATATGCAGCAGGCCGTCGATCTCCGTGTCGAAGGTGTAGCGCGCCTTGCCGCGCACGACGTCGGGACCTGCGGGCGCCGGCAGGCTCCGGCCGAATGCGGCGCCGGCCTCGACGCTCTCCTCGATATTGTTTTTTCCGAGGGTCGCATCCTCGATCGCGCGATAGCCGGTGCAGCGGCAGATATTGCCCTTGAGCGCGGTGCCGAGATCGGTGCGCTGCGCCTGGTTCAGCGAGGCGCAGGTCAGGATCATGCCGGCCGTGCAGAAGCCGCATTGAAAGCCTTGCGCATCGAGAAATGCCTGCTGCATCGGATGCGTGCCGTGCTCGCCGCCAAGGCCTTCGATCGTGGTGATAGCGCGTCCCTCGGCGCGGAACGCAGGGATCAGGCAGCTATGCACCGGCTCGCCGTCGAGCAGCACGGTGCAGGCGCCGCAGTCGCCGGCATCGCAGCCCTTCTTCACGCCGAATTGGCCGAGCTCGCGCAGGAACGTGCGCAGGCACTGGCCGGCGCGAGGCGCTTGCGGAAACGGCGTGCCGTTGACCTCGAAGCTCATGAGGACCTCGCCCCGAGAAGTTCACTGCGGATCTCCTCGGCGAGCCGCAGCGTCATGTGCTTGCGCCAGAGCGGCTTGCCGTGGATGTCGGTGTGGTACAGCTCGTCCGTGATCTGTTGCGCGATGGCGTCGCGAAGCGCACTCGCGACCGGGGCCTTGGAAAAGGATAGCCGGATCGGCCGCACCGTCGATGCAGTCACTGTCAGCGCCAGCATGCCATCGGCGTCGAGACTGCCGATCAGAAGCGCCGCGGAGCGGCCGACCGGGGCGAGCGAGATATGGCGAAACGCCGTGCGGCGCTTCAGCGTGGCGACCGGGATATCGATCTGTCGGATCAGGTCGCCCGGCGTCAAAAGATTGCGCTGGTCGCCGGTAACGAAGTTGATGACAGGAATTGTCTGCTCGCCGCCGCCGGCCTTCCAGATCGTGCAGACGCCGTCGAGCGCCGAGGTGAGTGAGATCATCGGTCCCGCCGGCAGCGACATGCAAAGATTGCCGCCGACGGTCGCGGTCTTCCAGATCTTGAACGAGGCGAGGAAGGCCCGGCAGCACTGGCCGATCAGCGGTGCTGCCAGCCAGTCGGGCGGGCAGGCTAAGCCATCGAGCTGTGCGACGGTACAGGTAGCTGCGACGCTGAGATGGGTCTCGGTGATCGTCAGCGCCGGCCATTTCAGATCGGTGAGATCGATCAGCCGAGTGAGGTGCGCCTGCGGCTCCGAGAACAGCCAGGTGCCGCCTGCGAGCCAAGCATCACCTGCCGTCCAAGCGGGCAGGTCGCAGCGCGTTTGTGGATGCGACACCGTCGTGATGGTATTCAAATCCATAGCTGCGCCGCGCTTGCACCGAGTGAATCGAACCGAGAGAAAGTCTTGCAAGACCAGAGCCAAGTGGCAACAACAACTCGCGGTGATAACGCACTCGGGCTGGCCTCTGCCTTGCAGGCCCGTCTTCGGTGGATACGAGGAGAACTGGGATCATGAGCGACGCAAAGCCGATCTGGATCAGGGATCCGCTGGCGATCCTCGCCGACGGTGCAGAGCGCGGGATCGTGGCGAAGGACGGCCGGATCGTCGAGCTGGTGCCGGCCGGCGGCAATCCTGCGACGGCCGATGTCGGGGTGTTCGATGCGGGTGACCATGTCGTGCTTCCCGGCCTGATCAACACGCATCATCACTTCTACCAAACCCTGACGCGGGCGTTGCCGGCGGCGATGGACCGTGAGCTGTTTCCCTGGCTCCAGGCGCTCTATCCGGTCTGGGCGAAGCTGACGCCGGAACGGCTGCAGCTCGGCGTCACCGTGGCGATGTCCGAGCTCCTGCTCTCGGGCTGCACCACGACGACGGATCATCACTACGTCTTCCCGGCGGGGCTCGAGGAGTCCGTCGATATCGAGGTCGACGTCGCAAAGCGGCTCGGTGTGCGCGTGCTGCTGACGCGCGGCTCGATGAACCTGTCGCAACGCGACGGCGGTCTGCCGCCCGACAGTGTCGTGCAGGACGAGGACACGATCCTCGCCGACAGCGCGCGCGTGGTGGCCAAGTATCACCAGCGCGGCGCGGATGCGATGGTGCAGATCGCGCTCGCCCCTTGCTCGCCGTTCTCGGTGACGACATCGCTGATGCGCGCCACCGCCGATCTCGCCGATAAGCTCGACGTGCGCCTGCACACTCATCTCGCCGAGACCGAGGACGAGAACAAATTCTGCCAGCAGATGTATGGCTGCCGTCCGCTCGACTATCTCGATCAATGCGGCTGGCTCAACGCACGGACCTGGCTCGCCCACGGTATCTTCTTCAACGCGGACGAGATGAAGCGGCTCGGCAAGGCCAAGACCACCATCAGTCATTGCGCCTGCAGCAACCAGCTCCTGGCCTCCGGCTGCTGTCCGGTGTGCGAGATGGAAGACGCTGGCGTCGGGATCGGTATCGGTGTCGACGGTTCCGCCTCGAACGACGGGTCGAACCTGATGCAGGAGGTGCGGGCCGCGTTCCTGCTGCAACGGGCGCGCTACGGGGTGACCAAAGTCAGCCACAAGGATGCGCTGCGCTGGGCCACCAAGGGCTCGGCGGCGTGCGTCGGCCGGCCGGAACTCGGCGAGATCGCGGTCGGCAAGGCGGCTGACCTCGCGCTGTTCAAGCTCGACGAATTGCGCTTCTCCGGCCACGGCGATCCCTTGGCCGCATTGGTGCTGTGCGGGGCGCATCGGGCCGATCGGGTGATGGTGGCGGGAAAATGGGCCGTGATCGACGGTGCGATCCCGGGACTGGACGTCCCTGATCTTATCCGGCGTCACAGTTCCGCGGCGCGGGCCATGCAGGCGGGGTAGTACACGTAGAATAGAAGGAGGGGGCGACCACAAGTGCCGGGTGCTTCTGGCCACCCCCTCCAAACCTCCTCCGGGAGGAGCAGGTGATATAGTCAATGCAAGAAGCGTGCTACTTGCCCGGCAGCTTGTCGTCGATGCCCTTGACGTAGAAATTCATGCCGAGGATCTGCCCGGCGTCGAGATTGGCGCCGCCCTTGCACTCGACCTCCTTGCCGTCCTGCCCAATGACCGGGCATCTGAACGGGTGCAGCTTGCCCGCGGTGATCGCGGCCTGGGCATCCTCGGCGATCTTCTTCACGTCGTCAGGCATGTTGGTGTAGGGCGCCATCGCGAACATGTGGCTGTCGAGGCCGCCCCAAGTGTCCTCGGACTTCCAGGTGCCGGCAAGCTCTGCCTTGACGCGCTCGATGTAGTAGGGGCCCCAGGTGTCGAGGATCGAGGTCAGCTGGGTCTTGGGACCGAACTTGATCATCTCGGAATCCTGACCGAAAGCGAACTTGCCGCGTTCGCTGGCAATCTGCATCGCGGCGGGCGAATCCGTGTGCTGCATGATCACGTCGGCGCCCTGGTCGATCAGCGCCTTGGCGGCGTCGGCCTCCTTGCCCGGGTCGAACCAGGTGTTGGCCCAGATGATCTTGACCTTAATGTTCGGGTTGATCGTCTGCGCCGCCAGGATCGTCGCGTTGATGCCGGAGACGACCTCGGGGATCGGGAACGAGCCGATATAGCCGAGCACGCCTGATTTCGACATCTTGGCTGCGATCAGGCCCTGGATGTAGCGGCCCTGGTACCACTTCGACGAATAGGTCGACATGTTCTTGTCGCGCTTGTAGCCGGTCGAGTGCTCGAAATGCACATTCGGATACTTCTTGGCGACCTTCAGCGTCGGGTCCATGTAGCCGAACGACGTCGTGAAGATCAGCTTGTTGCCGGCGCGGACGAGCTGCTCGATGGCGCGCTCGGCGTCGGGACCTTCGGGTACGTTCTCGAGATAGGTGGTCTCGATCTTGTCGCCCAGCTCCTTCACCAGCGCCTGCCGGCCGAGGTCGTGCTGGTAGGTCCAGCCGAGGTCTCCGATCGGGCCGAGGTAAATGAAACCGACTTTCAGCTTGTCGGCGGCGGAGGCTGCACTGACGCTTCCGGCAAGCAGAAGGCCAGCAGCCAGCGCAAGAAGTGATTTCCTCATCATCAATCTCCAAACATCAGGGGAAAGCCACGATCCGCAACATGCGCGCCCCATCGCGCACGCCGCGGAAATAAAACTCAGCGGTCAGGCACGAACACGGTGCCGAGCGCGGCCGGTGCGGTCGAGCCGCCGGCGCGCGCGCGGGAGAGCAGGACCAGCACGATGACGGTCGCGAGGTAAGGCAGCGCCGACATGAATTGCGAGGGAATGCCGACGCCCCAGCCTTGCGCATGCAGTTGCAGGATCGTCACCGCGCCGAACAGATAAGCGCCGACCACGAGCCGGCCGGGCCGCCAAGATGAGAACACGACCAGCGCAAGCGCGATCCAGCCGCGGCCTGCGGTCATGCCGGGAATGAAGAACGGCGTGTAGGCGAGCGGCAAATAAGCGCCGGCAAGTCCAGCGCAGCCGCCGCCGAACATCACCGCGAAGGTGCGGATGCGCAGCACGGGGTAGCCGAGCGCATGCGCGGAGACGTGGTTGTCGCCGCAGGCGCGCAGGATCAACCCCGCCCGTGTGCGGTACAGGAACCACCAGACGCCGACGATCAGAGCGAGAGAGAAATAGACGAAGGCGTCCTCGCCGAACAGCACACGGCCGATTAGTGGAAGGTCTGTGAGGCCCGGAATATAGAGGTGCGCGGCCGGCGTGATGCGCTCGCCGACGAAGCCCGCGCCGATCAGGCCGGAGAGACCGACGCCGAGAATGGTCAGCGCGAGACCCGTCGCGACCTGGTTGACGGCGAGCCCGAGTGCCATCAGCGCGAACACCAGCGACATCAGCGCGCCTGCGACGATGCCGAAGAGAGCACCGATGAAGATCGAGCCGGTGAGCCAGGCGCCGCCGAAGCCGCAGGCCGCGCCGACGATCATCATGCCCTCGACGCCGAGATTGAGCACGCCGGAGCGCTCGGTCACGAGCTCGCCGGTCGCCGCGATCAGCAGCGGCGTCGATGCGGCGAGCACCGCCAGGATGATGGCCTCAATGAGTTCCACGAGCCACCTGTCGGTTCGGCAACACCAGCTTGAAGCGGTAGAGAATGAGGGAATCGCAGGCGAGCACGTAGAACAACAGGATGCCCTGAAACACCTTGGTGACATCCAACGGGATCTTCATCGCGATCTGCGCCTGCTCGCCGCCGATAAAGGTCAGTGCGAGAAAAAGGCCTGCAATTAATATTCCAAGCGGGTTCAGGCGGCCGAGGAAGGCGACGATGATCGCGGTAAAACCGTAGCCCGGCGAGATGCCGGGCTGGAGATGCCCGACCGGACCTGCGACTTCGATGATGCCCGCTATGCCCGCGAGTGCGCCCGAGACCGCGAAGGTCAGGATGACCAGCTGGTTGGAATTGAAGCCGCCGAACCGTGCGGCGCGGGGCGCAGCACCGACAACGCGAATCTCAAAACCCTTGATGGTGCGCCCAAGCAAGATCGCTGCTGCTGCGACGACGAGCAGCGCGATGATCGAGCCGAGATGCAGCCGGCCGCCTTCGATCAGCAGCGGCACTGTCGCCACCGGATCGAATTCGGCCGTGGTCGGGAAGTTGAAGCCGTGCGGATCGCGCCAGGGTCCGCGCACGAGATAGTCGAGGAAGAGATCGGCGACATAGACCAGCATCAGGCTGGTGAGGATTTCGCTGGCACCGAACTTCACCTTGCAGATCGCCGGGATCAGCGCGTAGAGCGCGCCACCGGCCGCGGCGAGCACGAGCATCGCCGGCAGCACCCAGGGGCCGGCGTCGGTACCCTGCGTCTTCACCGCGATCCAGCTTCCGGCGACCGCGCCGATCAGGAACTGCCCCTCGGCGCCGATGTTCCAGGCATTGGCGAGATAGCAGAGCGACAGACCGATCGCGATCATCACCAGCGGCGTCGCCTTCACCGCGATCTCCTGAAGCGAATAACTGTCGGTCAAAGGCGCGATGAAATAGGCATGCAGCGCGAGCAGGGGATTCTTGCCGAGGATTGCGAACAGGATGGTCATGGTGACGATCGTCAGCCCGATCGCGATCAGCGGCGAGACCAGCGCGATCGTGTTGGAGCGTTCGGCGCGCTTCTCAAGCACCAACTGCATGCGCGGCCTCCTTCGGCTCGAGGCTGCTGCCGCCCATGAGAAGGCCGAGCTTTTCGCGTGTCGCATCAGCGGTGGCGAGCGGGGCGGACAGATGGCCGTGGAACATCACGGCGATGCGATCGGCAATCTCGGCGAGTTCGTCGAGGTCCTGGCTGGTCACGAGCACGGCGGCGCCCGCGGTCGCGAGATCAAGCAGCGCCTGACGGATGACGGCGGCGGCACCGGCATCGACACCCCAGGTCGGCTGGCTCACCACCAGCACCGCCGGGTTGCGCAGGATCTCGCGTCCGACGATGAATTTTTGCAGATTGCCGCCGGAAAGACTCGCAGCTTCCGGATCGCGCTTGGCCTTGCGCACGTCAAACGTTTCGGTGGCGCGATCGACCGTCTTCAGCGTGGCCGCGGTGTCGATGAAGCCGTGATGGACCATGCCGCTGGCGGCGTGCCCGGTCAGCAGTGCGTTCTCCGACAGCTTCATGCGCGGCGCGGTGCCGTGGCCGAGCCGTTCCTCGGGCACGAAGGCGGCGCCGAGCTTGCGCCTCTGCGTGATCGAGAGGTGGCCGGCGGCAATGCCCTCGATCACCACCGTGCCGGGGTCCTTCGAGAGGCGCTCGCCGGAGAGCGCCGCGAACAGCTCGTCCTGGCCGTTACCGGCGACGCCCGCAATGCCAAGAATTTCGCCGCCCTTGAGTTCGAACGAGATGTGCTCGAGCCGCACGCCATGTGCTTCGCCTGGGGCAAGCGATAGATCGTTGACGACGAGCCGCGGCACCGTGGTCTTCCGGCCAGCCGCCGCCTTCACCTCCTTGATCTCGCCACCGACCATCATGCGCGCGAGCGAGGCCGCGGTCTCGAGCCTGGGATTGCAGGTGTCCACCTTCTTGCCGCCGCGAAGGATCGTGGCAGTGTCGCACAGGCGCTTCACCTCCTCCAGCTTGTGGCTGATGTAGAGGATGGCGCGGCCTTCAGCCTTGAGGCGCTCCAGCACGATGAAGAGCTGGTCGGCTTCCTGCGGCGTGAGCACCGCGGTGGGCTCGTCCAGGATCAGGAATTTCGGGTCCTGCATCAGCGCGCGCACGATCTCGATGCGCTGCCGCTCGCCGACCGACAATTGCCAGACCTCGCGTTTGGGATCGAGCGGCAGTCCGTAAGTCTTCGAGACCTGCTCCAGCCGTGCCGACATGTCCTTGAAGGATTCCTTGCCGTCGAGGCCGAGCGCAACGTTCTCGGCGACGGTGAGATTGTCGAACAGCGAGAAATGCTGGAACACCATGCCGATGCCGCGGCTGCGCGCCTCGGAGGGGCCGGACAGCATGATGGGCTGCCCCTGCCAGCGAATCTCGCCGGCGCTGGGCTGGATCAGTCCGTAGATCGCCTTGACCAGCGTCGACTTGCCGGCGCCGTTTTCGCCAAGCAAAGCGTGGATTTGCTTTGGCCAGATATCGATGTCGATGGAATCGTTGGCGAGGAAATCGCCATAGCGCTTGGTGAGCCCGAGCGTCTGAAGCAGCGGGGACTCGCCGGAATGCAGGCCGTTAGGCGTCGGATCTAACATTCGCTGATGCGCTTGCATGGGGTGAAGTGCCTCAATACTGGGCTAGTTTGAACCGCCGCGTAAGGTGTGAAAAAGCGTCATCCCTTGCTCAACGCTTCGGCAGGCGGCCGGTGCTGCGAGTCGCGGTCCGCGCCAGCCGATGATTGTCCCCAGCCGGAATTCGGGAGTGCCTTTACCCTTGTCTCCGCAAGCGATGCCTGTTGCAGAATTGTGACGGTCCAATCCAAATCGGAACCCGCTGTGCAGGCTTGACGTGAAGTTGAGCAAAATCGCGCCAGCACGCGTATGCAATTCCGGGCCGACGCGACCGACGTCACCGGCGATCATGTCCGCGCTGTCGGAGCGACGTGAAAGACAAGCAGAATCAAACGGGAATGTCCGGCAAGGACGGGCATTACGTTGCCGGGCGCAGGCGATCGCGAAGCGCAAAAACTCCTGAAATTCCGCGGTGCAACGCCGCCTGCTGCCGAAACATGCGGCATGCCTTGAAAAAAGTTGAGGCTTCTCACCCCGGGAGATCGGCGCAAGTGTCGCACCAAGGGACGTTCATTTTTACGTGTCCAAACTTGGGGGTATTCAGGATGTCGTTTCGTTTCAAGGCAATTGCAGCCGCGGCGCTGTCACTTGCTACGCTTGCCACCACCGGCTTGGCTCAGGCGGCGGATCTGCCGGTCAAGGCTGCCAAGAAGGCAGCGGACCTGCCGTTCTTCCTGGTGATCGACGACCGTGTCACCTTCTCTTACATCTTCAATGCCTCACAGCCCGGCGCGTTCACCAACACCAATGGTGTGATCAACGCCAAGACGACGAAGCAGGTCTATTCCTTCACGCACTTCGACGCCTGGGCGTACGGCACAAACTTCTTCACGATCTCGATGTTCAAGTCGGACCACAACGATCCGGCAGGGCCTTGCACCGCTACCGGCGTGATCGTGTCACCGGCTGCAGGCTTTGCGGCGACGCCCACAAGCTGCGCCGGCGCAACCGAAATCTACGGCCTGTTCCGCTCGACCTTCGGCTGGAACGAGATCTTCAACACCAAGGCCTTCACCATGGGGCCGCTGCACAACATCTCGTTCGAGGTTGGCATGGATGCCAATACGGAGAACCGCTATTTCGGCGCCGCCAAGCGCGACGTGGTCGGCGGTCTGCAGTTCGCCTTCGACCTTCCATACAAGGGCTATTTCAACGTAGCGCCGCTGGTCTATTGGGAGTTCGCCAACCACAACTCCTTCTCGCAGTGCGGCGCCGGTTGGTCTGCCCCGTGTATCGCCGACGGCAACACGTCGTTCAAGCCGACCTGGGCGATCGAAACCAACTACTACATGGACCTCGGCTTCCTGCCGCAGAACATGCAGTATTTCTCCATTAGCGGCCGCGCCGCCTGGTACGGCAAGAAGGGAACGGACACCGAGCCGCTTCCGGCCAGCGTCGCCAACGGCGTCTATCCCACCAAGGTCGAGTTCAACGCGGAGCCGATCCGCCTGACCCTCGATGCCTCAAAGGCAATCTGGGGTGACAAGTACTCTCACTTCGTGGACGTCTGGGTTGCCTATCGCTACTGGCAGAACAAGTTCGGCCTCGACCACAACAATGCTTTTGCCTGCACCACCTTCGTCGGTGCGACGAAAGTGAGCACCGGGTCCTGCACCGAGTCCTCGCTGTACTCCGGCATCACTGTGAAGTTCTAACCACCTGAGTTCTTCAGGTGCGAGACGATGACGCCGCGTCCAACCTCCGCGGCGTCATCTTCGTTTTAGGTTAGGCTGATTCCTTTGGGCCGCGCTTCCTCGTAGCGTAGCAGCTAGTGCCGCCTACTTCGTCCACACACCATCGTGCAACGCTTCGGCTTCATCCTCGAGCAGCGGCCCAACGACCTCGGTCGGCCGCTGGCCGCTGGCAAAGACCTCGCGGCAGGGCAGATCGAGCGTCGGATTCTCCGGGTGGTTTCCGGTGACGCCGCGCAGGCGGTGTTCGCTGAGGCCGTAGACGACGCGGCCGATGCCGGCCCAGTAGATTGCGCCGGCGCACATCGCGCAGGGTTCTGCGGAGGAATAGAGCGTCGCTGTTGCCAGCACCTCTCGGCCGAGCGTGCGGCAGGCCTGAGTGGCCGCGAGGCGCTCGGCATGCGCGGTGCCGTCGTGGTCCGGCATGTAGCCGTTCTCGGTCTCGATCAGCACCTGGCCGTCTGCATCGACGATTATGCAGCCGAAGGGGTGGTTGCCATGGGTGAGGGAGCGGCGGGCGACCGCGAAGGACAAACGCAAAAAGTGCTCGTCGCGCTCTGATGCGTCGTCCATCGATCCTCCTGGAGCATGATCCGGAAAAGTGTGCAGCGGTTTTCCGGAAGGATCATGCTCAATCGACCAGTCAGTGCCCCGCCATGTGCCGGCCGACCACGGTGAGGTCGGCTTCGCTGGTCCGTGCTTCATACACGAATTCGCCGTGGAACATCACCACGAGGCGATCCGACAATTCGAGCAGTTCATCGAGGTCTTCGCTGACCAGCAGCACCGCCGCGCCACGGTTACGCGCGGCCATGATCTCGGCGTGGATCTGCGCGACCGCCGCGAAGTCGAGGCCGAAGCAGGGATTGGCCGCGATCAGCACCTCGACGTCACCGCCGAGTTCGCGGGCGAGCACGGTGCGCTGGACATTGCCGCCCGACAGCGCCGAGATCGGGGTGTCCGGCGTGCGGGTCTTGATCTTGTACTGCCCGATCTTCTTCTTCGCGTCGTCGCGGAAGGCGCCGCGGTTGAGCCACCAGCCGCCGCTCGCGAACGGGGCGCGATCGAACTCGCGGAAGGCGATGTTGTCGGCAACGCTCATGCCGCCGACGCAGGCGTTCTTCAGCGGCTCCTCGGGGAGAAGCGACATCCTGTGGCGGCGCATCTCCTCGCGGCTGGCGTGGTAGGGGTCGCCCGCGACACTGATTTCGCCGCTCTCGGCCTCGCGCTGGCCCGCCAGCACCTCGACGAGCTGGCGCTGACCGTTGCCGGAGACGCCGGCGATGCCGACGATCTCGCCGGCACGGACCGTAAGGGAGACGTCGTGCACGGCGACCGCGCCGGCATCGTCGAGCGCGCGGACTTTTTTCAGCTCAAGGCGTGCCTTGCCGGCTTCCCCAGTGCGCGGCGGCTGGACCGTCAGTTCCTCTGCACCAATCATGGTGCGTGCCATCGCATCTGGCGTGAGCTCGGCGACCTTGCCGGCGCCGGCGAGCTTGCCGCGGCGCAGGATGGTGACGTCGCCAGCGAAGGCCATGACCTCGCGGAACTTGTGCGTGATCATCAGGATGGTCAGCTCGCCCCTGACGACCATGTCGCGGAGCATGCCGAGCACTTCGTCGGCTTCCGCCGGCGTCAGCACCGAGGTCGGTTCGTCCAGGATCAGGAAGCGGCGCTTTAAATAGAGCTGCTTGAGGATCTCGCACTTTTGCCGCTCGCCGGCGGAGATGTCGGAAACCCTTGCACCGAGCGGGACCTTGAACGGCATCTGCGCCAGAAACGCCTCGAGCTCCTTCATCTCCTTCGGCCAGTTCACCACGGCCGGCACATCGTCGCGCGCCAGCACGAGGTTCTCGGCGACTGTCATGGCCGGCACCAGCGTAAAATGCTGGTAGACCATGCCGAGGCCGAGCGCGTGGGCGTCCTTCGGGTTGGCGATGGCCTGCTCGCGGTCGCCGACGATGATGTCGCCTTCGGTCGCGTGGTAATAGCCCATGATGCATTTGACGAGGGTGGACTTGCCGGCGCCGTTCTCGCCGAGCAGGGCATGGAACGAGCCCGGCCGCACCTTCAGCTCGACATTGTCGAGCGCCAGAAAGTCGCCGAAGCGCATCGTCATGGCGATGGCGTTGACGCCGAAGGCGCCCGGCGGCGGGGGCGTTTCGCCGATGATCACGAAATCGCTCCGATGAAGGCGTCGGATGTCGAGACCGCGCCGAACACGCCGCCCTGCATCTTGATCATCTTGAGCGCGTGCTCGTGGTTGCTCTTGTCGGTCGCGCCGCAGCAATCGTGCAGCAGCACGCATTCGAAGCCGCGGTCGTTGGCCTCGCGCATGGTGGTGTGGACGCAGACGTCGGTGGTGATGCCCGTCAGCACGATGTTCTCGATGCCGCGGACGCGCAGGATCAGTTCCAGATCGGTGGCGCAGAAAGAGCCTTTGCCGGGCTTGTCGATGATGGGCTCGCCCGGCAGGGGGCTAAGCTCCTCGATGATGTCCCAGCCGGGCTCGCCGCGCACCAGGATACGCCCGCAAGGGCCGGGATCGCCGATGCCGGCGCCGATCTGGCGCGAGCGCCAGCGCTTGTTGGCGGGCAGGTCGGAAAGATCGGGACGATGGCCCTCGCGAGTATGGATGATGTGAAAGCCTTGGGCGCGCATCGCCGTGAGCAGCTTCTTGATCGGCTCGATCGGGGCTCGCGTCAGCGAGAGGTCATAGCCCATCTTGTCGACATAGCCGCCGACGCCGCAGAAATCGGTCTGCATGTCGATGATAACAAGCGCGGTATTCTCGGGGCGGAGATCGCCGTTGTAAGGCCAGGCATATGGCTCGGACTTGAGGTAGCGCTCGGGCATGACTTTGCTCTCTAGCGGGTGATCGACAATTCGGCCGGTGCTCCGGTCAGCGTGCGTTTCGGCGAGCAGGTGACGATCATGATCGCCAGCGTCAGGATGTAAGGGGCCGCGTTGAAGAGATGATAGCCGGAGGTGACGCCGACCGATTGCAGCGCGGGTCCGAGCGCCGCGGCGCCACCGAAGGCGAGCGAGGCCCACAGGCACAGCAGGGGATCCCAGCGCGCGAAGATCACGAGCGCTACGGCGGTGATGCCCTGGCCGGAGGACAGGCCCTCATTCCAGCTGCCGGGATAGAACAACGACAGGAACGAGCCGCCGATGCCGGCAAGGAAGCCGCCCACCATGGTGGCGCGCAGGCGGATCAGCAGCACGGAGTGACCCATCGCACGTGCCGCGTCCGAGCTTTCGCCGGCGGTGCGGATGAGAAGGCCCCAGCGCGTGGTGCGGAACGCCCAATAGAGGATCGGCGCCAGCGCGACGCCGATCAGGAAGAGGACATTGACGCGCAGCGCGGCGCGGAGCTGCGGGATGTCGCTCCACCAGCCGAAATCGATTGCGGGCAATCGCGGCGCGGTGGGTTCGATCAGCGGCTTGCCGAGATAGAAGGCGAGGCCGGTGCCGAACAGCATCAGCGCGATGCCTACCGCGACGTCGTTGACGCGCGGCAGCGAGCAGATGCCGGCGTGTAGCGCGCCCAGCAGCGCGCCGGTGATGCCGGCGGCGAGCACGCCAAGCCAGGGGGAGCCGGTGAGATAGGAGATGCCGTAGGCGCTCATCGCGCCCATCACCAGCGTGCCTTCGAGGCCGAGATTGATGCGGCCGGAGCGCTCGGTGATGCACTCCCCGAGGCTCACGAACAGGAACGGTGTGGAGACGCGAATGGCGCCGCCGAGCACGGCGAGCGGGACGGTCCAGAGTCCGATTGAGCCGTCAGCCATCTCAGGACTTTCCCTTCAAAAATCCGATGCGGCCGTAGAGCGCATCGCTGGCTAGCACGAAGACGAAGATGATGCCCTGGAGCACCAGCACGGATGCGTCGGGCAATCCGAGGCGACGCTGCAGCAGGCCGCCGCTGGCGCTGATGCCGCCGAGCAGGATCGCAACGGGGATGATCGCGAGCGGATTTTGCCGCGCGAGGAAGGCAACGAGAATGCCGGTGAAGCCATAGCCCGCCGCGAGATTGGCGTTGGTGCGGCCCTGTACGGCTGCAACCTCGACCATACCGGCAAGACCTGCGGCGCCGCCTGCGAGGAAGCAGATGGTCAGGATCAGCTTGCTGACGCCGAGGCCGACGATCTTTGCGGCGCGGATGTTGCCGCCGGCAACGCGCGCGGCGAATCCGAACACGGTGTGATAGATCAGGATATAGGCGGCGACCGCGGCGATCAGGCCGAAGACGAGACCCCAATGCACGTCGGTGCCGGGAATGGAGCCGATCATGTTGGCGGCGCCGATCTCGCGGGTCGACGGCTTGTTGAGGCTCGCGGGGTCGCGCATCGCGCCTTCGACGAGATGGTTGAGGATCGCAAGGCCGATGTAGACGAGCAGCAGGCTCGAGATCGTCTCGTTGACGCCGCGATACTGCCGCAGCGCGCCCGCCAGCATGATCCACAAGCCGCCGCCGCTCACGCCGGCGATGACCATGGCGATCTGCACGATGAGCGGCGGCATGCCCTGAAGCAACAGTGCGGCGCTCGTCGCCGACAGCGCACCGATCAGCAGCGCGCCTTCACCGCCGATGATGACCATGCCGAGCTGCGCCGGCAGCGCCGTGCAGAGCGCGGTGAGGATCAGGGGCGCTGCGCGCGTCAGTGTGTTCTGCCAGGAGAACCAGGTGCCGAAGGCGCCGTAGTACATGTAGAAATAGAGGTCGAGCGGGTTCTTGCCGAACATCGCGACGAAGATGCCGAAGACCACGAGCGCGCCGGCTAGCGCCGCGCCCGGGATCAGGATGTATTCAATCGTCGTGCCGTGGCGCTGGAGGAATCCGGGATCAGCGGCCGGGGCGACAGCCCCGACCGCTTCAGTGGGATCCGCCGCTTCCGTTGTCACGAAGTCGCTCCGATCACGCCCTCCACGAGATAGTCCATCTTCTCGAGTTCAGGATCCTTCTGGCCGCGATCGGTGCCGGCTGCGATCACCGTCTTGCCCTTGTTGTCGAGCAGTCCCCCCTTGAAGATGGCGTAGCCGTCAGCGGACAGGAATTTGGCCTTGACGTCATCGGCGTGCTTGCGCGCCTCGGCGGAGACGGCTTCGCCATAGGGCGAGGTCTTGACGATCTCTTCCTTGAGGCCGCCGCGATAGAAATTCGGAATGCTCTCGCCGGCGGCGATCATCTTGACGAATTTCGGATAGAGCGCTTCCCAATTCCACTCGGCGCCGGTGAGATAAGCCTTCGGCGCCAGCGGCGACTGGTTGACGTGATAACCGCACACCATGGCGCCGCGGCGCGCGGCGTTCTCGACCATCGTCTTCGGGCCGTCGACGTGACAGGTGAGGACGTCCACGCCCTGGTCGATCAGGCTGTTGGTGGCTTCGGCTTCCTTGACCGGCATCGACCAGTCGCCGGTGAAGATCACCTGCGTGGTGGCCTTCGGGTTGGCGAGCCTGGCGCCGAGCGCGAAGGCGTTGATGTTGCGCAGCACCTGCGGGATCGGCTTGGCGGCGACGAAGCCGAGCTTGCCGGTCTTGGAGGTGTAGCCGGCGACGATGCCCGAGATGTATTGGGCCTCGTCGATGTAGCCGAAATAGCTGCCGGCGTTCTTCGGATCCTTGTCGCTCCAGAGGCCGCCGCAGTGCTCGAAGCGCAGCTTCGGGAACTTGTTGGCCATCTTGATCATGTGCGGATTGTAGTAGCCGAACGAGGTCGGGAAGAGCAGGGAGGCGCCGTCGAGATTGATCATGGACTCGATGGTCTTCTCGACCGCGTCGGTCTCCGGCACCTTCTCTTCCTCGACGACCTTGAGGCCGGGAATCTTCTTCAGTGCTGCCGCGCCCTGCGCATGCGCCTGGTTGTAGCCGTAGTCGTCGCGCGAGCCGACATAGATGAAGCCGATGGTCGTGTCGGCCGCGAAGGCCGGGCGGACGCCTGCTGCCGCGCCCAGAGTGAGAGCCGCGCCGCCTTGCAACAAATGCCGTCGTGAAATCCTGCCAAAATCCATTGGTTGCTCCCTTGGCGGATGCCCCGCCTTAATCTCGCGGCTGCGCCGGTCTGGCGGAGCCGGATAAGATGTCGCAAGCTTCATGCCAGAGGTTATGAAACGTGCATTTACGTTCAAGCATCTGAAATATATATTATATTTCTCAGTCAAGATTCTTGATGAGGAAATTGGCAGATTAATTTATAGGCAGTATTTTCTGATTGTATGCAGCTGAGTTAAGCAGTCTTAACCGGCTCTGGCATGTGTACGACCGGCGCCGGACGGTCTGCCGGCAAGGCGCATTCATGCTAACCACGCGCTGGTTGGAATGGTGCCGTCGGCATGATTTTGCTGGCACCGAACTTGTATCGATTGCCGCCAGGGCCGCAGCCGCTGTGGTTCTAGAAGATGGAAAGCTCGCCGAGATGGGTGCTGGTAACGCCGTTCACGATGCATCGCTCGGCAAGGAGATCGTTCGGCGCATCAACGAGCTCGGTGCGATCTCGGAAGAACCCGAAAAGCTCACCCGCATCTACCTGAGCAAGGAGCTGCGGACCGCTGCCGAGCTCATCCTGGGCTGGATGCGCGAGGCCGGCATGAGCGCACATCTCGATGCGGTCGGCAATGTCTGCGGCCGCTACGAAGGCGAGCGGCCGGGGGCGCCCTGCCTGATGCTGGGCTCGCACTACGACACCGTGCGCGACGCCGGCAAATGGGACGGGCCGCTGGGTGTGATTACGGCCATCTCCTGCGTCGCCGATCTCAATCGCCGGGGCAAGCGCCTTCCCTTTGCCGTCGAAGTCGTCGGCTTTGCCGACGAGGAGGGCGTGCGTTTCGCGTCCACACTGCTCGGCAGCCGCGCGGTGGCCGGCACCTTCGACGAGAGCGTCCTGAACACGCGCGATCGTGACGGTGTGACGATGCGCGATGCGCTCGTCAAGTTTGGCCTCGACCCCGATCACATCGGCGCGGCCGCGCGGGCTCGGCGCGAGCTGCTCGCCTATCTCGAATTGCACATCGAGCAAGGACCGGTGCTGGAAGCGCAGAGCTTGCCCGTCGGCGTGGTCACCGCGATTGCCGGCGCGACGCGGCTTGCTGCGCGGCTGACCGGCATGGCCGGCCACGCCGGCACCGTGCCGATGGCGCTGCGGCGCGACGCGCTCACCGGCGCTGCCGAATGCATCGGCGCCATCGAGCAGTTTTGCCGCACCGACGAAAGCGGGCTGGTCGGCACCGTCGGCTACATCCAGGCGAGGCCCGGCGCGACCAACGTCATTCCCGGCGAGGTGTCGTTCACCATCGACATGCGCGCGCCGACCGACATGCATCGCAAGCGCGCGGTTGCCGATATCGTCCGTCAGATCGAGGCCATCGCAAAACGCCGGCAATTGGCGCTTCAGCTCGACGTTACCCACGAGAACCGCACCGCGCCTTGCGCACCCTGGCTGAAAGACCAGATTGCGCAGGCGATCGCGGGGGAGGGGGGCTCCGCGTTCGAGCTGCCGAGCGGGGCAGGGCATGACGGCATGGCCATGATCGACATCGCCGACGTCGGCATGATCTTCGTTCGCTGTCGCGGTGGCGTTAGTCACCATCCGGATGAGCATGTCGAGCTCGCCGATGCCGACGCCGGTGCACGGGTGCTGCTCAGGGTGGTCGAGAACTTCAGGCCGCGGGAGGATCGCGCCAACTCGAACTGACCGTCGGGAATCCGGACGTCATCGGGGCGAGACACGAATCAGCCATGCTTGGAGCGGTGACCGGCCATCGCCGGGATCACGAGACGCCAGGCGCATATGAGCAGTGATATTTCCTTGCCGTCACATCGCGGAAATCGGTTTTACCAAGGCGGCGCTGCGACCTTCGTCGCCAACGCGCTTCAGGCGGTCAATTTCCTCGGTGATCGTTTCCTGAGAAAATCGCATCATTCGTTATCAGCCATCGAGGACCTGTACCGGCACTCGATGGACAGCGCCTTTTCGGTAACTGAGGCTTTCCTCGTCACGGGCGCACCGCACGCCTCCGCCTATTACCCGCGCGATTTCGCCTGGTTCTATCCCGACGTTCTCGACCCCGAGACCATTATGGATTCGCAGGACGCGGTCCGGCGAGCCCGGCTGCTTGAAAAGAGCGTCCGTCTGTTGCTGGAGGCGGTTCGCGCTGACGTCGTCACGACGACCATCGTGCCTGCGGGACGCGGCCGGTATCTCGGCGTGAACTATTTTTCGCGGCCCTCGGATACGCTGCTCGGCATTCTTGCCGGTCTCCAGCAGATGACGAGTGCCGAAGAGAGAGCGTCGTCCCACCTGGCGATGTCACAATGCGCGCATGCTGGCCGGCTGTTACTGGCCGAGTATGGCGGCGACCTGAAGCGTGCGATCCTCAAGCTTGCAAGCGAGCTCGAGCCATACGATGGCGGCGCAATGCTGTGCGACGCCCGCGCGCCGCGTTCCGCGGCGACGGATACTCGTGCCGAGCGCAGGCGTTTCGTCACCAACGCCTGCGTCTACACAACGTTCGTGTGGGGCCTGCAGCTCGGAATCGTCGACGAGAACGAGCTGAAGCGGCTGCTCGGGCGCGACCTTGCGCAATACAAGAAGGAGCTGTTCCACGTGTTTGGCAAGGACGGCTATATCAGGCATTCGCTGGATGGCCCGGCGGGCTCGCCGGTGTCATCGGTCGCGCTGGATTTCGTCAGCGTGCATCGCGGCTTCTGGGACATGAACGATGCGAGCGAGCGCGCGCTGTTTGCGGCTACGACGGATCTGGTGATTGCCGAGCCGCGCTTCCGTATCCCCAGCACGTTCCACTTCCTGGTCTCCGCGGATAATCCGCGGAACAAGATGATCCACAAGATTGCGGCGCCTGCCTATCAGGGGCGCTCCTCCTGGCCGACATTCAACGTCGAGTTCGCGGATCGCATGCTGGACTTCGATGAAGCCTCGGGGAGCGATACCTATCGGACCTGCGCGCAGGGGATCTTGAAGGACATCCGGACCGCAACCGAGGTTCACGGCGGATACCAGGAGCTGATCTCGGAACAGGGTCTGAAATATCGCACCTGGGCCTATAAAGGTGCGGTGGCGCACTCCTGGTTTCCGCGCTTCCTGTCGGTCTGGAGGAGGGCGTATGGAACGCCGCTCCTCCAGTGGAATGATTGATCCGCGGGCTATCCAGCAGTCACGTCCACCAGTTCGCCGTCTTCGAGAACCTTGGCCGCCTTGGCGCGATCGAGGTCACCTTCCCAGGCGGCCACCACGACGGTGGCAACGCAATTGCCGATGAGGTTGCCGACGGCACGCGCCATGCCGATGAACCAGTCGACCGAGAGCACCAGGACGAGGCCGATCGCGGGAATGCTCGGCACTGCGTTGAGTGTTGCGGCCAGAATCACGATCGCGGAGCCCGGCACGCCGTGCGCGCCCTTGGAGGTGATCAGGGAGACGCCGAGCACCAGCAGCAGATCGCCGAAGGACAGCGGCGTGTTGGTCGCCTGTGCGATGAACACGACGGCGAGCGTGAGGTAGATCGAGAAGGCGTCGAGGTTGAAGGAATAGCCGGTCGGAATCACGAGGCCGACCACGGAATCCTTCACACCCATCCGCTCGAGCTTCTTCATGATCTGCGGCAACACCGCGTCAGAAGATGCGGTCGCCAGCACGATGGTCAGTTCCTCGCGCAGGTAGGCGAGGAATTTGAGGATGTTGATTCCGGCGAGCGCCATCACGCTGCCGAGGACGCCGAGCACGAAGATGCCGACCGAGACATAGAACAGCAGGACCAGCGAGACGAGTTGCTTCAGCGAGCCGACGCCGTATTTGCCGACGGTATAGGCGACCGCGCCGAGCACGCCAAGCGGCGCGACCCGGACGATTAGCCCCATGACACGGAACAGCACGGTTGAGGCGGCATCGATCATCGAGGTGACGAGCTTGCCCTTCTCGCCGCCGACCAATGCGAGACCGACGCCGAACAGGACGGCGAAGAACAGCACCTGGAGCACGTCGTTGCGCGATAGCGCATCAAACGACGTAGTCGGGATCACGTTGAGCAGGAAGGAGCCGATGCCCGCGCCCTGGAGCTTATGGGCGTTGTCGGCATAAGTGTTGAGGGCCTTGGCGTCGAGCGTCGAGGGATCGATGTTCATGCCGTGGCCGGGACCGAAGATGTAGGCGAGTATGAGCCCAACCACGAGCGCCACGGTCGTCATCACCTCGAAATAGAGCAGCGCTTTGGCGCCGACCCGGCCAACCTTCTTGAGGTCACCGGCGCCGGCGATGCCGTGCACGACGACGCAGAACACGATGGGGGCCACGATCATCGAGATCAGCTTCAGGAAGGCGTCGCTGAGGATCTTCAGGCTGACGGCGAAGTCCGGGACGGCCATGCCGAGGATGATGCCGAGCACGAGCGCGGCCAGGACCTGGACGAACAGCGATGTGTAAAGCGGCTTGCGCTCGGCGGCCGGGGCCGCGGCAATGGTCGACATGATAGCTCCCCCGTTTCTGACGACGTCTCAATCGTCAGGAAGGAGCAACAACCGTGCCAGATTGTCGCGTATCTAGCCGAAATTGGCCTATTCCGCCGCCTTCGCGGTCTTGCCGAACATCCGCGTCGGGGCCGGAAAGCCACAGGAGCTGCCGTCGGTGATCTTGACCTCGTCTTCCCAGGGCAGACGATAGGTGCCCGCGACCATGTCCTGCATGAACGTGTAGGGGCAGTCCATCGCGCCGCCCTTCACCGCGACATAGCCGCGGTGCCAGAGCTGGTAGATGTTGTTCTCGACGCCCCAATTGATGCGGGCTTCGCGCACGAGGTCCGGCCGGACCTCGGCCGTGATGATCTCGTCGGCGCGGCCGGTGGTGCCGTGCGCCAGCACGCTGCCGTCGAAATTGACGATCATGCCTTCGCCCATGGAATCGAATGAGCCGTCCGAGCCGCACATGCAGACATTCGCGGTGACCATCAGGTTCTGGAACGAATTGGCCTGGTTGGTGAAGCGCCAAGAATCGCGGATCGGCGCGGTGTAGCCGGCGGTGCGGATCATGATCTCGGCGCCCCTGTAGGCGCATTCCCGCGCCATCTCCGGGAACATGCCGTCGTGGCAGATGATCAGCGCGATCTTCGCCCCGTTCGGTCCCTCGATCACGGGAATGCCGACATCGCCCGGCTCCCACGGCTCGACCGGAATCCAGGGATGGAGTTTGCGGTAGTAGAGCTTGATCTCGCCGTTATCGTCGATGATCAGGCCCGAATTGTAGGGATTGCCATCCGGGTTGAACTCCATGATGGAGAAGCAGCCCCAGATCCTGTTGTCGGCACAGGCCTGCTTGAAGGCGGCGACCTCGGGCCCGTCGAGCCGGCACATGATCTCGGGATTGGTATCCATCGAGAGGCCGTGCAGCGCGTATTCGGGGAACACCACAAGGTCCATGGTGGAGAGATTGCGGCGGGCCTTGCCGACCATCCAGACGATACGCTCGGTCTGCCGGGCCAGATCGGCCTGCGTCACGACATTCGGCAGTTGCAGCTGCACGAGCCCGATGACAACGCCGTTGGGAGATTTGTTCAATCCGCCAAGCCCGTTCATGATCAGCTCCTTTGCCGTCCGCGCGGCGCCGTTGCGCGCAGTTGCCCGCAGAGCAAATCCGATTTTGACGGCGCGCAAAAGTCCATTTTTCAGGCGGCAGACGAAGTCGTGCGCGAGAGGACCGTGGAGCTGCCCTGAGGAGGCCGGCGCACATTGTTGCGGCGCGGCCTGCCTCAAGTCTCGGCTTGACCCTCCAATCCGCCCAATGTCAGACTTATGACATGAGTACAGCAAAGCGACATATCGCCAGCCTTCGTGACGAATATGCCGAGATGACGCGGCAGCGCATCGTTGCGGCCTTTGTCGAGACGCTGGAGGACGAGGCGGCTGACGACATCTCCATGGCCGCGATCGCCAAGCGTGCGAAGGTGGCCGAGCGAACCATCTATCGGCACTTCAAGACCCGTGCGGAGCTGTCTGCAGCGGCCGGCGAATGGATCGAGGACAACGTCTTCAGCTACATTCCCTTCACCTCGCCCGACGAGCTGCCCGATATCTTCCGCAAACTGTGCAAGCGGTTCGATCGTCATCCGCATCTGGCGCGCGCCATTGCAGTGACGCGGGCGGGCAGACGGATGCGCGCGGACTTCCGGCGACACCTGATCGGGCAGCATCACAAGGCGATGGCGCCGCTGGTGCGGCATCTCCCCGCGAAGGATGTGCGCCAGGCGGAGGCGCTCGCGTCCTATCTCAACAACGTGCTGGCCTGGAACGCAATGCGCGAGGACTTTGGCATGTCCAGCGCCGAGATCGCCGACGCGATCGAGTGGGCGCTCACCGCCCTTTTGAAGGATGTTCGCCAGCGCGATGCCGCAGCGGCGCGTAGCGGCAAGGCCAGCAAATCGCCGCGGAAGCGAACCGCGGCGCCGAAAGAGCCGGCGTAGAATGAGGCAGGCCATGAATGCGATCCCCGACGATCTCCTGATCACCGCGCCCGACGAGGTCCGCATTCGCCAGGACCTGGTACTGACGGCGCTCGGCCGCCGGCCGGCCGATCGCTCGTTGCGGGTCGGCAGGTTGCTCGACGTGCACAGCCGCACCTGGAGCGAGGATCAGGAGATCGTCTTTAGGGGACGGCGCATCGCCTGGATCGGGCCGGCTGGCAGCTATCCCGGCGAGGTGCGCGAGCGTGCGCACCGCCCGGATCTTGCCGCCGTGCCAGGCTTCGGCGAGGTGCACAAGCATATCGAAAGCTCGCATCTGACGCCGGAATGGGAGGCCGCGCTGGTGCTGCCGCATGGGAATACCTGGACCTGTGAGGCGAGCCACGAATTCTCCAACGTCAACGGTGCACGCAATCTCGAATTCTGGTTCGAGGCACGCCGTCGTGGCTCGCCGCTAAAAATCTTTCCGCAACCCGGTTCGGCCGTGCCGCCGACGGCCTACGAATGGGGCGGCGGCTGGTATGGCCACGATGAGCAGGCCCGCTTCATGAGCGAGAGCCTGATGGTCACCGGGCTCGACGAAGTCATGGACTGGCCGGCGGTGTGGAATCCCGACAATCCTTCCTACAAGCGGCTCTGGGGCATGATCGAGGCGACGTTCGCGGCGCGCGGGGTCGTCGAGGGCCATGCTTCCGGCTTGCGGGATCTGCCCTCCATCAACGCCTTTGCAGCAGCCGGGCTTGCGTCCGACCATGAAGTGCAGACGCCGGAGGAGACCTGGGACAAGCTCACGCGCGGCTTGTTCGTCGAGCTGCGCGTCTATGCCATGGACGAGATCGTCAAATGGCTGCTCGCGCGGGGTTTGCAGGACTGGTCGCAGATCGCGTTCACCACCGATGACCGCAGCGCCAGCCACACGCTCGAGCTCGGCGCCAGCGATCACAATGCGCGCGTCGCGATCGAGGCCGGCCTGGCGCCGGAAATCGCAATCCAGTGTCTCACGATCAATCCGGCGCGGCACATGCGCCTCACGCCGTTCGTCGGCAGCCTGGCTCCGGGGCGCTTCGGTGACGTCGTGCTGCTGTCCGATATTGCCAAGCTCACGATCGCCGAAGTGTGGGCCGATGGCGCCCAGGTTTCCGAGGGCAAGCGTTACGTCGGCCAGGTGCCCGAGATTCAGTGGCCGGACTGGGCAACGAAGACGGTCAACATCAAGCGTTCGATCAAGCCGCAAGATTTCGAGCTGCGGGCCGAGCCCGGCCGCACCACGATGAAAGCGGCGGTGATCCGTCCCTTCCATTGGCATCCCGAATTCTACACAATCGAACTGCCGGTGCGTGACGGTGCCGTGCAGCGCGACGAGAGTGAAGCCATCACCAAATTTGCTATTGTCGACCGCTTTTCCGGCGACGGGCGCGTCGCAAAGATGTTTTGGCGCGGCTGCGGACCGCGCACGCCGGAGACGGCGGTCGCCTGCTCGGTGGCGCACGACAAGCACAATATCTGGGTGGTCGGTTCGTCTGACGCGGCGATGGCAAAGGCTGTGAACGCGCTGATCGAGCTTCAGGGCGGATGGGCGCTGGTGCGCGAGGGCGAGCTCGTCGCCACCGTGCGCTTCGAAGTCGGCGGGCTGATGAGTTGTCGTTCGGCGCAAGAGCTCGATGCAGAAATGCAGGCGCTTTATGCAGAAGGCCGCAAGGTCGACTGGATGTACGAGCCGACGTTCCGGCCGCGCTGGTATCCGGGATTCCCGGAGCGGCTGATGTTTGCCACGCTGACCTGTGCGCCCTGGAGCTGGGTGCTGGTGGCGCCGTGCGAGCAGGCGCCGCTCGGTTTCATCAACGTGCAGACGGGCGAAGCGCACCCGGTGGTTTGGTAGGGGACTGGGATGAACGAGATGACGAAGCCGCAAGAAGCTTCCGCAGAACCGGCGCTGCGCGGAGCTACCGGGCTGCTCGATCGGACCTTTGGCCTCACCGAGCGTGGCACGAGCGTTGGCCGCGAGGTGATGGCCGGAGCCACTACGTTCGCTGCGATGGCCTATATCATCGCCGTGAACCCGGCCATCATGTCCAACGCCGGAATGGATCGTGCCGATCTCGTCAGCGCCACGGCACTCGCCGCGATCGTCGGCTCGGTGATGATGGGGCTGTGGGCCAATCTGCCGCTCGCCGTTGCGCCGGCGATGGGATCGAACGTCATCTTCACCTATGTCATCGTCAAGCAGATGGGCATGCCCTGGCAGGGCGCGCTCGCCATGGTCGCCTTCACTGGCGTGCTGTTCCTGATCCTCAGCCTGTCGAAGCTGCGTGAGAAAGTCGCAAAGGACGTGCCGGAAGCGCTGAAGATCGGCATCCAGGCGGCGGTTGGTACCCTCATCGTCTTCATCGCGTTACGCGGCGCCGGATTCGTCGTCCAGAACCCGTCGACCTACATCGCCATGGGATCCCTGCGCAGCCCGCCGGTGCTGCTGACGCTGTTCGGCCTCTTGCTCACGCCGGTGCTGGTGGTGCGCCGGGTACCGGCGGCGCTGATCCTGGCGATCGCATTGCTTACCGTGATCGGCTTCTTCGTTCCCGGCGCCAACGGCAAGATGGTGACGTCGGTGCCATCAGCGATCATGTCTTGGCCGCGTTGGCCGACCAGCACCTTCATGGCGCTCGATATCGGCTATCTCTTCAGCCATTTCGTCGTCGCGCTGCCGCTGCTGTTCTATTTCCTGTGTGCCGAATTCTTTTCGACGCTGGGCACGCTGATCGGAGTCACCGGCGCCGCCAATCTGCGCAAGCCCGACGGCTCGATCCCGAATGCCACGGCCGCATTTGCGACCGATGCGACGGCGTCCATCGTCGGCCCGCTGCTCGGCACGTCGGTGGTGACGGCCTATATCGAGTCGATCACCGGCGTGCAGGCTGGCGGCCGCACCGGCCTGACCTCGCTAACCGTTGCGGGGTTCTTCTTCCTCGCGCTGTTCTTCTGGCCGATCTTCGTCATTATCCCGGCGCAAGCGACCGCGCCTGCGCTGGTGCTCGTCGGCGTGCTGATGATGCAGGGCCTCGCCCGCATCGATATGACCGATCTCGGCAATGCGGTTCCGATCGTGCTGACACTATTGGTCACCGTGCTGACCAATAACCTCATCAACGGAATGGCCCTGGGAACGCTGAGCTACATCGCCCTGGAAGTGGCAGTCGGCCGGCGGGCACAGATTCCGGCGATGGTGTGGGGGTTAGGCGTCGTGTTCATCGCTTACGCGATCGTGATCGCGCAGATCTTTTGACGCGTGCGTCAGGCCGCGAGATCCAGCAATCGGCACGATCCGCGCACCAGCGCCTTGCGCCCGGCCGGTGTCATCACCGGCACGCCGTCATCGACCACGACAAGGCCGAGCTCGACCAGGCTTTCGACGACATAGGCCTTCGAGGGGCGACCGTTCGACACCGGCTTGCGAAGCGCCTTCAGCGCTTCCCACTGGTCGGGTGAAAGATCGAAGTCGAAATCGTTGCTCATGTTGCCTCAAGCGATAGTACCGTTCGTGCGCCCCTGTTAGCGGCGCTGCATGAAGACCATGCGACGACAATGAGTCGGGAATTCGGTGAAGTGTTTAGAACATCTCTTCACGAATTGCCGCACGTCGTTGCGCCACATGCGTTAAGATCGTTTGCGCACGAATATCGTCCCGATCTCCGATCACTAATTAATGATCTGCGTTTGATTGTGTGGAGCTACCGCATTGCACGGGAAGCATCGCTGTCCCATCCTGCGTCGCAATATGCACAGAAATCGTGAGACGAGGGGTTCGGGATTCTGTTACGCTGATTCGCAGGGGAATGGCTTCACGCGGCAGGAGTGGAGTGCATGAACAGGCTGGTGGAAATTCGAAGTCAGGAATCTCTTTGCCGCGAACGCGCCGCGATGGATTCCGAACGCCGCGTGTTCTGGCTTGCGCAAGCCCAGGAATGGGAGCAGCGCGCGCTTGATGAAATTGCCTATCACTTCCGGGAGTGCAATGTCGTTCAGGCGGCGCTTGCGTGAAGCTGACGCCTGACGACGTATTGAGACCTACTGATAAGTCGCCACGATGTCGGACACGGCGCGCTCGAGCTGCTGTGCGGTGGCACATTGGCGCACGACGCTGCAAAAGGTCGCGTAGCGCGGCATCTCGGAATCGCCAAAGCCCCAGGCAAGCCGTCCCTCGGGATTAAGCCAGACCAGCCGCTTCGAGCGCTCCGAGATACGGCGCAGGATGTCGGCGCGCGGATCGAGATTGTTGCTGCGCGCATCGCCGAGCACGATCACCGTAGTTTGCGGCGTCAGCGTGCTCATGAAGTCCTTCTCGAAGTCGACCAATGACGAGCCGTAGTCGGACGAGCCGAAGCCGACCTTGGACATGATCTCGGCCATCGCCTCTTCGGGCGACTTCTTCTCCAGGATCTCGCTGACCTCGATCGTATGTGAGGAGAATGCGAAGGAGCGGACGTCGTCGACCACCTCGTGCAGCGAGTGGATCAGAAGCAGGAAGAAGTCGGAGACTTGCGCGACCGAGCCGGAGACGTCGCAGATCGCCACGATCTTCGGCCGGTCACGATGCTTGCGCTTCCAGGCGGTGAGGAAGGGGATGCCGCCCCAGGCGGCGTTGCGGCGGAGCGTGCGGCGGACGTCGAGATGACCGCGGCGCTGGCGCTTGCGTGGCTTTGAATAGCGCTCGCGCAGGCGCTGTGCGATCCGGCGGATAAGGGCGCGCATCTCCGCGACATGGCGCCGCTCGATGCGGGCAAGCGGCGCGTTGCGCAGGATTTCGTTGCGGAGGTTCTCGGTTTCCTCGCGGGCGTAGAGCGCAAGGCCTTGCGCGACCGTGTCGCGCACCGCTTCGCGCAACGCGTCGAGTGCGGTACGGAGACGCTCGGCGAGTGCGGGATTGGTCGCGGTCAGCTCGTCGAGCTCGTCGCGCAGGCGCTGCAGGCCCATCGCGTCGAGGATGCGGCTGGAGAAGATGCCGCGCTGGGTGGAATAGCGGATGTCGGAGAGCGAGGCTGCACCGGAGGCGCTTGCAATGGCGGCTGCGAGCGCATTGCGATCCTGAGACAGCAGCATCTGCGCCAGCGGGCCTAATCCTTCGGAGGGGTGACCTTCGCCCCCTTCGCTTGCCGCCTCGGAGGAAGGCGACGGATCTGCCTCCTGTGAAGCGTCGTCGTCGGTCCCGGGCTGGTCCTGCCGCGGCTCCGGTTGGCTGAAGAACAGGTCAAAGCAGTCGCCGAGCGCGAGCTTCTCGTCCTGGGACTTGGCGAGCGTTAGCAGAAGCGCATCGCGCAGAACGGTTCGGTCGGAAAATCCGACCTGCGAGACCGCGCGCATCGCATCAATGCTTTCGGCGGGCGAGACGTGCACGCCGGCACCGCGCGCCGCCCGAAAGAAACGATGTAGGTTCTCGCGCATCGGGTCAACCGAAGACGTTGGACCGGGCCGCCTTGGCAATGAAGGTCGTGACTTGCGGCGTCGCGGCCTCGATGTCGGCTTCATACTTCAGGAGCACGTTGAGCGTGTCCTTGACGATCTCGGTATCGAGCTCAGAAACCTGGAGCAGCACCAGCACGCGGGCCCAGTCGATGGTCTCGCTCACCGAGGGCAGCTTCTTCAGATCCAGCGAGCGGATTTCGTGGATGAAGCCGACCATCTGCCGGCGCAGCGTCTGCGAGATACCGGGGACGCGGCTCTCGACGATCCGTTCCTCAAGCCGCTGCTCGGGGAAGCCGATATGCAGATGCAGGCAGCGCCGCTTCAGGGCGTCGCCGAGATCGCGTTCGCTGTTGGAGGTGAGGATCACGGTCGGCGGCGTGATCGCCGAGACGGTGCCGAGTTCGGGGATCGTGACCTGGAAGTCGGAGAGGATCTCCAGTAGCAGCGATTCAAATTCGGCATCCGACTTGTCGATCTCGTCGATCAGCAGCACGCAGCCGCCCGGCTGCTCCAGCGCCTGGAGCAGGGGACGCGGCTCGACGAACTCCTTGGAAAAGAATACGTCGCCGAAATCATGCAGCTGCGCGAGCGCGTCGTGCAGCGTCTTCGCACCGCCGAGCACTTCGCCGAGCTTGTCCTTGAGGATCTGCGTATAGAGCAGCTGCTTGGCGTATTTCCACTCGTAGAGCGCCTTGGCCTCGTCGAGGCCTTCATAGCATTGCAGGCGGATCATCTTCTTGCCGCGCCAGGCGGCAATCGCCTTGGCAAGCTCGGTCTTGCCGACGCCCGCAGGGCCCTCGACCAAGATCGGCTTCTCGATCTGTTGTGACAAATAGACGGCCGTCGCGATCTGCCGGCTCGCGATGTAGCCCTGCGCGGCGAGGCCGCTCTCCACTGCCTCGATCGCTGTCGAGGGCTTCTGTTCAGCCACGAATTGGCGCTCCCAAAGGTCTTGCTTGAGGCTTGTTCTGCCTGCGTTCCCGGCAAAGAACAAGCCTCGTTTGGGAGACATCTGACCCGCGTAAGGGGCGTTTTTTCCGTTCAACGCAAATAGTTGAGCGGTTCGCCGATCGCGCGATCAGTTCCGCAGCAATTCGGGTTTCCGGATTGTCTGCCGGACCTCGGCGCCGCAGTCGGCGCATTCATAGACGAAGTCGATCTTGGCAAGGCTCCAATGCGGCTCGACCTCGCGCACATACATTGGCAGGAACCCCATGCATGTCGGGCAAATCACAGGCGCGATTTCGATATCCTGATGATGCTGTACATAAGCTGGCATCTCGGCTCTCCTTCGCAGGCGACCACCAAACCCCGTAGACAGGCTACTGCCGGTCGTCGCCATGCCGTCATCAACTCTTTTGAACAGAGGTGGAACGGCGGGCGTTTGTCGTTCGCTGTGACATTCTTGTTACGACTTCTATACTGTAACGGGCGGACCAAATGCCTATTTCACCAGGCGATCCGGTTCTCGGACCTTCATTGCAACGATAAGGGAGCAACCCCATGACGCATGCTATTCGCTTTCACAAGACCGGCGGTCCGGAAGTCCTGGTCTGGGAGGAGGTCAGTGTCGGCAAGCCCGGACCGGGCGAAGCGCGCATCCGCCACACCGCGGTCGGTCTCAACTTCGTCGACATCTACAATCGCTCCGGTGTGTATCCCGCGCCATTGCCGAGCGGTCTTGGCAGCGAGGCGGCTGGTGTCGTCGAAGAAGTCGGGGCCGGCGTCACCGATCTGAAACCCGGTGATCGCGTCGCCTATGGTGCTTCGCCGCTCGGCGCCTATTCCGAGGCGCGGCTGATCCCCGCCGACCGGCTGCTGAAGTTGCCTGACGGTGTCGACGACAAGACCGCGGCGGCGATGATGCTGAAGGGGCTGACGACGCAATATCTGATCCGGCAGACCTATCGCGTGAAGGCCGGCGACACGATCCTGCTCCATGCGGCGGCCGGCGGCGTCGGCCTGATCCTGAGCCAGTGGGCCAAGCATCTTGGCGCGACCGTGATCGGCACTGTCAGCAGCGACGAAAAAGCAAAACTCGCCAAGGCGCATGGCTGCGATCATGTCATCATCTACACGCGCGAGGATTTCGCAAAGCGCGTGGACGAGATCACCGGCGGCAAGAAAGTGCCGGTAGTCTATGACTCCGTCGGCAAGGACACGTTCCTGAAGTCGCTGGACTGCCTCGCGCCGCTTGGTGTCGCCGCGCTGTTCGGTGCGTCCTCCGGCGCTGTCGAGCCGCTCAATCTCGGTCTGCTCGCGCAGAAGGGCTCGCTCTACGTCACCCGTCCGACGCTGTTCACCTACGCCGCCAAGCGCGAGAGCCTGGTCGCAATGGCGAACGAGCTGTTCGACGTCGTCAAGTCCGGCGCGGTCAAGATCGAGGTGCACCAGACCTATCCGCTGAAGGACGCCGCCAAGGCGCACGCCGATCTCGCCGCGCGCAAGACCACGGGGTCGACCGTTCTCACGGTGTAATCTCCGAACGACGGTGACGCAGGCTGCTTCAGCCTGCGTCAGGTCCTCTCGCTCTCGTGCTTGCGCAGGTCGCGGGCGTGATCCATGCGGATCGCCTGGAGGTCAACGTCTTCGGGCGGAACCTGGGGGAGGGCGGCCTCAGTCAGGATGGCCTGGGTCACGTCCTCGACCGAATTCTCGGCGATTTCGTGGATGAACGAGATGTTCTGATATTCGCCCGAGGTGACGCGGGAGATGACCTCGCGCCTTGTGATCTCGGGGTCGACGATCGCCTCGCGACCGCGCCGCCCGTAGTCGATCATCACGACGAAATACTGCATGAAACGATCCTGCCGCGCCCCGTGACCGGGGGTGCGGCAGAGTATTTCCGAAAAACAGAATTAAGTCAAGGGCGATTTCTAAAAATAAGAAATTCGTCCTATTTGCCCTTCTTGCGGGGCCGTGCCGACTTGGCGCGCAGCCGCTCGAGCTGACCCTTGGGCATGGACAGGCAGATCTCGCCGACCCATTCGAGCTTCACGCCGACGATCGACTTGGCGTTGAAGCTGGTGAGATTGACGACCGAGGGGGACTTGCCCCGCTCGATGGTCTTCAAATAGCGCTCGCCGGTCTTGAGCCGGACCACCGCCTCTTCGCCGTAGAAGCTCGACAGCGGATGGCGCTGGTCCTTGTAGACCACGATCACGTCGCCGCTTTCGTATTTGGGCAGCATCGAATCGCCGACGATCTCGAATGCGACGGTCTCTTCCATGATCGGGAAGGGGAGCGCGATATCGCCGAGGCCTTCCGGCGGAACCTGTTCATAATCCGGCTCGATCACCGCGCCGGCGCCGACACGCCCCATGATCGGCGCGAGATTGAGTTCAAGGTATTGCATGATCGGAATAATTTCAGATGCCTTCACCAGGCGCTCGCCACCGAGTATCTCCGAGACCGCGCCGGGCCGCACGCCCATGGCAGCCGCGAGGCCGCCCTTGCTCTTGCCCGTTTTCTCCAGGCCCCGCTCGATCATTGCCGCGTCCATCATGGTGATTCCCTCGATTATCCCATCGTCTCGCCTCTTGTAATCCGAAATTCGGAATTGATGCAATTATGAATATCAGAATTATTGCTTGACATAAACTTCGGAATACCGGAATGTGCGCCTCGCCTCCCCGATCGTGCGACCGGAGGAGCCGCATCACAGGACAGCATCATGGAACCGGGCCATTGGCCGTCGGAGCACTCCGACGCGCTTTGCGACTATTTTCTCAAGGGCGTGTCTTACGCGGAGATCGGGCGGGAGATTAACGCAAGGTTTGGAACGGCTTACACGCGCAGCGCCGTGGTTGGCCGGGCCAAGCGACTTGGGCTCATTCCGCCGGCACGGATGGCGAGCCCGTCGATCGTGCCGTCCTTGCCGGGTGACGTATGCCCGCCGTCGCCGCGCCGATTGGCGTTACCGTACCTAAACGTACCGCCGCAGTCCGCGATGAAGCCTGTCGCGCGGGTGAAACTGCGCTGCGTCGGCGTCCAGCCGCGCCTGATCCCGCTGGATCAACTCGATCGCGAAGACTGCCGCTATCCCTATGGTGGTGAGAAGGATGGGGAGGAGATCACTTTCTGCGGCCATCCGTGCCAGCCGGGCTCCAGCTATTGCACACCGCATGCCGGCCTGACGCGCCGGTCTGGAGCTGCGTCCGCCCGTGTCGCAAGTCCTGTCGTGCTGAGGCTCATTTCCGCCGCCTGAAAGTGCGGCCACCCGTTCAATCGATAATTTTGCGAGGAGTATCCGCATGGGACGTGTCCGGCGCAACAAATCCTATAAATTGACGAATATCCACGACCGGCGGTCGCGCGAGGTGCCGTTCAATGCCGAGGTGGCGGAGGTCGAGATCGACAATCCGCTGGGGCTCGATCCCGGTGAGAAGATCGTGGCCATCCGGTCGGTCCGCGGCGATCCGCTCGGCCGGCTGCACGCGCATCACCAGATCGACGAGGCGCAATATCGCGGCGGGCGCGCCTTCCAGAACGATTGGGAGCGGGCGGAGCGGGGGCTCCAGGCGGTAGATACGACACGCGAATATGTCGATGGCACTGGCACGCGCGAGCCTGTCACCGAGAGCCAGCGACAGGCGGTGCTGCGGTTGAACCGGATCGAGCGCGAGCTCGGTACTGACGGCTCGGCGCTGGTGTACGACGTGCTGGTGCTGGGTTTGACCATGGATCAGATCGGGGAGCGACGGGCCGTCCGTACGCAGCGCTGGAACGACTATTTCGCGCGGCGTTTTCGCGAATGCCTGGACCGGCTGGCGCTGATCTACGGCTTGGCGACGGAAACGAAACGTGCAACCCAGCGCAGATGATTGCGGCGCGCCTGCGGTTTAGCTGCAAGCGCGCCCGGCGGCTCCTTACGGATGCGGCACGATCTGATAGGGCGTCGCATAGGGCTCGACGCGGAGTGAGGCGTTGGCCAAGAGCCCGATCCTGGCGGTCGGCGCCTGCTGCAATTCGCCGCTGGGGCCGCGATGCACGTTGTATTGCCAGACGGCGAGATCGCCCTTCTGCGCCAGCGCGTGTGCAACTGCGCTCGCGTCATTGCCGCCGAGTGCCTGAAGCTCTTCCGCCGACAATCCGACGACGATTTCGTCCTTGATGGTGACGATCTTGAACAGGTTCATTTTGATCTCCTGCGCCCATGCGCCTTGTATCGAGAAGGTAAGAAGCGCGACCGCGGCGCCCTTGATGAGATCGCAGCGAGAAAGCATGTCGTCGTCCTTTGGTGCTGACGCGCGCCCGAATCGGTTTGAGTCCATCAGCCATGGCGCCCGTGATCTGCGTGGCCGGTTCGCAACCGCTTGGTCGTCCGATCTTGAACGTGGGTTCATGCGCGGAAATGTAGCGGGAGCGGTGAACCTTGATGCGAAGAGGCGAGTCCAAGCCGAGAGCGCGAGGGATATGTCAGATGAAATTCGCCGCCACTTTTGTTTGCCTTCTGGTGTCGGTCGGCGCCGCAGGCACCGCTGCGGCCGCCGATCCCTTCTACATCGGCAGCTGGACAGTCACGGCCGCCGTGGTCGCGCCATGGGCCGATCTGCAACGCAAGCCTGACGGCACCGAGCGGGCACGGCTGATGGGCAAGGCAGTCGTCCTGAAGGCCAGGGAGATCTCGGGACCACGGCCCTTTGCCTGCGCCAAGCCGCAGTACAAGGTGACGGATTATGGCCCCGACATGATCTTCCAGGGCGCATTCGATGAGATGCAACATGCCGACAAGAAGGTCGATCCCAAGGCGCTTGCCGTCTCGCTCGGTTTCGCCGTCGGTACGATCAAGACCCTGGAGACCGGTTGCGAGATCGACTTTCATTTCGTCGACGATACAACCGCCGAGATCGGACTCAACAATTACGTGTATACGCTGAAGAAGCGCTAGGCGGTGCCCGCCTATGTCCATTCATGTTGGAAACAGGGCGAAACGCTGCGCCGGTTGACAGCGATAGCGGCAGTGTGCGTGATGGATGCTGCTTGTTGACGCAGGCGGGTGACGGCGGTCCATATTCCTGTTATCCGGAATTGCCGTGCTGCGATGCAGACGAAGCATCGCTCAGCCGGTGGTTGGGCTTGCCGGAGGGGTTGTTTCTTGGCATAATTACAACCTGTCTGGTCCGTTTGGATATGTAGTCCAGCGTGCTCCCCGGCCGGGCCCTCCGGCCAAGAGTTTGTCCCGGCCATGGCGTCCGGTTGTGGCGTTTGGCTTTCGAGTGGGACCCCATGTCTAATCAGGAAGGCCGATGCTTGTCATAGGTGCGAGATGAAGAACCTCAATTTCGCGGCTGAACTGCAACTTAAGCTTGGCGCACCTGCGAGCGGCACTATCGAGAGCCTGCGCCTGCTCCGCGCTTTTTTGAAGCTCGCGCCTCGACAGCGTTTTGAAGTTATCAAGCTCGTCGAAGACCTCGCCAGCGAAGAAGCCCTTCCCGAACACCCCCTGTCCTGAGCCGGGCCGCGCGCCTCAGGCCTTTGTCCTCCGTTTTCCTGCCCAAGCCGGACTGCCGGGGACCTTTGCCCCCGGGGCTAGCCGCTGGAATGCGGCCCGGCAAGTGTGGTATTCAGCTAAGAAAAAGGGAGGAGTGCGACCATGATCGAACCGAAGCTCGAAGTTCCGGCCGAACTGCGCGACCTGGCCGAGAAGACAATCGACCAGGCCGAAAAGGCATTTGGCATGTTTTTCGACGCGGCCACCAAATCGATGACCTCGGTCCCCGGAACGGGCACCGAGGTGTCGAAGCAGGCGCTCGCTTTCACCGAGCAGAACATGAAGTCGGCGTTCGAGCACGCACGCAAGCTCGTTCATGCGACCGACCTTCAGGAAGCGATGCGAATCCAGTCCGACTTCCTGCGCAGCCAGTTCACCAGCGCCGGGGACCATATGCGTCAGATGACCGGCAGTCTGATGCAGCCCGGCAAGGGAAAGTCCTGATTTCCGACGTGTATACACCGTGCCCACAAATTGATCTTGCGCGGCGCGGTGATCCGCACTTCGATGTTGATGCAGGTCCATGATGGGCCACCGAATGGTCCTCATTCGCCGTCCATCATCCTTTCTGCTGATCCCTGTCGGTCCTCCGGCAGGGATTTGCAGTTTGTGGGTGTCGCGAGTGGCCGGCGCCCTACGGACGTAGCGATCCGATATAGGCGGCGATGTCGCCGGCTTCGGTCCGGCTCAGGGGAAAGTTCGGCATCTTCGGATGCGGGTCGAGCAGGAAGAAAGCGAGCCTCTCCGAACTAAAGTCCGGCCGGCGCGCAACCGATGCAAAGGAGGGGACGTCGGCGCTCGCCTGGGCCTGGCCGCTCGCGACGACGTGGCAGCTTGCACACCATCGCTTGGCGAGGTCGCCGCCGTGACTGGCATCGGCGGCGAGAGCGGACGACGTGCCGCAGCTCGAGGCCACGGCAAGCAGCAGGCAAATTCGTCTCAAATGCCGGTGCATCGGGCAATCCTCATGCGTTCGCTTGCGGCCACCATGTTCATCCGCAGCACGATCCCGGAAACTGGGAGAGATCGATCCGGGCGATGATCGACCGCAGCAGCCTTCGAGCGGAGCGATAGACATGCCGCGCGAATGCCGGCGTCTTTGCCGCGGGCAGCCCAAGACGTTTCATGTCAAGGCTTTCGGTGTAGCGCGACACGTGCCTCTCCTGGATGGTGAGACCTTCCTAGCCTGGTCGGCCGGGAGCTGCCTTGATCTGTCGCAAAGCTTTTCCCGGCTAGTAATCGCCGGGATTCATGATCATCGGGCTTTTCGTGTCGGCCGGCGCGAGCGCGCTGCTGGCGCTGTCACGCAGGAAGCGGTCGAGCGTCTCCTGGATCTTCTCCTTCACGGAGTCGGGGCCGCGGTCGCTCATTTCGGTGTGCTGCGCACCGGTGTGGACGATGTCGATGCCGCGCGCCTTGGCTTCTTCCGCCGTCGGCAGCACGCCAGGGTCGGTGACGAAATGCGGGTCCTTCGAGCGGAACGAGAGGATCTTCATGTTGTCGCTGAGGACGAACGGCACCCGCAGATTGTCGAGGGTGATCACTTTCGAGACCAGCTCCGGGTGCTGATGGGCGACGTACATCGACACGTCTCCGCCGTTGGAATGCCCAACGAGCGTGATGTGGTCATAGTCGACGTTCTCCTGCCGCCTCTTCAGTTCGCCCAGCGCGAAGAGGATGTTGGCCTCGCAGCGGATATAGACTTCGCGTCGGCCGACATATTGCTGGCCGACATGGGTCATCAGCGGCGGATCGCTCGGCAGGTCCTGCTGGATGCTGGCAACGAGATAGCCGCGCGCCGCGAGCGCGTTGGCGAGGAAGGAATATTCGGTGGCCTTGACGGTGTTGCCGTTGCTGATGATGGCAAGTGGCAGCTTCCAGAGACCGAGATTGGCTTTGGTTTCGTAGTCGCGCCGCACCGCGATCTCGACCGTGATCGGCCGCTGGCGCGAGGCATCGAACAGGGTCAAAATCTCATGGCGGATCGCGAACCGGCTGACGACGAAATATTCGCCGACGCCGAGAACGCAAAGAAACGCCAAAACTGCAAACACCTTCTTCATAGTTCCGTCCCAAATCACTTTCAGCTGAACATGGTTATTCGGAACTCCCGGATCGAGCGATCGTGAGCAGGCTACGGGATTAAATTTAAGCAAGTCTGTGACAAACGCCGCAAAAGGGCCGCATCAAGGCGAACGGCAGCCGAAAGCTGGGCGGCTAGAGGCAGCCACCTCTGCCGCGCTCGGGGCAGAGCCGGAACGCGCTCGACAGCGTAAACAGGAAGCGCGCGCTGCGGCGCTCGTTGTCCGGCGCCCGGTAGCTTAAGGGGACGGCTACGCTAAGGTCGGCCTGAATATCGTCCCACAGGAAGAACCGCGCGCCGGCTCCCGCCGATGTCAACGCCAGGCCATCGCTCAGGCGGTAACCGTCGTTCCAGACTGCGCCGGCGTCGCCGAAGGCGTAGAGCTGATAGCCGGTCCAGTAGCGGAAATTGAGCTTCTGGTCGAAACGCACTTCAAGCGAGGCGGCAAGACCATTGTCGCCGCTGATCTCGGCTGCGCCATAGCCCCGGCCGAACGCCGCGCCGCCGAGATAGAATTGCTGCGAGGTGAACAGCGGTCGTGATGCCGTCTGGCTCGCCGCCGAGAGCTTGAGCGACCAGGCATCGTTGAGCGTCTGGTAGCGTGTGAACCAGAGATTCAGCACCGAGAAGTTCGACGCGGCGCCGTCGCGCGACAACAGATCGTCGTCGAAATGCGAAGCGCCGAAGACGTCGAGCCCCTGGCGGTAGGTCAGCGTCGCGAAATTGGTGCCACCGAAGCGATCCTGGAGCCGGTAGTCGGCGGTGAGGCTCGCGGTCCTGATATGGTCGTTGTACCAGGGGCCGTAAAGATCGTGCTCGGACACGTTGCTGAAGGTGCCTGCCACGGTGAGCGTTAGCCCCGACGATTGCGACATGAAGGGCACGGTGCTTGCCCGCACCTCGAAAGCTTCCGTCGTGGTGATGTCGCTGTCGAGGCGGCGGGCGTCGCCCGGCCGCACCGCGCTGTACAGGACGGACGCGCCGAGGCGCACGCCGTCGACGCCGACGGGCGCGTCATAGGACAGGCGCGCAAAGCCAAGCTCACGCGGATCGTTGGCAATGGTCGATAGGTTCACCGCCAGCGTGTCGCCGGGGGTGAGGTAGGAGTTGAATGCGCCCGTCGCATAGGTCTGCCACGGGCCGACCGAGGACGAGCCGAGATTGTCCAGACCGAACGACGTGAAGACGTGCCAAGTCTTCAGATAGACAGTGAGGCGGAAGCGGCCGGTCGCGCCGCCGATCTCTTCAAGCGCGGTATCGGTGATCCGGACGCCCGGCCTGCCGTTGATCAGGAAGAGCTGGCGTTCGAGGGTTGCCAGGCGCGAGGGCTGCTCGGCCAGAACCGGCCCAAGCATCGGCCTGATGCCGAACTGCTCGGCGCCGTCGCCTTTCAGCTCGGCCTGCACGATAGCGCCTTCGATCACCCGGACCCGGACGCGGCCGTCGGCGATGTCCTGCGGCGGCACGACCGCCCGGCTCAGATGGAATCCGGCTTCGCGGTAAAGATCGCTGATTGCGCCGGCGATCGCGGCGAGGTCGGCCTGCGAGACCTTCTTGCCGAGATAGGGTTGATAGACCGAAGCGATGCGATCGCCCGGGATGGCGTGGGCGCCGCTGACATTGACGCCGCGCAGCACGAATTGCGGCTTGGTGTCACCACCGGTGTTGGGCTGGCCGACCGAGGGCAGCTTGACCGGGGGGCGGCTCAGCGATTCCTGTTCGGTTTGGTTTTCAAAGTATTTCTCGGGCTGCCGAGGATCGAAGCCTGGCTGGTTCGCCTGCTGCGCGAACGCCTGCGAAACTCCCGTGAAAATCGGCGCGACCAGCAGCAGCGCGGTAAGGAGATGCCGCTTCCCAACGCGCGCAACGAGCCGCTCCCCGTAGTTTGACGGAGAAGTGCCCGTGAGCCGGTAAGAATTCGTTAGCCGCATGATTTTTCATAGTTTTTTATGGTCAATGATTGGTTAATGCGGTCGCTCGACTTGCCGCTTCCGGCTAATTCTCTCTTGAGTGATTTCGGATACCCCTCAGGCTCGCTGTAACGCGGACTGAGGATCGTCATGCTGGGCAGAATTGGAATGCGGTGCGCCTTCGTGGCCGCGCTGATCCTGGGAACGGCCTCCGGCGCATCCGCTGCGGATGACGGCGTCTGGTGTGTCAGCAAGTCCTCGGGCGAGGTCTGGCTGGCGGCGGACGGCGCGCAGCAGGTCTCGTTGAGCCAGGAAGGGACGCTGAAGCCCGGCGATACCATCCGCACCGGCCGCAATGGACGCGTGCTGCTCGTCCGCGGCGAGGAAACGATCCTGATCTCTCCGAACTCGGTGGTCGGCTTGCCGGCCGAGAAGAAGGAGGGACTCTCGACCACCATCATCCAGCAGGCGGGCTCGATCCTGCTCGAGGTCGAGAAGCGCAACGTCAAGCATTTCGAGGTCGAGACGCCGTATCTCGCCGCCGTGGTCAAGGGAACGCAGTTCAGTGTGACCGTAGGTGCGGGCAGCACCAAGGTCGGTGTGGTCCGCGGCCAGGTCGAGGTCTCCGACTTCAAGACCGGGCAAATCGCGCAGGTCATGCCGGGACAATCGGCAACTGCTTTCGAGCACGGCAAGCCCGGCCTCAGCCTGAGCGGCGCCGGCACCTTCAATCCGATCGAGCATGGCAAACCGCGCGCCTCGACGATCGAGCGCGTTCCCGTGCCGAAATCGGGCCTCTCCGCACCGCGCAACGCGGCGAATGGCCATGCGATCCATGCGCTCGGTCCGATCGACAAGGGGACCAAGGCGACAGGTACGTCGATGCAGTCGCATCAGGCGGCGGGAATTCACGCCCCCAAGGCCGGAATCGTGCGCATCGCGAGTTCGCTCGGTGAGGTGAAGCTGAACGTCCACAAGGCCACGAATGGTCTCGCTCACGGTGCGGCCGCCCCGGGCCGGGTCCGTAACGCTGCGAACACCGGTACCGCCACAGCTACGGTGTGGAGCGACAGTTCGACGAGCACCACTCCCACAGCCGCAAACAGCTCCACCGTGACAGCGGTCATCGCGGGCAGCAGTGCGTCCACCGCTAGTGCCGCGTCGGCGTCGTCCAGCACCCCGACGACGGTTGCGAGCACCCCTGGTTCGACCAGCAACGTGCCCGGCGGAACCTCGGGGAGCGGAAGCAGCGGGACCGGTGCGACTGGCAACGGAAGCAGCGGCACCGGCAACAATGGCAATAGCGGAAGCGGGAACGGCCACGACGGAAACGGCAATAATGGTCACCACTACGGTTGGTACAAGCATCACTAGAACCGCGCCGTCGGGATAGGGGAGCACCGGGCGGCAAGCGTCGTCAGTGCAGGGGAGCAAGGTGAAACGATATCGACCGCATATTCTTGTCGTGATCGCACTGGCGGTCGTGCTGTCCACGGGATGGCACGGGGCGCTTCGCAATGCGCTCACCGACCTGCGGTTCGGCTGGCAATCGCGAGCGGCCAGCGGCAATGTCGTCGTGGTCGCCATCGATGCGCCCTCGATCGATCAGATCGGGGTGTGGCCCTGGCCGCGCCGGCTCCACGCGGAGCTGTTGCACAGGCTCGAGGCCGCGGGCGCGCAGGATGTCGCCTTCGACGTGGATTTCAGCACGCCGTCGGATCCGGCTTCCGACGAGGCTTTACTCACGGCGCTTCGCGAGGTCGGCGGTTCGACAATTCTGCCGTCCTTCAAGCAGCCGGCGCCGAATGGTGGCGCGGCTCACGTCAATCGTCCTTTGAAGCCGTTCAGCAACCAGTCCTGGCCAGCCGTCGTCAACGTCGCGATCGAATCCGATGGGCTCGTTCGCCGGTATCCGATCGGCGAGAAGCTCGGTGATGCCGTAATGCCATCAATGGCCGTTGTGCTGGCCGGGCAGGACGCCAATCGGCGTCCGCCGTTCCTGATCGATTTCGGCATTCGTGCGAGCTCCATTCCAAGTGTTTCCTATTTTGACGTGCTGCGTGGCGATGCCGCGACCCTGGACAAGCTGAGAGACAAGAAGGTCATCGTCGGCGCCACGGCGCTCGAGCTCGGTGACCGATTCAGCGTTCCGAACGGCAAGATCGTCTCGGGGCCCGTCCTGCAGGCACTGGCGGCGGAATCGATCCTCCAGAACCGGATGCTGCACTGGACGTCCGATGTCGGCATGATCGTTGGTCTGGGCCTGATCTACCTGCTGATGATGTACTCATGGCGCCGCGTTGCACCGGGCGTACGCGTAGCAGTCCTGGTCGCAGCGGGGGCCGGTGTCGAGGTGGCCGCAGCGCTTGTTCAGGCAAGATGGCCCCTCATCATCGATACGTCGCTATTTCATATCGCGATCATCGCCTATCTGACAGCGATCGCGCTCGACGAGATCGACTTCCGCAGCCTTCTTGGGCGCATCGCCGAGAGCCGTTTTCATCGCATCGCGATGTCACTTGGCGATGGCCTGGTCTGCACCGACGAGGATCACCGGATCACGGTGTGGAATCCCGGTGCCAGCGCGATCTTCGGCTATATGCCAACTGAGATGATCGGACGTCCGTTCGAAACCCTCTGCGCCGTGTCGGCGGACGGCCGCGCAAAGGCGTTTGCCATGCGCGATGCCGCGCGCCAGGCGCTGCTGGTGCCCGGCGGGGCCGTTGTCGTCGAGTTCGAGGGGCGTCGCAAGAACGGCGAGACATTTCCTGTCGAAGCGAGCTTCTCGGGCTGGCAGGGAACGGAGGGCTTCCAGTACGGAGCGATCCTGCGCGACATCTCGGTTCGCAAGCGCGAGGCCGAACGCGTCAGATATCTCGCCGAACACGACGCGCTGACGGGGCTTGCAAACCGCAACATGTTGCATGCCGGCCTCACAAGTCTGATCGCCGAGGCGGAGCGGCGGTCTTCCGATGTCGCATTGCTCGTGCTCGGGCTCGACGGCTTCCAGCAGATCAACGACATGCTTGGACATTCGGCGGGCGACCTCGTGTTGCGGGCCGTCGCCGAGCGTCTCCGCACCGAGGTCAATGGCAAGGCGGTCGTCGCCCGGCTCAGCGGCGACGAATTCGCCATCGCGCTCGACTGCGCGGAGGCCGGCGAGCCGATTGTGGAGTTCGCCGAACGGATAGCACGCGCGTTCGAGGCGCCGCTTGCAACGGGCGCACGACAGCACCGCGTTAGAGTGAGCCTCGGCGTCGCCGCCTATCCCGATGGTGGACACAACGCCGACGACCTCCTGAGCAACGGCCATCTCGCATTGAGCCGCGCGAAGGCGACGCGACGCGGTAGCCACGTGATCTTCGAGAGCGGGATCAGGCAGGAATTGGAGAACCGGCTGACGCTGGAGAGCGAACTGGCGCTTGCCGCGGATCGCGGCGAGTTCGAGCTGTTCTACCAGCCCCAGGTCCGCCTGGTCGACGGCAGCCTGGTCGGGGCCGAAGCGCTGATCCGTTGGCGGCATCCCGTGCGCGGCTACGTCTCGCCCGGAGAGTTCATGCAGGTGCTCAATACGTCAGCCCTGTCCGAGCGGATCGCGAACTGGGTGATGGAGACTGCCTGCCTGCAGGCGCGTGCCTGGGAATTGACCGGCAACGGCGTGCGCGTTGCGATCAACCTCTCACCTTCGCAGCTCCACTCCGGCGATCTCGCGCATTCGGTTGCGGCCCTGCTCGAGGCGACGGGGCTCACGCCGTCGCTGCTCGAGCTCGAGGTCACCGAAGACATCCTGCTCCACGACGAAAGCCGCGTGCTCGACATGTTCAAGCGGATCCAGCAGCTCGGTGTCCGCGTCCTGTTCGACGATTTTGGCACCGGCTATGCGAGCCTGAGCTATCTGAAGAAGTTTCCGCTCGACGGGCTCAAGATCGACCGCTCGTTCGTGCTCGATCTGCTCGCCGATTCCGACGACGCGGCGATCGTCGGCTCGACCATCGGTCTCAGCAAGCAGCTCGGGCTGACCGTCGTGGCCGAGGGTATCGAGAACCGGGCCACGGCCGATTTCCTCGTCAGCATGGGATGCGAGGAAGGGCAGGGGTATTTCTTCGGACGTCCGATGCCTGTCGAAGCGTTTGAGAAGCAATTTTTGGCGGCTGAACTCGAAGCTGTCAGCGCTGCCTGAACGGACACACTTCGCTTCTAGCGCCGGCGCGCGACCGCTACGCCAAAGAGGAAGGCTATGAACAGACTGGCCAAAGGTGCTTCGCGCGTGATCGCTGCGACTGTCGAGAGCGGCCGGCCGGGCTTTCGCGCTTCATCGATGACGTAGGTGAGGCGATCGACGGCGGAGCGCAAACCACCCGCGACTTCACCAATGGTGTGGGACACATCAGTCGCGGCGTCGATGGCGCGCTCGGCCATGCCCGGCTGGGGATTGGGCTGCGGAATGTCCGTGCTCAAGTTCGTGGTCTCCAAACCAGATGAAGAGATAAGGCCGGCACCTTTGGCTATCCGCGCGAGCGCTCGTTTTGAACAGCGGGCCCGAAGACCTTTGGCTATCCGCGACAGGCGCCGTCCGTAAACGGCGGGTGCCGGCCCTTGCAAAGAAAATGCGGGGCGCGGGAATTTGTTCCGAAGGCGCATTCCGGCTGCGGGATCCCGTGAAACGACGGGGGCGAATCTCTGTTAGGCTGCTGCAGCCTTGCTGATCTCAGGAGATTGCCGTGACCGATCGAACCATGACAGATCGAGCCCGGCGCATCGCGTTGCTCGGCGCTCCCATCGACATGGGAGCCTCGCAGCGCGGCACTCTGATGGGCCCGGCAGCGTTGCGCACCGCCGGTCTTGCGACACTGCTCGAAAGCCTGGATCTTGAAGTCGTCGATTACGGCGATCTCTCCGTGGCTGAGGTCGCGGACCTCACTGACAAGCCGCCCGAAAAAGCCAATCACTACCGTGAAATCCAGCGCTGGACGCGCGTGCTGAGCCGCAGAGGCTATGAGATCGCGCAAGCCGGCGCGCTCCCGATCTTCCTCGGCGGCGACCACACGCTGTCGATGGGCTCGGTCAATGCGATGGCGCGCCACTGGCAGGAGCGCGGACGCGAGCTGTTCGTGCTCTGGCTGGACGCGCATGCCGACTACAATACGCCGGAGACGACGATCACAGCGAACATGCACGGCATGTCGGCGGCGTTCCTGTGTGGCGAGCCCGGCCTCGACGGCCTGCTCGGCGATGACCCGCGTGCGTCGATCGCCCCCGACAGGCTCGATCTGTTCGGCGCACGCTCGATCGACAAGCTCGAAAAGGAGTTGATGCGCGCGCGTCGGATCAGGGTTGTCGACATGCGCCAGATCGACGAGTTCGGAGTCGCCGTGCTGATCCGCCGCGTCATCGAACGCGTCAAGGCCAGCAATGGCGTCTTGCATGTCAGCTTCGACGTCGACTTTCTTGATCCCTGTGTTGCACCGGGAGTGGGCACGACGGTGCCGGGCGGGGCGACCTACCGCGAGGCGCACCTGATCATGGAGCTGCTGCACGATTCGGGCGTGGTGGGATCGGTCGACATCGTCGAGCTCAATCCGTTTCTGGACGAGCGCGGCCGCACTGCGCGCACCGCGGTCGAGCTGATCGGCAGCCTGTTTGGGCAGCAGATCGCCGACCGTCCGACGCCAAGCAACGCGATCACTCCGGGCGAGTGAATCGGGCGGGCGGCGATTGTGCGCTGCGAGGAAAGGAACTGCTCCTGCAGCCGATTGATTTAGGCCATCCCTGGTCGAAATCGCCTGCTTTTGAAACAGCTACGAATTGCAAATGCCGTTGTCGGACTGTTTGATGCGGGTTCAGCGCCAGCCGAGGGTCCGCAATGAGCAGCACGATAGGTTCCGACGATGATCCCGTGACGGCCACACGCCGCCGTTTCCTGACAGCCGGCACGGCAGCGCTCGGAGGCGCAGTTCTCGGTGCGGACGCTGCTGTGGCCGAGACGGACAACCTTCCGCCCAATGTGCCCGAATGGATGAAGGCGCCGGGCGAGCCGACGGGAGGCCAGCTCTATGGCGCGCCATCGCCATTTGAGAAAGGCGTCGTCAGGAACATCCCGAAGACTCTCAAGCAATACATCTCTGCGTCCAGCCGGTCGCCCTTGCAGGACCTCGACGGCATCATCACGCCGAACGGGCTGTTCTACGAGCGGCATCATGGCGGCGTTCCGACCATCGATCCGGCGCAGCACCGGCTGATGCTGCACGGTTTGGTCGAGCGCCCTTTGATCTTCACCATCGACGATCTCAGGCGCTTTCCGTCGGAGTCGCGCATCCATTTTCTCGAATGCTCCGGCAATCCAGGCTACAGCAAGCCTTACGGCAAGACGGCATCTGACCTTGTGGGTTTGGTGAGCTGCGCGGAATGGACCGGCGTCAGCCTGAAGCTGGTGCTTCATGAGGCCGGGTTGAAGCCCGACGCCAAATGGGTGGTCGCCGAAGGCGCCGACGCGGCTGCGCTGACGCGAAGCATTCCGATCGAGAAGTGTCTCGAGGACGCCATGCTGGTCTACAGCCAGAACGGTGAGCGGTTACGTCCGCAGCAGGGCTATCCACTGCGGCTGTTCCTGCCCGGCTTCGAAGGCAATATGAGCGTGAAATGGCTGCGCCGCCTCCATGTGACTGCGGAGCCCGTCTATTCGCGCGAGGAGACTTCGAAATATACCGACCTTCTGCCGGACGGCACGGCGCGCGAGTTCTCCTTCTACATGGAAGCGAAGTCCATCATCACGCGGCCCTCGGGCGGCCAGCGCCTGAGTGCGCCTGGCTTTCAGGAGATCACAGGCATCGCCTGGAGCGGGCACGGCAAGATCGCTCGCGTCGAAGTGTCGGTCGATGACGGCAAGAGCTGGCAGGCGGCGCGATTGCAGGAGCCGGTGCTGACGCGCGCCCTCACGCGCTTCCGCTTGCCCTGGCAATGGGACGGTAAGCCCGCCGTGATCCAGAGCCGTGCGATTGACGAGACCGGTTATGTACAGCCGACGTTGGCCGAATTGCTCGCTGTGCGCGGCGAGAATTATTTCTACCACAACAACGCGATCTGGCCCTGGCGCATCGCGGCTGACGGCGAGGTGACCAATGCGCTGGCGTGAGACTTGCGGCAAGACCTTCGCAATCGTGCTGTGTGCCTTCGCGGGCGGAGCGCAGGCGCAAAGCCTATATGGTATCGGGCGGCCAGCGACGGCGGCCGAGATAGCGGGTTGGAGTATCGATATCGGCCGCGACGGCAGCAATCTTCCAAAGGGGAACGGTTCAGTCAGTCACGGGCGCGAGGTGTTCGCTCAGCAATGTGCCTCATGCCATGGTGACACGGGCGAGGGCGGATTGGGGGATCGGCTCGTCGGAGGTCAGGGCACGATCGGAACGCCAAAGCCGATCCGGACCGTCGGTAGCTATTGGCCTTATGCACCAACCTTGTTCGATTACATCCGCCGCGCCATGCCGCAGAACGCGCCGCAATCGCTGAGCGACGAAGACGTTTATGCGGTGTCCGCTTTCGTCCTGAACCTGAACGGGCTCGTGGGAGCTGACGCAACCCTCGATGCAAAATCGCTCGCAGCCGTCAAAATGCCGAACCGCGACAAGTTCGTCGGCGATGCGCGTCCGGATGTGAAAAAGTAAACGCATCGTGATGGTCAAGTTCCATGTGATGGTTTGAAACTTGCTTAGCCGAATGGCGGAACTCGCGGGACGCATTTGAATTAACCTGCGAGAGGAAAAACTATGGGTCATTCGATGGCAACTGATCGCTTCGCAAACTCCATGTCCTCGGCGCTTCGCCATCCCGGCGTCATTGCGCTGATCGTGGCCGGCTTGACGATTGCTGCGATGCTGATCGTCGATCACGGGCCGTGGAATCGTGCCAAGACGCAGCCGGCTCACGTTGCGATGTACGCGAACACGGGTGAGGCGGCCCATGCCGCCGGCGCCAAGGTACTTCCTACCGAACCCAAATCGATGGTCGAGCCGGAGCGGCCGGGGCCGAAGATGTCCCCGACCGTCAATCCCGTGACGCCGTAAGGGCATCAGATTTTTCGGCCGTAGTTGAGGAGGCCGCCGCTCGTCTTCGGCGGATGCGCGCGCAGTGCTTCCTCGTTCGGCTCGGTACCCCAGCCGGGCCGGTTCGGGATGACCAGATGGCCATTCTGAATGTCCGGTTCGTGGGTGAAGAGCTCGCGGTCCCAGGCGAGGCGATCGATGTCGATCTCCATGATACGCAGGTTCGGAACGGCGGCGCAGAAATGCGCGTTCATCATCGAGCACAGATGGCCGTAGAAATTGTGCGGGGCGACGTTGACCTCGAACGCTTCTGCGGCACCGGCGATCTTCATGGACTGCCACACGCCGTTCCAGGGCGTATCGATGATCGCGACGTCCATCGCCTGCTGATGAAAATAGGGCAGGAATTCCCGCAGGCCCAATAGCGTCTCGCAAGACGAAATCGGATGTGGACTTTGCCGGCGGATGTAGCCGAGCGCTTCCGGATTAAAACTGTCGATCTCGATCCAGAACATGTCGAGATCCGCGATGGTGCGCAGGATCTTCAGGTAGCCCTCGGTCTTGGCGTTGAAGTTGCAGTCGAGCAGGATGTCGACGTCAGGACCCGCGCCATCACGGATTGCTTCCAGATGCATGCGCAGATCGCGCAGGATTTTCCGGTCAACATTGATCTCGGGCGAGAAGGGCGAACCGAAACCGGGGCGCCAGCCGGTTGGCTTGCCGTCGTCATAGGAGAAGATGTTGGTCTTGAGCGCGGTGAATTTCTTCTCGCGCACCTCGCGGCCCATCGCCTTGACCCCGTCGAGGCTTTCGATCGGCGGTTTGTACCAGGACGGATGATTGATCCGCCAGGTTGCGCAATGCGACCAGTAGACCCTGACGCGGTCACGGATCTTGCCGCCGAGCAGTTCATAGCAGGGTACGCCGAGACACTTCGCCTTGGCATCTAGCAGCGCATTTTCGATCGCGCCGAGCGCCTGGGCGACGACACCGCCGGCCGCGGGGCGGGTGGCCGCGAACAGCTCGGCGTAGATGCGCTCGTGCTGGAAGACGTTCTGCCCGATGACGCGGGCGGACAGGCGCTGGATCGCGGCGCCGACGCCGGGCGAACCAAAGCCTTCGTCGAACTCGCTCCAGCCGACGATGCCGTCCTCCGTCGTCAGCTTGACGAAATGGTAGTTTCTCCAGCCGGCATCGCAGGAAAGAATTTCGAGGCTTGTTGCTCTTGACGATCTGGTCATGTCGCTCCCTGTTGCCCGGCGGGGCCTTGTTTTTCTTGTGGCGGGGTCGCAAGCCCAGCCTGCTCGCAACTGTACGGCCAATCACGGACCGGCGTGAAGCCCGCAGCAGTGCGGCGATCAATGCTTTTCCGCCCTATTTGGACGGAAAGCCGGCTAAAATTCCTTGAAAAATTGGCCATGATCTTTCCCGGGATCGTCGCGAAAACGCACCAGGGTCTGACATTTTTAGCCACAATCGGGACCGAGCTTCGGGCCATGAAATTTCCGGCCATGATTTTGATTCTGGCGCTGTTCACGGTGAGTGGGGCGGCCATTTCCGATCAGTTTCTGACGGCCGGTCAGCACGTCGCGCAAGGGGTGGAGTAGCGCGGCGGGCGGAGGAGCTTTGTCAGTTTGTCTTTGGGGGAGACAGCGATGCTTTCGGTAGACCAGTTCTTGCGGTTCATCAGCGTGCCAGCCGTGTTCGCGGCCTTCGTCATCGCCTCGCAGATTTCGGCGGCGCTGTCGCCGCTCTAGTCAGCCAACCGCCGACGAGCCGAGCAGCGCGAGGACGGCCAGCGCCATCAGCGCGGTGCCGGCCCAGCCCAGCGCAATCAGCCACGACCGGGCCCTGAAGCGGCCCATGATCGTGCTGCTCGAGACGATCAGCATCATCATCGCCATGATCGGAACGGCGACGATGCCGTTGAGTATGGCGCTCCAGATCAGCATGTGGATGGAGTCGATGCCGGTGAATCCGAGTCCGAAGCCGATCGCGGTCGCGGCGGCGATGATGGTGTAGAAGCCGGCGGCCTCGTCGGGCTTTGCCTCGAGCGTGGCGTGCCAGCCAAAAATCTCCGCAACGCCATAGGCTGCGGAGCCCGCCAGCACCGGGATCGCGAGCAGGCCCGTGCCGATGATGCCGATCGCGAACAGCGCGAAGGTGAAGTCGCCGGCGAGGGGCCGCAGCGCCTCGGCAGCCTCCGTTGCCGAATTGATGTTGGTGACACCATTGGCGTGCAGCACCGAAGCCGTGGTGAGGATGATGAAAAAGGCGATGACGTTGGAGAGCAGCATCCCGGCGATGGTGTCAGCCCGGATGCGCGCGAGCTCCGGATCGCCGCCGCGCTTGAGCTCACGAAGCGGCTTGTGGTGCTTACCCTGGTTCATCTCCTCGACCTCCTGCGAGGCCTGCCAGAAAAACAGATAAGGGCTGATGGTGGTGCCGAGCACGGCGACGACCATCATGAGATAGTCGGCGCTGACATTGGCCTTCGGCCACACCGCGGCAAGCAGCGCCGTGCTCCACGGAATCTTCACGGTAAAGGCGGTTGCGACATAGGCGAACAGCGCCAGCGTCAAGAATTTCAACACCGGCGAATAGCGGCGATAGGGCAGGAACACCTGGAGCAGCGTGGAACCCGCTGCGAAGATCAGCGCGTGCTCATGGTTGAGACCGCCGATGACGAGCGAGAGTGCCTCGGCCATCGCGGCGATGTCGGCCGCGATGTTGAACGTGTTCGCGGCCACCAGCATGGCGACGAGCGCCAGCACCACCCAGCGCGGCGCGATCTGCATCACGTTGGCGGCCAGCCCCTTGCCGGTGACCCGGCCGATCCGTGCGCTGACGAGCTGAATGGCGATCATGAACGGCGTCGTCAAGAACACCGTCCACAACAGCCCGTAACCGAATTGCGCGCCGGCCTGCGAATAGGTGGCGATGCCCGACGGATCATCGTCGGCGGCCCCGGTGACGAGGCCGGGGCCGAGCCTTTTCAGCAATGTCGGTGCGGATTTCGTCGGGGCGAGGGTGCTGTCGTTCATGAAGGGGGCTCGAGGGGACAAGTCCGTAACGAAAGGCTGCGAGGGAACAAAAATTCCCGACAGAGGTGCAGCACGTCGCTTAAATTTCCGATTTAGCGAAATGTGTTTGACCCGTCGGGCAAAACACCTGTATAAGGTCATCATCGCAAGAACAGTCGATGCCCGCGCCGTGACCGGCCGCGGGCTTTTTGTTTTCGGCCGCGACGGACAGCTTGCTGGAGAGATTGCGCGATTCTCTTGCTAAAAACACCTTGAAATTGTAGGGAGCGCTATGAGCCTTGCGACGCCTCCCACGAAGGTCGAGCCGCTGGACGCAGAGCAAGCTGCAAGCTTGGACCGCGACGGCTATCTGCTGCTGCGGGGGGCAGTCCCTGCGGCGTGGCGCGCTGCGCTGTGCACGGCCTTCGATTCCGGCGTGGGGACCGCCGATCAGTGGGCCGCCCCCCGCGGCGCCGGCTGGCGCCACGCCCTCGTCGATCTCGATCCGACGGTGCAGCGGACCTGCCGGCTGCCGCCGCTGCTGGCGGCGGGCGCGCAGATGCTGGGCGGTCCGTTCTATCTCGCCCAGGTCGAAGGCCGCGAGCCGCTAAAGGACGGCGGCCACCAGCCGTTGCATCGCGATGGCGTCGGCATGAAAGCCGTAGCCGCATTGGTCTTCCTCGATGCTTACGGACCTGACAACGGCGCCACGCGCGTGATCCCGCGTCATCTCGACCCTGGATCTCTTGATCAAGTCGAGGAGACCCTGTCCTTCATCACGGCGGGTGAGGCGGGAGACATTTTGGTGTTCGACGCCGACCTCCCGCACGGAGCGACCTGCAACCGCTCCGGCGCGCGGCGACGTTCGCTGCTGCTGAACTTCGTGGAGGAAGGCAATCGCGCGACCATGGAGGCCTGCCGCGCCATCCGCAACGTGCGCATGGACACCAGCGAGGTGTTTGTCCCCTGAGCGCGCCGTTACTTGATGCTGACGAAGAAGCCCCAGGCGGCGGCCAGCGTGCCGCCGGTGAAGACGACTACCGGGTTCTCGCAGAACACGCCGCCATAGGTGCAGACGTCGGCGCCAAACTGGCCGAGCTCGTGATGGCCCGAGGAGTAGAGCAGTCCCGACAGCACCAGCAATGCGGCGGCGACGTAGTACATCGAAGATCTCTCCGAAGCTTTCAACTGCGCCCGTGCGGACGACATGTGTCAGCTTGGCGCGAACAGATTTCATTCCGCCGAATCCGGCTTGCTGCATTTGAATAAAGTTTGCGCCGTCGGGCAAAGCACCGGCATGATGGCAAGATCGGCCACGGACCAAGGCGCAATTGGAGTTCCTCGAGCTGCTCGTCTTCGCATGGGGGGCGGCGTCGGACTGGTTCGGGAATTATCTCTTCAGTCCATTCGACCGGGACAGGATTCTCTATGCCGTCGCCGGCGGAATTGCGGGTTTCGCCACGTGGTATTGCAGCAGGAAGCCTCTGCCGCCCCCGACGAAACACGCTTGAAACAATCCTGAAACCCGATTGTCCTGAACGCTTTTCCGGGCCGCCCCGACCAACGAAGCGAAAAGGAGATCATCATGATCCAGGTCGGTTCGAAGGAAGAAGTCGCGTTGCTGCTGATGCTGTTCGGCACCCACACCCAGCCCGTCAAGCGGCCGAAGCCGAGATCGCAGCAGGCGTGAGGCGCCGCCATGCCCGGTTTGGCCGAGTGCCAGAGCCTCCTGCGTCTGCTGATCGCAAGGGGCGACCCGAAGGCCATCCCGGTCGCCAAGGGCGCCATCGATCAATATCTGAACACGGCGCCGGCCTGCCTGCGCGGGCGCGGCCTGCGCGTGCTCCAGCGCGACATGCTGGAGCAGCACGGCGCAGCGGTCGGCGTGCAGCGCTCGTTCGCCGAAACGGTGGACGCCTATATCGAGCGGAAGCTTGCGGAGGAGTAAGCTGCCTGTCGCTCTCGCGCGCTTGAGCAGCGTCGCTTCGTGAGTGGCATCCCTCTTGCTGCACAGCGTCTTAATCCCGGCCCGGCCATTCGGGCTGATCCAGATTGAGGCGATCCCATGCAGTCACCGTCCCGTTTCGAAGCGACCGCGTCCTTGCAGCTCCATGCCCTGATTTCCGACCTGAATTGGCGGATCCAGATGCTTGAGCGCGACATTCTCGAGGAGGAGCGCAACGCCGGGAACGCCGATCCCGGCAGTCCCACCTATTCCATGCTGGCCCTGACGTTGCGGGCACGCAGGGACAATTTGCGGACCTCCATCGCCTTGCTGGAGGGGCGGGTCGAGCGGACACCGGAGCTGTCGCAGGCGGCGTAGCCGTGGGGCCTGAGGGCTTAGCCTGGCCGAGCATGCCGCCGGCATCGCATATGCGCCGCGCCCGATCGCCGCGCTTGAATCGAAGTTGACTCGTCGGGCAAAACACTGGCAGAATGCCATCATCGAAGTAGGTTGGTTGACCCGCGCGGAGTTATCCGTCGCGGGTTTTTTGCGCAGCATCCGGGTCAAGCCTGTAGTTGGGCGCTGTTGTCAGTCTGCTGCGGCGCACGTGTCTGGAAAAGCAGTTTGGGCGTTTGGACCATTGACAATGTTCTTGTTTTGTTCAGATGTGAAATTTCAACCTGTGGGCGAAAGATGAGTGAGGTTCAAAGGGCCGCCGATGAGTGATTCCCTCCTTGCCCTCGTTCTGTTGGAGAAGCCGGCAACTGGGGCAAAACCTGCGACCGCTGCCGGCTGCTCGCCTGACGACCGGCGTCATCGGTGCGTTGATAGCGACGATGCCGGAATGCTGTGCGGTGGTATGGGGTACCAAAGTCGCGCGATCCGCCAAGCTTTGGATGGAGATGTCGGGTCAGTCGTTTGCGCCGTTTCCCGACTATCCCTTCACCCTGTGGGTCGACATCCTGCCATTCCGTTCAGAGGCGAAGATAGGCGCCGTGACCATGGGACTGTCGGCGTTTGCGGGGCGAGAGATTGAATTCGAGACCGGTAAACTTCCGCCTTCCGTAATGATTGATAAAGTGACGGGCCTGGCCGCTTATCTCGTCGAGCATGGGGCAGTCGTCAAAGACGGCGACACGTTTGGCGGAGACGAGCACGAGCGCTTCACGGCGCGTTACAGAGCGTCCGAGCGTTTTGCCGGCTTACCCGTACTCTTCTGCGCCGACGCGGCGTCTTGAATGAGCAGTGATGACGGTCCTATCTAGGACACACGCGGGCGGGGCTTATAAGAATGAGCGACGAAAAATCAAAGCCGATTGAGAAACGATCCAGGACCATCAAGCCCAAGTTTTACATGATGGGGCCCGACTATCGTCTCGGGCGGGCGGGATTTGTTATTGAAAATATCAAGGTGCTCGCCCCGGATACTGGAATGCTTGAATCGCCTCGGGGGGAAGGGTTTCCAAATTACCCCGAGCCGCCGCGCTTCTTGTTTGACAAGAAGATAGGGCGTGCTCCACGGGATTTGGAACTATCTCACTACTGGCTGATCTCCGACCGAATGAAGGCGGTCTTTGAAGCGGTCGATCACGCCGGATTTGCCTTTACGCCGTGTGACGTCCGGCTTGGGAAGGGTCGCTACGACGGACCGAACTATTGGCTGTGTGATGTCCTGCGTGTCCTTGATGCGGTGGACGAATCGCAGTCACGATTAAAGGTTGGCATCGTCGAAGATCCAAAGTACCGAAATTTCGGTATGAAATACTACAGCATTCTGGTCGAGGGCGGAGCCAAGCTTGTCTTCAGGGAAGAAGCGATAGGCAGCGCACACGTTTTCAGAGTGGCCCATATGGACGCAACCATCATCTCCGATCAGGTCCTCAAGGATGCCTGCAAGACAGCCGGTGTTGGGGGAATCAGATTCAGAGACGCGTCAAAGCTCTAATGCTATGGAGCCTATCGCGTCGATAGCATGATGGCCGCGAATTCGTCCGGCATTTTGGGGTGATTGTTTCAACGCAAGGTGCTGTGAGCCGGACTGTCCAGAGTTCGCGGAAGCGGTATTCCATTGGAATGTTGCCTAGCGTTGAGACGCTTGGCTAGCCGGTATCTGAGTGCTCGTGATCCGCTATCGGGAATGAAAGCCAGCGCTTCCTGCCGCATGCCGATCGAGATCGCTGGTTTGACACGTCGGGCAAAACACCGGCAAAGTGGCATCATCGATAGAAGTTGGTTCAGCCCGCGCGGAGCAATCCGCGGCGGGCTTTTTCATTGCAACGCCGGGGCGGACTTGGCTTCCCGAAGGTGTTCGGCCGGCTTGGTCTCGAATGACGACGCGGGATCGCGCGAGCAGCGGTGATACATCAGCCACGCGTCGGCGACGTCCACACGGCGCAAGCCGATCTCCGCCCCCGACACGACCTTGAACTTCGGATCGCCCGCGATCGGCGTGTGGGGAACGAACGCCGGGATGCCGCAACCGCCGGGGCCGCAGAACGCGACCGAGAACTGGTAGTCGTCGTTGCGCCAGATCTTCAGGCCGGAGCTCTTTTCGCAGTCGCGCTTCCATACGCCGGAGAAATCTGGGGCTTCTTCGGCAAACGCCGGGCAGCATGTGATGAGCAGCGAGAGCAGGATCGCGAAGGTTCTCATTGGAATTCCTCGGGCAGAAGCCATGGCTCAGGCTTAAGGCAACTCGCGTTGCCCTTGCGTGATCGCGCACACATGCCGGCTTCCGGAAGCGGCGAGGAACAGTTTGCCACCTCAGTTCCTGTCTCGTCTGGAGGCTCCCATGCTGACCGACGCCCAGGTCGCCGTTCTCTGCGACATCGGCCAATCCATGGCCTTCAGTGATGACGAGCACGAGGAGCTGGTGCGCCTCATCACCGACGGCTACGTTGACAAGGACGGCGATACATTCCAGGGGAGAAGCTGCCGTGGTCGAGCGCGGCGCCGGACTGAACGAAGCCTGATTTCGTTAAAATCGAAATAGAGGTTGACCCGTCGGGCAAAACACTGGCATAGTGGCATCATCGAAAAGTTCGTAACACCCGCGCGGAGAAATCCGCCGCGGGTTTTTTCGTTCCCAATTCCAGAATCGGACGGTGGCCCACGCATCACGGCCACGCACTCGCTTGATACGCGTTGAGGAAGCGCCGATCGGCGTGCCGCCGTCCGAACCATTGCTGGCCGTGCACGCGCGAACGTGCCGGCCTCGCGGCGCTGGGCGCTGTTCGCCCGCGCCGCTGCGGTCTCCAGGCTTTACGGAGATAGGGTTCGCGCCCGAAACGATCGCGCTTCGTCAGGCGATCTGCCGCGCATTTTCTTTTTCGTGGAGAGACGATGACCGCCTATCTGATATCGCTCGCGCTCGCGGGCCTGGTTGCAATCGTGCTGTGGGAGATTTTGTCTTGAGCGAGGAGATGGAAATTGCGCTCGTGAGTGAGCCGGTTCGCTTGCCGGCGCCAAGGAGGACGTCCAACGCGCGCACCCTGACCGAAATTCGCTCGCTTGCGCGCAGCCACACCAGGACTGCTCTCAGGGTGCTCGTCGGCATCATGCGCAGCGATGACGCGACGCCGGCGGCGCGTGTTTCGGCCGCCAATGCGATCCTGGATCGCGGCTGGGGCAAGGCCGCGCAACCGATCGAGAACGGCGACGATGGCGTGCTTGAATTGATTCACCGGATCGAGCGCATCATCGTGTATCCGGCGGGCTCGAGCGGTGGTGCCGCCGGGTGCGACGCCTGAACCGGCGGGCTGCGAAAAGTTGCCGGAATTCAGATCAGCCCTTCTTCCTGGAGTCGCTATACATCCGTTGTGCGCTGTCCGGACAATAGGCCATCGAGCCGCCGGGTCGCTTGAATTTCCCGTCCTGGGTTTCGCGAAGAAAGATCGTCTTCTTGTCGATCTTCTTCAGGAGGATGATCTCCTTGTACGGATGTCCTTCTCTGTCAGCGGAATCGCAGACCACGTCGAGTCTGATGCTGCCGGGAGCGGTATCCGATAATTTGGTGATCTTGCAGCCCTCCTCGCCGCCCGAGATGAAATTGCCGCTCCAGTCGATCTGTGTGTCGCCGTATTCCCCGCATCTTGCATCGAAATTGCGGCCCGGCGTTGCATAGGTGCCGTCTTTCGGGCGCCATTGACCGGGCGCGCTCTTATTGGGCGCTCTCTTGTTAAACAAATTCTTGTTGGACAAGCTCTTGGGGCCTTCCTGAGCGTGGGTAGGCAGGCCAGCGCACGACAGCAAAAGCGCGGCAAGCATCGACAACGAGGTGAAGTGCTTCATCCGATTCAGTTTCACGAATCGATTCCTGTATGAGGTTCTCTGGTGAGCGGTCAGAGGGGGCAACTTCAGAATAGCGCATCGATCACAGGTTGAGCAAGTCGCGTGCAAATTGGCATTGCCTGGTTCGCATCAATCCATTCAATGATTTGGGAATCCAAATCAAGCAACGAAGACTGGTCCGCGATGTGGCGCAGGCGCATCGGTCTGCCCTAGGGTGAGCGAGCGCATCCATTGTCCATTCTGAAAATTCCGACGGCGAAGATATTCGAGCCGCTGTTGAAACCTGCGCGCTACAAGGGCGTTTACGGTGGACGCGGCTCGGGAAAATCGCACTTCTTCGGCGAGCTCCTCGTCGAGACCTGCCAGGCCGAGCGCGGTACGCTCGCGGTCTGCATCCGGGAGGCACAGCGGACGCTGGCGCAGTCCTCGCAGCGGCTGATCGAAAGCAAGATCTCGAGCCTTGGTCTTGGCCACGGCTTCAAGCTCTTCAGCGACAAGATCGAGACACCCGGGGACGGCTTGATCATCTTCCGCGGGCTTCAGGATCACACGGCTGACTCGATCAAATCATTGGAGGGATTTCGCATCGCCTGGATCGACGAGGCGCAGTCGTTGAGCGCACGCAGCCTCGCATTGCTGCGGCCGACGATCCGCGCCAAGGACTCCGAGCTCTGGGCGAGCTGGAATCCGCGCCGCAAGAGCGATGCAATCGACGATTTTCTGCGCGGGCGCCGGCCGGATGGGGCTGCCGTCGTGAAGGCGAATTGGCGCGACAACCCCTGGTTTCCGGATGTGCTTACGGAGGAGCGGTTGCTCGACCAGAAGCTCTATCCGGAGCGCTATGATCACATCTGGGAAGGCGAATATGCGCGCGCCTTCGAAGGCGCCTACTTCGCCTCGCTGCTGTCGGAGGCGCGTGCGCAGGGGCGGATCGGAAAAGTTGCCGCCGATCCGCTGCTGCCGCTCCGCGCCTTCATCGACATCGGCGGCGCGGGCGCTGCGGCAGATGCCTTCACGATCTGGGTCGTGCAGTGGGTCGGGAGCGAAATTCGCATTCTCGATTACTACGAGAGCGTCGGCCAGGTGCTGGCGTTTCACGTCAACTGGCTGCGATCGCGCGGTTACGGCAACGCCATCCTCTATCTGCCGCATGACGGCATCGCCGCCAACAACATCACCGGCAAGCGCTATGAGGATCATTTGCGCGAGGCGGGCTTCACGGTCGAGCCGCCGGTGAAGAACCAGGGCCCGGGTGCGGCGATGATGCGGATCGAGGCGCTGCGGCGGCTCGGGCCGCAACTCTGGTTCAATGCAGAGACGACCGAGCCTGGCCGCGAGGCGCTCGGCTTCTATCACGAGCGCAAGGACGAGACGCGCAACATCGGGCTCGGCCCCGAGCATGACTGGTCGAGCCATGCCGCGGATGCGCTGGGATTGATGGCGATCTGCTACGAGCAGCCGGGCAGGGTGACTGCGTTCAACCGGCCGATCCGGTACGTCGAGCAGGGATGGGTGTGAACGGGGTGGCGAGGCGCGGTGAAACCTGTGGTTGACAATGTTCTTGTTATGTTCTAAAAAAGTGTGGTCTCTACCGCTGCGTGAGTTTTGCAATGTCAGCGTTTGAAATACTGGTCGACCTGATTGGATATTCGATCGCGCGAGCTGCCTTGCCAGTCCTTTCATTCGGCTGGATCTATGTCGAACCATTCAGTGCAACTCCGCAGCCATTGCAGTGGCCGTGGTATCGCCGCGATGCGAATGGACGTGTCGAACTCCGGCAGGTGGTTGCAGGTTGGATCGGATTTGGGATCTGTATTCTCGTGTTGCTGGTTACGGCGCTGGCTATCCATACCGCTTTCAGGTGAGCCAAAAGCCGGATGAGATCGCAGATAACAGGAGACAAGGGGCGTGAAGTTCAATCGAGGTGGCCTGATCTGCGTTGGTCTCTATGCGTCTTATGTTCTGTTCATGCTCGTCGTGGCCTATCTCGCACTCGACGGCAAGACGCGTGGATTTTTTCTGGCGCTTAGCGCTCTTCCCGGCTGGTTGGTCGTTGGAGCCATGCCGGAAGCGCCGATGGAGTGGCTGCTGGTCAACTATTATCCCGTCGTTGGCTTCGGCGTGTATCTCGTGAGTATTGCCTTCGCCTATTTGTCCGGATGCATTCTCGATAAGATTATTCTCGGCACCGCGCCGACGCTGGAGCGTCTTGATAATTGGTGGTTCGATCGGGTCCACCGGGACGATCGATAGTCGTGGTTGCCTGATCGATGGAGCTGGCCGCACCGCCGGCGCGCCTTTCCATCAATGCAACGTCCTTCAATAATTCCAGTGCGTCGGAGCTCCGCTGGGAGCAGGCGCCAGGTTCAGGAGCAATCGATGCCGGATCGACATGCGCTCACAATTCAACTCAATCCGTATGGGGTCGGTCACGCGGCCGTTACCCTGACCGATCCGTCGGGGCAGACCTACGCAGGCTTTGGTCCGGGGAAGCACAACATGCCTATCTGGCCAGGCAAGCTTGACGTCCACACCGTTCCAACGGGAGCGACGTCGCTGCCTTCCGATTTCTCCAACGTGTTCGGCGACGACCATCGGACCTATACGGTGCCGATCACCGCGGAACAGGCACGGGCCGCGCATACCGAGATCGATCGCATCGGCCGCGAGGGACGCTGGTACAACGCCCTGAAGCTCGATCCCCGCGTTTGCACGACGATCGTGGATCGCATCATGCGAGCAGCCGGCGTAAATGCAGGGCTCTATGTGCTTCCCGGAGTCAACGATGAATATCTCTCCGATATTGCCGACACGCTGGCGCACGATCCAAAGGCGAAGGTCATGCGACAGCATCCGTTGCCGATCCCGGACGCGCTACGCGATCTCCAGCGGGATTACGCCTATATCGGCGGAGGATACGATACGCCTTCGGAGCGCGTGCGACGTCTGCCATCCGGTCAAGGCGGTGATGATGCTGTGCGGCAGGATCAGGGGGCGTCGTTTGCCGAGAGATTCGGCCGTTGGGAGGCATCTCCAGCCGGCAGCGTGCCTGCTCGCGATGCTCTCGAGGAGAGCGCTCCTGACGTGCTTGGTGCTGCACGTCGCAGCGACGTTCGCCGGCTGACCCGGCAACCGGCTCCGAATGCGACGGACGTCTTCACAACCGGCACTTCGCCAGTGCCTTACTTGCCGTTCTTTGGACTTAACGAGCGATTTGGCGGGTGAGGTGTGCGCTCCACCCCGTGCGCAGCACTGGGAAGCACGCCGATGGGCGAGTTCGGATGAGGCCGGCTCTTCCCGTCGCCAATCCTGGGAGTTGAAGATCAAGCCAACAGGAGGCGGCTCGACGACAAGAGCTGGTTTGTCCCTCGGGTTTGGCCATTCAAAGTGTCGCGCCGAGTTACTACGTGCCCGTTCGCTGCTGCGAACAAGTGCTGATGGGAAAGGTTGTTCATGCCGAAAATGCCAATCTCCGAAGTGAAGGCGATGCTCGCCGCCGAGAAGGCCAACGCACTTGCCGCAATGTCGGCGGCGCGGCTTGCCGAGGAGCGGGCCGATGCGATGGATTATTATCTCGGCGACATGCGCAAGGACATGCCGGCGCAGGACGGCCGCTCGCGCGCGGTGTCGACCGACGTCGCCGATACCATCGAGGGCCTGATGCCGTCACTGATGGACATCTTTGCCGGCTCCGACGAGGTCGTGCGCTTCGAACCGGTAGGTCCGGAAGACGTCGCGGCCGCGCAGCAGGAGACGGACTACGTCAACCACGTCTTCATGCAGCAGAACGGCGGCTTCATGGTCCTCTATTCCTTCGTCAAGGACGCGCTGCTGTCGAAGGCCGGTATCGTCAAGGTCTGGTGGGAGGAGCGGGAGGAGGAGGGCCGTGAGACCTATTACGACCTCACCGACGACCAGTTCGCGCTGCTCGCTCAGGACGTCGCGGAATCGAACGGAGCGATGAAGATCGTCGCGCACACGGTGCATGACGTCGGCGGCAGTGCCGGAGAACACGGAGCGGCGAATTGACCAGGTGAGTGCGAACGCTGAGTAGCGTCTCGCCGGCCGAATGGAGACGTCGGCGCCTCGGCACACGGTGAGGACGACGTCACATCCACACGCTGTACCAGTCGCTATTTTTTCTCGACGCGTCCGAAAATTCTGAGGAATGCGAGGCCCGAGAACGTCGCCACGAAAGCGAGGAGCAGTTTTCCGGGCGCCTCGGATCCATAAATGACGTAGCCGAAGACCCCGAAGAGTCCGAGTATCAGGGAGTGTTTGAGGGCGGTTCTCAGGCGACCCGCACTTTCTCGTCCCGGAGGTGGCGGCATTTTCAATCTCGCTGATTTCTTATCTGAAGTCGTAACATGGGTGGAATGGTATGGCTGTCGATAATTTGCTGGTTCGCCTGATTGCAATGTTTGGAAAAGGGACGTTGTCGAACAGGCTTTCGCAATATGACCCGCCCACTCGCGGCGATATTCTCCATGATGGTCTCGTCGGAGCGGGGAAGACCTGGGGTGGCGTCCTCGGGACTGCGGCGGGAATAACCGGCGGAGAGGCCGTTGCTGGTCCATATGGAGCAACTGCGGGTGCGTTGGCACTGGGACCCGCGGGAAATCTCGCAGGAGGATGGGCCGCGCATGGCGCCTATCTTCAAGGTCTGCTCATCGACGACATTCTCAGGCACCCCGAGAACTGGACCGTTGACGCTGCAGGCGCGATCGTCCCTGCAATGCCAACCATTGCGGCCGATCCGCCACGACAGAGTGAGAGCCGTTCGAGCGTCTTCGATACAGGCGCACCTGCGATTCAGCATTCTCCAGCGCAGTCCGAAAGAACTGATGGGGTCCCCATGAACTTCGGCGTGCCCGGCATGTATCCATTGAAGCCTGCGCCGCAGGCAGGTGGATTGCCCGGGATGCTCCAGGACTACATGCGCAACAATCCCGACGGCGATACAAGGCGCTGAACGCCAGGTTCAACATTATTTCGCGCGCGAGTTCGCAACGTTGCACTGTCCGAACCATCATTCCCTGGATTGGCATGAGGATGATCTGCGTTGACGAGGTTCCCGTTATGTTCTATCGTTATCACAGATTGTGCGGCCTTGCCAACACCCTCGGACTGTCGCGGAAGCACACATACGTTTGCCTCGCGAAGCCTGGTCCACCGAAAGGACGTCATGGCAGCTCTCTTCACGGTTTTGGCGGGGATAGCCCTCATCTGTACAATCGTCGTGTATCATCAGGTCTATCCTGCAGTGAAGCTTGTCAGGGGATCCTGCCTGGCGGTTCTCTGCATCGCGTTGGCGCTCCTTCATCTGGTCGGGCGGACGTGATGGTCTTCGGCTGCGTGTTTTTGGTAGCCTTTGTCTACAGCGTGTTTTCAGCAATCAGGTCTTCGCGAATTTACGAGCAGAATTGCAAGAGGGCTCAAGCCCGAGATGATGAGCAGAACCAACGAGCGACAAGGGGACTTATGGGGATTCACATATGGAATTCCGTGGCTGGGGGTCCGGAGGACGTCGCCGCCGCGCAGCAGGAGACGGACTACGTCAACCACGTCTTCATGCAGCAGAATGGCGGCTTCATGGTTCTCTATTCCTTCGTCAACGATGCGCTGCTGTCGAAGGCTGGCATCGTCAAGGTCTGGTGGGAGGAGCGCGAAGAGGAGAGCCGCGAGACCTATTACGATCTCACCGACGACCAGTTCGCACTGCTGGCCCAGGACGTCGCGGAATCGAACGGCGCGATGAAGATCGTCGCGCACACGGTGCATGATGTGACCGATCCAAATACGCCGCAAGCGCCGTCTTGATGTTCAAGGCCGCGTCGAGCCGGGAGGCCTCCGACGCAATTCCCGTTGCTCGTTGACTCGAACGACTTCAGCGGGCCGGTCGACGAGGTCAGACCCAGGCTTGGGGCACCAGGTCACTTGAGCGATAGACGATCGTCGCCTTCCCAGCCGACACATGCCCAAAGCTCATATTGACTGGTCTGTAGTGAAACGCCGACTCGGTCAAACTACCGTTCACCGAGTGGGATCGTATCTGAAGTGAGCCGCGCGCTGGTAGAACCTGTGGCAATGGTCCTGATCGACTGGCTTGGTCGACTTAGAGTGGTACTTGGCCGGCCGGAATATCAAGTCCTCGCTTGCAGGCGCTGAGCGTGAGACGTAACGAACGCCGGCGTCTGGAAATCGAGGCCACATTCGCTGCCTTGATCGGCCTTGTGATTTGTTGAGCCGGGCTTGCGGCGGTTCTCTACCTTGTTCATTGATCGCGCTGGAACGACCGCGATATGGTCCGTCGGACGACGCCGTGAGCACCGGTATGAGGCTCCTCCATTGGGAACGATCGTCCGTCCTGCGATCTCAACATTGAAAGGTCCCTTTCGTGTGGTTGTTGGAATTCCTCGTGTGGTTCTTCGTGGACCTGCTTTGGTGGCGGCTCAGCTATGAGGTCGGAAGCCGGGTGTTGGCTCTTGTTTCGTTCGGCAAGATGCAAGCCGGACCATGCGACTCTTTCGGATATAACTGGCTCGGCTACAAACGCGATCTGATGGGGCGCCTGAAAATCGAGTCAACTCTCGTTTCAGGCGTTGGACTGATCACTTGTTTCGTTGCACTCGCGGTGATTTTGTACTTCATCCCTTAGTTTTAAACCCGACAGGCGGTTTCCTGCATTTCGCAGACCCAAGAGACGTTGACATTCATCGAGTCGCAATATGCGCGCCACCTTTCCTGACGCGACTTGATCGACTGTCGCAGTCTTGAGGTCGTGTTGTGCACACGGTGGGCATCGAAGATCAGCGGCGGCACGCTGCCGCTTCCATCTGCGCGGTTTCCGCTCGAGGCATTGCTTGCGCCTGATCTCGGTCGCGGGTTGAACGAATGGGCTTCGTCTCCGCGCGGGAGGAGCGCACCTTCAGGTGCGCAAGGTGTCGCGATCGGTCTAGCGAATCCAAAGGCCTCAGTCGCCGGAGGCGATCCGTCCAACCCCGATCGGGTAACCGCCGGCGGACTGCTGGGCCTGATCCAGGACTACATGCGCAGCAACGGGGGCTACTAGACCGGCAGGACCGCGGACACTCGCCTGACGCCCAACAACGCCAAGACCGGGAGCAGAGCAGGATAATGGTCACGATACCAGCGATCATCAAGTCGAGCGCCAAGCGATCATGCCGGCAGCATTTGCAAGATGAACGTGGGGATCGCATTGGCTGGGCCGACAATCCCGCTGGCTCGTCAGGAAGAACGCAGGGGGCTTTTTGTGAGTTCAAGGCCGCGGCGAACCGGGAGGCCACTACCAATCTCAATTTGTCGTCTCCGCGGGGAGTGAATTTGAAGCGAGGAGCGCGCCGGCGGAAGCTCTTCTTGACGATGTTCTTGTTGCGTTCTAATATTATCCTAGATTGCAGCGAGGCGCCAATACTCTCAAGATCGTCGCCGAAGACGTTGCCGTCGGCTTCGTTTCAAGCGAGATGCGCCGATCAATGAGCGCGACAAATCCGGTGATCAGTGGAGATGCGGTGGATGCACGCGGTTCTCGCCTGGAAAGCCAACCCATTACCGCGCCGCCCGATCGTGAGCGCGCTGTTGCTTGCGCTCGGCCTGACGACATCGGGATGTTTCTGGTCCGGACCGTGGCCTCGCGTCGACCTCAATACGGAAGGATTGGGCGAGGGCGCGCTGGCGAAATTTCTTGCCCACAACACTTACTATGACGTCGACGGCATGAAGCAATTGACGAAAAAGTTTGTGATCGAGCAAACGTCTGCCAAGGGCATCTCTCGCGACGATGCAGAAGCCCTTGGTCTGCGGTGTGCGCCGGCGCCCAGCAAAGAGTGCAGCTATTCCGGCGAGTACTGGTTTCGAAACGACCAGCGATATGTCGCGCGAGACTCTCCCGACTACGGAGCAAGGGAAATTTATCATATCGACGTGCGGCTCTCCTATCTGAAGCCGCATGACGCCGTCGTACAAGCTTATAAGCGCTACGTTCCCGATGAATGAGCAGGTGAAACATGGCGGAAGGCCAATATCGCATTGTTAAGGCGCAGTTGCCGCTCCTCGGTGGGCTTGCCGGCCACAATTTTCTTGTGCTTATCGATCCGGCCGGGAAAATCGTCGGCGAATTGCACGGCCTGGCAACGGACGCCGAAGGGCATCCGAAACCGATTGGACATCTGCCGTCGGATGAATTGAAGGGGTATGACAACAAGCATTTTTACCAGCCTGATTTTGCTCAGACCGAATTGGCCTCCGGCGGTCAGGCTGAGATCATGAATATGTGGAATGCCGGCAAGGCTGTCCTCGGCAAGCTAGACGCGCGGAGCCTCCACTACCCATGGATGGGACTCGGCCAAAACAGCAATTCGGTTGCCAGCACGTTGATTGCCGCCATGGGGCGGTCTGAGCCGCCGGTGCCCGGCGGCGCGTTCGTGATGCCAGGCGCCGGGAGCATGTTGCTGGACCCCAAGGACATTCAGGATATCCAGCGCAAGTTCAACATCGGTGCGCTGCGCTCTGGAGATGCGCCGAACGCAGGTGAGCACCCGGACGAAGTCGGTCAGCCGAGCCCGCTCGCAGCGAGGTGGCCATTCGGCCCTGTCGGAGCTCCAAGTGGTCCTGCCGCGGCCGCACTGCCGCAGGGCCTGCGCGGTAAGGCCGTCCCTCGCGTAGCAGGTCCTACGTCACTTGGCGGGCCAGATGGTCCAGCACCATTGGAGCCTCCCGTGCGCTCGCGTGCTCCTGCGCGCTCAGCGCCAACCGTCGATCCGGCGCTACCGCCGCCTTCATTCGGTGCGCCACGTGTGTCTCCACCTGTGCCGGCACCCGCGGATCTCGGAGGGATCGGCTCGGTCGGCAACGGCAATGGTGCCGGTGATTGGAAGAACAGCATCGCTCCGGGTGCGGGCAGGACGATCCCCTTGTTTGAGGATCGCTGGAATGCGCTGGGACAAGGTAGCCAGTCGGCAAGTCCCGGGAACGCTGGATCTGCTTCGGGCGGCTATCGACCGCCAAGCGCATCACAATTGATGTTTGATCCGGGCTCGTTGCGTGCCCCTGCGCAGTCGCTCCGTGCTTCTCCCGGTTCCGCGGGCTCTACGCCTCCGGAGGAGGTGCGGCGTCTCACACGCGTCAACACTTTGAATTCGGACAATGCGCTCGCTTCCGGAAATGCGGCGACCAGCGTGTCTGACGGAATGTTCGCAAACGAGCCGAGCCATTCCATTCAGTTGCCAATTTGGGGATTTGAGAATCGTGGCGACGGCCGAAACGAAGCCGAGCAATGGTTCGCGCGCTGGATCCGGCCGCTTCTGCGGGAGTGAGCGGGGCGCAAATGGTGGCCTTGCATTGTGTTGACGGCGGCCGATGCGCCTCATCTGGCTAGCATGCCGGCAGCAGTCCGAAGTGCTGCTTACTGGACGAGGATTCGCGAGGCGCGTCCGCTGGCATGGCAGGCGCCACCTGTGGTGGTGAGGTGTCCCCGGTAGGGCGCTCGAAGGAGTAATCATGCGGCGGCAGTTTCGTTGGATTGTGATGGCGGCGGCCCTGGTGACGATCTGCGTCGCGTGCTCGCCTGCGATGGCGATCGGTTATCTATCCGGGGTCCTGGAAAAGGCGGCCTATGTGCGGGCTTTGACGAGTCTGCTCGATAACGCACCGGCCTGGACCCGGGAAATCCTCAAGAGGAACGGCGCCTATGTGAGCAGCTGGCGAGTAACTGAGGACATCGACGGGACCACGTACGAGCTGTTCAACATGTGCGTGCAAGTAGCAAAATGTATCGACACTTCAATCGTCCTCATGTTTGCGCCAAACGGCACGCAGGCGTGGGCCGGGCTGAGCGAAAAAGGGGTTAAGTCCTACCTCGGAGGTCCAAGCGAGGCGCAGCAGGTGGTGCTGAAACGACAGCTCTATGTTCCCGAGCCTCCGCCGGCGACTGGGCCCTATCTGTTCGATGTGATGAAGAGAAATCCGGCCTATGCGCGAGCATTGAATGGATTGCTCGATCATGCCGACAAGCTGCCGACTTGGGCTCAGGGAATGGGCAAAGGCAACGGCTGGGCCGTCCATTCACCCGTCACGAAGGCCACGATCGACGGGACAACCTACGAGCTGTTCGCCACCTGCGAGTCTCAGAATTGTAACCTCAGCTAACTGACCGTCATGTTTGCTCCCAACGCCACGCAGGCGTGGGGAGCTCTGTTTGAGGAAGGGACCATTTCCTACCTCGGCGCGCCGAGCGCTGCCCAGCAGCGGGCTCTGCGCGAGACGCTGGGCGACTACATCGGCAAATAACGTGACGAAGCCGCAGCGTGCGGCAACTCCTGCAATGGTGTGGCGGCTCCTGGTTCGATCGCTGATCGACCGTTGCTGACGAGATCGAGTCGCCGGGTGACGCTCGGCTGCGCTCCCACACCGCCGGCGCGCGGAAACGTCAATCTCTGGAATTGAACAGCGGTCCCAGCGGGCCGCTGTTCTCATTTGTGGAGGCCAAATGGATACTCTTGACAACATCATTTCAGCCGAGAGCGGCGGCAATCCGAACAAGGCGAACGAGCCGAACAAGACGTCGAGCGCACTCGGGGTCGGGCAGTTCATCAACGGGACCTGGCTCGGCATGATCAAGCGCTACCGGCACGAGCTGGCAGAAGGTAGATCGGATGCGGAGATTCTCGAACTTCGCAAAGATCCCGATCTTTCGAGAGAGATGACTGCGAGGTACGCGGCAGAGAACGAAGCGAGGCTTCGTCAGGCCGGCGTTCCCGTCACGCCGACCTCTGCCGGCGGATTGCTAGGCTTGATCCAGGACTACATGCGCTTCAACGGCTACTAAAGCGCGATGAGATTGGGATGAATCGTCATCGCGCTTTAGGTTGTTATTTGCGCATGATCTTTTCGGAAAACCGCTTCGCACTTTTCCGGATCATGCTCTAGACCGCCGCTGCCAGTCGGTACTGGCAAACCTGAGAGTTCAATCCATATGCCCATTCCCTTGCTAGCCCCGGCGCCGCTCGCGCCGATGGGCTCTCTCGTCACGCATGACGTTACCATCGTCACCACGCGCAAGCTTGCGCAGGCGCGGGTGATGGGGGTGCCGCCCGAAGAATTCGGCATCGAGCGCGGTGCGCGCAGCATCCGCGATTGCAATTATTGTTTTCATGAGGTCGTCACCAAGACCGAGGCGCAGCTGATCGCGGAAGGTTTTGATGCCGGCCAAATCAGAGCGCTGCGGCCGCATACCGGCACGACCGAGATCGAGACCCTGGCGCGCGACACAGTCGAGGAGCATCTGTCCGCGACCGCGGGCGGCGGCAGCGCCAATTCGGCGGCGCGGCTGGTGCGTATCACCGAGCACTATGTGCGGATGGATTTCGAAGGCTCGGGCCGCCCTTGCCTCTACCAGGTGATCACCGGCGGCGACCAGGCCGAGATCCTGCGCAAGGATGGCAAGGACTGCATCACCCCGTTCGACGAGATGCCGTTTGCGGCCACCACGCCGGTGCCGGTGACGCACCGCTTCTTCGGCCGTTCGATCGCGGATCTGGTGATGCCGTTGCAACGCGAGAAGACTGCGCTGAAGCGCGGCGCGCTCGACAATCTCTATCTGCACAACAATCCGCGCGTCGAGGTCGCCGAGCAGAACGCCGGGCCGAACACGCTGGACGATCTGCTGGTGTCGCGGCCGGGCGGCGTGGTCCGCACCAAGACGGCGGGCGGGCTGAACTGGCAGGTGGTGCCCGACATCACCACGTCGATCTACCCGATGCTGCAATATATTGACGCCGAGCTCGAGATCCGGACCGGCCTCGGCAAGCAGACGCAGGGCATCGACGCCAACGCGTTGCAGAACCAGTCGGCGACCGCGGTTGCGCAGGTGTTTTCGGCCTCGCAGATGCGGATCAAGCTGATCGCGCGGATCATGGCCGAAGGCGTCCGCGATATCTTCGCGCTGCTGCACGGCACGATCCGCAAGCATGGCCAGCGCGAGGAGACGGTGCGCTTGCGCAACGCCTGGGTCGACGTCAATCCACGCAATTGGAAGACCCGCGACGACATGACCATCAATGTCGGCCTTGGCGCCGGCGGCAAGGCGCAGCAGTTCGCCCAGACCATGGCGATCGCCAACGTCCAGAAGGAGCTGCTTGCCGGCGGCAAGATCAACCTGGTCGGCGACCGTCAGCTCTACAACACCGCGGCCGAGCTCACGCGGATCATGGGGCACAGAAACCCCGACCAGTTCTTCAACGATCCCATGGCTGTCAATCCGCAAACCGGTCAGTTGCTGAATCCGCCGCCGGCGCCGCCACAGCCGCCTCCCGATCCGAAACTGCTGGCCCTTCAGGCGCGGGCGCAGGTCGACGCCGCGCTCACCGCGCATCAGGCGCAGCTCCAGCAACAAAAGGCGCAGAACGACGCGATCCATCTCCAGGTCAAGACGCAAGGGGAGATCGAGCTCGCCAAGATCAAGGCCGCCCTCGACGCCAAGATGGCGGTGCTGGAGACGCATCTGAAGGCGGCGATCGATGTAGGGAAGGCGCAGCGTTCATATCCGCCGGGCGCACGCAAGGCGAGGGACGGTCACCATTATCTGCCGGACGCCAACCGTCCCGGCAAATATCTGCTGGTCGTTCATCATGGATGACTATTCCCTGGTGCCGGTCGAGCATCAGCCGGACTTCGAGAATGCCTCGCTCGTTCCAGTCGACCACGATCCGTTCAGTGATAGCGGCACGGTTCAGCAGGCGCCGTTTCAACAGCCGCAGGCCCAGACTCAACAGACCCAGCCACAACAGTCCGCAACGGGAGTTGGCCGACTCTATGTTGGCCCAGCGGCGAAGATCGCGCAGGCGTCAGAGGAGGGCGAGTCCTGGGATCCAGACAGCGAAACTAACGCCACCTCCATACCAGATCAATCGGTCGCCTCGACACCTGCGAAAGACAAGCCCGCTCCTGATTTGTCGCACTTTATACCGCTCGGCGAGCTGAAGCCGGCGACCTTCACGCCTACGCAGCAGATTGGGAATCACGCTCTCGACGCGCTGTTAGATCTCGGCGTGCCGCTGCACAATGCCCAAGAGCTGACGAAGCGTATCGGCAACTTGTTGAGCTTGACCCCGCTTGGCGTTGCCGGGTCGTTCCTCAATCTCATCGATGCGAAACGCCGCGATGATCTTCCCGGAGGCGTTGAGGCTGCGATCGGACTGATACCTGGCGCAAAGGGCGTCGGGCGCGTCGCCGCCGGAGAAGTACGCGCGCTAACAAGCAAGGTTCGGCTCAATCCGGCGTCCTGGGCGGCCAAAAAAGGATACGCCGGTGTCGGAACGACCGCGAACGGCGGGCCGACTTTTGCAGGAACCGAGCATCTCTATCCTGCCGCAGAAGGGCAGCGAAACATCGTTAAAATAAAACTTACCGGCAGCCGAAGAGGTGACTTTCGCCTTGCGAACCAGGAAGGTAAGTTCGCTGAAACACCGGTTGGGTATAGCTGGCACCATGTCGACGACTTCGAACCGATCAGTGGAGAGGCCTCCCTCGAGCTAGTTAAACAGGAAGCGCATGAATCGGCTTACCCTCATACTGGTTCAGTTGCGCAGTACGCGAAACACCACGGTGTCCGGTATCGGCCCTGACAAGGAGAAAGGCATTGGTTGTTTTTGAACGGACCGCTCCCCCGCTTTCCGAGTTGGACATTAAGCGCGTCGAGCACTTGTTGGGCATACGTTTGCCGCAAGATCTCAAGGAGCACTATCTCCGGCATAACGGCGGAACACCTCGTCCTCAATTCTTCGTCAAAGAAGGAGAGGCATATGACGTCGATAGATTTTTACACATGAAGACACGCGGTATCGAAACAAGTTTCGAGGAAGTCTATGTCAGAATGGTGGATCAGACGCCCGAGTTTCCGCGAGGATACATACCGTTCGCGAAGGATTCAGCAGGTGATTTTTTTATGTATAGCGTGATCTCCAAATCCTTCGGCAATATAATGTTCAATTCACGCGCAGATTACGGAGACGCCGACCGATTTACTTTCTTCCTCGCGCCCACGTTGAGAGAGTTTATCGATTCTCTAACCGAACTACCCGACGGGATGGAATGACAAGAGAGCCGAGCTGATCCATGGAGCTGCTGGATGCCGGCCGACTGCGCCGGTTTGGATAGCTTGATCGATACCAAAATCGTGATTGCGTGGCTGGATGCATCTAAATGAAGGCGTGCGGACCGGCTGCTTGCTCATACAACTTGCCGCCCCGCCTGACAGGCCGCGGCTCTCCGCCGCGGCCCAATTCAGGCAACAGTAAGCACATAACGACGCGATCCATCTCCAGGTCAAGACGCAAGGAGAGATCGAGCTCGCCAAGATCAAGGCCGCCCTCGACGCCAAGATGGCGGTGCTGGAGACGCATCTGAAGGCGGCGATCGAAGCTGGAAAAGTGCAGCGTTCGTATCCGCCGGGCGCGCGCAAGGCCCGAGACGGCCACCACTACATGCCGGACTCCAACCGTCCCGGCAAATATCTGCTGGTCGTCCACCATGGCTGATTATTCCCTGGTGCCGGTCGAGCATCAGCCGGACTTCGAGAATGCCTCACTTGTTCCGGTCGACCACGATCCGTTCAGTGCCGATGGCGTAACGCAGCAGGCGCAAAGCCCGAAAGCGCAGGCGCAACAGGCGCAGACTCAGCCGGCGCAGTCTCAGCAAGCGCAGACTAAACAGCCTGCGATGGGAGCAAGCCGATCCAGCGCACCAATACCTGGCGTGGCAACAACAGACTCCACCGCATCTGCTCTTACGGCAGGGGCCGGTGACTTCTTCAGGTCCATCCCTCGCGGGGTCGTTTCTGGCTTCAATAGCGCGGCCAGCGCATTGGGACGCGCCACGCAGGCCGAGATGGGGCAAGACGTCGACGCGCCGACTCCACAACAGGGAATGCAGATTCTTGAGAAGGAAGTCACCGGACCGATGCACAGGCCGGAAGGCCGAGCGGGCTAATTCGGTGCATCAGTCGGGGAATTTCTCGGCAATCCCGCTTCCTATATGGCGCCTGGAAGCGTGCCTCTCAAAGTCGGAGCGGCTGTGCTGGGAGGCCTGGGAAGCGAAGCCGGAGGCCAACTTGGCGAGGGGACTCCTTGGGAAAGGCCTCTCCGATTCGCCGGCGGTGCACTCGGCGTGCTCGGTCCGTTCAGTGCAGCCAGGTTAGGGACGGGGGCAGGTGCGGCAGAGACTCTAACGCCCGCGGTTATGGACGGCGTTGGACGCGTCGCTGCAAAAGATGCAGACGTAGGGCTTCGGACGCCAAAAGATACCGCGCTCCGCACGCCGGCGTCCCGGGCGGCCGAAAAAGGATATGTCGGTATCGGAACGACCGCGAACGGCGGGCCGACTTTTGCAGGAACCGAGCACCTCTATCCTGCCGCACAGGGGCAGCGAAGCATTGTGAATATGCCACTTACCGGAAGCTATAGAAAAGACTTCGCTCTTGCGAACGAGGAAGGGAAATTCGCTCAAACACCGGATGGATACATGTGGCACCACGTCGACGACTTCAATCCGCAGACTGGAAGGGGCACTTTCGAGCTGGTAGATGAAAAGGCGCACAATGCTACGCGACCTCATGCGGGCTCGGTTGCGCAGTACGTAAGGCAGCACGGAGTACCGTACAAGCGTTGATAAGGAAACAGGCAATGGTAGTTTTCGAACGGACCAAGTCGCCACTTTCCGAGCTGGATATCAAGCGTGTGGAAAACCGCCTTGGTATTCGCTTGCCGCACGATCTCAGGGAACACTATCTTCGGCACAATGGCGGAATACCCCATCCTCAGTTCTTCCCCAAGGATGGAGACGCATATGAAGTCCGAAAATTCTTGCCTATGAACATAGAAGGCCGCATCGGAATGACCTTCGAAGACGCCTATGTCTCGATGGTGGATCAGACGCCCGAGGATCCCGAGGGATATATACCGTTCGCGAACGATCCTTCAGGCGATATGTTTCTTTACAGTGTGAGGCCAGAGTCTTTCGGCAACATCATGTTTATTTCACATGAAGACTATAAGGACCCTGATCGATACATTGTGTTTCTCGCTCCAACACTAGAGCAGTTTATCAATTCTCTCACTGAGCTACCTGAAGGGCTGTAGTGGCAGTGAAGATACGCGGATTTACGGATCCACTGGCAAGATCGAAAATTGTTGCTGGATGCATCTAGGTTGAAAGGCACAGGGAGTCGACGCTTGCTGAAGCAACCTTGTGCACATCGCAGCCGCCGCCTGATCTGAAGCTATTGGCCGTGTAGGCGCGGGCGCAGGTCGAGGCCGCGACCGCCGCGCATCCGGCAGAGGAGCCGCACCGAATGGATGTCACCGAGCCCGCGCTCGATCTCGCCGCATCCGCAGCCCATCATAAATGAAGACACCACAGCCTGATAACGGAGAGGGTACGCATGTCTGACGAGAGCATTCTGGAGCGGGCTGCGGCGAGGGCGGTCCGCGCCGAGGCATTGCTCGATGACGAGCTCCTGAGCGAGGCGTTCGACACCCTCGAGAAGAGCTACATCGCAGCCTGGCGCGCCACCACGGTTGACGATGCACTAGGCCGCGAAAAACTATTCCTCGCCGTCAATATCGTCGGCAAGGTGCGCGATCATCTCGCAGGCGTCGTTGCCAACGGCAAGCTGGCGCGGGCGGAGCTGAAGGTGCTTGCGGAGACGGCCGAGCGACGGAAGCGGTTCGGGATTATTTAGATCCGCGCTTTTCCAACCATAGAGATTGGGCCAACGATCGTAACTACGCTGACCCTGCGCGATACGCACAGGCGCCCGGCAGAGACGTCTCGCGAATCCGCGAACCGGAAGCCGACATTTCCGCGCCATCGCATGTACGAGACCTGAAACCCAAAGTCAGCCAGGCCGCAGTTTCCAGAAAAGAGCGCAGCTCCATCGCTGCGCTATCGGAACAGCACGGCCATCACAAGGAAACATCGATGTCTCTACCGACTTCCACCTTTGTCACCTATTCCGCGGTAGGCAACCGCGAAGACCTCAGCGATATGATCTATCGCATCGATCCCGTCGACACGCCGTTCATGAGCGGCGTCGACAAGGAGAAGGCGAGTGCCGTCAACCATGAATGGCAGACGCAGGCTCTCGCTGCTGCCGACAACAGCAACGCCCAGCTCGAAGGCGACGATCCCAATACCAACGCGACCACGCCGACCGTGCGTCTCGGCAATCTCTGCCAGATCTCCTACAAGGTCGCGCGGGTCTCCGGTACGCAGCAGGCGGTGGATCACGCCGGCCGCGACAATGAGCTGGCGTACCAGGAGATGCTGAAAGGTCTCGAACTCAAGCGCGACCTTGAAACCATCCTGTGCGGGACCAGCCAGGCCAAGTTGGCCGGCAACAGCACGACGCCGCGCAAGACCGCTTCCGTCCTTTCCTGGGTGTTCTCGAACACCTCGAAGGGAACGGCTGGCGGTGCGGCCGACCCGGCGGCGGCCGACGGCACCGGCACGCGAACGGACGGCACCCAGCTTGCCTTCACTGAGGTGCGCCTGAAGACCGTGCTGTCCGCGATCTGGGGCAATGGCGGCAAGCCCGGCACCATCATGACCGGCGCCTTCAACAAGCAGGTGTTCTCGACCTTCACCGGCCGGTCCACCGCGATCGAAGAATCGAAGTCGAAGAAGATCGTCGCATCCGTCGACGCGTATGAATCCGATTTCGGCAAGCTGAAGGTGGTCGCCAACCGCTTCCAGCGCCCGCGCGACGTGCTGGTGCTCGAGCTCGAAAAATGGGCGGTGGCCTATCTCAATGGCCGCAACATGATCTCGATCCCGCTCGCCAAGACCGGCGATTCCGATCGCCGGCAGATCCTGGCCGAATACGCGCTGGTCGCCCGCAACGAGAAGGCCTCCGGCGGCGTGTTTGATAACACCACCTCCTGAGCGATCAGGATCATCCGTTTTACCCTTGTCCACACCTTGGGGCAGCCTTCGGGCTGCCCCTTCTTATTGGAGAGCCCAAGATGCCGCTTCCCGGCAATCGTACCCTCAATACCGCCGATCTCACGGCTTATACGCCATCCTGCGGCGCGAGCCCCGTCGCTGCCTATGTCCGCGTTCCCTTTCGTTGCCGCCTGCTAAAGGTCGCCGGCATTCTCGGCGGCGCGATCACGACAGCTGACGGCACCATCACCGTTTCGGCCAATGCGACGACACTCGCGACCTTCACTGCGACGCAGGCGGGATCCGCCGCGGGCCAGTTGTTCTCGGCCGTGCCGCCGTCTCCGACCTATCTCAACGAGGACGACGTGATCGTGCTGACGCCCGCCGGCGCCTCCGGCGCGACGATCCCCATGCATTTTTCGATCTCCGTGAGGGCCGCCTGACATGCCATTCCTCTCCAAGCAAAACTCCTCGCGCGTCGGCCCGACCCAAACGATTGCCTATGACAGCAGCGTCGGTGCGACCAACGCCTTCGGCTCGGAAACCTATCAGCTCCGTCTGGTCGCCAATTCCGGCTGCTCTTATCGGATCGGCGATGGCGCACAGACCGCGACCCTCTCCGATCCCTATTTGCCAGCCAATGTCGTCGAGTACATCACGGTCAGTCCCGGCCAACGCATCGCTGCGCTGAAGGCCGCGACCAACGGTCTTGTCACCGCGACCGCCGGCACCCTGTGGGTGACGGAGATGTCGTGATGGACGGTGTCTTGATCAGGCCGCATCTCGACAGCAATGGCCGCGAGCTGGCAATCGAGCATGTCCAGGACGTGGCGCCGATCCTGGAGTGGAACAGGCAGGCGCGCCAGGACGAGCAGCACGGGGACTGGGGGCGGCACGTCGCCCGCATCCCCAACGTGATCTACGTCCAATGGCTCAACGAGGAGCATGCGAGGGGCAACACCTCGCTGCGACTGTTCACGCCCGAGTTCGACGCGATTGTGCAGCGGAAGCTCGATGATCCCGCATGGGCCCATTTGCGAACCGACAAGCCGAAATTGCAGGCCGGCTGGTCGGAGGAGCTCAAATGACAGAGATAACCGATTACACCTCGCTGCAAACCGCGGTGACCGAATATCTCGCGCGCGACCAGGACGCGACGCTGATCGCGCGAATCCCGACCTTCGTCCAGCTCGCGGAAGCCAAGTTCAACCGCCAGCTTTTCGTGCGGCAGATGGAACAGCGCGCGACGGCGCTCGTCGACCTCAATTCGGAGGAGCCGGAGTTCATTTCTCTGCCGTCGGATTTCCAGTCCATGCGCAGGGTTCGGCTGTCGAGCGTAACGGGGAAGCCGTGCCTCGAATTCAAGTCGGGGACGCAGATGGATGAATATCGCTTCGCGACGTCCGACGTCGCCGCACGGCCACGCTACTTCACCGTGTTCGGCAACGAGCTCGAGCTCGCGCCGACCCCCGATGCGGCCTACACGATCGAAATGGTCTATCGACAAAACGTTCCGGCGCTCGCGTCGAACGGCAGCAATTGGCTGCTGACCATGGCGCCTGATGTCTATCTCTACGGCGCCCTGCTGGAGTCTGCGCCGTACATCAAGGAAGACGCGCGCATCCAGACCTGGGGTCTCGGGTTCACGTCCGCGCTCGCGGATCTGAACAATCTCGGGCTGACGTCGACCTTCAATGCAGGGCCGATGACGGTGCGCGTTTCGGGACAGGTCATCTAGGAGGGAAACAATGGCAAGCTTCAACAAGTTCTATTGCTTCGTGCAGGACGTCGCGAACGCGCTGCACGACATGAAGACCGGCACGGCGCAAGTCTACAAGGTCTATCTGACGAACGCCGCGCCGGTCGTCACCAACACCGTCTATAACACGCCGGCGGATCTCGGGGCCGGCAACGGTTATACTGCCGGCGGCAACAGCGTCGGCACCATCAGTGGCGCGCAAACGACCGGCACGTTCAAGTTCGTCGGCGGAACCGATCCGGCCTGGACGGCTTCGGGCGGCTCGATCGGGCCGTTTCAATACGCGGTGCTCTACAATTCGACGTCATCGACAAAGCCGCTGATCGGCTGGTGGGATTACGGCACAGCGATCACGCTGACAAACGGCAATACCTTCACCATCGATCTCGACCAGACCAACGGCATTTTGACGATCACCTGATATGGCAGCTTTTCTCAACAATTGCCGGTTCATTCCCACAGCCGGCGGCACAACGGATTGGATCTATGCGTCGACGGTTGGCGGCTGCCAGTCGCCGGCGCTCGCTGGAGCGGTCGACGGTCGCAAGTACAAATTTCTCGCGATCGGCAGCGACTTGATCCAGTGGGAGATCGCGGAGGGCACTTACACGGCTGCGAGCGGAACGTTTGCGCGTACCATCGTGCTCTACAATTCGTCGGGCTCTGGCGCCGCTTCGGGCCAGAGCGGCGTCGGCACCAAGATCAATTTCACGGTGGCGCCGAATGTCGCTATTGTCGGCGTGAAGGAGGACTTGATCTCGGTCGAGGAGCCGAACGCATTCACTTTGGCACAGATGGCGCAGGCGCGCGCCAACCTCGGCCTGACGAAGAAGAATTACCTGGTCAACGGCGGGATGCAGATCAGCCAGGAGAACGGCACAGGATCAGGCAGCTCAAACCTCTATTACCCGGTCGATCAGTGGTACATTCAGCACACGCTCTCCGGTGGCGCTTACAGCTGTGCGCAAGTCGCTTCGTCGACGCCTGGCGGTTCGACCCACCGCATCCGTGTGACGGTTACCGCGGCGCAGGCGACGGTGGGAAGCAGCGTTTGCTTTCTCCAACAGAAGATCGAGGGCTTGCGCGTTGCCGACCTGAAATTTGGAACGGCGAATGCGAGGACCGTCACCTTGCAGGTCGGATTAAAAGCGCCAGTTGCGGGCACTTTTACTTGTTTGCTGCAGAACAACGCTACAGATACGACGCTATCGGGATCGTTCACGGTCGCCGCGGGCGAGGTCAATACTGACGTCGTCAAGTCGGTGACGTTTGCCGGCGCAACGTCGGGAAGCTGGGCGCAAGACAACACCAATGGGATGTACGTCTACGTCTATCTGATGCAGAGCGGTGGCGCGAGCATCTTTGCGACCAACGGAAATGTATTCGAGCTGTTCGACACGGGACTCTACGAAGGCGCAACGGCGCCGCCGTTCCAGTGTCCGGACTATGCGAGCGAACTGCTTGTCTGCCAGCGCTATTACCAACTCGTACCGTGGGGTATCGAGGCCTATGCGCCTGGCGGCAACACGCGTCATCAGTCGACAATCGGCTTTGCTCCGAAGAGAACATCTTCTTGGTCGGTGCAGCGCAAGGTGGCGCCGAGCGTAGCCACAAATATCCGCGCGAGCGATCCGACAACATTCGTTCTGCTTGGCGCGTTCAGTGCAGGGGTCGCGCACGCTAGCATCTCGTCGGAAAGCGCCGCTGCCGGCTTGATGCAAGTCTACACGATAATCGATGCGATCAACGCGAGGCTATGATGTTGGAATATAATCTTCGTCCCAACGGCTGGGCGTTGCGCGCCGCTGACCAGGCAGGTTTCTCATTGAACGCGGGTCCCGAGAACGCCGATTGGCTTCGATATCAGGATTGGCTCGCATTGGGGAACACCCCCGACGCGATCCAACCGACACCTGCGCCGGTGCCGCCGGAAATTTCGGACCGGCAATTCTTCCAGCAACTCGCCGTGCAGGGGCTAATCTCGCAAGATGAAGCCCTGGCTGCGGTGAAGACAGGTGATATCCCGGTTGCGCTGCGGCTCGTCATCGAGCGCTTGCCTCCCGGACGACAATTCGAGGCTACCATGTTCATTTCGGGGGCGACGACGGTTCAGCGGAGCCACCCGTTGACAGTCGCAATCGGCGGGGCCTGTGGCTGGACGATCGATCAGATCGATGGGTTGTTTCGGGCTGCTGCGGAGCTCTAACTCATGTCTCTTCTCGGCTTCGACGCCCTTGGCCGATGGGCGCTGGCCCAGCTCCCGGGCAACGGCAATTTTGCGCTTCTGACGATACGGGGAGCGGTCGCTCTCGCAGGACAGGCGGCTGCATTCGGGAGATCCGGGCCGGGAGCAGCTGCCAGCTTCCTGGCCGCCGGAAGTTTGACGGGCTTCAGGTTGGCGGAACAGGCGGGGCAGGTGCCATTCCTCCTGGCCGGCAATGCAGCCGCATTCGGATCCTCTCAGCCAAGTTTCGGTGGTTCGTTCCTGCTGACTGGCGCGGCGACGAACTTGACCGTTCGGGTGGTCGCGTCGGCTGGAGCGGTTTCGTTGTCAGGGACGTCTCTCCCATTTTTCGTGTCGCTTGCCTCCGGACGCGGCGCATTTGCCTGGGCCGGAGGCGATTCGACCTACGACCGGGACCACGAGGCCTGGGTCCGACGACCGTTCGATACGATGTCGTGGCAGACAGAGGCGGCGTTGCCGCCGCTCAGCTGGAGCGGTGTTGCTCCTGCTGCGAGCGTCTGGACCGCTGACGTGCAACCGGCGAATGCGTGGACGCCGGCTTTGATTGAACCCGAACCATGGACGACCGAATAATGCCGCTTCTTTCTTATGGCGAATACCGCCCCGATGTCAGCGACTACGAAGGCCAGGCTACGCGCAATATCCTCAACGTGATTCCGCGCGGCGACGGCTACGGACCGTTTCCATCCTATTCGGCCTACACATCGGCACTGTCGGCGCCATGCCGGGGGGCGTTCTACGCGCTGAAGTCGGACGGCACGGTCGTGACCTTTGCCGGCACGAGCACCAGGCTCTATCGGCTCAACAACATCGATTTCACCTGGATCGACGTATCCAAGGGTGCCGCGTCCTATTCGGCACTTTCCGCCACCGCACAATGGCAGTTCGCCCAGACCGGGAATTTTGTCTTCGCGACGCAGGCCAATGCTGTGTTGCAGGTGTTCGATCTCTCGTCGCCGACGGCTTTCGCCGACGCGTTGGGGGCACCGCCGCCGGCCGCTTATATCAGTGTGGTCGGACGCTTCCTGGTGCTATCAGGACTGCTGTCGACGCCATACCGGATCCAGTGGTCCGGATTAAACAATTTCAACGCGGCCGATAGCTGGACGAGTGGGGTCAAGTCGTCCGACTTCCAGGACTTTCCGGACGGCGGTATCGTTCGCGGCGTCGCCGGAGGCGAGTCCGGCATCGTCTTTCAGGACCAGGCGATCCGGCGCATGTCCTATGTGCCGGGCTCGCCGATCATCTTCCAGATCGATCGCATCACTCAGGACAAGGGCCTCTACGCCCCGTACTCGATCATCCGTGCCGGCGAGCGCATCTTCTTCTACGCCGGCCAGGGCTTTCACAAGATCGAGCCCGGTGGCGTGCCACAGCAGATCGGGCGCGAGAAGGTCGATCGCAGCTTCCTTGCCGATCTCGACAAGGGCAACCTCCAGCTCTTCATGGGCGCGGCCGACCCGCGCTCCACGCGCGTGTACTGGGCCTATAAGTCGGTGTCCGGCACGGTTGGTACCTACGATAAGCTGCTCGGCTACGATTTCCTGCTTGACCGTTTCTTCCCCGTCGCGGTGACAGGTGAGTATCTGCTCGGCATATCGCAGACCGGACTGACGCTGGAGAATCTAGACAGCATTTCATCGTCGCTGGATGCGCTGACGCTGAGCCTCGATGCGTACGCGACGGCAGTTCAGCCCGAGATCGCGCAATTCTCGAACGCTCATGTGCTCGGTTTCTTTCGCGGCCCCAATCTCGAGGCAATACTGGAAAGCCCGGAGCAGGGCACGGATGAGAACCGCATTACCATCCGCGGCTTCCGCCCGGTGACCGATGCTGCGACACTGTTCGGCTCGGTGTCCTGGCGCGATACGCCGGCTGCGGCGGCAACGCCGGGTGCGGAGGTCTTGGTCAATATCCGGACCGGCCGCTGCGACGTCCGGCGCGACACCCGCTATTCGCGCTTCAAGGTTCGCATCCCCGCCGCGACGTCGTGGTCCTTTTGCGCCGGAATCGTTCCCGATCTCACACCCAACGGCACGTTATGACGGCTTACGTTCCCGGCATCACCGAGACCGATCTGAAGAAGATCGTGCTCGCGATCCAGCAGCTCGCGGCGGGGCGGTCGAATGCCGTTGGAAGCGTGACGCTGTCGATCGGAGCAGCGAGCACAACGGTGACGACGACGAATTGTGCGGTGGGATCGGTGCCGATCCTGGTGCCGGCGTCAGCGACTGCGGCGGCAGAGGTGGGCAACGGGACGATGTATGTGAGCGCCGTCGCGAACGGCGCGTTCACGATCACGCATGCGAACGCCGCGACGGCGGGGCGTCTGTTTTTGTATGCGGTGGTGGGATGAGCCTACCAACTCAGTAAGGGAGACTTTGCGAAATGCCTGACATGAGTTCCCCGAGTGACTATGGGGCATCTATGCGTGATCCAGGAGAGACCCTGGGATTCCTCGAACGCTTGATCCAACGGCAACCACAGAATTCATCAGGCTCCGATGGTATTCCAAGGCAGGGGACGGCAACATCGAGCTTTGCATCAGCTCGGCCAGCAAAAATTCAATCCAGTTTCGATCCGGATTTCAGGCAACTGATGCGGACTCCTTCAACGCGGGAGCAGAGTATCGCTGGCTCATCATCGATCCCCGGCCGATCAGAGGCTCGCGTAGCAGACGCAGCGAACGACAACTACGCGAGAGATGCGCAGTGCACAACCGCATCTTACGATTGTCTAAGTCATAGTTGGGATGCAGATTATGCCGCCGCGTGCAGAAAAGCCTACCTATTGTGTTTGAAGGCCGGTGGGTATGCGCAGCAGTCAGGAACTACCGTTCTGTTCAACTTTCCCGACCGTGGGCGAGTGATTTTGTACGGCGACGGAACCTCCCGGTATATTCCGTCGACAAACCCACCCCAAAAATAGAGGTCGGACGAGGCGTCAGACCGATGATGGCGATCCCGCCTGGCGCAGTCCCTTGAATGTCGTGCTTCTCCCAAGTTAGGCATATCATGATCCATCTCCGCCAATCGGGACCTTCCCATGAGCGCCCAGCATCCAGACATCAAGGCGCCTCCGCTGGAGCCAATCGGCGAGGCCATCGTGGATGGGCACTGGGAGTTCTGCGCACGGTGCCGAGCGTTCGTTGCCCCCTTCCTCTTGAAGAGCAATTGCGAGTTCCAGCGTGAGCTCGTTACGCGTAGCGCCGAATGGGGCCTCATATGGCGGGGCGATTACGTTATTGCGGATTTGGCCGCACTCCACTTGATCAACCGCATCATGTGTTGGGAAGACGCGGATGGGAAGCTTCTCACCGAGATCGCTGTCGGCCACCGCATTGCGCCGCTGCCGGCGGCGCCGTGCGATGATCCCGGCGATAACGATGTCTGAAGCGGCGTCTATCATTCTCTGACACTGAGCTTGGTGGCCTATTCGCCATGGCGCTGTACGAAAACATAGCGCCGAGCCAACGAACAGGTAGAGTTGCACGACAAGCATTCAATATGATGGTTGAACCCTTGCTTCCCCAACAACTAGTCTGCGTCGATCCGGAATGCGTGCGCGATATCTGGCCCTTCGTCGCTCCGCTCCTGAAGCAAGCGATCGCGAAGACGGGACTTGCTGCGTTCGCGTCGATCGAGCGCGACATTCTCGATGGTTCGTCGTTACTTTGGATCGCCTGGAATGGCAGCAGCATCGCGGCAGTTGCATCGACGAGCCTACAGAAGACGGAGGCAGGCAAAGTCTGCATCATTACGGCGTGTGCGGGGTCGAGCATGGTGCGCTGGCTACCGCTGATCTGCGGTATCGAGGCCTATGCGCAGGCGGAGGGCTGCTGCTGCGTGCGCATCTTCGGGAGAAAGGGATGGAGCCGTATCCTGAAGGGATATGAGCAGACCTTTGCGATCATGGATAAGCGCCTGCCGCAAGAGGTGGCACCGGCGCCGGATGTAAGCCCCATCGCCGGAGCAACGTACTTCCGTTGAGTTCACAATAAACATTGCGGTGCCGCGCGACCTGGGGTTGCGTATGTTCTGGATTTGTTCTATGTTGCCGATTTCCACGCGTGGTGATCGAAGATGTCGCACGTTGAGCCGCTGAGGGGTGGACCAAGCGTTCCCACGTCCAAGGATTCCGGCCGGAGGTGGGTTGGTCAGGTCAGACGTCGTCGGCTCAGGAGAAGCGGATTTGTGCTGCTCTGCTTGTTGTTCATTATCAGCAGCGGAAGCAAGTCGGTGGCGCAAGCGACGGACTTCACGCCCTACGCTCGGGCCGCTGACTTCTGCCGTGGTGATATCGCACGCCCGATCGGGTTGTCTCCGGACAAGCGCGTGCTTTGTCTGGACGGAGTGATCACGTCGGATCTGAACCTTGCTGTCGCGATGGATTTGACAAATCGCGGTATCGCGGTCGCTCGCAGTGCTGGCGGCGATCGCGACCGTGCAATCGAACTTGCGAATGTATTGCGGGATCGCGATGCAGTCGTCGTCATTCAGGATTTCTGCCTGTACGCCTGCGCGAGCTTTCTCCTGATTGCCTCGTCGGAGACTTATGTTCTGGAGGGCGCCCTCGTCGCCTGGGGCGTGATGCGGCGCTATCCCGATCATCACTGTCTTGGATTCCAAGATGGTATCGACGACAACGGCGCGTTTCTCACCTCGGTGCAATGCTCCCCAGCTTACGCCGACGAGAGGCCGACCGAGCGGATATGGTCGCAATTCTATCGAGATAGAATCGCGGGACCCGCCTTCACCGATCCGCCGGAGAGCAGGTTCATCAGACGCGCACTGATGAATTCCTTCCGCGCGACCGGTGAGTATCCTGTCGTGATGTGGACCTGGAATCCGCGTCACCATGCGAGTGCGATCAAGACAAGGATCGTCTATCAGCATTATCCGGAAAACCAGGAAGAGGTCGACATGATGGTGAAACGGTTAGCCATTTCCCGTCGCGTGATTTACGACCCCTGAGCCGTGGTCGAGATGATTTTGCGCTGAAGAGTTTTGAAGATGTTCTCGATCGGTCTGCCAATCGAGAAGTTGATTCTATCCTGTTTCATTCCGTGAGAGTACTGATGACCAGATCGTTTCGAGAGCCTCAATTTCGCGTCCCCAATTTCGGAATTGAAGGCGCATCGCCGCGCAGGTGGCCTGAGTGGGTCAATCGCGATTGGAGAATCGTCCCGCCAGCATCGCCTCCACGGTCACCGCCTCCGTCGTCGTCTCGAGATGGCGATCCGTTCCGCGATCCGCCGGTCGTGCCGCTCTCGCCGCAGCCGAGATCAGACGACATGCAACGCGATGCCGGTTCGGATTTAATCAATTGGCTTTTCAAGGCCTACCGCGCGTCCCGTGGGCAAAGTGCAGGGCAACTTCCGCCACCGGGTCCGGGCGGGTACGCGCGGGAGCCGTTTTTGGACTCGCATCCATGGCAGGTGGTCGAGCCGTCTCCGGACCTTCCGCAGCCTCTACCGTTTTACGCAGACCAAGCGCGGACCTTGCTGAAGATCCCGGCGCAAGAACTCGAAAGCTCGGCCAGGAGCAGGCCTCAAAAAGAGAAGGTTGTTCAGCCGCCAATCTTCTTCCCGTTCGACTGATCGCTGCATATCGCGGATCTGTCGATCCGATCGCTGTTTCCACTTACGCAGAACGAACTCATATCCAAGGGAATATCGTCCATGGGCGGACAATCCACCTCCACACAGACCGTGCAATCGCAGTCGTCGCCATGGGCTGCAGCTCAGCCCGCATTGCAAACGATATTGGGCCAGATCGGCACGGGGCTCAACAACACCGGTCTGACGTCGGCGGAGAGTTCAGCGCTCGACACGCTGAAGAACAACGCCGCGTCGGGCAATCCGTATGCGGGCCAGATCGCAGGCAATGCGCAGTCGCTGCTCAATGGCGGCGGCGCCACCGCGCAGGCCGGCAACGTGCTGGACAATCTCGCCACCTATCGCAACTGGCTGACGCCATACGCGAATGGCAGCATGGTCGGCAACAATCCGGCTCTTGCAGCGCAGCTTTCACAGATCCAGTCGGACGTCGGCAACTCCGTCAATTCGCAGTTCGCTGCCGCGGGCCGCGACTTTAGCGGCGCCAACCAGATGGCCTATGGCAGGGGCGTTGCGGCAGCCGAAGCGCCGGTGATCGCCGGGCAATACAATCAGGACGTGGCGAACCAGCTTGCCTCCGCCGGCGCGCTCTACAACGCCGGCAACACCACGGCGAACACGCTGACCCAGATGCAGCAGAGTGATCTCGCCAATCGTGGCCAGGGCGTAACCGCTGCGCAAGCGGCGTTTGACGCGCAGAACTATGGTGCCAACGCCACTCTCGCGGAGGAAGCTCAGCGCCGCGGCATCCCCGTGCAGGCGCTGAGCCTGCTTGCGCAGATCGGCGTGCCAATTGCGCAGCTTGGGACTCAGGGCAATAGCACGACGACCGGGACACAGGAAAAGTCAGGGGTCGATCAGTTTGCAACGATTGCAGGCGGGATCAGCGGTCTGATCAACGCCTTCAAAGGTAAGTAGGGAGGCTGGATATGACGGTTCAAGCCGATTCAGATATGACAGGGGCGGCGTTTGACCTTGCCAATGCAGGCTATGCGGAGATGCCGGATCCGGACAGGGAAGTGGAACGCCAGTCGATCGACAGCGACAGTACGTCGCTGCGCGATGCAGCCGACCGTCGTTCCGGTGTGGCCCACGACGTTGTCGCCAGGCAATATACCGACGCGGAAGGCAAGCCCGCCGCCGCAAACGAGGCTGTCACACTCGCACGCGCCGCACGGGACTATGCAACGGCAGCGGCCGGTGACAGGCAGGTCGCCGCGAGCGAGTCCTCGAAGGCACTTGCCGCCAAGATCGATACGTTGCGCGCAGAAGTGGCCGCCAGCGATCCCGATGCGCCGGAGTTTTACGGCTTTGAGCAGCCCGAGGGCAATGATCAGCGTGACCAGGAGATCGAAGCTCAGCCAAACGCGACCAACGCTCAAGGGAAGCATTCTGTCGAGCTCGGTCCCGATATCGCGCAGCTTATGCAGCATCCGCAAGTGCGACTGGCGCTCGAGGAAAAGGTGGGCGAGGTCGAGCGTGCCCGTCGGAGCTATGTCGACGGATTGGATGCGGCCATGCAGATCGCGCAAGCGAGCTTTATCAGCCAGTTTCCGGAACTAGCTGGTCTCGCTCCGGAGCGGCTTCCGGAAGCTCTCGCGCAAATAGCGCATCAGGATCCCGCAAAGTTGGCGCGTATCCAGGCGGTCATCGCGGGGAGCGAGCAATTGCGCGCTCGTCGGGATGACGAGATGCGGCAAACGGCGGACGCCGCGCGGCGCAACTTTCACAGCTATGCAAGCGCAGAAGACGCTCGGCTGGAGAAGCTGCTCAAGGAAGAGACGAGAGACGTCCGGCAAGCCGTCGCGCAAGAGATCATGACGTCGGCCAGGGCGAGCGGCATCGAGCCCGAGGAATTGCAGCGCCTCTTCGACAGCGAGCCGCTAATGCGCAATGCGACGTTCCAACGCATGATGTATGACGCCGGAAAGTACCGATTGATGATGAAGGCGAGGGACGCCGTCACGGCAAGGCCGATGCCATCGGTACAGAGGCCAGGCTTGGCGGTGGGCCGAGGTGATCGTAATCAGCATGATCTGCGAACGTTGAGCGCCCGGCTCTCGAGCACGGGCGACCTCAAGGATGCGGTTGCGCTTTATCGGGCGAAGACGGCCGGTCGGCGATGAGTGGCGTGTAACAGCAATCTATCGCGGCCGAACAAGGATGTACCTTGTTCGGCTCCGAATAAAGACGTTGTGCATACAGGATAGGATGCCCATGCTGCTGAGACGTATTTTCTCCGTCATGATTACGGCGACAGGCCTTTTTCTATCGGTCGATGCGTCTGCCGGCGATTACATCGTTTCCTATGCCTTCGACGGTACGACGAGGGAGGACGTCGCCGCGGATGCAACGAGCTTGCTCAACGAAGAAGGGATTACGAAAGAGTGCCAGTATGACAGGTCTTGCACGATAGAACTGGCCAAATCGGATCTGACGATCTCGATCGATGTCCGACGTTCAAGTCGTCGCGAGGTAGTCGTCTATGCTTATGGTGGTCGCAGCCGCAGCGCCGCTTGTTGTTATTTTTTAGGAGGGGACCGTCGTTTTGCAGGCAGTCTTGCTCAGCCGTTGCTGCGTCTGGGCATCTATGAGGGGCACGCTCGCAAGAGAAACGAATACGTCCAAAATCTTCCTTTGGGGCTTCTGTATCTCCAATTTTCAGATTTGAGATAGTTCGACGCGAGAGCGCTGCTAGCCCACTTTCATATCCCTTATTCGTCAGTCGAATCCTCCCGCGATCCCTGCGTTGATCGCAGGGCCGGATCGGCATGTTTCCACAGGACCCATGATGGCCACCATCGAGCGACAGTATCTGCCTCCCCTGAATCCCGAGACGACGATCGCAGAGACAGATCGCCCACGCGTCTACGATATCGTCCGCGGACAGTTGGCCGGCCTCCTCAACGGCGACCAGTCCTACTACCCTGATGGGGTTCAGAGGGATTGGCAGGCGCGGGCCGATGATCTTGACGGCTACATCAACGCGTTCAGGAGCCTGCAAGGACGCGCCAATGATCCGGCGGGTATCCTCGGAGATGTGATCAGGCATCTCAGCGAACATGCCAAGGACCTCCGAGGTCGAATCGAAAGCGGCGGGCCCTCCGATCCAATAGAGTTGCCGCCGGCACTGTCGCCGACGACCCGCGACAGGAACGAGCTGTATCTCTATCCAAACCCGTTTGCTCCGCCAATGGAGACTCTTCCGCAGCCACGACAGGAGCGGCCGATTTCGTCGACCCCTGGAGACGCCACGGGCGATGTGGCGAACAGGCCAGAGCAGCGCATCGCGCCACCGATATTCTTCCCGTTTTAGGGAACCCTCCCTCGACCTTCTCGCCGTACAGACCGGCTCATCAGTGGATCTACAACAGGAAAACGCATGAGCGAAGACGACAAGAATTTCATTGAACGCGCAGAGTCGATCAGCACAAATCTTTACGGGGAGCCCATGTCGCCGGAGCGGATCGCAGAGAACTTTGCGCTCTACGGCTTGAAGAAGCGCATGGCGGCGCTCGAGCGGTTTGACACTGAATTAGGGGGCGAGATCGATTCGAGTCCCCACAACTTGCGAAAACGCGTGCAACTCGTCGATCTGCGTCGGCGCATGGGCAGTCTCCATGAGGCGCTGCGCAAAGCGAATCGATGACCCATCCGCTGCTGACGGCGCTTGCGCAGGCGCGCCGGCGCGATGCGCCGCTGTTTGTCAAATGGTGCGAGCTGAGTGGTGTGCCCGCTTGTCCGGCAACGCCCGCGTCGGTGGCGCGATTCGTGTCCGACTGCGGCGCGCTTGGCATGGATCGGCTTTGGCCGGCCGTTCAGGACATATCGCGAATGCACGGGTCACTGGGCCTTGCTGATCCTACGCTGGGCGGAGTCGCGGCAAGCGCTATGAGCGCAGTTGCGGCTATCCTGCCGCCGCGGTCCTGGCCGAGCCCGTTCAAGCAACGGTTCGACGCGCTACCCTACGACATCCAGGTTCATCTTGCCTCGCACGAAGCCCAGCGGGAGCGCGCGCTGCGGCGTGCCCAGAACGACGCGGCTTCAGTCCGCCAGAAGCTGGCGGCATTCGAGGCTCAAACGAAGGACGAAAAGACCAATGGCAATGAAGCAGCAACGCGTGACAAGCATTGAGGAGCGCATCGCGGAGCTGCGCGCCGAGATCGATGGCATCATCGACGCGCGCGTGGCCAGGATCGCAGGAGAGAACCCCGGCGTCCCGGCCGGCGTCATCCGCAACCTCCTGACCGCCAGGGCGCCGTCGTGTCGCTGCGCGCAGTACATCGAGTTATGCGGCGGAGAAGCGAAAACGCCGGATTGACGGTTTGCAGCGGCGGTTCCTCGAAAACATACGACGGCGGCCCATGATGCCGCCTCTTCACACCAGGGATGCAGGATGACTCTTTATAAATGGTCTCAAACGGCCTCCGCCGACGCGACGGCGGATTCGACGATCAATTGGGCGGAGGGGCAATCGCCTTCGAGCGTCAACGATTCGGCGCGCGCCATGATGGCCGCGACGGCGAAATACCGGGACGATATTTCAGGATATCTCGGTACCGGCGGGACATCTACAGCCCTGACGCTAGCGACCAATCAGGTTTTCGACAGCCTCGCCAGCCTGCACGCCAAGGTCGTTGCGTTCACCATGAACGTGACGAACGGGGCGGGCCCGGTGACTTTGAACGTGGACGGGCTCGGAGCCAAGCCGATCCAGGCAACGCCCGGCGTCGATCTGCCGGCCGGCGTTCTCATTCAAAGCACTCCCTATGTTGCGATCTACAACAATTCCGCCGGGGCATTCTATCTTCGGAGCTTCTTCGGCAATCCGTATTCGATCCCGATCGGGTCTTGCATCGATTTCTTCGGCGCGACGGCGCCGAACAGCTCGTTCGTTCTTGCCTACGGGCAGGCGATTTCGCGGACTACCTATCCTGCGCTGTTTTCTCTATTTGGGACCGCATACGGTACGGGAGACGGTTCGACAACCTTCAATATTCCCGACCTTCGTGGGCGCATCGTCGCCGGCAAGGATGACATGGGGGGCCCGGCTGCCTCGCGGTTGACATCAACCTATTTCGGCACGAGTGCGGCTGCGCTCGGCGCCGTAGGCGGGGCGCAGAGCCATACCCTATCGCTCGGAGAGTTGCCGACAGGCATTACCGCGACGGGTTCAGGTACTGCCAGCGTTAGTACGACGGGCGGCCTTGTGATGCCAGGAGTTACGGGCGGGTGGGCTGGTCTTGGCGCGTCCGGCAGCGGCGGTTTTGAAGGTATCCAGTATAACGGTGTCCAATCGCCGCAGAATATCTCGACGCTCAACGGTACGGCGACGAGCATAACTACCACATCGAATAATACCAGTGGCATCGCTCACGCGATCGTCCCGCCGACTATTATCGCCAACAAATTGCTTAGAGTCATCTGAGCCGTTGATTGTTTCGCAAACTCTCAACTTCCCATAGCGCGAGTTGGCGGCGATCGAAGGGTGGTACCCAATCCTCAAGCACTCTGAGCGGCGGCGGAAAATTATAAGGCGGCGCGCAGAGGTCGATGGTGAAGAAGTCTCCTGTCCGAATCGAACGGTTTCGGCCGTCCGGGAAAGTGGTAGTCAGAAGATATCTGATGTTGGAACGGAGGATGTTGTCGATTGCACGAAAGATCATGTCCTCGGACAGATGAATGAAGCAGTCGCGGCAGAGCAGCATGTCAGCTTGCGGAAGCAGATCATTGCAGATGTCGATTTGAATGAATGTGCGGTCCGAGCGCCCGTGTTGCTCCCGCGTGCGCTCAATCAACTCCGGAACAATGTCGCCCCCGATATAGTGCGATACCGGAAGGTCTATCTTCGATAACCAATGAAGATCGCCGCAAGGCAGGTCGAGTAGGGTATGGATCCCGAGGTCGCCGATCAGGCCAGGAAGGTTTTCTCGCACCCTTTGGGTGTTGTGCAGAGTGGAGCCGCCGCCGGAAACGGTTTCTTTATAGCCCCAGATGTTACGCCGATAGATTTGGCCGAAAACGTCACCGGGTGTGCCCTGTAGATTACGTACCATTTGTGTACGCAGCCAGATCAACGCTGACGTCGGCAATGTCTGGCGCGCGACATCAATGAAGATCGAGAAAAGCGCCGTCTGGCGCAGCCGGTCTAGCAGTTTGTCGAACATACGGTGCTGGAAGCTTCCCCCGTCCCATTCGCGGGACCGTACCACCCCACCCCCCAACTGAGTCAACCCATGGTAGACATGAACGCCCTCGCTCGGGCGAATGCGAAGCGCTGGGCGAATGCCAAGCTGACCCGGAAAGCCGAAGCCGCCAGCGTTGCTCTGCGTCTGTATAAGGCCAGGCCTCGATACCAGGCCGTCGAGCGAGAGACGGGGGTCCCCTGGCCTGCGATTGCGGTCATTCACGAGCGGGAATCTTCCCAGGATTGGCGGGCGTCCCTGGCTCAGGGCGATCCCTGGAACCGGGTATCGGTGCACGTGCCGGCGGGGCGAGGTCCGTTCGATTCATGGGAGGCCGCCGCAGTCGACGCGCTGGTCAAATGTCCGCCCTTCCTCGCGCGCCATAAGGACTGGTCGATTGCCGCAGCGTTAACGGCGCTCGAGACCTACAACGGCATCGGTTACGCCGCCCGTGGCGTCCCGTCGCCCTATCTCTGGTCCGGCACCAACCAATATCGCGCCGGCAAGTACATCCGAGATGGCATTTACGATCCAGGCAAGGTCGATCCGCAACTGGGATGTGCTGCACTCATCATCGCTCTGATGGAGCTCGATTCCGGGATCGGGTTTGAGGGCGCGAATAACCCCAAGAGACCGTCGGTCGGCGATTCCGCGAGGCCGTCACTGACGAACCCGTCGAAGGGCTCGATCGGCGCGTTCGTGATCAACCTCGTTAGAGCAATTCTTGGAAGGAAATGAACATGCGAACGTTTCTCGACATAATCGTTTTCGCTGCCGGCTCCGGCGCCTGCTGGTTTTGCAAGGACCCGGTCCTTCGGTTCGTGACCGGCACTGACACCTTGATCAGGTCGCTTGAGGCAAGGCTTGCGGTACTGCGGGCCAAATCATGATGCTCGCGAGACTCAAGGCAGTCTGCCTGCACTCACTGACCATAGCCTGGAGCTATTGCATCGCGCTCGCCGGTGCATTGGCTTCGATTGTCGACGACCTTGCCGACGCGCTTGGCGATCCCGGCGTCAAGGATCAGATCAGCGCGGCTTTCGGCGATGTCAAGACGACGGGGCGCATCATGCTGGTGATCTCCGTCGTGACGATCATCGCGCGTCTGCGAACCCTTCGGAGGAAAGACCAATGTGGATGACGATTATCTCGTTCCTCGGCGGCCCTGTCGTCAAGGCGCTGATCGAGGCTTATAGCGCGAAGTTGAAGGCCGAGAATGTCGACACCAAGATCGCGGCGGATCTTGCGGCGGCCGAGATCGCATCGCAGACGGCTGAAACCAAAGCCGTCATGCAGTACAGAATCGCAGAGATCGGTCACTGGTATGAACCCGACAAATTGATGGGTTACTGCGTCGCCCTCTATTTTGCGAAACTCCTGGTCTTCGACAAGGTCTTTGGCCTCGGCTCCACGGATCCTCTGGCGGGATTTGCGGCGATCACAGCCAATCTCGTTGTTTCCTTCTACTTCGCCAAGCGTGGCTTTGAGAATGTCGCAAGGATCATCAAGCGGTGAAGCTGCCAGACGACGAAATCAGGGCAATTGTCGCCGAAACGCTGGCTGAACAGCATAGACTCCAGCAGGAGAGCATCGATGCGATCGTCTTGAAGGCGGTGGCGTCGGTGCTGGCTTCTTTTGGAATTGAAGATGATGACCGGAAGGAGCTGAGGGCAGATTTTCAGCACTTGCGCCGGTGGCGAAGGAGCGTGGAGCAGGCGCAGAGCTATACCTTCAAGGCCGTGATTACCGTGATCGCCACCGGCCTGATGGGAGCCGTTTGGCTGGGCGTCAAGGTCGTGCTGGGCAAGTGAGCCTTCACTGCGGCGACCCCGCTGCGTTTGCACTTACGTCATTCGTTACCTACGGGCCGTTCCATGTACAGCATTCGTATTGTCGATGCCGAGGATGATGAGATTGCCGAGATCCTTGGCGATCTGCATCGGTTGACATTCTTTAACGGGGCGTCGTTACCGCAATTCGAGATGGGAGCGTGGTGGCTCGCCTATCACAATGATGAGGCGGTCGGTTTCGCCGGCGTTGTGCCGTCGACCCATGCGCGAAACAGCGGATATTTCTGTCGAGTCGGTGTCTTGCAACGGCATTGGGGGCGCGGCCTTCAGCGCAGGCTAATGAGGGCGATCGAAGCGAGGGGACGGCGTGTTGGATGGGATAGTATCGTTTCCGATACGACGGACAATCCGGCATCTGCCAATAACTTTATCCAGGCGCACTATCGGCTCTTCGAGCCCGAGGTGCCCTGGGCCTGGTCGCATACGCTTTACTGGCGAAAGTGGCTTCGCTGAAGCCAACGGAGCAGGGTTTCCCGTGGTGCGGAACGTGACGTTGGCGGCGTGGCGTGGCCTGCGCGAGATATAGCGCGACCCAATGTGCCCGGAATGTCCGACGGCCCGGCAGCTTGACGGCTGCCGGGCCCTTTTTTGCGTATTGAAGCGATGCCGGTGAAGCACTTGCGAAGTTCGCGGCGCCGGGCTTTAAGTTTGCCCTTGCAGGAAATTCGGCGACCATAAGCCGATGTAAGGGAGCGCTGTCGATGCCCACCAAGCCTCAATTGCCGGAACGTTCGCCGCGGATGACGGGTGGGCCAACTGCGCTCGATGGTCTACTGGTCGTTGACTTCACGCGCGTCGTTGCTGGGCCGGCCTGCACGCAGACGCTCGCTGACTTCGGTGCACGCGTCATCAAGATCGAGAACCCGGACGGCGGCGACGATACGCGTGCCTACGAGCACGCCGAAATCGGCGGAGAGAGTGCCGCCTATCTCAGCCTGAACCGCAACAAGCGCGGTATTGCGCTCGACCTCACCGTGCCCGAGTCCCGCGAGATCGCACGGGATCTGATCCGCAAGGCGGATGTGGTCGTGGAGAATTTTTCCAGCGGGGTGATGAAGAAATTCGGCCTCGACTATGAGGCTGTCGCGCCGCTCAATCCGCGCCTGGTCTATTGCTCGATCTCGGCTTACGGGCGCACCGGACCGTTTGCCTCGCGCCCGGGCTTCGATCCCATCACGCAGGCGGAAAGCGGCTTCATGTCGCTTAACGGGTTCGCCGACGGTCCGGCTGTTCGTACCGGACCGCCCATCGTGGACATAGCGACGGGAATGTCTGCCTGCAACGCCATCCTGCTCGCGCTATTGGCGCGGGATCGGCTCGGTCGCGGACAGCATGTCGAGGTCGCCCTGTTCGACGTCGCCATGGGCATGACCGGCTTCTATGGCATGGCCTATCTGATCAACGGTGAAAACCCTGGCCGGTTCGGCAATTCGCCTAGCGGTTCTCCCACCGTCGGTGTCTACGAGGCCTCCGATGGGCCGCTTTATATGGCCTGCGCCAACGACCGGCTCTATCGCCGGCTGGTGGTCGAGGTGCTGAACCGGCCCGACCTGATCACCGATCCGCAGTTCGCCTCGCGCAAAGCGCGCTCCGAGAACAAGGAGCTCTTGCGGGCAGCCATCGCTGAGGTCTTTGCAAGCGATACGCTCGAGAACTGGATGGCGAAGATGAAGCTGGCCAATATCCCGGTCGGCTATCTCCGGACGGTCGAGGAAGGGTTCAATGCGCCCGAGGCCCGCGACCGCCATCGCTTGAGCCAGATTCCGCATCCCACGGCGGAGTGGGTCCCTAACATCGAACCTCCGATCAGTATGAGCCTGACCGGGGCGATTGATCCTGTGGCCGCACCCTTGCTGGGCGAGCACACCGAAGACGTCCTGCGTGATACGCTCGGTTACGACGAGCGTCAGATCTCGGAGTTCACTCAAAAGGGCGTCTTCGGATCAGGCAAGCCACCAGCGTCGGCGTGAACCCGTCCGGTCGATCTCAAAGGATCTGGAATCTCGCGTCCGACGCCGCATCCGCTTGATTTGGCACAGTTCCCGCCGCATAAATGTGTGAAAGCGAGGGACACGAATGGCGCCTGGTCAAGAGCCGAGCATGGGCCAGCCGACAGGGCAGGAAGCCGTCGAACGCGCCTATGCGGCAATGATCGCGAAGGCCCGGGCGCTCATGCCTCGCCTGCGGGAGCGGGCAGCGCGGACGGAGGACCTGCGGCACCTTCCTCCGGAGACCGAAAGGGATCTCCACGACGCTGGCCTGTTCCGGATGTTGCAGCCGATGCGCATCGGTGGTGCCGAGCTTGACTACGTCGCTCTCGTAGACTGTGCTGAGCTGCTCGGCCAGGCGGACGCGTCAGTGGCGTGGAACCTCGCCAATCTGGCGAGCCATCACTGGATGCTCGGAATGTTCGAGCACAAGGCGCAGGATTTGGTGTGGGGATGCGATCCTGACACGCTGATTGCGTCCTCGTTTATTTTTCCTGCTGGGCGCGCCACGAGAATCGAGGGTGGGTACCGGCTGCATGGCAGCTGGCCGTTCTCATCGGGCGTCGCCTCGTGCGAATGGAACATGCTTGCGAGCGTTGTCTACTCCGACGACGAGGCGGACGGCATCGAGTATCGAATCTTTCTGCTGCCGAAAGGCGACTACAAGGTGCTGGACACCTGGAATGTCACGGGACTGCGCGGGACGGGCTCCTGCGACGTCGAGGTCACGGATGCCTTTGTGCCCGACTACATGACGGTCGCCGTCGGAGACCTCGCCGGCGGCCCGACGCCTGGGAGCAGGGTCAATCCCAATCCGTTGTATATGTTGCCCGTGTTTTCGCTGTTTCCCTACGTCCTGTCGGGCGTTGCGCTCGGTAATGCGCAAGCGTGCCTCGACGACTATGCCGATGTCGCGCGTCATCGTATTTCAACCTACAATCGTGCAAAGCTCAGCGATTTTCAGAGCACGCAGATCAAGATCGCGGAGGCTTCGGCCAAGATCGACGCTGCACGCCTGGTCATGCGTTCGGCCTGCCTCGACGCCATGAGCGATGCGCGGCGTGGTCACATTCCAGACATGGCCAGCAAGACCAGGTACCGGCGCGACGGAGCTTTCTCGGTTAATCTTTGCACGGATGCGGTCTCGATGCTGTTTGCGGCGAGCGGCGCGCGGGGCCTGTTCACGACGGGCGTCTTGCAGCGGCAATTCCGCGATGCGCACGCGATCAATTCGCATCTTGCATTCAACTTCGATGCGGCCGGAACCAATTATGGACGCGTGGCGCTGGGCCTGCCGTCCGAAAATCTCACGCTGTGAGGCCGGCCGATGAATGATCTGCCGAAGCAGCCGGCCGTTTCCGATCCAGCCAACGAACTCGCAAGCGACAGCTCGCCGATCGATCCTCGCGACTTTCGTAACGCTCTTGGCGCATATGGAACGGGCGTAACGATTATCACCGCCACGGCTGCCGATGGAAAGCCTTATGGAATCACCTGCAATTCGTTTGCATCGGTTTCCTTGAATCCCCCTCTGGTCCTCTGGAGCCTTGGGGTCTATTCCTCGAGCCTGACCGTGTTTCAGAATGCGACCCACTTCACCGTCCATGTGCTTGGCACATCGCAGCAGGCGCTTGCGAACAAGTTTGCAAAATCGTCCGAGGACAAGTTCGTCGGAGTCGACTGGACGCCGGGCCTCGGTAACGCTCCGGTAATCGCCGAGAGCGTCGCCAACTTTCAATGCCGATCTGTCAATCGCTACTATGGTGGCGATCACGTGATCTTTCTCGGAGCGGTCGAGGCCTATGCCTACAACACCGGGGAGCCTCTGCTATTTGCGCGGGGCACGTATGGCCGGTTCCTGGCTGACAACGAACGCAAGAAATCGCCGTAACGCGCTTCTGGTCGCATACGACAGCTCAATGCTCTGCCGCTGAAAGCTTGTAGATCTCCAGCGCATCCGCATCCGCGCCGCGCGCGGCCTTGGCCAGCCTGAAGAGTTGCCCCGCCAGCGATGCCATCGGCACCGGCGTCGAGGTCGACTGCGCGACATCGGCAACCGTATCGAGATCCTTGAGCATCGTAGCGATGTGACCGAGTGGCGGGGTGTGAATGCCCTGGACCATCCGCGGCACGAAGAGCTGAAGCGGAATGGAATCCGCAAACCCGCCAGCGAGCGCTTCGGGCAATCGGTTGGCATCAATTCCTGCGTTCACGGCAAGGCGCGTTGCCTCAGCGAGGACGGCCATCGCACATCCGACGATTACCTGGTTGCAGAGCTTCGTGGTTTGGCCCGCGCCGGTAGGACCCATGTGGGTGAACCTCCGTGCCATGGCGAGGACGTAGGGGCGTACCCTCTCAATGTCGGCAGCATCTCCGCCGGCCATGATGGCAAGCGTACCTTCCTCGGCGCCCTTGGTGCCGCCTGACACGGGTGCATCGATCCAGCCTGCGCCGTTCGCATCTCTCAGTCGCTTGGCCAAGTTGCGCGCGGCGTCAGGATGGATCGACGAGAAGTCGACGACGAGTTTGCCTGCGCCGAGAGCCGTTGAAAGACCTTCGGCTCCGAAGATCACCTCTTCGACGGCCGCAGCATCGGTCACGCACATGAAGATGATGTCAGAGCCCGCCAAAATCTCGCGGGGGGTGGCCGCGCGCCTGGCGCCGGCTTCGACGAGCGGGGTGACCTTGCCCTCCGAACGGTTCCAGACATTGACCTGATAGCCTGCATTGAGCAGACGCCGGGTCATGGGTGTCCCCATGAGTCCAAGGCCGAGATAGCCGAGCTGCTCGACGCCTTGCGGGTTTGTCTTGCTCGGATCAGCCATAGGTTGCTTCCTTCCTGTCGCAGCGCAATGGACGCGACCGTCGCCCCACCATACATGGCGCATCCTGCGGCGAAACCGGCCTGCTTGCATGGCTTGCCTGATTGTTTGAACCATGAAACATTTGGACCCGTCGGGTTGGGTGGCGCCGTCGGCGCCGAAGCAACGGAGTGGGCGCGATGCGAACGGTTTCGAGGTGGATGCTGGCAACAGGGGCGGTGGCGGCCGTGATTGCTAGCGCAAGTCCCTCACGGGCGCAGCAGACGATCCGTGTCGGCTGGACGATCCCGGCTGAGGAGTCCAAGTATTGGATGATGCGCCGCCCAGCTGAATTTCCCAATATCGGCAAAACCTACAATATCGAATGGACCCAGTTTCAGGGCACAGCGCCGATGACACAGGCATTGGCAGCAGGCGCTCTGGATTGCGCGACGCAGGCGCCGTTATCGCTCTCCAACGGTGTGGTTGGCGGTAATCTCAAGGCCTACATCGTGGCTCAGCACGTCTTCGAGAAGCCCGGCGGTTTCTCGGTCTACTGGGCTGTCATGAATGACTCGCCGATCAAGACGATTGCCGATCTCAAGGGCAAGACAGTCGGCATTTCCGTGATTGGCGGCGGTACGCAGGGGCCGTTCAACTTGCTCCTGAAGCAGAATGGCCTCGATCCGGCCAAGGATATCAAGCTGGTTGAGGTCGGCTTTGCCGTCTCGGAAGATGCGTTACGCCAGGGCCGGGTCGACGCGGTCAACATGAACCAGCCGTTCGCCGCGCGCGCAGAAGCCAAGGGCGGCACAAGGAAGCTGTTCTCGCTGTCTCAAGCCATGCCGAATATCGTGCACATCCTCGAAGCCTGTCGAGCCGATTTCGTCGACAAGAATCCGGAGTTGGTCAAAGCTTATGTCCGCGACATCACGACAGGCATGAAGAAGGCGCTGGCGAACCGCGAAGAGACCTTGAAAGTCGTGTCCGAGGTGCTGAAAGCGCCCGTTCCGGTGCTCGAGACCTACTTGCTCAAGGATAACGATTTCGGTCGCGACCCGGGTGCGGCGCCGAACTTCCCTGCGATCCAGAAGATGCTGGACATCTACGCGGATACGGGGATGTTGCCGAAACTGGACGTCGCACAGTTCAAGCATCCGACGATCGTCGCGCCGCTGGAATAGGCGGCAGAGCGAACTGTCCGAACGATGAGATCGCGGCGTCCCGGATTGCCCGGGACGTTCGCATGAAGAAGATGTGCGAATGAAGAAACTACGATCACGAGTCACGACGGACGGCCTCGACCGAGCCCCACACCGCGCATTCATGCGCGCTATGGGGCTCGATGACGCTGCGATTGCGAAGCCGATGGTGGGCGTCGTCAGCATGAAGGGCGAGCAGACGCCCTGTAACATGACCCACGACTTCCAGGTGGCCGCGGCCAAGACGGGAATCGAAGAGGCCGGCGGCACACCGCGCGAATTCTCGACCGTGTCGGTCTCCGACGGCATCAGCATGAATCACGAGGGGATGAAATTCTCTCTGTTTTCACGCGAGCTGATCGCCGACTCGATCGAGGCCGTCGTCCATGGCCTCGCCTACGACGCGCTGATCGGATACGGCGGATGCGACAAGACGCTTCCCGGCGTGATGATGGGCATGGTTCGCTGCAACGTACCGTCCATTTTCATCTATGGCGGCAGTGCGCTGCCGGGGCGCGTGGATGGACGGACGCTGACGGTGCTCGACTCCTATGAAGCCGTCGGCAGCTTCATGACTGGAGAGATCGACAGTGCGACGCTTGAGCGTATCGAGCGCGCCTGCCTGCCGACCATCGGGGCGTGCGCCGGGCAGTTCACTGCGAACACGATGGGCATGGTGTCGGAGGCGATGGGGCTCACTATTCCCAACGTCTCGATGGTGCCCGGTGTCTACGCCGAGCGCGCGCAGATCTCGCGCCGTGCCGGGCGGTTGATCATGGAAATGCTGGAACGGGGCGGGCCCCTGCCGCGCGACATCGTAACGCGGAAATCCCTGGAGAACGGCGCTGCGATCGTTGCTGCCACCGGTGGTTCGACCAACGCGGCGCTGCATCTGCCGGCGATCGCGAACGAGGCCGGCATCGCATTCACGATCGAAGATGTCGGGAAGGTCTTTGCCAGGACGCCGCTGATCGGAAACCTGCGGCCTGGTGGCAAATACACGGCAAAGGATGTCTACGATATCGGCGGTGCTGCCGTCTTGATCCGCGAACTGATCCAGAGCGGTCACATCGATGGAAGCTGCATCGCCATCACGGGCCGCACGCTTTCTGAAGAATATGGTGCGGCCAATGCTCCTGATGGAGAAATCGTTTATGCGGCCCGTGCGCCGATCATGCCTGACGGTGGTGTGGCGGTGCTGAAGGGCAACCTCTGTCCGGACGGTGCGGTCATCAAGGTCGCGGGGTTGAAGAGCCAAATCTTTGAAGGGGTCGCGCGCGTCTTCGAGGATGAGGAGGCTTGCGTAAAAGCAGTTCGGGACCGCAGCTATAAGGCGGGCGAGGTTCTCGTGATCCGTAATGAGGGGCCCGTTGGTGGTCCCGGCATGCGCGAGATGCTCGGCGTCACCGCGCTGATCTACGGGCAGGGGATGGGCGAGAAGGTGGCCCTGATTACCGATGGACGGTTCTCCGGAGCGACCCGCGGCATGTGTGTCGGTTACGTGTCTCCCGAAGCCTTTGTGGGCGGTCCGCTCGCGCTCGTTCGCGACGGCGACAGGATCCGGATCGATGCCGCAAACAGGCAGATGGATATGCTGGTCGACGAGCAGGAACTCATTGCGCGCCGTCGCGAATGGAAGCAACGCCCGCCTCGTCACCGAGCGGGTGCGCTCGCAAAATATGCGAGACTGGTCGGTCAGGCGCCAGGCGGAGCCGTCACGCATGAGGGCCCGGCAGAATGGCCCTGGTTCGAATGACGCGGCGTACCGGTGCGAATATGACCGCCCGTCTGGCAAGTTTCTTGCTAAGCTCGTGCCGCTGATGGAGACGTTCAGCAGGTTTGCGCGCGACTGAAGTGAGAGACGGGATGAAGGTAGTGCCTTCGAGATCGAGCGAATGGGTGAGACCGGTGACGTCGCAAAGGCCGGCTTCTACGATCATCGAGATCGACCGCGTCTCGCAGGTTTTTCAGACCTCGGCGCGCAAGGATCATGTGGCGCTGTCGGACATTTCACTGACGATCGAAGAGGGGGCCTTCGTCTCCATCCTTGGTCCGTCCGGCTGTGGCAAGTCGACTCTGCTTTACATCGTCGGCGGCTTCGTCAGCCCGACCAGCGGCGCCGCGACGATGAAGGGACAGGCGATCACAGGGCCGGGGCCGGATCGCGGACCGGTGTTCCAGGAATTCGCGCTGTTTCCCTGGAAGACCGTGCTGGGCAACGTGATGTATGGCCCGCGCCAGCAAGGTGTGCGTGCCATCGAAGCAGAAGCACAGAGCCGGACCTTGATCGAGATGGTCGGCCTGAAGGGTTACGAGAATTTCTATCCCAAGGAGCTGTCGGGCGGCATGAAACAGCGCGTGGCGCTGGCCCGGACGCTCGCATATCATCCCGAGGTCCTGTTGATGGACGAGCCGTTCGGCGCGCTCGACGCTCACACCCGGACACGTCTGCAGAACGATCTGTTGAATATCTGGGAGCGTGACCGCAAGACGGTGTTGTTCGTCACCCACTCGGTAGACGAAGCCGTCTTCCTGTCGGATAAGGTCGTGATGATGTCGAAATCCCCCGGCCGCATTCGGCAGGTCATCGACATCGATCTGCCGCGGCCGCGCCGCCGCAATGAACTGTTGCTGGATCCGCGCTACCAGAAATATGTCGTCGACATCGAACGTATGTTCGACGAGGTCGACGAGACCGGATCACCGTCATGATCTCGCCGGCAGCCTTCGCCAGACGTGCAGCCCCGGTGTTTGCCTGCATCGGGTTGCTGGCTGTGTGGCAGATCGCGGCCCTCATACTGAAGAATGACAGCTTTCCGACGGCGATCGAGGCGATCCGCACGATCCCGGACATTCTCGGCGACAAGGAAGCCCTGATCAACATTCTGGCTTCGCTGCGCCGCATGGCGATCGGTTTTGGTGTAGCGTTGCTAGTTTCGATTCCGTTGGGCCTCTTGATGGGGCGCAGTCGGGCAGTTGCGGCTTTCTTCAATCCGTTGCTGATGATCATCTACCCGGTGCCGAAGGCAGCGCTGATGCCGATCATCATGCTTTGGCTTGGCGTTGGCGATGTCACGAAGATACTGGTGATTTTCCTCGGCGTCAGTCTGCCCGTGATCTATCACAGCTTTGAGGGCGCTAAGGCTGTTGAAGAGAAGATGCTGTGGTCCGGAGCGGCGATGGGGCTCTCATCCCTGCAACGTTTGGTCCGGATCGTGCTGCCTGCCGCGCTCCCGGAGATCTTAACGGGGTGCCGCACGGGGTTGGTATTAGCGTTGATCACGATGATCACCAGCGAGATGATCGCCCGCCAGTCCGGTGCCGGGAACATTCTGTTCAACGCGCTCGACATGGGACAATACGACACCGTATACGCGATGATTATCGTCATCGGCGCAATGGGAATCGGACTTGACGCGATCTTCGAGAGAGTTCGTGCGATGCTTGTGCGTTGGTCCGAGCCTCAATTCGACATGCCGTTGAGCTTCTCATGACATCGCGCCTTGTCCCGATAAATGCAGTTCTTGGTCTCGCGCCAATCGCGCTGGTGATCGCCGTTTGGCAAGGCCTCGTATCATTCGGTTTTGCGCCTGCGGTCTTGCTACCGCCGCCAGGATCCGTCTTCAGCAGGTTGCTCCAACAACTCGTGACGTGGACGTTCCAGCAGGAGATCGCGGCAACCTTGATCCGGTTATTTGCGGGATTCGCGATTGCGGTCGTGCTCGGTGTAAGTATCGGCATCGCAGCTGCAGCCAGCCCGGCGATCAACGCCGTGGTTCGGCCGATCGTGCGCGTATTGGCGCCCTTACCCAAAGTCGCGCTCTATCCAGCGCTGCTGCTGCTGCTTGGCTTCGGCCACGGATCGAAAATCACGTTGGTAGCGGCGGATGCGCTCTTTCCCATTCTGTTGTCTACCTACTACGGCGCCTCGACCGTCGAGCAGAAGCTGATCTGGTCAGCCATGGCGGCGGGAACGCCGCGCTATGAAATCCTCTTCAAGGTGGTGTTGCCGGCGGCGATGCCGTCGGTCCTGACCGGATGCCGGATTGGCCTTGTCATTTCCTGCATCGTGGTGTTTCTGGCCGAGATGATCACGTCGACGGACGGGCTCGGCCATTTGCTCGTGACAGCGGCCCGAACCTTCCAGGCGGTCGACATGTTCGTGCCGCTGATCACGATCTCGCTGTTGGGGTTGATCTTGAACGGACTGTTGGGTGCCGTGCGATCATACCTCTTACGGGGCTTTCCCGAGGCGTGATCTGACCGAACAAGAAACCGGAAGACCGGGAGTGAGCCATGCTGGCGGATCGCATCGAGGCAAAATGGATCGACGCATTTTGCGAGATCTTTGAGCGTTGCGCCGTCAAGGCCGGCGATACCGCGGCGATCCTCTCGGAAACCCAGTCGCGTGCGCTGAATGTGCATCTAGCGGAACTCGCGCTGTTGCGAATGGGCGCGCGGCCATTCCATGTGGTGATGCCGACGCCACGCAACCGAAACATCGTTCCGGTTCGTTCGACAGGTGCGAGCGAGGCGATCCAGCGGCTCGGCCCGGTCATCACTGCGCTTCAGCAGGCCGGCTTTGTGGTGGATTGCACCATTGAGGGCCTGATGCATGCCGTGGAGACGCCCGAGATACTCAAGGCCGGCGCACGTATCCTGGTGATCTCCAACGAGCATCCCGAGGCGCTGGAGCGAATGGTGCCGGATCCGGCGCTCGAGAAGCGCGTTCGAGCGGCGGCGAAGATGCTGCGCGGGACCAAGCGGATGCACGTGACCTCAAGAGCCGGCACGGCGCTCGATGTCGATATGGTGGGCGCGTCGACGGTCGGAGTATGGGGCTGGACCGACAAGCCTGGCACGCTTGCGCATTGGCCGGGCGGCATCGTCGTCAGCTTTCCCAAGAGCGGGACGATCAACGGCACGCTGGTGATGGCCCCTGGCGACATCAATTTGACCTTCAAACGCTACCTGACGTCGCCGGTGAAGATGACCTTGAAGGACGATTATGTCGTCGAGCTGGAAGGCGAGGGCACGGATGCTGCGATGATGCGCGCCTATCTCGCTGCCTGGGGCGATCGCGAGGCCTATGCGGTCTCGCATGTCGGTTTCGGCATGAACCCGGGTGCGCGCTATGAAGCGCTGTCGATGTACGATCAGCGCGACACCAACGGCACGGAAATTCGTGCCGTCTCGGGCAACTTCCTGTTCTCGACCGGCGCGAACGAATTCGCCGGCCGCTACACTGCGGGCCATTTCGATTTGCCGATGATGGGAACGACCATCGAGCTCGACGGTGTCGCCGTGGTGCGGGACGGCGTGCTCCAGGACGTCTTCGGCTAGTTGCGGTCGAGTACGGGCGGGCGCGCCAGCTCGAAGTGCCGGAGCAGGTCGACCATGGCCTGAAGCCGCTTTGCCCGATAGGCATCGACATCGAGGCCGGAATAATCGAGGAAGCCCGCGCCCGTCCGCAGGCCGATCCGACCTTCGTGCATGTTCCGTGCAATGACGTCCGGTGCGCGATAGCGGTCGCTGCCGAGCGCGCCTTCAAGATATCGGCTGGCGTAGTACAATATGTCGCCGCCACCCCAGTCGATGAATTCGAGCAGGCCTAGCACGGCGTAGCGGAAGCCGAAACCGTAGCGGACCGCCTTGTCGATCTCTTCCGCACTGGCGACGCCTTCCTCGACCATGCGGGCGGCTTCGTTCATGGCGAGCGCCTGGAGACGGGGAACGATGAAGCCTGGCGTCGCTGCGCAAACCACTGGAACTTTGCCGATGCCCTCCAGCAGCGCCTTGATCTCGTCGATGATGGCGGGATCGGTGGCTTTGCCGGGCGAAACCTCGACCAGCGGGATCAGATAAGCGGGGTTAAGCCAGTGCACGTTGAGGAAGCGGCGAGGATTCACGATCGCGCCTGAGAGATCGTCAACGAGGATGGTCGAGGTGGTCGACGCGATGATCGTATCCGGGCCGACCTGTCTTGAAGCCGCGCCCAGCACCTCCCGCTTGAGTTCGACGACTTCAGGAACACCCTCGAACACCATCCCGGCTTTGCCCAGAGCTGCGTCGCTTTGGCTGGGTGGCACCACCGAAACCCGTGCAACGAGCGGGTCAACATCCGCCTCGGTCAGTAGCCCCAGCTTCGACAGGCTGGCAAAGGTCTTCCTGACTTCGCCGAGTGCATCGGCCTCGAGCTTGGCGAAGTCTTCCGCTGAACGAGCCTTGATGTCGACCATCGCAACCGTATGCCCTGCGTAGGCGAAAGCGACAGCGATGCCGCGCCCCATGCGGCCGGCCCCGAGACAGGCAATGTTGGCGCGGCTGGTCATCGGTCAAAACCCCCTGCGAAGAAGCGTCTGCAGTCCAGCCTTGCCGAGGTTGCCAAGACCTAGCGTATCGAGCGTTCTCCCCCCTTGCATAAAGTCGTTACCGCAGATCGAACCACCGATCGCCAGGAAAGCCCGGGCCAGCGGTGTGGCCACGCCCGCCAGGCTGGCGACTGATGCCAGCAGCGACAGCCCAAGCCGCAAATCTTCGCGCATGTAGCGGTGCTCGGTCAGCACGATGCGCTCGAGCCAGTCGCCGGAATCCGTCAGCCGGTCATGCGAGCCGCGGCCGTACATCCAGATCTCGCCTTCCTTGGCGTAGTGATGGGCAAGCGGGAAGTGCGGCGCGCCGTAGCCGAGCGCCTCGCGTACCGCGATCCGCTCGGCATCGAGCGCATCGGTCACCCGTCGGATCGCGGCTTGCGTTCCTTCCTTGTGAATATCCCATCGTTCGAAATGCTCGACCGGGCCTGCATTCATCACGATCAGTGGCGGATGGATGATGGCCCCGGCATTCATCAGCGCACCGGATAGCGCGTCTCCGCAAGGCTCGATCGCATCGGGGAAAGCGCGTCCGATGACATCCAGCGCGTGCGGTGCCTGGTCGAGTGGGAACACGCCGACCGGAAGCCGTTTGGCGCGGATAGTGATCGCGACCTCGAATGGTCCATGCTTGCGGGTGAGCCACGGCAGAGTGCCGGTTTCCGCGAAGCTCGCCTTGGCGTGGTTGTTGGCCTCCCGCGCCGCTTGCGCGAAGATCATCGAGCCGAATGTTGCCGGTGGCAGAAATACGACCTGGCCGTCTCGCAGGTGCGGAGCGAGTAGACGCGCGATATCCGGCTGCGCGAAGGCAGGAGCGGGACACAGGATCAGGTCGGCGCCGTTGACGGCCTCGGCGATGTCGGTCGTCACCAACGCCAGCTTCACGTCGTGCCGGCCGTTGTGGTCCTTCACGAGAATGCGCGAGCCGGCCGCACGATGTGCTGCGACCTGTTCGGCGTCGCGGCGCCAGAGCTGGACCTCATGTCCCGACAGCGCAAAATCTCCTGCGGCCGCGAAAGAGCCGTTTCCCCCACCCAAAACCGCAATCTTCAAGATGTTTCTCCTTGCGCGCGCGACTGCGCATCCAGCTGCTTCAGCAGAAAATGCTGGACCTTGCCCAGTGCCGTGCGCGGCAGGTCGGTGACAAAGACGATGTCGCGCGGGACTTTGTAACGAGCGAGTTGTGCCTGAAGGTGCGCTCTCAGTTCGTCCGCTTCGAGCCGGCATCCCGATCGCCGGATCACATAAGCGATCGGCACTTCGTCCCAGCGCGGATCCGGCCTGCCGATTACGGCACATTCGCTGACATCGGGGTGTTCCAGCAGGACCCGCTCGACCTCGGCCGGGTAGACATTCTCTCCGCCGGAAATGATCATGTTCTTCTTGCGGTCGCGGACCCAGAAATAGCCCTCGGCGTCGCACAGTCCGATATCGCCGGTGCGATACCAGCCATGCCGCAACGCATCGCGCGTGGCTTCCTCGTTGCCCCAATACTCGAAAAAGATGTTGGGACCGCGCACTGCAATCTCGCCCGGTGTGCCCGCGGGCACCTCCGTGCCGGCCTGATCGACCACCTTCGCTTCGCAGCACAGGCCTGCGAGCCCAGTCGATCCTATACGTGAGAGATCACCACCTAGGCGGGTGTAGACTGCGATGGGGCAGGTCTCGGTCGAGCCGTAAACCTGAAGCACCGGCACGCCGCGTGTGACAAAGCGGTCGATCAAGTGCTGCGGCACAATGGTCGAACCGGTGGCGAGTGCCTTCAGCGACGAGAGATCGGCGGTGACCCAGTCGGGATGCTCGCTGACGGCCTGGATGATCGCTGGAACCATCACTGTCAGTGTCGGTCGCTCCTGCTCGATCGCCGCAAGCGCGGTGTCCGGCGCGAAGCGCGCGTGGATCGTGACGGTCGCGCCAAGCTGGAGTGCGGGCGTGGTCTGGATGTTGAGACCGCCAACGTGGAAGAACGGCAGCACGGTCAGCACGTGATCATCCGACGTCATGCTGTGCATGTGCTGGCTCATGACGCCGTTCCAGAACAGCGCCTCCTGCCGGAGCACAGCTCCCTTCGGTCGTCCGGTCGTCCCTGACGTGTAGACAATGAGGAGCGGGCAGGAGAGATCGGTGTGTGGGTTGCGGCCGCTGCCGTCACCGTGAGCCAGCAGGCTCTCAAATGTCGCGCCACCAGAGGGCGCGAAGTCGAGGCCGACAACAGATGTCCCTGGCGCAAGCCCGGGAAGAACTTCTTCAAAGGCTCGCTCGAGCACCAGCACCTTGGCGCCGGCATCGGTGAGAATGAAGAGCTGCTCGGCAACAGCCAGTCGCCAGTTCAGCGGCACCAGCATCGCGCCGAGCCGGGCGCATGCGTAGAGCAGAACCAAATAGTCCGGCCGGTTTAAACTCAGGATCGCGACGCGGTCGCCCCTGTTGACGCCGAGCTCCTGCTTCAAGGCCGTCGCGGTCCGCTCGATACGCGCGGCGAACGCCGCATAGCTCAGCCGCTTCCCCTCGAAGGCGATGGCCGTCTTGTCTGGCGCGAACGCCGCGTTGCGATCGATCAGACTACAGAGGTCCACGGTCAGTCGTCCGTTTCGCCGGCCTCGTACAACGCCTCGCGTCCGATCCGGTCGAGGCAGAGTTCGGCCGTCCAAGGCAGCATCAGCGAGCCGCAGCGGCTGTCACGATAGATGCGCTCCAGCGGCAGCGAGCGGAGCATAGCCTGACCGCCGCAGGTGCGGATCGCGAGCGCGGCGAGATCATTGGCGCCCTCCATGACCGAATATTGCGCGGCATAGGCGCGAAGCACTTGTTCCTTGCTCGGATTGGCACAGGCCTCGGTAACAGCCTGGAACCAGATCGCCTTGATCTGCTCGAGCTTGATCTGCATCTGCGCGACCGCGATCTGCTTGGTCGGGTACATCCGCCGCTTGACCGGCGGCATGCCCGGCACCTCGCCACGCAGATAGCGCACGGTGAAATCATAGGCAGCTTGAGCAAGACCCATATAGGTCGGCGACAGCGTCAGGAACATGTGCGGCCAGCGCATCGCCGCCTGGAAATAGACGCCGCGCGGCATCAGCGCTGAATCTCCAGGCACAAACACGTCCTTGAACAGCAGCGTCCGCGAAACCGTGCCGCGCATGCCGAGTGGGTCCCAGTCGCCGACGACGGAAACGCCTTGCGACTTCGCGGAAATGGCGAGGTAAAGCGTATTGCGGCGCGAGGCTTTCGCGCCTTCCGCGATCTCGGTGCAGAGCACGCCGTAATAGTCGGCATGGCCTGACAGCGATGCAAAGATCTTCTTGCCGTTGACGATCCAGCCGCCGGCCACGGGCTTTGCTTCTGTGCCGAAAGCGACGCCGCCGGCCGCGGCAGCGCCGCCCTCGGAGAAGGGTTGCGAGTAGATCGCTCCATCCTCGACGATACGTTTGTAGTGGACGGCGCGCCGCCGCTCGTGCTCGGCGCGAGTCTGCGCGTCCATGTCGAGGTCGTCGGCGAGGGGGCCCGACCATAGCGTCGAGCAGACGTGCATGTTCCAGGTGAGTGCGGTGGCGCCGCAATAGCGGCCGATCTCGGCGGCTGCCAGCGCATAGATCTGATAATTCGCGCCAAGTCCGCCGTGCTGCTTGGGAACGGCAATGCCGAGCAGTCCGACCCGGTGCAAATCGCGATAATTCTCCGTCGGGAAAATGGCCTCGCGATCGTAAGTCGCTGCACGACCGGCGAACACGCTCTGTCCGATCTCGCGGGCGCGGGCGACGATGCCGGCTTGTTCGTCGCTCAGGCGGAATGCGATCGGATCGAAGATCGGGGCATCCAGCGCGACCTTGCCCGTCGCACCGATGGTCTTGCTGACTGGCATGGTCATTGCGCGGTCACCCGTGTCTTGCAGCGACGGCATCCAGGAACCCGCCGAGAGCCCGATCGAAGGCGTCAGGTCGTTCAAGGTTTGCCAGATGGCCGACGCCGGCCAGCTCGATATATTCAGCCGAAGGAATGAAGGTCGCCGTCTTCGCCATCATGGGCGCCGGCGCGTTGTTATCCTTGGACCCGGACAACAGCAGCGTCGGCGCGGAAATATCTTTTAGCGTGCTGCGCTGGTCGAACCCCATCAAGGCCAGCATCATGGCGCGATAGCTCGCCTCGGGCACGCTTGCCATGCACTCGCGCGCAAGTTCCATCCCTTTCGGATCGGGATCGTCGCCGACCAGCTCTTTCACCAGGGATGGTGCCAACGATTTCATCGTCTCCCCGCGGTCGAGTGGCCCGAGCCGCGCTGCGATGAACGATTTCTGCCAGTCGCCGTCGGCCTTGCCGAAGGCCGGGCTGGTCTGCGCCAGGACGACCGCACGTGCCAGTTTCGGCGACTGCACCAACCATTTCTGAACGATCATGCCGCCGATCGAATGGCCGACCAGAATGGGGCGCGCCGCACCGATCTGCTCGATGAACTGCTGGAGCGCGTCAGCCAGGGCAGCGATGCTGACGCTGGCGAGGGGCGCCGATCCGCCATAGCCCGGCATGTCCCATGCGATGGCGAGAAAACGGTTGCCGAATGTGGCAAGCTGCCGCCGCCAAGCCCGCGCGGCGCCGCCAATACCATGCAAGAAAATCAAAGGTATCGCACCCGGATCGCCCGCGGCTTCATAGGCGAAGCGTCCGTCGTTTGTTATCATCGGTGCAGGTTGCGACACGCGAGATCCTTTTGCTTGGCTCTGCGATGCTAACAGCCCTGTTGGCGATGGGAAGCCATAATTTTATACTTAAAGCAATTTTCGGGCCGGTCCTCGAGGCGCGGCTGTTTGCGACGTCCAAGCGGACGCTTCATTGCAAAAGCTTGAAGTTTAAAATATATCGAAGCGTAGGCCAGCAGCCAGTTCAGGGAGACAACGCATGTCCGCTTTGCCGCACTCGCCGCACGCGCTGGTGACCGGAGGCGGCCGCGGCATCGGTCGCGCGATCGCAGCGTCACTTGTCGGCGCCGGCGCAACGGTGACAGTGCTTGGCCGGAATGCTGCGACGCTCGAAGAGGCTGTCAGCGCCGGCGCTGCGCATTTTTCCGTCGTCGCCGACGTTTCAGACGAAGCTGCGCTGAAAGCCGCTGTCGCCGAGGCGATCGCGAGAAAGCCGATCGACATTCTGGTTGCGAACGCTGGCAGTGCCGAGTCTGCGCCGTTCGCGAAATCGGACAGCGCGATTTTTACACGCATGATGGACGTCAATTTCATGGGCGTGGTCCACGCCGTCCGCGCCGTGTTGCCGGGAATGAAGGACCGCCCCTATGGCCGCATCGTCGCGGTTGCATCGACGGCCGGCCTCAAGGGCTATGCATATGTCAGCGCATATGTGGCTGCCAAGCACGCCGTGGTTGGCCTTGTGCGTTCGCTTGCGCTCGAGATGGCAAGCAGCAACGTGACCGTGAATGCGGTCTGCCCCGGATTCACCGACACCGATCTGGTCGCCGGCAGCATCGACAACATCATGAAGAAGACCGGACGAACCCGCGAGCAGGCGATCGCCGAACTCGCGAAGCACAATCCGCAGGGGCGGCTGATCTCGCCTCAGGAGGTCGCCGACGCCGTGCTGTGGTTGTGCGGCGAGGGAGCAGGCGCGATCACCGGTCAGGCGATTGCGGTCGCCGGCGGGGAAATCTAGCGGCCAGGAACGAAGGAAAAGGACATCGCATGAGCAGACCAGCCAATCCCGTTACCTTGCCGCTTGCGGATTATTCGCCGCAGCACTTCCTGCTGGCCGTGGTCGACGGTGTTGCGACCGTGACGCTCAACCGTCCCGAGCGGAAGAATCCGCTGACCTTCGAGAGCTACCGGGAGCTCACCGATTTCTTCCGTGCCTGCGCGTTCGATGATGCGGTCAAGTCCATCGTGGTCACCGGCGCCGGAGGCAATTTCTCGTCCGGCGGCGACGTGTTCGAGATCATTGGCCCGCTCGTGAAGATGGACACCAAAGGGCTGACGGCGTTCACCCGGATGACCGGCGACCTCGTCAAGGCGATGCGGGCGTGCCCGCAGCCGATCGTCGCCGCGGTCGAGGGCATCTGCGCCGGCGCCGGCGCGATCATCGCCATGGCGTCGGACATGCGCCTTGCCGCGAGCGGAGCCAAGGTCGCATTCCTGTTCAACAAGGTGGGGCTTGCCGGCTGCGATATGGGCGCCTGCGCGATCCTGCCGCGGATCATCGGGCAGTCTCGCGCCTCCGAGTTGCTCTACACCGGCCGGTTCATGACCGCGGAGGAGGGTGAGCGGTGGGGCTTCTTCAGCCGCGTTGTGACGCCGGAGCACGTGCTGCCCCAGGCGCAATTGCTGGCAAAGCAGATCGCGGAAGGGCCGAACTTCGCGAACACCATGACCAAGCGGATGCTGGCGATGGAATGGGCAATGTCGATCGATGAAGCCATTGAAGCGGAGGCCGTTGCTCAAGCCCTCTGCATGACCACGGCGGATTTCGAGCGTGCGTTCGAGGCCTTCGCCAACAAAATCAAGCCGGTCTTCCGGGGCGACTGAACCCCGGCTTTGCGCGCAATTAAGGCTAAGCTCAAGACCCGAGCCGAGGGCCGGGGGAAGCCGACAAAGCCGCTTGCGGCGGAGCGACCGCCCGTGCGACGTTAACCCATTGCCTGGTGTGTTTTGAGTGGAGTTGAGGGCGATGAAGGCGATTATCGTCGGCGGCGGTATCGGAGGTCTCACCACGGCATTGATGCTGCGTGCGCGCGGCATTGGGTGCGAGATATTCGAACAGTCTGATACCATCCGCGAGCTCGGCGTCGGCATCAACACGCTGCCGCACGCCATGCGCGAGCTGGCCGGCCTCGGCCTGCTCCCGAAACTCGACGACGTTGCGATCCGCACCGATCAGCTTTACTACCTCAATCGCCACGGTCAGGAAGTCTGGCGTGAAGCCCGCGGCATCGATGCCGGTCACGACGTGCCGCAATTCTCGATCCACCGCGGTCGCCTCCAGGGCGTCATCCATCGTGCCGTCGAGGAGCGGCTCGGAGCGGACGCCATCCACACTGGTTGCCGCCTTGGTGCGTTCACGCAGGACGAAGGCGGGGTCATCGCTTACTTCTTCGATCGTGCCGGTGTGCACATCCATACCGCGCGCGGCGACATCCTGATTGGTGCCGACGGTATCCATTCGCGCGTGCGCGACACGCTTTTCCCGAACGAAGGGCCGCCATGCTGGAACGGCTTGATGTTGTGGCGCGGTGCGCGCGACTGGCCGGTGTTCCTCACCGGCAAGTCGATGATCGTGGCCGGCGGTCTCAATGCCAAGGTGGTGATCTATCCGATCGCGGAAGGATCGAGCCCTGCGAGCCGTCTGACCAATTGGGCGGTGCTGGTGAAGGTCGGCGAGGGCAACGCGCCGCCGCCACGGAAAGAGGACTGGTCGCGGCCGGGCCGGCGCGAGGAGCTGATGCCGCATGTGGCGCGCTTCTCGGTGCCCTATATCGACGTGAAGAGCCTGATCTCGGCAACGCCCGAATTCTACGAATATCCGACCTGCGATCGCGATCCCTTGCCCTATTGGTCATCCGGTCGCGTCACGCTGCTCGGCGATGCCGCGCATCCCATGTATCCGGTCGGCTCCAATGGCGCCTCGCAGGCGATCCTCGACGCGCGCTGTCTCGCCGACGCGCTGGTGCGCGCCGAGCATCCGCGCCAGGCCTTAGCCGAATACGAGAAGAAGCGTCTGCCGATGACCGCTGATGTCGTCCGCTCAAATCGGCGCGGTGGCCCCGAGGGCGTCATCGACGCCGTCGAGCAGCTTGCGCCCGACGGCTTCGACAATATCGACAATGTGCTGAGCTATTCCCAGCGCGAGGCCATCGTGCGCGGCTATGCCACCAAGGCTGGCTTCGCTGCTGTGCCCGGTCTCGCAGCGGTGCGAGCTTAGGGCTCGCCGTTAGCCGGCGCCGGGAGGCGGCGGCAGGAAGTGGATGTTGAACTCGGCGGCCAACGCCACCACGTCCTCCGGCTTCTGTTCCTTCATGTTGTGAAGGCCCCAGAACAGGTCGAATAGTTTTTTGGTCGGCGAGACCCAGAACAGCACTTTCGCGGTCTGCTCGGACTTGTTGAAGATGCCGTGCGGAACGCCCATGCCGAGCCGGATCAAATCGCCGGCGGTCGCCTGCGACTCCGAATTGCCGAGCATGAAGTCGAGCTTGCCCTCCAGCATGTAGAGATATTCATCCTGGTCGGGATGGATGTGCGGCGGCACGAACGTGCCCGGCGGCAAAGTCGCGTGCCAGGAGAAGCTGTGCTCGGTATTGCTCTTCGGCACATAGGTCTGGCCCAGGATGTTCCAGGAAATGCCCTGGATCCCCTCATTGGCCCGCGTGATGCCGGTAATTTCGCTCTTCATTGCAGTCCTCCCTTAACGCGACGCGCAGCCCTAGTTCGCGGCCTTGCAATCCTTGGCATAGCGGTCGCCGTAATTCTCGAAAACCTTTTGAACGATCTCGGTCTGGAACTTGCCGTCCGGACGCTTGGCGACCTTGGTCAGGTAAAAGTCCTGGATCGGATAGCCGTTGGTGTTGAACTTGAAGGCGCCGCGCAGCGAGGTGAAGTCGGCCTTCTTCAGCGCGGCCCCGACGGCATCCTTGTTCGAGAGGTCGCCCTTCACGCCTTTGATCGCGCTGTCGATCAGCATCGCAGCGTCATAGGCCTGGAAGGCGTAGGTGCCGGGCACGCCGTTATAGGCGGCCTCATAGGCGGCTACGAACTTCTTGTTCTGGAGATTGTCGAGATTGGGCGCCCAGTTCGCGCCGCCGAACATGCCGACCGCTGCGTCCTGCTGCGCCAGCAGGGTCGATTCATCCACCGTAAAAGCGGAGAGTACGGGAATGCTGTCGGCGAGCCCGGCTTGCTTGTACTGCTTGACGAGATTGACGCCGAGGCCGCCCGGCATGAAAGTGAAGAGCGCATCGGGCTTCTGCGAGGAAATCTTGGATAGCTCCGGCTGGAAGTCCAGCGTGTTGAGCGGCATGTAGGATTCTTCGACGATCTCGCCCTTGTAGTCGAGTTTGAAGCCCGCGGCCGAATCCTTGCCGGCTTGATAGTTCGGCACCATCAGGTACATGCGCTTGTAGCCGCGATCCTGCGCGACCTTGCCGAGGATCTCATGCACCTGATCATTCTGATACGACGTCACATAGAAGAACGGATTGCAGTCCTTGCCGGCAAAAGTCGACGGACCTGCATTAGGGCTGATCAGGAACGTTTTCGATTCCGTGACGGGCCGGTGGATCGCCTGGAGAATGTTGGAGAAGATCGGGCCGACCACGAAGTCGACTTTGTCGCGCTCCAGAAGACCCTTGACCTTGGTCACCGCAACATCGGGCTTCAGCTCGTCGTCGACAACGACGACCTCGACGTCGCGGCCACCCATCTTGCCGCCGAGATCCTTGACCCCGAGCGCAAAGCCGTCGCGAACCTGTTGGCCAAGCGCTGCGGCGGGGCCCGACAGGGTCACGATCATACCGAGCTTGATCTTCTCCTGAGCAAGGGCAGGGCTCATCGCGGTGCCGAGCAGCAAGGTGGCCGCGGCCAAGGTCAATTGCGTCTTCATGATCTGTCCCCAGTGACATCAGGGCTTGCGTCGCAAGCCGTGTACTCCGATCCAAGCTTATGCCGATGATGGCCGCCGCGGCAAGCAAGGCCGGGCGCGTCGCGTCATCGACGGCGGCATGCATGCAAGCGTCGCGCCAGTTGCTTGAAGCTTAAAGAAACTGGCGTGCGGTCGATTGTTGCAGCTTTAGGCTTGCGGCCGGCGCGGATTTATTTGAAGCTCAAAACGTTGGGGAATCCGTGTCGGCGCCGTTGCCGGCCGTGAGTGGCTGCACCGAAATGCTCGATTCCGAGACCAAGGCCGCCGAAACGCCGGAAGACCATGCCGAGGAGCTTCGGCTGTGGTTGCGCCTGCTGACTTGCACGACCCTGGTCGAGGGCGAGGTGCGCGGCCGGCTGCGGCAGCGCTTCGATGTCACTCTGCCTCGCTTCGACCTGATGGCGCAGCTCGACAAGGCGCCTGACGGCATGACGTTGTCCGACGTCTCCAAGCGCATGATGGTGTCCAATGGCAACGTCACGGGCCTCGTCGAGCGGCTGGTGGAATCCGGTCACCTCGACCGGCGCACCTCGGAGACAGACCGTCGGGTCCAGGTGATCCGCCTCACAAAGCTCGGTCGCGCCGAGTTCCGCAGGATGGCTGCGGAACACGAGACCTGGATTGCGGATCTCTTCGCCGACCTGACGCCGAAGGACGTGCGCGAGCTGATGCGCCTCCTCGCCAAGACCAAGGCGTCGGCGCAGAAATCGGCTGCACGACGCCGGTCGTAGGCTCGCAGTCGGACTGGTCGCCAATCCCTCTTTGCCGCAGGAAAAAGCACGGGATGCCCAAAATCCGCTATTGCGCCAAATTGTTTTAAGCCTAAAATGTTTCCTAGTTAGTGCTGCCGGGTGCTTTCCATGCGCAAAGGAGCTTGCGATGGCCAACGCCGCCAAGGTTCACGTGTCGGGCTCGTATGACGGCAATGCTGCAACGGCTCATGTCGATACATTTGCGCGGCAGCATCTGCCGCCGCGCGAGCTCTGGCCGGAGTTCCTTTTCACGCGGCCGGAGCTGCATTATCCGCAGCGACTGAACTGCGTCAGCTATTTCCTCGACCGCTGGATCGAAGAGGGCCATGGCGATGCGCCTTGCGTCATCAGTCCGGCCGTCAGCTACAGCTATCGCGAGTTGCAAGCGCTCGTGAACCGCATCGCCAACGTCCTTGTCGGCAAGCTGGGCCTCGTGACCGGTGGACGCGTGCTGCTGCGATCGGCCAACAGTCCCATGATGGTCGCAACCTACCTCGCAGTGATCAAGGCCGGCGGCATCTGCGTGGCGACGATGCCGCTGCTGCGCGCCAAGGAACTGTCCTACCCGATCCAGAAGGCGGAGATCACGCTGGCGCTCTGCGACGGCAAACTCTCCGACGAGATGGAGAAAGCGAAGCTGGCCGCGCCCGGTCTCAAGCACGTGATTTACTGGGGCAATGGCGCGGCCGACTCGCTCGAGGCGCTGATCGCCGACGCGAGCCCCGAGTTCAAAGCCGTCGACACCTCCGCCGACGACATCTGCCTGATCGCCTTCACGTCCGGCACGACCGGCGATCCCAAAGGCACCATGCATTTCCATCGCGACATGCTGGCGGTGTGCGACGGCTATGCGCGCAACATCTTGCGTGCCGAGAAGAACGATCGCTTCGTCGGCTCGGCGCCACTCGCCTTCACCTTCGGCTTCGGCGGCGTGCTGTTTCCGATGCATATCGGCGCCTCCTTCGTGGTGCTGGAGAAGACGACGCCGGACGACATCCTGACGGCGATCGAGCAGTACAAGACCACGGTCTGTTTCACCGCGCCGACCGCATACCGCGCCATGATCGGCAAGCTTGCCGGCCGCGACATTTCCTCGCTGCGGAAGTGCGTTTCCGCTGGCGAGACGCTGCCCAAGCCGACATTCGACGCCTGGCTCAAGGCGACGGGCATCAAGCTGATGGACGGCATAGGCTCGACCGAGCTGCTGCACATCTTCATCAGCGCGACCGAGGACGAGATCCGTCCGGGCGCGACCGGTAAGCCGGTGCCGGGCTATGAGGCGAAGATTGTCGATGATTCCGGCAACGATGTGCCGCCGGGCACGATCGGCCAGCTCGCGGTTCGCGGCCCGACTGGCTGCCGCTATCTCGCGGACGAGCGGCAACGCAAATATGTCCATGATGGCTGGAACATCACCGGCGATACCTATCTGATGGATGCCGACGGCTATTTCTGGTACCAGGCGCGCTCCGACGACATGATCGTGTCGGCCGGTTATAATATCGCAGGCACGGACGTCGAGGCGGTGTTGCTGACACATCCGTCCGTGGTCGAGTGCGGTGTGGTTGGTGCACCGGACGAAGCGCGGGGAATGATCGTGAAGGCCTATGTCATTGCCGCGCCCGGCGTGACGCCGGACGCCGGGCTGGCCGCCGAGTTGCAGGATTATGTCAAACGCGAGATCGCGCCGTACAAATACCCGCGCGCGATCGAATTCGTGACGCAACTCCCGAAGACCGAGACCGGCAAATTGAAGCGCTTTGCCCTGCGGCAGATGGCGCAGGCCGCCGTGACGTCACCGGGCGTCGCCGCAAAATGAGAGAGGGGTAAAGAATTGTCCGTGACGACGCCGAAAGGCCCGCAGCTCGCGGTGCTGCCGACCGCAGCCGAGAATGACGCGCGCTCGACAGTAAAGGTGCTGCAGCCGTCCGGCTGGCCGGTGCCGAAGGGCTATGCCAACGGCATGGCCGCAGAGGGGCGGATCGTCGTCACCGGCGGTGTGATCGGCTGGGACGCCGAAGAGCGTCTCGCGGACGGTTTTGTCGCGCAGGTCCGCCAGACCCTGAGCAATATCGCGGAAATTCTCGCCGAAGCCGGCGCACGACCCGAGCATCTGGTGCGCCTGACCTGGTACGTCGTCGACATGGACGAGTATCTGGCGAACCTGAGGGAGCTCGGCAAAGTCTACCGTGCCGTCTTCGGTGCGCATTATCCGGCGATGGCGCTCGTTCAGGTCGTCCGTCTCGTCGAGAAGGCGGCGCGCGTCGAGATTGAAGCCACCGCCGTCATTCCCCGCTAAACCATATTTGGCCCGTGGCCCGTCTTAGCTCGCTATTCAGCTTGCTTTGGCCAAATCATCGTCCTCGGGCGAGTTCAGATAGATACCCGACATGGTGTCGACCCAGCACAGATGGTCGTGCACCTTCTTCACGCCTTCGACGTTCTCGGCTACGACGACCGCTGCCTGCCGCGATCGCTCTTCGGTGATGACGCCGCTGAGATGAACGATACCGTCGCGGACGATGACGTTCAGTCCGAACGGGCACCAATCGTTCTTTTCCATGGTGTCGATGATGCGGCTGCGAATGTGATCATCGTCGGCCGTCGGATCCGGCACCTCGCGGGCGAGGCCCGCGACCGCCTGTAGCAAATTTGCGCGGGAGACGATCCCGACGACCTTGTCGCCGCGCACCACCGGCAGGCGCTTGACGTTGTTCCGTTCCATGAGATCGACGATCTCCGCGAGCGCAGTATCCTCGGTGATGGTAACGGGCGATGCGGTCATCACCTCCGAGACCTTGCGGCCATGCTCGTGGACGAAGTCGCTGGCCGATTTGCCCGGACCGAGGATGAACCGCAACCAGCGTCCCCGCTTGCGCCCGGTGCCGATTTCGCTGCGGCGGATGAAATCTCCTTCCGAGACGACGCCGATCAGCTTGCCGGCGTCGTCAACCACCGTGAGGCCGCTGACGTGCCGCTTCAGCATGATGTTCGCCGCCTCGACGATGCTGGTGTCGGGGGCGACCGAGATGACCGACCGGGTCATGATCTGGTGGGCGCGCATGGAGAACTCCGCTGGCTTTCAAATTTCGATGCGCAAGCCTAGCTCCGTGGCCGGGGTGCGGTTTGACTCAGGTCAAGCGAACCAGGCCGTTTTGTCCCGGTCGAACAATTGTGATCCGCGCCCGGATTTGATGCAGCTCAACGCGCATCGGAAGTGTCGCCATATCCTGTTGCTGGCTGGAACAGAGGCCTGCAGGGACATTGAGCCATGAGTGTCGTGAAAATATTTCCACGGACCGAGGAGCCGAAGGCTCTCTCCGCCGGCCCGGTTGCGGAGATACCTGCGACGAGTTCCGAAAAATTCCCAGGCGAGCCCGTCGCCGCCAATGTCGCGCCTGCGGAGCCATACCCTCTTGACCGCGCGTTCCATGCGATGCTGGCCCGCTTCACGGGCGGAATTTCGCCTGTGGCCTTGTCGCTGGCTTGGCTCGACTGGAGCTCGCATCTCGCAGCGGCGCCGCAGCGCCAGATGGAGATTTCCCGCAACGTTCTTCGCGACACCGGCCAGTTGCTGGAAGCTGCCGCACATGCGACGTCGCGAAAGCCATGGTCCGTGATTCAGCCGCAGGGACGCGACCGCCGCTTCAGGGAACCGCAATGGGAAGCTGCTCCTTTCAACCTGCTTGCGCAGTCGTTCTTGCTCACGGAGCGCTGGTGGCACGATGCCACGACCGGTGTGCGTGGTCTGTCGCGTGCAAACGAAGCTATCGTCGAGTTCTCGGTGCGGCAGATGCTCGACATGCTGGCGCCGTCGAATTTCGCGGCCACCAATCCGCAGGTTCTGGAAAAGGCGTTCCAGAGCGGTGGAGAGAATTTTGTGTTCGGTTGGCAGAACTGGTGCAGCGACCTGATGCGCCAGCTCTCGGTCTCGAAGGCGGCGGACGACGAGAAATTCATCGTCGGTGAGACCGTGGCGGCTTCGCCCGGCAAGGTCGTCTACCGCAACGATCTGATCGAGCTGATCCAGTACCATCCGACGACCGCGCAGGTGCGACCAGAGCCGATCCTGATCGTGCCGGCCTGGATCATGAAGTATTACATCCTCGACCTGTCGCCGCAGAACTCTCTGGTCAAATACCTGACCGGTCAAGGCTTCACCGTGTTCGCGATCTCCTGGCGCAATCCGGATGCGAAGGACCGGGACGTTGCCTTTGACGATTATCGCAAGCTGGGCGTGATGGACGCATTGGACGCGGTCAGCCGGATCATGCCCGGCCGGAAGATCCATGCGCTCGGTTATTGCCTGGGCGGTACGCTGCTGTCGATCGCTGCCGCCGCCATGGCGCGCGACGGCGATCACCGTCTCGGCACCGTCACGCTCCTTGCTGCCCAGACCGACTTCACCGAGGCGGGCGAGTTGACGCTCTTCATCAACGAGAGCCAGGTCGCCTTCCTCGAAGACATGATGTGGCAGCGCGGCTATCTCGACACCGCACAGATGGCCGGTGCGTTCGCGCTTCTGCGCTCCAACGATCTGGTCTGGTCGCGGCTGTCGCAAGACTATCTGATGGGCGAGAGCGCGCCGCTCAACGACCTGATGACCTGGAACGCCGACGCCACGCGGCTGCCTTATCGCATGCATTCGGAGTATTTGCGCAAGCTGTTCCTCGACAACGATCTGGCCGAAGGCCGCTATCGCGTCGAAGGCAGGAACGTTTCGCTCTCCGACATTCATACGCCGATGTTCGTGGTCGGCACGCTCGCCGATCACGTTGCGCCGTGGCGATCGGTCTACAAGGTCCATTATCAGGTCGATGCCGACGTGACGTTCCTGTTGACCAGCGGTGGCCATAACGCGGGCGTTGTCGCGGCTCCCGACGAGCTCTGGCACAACTATCAGGTCATGACCAAGGCTGCGGATGCGCCTTATGTCGGCCCGGACGAGTGGCTGAAGCTGGCGCCGCACGTTGAGGGATCGTGGTGGCCGGAGTGGGCGGCATGGCTGGCGGTGCGCTCAGGCGCGCCCTGCGATCCGCCGCCGATCGGTGTGGGAAGCGTTGACGGCCTGCCCGACGCGCCGGGAGATTACGTCCACACTTAATCCTCGGGCTCCGCATTCGGCGCAAGGTCTGACGAGCGAAACGGCTTGGCCCTGTCCAGTTTCCGGTAGGCGTCCGCTGCGGTTCGTAACAGCTTCTTTTCCCGCTTGCGGTTGAGGAAGCGAATGCCGGCTTCGGGGATGGCGTCGTTCAATGACGCCGCCAGCGTCTGACCTCGTGCATCGTCGTTCAACTGCCCGAGCGATTTTTGCGCCTTGCGCAATTGCTTGAGGATCGATTTCTGTTTCGTCAGCGAGTCGTCGGCGAAAAGGTCCTGAAGCGACTCGATTGAATAAGTCAGCCGCTTGTTGAGGAGCCGCAGCTTGTGCCGTTTCTCGACGTCGAGCTTGCGGAGTTTTCGTGCTTTCTTGAGCAGCGTCGTTTCCCATTCGGTGAGCTGCGCCGTCGCGTGCTCGGCCAGCGAGCAGCGGCGCAACCGGATGGCCTCCTTGCTGCGCCTTGTCGACCAGGGGCCGCTCTCGATCCAGGTTGAGGTCTGCTCGACGAGGCGGCGATACCGCGCGGATTGCAGCGCGCGCGCCAGCAGGCGGTGGCTTTCCGCGCGCTTCTCGTCCCAGTGCTGGAGCTCGGCAATCACGGTGAGCTCGCCACGGCTCTCGGCGATGACCCGGTCGATCGCCACGTCGAGGTCGCGCACCATACCGAGCTGGCTGTTCAGCCATTTCAGCTCGGTCCAGATTGCCGGCCGTAAACCGTCATTGACCATGGGCGAGAAGAAGCGGATTGCGGTGCGCAAATGTGTCAGTGCGATCCGGATCTGGTGCAGCGCCTCCGGGTCGCCGCTGCATGTGCCGTCGTGCTGGGCGAGGACGGCATCGAGGTGGCGCCGGGCGATGATCCGGAACGCCGTATCGCAGGCCATGGCGGGGCTAAGGCGGCCGGGCAGGGCATTGCGCCGCGCCGGCGGCTTGGTGCGCGCGGTCGTCGTCGAGCTCGTGGTGGGTCGCGACATCCTTGCCCGCGTCAATCAGATTGCCTTACTTGCCCTCGGAGATCGCGTCCCGGCAGCTCCCGAGCGTCTGCTCTTGTGTCCCGGATGCATCGATGCTCGCCCAACCGATGTGACCGATACTATAGTGCTCCTGCTGCGCAGCAACCTCTTGCGTGGCGTCGGATGCGTCTCCCCGACGGCTTCCGATTCGCGCCTGGCGCGTCGCGAGGTCCGCAATCAGGAATAGTCCACTCAGCGGCACCTTGCATGCGTGGGCCAGGGCGGCCAGTTCGTCCCGTTCGGACTCGCGCGCAAAGACGGCGTCGACGATTGCGGAATGGCCTTGCGCCAGCACCTGTCGGGCGCGCTGCAACAGCACCTCGTAGACACGTGCCGTAACGTCAGGCCGGTACGTGGACGGCGGCAGCCGGTCGGTGTGTGCCACCCGGAACAGCTGCTTGCGAATGACGTCGCTGCGCAGCACGACAGCTCCCGGTTGTGGTGCGATGTTGGGCGCCAGCGCGCGGGCGAGGACGGACTTGCCGGTGCCCGATAGTCCGCTGACCGCAATCAGGCGCGGAGCGGGAGGGTGGATCAGAGCCTGGGCGAGATCGAAATAATCGCGTGCGTCGCGGACAATCCCGGTTGGGTCTGCATCGGGCCGTGTCAGGCGTGCCAACGCCACCTGGGCGCGGATCGCCGCACGAATGGACATGAACAGCGGCAAGGCGGAGAGCGCGTCGAGATTTTCGGACGGCGTCACGGCGAGATATTGGTTCAAGACGATATTGGCCGCAATTGGTTGATCGTGGTGCAGCAGGTCCATCAGCATGAAAGCGAGATCGTACAGCACGTCGACGGTTGCGATTCTCGTATCGAACTCGATGGCGTCGAACAGGACTGGCTGGTCGCCGATCGACACGATGTTCGCAAGATGCAGGTCGCCGTGGCAGCGGCGCACGAAACCCTGACCTCCGCGCTCTTCGAGCAGCGGCCGCAGGCGCCGCAACATCGCATGCGAGGCTTCGGAGAGCCGCTCGATCTCTTCGGCGTCGATATGGTTGCCCTTCTGCAGGCCGTTCATGTTTCCGTCGATGAGGCCGGGGATGGAGGAGGCCCATGTCTTGCCGTCAGCACGGAGCGCCGCCGCATGCGCCGCCGCGATGGCGTCAGCGGCGGCCGAGGCAAGGTTCGTATCCAGCGGGCCGGCTTTCGCCAGATGGTCCAGCGTCTGGCTTTCGTCGAAGCGCGACATGTCGACCGCATACTCGATCGGCTGGCCGCGGCCATCCACCGCTATCGATCCGTCCGGCTCTTCGGTGATCGCGGCAACGCGGTGATAGATCTGCGACGCCAGCGGTTGGTTGATCCTGATCTCCTCCTCGCAGGCCGCCCTCCGCTTCGCCAGTGTCGAATAATCGAGGAACGGAAACCGCACGGCCCGTTTGATCTTCAGGGCGCGCGTCCCGTCGAGAAAGACCGAAGCGGCGTGCGTATCGATCCGTTTCACGCCTGGATGGCTGACGGAATCGGTCAGCGCCGCAAAGATCCGGTCCTGGGTCGCGGAATCGTCTGTCATCCCTGCTGGCACGTTCCAATGCGTCGGAAGGCGATGCGGCCGCCAACCACGCTAATCTTTAGAATGCAGTGGCCGCCAGTCCTTGACTTCCGTCAATGCCCGCCTCTCGGCTGGCGGAGTTCTCCCCCTGGGGCTTGATGAGGATCAAGCGTCCAGCTGAAAGCCGGTCTATTCTGGTGGTTAAGGAGAATCCCGATGCCCATCAAGGACGTCTTTCTGCCGCTTGTCGGCCAGCCACGCGGGCCGGCCCTTGCTGCAATCGAGAAATGCGTGGCGGTTGCCGCCGACCTCGGGGCCAGGATCACCGCGCTTGCACTCGAGGACGAGGTTTTCGCGCGTCCGAAAGTTATGCTTCCCGATGATGCGGATTCCGTTGCGGCCGACGCCGCGGTGGGGGATATGCAGCTTCTCCTGAATGCATTCGCCGGCGCTGCCTCCCGCGCCAACCTCCGTAATCAAAGCCGTTCGGCCAAAGTGCCGGCGGACCAGATCGCGTCGATCCTGGCCGAGCATGCGCGCTTCAGCGATCTCACGCTGCTCCCCGTCAGGCCGCACGACAGCCGGACGGAGCAGATCGTCGAGACGATCCTGTTCGAATCCGGGCGCCCGCTGCTGCTCTGCCCGGAACAGCATGTGGATGAGCTGCGTCCGGAATTCGAGAGCGTCCTGATTGCCTGGGATCACTCCGCGCGTGCGGCGCGGGCGATTGGCGATGCGATGCCGATCCTTCAGGCTGCCGCATCGGTCCGCGTGGTGACCGTGGCCGACGACAAGACCGACGCGATCGTGCAATCCGGAACGGCTCTCGTCAGCCATCTGAGGGAACACGGCGTCTACGCCTCGTTCGAGACGGTGACGGGCAGCGGCAGCTCGACCGGCAAGGTGCTCGGAAGCTGGGCGAATTCCAATGCCATCGACGCCATTGTCATGGGCGCCTACCATCATTCGCGCCTGAACGAGATCGTCTGGGGCGGTGTGACAAAGACCGTCATTGGCCAGCCGCCGTGTTGGGTTATGATCTCGCACTAGGCTCGCCGCGAGATCTTCCAACCATCGGATCCGCCACCGACCGGGCGCATTTGCTATCATGTCCACTTATCATCTGAAGAATTTGCTGTCGCCGCGTTCGGTTGCGCTCGTCGGGGCGAGCGCCCGTCCGGTCTCGGTGGGACGCGCCGTTCTGGAGAACATTCGCAACGCCGAATTCAAGGGGCAGTTCGGCTTGGTTAATCCACGCCATGCAGAGATCGGCGGCGTCGCTTCGGTGAAGAGCCTGGACAGACTGGACTTCGTGCCCGAGCTCGTGGTCATCACCGCGCCGGCGGGGGAGGTCCCTGACATCATCGACCAGGCCGGGCGCCGCGGCTCGGCGGGTGCACTGATCGTTTCCGCCGGGCTCGGCCATGGGCCGGGATCCCTGCATGAGGCCGCAATCGCCGCGGCCCGCAAATACGGCATGCGGCTGATCGGGCCGAACTGCTTGGGCATCATGATGCCCGGCGTCAGCCTCAATGCCAGCTTCGCCGCGCACATGCCGGCCGCAGGAAATCTCGCGCTGATTTCGCAATCCGGCGCGATCGCTGCCGGCATGGTGGATTGGGCCGCGCAGCGTGGCGTCGGCTTCTCCGGCATTGTCTCGATCGGCGATCAGATCGACGTCGATATTGCCGACCTGCTCGATTATTTCGCGATGGATCACAAGACCCGCGCGATCCTGCTCTACATTGAGGCCATCAAGGACGCGCGCAAATTCATGTCGGCGGCACGCGCTGCTGCGCGCGTCAAGCCGGTCGTCGTGGTGAAATCCGGCCGCATGGCACAGGGTGCCAAGGCGGCCGCGACCCATACCGGCGCGCTTGCGGGCGCCGACGCCGTCTATGACGCGGCGTTCCGCCGCGCGGGTGTCCTGCGGGTCTCCGATCTGCGCGAGCTGTTCGACTGTGCCGAGACGCTCGGCCGCGTCGAATCTCCGACGGGAAAGCGCCTCGCAATTCTTACCAATGGCGGCGGCATCGGTGTTCTCGCCGTTGATCGATTGGTCGAGCTTGGTGGAATTCCGGCGTCCATCTCGGCAGATGCGCGCAAAAAACTCGATGGCGTGCTGCCGCCGACCTGGTCCGGCGCAAATCCGGTCGACATCGTGGGCGATGCCGATGCATCACGCTATGCGGCGGCGCTGGAGGTGCTGCTCGCAGACCCCGACAATGACGCAGTTCTCGTCCTTAACGTGCAGACCGCGATCGCCTCGGCCGCGGAGATCGCGGTGGCAGTGACCGAACATGTCAAGACATATCGCGAGAAACATCGCAGTTGGGCCAAGCCCGTGCTTGCCTCCTGGATCGGAGCCGATCAGAAGATCATTGAAACCCTGTCTGGCGCCGGCATTCCGAACTATCCGACTGAAGACGACGCGGTGCGCGGTTTCATGCACCTCGTGAGGCACCGCGAACTCGTGGAGGAACTGAGCCAGGTTCCTCCGGCGATGCCCGATACGTTCGTGCCGGACGCCCAGGCTGCCAAGCAGATTGTTGCGGGCGCGATCGCCGACGGCCGCAAATGGCTCGAGCCGGTCGAGATCAAGCATCTGCTCGGAGCCTATGACATCGCGATGGTGCCGACCTATGCGGCGACCGACGTCGAGCAGGCGGTGGCCTACGGCAACGAGATGTTCGCGCAAGGCGCCACCGTCGTGCTGAAGATCATGTCCCGCGACATCACGCACAAGTCGGACGTAGGGGGCGTCGTTCTCAATTTGACCACGCCGGAGGCCGTGCGCACGGCTGCCGCCGACATTCTTGCCCGGGCGAAGAAACTGCGCCCCGAAGCGCGCATAGACGGCGTCATCGTGCAGGCGATGGTCGTCAAGGCGAAGGCGCGCGAGCTGATTCTGGGTCTCGCCGACGATCCGACCTTCGGGACTGTCGTCGTGTTCGGCCGGGGCGGGACGGCGGTGGAAATCATCAACGACAAGGCGCTGGCGCTGCCGCCGCTTGACCTGCAACTGGCGCGCGACCTGATCGACCGTACGCGCGTCTCGCGCCTGCTCCGCGCCTATCGGGACGTGCCGGCCGTCAAGCAGGATGCCGTCGCAATGGTGCTGGTCAAGCTGGCGCAGATGGCGGCCGACATTCCCGAAATTCGCGAGTTCGATATCAACCCGCTGCTCGCGGATGAAACCGGCGTGACGGCGGTCGATGCCCGCGTCGCCGTCGGGCCGCCGCAACGGAGATTCGTAGGCTCGGGACCCACCAATTTCGCCGTTCGCGCCTATCCGTCACAGTGGGAGCGGCGCCTCGCGCTCAAGGATGGCTGGCGCATCTTCGTGCGGCCCTTACGCCCGGAGGACGAGCCGACCATCCACGATTTCCTGCGTCACGTCACGCCGCACGACCTCCGTCTGCGCTTCTTCGCCCCGATGAAGGAATTTACCCACGAATTCATCGCGCGCCTCACCCAGCTCGATTATGCGCGCGCAATGGCCTTCATTGCGTTCGATGAGGCCACCAACGAGATGGTCGGCGTGGTCCGCATTCATTCGGACTCGATCTACGAGTCCGGCGAATACGCGATCCTGCTGCGGTCCGACCTTAAGGGCAGGGGACTTGGCTGGGCGCTGATGCAGCTGATCATCGACTATGCGAAGTCGGAAGGGCTGAAGGCCATCTCGGGTGACGTGCTCAAGGAGAACACCGTGATGCTTGAGATGTGCCGGCAGCTCGGTTTTGAGGTGAAGCCGGATCCGACCGAGCCGGGCATCTGTGACGTCCGGCTGAAGCTCTGAGCGCGCCGGCTACGAGCGTGCCTCGGCCGACGTCGCAGCAGCGCTCTCCTTGGCCGTCTTCCGCAGACTCTTGATGATGATCGCGATCAGCGGCACCAGCACCGGCACGACGGTGCTCAGCGGATGATGCACCGCGCCCGATACCTGAGCCTGGAGCGCGCGCGCCTCGAGCTGGAGGGCCTCGATGGATGCGCCGTGAATTTCATTGGCGAGTTCGATGTCGCGGCCTGACGGGGCGCGGCCCGCGACGATGAAGAGGATCCCCGCAATGACGAAATTGATGGCGCCGAGAGCGGCGGCCGCGGCAATCGCGCTCCAGATCTGGACCAGCCCGAAATAGGCCGACAGCTCCAGCATCAGCAGCCCGAAGGCTGCGATCAGCGCCGCGAAGGCGCGCAGGCCCAGCCCGAGGAGCAGATGGCGCAGCCTGATGTCCGCGATGATTCGGTCGGTGCGCCATAGCACGCGTAGATGTTTGACGACATTCTCCGTATTCACCTAGTGTCTCCTCAGCATGAAGCCGACCACGACGCCGAGCGCGAAGGCTGAGGCGAGCGACGTGATCGGGCGATCCGCAACGAGGCCCTGTAGCTGCTCCTGCTCGTCGCTGACGGTCTCGCCAAGCTCGGCGAGCGCGGCCTTGATCTGGTCGGCCAGAGCCTCGGCCCGGTCTTTCGAGCTGTCGAACATCTCCTCGCCGGCCGTGCTCAGCAGGCGTGTGACGTCCACCTTCAGGGTCCGCAGTTCTTCGCTCATCCTGTCGCTATCGAACATGGATTTCTGATCTCCATTGAATAAAAGCGACCCTAGGACCCACCGGCGCGGCCCCGTTTGATTTGCGTCAAGGGGCGGTGCGTGATCCCGGTCTTGAGACAGGTCAAACCGGCCGCCACATGCTGGCCTAGAAGTCCCGGCTGAATGGGGACCAATTGTCCCGATGAGGTGGAAGCGTGAACTCCGAACCGCTGTTGCTGACAACGCCCTCCGGCGATGCGCTGAAATTGCGCCCGGAAGGGCCGTGGACCGCCGCCAACGTGTCGGCACTCGAAACGCTGTCCCGATCGGTCGGAGCGGATGTCGATCGATCCCGCGCCGTGACGCTGGACATGTCGGGCGTCAGCGCGCTCGATACGCTCGGCGCCTGGATCCTGGAAAAGCTGTCGCGCAGGGCTGCTTCGTCAGGCAGATCGGCCGAATTCGTCGGCGTCGCCGATCATTTCAGTGGGCTGATGGACGAGGTGCGCCAGGTCAACCGCCACACGCCAGCGCCGGCCGTGGCTCAAAATCCGGTTCTGCTCAGGCTCGGCGATCTCGGCAGATCCACGGTTAGCGCGCGCGAAGACATCACGGTATTTCTGCAAATGCTGGGCGCATTGTTCATGGCCGTGATCGGCGTGCTGCGCCGGCCGCGATCGCTGCGGCTGACGTCGCTGATCTACCAGCTCTATCGCATCGGATGGCAGGCCATTCCCATCGTCGTGCTGATCACCTTCCTGATCGGCGCGATCATCGCCCAGCAGGGCTTCTTCCATTTCCGCAGGTTCGGCGCGGAGTCCTATACAGTCGACATGGTCGGCATCCTGGTGCTGCGTGAGCTCGGCGTGCTGATCGTCGCCATCATGGTCGCCGGACGTTCGGGGAGCGCCTACACAGCCGAGCTTGGCTCGATGAAGATGCGCGAGGAGATCGACGCGCTCTCGACCATGGGGCTCGACCCCGTCCACGTCCTGATCCTGCCGCGCGTAGCAGCCCTCATCATCGCCCTCCCGATTCTTGCCTTCATCGGATCGATCGCTGCGCTCTATGGCGGCGGTCTCGTCGCGCAATTCTATGGCGGCATGTCGCCTGCGATCTACATCGCGCGGCTGCACGAGGCCATCTCCGTCACGCATTTCGAGGTCGGAATTCTGAAGGCACCGTTCATGGCGCTGGTGATCGGGATCGTCGCCTGTAGCGAGGGACTGCGCGTGAAGGGCAGCGCCGAGTCGCTCGGACGCCAGACCACGACGTCGGTGGTGAAGTCGATCTTTCTGGTGATCGTGCTCGACGGCCTGTTCGCGATCTTCTTCGCCTCGATCGGTATGTGACGATGGACGAATCGCAGGAAGAATTCGCAATCCGCGTCCGCGACCTCGTGGTCGGCTTCGGCCGCCAGACCGTGCTCGACCATCTGTCGCTCGACGTCCGCCGGGGTGAAATCCTTGGGCTGGTCGGTGCGTCCGGCGGCGGCAAGTCGGTCCTGATGCGCACCATCATCGGCCTGATTCCGCGTCAGGGCGGGAGCATCGACGTGATGGGACAGCCCATCGGCGGCCGCAAGGAAGGCGCGGCCATGACATGGGGCATCCTGTTCCAGCAGGGGGCGCTGTTCTCCTCGCTGACGGTCCGGCAGAACGTCCAGTTTCCGCTGCGCGAAAATCTCGTGCTGTCGCAAGAACTGATGGACGAGATCGCGATCGCCAAGCTCGAAATGGTCGGGCTGCGGGCGCAGGATGCCGACAAATATCCTTCAGAGCTCTCCGGCGGCATGACCAAGCGCGTGGCGTTGGCGCGTGCGCTCGCGCTCGACCCGCCGATCCTGTTCCTGGACGAGCCGACCTCCGGCCTTGATCCGATCGCCGCCGGTGATTTCGACGCGTTGATCGGGACCCTGCAAAAGACCCTGGGGCTGACCGTCTTCATGGTCACCCATGATCTTGCGAGCCTCACCACCGTCTGCGACCGCGTCGCTGCGCTCGCCGACGGCAAGATCGTCGCGATCGGCCCGATGCGCGAACTGCTGCAATCCGAGCATCCCTGGGTGCGCGCTTATTTCCACGGCAAGCGCTCGCAGATGCTGCAACACGAAATGAGATAAGACATGGAAACCCGCGCTCCCTATGTGCTGATCGGCAGTTTCGTGCTGGCCGCGATTATCGCGGTGTTCGGCTTCGTCTACTGGCTGAATAACACCGGCGGCATCGGGCCGCGTACGAACTACCACGTGCAGTTCCAGGGCCCGGTGCCGGGCCTGCTGGTCGGCGCCGGCGTGCTGTTCAACGGCATCCGCGTCGGCGAGGTGACCCAGCTCGGCCTTGCGCCGGACAACCCGCGCTTCGTCAATGCGACGATCTCGGTCGCCGCGACGACGCCGGTGCGCACCGACACCAAGGTCGGGCTCGATTTCCAGGGGCTGACCGGCGTGCCCGTGGTGACGCTGGAGGGCGGCATGATCGTCGCCAAATCCGGTGAGCCCCTGACCCTGATCGCCGAGGCCGGCGCAGGTCAGAGTATGACGCAGGCCGCGCGCGATGCGCTGCGGCGGGTCGACACGGTGCTGGAGGACAATTCCGGCCCGCTGAAAGATACCATCGCCAATTTGAAGACGTTCTCCGACGGGCTCGCGCGCAACACCGGCAAGATCGACGGCATTTTAGCGGGCCTCGAGAAGATGACGGGCGGTGGGGCGCCCGTGCAGAAGATCACTTTTGACCTGCGCGCGCCGCAGAGCCTCGGCCCGACCGGCAAGACCTTATCGGCGTCACTGGCCATTCCCGAACCGACCGCGGTGGCGATGCTCCAGACCCAGCGCATGCTGTTCGCACCTGGCGGGGACAATCCGGGCTTTGCGGATTTCCTCTGGGCCGACAGCATTCCAAAACTGGTGCAGGCGCGGCTGATCGATAGTTTTGAGAACTACGACATCGCCCATGCGCCGTTGCGCACGAGCGATCTCGGGCAGGCTGACTACCAGCTCCTGATCGACATCAGGCGGTTCCGCATTGCGACCGAGGGCGAAGTACGGGTGGAGATCGGACTGTCGGCGCGGGTGGTCGACAAGAACGGCAAGGTGGTCGCATCGCGACTCGTCGAGACCAGCGAGAAGCTCGACAAGGTCGAGCCGACTGCCGCGGTCGCAGCGTTCGATACGGCCTTCGCCCGCATTGCGAAGGAACTGATCGGTTGGACAGTACAGGCGGCGTGACGCCGGCTATTCCAGCGTCTTCAGGTAGGACAGCAGGTCGTGGATCTGGTCCGGACTGAGCTCGAAGACGGGCATGTTGGCGTGGCCGGTAGAGATGCCTTCGGCCAGCGCCTCCTCAAGGGTCTCGATCGGGTAACGCCGGTGCAGGATCCGCAGCGGCGGCGCAACCTTGAGCGGGCTCTCCGAGGTGCGGTTGACGGCGTGGCAGCGCGCGCAATTGGCCCGCGCGAAGGCCTGGCCGCGTTGTTCGGCGGTTGGGGCCGCCAGGGCAGGCGTGACCAGAAGCAACCCAATCAGGCCGTGACGCAACGCGCTTTGCAGCATGGAAGGTGATCCCCACGAACTCTGGAAGCAGAATAAGGCGGGGACGTCTGCGAAAATTGATCTGGGTCAATCGCCTTTGGCGCAGTGCAGTAAAATGCAGCTGGCGCGGTGGACTCGACCTGATGCGGGAGCAGCCGGCCTGGAGCGGTGGATGAAGGCTTCCGTGGTGAAGATCGAGCCGAACGGGCATGTCTGTAGCGATTGTGCGGTCCGCGACTTGGCGGTGTGTTCATCGCTGGACCCAACCGAGTTGAGGGAATTCGAGCATCTTGGGCGCCGCGTCCATTTTAGCTCGGGAGAGACCGTGTTCTCCGAGGAAGACATCACGACCTCGTTCTACAATCTCGTTGAAGGCGTCATGCGGCTGTACAAGCTGCTGCCCGACGGCCGGCGTCAGATTGTGGGGTTTGCCTTGCCCGGCGATTTCCTGGGGATGAATATTTCCGGCCGCCACAATTTTTCGGCCGATGCGATCGGCGGCGTCACCGTGTGCCAGTTCGCAAAAGCGCCCTTTGGCCGTTTCATCGAGGACCGGCCGCATCTGCTCAGGCGGATCAACGAGCTGGCGGTTCGCGAGCTGAGCCATGCGCGCAACCACATGGTTCTGCTGGGCCGCCGCTCGGCCGATGAGAAGGTCGCTGCCTTCCTGCTCGGCTGGCGCGAGCGTCTGGTCTCGCTCAAGGGGGCGTCCGACACGGTTCCACTTCCGATGAGCCGCCAGGACATCGCCGATTATCTCGGCCTGACCATCGAGACCGTCAGCCGCACCTTCACCAAGCTGGAGCGCCACGGGGTGATTGAGATCATTCACGGTGGCATCAGCCTGCTCGATCCGGCGAAGGTCGAGGCCTTGGCCGCGGCCTGACGCCTGATCCCGACCTGGGGCTCTCCCATTTTTGATCCCGATCAATGACGGCGGCCGCGCGCGGCCGATAGTGCCCGAAACAATCAGGGGAGGGCATCATGCCGACCGACGCGCTGCTGGTGACGATCATCGTCGTGGCTATCTTTGTCGTATTCGCCGGGGCGCTCGCCTGGGCGGACCGGCAAACCAGCTCAGGCCGGCCCGATTCAGGCGTTAAGCGCAAAAGCTCCTGAGTCTCAGCCCCATTTTGCGATCCATCACCGCTTGTGTTCTCCGGCGAGTTCGTGGCCGTCCGTCAGCGCCTTAACGCAATGGGGCGTGCGATAGCTGCAACTCTGCATCATCAGGGGAGCATTGGCTCATCCTTCGGATGCGGACTTCGCCCCCCGCCGCGGCATTTTCGGCGTATTTGCTTCAAAACGCGGACATGCTTTCCGGTTGAAAAGCCTGCTAACACTGACTACGCAAGAGCTCCAGTGCCTCGCAGTCTTAGGAGCCCCGGCGTGCCTCAGGACAAGACCGGCGATCCCCGACAAGCGGCGGGCAACAAATTATCGGTCCTGCGCAAGCATCCGATCTTCGCCGATCTGGAGCCGGAGGCTCTCGACCAGCTCTGTCGCTATGCCAAGCACACCACGGTGAAGCGCGGAGCGACGATCGCCGCCAAGGGCGATCCCGGCAACAATCTGTTCGCGGTGATCACGGGAACAGTAAAGATATCCTCTTCGTCGCCCGATGGACGGAATGCCATTCTCAATCTGATCGGTCCCGGAGAAATCTTTGGCGAGATCGCCGTCCTCGACGGCGCGCCGCGCTCGGCCGACGCGACCGCCAACACCAATTGTGAGCTCTACATCATCGACCGCCGCGACTTCCTTCCGTTTGTGAAGAGTCAGCCGGCGCTGGCGATGAAATTCATCGAGCTGCTCTGCGCGCGCCTGCGCTGGACCAGCCAGCAGGTCGAGCAGGTGATCCTGCAAAATCTGCCGGGCCGGCTTGCAAGCGCGCTGCTCGGTCTCACCGAAGAACGCAAGTTCGACTCCGGCAGCGGCACGCTCGCCATCACGCAGCAGGAGATCAGCGAGATGGTGGGCATGACGCGCGAGAGCATCAACAAGCAATTGCGCGCCTGGGCCGGACGCAACTGGGTTCGTCTCGAGCACGGCGCCATCGTCGTGCTCGATACCGATGCCTTGCGCGAGCTCGCCGAGAGCGGCCTCGCCGGCGAGTAACCTCTCACACCTGATCGTCGATGATGGCGACCGCGCGAGTCCAGCCCGCGGAGGCGCGTTCGATCTTCACCGGGAAGCATGAGACCGTGAACCCGGTCGAAGGCAGCTTGTCGAGATTGTGTAATTTCTCGAGATGGCAATAGCCGATGTGCCGGCCCGCCTTGTGGCCCTCCCAGATCAGGCTGGCATCTTTTGTTTCTGCATATTTCTTTGCGGTGTAGACGAACGGCGCGTCCCAGCTCCAGCCGTCTGTGCCGGTCAGCCGCACGCCCCGTTCGAGCAGGTACATCGTAGCGTTATAGCCCATGCCGCAGCCGGAACTCACGTAATCGGCCTGACCGAATTTGGCGCCGGCGCGGGTGTTGACGACGACGATCTCTAGCGGCGACAGCGTGTGCCCGATGCGCTTCAGCTCTTTCTCGACATCGTCGGCCGTCACCACATAGCCATCCGGTAGATTCCGGAAGTCGAGCTTCACGCCGGGCTGAAAACACCATTCCAGCGGCACCTCGTCGATCGTCCATGACCGCTCGCCGCGATTCATGGTGGGGTGGAAGTGCCAGGGTGCATCGAGATGCGTACCGTTGTGGGTCGACAGCGAGACCTGCTCGACAGCCCAGCCCTGGCCGTCCGGCAAATCCTGCGCCTTGAGGCCGTCGAAGAACTGCAGCATGCGCGGCAGGCCCTGCTGGTGATCGATATACTGGATGGTCGGGTGATTGCCCGGCGGATCGGCCGTCACGTCGTTTCTGAGCGGCACGGAAATATCGATCAGCTTCCGCGGCATGGGCATTCCCTCGGGATGGTGTGTTTTGTTTCGGCGTATCTTGAGGGGGCTCTAGCTGCGACGTCAAGTAACGCACCGGTGTGGATGGCTTCGGAAAAACGGCGCTATCGGGCGATCGCCTTCTCGGAGCACCGCATGATCGATCGATGCAACTCCAGCATTGATCGATGCCGGAATTGGGTTGGACTCAGAATGCCGCCCGCCCTAGGGACGACATTGGCGAAATCACGCTGATGCAGCGCGTATCGCACAGGAACGGGGCGACCCGTCTCGCCCAAACCTCCAAGCCGCAACCAATGGCGGTCGAGCACAAAACCAGAGGAGCGACCATGGATACGACGAGCATCGTTACCTCGCGTCCGGCATTGGCCGACGGAGGGACGGAATTGCAGGGGGCCGGCACTTGCCGGCCAGGCACGGCGTCGACCTGCGCGCTATCATCAACCAGCCAAATCCGCTCGACTCGGCCGCGCAATCCTACCAAGGTGGTGCGGTTGTGACGCTTGACTCCACACCTGAAGTGGAGCGACCCAAGGCGACCGGCAGCATCTGCCCAACGACGACATAATCAACTCAGGAGGAAAGCCCAGATGAAGACACTGATCGGTATCATCGCTGCCGCTGCGCTGGCGGTCTCAGCACCTTTCGCGACCGCACGCGACTTCCGCTCCGCCGACATTCACCCCGCCGATTATCCGACCGTCGAAGCCGTCAAGTTCATGGGCAAGCAGCTCGCGACGGCGAGCGGCGGCAAGCTCGGCGTGAAGGTGTTTCCCAACGGCGCGCTGGGCTCCGAGAAGGACACCATCGAGCAGCTGAAGATCGGCGCGCTCGACATGATGCGGATCAACGCATCGCCGCTGAACAACTTCGTGCCGGAAACCATCGCGTTGTGCCTGCCCTTCGTCTTCCGGGATACGCAGCACATGCGCACCGTGCTTGACGGGCCGATCGGCGATGAGATCCTGGCAGCGATGGCGCCCGCAGGCCTGATCGGCCTTGCCTATTACGACAGCGGCGCCCGGTCCATCTACACCGTCAAAGCGCCGATCAAGTCGCTCGCCGACCTCAAGGGCCTGAAGATCCGCGTCCAGCAATCCGATCTTTGGGTCGGCATGATCCAGAGCCTCGGGGCCAACCCGACGCCGATGCCGTATGGCGAGGTCTATACCGCTCTCAAGACCGGCCTGGTGGACGCTGCCGAGAACAATTGGCCCTCCTACGAGTCCTCGCGTCATTTCGAGGCGGCCAAGTTCTACAACGTCACCGAGCACTCGCTGGCGCCCGAAGTTCTCGTGATGTCCAAGACGGTCTGGGACACGCTGAGCAAGGAGGACCAGGCGATGGTCCGCAAGGCGGCCAAGGAATCAGTGCCCGTCATGCGCAAGCTCTGGGACGAGCGTGAGCAGGCCTCCCGCAAGACCGTCGAAGCGGCTGGCGTCCAGGTCATCACGATCGCCAACAAGGCGGAATTCGTCGATGCGATGAAGCCGGTCTACGACAAGTTCGCCGGTGACGAGAAGCTGAAGGGCCTCGTCAAGCGCATCCAGGACACGAAGTAAGATCACAGCGTCGGGTCCGGCGTCGCCGCGAGGCGATGCCGGACCCTCGCAGCGAGACGCGCAAGGGAGACGCTGGAATGACAGACCCACATGTCGCAAGCCACGAGCAGGAGGCATCGGCACCGCCGTCCACCGGCCTGCTGTCGCGGATCAATGCCGTCGTCGCTCGGCTGGGCATGTATCTGTCCGTGACCGGACTGCTCGTCATCGTCACCATCGTGTTCTACCAGGTGTTCGGTCGGTACGTGCTCAATTCCAGTCCGACCTGGACGGAGAACCTTGCGCTGGTCCTGATCCTCTATGTCACGCTGATCGGCGCGGCTGTCGGCGTTCGCGATGCCGGGCATATCGGCATGGACAGTCTGCTGGTGATGCTGCCGGACCATGTGCGTGAGAAGATCGAGCTCGTGATCCACATTCTCGTGGCCGTGTTTGGTATCGCGATGGCCTACAACGGCTGGATCCTCGGGGCGTCGGTCGGAACCGTAAAAATTCCGAATCTCGGCCTGCCTGAGGTGATCCGTTACGTACCGCTGATCGCCTCTGGCGTCCTGATCGTCTCCTTCTCAATCGAGCACATCATTGCTCTCCTGCGCGGCGAAGAGGTCGTCCCCTCATGGAACTGATCATTCTCGGCGCCACGTTCTTCGGCTTCCTTGTTCTCGGCGTACCCGTTGCCTTCGCGATCGGCCTCTCGGCGATCTGCACCATCCTTTACGAAGGCCTGCCGGTTGCCGTCATCTTCCAGCAGATGATGTCGGGGATGAACATCTTCTCCTTCCTGGCCATCCCGTTCTTTGTCTTCAGCGGAGAACTGATGCTGCATGGCGGCGTCGCCGATAAGATCGTGCAGCTCGCCAAGAGCCTGGTCGGGCACATTCGCGGCGGGCTCGGCATGTCGAACGTTGTCGCCTGCACGCTGTTCGGCGGCGTCTCCGGCTCGCCCGTTGCCGACGTGTCGGCGATGGGCGCGGTGATGATCCCGATGATGAAAAAGGAAGGGTTCGACACCGACTACGCCGTCAACGTCACCACCCATGCCTCGCTGGTCGGAGCGCTGATGCCGACCAGCCACAACATGATCATCTATGCGCTCGCCGCCGGCGGCAAGGTCTCGATCGGCGCGCTGATCGCCGCCGGCCTCCTGCCGGCGCTCGTGCTGATGGTGTGCATGCTGGTCGCCGCCTATGCGGTCGCAGTGAAGCGCGGCTATCCGGCCGGCAAGTTCCCGGGCTGGCCCGAAGTTTTCCGCGCCTTCGCGGCCGCGCTGCCCGGCCTTCTGATCGTCGGCATCATCCTGGCGGGCATCCTGTCCGGGATCTTCACGGCAACTGAATCCGCAGCCGTCGCGGTCACCTACACGATCCTGCTGACATTCTTCATCTACCGCACCATGACCCTGCCGAACTTCCTGCGGGCGGCTGCGAAGGCGGTGAAGACGACGGGCGTGGTGCTGTTGCTGATCGGCGTCTCAACCATGTTCCAGTATCTGATGGGGCTCTACGAAGTCGCCGACTTCGCCGGCGACGTCATGAGCAAGGTGTCCCAGCAGCCCTGGGTCATCTTCCTGCTGATCAACATCATCCTGTTCGTGCTCGGCACGTTCATGGATATGGCGGCGACCATCCTGATCTGCACCCCGATATTTCTGCCGATCGCGATGAAGGCGGGTATGGATCCGGTGCAGTTCGGCATGCTGATGCTGATCAACTGCGCGCTGGGGCTGAACACCCCGCCGGTCGGAACGACGCAGTTCGTGGGCTGCGCCATCGGCGGCATCTCGGTGGGCGCGGTGATGCGCACCATCCTGCCGTTCTACGCCGCCCTGATCGCAGCCTTGATGTTCGTCACCTACGTCCCGGCGTTCTCGCTGTGGCTGCCGCGCCTGTTGATGGGATACAAGGGATAGCTGTCGTGCGTTCGCCGGCCTTGGCTGGCGGACCGCGCTTGCGATACTTTGCGTCGCAGCAACGCAGGAGAATCCGTTCGTGACTGACTATCGCAAGCTCTTCGATCTCACCGGCAAGACGGCCGTGGTGCTCGGCGCCGCCTCGGGCATCGGCAAATCGTCGGCCGAGGCGCTGTCCGGGCTCGGCGCCCGCGTCGTTTGCGCCGATCGCGCGCTTGACGCCGCGGAGGTGACCGCCGCCGGCATTCGCGACAAGGGCGGCTGGGCCGAGGCTGCTGCCTGCGATGCTGCGAGCGCAGTGGACGTGAACGCGCTGGCCAAAACCGTGATGCAGAAATTCTCGCGGCTCGACATCGCCGTGACGACGCCCGGGCTCAACATCCGCAAGACCATCCTCGACTACACCGAGGAGGATCTCGACCGCGTCCTCAACCTTAACGTCAAGGGCACCGTCTGGTTCTTCCAGGCCTTTGGCCGCATCATGGTCGCGCAGAAGGGCGGCAGCATCATCGCCTGCTCCTCCGTGCGCGCGGTGACGATCGAGCCCGGCCTTGGCGTCTACGGTTCCACGAAGGCGGCGATCGGCCTGCTGGTGAAGGGTTTTGCCTCCGAAGTCGGCCACGCCGGCGTGCGCGTCAACGCGATTGCGCCGAGCATCGCCGAGACCGCGCTGACCGGCCCGTTCAAGCAGCGGCCGGACATCTACAATCTCTATGCCGGCCACACCGTGTTCAACCGCTGGAGCAGCGCCGACGAGGTCGCCACCGCCGTGGCCTATCTCGCTTCGGATGCCGCGAGCTATGTCAGCGGCAGCACGCTGTTCGTCGATGGCGGCTGGACCGCGGTCGACGGCCCGCCGACCGGTCTCACCCAACTGCACAAATAGGGCGGCTATCCGCGCCTAAAGCATGATCCGGAAAAGTGCGAAGCGGTTTTCTGGAAAGATCATGCGCAAACAACAATCTAAAGCGCGATGACGATTCATCCCAATCTCATCGCGCTTTAGCCGGCAAAGCCCACGCGCTGGCGCAGCTCCCTGTGATCTGCGCCAGTCAGCAGCGCGACCAGCGCGGCCGCCTCCTTCGGGTGAGCGGCCCGCGAGGTCACTCCGGCCGTGTACATCGTGACGAGTTCGGTGCCCTGCGGCAGTGACCCCGATAGCTCGATTCCGTCGGTCGCGATGATCTCGGTCGCCTGTGTGCATCCGATCGGCCTTTGCGCGGTGGAGGCTGCAAGCTCCCGCATCGCAGTGGCGCCGTTCGGAAAGATTTTCAGGCGCGATGCGACCTCATAGGCGATGCCGAGCTGGTCGAGGACTCCAGCGAAGTGCTGTCCCGCGGTCGAGGCATTCGTGTCCGGAACGTAGATGGCGTCGGCGGAACGCAGCACCTCGCGCAAATCGGCTTCGGTCTTCACCGTCACCCTGGGATCTCGGCTGCGCACCGCCAGCGCGGTCTCGACCCGGCCGATATCCGCGATCGAGGCGGGGACGACGAGCTTCTCCCCGGCCAGCTTCGCAAGGAGGGCCTGCGTCAGGATCACGAGATCAGCCGGCGTGCCCGCGCGCAGCTTGTCGGCCATGAGACCGACCGCACCGAACTCGCCGTCGATGCCGAAGCCGGTCTCAGCCTTGAAGGCCTCGCTGAGGCCGCGCACCAGGCCTTGCGCCGCGCCGCCGCTCAAAATGGTCACTATCGTCACGATGCAAGCTCCATGGCTGCGATGATCTTGTCGCGCGTGATCGGCAGATCGCGCACGCGAACGCCGAGGCAATCATAGACCGCGTTGGCGATCGCGGCGGTCACGGGGCCGTGGGCGGCTTCGCCCGCTCCGACCGGCTCGATCTCCGGCCGCTGGATGATCTCGACATCCACCGCCGGCACCTCGCTGAAGGTCAGGATCGGATAGTCGGTCCAGGAGGTCGATGTCATGCGGGTCCGGTCGAAGCGGACCCGCTCCTTCAGCACCCAGCTCGCCGCCTGGATCGCGCCACCCTCGATCTGGTTGATGACACCATCAGGATTGATGGCCTCGCCGACATCGACCGCAAGCTTCAGCCGCTTGACGCGGATGTCATCGGTGCCTTCGATCTCGGCAATCGCGGCGCAATAGGCGCCCGTGTTCTTGTAGCGCGCGAATGCGACGCCGTGACCGATGCTGGTTCGCTTCTCTGGCTTCCAAGCCGCGCGTCGCGCCGCGGCGCGGATGACGTCCTTGGCGCGCTCGTCGCGGAGATGCCGCAAGCGAAATGCGATCGGGTCCTCGCCGCGCACCGCGGCAATCTCGTCGAGCAGGGATTCGATCGCGAACACATTGCCCTGCGCGCCGAGGGTCCGCAGCGCCGAGGTCCGCACTGGCATCGTCAGCAGCCGGTGGCTCGTGATCGTCCAGTCCGGGAGGTCGTAGAGCGGGACGGAGTTGCGGTCGCCGCCGCCGCCATTGGCCGCCGGCGGATTCGTCGAGATCATGCGCGGGTAGGGATTTGCGATCTCGCTCGCCGCAAGCAACGCAGGCTGTGCGGCGCGTCCCGGGCGCGCCGTATGGCCGTTGCTCCAGATCTCATGGCACCAGCCCACGATCTCGTTGTCCGCATCCAGATCGGCCTCGATCTCGATGGCCATGGCTGCGCCGAACGGCGCGTGGGACATCTCGTCGTGACGCGACCACTGCACCCGTACCGGACGGCCATCGGCCGCTTTCGCCAGCAGCACCGCATCGAGCGCGACGTCGTCGGCCGCGTTGTGTCCGTAGCAGCCAGCGCCCTCCATGTGCTCGACGACGATGTTTTCGGCAGGTAGCTCAAGCACGATGGCGAGATCGGCGCGCAGCAGATAGATGCCCTGGCTGTGCGTCCAGACATGGACATGATCGCCATCCCATTGCGCCATGGCGCAGGACGGCGCGATCGATGCATGTGCGATGTAGGGGCGGGTGTATTGCCGGCGGAGGGTGCGGGCAGCTTTCTTCGTCGATGCCGCCGTTCTGGTGTTGATGACGGTCGTCTCGACCGGTTGGCTCTTCAGGAAGCCCGCCAGATCATCCTCATCAGGCAGCGGTTCGCCCGCCGACCAATTTACGCCCTTGCGCAGGGCTTTCAGCGCGACTTCCGCCGCAGCCTCGCTGTTGGCAACGACACCGGCAAAGCCGCCGTCGCGGACGATCGCGACGAGGTCAGGTACGGCGCGCGTAGCCGTCTCGTCGAGCGCGATCAATTTGGCGCCCGAGATGTCCGGCCGCAGCACGCGCCCGTGCAACAGGCCCGGCAGCACGCAGTCATGGATGAAGCGCGGTCGCGCGAACACCTTGTCGGGAATGTCGACGCGCTGGACCGAATGTCCGGCAACGGTGCGCTTGGCGACGCTCTTCGCTTTAGCACCCGCGGTGGCGTCGTCGTCGAGCAAGACGTCATGAGCCAGCTCCCAATAGCTGGTTCTGACATTGCCGGGGCCCGAGATCACGCCGTCGTTGATAACGAGCAGCGACGCATCGACACCGAGACGTTCCGATGCAGCAGCGAGGAAATGCTGGCGCACCTCGGCGCCGACGTGGCGCAGTGCGCGGCCGGATTGCTGGATCGACAGGCTGCCGGAGGTCACGCCTTCGTTCGGGCTTGTCGCCGTCGAGGCACGGACCATCTCGATGCGCGTGATATCCACATCGAGCTCGTCAGCCGCAATCTGGGCCAGCGCCGTGACGATGCCCTGGCCGATCTCGACCTTGCCGGGCGAGATCGCCACGCGGCCCTCGCCGGTGAATTTTATCCAGGACGACAGTCTTGGATTGGCCACGAGGCTGACCGGCAGTTTCGGAGCAGGGGATGGCGCACTCATGACGTCGCCATCTCCGAGGCCGCCCGTAGCACGGCGCGGACCATACGGTTGTGCGATCCGCATCGGCACAGATTGCGGTCGAGCGCGGCTCTGACCTCGGCCTCTGTCGGTGACGGATTGCGCTTCAGCAGTGCTGCCGCGCTGATCAGGATCCCCGAGACGCAATAGCCGCATTGCATCGCCTGTTCGGAGATGAAGGCGCGTTGCAGCGGATGCGGTTGCTCTACTGTACCGAGGCCCTCCAATGTGACGACATCCCTGTCCGCAACCGACCACATCGGCATGTCACAGGACGCCATCGCGCGGCCATCGACCATGACGTGACAGGCGCCGCACTCGCCGGCTCCGCAACCGAAATGCGCACCCGTGATGCCGAGCCGGCCGCGCAGCACGTCGAGCAGCGTCTGATCCGGGTCGGCGTCGACGGCGACCGCGGTGCCGTTGAGCTGGAATTGAATGGTGGGCATTGCCAGTGCGACCTCAGGACTTGTCGAATTTCTTGACGACGTCAGCCCATTTCTCGATGTCACCGCGCAAGAACTTGTCGAACTCTGCCGGTGTCATCGACATGGGCAGGGCACCCTGCTCAGTCCAGAGCTTGACGATATCAGGCCGCTTCACCATTGCGTTCACGGCCGCATTAAGCTTGTCGATGACAGGCTTTGGCGTGCCGGCCGGTGCCATCAGGCCGAGCCAGATTGTCGCCTCGTAGCCCGCGACACCGGCCTCGCCGGCGGTCGGCACATTCGGCAACACCGCGGAGCGCTGCTTGCCGGTGGTCGCTAGTGCGTGGACCTGGTTCTCTCCGATATTCGGCGCCATTGCCGTCACGGCGTCGATCATCATCTGCACCTGTCCGCCGATCACGCCGCTGCGCGCCTCGCCGCTGTTCCGATAGGGAACGTGGACGATGTCGATGCCGGCCATGGCTTTGAACAGCTCGCCGGCCATGTGATAGGGTGTGCCCTGGCCGGAGGAGGCGTAGTTCAGCTTGCCCGGTTGCGTTTTGGCGAGCGCGATGAACTCCTGAAGCGTCGTTGCCGGGACTTGCGGGTTCACCACGATGACGAGATCGGAAGAGTTCACCGGCGCGATCGGCGCGAGGTCGCGCATCAGCTCGTATTTGCGCTTGTCCGACGTGAGCAGCGATTCGTTCGCGGTCTGGGTGTTGGACATCATGAGGAGCGTGTAGCCGTCGGCCGGCGACTTCGCCGCTTCGACCGTGCCAATGACGCCGCCCGCGCCGGTGCGATTTTCGATCACGAAGGGCTGGCCAAAGCTCTCCTGGAGAACATTGGCGATCAGTCGGGCCGCGACATCGGCCGGGCCGCCGGCGCCGAAGGGCACGACGATCCGGACGGCGTGGTTGGGATAGTCCTGTGCGAAAGAGGGGGCCGCTGAGAATGTCGTGAGCAGCCCGGCGGCCAGCGCCAGCATGAATTGTCGAGCCGTCACGCCCACCTCCCTGAATTCGCTTTTGTTGGCCGGCACTGTAGCGGCAGGGGATGCAGACTGTCGACGCCTTACAAAGTCGATCAGGCCGGGAATATCGGGCGGTTTTCGGTGTGGCCGTGCCGCATTTCGCGGCCGCGGCAGGAACCCGCCGCGCATGTGGTTTGAGCAAATCGCATGGGCATTGCCGGATAAATGCCCTCGGCTCACAGGTATTTTGGTGTTACGAATCTGGCCATGAACCAGCACGCCAAGATCGAAATCCGTCATTCGACCTGTCCGCATGATTGCCCGTCGGCCTGCGCCCTCGATATCGAGGTGGTCGAGGGACGCAGCATCGGCCGCGTCCGCGGTTCGAAAAAGCAGACCTACACGGCCGGCGTGGTGTGCGCCAAGGTCGCCCGTTATGCCGAGCGCATCCATCACCCCGAACGGCTGATGTATCCGATGCGCCGCACGGGTGCGAAGGGCTCCGGGCAGTTCGCCCGCATCACCTGGGACGAGGCGCTCGACGAGATCGGGCATCGCTTCAACCAGGCCGAGCACGAGTTCGGCGCGGAATCGATCTGGCCCTACTACTACGCCGGCACGATGGGGCTGGTGATGCGCGACGGCCTCAACCGCCTCACGCATGTGAAAAAATATTCGCGCTTCTATCAGACCATCTGCGCCAATGTCGGGCGGATCGGCTTCGCGATCGGCACCGGCAAGATCGCCGGCGCCGATCCGCGCGAGATGGCGCTCTCCGACCTCGTGGTGATCTGGGGCACCAATCCCGTCAACACCCAGGTCAACGTGATGACGCACGCCGCGCGCGCCCGCAAGGAGCGCGGCGCCAGGATCGCGGCGGTCGACATCTACGATAACGAGACGATGAAGCAGGCGGACATCAAGATCCTCCTGCGTCCGGGCACCGACGGCGCGTTTGCCTGTGGCGTGATGCATGTGTTGTTCCGCGACGGCTATGCCGATCGCGCCTATATGGACAAATACACCGACTGCCCCGCCGAGCTCGAGGCGCATCTGAAGACGCGCACGCCGGAATGGGCCTCCGCAATCTCAGGCGTGCCGGTGGCGGAGATTGAGGCTTTTGCGAAGGCTGTCGGCGAGACCAAACGGACCTTCTTCCGTCTCGGTTACGGCTTCACCCGCTCGCGCAACGGCGCGACGCAGATGCATGCCGCGAACTGCATTCCCGCGGTAACAGGTGCCTGGAAATATGAAGGCGGCGGCGCCTTCTTCAACAATTATGCGCTGTGGCATTTCAACGAATCCCTCATCGAAGCCCACGACGCGATCGACCAGACCACGCGCGCTCTCGATCAGTCGCAAATCGGCCGCATCCTCACCGGCGATGCCGAAGCCCTGCTCGGCAAGGGGCCGGTCAAGGCGATGCTGATCCAGAACACCAACCCGATGACGGTGGCGCCGGAGCAGGCGTTGGTCCGACAGGGTTTTGCGCGTGAGGACCTGTTCGTCGCGGTGCACGAGCAGTTCATGACCGAGACGGCGCTGATGGCCGACATCGTGCTGCCGGCGACCATGTTCATGGAGCATGACGATCTCTATTACGGCGGCGGCCATCAGCACATCTCGGTTGGGCCCAAGCTGATCGACCCGCCCGGCGAATGCCGCTCGAACCATCAGCTGTTGCAGGCGCTCGCGCCGCGGCTCGAGGCGAAGCACAAGGGTTTTGAAATGACGCCGCGCGAATTGATCGACGCGACGCTGAAGCTCAGCGCGCACGGCGACATTGCCGGCCTCGAAGCCGATATCTGGCGCGATCTGCAACCGGACTTCCGCACCTCGCATTATCTCGACGGCTTCGCTCATGCCGACAAGAAATTCCATTTCAAGGCCGATTGGTCGCATCCGCCGTTCGGCCGGACCATGGGCGATTTCGACAAGATGCCTGATCTGCCGGACCATTGGGCGGTGATCGAGCACACCGATCAGGCCCATCCGTTCCGGCTCGCGACCAGCCCCTCGCGCAGCTTCCTTAACACCACCTTCAACGAGACGCCGTCCTCGCAGGCGCGTGAGGGCAAGGCGAGCGTGATGATCCATCCGATGGATGCAGCCTCCCTCGATATTGCCGATGGCGATGCCGTGACGCTCGGCAACACCCGCGGCGAGACCACGCTGATTGCCACGCTGTTCGAGGGCGTGCGGCGCGGCGTTCTGATCGCGGAGTCCGTGCATCCGAACAAGAACCATATCGGCGGCCGTGGCATCAACATGCTGACGGGTGCCGAAGCCGTCGCGCCGATCGGTGGCGCCGCGTTCCACGACAACAAGGTCTGGATCAGGAAAGCGGCCGCGGCCTGAACTCGCGCACCGCTCGCCTGCAATTTGTGTCGAGGCGCTAAAGCGGCGCCCCGCGATAGATTGCCCTTGCGCCTTCCGCCCGAGCTGCCGCTAATGGCTGCAAAGCGGGAGCAAGGAAGCGACGTCATGACCGACACCACAAGCGTCATCACCGAGAAGCGCGGGCAGGCGTTCTGGATCACCATCAACCGGCCGGAGAAACGCAACGCGCTGAACGGCGACGTCATCGCCGGCATCACCAAGGGCTATCGCGACGCGCATGATGACAAGGACGTTCGCGTCATCGTGCTGACCGGCGCGGGCGACAAGGCGTTCTGCGCCGGCGCCGATTTGCAGAATTCCGGCGCGGCTTTCGCGATGGATCATTCCAGGCCGAATGTCGACTATGCCGATCTGCTGCGATTGTCGCAGAACGCGACCAAGCCCGCGATTGCGCGGGTCGGCGGCGTCTGCATGGCCGGCGGCATGGGCCTGTTGTGCATGACCGACATGGCGGTTGCCGCCGATCACGTCATCTTCGGCCTGCCCGAGGTGAAGGTCGGCGTGTTCCCGATGCAGGTGTTGAGCCTGCTGCAAAGCATCGCGCCGCCGCGGCTCGTCAACGAATGGGCGCTGACGGGTGAACCTTTTGACGCGAAAGCAGCGCAAGGGGCGGGGCTTCTCAACTACGTCGTGCCCACAGCCGAGCTCGACGCGAAAGTCGATTGGCTGATCGGCCGCATCGTCGACAAATCCCCGACCGCGATCCGCCGTGGCAAATACGCCATGCGCGCCATCGCCTCGATGTCGTTCGACGAGAGCATTGCCTACACCGAAAGCCAGATCGCGCTGCTCGCGATGACCGAGGACGCCAAGGAAGGGCTGAAGGCGTTCGGCGAGAAGCGGAAGCCGGTCTGGACGGGACGGTAGAGGGGAGAGCATAGCTCTCGTGTCCCGGACGCGCTGCAATGCGTTAGCGTTGCTGCGCAGAGCCGGGACCCAGAAAGCGGCGCTGGCTCATGCGGCGACATGGGCCCCGGCTCTGCAGCGCATCGCGAAGGGCGCTGCGCTGCGTCCGGGGCACGAGACTGTGCCGCACCTCAGCCAGCGTTAGCCTTCAGCCCGGCCGCTTGAATACCCGCGACCGCACAGGCTTCGTCATTGTCGGAGGTGTCGCCGGACACGCCCACCGCGCCGAGCAGCGTGGTGCCGTCCATGATCAGCACGCCGCCGGGGACGGGCACCAGCGCGCCCTTAGCAATCGTGTTCACGGCATCAATGAAATAGGCCTGTTCCTGCGCCCGCTGGTACAACGCGCGCGAGCCCATGCCCAGGGCGAGCGCGCCGTAGGCCTTGCCGTGCGCGATCTCGGCGCGCATCAGGCTGGTGCCGTCTTGCGCCGCGGCGATCTTGAGCACGCCGCGCGCGTCCAGGATGGTGACGACCAGCGGCTTGAGCTTCAGCTCGGTGGACTTTGCGAAGGCGGCGTCGAGGATTTTTCGGGCAGTGTCGAGCGTGAGATCAGCCATGGCTGGGTTCCTTTTCAGTGTGAGGAAGTGGAATTGGTTCCGGCGCGATCGAGGCTCATCGCCAGCACGCGTGCGACGTGAAGTGCCTCGCGCTGGGTGCCGTCGTGGATTTGATGCCGGCAAGAGGTGCCGTCGGCGACGACCAGCGTGTTCTGGTCCGCGCGCCGCACGGCGGGCAGCAGCGATAGCTCGGCCATCTCGATCGAGGCATTGTATGTGTCCGCGCCATAGCCGAACGCGCCGGCCATGCCACAGCAACTGGATTCGATGGTCTCGACCTCAAGGCCTGGGACGAGGCGCAGCACCTGCTCGACCGGTTTGAAGGCGCCGAAGGATTTTTGATGGCAATGGCCGTGGACCACGGCCTTCTCAGCGACGGTGCCGAGTGGCAGTTGCAGTCGGCCGGCTTCCGCCTCGCGCACCAGAAACTCCTCGAAGGTGAGGGCATGCGCGCCGACCGCCTTGGCGTCGTTGTCCTTGCGCAGCGATGCGAGCTCGTCGCGAAGTGTCAACAGGCAACTCGGCTCGAGGCCGACGATCGGCACGCCGCGCGCGGCGAAGGGCGCGAAGGCGGTGACGAGACGATCGAGCTCCGACTTGGCTTCATCGACGAGTCCGGCGGACAGGAATGTGCGACCGCAACAGAGCGGGCGGCTGCCGCTCGCGGGTTTCGGCAGATGCACCCGATAGCCGCCAGCCGCGAGTACGCGCAGCGCGGCCTCGAGGTTTTCGCGCTCGTAGATGCGATTAAAAGTGTCGGCGAAGAGAACGACTTCGCGGCCGGTTTCCGGCCCGACGCTATCGGCCGGCGATACGAACACGTCGCGGCGGAAGGCGGGCAGGGCGCGGCGCGCGCTGATACCGGCAAAGCGCTCGAACAGCTTTCGCAGCAGCGGGCTGCGATTGCGCAAATTCGCCAGCGGCGCGAAGCGCGACGCGAGGCCGGCATAGCGCGGGAGGTAGCCGACCAGCCGATCGCGCAATGTCAGGCCGTGGGAGGCTACGCGCGCAGCGAGCACCTCGATCTTCATCTTGGCCATGTCGACGCCGGTCGGGCATTCGTGGCGGCACGCCTTGCAGGAGACGCAGAGCTTTAGGGTCTCCATCATCTCGTCGGAGGAAAGGGCATTGGCGCCGAGCTGGCCGGAAATCGCGAGCCGCAAACTGTTCGCGCGCCCTCGCGTGACATCCTTCTCGTTGCGGGTGGCGCGATAGGACGGACACATCACGCCGCCCTCGAGCTTGCGGCAGGCGCCGTTGTTGTTGCACATCTCGACAGCGCCCTGAAAACCGCCGCCGGCGCCGGGATAAGCGGACCAGTCGAGTTTTGTCTTCAACTCGCCAACGCGATAGTCCGGCTTGAAGCGGAACAGCGAGCGGTCGTCCATCCTGGGTGCGTCGACGATCTTGCCGGGATTGAGCACGCCATCGGGATCGAAGCGATGCTTCACCTCCCTGAAGTCGGCGACGAGGCGCTCGCCAAACATGGTTTCGTGGAATTCGGAGCGCACCAGGCCGTCGCCATGCTCGCCGGAATGCGAGCCCTTGTATTCGCGCACCAGCTCGAAGGCTTCTTCCGCGATGGCGCGCATCGCCTTGACGTCTTTCTCCAGCTTCAAATTCAGCACCGGGCGCACATGCAGGCAGCCCTCGGAGGCATGTGCGTACATCGTGCCGCTGGTGCCGTGCTTGGCAAACACCTCGCTTAGCCGCGCGGTGTAGTCGGCGAGATGCGGCAGCGGCACGGCGCAGTCCTCGACGAAGGAGACCGGCTTGCCCTCCTGCTTCATCGACATCATGACGTTGAGGCCGGCGGCGCGGAAATCGGCAATGCCGGCTTGCCGCGCCGGCTCTGATATCTCGACCACGCCGCCCCATTTGCGCGTGTCGTTATTCCAGCCGAAGCCGAGATCGCCCATCAGCTCGCCGAGCTGCTTCAGGCGCACCAGATTGTCCGCCTGGTCTTCTTCCGCGAACTCGACCACCAGCACGGCATCCGGATCGCCCTTGATGGCGGCGTTGATGATCGGCTTGAACATCGCGATGTCGCGGCCGAGTGCGAGCATGGTGCGGTCGACCAGCTCGACCGCGATCGGCTTCAGCTTGACCAGATGCTGGGCTGCATCCATCGCCTCGTAGAAACTACCGAAATGGCAGATGCCGAGCGCCTTGTTGCGGATCACGGGCCAGAGCTTCAGCTCGACCTTGGTGGTGAAGGCGAGCGTGCCCTCCGAGCCGACGAGCAGATGCGCCATGTTGTTGCGCGCGTTGCGCGGGGTAAGCGCATCGAGATTGTAGCCGCCGACCCGGCGCTGCACTTTTGGAAAGCGCGCCGCGATTTCGTCGGCCTCGCGGGCGCCGAGATCGAGCATGTCGCGGAACAGGGCGCGCATGGCATCGTCTGCGTCGCTATCCGAGAGATCGCGCGAGACCTCACCAAAACGGCTCAGGGTGCCGTCGGCAAGCGAGGCCTCCATCGATAGCGTGTTGTCGCGCATGGTGCCGTAACGGAGAGAGCGGCCGCCGCAGGAATTGTTGCCGGCCATGCCGCCGATGGTGGCGCGCGAGGCCGTGGAGACGTCGACCGGGAACCACAGGCCGTGCTTCCTGAGCTGGCGGTTGAGGTCGTCGAGCACGATGCCGGGCTCGACCACACAGGTCCGGCCCTCGACGTCGAGCGACAGGATGCGGTTCAGATGCTTGGAGAGGTCGACCACGAGCCCGTCATTGACGGTCTGGCCGCACTGCGACGTGCCACCGCCGCGCGGGGTCACCTTCAGTCCCTCGTCGCGGGCGATCGCCAGCGCCCGCAACGCCTCGTCCATGGCCCTGGGGACCACCACGCCCGCGGGCATGATCTGGTAGAACGAGGCGTCGGTGGCGTAGCGGCCGCGGCTGAAACCGTCGAACAGGACGTCGCCGGTCGTTTCCGCGCGCAGGCGCCGTTCGAGCGAGGAGGCGTTTATCATCCCTGGTCCCGGATTGATCCAACGAGGCGCCCGGCCCAGTTGGAGTATTCATTCTTGTTACTGACCGATTATATTATGAATTCAAAATGAGCAAGCGGTTGCCCCTTAAGGCGCTGCCGGCGCGTCCTCTTGAGGTTCCGTCAGGTGCTCAATCGCGGCCGTCCGCTTGTTGCGCAGGTGCTGGAACAGGATGTCGCTGAGCTCGCTTGCGGCGCGGCGGCGCAGTGCGTCGAGGATCGCCTCGTGCTCGCGCATTGCCTCCGCCCAGCGCTGCCGCTTGCGGGCGAAATTGGCGGAGTAGCGGATGCGGCGGATTCTCCCTGCGAAATTGGCGTAGGCGATCTTCAGCGTTTCATTGCGCGCGGCCGCGACGATGCTCTCGTGGATGCGCTGGTTGGTCTGGAAATAGCCGTGCATGTCGCGGTGCAGATAATGGCCGTACATCTCGTAATGCAGCTGCTCGATCGCGATGATCTCTTCATCCGTAATGGCTTCGCAGGCGAGGCGTCCGGCGAGGCTTTCCAGTCCCGCCATCACGTCGAACAGTTCTTCCAGGTCGCGCTGGCTGAGCTGGCGCACCCGCGCGCCGCGGTTCGGCAGAAGCTCGATCAGGCCCTCGGCGGCGAGCACCTTTAAGGCTTCGCGCAGGGGCGTGCGGGAGATGCCGAGCATCTCGCAGAGCTGCCGCTCGGGAACGCGGGCGCCGTCGGGAATGTTGCCTTCGACGACGTAGTCGCGCAGCCGCAGCAGGATCTCGCCGTGAAGCGAGGCCTCATGGCGGTCCTCTTGGCGGTCGCCGCCATTGGCGGCGGGCGGGGCGATCGGAACCCCATCGTCGGGAATCGTGGATTTCATTTCCAGCACAATAGTTTGCTCGGTTGGTCGCGTCGACGTCCACAATCGAATACCAAATTTCGATTGAAATGACAAAAAATGAATGCAAAATAGACCGCAGAGCCGGCTAGAACCCGCAGACAGGGAGGTTTTCATGCATCAGGGACGCCATTTCCTTCAGATTCCAGGCCCGAGCCCGGTCCCCGAGCGCGTCCTGCGCGCCATGGACATGCCTGTTATCGACCACCGCAGCGCGGAATTCGGCGAACTCGGCCGCACGGTGCTCGAAGGCAGCCAGAAAATTTTCCAGACCAAGGGCCCGGTCATCATCTTCCCCTCGTCGGGGACGGGCGCCTGGGAGGCCGCGATCGTCAACACGCTGTCGCCGGGCGACAAGGTGCTGATGGTCGAGACCGGCCATTTCGCCACCCTGTGGCGGCAGATGGCGGGGCGCTTCGGCATCGAGGTCGATTTCGTTGCGGGCGACTGGCGTCGCGGTGCCGATCCCGCATTGATCGAAGCAAAGCTCACCGAGGACAAGGCGCGCGCGATCAAGGCCGTGATGGTCGTGCACAACGAGACCTCGACCGGCGCGACCAGCCGCATCGCCGAGATTCGCGCCGCGATCGACCGCACCGGCCATCCTGCGCTGCTGATGGTCGACACCATCTCCTCGCTCGGTTCGGTCGATTACCGCCACGACGAATGGAAGGTCGACGTCAGCGTCAGCTGCTCGCAGAAGGGCTTTATGCTGCCGCCCGGCCTGGGCTTCAACGCGATCTCGCAGAAGGCGCTCGCCGCAGCGAAGACCAACAAGATGCCGCGCTCCTATTTCGACTGGGAGGAGATGCTCAAGCCCAATGCCAACGGCTTCTTCCCCTATACGCCGGCGACCAATCTGCTCTATGGCCTGCGCGAGGCGATCGCGATGCTGCTCGAAGAGGGGCTCGACAACGTGTTCGCACGGCATCAGCGGTTAGCCGCTGCGACGCGTGCCGCCGTCAATCATTGGGGGCTCGAAGTGCTCTGCCAGGAGCCGGCCGAATTCTCGCCGGTGCTCACCGCCGTGCTGATGCCGCCCGGCCATGATGCCGATCAGTTCCGCAAGATCGTGCTCGATAATTACAACATGTCGCTCGGCTCCGGGCTGTCGAAAGTCGCCGGAAAAGTCTTCCGCATCGGCCATCTCGGCGAATGCAATGCGCTCACCCTGCTTGGCGCGCTCACAGGCGTGGAGATGGGCCTTTCGGTCGCGGGCGTGCCGCACCGCTCCGGCGGCGTCGATGTCGCGATGAAGCTCCTGGAGCAGCGGCCGCAGGGCAATGCATCGCCGCATCTGAAGGTGGTCGGTACTTAACACGCGCGGGACACGCGGGCTGACAATCATAAGAAGCGATCAGGGAGGGGTGGAGATGAAAATTCGGTTCAAGGCCACGCATGTCGTGCTGGCGATGCTCTGCGCGATGTATTTCATCACCTATGTCGACCGGGTGAACATCGGCACGGCCGCAAGCGAGATCCAGAAGGAGCTCGGCCTTTCGAATACCCAGCTTGGCTTCGTCTTCTCCGCCTTCGCCTATCCCTATCTGCTGTTCCAGGTGATCGGCGGCTGGGTCGGCGATCGTTTCGGGCCGCGCAAGACACTGTTCTGGTGCGGCATGATCTGGGCGGCGGCGACCATCTCGACCGGATTCGTCAACGGTCTCTTCGCGCTGTTCATCGCGCGCTTCGCGCTCGGCTTCGGCGAGGGCGCGACGTTCCCGACCGCAACGCGCGCGATGCAATATTGGACGCCGGCCAACCGCCGCGGTTTTGCGCAAGGCCTCACCCATTCCTTCGCCCGGCTCGGCAATGCCGTGACGCCGCCGGTGGTGGCGCTGCTGATCCTGTGGCTGACCTGGCGCGGCGCGTTCGTCGTGCTCGGCTTCGTCAGCCTGATCTGGGGCGTGATCTGGGTCTGGTACTTCCGCAACGAGCCGAAGGAGCATGCCTCGATCACGCAGGCCGAACTCGCCGCGTTGCCGCCGCGCCCGACCGGCGAGCGGCCGCGCGTCCCGTGGGGCCCGTTGCTCGGGCGGATGTGGCCGGTGACGCTGACCTATTTCTGCTACGGCTGGTGCCTGTGGCTGTACCTGAACTGGTTGCCGCTGTTCTTCAAGAACAACTACAGTCTCGACATCAAGAACTCGGCACTGTTCGCCTCCGGCGTTTTCTTCGCCGGCGTGGTCGGCGATAGCGTCGGCGGCGTGCTCTCGGACAAGATCCTCGATCGCACCGGCAATGTCCGCCTGGCGCGGCTCAGCGTCACCGTAACAGGGTTTGCGGGGGCGCTGCTGTCGTTGTTCCCGATCCTGTTCGTGCACGACATTACCATCGTCGCGCTGTGCCTGTCGGCGGGGTTCTTCTGCGCCGAGCTCGTGATCGGCCCGATGTGGTCGATCCCGATGGACATCGCCCCGAAATATTCCGGCACCGCGTCGGGGCTCATGAACACCGGCTCGGCCTTCGCCGCCATCGTCTCCCCGCTCGTTGCCGGCTTCGTGATCGACGCGACCGGCAATTGGTATCTGCCGTTCCTGATGTCGATGGGGCTGCTGCTGCTCGGCGGGGTCTCGGCCTTCCTGATGCATCCGGAGCGCCCGTTCACGGAGGCCGAAGAGCGCCTGCCGTCCGGAAAGGTGGTGGCCGCGGAGTAGGGGCCGGCGGAGGTCCAGCGCTAATGCATGGGAGTCGTCCTTTGGAGAGGGGACAAGCCGGTCAAATGGTGCTATTCGGCGGCCATCAAAATAAGGCAAGACCGGGAAGGACGCCGATGACCGTGCATACTGGAAGGCATTTTCTCCAGATTCCAGGACCGACCAACGTGCCCGACCGCGTGCTGCGGGCGATGGACATGCCGACGCTGGATCATCGCGGTCCGGAGTTCGCCGAGCTCGGTTTTGGCGTGCTTGCCGCGATGCAGCGCGTGTTCCGCACCAAGCAGCCCGTGATCATCTTCCCCTCGTCCGGCACCGGCGCCTGGGAAGCGGCGATGGTCAACGTGCTGGCGCCCGGTGACAAGGTCTTGATGTGCGAGACCGGCCAGTTCGCCGTGCTGTGGCGCGGCATCGCCGAGAAATTCAAGCTCGACGTCGACTTCATTCCGAGCGACTGGCGCCATGGCGCTGATCTCGCCGAGATGGAGAAGCGGCTCGCGGCCGACAAGCAGCACGCGATCAAGGCGGTCTGTGTCGTGCACAACGAGACCTCGACCGGCTGCGTGACGTCGCCGCTCGACGTGCGCAAGCTGCTCGACCGCGTCAAGCATCCGGCGCTGTTGATGGTCGACACCATCTCCGGCCTCGGCTCGATGGAATACGAGCACGATGCCTGGGGCATCGACGTTTCGGTCGCCGGCTCCCAGAAGGGCCTGATGCTGCCGCCGGGTCTGAGCTTCAACGCCGTCTCGGAAAAGGCGCTGGCTGTTGCCAAGGCCAATCCCGGCATGCGCTCCTATTGGGACTGGCAGGAGGTCATCACCTTCAACAAGCTCGGCACCTTCCCCTATACGCCCGCCACCAACCTGCTCTACGGCCTGCGCGAAGCGGTCAAGATGCTGGAAGAGGAAGGGCTCGAGAACGCGTGGACCCGCCACAAGCGCCACAGCGCCGCGACCCGCGCCGCGGTCAAGGTCTGGGGCCTTGAGACGCAATGCGCCGACCCTGCCGCGCATTCGCCGGCGCTGACCGGTGTACGCGTGCCTGATGGCCACGACGCCGACGCCTTCCGCAAGGTGGTGCTGGAAAACTTCGACATGTCGCTCGGCACCGGCCTGAACAAGATCAAGGGCAAGGTGTTCCGCATCGGCCATATCGGCCATTTCAACGATCTGATGCTGATGGGCACGCTCGCGGGCGTCGAGATGGGCCTGGATCTTGCAAAGATTCCGCACCGGAGCGGCGGCGTGTTGGCGGCCATGGACGTCCTGAAGGGACGCGATGTGGTGCCGATGGCCAAAGCCCAAGTCGCTTGAAGGCTCAGGTGGCCTGAAATCAACAACTGTGAAGTGAGCGCGCGATGAACGCACCGACGACGACCAACGAAGACCTGCTCTACTCCGTCACGGACGGCATCGCGCGGATCACCTTCAACCGCCCCCAGGCGCGCAACGCCATGACCTTCGCCATGTATGACCGCATGGCGGAGATCTGCCAGGAGATCAACGCCGACCGCTCCATCAAGGCGCTGATCCTCACCGGTGCCGGCGACAAGGCGTTCGCCTCCGGCACCGACATTTCCCAGTTCCGTGCGTTCAAAACCGCGCAGGACGCGCTCGACTACGAGGCGCGGATCGATCGCGTGCTCGGCACGCTCGAACAGTGCCGCGTGCCGGTGATCGCGGCGATCGCGGGCGCCTGCACCGGCGGCGGCGCCGGCATCGCCGCCTGCTGCGATCTTCGCATCGGCACCGAGACGACGCGCATCGGCTTTCCGATCGCGCGCACCCTCGGCAACTGTCTGTCGATGTCCAACATCAGCCGCGTCGTCTCGCTGGTCGGCCCGGCCCACACCAAGGATATGATCTTCAAGGCGCGCCTCGTCGAGGCGCAGGAAGCGCTGTCGCTCGGCCTGCTTACCGAGATCGTGCCCGACCTCGAGACGCTGCAGCGCCGCGCGGATGAGACCGCAAAGCTCGTCGCGAGCCACGCGCCGCTGACGCTGGAAGCGACCAAGGAAGCGGTGCGCCGCATCCGCCGCACGTTGTCGCGCGAGGAAGGCGAGGACCTGATCCTCAAGGCCTATATGAGCGAAGATTTTCGCGAAGGCATGGACGCCTTCCTCAACAAGCGCACGCCGGTCTGGAAGGGCAAGTAGCGCGCTCTCGGCCCACACTCCTGGCTTTTCGCGCCGGATACGCGACGCGAAAAGCCAAGGCGATTGCTGACGATATTCGTCAGCCCTTCAGCTCAGCTCCAATTGTCGCAACGGTTTCAAGCGGTTCCCTCCTTCGGAACCGCTATTGCGCACGCGCGCGTCAGCGCGTCCACGTTGACGGCGCGACGAGCTCAGGCATAAGATCGTGGAGGTTGCATCCCACCGTCTCTTTTTTGGGACAGTGGACCGACCGGGTGATTTCAAGTCCAGTCGAATTGAGCGACGTGAATTGTGTGAAGCGTTCTGACGGACCGTGCAGCAACCCGACGTCATTAAACTGAAATTGAACTGAAAAAGTAGCCACGTAGTTTCGACGACGCGAGCCGCGCCAAAATTCATTGCTGCTGACCATCCCGACGCCAGGCACGGCCTCGCGACCAAGCCAAGACCCTTAAGCCAAGATTCTTAAGCCAAGACCGTTGAGTCTCGTCTGATTTCTCAGACCGATTAGTCACGTCGCCGCGCCCCATGCGGCGGCGCCTTTATGGCAACGCAGGCAGGGATTTTTCCATGACCAACCATACGCCGGTTTTCACTTCGTCATCCGCGACGGGCAGCTTCACCGAATTCGCCAACCTCACCGACTCAACCACGCTGCACACGCTGTCGGGGACCATGAGTTTCAAGGACAGCGACAAGACCGACACCCATACGACGACCGCGACGCTGCATTCCGCGGTGGTCTCCGGCGGAACAATCGTCCCTGCGGCCTCGCTTGCGCATTTCCAGGCCGCGATGCAATCGCAGATTCTGAGCGATTCAAACGGCAACGGCCAGCTCAAATGGAGCTTTAGCGACCAGGACGAGGATTTCGATTTTCTCGCCAAGAACCAGACGCTGACACTGACCTATGACGTCAAGGTCTCCGACAATCACGGCGGCTTCGCGATCCAGACCGTCAACATCACTGTGACCGGCACCGACGACAAGCCTGTCATCAACATGGCGACGGTCGCGACCGTCACCGAGCAGGCCAACCAGACGCTGTCGCTCTCGCCCGACACGGTTCATGTCGCGCTCAACTTCACCGACGACGACCTCGCCAATACCGGGCACACCGCGACCGTGATCGGCGTCTCCGCCTCCGGTGCCACCGCGGGTCTGTTGCCGGGCCCGTTCGGCGATGCCGAGCTGATGGCGTTCTATCACGTCGACAACGTCGTCAAGACGTCCGGGTCCGCGACCGGCACCATCAACACCACCTTCTCCGCGCCCGATCTTGCCTTCGACTATCTTTCGGCGGGCCAGCATCTCGACATCACCTACACCGTGCAGCTCGACGACCATGCCGGCGGCGTCTCGACGCAGACGGTCAAGGTCACCGTGGTCGGCACCAACGACAAGCCGGTGTTCCTGTCGTGCCCGGAATCGGCCGCGCTCGTCGAGGATCAAAATGTCAGCCCGACCGGAAATCTCACTGCGCATGACAGCCTGCTCTTCGCCGACGTCGATCTCGCCGACGCGCATGTGGTCTCGACGACGGTCACTGCGACCCGTTCGGGCGGCGGCGCGATACCGCTGACCAATGCGCAATTGCTGGCCGCGTTCGGCACCGGGCTCCAGGATTCGACCGGCCATGTGATCGGCGAAGTCGACTGGAGTTTCGCGTTCCCCAATGCCTCGGCGAATTTCCTCAATGGCGGCGAGACGCTCAAGCTCGTCTATCACGTCGCGGTCGACGACGGCCATGGCGGCTCCACCACCCAGGACGTCACCATCACCATCCTCGGCGTCAACCATCCGGTCGTGATCACGAGCGGCGCGGAATCCTCCACCGTGGTCGAGCAGGACGCCACCACGGGCTCATCCGCGCCCGACACCACGCCGACGATCCCGGCGGGCACGCTCGCTTTCACCGATCAGGATACCAACGACACACATACGGTGACGGTCACGCTGGATTCGAGCTCCGGGCCGACGCCGCCGGCGGCGACACAGGCTGATCTCGCGACGGCGCTGACCACCGCGTTGCACGATTCCACCGGCACGGGCACCGGCAGCATCGACTGGAATTTTGCGATTCCGGACAAGGACCTCGATTATCTCGCGGCGAACGAGACGTTGACGGTGAACTACGACGTCAAAATCGCCGACGGCTCGACCAGCTCGACGCAGACCGTCTCGGTCGTCATCACCGGCGCCAATGACGCGGTGGCGATGACCAGCGGACCGCAATCCGCTTCGCTGTCGGAGCAGGCCGGCGTGACCGGCTCGAGCGCGATGGATACGACGAGCCCGGTGCCGACGGGAACGCTCAACTTCACCGATGTCGATCTGTCGGACGGTCACAGTGTCAACGTCGTCATGGATTCCGCCGTATGGTCGGCCAATCCGAGTCTCGTGCCGCCTGATACACTCGCCGACCTGCAGACGGCGCTCACCGCCGCGCTGCACGACTCGACCGGAACGGGCGTCGGCAGCGTCGACTGGACCTTCAGCATCAAGGATGCTGACCTCGATTTCCTCAGCCCCGGCGAAACCCTCACCGTGCAATATGACGTCATCGTCGCAGACGCGACGACGACCTCGACCCAGACGGTGACGGTCACCATCAACGGCACACAGGATCCGTTGCTCGTCACCCCGGTCACGGTCGCGGCGTCCGACACCGCGGCGAACGATACCGGTGCGCTGATTGCCAGCGGGTTGATTGCCGACGTAAGCCATCCGGTCGATCTGTCGACGCCGAGGAGCATCGTCGACGTGAACGGCAGCGCCGCCAATGTCGGCTCGCTGGTGGCCGGCGCCCATGGTTCGCTGCTGCTCAATTCGGACGGCAGCTATGCCTATTACGCCGACGCCTCGGTCGACCCGCTCCAGGCTGGCGACCATGCCAGCGACGTCTTCAACTTCACGGTCGATGACGGTCAGGGCCATCAGGCAACCACGACGCTGACCTTCAATGTCGCGGGGGTGAACGATAATCCCGCGATCACCGCCGCCAGTGCCAGCGGATCGGTCACCGAGGACGCCGGTCCCGCTGTCATCGTCAACGGCGATTTCGAGACGGGCAATCTGACAGGTTGGAGTGTCAGCGGCTCGCATATTCATGTCCAGCAATATGAGCTTGGCGGCAGCTTCGGTCACTACTCGGTGCAACTCGCACCGACCGGCAGCGAGGAGACGCTGACCCAGCAGATTTCGACCACGCCGGGCCAGCACTATTTCGTCAGCTTCGACATCATCGGCGATCCCGAAGGCGTCAACACGCCGTTCTCGGTGACATGGGACGGCGTGACGCTGCTGTCACTGAGCAATGTGGCGCCAGGAGTCAATCACTACGCGTTCGATGTTCCCGGCGATTCCCTGCTGTCGACCACGACGCTGCAATTCGCCTATGCGGACGACACCGACGGCATGATCCTCGATTCCGTCAATGTCAGCCCGGCGACGGGGCCCGCCACCGAGTCCACTGGGGGCTCGATCGCGTTCTCCGACGCGGAGACCGGCGACATCCATACCGCTGGCTTCGCGGCAGCGGGCAGCGGCTATGTCGGCGCGTTCACGCTCGATCCGGTCAGCGAGTCCGGCGGCACCGGCTCGGTGGGCTGGCACTTCACGGTGAACAATGCCGATATCCAGTTCCTGGCGCAGGGCCAGACCTTGGCCCAGGACTATTTCGTCACGATTGACGACGGCCATGGCGGTACCGTCACGCAGGACGTCACCGTCACCCTCAACGGCACCAACGACGCGCCGACCGCAGTGAGCGAGACCGTGGTCACCGATGTCGGTACCGGCAGCTCGGTCGCCATTGCGGCCTGGGCGCTGGCGCTGAACGACACCGACCCTGATACCACGGACCATGTTGGGCTCAACGCCGTAACGTCGAGCTCCGGCGGCAGCGCGGGCGCTGCCTTTGGCTTTGCTTTCTTTACTGATGACGCAACGGCCGGCGGCTCGTTCGACTACACGGCCACCGATGGGATAGCGACATCGTCCAATACAGCGACCGCGACTGTCATCAACAACGCCGCCAGCGCCTCTGTGCTGAACGGGACCAGCGGCGACGACGTCATCGTCGCCACCAACGGGACCGAGGCTCTGAACGGCGGTGGCGGCAACGACGTCCTGATCGGAACCGCATCCGGCCATGTCATGACCGGCGGCAGCGGCAACGATACGTTTGCGTTCCTTCAGCCGCTGACCGCGCCCAGCCAGATCACGGACTTCAACAACACCACCCAGCATGACCGCATTGCCATCTCGGCAAGCAGTTTTGGCGGCGGCCTGACGGCGGGCATGGACGTGACGTCGACATTCGAGACATCGGCCGACAACACCTTCTCCGGTGCGGCCGAATTCCATTTCGACACGGGCAACCAGACGCTCTATTTCAGCGCGGATGGCACGCAAGGCTCGGCGGTCGCGGTCGTGGTGGTCCAGGCTGCTGCGGTGATCAATCCGCACGACATCCTGCTCGTGTAACCCGACTGGCACCTGCTTGCGAGTGGCGCGGGCTCAGCAAGGGGCCCGCGCTTTTTTGCGGGGCGGCCGTGCTTGCAATCGATCTCATTCCAAAGTCATAAGCGGTACGACGCTGGCCCGGCTTGAACTCATCGGCGATCGCCCGCACAATGCAGTCCGCTCGACATCGCGAATTGCCAATCCAAACAAGAACATAGGCAAAAACTTGGGGAAGATGCGCGTGAAACATGGAATAAGGGCCGCAATGACGCTGGCGGCCGTGCTTTGCGGCACGCCGGCCTTTGCCGGCTGGGAGCCGACCAAGCCCGTCGAGATCGTGGTGGCGGCTGGCGCGGGCGGCGCCTCCGACCAAATGGCGCGGATGATGCAGGCCGCGATCCAGAAGAACAATCTGATGAAGCAGCCGATCGTGGTCTCGCTGAAGGGCGGCGCGTCGGGCGCGGAAGCGCTGATGTACATGAAGTCCAGTGAGGGCGATCCGAACAAGGTGCTGATCGCCTATTCGCTGATCTACATGCTGCCGCTGTCGGCGAAGATCCCGTTCAACTGGCGAGAGCTCACCCCGGTCTCGGTGATCGCGCTCGACCAGTTCGTGCTGTGGGACAACAGCGAAGGTCCCAAGACCGTGAAGGAGTTCGTCGCTGCCGCGAAGGCTGCAAGCGCGCCGTTCAAGATGGGCGGCACCGGCTCCAAGCGCGAAGACCACGTGCTGACCGTGTTCCTCGAGCAGAAGACCGGCGCAAAGTTCTCCTATCTGCCCTATAAGTCGGGCGGCGAGGCCGCGACCCAGCTGGTCGGCAACCACACCGAATCCAACGTCAACAACCCGTCCGAAAATCTCGAGGTCTGGCGCGCCGGCCAGGTGCGTCCGCTCTGTGTGTTCGACAAGGAGCGCATCTCCTACACCAGCAAGGTGACGGACACGCAATCCTGGGCCGACATCCCGACCTGCAAGGAGGAAGGCGTCGACGTCCAGTATCTGATGCTGCGCGCGATGTTCCTGCCCGGCAAGGTCACGGCCGAGCAGCAGGCGTTCTATGTCGAGCTGTTCCACAAGGTGACGCAGACCACGGAATACAAGGACTACATGGAGAAACAGGCATTGAAGCCGATCTTCCTCACCGGCAAGGATATGGTGCAATTCCTCGAGGAGGACGATGCCGCCAACAAATCGCTGATGACGGAAGCCGGATTCGTCGCGAAGTAGGCGTCTCTTCTCCCACTTCTCTCTCTCCCCGTTCTTACGGGGAGAGGGCAGGGGTGAGGGGCCTCTCTCCGCGAACGCGGTGACAGATGGACTCGCGGAGACTCCTCTCACCCGGATCGCATCTGACGATGCGATCCGACCTCTCCCGGCTTTTGCAAAGCAGCTCATGTCCCAAACCGATCTTGAAATCGTTGTCGACGATCCGACCGCGCCCGAAGACGACTCGCCGTCCGTCGTCTCCTCTGGCACGGTCGAGATAGTCGTCTGTCTCCTGTTGCTCGCGCTGGCCGCAACGCTCGGCTACGACAATTGGCGCACCGGCGCCTCCTGGGATTCGACCGGGCCCGAACCCGGCTATTTCCCGTTCTATCTCTCCGTCATCCTCGGCGGCGGCAGCCTCTACGGCCTGGTCATGGCGCTCATTGCACGGCGTGCCTCGTCCGAAAGCTTCGTCACGCGGGCGCAGGCGCGCCGCGTGATGGCGGTATTCGTGCCGACGCTGCTGTTCTGCCTCCTCACGCAGTTCCTCGGTCTCTATGTCGCGAGCTTCCTCCTGATCGCCGGCTTCATGCGCTACGTCGGCAGAATCGCGCTGTGGAAGTCGCTGCTTACCGCCTTCCTGTTCACGGCGATCATGTTCGTCACCTTCGACATCGCCTTCGACGTCATCATGCCGAAAGGGCCGCTCGAAGCGGCCTTCGGCCACTAGGCGGACCCGCGATGGAAGCTCTCGGTCTCTTGCTTCACGGCTTCGCCGTCTTGCTGACGTGGAAGACGCTCGCGCTGATGATGGTTGGGCTCGTGCTCGGCATCTTCGTCGGCGTGCTGCCCGGGCTCGGCGGCCCCAACGGCGTTGCGATCCTGCTGCCGCTGACCTTCACGATGGATCCGACCTCGGCGATCGTGATGCTGTCCTGCATCTATTGGGGCGCGCTGTTCGGCGGCGCGATCACCTCGATCCTGTTCAACATCCCAGGCGAGGCCTGGTCGGTCGCGACCACCTTCGACGGCTATCCGATGGCGCAGCAGGGCAGGGCGGCGGAGGCACTGACCGCGGCGTTCACCTCGTCCTTCATCGGCTCGCTGGTCGCGGTGCTCTTGATCACCTTCCTGGCGCCGATGATCTCGTCCTTTGCGCTGAAGTTCGGCCCGCCCGAGTTCTTCGCGGTGTATCTCCTGACGTTCTGCTCCTTCGTCGGCCTCGGCCGCGAGGCCAAGCACAAGACCGTCATCTCGATGTCGCTCGGGCTGCTGCTCGCCGGCATCGGCATGGACACGGTGTCGGGCAATCTGCGCATGACTTTCGGCTCGTCCGAGCTGTTGCGCGGCATCAACTTCCTCGTCGCCGTCATTGGCCTGTTCGGGATCAGCGAGATCCTGCTGACGATGGAGGAACGATTGGCTCTGCGCGGACATGCGGCGAGCATCTCGCTGCGCGTCGTGCTTGGTGTCTGGAAGGACATGCCGAAATATTGGGTGACGCTGCTGCGCTCCTCCTTCATCGGCTGCTGGCTCGGCATCACCCCGGGCGGCGCGATCGCGGCGTCCTTCATGGGCTACAATCTGGCAAAGCGCTTTTCGAAAGATCCCGAGAGTTTTGGCAAGGGCCGGATCGAAGGTGTGTTCGCGCCGGAAACGGCGGCGCATGCGTCGGGTACCGCGGCGCTCTTGCCGATGCTGGCGCTCGGCATTCCCGGCTCCGGCACGGCCGCGATCCTGCTCGGCGGCCTGATGGTGTGGGGGCTCAATCCGGGCCCGCTGCTGTTCGTCGAGCACAAGGATTTCGTCTGGGGCCTGATCGCCTCGATGTATCTCGGCAATGTCGTCGGCCTCGTGCTGGTGCTGACGACGGTGCCGATCTTCGCCTCGATCCTGCGCGTGCCCTTCGCCGCGGTGGCGCCCATGATCGTGGTGTCCTGCGCGATCGGCGCCTATGCGATCCAGAACGCGATGTTCGACATCTGGCTGATGCTCGGCTTCGGTGTCGTCGGCTACGTCTTCAAGAAGATCGGCATTCCCCTGGCGCCGTTCACTTTGGCGCTCGTGCTCGGCAACCGCGCCGAGGACGCCTTCCGCCTGTCGATGATCGGCTCCGGTGGCGACCTCAAGGTGTTCTGGTCGAACGGCCTGGTCGGCTCGATCACGACGCTGGCGATCGTGCTGCTGTTCTGGCCGGTGATCGACGGTTTGCTCGCCCGCGTCGGATGGACGCAACGGACCAGGACGACACCGCGCTAGGATAGCGGGATAATATCCTTTGATATCAATCGAATAGCGAGGCGGTGGTATTCTGAGCAGGATGCCATCTCAGCTTGATTGTTTCTGGATGTTGCTGTCGCGGCACAGCCCTTGGGCGGGCGGCGGCGTATATTTAAATCACAAAAACGTGCGGAGGGGATTCCATGAAGCGGATCGTGATTGGAATGGCAGCGGCGATGTCGCTGTTCGCAACGGGTGCACTGGCTGCCGATTTGGCGGCGAGGCCCTATGTCAAGGCACCGGTCATGGTCGATCCGGTCTGGAGCTGGACCGGCTTCTATGTCGGCGGCAATGGCGGCTACAGCTGGGGTCGCTCGCGTACTGACGTCTCTTATTTCAACCCTGTCACTGGTCTTGCGATCGTGCCTCCCGCCGGCTCCATCACCAATGCGTCGTTCGACATGAACGGCGGCATCGCGGGTGGCCAGGCCGGTTACAACTGGCAGAGCACAAACTGGGTGTTCGGCATCGAGGGCGACCTGCAATGGTCGGGTGAGAAGGGCCGCGCCACCTACTCCTGCGTCGGCACTGTCGCGCCCGCCGGCGGCGTCTGTCTTCCCGGCCTGACGTTCCTTCCCGCCGGCGGTCTGGCCGGTACGACCCTGACGGTCGATCAGAGCCTCCAGTGGTTCGGCACGGTCCGCGGGCGCGTCGGCATCCTGGCCACCCCGAAGGTGCTGTTCTACGGCACCGGTGGTCTGGCTTTCGGCGAGATCAAGACGACGGGGACGATGACCGGCTTCAACGGCGGTGGTGGTGCGATCGCCTCGATCGGTTCGACCTCGACGACGCGTGCCGGCTGGACCGCGGGCGCGGGTGTCGAAGGCAAGATCACCCAGAACTGGAGCGCCAAGCTCGAATATCTCTACATGGATCTCGGCCGCTTCTCGTCCGGCCCGTTCACGCTGTCGCCGACTTCGACGATCAGCACAAACGTGTCGTCGCGCTTCACCGACCACATCCTGCGCGCCGGCATCAACTACCAGTTCACCAGCGGCCCGGTGGTCGCGCGATACTGAGATCAACAAAGGCGTCAACAAGAAGCAAAGCCCGGCCTCGCGCCGGGCTTTGTCGTTTCTACGGCGGGTTCGAGATTTTTCGCATCGCATGCGTTTGTCTTGCGCGCGCAATCGCGCGGCGTCTCCTCCGAACGACTGACCTTCGTACGCAGGACGCGAAGCCGAAAAATCTTCCCTAGTGTCGCCGCGTCGAATCGCCCGCGCCAGTCGCGAGCAGACGAGCAGACGAGGGAAGAATTGATGACACGAACTTTGCTGGTTGCGGCCGCGATCGGAATACTGCTCGCACCGCCTGCCTTTGCCGCCGATCTCGCTGTGCCGCACATTTACGCCAAGGCGCCGCCGGTGGTCGTGGATCCCACCTACAATTGGAGCGGCTTCTACGCCGGACTCAATATCGGCTATGGCTGGGGCCGCTCGGCCACCACCGCCGATTTCATCGACAGCGGCGGCGGTGCGCTGCTGAGTTCGAGCGCAGGCAAATTCGATCTCAACGGCGTCACTGGCGGTGGACAGATCGGCTATAACTGGCAGCGCGACATGTTCGTGGTCGGCGTCGAGGCCGATTTCCAGGGCAGCGGCCGGAAGGGCAGCTTCGACGCGCTGTGCGCCGGCGCACCGGCCGGCTTGCAGGACGGCGTCTGCACGCCGGGCCATCGTGGCGACAACACCTTCGATCCCGCGCTGCCTGTCGCCTTCAATCTCACCCAGAAGCTCGACTGGTTCGGCACAGTGCGCGGTCGGCTCGGCGTCGCCGTGACGCCGCGCGTGCTGTTCTACGGCACCGGCGGTCTCGCTTACGGCCGTGTCTCCACCTCGGGCAGCGTGAGCGCGATCAATGTCAGCGGTTCCCCGGGCTCCGGCGACAACTTAGCGTTCACGCCCGTCGCGGCGAACTTCAACAGCAGCACGGTCAAGGTCGGCTGGAGCGCAGGCGCCGGCATCGAAGGCGCCTTCGCCGACAACTGGAGCGCCAAGCTCGAATATCTATATGTCGATCTCGGAACTGTCTCAGGCTCGCTCGCCACCCCCGTGATCGCGCTCAGCGGCGCGCCTTTGATCGTCGGCTATCGGTCGCACGTCACCGACAACATCCTGCGCTTCGGCGTGAACTACCGTTTCAACGGCACTTGAGCCGCGTCGCTACTCCCGCGAGTCAAAAAGCCCGGCACGTGCGCCGGGCTTTTTCGTTGGCGACGTCAAGCGAAGCGCTCACACCACCTTGGCGTCCTTGAGCCCTGCGATCTCGTCGGCGCCGAAGCCGAACTCTTTCAACACCTCGTCGGTCTGCTCGCCGAATTCCGGTGGCCGCGCCACCATCTTGCTCGGCGTGCGCGACAGTGTCACGGGCTGGCCGACCAGGCGGATGTGGCGATCCTCGTCGTTCGGCACGTCCTGCGCGATGCCGAGATGCTTGACCTGGGCGTCCTCGAACATCTGGTCGATGGCATAGATCGGCCCGCAGGGTACGCCGGCGTCGTTGAACTCGCGGACCCAGGTCTCGGTCGATTTGGTCAGGGTGCGCTTCTCGATCTCGGCGTTGAGCGCGTCGCGGTTCTTGGAGCGGGCAGGGGCCGTCGCGTAGTCGGGATGGCTGTAGAGCTCGGGCGCGCCGATCGACTGCGCGCAGCGTTCCCAGATCCGTCCGCCGGTCGTGGCGATGTTGATATAGCCGTCCGAGGTCCTGAACACGCCGGTCGGGATGCTGGTCGGGTGGTTGTTGCCGGCCTGTTTGGCCACTTCCTTCTCCATCAGCCAGCGCGCGGCCTGGAAGTCGAGCATGAAGATCTGGGCCTGCAGCAGCGAGGTCTGCACCCACTGTCCCTTGCCGGAGACCTCGCGCTCGAGCAGCGCGGTGAGGATGCCCATGGCGCAGAACAGGCCGGCGGTGAGGTCGGCGACGGGGATGCCGACCCGCATCGGACCCTCGCCCGGCGCACCGGTGATCGACATCAGCCCGCCCATGCCCTGCGCGATCTGATCGAAGCCCGGCCGCTTGTGGTAGGGACCGTCCTGGCCGAAGCCGGAGATGCTGCCATAGACGATGCCGGGATTGATCGCGGCGAGGCTCTCATAGTCGATGCCCAGCTTCTTCTTCACGTCGGGCCGGAAGTTCTCGACCACGACGTCGGCCTTGGCGGCGAGGCGCTTGAACACGGCAAGCCCGCGCGCGTCCTTCAGGTTCAGCGTCATCGCCCGCTTGTTGCGGTGCAAATTCTGGAAGTCGGACCCCCGCCGCGGTCCCCCCGGCTGCTCGCCGCCGGAATCCTCGGTCAGCGCGTCAATCTTGATCACAGTGGCGCCCCAGTCCGCCAGTTGCCGCACGCAGGTGGGCCCGGATCGGACGCGGGTCAGATCGAGCACGGTGAAGCGCGACAGGGCTTCCGAGGCATGCGGAAAGGGCATCTTTTAAGGCTCCGGGACAGATTGCGAGCCCACCATAGTGCCGAAACATCATGCGGCAAGCCGGCCTCGACGCGGATGCCGCCTGTCGAAATGCGGTGCCTGACGGGGGCTTGCTGCGATGCGTGATAAGGATCAGCGCGACAGGCGCTTCAACGCGGCGCGCGCCTGTTCTGCCAGCGGATCATCGCCATGGCGCGCAATGAACAGCTCGAACGCCTCCCGCGTGCCCGTCCGTCGGGCGGCTTCATATTCCTCCGTCACCGCGACGGAAGGGTCGCGGGCCATCGGCATGGCGGGGGCACGTCCCGTTTTGGCAGTTTCCGTGACATTTTCCTTGGCGACGTCGTCCGCCCTCGCTTTCCCGACCATGACAGACTGTTCTCCGAAGGGCAGATGGTCCGGCCCGGCGAGTACCGCCAGGACCCCGATCAGACCGGTTGAAAATGAGCCTAGTTTCATGATTTCCCTTACAAATCATACCGGCCGGCCATCTCGCCGCTGACCCGTATCACTACGGGATTTGATGCTCGACAGGCCATTATGGAAGGGGTGAGGGCCAGGACGCCAAATTTTAACCAAACGTATAACTCTCAAGCTAGAATCATCTACCCCGCGCTACGAATCGTGCGCGATGCGTTGCTCTGGAGAGTCCGTTGGCCACCTCTGTCACTGTCAGTGCCACCAACAATGCCGATATCGATGGCCTGCTCTCCGGATTCAAATGGACGGGGACGATCAGCTACAGCTTCCCTGACTCGCCGACCGACTATTCCAGTCCTTATAACGGCGGCAACAGCGAGCCGACCTCGTCAACCTTCGCCTCGGCGCCGAGCGCGATGCAGTCAGCGATCAACTACGCGATCGGGCTGATCCTCAGCTACACCAACGCCAACATCACGTATGCGGGCACCAACGGCGCCGACATCATGATCGCGCAGTCGTCTGCGGCCAATCCGACCTCCTACGCGTACTACCCCGGCAACTATGCGGCTGGCGGCGACGTCTGGTTCGGGACCAAATACAATTATTCGCTGGCCCAGCTCGGCAATTACTATTTCACGACGGCGCTGCACGAGCTCGGCCACGCGTTCGGCCTCAAGCACAGCCAGGAGACCGGCGGCCCCGCCAATGTCGCGGTGCCGAGCGCGCATGACGACAGCGAATACACCGTCATGAGCTATCGCAGCTATGTCGGCGCTTCGACGACCAGCGGATACACCAACGAGGCGTACGGATATCCGCAGACCTATATGGCCAACGATATCCTCGCGCTGCAAACGATGTACGGCGCGAACTACGCGACCCAGAGCGGGGCCACCGTCTACACCTGGAGCGCGACCACGGGGCAGGAGTTCATCAACGGCGTCGGACAGCTTGCGCCGGGCGGCGGCACCGGCGGCTCGGCCAACCGCATCTACGAGACGATCTGGGACGGCGGCGGCGTCGACACTTACGACCTGTCCAACTACACGACGAACCTGAGCATCAACCTCAACCCCGGCACATCGTCGGTGTTCTCCACCGTGCAACTGGCCAATCTCGGTGACGGCCATTACGCCTCGGGCAACGTCTACAACGCGTATCTCTATAACGGTGATGCGCGCTCCTACATCGACAACGCGACCGGCGGCTCCGGCAACGACACCATCCTCGGCAACGCCATTGCCAACGTGCTCAACGGCGGGGCGGGCAACGACACCATTACTGGCGGCGGCGGAAACGACACCATCATCGGCGGCTCCGGCACCGATACCGCGGTGTATTCGGGCAACCGGGTGAATTACGGCATTACTTACAATTCGAGCACGCAGACGTTTACCTTCGTGGATCTGCGCTCCGGTTCCCCCGACGGCACCGATACCGTCACGGGCGTCGAGAATTTCCAGTTCGCCGACACCGCGCTCTCCAGCACGACACTGATCACCCAGGTCGGGAACCTCACCGTCGAGGCGATCGGCACGACCAGCTTCGTGCAGCTAAACGGCTCCTATTATCTCAATCCGACCGCGGGCGGCACGGGTCCGACGCTGAAGGACTCTGGTGGCACGCCTGTCGTGGTTGGGACGTTGTCCGCACTCGTGCCGCTCGGCGCCGAGCAGGTCGGAAGCGGATATTACGTTGCCTGGAAATCGGTGACTTACGACCAATATGTGGTCTGGAACGTCGACAGCAGCGGCACCAGGAGCGCCTTCGACGTCGCGTCCTACGTCTCAGGGACGAGCTATGCTCTGGAATCGCTGGAGACCACGTTCCATCAGGATTTGAATGGTGACGGCACGATCGGTGTTGTGACGACGACGATCGAGGCGTTCGGCGCAACGAAGCTTGTGCAGGTTGCCAACAACTATTTCTTCAATCCTGTCGCCGGCGGGACCGGACCTGCGCTGTTGTACAACGGCTTCGCCGTCCTACCAGGTCAGTTCGCCGGGGTGACCCCGATCGCTGCCGAGCACACCGCGACCGGTTACGAGGTGGCATGGCACATTGACGGGACCAGCAATTATGGAGTCTGGTATACCGACAGCAGCGGCAATTATCTTTCCAACATCGGTGTGGTGTCGGGAACCAGCACTACGCTGGAAACGCTGGAGTCCAGTTTCCATCAGGATTTAAACGGAGACGGTGTCATCGGCGTTCCGACGACGGTGATCGAATCTGCCGGCTCGACCAGCCTGACGCTGATCGGCAGCAACTACTTCATGAATCCCGTCGCCGGCGGGACCGGGCCCGAGCTGATGTTCAACGGCTCCGCGGTGGTTCCGGGTCAGTTCGCCGGCGTGACCGCGATCGGAGCCGAACACACCGCAACCGGCTACGAGGTGGCGTGGCATATCGACGGCACCAGCAATTATGGAGTCTGGTACACCGACAGCAGCGGCAACTATCTTTCCAACATCGGGGTGGTGTCGGGCACCAGCAGCACGCTGGAAACGCTGGAGTCCAGTTTCCATCAGGATCTGAACGGAGACGGTATCATCGGCGTTCCGGCGACGGTGATCGAGTCTGCCGGCTCAACCAGCCTGGCTCTGGTCGGCGGCAACTACTTCATGAATCCTGTCGCCGGCGGGACCGGGCCCGAGCTGATGTTCAACGGCTCCGCGGTGGTTCCGGGTCAGTTCAGTGGCGTCACCGCGATCGGCGCCGAACAGACCGCGACAGGCTACGAGGTGGCATGGCACATCGACGGCACCACCAATTATGGAGTCTGGTACACTGACAGCAGTGGCAATTATCTTTCCAACATCGGTGTGGTGTCGGGGACCAGCAATGTGCTGGAATCGCTGGAGCCTAGTTTCCAGCAGGATCTGAACGGGGATGGCGTCATCGGCGTCGCTGCCGCAGTGGGGACAGTAATCGAGTCTGCCGGTTCGACCAACCTGACGCAGGTCGGCAGTAACTACTATCTCTACAGTGGCGGCACAGGGCCTGAGCTGAAATTTCAAGGCGTGCCGGTCGTGGCGGACCAGTTTCCGGGCATTACGCCGATCGGTGGCGAACAGACCTCGACTGGCTATGAGGTGGCGTGGAAAGTTGCAGCGACCAACCAATATGGCGTCTGGTACACGGACACGAATGGTAACTACCTCTCGAACATCGGCCTGGTGTCGGCAACGAGCAGCACGCTGGAATCGCTCGAGACCAGCTTCCACCAGGATCTGAACGGCGACGGTACGATCGGCATTCCGGCGGCGAGCCCGATGGCGGCAAGCGACAGCGCTTGGCTCCACGAGTTCTTCGCTGCCCCCGGTGGCACGTCCCTGACCGACCTCCAGCATGCGGCGCAGACCGGCAACTTCCAATCGCAGCCCGAATTGAGCGTCACGCCCGACGCTCACGATGTGGGCGCGTATCTGACGCAGTTCCTTTTGGCTCAGTCGCACGCCGACTTGTTCGGTCACTAGCTCTTCCATCGCCGAAGCGGGGCTGATCTGGCGATCGACCGAAGCCGGTCGTGCCTCGCGCTTCAACGGGACGCGCGGAAAGAGGCGACTTTCCGCCACGACCTGGCTTTCGGACATTCAGGCCCTGACGCATCTTGCGTCGCGGACGGCGATCCCGCTAGGAGAATAGGGTTTCGATCTTCACTCCAGGCGCGAGGAGGCATCTTGCGGGCAACGTCGTTTCACAAGGGAATCCATTGTGGCGCGTCGGACATCGTTCCGGCACTCGATGCCTGTCCGATTTGTCTATCGTCCGAGCCGCGCGAAGCGGTCTTTCAGATTCAGGCTGCGCCCGACATCGCCATGCTCAAATGCGGCAGATGCCGCGGCTGTTCGGCATCGCACATGCCGAAGGGCGATCTGCTCGCCAGGTACTATGCGCAGTATTATGCAGACACCGAGCTGAGGACCACGACATCGGATACGGGTTACTTCGCGCGTCACGTGACAGCGCCAATGTCCGGCCTGGTTGGGGCGCGCCCGCTACGCATTCTCGATTATGGCGGTGGTGATGGGAGCGTTGCCTACGCGATAGCAAAAGGGCTCCTGGACAAGTCCGGCGATTGCGGCATCCACATTGACGTCGTTGATTTCGAGGCGCCGCGCGCATCCGGCGACGGACGCATAACCCTGCAAGGCTGCAAGGAGCTTCGCGACGTTGGAGGCGATTATGACCTCATCCTCGCCAGTGCGGTACTGGAGCATGTTCCGCAGGTGAACGCCGTCATTCGCACGTTGGCGACGTTAGCGCGGCCGGGGGCATATTTCTACGCCAGAACCCCGTTCATGATCCCACTGGCACGCCTGATCCGGAAGTTCGATCTGACTTATCCCGCCCATGTTCATGACATGGGGAGCTCGTTCTGGAATCGATTCGTCCAGACCTTTGAGCTGAAGGCCGAGACGATCGTCTCGCGCGCCTCACTGATCGAGACGACCCTTCTTGAAGCGCCGGCGCGAACAATCGCGGCCTTCGTGATGAAGCTGCCCTCTCATCTGGAATTGGCAGTGAGGCGGCCCGGGCCAATGGACCCGATCTGGACGCTGGTGGGCGGCTGGGAGGTTGTCCTGCGCTTCAAACGTGACCGGTAAGGTCGACCCCACGCGTCACCGCTGCTGGAGGAAGTCGGCATTTTCGTTTCGATTGCGCGACAGCGTCAGATTGCGCAGATCCCTGACGAAATAGAGCGGCCGCCGTTTGGCCTCGTCGAGACACTTCCCGACGTAAATGCCGACCACCCCCGTCATGAAGATCTGGACACCGCCGATGGCGATGATGGCAACGATCAGGCTTGTGTATCCCGGCACCTGAACAAAGCCGTACACGTGAGCGATCGCGATCCCGAGTCCCGCCAGCATCGCCACGGCCGCAATCACAAAGCCGGAAACCATCACGAGCCTGAGCGGAATCTGCGAATGCGCAAGGACCATGGTGCTGCCAAGCTTGACGAGCTTTTTCAGCGTGTAGGAGGATTCTCCATAGGTACGCGGATGGTGGGGAATCTCCACCTCCGTTGCTTCGAATCCCATAATGCTGAAGCTTGCGGGCAGGCAGCGCATCTGTTCCCGCATGTCGCGGAAGCCCGCGGCAATCTGGCTTGAGAAGATGCGGAAATTTCCGATGGTCCAGTCCATATCGAAGCCGGCCAGCATGCTGAAGGTCGTGTAGAACAGCCGCGATCCGATCCGCTTGATGACGCCATGCCCCTCCTTGCGTCGGGTCGCGATCGCCATGTCAAATCCTTCCAGCACCTTCGCATAGAGGCGCGGGATATCCTCGGGTGCGTCCTGAAGGTCGCAGTCCATGACGACGTACCATCGCGCGTCGGCATAATCGATGCCTGCGGTGAGGGCGTAGTGCTGTCCGAAGTTTCGGCTGAGTTGAATGCCTTTGATTCGAGGGTCGCCGGTACACAATTCGGCAATAATAGGCCAGGCGTTGTCCGGCGCGCGGTCGTCCACGAGAACAATCGAGAAGTCAGACGTGATCGATTGAAGCGTTGCAACCAGCCGTGCGCTGAGCTCCCGCAAGACTTCGGCGCCCATATAGACCGGCACGATGACCGCGATCTCGTCGCGCGCCTCGCGCCGGCCCTGGCGATTGATATTGATCTCGTTCACCTCAAGCCGGATCCTTTCAATCGAGATTGGTACCCTCAATCGCCGGCCGCGTCACCACCAGTTCGGTCGACGCCCGACATACGGTTGCATCATATACGGCCGCGCGATCCATTGGCACCCCCCGGGCAAGGTGTCTCACGATTCGTAGCGGATCATTGAATCCGACCGCCACGCGCATCGCCGTTGAGCCCGACAGCCTGGCGTTGATCTCGAAGATCTGAGGGCCGAGTTCGGGGTGAAGGCGAAGCTGAGCGTTCACCGCGCCCGCTCCTATGATCCTGGCGCCGAAATCTTCGATGAAACGCAGGATATCCGGCGAGCGGACGACCGTCGCACGGACCGTTCGTCCACTCTCCAGGGTTCGCTCCATCGCGATGGCGTCGCGCAGGATGCCGTTCCAATCGTAGAGAAATCCGATCGTTATCTCCGGGCCGTTGACGTAGCGCTGCAGGCAATAGTCGGGACGGCGCTCGGCCAGAAAAGCATCCAGGCTGCGGCGGTCGTCGAGGATCACGATGCCCTTGCTGCCTTGACCGTGCCGCGGTTTCGCGATCACTGGGAATTCCAGCTCTTGAGGAGCGTCCGCATCGCAGGTCGGCGGCGCATTCAGACCGTGGGCCGCAACAAAGGCCGCGGTGGCGAGCTTGTCGTCTGCAGCTTCGATCAGGTCGGCCGGTGCAAGCGCTACCTTCACTCCTGCGGTTTCGAATCGATTCCGTTCACGCGACAGCAGGATGATTTCGGAATCGATGCCCGGCAGGAGAACGTCGATCTTGTTTGCGCGCAGTTGCGATACGAGAGTATCGAGATATTGGGGGGCGGCGACCACGGGCAGCCTGGTAAATACATCGACCATATGCCTGGCCGGACAGTCATCTCCGGCGTCGGTGCCGAGAAGCCAGATGTCGTCCTGTCCGTTCAGTGCGGCCCGCAGGCCCTGGATCGCACCCAGTCCGACGTCGCCGCTGATGCCTGTTATTGCCACCCTGATGGTCATGCGGGAATATCCCGCAGATTGTCGCGCAGCGACCGAAAGCGAGCATGGTACCGCTTGGCAAGCCGATTCTCGAAGACTGGAACCGGACAATCGATGTCGTCCGTCTCGTCGACGGTCGTGCTCGAACTTCCGAGTACGGTTCGAACCAGATCAGCGAGTTCGAACAATCCGCAGCTATCGTCTGAGAATGCGTTGAGTACGGGCTCGGACCTGCCAATCGCATCCCCGGCCATGGCAAGGGCAAGGGATGCGACGTCCATGACATGAACGAAGTTCTGGCGATAGGCGCGCGGTCCCCGAAGCACTATCGGCTCGTTTTGCCGCGCGCGGCGAACCAATACCGGCAATAACGTCGTGCCTACCATTCCGGATCCGTAGATCGACGATGCGCGCAGGTGACAGACCGAGACGTCCGGTCGTTGTCGCGCCACGTCATCGAGAGCGATCTCTACTCGTCGCTTGCTGTGCGCGTAGGAATCGGGCGCAATCTCATTCTCGTCAATGACTTCGGCTTTTTCCGAGATCAACCAATCCGCCGAACTCGGGCGCCGATAGACGGCAATGCTGGAGACATGAACCAGGCGGCGCAGCGGTTTTGCTTCCAGCAGGATGTCGGCGAGAGCGGCCGCTGCCTCGACATTATCGCGCGCAAACGCCGCCGAGCGCGACGGAATGGCTGCCGCGCAGTGGATGACCGTGCTGATCGTGTCCCAAGGCAGGCTACGCAACGCGGTTGGATCGCTGAGGTCGGCCGAGAAGTCGATGCCCGGCCCCGAGCGACGCGAATGAGTTCGTATCTCCAAGCCGGCGGTTTTCGCCAGACGCGCAACGTGCGATCCGACGAACCCGGCTGCGCCGGTCACGAGAATAAAAGGATGCTTGTTCATTTGGACAGGAAATACCAGTATCACGCCGCGTCACTTCCGCACAGGGGTGTCGCGATCGACGTGACAATGACGTGACACGCATGCGCGGCAGCCGGGTAGGGCAATTTCGCTGACTCTTTGTAATACGACTAGGTCATACGATCTGCGGGGCAGCGGAAAACGTAAGGCCTCCATCGAACCTTTTGCAAGGTTGCACAACTTAACTATGGAAGGTTTTTGGTCGCGGGTTTCTACAGACGCTCGCCTCCAGATTTTGGCAGGGGCATTCGTTTTCCGAGAGCCCCGACGCATCGACCTTTCGAGCGTGGAAAGGGGGCCTCTCACCATTGAACGGTACAGGCTGTCCGAATTTTTCGTGGAAGTCGGGCCTAATACCTGCCCGGCGGCCCAAGTGTATAGTCACCCAAAGTCTTAGCAGTGAAGAACTTATCCCGCCAACGGAGGCAAATTATGCGCCGCATTGTCCTGTTCGCTTTAGCTATCGGCTTAATTAGTCCATTGCTGGTTTCGGCACCGGCCCACGCCCAGGCGTCTCGAACCTGGGTCTCCGGCGTCGGTGACGACGCCAATCCCTGCAGCCGCACCGCACCCTGCAAGACTTTCGCAGGAGCCATTTCCAAGACCGCCGCGGGCGGGGAAATCAACTGCTTGGATCCGGGTGGATTCGGAGCGGTCACCGTCACCAAGTCGATGACGATCTCCTGTCAAGCAGGGACCGCTGGCGTCGTCGTATCGGGGACCAACGGCGTTATCTTCTCCGGCGGAGCGAATGACTATCTCTACTTGAAGGGTTTGGATTTTGAAGGCCTCAGCACTGGGCTGAGCGGCGTCTTGTTCAACTCCGGCGCCCTTCTTCACGTCGAGGATTGCATAATCCGCGATTTCCTCACCGGCGGAATCACAATTCAGCCGGCCACCAACGCAAGGTTTGTGGTTACACGCACGACGCTGTTCAACAACGGGAACGGCTCGACCGGAGCCGGCATCACGATCAAACCGAGTGGCGGCGGCACCTCTGGAGCCATCGATCACGTGATCGCCAACCGCAACACCACGGGCATTCAGGCGGACGGAAGCTCCGGCGGCGTCGTTAACGTCAGCGTCAGTGATTCCGTGCTCGCCGAAAATACGCTGATTGGGGCGAACGCGACCTCGTCTTCGGCCGTGGCGGGCATGATGCTTCGGCGCGTCGCCGTGACCGGCAACGGCACGGGAATCCAGAACGCGGGTGGTGTGGCATTCATGCGCGTTGGAGATTCCCTGATCACCGCGAACGGAACCGGTGTCAATGGAGCGGTGAATTCGTACGGCACCAACCAGCTTGACCAGAACGGTGCCAACGGCACCTTGACGTTGCTTCCGGCGCCGGCCTTGAAATAACACCCCCGGCTGCGCTGCGGGTATCACAAAAGACCAATGGCGCTCCGACGTCGTAATCGTCGGAGCGCCATTTTTGCACGGAAGGTTTGCGTTCGAATATCGGATTTGGTCGGTCATGATGATGGACTGATCGGGTTCTAGATAACCTGGGCGGCCATGCTATACTGATCCAATGATCCTTCCGCATGTCCCTACCCATGAGCGCGCCGGCAAATTTAGGTGCTTATGCACGGCATGAGCGACAACGCGGCTTTTCGGCGCTGTCTGATCTGTAGCGCGGTCGAACAGATTGATGGTGAGAGGGTGTGGCCACCAGGCTGGCTATGTCCCGCGTGCGGCCATGTCTTTCCACAAGCGGACGGCGTTCCCTTGTTCGCCCCGGAGCTTGCCGACAGTATCAGCGGCTTCGATCCCAAAGCCTTCGAATACCTGGCCGAGCATGAGCCCGGTCATTTCTGGTTTGTCGCGCGCAACCTTCTGCTGGTCGGTCTGGCCGACAAGTTCTTTCCGCACGCGCGGCGGTTTCTGGAGATCGGCTGCGGCACCGGCTTCGTGTTGCGCGATTTCGCTCGATCCCGGCGCTGGGAACGCCTGGTTGGCTCCGAATTGCATCCGGCCGGGCTCGCTCACGCCAGACAAAGGCTGCCCTCCGAGGTGGAGTTCGTCCAGATGGATGCCCGGGATATCCCGGCCGTTGGTGCTTTCGACCTGACCGGCGCATTCGATGTGATTGAACATATCGCCGACGACGAGGCGGTGCTGCGTGCATTGCGCTCCGCGACCGAAACCGGCGGGGGGACAATCATCGCAGTACCGCAACATCAATGGTTGTGGAGCCGGGCCGACGAAGTCGCGCATCATGAGCGCCGCTACGGGCGCGGCGAACTTGAGGCGAAGCTGCGCCGCAACGGTTTCGATATTCTGTTCTCGTCTTCGTTCACGGCGCTGCTGTTACCCCTGATGGCGGCCAGTCGTCTGGTGGCTCGGCGAAGGTCGGCGGATGAGGACGCCTATGAGTTCGGGTTGAGTTCTGCGGCCAATCGCGTGCTGCTTGCGATCCTCCGCGCCGAAGTCCGTTTAACGCTGGCCGGCGTCAGCTGGCCGGCAGGAGGCAGCCGGGTTGTCGTCGGGCGCGCTGCGTAGCGTGCGGGCACGCATGTGCATGGGCGGGGGCGTGATGGAGGCACCGTGCCCCGTACTGCGTCGGTGGACCGCTCTCGCTTGCGTGTGTTAAGGGTGGATTGCAATGGAGAACGCCGAGACAAACGATCCTCAACTTCGCTGCCCCGCAGCTCGACGGCCGATGTTCGTTTTGCAACGAGCATTGTGCGCTTTTGCCGTCGTGGCAATGCTGACGGCGTTTGGCATCCCGGCCCACGCCCAATCCCTCCGCCAAGGCGTCTCCGCCTTCAATCGCCAAAGCTATGTGACGGCATCACGCATTTTCATTCCGCTCGCCGAGCGGGGAAGTGCCGCGGCGCAGTCCTACCTCGGCTACATGTTCGAGACCGGCCGCGGTGTGCCGCTAAACTATACGGAAGCCGCGATGTGGTACCGGCGAGCGGCGGAGCAGGGCGACGGCCTCGCCCAATATTCGCTAGGGCTGCTCTACGACCGGGGCCAGGGCGTGCCGCAGGACATCGTCGAAGCTTCCAAATGGCTTAATTTGTCGACCGCCGCCGCGTCCCCGCGGACGCGCGAGGCACGGGCCCGGATCCGCGACGCCGTCACCACCAAGATGACGCGTGGGGAGATCGCGCAAGCGCGCCTGCGGGCGCTGGAATGGGCGCCGAGCCGCGAGCATTGAGGCTCTTTATTCAGCGACCGGTCGGAGCGAGGCGCCACCGGCGTCTAGCTAGGCGATCGACGTGGGCCTGTTTCTGGCGACCATGACGAAGTGGTCGTAGGGAATTCGAAGGAGGTCGTGAAAGAAGCGAGGTTGAACCTCGAAGCCGAGGTCGCTCAGGAGTGCCAGGTAACCGTCGGGAGTCCTGATATTGAGTCCGGAGTCCAGCTTGTTGACGAGCTTGACGACCGCGCGCTGTCGCGGAAGCCAGACGTTGTCGAGCGTCACAATCCTTCCCCCCTCCTTGAGCAGGAGCTTCAACGAGGCAAACAACGAACGAGCCTCGTCGTCGGAGAGATGATGGAGGAGAGCGGAAACATTGATCAGGTCGAAGCTTTTTTCGTCCTGCCGCAAATCATCGGCGGCGTTGCCGACAATAAAACGGCCGCGGTCGCCGTAGATCTCCCGCGCGAACGCAATGTGTTTCTCATTGAGGTCCAAGCCGGTGTAGTCGAGAGAGGGCAGATAGGCGAGAATGTTTGCCGGGCCGCAGCCGACATCCAGCATCCTGATGCCGGGTCTTGGCTCCAGCGCTTCATTTACGTACCGCCTGATCCCATTGTCCGCGCCAAGTGCAAACATCAGTCCCTTGTAGAATAGCGGTAGTCGAACCGCCCGATAGAGGCCGGAAATTCGCTGAGCCACGTCTTGCTCCCAGTGCTGACCTGCTCGTCCGCTACGAAGGTTCAATACACGCGTCGAATAGAGGAAGCCAGTTTTCGGCTGTGGATTTTCCGAGGCTACCCGTCTCCTGTTGACATCCATGAACAGCAGTAGTTTAGGCAGCTTGCCTCTCTGTTCAGGCATCCCGCTCGCCGAGCGCGGCAATGCAGCGGCGCAGTCCTATCTCGGCTTTCTGTTCGAGACCGGCCGCGGCGTGCCGCAGGACATCGTCGAGGCCTCCAAATGGCTCAACCTGTCGACGGCCGCAGCGCCGCCGCCGGTGCGCGAGGCCCGGGTCCGGATCCGCGATGCCGTCACCACCAAGATGACGCGCGGGGAGATCGCCCAGGCCCGCCTGCGGGCCCTGGAATGGGCGCCGAGCCGCGAGCACTGATCTCCCGACGCCCGGCTTTCCCCCGGCCGTTCGGCCCCCCCAACAACAAAAACGCAAAAACAACCCCATGCACAGTAGGAGGACGACCGCGTCCCGCCTGCGCTGGAATGACGATTCATCCAGGGATCATCGCCCCTTAGCCCGGCCAACCGCCCAGCCAGCCCGCATACCAGGTCTCGCCCAGCCAACCGATCCAGATCGCCGGGGCTAGGAACAGCCCGAAGGGCAGGAAAGCGGTCCCGCGCAGCGGTCGTCTTCGCAGTGCGGCATTAGCCGCATAGGCGGCGATGGCGAGCAGCGCCGCCAGCTCGATCACCGCAGCGACGGTCGCAAGGTCGAGCCAGGCCCCGCAGACCGCGGCGAGCTTGACGTCGCCGAGCCCGAGCCCGTCGCGGCCGCGCCAGCGCCGGTAGAGCGCCATCAGCAGCAGCAGCGGGAGCGCCACGGCGACGGCGCGGGCCACCGGCCAGAGCAGCGCCTCGATGCCGATATCCGGAACGAACGCGGCGGCACGGAGCAAGGCGAGCGCGAAAGCGGCCCCCGTCAGCGCGTTGGGAATGAGGTAGTGGCGGGCATCATACGCCGCGATCGCGAGCATCAGGGCGGCGAGGTACGCGCCGTACAGGCCCTCTGCGCCGGGCGCGGTGACGAGGCTTGCGAACACGCCCAGCAGCAGGGCAACGCTGAGTGCGAGCGCGGGGCCCGTTCCCTCGTTCACAGCCTCTTCCGTCACGCTGTCAGCGCGCCGCCTTGGGCGGGCTCACGGTGACGACGGGATTGCTGGTGCCGACCAGGCGGCCGTTCATCTTGCTGCGCATCTCCTCGGCGATGACATGCGCATCGACGCCGTCCTTGATCACGGTCGGGCGGATGAACAGGATCAGCTCGGTGCGTGCGCGTGCGTTGGTCTGATGCGAGAAGGCGTCGCCCACGCCGGGAATCGAATCCAGGATCGGGATGCCCTGGCGCTGCTTGTTCTCGGTCTCGCTGATCAAACCGGCGAGCAGCACGGTCTGGCCGCTCGTCACCGCGATCGAGCTCTTGACCCGGCGCTGCGAGATCGTCGGCGTCAGCGAATTGGCACTGCCGGCGGCGATGTTCGAGATCTCCTGCTCGATGTCGAGCACGACATTGCCGTTGGCGTTGGCGCGCGGCAGCACGCGCAGGATGATGCCGGTGTTCTTGTAGTCGATGGTGTTGACCACGGTGTTGTTGGCGGTCAGCACCGTCGCGGTGCCGGTCGAGAACGGCACCTGGTCGCCGACCTGCAAGGTCGCCGGCTGATTGTCCAGCACCACCAGCGACGGGTTCGACAGCACCTTGACGTTGGTGATGCCGTGTAGCGCGTCGAGCACGACGCGCGGCGAGTTCTCGGAGCCGATCAGGAAGTTGAAGCCGGGCAGGACGCGCCCAACCAGCGCGCCGGCCGCAGTGTTGACGGCGTTGGACGCCGTTTCGACGGCACCGCTGCCAACCGTCGCGGCATTGCTGACGCCGGAGATGGTGTTGGAGATCGAGCCTTTCTGGCTCGCCAGGAAGAACTGCACGCCATAGTTCAGCTGGTCGTTCAGCGTCACCTCGGCGATCGTCGCCTCGATCGCGATCTGGCGCTGTGGCCGGTCGATTTGCCGGATGGTCTGCTCGACGATGCGCTGCGCCTCCTGGTTGGCGTAAACGAGCACCGCGTTGTTTGTCACGTCGGCGGTGAGCCGGACGTTCTGGAGGATGCCGTTGAGGCCCGGCTTCGCTCCGCCGCCCGACAGTGCGCCGAGGCCCGTGTCTTGCGCAGGCGTCGCCGATGCGGCCGGTGCGGGGCGGGCACCGAATGCCGATCCCCCGGGCGCGGTGACCGGAGTAGAGGCGCCGGCGGCGGCGGTCGGCAGCGCGCTGAGCGAGGCCACCGGATTGTTCGACGTCGAGGTCGAGATCCCGGCGCCCGGCGAAATCTGGCTCGAGGCGTTGTCGAGCGTCGAGCTGCTCGTCGCGCCCTGGCTGAACAGCATGTCGTTCAGCATTGCCACGATCAGCTTGGAATTGCCGTAGCGCAGCGGATAGGACTTCAGGTTCACCCCGTCGGTGTCGGAGCGATCGAGCCGCGCGATCCAGGTCTGCGCGCGTTTGAGGTATTCCGGCTTCTGGGTGACCACGAGGATCGCGTTCTGCCGCGCGATCGGCTGGAGCTTGATCATGTTCTGGCTCATGCCGCCTTCACCGGAATCCATGATCTTCTCGATCTCGGTGATGACGGGCTCCGGCGAGGAATTGCGCACCGGGAAGATGCCGACGGACTGCCCGCGCATCCAGTCGGCGTCGAAGGAGAGAATGGTGTCGACCGCGGTGGCGCGGTCGGTGCCGCTGCCGCTGACGAGCAGTGTGTTGCGGGCGTTGTCGGACCGCATGGTCGAGGCCTTCACGCCGAAGGCATCGAGCAGCTTGAAGATGTTCTGCGCCGAGACATAGCGCAGCGGCACCACCGTGACGCCCTGGCCGGCCGCCGCGTTCGCCGCGCGGTCGACGCCGCCGGGACCGGCTTCCGGCGCCGGCAGCAGGCGATAGCCGGTGCGGTCGCGCACCAATGCGACGCCGGACATGCGCAGCGCGTTTTCCAGCACGAACAGCGCGTCCGCCTTGGGGACCGGCCGCACCGAGGCCAGCGTCACGGTTCCCTGCACCCGCGGATCGATCGTGTAGCCGACGTTCATTACGTCACCAAGAATGACCTTTGCGACGGTGGCGACCGGTGCGTTCTCGAAATTGAGGTCGTAGCCGCTGCCGCCGGAATCGTCGCGCTCGGCAAGAGCACCGCCTTGCGGCGTTGCACCATCGCTCAGATAGATCGCGGGCTTGGACGATCTCGCCTGCGCGACGCCACCCGATCCCGTGTCCGCGGGTTGCCGCGGCTGGAGATCGAGGGAGCGGATCTTGTCGGCAATGTCCTGGGCGCGCGGATCCTTTGGATCTGCTTCCACGGACTGGTCGGCGGTGACGATGCAGGCGCCGAGCACGAAGGCGGAGGACAGCAGGATGAGCGTTCCAGGCAACGCCGAGCGGAGTCGCAAAAGCGGCTGGACCACTTCAAACAAAATACGCCTGCCAACGCTGGAAGTGATTGGAAATTGCATCCGATCCCCCTTGGTTCGGACGCGCAATAGTTTGCGCCACGATTATGTTTTTGCTAAGAAATAAGTCAAGGGTAAAGGGCCTCCTGGCCCCGCCGAAGTTGTTGCATTCAGGTAACAAGGTCAACGCTGTGAATGCGATGCGCGACCGCTCCGCAGATAGCTTCCGGCAGCACCTCCTGGAAAAGTACTCACTGCCGCCGCGGGCGCGCGCCCATGCGGACAAGTCGGGCAATCCCGCGCTCACGCGCCCATTGCGCGAATTGTGGGAGGCCACCGATCTTTCTGCGGCCGAATTCGCCGACGAAGTCTCCGACTATTTTGCAATGCCGCGGCTGAGCCTTCCGCAATTGCTCGCGGCCACGCCCCGTCTCGACGGCTTTTCGCGCCGCTTCCTGCGTGAATCCACCATCTTTCCTTTCAGCGCGACCAATGACGTCTTTCAGCTGGCTGTTGCCGACCCCTCCGACACGGCGGCCATTCGCGCCGCCGAAATCGTGTTCGGAACGCCGGTCGATGTCGTCGTGGCGTCATATGAGGACATTACGACAGTCCTCGATCAACGGGCCGAGGCCGACGACGCCAATGCCGATCGAAGCGGCAGGAGCGTTGCGCAACAATCCGACGACGACATCGAGAGCCTGCGCGATCTCGCCAGCGGCGCGCCGGTGGTGCGTGCGCTCAACGATCTGCTGGAGCGCGCGGTGGATTTGCGTGCCAGCGACATTCACGTCGAACCATTCCGTGCCGGGCTCACGGTGCGCATGCGCGTCGACGGCTTGCTGCGCGCGCTGCCGTCGCCGCACGGCATCCCGCCGCAGGCGCTGATCTCGCGCATCAAGATTCTCGCCAGCCTCAACATCGCGGAACGGCGGCTGCCGCAGGACGGCGCGGCGCGCGTGCGCGTCGGGCGCAGCGAGATCGACGTCCGCGTCGCGACCATGCCGACGCAGCACGGCGAGAGCGCAGTCATTCGCTTGTTGCCGCGCGACCGCGGCCTGCTCGAGATGAGCAAGCTTGGTCTGGCCGCGCGCGACGAGAGCCTGATGACGCGGCTGCTGGCGATGCCGCACGGCATGATCGTCGTCACCGGACCGACCGGCAGCGGCAAGACCACGACGCTTGCGACCATGCTGTCGATCCTGAACGAGCCGACGCGAAAAATCCTCACCATCGAGGATCCCGTCGAATACGAGATCCCCGGCATCAACCAGTCCCAGGTCAAGCCGTCGATCGGGCTGACCTTCGCCTCGGCGATGCGCGCCTTCGTGCGCCAGGACCCCGACGTGATCATGGTCGGCGAAGTTCGCGACGCCGAGACCGCTCATATCGCGATCCATGCCGCGCTGACCGGCCATCTCGTGCTGACGACGCTGCACACCGAGACGGCGGCGGCCGCCATGCCGCGGCTGATCGATCTCGGCATCGAGGGTTTCCTGCTGAAGTCCACGCTGCGTGCGGTGGTGGCGCAGCGTCTGGTGCGCATGCTCTGCGACCGCTGCAAGGTACCGCATGCTCTGACCGAGGCCGATCTCGCCAAGGACCCGCGCTTTGCCATCATCGGTTTCAAGTGCGGCGAGGTCGTGCACGAGGCCGGTGGCTGCGAACGCTGCGGCGGTACCGGCTATCGCGGCCGCAACGGCGTGTTCGAGATCCTTGAAATGTCCGACGAGGTGCGTGCGTTGGTCGGACCGCAGACGGATTCCCACAGCATCGATGCCGCCGCGATGCGGGGCGGCATGACCACGATGCTGGAGGACGCGGTGGCCAAATGCCGGGCCGGCCTCACCACCGTGCCCGAAGTCTTCCGCGTCACAACGGTGCGCTGACGCCCATGCCGAACTATCGCTATCGCGCGCTCAACGCCAACGGCGAACTGGTCTCCGGCGCCATCGCCGCGCCTGCGCCGGGCGACGTCGCGCAGCGGATCGAGCGGCTCGGGCTCGTCCTGGTGGACAACGTCACGCCGGAGGAGGGTGGCGCCTCCGGCCGCGTGACTAGCCTCTTCAACAGGCCGAAGCCGGAAGACGTCACCATCTTCACCCGCGACCTCGCACTGCTGCTGCGCGCGGGCGCCCGCATCAATGACGGGTTGGAGCTGCTCGCGGCCGATCCCGATTTCGGCCGGCTGCGCCCGGTCGTGGCCGACATCCGTTCGCGCGTCGTCTCGGGCGACAGCTTTGCCGAAGCGCTGGCGCGGCACGAAGGCCTGTTTCCGCCGATGTATATCGCGCTGGTGCGGGTCGGCGAGGCCTCGGGCTCGCTCGATCAGGTGCTGGAGGTGCTGGCCGGCGAACGCGCGCGCGGCGAGGCGTTGCGACGCCGGCTGTCGGATGCGATCCGCTACCCTGTGTTCGTGCTCGGCGCGGCCGGCTGCGTGCTGCTGTTCTTCCTCACTTTCGTACTGCCGCAGTTCGCATCCGTGCTGCAGGATTTCGGCGCCAAGGTCGATCCGGTCGTCGGTGTCTTCCTCAACATCTCGACCTTTTTGCGCGGCAATTCCGATGCGGTGCTGGCTGGGCTTGCGGCCATCATCGCCGCGACATGGCTGCTGCTGCGGCAGGAGCGTATCCGCCGCGGCATCACCAATGCGATCACGCGGCTGCCGGCGATCCGCAACATCATGAGCGCGTACCGCACCGCGTTATTCTGCCGCAATCTCGGCCTGCTGCTCGGCAGCGGCGTCAATCTCACCACCACGCTGCGCATCCTGGTTGACATGATGGCGACGACCGGGCCGTCCGCGGTCTGGAGCGATGCCGCCGACCGCGTCCGCCATGGCTCGAAGCTCTCCGACGCGCTGGCCGAAACACAGGCGCTGCCGGCGATGGCGGTACGCATGCTCTGGCTCGGTGACGAGACCGGGCAATTGCCGATGCTGTCGGGGCGCGTCGCCGAATTCTACGAAACCAAATTGCAGCGTACGCTGGACCGCGCCGTCGGCATTGCGGGGCCGGCGGCGATCATCGCGATTTCGCTGGTCGTCGGCGGCCTGATCACCTCGGTGATGACGGCGCTGATGTCGGTGAGCCAGATTGTCGGTTAAGGCATGGAACATGAGAGGCTTGAAGTGACCAAACATCCAACGCGCGGCCGGCGCGCTGCACGCCGAGGGGAGGCGGGCTTCACGCTCGTCGAGATGCTGGTCGTCATCACCATCATCGGCATGATCATGGCGCTGGTCGGCCCGCGGGTGCTGAACTATCTCAGCGAGTCCAAGGCGAAGGCGGCGAAGATCCAGATCGAGAGCTTCTCCAGCGCGCTCGATCTCTATTATCTCGATCTCGGGCGCTATCCGACCTCGAACGAAGGCCTCGCTGCGCTGACCCGCAACACCAATCAAGCCGGCTGGAACGGGCCGTATTTGCGCGGCGGTCTGGTGCCGAACGACCCCTGGGGCCACGTCTATGTCTATCGCTCGCCGGGCGCGAGCGCACCCTACGACATCATCTCGCTCGGATCGGACGGTCAGGAAGGCGGCAGTGGAACGGCAGCCGACATTGCCAGCAACACGCGCTGAAGATATCCGCGGCGCGCGCGGCTTCGCGCTGATCGAGATCCTGTGCGTGCTCGCGATCATCGGCCTGCTCGCAGCGATCATCCTGCCGGCGATCCCGCGCTCGACGACGCGTGCCAGGCTGGAAAGCTACGCCGTCGAGACTGCGGCTTTGCTGAAGGCCGACCGCAATGCGGCGCTGCGCCGGCAAGTGAGGGTGACGACACAGGTGGATGCGGACGCGCGTGCGATCCGCTCCGGCGTCACCGGGCGGACCATCCGCCTGCCGGCCGATGTGGTCGTGCAGGCGACGCTGGCCACGCGCTGTGCCGATCGCGCGGTGGGGCGGTCGATCGATTTCTTTCCGTCGGGCATGTCGTGCGGGGGAACGATCGCGCTGGCGCGACCCGGCATGGGCTACGAGGTGCGCGTCAACTGGCTGACCGGAGGCGTCGAGATTGTCCCGCAGAAGCTGCTCTGACGCTGCCGGCTTCACCCTGATCGAGGCGCTGGTCGCGCTCGCGATCATCGTGGTCATGCTCGGGGCGATCGGCTCGGTCATTGCCACGACGACCCGGGGCACGCGCGCGATCGATCAGCATCTGGCGCTATCGGGCACCGCCGAGACGCTGCTTGCGGACCTGCCGGCGCGCGGATTGCTGAAGCCCGGCCGGCAGAGCGGCGAGCTTGCCGGCAGCCGCTGGCGCGTCGACGTCGCGCCGATGAACGTGGCGGGTGGCAATCCCGCCACCGATCGCTTCGTGCCGATGGCCGTCAATCTGCGCCTCCAGCGCGCCGACGGAGCTGTGATCCAGATCACGACGGTGAAGCTGGTGCCGAGGGCTTTGCAATGAAGGGCCTGGCAATGAAGCGCTTGCGCCATGCGCTGGCCGATGAGGCAGGCTTCACGCTGCTCGAAGTGTTGCTTGCGACGCTCTTGATGACCGTGATCCTGGGGGCGCTGGCGACGGTGACGGCGCAATGGCTGCCGAACTGGAATCGCGGCATTGCCCGCGTGCAGCGCGCCGAACGTCTGGCAACCGGCATCGACCGCATCGTTGCCGACCTGTCGGTCGCCGAGCAGATCACCGTCAACGGCGATGCCAAGGCGCCGCTGTTCGACGGCGCCGAATTGTCGGTGACCTTTCTGCGCACGGCGCTCGGCCCGAGCGCGCGTCCGGGCCTCGAATTCATCCGTCTGATCGAGAAGGCCGACGCGCAGGGGCTGGCGCTGGTGCGCGAGCGCGCGCCGTTCCAGCCGATGCCGTCGGACGGGCAGATCCGTTTCGTGGACCAGGTCGTGCTGATCCGTGCGCCGTTCCGCATCAGCTTCGCCTATGCCGGGTCGGACGGTCAGTGGCTGCCGACCTGGCGCGGCCAGACGCAATTGCCGGACCGTATCCGCGTCACCGTGCGCAACAGCGCCACCGGGCAGGTGCTGGCGGTCTCGGGTGCGGTGGTCCCGCACATCACGGCACCGGCCGAATGCGCGCGGGCCAAGAACCCGACGACCTGCGTGGCGGCGCGTGGTCGGCCGCAACAGGCCGAGAAAAAAGAGGAGCAGCAGCTGTGAACGGCGCCAGCTCCCACCGTGCGAGCCTTCGTGACGGCCGCGGCTTCATCGTCGTCGTCGTGCTGTGGATGCTGGCGGCGCTGGCCGCGCTCGCGCTGATCTATCTGACCTATGTCACCAACACCGCGGTCACGGTGGCCGTCAGCGCCGACCGGTTGCAGGCGGATGCGCTGGTGAACGCCGGCCTTGAACTTGCGGCCTACCGTTTGACCGCGCAACCCGAGGCCGCGCGTCCCACCAGCGGCACCTTCAATGCGCGCGTCGGCGCCGGCCGGGTGAGCGTCACCTTCCGCTCGGAGGCCGCGCGCGTTGATCTCAACGCGGCGCCGAAACCGATGCTGGTTGGCCTGATGACGGCGCTCGGCGTCTCAGCGATGGATGCGCCTGCCTATGCCGATCGCATCCTGGCCTGGCGCTCGGCGACGGAACCGGGTCAGGACAATCCGGAGGATTCCTATTACCGCACGCTTGGCGCCTCCTATCTACCGCGCCATGCGCCGTTTCCGCACAGCGACGAGCTTTGGCTGGTGCGCGGCATTCCGTCCGCGATCGTGGAACGCGTGCTGCCCTTCGTCACCGTCTTCAGCAACATGAAGACGGTCAACGTTCTGGACGCAGCCCCCCAGGTGGTGGCCGCGCTGCCCGGCATGACGCCGGAGACGCTACAACAGGTGTTGCGCGACCGCACGGACCCCAATATCGACCCGCGATCCCTGGTCGGTCTCGCCGGCAGCACCAATGCGACGACCGAGGGCGCGAAGGCGTACCGGATGACGGTCGCCGTCGAGGCGCCGTCGCACCGGCTGAGCTCGGCCGAGATCGTCATCCTGCTTCTCGAAAGCGGCGATGAGCCCTATCGTGTATTGTCGTGGCACAATGCCTTCGACGGCTCCGCCGGAAAGCCTCTGTGAGATGAGTTCGCTCAATTCCCTTCGCGGCATGCTCGATGCCTGGACCGGCACCGTCGCCGGCACGATCGTTGCCGCGCTGGAGCGGATGGTGGCGCCGCGCGTGGTGCGCCTGGTCGAGGGCGAGTCCGGTGCGTTCGCGCTGGAGGCTGCGAAGTCGGACGAGGCGTCGAAGCAGGTCGTGTTCGAGGACGGCAAATTCGAGGGCATCAATCTCGCGCAGATCGCTCGCGGCAGCCGCGTCGAGATCGTGCTGCGGCCGGCGCGTTTCCTGTTCCGTCCGCTGGAACTGCCGGCCCGCGCCGCAGACTTCATCGAGGGCATCGTGCGGGCACAGATCGACCGGCTGACGCCGTGGAGCGCGGCCGAGGCCGTGTTCGGGTGTAGCCCGCCGGTGGCTCATGGCAGCGAGAGCATCACCACGGAGATCGCGGCAGCGCCACGCAGGCTGGCGATGACTTATGTCGATGCGGTGTCCCCGTTCCATCCGTCCGCGATTGCGATCGTGACGGAGGCGGGTGGCGGCGGGCCCATCAAGGTGTTCGAGCAGAAGTCGCGCGGCGCGATCGACCCGGTGCGGCTGAGCCGGACGCTGCAGGCGGTGCTGGCGCTTGCCGCGGTCGCAGCGGTCGTCGGGTCGGTTGCGGCAAGCTACCTCGCCGACAGCCTCAGTGCGCAGGAGGGCGAGCTCGAACGGCAGATTACCCAGCGCCGCGCCGCGCTCCGTGGCGATGGCGGCGGCGAGCGCTCGCCGCTCGCGCTGCTCGAGCGGCGCAAATACGAGACGCCGGCGAGCGTGATCGTGCTGGAATCGCTGAGCCGGCTATTGCCTGACCACACCTATGTCACCGAGATGCATCTTGCCGGCAACAAGATCCAGATCGGCGGCATCACCCGCGATGCGCCCGGGCTGATCCCGCTGATCGAGCAGTCCCAGCATTTCACCCGCGCGACCTTCTACGCCCCGACGACGCGCAGCTCCACCGATCCCGGCGAGCGCTTCCACATCGAGGCGCAGATCGAACCGAGGAATGCGCCATGAACAGCACCATGGGCAGCACCAAAGTCGTCGGCGGTAACGCCGTGACGCGGGCGCTGACCGGTTCGCCGCTGATCGCTGTTACGCTCTATCTCGCCATTGCCGGCGGGCTGTTGCTGATGGCGGGCCTGTCGATCGCCGACGTCATCGCGCACCGCCAGGCGCTGGCGCAGACGTCAGACCTGCTCGACCAGCTGCGTGGCCGCAAGGGCGGCGCCAAGAATGCCGCGGCAGTCATGGCCGAGCATCCCGGCACGCCGTTCCTGGAGGGGCCGACCGTGACAGTTGCGGGCGCCAACCTGTTGCAGCGGGTTGCTGCTGCCGTCGGCAATGTCGGCGGCTCGGTGCAGTCCTCGCAAGTCGACGTAACAGGCGCGCAAACCAAGGACGGCTTCGTCGGCCTCGTCGTGAGCTGTGAGCTGGAACAGCCGGCGCTCCAGAAGCTGCTGTACGATCTCGAAGCCGGAATGCCGTTCCTGTTCGTCGATCAGCTCGACGTCCAGGTGCCGCAAACAACCGCGTTGAGCGATGCTCCCACCGGCCGCGTCAGGGTGATTTTGGGAGTTTCCGGCCAGTGGCAGGCGGGGAAGTCGGGCGGCTGAAGAGGCGAACTTCGTCAGCTCACCAGCTGTACTTGAACACGCCCTTGCCGGAATAGCTGGTGACGTTGCCGGAGAACTCGCCGTCAAAGGTGCCGGCGACCGAGAAGCCGCTCAGCCATTTCATCTCGGCGCTGGCGCTGACCAGTGCGGAGTCGGCATCGACCCTGGCGCCGTTGACGACGAAACTGGTGCCCGGCAGCGTCTGGAACAGCGCGGTGACGGCGCGGCTCGGATTGTAATCGTGCGCCCAGGCGGCGCGGCCGCGCAAGGTCAGCACGCCGTTCTGCATCCCATAGGATTTGTCGGTGCGCAGGCCGAGCTCGGAGCGGGTGTCGGTCAGCGATTGCGATGTGTAGTTCAGCGCGAACAGGCCGCCGCCATTGAGGCTGACTTCGGAATAATTGGGCAGGTTGAAGTTTGTCACCTGCGCCGCCGCGTAGGGCGTGATGCCGATCAGCGGCGTCGCAAAGCGATAACCGCCCTCGAAGCGGGCCGAGAAGGTGTCGGCCTTGAAGCGGCCCTGGAGCTGGTCGAAGCCGCCGGGCGCCACGGTGCGGTTGGTGGTGACGTCGTGCCAGCCATAGGCGAGCGCGGCCGAGATATAGGCCGGTCCGAAATTGTGCCGGCCATAGGCACCGGCTTGGAACAGATCGGCCGAGCCCGAGCCCATCGCATTGGCAAGCGAGTAGTTCATCCCGCCGCCGCCGAGCGCGAAGCCGACCAGCGTGTCCACCGAAAGCCTGTAGTCGGCGCCGGCGGCGCCGCCCCAGACCCGCGCGGTCAGGTCCTGCGAGCCGACCACCGCATTGCCGCCGACCTGCGCCGAGCCGCCATAGCCGGCCGCCCAGACGCTCCAGCGGTTGGCCGGCTGCGCGGAGAGCAGCTGCGGCGCCTTGGTCGCCATCGCATAGGCCTCACGCTCGTGCGAATTGGCCGGCCGCATCGACGCGTAGCCAGAAGCGTCGTCGCTCTCGGCGAATTGCGCGACGCTGCCGGCCTTGGCGAAGCCGCTCGAGCGGCCGACGACGGTCGGATCGAGCATCAAATTGAGGAACTGGCCGTCGGCGTTGATCGCGGACTGGATGATGCCGGTGCCGAGCTCGCCCGAGGCGGTCGTTAAGCCCGCCGGCGTCAGTGCCGCGAAGGCCGCGGGGATGCCGCCGGTGGTGTTGAAGAAATTGGTCAGCGTGTTGGCGACGTTCTGCTGGTTGGCGGTGAGGCCGCCGCTGGCCGGCGTGAAGTTGACGTTGACGTTGAGGAAGACGTTGTTGGGATCGTAGCTCAGCGTCGCGGAGACTGTCGGCATGTTGGAGACGACGGCTGCGTTGAAGGTGGTGCCGCCGAGGCCTCCGGTCGCGGACAGGATCGTGTACTGCTTCTTGAGCATACCAGAGGTAAAGATCGCGCTCACCGTCGCGTTGCCGAGCGTGGCTGCGCCAAGGACGTTGGCGAGGCTCGCATTGGTCGAGGAGACCTGCACGAGATAGGTCGAGGCGGCGGTGAAGCTGAGCGGTCCGTTCACCGTCAGCGGTCCGAACGGGCTCGCCGTGCTGCCGGGCGCCAGCGTGCCGCCGGTGACCGCGACACTGCCGACCATGCCGCTGCCGGCGAGCGTGCCGCCGGTGTTGACGGTGCTCGCGCTGACGATGGAGCCGTCCACAACCAGTTTGCCGCCGTTCACGGTGGTGGCGCCGGTATAGGTGTTGGCGCCGGAGAGCGTCTCCGTGCCGCCAGCCATCGTCAGGCCGCCGCCGGCGCCGGCATCGCCGATGACACCGGCGAAGGTGCCGTTGGCATTGGTGATCGTCAGCGTGTTGGCGCCGAGATTGACGTTGCCGGAGCCCGCCAGCGACTTAATCGAGGTGCCGGTGCTCAAGGCCGTGATGTCGAAGATGCCGTTGGCGACGACATTGCTCGAGGTCGCGATGCTGCCGTCGCTGCCGGCGGAGTTGATGAGATCGAGCTCGCCGCCGGCCGCGATGGTCGTGGTGCCGGTATAGATATTGGTGCCGTAGAGCTGCTGCGTCGCGCCGCTCGCGATCGCGAGGTTGCCGGCGGCGCCGCCGCCGATGCCACCGTCCTGGATGACGCCGCCAAAGGAGTTGCCAACCGTGACCGTCAGCGTCTTCGACCCCAGCGCGACGACGCCGTTGGCGCCGAACGAGAACAGCTGTGTCACCGATGCCCCGGACGTGGTCTGGGAAATATCGAGCGTTGCGCCCGCGCCCGAGAACGCGACGTAGAGCGAACTCGCAATCGAGCCGCTGCCCTTCAGCGCCAGCGTCGCACCCGTGTCGATCTGCGTGACGCTGCTGTAGGTGTTGACGCCCGAGAGCGTCTGCGTGCCGGCGCCGACTTCGAGTCCGCCGGTGCCTTGAATGACGCCCGCGAACTCGGTCGAGCCGTTGCTGATGAACAGCCCATTGCTGCCCATGTTGACGACACCGGAGGAGCTGCCGGCCAGCGTCGTGATGGCATTGAACGGGAACGACGACGCCGAGATGTCGAGCGTCGCATTCACGGTGACGACACTGGAACTCGCGATGCTGGCGAAGCCCGACAACGCCAGCGTTCCGGCCGAGATCGTGGTCGCGCCGGTGTAGGTGTTGACGTTGGTCAGCGTCAGCGTGCCGGTGCCGACCTTGGTCAGGCCGCCGCCGGTGCCGGAGATGACGCCGTCGACCTGGGTCGAGGTGTTGAGGCTGCCGGTGGTGAGCGTCTTGGCGCCGAGCACGTAGTCGCCGGCGCCCTCGATCGAGCCCGCCGTCATGCCGGTGCTGGAGAGGCCCGAGATGTCGAAGGTGCCGCCGGCATTGGTGATGAAGCGCGCGCTGCCGCCGGTCGAGGTGCCGGTGAAGCTCGTGATGCCGCCATTGTTGGTCGTGATCGTGGAGCTGCCGGCGGTGGCGGAGTTGGCGAAGGTCAGCGTGCCGCTGTTCGATATCGTCGCCGTGCCCGCAGTCGACGAGGTGTTGAACGTGATGAATCCGGTCGCGTTGTTCGTGATGTTGGACCCGCTCGCCGAACTCGTGTCGTTGAAGTTTATCACCGCGTTGTTGATGATGGTCGCGGTTCCCGCGTTGCTGCTCCCGTTGAACTCGATGTCGCCGCCACCGATGGCGCCATTGGTAATGTTCGCCGTGCCTGCGCTGCTGGTATCGTTGAAGCTCATCGCGCCGCCGCTGACGCTGTACGTCACGACATTGCTGCCGGCGCTCGCGGTGCTGGAATTCAAGAACACCATGCTGGAACCGACGTTGAACGTCTGGATGCTGGTCGAATTGTTGGAGATGCCGGTGCCGTTCACCACGAAGATGTCGCTGGTGGTGATCGTATAGGCCGGCGCGTTCGGCGCGGCGGTGAAGATCACGCTGCCGATGTTGACGAGGCCGCTGCTGGCGATGTTGGTGTCGGCCGAGGTCGAGAAGGTCGCGGTGCCGTCCGGCACGGTCGGAGTCGGGCCCCAGTTGGCGCCATCCGTCCATTCGCTGGTGCCGCCGATCCAGTTGCCGTCCACGGCATGCGCGGCGACGACGCCGAGCGCGGTGGTCGCGAGCAGGGTTGCCAGCGCGTGACGGAATACGGACCGCATCCGGTATTCGATCCCTTCACGCCCGATCGTCGGTCCGGCCATCGTTGCTCTCAAATCAGAAAATGAAATCATCGCAATCATGCAACGCGGCGTTCGGCGCAGCCCCGCTGCCCTGCCATAATCTCATGGCGTCGCAGCGCCTCGCAATGAACGGGGGTCTGTTTGCTCCGGGTTCCAGCCCGTTGCGCGTGCAATTTCAGCGATCGTGGCCATTGGGCAACATTTTCATGCATCGCAACATAGGCGGCCTGGAGAGACGGGCGCTCCGGCAGAATTGAGCGGATACGGCGCGGGTTGATGGTCAGGCGTATCAGGCCTAGTTTGCGCTGGAAGGCTTGCCGCGTGCTGGCGCGGCCGCTGATCGTAAGGGAATGCGATGTTCGCCTGGCTTCGAGCGATGGGATTGGCCGCGCTGTGCGCGGTACTGGGCATCGCCGCGAGCTCGGCGGCCACGTCCTCGCGCATGGATATCCTGCCCGATGATGCCGCCGGCCCCGCCGAAAGCGTCGATGTCGGCGCGGTGCGGCCGATCGCGCAGCCGGCGCAGGCTGTGAGCAAGCCGGTTCCCCGCGGCAATCCGCTGTGGGCCGTACCGCTCTCGGCGCTGACCACGACCCAGGATCGCCCGATCTTCTCGGCCTCGCGCCGGCCACCGCCGCGTGCGGTCGCCGCATCGGCGGTCGAAGAGCTGCAGCCTCCGCCGCCCAAGCCGGTCGATGCGCCGCCGCCGCTGATGCTGGTGGGGGCCGTGGTGGGCGAGGGCGATGCGATCGCGATTCTCGTCAACCGCACCGACCAGAAGGTCGTGCGGCTGCGGCAGGGCGAATCGCTCGGCGGCTGGTCGCTGACGGCGGTTCAGCCGCGCGAGGTGACGCTCAAGCAGGGCGATCGCAGTGAGGTTTTGACGCTGCAGCGGCCGGACGGAACGGCCGCTGCTCCACCCGCGGCGGGCACCACGCCCATGGAGGCCGGCGGCAAGCTGACCATGCCGACCTCGATCGATACGCCGTTCGCGCCCTTCGTGCCGCGCGCCACGCCGAAGAACGGCGAGTCGGACGGGCTGTAAGGATTATCGTCCGAGGATCTCGCCGAGCGTTTCGCAGACCCGCTCTTGTTGTGCCTCTTGCAAACCGATCCAGAACGGCAGCCTGACCAGCCGCTCGGACAGATCCGTGGTGTGCTTGAGATCGCCATGCGTGCGCCCAAACCGCATCCCGGCCGGCGCGGAGTGCAGTGGCACATAGTGGAAGACCGCTCCGATCTTCGCGTCCCGCAGCTTGCCGAGCACGGTGTCGCGATTCGTACCTCGCGGCAGCAGCACGTAATAGAGATGGCCATTGTGCGTGCAATGGCCGGGCACGACCGGACGGCGCAGCAGCCCGCGCTGCTCGAGCGGCGCCAGCATGGTGTGATACCGATCCCAGATCGCGAGCCGCTCGCTTGTGATGTGCTCGGCGTCCTCCAGCTGGGCCCACAGGAAGGCTGCGGTCAGGTCGCTCGGCAGCAGCGACGAGCCGACGTCCTGCCAGGTGTATTTGTCGACCTCGCCGCGGAAGAAGCGGCCACGATCGGTGCCCTTCTCGCGAATGATCTCGGCGCGCAAGGCGAGCGCGGGATCGTTCACCAGCAGCGCGCCGCCTTCGCCCGACATGATGTTCTTGGTCTCGTGGAAGGAGAAGCTGCCGAGATCGCCGATGGCGCCGAGTGGCGTGCCCTTGTAGCTCGCCATGATGCCCTGCGCCGCATCCTCGACGATGCGCAAGGCGTGGCGCTTTGCGATCGCGAGGATCGGGTCCATCTCGCAGGCGACGCCGGCATAGTGCACCGGCGCGATCGCGCGGGTGCGCGAGGTGATGGCGGCCTCGATCTGGCGTTCGTCGAGGTTGAGCGTGTCCTCGCGGATGTCGACGAAGACAGGGATCGCGCCGCGCAGCACGAAAGCGTTCGCCGTCGAGACGAAGGTGAAGGAGGGCATGATGACCTCGTCACCGCTTTTGAGATCGAGCAGGATCGCGGCGAGGTCGAGGGCGGAGGTGCAGGAATGCGTGAGCAGCGCCCTGGCACTGCCGGTGCGCCGTTCGAGCCATTCGTGGCAGCGCCGGGTGAAGGCCCCGTCGCCCGACAAATGATGGCTCTTCAGAGCCAGCTCGATATTGGCCTGCTCCTTGCCCGTGACGTAAGGCCGGTTGAAGGGGATGAATTCGGATGCCATTGCCTAAGCTGTCTAACCGCCTTAAGACGCGGCTTCAACGTCCCAATCCGATCGCGCCAAATTGGCGGCTTTCATTGCGGGAATCAACCGGCGATCGCGCGCCGGGGCTTGCCGGGAAGGATGCGGCTTGACCGATACGCAAATGGACGCGCCCGGCACGTCCGGCGGTTCGAGCGGACCCGGCGGGGTCGGCCGCGCCCGACGGCTCCTGCAGGGCTGGTCCGCGAACCTCGTCCAGATGGTGCTGGGGCTGACCCAGCAATTGCTGCTGATCCCCGCCTTCCTGCATGTCTGGAGCAGCGACTTGCTTGCGGCCTGGCTCGCGATCTATGCGGCCGGCAGTCTCGTGGTCGTGGCTGACGCCGGCTTGCAGCTGCGGGCGATCAATCGCTTTCTCGCCTTCAAGGCCTGCGTCGACTGCGACGGGCGCACGGCGAACTTCTATTCGGCGATGCTGCGGATCTACCTCGCCGTCATCGCCGTGCTGGGCGTCGTGCTGTGTGCGGCCATTTATCTGGCGCCTCCGTCGACGGTCCTCGGCTTCCACGCCGCGCCGACCTTCGACGCCGCGATGCTGGTGATGACGCTGGGCATGCTCCTGACCTTGCCCGCCAATCTCGCCTCAGGCCTCTATCGCGTGCGTGGCCAGTACGGCCGGACGGTGTGGCTGCAGAACGGCGCGCTGCTGCTCGGCCAGATCGCGCAGCTGGCGGCACTCGCGATGTTCGGCAGCCTGCTCGCGGTGGCGATCGCCTTCGTATCGATGCAACTGCTGTTCACGATTGGCCTCTCCGCATTCGATGCGCCGCGGCTGTTTCCGTTCCTGCGCCGTGCCGGCAAGCCGCCATTCACACCGCCATCGCTGCGCTGGAGCATCGGGCAGTTCGGCCGTGCGCTGCCCTTCGCGGTCGGCAATTTCACCGAGCTCGCGCTGGTCAACGTTCCCGTGCTGCTGGTCTCCGCACTGGTCACCAACCGCGTCGCGGTGGCGCAATGGGGCCTGACGCGGGTGATCGCGAGCCTGGTGCGCGGCCTCTGCCTCCAGGTCACGCTGCCGCTCGCCGCCGAGCTCGGCCACGACCATGCGATCGGCGACAAGGAACGGCTGCGCCGGCTCTACGCCCACGGCTCGGTGTTCGTGACCGGCCTTGCCTGCCTGATCGTCGCTGGCTTGCTGCCGTTCTGGCCGGACTTCTTCGCGTTGTGGACCCATGGCAGCATCCCCTATGACGCGCCGCTCACGGTGACGCTGCTGCTTGGCTCGGCGGCGGTGGCGCCGTCGCTGCTGGCGCTGGGCTTTGCCAACCACAGCAATCGCGGCGACCTCCTGATCCGCACCAAGGGACTTCAGCTCGTCGTCTTCCTGGTGCTGTCCTTCATCCTGATCCCGCGGCTAGGACCACTCGGTGCCGCGCTTGCCGTGGTCGCGAGCGACATGCTCGTGCAGTTCGGCCTGCTCGCGCTGACGGTGATGCGGCAAACCCTGCGCCAGCCGCTTTGGCATATCGCGTTTCTGACGCTGATGGCCGTCGTCATCGTGGCGTCAGGCTGGCTGATCGGGCTTGCGATTACCACGCTGGTGCGGGGGAGCGGGCTCGTGCATTTCATCGTGGAATGCGCGATCTGGCTGGCTGCGGTTGGTGTGCTCGCAAGCCCGCTGCTGAATGCGGCGCTGCGCGAGCGTTTGCGGGCGTTGATTCCGGCCTAGCTTAATTTAGCGCGGCGTCAGCGCCAGCCGATGCTTCAGCCGTTCCAGATGGCGGGCGAATTGCGCGTGGCCGGCCTTGGTCTCCTCGGCAAATTGCGCGAGCCTGACATGGCCGGCTACTTGCAACCGCTCGCGCGTGCCGTCGGTGCGGAGGGTGACGATCGCATCAGCGAGCGAGCGCGGATCGTCGTAGTCGAACAGGAGCGCGGCGTCGCCGGCCTGGGCCTTGAAGGCTTCAGGGTAGATCACGGGCGTGCCGACCGCCCAGGCTTCCAGCGGCGGCAGATTGGTCGGGCCGAAATAGCTCGGCATCACCAGCGCCGCCGCGCCGCGATAAAGCGCGCCGAGCTCGGCCGACTCGACGAAGCCGATGATGGAGATCTGATCCGACAGACCCAGGGTGCGGATCGCCGCGTTGATCTTGTCGCGGCCGCCGCGATCCGAGCCGCACAGCACCAGCCGTTCGGTGATGCCCCGCTCGCGCAGGCTCGCGAGCGCTGCGAGCAGCGTCATGTGGTTCTTGTGCGGCCAGAACTGCGCCGGATAGAACAGATAGCCGGGCTCGAGCCGGTACTTTGCCAGCACCGCCGCATCGTCGGCAGCGGCTGGCGCGGACTGGCTGACATAGGCCGAGGGCGAGAACGGGATACAGACCGCGCGATCCCGCTCCATGGCGTAGCGCCGGCAGAGATCGTCGGTCAGCTCGGGTGCATTCACGATCACCACCGCCGCCTTGGTGCTGGCAAGACCGAACAGGATCTCGCGGCGCTCGAATTCGCCGAAGGTGCGGACTTCCGGAAACTCCGGCGCGTCGCGATGGCAGCCGTCGAAGATCGTGATGATGAAAGGCAGCTCGTACAGCAGCAGATGCCGCTTCGAGGTCGAGGTGAAGTGCACGACGTCGATGCCGTCGCGGATCAGCGCGCGCTCGAACGGCGATTTCAGCTTCAGCGCGATCTGGACGAGATCGAACGGCCCGCAATATTTCAGGAACAGGAAGAGATAGTCGATCACGCCGAATTTGCACAGCCGGCCTGCGACGCCGAACTCCTTCAGGATCTCCAGCGTCTTCGGATAGGGCGAGTAGACCACGATCTCGTTGCCCGAGGTGGCGGCCCAGTCGCGCAGCCACAGCAGATCGTTGAGCGGCTGCTGAAAGCCGCCGCCGACCTCGAGCGCCTGTTCCAGCATCACGGCGAGCCGCAGCGGTCTCACGGCGTGCCGCTCTTTCTGGTAACCGCGTAGGCTGCCCAGCTCTTCGTACTCGGCGCGTCCTGCGTCAGCCATGCGGCATGGGCTGCGGGCTCGAAGCCGCTCGCCTGTAGCGCCGCGTCGATCTCGAACGGAAACCAGTAGCGCATGTGGTGCGCTTCATCGACGCGACGGATCGTGGCGCGCTTGGTGTCCTCGCAGAACAGCGTGTAGTTCACGGTGACGGTCGCGGCCTGCTCGTCGTGGTCGGATTGCGCGATGCGGGTGAGGCGCAGCGGTGTCTGCTCGATCACCTTGACCCGCGTCTCGACGCCCTGCGCCAGCACGGCGCCGCCATACCAATAGTCGAAGAAGAGCACGCCATCGGGCTTCAGCGCGGCATGAGCGGTGCGGAACATCGCCGCCAGCGCGTCGCGGCTAGTCTGGTAGCTCGCGACATGAAACAGCGATACCACGGCATCGAAGTCGCGTTCGGGGCCCGTCTCGCAGGCATTGCCCTGCCGGAATGGAATCGACAACCCGGCCTGTTCGGCGCGCGTTTTGGCGCTTGCGATCATCTCATGGCTGAGATCGATACCGGCAACATTCCATCCCTGGCGCGCGAAGGCGAGTGCGTGCAGACCGGTGCCGCAGCCGAGATCAAGCAGCTTGCCTGAGGAAACGCCGTAATCGCGCAGGCGCGCTTCGACGAACGCCGTCTCCGCCGCGTAATCCTTGTCCCGGTAGAGGAGATCATACCAGGGCGCGTATTCGGCGAACACCGTCACGCCAAAATCTCCTTCAGCGCCTGCGCGGAGCGAGTGATCTCATCATCGGTCAAGGCAAGGCCGCTTGGCAGATAAAACCCGCGGCGGGCTATGTATTCCGCGTTCGGATGGGATTCGTCGAGCATCAGGCCCATCCGGCGCAGCACCGGCTGTTCGTGCATGCACCAGAAGAATGGCCGTGTTCCGATGCCCTTCTCGCCGAGACGGCGCATCGCCTCCTTGGCGTCGAACGGCACGTCGTCGTTCAGTACGATGCCGTAGACCCAGTAGATATTGTCCGCATAGCTGGTCCGGGCGACCGGGCGGCGGATGCTGTTGAGGCCACCGAGATGCTCGTCATAGAGCCGGCCGATCCGGCGCTTGAGCCCGACCGTCCGCGGCAGGCGCTCAACCTGGGCGACGCCGAGTGCGGCCTGCAGGTTGGTCATGCGCGCGTTCCAGCCGAGCTCCTCGTGGACGAAACGTTGCTGCGGCTGGAAGCAGAGATTGCGATAGCCTTGCAGGCGATCGGCGAGCGCATCATCGTCGGTGAGGATCATGCCGCCTTCACCTGTCGTGACGTGCTTGTTCGGATAGAAGCTGAAAGTCGAGACGTCGCCGAAGCTGCCGCAGGGTTTGCCGCGATAGGTCTGGCCGTGCATCTCGGCGGCGTCCTCGATCACTTTCAGATCGTGCTTGCGCGCGAGCGCCATGATCGGATCGAGATCGACCGGCAGGCCGTAGATGTGAACCAGCATGATCGCGCGCGTGCGCGGCGTGATCGCGGCTTCGACGTCCTCGGCCGTCATGTTCCAGGTCGCGGCATCGCAATCGACCCCGACGGGGACGAGGCCGGCGCGCACGATCGCAGCGGCGCAGCTGATGATCGTGAAGGTCGGGATGATGACTTCGGAGCCTTGCTCGAGCCCGAGCGCATGCACCGCAATGTCGAGTGCGACCGAGCCGTTGGTCACGGCGATGCCGTGGCGACGTCCCGCAGTCTCGGCCATCGCCTGCTCGAAGCGCTTGATGAACGGTCCCTCCGAAGAGATCCATCCGGTGCGGATGCATTCGGCGAGATACTCGGCCTCGTTGCCATCGAGCAGTGGCGTGTTGACGGGAATGAATGGCGCGGTCACCGGCCTGGGTCCTTGATCCGGATCTCGGACGGTGGAACTTCGGTGAACCTCGTCTTGTCGTTCTCGCCGGAATAGGGGCCTTGCTTGATCTCGAACATTTCGAGCGGTTCGAGCACGTGGAAGCCGTGGGCGCCGCTGCACAACAGGATGATGTCGCCGGCGCCGAGCACGCGGCTTTCGAGATATTTTTCCTCGACGGTGTAGAAGTCGACCTGGAGCTTGCCCTTCTGGATCAGCAGCACTTCCTGGGTGTAGTGCACCTCGCGCGTCACCTTGTTGTGGCGATGCGGCTCGATGCTCTTGCCTTTCGGATGGCTCATATAAGCGAGCTGCTGCGACAGTTCCGGCGTCGAAAAGAAATGGATACCCGGCTCGCGAAACGAGGCGCGCACGATGATCGCATAAAGCTGATCGCCGAATCGAACATGTTCGACGTGTTCCATCGTAAGCCTCGACAAAAAGCACTGCAATTAGAGTGAGATAGCCGTCCCGCTGCTCACTTTGGCCATTTTGGCCGGGACCGTCAAGGGCGGACCGAACATGACAATCGGTGCGACATTGGCGCGGATTTAACCGACGTAACCCAGGATCTCCTCGACGCGCCGGCGGAAGGTGTGGGCGGCAAATGTCCTGGCCTGTCCCGCCGTCGCGATGGACCTGCGCGCCGCGTCGTCGCCGAGATAGCGTTCGATCTGCGCAAGGCAGTCCTCGACCGTGCGCCAGGCGGCGACCTCGCGATCGAGGGCGAACAGCGTGTGCAGATTGTCCTTGAAGTCGGTGAGCAGGAATGCGCCGACGCCGGTCGCTTCGAACAGGCGTGCATTCCCGGCCTCGCGGCCGGCCATGTCGATGTGCGAATTGAGCGTGACGCGTGAGGCGCGCAGTGCCTGGTACATCTCCACGCCCCAGACCTCGCCCTGGTAGCAACGATGTAGCGGCGAGGAGGCGGGAAGGGTGTGCAGGCCGCTGCCGAACAGTTTGAGGTCGTAGCGCCGCGCCACCGCTTCGAGCTGCGCGACGCGGAGCTGGTGATCCGCCGACACCGCGCCGACGAAGGTGACGTCGAAACTTTGCGACGGCGGCGGCGGCAGAACGTCGAGGATCGTGGGCTCGAAGGCGAGGTGAACGATTTCGGCGCGCGCGCCATGGGCGCGGAAGAACTCCACCACCGCACCCATCTGCGAGATCATGAGGTCGTAGACCGACCAATCCTCGCCGCGCGAGGGCGAGATGCCGACCTGGCCGACCAGGACCGGGCGGCCGATCTCCTTGATCCGGCGCGCCAGGCGCGTGTCGACGTGAAACAGATCCTGGTTGAGGACGAGATCGGGTTTAAAATCCTCGATCTGCGCCAGCAGGATGTTTTCAGCCTCAGTGTCGAGGCGCGGGCTGAGGCCGACCTTGCGCGCGAGCGGTCGCAGCACCGGCTTGAACGGCGCGACCGCGCGTTGCAGCCAGCCGGGGATGGCATCGCGCGCCGCGGGCGCGCCTGGCGGCGCCGGCTCGGTGACGGCGAGGCCGTGCTCGCGCGCCCACGCTGCCCGCATCCAGGGATTGTTGACGTGGATGTCAGCGGCGACGTGCCCTAGCCGTGCGAAATTGCGTGAGTAGAAATCGGCAACCCCGAACAGGCTGGCGTTCCGCGCCGCCATCTGCGCAGCGTAGGGCTCGTTCTCGAGGCCCGGATGGCGGCGGTAGAGCCAGGAGAGAAAACGCGGATAATCGGCATTGAGGATCAGGATGCGCACGGCGTCACGTTTTCGGTTCGAACAGGCTGCGGGGCATCACGTACCAGAGCAGGAACAGGATGGTGGCGCCGTGGGTCAGCATGGCGACCGAGAGCGGCACGTTGAGCAGGACATGCGGCAGCACGCCGGCTGACATCAGCACGAAGCGCGGCGGAAGCCCAGCCGAGGCACGATTGCCGAGTGCCAGCACGAGGCCCGATGCGAGCGCGGTCAGCGGCGCGAGGGCAAGACCGACGGAGGCGACCCCTTCGGTCGCAAACAGCGACGCGTTCAGGTTGCCAAAGCCGTAGGTGTTCTGCATCACGATCGCCAGCGGCTCCTGGTAGGGACACTGCGTCAGCGGCTTGAGGACCGAGATCTGGCAGAACCAGGTCAGCGGATGGCTCGCGAAGAAATGGTTATAGATGTCGAGCGCGCTCGATGCGGTCGCCATCATCCGGATGTTGACGAGGTCGAAATATTTGCCGGGGATGCTGGCGAGGGTGGCGCCGGTGAGGACGATCGCGACGAGGCCGAGCAGCATCGGAACGAAGATCGATGCGACGACCGAGGTCCGCGCCTCCAGGACGCGCGACAGGACGGTCAGTGTGATTAGCCAGGCCGGCGTGAAGAACGCGAACTTCGTCAGTGTAATTGGGTAGAACAACAGGAGCAGGACCAGCACCAGGGCGGCGCGCCAGCGATAGCCGAGCAGCCAGTAGCAGGCGAACGCAAACGGCAGCAACGTGCTTGAGACCCACCCGGTGAGATATCGCACGGCTCCCGGGAATGCGAGCGCGTCGCGATAGTCGTAGATGTCAGCGATCGCGACCAGCCGGAAATTGTAGGTCGAGGCCACGGCGATGGTGACAATCGAGATCACCAGGATCAGCGTCAGCAGATGCTCGAAACGGGCGTTCGACAGCACGACGAGTTGCCGGAGCGGCGCCCGGACGAACAGTGCGGGCCACAGGAACAGCACGAGCGATACTGCTGCAGAAAGCCCCGCGAGCAAATGCTGGTAGCTGTATTCCGAGGACACGTCGATCCACAGGAAGCCCAGGATCATCGTGTAGAAATAGAAGCCGGCGAAATAGCCGAAGCTGAAGCGGGCGGCGGCGAACAGCAGCGAGACGAGCGAGAAGGCGGCGGCGACGGCGACCGCGACCCAGAGGCGCTCGCTGCTGAAGTGGATATAGGACTGGAAGGCCGCAACCTTGATCAGCGAGATGCAGGTGACGGCGCTGTGCAGCAGCAGCAGGACCGTCAGCGCCGCTCTGGAGTCCAGCCGGGCTCGCAAGTCGCTGATGATGCCGGACGGTGCGCTCATGGCGGACGGGCTCGCTTGCGGACGCGGTGAGTTGCGAGCGGGGTCAGGCGATTTCGAGCGAGTGCTTGAAATAGGCGATAGTCTCTTTCAAGCCGTCTTCGAGCGCGACCTTCGGCTCCCAATTCAGCGCCGCCTTCGCCTTGGTGAGGTCGGGCTGGCGCTGCCGCGGGTCGTCCTGCGGCAGCGGCTTGAATACCAGCTTGGAGCGCGAGCCCGTGAGCTCGATGACTTTCTCGGCGAGTTCGCGGATGGTGAATTCGGAATTGTTGCCGATGTTGATCGGCCCGGTGACGTCTTCCTTCGTCACCATCAATCGCAGGATGGCCTCGACGAGGTCGTCGACATAGCAGAACGAGCGGGTCTGCCCGCCGTCGCCGAACACGGTGATCGGCTCGCCCTGGAGCGCCTGGACGATGAAGGACGACACCACGCGCCCGTCATTGGGCTGCATGCGCGGGCCATAGGTATTGAAGATGCGCGCGACCTTGATCGGCAGGCCGTGCTGGCGCCAATAGTCGAAGAACAGCGTCTCGGCGCAGCGCTTACCCTCGTCGTAGCAGGAGCGGATGCCGATCGGGTTGACGTTGCCCCAATAGTCCTCGGTCTGGGGATGGATCAGCGGATCGCCATAGACCTCGCTGGTCGAGGCCTGGAAGATCCGCGCCTTGAGCCGCTTGGCAAGGCCGAGCATGTTGATGGCGCCGTGCACCGAAGTCTTGGTGGTCTGCACCGGATCGCGCTGGTAGTGGATCGGCGAGGCCGGGCAGGCCAGGTTGAAGATCGCGTCGACCTCGATGTAGAGCGGGAAGGTGACGTCGTGCCTGACCGCCTCGAACAGCGGATTTGAGATGAGATGAGCGATGTTGCGCCGGCTGCCGGTGAAGTAATTGTCCGCGGACACCACCTCGGCGCCCGCATCGAGCAGCCGCTCGCAGATGTGCGATCCGATGAAGCCGGCGCCTCCGGTCACGAGGATGCGGCTGTTCTTGTAGTTTTCAAACGGCATTATCGGTTCCAGCTGGGTCTTCAAATCGCGCTTTGAGACGGTCTCGTCCGGTGCGGCCGGCAGGAGTGGTATCGGCTACAGGTGGAAACGCCAATAGGCTTGCGGATGGTAATATAATACCATTTTAGAATCCGAGGTTGGGCCTAGGACGATTTTTCAGCTAGGCAGGTTCGTATCGAAGCATTTGGGGATGCGAGGGGAAGCGTGTTCCCGGTTTGGAGCAGTGAATGAAGGTCGTCATTCTCGCGGGAGGCCTGGGCACCCGAATCGCCGAGGAGACCGCCACGCGGCCGAAGCCGATGGTCGAGATCGGCGGCCGGCCCATCCTTTGGCACATCATGAAGATCTACAGCCATTACGGCTTCGATGATTTCGTGATCTGCCTTGGTTACAAGGGCTATATGATCAAGGAGTATTTTGCGAACTACTTCCTGCACATGTCCGACGTGACCTTCCATATCGCCGAGAACCGGATGGAAGTGCATCGCGAGACCGCCGAGCCCTGGCGGGTCACGCTGGTCGACACCGGCGAGGACACCCAGACCGGCGGCCGGTTGAAGCGGGTGCTGCCTTACGTCGCCGACGAACCCTTCTTTGCGCTGACCTATGGGGACGGCGTCGCCGACATCGATCTCGGCGCCGAGATCGCCTTCCACAAGGCACATGGACGCAGGGCCACCGTCTCGGTGGTGCGGCCGGCAAAACGATTCGGCGCGATCGCGATCGAGGGCGACCGTGTGGTCAATTTCGAGGAGAAACCGAACGACGACGGCGGCTGGATCAATGGCGGCTTCTTCCTGCTGTCGCCATCGGTCGGCGAGCTGATCGCGGACGACACGACCATCTGGGAGCGCGAGCCGATGGGGCAGCTCGTGCGCGGCGACGATCTGCGCGCCTATGTGCATCCCGGATTCTGGCACCCGATGGATTCGCTGCGCGACCGCAACTTCCTCGAAGGCGAGTGGGCGGGCAACCGCGCCAAATGGAGGGTCTGGTGACGGACCCGGCATTTTGGCGCGGCAAGAAGGTCTTTCTCACCGGCCATACCGGCTTCAAGGGCGCATGGGCGTCGCTGCTGCTACGTCGCCTCGGGGCCGACGTCTACGGCTATGCGCTGGCGCCGACGCATCAATCTTCGCTGTTCGTGACGGCGCGGATTGCCGATGACATCAGGCACCGCATCGCCGACATCCGCGATCTCTCCACCTTGCGCGCCGCGATGGCGGAGGCCGCTCCCGACATCGTCATCCACATGGCGGCGCAAGCGCTGGTGCGCCCGTCCTATGAGGAGCCGGTCGAGACCTTCGCGACCAACGTGATGGGCACGGTGCACGTGCTGGAGGCGGCACGGCAGCTGCGCTCGCTTCAGGCGATGCTGATCGTCACCACCGACAAGTGCTACGAGAACAACGGCACGGGCGAGGCCTTCCGCGAGAGCGACCGTCTCGGTGGCGATGATCCCTATAGCAACAGCAAGGCCTGCGCGGAGCTCGTGACGCACTCCTATCGCCGCAGCTTCTTCAACGTGCCGAGCGCGGCGCGCGTCGCGACGGCGCGCGCCGGCAACGTGTTCGGCGGCGGCGACTGGGCGCGCGATCGCCTGGTGCCCGATGCGATGCAGGCGTTCCTCGAAGGCCAGGCGCTGCGCATCCGCAACCCGAATTCGGTGCGGCCCTGGCAGCACGCGCTGGATCCGGTGCTCGGCTATCTCAAGCTGGTCGAGCGGCTGGCGAGCGATGAGCGTCTTGCTGGCGGCTGGAATTTCGGGCCCGACGCCGCAAGCGAGGTCCCGGTCGGGACGGTGGTCGAGCAGTTGATCGCGCTATGGGGCGACGGTGCGCGCTGGACGGCAGATGACGGCCCGCATCCGCACGAAGCCGCCTTTTTGCGGCTTGATTGCGCACGCGCCCGCACGTGGCTAAACTGGACGCCGCGTCTGCGTCTGTCACAGGGGCTGGCTCTCACCGTCGACTGGTACAAGGCGCTACAGCGCGGCCAGGACCTTCGTCGCGTTTCTCTCGAACAGCTCGAACGCGTACTGCAAGACACCGTGCCGAACGGCGCGGCGCAGTAGGCATCCAAACCATCTTGCGGCCAGATTGTCGCGGTCAGGGTTAAGTAAGTCTCATGAAATCGACGCCATCATCTGCTCGATCGGGTCAAAGAAGCCTTGAAGATATCAGAGCTTCGATCATGGAACTGGTGGATGAATACTCCGCCATCGCGCATGCGCCGAAGCAGTTCGTCGCCGGGCAATCGTCCGTGCCTGTATCAGGCCGAGTCTTCGATTCAAGCGACGTCAAATCGCTGGTTGATTCGGCGCTGGATTTCTGGCTGACCACAGGTCGCTTCAACGAGGAGTTCCAGCAGAAACTGGCGAAGCGAGTGGGTGCCCGATACGCCATGACGGTCAACTCGGGATCCTCGGCCAATCTCGTCGCCTTCTCGGCGCTGACCTCACCCTTGCTCCGGGACCGGCAGGTTCCGCCCGGAAGCGAGGTGATTACCGCGGCGACGGGGTTTCCGACGACGGTCAATCCAGCGATGACGCAGGGCATGGTTCCGGTGTTCGTCGATGTCGATATTCCGACCTACAACATCATTCCCGAGCTTGTGGAAGAGGCGATCACGCCGAACACGCGCGCGATCATGGTGGCGCACACGCTCGGTAACCCCTTCGATGTCGGCAAGATCGCCGATATCGCCAAACGGCACAAATTGTGGTTGATCGAAGATTGTTGCGACGCGCTCGGGGCGACGTATTCGGGGCGCCACGTCGGTACCTTCGGCGACATCGGCACGCTGAGTTTCTATCCCGCTCACCACATCACGATGGGTGAGGGCGGTGCAGTCTTCACCAGTCATCCGGGCTTACGTCGCGCCATGGAGACGTTTCGTGACTGGGGACGTGACTGCTATTGCGAACCGGGAAAGGACAACACCTGCCAGCGCCGTTTCGACTGGCAGCTCGGCGAGCTACCCCATGGATATGACCACAAGTATATCTACAGCCATCTCGGCTTCAATCTGAAGATTACCGACATGCAGGCGGCGGTCGGTGTTTCGCAGCTCGATCATCTCGAAGGTTTCATTGCCGCCCGGCGCAGAAACTTCGATCTGCTCAAGAGTGGACTGAAGCCCCTCGAAGAGTTTTTCATCTTGCCGGAGCCCACGCCCAACAGCGAGCCGTCCTGGTTCGGATTCGTGCTGACGGTTCGCGAGGGGGCGCCGTTCAAGCGTGACGCCATCGTACGGCATCTGAACGAACGTGGCATTGGGACGCGTCTGTTGTTCGGCGGCAATCTGGTTCGGCAACCTTATATGATCGGACGCAATTTTCGGGTTCACGGGTCGCTTGCCAACAGCGATACGATCATGAACCAGACCTTCTGGATCGGCGTCTATCCGGGGCTCGACGACGAGCACATCAGCTACGTCCTCAATGTGATGCGCGACTTCTGTGCCACCCGATCTCGTGGCGTCTAACGTGGGAATGACACGATGAATGGAGCACAATACATCGCGGAATTTCTCTCGCGGGTCGGCAGCGACCGGGTATTCCTTCTCACCGGCGGCGCCTGCGCATTCATGATCGATGCGGTCGCGCAGCATCAGGCGCTTCACTACACGTGCTTCCAGCATGAGCAGGGGGCTGCGATGGCTGCCGACGCACTGTGGCGTGTCAGTCGCAAGGTCGGCGTCACCATGGCGACGTCCGGCCCTGGGGCGACGAATCTCATCACCGGAATTGCCACGTCCCATTTCGATTCCATCCCCTCCCTGCACATCACCGGTCAGGTGAACCAGCGCGAGGGAAGCACGTTTCACGGCGCCAATGTGCGTCAGGCCGGTTTCCAGGAAACCAAGATCGCGGAGATCGTCCGGCCGGTCACGAAATATGCGGTCATGGTCAGAAGCGCCGCCGAGCTGCGCGAGGAACTGGCCAAGGCCTATGCGATCGCAACGTCAGGCCGGATGGGGCCCGTGCTGATCGACGTTCCCATGGACGTTCAGCAGGCTGAGGTCGAGGACGATATCCTGCTGCCTTCGAGGGAGCCCGTGGCAGCGCAGGAGCCGGCAAAGGTGCTCTCGGATCTGAAGCGGACGTTGGCTGAGGCAGAGCGCCCTGTGGTCCTCTGGGGGGCGGGAATTGGCCTTGCCGGCATCGAGTCGCAAGTTGCGGACTGGTTGCGCCAAAACGGCCTACCGTTCGTGTCGAGCTGGGCCGGCCTCAGCTACTTCGATCACGACCATCCTGGCTTCGTCGGCCAGATCGGAGTCTACGGAAATCGCGGTGCGAATTTCGTGTTGCAGAACGCGGATACCGTGCTGGTGTTCGGCAGCCGGCTGGATAACCGTCAGCGCTCCGGTAACGCCAAGCAGTTCGCGACAGGCGCCACCGTTCACGTCGTCGACGTCGACGTCGAGGAGCTGGCGAAATATGGTCACGACGGTTATCGCACCAGTGATCTCGACTTCGCCCGGCTGCCGGAAGTGTTGCGCGAACTCGATGCTCGGCCACTCAATGCGGAGTGGGGCGACTACGTCGCGGCGATGAAGCAACGCTATTACCACAAGGAAGTCAGCACCTCGGCTGCGCGATTGAACTCGCTGTCGCCTTACGATGTGATCCGTCGGGTCAACGAGATCGTCGCGGAGGACGCGATCGTCATCGGTGATACCGGCGCTGCGGTCTGCTGGCTCTATCAGGCGTTCAAGGTGAAACGGCATACCTTGTTCAATCCCGGCGGCAACTCGCCGATGGGCTATGCGCTGCCGGCAGCGATCGGGGCCAAGATCGACCGTCCGGACCGGCAGGTGATCTCCTACAACGGGGACGGCGGCTTTCATCTCAATATTCAGGAGCTCCAGACTGTTCGTCACAACAATCTGGATATCTCGATTATTGTGATGAACAATGGATCGTATGGGATCATCAAGCAATTCCAGGACAGCTACATGCAGGGCCGCTATAGCGCCTCACGTGATGGCCTGAGCTTTCCCGATTTCGGCGCGCTGGCTGCGGCCTATGGGCTGCGCTATGCGCGCATCGAACGTCTCGAGCAGATCGAGCCGGGGTTGTTCACTGGCGGACCGATCGTGATCGACGTGATGCTGAGCGAGCATACGCTGATCGAACCGAAGCTCGAGATGGGGCGCCCCATCAACGACCAATTTCCCTATCTCGGCGAGAGCGAATACGCCGAAGGTAACCGCTTCGTGGACTATCCTAGGCCGGATTCCCTGCGAATCGCATAGATCTCGCATGAAGTTACTATCCATGACATTGCCGGGATCGCGATGCGCATTTTCGTAACGGGAGCGACGGGTTTTCTGGGGTCTTACGTCGTAGCCGACCTGATCGAGCAGGGGCATGATGTTGCGGTGTTGCTGCGGTCCGGCGCCAACTCCTGGCGCCTCTCGGGCAAGTTGGACCAGCTTAGCGTGATCGGGGGAACGCTCGATGATCTTGCCGGGCTTGCGAATGGACTTCGTTCGTTCGGGCCGCATGCCGTGGTGCACATGGCCTGGCGCGGTGTCGGCAGCAGCGATCGAAACAACAAGGATCAGGCGCGAAACATCGTCGATGCCGTGGAACTGATCGACCTCGCCGCGGACGCGGGCGCGACGATCTTCGTCGGTGCGGGGTCTCAGGCTGAATATGGTCCTTATGATCGAGCGATCGTCGAGAGTGATCCGCCGAGGCCGACGACCCTCTACGGCATCGCCAAACTCGCGAGCTGTCTGATGGCCGAGCGGCGCTGCGCGGAACGCAAGCTGCGTTTTGCGTGGCTGCGCATATTTTCGATCTACGGCCCCAAGGACAACGATTCCTGGTTGATTCCAAGTATGATCAGGACGCTTCGCGCCAATGGGCATATGGCTCTGACGGGCTGCGAACAGCGCTGGGGCTTCCTTCACGCCCGAGACGCCGCGGCGGCCGTTCGGCTGGTCCTCGCAAATCCGGGCGCCGAGGGTGTCTACAATCTCGGCAGTCCGGAGGCGCCGCCGCTCCGCCACACGGTCGCTCAGTTGCGAGATCTCATCGGCACCGGAGATCTTGGCTTTGGCGAGGTGCCCTATCGGCCTGACCAGGTCATGGTCCTTGCCGCGGATGTGAAGCGGCTCGAAGGTCTGGGTTGGCGTCCCGCCGTCCAGCTTGAGCAAGGATTGCGCGAAACGGTTGCGTGGTCCAAGACTGCGGACGCGGGCGACAGGTGATCTCTAGCTGCGTGGTGTTCCGTCGAAATTGACCCGCTCCCGCTCAAACACCACGGGTTTCTCGCGGACCTGGCCGTAGATGGCCAGAATATATTCACCGATCATGCCCATGAAGAACAACTGGACGCCGCCGAAAAAGAACATCGCCACGATGAGTGTCAGGATACCAGGCTCAGCGAGGCGTTGATAGAGGACAAAGCCGAGCAGCAGGTTGATCACGGCATAGGCGATGCTCGCGAACGAGAGCGCGAAGCCCGCATAGAGTCCGATTCGCAGCGGTGCCGACGTGAAGGAGACCAATCCGTTGATGCCCTGATCGATCAGGGCCGCGGCGCGGTTTTTCGATAGCCCTTTCTTACGTGCGCGCCAGGTGTAGGGGACGCCCACCGCGCGACCGCCGCATTCGAAAGTCATCATCCGCATGAATGGGTAGCCGTCGCGCACCTGCCGCATCCGCTCGACCACCTCGCGGTCGACCAGCTGGAAGTCGCCGACGCCCGGAGGCACCTTGAGCTCGGAGAATCGGGTCAGCACGCTGTAGTAGGCACCGCGGAGCCCGCGCATCAGACGGTTTTCCTCGCGCACCGCGCGGATACCGTAGACGATCTCGTTGCCGGCCTCCCACAGCTCGACGAATTGAGGCAGCAGATCGGGCGGGTCCTGCATGTCCGCCGGCATGAACAGCAGAACAGCGTCGCCCGTGCTCGCCATCACCCCGTTATAGGTGTTGCGTAGCGGCCCGAAATTGCGTGCGTTGACGATGATCTTGACCGCTGGATCCTGCGTGGCGATCTCGCGCAGGATCTCCATGGTGCGGTCGTCGGAAGCGTTGTCGCAGAAAATATGCTCGCGCCGATAGCCCTTGAGCTCGCTATCGAAGATCTTCCGGATCGCTTCATAGCAATCCCGCACGTTAAGCTCTTCGTTGTAGCAGGGGGTGATCACGCTGATTGTTTTCACGGTCATGTCTCTGGAAAGGGCAAAGGGTCAGTGCGGCGCGTCGGCGGCGTAGATGGCGGACTTGTGATAATATCTGGCGATGCAGTCGTTCGGCAATCTGCCGGCGTCGGCCGTCACGTCGGAGGTCATCAGCAGGGACGGCGTCCATTTGTGCCTGGGAATGGTGAGAACCGGCTCGGGGCTCGTCGTCAGGAGGATGTGCCGTGCGATGCTTTCCTGCCAATACGGGGTGAGGTCCTGCCACTGCTTGCGCAGCAGCGACGCCGTCGAGCTGAGGCCGAGCGAGGCGATCATGAGAAGCCCAAGGCCCGTCGGCAGCGCGACCGGACCGATGAGGCCGCGGGCGCGGCTTGCCGAGACGCACTCGCGCAATTGCGCGCGGTAAGCGCGAACCAATAGCCTGACGCTCAGCATCAGTCCGAACAGCAGCAGGATCAGCGCCTCGTTCTGCGCTCTTTCGACGAGCCGAAATCCGGTCGCATATCGATGTGCGAAATATTCGAAATAGCAGCAGGCAAGGCAGACGGCGATGATGCCGAGCGCCAGCATCTTGCCGTTGGCGGATGCCGGCCTTGCCGGCTCCGGCTCGACCAGAGCGATGGCGCCTGCGGCGACGAGCGAGACGACGATCGCGGGTTCGCGGAAAAACAGGCCGAGCCCGATCAGCGAATCGCGGAAGCCGTTGAATAGCGACGGCAGGAGATGACCGGCATTCGGCAATTGCTCCATGCGCGTGCTGTTGCCGCTGGCCGATACCACGACGACAAAGCCGATGGCGACGGCGCCGGCGATCAGGCCGTGATGCGCGATCTGGCGCGGCTGACCAAGCTGGTGACGCGCGAGCAGGGATGCGGCGAGGATCAACAGCAGCCAGAAGCTGGTAAACTCATTGCACATGGCGGCAACCAGACCGCCCAGCGCCATGCCGATGGTGAGCGGCCAGGAAAATTCCGTTTCGGTGTCGAGCGCCCGCGTGCACTCGCCAAGGATCAGAATGGCGAGGAGCGCTGGTGGCACGTAGCAGGTCAGGCCCGCCAGCCAGTAGAGCAACTCGCGCAGGCTCGGCGCCGCGCTGACCACGGTGCTCGCAAACGCCAGCGTGAGGAAGGTCAATTGCGGCAAGCCGGCGCGCGGCCATGCGCGGACGATCGCGACAGCCGACCCGAGCAGGAACAGGCCCGCGCTTGCGGCCAGTGTTAACGAATAGGCCGACAGCAGGCTGATATTGGCGGCTGCAGAGATCGCCGGCGGAAGCTGGCTCAGGAACAAAGCCACGACCCGGCCCGATAGCGAGTGGTAGTCGATCGAAATGGTCTGGGCGAACCCGTGGCGCGCATACAGATCCGCGAAACAGAAATCGTCATGCTCGGGCGCGCTGAGCAACGTCAGTGTAAACAGGCAGAACAGAAAGATTGCCGGAAGCAGGCTGCACAGCGCCCAGGCGAGGTTTACTCGGCGATCGGCGAGGGGATGCGCCGCCAATGGCATAACACTTTGATTGTACACGCAAAGCCCCCTTCGACCTGGCCAGACTAGTGACAAGCGATCCAGGTCGCAATGTTGATTTCCGGCCGTTGCTGGTGGCCGTGCGGCGCCTGCCTGCGCCAGAGCTGCGAGCGTCGCGGGCTGTTAGAATTGCCGCCGTTTCAGCCAGGCGCGCGCCCCAATGGCCGAAGTACCAGGCCGATTTGAGCAGCGGCAGCTTCTCCACATTACGGTAGGTCTTCCAGACCCATTTGGCGGGCCTCTCGCGCCGCTGGCCACGCTCGTGCTCGCGTTCGGCAATCGCGCCTCCGCGGGGCTTCCGGCCCACTTCGTCCTGATGTCCGCCGGCTTGCTGCCGTACGTTTTACTCAACGTGCCGCTCTCGGTCGCCTTGCTGACCCACGGCACCGCCATCCTGTTCCTGCTCTGGTACGTGACGCCCTGCGGCCTGTTCGAAGTGAAGGCATGACGCCGTGCGTATCCTGATCCTCAACGCCGACTATCCGCGCTTTCTCGCCTGGCTTTACCGGCGGCAACGGACCTCGAGAACGAGCCCTACGCGGTGCAGATGGCGGCGCGCAACGCCAGCTTGTTCGGCGTCGCCGATTTCTACTCTCGCAATTTCGCCGGCCTCGGGCATGTCGCCGCCGACATCCATGTCAACAATCCCTGGATGCTGGCGGCCTAGCTGGAAAATGCGCCGACATGTGGTGTGGTCTTTTCGTGCTCACTCACATCAAATGGGAGCGCGTCCGATGGGTAGCGAGAATTCATCTGTCTGCAGTTGCCTTGGGAAGCAATTCGGAGGACGTCTCGAGTCAGGAGTTTGAAATGCTCTGATCCGACATTATCGCTTCCTCAAGACCAATGATGGCTGCCGGGCATGAGCCACGTGCTCCATCGTGTATTGCTGGGGATGGGCTTCGAGAAACTCGCGCGCTGCGACCGTCTCGCCCGGATAGGTCTGGTGGTTCCATTCGTCGAACACAAAAACGCCGCCCGCGCTCAGCCGGGGGTGCAGGCTTTCCAGAATGACCCGTGTCGATTCATAAAGGTCGGTATCACAATAGACGAAGGAAAACGAAAGACCGGTGTCCTTGTCGAGGAGCTCGGGAAGGGTTTTTTCGATATAGCCCTTGTGGATCGTGATGTCGTCCTGCAGGCGATAGAGCGCGATGAGCGCTTCCAGCTCGGCGAGATTGCCGGCATAGCGCCCGCGCTGGGCGGTGGCGTCGGAATCCGCGGCGCTGAACTGCGTGAGGCCTTCGAAGCTGTCGAAGGAGTGGACGGTTTTTGAGCCATGCGGATCGAAGATGCGCAACAGCTTCGTCATGAACATCAGATTGGCGCCTTTCCAGGAGCCGAATTCAGCAATGTGTCCCGGAATGTGGCCCACACTGCGCAGCAGGTCGGAGATCGCGATGAAACGGGCGAGGTTGCCGACGCCGCAATACAACGGCCAGTGATCGACGACGGACCATAGCTCCCGGGGCCCCAGTTCCTGCGATAGAGCCTTGCGCTCGGCAAGATAGATTGCATCCTCGGCGGCGAACTTCATGGCTTTCTCCAAGTGCTGTCGATCCACTGATGGGGCTGATCCGGATCCGGCACCCGCGGTCCCGGGCCATCGACCGCCGCCAGCAGACGATTTGAAACGAGCTTATCTACGATATCGAACAGGTCCCACATCGGCACTCCGATGATCTCGGCGATGCGCAGCAGGTCATTGGTGCCGTCGGCATAGGCCAGGACGTGCATCATGTTCCTGACATGATCGGCGCTGCCTTTCATCGAGATTGTCGGATAAAGGCCCCTTTTGCCGAGTTGCGGCTCGCCGAGGACGGTCGCGCGGTAGGTTCGGTTGGCCTCCAGGCAGGTAACGCAGCGCATCATGACCGAAAGCGTGCCTTGCAGGCCGGCCGGCGTCACCAGGCTGAGATCGTCGAGCGAGGAGTGATACTCTGGATAGGTGCCGTATTTCGAACGCATGATCGAGCATACGGGAAGGTCGATGCCCGGCGCGCAATACTGGCGCTCATCGCTGCCCCGGTCCAGGAACGTGTAGCTGCGGAAATCCGGCGCAATATGACGGAGCACATGACGGGCCACCCGGTCGGCGATCGTATTGCCGCGACGAGACGGCAGATAGGAATATGTGCGCTCGTCGCCGACGCATGTCAGGTTGAAGCCCGCCAAAACATTGGCCCGCAGGTGATCTGCGTTGCGGCTCAGATAGGCGATCGAGCCGATAGTTTCCGGGATGAAGACAAAGCGGTAACTGTAGCGCCGCGGCGCAGAGCAAAGCCATTTGGCGAGCCACGTCGCCACCATCGGCCCGGATAATTCGTTGTTGGCCATGGAAGGGTGGCAGACGTAGGTGGAGAAGAATATCTCCGCGGTCTCGGTCCCCGGCACGGCAAGTTCGCCATAGGTCAGATGGCCGGGCTCAAGCGTTGCGCCGATGACCGCGCGGTATTGGCCGGGCTCAAGCTGCTCTCGCAGACGGTGCGGCAGGCAGAATCCCCAATGCCTGCGGTAATAGGACGTCACATAGGGAATAGCGTCCGGCTGCTCGGGCAGCGAGTAGAGATGCGGCTGAAGCTCTTCCAGGCTGAGCGTGGCGTCGACGGGGATCGAATAGCCCACCACATGCAGATTGTGGTCGGCAAAATCGACGACGGTCTGGCCCTTCGGATCGATCAGGCGCGCCGAGCGGATGTTCCATTCGTCGGGAATCATCCAATCGAATACCTGAGTACCCGACGGAATCTCGGTGGTCGCGAGCCCTGGAAGATGCGCTCCGATGCGCTTGAGCGTTTCGCGCGTTCCCTCACCTGTGATGCTGCGGCAGATCGGGAACAGCTCACGTGCAAATGCATGCATCGCCTCGCCGGCGGCCTCTCCAGGCGCGGCAACCGTTGCGGTAGAATCAACTGCCATGCGCGCCTGCCGTCAGCCTTTGAGCACACATCGCCACGAGATCGTCGTAGCGATGGGTGGCCTCGATCTCGCTCGACTTGAAATGCAGGCCGAGCTGGGTCTCGATGGCCAGGATGATTTCGATGTGCTTGAGCGAATCCCATCCGGACGTCTGGTCGAGCCCGCCGCCACGCAGATCATGGTTGCCGGGCAGCCGCAGCACTGCGCGGACCAGCGGCGCTATCGCGTCCACAACCGCGGGCGAGGATGCCTGCGAGGGTGCCACAACCGGCGAAGGCGCGGGGGAACCCATTTTTTCCGGGGCGATGGCCCCGGAGTGCAAGCCGAATTTGCCGCGGGTGATCGAGCCCGGCTCGAGGAATACGGTATTTCCCGGTTGCTCGCGGGCACTGACCAGGTCAATCAGAGCATCGGCCACCTCGCCGGGCAGCAGCACGGGGGCAGAATCTGACCGATAGGCATCCGAGAAGCGGGTCGCGACATAACCGGGCGCAAGCGTATAGCCGCGAACGCCGAACGACGCGAACCGCCGCTCGATCCCGTCAACGAGGTTCATCGCCATCGCCTTGGCGCCGGAATAGGCTTCCCAATCCGGCGGTGACGCGCGGACCGCGGTCGAGCCCAACAGCACGATCGAGCCGTGCTGGCGCGCCAGCATTTTTGCAACGGCCGTGTCAGCAACTCGTTTCAGCGCCGAGAAATTTACCGCGACCAGTTGATCGGCGGAGGCCATCACGCCGGGTGAAGCCGTGTGAACGACAAGATCCAGATCGTCGGCCTGATCGAGCGCTGTCGACAGCGGCCCGAAATCATCGGGCTGGCTCAGATCGCACGCAACGAATTGTGCGTCGGCCCCGATCTGGTTCAGGGCTTCGACCAGCTTCTCGCGGCGTCGATCTGCGCCGCGGTCCTGCAGCAGCAGCCGCCAGCCATTCCGCGCCAACGTCAGCGCGATCGCGCCTCCGATTCCGCCGCTCGCCCCCGTGACGAGCGCCACGCCCTTCGCCGCATGGCGGATCAGGTCGGAGGGACCTGAGGCCCACGCTTCGCTTCTGGCCTGCACCTGCATCACGGCATCAAGCACGACCTCGGCGCCCCTAAGCGCCAGTACCCGCAAGCTCAGGATCCGGTGGCTCTGGTTGATCGAGACGATACGTGCGGAGTATCGCAGCGGCTCGCCATAGCGGATCGTCTTGATCGCCTTGACCTCGTGTCCGAGATAGAGCGAAGGCTCGCCGGGGAAGATCATCCCGGCAACCCTGGACAACGGCGCCAGCGTCAAATGCAGCGGCACAATCAGGGCGCCGTCGGCCGCATGCTCCGTTGCATAGGCCTGATCGCAATGCAGCGGATTGGTGTCCCCGCTGAGCTTCGAGAAAGCAGAAAAATCGTCTTGGGAGAATGTGCGGTCAAAGACGGCGTAATCACCGACGCGGAACTGGTCGAACGTCATCATGGAGGTCACCGCGTCGCCCGGGATGTCGCTGTGCCGGTGTTCCGCTCCAGGGCCTCATCTTCGTTGACGAGCAGCCAGTTTGGAATCGCGGGCGCCTGATCGCTCGCCCTGATCCATTCTCCGGAAGAAGCCTCCTGGAGAAAACCTGCATCCTTGAACACGGTGCGCACCGGGGTATTGCGCTCGGTCTCGATGATAAACCCGCCGAGCCCGTTCCAGCCCCGGCGAAGCGCGCGCGTGAGCGCCCAATGAAGAATGACCGGCTCCAGTCCTCGGCCGAGGATGCGGCAGGACAACAGCAGGTCGTCGACGACGCCCCAGCCCCGGCGCTCGGGGTGCGGTTTGAGGATGATCAAGCCGATGTTTTCGGCGGCGCTGTATTTGTCCTCCAGGCCGATGACGAGGACCTCGCCGCCGCCCGCGGCAATCGCCATCAGCTGCGACTTGTCGTAACGGCGGGTCGTCGTGTTGAACTGGTTGGTCTTTTGGCTGAGCTGGGCGGCGCGCGACATGTTGCCGCTGTCCAGCGGCTGGAAGTGCAGCGTCATTCCGAGGCTGGCGTAGAACTCCTCGAGATTGACGGCCTTGCGCCGTTGCTGCTCGATCGCGCTCCGCTTGCGGTAGCTGTCGGCACGCTTGAGATCCTCGGCCGTCACCGATACCGCATCCAGCCACGGACATTCTTCGAGCGCGCCGGTATAGCCGGCGGGATCATCCGGCAGTTCCAGAACCTTGACCGCCGGCAGATTGCGCCGCATCTGCTCGCGTTCGACCCGGTTGTCGTCGATCAAGAGCACCGACTCGAGGCCGAGGCTCAACTCCTCGCAGATTTCCTGGATGTTCTGCCATTTGGGCTGCCAGTTGATGCGATGGCTGGCGACGTCGGTCGTCCTGATCTCCATCGCGGGATGTTCGTCCAGCATCTTCAGCGCAAGATCGGTGTCATTCTTGCTGACGATTGCCAACGCGATGCCCCGGGCCGCCAATCGCTTCAATGCCCTCTGGAAGTCGACAAAAATATTGCCGGGATAGTCGCCGCCGAGATGCACGCCTTCCAGGCCGTCCTCGCCGAGCACACCGCCCCACAGCGTGTTGTCGAGATCAAGCGCGATCAGGCGTACGCTCTTGCCGATCGCCGCCAGGATCAATCCCGCGCACCGGCGCGCCAATCGCTGTGAGAACGGCTCCGAATACGGAAACCGGCCCATAAACCACAGTCGGCTGTCGGTCACCGGGCTTGTGGCGCGTGACGCCTCGCCGGCTACGTCCAGCCAGACCAGTTGATCGATGCCGGCGAGCATTCCGCCGAGTTCGTCATTGAGGCGTTCGACCATCGCGGGGAAGTGCGGCCCGTCAGAGCCAAGCGGATGGCTCACATGTGCGAAGCGAAAGACGATGGTCCATCCCTTGTGCCTTGCGACGTGCTGCTGGATCAGCTCGCCGTAGCTGGTGACCCGCTCCTTGAGCGCATCGGCGCTTATGGTCTCGATCGACGTGGAAGCCGCCAGATCCTCGAGACGATCGACGAAGATGGAAACGTCCGGTGAAAAGCGCACCAGATCCGACGCCGGGTTCAATATTTCTTGCGGAAGCTGCCCAAACGGAACGGTGTGATATTCGACCCGTCGCCCGGCCAGAAGCTCTCCGAGTTTTGCCTCGAGGGCGGACTGCAGGCGTTCCATGTTGGAATGTCCGAGGACCGCAACACGCAGCGGTGCGAGGGACGCCGCCTCTTTTCGCTTTGCGAGCCTGAACGCGATCTCTGGCGCATTCGTCACATGGGCGAGTACGTCCCTGCCGAGCTGTTCGTTGCAGACGGCGGCAAGGGCCGCGACTGTGGTCGCTTCGACCTTGCCGCGCCATAATTGTCGCGTCGCAATCGCGCCTTGCGAGCGCAAGGCTCCGACGGCCGGAGAAAAATCGTTCTCCGGGTCGATCTGAAGATCGCGGACGAACATACGCGCGACGACGGACTGCTCCGCGCGTCCCATCCGCACTTGTCCAGAGAAGTCCTTGAAGTAACGGTAGGGCACACCCGCGATTTCCTCGTAACGATGAAACTGGGTGCAGTACTTCCAGTCGCATCCGAGCATGACGAGGCTCGCGCCCTCGCGTTCGAAGAACTGGAAAAGGCTTCCTTCACCGAAGGTCGTCAGCGGATTCAACGAAGCCAGCCTGTCGGCCAGCGGTCCTGCCACGACGAAGGAGTAGATCGGATGCGGTGTCCGACGCGCCTCGGCGAGGCCGGTCAGGGCCCAATCGGCGAGAATTCCGACCTCAGACGCGCTGGATTGCAGATCGAAGGGCTTGCCGCCGCAGAAGCTGAAGGTGAATGCGGGCAGGGCAATAGTCCAGCCTTGCGCCACCAGTCCCTGCAGAGCGGCCAGAAAGTCCCAGCGGCTGACATCGCCGGGTGCAACGAGACCCGACAGAGACGAGTGAATAACCGCGAGACCGGGCTGGGAGGGCAGGACGGCACGCAGTGCGCCCAACAGCTCGGCCCGACTGGTTACCTCGGTCGTCTCATTCGATGCCATAGATTGGGAGTTCCGTTGCCTTCCAAACCGTAGAAGTTATTAGCACTTTTCTATATTTATGGAAGCCAACATAATTCGCGGAGCATCGGCATCGTTACGCAATAGGGAGCGGAACGGTCCCGGCGAAGGCGTCAGAATTGCCGCCGCCGGAGCCAAGCCCGCGTCGCCCAATGTGCGAACGACCAAGCGGATTTGGGCAGCGGAAGCTGCTCCACATTGCGGTAGATGTGCCAGACCCATCCCGCCGAGCGCAGGCGGCGGCTGGATACCGAAACGCCCCTGACGCGATAGCGGGCGAGATCTTCATTCAGTCCGTAAGCAACATGCCCGTTCTTGAGAATGCTGAGCCAGAGACAGAAATCGTCGTAGGGCTCGTTCTTCATCGCGATGTTGCCCGCGATGTCGCGGTCGACGAGCGCGGTCAATGTTGCGATCGAGGTGTTCTTGAGCAGTTGCTCGTAGGTCAGGGAAGCCGGCACCGTGATCAAGCGACCGGTCACCGATCCGGCCTCATCGATCCGGCGAAATGCCGTGTAACTCAGCGCGGCGCGATTTTTCCGCGCGAACTCGATCTGTCGTTCGAGCTTGGGCGGCAGCCACAGATCGTCGCTGTCGAGAAAAGCGAGGAAGCGTCCCTCGGCGCGCTCGATCGCGGCCTGGCGGGCGAGCGCCGGTCCGCCATTGCGGGGTTGACGGATCAGCTTGATGCGCGGATCGCTCGCCGCGTGGCGTTCCACCACAGACGCGGTTTGATCGCTCGAACAATCGTCGGCGATCAGGAGTTCCCAATCGCCCATGGTCTGGGCCCGCACGGACTCGATCGTCTCGCCGATCAGGCCGGCGACGTTCCACGACGGTGTGATGATGGATACGAGCGGCATGCCGGGGCCCTCAATCCGTCGCGCCGGTTTCGGCGATGGCGTGGGAAAGCTGCGCCGTGAAGACGTCAAGCTGTTGCGGATTGTCGATGTACAATTCGCCGGCGACCGATTTGCTCCACGCCGTCTCGAAGTAGGGAGCCGCCTCGGCCGGATCGAAGGACGGTGCACCAAGCGCTTCGCGCAGGCGTTGCGGAACATCCTTCAGGCGGTCGGTGGTGAAGACGAGCGGGCAGGTGCGATAAAAGGCGTCGCCCATCACCACCACCGGCTTGCCAAGCAGCACGGCCTCGGCGCCCGATTTGCTGTTGACCGAGACCACGGCATCGCATCGGCCGAGTACTGCATAATTGTTGGTTTGCGGCGGCAGCAGGACGAAATTGTCGAAGCGTCGCGCCAGCTCGAACAGGCGGTTGGACGAAATCGCTCCGATCTGGGCGGGATGCTCTTTCACCGCCAGCACGTGGGTATCCGGAATGGTCCGCAGCAGGAAATCGATGGTCGCGACCTGGTCGAGATATTCCGGCGAGCGCAGCGTCAGCGCCATGTCGGCCGGCACGTGAAGCGGATAATAGACGAAGGGGCGGTCCGGCATCGGACGATAGAGCTTCTTCAGCCGGGTCGCGTTGAGGGCCATCGTGGCGTGCACCCGCGCGTGGCGGAGGTTATGGCCAAACTCCTGGTGCTTGCCGAGTGCATACTGATCCCAGAGCTTTTCGACGAGGCGGCGGGAATTGCGTAGATTCGCCACCTTCTTGAACGCGGCGGAATATTGATGCCGGTCCTTTTGCGGAATCACGATGGCGCGCTGTTGAAGGGTTTCGTCGAGATAGGCCTGCACTTGCGGCGAGATATTCTCCGCCGGCGCGGACATCGTATCGGGGGCAGCGAAACTATCCGCCGTGTAATAGAGCCGGCCTCGGAAGAACGATGGCTCGATGAACCAGTTGCGGATGCCGCGTTTCTTCGCGGCGTAGAATGTCGCGATAACCGAGAGGAAGCCCCCGAGCTCCTGGACCACGACGGCCGGCCGTTGCTGCGTCGCCAATTGGTCGAGCAGGAATTCCATCCCGTTGCTGTAGATCATGAACCGGCGTCGCAGCGCGGCGGTATCGCGAATGCCGAAGGTGACGCGCTCGTGGCTGAACAGGAAATTGGTTCCGTCGAGGCCATAACTTGCGATGCGTGCCTCGAAGGCGCTCGGGTCGTCGACGGCCGCACCGGCCTTCATCCCGGTCCGGTACATATTGACAACCGGAATCCCTTGCGCCTGCGCCAGCTCCGCGCTGCGATCGTCGAACGCGAGCAACTGCACCTCGCGGCCCGCGCTGCGCAACCGCTGCGCCACCGGAATCCAGAATCGAGTCTGGTATTCCGCGAGCGTTGTGATCAGGATGGCTTTATCCGAAGGCATGCGTTCGAAAGCTGCTTTGGTGGATCACGAAATATGGAATGCGGCAGGAAGCCCGAGCGGCGGTGCGCTCGGATACCCGAGATGGGGGCAGCGGCCAATATCTCATGTCAACCGAGACTACAACCTCGACGGCGTACACCCGTTGCGCAACCGGCGCGATACGGGCTCGCACGGAGCGACGGCGAGGGCAACAACGATGTTTACGCAGGATAGGGGGAGAGCCTGGCGGTTCCCGAGCCCGGGCCAAGCCGTTGCCAGACCGAACTGCCGCGCGACGCCCGGTCTGTCCTGCACACAGCCGAAGGCATTATCAGGTGTCCTGAGGCATTTTCTATGCTAATGCCTGCTAGGCATATTCGAGTAACTCGTTGAAATCACGAGTGAAGGTCGAGTATGACGATCTCGATTCGTCGTCCTGTTATGTCGCCGGTCGATCATATGGATTGCTGAGGAACGTTGGTGCCCGACAAGCCGCACGTCTGCCTGATCGTTGACAATCCCCTTCGCGACCTCGAGGGGCTGGTATTGCTTGGCCGGCAACTCGCGGCCGCGAACGCCAGGGTCACTCTCGTGCCGATGTACGAGCAAGGATTTGATGTGCCACAGCTGCGGCCCGACCTCGTGCTGCTCAACTACACGCGGCCCAACAATGCCGATCTCATCAAGTCCTACAAGCGGGCCGGCATGATGGTCGGGGTTCTCGACACCGAAGGTATCGGCGGCAAGAATCCGGATCAGTTCGCCGGGATGGTGAAGAGCGTCGGCTGCACCGACCTCGTCGATCTCTATTGTGTCTGGGGGCGGGCGCAGCAGGCCGCATTCCAGCGACATGGCACCGTGCCTTCGAACGTTCTCCAGACGACTGGGTGTCCCCGCTATGATTTCTGCGCTGCGCCCTGGCGCTCGGCGCTGCCGAAGCCTTCGCTGGCGTCCGGCTATGTGCTCATCAACACCAATTTTCCGGTCGTCAATCCGCGCTTTTCGAAAGGTTCATCGGACGAGCAGGAAGCGATGGTACAGGCCGGGGTTTCCCCCGAGTTCGCGCGCCAGATTATTCTGGAAGCCGCAGATGCCTATCGCTCGGTGCTCGACATGTCCATCAAGCTTGCCAAGCATTTCACCGCCGTCCGGTTTGTGCTGCGCCCGCATCCGTTCGAGAATATCCGCTCGTATGATGCCTTCGCCGAACTGCCGAATGCGCAGGTGATTCAAGATGGTACCTCGCTCGAATGGCTCAGTGGCGCCCGCTTGCTGATCCACCAGAACTGCTCGACCGCGATCGAGGCGACGATGCTGAAAGTCGAGCCGTTGAGCATGGAGTGGTTCAACACGCCGGCGCTGCGCCTGGAGGCGGCGAGCAGGGTGAGCCGCAGTGCCGGTTCTGAAAACGATCTGATCGACATGGTGCAGCAGGGACTCGATGAACGGTTGCCGCCGGTCGCGCAGGAGATCGAGAACTTTCGCAACGAGATCATCGGCGACCTTTTCACCGCCGTCGATGGCGCGAGTTCGAGCCGCGTCACCAAGGCCATCCTCGACACCATCGCGGGCAACGGGCGCGGTCAAACGGCTGCGGCTGCCTTACCGCGGCCGTCCGCACGCGGTCTTGCCGCGACGGCCGTGCGGCGCGCCCTCGGCTACCGCGCAAGTTCGTCGCTTCGCCGTCGCTTCGGCTCGGCCGAGAACGAACGCCGGCGGCTTGGAAAAGCGTTCGGGACGGACGCGGTGAATTCGGTATTGCGTCGGCTCGACGCCGCATGCGCGGATGGCCGAAGATATGTGGCGCAACGCGTCATCGGCAGTTCGAAATGGGCGGCAAGAGCCGTCAGCGGTACCAGCCTGCAGCTTACGGAAGCGAACTGATCGGTGCTTCGACGATTCCTACACAATACCGCAATCTCGGCCGTCGCGTACGGCGTCGCCGGCGTGCTCGGTCTGCTTGCGGTTGGCGTGATTGCAAGGTCCTATGGCCTGACAGTGTTGGGTCTGATCGTCATCGTGCGTGCCTTTCTGCCGAGCGGATTTTTGGCATTGGTGGATTTGGGTGTCTCCGAAGTCACAACGCAGGCTGTCGCGCGGGGGCGGATCGGCGACTGGCCGGTAGCCAGTGAGAAGGTATCGCTGCTGACCGTTATCGCAGGCGTGGCCGGAACTGCCTCAGGGATCGCACTATGGGTCGCTGCGGCACCGCTCGCAGCGATCTTCAAGGTCGCTCCCGATCAAATCGAGATATTCATTACCATCCTTCGAGCTACCGCACTCGTGCTTCCGGTCACCTTTCTGGGTCTCGTCGTCGAAGGCGCGTTGAAGGGATTCGAGGAATATGGCTGGCTGCGTTTGACGGAAGTGGGCGGCAACTTGCTCTATGTCGCGTCGGTCTATATCGCGGTCTGGCGCGATGTTCCCTTTGAGTGGGTTGCGTACTCCTATCTGGCGATGATCGTTGCCAAATATCTGGTGCTCGCAGTTGTTATTTATTTGATGGCGCGCGTGACGCCGTTGCGGTTTAGCCGATGGCACACTGAGAGCCGCCAGGACGTATTTCACCGCTGCTGGCTGATGTTCAACAATCGGCTCGCAGGATCATTCCAGATGACGCTGGTGCCGCTCGCGATCGGCGCCCTATACAGCCCGGCCGAGGTCGGAACTTACGATCTGATCACGCGCCTGCCGCGGTTCCTGAAAGCCGTCATGTCGCCGCTTTACTCGGCGATTTTGCCGGTCTCGACCCGTATCGAAGACGATACACGACGGCTGCAAATCCTCGGGCGTAACGGCCTAGTCCTGCCCGCGGCTATCGTCATTCCGGTGCTCGTGGTGATCGGCCTGTTCTCAGACGAGATATTGACGGTATGGGTGGGCGCGCAGCACGCCGATCAGTGGCCATGGCTTGCGCTCTCGCTCTGCGTCCCGGCGGTCACCGTCACGCTAGGCGCCGGGCAAGCAACGTTGATGGTGAAGTCCGACTTCTTCCGCCTCAACAACCGATATCTTTATTTGCAGGTGCTTGCCCAATACGTCTTGACCGCACTTACCATTGCCTGGTTCCGCGAACGCGCGTTTATCCTGGGATGGGCCGTGTCCTATGTCGTGTTTGCCCCGCTTGTCGCGCAACAAATGCTTTCGTTCATGAACCTGCCGGGCTCGCTGTTCTGGGAGCAGGTAGGGCGGCAGATGCTCGTCGCGGTGATCCTCGCGGCAGCCGCTGCGGCCTACAGGATGTATTCAAGTACAGAGGGCCTGGTTGGGCTGGTGGTCGTTGGCGGCGTCGGCTGCATCGGCGCATGGATCCTGAGCATTACGTTGATTTTGTCGCGTCGGGATCGCGCGATGTTCGGCCAGTTTGCCCGGGCGATCAGCCATCGGCAATGATTTGCGGAAAATTGAGCTCTAGCCGCCGCGGGGTTCCGCGTCTGCTTTGCTCTTGACAGGAGGGGGTCTTGCCCGCGTTGGTTGATTTTGCCATAGGAATCCCGTCACTAGGGAACCCTCGGGACAGGTCGAACCAAGTGCTTTCGACCCTCAAAATTGGATGAAGTACGATGGGATTGATGTCCAGAGCTCTTTGGCACGTGAACCGTTCACCGCTGCGGTATGCGGTGAAAACCGGCGTGAGCGCATGGCACCGCAACGAGAAGCTGGAGCGGCGCCGCGCGGCGCAGGGCCTCGATGTGTCGACGGCGGAGCGCGCCAAGGCCGGCGAACTCAATCGCGACGGATACGCGGTTGTCACCGAATTGATGGATCCGTCGATCCAGCAGGAATTCGGCCAGGCCGGCCTGGTCAGGCTGAATGACATCGGAGCGGCGGAAGCCAACCAGACATCGACGTGGAAGAAGTTCTGGGTCCGCCTGCTGGATGCAGAGATGAAGGATGGCAAGCTCAGCGCCGATAATATCTTCGTTCGCTACGCAATGCAGCCCGCAGTCATCAATGTCGTCGCCACGGCATTGGGCGAGATCCCCTGGCTCGATTACGTCCTATTGTCCTACTCACGCCACACGGGCGAAGATCTTGCCTCCTCACAACTGTGGCATCGCGACCACGACGACGTCAGGGTGATCAAGCTATTCAGCTACCTCACCGACGTCGAGGACGACGGCGACGGGCCGTTCACCTTCCTCCCGCGTCAGTCGACCGATAAATTCGGCTATCCGATCATGAGCAGTCATTTTCCCGACGAGAAGGTGTTTCAAAAGGTCCCTCGCGGCGACGTCAAGGTAATGAAGGCGCCCCGCCTGACTTCGTTCATGGTCGACACGGCCAAGTGCCTGCACATGGGCAGCCGGATGGCGCCGGGGCACGGCCGGCTGTTATACACGGCGACGTTCCACGCCTTTCCGCGCATGTATCCGGGAGCCAAGACCCGACCGTTCTCCCCGACGCCGGATACGACGCCGCTGCAAAAGCTGATCATGGGCCTTTGACCGCGAGGCGATGCCGCGCGGTACCACCAACGGCAGTTGCCGAGAGGAAATTTCGTGAGATTTAGACCTGACGTGAAGCCCGCGTCGCGACTGGATTTGTCCAAGGCCTATACGATTGATCTGGTTCGCAGTCTTCGCCGGCTGGCATTCAAGAACGTGCGGCGCACCCATGAAGTGGTGGATACCGAATACAATGCCGGTGAGTGGAAGCGAATTCTCGGCGAACGCGCGTGGCTGCGTGCGAACACGCTGGAACAGTTTCTGATCGAAGAAAACGATGCGCCGCGCCTCGCGAAAGTGGACGGTCAAATCGTCCGGATAAGCACCAGGGACTATTATCGCTACCGGATTGGAGCTCTGTCCGAGTTGATATCCCGGCATGCCGGCGGCGCCCGTTCCTTGCTGGAGCTTGGTGCCGGTTTTGGCTATAACCTGTTCTCGTTGAGCCTCGATCCGCAGTGGAGCAGCTTGCGCGGTTTCGATATTGCGCCAAATGGTATCGAGGCCGGGCGGCAAATCGCGACGCGCTTCGACCTCAGCGACCGGGTCAGCTTCGACCGGATCGACCTTACTGACGCGGGCGATCCACGCTTCGAGCAATTGGCCGGGACCACTATCTTCACCTATTTCTGCATCGAGCAGATTCCCCATGCGGTCGAAGCGGTGGTGGAAAATATCATTCGCGCGAAGCCGGCCCGCGTCGTGAACATTGAACCGGCCGTAGACATGCTGAAGCTGTCCGATCCGAGAGATCTCACGAGCAGAGTCTACATCCAGTCGATGGACTATCAGACCCGTCTGTTCAAACTGCTCGATACGCTGGATAGCCGCGGCCGGATACGCATTCTGGCGCGTGAGCGGATGGCATTTGCTCCGACCCTGCACAATGATGGTCTGTTGTACGCGTGGGAGCCGCGCCAACAGTCGCAATAGCAGCCGTGTTCCGGGAGGCGGACTGCAAGCGGGCGCGGTTCCCGTCGGCAGCTGCCGGCCAAGGGTTGGGTGGGAAAACACCGTGACAGCCTCTTCGTTGATTGCTGATTCCCTTGCTCGCGACCTGTTGAGTGCGATCACAGCTGGTGTCTTGCTGGCAGGCATAGCCTGGATCGCGATCAAACGGCCGGCCCTCGCGATGCTCTACTTTTTTGTTTTCCTTTCGTTTGCCTGGCGGCTCGGGTCGGTAGTCTATATCGATCTGCTCGGTCCGCTGCCCTCCGAGCAACTGGAAAGGAATATTGGGCCGGGTATTTCCGCGGTCCCGCTTGCTCTCTCGCAGGGCATGGTGGTCGCGGCGCTATTGTTCTCGTTCCGCGGCAGGCGATTGCTGGCGCTGCGCGATACCTACCCGCCGCTACCGGCTCTGATTACCACGGGGCGCTTCAAGCTCTCCAACCTTGCATTTGGGGCAATCGCTCTTTTCGTGATCGCCCTGTGGATTGAGTTGTTCGTGAGAGGGCCGATCCCGTTATTCGCTGCGATGGAGCGTTTTGACTATTCGCGGCTGTATGGCGGCCCATTGCATCAACGGTTGATGGAATGGGGGCCGATGCTGGCGTTCCAGATCGGTGTATTTTTCGTTGCGCCGACACTGCATGACCAGCCTTTTGACCGGCGATTCGGCGCATTGTTCGCGAGCCTGTTGGTCTACCTGTTCTTGGTCGGCCACCGGTTTTCGTCGTTCTACGTTTACAGTTGTTTCTTCATCATTCCGATCGGCGCGGTATTGCTTGGCCGTGAGGCAAGTGGGCTACGCGCGCGCAGACTCTTCACCGGAACCGCTTTACGTAACTTCTGGATCGCCGGAATTGCGCTGCTTCTTCTGATCGTGGTTGCCGTCACCTACTCCTACACCGTCGTACGTAAATTCGAGGGAGGCCAACTCCTAAGCAAGTTGTCCCAGCGCATACTGGTCCAGCAGGGCGAAATGTGGTGGATGACGTACGAGCGCATATTCGTGCAAGGCCAATGGAACGGTGGTTTTGCGGCATACAAGCTGTTCGTGGAGCCATTCGAGCCGACCCGGAACTCGACCATGCAATTGCTCATGGAGCTGGGCTTGCCCCTTGAACGGGCTCATTTCATCCTGCGGGCAGGGTCGGCCTATACCGGCGGATGGCCGGAGGTCTGGTTCGAACTGGGTGGTCCCATCGGCGGGTTTGTCCTGGTCGCACTCTCCGCATTCCTGTTTTCAGAGTTCATGTTTCTGATAACGCGCTGCATCATTGAGGAGCGGTTCGCAACGTGCTTCTTTCTCACGCCGCTATTGTACGCGTTGTCGATCACCGTCGCTGCGGGAATGGTCAACTCATTTGTTCAGGTGACGCTCGTGATAAAGGCGGCAGCCGCGTTGGTGGTGCTGGTCGTGGAGAATAGGTGGCGATCCGGTCTAATTACGGCTCCGAGCACCGCGTCATCCCGCTCGCAGCCGAGGCCTCGGCGGGAGGCGTAGATTGGGGTATATTCTCCGCCGATCGCTATGGCAGCGCCGCCGAACCGGAGGGCGCAGTTAGCAGGCCGGCCACACACAATTCCAATCCGTCAGAAGAAGCTTTCGGTGTATTTACTGTCTCTACCTCACCGTGCTTAGCTTGTTTTAGGTAGAGACTTCAGCATAACGGAGAGATACGTGTTCCGACTGTCAAAATACCATCCGCGGGTTGTGCTGTGGCGCGCCTTGACGAATATGGGGCCGCTACCGGTGTTGGCCCGTTCGAGGGACGCAGCCACTTGGCAGAATTTTTGGCGAACCGAAACCCTGGATGCCGTGTTCGAAAGTTATGCGAAGGGCTCGCCCCTGCGAGATTGGTTCGCAAGGAAATGCGTCGATCTCGGTCCGCAATCAATGGTCGAACTGGGGTCGAACGTCGGAGCCAATCTGCAGGCTCTCTGGAAGGCCGACAGCAATCTCAAGCTTTACGGCATCGAACTTAACGAAAACGCCGTGAACTGGGGCACCAAGAACATGCCCGACGGATGCGGCATTCGCCTCATGACGGGTTCGATGGCGGACATCGAGGGCGTCCTTGCGCGCAATGGGGTAGATGGCGTCGACATCGTCTATAGTTGCGCCGCTACGATGCACGTCAACGACGAGATATTCGCCGCCGCCAAGAAGCAGGCGCTGAAGGTCGCACGCAAGGCCATCGTTCATCTCGAATACAACGCGTGGACGCCAGCCGAGATGCAGAACGGCCGCAATTGGCGATCGTCGTTCTTATCTGACCGATGGATTCGCGATTATGTCGCCGAGTACGAATCGATGCCCGGTGTCACCCGTGTCGAGTGCTTGCGCGTTCCGCCGGAAATCAACATTGCCAGAAATATCGGTCGCCTGTGGGTCAATGACATGACTGCCATGGTCATCGTGCACCTGCAATAAATGCACGTTGCGATTGACCGAAAGCTTGACGACTGCCTCGAGGATACGTCGTGCTGAAGCAGGCTGTTGTACTGGTTGGCGGTCTCGGGACCAGGCTGGGCGAGCGGACGCGATCCGTTCCGAAGCCGCTGCTGGAAGTCGCCGGAAGGCCGTTTCTCGATTACATCCTTGACGAATTGTCGCGTTATGCAGCCATTGAAAGCATTGTGCTGCTGGCGGGCCATCAGGCGGATCAGGTGGTCGAGCGCTACGAGGGCCGCCGCTGGCGTGGAGCATCGGTCTCGGTGGTGTCCGAGCCGGCTCAACTAGGCACCGGCGGCGCCCTGAAACATGCGGCTTCGCGGCTGGAGGACAGGTTCTTTCTGCTCAACGGCGACTCGTTCTTCGACTTCAATATGCTTGATCTGGCGGTCGAGGCGGCGAAATCATCCGCAGTGGTCCATATGGCACTGAAACGGGATCAGGCCGGCGAACGCTATGGCAGGGTCTTGCTTAACGGCAATGCGGTGAAGAGTTTTCTTCCCGCTGGCTCGCAGTCGAGCGGTCCAATCAATTCGGGTGTTTATTGTGTCGATCGAGAGATCCTTTCCTTCATCGACGAGGTGCCTTGCTCGCTGGAGCAGGGTGTCTTTCCGCTTCTGGTCGAACAGGGGAAGTTGAGGGCGGTCGTCTATGATGGGTTCTTCATCGATATCGGCATTCCCACCGATTTCGAGCGCGTCCAACGCGAGCTTCCGGAAACGGTGCGCCGCCCGGCAGTGTTTTTCGACCGCGATGGCGTGCTCAATGTCGACAAGGCTTACGTATACCGGACAGAGGATGTCGACTGGATCGCCGGCGCGCGCGAGGCGATCAAGCTGTGCAACGACCGTGGCTATCTGGCGTTCGTTGTGACCAACCAGTCCGGTGTCGCGCGCGGCTATTACGGGGTCGACGACGTTCACCGGCTACACGACTGGATGAACCAGGAGCTCGCCAAAGTCGGCGCGCATATCGAGGAATTCCGGTATTGTCCGTACCACGAGGACGGTACTGTCGAGGAGTATCGACGCGCGAGCGATCGGCGCAAGCCGGCGCCGGGGATGATTCTGGATTGCCTCGAGGGCTGGCCGGTCCGAAAAGGGTCCAGCCTTCTCGTCGGCGACAATTCCCGCGATGTCGAAGCGGCGGTCGCGGCCGGCATTCCCGGGTATCTGTTTGAGGGCGGCGATCTCGCAGCCTTTATCCGTCCGCTGCTTGGATCGAGCGGCGGTTGATTCGGCGGCCGATGCGCGCCGCCGCTGCTATTGGGTCAGACGGTCCGACCGCAGTACCGGGGGACCGCGGCGTCGTCCATAGGGGATCAGTCAGCCGCTATTCGGTTGAATTCCCGGACCTCGGGAATGTCGAGGAAATGATCGTTGCGGCCGGAATTGTATTCGAAACCATCCGGCACCGGCTCTCCGCGTTCGCCGAGCTGGTTGGTGATGTAGTCGACATCCCTGCGGTAGAACTTGATTGTCGGTTTGATCACAAAATGATCGTGGAAACGCAGCGTCAGGTGCGAATCGTCGGTCGGACACATGATCTCGTGCAGCTTCTCGCCGGGCCGGATACCGATCACCTTGGTCGGCAGGTTCGGGGCCATCGCCGCGGCCAGGTCCGTAATACGCACTGAAGGGATCATCGGAACGAAAATCTCGCCGCCCGACATGCGCTCGAAACTTCGATGCACGAAATCGACGCCTTGCTGCAGGGCTATCCAGAAGCGCGTCATGCGAGGGTCGGTGATCGGCAGATGATCGGCGCCTTCGGCGATTAGCTTGTTAAACAGCGGAACGATCGACCCTCGGGAGCCGACGACGTTGCCATAACGCACGACGCTGAAGGTTGTTTTGTGTCCTCCGGCCATGTTGTTCGCAGCGATGAAAAGCTTGTCGGACGCGAGCTTGGTGGCGCCGTAAAGGTTGATGGGTTGGGCAGCCTTGTCGGTCGACAGCGCAATGACCTTGTCGACATTGGCCTCAAGTGCCGCCTGGATAACGTTTTCGGCGCCGTGAATGTTGGTCTTGATGCATTCCATCGGGTTGTATTCGGCAGCCGGCACCTGCTTCAGGGCAGCGGCGTGAATGACGAAATCGATACCCTTCATGGCCGTGCGGAGGCGTTCGCCATCGCGTACGTCGCCGATGAAATAGCGCATCGGAGCATGGTCGAACGTCTGCTGCATTTCGTATTGCTTCAGCTCGTCGCGCGAATAGACCACGACACGGCGCGGCTTGAAATTCTTCAAGACATTGCCGACCCATTTGCGCCCGAACGATCCGGTGCCGCCGGTAATCAAAATGGACTTGTCGTTGAACATGTTGGATTCTGCGCCGGCTCGTCGTTGCCAAAGATTGGGGGGATGCGGCTGGTTACCACACGCTCCTGCCCCCGTCCATGATCATGTTCTGGCCGGTCATGTAGCTCGACGCGTCGGAGCAGAGGAACTGGATTGCCGAGCGGTATTCGTCGACCTGCGCCATGCGGCCCATCGGAATCAGGCGGGTCAGCTTCTCGACGAAAGCGGCGTCCTGGTTGTTGAAGACCCCGCCGGGCGAGATGGCGTTGACCCGCACGCCCTGATCCGCCCAGTAGGTCGCGAGGTATTTGGTCAATCCGATCAAGCCATGCTTGATGACCGAATAGGTCACGGGTTTGACCGGCTGTTCCTCCTCCTGCGTCACATTGGGCTGCCGGTAGAGCCGCTGATCCGGCGCGATCACGCCGAGGTCGGAGGCGATATTGAGGATTACGCCGTGGCCGCGGCGGGCCATCGCGCCGCCGAACACCTGCGAGCAAAGCATCGCGCCGGTCAGTCCGACCGCGATCTCCGTCTGCCACTGCGGAATTGGAAAGGCCTCGAAACGCGACGAGTGCATCACGCCCGGTGACGACGTCACCTTCGGATCGATCGCGGCGTTGTTGACGAGAATATCGACCGAGAATCCGCGGCGCGCGAGGTCGTCGCCGACGGCGCGAACCGACTCCAGTGATGTGACGTCAAGGGCCGCCGGTATCATATTGGCCGACGGTGCATCCGCCTTGATCGCGGCGATGGCCGCCTCGGCCTGCGCCATTCTGACGTCTGTCACGACCACGTGCGCACCGGATTCGACGAGCGCTGCGACGTGCTGACGTCCCAACAATCCGCCGGCGCCGGTCACGAGCGCAGTACGTCCCGTCAAGTCGTAGCGAGGGGAGGGGCCGGTCATGGAACGCTCCTGTTCAGCTGCGCAACTGTCCGCCATCGGCCACCATCACGGTGCCGGTGATGAACGCGGCACGAGGCGAGGCGAGAAAGGCAACGACGTCTGCGACTTCCTCCGGTTTGCCGAGCCGGCGCAACGATACCTCGCGCGCCAGCATGTCATCGACGGCGGTTCTGTCCTCTGCGACCTTGCGCGACCAGGTGCCGCCTTCGAACAGGATATTGCCGGGCGCCACCGCGTTGATGCGGATACCCTCGAGCGCCAGCGGCCGGGCCAGGCCCCGCACCGTCGCATTGAGTGCGGCCTTGGCGGCCGAATAGGTCACGGGCGCGCCGAGCGCGGCGAGCCCGCAGATCGAAGACACGCAGATGATCGCGCGGTCGCCGCTGCCGCGGCTCATGATCGGTCGTGCGGCCTCGATCATGTTGGTCGACGCGAACAAATTGACGCCCATGACCCGCGACCATTCCGCCGCGGTTTCCTTGCCTGGGGATACCGAGGCGCCGCTGCCGACATTGCACACCAGAATATCGATCCCGCCCCAACGCTTTTCTATTTCGCCCGCAAGCCCGAGAGCCGCGGCGGGGTCGGTGACGTCGGCGAGGTGAAGGGAGACATTGCCGCCGATGTTACGACCGGCCGCCTCGAGGTCGTCGTGGCCGCGTGCCGCAAGCGCGACCTTGGCGCCCTCGGCGGCGAGCGTGTGCGCAATCGCCAGACCGATGCCGCGGCTGGCGCCGACCACGAGGGCGACCCGATCGTGAAGCTCGAGGTTCATCGCGCCGCTTCCTCGAGCCATCGAACCGTCATGTCGCGGTATGTTGCTAGTGCGCCGGCGTGATCGCCGTCGGCGGCGCGCGCGGTCTGTAGAATGTATTGACCGACATATCCGGACTGCTCGATCAGCCGGATCGCCTTGCCGAGTTCGGCGGCGCCAGTGCCGAGCGGCACGGTGGTGCCGCCACGCAGGCGATCTTTTACATGCACATTGAGAATGCGCGACGAATAGGCCGAAATTTCTTCGGTGCAATCATAGCCCAGCGAAGCGCTGTTACCGATGTCGTAGTTGATGCCGAATACCTCACTCGGAAGTTTGGCAATGAATTGCGCGAGAGCTGCCGCAGGCAGATCGGATTCAAATACGATTTTGACACTTTGCTTCGACAGCGAGGCCGAACGCGCGAGCAGGACATGCAGCAGTGCCTCTTCCTGTTCGGCTTTCTCGATCTTGCCGTTATCGACGAGCGGGATCACGACAAATTCCGCGCCAAGCGCGCTGCAGGAGGCGAGCACCAGATCGAGGTCGGCGACCAGGGCTTTCCGCGCGTCGCCGCTGGTCTTCCAGAACGGCGCCTGCATGAAGCAATCGCCGGTCAGGCTGGAAATCCGCAGTGCGTTCCGCCGCGAAAGATCGAGAATTTCCCTCTTCCCGGCTTCGGTCGTGAGCGGATTCTCGTGCAGCCGGTCCTGGTCGATGGTCCATTCCATCCCGGTGAGACCGAGCGCATTGGCGCGGGGAAATTCCTCGCGCCACTCGCCCCAGGGGAATGCCTGGATCTTGCCGTCGACCATGGCCGACAGTCGTCCCTGCATGAAGCCGATGCGTTCGAGGGATGTCTTCACGGTTTGCGGTCCGAATTGATGGCGAGTCCTTTGGTGGTCCAGCCGCCGTCCACGAACAACTCCTGTCCGGTGACATAGGCCGAGGCCGACGATGCCAGGAAGATGGCCGCGCCGACCAGATCGTCGGGATTGCCCCAGCGCCCGAGCATGGTGTGCCGCCGCCGGTCTTCGTGCATGGCCGGGTCAGCAAAGCTCGCCGCGGTCATTTCGGTTGCGACATAGCCGGGTGCAAGCGCGTTGACCCGAATGCCGTCGCCCGCGTAGTCGGTGGCGAGCGCACGCGTCAGGCCCGCAAGCCCTGCCTTGGCTGCGACATAACCGGGATTGCCGGGAAAGCCCCTGATCGAATTGATGCTGGTGACGTTGATGATCGAGCCGCCGCTCGCCTTTCTCATGAGCGGGTAGGCGGCAAGGATGGTCGCGTAGACGCCCGTCAGGTCGGTCGCCAGCGTATCGCGGAATCTCTGTAGCTCATCCCTGGTGCCGCCAGGAAGGCTGATGCCGGCCGCGTTGACCAGCACATCCAGCCGACCGCTCTGCTGCGAGATTTCGTCGAAGGCGCGCCGGATCGCGGCATCGTCCGACAGGTTGCAGGCGATCGCAGCAACGCCCTCGGGCGCAGTGCCCGAGCGGCTGATGCCGAACACGGTGGCGCCGGCGGACGCAAAGCCGTGTGCGATCGCAGCCCCAATACCGCGTGATGCGCCGGTGACGAGAGCGGTCTTTCCTTCAAGCGAGAAAGCCTTGAGGTCAGGCATAGCCATAACTGCGCATGATTGCCGCACATAGTTTGATGTCTTCGGGACGATCGATCTGGAACATCTTGTGGCGCTCCATCAGGTGCATCCCGATGCGGCCGCCGAGCCGGTTTTGCTGTTCACGCAACAACGAGGGCACCAATACGTAGAACGATCCGTTCTCGAGATAGCGCTTTTCGATCTGCTGGCGCATCCGCCGATTGTGATAGTCATAATTTATCGGCTCCGGGCCGTTGGCGCCGATGCGCCAATTGAAATAATCCTCGACCTCGCAGACCGAGAGCAGGCTGTCGAGTTGTTCGCGCTCGAACGTCTCCAGCGCGCCCTCGATGTCGCTAGCCTCCCTGATCGGCGACGTCGCCTGCAAGGCGACCACCCGCTCGAACGGACCAAGCCGGCCATCGATCGCTTCGAGTGCGTGAAGCCATGCCGATTCCGATGAAGCCAAATCGCCGGAAATCTCGTCGGGCCGCCGAACACCAACGGCGCCCGCGGCTTCGGCCGCGGCCAGGATCTCGTCGCTGTCGGAGGAGACCGCAACGACGTCGACGCCACGCGCGGCGGCGGATTGTATCACGGTCCACGCCAGCAATGGCTTGCCGCAGAGGTCGATCAGATTCTTGTTCGGGATTCCCTTTGAGCCGCCGCGTGCAGCGATTACCGCTAGCGTGCGTCCTCCTTTGCGTGCCGTCATACCCGCCCCTCGAGGCGTTCGAGTGCGATCCAGAACCCTTCACCCATATTCTTGTGGCCCTGCCAGATCTCTGGAATGAAGGAGGCGTCCGGAGCGTGCTTGCGCAGTACCGCGCCGACTTGGTCGAAATCAATCTCACCCTCGCCAACCTGCAAACCTTCGCCGTCGAGCCCCTTAGCGTCGCCGAAATGCAGGTGCGCGGTATGCGGTCCGAGCTGCGCCAGGCCCTCGGTGAAATCGAAGCCGAAATGATTGGCGGCAAGCTTGGTGTGCGAAATGTCGACGCACATCCGCAAGTCATGCTTGGCGCAGAATGCGGCGGATTCCTCAGGGAAGATAAAGATGTTCTGGTGGCGCTGTCCGCCGAAGTGCCACGGGAATGGCGCCATGGTCTGCGGGATCAATTCGACGCCTTCGAGATCCAGTTCTCCAAGGCTTTCGGCAAAGATCCGGTAGCACTCCGCCTTCTGGTCCGGCGGCAGCGGCTCATCCATGGTGAAGCCGCCGATATTGGCAACTATCGGTGGGCGTTTTGTCCCTGGAAAGAATTTCTTCAGGCCGCGCGTGATGTCGATCACGGCTTGGGTCTGTTCCAGAGAATATCGCCGCAATGTCTCATCCGAGGTAGCAAGATCCATCAGCTTGCTTCCCGCAAAAAGTTCCGGCGCATGCACCACGAAACCGAGCTCGTAAGTGCCGGACAAATACGCCGCCGGATCGCGCTCCATGTCGCTGTAGCTCAAATGGAATTCGATGATGTCGGGCTGGCAGATCTCAAGGAAGCGTTCGGCGTCGTGATAGCGGACCGGTACGCCCCAGGGCCGGTCGAAGCGATAGCGCCGCGCTTTTGACGCGCCTTCATCGAGGTCGCTCTGGAAGAAGTAGTCGTCGGCCGACATCGCCCGGCCGATGCGTCGGCCGATCAGCGCCGGCATCTTGAGCGGCGACAGGCCCTGGCCCGGGCTCTTCACCGCAATATCGTCGTCGGAAATGATCGTGCCGGCGGCGATGTTGCGCGTGGCAACCAGGCTCTTCGCCAGATTTTCCCGATTGATCAATTCGCCTTGACTGAGTGGGCGCTCCGCCAGCTTCTCGCCGCGTGCGGCTTCGATCTCGCGGATCCCGCTCACCAGCGCCTTGAATTCCTCGGGCTCGAGGCTCGCAGCATGATCCGGGCCTTCCATCGACCGGTCGAGGGTGATGTGACGTTCGATCACAAGCGCGCCGAGTGCGACGGCGCCGATCGAAACCGCGATGCCGCGCTCATGGCCGGAGTAACCGACGGCGGGATGAATCTCTCGCAGCGTTTCCATGAAGCGCAAGTGAATATTGTGAAGGGCGGCGGGGTAAGTACTCTGGCAATGCAGCAGCACGTAGCTGGCCGCGCGCTCGTCGAGGAATTTCGCCGCCGTCTTGATCTCGTCCGTCGTGCTCATACCGGTCGAGACGATCAGTGTCTTGCCAGTGGTGGCGAGTTTGGCCAGCAGGGGAAGATTAGTCAGATCGGCGGAAGCGACCTTATAGGCCTCGACGCCAAACGTCTCCAACACCGCGACGCTGGTGGCGTCCCAGGGCGTGCAGAGATACTGAATGCTTTTGGATGCGCAATAGGCCGCGACGCGGCGCTGCTGGTCGGTCGACAGCCCAAAACGGCGCAACAGGTCGAGGGTATACTCGACCGCGAGGTCGTCGTCTTTTCCGGACAGGCTGGAAGCGCGGTAAACCTCGTCGAGCGTGCGCATCTGGAATTTGGCGCAATCGGCGCCGGCGGCTACCGCTGCGTCGACCAAGGCGATCGCGCGATCGAAATCGCCATTGTGGTTGTTGCCGACCTCCGCGATGACGTAGCACGGCCGGCCGTCGCCGATCGATCGGTTGCCGATCCGGAGAATGGGAGCTGGTTTGGTCGAACTCATCAAGGCCTTCTCGATTCTTGCGGGCAGATCACCGTCGGCGCTGCGCGACGTCGTCTGCCGATAGCGTCGGAAACCGCGATTTCCAGGTTCGCAGGCCGTGCTCCTCGAACGCAATGCGGGAGCAGCGCAAACCGTTGCCCTCCAGCGCTGTGATCAGCGGGTAGCGTTCGAATGGACGGACAAAGAACATGAAATAGCCGCCTCCGCCAGCACCAAGCAATTTGCCGCCCACCGCGCCGTTGGCCTTGGCATGATCGTAGACGGCATCGAGCTCGGTCGAGCTGATCTTGGCACTGAAGCGGCGTTTGGCGTGCCAAGCTTCGTCGATCAGGCGGCCACACTCCAGAAGCTGGCCGCGCAGCAAATGGTGTCGGATTTCACGCGTCACTTCCTTCTGCTTGGCTGCTGCTGCGACCGCGTCGTTGGTCTGATACTGGGCCTTCTGATCGCGATGGACGGCGCCGGAGTCGTGATTGAAGCCCGTGTAGCAAAGCACCAGGCTTTCCTCGAGTTCCGCGATGATGCTGGAATCGAGGCGAAGCGGGACGATGGTGTTCTGTTCCGAGGAGAACTCCATGTGGTTGAAGCCGCCGAACACCGTCGCATACTGGTCCTGCCAGCCGCCGGGAATGTTCAGCATCAGACGCTCTGCCTGAAAGGCCATTTCCGCGATCTCGTGGCGGTCCCATTGATCGGACCGGAACTCGTTGAAGCAGCCGATGATGGCCGAAGACACCACCGCCGAGCCGCCGAGACCGGATCCGACCGGGAAGTCGGCGGAAACTTCGAGATCAAATCCGTAGGCCGGCTGGATCAGGCGGACCACCGATTTGATCAGGGCCAGTTCGCCATCGCTGCCGAGACCGGCGAGATTATCGGCCTCGATGCTGCAGCGGAAGTCGTGGGAGTAGATCCGGATCCGCCCGTCGTTTCGCCTGCGCAGCGTCGCGTGCGCGTACATCGCGATCGTCGCGTTGATCACCGCTCCGCCATTGTCGACGAAGTAGTGCGTGAGGTCGGTGCCGCCGCCGGAAAAACTGATCCGCACCGGCGAGCGCGCGCGAGCGAACACTTCGCTTTCGTCGCTTAGGTTGAAGAGGTCTCGGCTGAACACGTCGATCAGCCGTCTGTCCGCATCGAGGATCGGGACGACATGCACCCGTTGATCGAGCAGTTTGAGGATTTGCTCGCGGGGGGCCCCGGCGCGCGCCCAGACGAATTCCCGATTGACGCAGTTCGCGACCTGATCGCCGACCGACATCCCTGTCAGCAGTCGCCGGCGAATGTCGCCGTCCGTCACCGCGCCGACGATTCGTCCCTCAGCATCCTCGGCAAACAGGATTCCTAGCTTATTGGCGTTGAGACGCCGAAATGCTTCGGAGATCGGTTCAGTCTCGGCAATGGTGAGGTGGCTCTTGTCTGCCAAGGTCCTGTGTCCAAAAGGTTGCAATCCGGCCCCGGTTCTGGGACGAGCCGTCCGGAAAAGCCTCTATTTTCGGCTCGTTAGATACGGTAGGGGGGCAGATCATGCAAGTTCTCGTGGAGTGGTGAATTTTGGCAGCCTATGCTAGCCGCTAGGGCCGCTGGGACGCTATTTCGAGGGCGGCTTGCGCCGGCGTTGTCGAAAGCGTCGGGCATGGAACATTCAAGTCCGGGGTCGGGGAACAGGTTCGCTCGCGTGGAGGCTGCTGAACACTATCTGGAGCCGTGGTTTCCCGCGCCAGGTCCCGTCGGTGTCTGGCCGCTCGCTGTGTCACCGTCAAACCCCGTCTGCTTTGCCGCAATTTTCGGATGGAGCATGTCGGCGGCTTCCGCGGTGATGTGCGCCATCGTGCGATGGCCATTGGGGAGTCCGCACTGGTTCGTCTTCGTCAAGGCTTTCCTGCTGCTGGGAGCCGTCATCTCTGCGGCGATCCTGACCGTGGGGAGGGTAGAACGGCGTGGCGGGTCCCACGCACTCGTGCTGATGTCCGTCCTGGCGGTGATGTTTCTGCCATGCCTCGTCTGGCCGTTTGGCCGTGCGGTCGATCTTGTCGTGTACCCCCTACTGCTTGGCTTGTTCGCGACCGGCATCGCACAAACTGTTGCGGCAAGGCTCCGCATGCCGTTCAATCAATCCTTGCCGGCCGTGGGGTCTGGAGTCCTTGCCGGGCTTGGCTACTTCCTGTTGGTCAATTCCCTGGGCTTGGCCACCGTGCTCTCCCCAGAGCAAACGCTTGTGGGCGTTCAAAACCTGGACACGCTGTTCCATGCGTCGATCGCGAATATGCTGATCAAACAGGGCGCGTTGAGTACCGGTCTCGATGGCTTCGTGTCGATCAAGTATTACTTTCTGTCGCATATTTGGTTGGGCTGTCTGGGTCTCTGGCTGGGCACGGATACGCTTAACAGCTACTATGTCGGCGCGCAGGTCGTCGGCATCCCGCTGCTGTTTTTCAGCCTGTCGCTTGCCAGCTACTTGCTGCGGCCACCCGGAAAGCGGCTCGCCAATGGCGCACTGGTCGTGCTGTTTCCGCTGCTGTTGCTGTTGATCTCCGAACTGTGGGGATGGACGAACTATCTTGTATCGGAATCATATTTTCTCGCGATGATCATCTTTCTGCTGGCTTTGCCTTTGGTGGCGGAGTTGGCGCGAACCGAAAAGCCTCACGGTCTCGGCCGCCAACTCTCATGCCTCGTCATCGCTGCGACCCTGATGGCGCTCTCCAAGCTTTCTGTCGGCATGGTGTTCTGCGCAGTGGTCGGCTATTTGACGTTGCGGCAATGCTTGTCTCCGACGGCCTTCGTCAAATTGTGCGCTCTGTACTTCGTGCCCGCTGCGCTCCTCGCCGCAGTTTTGTTTTGGGCCTTTGGCGGAATGGCACTTTGGTTCGATCCCTTACGCTTTGTTGGCGACTATCCCGAGGGCGCGTGGCCAAACATCGTCGCAAATCTCGCGCTAGTTTGTGCCGCCGTCGCGGTGTGGGGCTTGGGGAAGCTACAGGACAGGAAATGCGCTGAGGCTTTCACGATCATCGCCATTGCCGCAACGCTTCCTGCGTTGTTGCTGGAGGTTCCCGGTGCTGCCGCCTACTACTTCGTCAACGTCGGAACGTTCGCGGCGGTTGTGTTCATTGCTGCCTATGGCGGCCCAGTTCTCTACCGCTGGATCCCGAAATTTTTCAGGCCGGAGTTCATCGTTGCCGCGATCCTGCTCGTAACGCTGGACACGGATCAAAAGACAAACAGTCCAGGCGTATTCGCCGACGAACTCGTCGAGCTTCGGGCGCGCACGCGTGGTTATCTTGGAGAGGGTGCGGTCCCTGAAAAGGGCGATTGGCAACGCCTCGTTGCGCTGCTCGCCCCAAATCATTGGGCGCGCCGCGCGCTCGGGAGCGACGTGAAGCGGTTGGCGAGGGCCCAATCGCTGCAAACGCTGCAGGATGCCGGCGTGCCCCAAACGCCTGGTGCCGCCGTCTTCGTCCCGCCGGAAAATTCGCTCTACTGGTCAATATACAGAGATTGCCGTGCCACTTCATTCGTGATTCCGGCGGTCCTCGGCGTACCGATGCTACGAGGCCTCAATCCCTTTCTGCCCGAATGCTCCAACGAGCGGTATTATGGCTTCCCTGCCTACCCGCCCGATGCAGTTTCCCAGCCCTCGACGGACTCCGAACTTTGTGTCCGGGCAGCCAAGTCGGAGTTGAAGACCGTGTTCGTTCTCTCGGCGTTGGCCGTTGTCCGAAAGATCGATTGTGGCGGCCAGCAGGGCAAAGATTAGCTGTGAGCGGCGTTAATCGCCGCGATTTCAGGGTTTGCTCGAACCAGGTCTAAAATCTCGTGCCACCGGAAAACGCGGCCTTTCGACAACAGCTGCGAAAACACCGACCTTACGAATTCGAGATCGGCCGGATAGTCCACCGTCCAGCGCAGCTTCGACAGGTCCGTTGGGTATCGCAGAGGCATCAGTGAGTACTGTGACGGGTTGCGATAGAAGTGCGGCGTGACATGCTCCAGATCGTAGGCGTCGCTGGCGACACGATGTACGCGATCGAGTCCCTCGAACGTCATGACCTCGACGTCCAGGCCAATTGGATAGGTCGGTCCCAGCTCGGTTGCGGACCCAAGCTTGTTTGAAGTGTAGTCGGCGCCGTTCGCCAAATGCAGCGCAATGCAGGCATCGATCACATCAGGGTCCGCCAGTGGGCAATCGGCGGTCAGCCGTACCACGTGCTCCGTTGGCCCGAACGCCACGGCAGCAGCGTGATACCGGCTGAGCACGTTGCCAAGGCTGCCACGGAAGCAGGCGATGCGAGACGTTGCACAGAACTCGGCGACGGGATCGTCGCTTGCTTCGTCACTGGTGGCAACGACGATCTGGTCGGCCATGCGGCACGCCCTGACGCGCTCGATCTGGCGCAACAGCATCGGCTCGCCGCACAGATCCTTCAACACCTTGCCCGGCAATCGCGAGGACGAGATCCGGGCCTGAATGATAATGGTTGTTCTAAACGACATTCAGCCCCGCGATTTCCCGGCCTCGATCTGCTTTGGCGAAAATTCGTCGACCAGAATGCCGAAAAACAGGGAGTCGTGCCACGCCCCTTCCGCCCAATGCGTCTGACGGTGGCGTCCGTCCAGGGTAAAACCAAGCCGCGGCAAGAACGCCGTCTTGGCTTCGTCGAAATCATAGATTTCGCACCAGATGCGATGAAGCGCCAATTCCTCGAAGCCGAATTTCAGTAGCTGGGTCCCTGCATCGACGGCATAGACGTCGTCGATGTAGAGACGATCATGACCGATGTAGATCGAGAAATCGGCTGTCCGGTTGATCCAGTCGATGTAGCAGAGCCCACAGGCCCCCATCAGCTTTCCGCTCGCTGCATCGACGATCGCGAACATGCGGGTGCTCGGGTCATTAACGACTTTGCCGTCGTACCATTGTTGCTGCTGGGTGCTGCTCAGTTCGCGAAATTCGCGAAAATAGCGCCGGAGTTCGGGTTGATTGCGCCAGGCAAGCAATTGCTCAAGGTCGCTGGGTTCGATCGCTCTCAGGCCAACGTGTTTGCCCCTGATCATTTGCTTTCCACCTCGGCCAGATCTTGCTGCGTCAGCTCTTGGCCTCCCACCTTGTCGCAGATCAGGCGCCGCCCGAGCACGGTACCAATGCGGGACGGCGCGATCGAACCGGCTGGTGCCGGCCGAAGACACTCGAGATGATCGGCTTTCAACACGGTCCCGGCCGGCAAATCCTGCTTCAGCCGGACCGCGCGCCGCTGCACGACGGCGGCATCCTGTTCGTTGCCCTCGACGCGCTTGATGCCGTCGCCGAGCGCATATTCCAGCTCGCGCGAGCGATCGACCATCTCGCGCCAGGTCCTCGGGTCCATTGCAAACCCGTGGTCCGGACCCTTGCGTGTCGTATCGTCGGTAAAATGCTTTTCGATCGCACGTGCGCCAAGCGCGATGGCGCCGAGCACCGAGGCGTGCCCGGGCGTGTGATCTGACAACCCGAGCGGCATCCCGGGCCAATGCAGCGCAAACGCCTGCAGCACCCGCAGATTGACGTATTTGAAATTTTCCAATTCGCCGGTGTAATTGGTGTTGCATTGAAGCAGGCAAAGCTGGCGGTTGACGGCCAGCACGGCGTTGACCGCCTCCTCGACCTCGAACAGGCTCGAGGCTCCTGTCGCCAGCAATACCGGCTTGCCCTTCGAGGCAATGTATTCGATCGATTCAAGCCAGGTGATGTCACCTGAACCGATCTTAAACGCCGGAAGCAGATCAACGACGCGGTCGGTTGCTTCCTGGTCATACGGTGTCGTCATCCAGTCGATGCCGACCTCGCGGGCCGTTTCCCACAACGTCTGGTTCCAGTCGTTGTTGAGGCTGTATTGCTTGTAGACCTCGAAGACGGGCCGATCCCATTTGGCCTGATGCGACTTCGCGCCCCCGAGATTGCGAAAGCCGTAATCGCTGACGATCTTCGGCGCATTGAAATGCTGGAATTTGGCGGCATCTGCGCCGGCGTCCTTGGCGCGACGGATCAAGTCCTTCGCGCGCTGCAAATCCCCGTCGTGATTTGCCGCGATGTCGGCAATGAAATAAGCGGGGCGATCGATGGCGAGCAAGCGGCCGCCGATCTTCAACTCCGTATCGTAGTTCATCGACGAGTCCTATGTTCAGAAGCAAGAGCAGCGCAAACGTCTTCGAGAGTCGGTAGCAAGTGCCCCAGCAGGCGTTCGGCTTTACTGACGTCCAGTCCGACGCTTTCGGCGCGTACGGTGGGGAGACTGCGCACCGAAGCAACATCGGCCCAATCTAATTCTACACCCAATGCTGCCGCAAGCGCGTGGATGAATTGAAATTTGCTGGAAACCGTTCGGGAGGCGAGGTTGATGAGGCCAATCGCCTCAGCGTCGATGAGCCGGAAAAGCCATCGGGAACAAGCATCGGCATCAATGGTCGATGTGTAGAAATCGTCAAAAAGCCCTAGCGGGCGGCGATTCAAGATTGCGTCCACCGCCCATTCCGCGAATGTCGGCTGCGAGGACCAGCCGCGAAAGCCCGTGATATTGGTCCTGATCACGAGGCTGTCCGGCAACGCCCGAGCAAACGCCTCACCCGCATATTTGGACCGCGCATATTCGTTAACCAGCGCGACAGGGCTATCTTCCGTATGAAGACCGGGGCCGTCACCGGTAAAAAAATGGTCGGTCGAGACGTGGATAAATCTGGCTCCGGTGGTCCGGCATTGCTCGGCCATGACGGCAACGGCACGGGCGTTCACCAGATAGGCGCCGCCTGGATCGCGTTCGCAACTCTCCAGATTGGTGTTAGCCGCAGCATTAATGACCAGCGTGGGCGCGAGATGCCCAAACAGTTCGGCGATGTGTTGCGTGTCGGCCAGATCGACAGCAAAGTCGGCGCCCTTGCGCGCAGCCCCTGCAAGGTCGACGCCTCGCCGCCGGCCTTCCTTAACGATCGCTTGACCGAGAAGACCTGTCGCACCGAAGACAAGCAAGCTTGTTTTTCCTGCGTTCAATCGAGTTCTTCCTAGCAAGGTTTCATCTGATAGTTGCTTGTATGGCGGCGATGGGAGATTGGCAATCCGGACTAGGCAATGCCTTCACCCACCGCAATTGTTACAGGCGGCCTCCCGCTTGGTCAGTCTGGTCCCGGGAGAGCAAAAGCAAGCTTGGCGCGATGCCGCTTGCAGGCAAAATCGCCACTCTTGCCTGATTTACATTGCCTTAAGTTCCTATAGAACGCGCCCTAGAGGTATGCAGGCATGTATGTGATCGGAATCAGCTCGGGGATCAAGCACGGCCACCACGATGGCGCGGCGGTGCTGCTGCGCGACGGCGAGTTGATCGCCGCCGCCGAGGAGGAGCGTTTCACGCTCGCCAAGCATGCGCGCGGCGAGCTGCCCCGTGGGGCGATCGGTTTCTGCCTGAAGCAGGCCGGCATCACCATGCGCGACGTCGACTGGATCTGCTCGCCGCTGAAGACCTACACCAACTACACGCAGCGTCTGATCGAATACTTCAAGTACCAGTTCGGCCACAGCCCGAAGATCGAGCTCTACGACCATCATCTCTGCCACGCCGCGAGCTCGTTTTACGGCTCCGGTTTCTCCGAAGCGACGGTTGCGTGCTTCGACTTCTCGGGCGATTCCAGCTCCGGTTTCGTCGCGCATGCACGCGGCAACGACTTTCGCGTGCTGACACGGTTCGGCCGCCAAAACAGTCTAGGGCTCTATTACGGGATGCTGACTCAGTATCTCGGCTATCAGATGACCAATGACGAGTACAAGGTCATGGGCCTGTCCTCCTACGGCAGCCCCGACTATCTGGACAAGTTCGCCAAGCTGTTGCGTCCGAACGGGATCAACTACGAGCTCGATCCCGAACTCGACAAGCGCCGGCGCGACGCGGACATCTACACCAGCGACTTTTCAACGCGGCAGGAGCGCATCTTCACCGAGAAGATGGAGGAGATTCTCGGGCCGCGACGCTTGCGCGGCGCGCCGCTCGACCAGCGCATGACCAACATCGCAGCGAGCGGCCAGAAGCAGCTTGAGATCGTCACCACCGAAGTGATCCGGTCGGCGATCGCCGAGACCGGCTGCGGCGATGTCTGCATCGCCGGCGGCGTCGGGCTGAACTGCAAGATGAACATGGAGATCGCGGCGGAGCCGTCTGTGAAGCGTCTCTATGTTCCGCCGGTGCCGCACGATGCGGGCGTGGCGCTGGGCGCTGCGATGATGAAATGTGCGGAGGCGGGCCACACTATCTCGCCGCTGTCTCACGCGTACTGGGGACCTGAATACTCCAACGATACGATCCGCGAGACGCTCGACAAGATCGGTGCGCGTTTCGAACTGCTCGACGATCCCGTGGCAAGCTGCGTCACCGATCTGGCGGAGCAGAAGACGGTGGGCTGGTTCCAGGGGCGGATGGAGTACGGACCGCGCGCGCTCGGCAATCGCTCGATTCTGGCCGATCCTCGCCAGGCCAGCATGAAGGACCGCATCAACCTCACCATCAAATATCGCGAGGAATTCCGCCCGTTCTGCCCGTCGGTGCTGTACGAGCGCCAGGCCGAGTATTTCGAGGACACGTTCGACGCGCCGTTCATGGTGGTCACGTTTCCGGTCAATGAGAAAGTGGCCGAGACCATGCCGGCGGTGGTCCATGTCGACAACACTGCGCGCATCCAGAGCGTCCATGCCGACAGCAATCCGCTCTATAGCCGCCTCATCGGCGAGTTCGCGAAAGCGACCTCGCTGCCGGTTCTGATCAACACCAGCCTCAACATCAACGAGCAGCCCACGGTGAATGCGCCGCTGGAGGCGCTACACACGTATTTCTGCTCGGGGCTCGATGTGTTGTATCTGGGCAACTATCGGCTGTCGAAGTCGAGCTGAGTACAGGTGGCTTGGCGCCACATCGTCCCACAGAGCCCCGCGGCGAATGCGCGCGGCGCCTTGTCCCGTAGAAGATGCGGAGGACGAGTCGCGGGCCGGCAAAGATCTCCCATCTGCCGGACATGTGTAGGTTGGTGCGCTTCGCCCGCCGTCGCGAACGACGAGATTACGCTGCGCGATGACGCGTACCCGTTCTCAAGAGCCATGGTGGGTTTTGCAATCAGCGATAGATGTATTATGAACACACCTTTCTAGATGGATTTGGCTTCGGTTACCGGAGAAGTGGTCCTGCAATGAACAAGATATCCTCAGGCTCGCAGATCTGCGGCGCGCTTTGTGGTCGAAACCCGTCCGCCCGGTGGGGGCGTTGATGAAATTTTCCAGCGTTGGCGAGCCTGAACGGACACCGGCGAAGTTGCGGTATTTGGCGATTTGCGCGTCCGTGGTCCCACTTTGGTTTCTGGGGACGTTCCTGCTCCTCACCCTCAGGAGCATTCCCGAGACTGATGATTTCTGCTTCTCCGACCAGGCGGGATTCTTCGAGACGGTAATTCAATGGTACAGGTACGTGGGAGGACGTGTTGTTCCTCTCTCGCTTATGCAAATTCCCGCCAAGCTTGGCCGCGTCATTGGCGTCGACTATTTCAGCTTCTACGAGCTCTTCCTTTTGCTCCTGGCAGTCTGCTTTGTGTTGGCCATGCTGTTCGTGATGCGACGGTTATGGCCACACAAATCTAGGTCGGAGCAACTATTCTTCGGTTTCCTTTTCGCTGCCATCCTGGTGTCGACCGCACCGAGCCCGCGGGAAATGCTGTACTGGCTGCCGGGAGTCACCTGCTACACGATTCCAGAAGCGCTGGTCATTTTGATCATCGCCGAACTCTCGGTTGCTCTTTTTGATCAGCGGCGCTTGGATGCGGCCACGATCTATTGGCTGGCCGCCGCCTGCGCCATTGCATCTCTGTGCAATGAATTTACTCCCGTCTGGGTGTTGGGATGGATACTCGGGTCGTTCCTGCTGCGTTGGCTTACGCAAAGAGCCAATCTTCAGGCGTTGGAACACGCGATTTTGGCGTCGGTGACGGTTGCGACTGGGGCGGTGGTCCTGTTCGCACCGGGTAATGCTGTTCGACGAGCGCAGTATTCGGCCGGCGGCGCGCTTGAGCAGTCCCTCCAGCTGGCTGTCTCTGACTTTACTCAGTCGATCAACCACGTCTTTGCGGCTCCGGAGGTCATTATCTGGCTGGTCGGAGTTGCGGCGTTTTCACTGTCTAAGCCAGAGTGGCGACAGGCTCGGCTAGGACATTTGGTCGTCGTGAGTGTCTACTTGCTTTTCGGAGCGGCGCTCTGTGCCTACGTGGCTCACTTTATCGGCCGATACTCTGCCGCGGAGAACCTGGCTTCTCGTGCTCGTAACGAGGTCGAGGGTCTGTTGATCGCGGGCCTGACTTTTTCGGTCTGCTTTGCTTCAAACTGGTTGGGTGCACGGATAAGGGACGTGTTACCCCGAACGCAGCCGCTCGGATCGGCGCTGGCAGCACTGATCGTCGTTGCGCTCAGCGGCGCGAGCTGGTGGGCTCTCTCCGATGGCGCAGCGGCTCAACGTCTCGGCCGTGATCGCGCATCCGTCGGACCTTTTTGGCTGGCGAGCATGGCGCGCCACGCTCGCTTGTCGCTGCCGGGCGACAAAGACGTCCTGGTTTCACCGCTTCTCGTATTTCCGCCCTTGTTGGCAAATCAGGATCTTGTTGAGAACCCGGACAGGCTGCCGAACGATTGCATAGCGCGGTTCTATGGAAAGCAGACAGTTCGTTTGAGGATTGAACCGCCGACTGAGTTCCTGGCGGCGTTCTCGAGATTTCTGCCGGGCCTTCAACGCAACATTGGGCAAATGCCTGCCGGTGAGATCCGGCTTTCGGACCTGAACAATCGTTCGATCGAGGTGCCGCAGACACTTGTCCAGGGGCCGAACCTCTCAACGCCTTGGGGATCGATGCGACTCGTCAGGGAAGGAGCACTGATGCAATTTGATCTCGACCGTCTCCCCGCGAGTGTATGCGTTCCGCTCTACCGCGGCTTGGGAGATATTCGAGGCATTGACAAGATTGAGCCAACCTCGCTTGCGGCGGGCTTCGAGGATGCGCCGGTCTCCGAGGAGAGCGCAGTTAAAGCCTGCTCGCTGCGAACCGAATTCATCAGGTTCCTGGTTTCAGCGCCCGCGGGCGATCGGTGATTTTTAGTTGTCCTTGCGATCGCAATCGCCTGCTCGGCGAGTCGGAACTCTTTCCCTACCGCTCGTCCGCGATCACCTTGCCGTCGTTCGGCAGTGCCCCGGGGCGGACCAGTTCGACGCTCCCGCCGAGTTTCGTCACCACGCGCAAGCTGGCGGCGATCTCTTCGCGCAGCGCATCGCCTGAAGTGCCCGTCTCGGCTTTCAGCGTCATCGCGTCGGTCTCGCCCTGGCGGGTGACGACGAGGCGCAGGCGGCCGAGCGCGGGATGGCGCTTGCCGATCTCGGCGATCTGCTCGGGGCGGACGAACATGCCCTTGACCTTGGTGGTCTGGTCGGCGCGGCCCATCCAGCCCTTGATGCGCATGTTGGTGCGACCGCAACGGCTCGGACCCGGCAGCGCGGCTGTGAGGTCGCCGAGCGCGAGGCGAATCCAGGGATGGTGCGGATCGAGCGAGGTGACGACGATCTCGCCGACGTCGCCCGGCGCCACGGGATCGCCGGTGCCGGGCTTGACGATCTCCATGATCAGATCCTCGTTCACGACCATGCCGTCGCGCGCCTCGGTCTCGAAGGCGATGAGGCCGAGATCGGCGGTGCCGAAGGCCTGATAGGCGTCGATGCCGCGCGCCTTGATCTCGGCCTGGAGCGAGGGCGGGAACGCCGCACCCGAAACCAGCGCGCGCTTGATCGACGAGATGTCGCGGCCTGCGGCTGCCGCGGCGTCGAGCAGGATCTTCAAAAAGTCCGGCGTGCCGCTGTAGCCGACCGGACGATAGGCCTCGATCAGCTCGAATTGCTGCTCGGCATTGCCGGGCCCGGCCGGGATCACCGCGCAGCCGAGCGCGCGCGCCGACGCATCGAAGATGAAGCCGCCGGGGGTGAGGTGGTAGCTGAAGGTGTTGAGCACGATGTCATTGGGCCGGAACCCGGCCGCGAACAGCGCTCGCGCACCGCGCCAGGGATCGGCCTGCCGGCCCTCCGGCTCGAAGATCGGCCCCGGTGAGGTGAACAGGCGGGCGAACGAGCCGGGAGCCGCTGCCACCAAGCCGCCGAAGGGCGCTGAGGCCTTGTGCAGTGCCGGAAGCTCCGATTTGCGCAGCACCGGCAGGCCCGCCAGTGCCGCCCTGGAGGTCACCGAGGCGGGATCGAGCCCCCTCAGCCGCTCGGCATAGGCTGGCGCGGTCATCGCGCCACGCAGCACGTCCGGCAGGCGGGAGAACAGATCGGCCTCGCGCGCGGCCTGTTCGCGCGTCTCGCGGGCGTCGTAATGGGCGGTCATGGCTGATCTTTCCCGGTTGGCATCCGTTGCGCGCTGCCGCCGTCATGGGTATCAGACGGTCCTGGGCGAGGCTCGAAGAGGACGCGATGGCGGACGATGGAATGATTGCGGCAGACGTCGTTGCGCGCCTGAAGCGCCGCATGATCGACGAGGCGCTGCCGCTGTGGTCGACCGTCGGCTGGGACCATGCCGCAGGCGGCTTCATCGACCGATTGCACGCCGACGGCACGGCGGATGCGGCCGCGCCGCGGCGCGTGTTTGTGCAGGCCCGCCAGATTTGGTGCTACGCCAAGGCGGCGCAGATGGGCTGGTACCCCGAAGGCCGCGCCATCGCGCTGAAGGGGCTGGAGCATCTGCTCAGCAAAGCGAAGGCGCCCGACGGCAAGCCCGGCTATGTGCACCGGCTGACGCCGGAGGGGGCGGTGCTGGACGGCCGGCGTGATGCCTACGACCACGCCTTCATTCTGTTTGCGCTGGCGACCGTCTATGCACTCGACCAGGACGCGCAAATCCGCGCCGAGATCGACGCGCTGCTCGCCTTCCTCGACGGCCATCTGCGCTCGCCGCATGGCGGCGTCCACGAGGGCCTGCCGGTGTCGCTGCCGCGGCGGCAGAACCCGCATATGCATCTGTTCGAGGCGATGATCGCGTGTTTCGACGCGACCCACGATCTGTCGTTCCAGAATCGCGCCGGCGAGTTCTTCGCGCTGTTCCTCGCCAACCTCTACGACAAGCAGAAGCGCATCCTCACCGAGTACTTCGAAGAGGACTGGTCGAAGATCGAGCCGGTCAGCGTCGAGGCCGGCCATCAGGCGGAATGGGTGTGGCTGTTGAAGGGATTTGAACGCATCACGGGATGCCCGACCGGGCAGCGCCGCGCCGAGCTGCTTGCGACTGCACTGCGCTATCGCGACGAGGCCACCGGCTGTCTCACGGATGAGGGCGATGCTGCCGGCAACATCCGTCGCAGCACGCGCCGGCTGTGGCCGCAGACCGAGATGGCGAAGGCGTGGATCGCGCAAGCCGAATCCGGGGAGGCGGGCGCGGCGGATGAGGCGCGCGCGGCGCTGGTGCGGCTCGAACGGCATTATCTCAGCCATCCCGTCAAGGGCGGCTGGTACGACCAGTTCGATCGCGACGGCAAATCGCTGGTCGACACCATTCCTGCGTCGTCGTTCTATCATGTTCTCTGCGCAGTCACGGAAGCGGAGCAGGTTTTGGATTAGAGCCAGCGCTTGCGACGCTTGAAGCTCTTGAGGTTCTTGAAACTCTTGCGCTGGTCGCCGGCGCCGCCGAGGTAGAATTCCTTGACGTCCTCGTTGTCGCGCAATTCGTCGGCGGTGCCGTCGAGCACGACCTTGCCCTGCTCCATGATGTAGCCGTGGCTCGCCACCGACAGCGCAGCGCGCGCGTTCTGCTCGACCAGCAGGATGGTGACGCCGAGATCGCGGTTGATCTTCTGGATGATCGAGAACACCTCTTTCACCAGCAGCGGCGACAGGCCCATCGACGGCTCGTCCATCAGGATCATCTTAGGGCGCGCCATCAGCGCGCGGCCGATCGCGAGCATCTGCTGCTCGCCGCCGGAGAGATAGCCGGCCAACCCTGTGCGCTCCTTCAGGCGCGGGAAATAGTTGAAGACCATATCGAGGTCGGCATCGACCCCGCGGTCCCTGCGGGTGAAGGCGCCGAGCTTGAGGTTCTCAAGCGACGTCATGTCGGCGATGATGCGCCTGCCCTCCATCACCTGGAAGATGCCGCGTCGGACGATCTTGTCGGGATCGATGCCGTTGATCCGCTCGCCCTCGAACAGGATCTCGCCGCGCGTGACCTCGCCATCCTCGGTCTTGAGCAGCCCCGAGATCGCCTTCAGCGTCGTCGACTTGCCGGCGCCGTTGGCGCCGAGCAGCGCGACGATCGCGCCCTTGGGGACGTCGAGGCTCAGGCCGCGCAGCACAAGAATGACGTCGTCATAGACGACCTCGATGTTGCGTACGGCGAGGAGGGGCGGCGCGGGCACGATGGTTGGCGAGGGACGCTCGATCTGAGCCGCTTCACTCATGGTTAGTTACTTTCTCGATGTCGTCACCCGCGAAGGCGGGTGACCCAGTATTCCAGAGACGCCGGAGATTCATCGAGAAGCCGCGGCGTACTGGATCCCCCGCTTTCGCGGGGGATGACAGTGGCGCGTGGGGTGAAAGCGAGCGCTCACCAGCCCAGCAGTTCCGGCTTGCGCGGCAGCTCGACGGTCTTGACCTTCTCGAGCTTGATGGTGCCCTTGGCCATGAGGTCGTTGAGGTCGCCGTCGGTCGCGCCCGCGATCTTGGTGCGATAGAGGTCGACCTTCAGCGTGCCGCGGTGGTCCTTGTCGGTCCAGGTCGAGGGATTGCAGACACCTTCCATGCCAGCCGGCACCCAATCCTTCTTCTGGTAAAAGCCCTTCACGACGTTGTCGCCGGCGGCGCCGCCGTTCTTGGCGGCCCAGTCGAGCGCTTCCTTCATGTAGAGCGCCGAGCAGACGGCCGCGATGTAGTGCACGGGCCGATAGACCTTGCCGGTGGGATCGGACATCTTGGAGATCTCCATCACCGTCTTCATGCCGGGCGCATTGCCGCCCCAGCTCACGGCGGTGCGCAGCGGGAAGATCACGCCGTCGGCCGCATCGCCCGCGGTCTTGGCGGCGTTCTCGTCCATGCCCCAGACATTGCCCATGAACTGGATGTCGACGCCGGCGGTCTTGCAGGCCTTCATCACCGAGATGTTGGAGGCCGCGGTGTTGCCGAGATAGGCGTAATTGGCGCCCGACGATTTGAGGCTCAGGCACTGCGCGCTGTAGTCACCCGGCGCCAGCGCGAACACCAGCGGCGGCAGCACCTCGAAGCCGAGCTCCGTCGCCATGGCTTCGCCGGCGGCCTTCGGCGCGTTCGGATAGGGGTGGTTGGCGCCCATGTGCACGAATTTCGCCTTGCCCGGCTTGCCCTTGGCCTTCCAGTCTTCGGCCGCCCATATCAGCATCGCGCGCAGCGAGTCCGAATAGCTCGGGCCGTAGAAGAAATTGTAAGGCGCGGGCTTGGCCTTGCCGCTGACGCCTTCGGGGTCGGTCAGGGCTGCGGCGTAGGAGCCGGAGAGATCGGGAATCTTGTCCTGGGCGAGGAAGCCGGTGAGTGCCTCGGTGTCAGCGGTACCCCAGCCCATGATCGCTGCGACCTTAGAGTCCGGCGCCGACCACTTCTTGTACAACGCGATCGCCTTTGGCACTTGGTAGCCGTAATCGTTGGTGTCGACGCTGAGCTGCTTGCCGCCGACGCCGCCGTTCTTGTTGACCCAGGCGAAGGTGTCCGCGACTGCCTGGCCGTAGGGCGTGCCGACATCGGAGGTGCCGCCGGAATAGTCGGCGAGATGGCCGATTGCGATCTGTGCCTGCGCGCTCGCCGAGACGACCGCGATTGCCAGCACGAGCGATGCGGTGCTCAAAAGGGATTTTGTCTTCATTGGTTGCCTCCTCCTGTTTATTTGTTGGTTAGAGAGTTGCCCGCGCTCAGTGCGAGAACGGGTAGAGTTTCCAGTACGTCTTGATCTGCCGCCAGCGATGCGCGAGCCCGTCAGGCTCGAACATCAGGAACGCGATGATGATCACTCCGATCGCGATCTCGCGCAGGAAGGTGATGTTGGTGTTGAGCGACAGCGCCTTGTCGATCGCACCGCCCTTCAAATAATGGCTGATGAGCTCCATCGTCTCCGGCAGCAGCACCACGAAGGCGGTGCCCATCAAGGTGCCCATGATCGAGCCCGTGCCTCCGATGATGATCATGGCCAGGAAAAGGATCGAGCGCTCGATGCCAAAGCCTTCCTGCGACACAACGAGCTGGTAATGGGCATAGAGCGCGCCGGCGATGCCGGCGAAGAAGGCGGCGAGTCCAAACGACAGCGTGCGGTATTTGGTGAGGTTGATGCCCATGATCTCCGCCGAGAGATAATGGTCGCGGATCGCCACCAGCGCGCGGCCGTCGCGCGTGCGCATCAGATTGGTGACGAGGATGTAGCTCGCGATGACATAGGCCAGCACGACGTAGAAATATTGCCTGTCGCCGCGCAAGCTGTAGCCGAAGATCGAGAACGGGTTTGCGCTCGCCGGCACCGAGCCGCCGGTGAACCATTCCGCGCGCGAGAAGAAGTCGAGCAGGATGTATTGCGCGGCGAGCGTGGCGATGACGAGATAGAGCCCCTTCAGCCGCGCCGCGGGGATGCCGAACACCAGCCCGACCAGCGCGGTGACGATTCCCGCCAGCGGGATCGCGAAGAACACCGGGATCGGTGCGTTGTTGGAGATGTAGGCCGAGGTGAAGGCGCCAAGCAGGAAGAAGGCGGCGTGCCCGATCGAGATCTGGCCGGTGAAGCCGACCAGGATGTTGAGCCCGAGCGCGGCGATCGAGAAGATGCCGATCTGGATCAGGATGCTGAGCCAGTAACCGCCGAGGAATTGCGGCACGAGGCAGAGCAGCAGCACGCCTGTTATCGCGAAGTTGCGGCTGGTCGTGGTCGGGAAGATCGTGGTGTCGGCCGCGTAGGAGGTGCGGAAGTCACCAGCAGGGATGAGGGCAGGGCCGGCCATGGGTCAGATCCGCTCGATGTCGTGGGTGCCGAACAAGCCGTAAGGCTTGATCATCAGCACGATGATGAGGACGTAGAACGGCGCGATCTCGTAGAGATTGCCCCAGTGCAGATATTCGCTGTCGACATATTGCGCGACGTTCTCGAGCAGCCCGATGATGATGCCGCCGAGCACCGCGCCGCCGACGGAATCGAGCCCGCCGAGGATCGCCGCCGGAAACACTTTGATGCCGTAGCCGGCCAGGCCCGACGACACGCCGTTCACCACCGCAACGACGACGCCCGCGACTGCCGACACGGTGGCCGAGATCGCCCAGGCCATCGCGAACACGCTCTTCACGGAAATGCCGAGTGACTGCGCCACCTGCTGGTTGAACGCGGTGGCGCGCATCGCAAGGCCGTATTTGGAGGCGCGGAAGAACCAGGCCATGCCGATCATCATCGCCACCGACACCACAAGGCTCATGACATAGACGGTCTGGATCTGGAGGCCAAACAGGCTGACCGACTGGCTCTCGAACACGCGCGGGAACGGCTGCGGGTTGACGCCGAACATCCATTTCAGCGTCGCCTGCAGCACCGTGGAGAGGCCGATCGTCACCATGATCACCGAGATGATGGGCTCGCCGATCATCGGCCGCAGGATCAGGACCTGGATCGCGATGCCGAACACGAACATGAACACCAGCGTCATCGGCATGCCGATCCAGAACGGCACCTGGTATTTTGTGAGCAGCGTCCAGCAAACCCAGGCGCCGACCAGCAGCAATTCACCTTGCGCGAAGTTGACGACCTGCGTCGCCTTGTAGATCAGCACGAACGACATCGCGACCACGCCATAGAGCGTGCCGACCACGAGGCCGTTGACCAGGAGCTGAATGAGGAAGGCGGTGTTCATGCAGTGATGCTCGCTGACAAGTCCGGCGCGCTCTTCCCCTCTCCCCTTGTGGGAGAGGGTGGCTTCGCGAAGCGAAGACGGGTGAGGGGTTGCCTCGGCATCGAAGGTGCGGAGAGAGGACCCCTCACCCGAGTGAGGGTGTGGCTGATGGCGGCGATGCCCTCTCCCTCAAGGGGAGAGGGCACAGTAATGCGCATCGCGCTCGTGGCTGACACGAAGTTCACTCCGCTGCCTCCGCCAAATGCCCATGCGCGCCCAAATCCACCACGCGCAGCGTCGTGCGTACGCGCTGGGTGGTGCCGTCCTGGAAGCGGATCACGGTGTCGACGGGGATGTCGGTGGTGCCGCGGTAGATCGCGTCGATGATGCCTTCGTATTTCTCGTTGATGACGCTGCGGCGAACCTTGCGCGTGCGAGTGAGCTCGCCGTCGTCGGCATCCAGCTCCTTGTAGAGCAGCAGGAAGCGCGAGATGCGCTGGGCCGGGGGCAGGGTGGCGTTGACGGTCTCGACTTCCTTGCGCAGCAGCGCATAGACCTCGGGTCGCGAGGCGAGGTCGCTGTAGGTCGTGAAGGAGAGGCGGTTCTTCTCCGCCCATTTCGAGATGATGGAATAGCGGATGCAGATCATCGCCGCGAGTGCGTCGCGGCCGGCGCCCAGCACCACGGCCTCCGCGATATAGGGCGAGAACTTCAACTTGTTCTCGATGAACTGCGGCGAGAAGCGCTCGCCGCGCGAGGTCTCCGCGAGATCCTTGATGCGGTCGATGACGACGAGCTGGCGGTTGGCGTTGAAATAGCCGGCGTCGCCGGACAGCATCCAGCCGTCCCTGATGTCGGCAACGCTCGCCTCGGGGTTCTTGTAATAGCCGAGGAACATGTTGGGGTGCCGCACCACGATCTCGCCGACGCCATGGACGTCGGGATTGTCGATACGGATCTCGACGCTGTCGGCCATCGGCACGCCGGTGGTATCAGGATCGACCTTGCCGGCGGGATGCAGCGTGTAGGCGCCCAGCAGCTCGGTCTGGCCGTAGAGCGTGCGCAGCGGCACGCCCATCGCCTGAAAGAACTTGAATGTCTCGGGGCCGAGCGCCGCGCCGCCGGTCGCGGCCGAACGCAGGCGGGTGAAGCCGAGCCGGTCGCGCAGCGCGCGGAACAAGATCGCATCGGCGAAGCCCGAGCGCTTACCCTGTGCGAGCGCGGCGAGACCCGTCTTCATGCCGATGTCGAACTGCCGCTGCTTGAACGGCGTCGCGTCCATCACCTTGGCACGGACGTCGGCGGCGATCGATTCCCAGATGCGGGGGGCAAAGAGCACGAATGTCGGCGCGATCTCACGCAGATCGTTCATCATCGTATCCGGCTCTTCGACGAAGTTGACCTTCATCCGGCACAGCAGGCCTTTGCCGAGCACATAGACCTGCTCCATGATCCATGGCAGCGGCAGCACCGAGACATATTCGTCGTCAGGTCCCTTCGGGTCGAAGGCGAGATAGGTCGCGCAATGGCTGAGCACGCGGCCGGCTGCGAGCATCGCGAGCTTTGGATGCGATGTCGTGCCTGACGTGGTGCAGAGGATCGCGACATCCTGGCCCTTGGTGGCATCCACGAGCCGATCGTAAAGCGCAGGCTCGCGCGTCGCGCGCGCACGGCCGAGCCCGGCGAATTTTTCGGCCGACATCAGGCGCGGGTCGTCATACTTTCGCATCCCGCGCGGGTCGGAATAGATGATGTGCTTCAGCTTCGGCACGCGATCGGCGAGCGTGAGCAGCTTGTCGACCTGCTCCTCGTCCTCGGCGAACACAAGCTGCGCCTCGCCATAGGTGAGGAGATACAAGGCTTCCTCGTCGAGCACGTCGCGATAGAGCCCGAGGCTCAATCCGCCAATTGCGTGAGTCGCGATCTCCGCTGCGACCCAGTCTGGACGGTTGTCGCCGATGATGCCGATGACATCATCGCGCCCGAGGCCCAATTCGACGAGGCCGAGCGCGAAATCGCGCACGCGGGTGCTGTAATCATTCCAGGTGAAGACGCGCCACAGCCCAAGATCCTTCTCGCGCAGCGCGATCTCGTTGCCGTGCTCCCTGGCGTTGAGCCGCAGCATCTTCGGATAGGTGTCGGCCTGCGCGACGCGGCCCGCATAATCCATCATGCCGCGCTCTCCTGCGCCGGCGGAGCATCGTCGGGATCGACCAGCTCCTCGTCCTCTTCGCCGAGATAGGCGCGCCGGACGTGGGGGTCGGCGAGAACCGCGGCCGGATCGCCCTCGGCGATCTTGCGGCCGAAATCCAGCACCATGACGCGGTGGGAGATATCCATCACCACGCCCATGTCGTGCTCGATCATCACCACGGTCATGCCGAACTCCTCGTTGAGATCGACGATGTAGCGGGCCATGTCCTCCTTCTCCTCGAAATTCATGCCGGCCATCGGCTCGTCGAGGAGAATGAGGCGCGGCTCCAGCGCCATGGCGCGGGCAAGCTCGACGCGCTTGCGCAAGCCGTAGGAGAGGGTGCCGGCCGGCGCCTTGCGCACCGACTGGAGGTCGAGGAAGTCGATGATCTCTTCCACCTTGCGGCGGTGCGCGAGCTCTTCCTTGCGTGCACCGGTGAGCCAGTACAGCGATCCCGTGAGAAAATTGTTCTTCAACAGGTGATGGCGCCCGACCATGATGTTGTCGAGCACGCTCATGTGGTGGAACAGGGCCAGGTTCTGGAAGGTGCGGCCGATGCCGAGCGAGGCGCGCGCGTTCGGCGTCAGGCCGGTGATGTCGCGATCGCCGTAGAACAGCTGGCCTTCGGTCGGCTTGTAGCGGCCGGAAATACAATTCACGATCGAGGTCTTGCCGGCACCATTGGGGCCGATGATCGAGAACAGCTCGCCTTCCCGAATGGCGAAGCTGACATCGGTCAGCGCGCGAACGCCGCCGAATCGCAAGGACACGCCGCGCACTTCGAGACTGGTAGCCACCAAACAAATCCCTCCCGGTGATGGCGCGTTCAGCGGCGCTCTTCGTCGGTTCCTGTCGGGCGATCCTAGTACGGCCGTACCGGCGAGGCCATGCAGCAGATGGTCCCGACCGGCGCCGCACCACTCTCGTTCCCGTTTGGGATCAAAAGTCGCATCGCCCGAGGTGGCCCTCAATAGGGGAAAGCGCTATTTTGAAATGTCTCCGGCCTGACAATTCTGCGACAAAGTTTTTCGGGTGGCCGTGGCCTCCTTCTTTCGTCGGATGGTGGCTGAAGAGATCGTGTTGCAGTGCAGCAGAGAGATGGGTGACGAAACGGTGCGGCTGGCTTCGGGATCATGATTTCAGAGGATCAACTGAAGCGCGTCGCCGCCTGGTCGCGCGAGCTCACGCAAGCGGAGATCGAGGTCGCCCGCGCCGGAATTACGGAGCGGTCCTACGGCACCGGTGAGACCGTGTTCATGCGCGGCGACACCTTCGACTATTGGGCCGGCATGGTCTTTGGCCTGGCCCGGATGGGCGGGGTCTCGCGCGACGGCAAGGAGACCAGCCTTGCCGGGTTGACGGCCGGGGCCTGGTTCGGCGAAGGCAGCGTGCTCAAGAACGAGCCGCGCCGCTATGACGTGGTCGCGCTGCGCAACAGCCGCGTCGCGCTGATGGAGCGCAGCGCCTTCATGTGGCTGTTCGAGAACAGCGTCGGCTTCAACCGCTTCCTGGTACGCCAGCTCAACGAGCGGCTCGGCCAGTTCATCGGCATGCTCGAGGTCAACCGCACGCTCGATGCCACCGCGCGCCTCGCCCGCGGCATAGCCTCGCTGTTCAACCCGATCCTCTATCCGGAATCGACCGCGCATCTGGAGATCACCCAGGAGGAGATCGGTGCGCTCTCCGGCATGTCCCGCCAGAACGCCAACCGCGCTCTGAACCGGTTGGAAAAGGAGGGCCTGCTGCGGCTGGAGTATGGCGGGGTGACGATTTTGGATATCGAGCGGCTGCGCAGTTATGGAGACTAGAGTGCGTGCGCAAGATTCTTGCCTGCCCGTTCCGTTTCTGGAACTTTCTTGAGTCGCCGAACTAATTGCCCGCCTTGTTACCGTCTTGCCACAGTGCGCGCCTCTGCCGCCTGCTACGAGTTAGGCGGAAATGGGTTGTGGTGTCGCGTGGTGTTTGATTTTTTGAAAGCGTATTTGTCCGGCTGCAATTTGTTGCGAAGCGCATTGTTTTCCGTGATTGTTGCCCTGATGGCGGCCGATGCGGCAGCACAGACCTGCGTGGGTACGACAAGCATTGTCTGCACTTACAGCGGCGCCTCCGGCCCAGTTGGCGATCCGCCCAGCGGGCCAGTCACCGGAAACAATAACCTCACCAACAATATTACGGCGACCGGTACCGCAACCCAAGCCCTGACATTCGTGCAATTCGGCACTTCGACGTTGATCAACGATGGAATCATCAACGGCCAAGTCAATACGCACGCCGGCGTTCTGGGGGCAGGCTCTTTCACGCCGACGGCGATTACGGTCAACCACGGGACCATCAACGGAATTCTCCGCACGCTCGTCGATTACGGGGGCGATGCCACTGTGTACAACACCGGTATCGTAAACGGAGCTATTATCGTAACGCCGTTGGACTCGGTTTTTGGCTCGGCGAAAATCTATAACAGCGGACAAGCTCTCACTCTGACGACCATCCGCACATCCACTTTGTTTGGCGACACAATCGTTGAGAACTCGGGAACGGTTCTCGGTTATATCCTTTCGTATAATGTTGATGGCTTGCAAGGCACTCAGGCAAATACCATCAACAGCGGTACTGCCGCCGGAATAACCAACATTGCGGGTCTCGGCAACGCCAGCATCGTCAATAGCGGTTTCGCTGGCATTGTGGCTGCGTCGAGCGATTCAGGAAGCGCGGCCGTATCCAACTCCGGCTTGATCCAGGGATCGGTAGCAGCGACCTCGGGCAGTGGGCCTGCATCCATATCCAACGCCGGCTCGATCCAGGGGCCGGTAGCAGCGACCTCGAGCAGCGGGCCTGCATCGGTAATCAACTCGGGCTCCATTAAGGGAACGGTGTCGGCAATCGCGAACAGCGGGCCTGCTTCCGTCATCAACACCGGTTCGATTCGTGGCACCGTGCAGGTCACGTCGGACTACAACGGCAGCGCAGGTCCTGGCGCGTTCCTGACCAATGCCGGCTTGATCGACGGCAGCGGACAATATGCCGCCATCGACTTGACGAACGTTCTCCTGGATGCGCGCATGACGCTCAACCTGCTGACGGGATCGCGCGTGATCGGGCGCATCACGATCCCAGGCGATGCGACCATCCCGGGGCAGACTCCGACTGTGATCAATATCCAGGGCGGCCGGATGGCCTCGTCGATCCTGACCTTTGGCGACAGCAACAACGAATTTGGGCTTGCCGATACGGGTGCGACCATCAACGTTACCAACGCGATTTACGTCGTCAGCGGCAATTCCGTCGCCATCGTCGATCCCTCGTCGTTCGCGGTCAACAGCCGGAACATGGTCGACGTCACCCATGTGATCGGCTCGCTGGCGACAGGACGATTATCCTCGCCCGCGCCGGCCAGCAGTGACGGGATGGCCATCGGTTTCGCGCCATCGGGAAACGTGGCGCGCGACATGATCGACAACGCCTTCGCCTCGCTGGCCTATGCCGGTCAGGACCGCGTGCTGGCGAACAATCCGAACTTCACTGCGGCCGACGGCACCAGCGTCTGGGCGCAGGGGTTCGGTGGCCGCCGCGTCGCGCCGGAGGACGGTCCGACCCTGCGCTCGGTCAACAATCTCTACGGTGGCGCGCTCGGCGTGGACAAGACGGTGCAAGCCGGGCTGCGGCTCGGCGCCTTCATCGGCGGCGGCAGTCTGCAGTCCGACCTCGACCTGAATGCAGGGCGTACCACCAGTGATCTGGCGTTTGCCGGTCTTTACGGGCGTTACGCGCTCAACGGCGGCTTCGTAGATTTTTCACTGATCGGCGGCGGCAGTGGCAACAGCTCCAGCCGCAGGGTCGACAACAATCTGGCTCCGAGCGGAGTCGACTATGCGCTGGCGCACTATGCCGGCTGGTTCGTCACGCCCGAGCTTGCGCTCGGCTTCGAACGGCCGCTCGGCAGCAACCTGACGCTCACGCCAACGGTGCGGGTGCGCTATCTCGCGGCCGGGTTCGACGCCTATCAGGAGAACGGATCAGCGGCCAATCTCGCCGTCGCCAGCAGAGTCTCGCATTATTTCGAGGAGCGCGCGGGTATCGCGCTGACTCGCAGCTTCAACGGCGTCGGACGAGGCACTCTGCAACTGACCGGCACGGCCGGCGGCGTGTCATTGCAGCGGGCGGGCGATAGCGGTGTGAACGCGGTGTTGCTCGGTCAAAGCCTCGCCTTCGCAACGCCTGGCCGGAGCAATGTGATCGGTTACTATGCAGGCGCCAATATTGACTGGCGTCACGCCTCGGGCGCATCGTTCTTCGCCGCGACCGAATTCAACGGAATGTCCGACAGCAGCCGGACAATTACCGGCCGGGGTGGCGTCAAGATCACGTTCTGACAATCGCCGGATGACAAAGATAGGAGCATTGCCAATGTCGGCATATTGGAGCCTATAGCGAGCCACCAAGCCAATGTTGGTCTTTTGCGAGCGAGTAATAAGGTCAGCGGCAATCCCGCGACGAAACCAATGACGGTGCAGATAAAGACGTACTTCATAGTCTGACCTTCGCTCAGGCGAGTTTAACAAAGATGAACATCGTTGGTTGCAGTATCCCCAAATGCTTCTTCGCTTGATGAGCCCATCTGTCGCCTTGTGGCCCACGCGGAAGTCCTGCGACCTTCCGATTCTGCGAGGCTGTCATCGGCATGGCGACGTCAAGCGGCGTCCCCAATTTATGAGGATACGCCTAGCGCGCGTTGGCGGGAGCGTGTAGCGGCCAGAGGTCTGCGCGCCAGCGGATCGCGATCGCCAGCATCGCGATGAAGCCCGCGACGGCATAGAGCGAACCCGTCGCGGAATAGCCGATGATGTCGATCAGGCTGCCGGCCGCGAGCAATCCGATCGGCAAGCCGTAGATCACCATCATGCGCACACCCATCACGCGGCCGCGCAGATGTGCGCTGGCCGTCCGCATCAGGATCACCGCGGCCGAGATCATCGACATGCTCTGGGCGATGCCGGCGAGCACGAGGCAGGCCATCGCCACCGGCATGGTCCTGATTTCGACGAACACCAGCAGCATGGCGTACCAGGCCAGCGTCGCGCCGATCAGGAGCCGGGCAATGCGCAGGCCGCCGACGAGGCTGAGCGTGATGGAGCCGATCAGCGAGCCGACGGCGAAGCTCGCCGAGAGATAACCGAGGCCGGTCTGGTCGGTATGAAAGATTTCGCGCGCGATGTAAGGCAGCAATCCGCCGGTGAAGGGAAATGCGGTGAGATTGGCCAGGAAGGCGACGCACAGCGCCGCGCGCATTCCCGGACCACTCCAGGCGTAGACGATCCCCTCCTTGAGGTCGCCCAGCAGCCGCGAGACCGCGTGGCCGTTGGGTGGAAGATCGCTGGTGGTGACGGTCCGTTTTGGCCGGGTCAGGCAGGACATGAGAATCGCGGCCACGAGGTAGAGGCTCGCGACCGCCGCATAGACGAGCCCAATGCCGAGCACGGCAAACAGTCCGGCTCCCGTCAGCGCTCCGGCGATGCGCGCGCTATCCTGGGTCGTGCGTGACAGGCCGATTGCGCTCACCAGCCGCTCGGCGGGCATGATGTCGGCGAGCAGCGCGCTGCGAATGCCGAGATCGGAGGAGCGGATCAGGCCCATGATCGCCACGATGATCATGACGTTGAGCGGCGCCAGACGGCCGGTCAGCGCCAGCACCATGATGGTCGAGGCGAGCGCCGTATAGGTGAGGCGCAGCACGACAAGGAGGTCGCGATGACCCATGCGATCGCCGATCATCCCGAGCGCCGGTGCAACCAGCGTTCCGACATATTGCAGCGACGCGAGAATGGTCAGCAGCAGCACCGATCCTGTCTCGACCAGGATGTACCAGCCGAGCACCAGCGTCTCGATCTCGAACGCCCAGGAGGTGAGCAGATCGGATGGCCACTGGAAGCGGTAGTTGCGGATACGGAATGGTGCGAGTGCGGAAGGTCGTGCGCCTGTGCTCAAGACGCGATGACGCGTGTCACGGCGATTCCCTGCCCTTGTTGTTTCTTCTTGCTGTTCAGTAACGTAGCGTTGGTGACGCGCGTGTCAATCGGACTCGCCGCAGGCTGCCCCCGCTCGAGGTCAACCGCACGTTGGATGCCACCGCGCGCCTCGCCCGCAGCATCGCCTCGCTATTCAACCCGATCCTCTATCCGGAATCGACCGCGCACCTGGAGATCACCCAGGAGGAGATCGGCGCCCTCTCCGGCATGTCCCGCCCGAACGCCAACCGCGCGCTGAACCGGCTGGGGAAAGAGGGGCTGTTGCGGCTCGAATATGGTGGCGTGTCTATTCTCGATATCGAGCGTCTGCGGCTACGGGGATTCGTGAAGCGTTCTCCCCGGCAACGAACAAATAATTTCTTCTGGCAAACAGGCCGCCCCTTTACGTCGGCGTGCAGGAATAGGTCACCCGCCTTTACAGAAGTCCAAGGCGACCTGGCGTCAGCCTGGCTTTTTGCCTGGAGTGTCGCTTGACTAGGAAGCAACTTGTGATAGCGTCTTGAGGTTGCTCGTGGACCGAGCGCGAAGCCCAATTGAAATTGACGAAAATTATTTGAGTCGTTTCGGCAGGTGTGTAAATGCCGCCGCGGCTACCAAGTTTCGATGCCACCGCGCAAATATTTCGATGACCGCAACAATCCCTCTCTGCCGTGCCATTCGGCCAATGAGGATGTCGGCCCGGGTGCCGAGGACAATCGACGAGAGCGCGCTGGGCTGGCTTTTTGAGGCCGACGGCGATCTCAGGTGAACTCAGCCCGCGGCTCAAGGCAGCGCAGTTGGTGTCGATATCTGGTTGACGATAGTCGGCGGCTTACATGAATGTTCCGCTGCAGCGACGTCATTTTCGACGGAGAGTGGTCATGCTGGATCAACTATCGAAGCCTCAGCTAAATGGATCCACTCGAGTGCTGACATGGCCGAGCTGTTTTGAGGTCATGAGATTAGCCTTGGCCGGAGTGCACTCGCGAGGAGCAGCGTTCCGCAGGCAGCTCTTGCTCAAGGCTATGAACCCAATTGCCGCACCTCCTCTGGAGATCGGCCTCGATCCTCGTCCGATGGTCTATTTGGCCTCGGAGGTGGAAACTAAGGAGAGGGCTCATCGCCTCCTTTGCGCGATCGTTCTTGCCTTAACAGTGCTCGCCTTCCTCCTTGGCATGCCTGAGACCATATTCGTGCTTCTCTTTCTTGTGGCAGGGATTGCTGTCGGCAAACGCCATGCCGACCGGCAAAGCAAGCTGGGCGAATACTCGAGGAGCAAGTTCAACCTGAATAGAGCGACGCAATTGCTCAATGCGGCGCATGACAGCAAACTAGATGTTGGAATTGGTCCATGCGACCAGCGCGTGCTGGTCTTTAAGGATTTCGATCCGTTTAAATTCGCAGGGGTGCCTGTCGGCAAATGGTCCTTCACGGTTGATGTTGAGAGACCGGCGCAATCTGCGTCAGGCGCAGCGGAAATTCATCCGGTATCTTGCGAAGAAATCGAAGGTGCCATCAAACGGGAGCTTCCAGGGAGTGGCTTCGGCGACTTGCTTGTCAGAGAGATCATTGCGACTCGCGGCGAAGATGCCTTCATACTGCCGATGGTCTCGCATGAGGCGAATATCAACCAACCAAACGTAAGTTTGGACGGAGTCGCGGTGAGCGCCCTCGCACAGAAGCACCCCAATCTTGTTCGAAGCTACATCATGTTCCATGACATCCGCTGGGACGGCGGATTGATACTCACTCACATCGTTCGAACAGTGCTCAAGGGCAAGATTTTTTACATCGAGACGAGCAGGTTTGTGCTGGCTCCCCCCTCCAAGGGATTCAAGGGCGTAGATACCACCAATCTCGATAACAAGAAGCTGTCGACAAAAATCGGCGAGTTCTTTGGTGTGGCGATCGTCAGCCCATTTGTGGTGATCGCCGAAACCTACAACCTTCTGGCGTTTGCAACGCTGAGCCGTTCGATCAATAAGATCAAAAAGGAATATCTGGAAAGTCTGCAAACAAACCCGATGTTCAACTACGGGGCCGCCGATAGCACCAGACGCGAGATGACGGACGCGAAATTCGATCATTATTCTCAGAAGGCGGATTTGGATTTCGCTGTGAAGGCATTTGACCAGACCATTGTAGAGCTAGTTTACAAGTACATGGAGGACCATGGCGTGGATGTTTCTGATCTGCGTAATAAGGTCATGACCATCTATAATTCGGGTATCATGGTCCAGGGTGGAGATGTGACTGCACAGGCGATGGCCGTTGGGCAGGGTGCCACGGCGCAGAGCAGTCAGAAGGGACCTACCAGGTCGAATGCGTCATGAACCGAAAATCAGACGCCTCGGGCAATCAGGGTATAATCGCCGACACCGTTAGTGCCCAAGTGATGGCTGTTGGGAAGAATGCGACGGCAATCCAAAACCTCTCTTCAGGAGACCTCTCTCAATTTCGCGCGTCACTCCAAGAACTCAAGACGGCGATCGAGGGGATCGCGCTTCCAGAGAAGGCGAAAGCATCGATTTCTGAGGATGTGAATGGATTAGAGGCGGAAGCTGCGAAGGCCACTCCGGATCGGGGTCGGGTCGAAGGTGCGCTCAGATCGCTGGCCTCCTCGGCTCAACTGCTGGGAGAGTTCGTATCAAACGCCGGGACGATTCTCGCGCCCATCGCAAAGCTTGCCGCGATATTCGGTTTTGCAATTCCTTAGCTAAGGAGTGAATTATGGGGCGGCGGGGACGACGCTGAATGTAGCGCGATTCTGCGGCTTACCCTCGCTTCGCTGCTATCGTCGGTTTCCGCTCCGCGAGCGCCGCGGCCATCGCCGAGATCAGCGGGCGCATGAAATAGGCCTCATCCGCCGGCGAGATGTCGGTGCGCAGGCCGTGCGCGGCGAGCTCGCCGGAGACTGCAGGGCCCACCGAGGCGATCAGCGTCCGCTCAAAGCCTGTGCGCAGCTTCGCCTCGCTGCCATGCGCTTTCGCCGCCTCGATCAGGCGGCGGACCTGGCCGAGATTGGTCAGGGCGATGGAATCGATTCGTCCCTGCGCCATGTCGTCGATGGCGGCGACGATGTTGGCATCCGCTGCCTTGGAATCGTAGACATAAGGCAGCACGGTATCGACCTCGGCACCTTGCGCGGCAAGCGCGCCGGTCAGCGCGCTGTGGTCCTTGTCGGGATAGAGCTGGAGGCCGAGGCGGCGCCCCTTCAGGTCGAGCTTGCCCAGCATCTCGATTACGCCCTCGGTGGTCGGCTTCTCCGTGGTCTGCTGGGCCTCTAATCCGTTCTCGCGCAGCGCCTTGCCGGGCTTGGGGCCGCGGGTGAATTTTCGCGGTCGGGCAAGGGCCGCGACCAGGGCCTGGTCGAGCCCGCGGGCGCGCGCGAGCTTCATGATCCGCCGCAGGCCTTCGCCGGTCATCAGCACGAGGTCGTCAAGGGGCTTATCGATGGCGCGGCGGATCCAGGTCTCGACCGGGGCAGGGTCTGGCGCATCCTCGATCGTGAACATCGGGCATTGCACGACCTCGGCGCCTTGCTCGGCCAGCAGCTTGGAAAACTGCGCCTCCTCGCGCGTTTCCAGGATCAGGATGCGGGTGCCGTTCAAGCGGTCGGCCATGGGCGTGCTCCGGTCAGAATTTCAATCGTCCGTTCATCCTGACTCTGCGCCCGGGATTGGCGCAAGGGTCGCGTCGGTGATAGAGCAGGGCGCAAATCGCGGGTGTTCCGCGCACCGCTGCACAAACCTTGATCAAGAGCCAGTTCTCAACATCATGCCCGATCATCAATATGTCCTGACCCTGTCCTGTCCGGATCGCCCCGGCATCGTCTCGGCGGTGTCGACCTTCCTGGCCCATAACGGACAGAACATTCTCGACGCCCAGCAGTTCGATGACGTCGAGACCAAGAAGTTCTTCATGCGCGTGGTGTTCACCGCGGCCGATCTCGCCGTGGAGCTCACGGCGCTCCAGACCGGCTTTGCCGCGATCGCCGAGCGCTTCGGCATGGAATGGCAGATGCGCGACCGCGCTGCACATCGCAAGGTGATGTTGCTGGTGTCGAAATCCGACCATTGCCTGGTCGACATCCTCTATCGCTGGCGCACCGGCGAGCTGCCGATGATCTTGGCCGCGATCGTCTCCAACCATCCGCGCGAGGCCTATGACGGGCTCGATTTCGGCAGCATCCCGTTCCACTATTTGCCTGTCACCAAGGAGACCAAGCGCGAGCAGGAGGCGCAGATCCTCGATCTCGTCGCGAAAACCGGAACCGATCTCGTCGTGCTCGCCCGCTACATGCAGATCCTGTCGGATGATCTCTCGGCAAAACTGTCGGGGCGCTGCATCAATATCCACCACTCGTTCCTGCCGGGTTTCAAGGGCGCAAAGCCCTATCACCAGGCCCATGAGCGCGGCGTGAAGCTGATCGGCGCCACTGCGCATTACGTCACGCGCGATCTCGACGAGGGCCCGATCATCGACCAGGACGTCGAGCGCATCAGCCATCGCGACACGCCGGAAGATCTCGTCCGCAAGGGCCGCGACATCGAGCGCCGCGTGCTGGCGCGCGCGATCCGCTACCATCTTGACGACCGCGTGATCCCCAACGGCCGCAAGACCGTGGTGTTCATGGATTAGCGAATTGTGAGTAGCGAATAGAAAGGGTGGCCGTATTCGCCACTCCCTATTCGCCATTCGCTCCCTCAGCGCACCGCGCCGGCCGACGTCGATCCCGTCGTGCCCTTCTGCGCCTGCTCTTCCTTTTCGCGATCCGCCGCCGGCATCAGCCGCTTGCGTTCGCGCTCCTTCAAGTAGGCGTCGTATTGCGGCGTGCCCGGCCGCGGTGGGGCGTCCGCCGGCAGGCCGCCGGCCCATTGCGGGACGTAGTCGCCCATCCCAGCCGAGAGTTTTTCGTTGACGGTGCCGCAGCCGGACAGCCCCGCGGCGAGTGCAACGAGGGTGAGTGCGGAGCGGAGAGACTTGAGCATTTTGGGCGCGCGAGTTCGATCGTTGGACGCCAGTTCAGGCTGGCACCGGGAGAGTAGCCTTCAACAAGGTAAAATAGACTTATTCGAGAGCAGGTAATTAGTTACCGAGATGCGGCCGGCCAGGCTCCTGCCGATGTCCGAATTCTGCAAGGGAAAGACGAAATCCTCCATCCACGCTGCCGATCGCCCTTCTAGACTGCGGCCAGAGCCTCGCGACAAATGGGCTGGACCGGCGCAGGGGCTTTTTCGTTGACAGGTCCATTTCATTTGTACAATCGTACAAATGAAAACTGCCAAGATCCGGGCGTTCGGGTTACCCCGGCGTAACCGCGACACCGCTCCGCCCCTTGCTCATCGGAACGCTCGGATTGCGCCGAATGGTCGCCGAACGTCCGATTGACAATGAGGGCGCGAAATATGCCATGTGGCGCGCGACATCGCGTATGCGTGAGCTAAGTTAAGGCAAGGATCGGGCACTCGATCCGGCGCACAAGAGGTCAGGAATGAAGGGGAGGGACATCTGATGTTCGAACGCAAACAACTGTCTCGTAAGGCTACTTGGGCCGCGGCAGCGGCTGCCATCGCGGGCTTTGCGGCCATCGTGCCTGTTAAGGCCGAGGACACCGTCAAGGTCGGTCTGATCCTGCCGATGACCGGCGGCCAGGCCTCCACCGGCAAGCAGATCGAAAACGCGATCAAGCTCTACATGCAGCAGAAGGGCGACACCGTCGCCGGCAAGAAGATCGAGATCATCCTCAAGGATGACGCTGCAATCCCGGACAAGACCAAGACCGCCGCGCAGGAGCTGATCGTCAACGACAAGGTCAGTTTCATCGCCGGTTTCGGCGTGACGCCGGCAGCACTCGCCGCGGCGCCGCTGGCGACGCAGGCCAAGATTCCGGAAGTGGTGATGGCGGCCGGCACCTCGATCATCACCGAGCGCTCGCCCTATATCGTGCGCACCAGCTTCACGCTGGCGCAGTCCTCGACCATCATCGCCGACTGGGCGGTGAAGAACGGCATCAAGAAGGTGGCGACGCTCACCTCCGACTACGCGCCCGGCAATGACGCGCTGAACTTCTTCAAGCAGAATTTCACCGCCGGTGGCGGCGAGGTGGTCGAAGAGGTCAAGACGCCTCTCGCCAACCCCGACTTCGCGCCGTTCCTGCAGCGCATGAAGGATGCCAAGCCCGACGCCATCTTCGTGTTCGTGCCGGCAGGCCAAGGCGGCAACTTCATGAAGCAGTATGCCGAGCGCGGCCTCGACAAGGCGGGCATCAAGGTGATCGGGCCGGGCGACGTCACCGACGACGATTTGCTCAACAACATGGGCGACGCGGTGCTCGGCACGGTCACCGCGCATCTCTATTCGGCGGCGCATCCGTCCGCGATGAACAAGGACTTCGTCGCGGCCTACAAGAAGGCCTACGGCAACCGTCCGGGCTTCATGGCGGTGAGCGGCTATGACGGCATCCACCTGATCTACGAAGCGCTGAAGAAGACGGGTGGCGACACCAATGGCGACAAGCTGATCGAGGCGATGAAGGGCCAGAAGTGGGAGAGCCCGCGTGGCCCGATCTCGATCGACCCCGAGACCCGCGACATCGTGCAGAACATTTACATCCGCAAGGTCGAGAAGGTCGACGGCGAGCTCTACAATGTCGAGTTCGCGACCTTCGAGGCTGTCAAGGACCTCGGCAAGACGAAGAAGTGACGCGCGAAAGCGCGTCACCCCGGGGCGCGCCTAGTGCGCGCTCCGGCCATGACGACTAACTCCAAGCTGAGACGATGACCTCAATCCTCACCAACCTGTTCGATGGCGTTGCCTACGGCATGCTGCTGTTCGTGCTCGCTTGCGGGCTCGCGGTCACGCTCGGCCTGATGAACTTCGTCAATCTCGCTCACGGCGCCTTCGCCATGGCCGGCGGCTATGTCTGCATGGTGCTGGTCAACCGGATGGGCTGGCCGTTCTTCGCCGCGCTGCCGCTCGCCTTCGTCTCCTCTGCCGCGATCGGCATCGTGCTCGAGCGCGCGCTCTATCGCCATCTCTATGCGCGCAGCCATCTCGACCAAGTGCTGTTCACCATCGGCCTGACGTTCATGTCGGTCGCGGCCGTCGACTACATCCAGGGCTCGTCGCGCGTGTTCATCAATTTGCCCGCCGCGCTCCAGGGCCAGTTCGACGTGTTCGGCGTCGGCATCGGCCGCTACCGGCTGATGATCATCGTGATCTGCGGCCTGCTCACCATCGGTCTCCAGATGGTGCTGGCGAAAACGCGTTTCGGCAGCCGTCTGCGCGCCGCGGTCGATGACCCGCGCGCCGCAAGCGGGCTCGGCATCAACGTGCCGCAGGTGTTCGCCTTCACGTTTGCCTTCGGTTGTGGCCTCGCCGGCCTCGGCGGCGCGCTCAGCGCCGAGATCCTCGGCCTCGATCCGTATTTCCCGTTGAAATTCATGATCTACTTCCTGATCGTGGTCACCGTCGGCGGCTCGTCCTCGATCACCGGCCCGTTCCTGGCCTCGCTCCTGCTCGGCATCGGCGACGTCGCCGGCAAATATTACGTGCCGAAAATGGGACCCTTCGTGATCTACACCATGATGATCGTGATCCTGATCTGGCGCCCCAACGGCCTGTTCGGCCGCACGGCCGCGCGTTGAGTTCGCCGATGAACGCTTCTTCCGACGTCGGTTATCATGCCCAGCGCCACGCGCGCTGGCACTACGGCGAAGCCGTCTTCTGGCTCGCGGTGCTCGCCTGCGGATTCGTCTTTCCGAATCGTTATCTGATCATGACGGACATCCTGCGCCTGGCGCTGTTTGCGATGTCGCTCGATCTCATCCTCGGCTATGCCGGCATCGTCTCGCTCGGCCATGCCGCGTTCTTCGGCGTCGGCGCCTATGCCGCCGGGCTTCTTGCCTTGCATGGCATCGTCAACGAGCCCGTGCTCGCGTTGATCGTCGCAGGCTTGGCTGCGATGGTGCTGGGCTTTGCCACCAGCTTCCTGGTAATCCGCGGCGTCGACCTGACCCGGCTGATGGTGACGCTCGGCATCGCGCTGCTGCTGGAAGCACTCGCCGAGCGCTTCTCCAACATCACAGGCGGCACCGATGGCCTGCAAGGCATCGAGATGCAGCCGATCTTGGGCGAGATCCCGTTCGACATGTTCGGCAAGGCCGGCTTCTTCTATTCGCTGGCCGTGCTGTTCGTGTTGTTCCTGCTCGCCCGCCGCATCGTGCATTCGCCGTTCGGCCTGTCGCTGCGCGCGATCAAGAACAATCCGCTCCGCGCCGCCGCCATTGGCATTCCCGTCAATCGCCGCCTGATCGCGATCTATACGCTCGCGGCGTTCTATGCCGGCATCGCAGGTGCGCTGTTCACCCAGACCACGGCGATTGCTTCGCTCGACGTGTTCGCCTTCGACCGCTCCGCCGATTTGATGCTGGTGCTCGTCATCGGCGGCACCGGCTATCTCTATGGCGGGCTGATCGGCGCGGTGCTGTTCCGCCTGCTTCAGGAAGTGTTCTCCACCATCACTCCGCAATATTGGCAATTCTGGATCGGTCTCGTGCTGGTCGTGATCGTGCTGGTCGGCCGCCAGCGCCTGCATCGCTGGATGTTGTATGTGCCGAACCTGATCATCAAGCAGGTTGCGGGCCGCAAAGCGGTCGTCGCTGTGCCGGAGGGCGATTCATGACCATCGCGCTCGAAACCCAAAATCTCGAAAAGCAGTTCGGTGGCCTGCGCGTCACGCGTGACCTGTCGTTGAAGATCGAGCAGGGCGCCCGCCACGCTCTGATCGGCCCCAACGGCGCCGGCAAGACCACGGTCATCAACCAGCTCACCGGAGTGCTGAAGCCGAATTCGGGCCGCATTCTGCTCGAAGGCCAGGACATCACGGACCTGCCCGTGCACAAGCGCGTGCTGCGCGGCCTGTCGCGCACCTTCCAGATCAACCAGCTCTACCCAGACCTGACCCCGCTCGAGACCATTGGCCTTGCCGTCTCCGAACGCCTCGGCCATGGCGGCGACTGGTGGCGGCGGATGGGAACGCGCAGCGACGTCAACGGTGAGATCGCCGATCTGCTCACGCGCTTCCATTTGCTCGACGTTATGAACGAAGAGACCGTGACGCTGCCTTACGGCAAGCAGCGCCTGCTCGAGATTGCGGTCGCGATCGCTGCCAAGCCGCGTGTGCTGCTGCTCGACGAGCCCGCCGCCGGCGTGCCCGAGAGCGAGCGCCATGACATTCTCGCGGTGGTAGGCAGCCTGCCGCGCGACGTCACCGTGCTGCTGATCGAGCACGATATGGATCTCGTCTTCTCCTTCGCCGATCGCATCTCGGTGCTGGTCTCGGGCGCGCTGCTGACCGAAGGCCCGCCGGAGCAGGTCGCGCGCGACCCGCAGGTCAAGGCGGTCTATCTCGGCGAGGAGGCGGTCAATGTCTGACCTGCTCGCGATCGACTCACTGCGCGCCGGTTATGGCGAGGCGGTGGTGCTGCCGAAGATGAGCCTGTCCCTCGCCGAGGGCCAGGTGCTGGCGCTGCTCGGGCGCAACGGCACCGGCAAGACCACGCTGATCAACTCCATCGTCGGCGTCACCCGGCGCTTCTCCGGCACCGTCGCGCTCGCCGGCACTGACGTCACCACCTTGCGGCCTGACCAGCGGGCACGCGCCGGCATCGGCTGGGTGCCGCAGGAGCGCAACATCTTCCGCTCGCTGACGGTGGAGGAGAACATGACCGCGGTGGCGCAGCCCGGCCCCTGGACGGTCGAGAAAGTTTACGGGATGTTTCCGCGGCTGAAGGAGCGGCGCAGCAATTTCGGCAACCAGCTCTCCGGCGGCGAGCAGCAGATGCTGGCGATCGGCCGCGCGCTGACCCTCAACCCGAAGGTCCTGCTGCTGGACGAGCCGACCGAGGGGCTTGCCCCCATCATCGTCGAGGAATTGCTCAAGGCGATCGGAGCCATCACCCGGGCAGGGGGCATCTGCTCCATCATCGTCGAGCAGAATGCCCAAAAGATTCTGGGGCTCGCCGACCGTGTTGTGATATTGGAGCGCGGAACGATCGTCCACGACGCCCCGAGCGCCGCGCTGAAGGCCGACCCGTCGGTCCTGGAGCGCCATCTCGGTGTCGCAGGGGCGGCGGCCCACTAAAAAATCCTCGGGAGTCAAAAAATGCAGCGAACCAAAGCCCCCTTCCGCGCCGACGAAGTCGGCAGCCTCCTGCGCCCCGCCAAGATCAAGGAAGCCCGCATCAGGCTGGAGAAGGGCGAGATTTCGGCCGACGATCTGCGCAAGATCGAGGACATGGAGATCGAGAAGGTCGTGCACAAGCAGGCCTCGGTCGGCCTGAAGCTCGCGACCGACGGCGAATTCCGCCGCTCCTGGTGGCATTTCGACTTCCTGGCCAAGCTCACCGGCTGCGAGCTGTTCCACCCCGATGCCGGCATCCAGTTCGCGGGCGTGCAGACCCGTCACGATGCGGTGCGCGTAATCGGCAAGCTCGACTTCCCCGACGATCACCCGATGCTGGATCACTTCCGCTTCCTCAAGAAGAACGCGGATCAAGCCCACGTCACCGCCAAGATGACGATCCCCTCGCCAGCGGTGCTGCACTTCCGTGGTGGCCGCAAGGCGATCTCCAAGGACGTCTATCCTGATTTGGACGCGTTCTATCAGGACCTCGGCAAGACCTACCGCAAGGCGGTGAAGGCGTTCTATGACGCCGGCTGCCGCTATCTCCAGTTCGACGATACCGTGTGGGCCTATCTCTGCTCGCCGGACGAATTGCAGAAGGCGCGCGAGCGCGGCGACAATCCCGAAGGCCTGCAGCAGATTTATGCGCGCGTCATCAACTACGCGCTGGCCGAGAAGCCCGCCGACATGGTGGTGACGACACACGTCTGCCGCGGCAATTTTCGCTCGACCTGGATTTCCTCGGGCGGCTACGAGCCCGTGGCCGAAACCATGCTCGCCGGCACCAATTACGATGGCTATTTCCTGGAATACGACAGCGACCGCGCCGGTGGCTTCGAGCCGCTGCGCTTCCTGCCCAAGGGCAACAAGGTCGTCGTGGTCGGTGTCATCACCTCCAAGTTCGGCGAGCTCGAGAGCAAGGACGACATCAAGCGTCGTCTCGAGGAGGCGTCAAAATTCGCGCCGCTGGAGCAGCTTGCACTGTCACCGCAATGCGGTTTTGCTTCGACTGAAGAGGGCAACATCCTCTCTGAAGAGGAGCAGTGGGCGAAACTGAGCCTCGCGGTCGAGATCGCGAAGGAAGTTTGGGGGAACTGATCCGGCGCAACCGCGTCATCGCGTGAGCGAGGCGCGTTGCGTCAGAACTGCTCGATCCGCGACATCAGAGCGGGGCCTGACTTGTCCGCCCCGCTTCTTGTTTGCGCAGCAGAGTGCTGCGGATCAGCCGCTGCGCCGGCGCCTCGAACCAGCGATAGGTGAGGTGTGAGGCGACGAGTGCCGACAGCACGAAGGCCGCCCAAAACAGATGATCGCCATAGGGAATCGGTCGCTGCATGGCGGCGCAGGCGAGTGCGATGGCGAGCTGGATCGGGAAGTGCAGGAGATAGCAGGAATAGGTCATATTGCCGGCCACCTCCAGCAGTGTCTCGATTCGCCGCGGCAAGGTGAGGTGTCCCGAGCAGCAGAACAACAGGATAGGCGCATAAGTCAGCAGTAGCGGTCCGGCAGCCGGGGCGAGCTCGATGCCCGCCAGCCAGAGCGCCACGGGTACCGCGATGGCGGCGCACGCGGCCACCGCCTCCAATATCCGTCGATGCCGGGCATCGGCGACGGCCTGCCGGGCCATGGCGGCAAGTCCGCCTGCATAGAAGAAAGCGAGGCTGGTCCCGACCTGTGTACCGATCGTGATCGAGGCGAGGATCACGGCCAGATTGAACAGCGGCGACGCCGTCACAAAGCGCAGCGCCAGGAAGAAGATCGCATAGTCCAGGACCTCGACCGAAACCGACCAGATCGGTCCGTTGAAGCTTTCGCTGCGTGGCGGCAGCCAGTCGCTCGCCATGAAGAGCTGCGCGACGAAGTGTGGGACATCGTTGTTCTGATAGACGAAGAACAAGCCATGCTGCGCGAAATAGACCGGCTGCAGCACCGAGATCAGCAATAGCGTTGCGAAATGGAGCGGATAGAGCCGCGACAGCCGGTACACAAAGAAGGTCCATCCGTCGATCGTGCGATCGGCGACGATGGCGCGATACTTCCAGAAGAAGATGAAGCCCGAGATGCACCAGAAGAACCAGACGCCGTATTCGCCGGCCTCGTAGAAAGGGAACAGAGCGCGGTAGAACGGCAGTTCGCTTCTGGTGAGATTGACGGAGGAGCCGGCGACGAAGGCAAAGTGCTGATAGTGCCACAACAGGACGGCGACGGTCGCAAGGAAGCGCAGCCCCTCCAATCCCAGGAGCTTATGAGCCTGCGGCAATGTCGACGTTTTCGGCATGACTATGCGGCCCTCGACTATCCCGTCCGCATCATCGGCCCCAGCATCTCGTGCACGTCATAGGTCATGACCGCGAGCAGGGCTGCGAGTGCCAGATAGGCGCCGCCATATTCGAGCTTGGTCTGGAGCGGCACGCCGTAGTAGGCGACGTTTTCCGGCGCGTGCGGATCGTATCGCCACGCGCTGATGAGCTGCGGGACAGCGATGATCGCGACGATGAGAAGCATCGGGCTCGGCCGGTAGATCATCAGCGCAACCAGCATCGGCGCCCCGAGCAGCCAGATTCGCGGGCTGAGGACGGCGGTCACCCGGCCGCCATCGAGCGGCGAGATCGGCAGCAGGTTGAACAGATTGAGGAACAGGCCCGCATAGGAGATCGCGAGCAGCAAGCCGCTGTCCTCCGATCGTGCCCATAGATACACCGCGAGTGCGGCGCCGGTCCCGACCACGGGACCTGCGAGCGCGACATAGGCCTCGGTCTCGACGTCAACAGGCTTGTCCTTGAGCGCGATCCACGCACCGACGAACGGAATGAAGGCGGGCGCGCCGACGTCGAGGCCGCGCTGCCGCGCGGCGACGTAGTGCCCCATCTCGTGCGCGAACAGCAGCGCGATGAAACCTGCCGCATAGCGCCAGCCCCAGATGGTCGCGTAGACCGCCAGAGACAGCAGCATGGTGCCGCCGCTGGTGGCGAGCTTTCCCCATTTCAGGCCGGAGAACAGCAGCAGAAAGAGAGTCTTCATGCCGCGCCGCCGGTGGAATCGTCCCGCGGCTTGCGGCGGAAGAATTTCACGATACCGGTGCCGAACACGGCCGCGCCGATGAAGATGGCTTTGGCGAATTTGAGCACGAAGGCGAGCGCCAGGGCGAGCAGGCCGAGCTTCTTGGCGGCGACACCGCCGACCAGCGCGAGCAGGCCGTATTCGGCGATCCGGTCGGTCGAGGCGCTGAAATCTTCGTAGCGCTTGCCGGATTGATAGGAGAGGTTCGCGAGCAGCTCGTGGGCCGCGGATTTGTCGGTCGCGATCCTGGCCGAATCCGACAGCAAGTTCAGGCTGAAATAGCCTTCGCGGCCCAGAGCGTAGGTGTTGTAATTGACATCCTTGCGGGCATCGTCCGGCGCGCCCTTGTCCTTGCCGAGGATCGACCACACCAGACGATGGGCCGTTGCGTCATAGTTCGGCGGCTCGATCCAGCCGATCACCTCCATCTCGGGAAATCCGCGAGCGGCGCGATCCTTGTTGGACTCGTCGACACCCTCCTTGAGATTCTTCAGAAGGTCGTCGGCATTCCAGTCCTTGGCGGCATCATCCTTGATGTAGCCTTCCTTGATATAGTTGATCACGACCAGCCAGCGGTCGTTCTGCCTCGTGCCGAGTATGAGGCCGACGAAGTTCGTATCGTGAACCGTGTTACCGAGCGCGCGCATCACCCGCGCTCCCTCGGCCTTGGGCACGAAGAAATCACCGGTCGGAAGTTTCAACGTCGCCTCGTCGATCAGCGGAACGTCTGCGGGGCCTGCGGTGCCGGCATTGCCGGCCGCCTGCCACGCGGCAGCCAATTCCGCTTTACGCGCCGCCTCGCCGGACGGAGCGCCTTGCGAGAATCCGGGCTGCGCCCAGAGCACGACGGACAGAATGATGCCGACAGCGGCAATGAATTTTCTCACCAGATTTCCCCAGCAATCAGTCCACCGACGATCGGTGTTGCCGGCACTTTAGGATAACGATATGCGACAAAACAGAGCAGCCGCAGGTTGCGTGTGACTATCTCGCGGGCTGTTGCAATTTTGGCTCGCTTCGCGGAAGCGAGACCTCGCCCCTCACTTCTCCGCCAGATAGACCTCACCCAGCAGCGACGAGTTCGACCACGGCACCTGCTTGCTCTTCGTGGTTGAGACCACTTCTGCCCGCACCCGCGTCAGCATCTGCTGCACCTCCAGCCCTGGCGTGCCGAGATGGCGGGACAGGGCGGCGGAGAACGGCGAGTTGGCGCCTTCGCCGTCGAGCGCGACCTGGCCTGGCGCGGTGGCGAAGGCGATCAGTGTGCCGGCACCCAGCGTTGCACCAGCACCGAGGCTCGACGGCGCAGCGAGGCCTGAAGCGCCTTCGATGCCTCGACTGCCGCCGGCGGACGCGACGTGCTGGGCCATCGGATTGTTGCGGCAGGCATCAAAGATCAAAATGTTGGTGCGGACCTGGTCGTCGAGGCCGGCCATGATCGTGTCCATGTCGATCATCGCTTCCGTCATGGCCGTGCCCGGCTTGAGCTCGACGTCGACGGGGATGAGATAGTTGCGGCCGTCGACCTGCACGCCATGGCCGGCATAATAGACCACGGCCACCTGCGCCCGTGCTGCGTCACGCAAGAAGTCGCGCGTCATCTTCTGCATCGCGGCGCGGTCGAGATCGACGCCCTCTGACACCGTGAAGCCGATGTCGCGCAGGCTCCTGGCGATGGCGCGCGCATCGTTGGGCGGATTGGGCAGCGCCTTGACATGCGCATAAGCGCCGTTGCCGATGATCAGAGCCACGCGCGTGCCGCGTACGGCCGGAGCAGGCGAGGGCGCTGGGGTCGCGCCTGTCTGCTGCGGGGCGGGAGTGGTCGTCGGCTGCGTTGTGGGCGAGGGCGCATCGCGGGGGATCGGCACGGCTGCATCCGTGACCAGCGACAGCCGCACCTTTGCAGTCGCCTGGTTGGCCTTGCTGCCGGCATCGGACGCCACGATCGCCAGCGTCGCCTTGTAATCCTCGCGTGCGCGGGCGTAGTCGCCCTTCGCTTCATAGGCCAGCGCGCGATGGGTGTAGCCCGAGATCAGCACGCTGTTCGGCGGCGTCATGATGTTGACCGGCGGCCTTTCCTTCTCGAGCCGGATCGCTTCGCTGCCATCGGTGATGGCGCGATCGAGGTCGCCTTTGGCGCGCCAGATCGAGGTGCGGTTGATCAGTGGCTGCGGCAGCGTCGGGTCGAGCCGGATCGCCTGGTTGACGTCGGCGAGCGCGCCGTCGTAATCGCCGAGCGCTTCTTTCGAGATGCCGCGGTTCTGGAACGAGAACGCCGATCTCGGATCGGCCTTGATCGACATGTCGTAGTCGGCGATCGCCTTGGTATAGTCGCCCTTGCCGCGCCAGGCATTGCCTCGGTTGTGGAAGATGATGCCGCTCGGTGGTCCCTGCTTCAGCGCGTCGTCGAAATCGGCGATGGCGATGTCGTAGTCGCCCTTGTCGTAATAGGCCGATCCCCTGAGATTATAGACCGCCTGGCTCGGCTGCAGCCGGATCGCTTCGGTCGAGTCAGCGATGACCTTGGCGTAGTCGCCTTTCTTATTCCAGCCCACGGCGCGCCAGAAATACACGGTCGCGAGCTGCTCGCCCCTGAAGACCTTCAGCGCGATGATCTTGCTGCAGGCGTCGACCATCTGGTCCGCCGGCGTGGTCTCGGTGGTGCAGAGCGGCCCGAGCTGGTTGCGTGCCTGCGAATACGCTGGCGCGCACCAGAGCAGGGCGGCGAGAACAACGGGGACCAGGAGCAGGCGGCGCAAGGAGACCTCGGCTACAGTCATTCTTTGCTGGGAAAGTCTGCTCTTGGTCGCGCGCGCGGCTTTTCGGGTTCACGCCGCGATCGCCTGCGGCGTCACTTCCTGGGTTGGCGGGTGCGGATCTCGATCAACCCGCCCGCCATCTGGACCTCGAACCGGGACAGGAAGCTCATGCCGAGCAGGCCGTCGACGCCCGCGCCAAAACCCTTGTCGTCGCCATCCTGGACTGCAACGGGCACGTTGGTCGCTTCGAGCTTGCCCAGCGCGACCTTATCGGCCCTGGAGAGTTTCGCCTTGGTCTGCCCATTGGCGGTGATCAGCGTGATGTCGCTGGAGCCGCCGTCCGGTATCTTGGCCTTGCTCGCAAAGGCCGATTTCACTGACACATAGCTCGCGCCGGTATCGAGGACGAACAGTCCGCGCACGCCGTTGATCTCGGCTTTCACGGTGACGACACCCTTCTGCCCGTGTATCGGAAAGCTTTCCTTGCGGGCCTCGGTCGATGAGACGCAATTGCCCTGCCGCTCGTAGTCGGCGATCATCTTCTGCGTCTTGCTGGTGTCGCGCGTCGCCGGATCCAGCGCGACCCAGCGGTTGATCGGCGCGGTCGCCTCGCAGAACTGCTTCAGGGCGGCGTAGGCGTTCGCCATGCGAAGGAAGATTCCGCTCGAGATCATCTTCTTGTCGCCGCTGAACAGCTCGATCGTGTCGGAGTAATCGGCGAGAGCGCGGCGGTAGTCGCCTGCACCGTCCAGAGCCATGGCGCGGACATAATGTGCGCTCTGGTCGGACGGTGCGCGCTTGACGTACTCGTCGGCGGCTTCGACGGCCTTTGGGTAGTCGGTGATGCTCATATAGATGACGGCCGCCTTGTTCAGCGCGATCAGCGGGGCTCCGCAGTTCTGAACGAATTTGTAGAGCCCGTCGGCGGCTTGCCGCCGGTAGCCGCGCCTGTCGAGCATCCCTGCCAGATCGTCGATGCTGCGCTGGTCGCATGGTTCGCGCTTGAGCTCTTCCAGCTTCAGCCAGATCAGACGCTCGCGCGCGACCGCGGCCGGCAGCGCCCCGATGCGGGCGTAGACGGATTCGAAGACCTGCTCGGGATTGTCGGTGGTGGGGTCGCCCGCGCGGGCGACGCCTGAGAACGCGACGAACAATATGATCGCGAGGCATTTGCGCCTGAACATATGCACCCCAGAGTATCGCATTAGGCGCTCTCTATATCGGGAAGTGTGACCTGTGCAAATTGGGGCACCGATCTTTCCCCGGTGGGCAGATGATGTTAGAAGTCCTCCGTCCCATCGTCCTGCCCACCGCCTTCCCACTCATGAAAAACGACGAAATCCTGAGCGAGATCACCGAGTTCTGCCGCAAGGCGGGCATGGCGGAATCGACGTTCGGCCGGCGTGCGGTGAACGATGGGAAGCTCGTGCAGCGCCTGCGCGAGGGCAAGCGCATCACCGTCGACACGCTGGAGCGGATCCAGGCCTATATTGCGGCCTCGACGACCGGCGGCCTGCCGCCGCCGCGGGGGCTTCAGGTGCCGCCGGAAAAGCGCGACCCGCGCGGCAATTTCCGCTTCTTCGAGAACCGGCAGAAATACCTGCTGTTCGTGCACACCTGCAGCGAAAAGCGGGTCGTCGCCGACCGCGTGGCGCTGGAGCTGGCCGCCATCCATCCGCGCCCACCGGCCCTGCGCATCTTCGACGCGGGCGTCGGCGATGGTACGGTGCTGGCGCGGGTGCTGCGCGCCACACACCAGCGCTACCCGCACATGCCGTTCTACGTGGCCGGCAAGGAGCTCAGCCTCGAGGATTTGCGCCTGACGCTGGAGAAGGTGCCGGACCGCATTTTCGAGCATCCGGCGTCGGTGTTCGTCTTCACCAACATGTTCTATTCGGAGGCGCCCTGGCTGACGCCGGCCTCGCCTGCGGCGGCTGCGGCCACCGTCTGGCACGAGGTTCCGCTGCGGGGGGGCTCATCGGGCGAGTTTGAGGCGCAGATTGCCGAGCTGAGGCCGTTCCTGGAGCAGAACTGGCGCGCTGCGATCAGCCCGCGCACGGCCATGCCGCTCTACGAGCGGCCCGTCGTCCTAGTGCTCTATCGCGAGGACCACAGGTTCCTGCTGGATTCGTCCATTCCGCGGCCGGGCCAGACCGAGGCCAATTTCGACCTCGTCATTGCCTCCCAGCCCTACCGCGCCCTGTCCTCGGTCAATTTCCGGGCAAAGCGGATCATTGCACCGCTGGCGCGGGCGCTCCGGCCTGGGGGGCGGCTGATCGGAATCCACTCCCACGGCCAGGATCCGGGCATGGAAATGATCCAGGCGATCTGGCCCGGAGAAAATCCTTTCTCGGTCAGCCGTCATGAGCTATTGCGCGCCGTGAAGTACGAGCTCGGGTCGTTGGGCCGCGACTTAAATTTTAATGCATACGCTGATAACCGCTCGATCTTCAGGTATGATATGGAAGCGCTGCCCAACGAGGTAACCGGCTCCATCGGAACCTCGACAGCCTTTGCAGCGTGGAATGCGGCGGTGTATGTCGCTCAGATTGAGGACGACCGGTTGGCAGATATGACTCAAAACGGCCGCACTCTGGACGCCGCCAGGGACGTGCTCCGAAAATACAACGGGCTCTGGTTTCTCGACGAATCCTACGTCATCTCGCGTCGGCGTGATTGACATCATCCAAGGCTAAACATCGCAAACGAACCGCCGTCGAGTGGCGGAACAAGGGGTTACTTGATGCGCGCGTCTTATCTCTTCACCAGCGAGTCCGTGTCCGAGGGCCATCCGGACAAGGTGTGCGACCGGATCTCCGACGAAATCGTCGATCTGTTCTACCGCGAAGGGCCGAAAGCCGGCATCGATCCGTGGCAAATCCGCGCCGCCTGCGAAACGCTGGCGACCACCAACAAGGTGGTGATCGCCGGCGAGACCCGCGGTCCCGCCTCCGTCACCAACGAGCAGATCGAGGGCGTCGTGCGCGCCGCGATCAAGGACATCGGCTACGAGCAGGCAGGCTTCCACTGGAAGACCGCCGACATCGAGATCCTCTTGCATCCGCAGTCGGCCGACATCGCGCAGGGCGTCGACGCGCTCCAGCCGGGCGAAGTCAAGGAAGAAGGCGCGGGCGATCAGGGCATCATGTTCGGTTACGCCACCAACGAGACGCCCGACCTGATGCCGGCGCCGATCTTCTACGCCCACAAAATCCTGCGCCTGATCTCCGAAGCCCGCCACTCCGGCAAGGAGAAGGTGCTCGGCCCGGATTCGAAGAGCCAGGTCACCGTGCAGTACGAGAACGGCAAGCCGGTCGGCGTGCGCGAGATCGTGGTCTCGCACCAGCATCTGGTCGAGGACATCTCGTCCAAGCAGATCCGCGACATCGTCGAGCCCTATGTGCGCGAGGCGCTGCCGAAGGACTGGATCACAGCGAAGACCATCTGGCACATCAATCCGACCGGCAAGTTCTTCATCGGCGGTCCCGACGGCGACTCCGGCCTGACCGGCCGCAAGATCATCGTCGACACCTACGGTGGTGCGGCTCCGCATGGCGGCGGCGCGTTCTCCGGCAAGGATCCGACCAAGGTCGACCGCTCGGCCGCTTACGCTGCGCGCTACGTCGCCAAGAACATCGTCGCGGCCGGTCTCGCCGACCGCTGCACGCTGCAGCTCGCTTACGCCATCGGCGTGGCGCGTCCGCTGTCGATCTACATCGACACCCACGGCACCGGCAAGGTGCCTGAGGAAGAGCTCGAGAAGATTGCCGCCAAGGCGATGGATCTCACCCCGCGCGGCATCCGCAGCCATCTCGATCTCAACCGCCCGATCTACGCGCGCACCTCGGCCTACGGCCATTTCGGCCGCACGCCCGACAACGAGGGCGGCTTCTCCTGGGAGAAGACCGATCTCGTCGAGCAGCTCAAGCGCGCGCTCTGATTTCCGTGCGTCATTCCGGGTTCGCGCGCGAACCCGGAACCCTTCATCCACACGTCGCGATTCCGGGGCGCCTCTTCGAGGTGTCCTGGAATGCCCGTTCAACAACAGGACACTCGCAATGAACGCGAAGCCCGGCTTCACCGATTACATCGTCAAGGACATGTCGCTCGCCGATTTCGGCCGCAAGGAACTCTCGCTCGCCGAGACCGAGATGCCCGGCCTGATGGCCACCCGCGAAGAATACGGCCCGAAGCAGCCTCTGAAGGGCGCTCGTATCGCCGGCTCGCTGCATATGACGATCCAGACCGGCGTGCTGATCGAGACGCTGGCAGCACTCGGCGCCGACATTCGCTGGGTCTCCTGCAACATCTATTCGACGCAGGACCACGCTGCGGCGGCGATCGCGGCCGCCGGCATTCCGGTGTTCGCGGTCAAGGGCGAGAGCCTGACCGAATACTGGGACTACACCGCAAAACTGTTCGACTGGCACGGCGGCGGTCACCCGAACATGATCCTCGATGACGGCGGCGACGCCACCATGTATGTCCATCTCGGTCTGCGCGCCGAGAACGGCGACACCAAGTTCCTGGACAAGCCGGGTTCGGAAGAAGAGGAAGTCTTCTTCGCGCTTCTGAAGAAGCAGCTCAAGGACAAGCCGAAGGGCTACTTCGCCGAGATCGCCAAGAGCATCAAGGGCGTTTCCGAAGAGACCACCACGGGCGTGCATCGTCTCTATGACATGCAGAAGGCCGGCACGCTGCTGTGGCCGGCGATCAACGTCAACGACAGCGTCACCAAGTCGAAGTTCGACAACCTCTATGGCTGCCGTGAATCGCTGGTCGACGGCATCCGCCGCGGCACCGACGTGATGATGTCGGGCAAGGTCGCGATGGTCGCGGGCTTCGGCGACGTCGGCAAGGGCTCGGCCGCCTCGCTGCGCCAGGCCGGCTGCCGCGTGCTGGTCTCGGAAGTCGATCCGATCTGCGCGCTGCAGGCCGCGATGGAAGGCTACGAGGTCGTGACGATGGAAGACGCCGCGCCCCGCGCCGACATCTTCGTCACCGCGACCGGCAACAAGGACATCATCACCATCGAGCACATGCGCGCGATGAAGGATCGCGCCATCGTCTGCAACATCGGCCACTTCGACAACGAGATCCAGATCGCGGGTCTGCGTAACCTGAAGTGGACCAACATCAAGCCGCAGGTCGACGAGATCGAATTCCCCGACAAGCACCGCATCATCATGCTGTCGGAGGGCCGCCTCGTGAACCTCGGCAACGCGATGGGCCATCCGTCCTTCGTGATGTCGGCGTCCTTCACCAACCAGACGTTGGCGCAGATCGAGCTTTACGCCAACAACAAGGACAGCAAGTACAAAAAGGAAGTCTACGTGCTGCCGAAGTCGCTCGACGAGAAGGTCGCGCGGCTGCATCTCGCCAAGATCGGCGTCAAGCTCACCGAGCTGCGCAAGGATCAGGCCGACTACATCGGCGTCAAGCAGGAAGGTCCGTACAAGAGCGACCATTACCGGTACTGATACCGCCGATCACATCGATCTTCGACACGAAGCCCCGGAGCGATCCGGGGCTTCGTTGTTTCGGCGCATGGAATTCAACTCGCTTTGAGGTTGCCGCACGGCTGATTGCCAATTGACGGGCGCCGTCGCCGGTCCGACAATCCTCCCCGGCGGAGGAAACCATGCAACAAGAACATTTCGACGTGCTGATCGTCGGCGCCGGCCTGTCCGGCATCGGCGCGGGCTATCATTTGCAGCAGAAGTGCCCCACCAAGAGCTACGTCATCCTCGAGGGCCGCGACTGCATCGGCGGCACCTGGGATCTGTTCCGCTATCCCGGCATCCGCTCCGACAGCGACATGTTCACGCTCGGCTATTCGTTCAAGCCTTGGACCGATCCTAAGGCGATCGCCGATGGTCCGCAGATCCTGAACTATGTGCGTGAGGCCGCTGCCGAGAACGACATCGAGAAACACATCCGCTTTCGCCATAGTGTGAGGCGCGCGTCGTGGTCGACGCCGGATGCACGCTGGACTGTCGAGGTCGAGCGCATCACAGGCGAGGGTGCAACCGAACTCGTACGCTTCACCTGCAATTTCCTGTTCATGTGCCCGGGCTATTACAAATACGAGGCGGGCTACACGCCGGAGTTTGCGGGCGCGGCTGATTTCGCCGGCCGCATCGTGCATCCGCAGAAATGGACCGAGGACATCGACTACGCCGGCAAACGCATCGTCGTGATCGGCTCGGGCGCAACCGCGGTGACGTTGGTGCCTGAGCTCGCCAAGACCGCGGCGCAGGTCACCATGCTCCAGCGCTCGCCGACTTACGTGGTGTCGCGACCGGCGCAGGACCCTGTCGCCAACAAGCTGCGCCGCAATCTGCCGACGCGGCTTGCCTATCATGTCATCCGCTGGCGCAACGTGATGTGGGGGATGTTCTTCTTCCAGCTCAGCCGGCGCCGGCCGGACAAGGTGAAGAACCTGATCCTCGGAGGCGTGCGTATGGCCCTCGGTCCCGATTACGACGTCGCCACCCATTTCACCCCGCGTTACAATCCCTGGGACCAGCGCCTGTGCCTCGTGCCCGATGGCGATTTGTTCAAGGCGATCCGCGAGCAGCGCGCCTCCGTCGTCACCAACGAGATCGACAGGTTTACGCGCGATGGCATCCGGCTGAAGGACGGCAGAGAGCTTGCGGCTGACATCATCGTCACGGCGACGGGCCTCGTGCTCCAGGTCGTCGGCGGTCTCGAAGTCAGCGTCGACGGTCGCGCGGTCGATTTCGCCAACACGCTGACCTACAAGGGCATGATGTATGCCGACGTGCCGAACATGGCCTCGGCCTTCGGCTACACCAACGCGTCCTGGACGCTGAAATGCGACCTCACCTGCGAATATGTCTGCCGTCTCATCAACTACATGGACCGGCACAATTTCCGCCAGTGCATGCCGCACAATGACGACCCCGAGATCACCGCGCAGCCGTCGCTCGCTTTCACCTCGGGTTATGTGCAGCGCTCGGTCGCAAAAATGCCGAAGCAGGGCTCCAAGCAGCCGTGGCGGCTGTACCAGAACTACGCGCTCGACATCGTCTCCTTGCGCTTCGGCAAGATCGACGACGGCGTGATGCAATATTCCTGATCACGCCGCTGCTGTTGCTTCTATGCCTCGCGCGTGGTGAGCGCGAGGCCAAGGTCGATCGCAAGCGCCAGCACCACGGCACCGCCGCCCAGTCCGAACAGGACCAGATAGTCGCCGCCGGTCTGCGCGTAGATCCAGGAGAAACCGTAGGCAGCGGCAGCCTGGAACAGCGCAAAGCTGGTGGTGGCGTGGCTCCATGTCGCGCGCTGCTGCTCGGTCGAATGTGGGACCAGCTCATGGATGCGGCCGAGCACGAGCGGCACGATACCGGGCGTGAAGCCGCCAACCACCACGCTCGACACGATCAGCGACAGCGGCGCGGTGCTGACGGTCGGCAGCAGCACGGCGGCCGCCTCGATCAGGAACGCCGCACGCAGCGCTGGACCGAAACCGGAGCGGTCACCGAGATGTCCGGTGACGAGCGGGCCGATGATGGCGCCGAGCCCGTACAGCACCCAGTAGCGCGATCCCGCGGCAATGCCCTGGCCGAGGCCACGCGCCACGAAATCGACGATGAAGACCATGTGCGGCACCAGCGCCACCGCGTTGAGGCCGTATTGGACCAGCAGCGCACGGGTCGCGAGCGAGGCTTGATGGTGTTTTGCTCGATGAGCAGACGTAGTGTCGGCCTTGGCCTCGGCAGGCCAGTTCCACCAGCTCGCGAGCGTGAGCACGGCCGAGAGCACGCCGAGGCCGTACCAGCTCTGCTGCAAACCCTGTTGCAGCAGCAACGGCACCAGCGTGCCCGATGCGGCGACGCCGAGGCCAACGCCCGCAAAGATCACGCCGCCGACGATACCGCGCCGCGCAGGTGAGGTGTGCGGCAGAATGACAGACGCCGCGAGCACCATGATGATGCCGCCGGTGAGGCCCGACAGGAAGCGCCAGGCAAAGAACCAGGTGAACGACACCGGCGCTGAGCTGGCGAAGAATGAGAGGGTGGCGAGCAGCATCATCACCCGCAGCGCGCGGATTGCACCGATGCGACCAGCTACGGTTCGTGCTGCGAGCGCGCCAGCGAGATAGCCGGCAAGGTTCGCCGCACCGAGATAGACGACGTCGGATGCGCTGAACCATTTTGCGGCGATCAGGGCCGGGATCAGCGGCGTGTAGGAAAAGCGGGCGAGGCCGAGTCCGACCAACGAGGCGGACAGGCCCGCGACAGCGTATCGCCAGGTCTGTCGGGAAGCCGAGCCCGGCCGCGGATGCGGCCGGGCGTTGGTATCTGCATTGAGTTCGGTCATGTTATCCTCCGGCGTGACTCAGTGGCCGGCGCTCTGGCCACCGTCGACATGCAGGATCTCGCCGGTGACGAAGGAGGCACCCTCGAGATAGAGCACGGCATCGACGATGTCGGACATCTCGCCCATATGGCCGACCGGGTGCAGCGCGCTCAGCTGGGCATGCGTTTCGACCGGGTGCATCGGCGACTTGATGATGCCGGGCGAGACCGCATTCACGCGGATGCCGCGCTTGGCGTATTCGATCGCGAGCGACTTCGTCGCCGCGCTCAGCCCGCCCTTGCTCAGCGAGGCCAGCACCGAGGGCACGTTCGAATTGGCCTGGTCGACCAACGTGGTCGTGATCTGGACCACGTGGCCAGACCCCTGCTTCTCCATCTCGGCGATGGCGAGCTGCGTGATGTTGAAGAAGCCCGCGACGTTGGTTCCCATCACCGCCGCGTAGTCCTCTACCGTGTACTGCGTGAACGGCTTGGCGACGAAGATGCCGGCATTGTTGACCAGCGCGTCGACGCGGCCGAAACGGGCGACGGCCTCCGAAACCACGCGCTCGGCGGTGGCCCGGTCGGCGATGTCGCCGGGGACGGCGAGGATATCGTCATCGCCGGACTGCTTGATGGAGCGTGCCGTAGCGACGACGCGATAATTGCGATCGCGAAACCCCTGGACGAGGGCGGCGCCGATGCCCTGCGATGCACCGGTGATGATGGCAACCTTCTGTTCGATACCCATGACGGGCTCCTGTTGTTGGTTTCCAGAACCTGCGCCAGCAGCGGCTGGCTTGCTTGCTGAGGTACGCCGCAACGGCCCGGCTGCGAATACACGTTGTCCGGCAGACACTGTTACGCGGCGCGAACGAATGCCGGATCGGCCCCGAGCGGCCTTTGGCGGCAGTTGTCGCGGCGCGGGGGAACGCCTAGCCTGTCACGGGAATTTGACGGGGCGGCGGGAAAGCATGGATCGTCTGGATGCGATGAATGTGTTCGTCCTTGCGGTGGACGAGGGGAGCCTCGCGGCCGCAGGACGCAAGCTCGGCCGTTCGCCGGCGGCGGTGAGCCGCGCCATCGCCTTCCTGGAGGAGCGGGTCGGCGCCGAGCTGCTGCATCGGACCACGCGCTCGATCAAGCTGAGCGAGGAGGGCGAGCGCTATGTCGCGATCTGCCGCCGCGTGCTGACCGAGCTGGAAGAGGCCGAGGACATCGCGGCCGGGCCACGCACGGCGCCGCGCGGCTTGCTCACGATGACTGCGCCTGTGGTCTCGGGCGAGATGGTGCTGCGTCCGATCCTCGATGCCTTTCTCGACGCTTACCCAACCGTGTCGGCAAAGCTCCTGCTGTTCGACCGCGCGGTCAATCTGATCGAGGAGGGCGTCGACGTCGCGCTCCGCATCGGTCCTCTCGTGGATTCAGCGATGGTGGCGATGCGGCTCGGCGGGATCAGCCGCATCGTGGTGGCTGCTCCCCGCTATCTGAAGCAGCATCCGCGCATCACCGAGCCCGGCGATCTCGCAAAACATCAGATCGTGGCGATGGCGCATCTGCCCAATTCCTGGACCTTTGCGCCGCAGGCCGGCTCATCGGCGGCGCGCACGGTGCAATTCACCCCGCGGCTCATCGTCAACAGCACCTATGCGGCGGTGGCTTCCACCGTGGCCGGGCGTGGCGTGGCGCGGATGTATTCGTACCAGGTGGCTGCGGAGGTCGCGCGTGGCGAGCTCGAGATCGTGCTGGCCGACGATGAGGATCCGGAGATGCCCGCGCACCTGATCAGCCCGCAGGGGCGGCTTTCGGTGCCCAAGGTGCGGGCGTTCACCGACTTTGCCGTACCCCGGCTGAAGAAGCAGTTTGTGCTGCTGAAGCGGAGCGTCAGTGCGCGCTGATCCGCGGCGCCCTCGCAATGCGTTGTTTTGCGTATACGGGCACCGGGGTGAATCGGCCATGCTGCCCGAACGGTTAACGCCGGATTAACCGGTGAGTCCTAGCCTGTCTCGGCCGGGGTTACTCGCAAGGCCGAGGTGAGCCCAATGGAAGCCCAGAAGATCGCGGTCGACGCCGTCGTCGCGTTGACCGATTGCGACCGCGACGCCGTCATTGCCTTCATCCGTCGGCTTTATCTAGCCGGCGTCACCGACCCCAAGCGCCTGACCTTCAAGGGTCTCCAGGCGCTGTCGCGGGCGTGACACGCGCGTCCTTCATCGAATCTATTTTGCCCCGACGGTCGGATCGTTGATCCGGATCGAGGTGACGCGGTCTTGCCGCACCTCGAATGAGAACGGCCATGGCCCGTAGGTCCAGAGCTCGGTCTTGTCGAGCCCGCTTGGGCCGACATGGTGGGGGCTGCCGAATTGCGCCATCAGCTTGTCGATGCCGTCGCCGAGATTGACCTGATTGAAGCTGTAGCCGGCGGCGGGAGCCTCGCCGCTGATCTGAAGCGCGACGATGCGCTTCGCCTTCACGGTCGCGGCGAGATAGGGGTATTGGTTGGGCTTGCCGAGGAAGTACACATAGTTGGTGGCGTTGTTCTCGGGCGGCAGCTTGCGGTGGGGCTCGCCGAGCACGGCCTTGAGTGAGGTCTCCGAGATACCGACGCCGATCGCGCCCATGCGCTGGCAGGCAAAGCTGAGCAAATCAGGATCGGGCGGGACGGCGCGCTTACCGGCTTCGACGCGGCAGACGAATGTCTGCCCTTCCCGCAGCCACTGGCCGCGGAGCTCCGGATCTGGAGTCTTGCCCTGTTGCGCTTGCGGCGGAGCGCCTTGACCATTCGCGGATACCGACACGCCAAGCAGAGACAGCGCGAGCGCGAAACCCGCCAACGACCGCGACATTCCCAAGACGCAACTCCGAGTTCCGAACCTGTGGAACCAGGATACCATGAGCCTGAAATCGGCTGCAACGCCGGGATTGACGTAGGCGCAGCTACGATTTGTAATTGCGTCTGGAGCGGCCAGGCCGCCCCGATCACGACCTGCGGAACAGCCTCAGGCTGTATCGCCTTTGCCTTGCCGCTTGGGCTGGGGCGGGCTACAGCACAGTTCGGCTAGGTCCTTGGGGGTTGGGGATATGCTGAAACAGCTTTTTGCACCGCAACTGATCATTCTCTACGTGCTTGTTGCTTCGACGATTTACGTTCACTTCCGCGGCAAGCAGCGGCTGCGCTTCGCGCGCCAGCTCGGCGATCACTCGACTTATCTCGCGCCCTACAATGTTCTGATGTACGCCGGCTCGGCCGTGCCGAACAAGCCGGTGATCTCGGTCGAGCAGTTTCCAGAGCTGAAGCCCCTCAGCGAGAACTGGGAGACCATTCGCGACGAGGCGGTGCGCCTGTTCGACGAAGGTTTCATTCGCGCGGCCGCGAAGAACAATGACTGGGGCTTCTACTCGTTCTTCAAGAGCGGCTGGAAGCGCTTTTACCTGAAATGGTACGACGATTTCCTGCCGTCGGCGCGCACGCTGTGCCCGAAGACGGTGGAGCTGCTCAACGCGATCCCGAGCGTGCATGGCGCGATGTTTGCGATGCTGCCGCCGGGTGGCAAGCTCGGCGCGCACCGTGATCCCTTCGCGGGCTCGCTGCGCTATCACCTCGGCCTCGTCACGCCGAACTCGAACAAGTGCCGCATCCTCGTCGACGGTGTCGAATGCGTCTGGCGCGACGGCGAAGCCTTCATGTTCGACGAGACTTTTATTCACAGCGCGGAGAATGCGACCGAAATCAACCGCATCATCCTGTTCTGCGACGTCGAACGGCCGATGAAGTACGGCTTCATGACCGCGATCAACCGCTGGGTCAGCCATCACATCGTCAAGGCGTCAGCGACCCAGAACGTCGACGGTGAAAGCGTCGGCGTGCTCAACAAGGTGTTCGGCAAGCTCTACGAGATCCATCTCGGCAGCCGTAAGGTCAAGGAGTGGAACCGCAACGTCTACTACACGCTGAAGTACTCGCTGACGGCGCTGATCCTCGGCCTCATCGTGTTTTCAGCGTTGCGATGATCGGCGCACATCGCGTTGCCTGAAACAAAAAAACCCGGAGCATGCTCCGGGTTTTGTTTTTTATGGACGTTGCCGCATCGTCACGCAGGCTTGGCGCCGGTGTTGATGATCGACCCCACATGCTGCCCGCGCAGCGCCGCCGTGATGCGGCCGGGAACGAGGCCGTTGACGATCTGCACGCGTGCGATGTTCCGGGCGTTGGCCATGACCTCGAGCAGCGCCGGATCGAATGGCAGCGTGCCTTTGAGCTTCGCGAGTTCGGCGAAGCTGGTCTCTTTCAGCAACTCCGCCTTCTTGCCATCGGAGCCATTGGGATCGGTGGTGTAGACGCCGTCGACGTCCTCCACGATCGTAAGGCTTGCGGCGCCGAGCGCATCGGCGATCAGGAAGGCTCCAGTGTCGGCCCGATGCATCGGAATGCGCGAGGTCGGAAACTCATGATGGTGGTAGGGCGGGAAGGCGCTACCGACAACCGCGCGCGCGGCGCTGAGGTGGATGGCGAGCTGGCTCGCGATGGTGGGATGCTCGACATAGGAGACGCCCTCCGGCGCGAGCAGGCTTGCAAGGATGTGGCCATTCTGGCCGGCTTCGCTGGCGGCGAGCGGCGCGAGCGAGCCGACCGGCAATCCGAGGTCGAGGCCGACGCTGTAGAGGTGGCGCGCACGGATGCCGGCGCCGGTTAGGATGAGCAGCCGATGCTCCGGCAGCAGCGCGCGCAGCTCGTCGACGAGCGGCAGGATCGCTTCGTGACCGCGATCCATGATGCGGCCGCCGATCTTGATGACCTGCAGCCAGGGCAGCAGCTTGATCGGGCGATTGCCGGCAACGGGGCGGGTGAGGTCGCTGTCCAGAAGGGTCTGGCGCGCGAGCGGCGAGGCGACGTGCTTGATCTGGTTGGTGTCAGCCATGACGGTGCTCCCTTCAGCTCGCGGTGATGATGGTGCCGACATGCTCGCCCGCGAGCGCGCGGGTGAGATTGCCGGGGACGAGGCCGTTGATGATCTGCACTTCGCGGACATGGCGCGAGGCGTTGAGCAGATCGAGCACCGGGAATTCCAGGATGGAGTCCTGGAGGCCCTTGGCCTTCATCTCCGCCACGGAGATTTTCGGGATGAAGGTCGCGTTTTTCGACGTCTTCGGGTTCGCGGTGTAGAGGCCGTTCTCGTCCTTCACATAAATCATCGCCTTGCAGCCGAACTGCTCGGCGACCAGGAAGCATCCGGCGTCGGTGCGGTAGGGCGGGATCACGCCTTCGGCCGCGGGCCGCATCCACAGGCTATAGGGCGGCATGCCACTGAAGATCACCGCGTTCACCTCGGCGAGGAACAGCGGCACGGACGAGAGTCCGGCGCTGGAGACGGCGGAGATGCCGTGCTTGGCAAGCAGTTGCCCGAGCATCGCGGCATTCTGATCGGCCACGGAGGCGCCGAGCTGCGACAGCACGCCGGCCGGAAGGCGCAGCCCGGCTGCGATCGAATACAGATGCCGCGCGCGGGTGCCGGCACCGGTGCCGATCAGGAGCTTGTGGGCCTTGCGGGCAGCGACGATCTCCTCGACGATGGGATAGACCGCGGCACGGCCGCGATCGATCATGCTCTGTCCGCCGATCTTGATGACCGTGGCGTCAGGCAGGATGCGGAAGTCCGCCGCCTTCTCCGCTGCGGCGACCAGCTGTGGGTCGGTGAGCGAGCGCTGCATCAGCAGCCCTTCCAGCTCCGTGGTGGTCGACATCCGAGACATCCTCTCGTTTTCTAAAACAGTCCTGACGATGGACCCATCGGTCCTGATCCTGGCGCGAGTCTTGCTGCATACTTCACCGCATGGCAACAAGATTGCCGCGATTTAGCGACCAAACATGGAGCAGGCAATGGCCCCGTTGCCACTTGCGAACACCGAGACCGTTCAATTTTTTCGCCGATGGCTGGATACCTTCTCAGGCTATGTTCGCGAGGTCGACTATGCCTCGGCGCGGCCGCTCTTTCACCCCGAGGTGCTTGCCTTCGGCACTCACAACGATGTCATCCCGGGCCTCGATCAATGGGTCACCTCGCAATGGAATAATGTCTGGCCGAAGACGACCGACTTCCGGTTTGTGCTCGAGCAGATCTCGATCGTGGCGTCTGCCGATGGCACGATGGCCACGGTAATCGCACCGTGGACAAGCACCGGCTATCATCCCGATGGCAGCACATTTCCGCGGCCGGGCCGGGCGACTATGGTGTTTTCCCGGAATGCCGACAGCTGGCTATGCGTTCACTCCCACATGTCGCTCAATCGCGGTGTCCCCCAGACGTCTCACGCCAACCGGCCCGTGAAGGCCTGGTAGATGCGATCCGAATAGAAAAGGCCCCGGACGCGTCCGGGGCCTTTTGATTTCGAGATGTACCGCAGCCTATTCCGGCTGGCCGATGCTCACTTCCAGCGTGCCGACGCCGTCGACGCCGCATGCGAGCTTGTCGCCGGGCTGGAGCTGCGACACGCCGGCCGGCGTGCCCGTCATGATGATGTCGCCGGCGGCGAGCTTCACCTGCTGCGAGAGCTGCCAGATCGTCTCCGGCACGTTCCAGATCATCTGCTCGAGGTCACCCGTCTGGGCTTCCTTGCCGTTGACGGTGAGCCAGATCTTGCCCTTGGAGGGATGGCCGATCTTCGAGGCCGGCTGTATCGCAGAGGCCGGCGCGGAGCCGTCGAACGACTTGCCGATCTCCCAGGGACGCTCCTTCTTGCGCGAGGCGATCTGGAGGTCGCGGCGGGTGAGGTCTATGCCGACGGCGTAGCCGTAGACATGGTCGAGCGCCTTGTCGGCGGGAATGTTGAGGCCGCCGCTCTTGAGCGCGACGATCAGCTCGACCTCGTGATGCAGATCCTTGGTCAGCGGCGGATAGGGAATGGTGGCGCCGTTCGGCACCAGCATGTCGGCGTGCTTGGCGAAGAAGAACGGCGGCGCGCGCTCGTCATTGCCCATCTCGCGGATGTGCTCGAGATAGTTGCGGCCGACGCACCAGATGCGGCGGACCGGAAACAGACCGCTTTCCCCGACGACGGGAAGCGAGGCCTGGTGCGGAAGCGGGATGACGTAGGAGGCGGCGTTCATGAAGCGGTCTCGCTGCTCTTGAGGTGGAACGAACTCTATGCGGTTGCGCTGATCGGCGCCAGAGCGCCGGCGTCGTGATGTTGCAGGCGGAAGAACGAGGCGTAGCGACCCGAGCGGCGCAGCAGCTCGTCGTGCCGGCCCTGCTCGACGATCTCGCCGCCCTCGACCACCAGTATCGCGTCGGCGTGCATGATGGTGTGCAGGCGGTGCGCGATCACGATGGTGGTGCGGTTCTGGCAGAGATGCTCGATCGCCTCTTGCACCTGGCGCTCGGACTCGGAATCGAGCGCGGCGGTGGCTTCGTCCAAGAGGATGAGCGGCGCGTTCTTGATCAGCGCGCGCGCCACCGCGATACGCTGGCGCTGGCCGCCGGAGAGTTGCGTGCCATGCTCGCCGACCGGCGTGTTATAGCCGAGCGGGAAGCCCATGATGAAGTCGTGCGCGCAGGCCGCTTTCGCGGCGTCGATGATCTCGTTCTCGGTCGCGCCCGGTTTGCCGAAGGCGATGTTGTTGCGGATGGTGTCGCGGAACAGATAGACGTCCTGGCCGACATAGGCGGTCTGTGCCCGCAGCGACTTTCGCGAGACCGCGCCGATCGACTGGCCGTCGATCACGATGTCGCCTTTCGTCACTTCGTAGAAGCGCAGCAGCAGCCCCAGCACCGTCGACTTGCCGCCGCCGGACGGGCCGACCAGCGCGGTCACCTTGCCGGGCTCGGCCACAAAATTCATGCGATTGAGCACGGTCTCATTGGCGCGATAGGAGAAGCTGACGTCGCGCAGCTCGATCCGCGCGTCGGACAGTTTCAGCGCCGGCTTGTCGTCGTCCGAATGCTCGCTTGCCGGGCTGTCGACGACTTCGAGCAGCATGCGCGCGCCGACGAGCTGGCTGTTGAGGTCGATGTTGAGTCGCGCCAGCCGCTTGGCCGGTTCGGTCGCCATCAGGAAGGCGGTCATGAAGGAGAAGAAGGCGCCGGGCGTGGCGTTGAGCGCGACCACGCTGTAGCCGCCATAGAGCAGGCAGCCGGCGACGGCGAAGCCGCCGAGCATCTCCATCAGCGGGTTGGAACGGTTGGCGACGCGGGCCATCTTGTTGGCGTTGCGCTCGACGATCGCGATGTTCTCGTCGATGCGGTTCTGCATCGTCTCTTCAAGCGTGAACGCCTTCACCGTGCGGATGCCCTGCAGCGATTCCTGCATCGTCTCCATGATGTCGGCGGTGCCGGTGAACTGGTTGTAGGCGAGGCCCTTGATGCGTTTGACCAGCTTGCGCAGCACCAGCATCGCCGGCGGTACCGCGACGAGGCCGATCAGCGACATCAGCGGATCCTGCCACACCATCACGCCGATCATGGCGAGCAGCATCATGAGGTCGCGGCCGACGGCGTTGACCAGCATGTTGAGGACGTCGGTGATCGATTTGGCGCCGGCCGTGAGCCGCGCCAGAAACTCGGACGAATGCCGCTCCGAGAAGAAGCCGACGCTCTCGCGCATCAGCTTTGCGAACAGCTGACGCTGGTTGGTGGCGAGGATGGCGTTACTGATCTTGGTCAGGATCACCATGTGGCCGTAGGTGGCCACGCCCTTGATGAAGAGCAGGATCACCGTAAGCCCTGAGAACATCGCGATGCCCGGGATGTTCTTGTCGACATAGGCCTGGTTGATGACCTGGCCGAGCACATAGGTCGCGCCCGCGGTCGATCCGGCGGCAAGCGCCATCAGCGCGAAGGCGACGAGGTAGCGCCGCCAGTAGACGACGCCTTGTTCCGTGACCAGGCGGCGAACGAGAACCGCTGCCGCATAGGGATCGTCGGTGATTTTCTTTGGAAACTGAGCCATCCGGTGTCCATTGACGGCGCAGGGAAAGGCCTGCGCGCGCGTCAGGGATCGAATGGCCTCTGTGCCCGCTCAAGCGGGGTTTTTCAAGCCCAATTAAGGGCTTGCGTTGGGAGGGAATCTAGGCCGAGGCGGCGTGGCGGAGTTCGCCATGGCGCTCGCGGAACAGCTTCTCCTCCCAGGCCAGCGCGTGGGCCGCGATGGTCTCGAGGTCCTCGTATTGCGGCTTCCAGTCGAGCAGGCCGCGGATGCGGCTGGTGTCGGCGACCATGGTCATGATGTCGCCGGGCCGGCGCGGGGCGTATTGCACGGCGAAGCTGCGGCCGGACACCCGGCGCACGGCGTCGATGGTCTCCAGCACCGAATAGCCGCGGCCATAGCCGCAATTCAGCGTCGTCGAGGCGCCGCCATTGCGCAGATAAGCCAGCGCCGAGCGATGGGCCTGCGACAGGTCCGTGACGTGGATGAAGTCGCGGATGCAGCTGCCGTCCTGGGTCGGATAGTCGGTGCCGAAGACGTCGATCTTGGCGCGCTGGCCGGTCGCGGCTTCCACCGCGATCTTGAGCAGATGCGTGGCACCGGCGGTGGCGAGACCAATGCGCGCCTGCGGATCGGCGCCGGCGACGTTGAAATAGCGCAAGGTCACATATTGCATGCCGTAGGCAGCGGCGACGTCGTGCAGCATGATCTCAGTCATCAGCTTCGACGAGCCGTAGGGCGACAGCGGCCGCGTCGGCGCGTGCTCGGGCACCGGCACCTGGTCCGGATTGCCGTAGACGGCCGCGGTCGAGGAGAAGATGAAGCGGTTGATGCCGCGCTTCACCGCGACGTTGAGCAGATTGCGCGCGGTGGTGAAATTGTTGCGGTAATAGCCGAGCGGATCGCGCATCGAATCCGGCACGACCACGGAGCCTGCGAAATGGATGATGCTCTCGATGTTGTGCTGGGCGATCACGCCTTCGAGCAAATTCTCGTCGCCGGCATCACCAATGAACAGCGGCACGCCTTCCGGCAGGTACGCGGAGAAACCGGTGGAGAGATCGTCGATCACGACGACGTCCTCGCCGGCTTCCGCCAGCGCCAGGACCGTGTGACTTCCGATATAGCCGGCGCCGCCGGTGACTAGCACAGTCATGGTCTCACCCGTCTTCGATCAACGCGCCACGTTAACGTTTGCGCGGTGAAGAGGGGGTTTCGGTGCGGGTGAACTGGTCACTATGCTTAATGTTGCGTATAGGGGGCTTCTGAGACGGAGCATGACGTGGCGAATTCCCCCGGCGATCTCGAAGTGATCGTGCCAAATCTGCACAGGCGCTATTCCGGGGTCACCGCGACCAACCGGATGGTGGCGCCACGGCTGGCAAAGCTGGTTCGCGCGGCGTGGTTCGGCTCGGACGCGCCGGAGGGGATCGCGCGGCTGAGCATGACCGATCTCCTGACATTGTGGCGTCGCAAGACGCCGCTGATCTGGCATGCGCGCCGTAACAACGAGATGATCGCAGGCGTTGTCCTGCGTGCGCTCGGCTGGCCGCTCAAACTGGTCTTCACGTCGGCAGCGCAGCGGCATCACAGCTGGATCACGCGCTGGCTGATCCGGCGCATGGACGCGATCATCGCGACGTCGGACATCTCGGCCTCGTTCCTGAAAGTGCAGGCGACCGTGATCCCGCATGGCGTCGACACTGAAATCTATGCCCCGCCGACAGATCGCGCCGCGGCGTTCGCGGAAGCCGCGCTGCCGGGCCGTTACGCCATCGGCTGCTTCGGTCGCGTGCGCGCGCAGAAGGGCACGGATGTGTTCGTCGATGCGATGTGCCGCCTGTTGCCGCGTTATCCGGATTTCACCGCGGTCATCGTCGGTCAGGTCACGCCTGAGCAGACTCCCTTTGCGAATGACCTGAAGAAGCGGATCGAGGCCGCCGGCCTGCAATCGCGGATCGTCATCACTGGCGAGTTGCCGATCGAGCAAGTGCAGCGCTGGTATCAGCGGCTGACGATCTATGCCTTCACGTCGCGCAACGAGGGCTTTGGCCTGACGCTGATCGAGGCGATGGCGGCGGGGAGTGCGCTCGTCGCCGCGCGGGCAGGAGCGGCGACGCTTGTGGTCGAGGATGGCGTGAACGGCGTGCTGGTCCCGACGGGGGATGCCGATGCGCTCGCTGCGGCGCTGGAGCCGCTGATGCGTGATGTGGCCGCGGCAACGGCGATGGGTGCGCGCGGGCGGGCACGGGTGCTTGCGCAGTTCAGCCTCGATGCGGAGGCGGCGCGGATCGGCGAGGTCTATCGGCCGTTGCTCTGAGCAGCGCTTTCAGGCGCCGAAAACAAAACTTCGAAACAACCCCATGCACAGTAGCCCGTCCCAGCGGAATCAACGGCTTGCGGGTCGGATGCGAAATTTTTCTGATTATGCGAAAATCGATTGACCCGTCGGGCAAAACAGCTGTAAGCTTTCATCATCGCAAAACCCCTCAGCCGGGCGAACAAAGTTGTCTCACCGGCCGAACTCGGCCACGATGAGGGCGACGAGGACGATCATCGTGAGCGGCTGGCGAAGCCTGCGGTACCACGGCGGGACCAAACCTTGACGCGTGGACCGGATATCCAGCAGCAGGTTCGCGGCGAAGCCGACTGCCAATAGGGCCAGGCCATATCTTGCATCGATCAGCAGCGCCGCCCAGCCGACGAGTGAGGGAACGACACTGATGCCAAGCCGGCCGGCATCGATACCGAGATCCGTCTGCGAGATCGACCGGGTCATCGCGGCGCCCCAATGGACGCCTCCGAGGAACGACAGGATCACGGCGCCGTAGGCCAGCAGTCCGTGCAGCGCGGCCGTCTTCAAGTCGCCCTCGATGGCCTTGGAGGCGATCGAGAGCCCGACGAACGGCACCAGGCCCAATCCGCCGAGCCATGCTGCAGCGGCTGGAACCATGGCGCGCCGCGGCCCGCCATCATGATCGTCAGTCAGAGATGTCGACATGCTGCCTCGCGCCGGGGATCCCGTTTGTCACGATCTCACACCTCTCGCGCCGCCAGCAGCGTCGAGCAGAGCAGGCCGATCAGCGCGATCAAGGCCGCCACGCTCATGCCGTTCAAGGCGACGAGCCTCGCGTAGTCCGACGTCATCATCACGGGCTGGCCGAGATGGGCGTCGACGAAGAGATAAGCGATGAAGGGAAGCGCGGCGACGATCGCGGCTTTTGGGCGCTCGTCCGGCCGAAACAAAATCGTGCCCAGCAGCGCACAGGGGAAGAGGAACAGCTCGACGCCCGACGAGGCGCCAAACAGCTTGACGCAGAAGACGGTGTTGCCCACGCCGGCCAATGGAAGCAGCGCGCGACCGGCGAACGAATGCCTTTTCGCCAGGGCCGGGACGGCGAGGAAGAACGGCGTCGACAGCAAGCTCAACCAGGCCGGCCAGGCGGCCGTCCCCACGATCCAATAGAGATAGAGCGGATAGAACGGCTGGTTGGATGCCACCACGAGCGCGATCTTTCCGGCGAGCGCCGAACGAGGTTCCGGGTGATCCGCATAACTGCCGATCCAAGCTGCAATGGTCTTGATCATCTGCCTTGGACCATCTGCCTTGGATCATTTGCCTTGGGCGCGCCGGTTGATCTGATCGTCCCGCACGATAGGGTCGCCACGAGGAGGAAACGATCACAAACCGGCTTCGGATCACAAGCGCGTGGCGAAGCGCCTGGCGTCATGATCCAAAAACCGAGCAGAGTCGTTTCGGGGGAAGAAGTCTCGATCTGTGCGGGCAACACGCCGGTGCTCGCACCAGCTGCGCCGGCGGGCCTCTATCTCCTCTCCGGGAAAGCCTCCCATGCCGAAGATGCGACGCAAATCGGACCTTCCGACCAAAATATGCGCCGCTTGCAAGCGGCCGTTCGTTTGGCGGCGAAAATGGGCCCGGGATTGGCCAAGCGTGAAATTCTGTTCCGAACGGTGTCGAGGCGACGGGCGAAGAGCTGCTCGCCAGGAAGGCTGAACATGCTGCGCAAGGACTTGAAGACCGGCTTCGCGCCGAGCGTCGATCCCGACGAGATCGCGCGGTTCGAGGCCCTCGCCGAGGATTGGTGGAATCCCGACGGCCGCATGAAGCTGGTTCATAGTTTCAATGCGGCGCGTGTCGCGCACCTTCGCAACCGGCTTCCGGCGCTGATGGTGCGTGACGCCAGGCTGGAGCGGCCCCTCGACGGACTGACCCTGCTCGATGTCGGTTGCGGCGCCGGTCTGGTCACGGAGCCGATGGCGCGTCTCGGGGCGCTTGCGCTCGGCATCGACGCCGCCGAGCGCAACGTCCGCGTGGCGACCGTCCATGCGGACCAGGCCGGTCTGCCCGTCAGCTACAGGCAGGCCGTTCCCGAGGAACTGGTCGCCGAACAGCGGCAGTTAGCGCCCGCACCCGCGCCCAGCACCAGCTGCTATGCCATGCGCCGTGGACTAAGACGTAATCGGTATTGCGGAGCATTCCTTGCCAGGCCGTCGCCGTAACGCCCAACACGACCCGAACGTGAGAGAAACGATGCTGCGCATCAGACCAAAACAATGCCAGCCCGAGCAACTCCATCTGCAGCGTTATGTTTCAGCCTTCGCCGCAATCGCAGAACTCCACAGCGATCCGGGATTGGCGCGATCGGGATACAGTTGCAGCATCCGGTCATAAAGCTCGCGGGGGCTTTTGGTCGCGTCGTTCAACCGAATGAAGTCGCGGATATACCGGCGGGTTTCTTCGATATTTCCCGGACTGTCATCGTTGCTGGGAATCTTGTGTCCGGCAACCACGGCTGACGGCTTGAGGGCATCTATCTTGTCAAGCGCGGCAATCCACTCCAGCCGGGTTTGCCTATTGGATTCGTTGAGAAAGGGGTGAATGCCATTATAGACGGCATCGCCGGCAACGACCAACCCGATGGATGGAACATGAAGACATGTCGTATCGTCTGTATCGGTATGGCCCACTTTTACAACAGCCAATTTTTCTCCATCCAGATCAATCTCATTACTCACAAGCGAATCCGCGATCGAAATGACGTCCGGAATTTGATTTGGAAACAGCTTGCGCCAGCGGCCATTCAATTTCTCCGGCGTACTCTGAAGCTTCATGCGTGCGACAACCTCAGGTGTGGCCAGTGCTTTCGCCTCCGGAAAGCGATCCTGCAAGACTTTGATTCCGAAAAAATGATCACCATGGGCATGGGTGATATAAATGGCTTTCAGCGTCCTGCCGCTCGCAACAATGGCGTCTGCCAACCCATTAGTTTGCTCCACGGTGAGGAACGTATCCACCAGCACCGCGTCCCGCTCTCCATAGATCATAGTCGACGAATTGGCGACCCACTGCAGAGATTCCTTGCCGGCCGGCACATCGCGGTTCAGGCCAGGACGAGTGACCGTAAACACCTTGTACTTCAACGAAGCCCGCTCACTCTGCGGATTGGCCATGACTGCCCCCGGCGCTATTGGAAGCATGGCCAGCGAAATCAGCCTCATCACATCGCGTCGATTCATACGAACCTCGTCTTGACCTGCGTATGATGCACTACATGATGCCCATCATCCATTCGGATATTGGGCCCAGCGCTCTTGGCGTCAAGACAATGCTTTGTGAGATGAACGGGTGAGTTTCGCCGGCTACATCCAGTCGCCGCAGGTCACGACGCTACTCTCGAGATCGCATGATGACCGGCCGCCTGCCCTCCGTCGACGTGAAGTATTTCTCCAGTCACAAATCGCGCTGATTCCAGGTACATGATTGCGCCCACGATGTCGGACACGTCTCCCATTCGACCCATCGGATGCAGCGAGACCAGCATCTGGTGGGCCTCAGGCGAATGCATCGGAGTGTTGATAATCCCCGCCGAAACCGCGTCTGAGCGGCCAAGCGAAGCCCCGAGGCCCATTCCGAAGAAGAGCACCGGGGGAGAAACAAGGTTCTGAACAGCAAGCGCCAGCACGGGGCCTCCAGGTAGGTTTCGAGATGCGGTCTGGATAGCGGTTGCTTGGACTTTGTTAAAATTGATTGCATTGAGCATCATCATTGAAAGGTAATGATGATGCAGCGCTCACGCGTCAATCTCGACATCGACCTGGTCAGGTCCTTCGTCACCATCGTGTCGCTCGGAAACTTCACGCGCGCCGCGCAGGCGCTCGGTGTTCAGCAGTCCACGATCTCGCTCTAGATCCGCCGGCTGGAAGAGCAGATCGGCGGCAAGCTGCTGGAGCGCTCGCCACAATCGGTTGCGTTGACCGCTGAAGGCGAGACGTTCTTCGACTATGCGCGGCGCATGCTCGATCTGAACGACGAGATGGTCTCGCGCATCCAGGAGCCTGCGATGCGCGGGCTGGTTCGCCTCGGGGCTCCCGAGGATTTCGCAATCCGCCATCTTCCCGACGTGCTTGCGCGTTTCGCCCAGGCCTATCCGCAGGTCGACCTCGAGGTCACCTGCGATCTGACGATGAATCTCATCGACCGTTTCAGAAAGGGCGCCTTCGACCTCGCTTTGATCAAGCGTGAGCGATCCATCGAGATTCCCGGCACCCGTGTCTGGCGGGAGCCGCTGGTCTGGGTGACGGGCGGGCTCGACCTCAGGCAGGGGGTGCTGCCCCTGGCGGTATCGCCGAAGCCCTGTGTCTACAGGAAGCGGGCCACTGAGGCGCTCGACCGCGCCAAGCGGTCCTGGCGCGTCGCCTACACCTGCGGTTCGCTGGCGGGCACGCTGGCGGCCGTGCGTGCCCGGCTCGGCGTGACGGTGCTTCCGAAGGACATGGTCCCACCCGATCTGCATGTGGTGGACGGAAAGCCGATGCCGGACCTGAAGGATACCGAGATCGCAATCCTGGAGCACGACCGTCTCCCGCGGCCGGCGCAACGCCTCAAGGAATTCGTGATCAAGACCCTCAGCTGAAGCTTCCTCCAGCGGTGATCCAAGCGCGCGCAGCGCTCGTTATCCGTTATCATGCGTCATGGTGTCGGTTGCTCCGTGGCGGCGGATCAACACGAAAGGTTGGATGGCGTGACTGTGGACACCGCGATTGCTCCTAATCGACTACAGCGGCCGAGCCGTGAAGAAGCCGAGGCCGCATTTCGGACCATCATCCGGTGGGCGGGTGACGATCCGGCCATGCCCGGGCTGCTGGACACGCCGGCTCGGGCCGCGCGTGCATTCGAGGAATATTTCGCAGGCTACGATCAGGATCCGATTCAGATCCTCGACAGGACCTTCGATGAGACCGGCAGCTACGAGGAGATGGTCATCCTGCGCGGCATCTCGTTCGAAAGCCATTGCGAGCATCATATCGCGCCCATCATCGGCCGGGCCTGGGTCGCCTATGTGCCGGATGGCCGTGTCGTCGGCATCTCGAAGCTCGCGCGCGTGGTGCAGGCCTACGCGAAGCGATTCCAGATCCAGGAGCGGATGACCTCTGAAATCGCGTCGGCCGTTCAGCAGGCTCTGAAGCCGAAAGGCGTGGGCGTCATCCTCAAGGCCAATCACCACTGCATGTCGAGCCGCGGTGTGCAGAAAATCGGCACGGACATGGTGACGAGCTGCATGCTCGGTTGTTTCCGCGACAATCCGATCTCGCGTCAGGAGTTCATCGGCATGGTCGAGGATTGAGCGCGGCACTGCGCCGCAGGATTTTCGAACTGGCAGGTGATCCAACCGTCGCGAGACTCCGTTTCGTCAACGTCGATCGCATCTGATCGCACGGTGGATGCGAGATCTCGTTCGCATCCCTCGCATCGGTTGAGACCCACTCACAGCAACTCGGAGAAAATGATGACGCCCGCAATTCGTTCGTTTGTGGCTGGAGCTGCCTTGGTCGCTGGCCTGCTTGGTCCCTCGATGGCTCGTGCCGCCGACATCGTCGACACCGCGGTGTTCGCAGGGTCGTTCACGACGCTCGTTGCAGCCGTCAAGGCGGCCGGCCTTGTTCACACGCTGAAGGGCAAGGGCCCGTTCACGGTGTTCGCGCCGAACGATGCGGCCTTCGCAAAGCTGCCGCCGGGAACCGTCGAGTCGCTGCTCAAGAACAAGACCAAGCTTGCTGCGATCCTGAAATATCACGTCATTCCCGGCCGCGTGAAGGCGGCTGATGTGGCGGGCAAGTCGCTCGAGGTCGCAACCGTCGAGGGGCAGCCGGTGAGCGTCGATGGCAGCTTCGGCGTGAAGGTCAACGATGCGCATGTCATTCAGCCTGATATCGAGGCGTCGAACGGCGTGATTCACGTCATCGACACGGTGCTGTTGCCGCCGGCGCGCAAAAAGACTCATCACTGAGGATCGACCGGAAACCACCCGGGCTGACGCAGGGTGGTTTCCGGCGAGCTTTGGACTAGGTGTCCCGGGTCGTCACGCGCGACCCAGCTTCCCTCAACACCCTCTCCGCAATTCCCACGACCTCGTCCGCTGCAATATCCCGCATGCAGCGGTGGTCATTCATCTTGCACACCGTGCTCTGGCAGGGCTGGCACGACAGCACGCTTTTGTTCTGCACGACGGTCGCGGCGAGGCCGTTAAGCGGCGCCCAGAGGTAGGGGCTGGTCGGGCCGAAGATGCCCATGGTGGGCGTGCCGAGCGCAGCTGCGATGTGCATCAGGCCGGAATCGTTGGAGATGGCGACGCCAGCCGCGGCCATGGCCAGCACGCCGTTGCGCAGGTCAGTGCCGGTGAGGTCCCGGACCCCCGGGCCGCCCGCGGCGACGATCTCCTGGGCGAGGCCCTTTTCCCCGGGGCCGCCGACCACCCAGACCTCCAGGCCGCGCTCGGCCAGAAGCCGGGCCGCCTCCGGATAGTAGGTCCAGCGTTTGGAGACGCCGACGGAGCCGGGGGCCAGCGCCACGGCAGCGCCGGCGCTGAGGCCATTGGCCTGCCGCCAGCGCACGATGTCCTCGGCTGGGACCCGCAATTGCGGCACCGGCCATTCCGGGGGCAGGGGGGCGCCGTCGGGCTGAGCCAGCGCAGCGTTCTTGTCGATGAAGCGGGGCAGCTTCTTCTCGCCCCAGCGCCAGCGGTTGAGCAGGCCGAATCGGAACTCGCCGACGAAGCCGACCCGTTCAGGAATGCCGGCCAGCGCGGGCGCGATGGCGGCCTTCCAGGTCCGGGGCAGCACCAGGGCGGTGCCGTAGTTCCGCTCGCGCAGGAGCCGCGCCAGGCCGAACTGGCGGCCCACGGCGAGCCGGCTGCGGGGCAGGTCCCAGACGAGCCCATCGCGCACGCCGGGCATGTAATCGACTAAGGGCGCGCACAGGGACGTCGTCAGGAGATCGACCGGCCGATTCGGCCATCGCTCCTTCAGGACCCGGACAACGGTGTGATTCCGGACGAAATCGCCGATCCACATATAGGGGACGATCAGGATCGGGCGCGTGTCGCTCCGATCTGCATCTCTACTATGTTGCGAATCTTGGTTCATTCGTTAATAGGACCGAAGGCGAACTGATGTGGCGGTTCGGTTAGCCGCTCCGGGCCGGGACGTAAAGCCGGGAGAGCAACGATCCCAAAACCGCTTACACTTTGGCAGATGATGCGCTAGGGCAGGACCGGGTCGCAAAAATCGGGCAGGGACGTTGGAATGTTGCTGGTGACCGGCGGGGCCGGTTTTATCGGGTCGAATGTCGTGGCCGCGCTGAACGAGGCCGGCCGCAGCGACGTCGTTGTCTGCGATCTCCTTGGCTCGGACGGCAAGTGGCGGAACCTCGCCAAGCGCCAGCTTGTGGATATCGTCCCGCCGGCCGAGCTGCTCGGCTGGCTCGAGGCCGGCAAGCTGGATGCCGTGATCCATCTCGGGGCGATCTCCGAGACCACCGCGACCGACGGCGATCTCGTGATCGAGACCAATTTCCGCTTCTCGATGCGCCTGCTCGACTGGTGCACGGCGCATGCGGTGCCGCTGATCTATGCCTCCTCCGCGGCGACCTATGGCGACGGCGCGGAGGGCTTTGACGATGATCCCTCGGTCCCCGCGCTGAAGAAATTGCGGCCGATGAATCTCTACGGCTGGAGCAAGTATCTATTTGACATCGCGGTTGCCGAGCGCCTCGCGCGCGGCGACAAGCTGCCGCCGCAATGCGCGGGCTTGAAATTCTTCAACGTGTTCGGCCCGAACGAGTACCACAAGGGCTCGATGATGAGCGTGCTGGCGCGCCGCTTCGACGACGTCAAGGCGGGCCGCGTCGTGCAGCTGTTCAAGTCGCATCGCGAGGGCATCGCCGACGGCGACCAGCGCCGCGATTTCATCTATGTCGACGACGTCGTGCGCGTCATCATGTGGCTGCTGGCGACGCCCTCGGTCTCCGGGCTGTTCAATGTCGGCACCGGCAAGGCGCGCAGCTTCAAGGATTTGATGATGGCGGCCTATGCCGCGCTCGGCAGCAAGCCCAACATCGAATACATCGACATGCCCGAGAGCATCCGGGGCAGCTATCAATACTTCACCCAGAGCAAGGTCGATCGTCTGCTCGGCGCCGGCTATAATGGCGGCTTCACGACGCTCGAGGATTCGGTGAAGGCCTATGTCGGGGATTATCTCGACCGGCCCGACCGCTTCCGCTGAGGGCTTTGGATCATGGTGACGCCCATTCTCGATTTTGATTCGCTCGCGCAGGACATCGCGCGCCGCACGGTGCTGTGCATCGGCGACATCATGCTGGACGAGTTCGTCTATGGCGAGGTGTCGCGGATTTCGCCGGAAGCGCCGACGCCTGTCATCCTTGCCCAGCGCAGCGAGATCCATATCGGCGGCGCCGGCAACGTCGCGCGCAATGTCGCCTCGCTCGGCGCGCGCTGCGTCTTCGTCGGTCTCGTCGGCGAGGATGATGCGGGCAAGCGGCTGGCCTCGGCGCTGGTCGAGCATGCCGGGATCGAAAGCGTGCTGGTGTGCGATCCGTCGCGGCCGACCACGCGAAAGGTCCGCTTCGTCTCCGAGCATTTCTCCACGCACATGCTGCGCGCGGACTGGGAGCAGGCAGCGCCTGCCTCCGACGGCATCGAGACCAAGCTGATCGAGGCGATCCTGCCGCAGATCGCGCGCGCCGACATCGTGCTGCTCTCCGACTACGCCAAGGGCGTGCTGACCGCACGCGTGATCCGCCACACCATCGACGCCGCGCGAAAACTCAATAAGCCCGTGATCGTCGATCCCAAGAGCCTGAACTGGGCGATCTATCGCGGCGCCACGCTGCTCACGCCCAACCGCAAGGAATTTGCGGAAGCCACCCGCAGCCGCGCCGACACGCCTCAGAGCATCGTCGATGCCTCGGAGGACGTGATGCGGCTCGCCGATTGCGAGGCGATCCTGGTCACGCAAGGCGAGCACGGCATGACGCTGGTGCCGCGCAATGGCGAGGCCGTCCATGTGCCCGCTGTCCCGGTGAAGGTGCGCGACGTCTCCGGCGCCGGCGACACCGTCGCAGCGGCGCTCGCGGTCTCGCTCGCCACGGGCGCGGACTGGGATACGGCGTTGCGCATGGCGAATGCGGCCGCCGCCGTCGCCGTCGGCAAGCAGGGCACCGCCAGCGTCAGCGCGGCCGAGCTGCGGCAAAAGATTTTGCCGCATGCTTATCTCGCGGCCGAGGAGAAGATCGTGCTCGCGCCCGCCGCGCTCGATGCGCAGCTCGCCGAGTGGAAGCGGCAGGGCCTGCGGGTCGGCTTCACCAATGGCTGCTTCGACATCCTGCATCCCGGCCACGTCAAGGTGCTGACCGCGGCGCGCGCCGCCTGCGATCGCCTGATCGTGGGCCTCAACAGCGACGCCTCGGTGCGGCGCCTGAAGGGCGCGGATCGCCCGGTGCAGGACGAACGCGCGCGCGCGGAGGTGCTGGCGGCGCTCGAAGCCGTCGACCTCGTCGTGATCTTCGAGGAGGACACGCCGATCGAGCTGATCACGCAGATCAAGCCGAGTGCGTTGGTGAAGGGCGGCGACTACACCCGCGAGCAGGTGGTCGGCCACGAGGTCGTCGAAGCCGCGGGCGGAATGGTCGTGCTGGTCGACATCCTCCAGGGTTTCAGCACCACCGCGCTGGTCCATCGCGCGCGGGGAGCGACCAAGTGACTGACCAAGTGACGGCGCTGGCCAGCGAGACGACCGGCCAAATGCTGTGGCGGCGCTTTCGCAGCCCCGCGGCCTGGGGCGAGACGGTCGATCTGTTCGCGATCCTGACCGTGGCCTCGCTGCCCTGGTCGACCTCGCTCGTGGCGATTTTCAACGCCGCGTTCCTGGTCTGCATGGTGCCGTTCCTCGACGTTCGCGCCTTCCTGCAATCATTGAAGCGTCCGATCGCGGCGGTGCCGATCGCGCTGGTCCTGCTCGCGGTGGTGGGCATGCTGTGGTCGGATGCGGCCTGGGGCGCGCGCCTCTATGCGCTCAGTCCGACCGTCAAGCTGCTGGTGCTGCCCGTCCTGCTCTACCATTTCGAGCGCTCGCCGCGCGGACACTGGATCTTCATCGCCTTCCTGGTGTCCTGCGCGCTGCTGTCGGTGATGTCATGGCTGGTCGTGTTCGATCCCGATCTGACACTCAAGCCCGACCACCTCGAACGCGGCATCTTCGTCAAGAACTACATCAACCAGAGCCAGGAATTCGCGCTGTGCGCGGTCGCGCTCGCTTTTCCCATCGTGATGCTGCTGCGCCAGAAGCGCTATTGGCTCGCGGGATTGTTGACCGCGCTGGCGCTGAGCTTCTTCGTCAACATGGCCTTCGTGGTGGTGTCGCGCACAGCGCTCGTCACCGTTCCGATCATGTTCGGCGTGTTCGCGCTGCTGCACCTGCGCTGGCGCAGCATTGCGATCATCTCCGTGGCTCTGCTGGTCGGTGCCGTCCTTGCCTGGCAGGCCTCGCCGCAATTGCGCAAGACCGCCGACACCTTTGTCAGCGACTACACGCGCTATGTGGAAAAGGGCGAGCCGACCTCGCTGGGCCTGCGGCTCGAATTCTGGCGGAAGTCGCTCATCTTCTTCGCGGAGGCGCCGATCAAGGGCCACGGCACCGGCTCGACGCGCGGATTGTTCGAGGCGGTCGCGACGCCGGGCGGCCACTACCAGGCCTCCGCCGAGGTGATCGGCAACCCGCATAACCAGACGTTGAACGTCGCCGTGCAATGGGGCCTTATCGGTGTCGGCGTTCTCTACGCGATCTGGGTCCTGCATCTCCTGCTGTTTCGTGGCGACGGGCTCGCCAACTGGGTCGGCCTTCTGGTCGTTGTCCAGAACGTCTTCACCTCGCTGTTCAACTCCCATCTGTTCGACTTCCACGAGGGCTGGATGTACGTCATCGGCGTCGGGGTTGCCGGCGGCATGGTGCTCCGGGCCCAACAGGGCGAGGCGAAGGTGGGGGAAGCCGGTTCCTGAACGGCCGAGTGGCTGGCAAGTCTTGTGCTGGCAAGTCTTGTGCTGGCAAGTCTGGTCGAGATGGGCTATCAGCGCGGTCAGGTTGCACTCACAGGATTATCATCGGTCGGCGGATGACGCGTCTTTCGCATCTCACCTTGCGCAATTTCCTGATCGCGCTCCACGACCTGCTGGCGACCGCGGCGGCGCTGTTCGCTGCGTTCTATCTGCGTTTCGAGGGCGGCGAATTCTTCTATGACCGCCTGCCGCTGCTGTTCCAGATCCTGCCCTATTTCCTCGCCTTCAGCGTGGTCGTGTTCTTCGTCTTCAACCTGACCACGACGAAATGGCGCTTCATCTCGCTGCCCGACGCGCTGAACATCATCCGCGTCGCGTCCGTGCTGACGGTGGCGCTGCTGGTGCTCGACTACATCTTCGTCGCCCCCAATGTCCGCGGCGCGTTCTTCCTCGGCAAGGTGACGATCGTCCTCTACTGGTTCCTCGAAATCGCCTTCCTCAGCGCGCTACGCATGGCCTACCGCTATTTCCGCTATACGCGGGTGCGGCGTCATGCTCGCACCGAGGACGCCGCGCCGACGCTGCTGATCGGCCGCGCCGCGGATGCCGAGGTGCTGCTGCGCGGAATCGAGAGCGGCGCGATCAAGCGCGTCTGGCCGGTCGGCGTACTGTCGCCGTCGAGCTCCGATCGCGGCCAGTCGATCCGCAGCGTGCCGGTGCTGGGCGACATCGGCGACATCGAGGACGTCGTCGCCGACTTCGCCAAGCGCAACAAGGCGATCGCGCGCCTCATTATGACGCCGTCGGCGTTCGAACCCGATGCGCATCCGGAGCAGATCCTGATGCGGGCGCGCAAGCTCGGCGTCATCGTCAACCGCATGCCGTCGCTCGAGAGCGGCGATGCGCCGCGCCTCACGGCCGTCGCGGTCGAGGACCTCTTGCTGCGGCCGAGCGAGAAGATCGACTACGCACGGCTCGAGGCGTTGATCAAGGGCAAGGCCGTCATCGTCACCGGCGGCGGCGGCTCGATCGGCTCCGAGATCTGCGAGCGCGTCGTTGCCTTCGGCGCCGCACGCTTGCTGGTCGTGGAAAATTCCGAGCCCGCGCTCTACGCCGTCACGGAAACACTCGCCGCGCATGGCTCAGCTGCCGAAATCGAAGGGCGCATCGCCGATATCCGCGACCGCGAGCGCATCATGCGCCTGATGGCCGAGTTCAAGCCTGATATCGTGTTCCACGCCGCAGCGTTGAAGCACGTGCCGATCCTTGAGCGCGACTGGAGCGAGGGCGTCAAGACCAACATCTTCGGCTCGATCAACGTGGCCGATGCCGCGCACAGCGCCGGCGCGGCAGCCATGGTGATGATCTCGACCGACAAGGCGATCGAGCCGGTGTCGATGCTCGGCCTCACCAAGCGTTTTGCCGAGATGTATTGCCAGGCGCTCGATCATGATCTTGCCTCCGGCAGCAGCGTTGCCAGGCCGCCGATGCGGCTGATCTCGGTCCGGTTCGGCAACGTGCTGGCGTCGAACGGCTCGGTGGTGCCGAAGTTCAAGGCGCAGATCGAAGCCGGCGGTCCCGTGACCGTCACCCATCCCGACATGGTCCGCTACTTCATGACCATCCGCGAGGCCTGCGATCTCGTCATCACAGCGGCAACGCATGCGCTCGGAACGCAGCGGCATGATGTCTCGGTCTACGTGCTCAACATGGGCCAGCCGGTGAAGATCGTCGACCTCGCCGAGCGCATGATCCGCCTCTCGGGCCTGCAGCCCGGCTACGACATCGAGATCGTGTTCACCGGCATGCGGCCGGGCGAACGCCTGCACGAAATCCTGTTCGCTTCCGAGGAGCCGACCCGCGAGATCGGGGTCGCCGGCATCATGGCCGCGCAGCCGAACGAGCCGCCGATGCAGACGCTGCGCAAATGGATCGCAGCGCTCGAGCAGGCGATCGCGCGCGACGATCGCACCACGATCAGAACCATCCTCAAGGATGCGGTTCCGGAATTCGGGTCGACTGCGGCCTGACCATGCAGTCCCAAGGCAAGATCGTCGTCGCGAGCCAGCATTATCCGCCTGATCCGAGTACGACCGCGGCGATCATGGCCGAGATCGCCTGCCGCGTCGCCGGGGATCACGAGGTCGTCGTGCTGTCGGGCTCGCCCGGCGCGCTGCCGGCCTCGCAGATCGGCCCGGGCAAGCCGCGTGTCATTGCGATCAAGAACCGGATGGCAGGCAAGGCGGCGCTGGTGCGGCGCGGGGTGTCCGAGTTGCTGTTCGCTGCGCGCACATTCTTCGCGCTGATCCGTGAGCTCAAGGCAGGCGACGTCGTGCTCACCGTCACCGCGCCGTTCATGCTGCCTTATGCCGTTGCGGCAGCTGCAAAGCTCAAGGGCGCGCGCTCGGCGCTGATCATGCACGACCTCTTCCCCGATGTGCTGGTGATGGCGGGCATCCTGAAGCCCGGCTCGATCGTGACGCGGACGATGCGCTTCGCCAACAGCCTGATGTTCCGCGCGCTCAACGCCGTCATCACCATCGGCCGTGATGCGGAGCAGCCGCTGCTGAGCTATTCCGGCATGAGGCGGAACAAGATCCGCTTCATTCCGAACTGGGCGACGCTGGTGCCCGGGGCGCGTCCGCTCGCATCGGACAATCCGTTCCGAAAAGCGCTCCCCGCGCGCTTCATCGTCGGCCTGTCGGGCAATCTCGGCTTTACCCATGATCCCGAGATCGTGTTCGAGGCGGCCCGCCTGCTCAGGGACGAGCCGGACATCCATTTCCTGCTCTCGGGCTGGGGCATCGGCTTCGAGCAGCTGAAGCAGTTGCAGGCCGAAGCGAACTTGCCCAATGTCTCCTTCGTGGGACGCGTCGAGGATGTCGAGCTCGAGGCATTCCTGGCGTCTGCCAATCTCTGGATCATTCCGTACCGGAAGGACGTTGCGGGGGTGTCGGTGCCGAGCCGGTTCTACAATCTGCTGGCGGTCGGCCGTCCCGTGGTGCTGGTCTCCGAGCCCGAGGCCGAGGCTGCGTTGACGGTGGTGGAGAACGGGCTCGGCTGGGTTGTGACGCCGGGCCGCGCTGATCAGCTTGCGGAGGCGATCCGCGCGGCCTCCCGTGCCGACGCTGCCGCCATGGCGGAGCGCGCGGTGAAGGCGGCAACGAGATTCGACCGGACGGTTGCGATGAACGCCTATGCCGGTCTGATCGACGAATTGTTGCGCAACCCTGATCTGGCGGAGCAACGATGAGCGAGCGCAGGCCGGTCGTGCTGGTGACGGGAGCGAGCGGCTTCGTCGGCCGTCATGTCGCGCCCGCGCTGGCGCGCGAAGGATGGTCGGTTCGCCGCGCCGTGCGCAGCCCGGAGGGCATGGACGACGAGGTCGTGATCGAAACGATCGGCCCGGAGACCGACTGGCAGGCCGCGCTCGAAGGCGTCGATGCCGTCGTCCATCTCGCCGCGCGCGTGCATCACAAGCACGAGGAGCACGCGGTCCAGCTCTACCGCAACGTCAACATCGCCGGCACGCTGCATCTGGCGCGCTGCGCGGCGACGGCGGGCGTGGGCCAGTTCATCTTCGTCAGCACCGTTCTCGTGCATGGCCGCAGCAATGAAGGCCGCGCGCCGTTCAACGAGGACGACATCCTGACGCCGCGCGGTCTCTACGGCATGTCCAAGGCCGCGGCCGAGGCGGGCCTGAGGACACTGGCGCGCGACAGCGCCATGAAGATCTCGGTGATCAGGCCGCCACTGGTCTATGGTGCGGGCGCCAAGGGCAATTTCGCGCTGCTGACGCGTGCGGTGAATCTGGGAATGCCGTTGCCCTTTGCCGCGATCCATAATCATCGCGCCTTCCTGGCCGTGCAGAACCTGTCGTCGTTCATCCAGCGCCGGCTCGCTCATCCCGATCCCGCCAGCAATTTCGAGATATTCCTGGTGGCCGACAAGGAGCAGGTCTCGACGCCCGAATTCATCGAGCGGCTGGCGAAAGCCGCCGGCAAGAACTCGCGGCTGTTCGGCATACCTCCCGACCTGCTCGGCACGCTGCTCAGCCTGCTGGGGCGGCAGGATACGCATGACAGCCTGATCGGCTCGCTCGAGCTCAACATTTCCAAGGCGGTTGCGACCGGCTGGCAGCCGCAAGTTTCCCTCGACGAGGGCTTGCGGCTCGCGCTGTCGGCTCAGGAGACTTGAGGGCGGGAGAAGCGACGCAGCACGAAGCCAATCGCGACCGCAGCTGCGAGCAGCGAGACGATCGTGATCTCCGTCGACCCCGCGCGAACGGTGACGAGGGCCAGCGCTGCCAGCACGAGATTGAGCGCAAACACCTCGCCGATCACGCGCGGGACCGAAAAACCGTTGTCGGTCGCACGCTGATAGAAATGCGAGCGGTGCGCCGACCAGAACTGCTCGCGGCGCGCGATGCGGCGAAACAGCGTGATGGTGGCATCGACGAGATAGTATGCCGGCAGCAGCAGCGCTGCGGCGGCCTGTTCGTGCCAAGCCAGCTCCAGCAGGCACCAGCCGAGCAGAAGGCCGATCGGCAGGCTGCCGACATCGCCCAGAAATACCTTTGCGACCGGTTTGTTGAATGGTGCAAAGCCGAGCATGGCGCCGCACAGCGCCGCGGCGATCAATGCGGCCGGCCACGACAGCTCGCCGAGCCATCCCAGCAGCAGCAGTGAAGCGGCGACCGGCACCACTTCCGCTACCGTCATCAGATCGAGCCCGTCCATGAAGTTGACGAGGTTCACGAACCAGACGCCTGCGAGCAAGATCAGGCCGCGTTCGAGCGCAAGCGGCAAGGCCGGCACGATGCGGGCCTCCTCGGGCGCCGTGAACACGATCGCGCCGACGCAGGCTGCCTGCAGCACGAGACGCACCGGCACCGGAAGCGACACGATGTCGTCGGCAAATCCGACCAGTGCGATCACGATTGTCGCAATGACCAGTACGAGCGGGATCGCGACATTCGCCCAGGCCGCCCACATGTATGCGACGACAAGCGTCGCCGCGATCACCGCGATGCCCGCACCTTGCGGGGTGGGGATGCGATGGGAGGACCGCGCGTTGGGCCGCGCCAGTGCATAGCGCTGGAGGAGGGGACGGCTGGTCCAGGTGATGACGGCCGATATCAGTGCGGCGATCGCAACGGCAAGCAGCAAGGGCAGGGCGGCGAGCGCATCGGTCGCCGGGCTCACTCCGGCACTCCGAGCGGGGCGGAGCCTTGCGCGGCTTTCTCCGCACTGAGAATCCAGACGAGGCCGCCGACCGCGCCGACGATGAAGGACACGGCGCCAAACAGCAGCGAGACGTTGACGCCCTCATTAGCAGCAAGTCCGGCGAAGCCGAAGGCGAGGCCCATCGTCGCCTCGCGTACGCCCCAGCCGGCGATCGAGATCGGCATCAGGGTGATCAGCATGACCGGCGGAATCAGCAGGAAGATCTGACCGAAGCTGACGGGCGCGGCGATCGCCTGTACCACGCACCAGGCGATGACGACGGCAAGCACGTGAACGACGAATGACAGGATCGCGATGATTGGTCCGCGCGTGGGGCTGAAGATCACGCGGTTGGCGATCACGGCGCAGGCGTGGATGTGGTGGGTGGCCCACCAGGTCTTCAGCCACGGCCATTTCAGCGCGCCGAAGATCAGGAAGCCGAGGCCGCCCGCGAGTGCGACGAAGTCGATCAGCAGCAGCGCCGAGCGTCCGTGCGGGTCGGTGATGAGCTCGTAGCTCCAGGGCAGGCTCGCGACGACGACGATCGCGAGCGCGACGAGGCCGATCGCGCGATCGACGAAGATCGAGTAGGTGGCCGCGCGCCATCCGGCGCCGGCGCGCGCGACCAGCCACAGCCGCACCGCGTCGCCGCCGATCGCGGACGGCAGGGTCTGGTTGAAGAAGGCGCCGATCACGTTGTAGCGCATGGCGCGGCCGAGCTCGAGCGGCGCACCGCAGGCGGCGCTGATCTCGCGCCAGCGCAGCACGCCGATGAAGATTTGCAGGAACGTGACCGCGATCGCCATGGCGATCCAGAACAGGCTGCTTGCGGTGAAGCGCGACAACAGTTCGGTCAGATCGACCTTGCGCAGCGCCAGATAGAGTAGCGCCGCGGAAATCAGGATCTTGGCCGTCGACAGCAGGATTCGGCGCATCTCGCCCGTTTATCAGAGTTTGCGAAGATTTGAGGCAACCCGACGCGAGGCGCCGAATTCGGCCGCTTTGGTATGGTTTTGGCGCCAATCTTGCAATAGCCGTTGTAAACGGACGTTATGAAGGGCCGTTGCGGGGCTATTGCGACCCCCTCGATGCGGCGGCTAAAGAGGTCCCGCGGGGTGGCTTAGGGATCGGTTCAAGGATCCCTTGGGAACAGGATGACGGATCAGGCGATTTTGGTCACGGGGGCCGCGGGCTTCATCGGCTTTCACGTTGCCCGGCAGCTTCTGGCCGAAGGCCGGCCCGTGGTCGGGCTCGACAATCTCAACAGCTATTATGATCCGGCGCTGAAGACGGCGCGCCTGGAACTGCTGCAAAAGGATTTTCGCTTTTCCTTCGTCAAGGCCGATCTCGCCGACCGCGAGACCATCGCGGCGCTGTTTGCGCGCCACCGGTTTACGGAGGTCGTGCATCTGGCGGCCCAGGCCGGCGTGCGCTACTCGATCGACCATCCGCAGGCCTATGCCGAGTCCAATCTCCAGGGCTTTCTCAACGTGCTGGAGGGCTGCCGCAACAATGGTTGTCGTCATCTCGTCTACGCCTCGTCATCCTCGGTTTACGGCGCCAACACAAAACTGCCATTTGCAGTCAAGGATCGCACTGACCATCCCGTGAGCTTCTACGCCGCGACCAAGAAGGCGAACGAGGTGATGGCGCAGTCCTACAGCCATCTCTACCGGCTGCCGGTCACGGCCTTGCGCTTCTTCACCATCTACGGGCCGTGGGGACGGCCCGATATGGCCCTGTTTCTGTTTGTGAACGCCATTATGGCGGGAAAGCCGATCCGGCTCTTTAACCATGGCAAAATGCGCCGCGACTTCACCTATATTGACGACGTCACCCGTGTAGTATCCAAGCTCATTGATCTTGTGCCCGCGGATGACCCGGCTGCCGCAAATGCGCCGTCTAAGGTCTACAATGTCGGCAACCACCATCCCGAAGAGCTGATGCACGTCGTCGGACTTCTGGAGCAGGAGCTGGGTCGGACGGCGGTCAAAGAATTGCTGCCGATGCAGCCGGGAGACGTTTTGGAAACGTTCGCGGATGTCGAGGATCTGATGCGCGACACCGGCTTTGCACCGTCAACGCCGATTGCGCACGGGGTTCGTAATTTTGTCACCTGGTATCGGGACTACTTCAAGGTTTGAAATGACGATGGACAAACGCATTATTCCCCTGATCATGTGCGGCGGTGCCGGCACGCGGCTGTGGCCGGCCTCGCGCGAGGTGCGCCCGAAACAATTCCTGCCGCTGTTCGGCACGCGCTCGACCTTCCAGGACACGCTGCTGCGCGTCTCGGACAGCACGCTGTTCGATCGCCCGATCGTCATCACCAACGCGTCCTACCGCTTCATGGTGCTGGAGCAGCTCGCCGAGATCGGCATCGAGGCCGACGTGATCCTCGAGCCGATGCGGCGTGATTCCGGGCCCGCGATCGCAGCCGGCGCGGTGTTCGCGCAGAACCGCGCGAGTGATGCGATCGTGCTCGCGCTCGCCGCCGACCACGTCGTGCAGGACAATGCCGCCTTTGTCGCGGCCTGCCGCGAAGGCCTCACGGCTGCGAGCACCGGGCGCATCGTCACCTTCGGCGTCAAGCCGGAGCGGCCGGCGACCGAATACGGCTATATCAGCCCGGGCGAGGTGATCTCCGGCGAGGTACATGCGGTCGCGCGCTTCGTCGAGAAGCCTGATGCCGTGAAGGCCGCCGACTACGTCAATTCGGGCTATCTCTGGAACAGCGGCAACTTCATGTTCCCGGCCGCTGTGCTGCTCGATGAATACCGCAAGGTCGATGCGGCGAGCGTGGAGACGATCTCCAATGCTGTCGCCAATGCCGGCCGCGATCTCGGCTTTGTGACGCTGGAGCCCGAGGCGTTTGCTGCTGCGAAGGCGATCTCGATCGACTATGCCGTGATGGAGAAGACCTCGCGCGCCGCGGTCGTGCCGGTGTCGTGCGGCTGGTCCGATGTCGGCTCCTGGCACGCGGTGTGGGAGCTCTCGGCCAAGGACGCGCAAGGCAATGCGTCGCATGGCACCGCCGTGTTCGAAGACTCGCGCAACTGCAACGTCACCACTGACTCCGCGCTGGTTGCGCTCGAAGGCGTCGACGATCTCATCGTGGTCGCGACCGCGGACGCGGTGCTGGTCTCGCGGCAGAAGGATGCCAACGGCCTGAAGCGTCTCGTGACGAAGCTGAAGACGGTGGCACCGAAGGTCACCGAGGAGCATCTGAAGGTGCATCGGCCCTGGGGCAGCTACCAGTCCGTCGACAATGGCGAGCGCCACCAGGTCAAGCGCATCGTGGTGAAGCCGGGCGGACGCCTGTCGCTCCAGAAGCACCATCATCGCGCCGAGCACTGGATCGTCGTTCGCGGTGCGGCTCGCGTGACCGTCAACGAGACCGTCAAGACAGTGCACGAGAATGAGTCCATCTACATCCCGATGGGCGCGGTGCACCGGATGGAGAATCCCGGCAAGATCATGCTGGAACTGATCGAGGTCCAGACTGGAAGCTATCTCGGGGAAGACGACATCATCCGGATTGAAGACGACTATCAAAGGTCGTAACCAGCAGGCTCCGAATCACGCCCCCCGGGCCGAAAGGCCGCATTCTTTCAGTAGCTTAAGGCCCGGGGAACGTGTAACTTTTTGAATCAAATCGTGTCCGGTCAGTTTGGCCGGCATTCGCCACAAATGTGGCGTCCGTGCTAGGAGTGGCCCGGGGTTTGAGTTGAATCGGGGTTCGATCAGATGAGTTCCAAAGTGTCACAACCGGCAAAGGCCGGCTTGCGCGTCGGCGTCATTGGTGCCGGCGTGATGGGCAGCAACCACGCGCGCGTGCTCGCAGGGTTGCCCGGCGTCACCCTGGTCGGCGTGGTCGATCCGTCGCCGGCGCACCGGACGCGCACCACCGAGCTTGCGAGCTGCGAGGGTTTCGAGACCATCGACCAGCTGTTCGCCGCGGGCGTCGATGCCGTCACCATCGCGGCGCCGACCCATCTGCATCACGAGGTCTCGCTCGCCTGCATCGCCAAGAACATCCACGTGCTGGTCGAAAAGCCGATCGCGTCCACGGTCGCGGAAGGCCGCGAGATCGTCACTGCCGCGCAAAAGGCCGGCGTGACGCTGATGGTCGGCCATGTCGAGCGCTTCAATCCGGCGGTCGCCGCGGTCAAGCAGGCGATTGCGGGCGAGGACATTCTGTCGATCGCGATCACGCGCGTCGGCCCGTTCCCGCCGCGCATGTCCAATGTCGGCGTCGTCATCGACCTCGCCGTGCATGATATCGATTTGATCCGCTGGTTCACCGAATCCGACATCGTCGAGGTGCAGCCGCAATTGTCGAGCGCGATCGCCGAGCGCGAGGACATTGCGCTCTTGCAGTTCCGCACCGCCAACGGCGTGCTCGCCCACATCAACACCAACTGGCTGACGCCGTTCAAGGCGCGCAGCGTCACGGTCGCAACCCGCGGCAAATACGTGATGGGCGATTTGCTCACGCGTCAGGTCACCGAGTGCTTCGGCTTCAAGCCGGATGGCAGCTATTCGATGCGGCATCTGCCGGTCGGCCATGACGAGCCGCTGCGCGCCGAGTTGCTCGCGTTCCTCAAGGCCGTGCGGAGCGGCGAGACCCCGGCGGTCACGGGCGATGAAGGCGTCGCCAGCCTCGAGATTGCGACGCAGTGCCTGGAGACGCCATCGCGGCCTGCGGCCACGTCATCGTCGGCCCGCAAGGGTCCGCGCCGCGTCGCCGGCTGATCCCTTTCCGTGTCGACCATTCAAGAAGGCGCCATGAACCAGCATCTGCGTTCCGAACCCATTCCCTTCATCGACGTCGCCTCGCAGCGCCGCCGGCTCGGCGCCTCGCTCGATGCGGCCGTCAAGCGCGTGATGGACCATTGCCAGTTCGTCAATGGTCCTGAGGTTTTCGAGCTCGAGAAGCAACTCGCGGCCTATTGCGGCGCCAAGCACGTGGTGGCCTGCTCCAACGGCACAGATGCGCTTCTGATGGTGCTGATGGCGAAGAACGTCGGGCCCGGCGATGCCGTGCTGTGTCCCTCCTTCACCTTCATTGCGACCGCGTCGCCGGCGGCACGGACCGGCGCGACGCCGGTTTATGTCGACGTCGATGAGACGACCTTCAACATGAGCCCGGAGTCGCTCAAGCGCGGCATCGCGGCCGCGCGCAAGGCCGGCCTGAAGCCTGTCGCGGTCATTCCGGTCGATCTGTTCGGACAGCCGGCCGACCACGATGCGATTGCCGAGATCGCAAAGGCCGAAGGCCTGTTCGTGATCGATGACGCCGCGCAAGGTTTTGGCGCGAGCTACAAGGGTCGCAAGCTCGGCACTTTCGGGCTCGCCACCACGACCAGCTTCTTCCCGGCAAAGCCGCTCGGCTGCTTCGGCGACGGCGGCGCGATCCTCACCGATGACGACGAGCTCGCAGCGACGCTGCGCAGCATCCGCGTGCACGGGCAGGGCGTCGATAAATACGACAACGTCCGCCTCGGCCTGACCGGCCGGCTCGACACCATGCAGGCCGCGATCCTGATCGAGAAGCTGAAGATCTTTGACGACGAGATCGCCGCCCGCAACAGGGTTGCCGAACGCTATGAACGCGGCCTGTCCAACGTGGTCACCGTGCCGCGCCTTGCACCCGGCAATACCTCGGTCTGGGCGCAGTACACGATCCGCTTGCCCGAGGGCACCGACCGCGATGGCTTCGCTGCCGCGCTAAAAGCCCAGGGCGTGCCGACCGCGATCTATTACGGCAAGTCGATGCATCAGCAGACCGCCTACAAGCAGTATCCGGTCGCAGAGGGCGGCCTGCCGGGTTGCGAGGCCCTGTCGCAGGACGTCATCAGCCTGCCGATGCACCCCTATCTGACCGAAGCCGACCAGGAGCGAATCATCGCCGCCGTCCGCGGCGCGCTTTCGGCGTGATCTGCCCTGATTTTGCAGCGAGCCGTCTCTTCCTCTAGAAGAGACGCATGCTCGGACGCATCTTCACGGTTGGTGGTTACACGCTGCTCTCGCGGCTGACGGGATTTGCCCGCGACATCATGCTCGCGGCGATCCTCGGCGCCGGCCCGGTGGCCGACGCCTTTTTCGTGGCGCTGCGGCTGCCCAACCATTTCCGCGCGATCTTCGCCGAGGGGGCCTTCAACGCCGCCTGGGTGCCGGCCTATGCCCATGTCCATGGCGAGCGCGGGGAGGGCGCGGCAAAACTGTTCGCCGACCGCATCTTCACGCTGCTGCTGGCCTCGCAAGTGGTGCTGCTGATCGTCGCCTGGCTGTTCATGCCGCAGGCCATGAGCTTACTTGCGCCCGGCTTTTCCGAGGACGCCGAGCAGCGCAAGCTCGCGATCGAGCTGACAAGGATCACCTTTCCCTATCTGCTGCTGATCACGCTGGTGACGCTCTATGGCGGCATGCTCAACGTGATGCAGCGCTTTGCCAGCGCCGCGGCCGCGTCGATCTTCCTCAACATCTCGATGATGATGACGCTGGCCGTCGCTGCCTGGTTTCCGACGGCGGGCCACGCAGCCGCCTGGGGCGTCCTGATTTCAGGCTTCCTGCAATATTTCCTGCTGGCCGGCGATCTCGCCCGCCATGGCGGCTTGCCGCGCTTTGCGCCGTTGAAGCTTGATGAAGACGTCCGCGCCTTCTTCAGGGCGCTCGGGCCGGCGACGCTGGGATCGATGGGCACGCAGGTCGCGCTGTTCGCCGACACCATCATCGCGACCTTCCTGCCCGCGGGTGCGCTGTCGGCGCTCTATTATGCCGACCGCCTCAATCAATTGCCGATCGGCGTCATCGGCATCGCCATTGGCACCGTGCTGCTGCCGGAGATGTCGCGGCGGATCACGGCCAATGACCATGACGGCGCGATGAAGGCGCAGCGCCGCGCATTCGATTTCACGCTGCTGTTCTCGGTCCCATTCGTTGCGGCCTTCCTCACCGTGCCAGATGAAATCATGCGCGCGCTGTTCGCGCGCGGCGCGTTCTCGAAGGCCGATGCGGCCGCTGCCGGTGCGACGCTCGCCGCCTACGCGATCGGCCTGATCCCCTTCGTGCTGATCCGCAGCGCGGTCGCGACCTTCTATGCCCGCAAGGACACCGCGACGCCAGTTCGCGCGTCGCTGACCGGCATCGCCGTCAACGTCGCGCTGAAACTTGCCTTGATGGGATCGTTCGCCCAGATCGGCCTGGCGCTGGCGACAGCCGTCGGGGTCTGGACCAATCTGCTGCTGGTGCTGTTCTTCGCTGTGCGACGAGGCTTTCTCGTGCTGGACCGCGCATGGCTGTTGTCCCTCGCCAAATTCCTGCTGACGGGCATCATCCTCGCCGTCGCCTTCTGGCTGATCGCACGCTTTGGCGGTTCTGCGCTGGGCGCGATGCACTTCCGGGATGAAGTGACGCTGGTCCTGTTGGCTCTGGGCGGGACGATTGTCTACGCAATCACAATCGTCGCGCTGTTCGGCCGAAGTTGGTTGGTCGCGCTGATACGCGGTTAGGGATCAAGAGAAGCCATGGAACTAATCGGTCAAGCGCCCGAATTGACTGGACTCTTGTGCGAGGCGTTTATTTGTGAGGGCTGCGTCTTTAAGGGCAAACCTTTAGATAATGCCGGCGTCGTTTACCTCCGGTTCGACGGTGTTTGGCACCGGTTGGTCATCGACTGTGGCGTCATATTTTGGCGGCCGTTTTCCGACCAGCCGAGCCCATGGGACATTGCAAGCGAGGGCTGGGAGTATCCTCACGTAGACGTGGGCGCCATCGCCAGCGTTGTCGGCCATCGTCTCAGAGAATACAGGATGGAAACCTTCTCAGCTGGCGGCAGCGTCATCTTCTATTTTGATAACGACCGCACGGTCACGATCCATAACGAAAACGATGCATCGAATTTCCGGATTGACTGACATCCTGAATGCGCCGGGGTGAGGTTCGCCTCCAGGATGCAGCCGACCTCAGTACATCCCTTGATTTTGCGCGATTGCCGTGCTATTGGCGTTCTCATGATTAAATCGTCGCGCAAACTCAACTGCAACCACATGACCCGCTTCGGCTGGGCCGTGGAAGGAGTCGCGCGCTAGAATTCGACGACGACATCTTTTCACCAGGCCCCGCCGGCATCGGACGGGGCCTTTTTGTTTGGCCACGCTCCCTGCCGGCACAACAGCAGGAGCGTGCGATGCCACCACAACTGACTAACGTCTCACCCGAGACGGAGGGCGATGCCGCGAGGCTGCGCCTCGACCTCTCCATTGTCTTGAGCCTGCTCAAGCAATATTGGCGTGCGTTTCAGCAGCGGCGCCAGGGCCAGCTGGTCACCTTGCAGGATCTGAGTGACAGGGAGCTGATGGATATCGGCCTGACGCGCGGTGAGATCGACTACTTCACGCCTGAACGCGCTATCGATAGGCTGAGAGATCGCGCCACGGATCCATGGAGCCGAGGGGTGATGTAGATGATCAACAGTACGGTTCTCAAATATGATTCCGTTTCTCGAACGACTCGATCGTGCAAGCAAAGTGCTTGTTGCGGGCTGCGGCGGCGGCTTCGACGTCTTCGCCGGAGTCCCGCTCGCTCAGCATCTGATGGCGCAGGGCACGCAGGTGGTGTTTGCCAGCTTCTCCTTCACGAATCTGTGGCTGTGCGACGGTGAGCGTGTCGGGGAGACGGTTTGGCGCGTCGATCAGCGCGCCGCCGAGATTCCGTACTTCCCGGAGAAGTGGCTGGCCGAATGGCTCGGCCGCCGCGAGCAGCTCGTGCCGGTCTACGCTTTTGCGAAGAGTGGCGTTCGCCCACTCGCGACGGCGTATCGCTGGATCGTCGACCATCATGACATCGACACCGTTGTCCTGGTCGACGGCGGAACAGACAGTCTTGTATTCGGCGACGAGCCTGGCGTCGGCAGCGTCGTCGAGGACGCCATCTCGCTCGTGGCCGCCGATCAAGCGGCGGGTGAACGTGTCTTGCTTGCTGCGATTGGCTTCGGCGTAGATCACTATCACGGCGTCTCGCACCATGCGTTCCTGGAGAACGCGGCGCAGTTGATTCGCGAAGGCGGGTTTCTCGGCATGTTTTCGTTGTCGCAGGGCAGCAAGGAGGCCGATGCCTTCCTCGATCTGGTCGACTACGCCAACCAGCGCCAGCCGCAGCACCCGAGCATCGTCTGCAATTCGATCGCGAGTGCATTGCGGGGCGAGTTCGGCAACTATCATGCCACCAACCGGACAAGTGGGAACGAACTCTTCATCAACCCGCTGATGACGCAATACTGGACGTTCCAGTCCTCGGCGGTGGTTCGTCGCATGGCCTATGCGGGACAGCTGGCCGGGACCGAGCGTGCCGAGGACGCCCGCAAGATCATCGACCTTCACAGGGAAATGACCGAGCTGCGGCCGTTCCGTCCGATCCCGCTCTGAAACGCAAGGGCGCCGGACAATTTTTCGCAGACGGCGCCCGCCTAAACCCGTTTGCCTTGCCACTTTTTCCACGGCGATATGGTCCGCAAAACAACCATAGGACGGGACAAGAAAATGGCGGCTCCCATCGAGTTCGGCGAGCCAAAGCCTGCTGCGGTTGATGAGATATGTCTGAAGCAGCCATCACGTATACGGCTCTCCTCCGGGGCCCGGTACATGCTAACGTTTAACCTCGGTCGAGTTCGAAAGGGTGCAGTGTCACCGACGGTTATGCGATGGCCAGACGGGCAAAAAAGGCAGCCTCGCCGCGGAAAGGGCGCCCTGGTGCTGCCCTTGCGTCCCCCAGTTTGCAGGGGCGAGCGCAAGAACTTGCCCTGATCGATCACCTGATCGAACGGATCGACCAAGGTGGATCCACGCTGGTTATCAGTGGCGAGCCCGGCATCGGGAAATCTGCGCTCCTCGAGGTGGCCAGGCACAGAGCCAGTGAACGTGGCTTCACCGTCCTTAGCATGACCGGCGTCCTAGCCGAAGTCCATCTGCCGTTTGCAGCACTTGAACAGGCCCTGCGTCCTCTGATGAAGGGGGGCGTGGGCCTTGTCCCGCGCCAGAGATCGGCCTTGCTGGCCGCTTTTGGCATGCATGATGAAGCGGGGGCACCCGATATTTTCCTGGTAGCACTCGCGACGCTGTCTCTTCTAAGCGAAAGGGCGACGCGCGAGCCCCTCCTGCTTGTTGCCGACGATGCCCAATGGCTGGATCAGGCGACCTATGAAGTCCTGGCCTTCATCTCGCGCAGATTGAGTTCGGACCCGATCGTTCTCGTGGTGGCCATGCGCGATGACTTCAAAAGTTCGCTCGTCGACGCCTCCGCCCAGAGGCTGCGACTTTCAGGGCTTGACGAGGCCGACGCGGAGCATTTGCTGGACGCCAATGCGCCGTGCCTCCCGGCGGAGTTGCGCAGCCGCTTCCTTAAGGAAGCTTCGGGCAATCCTCTGGCCCTTGTGGAGCTGCCCCGCGGAGAACGAGCCACAGAGGCTGGAGACGCACCGTGGCTTCCGCTGACCGACCGGCTCGAACGCGCCTTCTCCAGCCGCTTGTCCGACCTCCCGCAGCTCACGCGATTGCTGTTGTTCGTGACGGCAGAAAACGACGGGACATCGCTCCACGAAATCCTTCGCGCCGGCGAAGCCGTGTTGGGCGAGCGCCTGGGGATCGATGCCATGGCGCCTGCGGTCGCCGCCAAGCTGATCGAAATCAACGGAACGGAGGTGAGGTTTCGGCATCCGCTCGTTCGCTCCGCCATGCACCAAGCCGCCGACCCGGTGACCCGTCAAAGGATCCACGCGGCGCTTGCTGCCGTTATTCACGATCAGCTTGACCGCCAATTATGGCATCGCGCCGCCGCGACAATCGGACCTGACGACGAACTCGCTGGCGAGTACGACCGGATGGCGGCGCGGGCGTTGCGGCGAGGCGCGGTGGCCATGGCGATCGAGGTTCTGGAAAGTGCGGCACGGCTGAGCAGCACGGCGAGAGCCAGAAGCGACCGGTTGTTGCAAGCCGCTGAGCTCGCTGCCGATCTTGGACAGCCGGAGCTTATGGAACGCCTGCTGCGTCAGGCCGACATCGACGAATCGAATCAGCTGGCGCTTGTCCGGATCGCCTGGTGTCGCGAGATCAGTCAGCCTCCAGCCGTCAACGATCCCGCTAAGATTCTCGCCCTGGTCGGGTTCGCCGCCCGAGCGCGGGCCGCCGGGGCGATCGATCTCGCTGGCAATCTTCTTTGGCGAGCCGCGCAACGCTGCTGGTGGAGCAGCGCAAGCGCTGAACTTTGCACAACGGTTCACGATGCGGCAACGCGGTTGGAGTTGCCTGAGACGGACCCCCGCCTGATCGCGATCTCCGCTTACGTCGAACCGCTGCGGCGGGGCGCCGATTTATACCTCAGGCTCCAGTGGCTCGCGGAAACTGCGCACAGCGATCCCACCGCCGCGAGCATCCTCGGTAGCACCGCCAATGTCATCGGGACCTTCGACATCGGCGTGACCTTCCTCGCCGAGTCCAGCGCTGCGCTGCGTACGCAGGGACGGCTTAGCAATCTTGCCCGGGTGCTTTTCGCCCAAGGGTGGGCGGAAACTGAAGTCGGTGACTGGAGGGGAGCCATGAGGGAGGCCGAGGAATCCGCTCGGCTCGCCGAAGAGACGGGCGGGCTCCCGTGGATTGCTGCGGCCACGATCCTGAAAGCCAGGCTTGCAGGAATGCAAGGCAATCTGGAGCAATCAGAAGCGTATGCGGCGCAGGCGGAAGCCTTGGCGCTGTCCGTCGGCGCCAGTTTCCTGCCGGCCATGTTGCAGATCGCACGAGGGGTATCCGCAATCGGCGCGGGCCGTCATTGGGAGGCCTACGAGTATCTGCGACGCCTGTTCACGCCGGCCGATCCCGCTTTCAATTTCGGCCTTCAGTTCTTTGGGCTCGCGGATTTCGTGGAGGCCGCCGTTTCCTCCGGCAATGCGAGCGCGGCGAGGGGCGTGCTCGACGAGATAGAACGCGTATCGGCTCCGACGCCGGTGCCATGGGTCGGGACGATGCTGCAATATGGCAAGGCGCTCCTTGCTGAGCCTGATGATGCCGAACAGTTTTTCCTGCAAGGTCTTGGGCCGGCCGCGAAAAAGTGGCCGTTCTTGCGTGCCCGCTTTCTCCTGGCATATGGCGGGTGGCTGCGCCGCCAACGCAGGTCTGCCAATGCGAGAGCTCCATTGCGAGAGGCTCGTGACATTTTCGATGCGCTCGGGGCTTCGCCCTGGAGTGATCGTGCCCGGGAGGAATTGCGTGCTTCGGGCGAAACCAGCCGTCGGCGAACCGAGCAGGTGTGGGAAACACTGACCCCGCAGGAGCTTCACATCGCGCAACTCGCCGTCGAAGGTCTTTCGAACAAGGAAATCGGCGCCAGACTCTATCTGTCTCACAGGACCGTCGGCTACCACCTGCACCGGATATTTTCGAAAGCCGGAATCACCTCGCGGTCCGGACTACGTCCCATTCTTGCCAGCATCGGCCATCCCGCAAGCTGACCGCCGATCTGTCATCGGACTGGTCATTTGACAGAAGCGGCAGCCCCTCCTGGCGGGCTATCTGTGCGGCTGCGTGTAACCCCCGAGACAAAGTTGACCATGAAAATCTTCTCGCTCGCAACCCTCAGCCTTGGAGCAATCCTCATGACCCAAGCCGCCCATGCGGCTCCGGACGCCGGCACCGACCCCCGGATCGATCCCCAGGTTCGCGCCTTCCTGCGTGAGATCAACAAGGATCCGAGCCCGTTCTGGGAACTCCCGCAACCGAAGCCGCAGGAGATCCTGACAGCGCTTCAGAACAAGACCCCGGTCGATATGTCAGGAGTGAATACGACCGAGCAGACCATCACCCAAGATGGTCAAGCCGTGAAGATCTATATCATGAAGCCCGAGCAAGTTACCGGTAAGCCTGGTGTGCTGCTATTCATTCACGGCGGCGTCTGGATCGTCGGCAACTTCCAGAACCATCAGCGTCTGCTGCGAGACCTGGTGGTCGGCTCCGGCCAGATCGGCGTGTTTGTGGAGTACACCTCCTTGCCCGCGGCGCGATTCCCCACTCAGCTCGATCAATCCTATGCGGTGCTGAAGTGGGTAGCGAGCCACGCCGAAGAGTTCGGCGCTGACGGCAGCCGGATTGCCGTGGCCGGTAACTCGGTTGGCGGCAACATGACCGCGGCGCTGACGCTCATGGCCAAAGATCGCGGCGGCCCAAAGATCAGCTACCAGGCAATGATGATCCCGGCGACCGACGCCAGCGTGGATACCGCGTCCTATCACGAATACGGCACGGGGCGATTTCTGGCCCGCGCCTTCATGAAGTATGGTTGGGACCTGTACGCACCGGACGCAGCAACGCGCAACAACCCCTACGTCTCGCCGCTGCGCGCGAGTTTGCAGCAGTTGCAAGGACTTCCGCCGGCCTTGGTCATCACCTCGGAAAACGACCCGTTGCGCGACGAAGGCGAGGCCTACGCCCGCAAGCTCAAGGAGGCCGGGGTCTCCGTGATCGCTACCCGCTACAATGGCATGATCCACGACTTCGTCCTGCTGAACGGTATCCTGACCGACCCCGAGCCCCAGGCTGCGATCCGTCAGATATCTGCGGAGATCAAGGCACATCTGGCGCCCTGATCCCGGGGTTGGGAACGGGAGTCGGCGACACGGTCGCCGCCTCCCGGCGTCCTGACCGATCGCGAACTGACGAGGGCGCTGTGCCGCTCACCTTCTAATCGATCAAATTGGTTACGAACTCAGGCTGCGGGATCGACATCGTGCCGTGCCGTAGCCTGAGCACCCTCGAGCCACGGGTGGCCGAAGGTTTCCTATCGAAAGTCACCATGAGCCTCATTCTACTACCGATCCCAAGCCGCGATTTCGACCCATCGGAAGTTGCGGTGAGTTGGAAGGTGCTGACGCAGCGCGGTCATCAGGTCGTTTTCGCGACGCCAGATGGCAAGGCGGGCACCTGCGATCCGATCATGCTTTCCGGTATCGGACTTGACCTCTGGAGCGGCATCCCTGTGCTTCGCAATATCCGTGTCCTCGGGCTCCTGCTGAGCGCCAATGCTGACGCGCGGAACGCCTACGCCGAAATGCTGCGCGATCCGGCTTTTAAAAGCCCGATTTGCTGGGACCAGATCGCGTCCGGCGGCTTCGACGGCCTGTTGCTGGGAGGCGGGCACCGGGCGCGCGGCATGCGCGAATATCTCGAAAGTATTGTTCTTCAAAGGGTCACCACCGAATTCTTCGCCGACGAAAAGCCGGTGGCCGCGATCTGTCATGGCGTGCTGCTTGCCGCCCGTAGCAAGTGGGTCGATGGCCGGTCCGTGCTGCACGGAAGAAAAACCACGGCATTGCCCTGGGCTCTGGAACGCAAGGGCAGCGCGCTCGCTCATGTCGGGCGCTTCTGGGACCGCAACTATTATCGCACCTATACTGAGGCGGCGGGGCAACCCGCGGGATACATGTCCGTGCAGCAGGAGGTCACGCGCGCGCTTGCCGATCCTGCGGATTTCATCGACGTTCCCGAGAACGACATGGACTTCAAGAGCAAGACCAGCGGCACAGCACGCGATACGGCGACCAATGATCGCCCCGCCTTTGTGGTGCGGGATGAAAATTATGTCTCGGCGCGCTGGCCCGGCGACACCCATAGCTTTGCCCGCACATTCGCCGAAGTGCTCGAGGCAAGGGCACCGTGACCGATCGCGGCTCGCGGACTGAAGACCCGCCGACCGACCGCATTTGTCGATACGGCGCAGATCTGCCCCGCCTGATTCCTCGACGAACGATCACGATGAAGCTGCACCTTCAACGCGATTTCCAGACATAACGAACGAGCAAGATCATGGTTGGTCAAGACGCATCCGACTATACGCGCCGCTGGTGCCCCAATCAGAAACTGGAATTTCTATCGTTGACCTCGGTCGGTCCAAAGGTCCGCTATTTGCGCGCCGGCCAAGGTCCGGTGCTGGTCCTGCTGCATTCAATCCGCACCCAGCTGGATCTGTTTCAACGGGTGATTCCGAAGCTCACCGATCGCTTTACCGTATACGCATTCGACTATCCGGGATTTGGCTGGTCGGAAATCGTTCCGGGCGCCGACTATCGAGAACCAGCGATGCGAGGGCATGTTGTTGATTTTATCGAAGGGCTCGACTTGCGCGACGTCATCCTGGCTGGCGAGTCGATGGGTGCCACGCTGGCATTGACGGTCGCGGCGGTACTTGGGGATCGCGTGAAACAGGTTGTCGCATTCAACCCGTATGACTATTGGCCGGGTGTGGAGCGGGCCAGCTTTCTCGCATCAATCATTATCAAAAGTGTTCGCGCGCCCCTCATCGGGCCGATTTTTGCCGCCTTGGAAAGCCCGGCCACTCTTGCCGGCATATTAAGAGGCGGTTTCCACGACCCACGCTGCTTGCCGTCGGACTTTGTCGACGAGTTGATAAGGAGCGGGAGGCGGCCCGGTTATTCGGAAGTTGCGCGCGCCATTTATCGTAGCCTCGAGAGCTACGTCGCCGCGCGATCGTATTACATGCAGATCGATGTCCCGGTGACACTGGTCTATGCCGATCACGATTGGTCGCGCCCGGCCGAGCGCGAAGCAAATCTGGCTCGAATCAAGCAAGGGAAGATGATTGCTATCAACGATGCAAGCCATATTTGCTCACTCGAAAAGCCGGAAGAAGTCGCCCAAATTCTCATAAACGCGGTCCCACTGTCGAGGAGATAGATCATGAAGACCTTTCTCAGCATCGGATCTGGTCCGGGTATTGGCTTGGCGACCGCCGAGCGATTTGCCCGCGACGGGTTCCGGATCATCTTGAGTGCTCGGAACGAGACCAAGACGAATGAGCTTGCCGGGCAACTCAGGGCGAAGGGCCACAGGGTTGAGGTGCGCGCGGTCGACGCAGCTGAGCCGTCCAGCATCGCTGCGCTCGTAGGGCAGGTTGAAAGCGAGTTCGCCGGGTTAGACGTTCTGCATTTCAATGCAGCCTCGATGCGGAAGGCTACGTTGGCAGATCAACCGCGCGAGACGTTCAACCATGATCTCGCCGTCAATATCGGTGGCGCATTGGTGGCCGCGCAGGCTGCGGCGTCCAACATGATCGCGCGGGGCTCAGGCTCCATCCTGTTCACAGGCGGCGGCTTCGCTCTTCAGCCGCACCCCGACTATCTCTCTCTGAGCATCGGTAAGGCGGGTATTCGTGCGCTGGCGCAAGGCATCTTCGAGCCGTTCCAGAAAAATGGCGTCCACGTCGCGACTGTTACCGTGGCAGGCCTCGTTATGAGCCGCAAAGACGCCGATGCCGTGGCCGAGCAGTTCTGGCAATTGCACAGCCAGCCCGCCGGCTCGTGGCAGGTCGAGATCGTCTATACGCCCGTCGGCCAAGAGCAGAGAAGCGGCTGATCGGGCTGTGCTCAAGTCCATGGGCGGACGGCTGAGGGCATGATCAACGTGCTCGTTACGGCTGTGACGAGGTTGTTGTGAGCCCGTCGCGGAGATGCGCAGGATCGTCAACCTCCATAGCGAAACCAGCGAACTCCGGCAATTCCGCGACGGAGGATGAACGGCGCTTTTCCCGCCCTGCGACCCTTGTGCCCGCCTAAACCCGTTTGCCTTGCCACTTTTTCCACGGCAATATGCTGGCAAAACAACCATAGGACGGGACAAGAAAATGGCGGCTCCCATCAAGTTCGGCGTTGGCCAAAGCGTGCTGCGCAAGGAGGATGACGCGCTCATCCGCGGCAAGGGCCGCTATACCGACGATTACGCGCCGCAGGCCGTGCTCCGCTGCCTGATGCTGCGCTCGCCGCACGCGCATGCCAAATTCACCATCGATGCGAGCCGTGCCCGCACCCTTCCCGGCGTCGCGTTGATTCTGACCGCGACCGAAATCGCCGGTCTCGGCGATCTGCCGTGCCTGTTCAATCTCGAGACCGACCCGTTCAAGGGGCCTCCTTACCCGATCCTCGCCAAGGATGAGGTGCGTCACGTCGGCGATTCCATCGCCTTCGTGGTCGCCGAGACCATCGACCAGGCCCGCGACGCGATCGAGGCGATCGAGGTCAAATGGAGCCCGCTGCCGGCGGTGACCGGCGTCGTCAACGCCGTGAAGAAGGGCGCGCCGCAAGTCTGGCCCGACAAGGCCGGCAATGTCCTGTTCGACGTCTCGATCGGCGACAAGGCCGCGACTGAGGCTGCGTTTGCCAAGGCGCATGCGGTCGCCGAGATCGCCATCGTCAATCCGCGCGTGGTCGCGAGCTTCATGGAGACGCGCGGGGCGGTCTGCGAATACGATGCCAAGAACGATCACCTCACGCTGACAATTGGCAGCCAGGGCAGCCACCGCCTGCGCGACATCCTCTGTCAGAACGTGCTGAACATCCCGACCGAGAAGATGCGGGTGATCTGCCCCGATGTCGGCGGCGGCTTTGGCACGAAGCTGTTTCCGTACCGCGAATACGCCTTGGTGGCGGTCGCAGCGCGCAAGCTGAAAAAAGCGGTGAAATGGGCGGCCGACCGCACCGAGCATTTCATGGGCGACGCGCAGGGCCGCGACAACGTCACCACCGCCAAGATGGCGCTGACTGAAGACGGCAAATTCCTCGCGATGGATTGCGACCTGATGGGCGACATGGGCGCCTATCTCTCGACCTTCGGGCCCTACATTCCCCACGGGGGCGCCGGCATGCTGCCGGGCCTCTACGACATCCAGGCCTTCCACTGTCGCGTGCGCACCATCTTCACCAACAGCGTGCCGGTGGACGCCTATCGTGGCGCAGGCCGGCCCGAGGCCGCCTATGTCATCGAGCGGCTCGTCGATGCCTGCGCGCGAAAACTCGACATGACGCCGGACGCCATCCGTCGCAAGAATTTCATCCAGCCGAAGGCGCTGCCCTACAAGACGGCCACGGGCAAGGTCTACGATTCCGGCGACTTCGCCGCGCATCTCAAGCGCGCGATGGAGATCGGCGACTGGAAGGAGTTTTCCAAGCGCGCAAAACTCGCCAAGAAGAACGGCCTGATCCGGGGCATTGGGCTGGCGAGCTATGTCGAGGTCTGCGGCACCATGGGTGAGGAGACCGCCAATGTGCGGATGGATCCCAATGGCGATATCACCGTTCTGATCGGCACGCAGTCGAGCGGGCAGGGCCACCAGACCGCCTATGCGCAGATCGTCGCCGAGCAGTTCGGCGTTGCACCTGAGCGCGTGCACGTCCACCAGGGCGATACTGACATGATTGCCACGGGCCTTGGCACCGGCGGCTCGGCCTCGATCCCCTCAGGCGGCGTTAGCGTCGAGCGCGCCACGCGTGAGCTCGGCGAGAAGCTGAAGGCGATCGCGGCGCAGGCGCTGGAGGCCAGCGCCGGTGACCTCGAGATCACCGACGGCATCGTGCGCATCGCCGGCACCGACCGTTCGATCTCGTTCGCCGATCTCGCCAAGCGGCCCGGCGCCGATCCGTCGAAGCTGAATGCGAGTGCGACCTTCGCCAGCGCCGACGGCACCTATCCCAACGGCACCCATGTCGCGGAGGTCGAGATTGATCCCGCGACCGGCATCATCAAAATCGTGAACTACGTCATCGTCGATGATTTCGGCAAGACGCTCAATCCGCTGCTGCTCGCAGGGCAAGTGCATGGCGGCGCCATGCAGGGTATCGGCCAGGCGTTGATGGAGCAGGTGGTCTATGGCGCCAGTGACGGCCAGCTCATCACCGCGACCTTCATGGATTACGCGCTGCCGCGCGCAGCGGACGGGCCGGACTTCGTGTTCGAGACCAACAACATTCCCTGCACGACCAATCCGCTGGGCGTGAAGGGGGCGGGCGAGGCCGGTGCGATCGGCTCCTGTCCGGCCGTCGTCAACGCCATCGTCGACGGGCTCTGGCGCGAATACAAGATCGACCACATCGACATGCCGGCGACGCCCGAGCGGGTGTGGATCGCCATCAACGAGCACCATCGCCGTCACAGCCTGTGACAATCTTTCATGGAATGAAATTGGCCACGTGGTGTTGGCCCCATTGTGGGGTCAGCACGATCCTGTCTCAGGGAAAGGGATTTTGCGAATGAAGCGAGTTTTGGTTGTTGGGGGCGCGCTGCTGCTCGGCATGGGCGCGGTTTGGGCACAGCAGGACTCCGTCAAGGAGGTCCAGACCCTGATGAAGGGCAACGGCAAGAATGCCGGCGCGGTGGCGGCGATAGTCAAGGGCGAGAAGCCTTACGACCAGGCCACCGTCGATACGGCCCTGGCGCAGTTCGAGGAGACCTCCAAAAAGCTGCCGAACCTGTTTCCGGCCAGCGCCAAGGGCATGAAGCCCGAGGGCGACTACAGCGCCTCGCCGAAGATCTGGGAGGACAAGGCCGGTTTCGACGCCAAGGCCGCAGGTTTCGGCAAGGTCGTCAGCGAGGCCAAGGGCAAGATCAAGGATCTGGACTCGCTCAAGGCGACTTTCCCCGCAATCGGCAAGGAATGCGGCGGCTGCCACGAGACGTTCCGCGTGAAGAACGGCTGAGGTTTTTGTAGCCCGGTTTGCGCGAAGCGCAATCCGGGCTACAGGGAATTCGGAAAGGGCGGCTGCGAGAGCAGCCGCCTTTTTTGTTGCGCGACCATGGCCGCGAGTCGCAACGCTGCGCCGCAGGAAATTCTGCCCGCAAGCCCTGACGGATTGCCGTTGGAGCAGCTATCTTCACGCCAACCGCGGCGACGTTGATGTGAGCTGTCGGACCCAGCGCCGCGGGCACTGAATCAGGAACAGCGAGACAGGCCATGGCAAAACCGTTCCCGTCAAAAACCCACATCGGCAACCATATGCTGCATCCGGAAACCCTGATGCTGACCTATGGCTATGACCCGCAACTGTCGGAAGGCGCCATCAAGCCGCCGGTGTTCCTGACCTCGACCTTCGTGTTCAAGACGGCCGAGGACGGGCAGGACTTTTTCGATTTCGTCGCCGGCCGGCGCGAGCCGCCGGAAGGGATGGGCGCGGGGCTCGTCTATTCGCGCTTCAACCATCCCAACAGCGAGATCGTCGAGGACAGGCTCGCGATCTACGAGCGCACCGAGAGCTGCGCGCTGTTCTCGTCCGGCATGGCGGCGATCTCGACCACGATCCTGGCTTTCGTCCGCCCCGGCGATGTCATCCTGCATTCACAGCCGCTCTATGGCGGCACGGAAACCCTGCTGACGAACACGCTTGCGCGCCTGTCGATCGGCGCCGTCGGATTCGCCGACGGCATTGATGAAGCGGCGGTCAGTCAGGCCGCGGAGGAGGCGATGCGCAAGGGCCGGGTCTCGATGATCCTGATCGAAACCCCGGCCAACCCGACCAATGGCCTGGTCGACATCGCGATGATCCGCCGTATTGCCGATTCAATCGGAAAGGCCCAGGGGCACACGCCGATCATCGCCTGCGACAATACGCTGCTTGGTCCCGTGTTTCAGCGGCCGATCGAGCACGGCGCGGATATTTCGCTGTATTCGCTGACAAAGTATGTCGGCGGCCATTCCGACCTGATTGCAGGCGCTGCGCTCGGCGCGAAGGCAATCATGAAGGGCATCAAGCAGCTCCGCGGCGCCATCGGCACCCAGCTCGATCCGCATTCCTGCTGGATGATCAACCGCTCGCTCGAGACGCTGAGCCTGCGCATGGAAAAGGCCGATGCGAATGCGCGCCTCGTCGCGGACTATCTGCGCGACCACCCCAAGGTGGCCAAGGTCCACTATCTCGGCCATCACGAGGACGCCTCGCCCGCCGGCCGCGTGTTCGCGCGGCAATGCCTGGGGGCGGGATCGACGTTCTCGTTCGACATCGTCGGCGGCAAGGCGGCGGCCGTGAAATTCCTCAACGCGCTGCAAATCCTCAAGCTGGCGGTGAGCCTTGGCGGAACGGAATCGCTTGCGAGCCTGCCTGCCACCATGACCCATTCCGGCGTTCCCGCCGACATCCGCCAGAAAATCGGCGTGCTCGATTCCACGATCCGGCTGTCGATCGGCATCGAGAACCCGTCGGATTTGATCGCGGATCTCGCCCAGGCGCTGAACGCGGCTTGAGCGCGCTTCACAGCGGATTGGACGCGCGGCACGCCGACATGATCGCTGCGGCAGCCTCGTTGCTCTGTGCACCCGAGAGCTGCCGCACGAGGCAAACATAATAACCCTTGCTGGATGCGTTCAGCAGGGAATCCCCGTTGACGACCAGCCAATTGCAGGCCGAGCGGATATACTGGACCGCAAGCGGCGATCGCGTGTCGCGGATGGCGGACAGCTCGCATTGAGCCTGTCTTTCCATGTCGGATTGCGCGACGACTGGTCCTGAGAACGAAAGAACCGTTGCGGCAACGGCCACGGCCGCCAGAATATGCGATGGTGCATGAGCAGGCTTCCGGCAGGCCCCTTGGTGCGATAATTTGCCAGGGAAGGCGGGATAAATCTCGTTGGGAGTGGTCATGTTGCGTCCCTTTGCTCTGGAGGCGATCATAAAGAGTCAGGTCGATGGCACAATGGTGGGCGTCGTCGCACAGCCAAGGTCCCGCCTCTCATGAGCGGGTCATCCCGATTGACGCAGCTTCGCGCGCGGGTTGTCGCGCTGGCGCGGGCCCAGGACCCCTACGCTCACATCTTTGCGGGCAAGGAGTTTCGGCGCGACTATGTGGCGGGGCGCACGATGGTCTGGAGTACGCTCTTCAGCGATATGCGCGATACGACGTCCCGAGTGCTGGAGATCGGCTCCAAGGAGGGGCGATCCGCACTGTTCTGGCTCGCGTTCTTCGCCGGTGCGCATCTGACCTGCGTGGACCTCTTCCCGGAGGAGGACGGCGAGCGCTTCGACCGTAATCTTGCCGCCTATGGTCCGCGCCTTCGCAAGATCGTGGGCACCTCGATCAAGGCGCTCGGTAGCTTGCGCGAAGAGAACGCGGTGTTCGATTTCATCTATGTCGACGGCAGCCATCAGCGCGACGACGTGATGATCGATTGCCTCGGCGCCTGGCGCCTGCTGCGCGTTGGCGGCGTGATGCTGATGGACGACTACACGTGGAAGCCCGACAATCCCGACGCCGAACGGGTTGCGCCTGCCGTCGACACGTTCCTCGCCTGGCACGGCGATGCCGAAGTGATTCTGAAGAGCCATCAGGTCGCAGTGCGGAAGCGTCCCGCCTGAGACATGGGGAATCGAAAAGACCGGACTCGCGTCCGGCCTTTCCGAGACGAAGCGGCGTTTTCGCCTACTTCGTCACCTGACCGCGGATCTCGCCGCCCGGATTGGCCGCGGTGTGAATGTTGACGTAGAGCTTGCCGGCGAGCAGGTCGGAGGCCTGCGCGTCGGTGAGCGTTGCCGAGCCCTCGACCGGGCTGTTGGCGGCGCCCGGAATTGGGACCGCGACGCCGGCGTTCTTGCCGGTCTCGGCCGGGCCGTGGAAATGGGCCGCGGTGGCGGGGCCGGACAGGCCGGAATAGCTGAGCTTCCAGGACAATTTCTTGCTGGCGGCGTCATAGTCCAGATCGGCCGTTCCCGTGCCGCTGCTGGTGGTTGCCGGCACCTCGGACTTGGCGTCGAGCGTTGCTTTCAGCTTTTCGGCGCTGGCCGAGCCGGTAAAGGCAACGGCGCCGAGCGCGAATACGGCGATGACGGTTTTGTTCATAACATTCTCCCTGGTGGCCTGGTTGAGCTGCCAAACTTCCAACAGCCGCCGTTTCAGTTTATTCCCGTTACCGCGGGGGATTGCCTAAATTCTTCGTGGCTGGAGCCGCGCGGATATCGGTCATAGGCTCGACCCAACGCGTGGATGGACCGAATGTTGCAACGAACAATTCTGGCGGCGCTGTTTGCAGCGATTGCCGCTGTCGGTGTCTATTGGTGGCTCAGCGCGCCGGTGGTCGCCGCCGTCAACGCCGGGCCGGCCCATGTGCCTGACCTCGCCAATGGCGAGGTGATCTTCAACGCCGGCGGCTGCGCGTCCTGCCATGCCGTTCCCGACCAGCCCGATCGTCTCAGGCTCGGCGGCGGGGTCGCGATCAAGTCGCCGTTCGGAACGTTCTACGCGCCGAACATCTCCTCAGATCCGACCTACGGCATCGGCAAATGGAGCGAGGCCGATTTCGTCAACGCGGTCATGCACGGGGTCTCGCCTGGCGGGCAGCATTATTTCCCGGCCTTTCCCTACACCTCCTACCAGCACGCCAAGCGCGCGGACGTGCTCGATCTCTTTGCCTATCTGAAAACGCTGCCGGCGGTTGCAGGAAAAGTGCGTGATCACGATTTGCCCTTTCCGTTCAATATAAGGCGCAATGTCGGCATCTGGAAATTCCTGTTTCTGGACGGCAAGCCGTTCGTCGCCGATGGCGGCAAGTCGCCGCAATGGAATCGCGGCGCCTATCTCGTGAATAGCTTTGGCCATTGCGCCGAATGTCACAGCCCGCGCAATGTGCTGGGCGGCATCATCTCGAGCGAGTGCTTTGCCGGTGGGCCCAATCCGGAAGGCGAGGGATGGGTGCCGAACATCACGCAGAAGCGCCTTGGCGAGTGGAGCGTGAAGGATATCGCCTATTTCCTCAAGACTGGCGAATTGCCCGACGGCGACAGCGTCGGCGGCGCGATGACGCGCGTGATCAAGAATACGTCGCAATTGTCCGACGACGACCTTGCCGCGATGGCGGATTACCTGAAGTCGCTGCCACCGGTGGACGGTCCGCCGCGACCGAAGCGCAAGGAGGGCGGCGCCTGACGCAGGCCCTTTCCAATTGACACGCAAGGGGCGCGCCCGCATGTTTTGTTGCCGGTTGAGAATTGGAATTGCGTCACGATGGGTTGTCTGGTCTCTGCGCGAGTAGTGCCTGTTGTTTCGACGCGTGATTGTACCGGGTCGGATGCAGTGGGCCTCGCGGTTCAACCGTTTGGTTGAGATGGCGCGCACAGCAAAGCTCCCGACCGTGCTCCATGGGCGTTTCCTGACGCTGTTTCGGGCCGCTCTCGGACAGGGGCAGACCGCTGTCGACGCCTATCGGAACTGGCGCGCCTCCGAGCCGCTGGAGGCTGCCGACGAGATCGTCTACCGCACCATGCCGTTGCTCGTCGCCACGGTCGACAGGGCCGGAATTGTCGATGCCGATACCAAGCGGATGCGCGGCGTCGTCAAGCATGTCTGGCTGTCGAACGCGACGCGGGTGCGCGATCTCGTCGAGGCCAATCGAGCGCTCGAAAGCGCCGGCATCGCCGCGCTGCTGATCAAGGGCGGTGCGCTGTTTGCGCGCGACGAGAGCTACATGGCGAAGCGCATGACGGGGGATTACGATCTCCTGGTTCGCCGCGTTGAGGCGCAGCGCGCCATCGAGGTGCTGCGGCAGGCTTCGTTCCGCAGCCATGGCATGAAGGTCGAGCTGTTCTCGGAGTCCGATTTCGACCGCGACATCCATGCTGTCGCGATGTCGCGCGCCGGCTTCAGCCGGGCCATCGACCTGCATTGGCGCGCGATCTTCTGGCTCGACGACACCGGTTTCACCGAAGAATTGTTCAGGACCGCCGAGCGGGCGAAGCTGCTGACCCATGACGTGTTGATCCCGGGTCTTGCCGAGCAGCTGGCGATCGCGGCCATGCGGCCGGAGCCCGCCGATCAGAAGGAGATGGTTTTCCGGGCGCTCGAGGTCGTCCACGTGCTGGAAAACTACGGCGACAAGGTCGATTGGGATCGCTTCCGCTCGATCGTGACGCGTTACAACGGCAGCCTGTTCGCGGCGCAATTGCTCGACGTCGTCGCGCGGGAGATGCCGGCGCTCGTGCCGGATGGTCTGGTGGGCCAGTTGTGGCACTACGGTCCGCCCGGGAAATCCGTCGAGATCGCGGTGCGCAGCGTGCCGCGGGCGCAGCGCACGCAATGGCAGCAGTTCTGGGTCGCCTTCTTCGCGGCGTTGCGCGCGCAGTTCAAGGCGCCGTTTCGCGGGTTGGATTGGCTGAGGCTGCCGGGCGCGGCCATCGCCGCGTTCGACGCCAGCGTCATGCATTTCCCCTTGTTTCGGGACGCGATCCTGAAGCGGGTCTGGCAGCAGGCGGCCGATACGCCGCATCCGCGGCGCGGAAAAGGCGTCTGGTTCGGGCAGGGGTTTTCCATTCCGGAAGACGAGGGGCGGTGGACTGATCATCAGTTCGCGGTCATCGACGTGCCGATCGACGGACAGGCGCAGACGTTCGCTGAGGTCGAGCTAGGCGTGATCCCGTTCCTGCCGCCGGGCACGGAAAGCTTTCGCTTTGCGGCCTATACCGGGACCGGTGAAGTGTTGCAGATGATTGCGGGGCGCAACGATCCGATGCCGTTCAAGCTGACGCTGAAGGCGAAGATCGTCGGCACAGGCGAGCGGAAGATCGTCGTTGCGTTGCGCATGCTCGATACCGGCCGTCCGATGGATATCGGCCATTCGATCGACCATCGCCTGCTCGGATTGTTCGTGAAGTCGGTGTCGGTCAACGGCGTGCCGGTGTTCACTCCGGCGGCCGCTGCGCCTTGATCGCCTTGCGCAGCGCCATCAGCGTCTGGAGGTTTTGAGCCTCCGTATTGGTGCGGCCGCCATTGCCGAGATGCAGTCGGCGCCGGACGACGATGTCATCGACATGGGCGGTTTTCATCCCGCCCTGCTTGGCGTGACCGAGCCAGGCGATGAAGAAGGTCGCCGGCAGCGTCTCGTCGAACGGGCCGGCCCGGTCGAGCGCAGCGCGGTGGATCAGCATGCATTGCTTCAGCTCGCCCGGCATGATCTCGACGGCGGGCTTGATGCGCGCGCGGTGCTGTTCCGGCACATCGGGGCTGACGAATTGCTGCACCTTGCCGAACGCGGCCTCGATGCCGCCGTCATGGTCGAGCAGCGCCAATTGCAGTTCAAGCTTGCGCGGGGTCCAGAGGTCATCTGCATCGCAGAAGCCGATCAGCTCGCCGCGTGCGCGTGCCAGGCCCTTGTTGACGGCGACGGCCTGACCGCTGTTGGCCTGGCTGAGCGCGACGATGCGACCACTGAAGCCATCGAGAATGCCGCGCGTGCCGTCCGTGGAGCCGTCATCGATGACGATGACCTCATCGGGCGGGACGGTCTGGCCGAGCACGCTCTCGATCGCCTCGGCGATGTAGGCCTCGGAATTGTAGGCGGCGATGACCACGGAGACGCGCATGCGGCCTCACAGCCGTTCCAGCTGGTGGGCGAAGGCCGCAGGAATCTCCATCGGCGCGGTGCCGGTGTCGACGAAAAACACCGGCGCGAGGCCTGCGATCTTCGCGACCTTGTCGGCGATTTCGTTCGGCCATCCCGGCAATTCGTAGGCGGTGGTCGGCAGCAGCGCGCGAAACGCGTCCGACTGTTTTGCCGGCGCAAACTCGGGAGACGCCGCGCCACGCCGACGCGGGATGAACGTCGCGCGCAGCCTGCCGCCGCCGATGCGGTCGCCGAGACCGGCGAGGCTCAGCTCGTGGCGCGGCTCGCCGTTGAAATCCGAGACCGCCGTGGTTTCGCCGATGAAATTCTGAAAGGTCTCGACGAGGGCAGGGCGCAAGCGCGCCGAGCAGAACAGCGGCTCGATCTGGCCGGTGGCGCTGTTGACCGCGACAAAGTCGTCACCCGCATAGCGCCAGCCGGCCTTGGTGCAGGCCAGCGCCGCCGTGGTCTTGCCGCTGTGGCCTTCGCCCGCGAGCAGCGTAAAACCTGCGTCGTGTCCCACGGCCGCGCCATGGACGGCGCACCAGGGCGTGTCGTGCATCATGGCATGGATCAGCGAAATCGCCGGACGGCTGCGGATCCAGGGCGGCGCGTCGCCCTTCGGCAGCCAGGCAATGCCGCGCTTTGCGGTGAGATCGACCGCATAGAGCACGGGAATGACGGCGGGCTGCCATACCGAATAGATGCCGTCCTCGATCAGCAGGCGCGGCTTCTCGGCCGCCTCCGGCACCAGCGCGGAGAGATCATGGTGGGCGGCGGTTATGACGCGCAGGTCGAGATCGATCGTGCTGGGCGTGGACTGGATATAGGCCGGCAGGAACATGCCGGCCAGATCCTGTGAGGCAAAGCCGATGTGCATGCCGAACGGGCCGCAGCGGGCGTACGCTTCGACTGGCACCGACGCCGTCTCGGCGAAGATCGCCGCGATCTCCTGCCGGATGAGGCCGCTAGCTTTCATGAGGCTCGCGCAGCGGCCAGCCTTCGTCGCCGGCGTCATGCACGGGATCCATCAGCAGCAGCTCCCTCAGATTGTCGAAGCGCTGGAATTCCGGGGCGACGAATGCGCCCGACAACACCGGCGCCCAAGCCTCAATGGAGGCCTCACTGCGCGCATCGGCTACGCCTTCGGCGATGAGCCCTTCCGCCAGCATGCTGTCGACGAAGGCCTGCACCTGTTGTGTGATGGACGGCACATCGCCAGCGGTCGCGGTCGCGACGGCGCTGCCGATCTCCTCAACCGTTCGGTTGGCCTTGAGGCCGAGCCAGACTTGCGCGGCGCTGCCGTCGAGGTTGTAGTAGACGCCGTTCTGATAGTTGGCGAGCACCACTTCACTATCAAATTGCTGGCTGATCAGCAGCGGCACCGACGTCGTGAGAGCCATGACTTGCAGTACTCAGTTCAATTTCAACGGCCGAACGCTAGCACAGGCGGCCGGCTGCGCAACCATGCGGCTTGCGCCAAAGGCGGGCAGTCAGCTGGCGCCAAAGGCCTTGAAGGTGATGATGGTGAGGGTGTCCTGGATGCCCGGCAGCACCTGCACCTTCTCGTTGATGAAGTGGCCGATGTCGGTGTCGTTGTCGACGTAGAACTTCACCAGCAGATCGTAATGGCCGGCGGTGGAGTAGATCTCGGAGGCGATCTCGGCTTCGGCAAGCGCATTGGCGACCGTGTAGGACTGGCCGAGCTTGCATTTGATCTGGACGAAAAAGGGAACCATTGCAGTCACTCCGAAAGCGTAGCTGGCGGATAATAGGCCAAAACTGCCCCGCTTTAGCAAGCGGACTTGCCGGCCGCCAGTCCGGCGCTCAGGAGGTCACGGTCGCCGCGGCAAATGCGTCCCTGAGCCGCTCCGCCAGCTCGGCCTTGCGGTAGGGCTTGGTCAGGATGATCGCCTGCGCCTGCGCGCGGCCCTGCTCGACCAGGGCCTCCAGCGCATAGCCCGAGGTGAACAGGACCGGCAGCGAGGGGCGAAGCCGCCGGGCCTGTTCGGCGAGGTCCCAGCCGCTCATGCCGCCGGGCATGATGATGTCGGTGAACAGCATGTCGATGCCGGGGTCGGTACGCAGCCGCTGCAAGGCCTCCTTGCCGTTGACGGCGGCGACGACGCGATAGCCGAGCGCCTCCACCCTCTGGATCACCGAGGAGCGCACGAACGGATCGTCCTCCGCGATCAGGATCGTCTCGTGGCCGCGCGGCGCGGCCTCGTCGTTCTCCAGCATGTCGCCTGAGGATTGTCCGGCGCCGGCGCGCGGCAGGTAGATCCGGACCGTCGTCCCCAGCCCCTGCTCGCTATAGATCGAGACGTGGCCGTCGGATTGCTTGGCGAAGCCATAGACCATCGAGAGCCCGAGTCCCGAACCCTTGCCCACGTCCTTGGTCGTGAAGAACGGCTCGAAGGCATGCTCGACGACCTCAGGCGTCATGCCTTCGCCGTCGTCGGTGACGGAGATCAGGGCGTAGCTGCCGGACGTCACCTCCGGGTGCATAGCGCGATAGTCCTCGTCGATCGCGGCGAACTCCGTGCTCAGCGTCAGATGTCCTCCGGATGGCATGGCGTCTTGTGCGTTCAGCGCAAGGTTCAGCACGGCGGATTCGAGCTGGGCGCGGTCGGCGAATGCCAGGACCGTGCCGAGCCCGAAGGCCGTCCTGATCTCGATGCTCTCGCGCAAGGTGCGCTTGAGCAGCTTGACCATGGATTCGAGCAGCTCGCGGCAATCGATCGCTTGCGGCTGGAGGAACTGGCGGCGGCTGAACGCGAGCAGCCGCTGCGTCAGCTCCGCGCCGCGTTCGCCGGACTCGCAGATGTCGTCGGCAAACTGCCGCAAGTCGGGGCGGGCCTTGAGCTGCTCGCTCAGATGCTCGGCATTGCCGATGATGACGGTCAGCAAATTGTTGAAGTCGTGGGCGATGCCGCCGGAGAGCTGGCCGACCGTTTCCATCTTCTGTGCCTGCTGGAGCTGCTGCTCGGTCAGCTTGCGCGCGGTCAGGTCGTGGATGATTCCGACGAAGATCAGTTCGCCGTCCTGCGTCGCCTGTCCGACCGACAGCTCCATCGGAAAGGTCGATCCGTCCTTGCGCAGGCCCGTGGCTTCGCCGCCGGTCGCGAAATGCCTGGCGTCGCGGTCGGGCAACATGCTCGCTCCGCCGGGCATCAGCATTCTGACGTTGCGGTTCATCACCTCGCTGGCGTTGTAGCCGAACAATCTTTCGCAGGCCGGGTTGAACAACAGGATGCGGTCCTGCGCGTCGAACAGGATGACCCCGTCGACTGCGGTCTCGACGATCGCGGTGAGGCGGGTCATGCTTTCACGCGTCGCGCGCTGGGCATCTCTGACCTGCCGGAGCAGCAGCGTTGCGTCCCGGCTCTTGATCTCCTCCTCCTCGAGCGCGGCCTGGACCTTCTGGAGCTCGAACGGGGAGGGGATCGTCAGGATCTTCGGCAACAGCGGCCAGAGCGCCCCGGCCGTGAAGATCGATGCAACCGCCGTCGCCGCCTTGACCAGGCCCTCGATGCCGTAGACCGGGACCCAGAGGGTGTAGATCGACAGCACATGGGTCAGGCCGCACGCCATGATGAAGATCGCGAAGGCCCAATAGACCCAGCCGAACTGGAGGTCGCGCCGCTTGGTGACGAGGATCGTGAGGGCAAACGGAATCGAGAAATAGGCGGCCGCGATGAGGGCGTCCGAGACCACGTGGAGCCAGATCAACTCGGGCTCCCACAGCAAGCAGATGCCGTGCGGTGAAAACATCGAGGAGTCGAGGATGCGTTCGAAGTAGGCCCACATGATTCCACCCCGGGAGAGCTGCGGGCCGGGGGTGGCCCGCAACATGGTGTCGCTGGACGGTTCCACCACCTAACTTCTCACTCATCGATGTGGACGCCAAGGCCTAAGCTAAATCGCCCTTATATTTTGCAGCCTGTGCACGATTCCGGGACGACAAGGCCGCGCCGCATTGTCTCCGCCTGATTCGTCCGGCTTGCCGGCGTTCCGTGGTCGCGCTAGGACAGGCCATGGCGGTGTCCCTCTCAAGCGAATGTCTCCGGCGATGACAACTGCAGTCGCGCTCACCATTGCGGGCTCGGATTCGAGCGGCGGCGCCGGCATCCAGGCCGACCTCAAGACCTTTGCCGCGCTCGGCGTCTATGGCGCCTCCGCCATCACGGCGCTCACCGCGCAGAACACGCGCGGCGTGACCGGCATTCACGCGGTGCCCGCCGAATTCGTCACCGCGCAGATCGATGCCGTGTTTTCCGATCTCGACATCGGTGCAGTGAAGATCGGCATGGTGGCGCAGGCTGCCAGCATCGATGCGATCGCGGCCGCGCTGTCGCGCTGGAAGCCTCAACACATCGTGCTCGATCCCGTGATGGTCGCAACCTCCGGCGACCGCCTGCTGGCGTCCGAGGCCGTCGAAGCGTTGCGCAAAAAACTGATGCCGCTCGCCTCGGTGATCACACCGAACCTGCCGGAGGCCGCGGCTCTGCTCGACGAGCCCATTGCACGAAGCGAAGCCGAGATCGAGAGCCAGGGGCGGCGGCTGATGGCGCTCGGCTGCCGTGCGGTCCTGATCAAGGGCGGCCACGGCGAGGGTGCCGAGAGCACCGACTATCTCGTCGATTCCCGGAAAACGATCGCGCTCGCCGCGCCGCGCGTCGCCACTCAAAACACCCATGGCACCGGCTGCTCGCTGTCCTCGGCGGTCGCGGCGGGGCTCGCCAAGGGCGAGGATCTCGAGCACGCGGTGCGCAATGCCAAGGCCTGGATCAGCGCCGCGATTGCGGCCGCCGACCGTTTCAGCGTCGGTCACGGCCACGGGCCGATCCATCATTTCCACAAGTTCTACTGACGCCGGCGGCGCGCGGCGCCACTGATCCCGGCATGAACCACCAAGGCCGTGCGATTCCGCAGCTTTGCGGAGGCCGCCGCGGCCCCATGTCGCCTGATTGTCGCATGCGACTGATATTCGCGGGGAGGGCGAGGCAAGGTCTGATTCGTATCTGAGGGTGCCTCAAGGGTTCAATCTGTCATCCCCCTGTCACGGGACATTTGTTACAGGCTGACGCATGGGAAGTTACGATGTGAGTGACGAGAGCCCGGAACGGCGCTTTCGCACGTTGTTTATCTCCGACGTCCATCTCGGAGCCCGCGGTTCTCAGGCCGACCTTCTGCTCGACTTCCTGCGTTTCCATGATGCCGACACGATCTATCTCGTCGGCGATATCGTCGACGGCTGGGCGCTGAAATCGAGCTGGCACTGGCCGCAATCGCATAACGACCTGGTCCAGAAGCTGCTGCGCAAGGCGCGCAAGGGCGCCAAGGTCATCTACATCCCCGGCAATCACGACGAATTCCTGCGCAACTATTACGGCACCCATTTCGGCGGCATCGACGTGGTCGAGAACACCGTCCACACCAGCGCGGACGGCAAGCGCTACCTCGTCATCCACGGCGACATCTTCGACCTCGTGGTGCAGAACGCGCGCTGGCTCGCGCATCTCGGCGACAAGGCCTACGACTTCGCGATCCAGATGAATCGCTTCGTCAACTTCTTCCGGCGCATGTTCAAGGTGCCCTATTGGTCGCTGTCGCAATGGGCCAAGCAGAAGGTGAAGAACGCCGTCAACTATATCGGCGCGTTCGAGCAGGCGCTTGCCGCGGAAGCGCGCCGCCATGACGCCGACGGCGTGATCTGCGGCCACATTCACTACGCCGTGATCCGTGACGAGGGCGGCATCCGCTACATGAATTGCGGCGACTGGGTGGAGAGCTGCACCGCGCTGGTCGAGCACGACGACGGCCATTTCGAGATCATCACCTGGGCGGATCACGCGCAGAAGCCTGCGGAAGTCCCGCAGGTCGCGGCAAGGGCTGCCTGATGCGCATCCTGGTCGCGACCGACGCCTGGCACCCGCAAGTCAACGGTGTGGTTCGGACGCTGACCAAGCTTGCCGACGCAGCCGAGGCGCTCGGCGCCGAATTCACGTTCCTGACGCCGCAATCGTTCCCAACATTTGCGATGCCGAGCTATCGCGACGTGCGGCTGGCGATGCCGCGCCCGGCGCGAATCGCAAAGCTGATCGCAGAAGCACGCCCGGACAGCATCCACATTGCGACGGAAGGGCCGATCGGCCTGATGGTCCGCCGATATTGCCGCCAGCGCAAACTGCCGTTCACGAGCAGCTTCCACACGCGCTTTCCCGAATATGTCCGCGCCCGGATGCCGGTTCCGGAATCTCTGATCTGGCGGGCGCTGCGTCGTTTCCATGCGCCCAGCCGCGCCGTGTTGGCGGCAACCCCGGCACTCGCCCGCGAACTGACCGACCGCGGCTTCGACAATGTGCTGCTGTGGCCGCGCGGCGTCGACACCGGTTTGTTCCATCCCCGCGCCATCGATCTCTGCCTGCCGGCGCCGGTGTTCCTGTCGGTCGGCCGCGTCGCGGTGGAGAAGAATCTCGAGGCGTTCCTCGACCTCGATCTGCCCGGCACCAAGGTGATCGTCGGCGACGGACCCGCACGTGTCGCGCTGGAGGAAGCCTATCCGGATGCGATCTTCCTTGGGGAAAAGCACGGCGAGGCGCTGGCGGACATCTATGCTGCCGCCGACGTGTTCGTGTTTCCCAGCAAGACCGACACGTTCGGTCTGGTCCTGCTGGAGGCGCTCGCGAGTGGCCTGCCGGTTGCGGCCTTCCCGGTGAAGGGCCCCCGCGACGTGATCGGCGATGCGCCGGTTGGCGCGCTGGATCACGACCTGCGCAACGCCTGCTTCGCGGCGCTCGACGTCTCCCGGCAGGACTGTGTGGAGTTCGCCTCCAACTACACCTGGGAGGCCTCGGCGAGGGCCTTCATAGACAGCATTTTGGCGGTCGGCGCGGTGCTGCCGGGCCGAAACGGCACGGAACAGCCACGCTTCGTCGCCTGAGGGGAAGAAATCCTCACGCCGGGGTGTCTTGCCCGGGCCTCGATAGCCGCGGTACAGTCGGCAATGACCGAACAGCTCCTCCCGATCGGGCCTGCCGATATCGATGCCGCGGCGCGCGTGCTCGCGCCCTTCGCCGTCCGCACCCCACTGTTGTCCTTTCCCGTGCTCAACGAGCGCGTCGGTGCAAAAGTGTTCCTGAAGCCGGAGATGCTCCAGCGCACCGGCTCCTTCAAGTTCCGAGGCGCCTTCAACAAAGTGTACTCGATCCCGCAGGACAAGCGCGCCGGCGGCGTCGTCGCGTTCTCGTCCGGCAATCATGCGCAGGGCGTGGCGGCGGCGGCAAAGATCCTCGACATGCACGCAACCATCGTGATGCCCGCGGACGCGCCGCTGTCCAAGCGCGAGCGCACCAAATCCTATGGCGCCGACGTCGTGCTGTACGACCGCTACAACGACGACCGCGAGGCGATCTCGCGCGGCATCGCCGAGAAGCGCGGCGCGACTCTGGTCAGGCCCTACGACGATCCCTTCGTGATCGCGGGGCAGGGCACCGCCGGCCGTGAGATCGCCGAGGACATGGCAACGCTCGGCCTTTCGCCTGACATCGTGGTAGCGCCGGCCTCGGGCGGCGGCCTGATCGCAGGCGTCGCGACCGCCGTGAAAGCGCGCTATCCGCTGGCCGAGATCGTGGTGGCCGAGCCCGAAGCGTTCGACGATCACAGCATTTCGCTGACTGCGGGGCACCGTGAGCCGCATGCGCCTGCGGGCCGCACCATCTGCGATGCGCTCATGGCCCTGATCCCCGGTGAGATGACCTTTGCGATCAACAGCAAGCTGCTGGCGCGCGGCGTGACCGCCTCGGACAAGGAAGTCGGCGCGGCGGTTTCGTTCGCCTACCACGAGCTGAAGCTCGTGGTCGAGCCGGGCGGCGCCGTCGGCCTCGCCGCGTTGCTCGCGGGGCGTCTCAACGTCGCCGGCAAGAACGTGGTCATCGTGCTCTCCGGCGGCAATGTCGATGCGGATCTGTTTGCCGAGCTGGTGGCCTGAGTTTCTAAGCTTTTGACATGAAGAAGGGGCAGAGCGTTTCCGCTCTGCCCCTTTGTCGTTTGGCGTGTGGCGATCAGTGCATGAAGCCGCGGTGGTTGTTGCCGCCGCCATTGTTGCCCTGCGACTGGTTCATCGACTGGCGGAAGTTGTTGCTGCCGCCATTGCCCGTCGCGTTGAATTGCGGCCGGTTGTTCTGCTGGGTATTCTGAACCTGCACCTTGTTCACCGGGTTATTGTTGATCTTCGCGCCATTGTTGATGCGGATCGGGTTGGTCTGCGTCTGAACGACCGGCTTCGTATCGACCGTCGTGCCACCCTTGCCGACATTCACCGGCATGCTCACGATCTTGCCAGGAGTGCCGTTGGCATTGCCGGCGTTCGGCGTAGTGTTGGTCGCAGGCAGCGTCACGATCTTGCCGATGCCGCCATTGGTGTTGGTCGGCGCAGGCAGGGTGACGATCTTGCCCGGGGTTTGCGACGACGTGCCGTTCGGCTGGTTGTTGCCGGCCGGCAAATTGACGATCTGGCCGCCATTGCCGAGCTTGCCGATGACGTTGCTGTCGACCGGCTTCTGCACGACCGGCAGATTGCCGTTCATCTGCGACCCGCCATTGCCCTGCTGCATCAGCGGCATGTATTTGGGCTGGCCGAGATTGCCGATCTTGAAGATCGGATTGACGTTCTGTGGCGCCAGGAACTTGGTGGCCTGCATCAGGGGGATTTGCTTCGGCTGCGCCTCGAGGTTCAGCGCTACCTTCGCATAAGGGGTGTTGCCGTAGCTGTCGTAGAAGTTCTTGTAGCCGAGCGGCGAGTTCGCGAGTACCGCCTTGTGCCAGGCCTGCGTGAGCAGCAGGTTGTTCAGCAGCCAGCGGACGTGGTCGCACAGCGGGTCGTGCGGATACATCTGGATGAACTCCTGATAGTACTCCGGCCGAGCCTCGGACACGACGTAGTCATAGGCCTGCCGGGTCGAGCGGCTCGGCAGGTTGGAGGCCATCTGCACGACGGGCGCATTCACCGGCGCGCGGTTGGCGGCAATGGCGGTGTCACCGAAGAAGGTGAAGTCAGACGTCAGCGACGAGCTCTCCCACGGGATCTGCGCGCCGAGGGTGGTCTGGTTCACTTCGAGGCGCACGCGCTTGAACAGCTGCTCGATCGGCACGTTGGGCTCGCGCGCAACGTTCAGGAAGGCCTGGGTGTAGGGGCTGTGGCCGCCGGTGCCGTCCTGCGCTTCCGCGCCCGGGGCGGTCGAGTAGCCGACGATCGAGCCGTTCGGGGCATCGACGATGGCGAGGCCGCGGCCGGCATCATTCACGTTCGGGAACGGGTTGTTGCGGCAGGCATCGAGGATGACGATACGCATGCGGCTCGGGATCGTCTCCAGCGTCGACATCACGTCGACGAGACGAACCGAATTGTTGACGAGTTCGGTCTGGCTGGAGACCTTGGCATCGACCGGAACCAGATAGTTCTCGCCGGCGAGCTGCACGCCGTGGCCGGCGTAATAGATCATCGCCACCGTGTTCGGACCGCGCGCGGAGACTTTTGCGGAAAAGTCCTGCACGACGCGGAGCATGTCGTTCTGGGTCAGGTCGGTCGCCGCAACCACCTCGAAGCCGGCCGAGTTCAAGAACTGCGCCATCGACTCGGCATCATTGTCGGGATTGGCGAGCTGCGGCGCGTTCTGGTAGTTCGAATTGCCGATCACCAGCGCAACCCGCTGTTCTGGGCCTTGCAGCGCGGTGGGGGCCGGCTGGACCGGGGCGACTTGCGCGGAGACAGGGCCGCAGGCGAAGCCGAACAGGCTTCCCACGAGGCTAGCCGTCATCAGGAAAGGCTTTAGGCGGAACATGGCGTGCTCCTCTGGCACTGATCTCGATGCGAGATTGGTTGCGAGGAAGCCTGGCCGCGTTCGAGGCGGAGGTCCGTGATGGCGATCACCATGGTAGGCTGCGTGATCTGAATCACGCTTGGAACCTGCTATGGTGAGCGGAAGAGACGCTTGGGAGGACATTCCGTCACATGCTGAAATCGATCGATCCGATCCTCACGCCCGATTTGCTCTGGCTGCTGGCCTCCATGGGCCATGGCGACGACCTCGTGTTCGTCGATGCCAATCATCCGGCCACCCGCATCGCGCAGAGCACGACATCGCAGCGCCTGATCCAGCTGCCGGGCATGAGCATGGAGACCGCCATCCGCGCCATCATGTCGGTCTACCCGCTCGACGATTTCGATCCCGATCCGGTGCGCGTGATGGCGCCGGTCGACGATGCCGACCGTGTGCCTGATGTCCAACGCGCGGTGCTGGCGGAAATCGAACGCGCCGCCGGCCGCACTGTTGCTCCCGGAAAACTCTCGCGGCCGGATTTTTATCGCGCGGCGGCGGCGAGCTTTGGTGTGGTGCAGGTGGGGGACAGCCGGGGCTATGGCTGCTTCCTGATCAGGAAGGGCGTGATCGGCTAGGAGACGTCATCGGCTCGGAAGGCCAGCGATGCGAAGCGGCGAAAAGTCTCGCACCCGGATTTGAATGGCCATCTCGCGAGCGACTGTCTATGGTCTCTCCATGTCGCGCCTTATGTGTCTATCCGTTGCTGTCATCCTGTCGCTGCTGCCCGCTATCGCGTCCGCTGCGTCAATTCAAAAACGCCCCAAGCAGGCCTGGCATGGCTATGGCTTCCTGCCGGGCTATCGTCAGCCGCTGAGCAACAGCGTTCCGCTCTACAAGCAGAAAGAGGCGATGCGGCGCATGTCGCCCAGCGACCGCCGCCACTGGTACATCGATCCGGTTCCCCAATATTACGGCTGGGATGGCGAATGGCGCTATTTCGGCCGGCCCGGCTTCGGTGGTGGCCGCTACAATGGCGGCAGTTTTGGCCCGTGCTGGACGCGGACGCCGATCGGCGCGGTCTGGAATTGCGGCTAAGGGAAGCTGCGGACGACTTCGATCAGGCCGACGATCGCGGCATTGAACGCATCGAGGTCTTCGGCCGGGATCCAGTACTCAAGATGCGAGCGGCCACCGGCCTCCTGCACGTCGTATTTTGCGATGAAGTCGCGCCTGACCTCAAAGCGCGTCACGAAGCCCGCGCCGCTCGCCGGGACATTCCAGTCGCGTGCGATCTTGACGGCGTAGTCTTCGGTCAGCACCGGATAGAAGATCGGCTGGTCCGGCAGGCGCGGCGGAAACGTGCGCATGCCGGATTGCTGGATCAGTTCCAGCTCCTGCGGGCCGACGGGACGCCAGAGGGTGAGAGTCTCTTCGGTGGGGGACATGGTTGTGACGATCGGGCTTATGGGATGTCATTGCGAGCGTAGCGAAGCAATCCAGATTTTTGCTGCGGAGGGATTCTGGATTGCTTCGCTGCGCTCGCAATGACGATGGAGAGAGTCTGCGCGCCTTACGAGAAGAACGCGATCTTCTCGGCCTGGGTCATGCGGCGGATGGGCGCCATGGGATCGTTGGCAGCCGCGCGGGGCTTTTGCAGGATGCCGCTGGCGAGGATGGTGGCGCCGAGCGAGGGCTCGGACAAGGGCGAGGGCATCGGCAGCGTCGCGGTCGGCGCCGCGCCGAATATTGCCGTGGCGGCGATGGCCTGCGGCGGCTGCTCCATCACTTCGGCGGCAGCTTCCGCAATCGCGTTGGTAAGACGCGCCAGCGACTCCATCGCGATCGGCGCTTCCTCGGCAGGCTCTTCCATGATCGGTGCGGCGGGCGCCGGTGCGATCGGTTCCGGAAGCTCGGCGGCAATCGGCGCTGCGACCTCCATCGGCTCCGGAACAGCCACTTCCATCTCGACCGGCTCGATGATCGCGTCGAACTCCGGATCGGGCGCGGCCATCTCCAGCGCGATGGCGTCGAGGATGGCTTCGTCCTCGGCTTCCGCGGCGGCGTCGAGCGAGACCTCGTCGGTGACCTCCGCGAAGGCGGCGGGCTCGACGATCGGCTCTTGCGCGACGTTTTCGAGCACGGTGTGGTCTTCGGCGGCGACCTCCGGCGCGACGGCAGCGTCCATTGCCGCCTCGGCAATTGCCAACGCCTCGGTCGTGCTGGACGCTTCAATTGCTGCTTCGGGCTCGATAGCCTCCGCGATGTCTTGCGGCGCCTCCGTAAAAGCCACGGGTGCTTCGCTGACCATCGCCGCAGGCTCCGCCACGGATGGCGGTGCTTCCTGTACCGGCGCCGGACTCACTGCCGCTTGCGGCGCTGTGTCGCCGTCGAGCTGCCCGATCCGATCCCTGAGCAGATCGAATGCGGCCTTGAGCTCGGCGCGGGGGTCGATGGTCGAAATCTGTCCGCAAGCCGCCTCGATGGAGGAGAGCTGCGAATCAATGAGGTCGCAGATTCGCCCGTCGGCGCCGATCTCGCGCCAGCGCCAGGAGATTTCCTTGATGATGCGCACGCCGCGCGGGATCGCTGCGAGGCTCGCCTCGATCTCCGCGGGATCGCAGGCCGCGATCGCGATCGTCTCGGCCTCGCGAATCGCGCGGCGGATCTCGACCAGCGCCTCGGGCAGGCGGTCCTCGACGACGGGTTGCCGCTGTGCCGCAAGGGTTTCTTCGATTTTCGCGACCGCGTCGAGCACCATGCTGGTGTCGGCATTGCGGTTGCGCCTGGCATATTCGCCGAGGAACCAGCGGCCGCGCGCGGTCTCCATGAAGGCTTCGCTGATCGCGTCGTAATCCTGCTCGTTCGGCTCGGCCGCGCGGGCAGACATAGGCGAGAGGGCGAATGCTTCGTTGGCCATGTCAATCTCGTCGCGCAAATCAGTGCGCGTTACTGTAACGATCACCACGATATCGACCGAATCGCAATTGGTTTGATGCCGCCCGAATCACAAATCCCCATCGCAGCAACCGTCAAGCGGCGATTCGCCGTGAGTCTCGCGCTGTTCTATTCGGCTGTCTTTGCTGTTTCGGGCACGCATCTGCCGTTCTTTCCGGTCTGGCTGAAGGCGATCGGCATCGACCCAAGCTGGATCGGTCTGATCAACGCGCTGCCGGCGATCACGCGCTTCACCACGCTGCCGCAGATCACTGCCATTGCCGAAAAGCGACACGCCATTCGCACCGCAATGATGGTGTCGGTGCTGGCGACCGCGATCGGCTTTACGGCGGTCGGCTTGCAGCAGCAGCCGCTGGCGCTGTTCCTGATCTACGCGATCACCTGCATGATGTGGACCCCGACCACCCCGCTGACGGACGCCTATGCGCTCCGCGGCGTCGCGCGCTACGGGCTCGACTACGGGCCTTTGAGGCTGTGGGGTTCGGCGGCGTTTGCGGCCGGCTCGCTCGCCTGCGGCTTTCTCGTCGACCACATCGCGGCGCGCGATCTGATCTGGGTGATCGTCGCATGGGCCGTCGTTGCGGTCGCGGCCAGCCTTCTGCTTCAGCCGCTCGACGATGTCAGGCGCAAGACCGCTGAAGCGCATCCAGGCAAAGCGTTGCTGCGCGACGGCGGCTTCTGGGCCGTGATCGTCTCGGCCGCGCTGATCCAGGGCAGCCACGTCGCGTACTACACGTTCTCCGCCATCAACTGGCAGCTCCACGGTCTCGGGGGCTTAACCATCGCGGGGCTGTGGACGCTGGGCGTGATCGCCGAGATCGTCGTGTTCGCGCTGTCACCGCGCTTCTCGCTGCATCCGTCCACGATGATCGCGATCGGGGGCTTGAGCGCCGTGGCGCGCTGGATCGTCACCGCCAACGAGCCGCCGCTCGCGCTGCTCGCAATCGCACAGCTTGGTCACGGCCTGACCTTCGGCATGACCATCGTCGGCACGATGACTTTGCTGGTGCAGCGTGTGCCCTCGCATCAGATCGCACGTGGGCAGGGCTACTATGCCGCATGCAGCGGATTATTGGGCGCGACGACCTCGATCGCGTCAGGCGCGATCTACGCCCGCATCGGCGACAATCTCTATTACGTCATGGCTGCGATGGCCGCTGCCGGCGCGCTCGTCATCTGGTCGGCGCGGGATCGGCTGAGCGCTCATCCCCAGAGCGAGGCATCAGGCGGATAGACCAGGCTGTCGTCGTAACGCAGGGCGTGATCGCGGTCGCGCGCCAGCAGCAGGGGACCGTCGAGATCGACGAAGCGCGCCTGCGGCGTCACCAGCATGGCGGGGGCCATCGACAATGAGGTTGCGACCATGCAGCCGATCATGATTTCGAAGCCGAGCGCCTGCGCGGCATCCGCCATGGCGAGGGCCTCGGTGAGGCCGCCGGTCTTGTCGAGCTTGATGTTCACGGCGTCGTAGCGCTCGCGGAGCGGCGCGAGCGAGTTGCGGTCATGAACGCTCTCGTCGGCGCAGACCGCGAGCGGCCGCTTGATTCGCGCCAGCGCCTCGTCCTTCCCGGCCGGCAGCGGCTGCTCCACCAGGGTAACGCCGACGGCATCGCAGGCGGCAAGATTCTGCTCCAGATTGGCCTCGGTCCAGGACTCGTTGGCATCGACGATCAGCTCGGATTCGGGGGCCGCCTTGCGCACGGCCGCGATTCGCTCGGGATCGCCGTCGCCGCCGAGCTTGATCTTGAGCAGCGGCCGGTGCGCCGCCTTGGCTGTGGCGGCCGCCATGGCCTCGGGGGTGCCCAGCGAGATCGTGTAGGCCGTGGTGCGCTCACCCGGGATCGGGCGGGCCAGCAGGTTCCAGGCTCGCAGGCCCGCCGCCTTGGCCTCGAGGTCGATCAGGGCGCAATCCAGCGCGTTACGGGCCGCACCGGGCGGCATGGCGGCTTGCAGGGCCTCTCGCGAGAGGCCGCCCGCCACGGCCGCCTGCATGGCCTGGATGGCCGCAAGGGTCGCCTCGGGCGTCTCGCCATAGCGCGGATAGGGCACGCATTCGCCGCGGCCGGTCAGGCCGCTCCGGCTGATTTCGGCCACAACGGTCACAGCCTCGGTCTTGGCGCCCCGGCTGATGGTGAAACTGCCAGCGATGGGAAAGCGCTCGATTCGCGCGGCCAGGGCCGGAACTTTGCTGGAAGTCATTTTGAACTCTGGCGAAATCTGAACCTGCTAGTTACCTCTAGCAACTAACATTAACCAGTTGGGGATAGCTTCTCCGGGTAAGGGCGCGTGCGCAACCATCTGATTTCATCCGTTTCTGGCGCCCCGGCACGGGAGCGGACATCTTGAGCGGCGATCCGAAGCTGGAGCGGATAACCAAGGGCAATGCGCTGGCACTCTGCGCCACCGGAACCTGGACCGCGAGTTTCGCGCCGGTCCTTGAGCGGATGGTGGCGGATGCCGAGAAACTGGCCGGCAGCCCCCAAAGCATCTTCATCGACGTCTCCGAGGTCGCCAAGCTCGACACTTTTGGCGCTTGGCTGATCGAGCGGCTGCGCCGCAGCCTGACGCAGGGAGCGGTCGAGGCGCAGATCGCGGGCCTCTCGGCGAACTATTCGAGCCTCGTGGACGAGGTGCGGCGGGTTAGGGCAAACCCCGTGACCGACTCGGGCACGATCACCATCACCGGCATGCTGGAGCAAATCGGGCGCACTGTTGCCGGCGTGGCCGGTACGGTGGCTGGCCTCGTCGACATGCTCGGCGCGGTGCTCGCGGCAGGCTTTCGCACTCTGATCCACCCCCGCTCGTTCCGCCTGACCTCGACCGTGCATCACATGGAGCAGGTCTGCTGGCGCGCTGTGCCGATCGTGGTGCTGATCACCTTCCTGATCGGCTGCATCATCGCGCAACAAGGGATTTTCCATTTCCGCCGCTTCGGCGCCGACATCTTCGTCGTCGACATGCTCGGCGTGCTGGTGCTGCGCGAGATCGGGGTGCTGCTGGTCGCGATCATGGTCGCGGGCCGCTCGGGCAGCGCTTACACCGCCGAGCTCGGCTCGATGAAGATGCGGGAAGAAATCGACGCGCTGCGCACCATGGGTTTTGATCCGATCGAGGTGCTGGTGCTGCCGCGCATGTTGGCTTTGGTGCTCGCGCTGCCGATCCTCGCCTTCCTCGGTGCGATGGCTGCGCTCTATGGCGGCGGTCTCGTCGCCTGGCTCTACGGCGGCGTCGATCCCGAAGCCTTCCTGCTGCGTCTGCGCGACGCCATCTCGATCGACCATTTCATCGTCGGCATCGTCAAAGCACCTGTGATGGCCGCGGTGATCGGCATCGTCGCCTGCGTCGAGGGCCTCGCCGTGCAGGGCAGCGCGGAATCGCTCGGCCAGCACACCACCGCGTCGGTGGTGAAGGGCATCTTCTTCGTCATCGTCATGGACGGCGTGTTCGCCATCTTCTTCGCCTCGATCGGGATGTGACGATGGCAAGAGAAGCTCAAAGCGAGATTCAAGATCCCATCATCCGCGTCCGCGACATCACCGTGCAGTTCGGCGCAACGCGTGTGCTCGACGGCCTCGACCTCGACGTCAAGCGCGGCGAGATTTTGGGATTTGTCGGCCCGTCGGGCGCCGGCAAATCGGTGCTGACGCGCACCATCATCGGCCTCGTGCCGAAGGTCGCGGGCTCCATCGAGGTGTTCGGGGTTGATCTGGATGCCTCCAACACCTTGCAGCGCCGCAAGGTGGAGCGGCGCTGGGGCGTGCTGTTCCAGCAGGGCGCGCTGTTCTCCTCGTTGACCGTGCGGCAGAACATCCAGTTTCCGATGCGCGAATATCTCAGGGTTTCGCAACGGCTGATGGACGAGATCACCATTGCCAAGCTGACTATGGTGGGCCTCAAGCCCGAAGTGGCCGATCGGTTTCCCTCGGAGCTGTCCGGCGGCATGATCAAGCGCGTCGCGCTGGCCCGTGCGCTGTCGCTCGATCCCGACCTCGTGTTCCTCGACGAGCCGACCTCAGGCCTCGATCCGATCGGTGCCGGCGATTTCGACGAGCTGGTCCGGACCCTCCAGCGCACTTTGGGGCTGACCGTTTTCATGGTAACGCACGACCTCGACAGCCTTTACACAGCATGTGACCGCATCGCCGTTTTAGGGAACGGTAAGATCATTGCGGCAGGCTCGATCGCCGACATGCAGGCTTCGCAGCATCCCTGGCTGCGGCAATATTTCCATGGCAAGCGCGCCCGCGCGGTGATGGGCTGAGGTGCCGGAGTAGCTGATGGAAACGCGCGCCAATTACGTATTGATCGGGTCGTTCACGCTGGCGGTGATCGCTGCGGCGATCGGCTTCGTGCTGTGGTTCCAGTCGCTGCACTCCACCAAGCAGCGCAGCCCGCTGCGCGTGGTGTTCGAGGGTCCCGCCGCGGGCCTGCGCAATGGCGGCAGCGTCAATTTCAACGGTATCCGGGTGGGTGAGGTGGTCTCGGTGAAGCTCGACAACCCGCGTCGGGTTGTCGCACTCGCCATGATCGAGAACAACGCCCCGATCCGCAAGGACACCCTGGTCGGCCTCGAATTCCAGGGCCTGACCGGCGTCGCCGCGATCTCGCTCAAGGGCGGTGAGGAGGCCGCACCTCCGCCGCCGCTCGACGAGGACGGCATCCCGACGCTGCTGGCCGATCCGAACAAGCTCCAGGACGTCACTGAAGCCATCCGCGGCACGCTCCAGAACATCAACAAGATCGTCGCCGACAATCAGGAATCGGTGAAGAACTCGCTGAAGAACCTCGAGACCTTCACCAACTCGCTCGCGCGCAACTCCGAGAAAATCGACAACGTGATGGCCAAGGTCGACGGCGTGATGCTCAAGGCCGACAGCCTCATGCTCGGCCTCAACACGCTCGCGGGCGGCAAGGACGGCGGTGAGTTGTTCCTGGCGGTGAAGTCGATCCGCGAACTCGCCGACGATTTTGACAAGCGCTCCGGCGCGTTGATGACCGACGGCCGCCGTACGCTCGGCGACATCAGCCGCGCCGTGAACAATTTTGACCGCAACCCGACCCGCGTGTTGTTCGGCGCCAGCAACAGCGCACCGGCCGCCGCTCCGCCGCCGGCGGCCGAGCCGCCGAAGCCCGCCGCGACGCCCGAACGCAGGCGGCAGTAAGCGTGTAGTCGACGGATCTCTCCTCGTTATCGCAGCGTCCGGTCTCGTGTCCCGGACGCGCTGCAGCGTGTAACGCTGCTGCGCAGAGCCGGGACCCAGAACGCAGCACGGTAAAATGCAGCGCGATGGGCCCCGGCTCTGCAGCGCACCGCCGAAGAGGCGCTGCGCAGCGTCCGGGGCACGAGAGTGCCGGGTGACGCGCAAGCTTTCTCAACGGCATCCTCGCAAGGACGAGCTCAAACAAAAACGGAGGCCGCGAGGCCTCCGTTTTCTCATTCGTTATTTGTTGTCGCTCACCCCAGCCGGCCCGCGCTGTGCGCGAGCAGCGTGTAGACCAACCCCGTCTCCGAGGTCAGGTGGTTGCGCAGCTCCTGCGGGCCGCGGCCGTCGCGGGCGACTTCGTCGAGCAGGCGTTCGAACTCGGCGACATAGCGGTCGACCGTGGCCTTGAAGTTGCGATCGGAACGGTACTTGCGGGCGACCTCGTCAAAGGCCTTCTGGCCGGCGGGCGTGTAGAGGCGCTTGGTGAAGGCCTTGTTCTCGCCGCGCTGGTAGCGGTCCCACATCTCGGCGGCTAGGTTGCGGTCCATCAGCCGGCCGATGTCGAGCGACAGCGATTCCAGCGGATTGCTGCTGGCCTGCGGGGCCTGCGGCTGCGGCGCGGGTGCCGCACGGCCGCGGGGCGCCTCACGACCGGTCGGCGCGCCCTGGTTGGCGTCCGTGCGGTTGAGGAGGTCCGACAGCCAGCCGTCACGGCCCTGGTCGTTGCTGGAGGGCGCAACCGGCGGCGCTTCGGTGCGGCGCGAGGGGGCGGGCATGCCGAGGTCCGGCGGCGGCAGCGTGGAGGCGCTGCCGGTGTCGCGGCCGCGGGTCTCGGTGCTGCGCGCGCCGGCGGTTGCCATCATCGGCTCTTCCTGCTGGCGCTGGACGGCGACAGAAGCGCGGCCCGTCGTCGAGACGTCGAGACCACGGCCATGCTGGGCCACGATGCGGTTGAGCTCGGCGAGGGCCTCGATCTGGTCGACGATCACCTTGCGCATCTGCGCAGTGCTCTCGGCGGCCTCCTGCGGCATCTCGAGCACGCCGCGGCGCAGCTCGTTGCGGGTGGCTTCGAGCTCGTTGTGCATCTCGAAGGCCATCTGCTTCATGCTGGAGACGAGATTGGAGAACTTCTCGGTCGACTGCTTGAACATCGCATCCGCCTCGTCCGTGGTCTGGCGGTAGATGTCGTGCATGGACTCGACGGTCTGGCGGTGCTCCTCCTCCGACGCCGCGCGCACGGCCTCGAACTGGCGGGTGATCGCGGCGGAACCTGCGCCGGCGGTCTCCGCGACCACGCGGGCGATGTCGCGGGCACGCTCTTCGGCGGCGGCCAGCGATTCATCGAGCAGGCCGGTGAAGCGCGACAGGCGCTGGTCGAGATCGGTCGTGCGCAGGTCGATCGTGGTGACGAGCGATTCCAGCCCGAGCTTGCGTTCGGCGAGCGAGGCGGTGGTGTTCTTGTTGCTCTGCTCCACAACCTGGGCGGCTTCGACGAGCGCCTTGCCGTGCGCGTCGAACTGGGTCGACAGCTCGCCGAGATCCTGGAGCGCCCGCGTGGTCTTCGTATTGAAGACGTTGAGCTGGTCTTCCAGGTTCTGCGTCGCCGCGCCGTTGCGCGAGGTGACGTCGTTCATCGCCGAGACGAAGTCGGCGACACGTGTCACCAGCGCCCGCTCGAGCGAATTGAGGTTGTCGTGCGCACCGGTCAGCACCTCCTGGAGCAGGATGTTGCCTTCGCGCAGCCGCTCGAACAGGGCGACCGTGTCGGTGCGCAGGATCTTGCTGGTCTCCTGCATCTCGGTGACGGCCGCAATCGACACCTGGCGCGACTGGTCGATCGCCGAGCGCGAGGCCTGCTCGAGGTCCTTGAGCGACTTGTTGACCGCGCCGGTGGCCATCTCGCTTGCCGAGTTGATGGTCCGGGCCACCTCGGAGCCGTTGCCCATCATGGTCTGCGAGAACGCGGTACCGCGAGTCTCGATCGACTTCAGCGCGTCGGAGGTGACGCGATCGATGTCGAGCGTGAGCTGGCTGGTCTTCGAGCCGATCGCATCCACGAGCGAGCCGCGCTTGGCGTCGATCATGTTCGAGAGGCGGTCGGCCTGCTGCTGCACATAGGTGACGATTTCGTCGGTCTTGCCGGTCATGGCCTGGCCGAAGCTGCTGCTGGCGGCGAGCACCGAGCGCTCGACGTCCGCCGAACTCGACTTGACCCGCGAGCTCGCCTCGTTGGAGGCGTTGATCAGCGCGTTCTGGGCGTTCATTGCGCTGGTCTGGATGTCGTTGGTCGCATTCGCGGTGGCTGCGCCGAGCGCACGCTCGATCTCGGTCGAGATCGTGCGGATCTGGCTCGCGGCATCCGCCGAGGTCGAGGTCAGCGAGGTCTGCGCCTCGCGCGCGCTGTTGAGGATGGTCGAGGCGGTGTCGGCACCGACCGCGGTCAGCGTGCGCTCGATGTCGGTGGTCAGCGACTTGATCTGGCTGGCCGCATCGGTCGAGGCGGAGATCAGCGTGCCCTGGGCCTCGCGGACGCCGCTGGTGAGCGCCTCGATGGTGGCGCCGCCGGCGGTCGCCAGCGCGCGCTGCATCTCGGCTGCGAGCGAACGGACCTGGCCGGTCTGTTCGGCCGAGACGGAGAGCAGGGTGCTCTGGGCGTCGCGGGCGCTGGTGGTGATCGTCTCGGCGGTCGACTGGCCGACCTGAGAGAGCGAACGATGCACTTCGGCCGCGAGCGACTTGACCTGGCTCGCCGCATCCGTGGACGCATTGACGAGCGTGCTTTGCGCTTCGCGGGCGCCGGTCATGATGGTCTCTGCCGTCGAGGTGCCGGCCATCGAGAGCGAGCGCTGCACGTCGGAGGACAGCGCCTTGATCTGGTTGGCGGTCTCGCTCGAGGCCGCGATCAGCGCGCTCTGCGCGTCGCGGGCGCCGGCGGTGATCGCCTCGGCCGTGGTGGTGCCGGCCAGCGACAGCGAGCGCTGCACGTCGGCGGTGAGCGTCTTGACGTGGTTGGCCGCGTCCGATGAGGCCGTGACGAGCGTGGTCTGCACCTCGCGGGCGCCGGCCAGGATCGAGGCTGCGGTGGCAGAACCGGTCGCCGACAGCGTGCGCTCGACGTCGGCTGCGAGACCCTTGATCTGGTTGGAGGCATCGCCGGAGGCGGCGACCAGGGTCGACTGCGCTTCGCGGGCGCTGGTCAGGATCGAGTTCGCAGCACCGGTGCCGACCGCAGTCAGCGCGCGCTCGACCTCGGCGGAGGTCATCTTGAGCTGGGCGTTGACGTCGGAGGAGACCGTCATCAGCGATTGCTGCGCGGTGCGCGCACCGGTCTGGATCGTCTCGCTGGTGTTGACGACGAGGTTGGTGAGCGAGCGCTCGGCGTCCTCGACATGCGAGCGGATCGCGGTCGAGATCATTTCGGCGCGGGACATCATGTCCTCGCTGGCCTGGCGGCCGCTGCTTTCGATGCGGCCGGCGACGGCCTCGACACGCGAGCCGAGCAGGTCCTCGAACTGCGCCACGCGCACGTCGATGTCGCTGGCGACCGAGCCGACCTTGGTCTCGATGGCCTGGTGGATCTCCTGGAAGCGCGCCGTGACCGTGTCGGTCAGATGCATGCTGCGGCCGTCGATGACCTCGGTGACGCCGGTGATGCGGCGGTCAACCGCCTCGATCGCCTGCGCGGTGCCGTCGGTGAGCGTCGAGGTCAGCAGTGTGAGACGGGTGTCGATCGACTGCACGGCCTGCGAGGCGCCGTTGGTCACGGCGGTGGTCAGGTAGGTGAGGCGGGAGTCGATGGATTCGAGCGCCTGCGTCGCGCCGCCCGTCAGGGTCGTCGTGAGGTGCGTCAGTCGGGTGTCGATCGAATGGATGGTCTGCGAGGCGCCATCGGTCAGCGAGGTCGTGAGGTAGTTGAGGCGGGTATCGATCTGCTCGATGGCCTGCGACGCGCCGTCGGTCAGCGACGTCGTGAGGTGGGTGAGGCGGGAGTCGATCGACTGGATCGCCTGCGCGGCACCGTCGGTCAGCGTCGAGGAGAGCGTATTGAGACGACCGTCGATGGTCTCGGTCACCGACCTGGCGCGGGTGTCGAACGACTGCTCGAGCGCGCCGACGCGACCGCCGAGCTGCTCGTCGAAGGTCTTGATGTGGCCTTCGATCGTGCTGTCGAGGCCGGCGATCTTGCCGTTCAGCGAGGCATCGAGATGGGTGACGCGTTCGCCGACCGTGGTCTCGAACTGCAGCAGGCGCTGGTCGAGCACCGCCGTGATCGCGCCGCCGTTGGAGGTGAAGCGGGTGTCGAAATTGTCGACATAGGTCTTCAGCGACTCATTGATGTCGTGGGTGCGCTGGCCCATCCGCTCGACGATCTCGCCGCCGAACGTCTTCACGGTGCGGTCGAACTCGGAGATGTGGCGGGTGATCAGCGCGCCCAGCGTGCCGGAATCTCGGGCGAACTTCTCGACCAGCTCGGTGCCCTGGTTCTTCACCAGCTCGTCGAACGCGCTCATCTGCAGCGACAGCGAGTCGTGCGCGGTCTCGGTCTGGCTCACGACCTTCGCGACGAGGGTGTTGACGGTGGCGTCGAGCGCCTCGCTGGCCTTGTCGCCGGAGGTCATGATGTGGCCGGCGAGGCGGTTGCCGGCGTCGTCGATCTTGGCGGAGAGGTCGTTGGAGCGCAGCTCGAGCTCGAGCAGCAGCGAGTCCGACGAATTCTTGAGGCTATCGTGCACCTGCTCGGTGCGATCGGAGATGCCGTCGACGATCGCCGAGGAGCGCTGCTCGAATTCGCCGGTGATGCGGTCGATGCGCTCGTTCAGCATCTCGTGGACGCGGTCGGCGAGGTCGACGAACTCGTCGTGGACGTGGCCGGTCTTGAAGTTGAGGCTGGTGGTCAGCCGCTCGCTGGCGTCGAGCACGGCGCGCGTGGTCTCGTTGCTGGCTTCCTCGAGGCGGTCGAGCAGGTCGCCGCCGCGCTCGCCCAGAGCGAGGATCATGTTGTCGCCGGCATTGCTCAGAGCGCCCGTGATGTGGGCACCGCGCTCTTCGAGAGCGCCAGTGATGGACTTGGCAACCTCGTCGACGCGCGAGGCGATCGCGTCCGAGATCAGGGCGATGTCGTGGCGCAGATCGATCTGTACGCCGGAGATGGCGCTGCGGACCTGCTCGGCCTGGCCGACCAGATTGTCGCGCTGATGGGCGATGTCCTGGAGCAGGGCGCGAATGCGCACTTCATTGTCGGAATAGGCGCGTTCGAGCGCTGCGACCTCGTTGGCGACCAGCGTCTCGAGCTCGCCAGCGCGCGCAATGGCGCGCTCGATGCCGTCGCCCATCGCCGCGACCTCGCGGCGGATGGCCTGGCCGACGGTGACCATGGAATCGGAGGCCGAGCCTTCCGGCTCGGAGAAGCGGATCGCGACCTGCGCCATCGCCTGTGCGACCGAACTCATTTGCTGGCCGCGCCAGACCAGGCTCGCCAGGAAGAAGAACAGCATGATCGGCGCGAAGAACATCGTGACGAGGCCGGCAATCGCCAACACGCCGCCACTCTGGCCCATCGCCGCCTGGATCGAGGGCAGGAAGCCGACCGTCAGCGCGGCGCAGGCCGCGAGCCAGACGAGGGTGAAGATGATCGCGCCGGTGTAGATGTTGCGGGTCGGGCGTGCCGTCTGCAACGTCTGCAGCAGCTGGCCGATGGTCGCACGGTCGTCGTTTGCGGCGCGGCGCTGGGAACGCGGCTCCTCGATCGGGTCGAACACGGCACGTTCGTTGGCGGCAGGACGCGGCTCGAAGTTCGGCTCGTCGAACATCGGGGGAGCGGGCGGCGCCATGGAAGATGCCGTTTCGTTGCGCATGGATGCGCTGCGGCTGGTATCGGCCGCGGTGTCGCTGATGTTCAGGGCTTCCTGGATCGCAGAAAGCGCAACTTCCGTGGGGTCTTTGGCCTTTTTCGGAGTGTTTGCCATGTTCAGTCCGAGCCCTCGTTACTTTTACGCGTCCCCCCGCGAGCCCCGCGCGCTACGCAAGCTCACAGACCGGATCATGCCGCTTACGCGGATTTCCGAGCCGTCCCCACCCGGACGGCTTGTCCGCCAATTTCCAAAACATCCTATTGGCAGAGCGTCGCGAATGAAATGCCTGCGATTAAGACAATCTTAATCATCGTTAACAGGATCGCGCCGTAACGCCTTAGCAATAAATGAAATTCTCCACCGGACTCGCCGGATTGCGGCAACTTTTCGGCAATAAACGGGCAGAATTAGGTAAAACAGCCCAAACATTTCGTTAACCATTTTCATGCTTGGGTGGGCGGAACCTGACCGCCGTACCGGCGGACCATCGTGCGATGCCGGGGCCTGCGCCATGACGCCTGAACTGCAACGGATGGACTGGATGCCCTCGCCCCCGCTTGCACCGATCGACAGCCCGCTCGATTTCGACCATCTCTCCCGGATGACGCTCGGCGATTCCGAGCTGGAACAGGAAGTGCTCGCGATGTTTGCCGAGCAGGCGGTCCGCCTGATCGCGGCCATGGCGGCGCTGCCGACTGATGCCGGCGCGCTCGCCCACAAGCTCAAGGGCTCGGCGCGCGGGATCGGCGCCTTTGCGGTGGCGGACGCCGCCGCAAGCCTGGAGACCGCAATCCGGATCGGCCACAACCAGCCCCACGCCTTCGCCGCGCTGAAAGAGGCGGTGGCCGAGGTCCGCGCCGCCATCGAGACGATCCTGAAGCACTAGGCCGGCGATCCCCGTAAAAAGCGCGCGGCCTACGCACTAGCGCGGGCCTGATCGACCCGTTATAGGACAGCCCAGACCCTCCTTTTTCCCAAGATCGCGGCAGCACGAGCACACATGGCCAAAATTCACTTTGTCGATCACAAGGGCGAAACCCGCACGGTGGACGTCGAGAACGGCGCGACCGTGATGGAAGCCGCCATCCGTAACAGCATCCCCGGTATCGAAGCCGAATGCGGCGGTGCCTGTGCCTGCGCGACTTGCCACGTCTATGTCGACGAAGCCTGGCGCGAGAAGGTCGGCAGCCCGACACCGATGGAAGAGGACATGCTCGACTTCGGCTTCGACGTTCGCCCGAACTCGCGCCTGTCCTGCCAGATCAAGGTCGCCGACGAGCTCGACGGGCTGGTCGTGGCGACGCCGGAACGCCAGGCCTAAACATTTCAGGCCTAAACATTTCTCGTCTATGCGGCGGGCGGCGCGACCTCGATGCCGCGCTTGTGCCAGGGTCTGAACTTCTCGATCACCTCTGCGGTCAGCGGCGCCGGCCGCCGCGTCGCCTCGTCGAGCAGGACGCCGACGGACGTCGCCGACGCAATGCACGTCCCGTTTGAAAACACGACCTGCTCGAAGGTCACCGACGTCCGTCCCAGCTTCACGACGCCAAGGCCGAGCTCGATCGTGCTCGGCCAGTGCAGCTCGGCGCGGAAATGCATATCGAGCCGCACCATGATCCAGGCGAGGCCCGGCGGGGTCAGCCCGTATTCGGGAAGCTTCATCAGCGTGACGCGGCCGGTCTCGAAATAAGTGGCATAGACCGCGTTGTTGACGTGCTGGTTCGGATCGAGATCGCCGAAGCGGACGTTGTCGCTGAGGCGAAAAGGGAAGTCCTCCAGGCGCGGCGTCGTATCGAGGCGGCTTGGTGCGTTCACCGATTGATCTCCATCATATCGCATCCCGTTACAGCCCAGTTATCCTGACCCGGCAAGTGGGTACGGCTGCGGGGCGCTCTCGCTTTTATGCCTTCCCTGATCCATCCCCGTTGGCTAGACAGGCAGGGTCACCTCTGCCCACCGGGCGCCGTCCAACCGATAACCATCGACAAAGAGACGACATGAGCGACGTGATCAAAACCGATGTGCTGATTATTGGCGCCGGCCCTTGCGGCCTGTTCGCCGCCTTCGAGCTTGGCCTTCTCGACATGAAGGCGCATTTCGTCGACATCCTCGACAAGGTCGGGGGCCAGTGCGCCGAGCTCTATCCGGAAAAGCCAATCTACGACATTCCCGGCATTCCACAGGTCTCCGGCCAGGGCCTCACCGAAGCGCTGATGGAGCAGATCAAGCCGTTCCACCCGACCTTCCATCTCGGCGAGATGATCGAGACGGTCGAGAAGATCGGCGATCCCGGATTTCGCTGCACCACTGACGCCGGGAAGGTGTTCGAATGCAAGGTGGTGGTGATCGCGGCGGGTGGCGGCTCGTTCCAGCCGAAGCGGCCGCCGGTGCCGGGCATCGAGGCCTATGAGGGCAGCTCGGTGCACTACGCCGTGCGCAAGATGGAGACGTTCCGCGACAAGAACGTGCTGATCGTCGGCGGCGGCGATTCCGCGCTCGACTGGACGCTCAATCTGCATCCACTCGCCAAGCGGGTCACGCTGCTGCACCGGCGCGATGATTTTCGCGCCGCGCCCCACAGCGTCGAACAGATGCGTGCGCTGGTGGCCGACGGCAAGATGGATCTGCGGCTCGGCCAGGTCACCGCGCTCTCCGGCGCCGATGGCAAGCTGACCGGCGCCACCGTCAAGGGTAACGACAACAGCGTGAGCGAAGTTTCCTGCGACGCCCTGCTGCCGTTCTTCGGCCTGACCATGAAGCTCGGTCCGGTCGCGAACTGGGGCATTGCATTGGAGAACAATCTGGTGCCGGTCGAGACGTCAGCGTTCGAGACCAACGTACCCGGCATCTTCGCCATCGGCGACATCAACACCTATCCCGGCAAGATCAAGCTGATCCTGTGCGGCTTCCACGAGGGCGCGCTGATGTCGCAAAAAGCCCATCGCTACGTCTATCCAGATAAGCGGCTCGTGTTCCAGTACACGACCTCGTCCTCCAGCCTGCAAAAGAAGCTGGGTGTCAACTAACGGCGGCGGGAACGGGCGGCGATGCCCCATGTTTCTGGTGCTGGAATCGTTCGCGAAATCGCCGTAGTCTGCGGCCATTCAAGTCGCGGCTTAGCAAGGTGATCATAATGCGGAATCTCTTTTTCAGCTTTCGGCTGCTCTCGCTGCTCGCGCTCGCGCTGTCATTCGGCGCGGTGAACCCGGCTGCTGCGCAAGCCCCGGCCGCGGTGCCGGCCCAGCCAACCGCCGCGGGCCTTTGGCAGAAGGTCGAGGACGGCAAGACGGTGGGATGGTTCCTCTTCATCGACCACAACGGCATCTTCGAAGGCGTGATCGCAAAGACCTTTCCGCGGCCCGGCGACGACCCGAACGAAATCTGCGCGAAATGCGCCGACGATCGGAAGAACGCGCCGGTGCTCGGGCTCTCCTTCATCCGCGACATGAAGCGCGACGGAATGGGATTGAAGTATGAAGGTGGCAACGTGGTCAATCCGCGCGACGGCAACATCTGGAAGGCCAAGATGTCGGTAAGCCCGGACGGGCAGACGCTGACTATGCGCGGCTTCCTCGGCATCTCCCTGTTCGGCAAGGACGAGACCTGGCAGCGCCTTCCGGACGCCAGCATCGCCGAAGTCGATCCCGCCATCGTCGCCAAATATCTCCCCGCGCAGGCCGCCGCGACCAAGCCGCCGCCCGCGCCTGCGACCAAGAAGGGCGGCGCGATGATGATGGCGCCGGCGGCGAAGAAGTAGGCTGCTAGCGCATCCCTTTGTAGCCCGCATGAGCGAAGCGATCTGCGGGGTCGCTTTTCCCGGGTATCGCTGCGCTCACCCGGCTACGGAAACCGTCAATACGTCCGCGCCTTCTTGCACGGCGCATAGAACGTGCCGTTGCCGGCGGCGACGCGCTCGAGGCATTGGCGCGGATCGGTGATCTCGCCGTCGACTTGGAAATAATAGGCCTGCGATCCCAGGCTCAGGACGTAATATCCCGGCGCAAGCTCAAGCTCTGAATCGCTGGCGTGAAGCTCGTACATCTCGGCCTTGCCCGGAATCGGCGAGACCCGGAACGGATAGGAGAAGTTGCGGATGACCCCGACATCGTCTCCGCCGCTCGACGTCTTGCCTGCGGCGTCAGTTGAAAACTCCCTGACTTTCGCGGCAACCCGGACTTCGACGCGCTCCGGGATCACGTTTGCAATATCGCGGCGGAACACGATGAACTTGACGCGGCCGTTCGGCAGATGCGGCCGATCAGGCTTCTTGAACTCCGGTGAAATCGCGATGCGCATGTCCGGCGCCATCACGCCGGTCGCGTTCAACTCCGCCAGCGACTTGTCGTCGATCAATGCGTAGATGCCGTAGTCGGTCGGAAGCACCCGCGTCGGCGGAGGCGGGACCGGCGTCACCATTTCCGGCTTGGCAACCGTGATCGTCGTCTCCGGCTTGGGCGCGACCAGCGCGATCTCCGAAGGCTGCGATGACATCAGCCGGCGCAGCGACGCGATATTCTCGCGCTGCGAGACGATCAGGATGACTGCGCCGACGGCAAGCAGGATAGCCGCCGTGCGCTTGATCACGGGGAGAAGCGGGCCCGAGATCGCAGGCGGCTTGCTGCGCGGCCTGCCGATTCCCGATGGCAAAACCGTCGCGTCGCCGGACACCAGAAGACCGCCCGTCTCCTTTGACGATGTGAGTTGTTGCGACGGCAGGCGCTCGAGCGGCGCCGCGTCACGCGAGAACTTCTCGACCTCCTCGATGGCGACCTCGAGAGCGCGCTTCATCTGGTCGATGTTCTTGGCGTCGGCGTAGGTGAACTGCTCCTGGAGCTTGTAGCGGGCAAGATCGTAGACCATCTGCCGCCTGGCCTCCGGATCCTCCTTCACCGTATCCAGCATGCGCGAAATCACGAGCGCAAACTGCACCTGGTTCGCGGGCAAATCGGTCGGGTCCTGCTGGCTGGGAAGCAGGTCTTTCGAATCACTCATAGCGCTGACGGTCCGATGCCAGTCACGACAGCACCCGATTTCTCTAATCGAAACAGCTGGTTAAACAATGCGATAAGGTTCGCGGCAATGTTCGTACACGTCCCGGCGCGCCAAGGAAAGCCTCGAAAACAGCTGCGTTAAATCGCCGGCGCGTCACATCTGCACGACGCGCACGATCGTGGGCAAGTGCGTGCGGCAGTAGTTCCCCGGAATGCACGCTGGCGCCGGATTTGCATAGCTGTCGCAAAGCTGCCGGGGGAGCTGAGTCGCTGTCTCTGCGCCTGCCGCCACCGCGCGGCAGGCGGACGGCGGTGCCTGTCCCTCGCGGCGCTGACTTCGATCCGCGGGAAGACGACATGAGACTTGCAAGACCGTGTGCGGCGATGCTGCTCGGTTTGACGGCGCTGCTGGCGACGTCGGCGCAGGCACGCGACGACGGACGCTACGCCAACTCGCCGCTCAAACCCTGGTTCGAGAGCCTGCATAGCGAATACGGGCAATGCTGCTCGGATGCCGACGGCTATGTCGTCGCCGATGTCGATTGGGAATCCGACAAGGGGCGTTACCGCGTGCACCTCGATGACGAATGGGTCGTCGTGCCCGACGGCGCCGTCCTCACCGAGCCGAACAAGATCGGCCGCACCATGGTGTGGAAGCACTACATCGACGGCCATCCGCGCGTGCGCTGCTTCATGCCGGGCAGCATGACGTAGAGGTGAGACGTCTTTCCGGGACGACGCACGCCCCGGAAAGACAGGAGTCGCTCAGCGCGCCTCGCTCTCCGCATTCACACTCGCAAGCCGCTTCACGCGCGGCGACAGCACCGACATTTGCGCGGGCGAGGCGGGCATGCCGGCGACGATCATCGCGGGCGCAGTCGACGGCTCCTCGACGCCGGTGCCGCCGAGCACCTGGACTTGCGTCGCCGAGATCGGAAACGACTTCACTTCGTAAGAGGGCAGCTCGCCGGCGAATGCACCGGCCGAGCTCGCAATCATCGCGGCGGAAACGGCAATCATTGTGAGAATACGCATTGGAAAATCTCCGTTGAAGATATCAATCGGAGGTTTGGTCGCGGCACTGCGGCAACAGGTTCGCTTGTATGCGAACATTCGATCGCTGCCAGCGGATAAATTTGGTTGCGTGATACGACGGCACGAAACGAGGACGAAGTTTTCCGCGCCAATGTTTCCGGACGGTTTCGCGAAAAACCGACGATCCCGCTTCACGCGCCGACTTTGGACTCTCGCACCACTGCATCAGCACGTCGGCGCAGGTCCGGATTGAGGGCGAGCCCGAGGCCAGGCGTGGTCGGCGCCAACACGATGCCGTTGTTCACGGCGGGCAGCGCCGTGACGAGATCGCGATACCAGGTCGACAGCGTCGCGCGCACGACTTCCTGGAAAATCGCGGTCGGAGTATGCAGCGCCAGATGCAGGCCGGCCATCAGCGCCACCGGACCGGTACAGTCGTGCGGCGCAAGCGGCTTGTTGTAGGCCTCCGCCAGCGCCGCAATCTTGCGCGCTTCGCTCAGGCCGCCGCACCAGGCGATGTCGAGCATCACCACGTCGACGGCGTCGGCCGCGAGCAGATTGCGGAAGCTCGCCGCGCCGGCCAACGTCTCACTGCCGCAGATCGGTGTTTTCACGCGCCGCCTGAGGTCCGCGAGGCCTTGCACATCGTCCATCTTGTTGAGGGGATCCTCGACCCAGAACACGCCGTAGTCTTCGAGTGCGCGGCAGATCCGTTCGGCGCTGTGCGTGCCCCACAGGCTATGCAGCTCGCACATGATCTCGATGCGATCGCCGACCGCATCTCGGATTTTTCGGAATGGCTCAAGCCCGATCTTGAGGTCGGTGAGCGAGATCGAATGGCCCCCGTTGGCGGCAAACGGATCGAACGGCCAGATCTTCATGGCGCCGTAGCCTTCGCTGAGCAGGCTCTCGGCGAGTGCACCAGCGTCGCGCATGAAGGCGACCTGGTCGTCATAGGGGCCGAGCGCGGCATCATCAGCGCCGATTTCACGGCGTCTCGCGCTCTTGGTGTTATAGGCATAGCCGGCGCAGGTGTTGTAGGCGCGGATCTCCAGCCGGCTCGCGCCGCCGAGCGCCTCGTGCACGGGAATGCCGTGGCGCTGGCCCTTGATGTCCCACAGCGCGATGTCGATGGCGCTTGCCGCGCGGACCTCGGCGCTGACGCTGTGAAAGCCGAGATAGGGCGTCAGTAACTGGCGCGAGATCGCTTCGATGCGGCGCGAGTCCTGGCCGAGCACCAGCGGTGCCGCGAGCTCGTGCACGGCGGCCTCGACGGCTTGCGCGCCGCGAAAGCTTTCACCGAGGCCCGTCAGCCCTTCATCGGTCTCGATCTCGACCCAGATCAGGTTGGGCCGCTCGTCGATGCGGATCGTGCGCAGTGTCGTGATGCGGGACATTGAGACGTCCTCTTGTGGGTGCGCTTGCCGGCCTTCAGGTCACCGGCGCAGGATTGAACAGCGTGAGATCGTTGTGGATGCCCCAGCGATCCGACCACGGTTTTGTCCGGCCGCTAGCGACGTCGAGGATCAGGCGGAACAGGTCCCAGCCGGTTTCCTCGATGGTCTTCTCGCCGGTGGCGATGCCGCCGGCGTCGAAATCGATCAAATCCTTCCAGCGTCGTGCGAGCTCGGTGCGGGTCGCGACCTTGATCACGGGCGCAGCCGCAAGACCATAGGGCGTGCCGCGGCCGGTGGTGAACACTTGCAGCGTCATGCCGGAGGCAAGCTGGAGCGTGCCGCAGATGAAGTCGGAGGCGGGCGTTGCCGCAAACAGCATGCCCTTCCGCGTCGCCCTCTCGCCGGGCGAAAGCACGCCGGTGATCGCGGACGAGCCGGACTTCACAATCGAGCCCAATGACTTCTCGACGATATTGGCGAGGCCGCCCTTCTTGTTGCCGGGCGTGGTGTTGGCGCTGCGATCGGCGCCGCCGCGTGCGAGATAAGAATCGTACCAGGCCATCTCGCGCACCAGCGCGCGCCCGACATCCTCGTTGATGGCGCGGCGGGTGAGGAGCTGGATGGCGTCGCGCACTTCCGTCACTTCCGAGAACATCACGGTGGCACCGGCGCGCACCAGCAGGTCCGCTGCGAAGCCGAGGGCGGGGTTGGCGGTGACGCCGGAGAACGCGTCGCTGCCGCCGCATTGCAGGCCGATGACGAGATCGGCGGCCGGGCAGGTCTCGCGGGTGCGCTTGTTGAGGATCTTCAGGCGGGCTTCGGCCTGGGTCATGATCGCATCGACGATGGCACCAAAGCCGTCGAAGGCTTCGTCCTGCATCCGCACGATGGCGTCGCTGATGCCTTCGGGCACCAGCCGCTCCGGTGCGAGCTTCTCGCAGCCGAGGCTGATGACCAGAATCTCGCCGCCAAAGTTCGGGTTCTGCGCGATATTTTGCAGCGTGCGGATCGGTATCACCGCATCGGGCGCATTGATCGCGACGCCGCAGCCATAGGCGTGCGTCAATGGCACGACGTCGTCGACGTTCGGATATTTTGGCAAGAGTTCAGTGCGGATGCGCTTCACCGCATATTCCATCGTGCCCTTGACGCATTGCACGGAGGAGGAGATGCCGAGGATGTTCTTGGTGCCGACCGAACCGTCGGTATTGCGAAAACCCTCGAAGGTAAAACCTTCGAGCGGCGGCAGTGGTGCGGGGACGGCCGTGGAGATCTCGAGCTTGTCGAGGTCAGGGGCCTCTGGCATGCGAATGCGGGCTTCATCGACCCATTCGCCGGCCAGGATCGGCAAGAGCGCGTGACCGATCACCTCGCCATAGCGGATGATCGGTGTGCCTTCCGCGATATCGACCAGTGCCGTCTTGTGCCCCTGCGGCACGAAGGCGCGCAGCGTCAGCCCGCAGGCGAAGCGGGAGCCGGCGGGAAGCCCGAAATCATTGACCACGATCGCGACATTGTCGCGCTCGTTGAGCTTGATGTAGCGGGGCTGCTCTTTCGCTGCGACGTCCTGGTCCATGGGAGGACTCCGAAGTGTAGGGTGGGTTAGCCGAAGGCGTAACCCACCAATATCTCTATCCGCGGAAGCAGAAGAGGTGGATTACGCTTACGCTAATCCACCCTACGATCGTGGCCTATCAACCCGGAAAGGTATAGGCCGTCTTCACCGTCGTGTAGAACTCGCGCGCATAGGAGCCCTGCTCGCGGGCGCCGTAGCTCGAGCCCTTCCGGCCACCGAACGGCACGTGATAGTCGACGCCGGCGGTCGGCAGATTGACCATCACCATGCCGGACTCGCTGTTGCGCTTGTAGTGCGAGGCGTATTTCAGGCTGCTCGTGCAGATGCCGGAGGCGAGGCCGAACTCGGTGTCGTTGGAGATCGCCAGCGCCTCGTCGTAGTTCTTGGCGCGGATCACGGCGGCGACGGGACCGAAGACCTCCTCGCGCGAGATGCGCATGTTGTTGTTGGCCTCGGTGAACAGCGCCGGCTGAAGGTAATGACCGGGCGTCTCGCGCTTGAGCAGCTCGCCGCCGAAGGCGAGCTTTGCGCCCTCGTCCTGGCCGATCTTGATGTAGCGCAGGTCCTGGTCGAGCTGGCTCTGGTCGACCACCGGGCCGATATGCACGCCGGCCTTGAGCGCGTCGTCCACCGTCAGGCCGCTCAAGCGCTCGGTCATCGCCGCGACGAAGCGGTCGTGGATGCCCTCGGTGACGATCAGGCGCGAGGACGCCGTGCAGCGCTGGCCGGTCGAGAAATAGGAGCCGTTGATGGCGACTTCGACGGCGGTCTTCAGGTCGGCGTCGTCGAGCACGACCAGCGGATTCTTGCCGCCCATCTCGAGCTGGAATTTCTTCATCGGGTTCGAGAGCACGCAGGCCTGCGCGATCTTGCGGCCGGTCTGCACCGAGCCGGTGAAGGAGATCCCGGCGACATCCGGATGCTCAAGCAGGGTCTGGCCGACCACCGAGCCGGAGCCGACCACAAGGTTGAACACGCCGGCGGGAATGCCGGAGCGGGTGATGATCTCGGACAGCGCATGCGCCGAGCCCGGCACCAGCTCAGCCGGCTTGAACACCACGGTGTTGCCGTAGCAGAGTGCGGGCGCGATCTTCCAGGCGGGGATCGCAATCGGGAAATTCCAGGGCGTGATCATGCCGATGACGCCGACCGGCTCGCGGGTGAGCTCAACGTCGAGGCCGGGACGGACAGACGCGCCCTTTTCGCCGATCAGGCGCAGCGCTTCACCTGCAAAGAACGCAAAGATCTGGCCGGCGCGCGCGACCTCGCCGATACCCTCCGGGAGCGTCTTGCCTTCCTCGCGCGCCAGAAGACGACCAAGCTCTTCCTTGCGGGCGATGATCTCGAGAGAAATCTTGTTCAGCGCGTCATAGCGCACCTGCGGCGTCGACTGCGCCCAGGCGGGGAAGGCGGCCTTGGCGGCGGCGATTGCCTTCTCGGTCTGCGCCTTGTCGGCCTTGGCGTATTCGCCGACGAGATCATTGGTGTTGGAGGGGTTGATGTTCTTGGTGACGCCGGAGCCGTCGACCCATTCGCCGCCGATGAAGTTCTTCAGGATCGCAGTCATCTCATTCCTCCAGAATTTTTAACGAACCAGGCAAGGACGCTTGTCGTCAAACGTCCAGCCGGGGATCAAATCCTGCATGGCTGTAGCGTCATCGCGGGCGCCGAGTCCATGCTTCTTGTAGAGTTCATGCGCGGCCTCGATGGCCGCGCGGTCGATCTCGATGCCGAGGCCCGGCCTGTCAGGCACGGCGATCTTGCCGCCCTTGATCTGGAGCGGCTCTCTCGTGAGCGCCTGGCCGTCCTGCCAGATCCAGTGGGTGTCGATCGCGGTGACCTTGCCGGGGGCTGCGGCGCCGACATGGGTGAACATGGCGAGCGAGATGTCAAAGTGGTTGTTGGAGTGCGATCCCCAGGTCAGGCCGTTGTCGCGGCAGGTCTGGGCGACGCGCACCGATCCCTGCATGGTCCAGAAATGGGGATCGGCCAGCGGAATGTCCACCGCGCCGAGGCGCAGGGCATGGGAGAGCTGGCGCCAGTCGGTGGCGATCATGTTGGTCGCCGTCGGAAGCCCCGTGGCGCGGCGGAACTCGGCCATGATCTCGCGGCCGGAGAATCCGGCCTCGGCACCGCAGGGGTCCTCGGCATAAGCGAGGATGCCGTGCATGTTCTTGCAGAGGCTGATCGCCTCGTCGAGCGACCAGGCGCCGTTGGGATCGAGGGTCACGCGTGCGTTGGGGAACCGCTTGGCGATCGCGGCGACGGCCTCGATCTCCTGCTCGCCGCGGAGCACGCCGCCCTTGAGCTTGAAGTCGGCGAAGCCGTAGTGGTCGTGGGTGGCCTCAGCGAGCCGCACCACGGTGTCCGGCGTCATCGCCTGCCGATGGCGAAGGTTGAACCAGTCGGGCTTGCCGGTCTCGCCCTGGACGTAATTCAGCTTCGACTTGCTGATATCGCCGACGAAGAAGAGATAGCCGAGCGTCTCGACGCTCTTGCGCTGCTGGCCTTCGCCGAGAAGCGCTGCGACCGGCAAATTGAGATGCTGGCCGAGCAGGTCGAGCAGCGCGGATTCGATCGCCGTGACCGCATGGATCATGACGCGGAGATCAAAAGTCTGCTTGCCGCGGCCGCCGGCGTCGCGGTCGGCGAAGGCGGTGCGGATGTCGGCCAAAATGTTATTCATCGCGCCGACGGTCTTGCCGATCACGAGATCCCTGGCGTCCTGGAGGGTCTGCCAGATCTTTTGCCCGCCCGGCACCTCGCCGACGCCGGTGTGGCCGGCATTGTCGGTGAGGATGACGATGTTGCGGGTGAAGAACGGCGCATGCGCGCCGCTCAGATTGAGGAGCATGCTGTCGCGGCCGGCGACCGGGATCACCTGCATCGATGTGACGATTGGTGCGCCAGAGATATCAGTCTGGGCCATCGCACGCTCCTCCCTGTTGTCTCTTATTCTGCAGCTTGTTGTGACGATCGGATGGCGGGCAGATTTTTCACCAGCGCGGCCACTTCCGCTATCTCCTGCTCGGTCAAATCGGTGAGCGGCGGGCGGACCGGACCGGAATCGCGGCCGATCACCTTCATGCCGGCCTTGATGATCGAGACCGCGTAACCCTTCTTGCGGTTGCGGATCGCGATCAGCGGCAGGATGAAGTTCTTCAGCCCGGCATTGATCGTCTCATGGTCGCGCTTGCGAACCGCTGCGTAGAAGTTGGTCGCGAACTCCGGCACGAAGTTGAACACGGCCGAGGAATAGGTCGTCACGCCCATGTCCAGATAGGGCAGCGCGAAGGTTTCCGCGGTCGGGAGGCCGCCGACATAGGTCAGGCGATCGCCGAGCTTGGTGTAGACGCGGGTCATCAGCTCGATGTCGCCGATGCCGTCCTTGTAGCCGACGAGGTTCGGGCAGCGCTCGGCGAGGCGGGCCAGCGTGTCCGGCTGGAGGATGGCGTTGTCGCGGTTGTAGACGATGACGCCGATCTTCACGGAGGCGCAGATCGCCTCGACATGGGCGGCAAGGCCGTCCTGCTCGGCATGGGTGAGATAGGGCGGCAGCAGCAGCAGGCCGTCGGCGCCGGCCTTTTCCGCGCCGATCGCGATCTCGCGCGCGGTGGCGGTGCCGTAGCCGGTGCCGGCGAGCACGGGGACGCGGCCCTTGGTCTCGTCGACGGCGATCTTGACCACCTGCGGCACTTCAGACGGCGTCAGCGAGAAGAACTCGCCGGTGCCGCCGGCAGCGAACAGGCCGGCGACATCATAGCCGCACAGCCAGTCCATGTTGGCGCGATAGGTCGCCTCGTCGAAGGAATAGTCAGCCTTGAACGGCGTGACGGGGAAGGACAGGAGGCCCGATCCGATCTTCTGGGCCATTTCCTGGGGGGTCATCTTGCTCACGAGCGCTGCTCCCTGATTGCGTGTTGTGGAGGACGCGGGCTTGAGGCCTGCGCGTCCATGCGCCGTGGTTTAGGAGACCGTTCGATGCGCGTCCAAGCCAAAGCCTATATCGACCGATGCGGATTGAGCATCAATCCTCCATCACCTCCGCGGAGGACAATTCGCCGGCGATTTTGACCAGCGCCGCCAGCAGCGGATCCTCGTTGTCGCGGCGCCAGACCATGAACAGCTCGACGGGAACACGCGTGCGCAGCTTCAGGGGGCGCAGCCGCACGTCCGCGATCTTCAGGCTCGCCGCCGCCGCCGGCACGATGGCAAGGCCGAGGCCGGCGCGCACCATGGCGAGGATCGAGTGGATCTGGCTCAGATGCTGGACATAGCGCGGCAGGATGTCGGCGCGGGTGAACAGCGCCACCAGCAGATCGTGGAAGTAGCGGCTCTCATAGGGCGAATACATCACGAAGGGCTGGCCGTCGAAATCCTTGATGGTGATGCTCTCCGCATTCGCCAGCGGATGTTTCTTCGGGATCGCGGCGAGCAGGGGCTCGGCGACGACGCGGCGGCTGGTCAGCTCGGGGCGCGCGATCGGCGGCCGCAGCAAACCTGCGTCGATCTGGCCCGAGGTCAGCGCCTCGAACTGGTCGCCCGAGACCATCTCCTTCAGCGAGAAATCGACCTCGGGCAGCCTGGCGCGGCAGGCCGCGACGAGCTCGGGGAGGAAGCCGTAGGCGGCGGCGGCCGTGAAGCCGATCTTCAGCGAGCCGGTCTTCCCGAGTGCGATGCGGCGGGCGACCTGGGAGGCGCTTTCCGCAAGCTTCAGGATGCGCCGCGCCTCCGGCAGGAAGCTGCGCCCCGCCGGTGTCAGGCGCACCGAACGGCTGGTGCGCTCGAGCAGCGGAGCGTCGATGATGTGCTCGAGCACCTGGATCTGCCGCGACAGCGGCGGCTGGGTCATGTTCAGCCGCACGGCGGCGCGGCCGAAATGCAATTCCTCCGCGACTGTGACGAAACAGCGGAGCTGGTTGAGGTCGAACATCGATACATGCCTTAGATGAATAAGGCGTTTCCCCGGCACTTCTAGCATCGATCACTCCCAAAACAAAGACGGCGGCTGAAGAAGCCGCCGTTGAGTTGCCTGTCCCGCTCCGATTACTCGGAGCGCTCAGGAGGAACGTTTGAGCACCACCCGCTCGATCTTGCCGACGATCACGAGGTAGGCGAACGCCGCCACCAGCGCATTGGCGCCGACGAACACCAGCGCCCCGTTGAAGGAGCCGGTCGCGGCCAGGATGTAGCCGATCACGATCGGGGTGGTGATCGAGGAGAGGTTGCCGAAACTGTTGAACAGTCCGCCGGAGACGCCGCCGGCTTCCTTGGGCGAGGTGTCGGAGACGACAGCCCAGCCGAGTGCGCCGATGCCCTTGCCGAAGAAGGCGAGCGCCATGAAGCCGACCACCAGCGCCTGGCCGTCGACATAGTTGCAGGCGATGATCGACATCGACAGCAGCATGCCGCCGACGATCGGAATCTTGCGCGCCATGGTCAGCGAGCCCGTCTTGCGCAGGATCGCATCCGAGATGATGCCGCCGAGCACGCCGCCGATGAAGCCGCACAGCGCCGGCAGCGTCGCGACGAAACCGGCCTGCAGGATCGACAGGCCGCGCTCCTTGACGAGGTAGACCGGGAACCAGGTCAGGAAGAAATAGGTCAGCGTGTTGATGCAGTACTGGCCGAGATAGACGCCGAGCATCATGCGGTTGGAGAGCAGCTGGCGGATGTGGTCCCACCCGGAGCCGGACTCGGGCGCGCGCGCGTGCTTCAGATCGTCTTTGGGCGCGTCGAGATCGACCAGCGCGCCTCCCTCCTTGATGTAGTCGAACTCGGCCTCGTTGATGCCGGGATGCTCCTTCGGGCCGTACACCGTCTTGATCCAGGCCAGGCCCATGATGACGCCGAGCCCGCCCATCACGAAGAACACGTAGCGCCAGCCGTAATCATGCGCGATCCAGCCCATCAGCGGCGCGAAGATCACGGTCGCGAAATACTGCCCCGAATTGAAGAAGGCCGACGCGGTGCCGCGCTCATTGCCTGGAAACCAGGCCGCGACGATGCGGGCATTGGCGGGGAAGGACGGCGCTTCCGCGACGCCGACCAGGAGGCGAAGCGCGAACAGCACGGTGATCGCCGTGCCGGCGCTGAGGAAGCCGACCCAGCCCTGCATCATCGTGAACAGCGACCAGACGATGATGCTGAAGGCATAGACGAGGCGCGAGCCGTAGCGGTCGAGCAGCCAGCCGCCCGGCACTTGGGCTGCGACATAGGACCAGCCGAAAGCCGAGAAGATCCAGCCCATGGCGATGGGATCGAGATGCAGCTCCTTGGAGAGCGCGGGGCCCGCGATCGACAGCGTGGCGCGGTCGGCATAGTTGACGGTCGTGACCAGGAACAACATGGTCACGATGAACAACCTGACGCGAGACCTCCTCACGTCCGTTGCGGACACCACTGCGCTCATCACGCGCCTCCTTAGAACTTGAAATGTTTCCTCACGACGACTCCTAGAGGCGCGCGCGGCAAAGTGTCCAAGCTCAAAGGGGTATCGATTGATACCGTTTTTGGATTGATGGAACGGCAGGTGGGTGGGAACGACGGTGGCGTGAGAGCCGAGATGCGATCCCCAATCTCGTCATTGCGAGCGCAGCGAAGCAATCCAGAATCTTTCCGCGGAGGGACTCTGGATTGCTTCGCTGCGCTCGCAATGACGGAAGGAGAGAGCTCGCTCTTGCTTCTACTGCTGCGCGCTCGGCAATAGCGGTGCGAGCAGGCTGCGCGTCACGCCCGGCGGCACCGCATCCAGCCCGAGCACGGTGCTCGCAGCCGGCAGTGTGGCATCAGCCATCGCAGCATGGCCTTCCGCGCTGGGATGCACGGCGCCGCCATACACCGCCGAGAGCACGCCCCAGGTCGCATCGTGGATGTCGGTCGGCTGGCTCGCCGCCGGCAGGCCTTGCGGATAGGTCATCGCGGCGAAATAGCTGTCATTGGCATCGCGGATCCAGCGTGCGCGGGGCAGGTAGGCGCGGTATTCCGAGGCGCCGCGGCCGCACAGCATCGGCTGGCTCGCCGCGGCCACGATGTCGGGATTGAAGCTCTTGCCGTTCTCGGCGAAACACGAGCGGTCGAATTCGGGATCGTTGCCCGAATGCGCGCAAAAACCGTGATCGGCAAACGCGGCCTGATGCGAATCCACGAAGGTCATGCGGTCGGCTTCGGGATCGCGGCACAGCGCGCCGCGCGTGCAGGTGGCGAGCCCCTTCAGCTGCGGCAGGAATTCAGTGTCGACGAAGGTCGAGACGCGGGTAAGCCGCTGCGGATCGGCGTTGAAGGACGGATGGATGTCGAAGCCGCCGCGGCCGCCACGGCACGGTGCGCCGCCGTCGGCGAGCGCCGGATTGGCGTAGGAGACGTAAACCACGTGCGAGAGGTCGCCGCCGACCAGCGGCTTCAGCGCTTCACGTAGCTTGACGAAATTCTGCGGCAGCTCGCGCGCCAGCGCATCGCGGGAATCGTCGACGCTCGCCATCACGCCGGAGCGGCGGAACAGCGCGCGCTCGGTCGCGGTCTCGACGATGACGTCGGCGACGAGGCCGGAGAAGTAGATGTCGTTGGCGCCGACCGACAGCAGCACGAGGTCGAGGTTGCGGTCCGGCTGGCGCTTCCTCGCCGCGGTAAGTGCCTCGCGCAGCTCGGCGACCTGCGCGTTGACGCTGGTGTTGCAGACGCCGGTTTTGCCGGGCGGGCATTCGCGGGCGCGCTGCGAGCCGAGCAACCCGTCGCTGATGCTGGCGCCGGTGCAGGCGAGCGGCAGGAAGGTCACGGCGATGTGGGTGTAGCGCACCGCGAGCGCCAGCGCGGTGCGGGCCTGGTAGCTGTAGAGCGAGCGATGGCAGGGCGAGTTGAACCAGAGCGCGCTGTAGTGCTGCCAGTTGGCGAGCGTATCCGGCGCCTCGCAGGCGCGCCCGCCCTTATATCCAGCCCGGCTCGGCCGGTAGTATTGGCCTCCGCCGGCAGTGCCTAGATAGGAGCGGAAGCAGAAGCCTTCGTCCGACAGCGGCAGCGGCCGGTCCGGATTGCCTTCGCCGGAGGCGATGCTGTCCCCGAGACCGGCGATGAAGACGTCGCGGACCTGGATCTCGGTCTGGACGCGCTGGGTCGGATCGGCGCCGGAGGAGACGTCGACGCTTGCGACCGTCTGCTTGCCGTAGCGGACGCGTAAATTGATCGGCTCGGCGCAGTCGAAGGTCGAGGTCTGCGGTCCGTCGCCGTCCTCGAACGACCAGGCGCAGGTGGCCCCGACCGGCACCGCGCCGGTCAGCCGCACCGTGACCGGGTGGTCGACGGGCGTGATGTAGTTCTCTTTGACGTTGTCGCGGGTGCAGGGCTGGTTGACCCGGCCCTGAAGGTCGATGCAGAGCCGGTTGACCATGTTGCGGGCCCAGCCGCGGCCCTCGCTCTGGAGCTCCAGCGACTGCTCGGCGGCGAGGATGCTGCGGTTACGCGCATTCTCGACATGGAGCTGGAAATCACGCTCTTCCCGGAACAGCCGGAAGCGATTGCGCACCTCCCAGGATATTTGCATCGCGCCGGCGTCCTGCGCGGTGGCGCGCGGAAGCGGCAAAACGGTCAGAATCCCGACAAGCAGCACGGCGCTGGCGGAGAAGGTACGAAGGAATACTGAGATCATGGCCCGCGTCTTCAACGGCAAAGTTGAGGCGGAAATAAGAGAGCATTGCTCTGCCGCCTGCAACCTTTGTCCGATGATCTTGCGGGCCGCCCTCCGGCGGCTCAGCGCTTGCTGACCTGTCGCAGCGCCCGTTCGCGCTCCATCTCGGCCACCTGCTTGGGCAGATTGCCCTGGGCGCAGGCCTCGGCCAGCCGCCGCCGCTCCTGCCACGGCTTGACCACGTTCATCCAGAGCTCGCGCGTGCCCATGATGGAGATGGCGAGGCCGAACGGGATCACGAAATAGAGGATGCGGAAGACCAGGAGCGTCGCCAGCAGCTGCTCGCGGCCGTATTCGGGCAGCGCGACCAGCATGGCGACATCGAACACGCCGATCGAGCCGGGCGCGTGGCTGGCAAAGCCGATCAGCGTCGCCAGGATGAACACCACCGCCAGCGACATGAAGTCGATCGGCGGATTGGCCGGCATCAGCAGGTACATCGCCGTGGCGCAGAAGCCGAGGTCGACCACGCCGATCAGGATCTGCACCAGCGTCAGCGGCGCCGAGGGCAGTGCCACCTTCCAGCCCTTCTGGCCGAGCTCGCGGCGCTTCTCGCCCATGCAGAGCCAGACCAGATAGGCGCCGATCGAGGCGAGGCCGCCGAACGCGATCAGCCGATTGATCGACGACGGCAGCTGATCCATCGATGAGGCGGCATCCGGATGGATGACCATGCCGATCGAGAGCACGAAGATGTTACCGAGCCAGAAGGTCAGTCCGGACAGGAAGCAGATTTTGGCGACGTCGATCGCGTTCAGTCCGTAGTCCGAATAGATCCGGAAACGGATCGCGCCACCGGTAAAGACGGTGGCGCCGATGTTGTGGCCGATCGAATAGGACGTGAAGCTCGAGAGTGCTGCAATGCGATAGGGAACGTGTTTCTTGCCGATCGTTCGCAGTGCAAAAAAGTCGTAGAAGGTGAGCGTACAGAAGGCGAAGACAACGCAGATCGCCGCCAGGCCGATATTGGCGCGGGGAATCTCGGTCAACGCCGTCAGGATGACGCCGGTATCGATGTGTTTGAGAGTGCGCACAAGCGTCGTGATCGCGAAGGCGATGATGAAGACGCTCGCGGCAATGCCAAGCCGTCGCCAGCCGATCCATCTCTTGAAGCCGCGTTTCAGCGCGGGCAGCAGTCCGTGCATTCATCCTCCCGGCGGGGGCAAGACCGACCGGGCCAGACATTGGCCGGTCGGGTACGATCACTGCCCGAAATGGGCTTCGATCGCTAGGCATGATGTAGCTCATTTAAGGCAAAAACAGCGGCTTGTGCAGCCCTTGACAACGATAGGTTCTGCGCCACACCGGCTACTTTTGTCATACGCGGTTCACATCGGCGGCGCGTTAAGCATATGAGTCGCAAGTCCGGCCCGGATCGCGCGTTCGGATGTCGGCATGGTTTCAGATCCGCCCACCGGCGGCATTGTTCCAGCGCAAGCGGTGCGGGACTTTTTTGGAACGTCGATGCCATGCGCTCGTTAGCGCCTCATCAGCAATCGAACATGGCGGAATAGGCGGCTTTTCGTGCAAGCCGATGCCTCCGTGTTCCCGAAACCCGAGAGGATCGGACCGATGGGACTGTTCACAAAAGACATCAAGACCATGAACGATTTGTTCGTGCATCAGCTTCAGGACATCTATTACGCCGAGCAGCAACTCACCAAGGCGCTGCCGAAAATGGCAGATAAGGCGACCGATCCGCAGTTGAAGCAGGGCTTTTTGACGCACCTCGAAGAAACCAGGCAGCACGTCAAGCGGCTCGAGGAAGTGTTCAAGATGCATGGCGCAGAGGTGAAGGCGGTCGATTGCCCCGCGATCGACGGCATCATCGAGGAAGCCGACGAGACCGCCGGCGAAGTCGCCGACAAGGCGGTGCTGGACGCCGCGCTGATCAACGCGGCGCAGGCTGCCGAACACTACGAGATCGTCCGCTACGGCAGCCTGATCGCCTGGGCCAAGCAGCTCGGCCGCAACGACTGCGCTGCCGTACTTGCCAAGACGCTCGAGGAAGAGAAGGCGACCGACAAGAAGCTGACGACGCTTGCCGAGAGCAAGGTGAATCTGCGGGCGGCGGGCTGAGGCCAGGCATCGGGCGAGACGCCGCGCGCCGGACGCGCGGCGTCTTCGTTCCTGCCCCGTCTCCCCAATGTGAGCAAACGCACACATCCTGCGTTCACCATCCGGGGAGCCAGTACATAGCCGGTTACCGACTATCCACCTCTGCGGTCTCTAGTGCAGGCTGGATAGAGGCCGGCAATGTATCAAGTTCTTTACTGTCTCACGGACCAGCATGATTGGCGTCTGGTCGCACTCGGCGGCGCGGTATGTCTGCTCGCGAGCGCGGCAGCCATCAGCCTGTTTCACCGCGCGCGTGCGGCGATCGGGGGGGCTCGCGTCTCGTGGATCGCGCTTGATGCCGTCGTCGCCGGCAGCGGAATCTGGGCAACCCATTTCATCGCCATGCAGGCCTACGGGCCCGGCGCGGGCGGCGCCTACAACATTCCGGTGACGGTGCTGTCGCTGATCTTTGCGATCGCGGTCACTTTCATCGGGCTGAGCATCTCGGTGTCGGCGACGCGGACGATCTCGATTGCGCTCGGTGGCGCCGTCGTTGGCAGCGGCGTTGCGGCCATGCACTACACCGGCATGATGGCGCTCGAAATCCCGGCGCATATCGGCTGGGCGACCGGCACCGTGACAGCCTCGATCGTCCTCGGCATCGTCTTTGGGTCGCTTGCGCTGGTCGTCGCAAGGCGACGCGACAGCCTCGCCGGTGCACTCAGTGCGACGGTCCTGCTGACAGTCGCCATCGTCTCACATCATTTCACCGCCATGGGCGCCGTGGAGCTGACGCCGGATCCGGCGATCGTCATCAGCGGCCTGTCGATCCCGCCGGCGTCCTTGTCCATTCTGACCGCCAGCGCCGCAGTCGCGATCATCGCGATCGCGCTCGCGGCCGCCGTGCTCGACCGCCGTGCCAAGGGCGAGCTCGGACGTCAGCAAGTCGTGCTGGACAGCGCGCTCGAGAACATGTCGCAGGGCCTGTGCATGTTCGACGCGGACGGCAAGATCATGCTGTTCAACGAACGCTACGCGGCCATGCTTCGTCGCACCGACATCGCACTCACCGGCCGCCTGCTGGTCGACGTGCTCAGGGAAGAGCAGGCCAACGGCCAGTGGCAGGGCGAGGCGGACGAATTCTTCGCGCGCCTCGTGGCCGATGCGCGGGAAGGCCGCACCACGACCGACGTCGTCAACCGGTTCGGCCGCTCCATCCGCGTCGTCAACCAGCCGATGCAAGGTGGCGGCTGGGTCGCGACCTTCGAGGACATCACCGAATGGCTGGAGGCCCAGGCCAAGATCTCGCACATGGCGCGCCATGACGCGTTGACCAGTCTGCCCAACCGCGTGCTATTCCACGAGCAGCTCGTGCAGGGACTGCGCCTGGCGGGTTCGAGCGACCAGCTCGCGGTGCTCTGCCTCGATCTCGACCACTTCAAGGACATCAACGACTCGCTCGGCCATCCCATCGGCGATGCGCTGCTCAAGGAGGTCGGCCGCAGGCTGAAGGCGACCGTCGGCGAGAACGACACCGTGGCGCGGCTTGGCGGCGACGAGTTCGCGGTGGTCCAGATCGGACGGTCGGAGGAAGCGGCAGCCAGGTTCCTCGCCGGCCGGCTCGTCGAGGTGATCTCCGCGCCTTATGAGATCGACGACCATCAGATCATCATAGGTGTCTCGATCGGCATCTCGTTGTCGCCGCAGGATGGCAGCAATCCGGACGAACTGCTCAAGAACGCCGACCTCGCGCTGTACCGCGCCAAGGCGGACGGCCGCGGCACCTATCGTTTCTTCGAGACCGGGATGGATGCGCGCGCGCAGGCGCGGCGCCTGCTGGAGATGGATTTGCGCGCAGCGCTGCAACGCAACGAATTCGAGGCCTACTATCAGCCGATCCGCGACGTCGCCAGCGATCGCGTCGTCGCCTTCGAGGCGCTGCTGCGCTGGAATCATCCGCAGCGCGGCCTGATCGCCCCCCTCAACTTCATTCCGCTGGCCGAGGAGACCGGCCTCATTGTCCAGCTCGGCGAGTTCGTGCTGCGCAGCGCCTGCGCTGATGCGGCCACCTGGCCGGACGATGTCGACATCGCCGTCAACCTGTCGCCGGTGCAGTTCAAGAGCCCGAACCTGATCGCATCCGTGACCGACGCGCTGGCCGCCACGGGACTCAACGCGGACCGTCTCGAACTGGAGATCACCGAATCCGTGCTGCTCCAGAACAGCGAGGCGACGCTGACCACTCTGCACGAGCTGCGCGCCATGGGCGTGCGGATCTCGCTCGACGATTTCGGCACCGGCTATTCGTCGCTGAGCTATCTGCGCAGCTTCCCGTTCGACAAGATCAAGATCGACCGGTCCTTCGTGTCGGAGCTTGCGACGCGCGAGGATTCCATGGCGATCATCCGCGCCGTGACGGGCCTTGGTCGCAGCCTCGGCATCGTGACCACCGCGGAGGGCGTCGAGAACGCCGCGCAGCTCGAGCTGCTCAGGCGCGAGGGTTGCACCCAGGCGCAGGGCTATCTGTTCAGCAAGCCGCGGCCCGCCTCGGATGTCCCATTGATGCTGGAACGACCGCTGCTGCGCGCCTCAGCTTAAGGTGTTAGCCGCGGCGCAGCGCGAAATGCGCGCCGCAGAACGCCATCACCGCGCCGAGGCACAGCGCGGCAAGCCCGGCCAGCACGCCGGAGACGGTTGGGACCGAGCTCGGCGCCGAGGCGACCTGGCCCGCACCCGCCAACAAGAGCACACCGACGGCGATCAGGAATTGCCGCATCCGTTGCGGAATCTGGCCGTCGACGGCGCTCTGCATCAAGCTCGCCGTGAAATAACCGCCCGAGAAGCCGACGGTCGCGATCAGCCACCAGGCGATCGCCGCGCCGGCGGGCATGAATTCATGCGTGTCGGAGCGCCAGAGGCCGCCGAGGTCGAGCCCATAGCGCGCGCCCAGCATGTGCACCGCGAGTGCGAGCAGCACGCCTGATATCACGGCGGCACCGAGAATCAGGCGGCGCGGAAAAAAGGTCGTCTCAACCATGCCTCGCTTGTAGGATGGGCGAGGGCGATCGCGCAAGCGGATCGCAGACGGGGATTGCGCAGACGGGATCGATCGTGAAGATGCAGCTTTTCGAGGCGCGGCCCGCTTCAGCCACGAGCTATGCCTACAAGGCGTCGCTGATCGGTTCGGCGCATCGCTTCGAGCTGACCGACGAGGGGCTATCCTGGCACATCTCCGGCCGGTCCGGCTTGTGGCGCTATGACGAGATCTCGGCGATCCGGTTGTCGTTCCGCCCGGTGTCGATGCAGCAGCACCGCTTTCGCGCCGATGTCAGCCGCAGCGGCGGCGGCCGCATCGCGATCCTGTCGACGAGCTGGCAGACCGCGGCCCTGATGGCCCCGCAGGACAATGGTTTTCGCGCGTTCATCGTCGAATTGCACGCGCGGATGGCGAAGGCGGGCAGCCGCGCGACGCTCACCGCAGGCCTCGGCCGCAAGACCTATGCGGTGGTGCTCGCGTTCCTGGCGGTGCTGACGGTGGCGATGACGGGCCTGCTGATCCGCGCGCTCATGATCGGCGAGCTCGCCGGCGCGCTGTTCATCCTCGGCTTTGCCGCGCTGTTCGCCTGGCAGGTCGGCGGCTTCGTGCGGCGCAACCAGCCGCAGAGCTACAGCTTCGATCGTGTGCCCAAGGCTTTGTTGCCGTAAGAGGCTTTGTTGCCGTAGGTGCAATCGACCGCAATCAAACGTGACTTCGCGCCGCTGCGCTGCTGTCGCATCTTGCGGCCATGCCAGCCCAGGATCGCAGCACGCGCCCGCCGACGGCGGATGAAATCGCCAGCATCAACCGCACGCATCTGATCGATACGCCGCTCCGGCAAGCCGACCTGTTGTTCCTGTTCGGGACCCGCGAGGACGTTGGCTTGCGCGCCGACACTGCCGCGCAGCTGTGGCGCAAGGGCTTGTTCAGCTGGTCGATTGTCAGCGGCGGTGTCACGCCGGGCTCGGAGCAATCCGAGTGCACCATCATCAAGGCGGCGATGGCTCAGGCAGGCATCCCGGCGGACAGAATCCTCGAGGAACATCGTGCGATGAACACCGGCGAGAACGTGATCTTCTCGCTGCCGATCATCGATGCCGCGCTTGGGCTGCAAAATATCCGCAGCGTGATCTGCCTCGGCAATAGCTGGACCGCGCGGCGCTACCCGATGACGCTGCACCGGCATTGGCCGGAGGTCGAGAAGATGCTTCTGACCGTCGACAGCTTTGCGACGCCACGCGAACTCTGGCACACCGATGTCGAGTTTCGCCGTCGTGTCCTGCACGAATGGGACAAGATCGAGCCGTACAAGGCGAAGGGCTTCATCGCGGAATGGCCGGAGGGCTGACGGCGACGGCGTTACTCCGTCGAGTCGAAATCTTCTTCCTTGGTGCCGAGCAGCGACACCAGCGTGCGCAGGCCGGAATCGAGCTGCTCGAGAGTGGGCGGGGCGAGCGCGAGCCGCACCGCATTCGGCGCGTGACCATGCGCGACCGCGAATGTCGAGGACGGCGTCAGCGCGATGCCGCGCCGGGCGGCGGCGGCCACGAATGTCTGCGACCGCCAGTGCTGCGGCAGCGTCAGCCAGAGATGATAGGAGCGCGGATCGGCCGAGATCTGGTAACCGGCGAGTAGCCGCGCGGCGGTCTGCTGGCGGCGCGCGGCGTCGATGCGCTTCAGCCGTGTCAGCTCGGCGACGGTACCGTCGGCCATCAAGCGCTGCCCGGATGCGAGCGCGTGGCCGGAGGCAATCCAGCCGCCGGTCCGCACCGCGCTCATCACGCTTTCGCGCAAGTGCGGCGGCGTGACGAGGATGCCGAGCGCAAGACCCGGCGCGACCTTCTTGGACAGGCTGTCGAGCACGATGCAGCGGTCCGGCCCGAGCGCTGCCAGCGGCGTGTCGTCGGCGAGGAAGCCGTAGACGGCATCCTCGATGATGGTGAGGTCGAGCTTCTCGGCGACGCGCATGATGTCGGCGCGCCGTGTCGCGTTCATGGTGACGCCGAGCGGGTTCTGGATGATGGGCTGGAGATACAGTGCCGACAGATGCGCTTCGCGATGCGCTTTCTGAATTGCATCGGGCCGCGCGCCGAATTCATCCATCGGAATCGGCACCAGCGTGATGCCGAGCCGTGCGGCGATGCTCTTGACGTAAGGATAGGTCAGCGCCTCGACGCCGCAGCGGCCGCCGGTGGGGACGAGGGCTGCGAGCGCGGCGGCGAGCGATTGCTTGCCGTTGGCGGTGAAGACGATCTGTTCGGCCTGCGGCGTAAAATCCTTGCGCGCGAGATAGGCGGCGGCGGCATTGCGCGCGCTCTTGGTGCCGGTGCTGGTCGAGACGCGCAGCGCGGATTCGAGAGCGTCGACGCGCTCGAGCCCCGCGAGGCTCTTGGCGATCATCGCCCATTGCTGCGGCAATAACGGATAATTGACCTCGAAATCGATCCGCGCATCGCGCGGCTCGCTCAGCGACTCGACCTCGCGCCTGATGTCGCCGGAGATGAAGGTGCCGCGCCCGACTTCGCCGACCACGAGGCCGCGGCGGAGCAACTCCGTATAAACCCGGCTCGCGGTCGAGACGGCGATGCCGCGATCGTAAGCAAAATTTCGCTGTGGTGGCAGACGGTCGCCGGGCCTTAACGTCCCGTTAGAAATATCCGAGGCTATTGCATCGGCAAGCTTCACGTACTCGAACTTGGACATTATTGCACCGAGAGCAATGTTTCACTTGCTCCGAGTAGTGTACGGGAGCATTTAAGTTCCATCAAGGTCCGCGATTGAGCCGAGGAGAGCGAGAGCAATCCGACGGCAAATGAGGTGCAGGCGCTTTCAGCGTCGGCGCCAACGGCATCTGCTTCGCCGCGCAGGACAGAAGTCCGGAGAAGAAAAATGACCACGATCTCGCAAACTGCCGGGCGGAGTTTACGCCCCTCGTCGAGCGGATTTTTTGGCACGCTCGTCACCGCCGCCTATGCCCTGTTCGACCGCCTGGAGCGCCGCTCCGCCGTCAAGACGCTGAACGAGCTCGACGACCGCGCCCTGCGCGACATCGGGATCAACCGCAGCCAGATCGAGGATGCGGTCTACGGCCAGTTCAAAGCCGAGCTGACGCGGTATCTGTAAGCTTGGGCTGAGCGAGCGTTGCTGCTCACTCTCGTGTCCCGGACGCGCTGCAACGCCTCTTAGCGTTGCTGCGCAGAGCCGGGACCCAGGAGGCCGCAGCGATCGCAGCAACATGGGCCCCGGCTCTGCAGCGCATCACTTCGTGCTGCGCAGCGTCCGGGGCACGAGACTGTCGTTGAACAACAAGCACAGCTTCTCGTCCTCGCGGCTCATTTCGCCCGAGCTTTGCTTCGCCGTTTCACCCTCACTTGAAAGAGGGCGCAGGGAAGACCGGGTGCCGGCCGGGCACCCACGGTCCACTGTGCGGAAGGTGGCAACAAGAATTTGCACAGCGGCATACAGGTGTAGCCAGGACATCCGGCCTTCCCTGCGCAGTGGCTTTACGGCTTATGTCGTGCTCTCCCCGGGGAGCGATGCACTATTGCCCCCGTCGTCTCGCAGATAGCTGATGCATGCACCCGGTTGGGCCGCATACATCACCACGAGCCTTGGCGCACAGACCCCGGGCGCCAGGACCACACGATTTTGCCGTACGCCGATCACACCGGTCGTGCGCGCGAGGCCTTCGCTCACGGTTGCCCGCCCTGCAAAACCCTTCGCGCCGATGTGGCCCGCGTCCACCGCCGTCCGGCCCGCGTTCGTGACGATCGCGATACGCCCCTCTTCCTTGGGCCGGGTTGCGGCGATGGATACGCCGTTTCCGAATTTCGGTAAAGAGGAATATTTTTGGCGGCGGGCGTTGACCCATTGCTGGGGTGTTTTGCCCGTCGGGCAGCGCGAGCTCTTGTAGCCCGGATGAGCGAAGCGACATCCGGGATCAACGGTGCGAGCGGTCCCGGGTGTCGCTTCGCTCACCCGGGCTACGACGGAGTTTGCGGCAACCCTCAGTGCCTGACCACCAGCACCGAACACTTCGCGTAACGCACCACATGCCCGGCGTTGGAGCCGAGGAAATAGGTGCGCATCGCAGGCCTGTGCGAGGTCATGACGATCAGATCGGCTTTCATCTGCACGGCTTCCTCCAGGATCTCGTGGTAGATACCGCCCTGGCGCACCACGCTGGAGATGCGGGACGCCTCGATGCCGGATTCGCGCGCGACGATCGCTAGGGCTTCCTCCGAGGTCTGGCGCTGCTGTTCGTCGAAATCGGCCGGCACGTATTCGGCCAGCATCACCGGCGTCATCGGCAGCACGTTGAGCAGTCGTATCGATCCGCTCCAGGTCTGCGACAGCGTGACCGCGGTCGCGAGCGCCGGCTTGGCCAGATCTGTGTCGGCGAGGTCGATGGGTACGAGGATGGACTTAAACATCTACGCCTCCCTATGAACCAAGCTGGGATCAACCGGTCGAGACGGCGCCCGCGCGTCTCAACCCGATCGAAGCAGCTTTGGACTGACGAACAGTACCAGCTTGCCGCGGCGGTAGGCCACGTCCCCCCAATCCATGACGTCAAAGTCGAAGATCGCAAGCCCCGTGGTGGGCAGGTTGTCGGCGAGCGCCTTTGCAGCGGCCTGATCGCCGCCGCCCATCAGCATCAAGGCGGCCTCGTGCATGCCGGGATTGTGGGCGACCAGCAGCAGCTGCCTGGGGTCGCTTGGCGCGGTTGCAGTGCGAATGGTCTCCAGGATCTGCGCGGGATCGGCGCCATAGAGTTCCGGCAGGATTTCGACCTCAGGCGCCGGGACGCGGTCCTTCATCGTCTCCCAGGCCATGTCCCAGGTCTGCCTGGCACGGACGGCATGCGACACCAGCACGGTCTCGGGGAAGGGCGAATGGGTGGCGATCCAGTCCCCGATCTCGGCCGCGTCCTTGCGGCCGCGGTCGTCGAGGCGGCGATCCTGGTCACGGCCGCTCGGCGCGTCAGTCTCGGTCTTGGCGTGACGCAGCAACATCAAACGGCGCATGGCATTCCCGAATCGTTCAACGTCCAGAATAATCTACAGGCGCCGGTCGAGGACAAGGTGACAAGCGCCCGCTGGGTTATTGTTTTGAGCATGATCTCCGCGCAAACGCTTTTTGCGTTTGTCGCGAGGAAAACCGCTGCACACTTTTCCGGATCATGCTCTAAGAAAACGATATGAGCGAGACTTTCACAAGCGTGTCCCAGGAAGAAGCCGGGTTTCGCGACCGCGCGCGCCTGTCGTTCGATCTCGATGCCGATATCTGCGTCATCGGGGCCGGGCTTGCCGGGCTCTCGATCGCGCTGGAGGCGGCCCGGCTCGGGGCCAGTGTCGCGGTGCTCGAGGGCCGCCACATCGGCTGGAACGCCTCCGGCAATCAGCTCGGCACGGTCATGCCGGGCTTTGCGCTGCCGCTCACCGAGCTGATCGAGCGGATCGGCTTCGAGGATGCGCGCGAATTGTGGACGCTGTCGAAGGAGGGCGCCGAGTTTGTCCGCGCCAACGCCTCCGAAGAGAACATGCCGGGGATCGGTCTTAGCGACGGCGTGCTGGAGGTCTCCAACGTCGATGCCGGCGACCGGCTGATCAGCCGCTTGCAGATGCTGAACGAGGATTTCGACACCGAGGTCGAGGGCTGGCAGGTCGATCGCGTCCGCGAGGCGCTCAAGACCGATCATTACTTCCACGGCGTCCATTATCCCCGGGCCTTCCAGGTCGACGGCCGCAAATATGTGCATGGTCTTGCGGCGCTGGCGCGGCGCGCTGGCGCCCGCATTTTCGAGGATACGCCGGTCGTCAGCATCGACCATTCCGGTATCCGCAAGCGCATCGTCACACCCTCGGCGCGGCTGCGCGCCACGCACATCGTGCTTGCCGGCAACATCCATCTCGGCGCGCCCCTGAGGCGGCTATCGGAGACATTGCTGCCGGTCTGGCGCTATGCGGGCGTCACCGCGCCGCTCGGCGAGCGCGTGCACGAGATCATTGCCTTCAAGGGATCGGTGGTGGATTCCGATGGCGTCGACCATTTTCGTGTCGTCGACGGCGACCGGCTGATGTGGGAGAGCCCGGAGACCACCTGGGCCGCGCGGCCGCAGCGTTTTGCCGGCGCCGTCAGGCGGCGGATCCGGTCGATTTTCCCCGAGCTCGGCAATGTCGAGATCGCCGAAACGTTCGGCGGCGCCACCGGCCAGACCGTGCACGGCATGCCGCAGATCGGCCAGCTGCGCAAAGGCCTGTGGGTGGCGAGCGGCTTCGGCCGCCAGGGCATGAACACCTCCGCCATGGCCGGGCAGCTGATCGCGCGCAGCATTTTGTGGGGCGACGAGCGCTGGCGGTTGTTCTCGCCATTCGAGCTGGTCTGGGCGGGGGGTACCACGGGGCGGGTCGCCGGCCAATTGGTGGGAGTCTGGGGCAGGGCGAGTTCCGCCGCGGCAGGCTCGCTCGCCCGCTACCGGGAGCGGGCGCGGGTCAAGGACCGGGAGCGCGAGGCGCGTCTGGCCGAAGCCAACCGGGCCGCCGGCACCGGTCTGCGCCGTCCGCCGCCAGGTGTCCGCCCGCGGCCGGCCCCGCCGCCCAAACCTGCGGCCGAGGCGGTGGAACCGGCCTCGCAGGACCAGAGCGCTTCTCAATAAGTTGAGAAGAATCCCGCCTGGAAGTGTAACGTGGGCCGTTAGAGCCCGTATCTCAGAGCGTGGACGTCCTGCGCACGGAGAATGAGATGTTTGACCGCCGCATCCTGTTGACGACTGTTGCCGGCCTGTTCGGCTTTTCTGCCTTCCGCTGGCTGAAAGGAACACCTGCCGAGGCTGGAGAGAAGGCCGCGCAAAAATTCGAGATCGAGAAGACGGACGCCGAGTGGCGCGCCCAGCTCACGCCGCAGCAATATGAGATCCTGCGCAAGGAGGGCACCGAGCGGCCGGGCACCAGCCCGCTGCTGAAGGAGCACCGCAAGGGCGTATTCGCCTGCGCCGGCTGCGACCTGCCGCTGTTCGCGTCCGACACCAAGTTCGAGAGCGGCACGGGTTGGCCGAGCTTCTACCAGCCGATCGAGGGCAATGTCGGCAAGACCGAGGACCGCACCTTCGGCATGCTCCGCACCGAGGTGCATTGCCGGCGCTGCGGCGGCCATCTCGGCCACGTCTTCGACGACGGTCCGAAGCCGACCGGATTGCGCTACTGCATCGACGGTTTCGGGCTGGTGTTTCACCCGGCGGCTGCGTCGGCGACTTGAAGTTTGGTCCCGGCAATAAATGCCGGCCCGGCAATTGTGCCCCGGTCATCCGACCGGGGTATGTCTACTTAAGTCATTGATTTCCTGAGAATACCCGCATTGGCATAGCCCTTGCGACTGTCTCCTCCGACTGCGGCCATGGTCGACCGGCCGCCGAGATCGGATTTGGAGACAAAGTTATGGGTATCTTCGATGCAATGAACACCTCGGTGGGTGGCCTGCAGGCGCAGTCCTACGCGCTGCAGAACATTTCCGGCAACATCGCGAACTCATCCACCACCGCTTACAAAGGCATCGGCACCAGCTTCGTCGATCTCATTCCCGACTCCTCGGTCCCGAGCAAGCAGGTCGCGGGCGGCGTCACAGCCAACGCCAAGGCCACCATCACCACCCAGGGCACGATTTCGGGCTCCACCGTCGCCACCAACATGGCGATCACCGGCGACGGCTTCTTCTCGATCCAAAAGGCGACCGGCGTCGTCGACAACGTTCCGGTGTTCAGCGGCGTCACCTACTACACCCGCCGCGGCGACTTCCAGCTCAATGCCAACGGCAACCTGGTCAACGGCGCCGGCTATTATCTGATGGGTACCACGGTCGACCCCAAGACCGGCAACCCGACCGGCAACGTCGCCACCGTCCTGAAATTCCAGAACAACTTCATCCCGGCGCAGGCGACGACCTCGATCCAGTACGCCGCGAACCTGCCGAGCGTGCCGAACACGGCGGCGAGCTCGACCGCGGCGAGCGGCTCGCTGCTGGCGGCCGGCGGCCTGAACCCGTCCGATTTCGCCGCCAACCCGATGATCGTCGGTACGCCGCCGCCCCCCTACACCAATGCGACGATCTCCGGCGCGGCCGCGACCGGCAATTTGCGCTCGGCCTATACGGCGACGACCGCGACCGGCTCGGTGGCGCTGATCGACAGTGCTTCGGCGGTGGTGACTGGCAGCACGTCTCTCGATTCCGGCTCGGGCACGCATCTCAACACCAGCCTGCTCACCAACCTCGCCGGCAAGTCGCTGACGATCAACGGTCGCACCGTCAACTTCGACAACTCCGTCTCGAACACTTCGACGGCCGCAGGCCCTCCAGTCGTCACCACGATCGGTCTGAAGTCGCCGACCACCTCAACGATGCAGGACGTCCTCAACGAGATCGCGTCTGGAGCCGGCGTTGCCCCCGTCAACGTGACGATCAACTCCAGCGGTAACATCCAGATCACGACCAGCACCACGGCCGACGTGACGATCGGCGGCACCGCGGCAAGCTTGCTCGGCGTCAGCAGCGTGACACGCGGCGGTAACGTGCTCTCCACCCCCGCGATTACGAGTGGTACGCAGCTCGGCGGCACCGCTCAGCCCGGCCAGGCCGAGGTCCTCTCGACGCCCTTCGTGGTCGGCAACACGATCCAGGTCAACGGCACGGGAGCCGCCAATACGATCACCTTCGTGGCCTCCGGCGCGACCCCTCCGAACCAGATCAACATCACCGACTCCATCTCGACCCTGCTCAACCAGATCGACCAGCTCAGCGGCGCGAGCGGTTCTTCGATCAGCAATGGCGTGATCAGCCTGAATACCGGTATCGCCAATCCCACCTTGACGGTGACCAGCCCCAACAACTCCACCGCCTTCGCGGCGCTCGGCTTCACGTCGGCCATTTCCAAGAACCGGGGCGGTGGCGGCACGGCCGGCACCGGCGGCGTGATCGGCAACGACATCGCCACGTTCACCAAGGAATCGATCAGCGGCGGCGCGGTGACCGCCTACAACGCCGCCGGCACGCCGGTAAACCTGCAGTTGCGCTGGGCCAAGACCGACAGCGCCTCGCTGGGCACGGGTCATTCGGATACCTGGAACATGTTCTACCAGACCGACCCGAACGCGACCGGCACAACGGTCGGCTGGGTCAATACCGGACAGGCCTTCACCTTTGCCAGCGACGGCTCGCTGACCTCGCCGAGCAGCTCGGGCATTACCATCAACAATGTCACCGTCAGCGGCCAGTCGCTCGGCTCCGTCGCCCTCAACGTCTCCCAGGGCGGTCTGACGCAATATGCCAGCACCAGCGGCGCGGTGACGATCAATACCCTCACCCAGAATGGTTACGCCGCGGGTCAGCTCCGTTCGGTCGCCGTCAACAACAGCGGCCTCGTGGTCGGCACCTTCTCCAACGGCCAGAACCTCGACCTCGCCCAGGTATCGTTGTCGCACTTCAACGGCACCAATTACCTGAAGGCGCTCGACGGCGGCGCTTACGCTTCGACCGAGCAGTCGGGACCTGCGATCGACGGCGCGTCGGGCAGCATCAGCGGCTCGTCGCTGGAGGGCTCGAACACCGACATCGCCGACGAATTCACCAAGCTGATCGTGACCCAGCAGGCCTATTCGGCCAACACCAAGGTGATCACGACGGCGAATTCGATGGTGCAGGACCTCCTGAACGTATTGCGCTGATCGGCGCGTGACGTAACCAAAGGCGGCTAGTCAACATGGGTTTGAGTTCAGCCCTTGCCAGTGCGATGAGCGGACTGCGTGCCAACCAGGCCGCGCTCTCGATCGTGTCCTCGAACGTCGCGAATTCGCAGACGCCGGGTTACACCGTCCAGACGCCGAACCAGATCGAGGTCACCACCGGCGACTTCGGCTCGACCGCGATGACGACCGGCGTCAGCCGCGAGCTCGACACCTACGTGCTGAACCAGCTGCGCACCGAGACCGGCGGCAGCGGTTATGCCGACCAGATGGCCAACATCCTGAAGCAGCTTCAGAATGTCTATGGCACGCCCGGCAACAGCGGCACGCTCGAAACCTCGCTGAGCAATTTCACCACGGCGTTGCAGGCGCTGTCGACCAGCGCGGGCTCGTCGTCGGCGCAGACGGTTGCCGTCGGCGCGGCGCAGGCATTGGCGCAGCAGCTCAACGTCACCACCAAGGGCATCCAGTCGCTGCGCTCCAACGTCGAGCAGGATCTCGGGACCTCGGGGCAGCAGGCCAACGCGGCGATGCAGCAGATCGCCGACATCAACACCAAGCTCCAGGGCCTGTCGGCGAACGATCCGTCCGCCGCGACGCTGATGGACCAGCGCGACCAGGCCATCAACACGCTGTCGAAATTTGTCGACGTCCGCGTCACCACCGACGGTTCGAACCAGGCCAACATCTACACCACCACCGGATTCCAACTGGTCGGCGCCGGGCTCGCCTCGCAATTCACTTTTGCTTCCGCCGGCGCGCTCTCGGCGACCTCGCTCTACAATAGCGATCCGGCCAAGTCCGGCGTCGGCGCGCTCAACATCAAGCTGCCGAACGGCTCGCAGATCGACGTCGTCGCCAACAACGTGGTCTCGTCCGGCCAGATCGCGGCCGATCTGAAGCTGCGCGACCAGACGCTGGTGCAGGCGCAGACCCAGATCGACCAGCTCGCCGCCACGATGTCGAGTGCGCTGTCGGACAAGACCACGGCCGGCAGCACCGTCTCCGGTCCGCCGGCTGGTTTCGACATCGACCTTGCCGGCGCGCAGCCGGGCAACACCGTCAACTTTACCTACACCGACACGACGACCAACACGCAGCGCCAGGTCACGCTGGTCAACGTGACCGATCCGGCGGCGCTGCCGCTGCAGAACGCGACCAACGCCAATCCGATGCAGATCGGGGTGAACTTCGCCGGCGGCATGGGCGCGATCGCCTCGGCGCTCAACACCGCGCTGTCCGGCTCGCATCTGTCGTTCGCAGCCGCCCCGTCGCCGGCGACGGCCACCACGCTACGGGTGACCGACGACAACAGCGGCCTCGCCAAGGTCAATTCGGCCTCGATCACCAAGACGATCTCGTCGCTGACCTCGGGCAATCCGCAGCTGCCGCTGTTTACCGACGGCGGGCAGGCGCTCTACACCGGCGCGATCACGGCATCGGGCTCGCAGATGACCGGCCTTGCCGGGCGCATCGCCGTCAACACGCAGCTGTCCGCCGATCCGACCAGGCTGTCGGTCTACAGCACCTCGCCGGTGACGCCCGCGGGCGACACCACGCGCTCGGACTATCTCTATTCGCAGCTCACGACGGCGGTGTTCTCCTATTCGCCGCAGAGCGGTCTCGGCTCGGCGAGCCAGCCCTTCACCGGCAGCGTCTCGAACTACCTCCAGCAATTCCTGAGCGTGCAGGGCAACGCCTCGACCCAGGCGACCCAACTCCAGCAGGGCCAGAGCGTCGTGGTCTCGACGCTCCAGGCGAAGTTCAACTCGACCTCCAGCGTCAATCTGGACTCGGAGATGTCGAACCTGATCCAGCTTCAGAATGCCTATGCCGCCAACGCCCACGTCATGTCGGTGGTGCAGAGCATGATGAACACGTTGCTCCAGGCTCAAGTGTAACCAGTATAGGGCTCTGAAAAATGTCGATCAGCAGCATCAACTACTCTTCGTCGGTTCTCGGCTCGCAGATCCGCAACATCAATCAGCAGCTCACCGACCTGTCGACGCAGCTCTCGACTGGCAAGCTGTCGCAGAACTATTCCGGAATGGGCACCAACGAGGGTTTCGCGATCGCCGGGCGCTCGCAGATCTCCAACATCGCCGCCTATACCGACACGATGACCAACGTCAACGTCAGCATCAACCTCGCCAATACCGCGCTGCAGTCGCTGACGACAATCCGCAGCACCGTGCAGACCGGCTCCGCCACCACCGCGCAGGATCTCAACGTCAACGGCCAGACCGTCGCGCAGAACACCGCTGCCGCGCAGTTCGGCTCGATGGTCGGCGTTCTCAACACGCAGTCGGGCAACCGCTATCTGTTCTCCGGGACGGCGTTCAACACGCAGTCGGTTGCCAACGCCGGCGACATCATCAACGGCACGACGACGCAGGCGGGGTTCAAGACCGTCATGGCGGAACGCCAGGCTGCCGACCTCGGCGCCAACGGCATGGGCCGGCTGGTGCAGACGCAGCCGACGCCGAGCTCGGTGAAGGTGTCCGAGGACGTCGCGGGATCGCCGTTCGGGCTCAAGATTGCCGCGGTGTCCTCGACGCTGACGGGCGCGACCGTCACCGGCCCGAGCGGTTCGCCAGTGTCGTTCTCTGTCGATCTCAACGGCGTCAACCCGAACAACGGCGACAAGCTGAGCGTCCAGTTCACGCTGCCGGACGGCTCGACCGAGCAGATCGACCTGACTGCGTCCACCGCGACGCCGACGCCGCTCGGCAGCTTTGCGATCGACGCAAGCACACCCGTCAACCCAAACAACACCGCGACCAACCTCAACACCGCGCTGAACACCGCGATCACCAAGCTCGCCAATACCTCGCTGGTCGCGGCATCCGCGATCACGGCCGGCGACAACTTCTTCAACACCGCGAGTTCGGCGATCGGCACGTCCGTCAACAACCAGGCGGCGACGCCGGCACCCATCACCGGCGCGACGGCGCTATCAGGTGCGAGCCCCTCGGATTCGATCTCGCCCGGCTTCGTCGCCGGCGATAGTATCAACGTCAACGGCACCACGCTGACCTTCGTCAGTTCGGGCGCGACCGGCAATCAGCTCAATGTCGGCGACAGCATCCAGACCCTGATGAGCAAGATCGACGCCATCACGGGCACGTCGATGCCGTCGACGATCCATGGCGGTTCGATCACGATCAAGACCGACGATGCGGCGAGCCTGAGCATATCGGGTTCGACTCCGGGCGCGACGGCCGCGCTGGGTGCGCTTGGTTTCAGCTCGACGCCGATCACCGCCACGCAGCCGCCGCTGCGCGTCGGCTCCTCGCCGGCGAGCTCGGCGACGACGCTGGTCAACGGCTCGGCCACCACCGTGAAATGGTACACCGGCAATGACGGGCCCGGCTCGCCGCGCTCCACCGCGGTGGCGCGGGTCGACGATTCCGTCACGGTGCAATATGGCGCGCAGGCTAACGAGGACGCGATCCGCAAGGAGTTGCAGGCGGTCGCTGTGTTCGGGACGTTTTCGACCTCGCCGACCGGGCAGTACGCGGGCGGGCAGGTGGCGGCGCTGAGCCTGCGCACGACCCAGGCGCTGACAAAACAGCCCGGCCAGCAGCGCCTTGAAGACATCCAAACCGACCTCGCGATGGCACAGAACACGATGAAGGACGCCGGCACGCGCCAGACCCAGGCCAAGGCGCAGCTCCAGTCCATTATCGACCAGGCGGAGTCGGCCGCGCCGGACCAGGTGGCGAGCGAGATCCTGTCGCTCCAGAACGCTCTTCAGGCGTCCTACCAGACTACCTCGAAACTCGCCCAGCTCTCGCTCGTCAAGTTCCTGTAAGGGCGCATTAAGGCGCCGTTAACCATGCCTCTTTACCTCTTGGTGAGGATTTGAGCGGGGCGGAGCTGACAATGTCGGACAAGATGCAGCTGGTGGTGGCGACGCCTTGCTTCGGCGGGCAAGTGTCGAGCATCTATGCGAGCTCGATCTTCGCGCTCCAGCGCGCCGTGCACGGCATGTCCAATCTCGGGCTCAAGGTGCTGCTGCGCGATGGCGACGCGCTGATCACGCGCGCGCGTGCCAATCTGGTCGCGATGTTCCTGGACGACCCCGACGCGACGCATTTCCTTTTCATCGACGCCGATATCGGCTTCAAGCCCGAGCAGGTGTTCCGGCTGATCGAATGCGGCGCGGACGTCGTTGCCGGCTGCTATCCGATCAAGCGGGTTAACTGGGACAAGGCGAAGCGGGCGATCGCGTCCGGCCGCACTGATGTGCCGGCTGCCTCGCTCGACTACGTGCTCGAGATCGAGGATCCCGACCGCATCGTGGTGGTCAACGGTTTTACCCGCGTGCGTTACGCAGGCACAGGCTTCCTGATGATCCGCCGCCAGGCGTTGGAGGCGATGTGCCGCCATCCGGACTACGCGAGCCTGCAATTCTTCCGAGAGCATTCGCACGACACGCTTGTCGCGAGCCAGAACCGGTTCGCGCTGTTCGAATGCATGATCGACCCGGCGACCGGCACTTATCTCTCCGAGGATTTCGCCTTCTGCAAGCGCTGGACCGATATCGGCGGCGAGATCTGGGCGGACATCCAGAGTTCGCTCGACCATGTCGGCCCGTCGGTGTTCCACGGCGACATCGCTTCGCAATTCGCAGCCGCGCCCGTGGCGGCGTCGGCCGCCGACGCGGCGTGAGCGTTCCGGGATGAGCAACGGCGCATCCCGTCTGTCAGCCGAGGGACGCGCGTCCGACGGCGGCTCGCGCTACCGGTTGCGTGATCTCTTCACACCGCTGGATACGCTGCTGGTCTCCGGCGGGGATCCGCGGCTGGCGCTCGATGCGAACGATCGCGTCAACGCCTATGGCTGTGCGGCCTCGCCAGAGCCCGAGATCTGGAATTTCGCGTCTTCGACCGCGTCCACGATCTCGCAAGCGGCCTACGACCGCGCCGCGCTGGCGCGCGAAGAGCTGATGCACAAATGCCTGTTCGACGAGGTCGAAATCGCCTTCGATGCGCGCTGCGAGGACATGCGCGAGGAGTTGCGCGGTCACCTCCAGCTCTCGCCGCGCGTCGACATCGTGTTCTCGCCGTCCGGCACCGATTCCCAGCTTCAGGCCCTGTTCCTGGCGCGTGCGGTGCTCGGCGCGCCGCCGGTGACGATCGTGGTCGGCGCGGACCAGACTGGCAGCGGCACGGTCCATACCGCGCGCGGGCACCATTTCAGCACGATGACGGCGAGCGGCCTTGCGGTACGCAAGGACGGCGCGGTGGCGGGGCTTGCAGGTGACCGAATCGCGGTGCCGCTGCTCGACACGGCGCCGGGCATTGCGATGCGCTCCGATGCGGATGCTGCGGTAATGCGTGCAGTCGAGACCAGCCTCGCGCAAGGCCGGTGCGTTTTTCTCCACATCATGGATTCGTCAAAGCTCGGCTGGCGCGCGCCGAGTGCTGCCTGTCTCGATGAGATCGCGCGGCGCTGGCCGCGCAAGGTTCAGGTGGTCGTCGATGCCTGCCAGGCGCGGCTCGGCCGCCGCCGGCTGCGCGCCTATCTCGATCGCGGTTACATGGTGCTGATGACTGGCTCCAAGTTCTTCAGCGGCCCGGCCTTCAGCGGCGCTCTGCTGGTGCCGAAAGGCTTGTCGCGGTCGATCGACCGGATCGGCGCGATCGCGCCGGGCATCTTCGACTATGCCGGCCGCAGCGACTGGCCGATGGCCTGGACGGCGCTGCGCTCGCGCTTCGAACGCCGGCCGAATTTCGGTCAATGGCTGCGCTGGGAGGCGGCGCTTGCGGAGATCGGCAGCTATTATGCCGTGCCCGGCGCGTTTCGGGCCAAGGCGCTGGCCGGACTTGCGGCCGGCATCGACAGCATGATCGCATTGTCGCCGTCGCTTCGTCCCGTTCCAAACGCGGCCGAGACGGCCGGCGCTGATGACGAGGAATTCGCGGCAGCCACGATCTTTCCGTTCACGCTGCTGCGCGACGGCAAGCCGGTCTCGGTCGCCGAAACCTGCGCTGTTCATCGGGCGCTGGCGCGTGACATGAACGAGGAGATCAGCGGCAGCGCGGCAGACCGACAGGTCGCCGCACAACGCTGTCTGGTCGGCCAGCCGGTCCGGCTGGAGCGCCATGACGAGGCGCCGCAGGCCGTGCTGCGCCTCTGTGTCGGCGCCCGGCTCATCACCGAAGCCTGGTCGCCGGACGCCACACAGGCGCAACGCAATTTGCAGCACATGCTCGACCGCATCGCCCACGTCCTGGTGAAGATCGAACTGCTGCTGGACCGTGCCGCGGCTATGCCGGGGAAGTTTGTGCTCGAGGTCTGAGATGCTGAATCCTGTTTCCGCGCCTGATAGCGTGACTACGTCGAACTATTCCGACCGCATCGGCTTTGCGCAGTTGACGCGCCGGGCCTTCGAGGGTGGCGATCTGCATCCGTTGCGCGAGCACCTGCTGGCGCGGATTGCGGAGGGAACGGCGGAGGCGGGTGAGGGCCTTGATCTGTCGCTGATTGCCCAGCTTCTCGGCGAGAAGGAGGCCGGGCTGGTGATCCAGACCGAAGTGCTCGCCTTCCATCAATTGTTCCGCACGCCTTGCGGGCTTCCGAAACCTCGCCTGCGCGTGCTCGCGCTCGCGGCCGATATCGACATGGGCGGTAATACCCCGATTGAATTCCTGCTCGAAGGCTCCGACATCGAGCTGCTGACGCTGTACGTGATCAAGGGCGTCGGCCTGCCGGAGACACTGCCCGATCACGACATCGCCATCGTGGTCGCGTCCGATTCCGAGGAATGCCGCGAGACACTCGCTGTGATCGAACAGGCTGCGCCAGGCTGGCCGCGGCCGCTGCTCAACCGCCCCGGTCTCATCGGCAATCTCGATCGCGACAAGCTGTATCGCTTGCTGGCTGGCATCTCCGGTCTCGACATTCCCGTGACCGCCCACACGACGCGTGCGCAATTGTCGGACCTCTCGGAAGGAAAGATCGCCTGCGAAGTCATCACTGGCGAACTGCACTTTCCGATGATCGTGCGGCCGCGCGGCACGCATGCCGGAGTCGGGCTCGCGAAGATCGACGACGCGCCGGCGCTCGCAGCCTATCTCGCCGAGCGGCAGGAGCAGGACTTCTTCGTCGCGCGCTTCGTCGACTATGCGAGCCCCGATGGATTTTACCGCAAATATCGTCTCGCCATGGTCGATGGCAAACCTTACGCCTGCCACATGGCGATCGCCGATCGCTGGGACATCTGGTATCTCAACGCCTACATGGCTTTCAGCGAAGAGAAGCGGGCCGAAGAAGCCGTCTTCATGGTCGATTTCGACAGCGGTTTCGCTGCGCGTCATCGCAGTGCGCTCGACGAGATGAGCAAGCGCATTGGACTCGATTATTTCATCGTCGATTGTGCCGAGAACCGGGACGGCGAGCTGCTGGTGTTCGAGGCCGACAACACCGCCGTCGTGCACAACATGGATCCGCCCGCCGTGTTTCCCTACAAGCCGCCGCAGATGCGCAAGATCTTTGCTGCGTTCACGGCGATGCTGTCGCGACGTGCGAAAGCGACCGAGGAGAGCGCAGCATGAACGAGATCATCCGCAACACGCCAAGCTCCGTCACGCACACCTCGCTCGATCCGCAGGACTGGAACGAATTTCGCGCGCTCGCCCATCGCATGCTGGACGAGACCATCGACGGCATCGCCAATATTCGTGCGCGCCCGGTGTGGCAGCCGATCCCCGATGACGTCCGTGCGGCCATCAAGTCCGACGTGCCGCGCGAGGCCAGCGATCTCGCCGATGTCTATCGCGAATTCACCGAGCATGTTGCGCCTTACGCGACCGGCAACGTCCATCCCGGCTTCATGGGCTGGGTCCATGGCGGCGGCACCGCGGTCGGCATGCTCGCCGAGATGCTCGCGGCGGGCCTCAATGCCAATCTCGGCGGACGCGACCACATGCCGATCGAGGTCGAGCGTCAGATCGTCGACTGGATGCGCCGCCTGTTCGCCTTCCCGGAAAGTGCGAGCGGCATCTTCGTCACAGGCACGTCGATGGCCAATCTGATGGCGGTGCTGGTGGCGCGTACAGCTGCGCTCGGCAGGCTGGCGCGGCAGTACGGCATCGGCAATGACGGCGCGCTGCTCACCGCCTACACGTCGCGGGCCGCGCATGGCTGCGTCTCGCGGGCGATGGACATCGCCGGGCTCGGCAGCGATGCGTTGCGCAAGATCGAAATCGACGCCGACCATCGCATCGACGTGGCCGCGCTGCGTGCGCAGATCGCCGTCGACCGTGAGGTCGGCTTCAAGCCGTTCCTTGTCGTCGCATCGGCCGGCACGGTCGATATCGGCGCGATCGACGATCTCAAGGCCATCGCCGCGCTGTGCCGCGAGGAGGAAATCTGGTTTCACGTCGACGGCGCTTTCGGTGCGCTCGCAATTCTGGCGCCCGAGCTCGCGCCGCAGCTCGGCGGTATCGAGCTTGCGGATTCCATCGCACTCGACTTCCACAAATGGGGACAGGTGCCCTACGACGCCGGCTTCCTGCTGGTGCGTGACGGCGAGCAGCATCGGCAGGCCTTCGCCCAGCCGGCAGCATATCTCAGCCGCGAGGCGAGGGGGCTTGCCGCGGGCGCGGTCTGGCCCTGCGATCTCGGCCCCGATCTGTCGCGCGGTTTCCGCGCGCTGAAGACCTGGTTCACGCTCAAGACGTTCGGCACCGACCGGCTGGGTGCGGTGATCACGCGAAGCTGTGCGCTGGCGAAATATCTGGAAGCACGCGTGCTGGCCGAGCCGCGGCTGGAATTGCTGGCACCGGTGAACCTCAACATCGTCTGCTTCCGCTATCGCGCCGACGATGCTGTCAATCGCGAAATCGTCGCCGATGTCCAGGAGTCCGGCATTGCGGCGCCCTCGAGCACCACGCTGGACGGCAAGCTCGCGATCCGCGCCGCGATCGTCAATCATCGCACCGAGGAGAGGGACATCGATGCGCTGGTTGCGGCCGTGCTGACGTTCGGCGATCGGCGGAGCGGCGGCGTGATTGAGATCGAGGCGCCACCGCTCGCGGCGCAGTGACGTCGGGCTCTATTTTTTGACGCGTTTTCTTTACGCGAACCGGTATCCACTTCGCTCAAAAGCGCTCTGAAAACGAAAACGCCCCGGACCTGGTCCGGGGCGTTTTGCGTTCAGATGTGAGAGGGCTCAGGCGGCCGAGCTGACGTCGGCCTTGACCTCGTCCTTGACTTCGTCCTTGGGGTGGGTGGCTTCGAACTGCTCACGCAGCTTGTCTTCATAGGCGATCAGCTTGCGGGCGTCTTTCAAGGCCCGGTAGAGATCGCCGGTCATGATGTTGTTGTTGACGCTTTCGATGATCGGCCAGGCGCTCGGCACAGCGGTGATGATGTCGCGCACCAGGTTGAAATAGGTGCCGTGCTGGCTCTGCGGATCCGGCGAGATATACATGAGCTGGACCGCCAGATAGACGAGCTTTGCCGGCGTGTCGGCGGTCTCCGGCGTGAGGATGTCGCGCTCGCGCAGGATCGGCACGTTGTCGCCGTCGATCAGAAGGCGGGCGCGCTGGTCGGTGTTGGTTATCACGCAGTTACCGACGATGATGCGTTCGTGTGGTCTGAGCTCGACCTTGAGGGCCATGCCTGTTCTCCATCAACGCTTTCGTAACCGAGCGTGTGTTGCGGCGGATCAGGGCGCAATACTCCATCAAGACTAGTTAACGAGTTGTGAATCCACGGTCTTCGCGCGAAAAAGCCTAATCATTTCAAAGGCGAGATCGTGCGGCAGCGCGGCTTCAGGCGATGTTCGCCTTCCGAATCATCCCGCGACTCAGCAAAAGCGCCGTTTTCATTTCATGCTTCGTTAGATTCTCGGCGCCACGGTCCGCCGGTCGCTGGGTCACTCTCGATCCAAGCAGACGCGTAACAGTAGCGTCGTTTACCAGAAAGGTAACAGAGTATGTCAGGCATTGTTCTCTCGTCCTCGGTTCGTCAGAACCTCCTCTCCCTCCAGTCCACCGCTGATCTTCTCGCCACCACGCAGAACCGTCTGTCGACCGGCAAGAGCGTCAACTCGGCCCTGGACAATCCGACCAACTTCTTCACCGCGCAGTCGCTCGACAACCGCGCCAGCGACATCAACAATTTGCTCGATGGCATCGCCAACGGCGTGCAGGTGCTGCAGGCCGCCAACACCGGCATCACCTCGCTGCAGAAGCTGATCGACAGCGCCAAGTCGATCGCCAACCAGGCGCTCCAGACCACGGTCGGCTACTCCACCAAGTCGAACGTCTCGACCACGATCTCCGGTGCGACCGCGTCGGATCTGCGCGGCACCACGAACTATTCCAGCGCTTCCGCGCTGAGCGGCGTGCTCTACACCGGCGCTGCCGGCGGTACGACGGCTGCGACGTCCTCCACCAAGCTCGGCGGCGTCTCGGGCGTGCTGACCGGTGCCGTGGTCAACGACAACCAGGCGACACCGGCCCCGATCACCGGAACCACCTTGCTCTATGATACCGGTGCGACCGGTGGCTTGAGCACGGGTGCTACGACCCAGTTCACCGACGGCTCGAGCTTCACCGTGGGCGGCCACACCATCACCTTCAAGTCGGGTGCCATTGGTGCTGCCACCGTCCCGACCGGCTCCGGCGTCACCGGCAACATCCTGACCGACGGCAGCGGCAACTCGACCATCTATCTCGGTGCGAGCGCCACCACCTCGACGGCGAATGTCGGCGACGTGCTGAAGGCGATCGACCTCGCCAGCGGCACGCAGACTGCGGCCAACGCGTCCGGTGTTGCGACCGTGACGACCACCAGCGGCCAGACCGTTTCGACGATCGCCGCCGGTTCGCTCCACGTGCAGTCCACGACGGGTGCCGACCTGAACGTGACTGGTGCGGCCGACCTGTTGAAGAGCCTTGGCCTGACCGCCGCAACCGGCGGCGCCACCGTCACCTCGACGGCGACCCGCACCGCCGGTACCGGCACGCTCTCGTCGATCCTGCAGACGGGCTCGACGCTGAACGTCGATGGTCACGTCATCAGCTTCAAGGATGGCGTGCCGCCGGCTGCGGCGAACGTCGCCACCGGCTCCGGCGTCAGCGGCAATCTCGTCACCGACGGCAGCGGCAACTCGACGGTCTATCTCGGGACCGCGACCAACGCCGACCTGCTGAAGGCGATCGACCTTGCCACCGGCGTGCAGACCGCGAGCAACGCGAGCGGCACCGCAACGGTGACGACCGCCACCGGCCAGACCAACTCGTCGATCTCCGCCTCCGGCCAGCTCAAGCTCTCGACCGGCGTCAATGCCGACCTCGCGATCACCGGCACCGGCAATGCGCTGTCGGTCCTGGGCCTCGCCGGCAACACCGGCACTGCTTCCGCCTTCACCGCGGCACGCAGCTCCGGCGCCGGCGGCATCAACGGCAAGACCTTGACCTTCACCTCCTTCAACGGCGGCACGGCGGTCAACGTCACCCTTGGCGACGGCAGCAACGGCACGGTCAAGACGCTCGATCAGCTCAACACGCAGCTTCAGGCCAACAACCTGTCTGCCACGATCGACGCCAATGGTCTGCTCACGATCTCGGCCACCAACGACTACGCGTCCTCGACGCTTGGTTCGGCGGC
>NZ_FOBX01000020.1 GCF_900109945.1 Bradyrhizobium sp. OK095
ACAAGCGCAGGACGCGACCGGCTCACCACGGCAGCACGCGGCTCAGAGGCCCGCGCAACATACTCCTCGATCACAACATGCGCGTTCGAGCCGCCGAACCCGAACGAGCTGACGCCGGCACGTCGTGGCAGGTCGCGGCCCTCTTCGTCCTGCACCGGCCGCCAGGCCTGTTGCTCCTGAACGACATAGAACGGGCTCTCGTCCAGTTGGAGGTACGGGTTCAACTCCTCCGCGTGCAGGCTCTTCACCAGCGTCTTGTGCTGAAGCTGCAACAACACCTTGATCAGCCCTGCAACCCCGGCAGCAAGCTCCAGGTGACCGATGTTGCTCTTCACCGTACCCAGGCCGCAATACGCACGCCCTGCCGCCGAGCCTCCGCTCGCCTCGAGCAACTCCCCGAACGCACTCTTCAGCCCGTTGATCTCGATCGGATCGCCAAGCTCCGTTCCGGTGCCATGTGTCTCGATATAGCCGACCGTCCGCGGATCGATCCCGGCCTGGCTGTAGACCGCCTTGAGCAGCTCCGCCTGCGCCTTCGGATTCGGCGCCGTCGGCGATTGCGCCCGGCCGCCGTGGTTCTCCGCGCTGCTCCGGATCACCCCATAGATGTGATCCCCGTCCCGCTCCGCTGCGGAGAGCTTCTTCAGCACCAGCATGCCAATGCCTTCCGCTCGCACAAAGCCATTGGCATGCCGTGAGAAAGTCTTGCAGCGGCCGTCGACGCTCAGCATTCCCATCTGGCCGAGACTGATGTGCATGTCCGGCGTCACCAGCGTGTTGACACCGCCGGCAATCGCCATCTCGCAGCTGTCGTTCCTCAGCGCCTGAACCGCGCGGTGCACCGCCACCAGTGAGCTCGAACAGGCAGTCTCGATCGGCTCGCTCGGACCATGCCAATCCAGGAAATAGCTCATCCGGTTCGGACCGAATGACGGCGTCAGCCCTGTCGTGCTATAACTGTCGAGCCCAACACCTGCCCGCGCAACCAGGCGACCATAGGTGCTGTTCCCGGTTGCCACCAGGATCGCCGCCCGGCTACCCGCGAGGCTGGCCGCCGAATAGCCGGCATCCTCGATCGCCTTCCAGATGTAGATCATCAAGAGCCGCTGCTGCGGATCCATCAACTCCGCTTCACGCGGCGAGATGCCGAAGAACAACGGATCAAACTCGTCGATCCCATCGACGAAGCCGCCCCATTTGACATTGGTCTTGCCGGCCTCCATGAGCGGGTCGCCATAAACCTCCCGCCAGTCCCAACGCGCCTTGGGAATCTCGACGATGCAGTCCCGCTCGTCGATCAGGTTACGCCACAGCGCCGCCACGTCCTCCGCCATCGGAAAGCGGCCACTCATCCCGATCACCGCGATGCCATCGACTTCGACCATCGCTGGTTCGGTGTTCTGGTCGGCCACGCGCCTTACCGCAGCCGACCGTTCTCGCCGCATCCGGCGCGGACGCGCTCGCAGCGGGGCGGCATCCACATCCCTCGCTTCGGGCATCGCCGGCTCGGCGCCAGCGGGGGAAAATCTTGCGGCAAAAACTGTGCGATGGTGCTTCACCAAATAGCGGGCGAGATCACCCAGCGTCAGATGCTCGAAGAAGATCGCCGGCGTCAGCTCAAGCCCATAGAACTGGTTGAGCTGATGCGATAGCGCCGTGAAGCTGATCGAATCAAATCCGTACTCGCTCAGCTCGCTGTCGACATCGAGCGCCTCCGCCTTGACCTTGATGAGGTCTGATACAACCCGAAGCAGCGAGGCCTGGACTTTCTTGAGGAGCTCCCCTTCCTCATCGATCGACAGGTTGCGCAAGGTAGAACTTGCGGAATCCGTGCGCTTTGCCGGCACCGGCCGCTCGCCTCCGGTCAGACGCGCACGTGCTTGCGTGGTTCTTTGCCGAACCACCCCGTCGCTTTCCGCTATGACAATCTGCTGCCCAAGCGCACGCCCCGCCATCGCCGGATAGGAGATCGATCGCAACCCCTCCTGCTCCAAAGCCCTGCGCCAACCTTCTTCAGACAGGCACGGACTGCCTGGCAGCCGCAATGTTCCGTCCGTGTACAACCACCATCCGTCCAGGAGCCCAAAGGTTAAATGGGTGAGCAAGCTCTTGCTGGTGATCTCGTTGAGCAACAGCAGCCCGTTGGTCCGGAGTGCCGCTTTGACGTTGCGCAGCGTTCGACGGATGCTCCGCGTCGCATGCAGCACATTCGTCGCAATCACGACATCGTAGCTGCCCGCATCGATGCCTTGTCCCGCGAGCGGCTTCTCGATATCGAAGATGCCATAGTCGAGATAAGGGTGCTCCGGCCCATAGACCTCTCGCGCATGCTTCAGGAATGCCTGCGACAGATCTGTGTAACGATACTCCTCGATGTTCTCCCCATATGGCTTCAACCGCGCCAACACCCGTGCGCTGGTGCCGCCGGTCCCAGCTCCGACCTCGAGAATGCGAAGCCGCGCCGAGGGTTCATGCTTCAACCGCTCCTCGACAAGGGCCACGACCTTCCCGGCAAGCGCCTCGTTGAAGTAGTCCGCAACCGGATTGTCCTTGTAGATCCCCTCCACCAAGGCCAGCGAACCATTCGGGAACATCACGTCCGTCGCACGCACCGCGCCACCGAGAATACCTGCAAGTGCGCGCAGCGTGGTCTCGACCAGCCTCACCTGGGTCGCGATGGCAGGATCCGTCAGCCACTCAACCTTGCGTATCTCCCATTCGCGCCAGCCCGCTTCGGCCGCAGGCGCGGTGCCCCCGACCGGGACGTACCACTCATCGTCCTGCCTGAGATGGCCGTGCGCGGTGAGAATGCTCAAGCTCTCATCCAGCCAGCGATCATAGGAAGCTCGCAGCCCAAGCCCGGCCCTGATCGCTGCGATGTCGGTCCGCGAGCTCAAGGGAAAGCCCGCGGCAATCAGCTGGGTCCATAGCAACCGGCCGGCCAGCACCTCCATCTCCTGCAACGACGCGCGCCCTTCAAACAGCTCGCTCCCTGCTGGCTGCGTCGGGTGCGCCTGCAATTCGGCAGAAATTGACGGCAGCTCCGATCGGTAGACGCGAAGCACTTCATCCGGCACCACGAAGTCTTTCAACAGCCTCGGCGCGCCAACCGTCTTCACAAAGGCCAGCTGGTCTTGCGGCGCGCCAAGCAGCACGTCCAAAGCCGCCATGCCTTCGTCGGTCTCGATCGAACCCAGTCCCGACCGCGCCATCCGCGCCCGATACTCTGCCGTCGCGGCAATCCCGATGTTGCCCCAATAACCCCAGTTCATCACCTTGACCGGGCACGACCAGGCCCGCGCCAGGGCATGAGCAAAAGCGTCCTTGAAGCTACAGCCTGCCGCGTAGTTGCCCTGCCCGGCCGGCATCTCGAAACTCATCGCGGACGAGAAGAACAGCACGAAGTCCGGCTGATCCTCGCGGAACAGCTGTGCCAGCCGAACACTGACATCCACCTTGGCGGAAAGCACCGCGCAGAAGTCCGCCTCCTCCATCCGTGCGAGGCTCCTGTCGCGCAAGACAAGTGCGGAATGAACCACACCGTGGACTTGCGCGTGCTCCCGCTTGATCCGCCCATAGGCTCGCTCCAACGCCCGACGATCGGTCGCATCCGCCTCGATATAGAGGGGAGCGGGGCCAAGCTTCGCCAGTCGATCCTGTTCGGCCTGGATCGACGCGTCGTGCGGCCGCCGGCCGATCCATACGATCCGCGCCTGATAGTGGCGGATCATGGACTCGCTCCATGCCGCGCCGATGCCACCAGCACCACCGATCACCACATAGACGCCTTCCCGCCGGTACAAGGCTCCTTTCGTCCCAGACAGATCGCTCGGCAGCAGAACGCGGCGATGCCATTCTCCACTCCGGTATCCCCAGCCCTTGCCTTGCGCATCCGCCGGCAGCTGCAAGACCTCGTCCAGCGGACAGTCCTCGCCGGATGGGACGTCCACAAGCCGCACCCGCCAGTTCGGATGTTCCTTGGCTAGCGAACCAATCAGGCCATGCACGCTCGCATGCGTGGGATCGATCGCTTCGCCACGATGGATCGCCTGGCTTTGCGTGGTGATCACCGTAAGGCCCAGCACCCTGCCGCCGTAGCCCAGGCCCAGCACCGCCTTGATCAAACGGAAGCACTGCACGACACCGAGCTGCTGGTCCTCAATGATCTTGTCATCCGATATCGATTCCAATCGTCGCTCGGGCGCCAGCCACACGACGTGATCGATCGGGCCCAACGCGCGCAGCTGTTCGCCGATCGTCTCCGCCGTAGCCTCAGGCGCGATCTCCAACTGATGTCCGTCAGGATAATGCTGGCGCAATGCCGCCCGCCGCGCCGGCGTACCGCCGACAATCACCACACCATCCGTTGGCAACGGCCAGCTCGTATCTGCCGCTACCGCAACCGCCTCCCACACCGGCGTCAACGTCACCAAGCGGCTCCCGGCTTCGGCATCCGCTTCCGCCCCGGCCAGCTCGCAGGTCGCAGACCGCGTGCTGAACCCACGCAGTTGGACGCAAACACGCCCCGCTTCGTCGCACACGTCGATGTCCAGCCTGTCGGAGCCCTCATCCTCCCGGCGAACCCAGGCAAAGCCTCGCGCCGGACAAGCCGACACGATCAGAACCTCTTCCAGCGCAAACCGCAGCAATGGCTGCCCAACCGCGGCTTCATCTCTCGCACGCAGGCCCACGCCGGACTGCAGCGCCGCATCCATGATACCGGGATGCAGCACATAGTCGTCCAACGTCTCTTCGAAACTTGGCGGCAGCTCGAGCCGCACCAAAATCTGCGCCCCTCCCGCCTCGTCCAGCCCCGCCAAATCCACATCCGCGATACTGCCGACCGCCTCCACGACGGCGCGACCCTGACTGTGGATCACCCGTTCTTCGCCACCGCCTCGCACCGCTCCGCTGTAAATCTCGTAGTCGATGCTGCCATCTTCTGCCGCGAACAACTCGATATGCAGATCAAGGCCATCCGGCCCCACCACCACAGGCCGCAGCCACGCCACCCGCTGCAGCCGCCTCCCCTGTGGCCCGGCCGCGCCGGCTGCAGCCTCGACCGCCGCTCGCGCCATCTCCAGATGGGCAACTTCCGGCAGAACCAGCGCACCATCCACCATGCGCAGATAGGGTTCATGCCCGATCAGCTTCGTGCTGAATCGCTGCGCCGAGATATCCGACGTGTTCCGGTGCAGCAACGGATGCAGCACCGCTCCGCCTGTGCCATTTGCCGCCCTTGCAGGATTTGTCGACGTTGCAGCCTGCGTCCTCTGCTCGATCCAGTGCCTGTCCTTGGCAAACGGATAGGTCGGCAGCGAGATCCGGCGCGGCCGGGTCTCGCCGTACAGACGTTCCCAGCCGAACGACGGCCCCTTGACCCATAGCTCGAGCAGCTTGGTGTACCGGCCTTGTTCAATCCACGTTGCGGCGATCTGCGCCATGTCCTCGTCGGCAAAGACCGCAAGCGTGTCCTTCTCCCGCCGCACCTTGCCCTGATAAAGCTCCTCGATCCTGCTCTCGCCAGCCAGATAGGCCTTCAGCCTCGACACCAGTTCCGCCATCGAGGCCGCCGTCAGCGCCAGACGGCTATCCATCGCATCGCGCCCCACTTGCAGCGTGTAGGCCACATCGGCGAGGTCATCGTCGCCAAGCGAACGCTGCGCGATATCGGCAAGCAGCTGCTCCGCCTGCGCCTTCAACCGCTCCTCGTCCTTCGCCGACAGCACTATCAGCGCCGGCCGTGATGGACTCACCGCGATGCGAGGACGCTCTTCGGCCCGCGGCAGGTATTCCTCGATCACAACATGTGCGTTCGAGCCGCCAGCCCCAAACGATGACACCCCGGCCCGCCGCGGCAAATCACGGCCCTCTCCATCCTGCAGGGCACGCCAGACCTGCTGCTCCCGCACGATGTAGAACGGGCTTTCCTCCAGCTGGAGGTACGGGTTCAACTCCTCGCAATGCAGGCTCTTCACGAGCGTCTTGTGCTTGAGCTGCAGCAGCACCTTGATCAAGCCAACAACACCGGCCGCGAGCTCGAGATGCCCGATGTTGCTCTTCACTGTTCCGAGGCCGCAATAGGCCGAACTGACCGCAGAACTCCCGCTCGCCGCCAGCAAGTCGCGGAACGCACTGTTCAGCCCGTTAATCTCGATGGGATCGCCCAGCGCCGTCCCGGTGCCGTGCGCCTCGATATAGCCGACCGTCCGCGGATCGATGCCCGCGCGCTCATAGGCCGCTTTCAGCAACTCCGCCTGCGCTTTCGGATTGGGCGCTGTCAGCGATTGGGCCCGGCCGCCATGGTTCTCCGCGCTGCCACGGATCACACCATAAATGTGATCCCCGTCGCGCTCCGCCGCGGAGAGCTTCTTGAGCACCACCATGCCGACGCCTTCGGCGCGCACATAACCGTTGGCATGGCGTGAGAAAGTCTTGCAGCGGCCGTCGACGCTCAGCATTCCCGCCTTGCCAAGGCTGATGTGCATGTCCGGCGTCAGCAGCGTGTTCACCCCGCCGGCAACAGCCAGCCCGCAGCTGTCGTTCGCCAGCGCCTGAACCGCCCTATGCACCGCCACAAGAGAGCTCGAGCAGGCTGTCTCGATCGACTCGCTCGGACCATGCCAATCCAGGAAATAGCTCATCCGGTTCGGACCGAACGACGGCAGCAATCCTGTTACGCCATACTCATCGATCGCCGCACCCGCCCCCGCGATCAGCCGGCCGTAACCGTTATTCCCGATCCCCGCCAGGATCGCGGTCCGGCTGCCCGCGAGGCTCGCCGCCGAGTAGCCGGCATCCTCGATCGCCTTCCAGATGTGGGTCATCATCAGCCGCTGCTGCGGATCCATCAGCTCCGCTTCGCGCGGCGAGATGCCGAAGAACAGCGGATCGAACTCGTCGATCCCATCGATGAAGCCGCCCCATTTGATATTGGTCCTGCCGGCCTCCTTGAGCGGATCGCCATGGAGCGCACGCCAGTCCCAGCGCGCCCTCGGAATCTCGACGATACAGTCGCGCCCCTCGACCAGGTTGCGCCACAGCGCCGCCACGTCGTCCGCCATCGGGAAGCGCCCGCTCATCCCGATCACCGCAACACCGTCGAGGCTGGCCGTCGCCGGCTCTTCGCCCGTCTCGCCGTCCACAAGCCTGACCTCGGCGAACCGCCCTCGCCGCTTGCGGCGCGGCTGCGCTTCTGCCAGGTCCGGGGCATCTGTCTCCCTGGCCTCGATCACAGCCGGTTTCACGGCGGGCGCGAACCTTGCAGAGAGCACCGCGTGCTGCTGTTGCACCAAGTAGCGCGCAAAATCTCCCAGCGTCGGATACTCGAAGAAGATCGTCGGCATCAGCCCGAGCCCGTAAAGCTGGTTCAGCTGATGCGACAGCGCCGTGAAGCTGATCGAATCAAAGCCGTACTCACTCAGCTCACTGTCAAGATCGACATCCTCGACCTTCACCTTGATGAGATCGGATACGGACTGCAGCAGCGACGCCTGTACCTTCCGAAGAAGATCTGCCTTCTCATCGATTGATTGCTTGAGCGGAGTTGAGCGAGCGATCGAAGCCACGCGCGGTGGCGATGCAGCCTGTTCAACTGGCGTCCGCGACGGACGCGGCTGCTCGCTGATTTGCCGAACCACCCCATCGCTTTCCGCGACGATGATCTGCTGTCCCAGCGCATGCGCGTCCGCCGCCGGATAATCGATCGAGCGGAACCCCTCCTGCTCCAAAACCCTGCGCCACATCTCCGCAGTCAGGCACGGGCTGCCCGGAAGCCGAAGCGCCACATCCTCGGACAGCCACCATCCATTCAGAAGCCCGAAGGTCACGTGGGTGAACAGGGTCTTGTCGATGATCTCATTGAGAAACAGCAGACCATTGGTCCGCAGTGTCGCCTTGACGTTGCGCAGCGTGCCGCGGATGTTCCGCGTCGCGTGCAGCACATTCGTCGCAATCGCGACATCGCAGCTGCCCGCCTCGATGCCCTGCCCCGCGATCGGCTTCTCGACATCAAAGATGCCGTAGCCCAGATAGGGATGCTCCGGCCCATAGGTCTCTCGCGCATGCGTCAGAAACGCCTGCGACAGATCCGTGTAACGATACTCTTCGATGTTCTCCCGGTAGGACTTCAACCGCGCCAGCACCCGTGCGCTGGTGCCTCCGGTCCCAGCTCCGACCTCGAGCAGCCGAATCCGCGCCGATGGTGCCTGCTTCAACCGTTCCTCGACAAAGCCCGCCACCTTGCCGGCAAGCGCCTCGTTGAAGTAGTCCGCCACCGGATTGTCCTTGTAGATCCCCTCCACCAAGGCCAGCGAGCCGCTCGGGAACATCACGTCCGTCGCACGCACTGCGCCACCGAGGATGCCGGGAAGCGCGCGCAGCGTCGTCTCAACCAGCTTCACCTGCGCCGCGATGGCAGGATCCATCAGCCATTCACCCTTGCGGACCTCCCACTCCTGCCAGCTCGCCTCTGATGCGGGCACCGCCTCCTCAACCCGGGCATACCATTCACCGTCCTGCCTGAGACAGCCGTGCGCGGTGAGAATGCTCAAACTCTCTTCCAGCCAGCGATCGTAGGAATCTCGCAGCCCCAGCCCGGCCTTGATTGCCGCGATGGTCGTCCGCTCATCTGTTGGAAAGCCCGCGGCCAGCAGCTGAGTCCACAGCAATCGGCCGGCCAGCACCTCCATCTCCTGCAACGCCGCACGCCCGTCCAACAGCTCGCCTCCTGCAGGCGGTGTCAGGTGAAGCCGCAAGGCGGCAGAAATTGACGGAATCTCCGACCCGTGAACGCGAAGTCGCTCTGAGCCCGGGTCTTTCCAAGCGCCAAGCGAGCCCGTCGTCTTGATAAACGCCAGTTGGTTCTGAGGCGCCCCAAGCAGCACGTCCAAAGCCGCCATGCCCTCCTCGGCCTCGATCGAGCCCAGCCCCGATCGCGCCATCCGCGCCCGATAATCCGCCGTCGCGGCAATCCCGATATTGCCCCAGTAACCCCAGTTCATCACCTTGACCGGGCATGGCCAAGCCAGGCCCAGCGCATGCGCAAAGGCGTCCTTGAAAGTGCACCCGGCCGCGTAGTTGCTCTGCCCGGCCGGCGTTTCGAAACCTAGCACGGACGAGAAGAACAGCACGAAATCCAGAGGATCTTCGCAAAACACCTGCGCCAGTCGCACGCTCACGTCCACCTTGGCCGCAAGTGCCGCGCAGAAGGAAGCCTCCTCCATCCGCGCGAGACTCCTGTCGTGCAAAACAAGCGCGGAATGAATCACGCCGTGAACTTGCGCGTGCTGCTGCTTGATCCGCGCATAGGCTCGCTCCAGCGCCCAACGATCGGTCGCATCCGCCTCGATATAAAGGGGCGCGGGACCAAGCTTCGCCAATCGATCCTGCTTGCTCTGGATCTCGGCGTCATGCGGTCGCCGCCCGATCCACACGATCCGCGCCTGATAGCGGCGGATCATGGACTCTGTCCACGCCTCGCCGATGCCGCCAGCACCGCCGATCGCTACATAGACTCCGCCCTTGCGGTATAAAATGCCCTTAGCGTCCGGCAGATCGCTGGACAGCAGAACATGGCGGTACCATTTCCCGTTCCGATAGCCCCATCCCTTGCCTTGCGCATCCGCCGGCAGTTGCAAGACCTCGCCAAGCGGCCAGTCCTGGCCCGATGGCAGGTCCACAAGCCGCACGCGCCAGTTCGGATGTTCCTTGGCAACCGAACCGATCAGGCCATGCACGCCCGCATGTGTCGGATCGATCGCTTCGTCACGATGGATCGCCTGGCTTTGCGTGGTGATCACCGTAAGGCCCAGCACCTTGCCGCCATAACTCAGCCCGAGCAGCGCCTTGACCAGACGGAAGCACTGCAGGACGCCGCGTTGTTGATCCTCGATAATCCGATTGTCTGAGAGAAATTCCGTTTGCGGCTCGGGTCCCAGCCACACCAGGTGGTCGATCGGGCCCAACGCGCTCAGCTGTTCGCCGATCACCTCCGCTACCGCCTCGGGCGCGATCTCGAGCTGATGCGCGTCACGATAATGCCGGCGTAATGCCTCCCGCTGCGTCGCCGTCCCGCCGACAATCACCACACGATGCGTGGACCGCGGCCAGCTTGCATCCGCCTTGACCGCCACCACCTCCCACACCGGCGTCAACGTGACCAGGCTGCTCTCGGCTTCTCCCTCCGCTTCCGCCCCGGCCGGATCACCGGTCGCCGTCCGGCTGCTGAACCCGCGAAGCTGGACGCAGATGCGACCCGCTTCGTCGCACACATCAATGTCCAGCTTGCCAAGCCCTTCGCCTTCTCGGCGTACCCAGGCAAATCCCCGCGCCGGACAGCCTGAGACAATCACCACCTCCTCCAGTGCAAACGGCAGCGAAGGCTGTCCCGGCGCTTCACCTCGCGCGTCCAAGCTCGCACTGGCCTGCAGCGCCGCATCCATCACGCTTGGATGCAACACATAGTCCCCCAGCGTTTCGGCCACGCAGGACGGAAGCGCGAGCCGCGCGAGAACCTGCGCCTGCCCCCCTCCATCCACCCCCGCCGACAAACCAAGGACCCCGTGAAACGACGGACCGTAATTCAATCCCTGCGCAGCAAACCGCGCGTAACAATCCTCTGCGGAAACGCGTTGATCACACCTCGCCTGTACCCGCGCCAGATCAACCTCACCGACACTGCCGATCGCACCGACGACCGCGCGCCCCTGGCTGTGGATCACCCGCGCGGCGTCATCGCCTCCCACGACCCCGCTGAAAATCTCGTAGTCGATGCAGCCGTCATCGTCCGACGTGAACAATTCGATATGCAGATCGAGGCCATCCGGCCCGACCACGACGGGCCGCAACCACACCACCTGCTGCAATCGAATGCCATGCTGCCCGTGCGCACCGACCGCAGCCGCAACCGCCGCTCGCGCCATCTCCAGATGCGCCACGCCCGGCAGAACCCGCGATCCCGATACCACGTGATCCCGCAGGTGCAACTCGTCCCCGCTCAGCCGCGTACTGAACCGCTGTGCCGAAAAATCCGAGGTGTTCCGATGCAACAACGGATGCAGCAGGAAACTGCCGGATCCGCTCGCAGCCGCGGTCGCGGGCGGCCCGCGATCTCCAGGACTCTCCTCGATCCAATACCGCTCCTTCTCGAAAGGATAGGTTGGCAGATTGATCCGGCGTGGCTTCGCTCCCTGGTACAAGCCGTGCCAGTCGAATGACAGTCCCCTGACCCAGAGCTCCAGAAGCTTGCGGTGCTTGCCAAGCACCATCCAGCTCGCCACAACATCCTTGAGCTCTTCATCTTCGGCGAAGATCGCAATGGCATCTCTGTTCTGCTTAACTTGACCCAGATAAAGATCGTCGATCCCGGTGGTGCCAGCCAGATATTCCCGCAGCTTCGCCTGCAGCACCACAATCGAGCTCGCTATCACACCGAGCCGGATCTCCATCGCGTCGCGGCCAACCTGGAGCGTGTAAGCAAGATCCTCGAGATCGGCGTCTTGAAGGCTGTATTGATCGATGGCCGCAACAAGCCGCTCGGCTTGCGCCTTCAAACGGCTCTCATTCCGTGCCGACAACACGACGAGCACAGGATGGGGGACATTCGCGAGGCTCGGCGCATCATGCCGCGGCGCCACGTATTCCTCGACGATGACATGCGCATTGGTACCGCCAGAACCAAAGCTGCTGACACCGGCGCGCCGGACTTGCTGCCCATCCCGCAGCTCCCAGGCGCGCTCCTTTTCGGCTACGTAGAAGGGGCCCGCCGCCAGTGAGATGTGCGGATTCAACTCGCTGAAGTTCAAAGACGCAGGAATCTTCCTGTGTCGAATACAGAGAAGAGCCTTGAGCAGCCCTGCCAGCCCCGCGGCCGCCTCGAGATGACCGATATTGGTCTTGACCGAGCCCAGGCCGCAATACGGCCCTTCATCCTTGTCGCCGCCTGCAATGGAAGATCGAGCAAACGCCTCCATCAAGCCACGCACCTCAATGGGATCTCCCAATGACGTGCCCGTACCATGAGCCTCGACGTAGCCGATTGATCGCGCATCGACGTGTGCCGTCTTGAGCGCCTGTTCAATCAGATCCGCCTGACGGGCAGGATTTGGAACCGTCAGCCCCGCGGCGCGGCCTCCGTGATTGGTTGCAGAGCCTTTTATGATTCCATGGATCCGATTGCCTTCGCGCACGGCGCTATGAAGCGGCTTAAGCAATACTGCGATCGCCCCTTCGCCGCGGACATACCCGTTTGCGGAGCTGTCGAAGGTCTTGCATTTGCCGTCGGGCGCCAGCATTCCCGCCTTGTAATAAGCGATGCTGTTCGCCGGATGGCACATGATGTTGATGCCGGCGACCAAGGCCTGGCTGCATTGCCCAGTCGTGATGGACCTTGCGGCCTCGTGGAGAGCGACCAGCGAACTGGAACAGGCCCCATCAATCTGGATGCTGGGACCGTTCAGGTCATAGAAATAGGAAAGTCGATTGGCCAGGATGGCCATCGACGTCGCCAGGCCGAAATGTCCGTCGATGTGCTCCTGCGCGTTCGACAGCCGGAGCTGATAGTCTGAGCCGCTCGCGCCGACGAAGACTCCCGTCTTCGTGCCCGCGATCGACTGCGGCGCCTGCCCCGCATCCTCCAGACATGCCCAGGATAATTGCAGCAGGACTCGTTGCTGCGGATCCATCAGCGCCGCATCCCGGGGAGAGATCCGGAAGAAAGCAGCATCGAACTTGTCGATATCCTGCGCGAAGCCGCCGATATCGATGCCCTGGTGCGGCCCTTGCGGGTCGATACTCGACGGCCATGTCCAGCGCCAGGAAGGCAGCCGGCTGATCGCGTCGCGTCCCTCGTCCATGAGTTGCCAGAACTGCTCCGGGTCGGTGATGCCGCCGGGCAGCAGGCACGCCATCCCGACCACGGCGATGTCATAGGCTCCATCATCGGTCGAACGATGGTCGAATTGCGCGATCTCAGCCTCGCTTGTCCTGACGAATGCTTCATCCGGCTCTGCGACAATGGCCTGTTTCGCAGCATCCACTCTTTCAGCGTTGCCCGACCGAGCGCGCACGAGCTCATTGACCCGCGAAATGATCCGCTCGCACGTGTTGTGTTCAAAGAAAAACGCAGCGTCCAGCGCGATGCCAAAGCGGGCCCCGATGCGTTCATTGAGATCCAGCAGGTCGGCTGAATCGAGCCCGAGCTCGAACAGCGGCTGAGCCGGTTCGATCTGGTCTGGTGCATCCTTCTGCAGAATTGACGTCACCGCTTTGACGACGAAGGCGCCCACATCCTCGGCGGCCGCGGCCGGGTTCGTGACGTGCTCGACTTTTGCCTCGTTGCGGCGCCGCCGATGGATATCGTAGGTGACCAGGACGCCCGATCCCAGGTTTACGGTGTCCGACGGACGGTAATCCGCGACAACATCCACGATCGTCGCGCCGTGCTGTTCGTGGAATCGCAAGACGGTGTCGACGAGCCGCCCGCGCTCGTTTCTCAGGGCGACGTATTGGTCCAGCGGAACTTCGGCGTGCTTGGCGTAGTCTTTGCACCGCGTGATGCCGACGACCGTGTCGACCCCCGGCAAGACGGCGCAATATTGCAGCATGAACTCAAGCAGCTGATCGCCATAGCTCTGATATTGCGCTTCCGGCAGAACATTGATCGCGAGCAGTTGAACGATCGAGCCGCTCTGCTGGTTGAGACGGTGGACGTCCAAGGCCGTCGTGCCCCTGAAGTCCGTCGTCTGAACACGCTGGGAATAGACGACCCCCAGCACATCGCCATCGGCTTGCAGGGCCAACTGTCCTTCCCGGAACGTCGTCAGACGTCTCCTCAGGATATCGGTCGGCATTTGCAGCCCATGCGGCCAGCATGCCGTCTCGAGCTGAATCAGAGTCGGCAAGTCGCTTTCATCGGCAAACCTCACGCGATAGCCGCGCGCCTTGAACCGACCCAACGTCAGATCGGCAGCCGCCTGAGACTTCGGATAGCGATGAAACGAATCCGGTTCGGGAACCAAACCGCCTTGCGCCAACGACATCAGAAAGCGATCTGCGGGAGGGAGCGCGCGGGAGAGGCCGGCCGACGCTTCCGCAGTCGCGTGCAATCCCGAAATGATCACACCGTGCTTTCGGACCAACCCCAGCCAGTCCCGGGTACGATTGAGCAGGGATTCTACCACGGCGGAAATATCCGCTTCATCGCGGTCGACGTTCGCAAATCTGGCCTCGCCCTCAGTCGGCCACGCGGCGAGGACGTAGAGTGCGTTTTCGGGATCATCGATTGCACACGTCCGTAGCGCCGCGACGATCTGCTCCGGCTCGTGGACTGCGCCTTCCAAGAGCAGCAGGTCGATATCTTGTCCATCGACAGCCGCATCTTCCGGCTGGCCACGGCTCCCGCAGATCCCCACCACCCTTAATGGGGCAGCGTCGAGCATTCGACCGCGCAACGTCTTCTTGACGACATCCTGCCATCTCTTCAGCGCGCGGCCGTCGTCACAGGCGAGATCCACGATATATTTGGGTTGATCAGAGACCGGCCCGGTGTCGAAAATCGACAGGATGACCCGCTCCAGATCAGACAGATAGTCGTCGATTTCCGCAGGATTGATCATCGGCTCCGGTCCCGGAGGCGCGCGCTTGCAGACACGCGAACGCCAATTGCGACCAGCACGACATTCGCGTCATTTCGCGCGGTATCTCGTGCTGACGCTACGCTATTGGTTGGGAGGCTCGCCTGCGTGGCATCAGCCAAGGCCTGCGACGATTGGACGGAAAGGACGCACATGTGGTCGATGGCTCAACCGACTTGGGAACACCAGACATGAGTTGCGTGTGCGAGGCGGTTTAAGGCGGATAGCAGCCACATGGCCCGTCAATGACGGGCCATCGGGGCGCAGCGTGACGCCCGGCGTCGATGAAGTCCCCAAACTTGCGTCCGTTGCGGCATCTTCTGACACCGAAATGAATTGCGGGAGCCGGTTCTGTAGGATCGACTCGCCACCGTGTCCCAGTCGATGTTCGGTCGCCAGACCGGGCCGGCGCGTTCTCATTCCTGGCTTTCTTGCGCAGGATGCATCGAGATGCGCGCGGGCACCATGCGCGAGCCGGGACGAATTCAGGAGGCCGGCTTTCTAACTGACCTTGCACACAACAGCAGCCAACGCGGACCGCTACTAACGGCTCTTGCACAGCCTTGCACGAAACTTCGATCACACGCTTCACCGCAGCCATTTGCGAACATCGATGAATACAACCAATATGTGCAATCTTTCTCTAGGCGTCAATTCGTTTTCATACACGTTTAACGATAGTGTGGCTTTCGCGTTCGGTGCGCACAAACTATGAGCGACGAACTCCGCAAATCATTTGTTCGCGCGCACGACAAATTTCGGCTCTTTCGCGCCGACAGCCTGGCGGCGCGACAGCCGTCAGGCGCAATTCAACACATCCGCGACAGGCGCAGGCGCCGGTTCCCGAACCCAGCGCGACAGCAACCATTAGTTGTATTTAAGTCGACCTAGCTGAGATTCTTTCGGGTCATACGGCACGGCGCTCCATCGACGTCACCCCTGGCAGAATTTCTCGGACACAACGATCAATCGTAGTCGAACCGGTCCACTGGTGCGGATAGCCAAGCGAAACCTCCTCGAACCGAACACCATCGCGATAAGATGTGGAGCGGATATGCAGGTGTCCGGACACGACAACGATCGCATTGAAGCGCAAGTGCCAATCTTCGGTGCGACGAGTTCCGCACCAGAGCGAGAAGCGGGGTATTCGCGGGAGGGTCGCCAGGTCCGCGCGCAACGGGAAGTGATTGATCAACACTGTTGGCAGATCGTTCCTGAAGGCTTGCAGCCGCGCCTCCGTCAACTCGCAGCGTGCATGACACCACTCGACGATCCCGGCATAGGGATCTGGGTGCAAGAACACCTCGTCGGCGCAGACTATTCCGGCTTCGTTGGCCCATTCCAGCGCGGCCTCCCTCGGAACATCGGGTGGACGAAAACTATAGTCATAGAGCAGGAAGAGCGGCGCAATGCGCACCTGCCTCCCGCCAAATGCGACGATGGGATAGGGGTCCTCCGGGGTGAGCACGCGATATGACCGACACAGGCCAACGAGTTCCTCGTATTTGGATCGACCCCGTGCAGTCTCTTTGGGCAGTGTCCACAATTCATGATTGCCCGGAACCCACACCAACTGCGCAAAGCGGGGCCGGAGCGACTTGAAAGCCAATTCAAGCTGGGTGGCGGTTTCACCGACGTCGCCGGCGAGTATGAGCCAATCGTCGGGACGGCTTATGATATTCGACAGTGCTTGTCGGTTGACTGTATGTCCCAGGTGCAGATCGCTTATTGCAAACAACCTCATATCAGCGACAACTCATGCAATGCCGGGCTCATTGGCAAGTCCCGGCACCAAACCGCCCGGCTGTCCATCGCCCGCTAAGCTTGGAACGGTCCAACGCAGACAAACAGAGGGTTCTGTATCGCGCGGTGCGGCGACTGCGATGGCCATCCTGTGTTCGGGCGTTGGGGCATACCGATGGAAACGCCACCGCTCCGGGATGTCGGGACAGCGATCCGTAACGTTGAGGCGCGGAGACAAACCATTGAGGTCAAACCAGAATGCATCGAGCGGAAGGGACAACCCCATGCCTCGCCCTTTGATGTAGGCCTCCTTGAGAGTCCAGTAAGAGTAAAAGCGCTCACGCCGATCTCCCGGCGGGCTCTGACGGACGTCTGCCAATTCCGCAGAAGCAAAGACGGCGGGCGCCAAAGCATCGATGTCCAAGGACCGCATGATATTCTCGACATCGATTCCGATGTCACAGTCTTTTCCGATCGCACACGCGACCAAACCGGTCGTGTTCGACAAATTGAACAGAATGGCGCGCGCCGCCAGCGGCTGCGAAACGTGGGGGCGACCATAGCGGTTGGTTTCAAATTCCCACGCATATTCCGGCACTTCAGCATATCTCGACAGCGTCGTACGGACCAACGCCCGGGAAACGAGATATTGAAGCTGCGCATCCTTTGCGACGAACCGTTTCCACTTCGCTCGCTCCGGTTCGCTTAGCAATTGCAGATACGCCAGCTTCAAGTCCGCGCTGACGCCGTGCAGACTGGTCAGCCAAACATCGATCTGTCCGGCCCCAAGACGAAGGAGCCCACCACTGGTCAATTCCCGTCTCCGACAAAAGTCCGCAGATCTTCGCAGGCAGCAGTCTTGTTGGTTAGACGCCAGCATTAGAGCGATCGGGTGAAATGTTGGCAACAACTATCTTAGGGTGAAACAACAACAGATTGTTTTTTTGCGATAGACTATCTTTCGTGATAGCCTCATAAACGTGGCCGGTTCACGGCAATCGAATGGGACGTTGCAATGCTCGAAGAAAACCCTGCGCAAATCGACCAAAGACAGAGATAAAAAAAGCGCATCCTGGGAAGAGCAGCAGATGTCCAGCCGTCGCGTCGTCTTCATGTTCTCCGGCCAAGGTTCTCAATACTACCAGATGGGCCGGGTCTTCTTTGACGGGAACGCCGCGTTCCGGCGCCGTTTCCTGGAACTGGACGACGTCGCAAAACCGCGACTGGGCCGCTCCATTGTTGATGTCTTGTACAATGACGGTCGAACGAAGGATGAGCTGTTCGACAACATTCAACTGACAAGCGCAGCGATATTCATGGTGGAGTATGCGCTTGCCGGTGCCTTGATCGATGATGGTATCAAGCCCGACCACCTTCTCGCATCCAGCCTGGGGATCTATGCGGCGGCGGTCGTCGCAGCAGCCCTCGATCCAAAAGAGGCTCTCGAGTCCCTCATCGAGTTGGCGAAAAATTACGAGGCGAAATGTCGAAAAGGCTGCATGATTGCCGTTTTGGGTTCTCCCCGGTTGCACCACGACTTGAAAGTGCTGAACAATAATTCGGACATGGCCGCCGTCAATTTTGCATCTCACTTCGTCATTTCGACGACGGAGGAACACTTCGATGAGATACAGGCCGCACTTCTTGATGAAAATGTTGCCTTCCAGAAACTCCCTGTCACGTGGCCGTTCCATTCGCGATGGATTGATCAGGGAAGGGAAGCAGTCTTGGGCGTTCTTGAAAAATTGCGCTACCGGCAGCCCGCCATTCCGCTGATCTGCTGCGCAGAAGCAGGCGCTCTAGAGGCCGTGACGCCCGAAAGCCTTTGGAATTCGGTACGCAAGCCGATCGAATTCGAGCGAACCATTACCGAGTTCGAAACACGCGGGCCCTGGCACTATGTCGACGTGGGTCCGGCCGGTACGCTTGCCACCATGCTGAAATATGCATTGCCTTCCAGGTCTGGCTCCCGGGCATATCCGATACTGACCCCGTTCGGAGGAGAGCTTAGGAATTACCAGAGGCTGGGTTCTGAACCGGGTTTGCGCGGAAATTCGTTCGCGGACACGGAGCAACGGAACTTGCGCGCATGAGCCGCCGCGCGTTTCACGACACGGAGCGGCTGTATCCTCGTCAATGAGATGGTCGGAATCAGACCGACTGCTCAAGCTAGTTGAATACAGTGCAGGGAGAGCATCAGATGCAGGTCTTCGTGTTTCCGGGACAGGGCTCGCAAAGGAAGGGGATGGGCCAGGATCTATTCGACAAGGTTCCGGAGTTTCTCGCCGTCGAACGAGACGCAGACGCCTTGCTGGGCTACTCGGTCCGGGAATTATGCCTGGAAGATGCGAGCAAGCAGCTCAGCCAAACCCAGTACACACAGCCATCCTTGTTCGTGGTCAACGCCCTCCACTACTACAAGGCAAAGGCCGAGGGAAAGCAGCCCAGCTATCTCGCTGGTCACAGTCTCGGGGAATACAATGCGTTGATGGCCGCGGGCGCCTTCGATTTCATCACCGGGCTTCGCCTGGTCCAGAAGCGCGGGGAACTGATGGCGATGGCCAAGAACGGGGCGATGGCCGCCGTCATTGGCCTCACCCCTGAAAAGCTTATGCGGCTTCTCGCCGAGCATCGACTGACGACCTTGGACGTGGCCAACTACAATTCTCCGCTACAGACGGTGATATCGGGCCAGGAAGCAGACATTCAGCGGGCAGGCCCGATCTTCGAGAAGGCGGGAGCCAAACTATACATGCCTCTGCCGGTCAGCGCCGCCTTCCACTCGCGTTATATGGCCGGGGCGGCCGAGGCTTTCGATAAATTCCTCAGCACGTTCAAGTTTGGCAACTTGACGGTGCCGGTGGTCTCGAACGTAACGGGGCAAGCCTATCTGTCCGACGATACGGGCCAGTCTGTCAGATCGCTGCTGGTCAAGCAGATCGTCAGACCCGTCCTATGGACGCATAGTATTCGCTTCCTGCTCGGCAAAGGTGCTTCGCTTTTCACCGAGGTGGGTCCTGGTGATGTGCTGACCCGCCTGGTCGGCCAGATACGGGAAGCCGATAGCAGCGCGCTCCGAGCAAGGGTCTGAGATCGACCATGCGGATGGCGGACCAACCATAGCGCGTCGCCATCGCCTCATTGCGCGCGATGTAGGATCACCAGGGTGACCCATGCTGCAGACTGAAGCCCACCACGAGGCCGCGGCTCAGGTACGGATCAGCGCCGCCCGCCTTGGCAGCGAACAATTCAAAAGCGCGTACGGGATCAAATATGCCTATCTCGCAGGCGCCATGTACAAGGGCATCGCTTCAAAAGAAGTTGTGGTTGCCATGGCAAAAGCCGGCCTGATGGGCTACCTCGGCACCGGCGGACTGCGATTAGACCGGATTGAATCGGACATTCGATCCATTCAATCACAATTGCCGACCGACGGCCGGTACGGCATGAACTTGCTCAGCGACCTCTCGCAGCCTGAGCTCGAGCAGCGCACCGTGGAGCTTCTGCTCAGGTGCGGTGTCCGCTTCGTCGAAGCCGCAGCCTACATGCAGGTCAGTCCCAGCCTCGTTCGATACCGGTCGAAGGGGCTGAAGCGGCGGCCCGATGGTCGTATCGAGGCCCCCCATCGCGTCATGGCAAAAATCTCGCGGCCCGAAGTCGCCACCGCCTTCATGCAGCCGGCGCCGGAAGCGATCATTCGCCAACTGGTGCAAGCCGGCCATCTCAGCGTGGAAGAAGCAGACCTTAGTCGCCTGCTGCCGGTCGCCAGCGAAATCTGCGTCGAAGCCGATTCCGGCGGTCATACGGACCGCGGAGTGGCCCATGTGCTCATGCCGGTCATGTTGTCTCTCAGGGACGAGATGATGGCCCAGCATGGATACGCCGAAACAATTCATGTCGGAGCAGCGGGGGGTATCGGAACCCCGGAGGCCGCCGCAGCCGCCTTCGTCATGGGAGCCGATTTCATTCTGACCGGTTCGATAAACCAATGCACCGTGGAAGCTGGAACGAGCGTTGCCGTAAAGGACATGCTGGAAACGGCCGGCCCGCAAGATACGGCCTATGCCCCGGCGGGCGATATGTTTGAGCTGGGGGCCAAGGTGCAGGTTTTCAAGAAGGGAATCTTCTTTCCGGCGCGGGCGAATAAATTATACGAGCTCTACTCGCGTTACAATTCGCTCGACGAGATCGATCTCAAGACCAGGCGTCAAATCGAGGAGAAGTATTTCAGGCGCTCCTTTGACGACATCTGGCAGGAAACGAAATCGTACTATCTGGATGCCGGCCGCGGCAAGCTGGAAGAGCTGGAGCGCTCGCCGAAGCTGAAGATGGCGCTGATTTTTCGCTGGTACTTTGTTCATACCACCAGACTTGCGATGAACGGCGACGAGCAGCAGAAGCTCGACTATCAAATTCACTGCGGACCGGCTCTCGGGGCGTTCAACCGGTGGGTCAAGGGTACGGCGCTGGAGTCATGGCGCAACAGGCATGTGGCCGATATCGCGGAGCGGCTGCTCAACGCCACCGCCGATCGACTGAATGAACGGTTCGCGCAGCTGACCGGCGGGCTCGCATAGGAGATCGATGCGTGGCGAGCACGACGGGGCTGCAAGTTGCAACCAATCAGGCGGACGTGGTTGCCGCCGCGCCAACAATCGATGCCGCCGCCGCCAGGCGGCAGCGGCTGCTCGAAGGCCCGATCCTTGGCACGATACTCCGCCTGGCGGCCCCGACCCTCGTCGGCTCGCTCGCGCAGATTATCGCCGGCATTGTCCAGATGCACTTCGTGGGCCTCCTTGGCGTTGATGCGCTGGCCGGCGTCACGCTGGTGTTCCCATGCCTCACCTTGATGCAGCTGGTCGCAAGCGGAGGGATCGGCGCCGGTGTTGCCTCTGCGATCGCGCGCAGCCTCGGCGCCGGACGCAAGGCGGACGCGGAAGCGCTGCTGCTGAATGCAGTCTTCCTGGCAATTATTTTCGGCATCGCGTTTACCGCAGTGGAGCTGCTGCTCGGACCGATCCTGTACCGGCTGCTTGGCGGAACTGGCTCCGTCCTCGCTGCGAGCCTCGACTATTCCAACCGGGTCTTTGCCGTATCCATTTTCGTTTGGCTCCTGAGCCTGTTGATCAGCGCACTCGTCGGCTGCGGCAACACGACGATTCCTCAAATCGTCGCGGTGCTGGCCCTCGTCATCGTCGTCCCCCTGTCACCCATGCTGATGTTCGGGTGGGGGCCGATGCCGCCTCTGGGTGTCGCCGGGGCCGGCCTGGCGTTCGCGTGCTATTACCTCATCGGGGCGGCAGCGTTGCTCTGCTATTTTCGCTCACGGCACGCTCCGCTGAGACTATCGCTCGACATTCGGCTCATCGAGCGGCGCCATCTGCGTGATATTCTGAAGGTGGGCGGACTGTCCTCGCTAAGCGCGGCCATTCCCACCCTCAACGTCACGCTGATCACGGCTGCCATCGCGCGCTTCGGTACGGAAACCGTTGCCGGATACGGCCTAGCCGTGCGGGCGGACTATTTGCTGCTGCCGTTGTATATCGGGATCTGTGTCGGCGTCCTGCCCATGGTCGGAGTAAGTGTCGGCGCGGCACAGTTTCGACGCGCCCGACAGATTGCATGGACGGGCGCGCTCGTCGCCGGAAGCATCGGCGCCATCGCCGCGCTGTTCCTGGCATTGGTCCCGTCGGCGTGGGTCGGTCTTTTCAACCATGATCCAGCGGTGGTGGCTTCGAGCTCGCTCTATTTCCGCATTGTCGGGATTCAGTTTCCGCTTTCGGCAGCCGCCGTCGTGCTCGGCGCAGCTGCCCAGGGCGCCGGTCGTCCATTCTGGCCTTTCGTCGCTGTCATCACTCGCCTCATCATCGCCGCCGGCGGCAGCTGGCTCGTCGTGGCAGGCATGGATGGCAGCATTTTGGTGTTGTACGCGGTCCTGGCCATGGGCGGCATCTGCTATTTTGGCGTCATGATCGCTGCGCATCTTTCAGGACGGATCATTCCTCCGCCCTTGCCGGACCCGGGCGAGCGAACGACGGATCGGCCGGCGTCCGCTGGCGGCTCCTGACGTCCGACAGCGCCCGTCAGGACGGGCACAGTCTCGAGCCCGTCCGCTGCTCCACCCATGCCAGATAGTCCTCCGATCGCGCGATCACCTGCGCTCGCGAAAGTCCGAACTGCTCCAGCGTGTAGACGTGCTTGTATTTGCGGGTCGCGGCCCCCGTTGCCAAATGGCTGTGCAAGCTGCTGTCGAATTCAGGCGTGAACGGGTAGCCAAACCTGGTGTAAATTCGTTGGATCGTTGCCATCGGATTTTTGGTCAGGTCATCGAACAAGACGTCGATGAAATGCTCTGAGCTGACCTCCCTGTCGATCTTCATCATGTCCTGCATGGATTCGCAGAACAGATCGAGCATCTGTTTCCCGAGCTGGTGGAAATCGATGCGGGGGGCATACGGTATTTGCAGATGTGCGATGAGACTGGCGAGCGCGGGAATGATCTGGCACGGATCTCTGTGCAGCCGGACGATCCGCGCGTCGGGAAAGATTTGAAACAGCACCGGAAAATAATGTGCATGAGTGAGCGATTTGCTGACCCAGTGTGCTCCGCGATGGAATAGCTGCAGGTGCTGAACCTGTAATTTGTAGTATGCGTAGAGCACATGAAGCTCGGGCGAGCTCAAATTGCGAAACCATCGCCAGTAGGCGGACGATTGGAGCCCAAGCGTGACATGCTGCGCACCATGCCACATCATGTTCTGGCATTCCTCGGGCGCCCGCGCGTCGGACTCGTGGATTCTTCCAAGACCCGGCATCACAACCGTCTGGAAACTGAGTTGCATTTCAAGCCGGCGAATTCGCGGGTCCGTCTCATATGTTTCCGGCCGGGGCGGCGGCGATGATTCCTGCAATTCCCATAGCCGCGGCGCCCGCGCGTTGGGGTCGCGTGCCAGCAGATGATGCAGGAATGTGCTGCCGGTCCTCCCGAAGCCCACGAGAAACAGTGGCTTCGAAACGGGGACACCGGAAATCTCCGGAAAGTTGGCCAGATCCCGCTCGAACTGAACGTATCTCTGGATCCAGTTGTAGACGTAACGGTTGGCCATGCGCCTGCCGACGTCGTCATAGTGAGAACTTTGCCGAACGGATTCGGCCAGGCTCCTCATGCCATCGAGATGAAGCCTGCTGTGAGCGCTCAATGCGACCGGTCCCAATCGATTTTGGGCAAGCTCCAGCAGCTGATCGACATCCAGCTCTCTTGGGCCAAGGTCCCGGTCCAGCGAGATCAGCATGGTCAGATATTTTTCAACCTTGGGCGAACGTTCCTGAGGTGCGACGACCACCGTCTCGTCGCCACCAACACCTGAACCGTTCATGGTCTCCCTTTCCTGGTTACGCAGGACTGCAAGGCTGGTCGGCGACACGGGACCATTTGAGGAACAGATGATCGAGGTCCGCCATCAAGGGCGCGATCGCCGTTTTGAAGGCGTGTCCCTTCTTCACGTTTTCCGCGACGTCGACGATTTGGGATGCGCTCAGGCAGACCCGGAGTGCATCGTGCTGTCCGACTGGAACGGGCTGGCCGACGTGGAAAACGCCCTTCGATATTTCGGCCGCGGGATCGTCGGGCAGCGGCAGCCGCAGCGCGCGATAAATGGCATCACACGCCGGCAGTGCCCCGGACCGGGCCGCTGTGACGATTGGAAATATTGTTGGATACGGTTGAAGGACATCGGCGAGGCCGGGATCAATCAGTTCAAGATCGGCGTGTTCACGAACGTGCCGATCGACCGCACTTCCGAACGCCGTGACCACGCTCTCTCGAAACTGCACCGGCAAGGCAAACAGCGCCTCGAGCTCGGCCAGGGCCGCCTCCCACCTCAGTCCCGCGCCCACATTTTCGGTGACCGCAAATGGCCGGCTGATCTTCCTGCGCAAGGCGGCCGGCCAGTCTTCCGCTGAGGCATAAGCGAGCAAGCCGGGCGGCAGGTCGAGCGTTGCAAGCTGGCCCATGATCAGCGGCGGCAGCAGCATGGCCCCCGCAAATGGCGGTCCCGCGGCAAACTTCGAGCCGGTGATCATCACCATGAAGCCGGCGCGCAGATCGGCCCGGATCTGCTCGGGCGAACAGCGCAATTGACAGCTATCGACGACCACCAGCACCTGGCCGGGGTATCGCTCCAGCAGCGCGGATGCGGTCGATCTCCGAGGTCCGCCACGGCCGGTTTTCGAGCAGTCGAGCAAATGGACCAGGGCACATCGGCCATTCGCGACGCCGGCTTCGACCTTTCGAACGACTTCGGCGTCGACACTCTCGGACGATTTGAGGCCACCGGCTTCGTCGCGGATTTCAATGGTCTCGATACTGGATCTGGAGGTTTCAAATCCTTCGACCCATGAGCCGTGTTCCCTGGTCTCACCGAAGGGGGACGACCCCAGGAAATGCCGACCGGAGGCCGCAAGCAGCACGCCCCTGCCGGTTTCGCCGGGCGCAACCACCACATTCGTCAAGGGGCCATGCAGCGCGTTTCGTGCCAGAAACAGCGCGATAAGCTCCAGCTCCGTGCCGGAGCCTGACAGGATCACCTCTGTGCCGGGGATCCCGAACAGCGCCGACAATCGGGTACGGGTTTGATCGAGCCAGGTGGGAATGGACCTGGCGCGGCCCGGGCGCACCGCAGAAAGATACGCGTCGCGCGCCGCATCATAGCCGCGCGCGGATATTGCGGTGGCGGTGGACGACGAAAACCAGGTCTCGCCATGTGCCAATCCCCGGGGCGTCCCATAGCGATTGCGACCGGTGCGTGGATCAATCGCGATGCGCTCATCGCCGCCGCTGGTGAGCAATCTCTCGAAATCGAGCGTGGCTCCCTCGGGCAGGGTTTCATCGCCTAAGAGCGCCACTCACCACCCCCAGGTGCGCCCTAGCCTCGCGCCGCAGATTTTTCACGCCTGACTTCCAAGCATTACAATGGCAGAGAACCACATTGGTCGTATGACACAGATACAACCTTCGCTAGAATTGCGTCCTCTCGATGGTGGCGTCAAGAAAAATTCGTTTCATGGCAGATCGACGCTGCCCCGTGCACCAACCAGCTGAGCGCGCCGACCCCAGCGCCCGCGAGGTCAAGACGGCCGATCCCGCGAACACGTCGCAGACACGCCTTCGCATTCTCGCGGCTGATTTCGCCCGAGCTTTGCTTCGTCGCTCCACCCTCAAGCCAAGAGGGCGCAGGGAAGGCCGGGTGCCGGCTGGCACCCGCGGTCCGCTGCGCGAAAAGCACACGCAGGAAAACCGCACAGCAGCATACAGGTGTAGCCAATCACTCGGCCCTCCCTGCGCGATGGTCGGACGGCTTATGCCGTGCTCTCCCGGGAGCCGAACTTTCCCTCTGGCCTCCCTCACCCCGCGAATTGACGATGCCGTCTGCCCGGTTGGGCTCGCGCGCATCTTCGCAGACAGCTTGACCGTAGCAACGACGGCCAGGACCACACGGTTTTGCCGTACGCACGGCCCGCCATTTCGCCGCAGTTTTCCCAACCCCGTCGACAGAGCCGGAAACTTACAAACGAGACGAAGCCTGGCAGCGCCGCTCGTCGCACGCGGTTTCGAGCTCACAGGGACTACCCGCCCTGCCCGCACCCTTTCGTGCCGACGCTGCCGCGTCCACCGCATCCCCGGCTCGCGAAAATGACGACCTCACGATCGCCCCTCAAGGATGAGCCGGGATGAGCGAGGTGTACGACATTTCCGAATTTCGGTAAAGTGGAATATTTTTGCGGGGAGGGGTTGACGGGGTGGCGAAACGGCGTCGACTCTCGCACTTAGAGGGAGAGGTGTTCTTCCGGGCCAAAGCCAAGTCACCGCTCGTGCACCGCCAAACGCATTCGACTTGCGGATGCAGAATGCCTGCTATATGTTATTTAGATTGAGTAAATAAATTATTCAGTCGGTAGTTGGCCATGTCGACACTCATCCTTCTTCTCATTGGAGCGATCCTAATTTGGTGGCTGTGTCGCAGCTTGATGATGATCTTCCGCGGAGGATGGGGCATCCTCCTGGGTATCGTTTCGCTCACCGTTGAGATTGGTTCGATTTGGTTCGTTCTGAATGTCGTCGGCACTCCGATAGCAGTAACGGGATGAATTCGTTTTGACCCAACTTCCTAGCGCTGAAATCATAGATGCTCAGCTTAAGGGCTTCGTCCAGATCGGCAGCTGGATCAATACTCTTATTCTTCTCGGTGCCGGACTGTCCCTGACGGTTTCAGTAATGAAGCTCTCAGGCGGCGGTAAATTCAAAGTCGGCCAGCTCGAGTTTCCGTTGGCGCAGTTTGTTTATGTGGCTGCTGCGCTAACCGCTGCGCACGCCTTCTTGACAGTGATCCTTTTTCAGAGAGTCGCGGCAATAAAGTCTCTTGACCAATCTTCGATGCATCTCGCATGGGAGCAACTTGTTAATTCTGGTGGGTTTGTTTTCTACAACATGCGGCCACGTGTCGAAGACCAGAGAGTATGGCATACCTTGCACATCTACCGGGCTGAAATAGCAGATACCGCCATATGGTTTACGATCATCCTCGCTCTATCCTTGGCCGCGTCGGTCATCCTGACTTGGCGGAGCGATGCCCATCTCGATAGTACTGATAAGCAGATCACTGCATGGGGTGATCGCCTCGCGATCGGTCTTGGTTTGGCAGTGGTAAATTGGATCATCGGATCGCAATGGGCAATTGCTGTCTCCGTTCTCAAGCTTGCTTCATGAAGGCCTCTCACGGCGGAAGTTCGTAGGATGGTTCGAGCGAAGCGAAACCAACGATCGAGCGGTGAAGCGTGTCTAACCATCCTAACACTGCCAACGATCCCGACCGTCACAATCAAAATGGGGATTGAGGTGAATGCTGGCGTTTATGAGTTACCAGACTGCCGACCGCGAAATCGCTGCGGGTGTCGCTCAGCTTCTCGACACTCTCGGCGTTCAGTCCTTTATGGCCCACGAGCATATTGAAGTTTCGGTCGAGTGGCGCGGCGAGATTCTTCGGCAGCTTAGCTTGGCCGATCTCTTTGTACCGATATTAAGCCAGCGGTACTACGCGTCGATTTGGTGCAAACAGGAGTCCGGGATAGCGGCCTTTAGGCGGATGACGCTGATCCCGCTCTCCATAGACGGTTCCATCCCGGAAGGCTTTATCAGTCACGTTCAGTCATCGCTCCTTCAAGGCGGCCAAGCCACTTATCATCAACTAATGCGCGGCGTAGCCTCTGCGAACATCGGGTTTGCAATCGATGCGGGTATTCGGCTTATCGCTGGTGCACGCAGCTTCAGACAGGCAGAATATCACTTCGAAGCCGTTCGCTCCCATCTCAACGGCGCGACGGACCAGCAGATCATTCAGCTGCTGACAGTCTCGGCTCAAAATGGACAGGTGTGTCACGCCAGCCTGTGCGCGCGCGAATACTTGCCGCCACTCATGCAATCGCACGGGCACTTATTGCCACCGGATGTGCGCGAGGGGCTTGTCCAGGTTTTGGCTCAATACGCAAACCCTCCCCCGATCCCGCGTTAGCAGGTGCCGATGAGTGATTTTCTCGATGTCGATCCGTACGAAGATTTGCTGGATGATCCGGGAGTTACGGGGCAGCACACTTAGTTGGGCCGCCTCCTTTCTGGGGGCCTCTTAGATGACGGAAACCAGGACCAAACCTCAGAGCTAGAACGACGGCGATGGCGAGCGAGTTAAGTGCAGCAGTGTTACCGTAATTCCAATTATCGGAATCTGCCCAAAAATGAGTAATGATCAGGTCTACACTTGGGAGCAATTCAAACTTGAAGCTGCGCGGCTACGGGAAGAGGCTTTCCCCTTATCGCCAATTCTGTTTCGCGGACAGGCTAACGCCGACTGGGATTTGGATACAACGCTCGAACGAAGCGGCCACAACGAAGCCGTCTCGGACTACTACCGGCTGATATTCCGAATTAAGTCCGAGGTGGAGATAGCTACTCGCAGTAAATGGGATGACGAACCATCAGCATTCGATCTCGATCAACTTTCGCGCGACTACGACGGTTTTAGTCGATCGTTGGCTAACCTCCCGCACTACGCGTATATGGCCTACCTCCGTCATCATGGCTTCCCGAGTCCGCTCTTGGATTGGTCGAGATCGCCATTTGTGGCGGCTTATTTTGCCTTTCGGACTGACCAAGACGCCGATGTTGCGATCTATGCCTATGCGGATCGAACCACGGCAATCAAGACATCGTCTTCAGACGACGCCCAAATCCACCGACTTGGTCCATACGTCGCAGCTCACAAGCGTCATTTTTCACAACAGTCTGAGTACACCGTCTGCGTAAGATACCTTCCGCATCGGTGGAGCTTTGTTCCTCATTCAAGCGTTTTCAGTGTGCACGCTGGAGGCGCGTCCCAGGATGTCCTGAAAAAATTTGTACTAAAGGCGAACGAACGACAAAGAATTCTACGGGAGTTGAACGACTACAATCTCAACGCATACTCGTTGTTCGGCTCCGAAGAAGGCCTCATGGAAAGCTTATCTATTCGGGAAGAGACTAGAACAACCTAGAACCCCAATCTACTTGTCCCAAGTTTACCGATAGTCGTCGTCTTGGAAGCTAAGGACGCCTACCCAGTTCATCATTCATTTCTTTTATCTCCGCCAATTTTGCTTCGATCATTTTGGCGTTAGACTCGAGCAGTTTCTCCACACTCAATCTATCGGTCGTCACCGCACGACCAACCCGCAAATCCTCTGAATACTTCTGGGTGCTAATAATCAGTCGATCTGCAACCTGGATGGCCTCAACCAAATCGGCCTTCGTCATGTTGGAGAATCTGTTGGTCATTTATTTCTCCAAGAGAAAAATGGATGGGCCCTTTGACTACGTCAAATGATGTTTCAGGCGGCGCGGGGAAATTATTTCAGAAGTATTTGGTAGCGGGAGAGGGACTCGAACCCCCGACCCCAGGATTATGATTCCCGTGCTCTAACCAGCTGAGCTACCCCGCCACAGGGTCGCGAACGGCTGTTACGGCCGATCTCGCGAACGCGCGGCATATAAGGAAGGGGGCGGCGGGAAGTCAAGCAAGGTGGGGGCGATTGGCGGGGTGAATTCGGGGTCGGAATCGCGCCTTTTCAGGTGCCAGACTCGCGGATGGTCCCCCTCACCCGAAATCCGCGCTTTGCGCGGATTTCGGCCTCTCCCCGCAGGCGGGGAGAGGCGAAGAAGCGCTATTTCGGGCGCACGGTCGGGTCGCCGCCGGGGCTGCCGGGGGGTGGGATGACCGGGGTGTTGCCGCCGGTGTCGGGGGCCGGGGCGTGCATGTCGGGGTCGACGCCGGAGGGCGGGCAGAGCACGCCGTCGGATTTTGCCAGTCTGTCGCCGAGCGGTTCCCGGGACTGGCCGGTGGTGGTGCCGTCGGGGGTCGTGGTCAACCGGTCCGAGGGGGCGCAGCCGGGGCTGCGTTGCGGCGATGGCGGCGCGGTCGCTTGCGGCGGCGTCGCGGGAGCGGGCGGGGCCTGCGCGATCGCAGTTCCGGAGGCGGCGATCAGGAGGCTGGCCAGGATGATGTTTGATGTGGTGCGCATGGGAGGGAAACGCGCGGGTTGGGGGCGATGTTCCAGGCCAAAATGCGATGTGATCGGGGTTTGGATGGCGCCCGCCCGCGGCGCATCCTTCGAGACGCCCGCCTCTGGCGGGCCCTCAGGATGAGGTCTCGTTTCGCTGCGACAGCGGTAAATCGCGCTTACGATTTATGGTAGCGGATCAGCGAAAAATGGCCCATCGGCGGCATCGGGCGGCGCTCGGCCAGCGTGACGCCGCCGTGTTTGGCGGCCCAGTTGACGAGGCGGGCCCACGGGAATTCCGGGCGCCAGCCGAGGCGGCGGGCCAGCGGCGCGAAGGCCAGCTCGGAGAGTTTGCGGAAGCCGCTTTCCGCGCCGATGTGGTTGACGAGGATCAACTCGCCGCCGGGCTTGAGCACGCGCACGAACTCGTCGAGCGTGCCTTCGGGATCGGGCACGGCGGTGATGACGTATTGCGCAACCACCGCGTCGAAGAAGTTTGCGGGGAAGGCGAGGTTTTTCGCATCCATCACCGAGAGCACTTCGACATTGCTCAAGCGCAAGCTCCGCACGCGCGATTGCGCCTTGCGCAGCATCGGCTCGGAGATGTCGACGCCGCAGATCTTCGTGGTGCGCGAATAGTCGGAGAGCGAGAGCCCGGTGCCGACGCCGACGTCGAGGATGCGGCCGCCGATGCGGTCGGCCTCGGCGATGGTCGACTGCCGTCCGGCGTCGAACACCTTGCCGAACACGAGGTCATAGACCGGCGCCCAGCGGCCATAGGCCTTCTCGACCCCGGCCCGCGAGATGTCTGCTGCCATGCCCCCTGCCCTGATTAGATTCTTATGTTGCGCATGATCTTGTCGGAAAACCGCTTCACACTTTTCCGGATCATGCGCTAGCCGCGGACCGCTTCTGCGAGCGGCCTCGCCGTGTCGCTCGCGACCTTCGCCGCTGCGCTTTGAATGAAGCCGCCGCCGAGCACGCGCGCCTGGCCCGATGCCGCGTCGTAGAACACGCAGGCTTGGCCCGGCGAGACGCCCTCTTCGCCGGCGACGAGTTCGACCTCGTAATGGCCATCGCTGCCGCGCAGCCATGCGGGCTGGGGCGCGCGGGTCGAGCGCACGCGCACGAACAGCTCGAGGCCAGAACCAATGGCGCGGTCGATGTCGCCGCCGCCGATCCAGTTGACGTCGCGAAGTGCGATGCGGTGCATCTTCAGCGCATCGCGCGGGCCGACGACGACGCGGCGGTTGGCGGCCTCCAGCCGCACCACGAACAGCGGCGCACTCGCGGCGATGCCGAGGCCGCGGCGCTGGCCGATGGTGAAATTGGCAATGCCGTGATGCTGACCGAGCACGCGTCCCTCGAGATCGACGATGTCGCCGGGCTCCATCGCGTTCGGACGCAGGCGGGTGATGATGTCGGTGTAGCGCCCCGTCGGCACGAAGCAGATATCCTGGCTGTCGTGCTTGTCGGCAACGCTGAGGCCGTAGCGGCGCGCGAGCTCGCGCGTCTCCGGCTTGGTCATGTCGCCGAGCGGGAAGCGCAGGAAATCGAGCTGCTGCTGCGTGGTCGCGAACAGGAAATAGCTCTGGTCGCGGTCGCTGTCGGCGGCGCAAACCAGCGCGCGCGAGCCGTCGTCGCGGCGGCGCGAGGCGACGTAATGGCCGGTGGCGAGCGCCTGCGCGCCGAGCTCACGCGCGGTCTTCAGGAGGTCGCGGAATTTGACGGAGCGGTTGCACTCGATGCACGGCACCGGCGTCTCGCCGAGCGCGTAGCTGTCGGCGAAGACGTCGATGACGGACTCGCGGAAGCGGTCCTCGTAGTCGAGCACGTAATGGGGAATGCCGAGTTTTGCCGCGACGTCGCGGGCGTCGTGGATGTCCTGGCCGGCGCAGCAGGCGCCCTTGCGATGGGTCGCCGCGCCATGGTCGTAAAGCTGCAGCGTGATGCCGACGACGTCATAGCCTTCAGCCTTGAGCAGCGCAGCCGTCGTCGAGGAATCGACGCCGCCCGACATGGCAACGACGACCCTGGTATCCTCAGGACGGCCTTCGAGATCAAGACTGTTGAGCATGGCTTTCAAGGTGTGACGGCGGCGTTTTGCGATCCGCGATTTTGATGCTTCCGGCAGGACATCGGCGATCCCCGGGAACCCTGGTTCCCCCGGAGGACGATCTGCCCGGTCGAAAGCGGCTGAGAGCTGCCTCTTTAATATAGGCGGCCTTCCGGTGAAGCAATCGGGCTGGCCTCCGGCTTAGGGCAATTCTTGCCGGGGCGGCAGAAATGGCGGGGTTTTGGCAGCCCTCGCGGCGGGGGTGAAAATCAATCAATGCATTGATTTTACTTGCTAAAATCGCAAATCACGGGGCTGGCCCGCTCCTTGCTACCCCTTATGCCGAAGATGTTTCCAAGGGGTATGCCGTGGTTGGTCGGACGTCAGATGTAGCGGCAAACGTGCCTGTCCAGAGCGCGCAGCAAAAGCCTGCCCGGTCGCAGAGCTCGAAAGACACGTCCACCAGCGACTCCTTCGGCTCACTGGTCGACAGCAACACCCAGGCGATCAGCAACAATGCGTCGTCGCAGGATAGCGCGCCGCGCCGGACCGATTCGTCGTCATCCAGCTCGGACAAGAGTTCGCGCGATACCTCCGCCAACGACCCCTCCTCGCAGAGCAAGGCGAGCGACAACACCGACAATTCCGCGCCCGCCAAGAACGATAAGACGGCCGATCCGGCCAAGGATGCATCCAAGGATACATCCAAGGCTGACGGCAAGACCAAGTCCGATGCCTCCGACGCCAAATCCGACAAGACCAAGGATGGCAAGACCAAGGACGGCAAGACCGACGGCACCGACGGGCTTGCCGCCGCCGTCGATGGCGCCGCGACCGCGCAAGTCGACGCGACCCAGACCGCTGTGCCGGATCCGAATGCGATTGCGGTTGCCGCACCTGTGGTGCCGGTCGATCCGAATGCGGCCGCCAGCCAGGCCGCAACCTCCTCGCCGCTGACGATCGCCGCTGCCGGCATCGCCGCCAGCACATCCACCGCCGCGCAGATCGCTGGCGGCAAGACCGATACCGCGACGGCCGGTGACAAGAGCGCCAAGACCGCCGCCGCCAAGGTCGACGCGAGCACCACGACGGCCCTTGGCGATGCCGCCACCGGCACGACCGATGCGACCGCGACCGATGCCAAGACCAATGGCGGATTGGTCGCCGCGGTCGACCAGGGCACGCCAAAAACGTCGTTCAAGGCCGCCGTCGCCGCGCAAGGCGGCAGCGACGTCTCCAATATCGGCCAGGATTCCGGCAAGGCGAACGCCGCCGCAGCACAGACGCCCGCAACGGCCGCCAACGCCGCCGCGCATCCGCAAGACGCCAAGCCGCAAGTCGACGCCGGCACGGCCGACGCCAAGACTGCGGCCTCCGACCGCGCCGATGCGACGCCGGCAACACCGCACGCGCATGCGGATACGCAGGCCACCATCGCCACGACCGACACCAGTGCGCAGGCAGCCTCCGCCATCCAGGCGCCGGTGACCAATACTTCGGCCGCGACCGCTTCCACCGCAACGCTCACCGCGACCGCGGCGAATGCCAATGCCGTGCCGATCAGCGGCGTGCCGATCGAGATCGCCGCCGCCGTCCGCGCGGGCAAGACGCGCTTCGACATCAGCCTCGATCCGCTCGATCTCGGCCGCATCGACGTCCGCGTCAATGTCGACCGCAACGGCCAGGTCACCTCGCATCTCACGGTGGAGAAGCCGGAGACGCTGGCGATGCTGAAGCAGGACGCGCCGCAATTGCAGCGCGCGCTCGACGATGCAGGCTTCAAGACCGGCAGCAACGGGCTCTCGTTCAGCCTGCGCGACCAGAATTCATCGGGCCAGCAGTCCGGCCAGAACAACGACAATGGCGGCAATTCCCGCCGGCTGATCATCAGCGAGGACGACACCGTTGCTGCTGCGCCCGCCGGGCGCGGCTACGGCCGCATGCTCGGATCGAGCAGCGGCGTCGACATCAGAGTGTGAGGAGTATTCGACCATGACCACCACGAATGCCGCCACTGCGCCGACACCCGTCTCCGGGACGACCCCGACGTCATCGTCGTCGTCCTCCTCGTCGAGCGCGCTGGGCTCGTCCACCGGCGCGACGCTCGCCGGCAATTTCCAGACCTTCCTGACGCTGCTGACGACACAGCTGCAGAACCAGAACCCGCTCTCCCCGCTCGACACCAACCAGTTCACCCAGCAGCTGGTACAATTCGCCGGCGTCGAGCAGCAGCTCAAGACCAACGATGCGCTAACCCAGCTCGTCACCCTCCAGAAGACCACGCAGGCGACGCAGGCGCTGGACTTCGTCGGCAAGACCGCGCTGGTCGACGGCTCGACCGCGACCATGACGAAGTCGACGGCCACCTGGCATCTCAACGTGCCCAGCGACGCGACCGTGGACATCAGCGTGGCCAATGCCAGCGGCCAGACCGTGTTCACCGGCAAATATACCGCCGGCGCCGGCGCCGATGTTCCCTTCACCTGGAACGGCCAGGGCAATGACGGCTCGCAATGGCCGGACGGCAAGTACACGATCACGGCGACCGGCAAGGACGCTTCGGGCAACAATGTCGGCGTCGCGGCGCAGGTGCAGGGCACAGTGTCGTCGGTCGACCTGACCCAGTCGCCGCCGCTGCTCACGATCGACGGCAACAGCTACACGCTGAACCAGGTGAAGAGCATCATCGCCGCGAGCAGCAGCTAAGGCTCGCGCAGCGCCCGATGTGCCCTGATTGTTAGTAAAGTATTTACGAAGACCCGCTCGGCCGGCTCGGATCATGGTGTCCAGCCCTCCGGGGCGCTCGCGTTCCAGCCATTTTCAACGAGAATTGTATTGAAGCCTTAGGCTTAGCGGATTTTTAAGCCGCCGCGCGTAGGGTTTCAATGTGAGTTCAGTGGTTGAGAGTTTGTGAGTACGCCATGACAGAACCCCATCGCCCGAGGGTAAAATACGTCATCGGGCCGGACGGCAGTCCGCTGACGATTGCAGATCTGCCCGCGCCCGGCACCAAACGCTGGGTCATCCGCCGCAAGGCCGAAGTCGTCGCCGCTGTGCGTGGCGGACTTCTCTCCCTCGAGGAGGCCTGCAGCCGTTATACCCTGACGGTTGACGAATTCCTTTCCTGGCAGTTTTCCATCGACCAGCACGGTCTGGCGGGTCTTCGCACCACCCGCATTCAGCAATATCGCCAGTAGGCGATCCGGAAATCTGCGGCTTTTGACGAAAATCGGCCCCGCTTTGCGAGGCCGATTTTTTTCATGTTTCGTTTTGGCGCTACTTTTGTCCGAGCTCTTAACCTTCGTTAACCATATCGAAACCATCACCTAGGCAATAATTGCCCACTCGGCCTTTCCAGTGAAAGCAGCCGAATCTGTCGGGGCGGTTGCTTGCAAGGTCTTGGAGACTTTCTGAAGGGTATCGGCGCCGCCCGGTTCGGGGCGATGATCGCGGTCACCGCCGCGCTCATCGGCTTTTTCGCGTTCGTCATCATGCGCGTCACCACGCCGCAGATGACCACGCTGTTCACCGACCTCTCGGTCGAGGATTCTTCCGGCATTATCAAGGACTTGGAGCGCCAGGGCATCCAGTTCGAGATCCGCAATGAGGGCAGCATCATCATGGTGCCCAAGGACAAGGTCACCCGCCTCAGGATGAAGCTCGCCGAGGGCGGCCTGCCCAAGGGCGGCGGCGTCGGCTACGAGGTGTTCGACAAGTCGGATGCGCTCGGCACCACCTCTTTCGTCCAGAACATCAATCATCTGCGCGCGCTGGAAGGCGAGCTCGCCCGCACCATCCGCGCCATCGACCGCATCCAGGCCGCCCGCGTCCACCTCGTCCTGCCCGAGCGCCCGCTGTTCTCGCGCGAGGCGCCGGAACCTTCGGCCTCGATCGTGGTCCGGGTCCGCGGCGCGCTCGAAGCGGGGCAGATCAGGGCCATCCGCCACCTCGTCGCCTCCGCCGTCAACGGGCTGAAGCCGCAGCGGGTCTCGATCGTCGACGAATCGGGCCAGCTCCTCGCCGACGGTGCCGCGACCGATGCGGACCAGGTGGTCGGTGACGAGCGCCGCACCACCTACGAGAAGCGGATACGCAAGCAGGTCGAGGATATCGTCTCCTCAGTGGTCGGCTCGGGCCGGGCCCGCGTCCAGCTCTCCGCGGATTTCGACTTCAACAAGGTGACGCAGACCTCGGACAAGTTCGACCCCGAGGGCCGCGTGCTGCGCTCGAGCCAGACCCGCGAAGAGAGCAGCATGACCGCCGACAACAACGGCCAGGTCACCGTCAACAACGAGCTCCCCGGCCAGCAGCAGAACAGCGGCGCAGCGGCCAAGGACCAGAGCAAGAAGACCGAGGAGACCAACAATTACGAGATCTCCCGCACCACCAAGACCGAGGTGACCGAGGCCGGCCGGGTCAACCGCATCTCGGTCGCGGTGCTGGTCGACGGCATCTACACCAAGAATGACAAGGGCGAGCTCGCCTACACCGACCGCACCAAGGAGCAGCTCGACCGCATCGCCGCCCTGGTCCGCTCGGCGATCGGCTTCGACCAGAAGCGCGGCGACCAGGTCGAGGTCGTCAATCTCCGCTTTGCCGACGCGCCCTCCACTGCCCCGATCGCCGAGCCTTCCGGCTTCCTCGGCATGCTTCAGTTCACCAAGGACGACGTCATGTACTTCGTCGAGCTCGGTGTGATGATGCTGCTCGGCCTCGTCGTGCTGTTCATGGTGATCCGCCCGCTGGTCAAGCGCATCCTCGCCTCCGACGAAGTCGTCGCCGCCATCTCCGGCGTCCTCTCCGGCCCGTCCGCCTCCGACGAATCCGCGCCGTCCCCCAACGGCCAGCCGCTGCTGCCGGGCGCCGCCGCCAGCGCAATCGACGTCGCCACCGTCCAGGGCCAGGTCCACGCCCAGTCCGTTCATCGTGTCGGCGAACTCGCCGAGCGCAACCCCAACGAAACCGTCGCCATCATCCGCCAATGGCTGACCGAACCCGTGAAATGATTCGAGAAGTGATCTGACATGGCCGCTGCCCTGCAAAATGCCAACTCCAACGACATCACCAGCGTGATCTCCACGCTCGGTCAGCGTGCCGGCAGCCGTGGAGGCGCCAAGATCGAGGCGGTGGCGGGGCCGAAGCGCGCCGCGATCCTGATGCTGGCGCTCGGGGAGCAATATGGCGGCAAGATCTGGGGACTGCTCGACGACGACGAGGTGCGCCAGCTCTCGCTGGAAATGTCGACGCTCGGCACCGTCGAGGTCGACACCGTCGAGGACATGCTGCTCGAATTCGTCTCGCGCATGTCGGCCTCGGGCGCGCTGATGGGCAATTTCGACGCCACCGAGCGGCTGCTCCAGCAGTATCTGGCGCCGGAGCGCGTCAACGGCATCATGGACGAGATCCGCGGGCCCGCAGGCCGCAACATGTGGGAGAAGCTCTCCAACGTGCAGGAAGAGGTGCTCGCCAACTATCTCAAGAACGAATATCCGCAGACCATCGCGGTGGTGCTGTCGAAGCTGAAGTCGGAACACGCCGCCCGCGTGCTCGGAATCTTCCCCGAGGACCTCGCGCTCGACGTCGTCAACCGCATGCTGAAGATGGAGGCGGTCCAGAAGGAGGTGATCGAGAGCGTGGAGAAGACGCTGCGCACCGAATTCATGTCCAATCTGTCGCAGACCCGTCGCCGCGACGCCCATGAGGTGATGGCGGAAATCTTCAACAATTTCGACCGCCAGACCGAAACCCGCTTCATCACTTCGCTGGAAGAGGACAACCGCGAATCGGCCGAGCGCATCAAGGCGCTGATGTTCACCTTCGACGATTTGGTGAAGCTGGATTCCGGCTCGGCCCAGACCCTGATGCGCAACGTCGACAAGGACAAGCTCGGCGTCGCGCTCAAGAGCGCCAACGAGGACGTCCGCAACTTCTTCTTCGGCAACATGTCCTCCCGCGCGGCCAAGATGCTCCAGGACGACATGGGGGCGATGGGACCGGTGCGCCTGCGCGACGTCGATGAGGCCCAGGCGCTGCTGGTCAACCTCGCAAAAGACCTCGCCGCCAAGGGCGAGATCATGCTGACCAAGAACCGCGCCGACGACGAGCTGGTGTATTGATGGGCGCTCCGGCCAAATTCCTGTTCGACACCGACTTCGCGACGCCCGAGCGGTCGCCGCGCGAGAAGGCTGCGACCGCGGCCGAGATCGCCCAGAAGGTCGCGGAAGCCGAGGCACGCGCCTATCAGGACGGCTTTGCCGCCGGCCAGCACGAAGCCAAGGCCGAGAGCGACCGCCGCGTTGCGCTCGCCATGGAAGAGATCAACATCGGCGTCCGGGGCATTGCGTCCGGCATCGGCAACATCGAGTCCAAGATGGAGACCGAGGCGGTTGATGTCGCGGTCGCGGTGGCACGCAAGCTGTGCGCCGATCTGGTCGCCGCCGAGCCGCTCGGCGAGATCATGGCGCTGGTCAAGGACTGCTTCGCGCACCTGGTCGCCACCCCGCATCTCGTCGTCCGCATTAATGACGCGCTCTACGACAGCGCGCGCGAGAAGATCGAGCGGCTCGCCAAGCAGAGCGGCTTCGAGAGCCGGCTGGTGATCCTGGCCGAGCCTGAAATCGCCACCGGTGACTGCCGGATCGAATGGGCCGATGGCGGCGTCGTGCTGGAGCGCGGCGCCATTGCAACCAAGATCGACGAAATGGTCGGACGCTATATCGCGTCCCGGAGGGGGAGCTAAGCCATGAGCGACACCGACGGACAGGTCCCGCTGCCAGATCTCAACGGCCCGATGCCGCCGACCGGTTCGGACGTCGGCTACACCGAGGACGAATATGCGGCGCGCGCCGCCGCCGACCTGGAAGCCGTGTTCGACGTGCCGGTGCAGGTCTCGGCCGTGCTCGGCCGCTCCAAGATGGATGTCAGCGAGCTGCTGAAGCTCGGGCCCGGCACCGTGCTCGAGCTCGACCGGCGCGTCGGCGAGGCCATCGACATCTACGTCAACAACAAGCTGGTCGCCCGCGGCGAAGTCGTCCTGGTCGAGGACAAGCTCGGCGTGACCATGACCGAAATCATCAAGACCGAACGCGCGTAAAAGCGACACAGGGAATGACGCGCGGCAGCGCGACCAGACGGACAGGAGACTGACATGCGGCTTCTCATCGTTGGCACATTGAAGGGCCAGCTCACCACCGCCACCAAGATCGCGATGGACAACGGCGCCACCGTGACCCACGCCGAGGATCACGATCAGGCGATGCGCGTGCTGCGCGGCGGCAAGGGCGCCGACCTCCTGCTGGTCGACGTCGCCCTCGACATCCGCGACTTGGTGATGCGGCTCGAGGCCGAGCACATCCACGCCCCGATCGTCGCCTGCGGCATCACCAACGACGCCCGCGCCGCGGTCGCCGCGATCCACGCCGGCGCCAAGGAATACATCCCGCTGCCGCCGGACCCGGAGCTGATCGCCGCGGTGCTCGCAGCCGTCGCCAACGATTCCCGCGAGCTGATCTATCGCGACGAGGCGATGGCGAAGGTCGTCAAGCTCGCCCAGCAGATCGCGGGCTCGGACGCCTCGGTGATGGTCACCGGCGAATCCGGCACCGGCAAGGAAGTGCTGGCCCGCTACGTCCACACCCGCTCGGCGCGCGCCAAGCGTCCGTTCATCTCGATCAACTGCGCCGCGATCCCCGAGCATCTGCTCGAATCCGAACTGTTCGGCCACGAGAAGGGCGCCTTCACCGGCGCGATCGCCCGCCGCATCGGCAAGTTCGAGGAAGCCACCGGCGGCACGCTGCTGCTGGACGAAATCTCGGAAATGGATGTCCGCCTGCAGTCAAAACTGCTGCGCGCCATCCAGGAGCGCGTGATCGACCGCGTCGGCGGCACCAAGCCGGTGCCCGTCGACATCCGCATCATCGCGACCTCGAACCGCAATCTGGTCGAAGCCGTGCGCGAAGGCACGTTCCGCGAGGATCTGCTGTTCCGCCTCAACGTCGTGAATTTGAAGATCCCGCCGCTGCGCGAACGTCCCCTCGACATCCTCGAGCTCGCCCAGCACTTCGTGAAGAAATATGCCGAGGCCAATGGCGTGCCGATACGCCCCGTCTCGGCAGACGCCCGCCGCGTGCTCTCGACCAACCGCTGGCAGGGCAACGTCCGCGAGCTCGAAAACACCATGCACCGCGCGGTGCTGATGGCGCAGGGCGACGAGATCGGCCCCGACGCGATCCTCACGCCGGACGGCGACCGCCTCGACCTCGCCAAGACCGCGCCGGCCGTGGCGCATGCCACGATGGCCGCCGAGCAGGTCACGCGGGCGCTGGTCGGCCGCACCGTAGCGGACGTCGAACGCGATCTGATCCTCGAGACGCTAAAGCACTGCCTCGGCAACCGGACCCATGCCGCGAACATCCTCGGCATCTCGATCCGCACGCTGCGCAACAAGCTGAACGAATATTCCGACGGCGGCATTCCGATTACGCCGGCGGGCATGCCGGGCGAATATCCGCGGATGCCGATGGTGGGGGCGTAGTCGGCTTCCACGCTGATCGAGAGAATGCAAATGCCCGGGCTGGTCCCGGGCATTTTCGTTTGAGCGAGGCATTGTTCGTCGACACGCGACGGTCTCGTAGCCCGCATGAGCGCAGCGACATGCGGGGTGCTCTTGGCGAGACCGCTCCCGGATATCGCTTCGCTCATCCGGGCTACGGGACCTATCACATGGCGGCACCGCATTCGGCGACTAGGTCGCGCCTGCGCAACGCCCTATAACCCCGCGTGAGAACCACTGAGGGTAAACATGTCTGAAGCTCAAATCACGGACTGGCTGGCGTCGCAACGGCAGGCGATGATCGATCTCTTGCGCGACGTCGTGAACATCGATTCCGGGTCCTATGACAAGGAAGGCGTCGATGCGGTCGGGGCGCGGTTCGAGCGGCATTTTGCCGAGCATGGCATTCCGTTCCGGCGCGAGAGCGATTCCACGTTCGGCGACGCGATCCACGCCGAGGTCGCAAAGCCCGGCAGCAACGAGAAGCCCGTGCTGTTGATGGGGCATCGCGACACCGTGTTCGGCAAAGGCGAGGCCGGACGGCGTCCGTTCACGATCCGCGACGGACGCGCCTATGGTCCCGGCGTTGCCGACATGAAGTCCGGTGTCGTCATGAACATCTTCGTGGCAACCGCCTTCCATAAATTCGGCGGCAGCCCGCATCCGATCAAGCTGCTGATCACCTCCGACGAGGAGATCGGCTCGCCCTCCTCCCGCCCCGTCATCGAGCGCGAGGGACGCACCGCGCGCGCCGTGTTCAATTCCGAGCCGGGCCGCCCCACGGGCAACGTCGTGACGGGGCGCAAGGGCGGCATCTTCATGCACATGTCCATCACCGGCAAGGCCGCACATTCCGGCGCCAACTTTGCCGCCGGTGTCAGCGCGATCGGCGAGCTCGCGCACAAGATCGTCAAAATCCATGCGCTGACCGATCTCGACAAGGGCATCACGCTCAATGTCGGCCTGGTCTCGGGCGGGCAGTCCGTCAACACCACGGCGCCCGCAGCCGAGGGCCAGATCGACCTGCGCTATGTCGATCCGGCGGATCGTGCGAGGGTGATGGCCGCGATCGAGACAATCGTCGCGACGTCCTATGTGCCGGGCACGAACGCAACGCTGACGATCAAGGGCGAGTTCGTGCCGGTGGTGCAGAGCGCGGCCTCGAAGGCGCTGTTCGAAAGCTATCAGGCGGCGGCAAAGCAGGCCGGCCTCACCACGCTCCAGGGCGAGTTCTCCGGCGGCTGCGCCGATTCCGGCTTCACCGCCGCTGTGGGCACGCCGACCATCTGCGGCCTCGGACCGGTCGGCGGGCTCGCGCACACGCCGGAGGAATATCTCGATATCGACAGCATCGTGCCGCGCGCACAGGCATTGGCGCTGGCGATTTTGCGGGGGTGAGTGCGGGTGCGGTAGGGTGGGCAAAGCGAAGCGTGCCCACCGCTTCGGTCATTGCGGAGAGATGGTGGGCACGGCGCAAGCGCGCCTTTGCCCACCCTACGAGACCGAGCAAGTTCTACGAATAACTCGGCGCGTCCGGCTTGCGAAAAATGTGGATGGGGTCGCCGGGGATGATCACGGGCTGGCCGCTGAACATCGCATAGGCGAAGAGCGCGAGATAGGCGATCGCCAGCGCGCCAACGGCATAGAAGGCCCAGGTCGCCGCGCGCTTCATTCGTACCGCTCCATTGCTGTCCCGGATGGGAAGGGTCGAGGGGCTTCTAGAGCGGTGACGGGGAAAAGGCTAGCCCGCGGGCCGGCGATCAAACGCCGCGCCGGCTGTGCGTGGGAAGGCTGACTTCCGCGAGCCTGGCCGCGTCCTCGTCCTGATCGACCGCAACGTACTGGCCGTGCCAATAGGCCAGCGCGGCGTTGCGGGTCGAATTCCTGATGTCCCTGACGCGGCCGATGACGATGCCGTGCGAGTGGCGTTCGACGATCTCCTCGACCTCGCAATCGACGGCGGACAATGCGCCGACCAGCAACGGAACGCCCGAGACTGACGTCACCCATTGGCTGCCTGCAAAGCGAGCGGCGCCCTTCAGCCCGCCCTTGCCGGCAAAGCGCTCGGCGACATCGAGCTGGTCGGCCGCCAGGATGTTCACGCCGAAAGCACCGTAGCGGCGGATCAGCGGGAACGACGAGGCATCGCGATTGATGCTGACCAGCAGCGTCGGCGGCTCGACCGACAGCGAGGTTACGGACGTCACCGTCATGCCGGTGATGTCCTTGCCCCGCCCGGCGGTGATGACGCTGACCCCGCCGGTGAGGTGGCGCATGGCGCCGCGGAAATCGGCGGGCAAAATGGGAGTTTCGGTCATGAGCTCGCGGGGCACTACATTCATGGCTTGCTCCCCGAAGCGGGGGTCCCTTCTATTTAGGTACGATCATCCGCCGACAAAAGGTGGCTCAGGATCGAGCCTTCCAGGGCGGCAAGCTCGGCCGAGCCGCGTTCGCGTGGCCGGGCCGTGTTAACCACGACATCATGGGCAATCCGTCCCTCGTCGATCACCAGCACCCGGTCTGCCAGCGCGACCGCCTCGGCGACATCGTGGGTGACCAGGATCGCGGTAAAGCCCTGGTCGCGCCAGACGCGCTCCAGGAGCCGCTGCATCGAGATGCGGGTCAGCGCGTCCAGCGCGCCGAGCGGCTCGTCGAAGGCGAGCACGCGCGGCCGGGAGACCAGCGCGCGGCCCAGCGCGACGCGCTGCTTCTGGCCGCCCGACAGCACCGAAGGCCACTGATCGCGCTTGTCGGCAAGCCCAACCTCGGTCAGCGCTTTCTCGGCACGCGCATGCGCATCTTTCGAAGCACGATCGCGGCCGAGACCCACTTCTACATTCGAAAGCACACGCGCCCAAGGCAGCAGCCGCGGCTCCTGAAACATCACGCGGATGTCCTCCGTTCGGACTTCGTCACCAAAACTGATGCTGCCGGAATCGATCTTGTCCAAGCCGGCGATCAGACGCAACAGCGTGCTCTTGCCGCAACCGCTCTTGCCGACGATGGCGACGAACTGGCCAGCGGGGATGTGCAGATCGATGCCGCGCAGCACCTCGTTGTCGCCGAAGGATTTTCGCAGGCCGCTGATGCTCAGCGGCAGGCCGATGGTTTGCGCGGGGCGCTCCTCGCGCACCACCCGGGCGTGAGGCGCGAAATTGGCGCGGCTGGCGAGCTCGGTTTCGGGAAGGGAGGTACGAAGCGCTGTCTGCATGTGACTCTCAACGTTTCTGGAAGGCGGGGTGCCAGGAGAGCGTCGCCCGCTCCAGCACGCGGGAGGCGCTGTCGGCGAGCTTGCCGAGCAGGGCGTAGATCAGGATCGAGAGCACGACGACGTCGATCAGCATGAACTCGCGCGCCTGCATCGCCATGTAGCCGAGCCCTGAGGACGCCGCGATGGTCTCGGCGACGATCAGCGTCAGCCACATGATGCCGAGCGCAAAGCGGATGCCGACGAAGATCGAGGGCAATGCGCCCGGAAAGATCACGCGGCGGAAGAGCTCGCTGTCGGTCATGCCGTAGATGCGGCCCATCTCGATCAACTGGGGATCGACGGTGCGGATGCCGTGCAGCGTGTTGAGGTAGATCGGGAAGAACACCCCGAGCGCGACGAGAAAGAGCTTCGCGCTCTCGTCGATGCCGAACCACAGGATGACCAGCGGGATCAGCGCCAGATGCGGCACGTTGCGCACCATCTGCAGTGTGGTGTCGGTCAGCTTTGCCGAGAGCTGCGACAGGCCGTTGGCGAGCCCGAAAGCGAAGCCGACGCTGCCGCCGATCAAAAAGCCGATCGAGGCACGCCAGAACGAGACCCAGATGTTGCGGACGAGCTCGCCGGAGAGCAGCAGCTTCCAGCCGGCGAGCGCGACATCGCTCGGCGCCGGCAGCACGCGCGTCGGCACGAAGCCGGTGACGCTTGCGACCTGCCAGATCGCGATGATGGCAAGCGGCACGATCCACTGGATCAGGCCGTCGACGCGCGGCAGGCGAAAACTGCGCGGGAAGGAGATGCTGTCGATGAGGCTCATGATTGCGACACCCGATGTTGCGGACGGTAGTCGCTGCCAACCGTCTCGCCGAAGGGGCCACCGTTAAGGTGGAGCTTGGTCACGTTGCTCGGCTGCTCCAGCGAGAGCAGCGGGAACACCAACTCGGCGAAGCGATAGGCTTCCTCCAGATGCGGGTAGCCTGACATGATGAAGGTATCGATGCCGATGTCCTGGTATTCCCTGATGCGGGCCGCGACGGTCTGGGCGTCGCCGACCAGCGCCGTGCCTGCACCGCCGCGCACGAGGCCGACACCGGCCCACAGGTTCGGGGCGATCTCGAGCTTGTCGCGCTGGCCGCCATGAAGCTGCGCCATGCGTTGCTGGCCGACCGAATCCATGCGGGAAAAATTCTTTTGCGCCGTCGCAATCGTCTCGTCGCTGACATGCTTGATCAGCTCATTCGCCGCGCGCCAGGCCTCTTCATTGGTCTCGCGGACGATCACATGAAGGCGGATACCGAAGGAGAGCTTTCGGCCACGCGACGCGGCGACCTCCCTCACCTTCGCGATCTTCTCGGCGACCAGAGCCGGCGGCTCGCCCCAGGTGAGATATTTGTCAACGGCGTCGACGGCGACATCGATGCCGGCATCCGACGAGCCGCCGAAATAGAGCGGCGGCCGCGGCGACTGCACCGGCGGGAACAGCAGCTTGCTGCCCTCGACATGGATATGCCTGCCCTCGACATCGACGGTCTTGCCGGCGAGCAGCTCGCTATAGACGCTGAGGAACTCGCGCGTGACCTCGTAGCGCTCGTCATGCCCAAGGAAGATACCGTCGCCCTTGTTCTCGACGGGATCGCCGCCGGTGACGACGTTGACGAGCAGCCGGCCATTGGTGATGCGGTCGAGCGTCGCGGTCATGCGCGCGGCGACGCTCGGCGATTGCAGGCCGGGGCGAACAGCGACGAGGTAGCGCAGTCGCTCGGTGAACGGCGCGACGCTGGAGGCGACGATCCAGGAATCCTCGCAGGATCGCCCGGTCGGCAGCAGCACGCCGAAATAGCCGAGCTGGTCGGCGGCCTGCGCCACCTGACGCAAATAGTTGAAATTGACCTCGCGGCCGCCGATGCCGGTGCCGAGATAGCGGCCGTCGCCGTGGGTCGGCAGGAACCAGAGGATATTGCTTTTGGATTGGCTCATGGATGTGCTCCGACGACTAGCCGTAGGATGTGCCGACTGCGGCAGCGACGATGCCGATCGACATGACGATGGCCGCGATCACGCGTTGAACGATGCGCCTCATGTTTGGACCTCTTGATGTGGGAAGATCGGTGGGCACGATCAGGCCGCCGGGTTGCGCCAGACGATGTCACGAATGACGATCGGCTTCGGGATCAGGCCGAGCTTGTGGAAGCGGTCGGCGACGCCCTGCTGAGTCACGATGATGTCGTCGGTGACGGGGCCGACCACGAAGTTCGCGCGATTGGCAGCGACGGTCTGGATGTCCAGCGGGACGCCGGTGATCGCGGCAAGCGATTTGGCGACCTCGTCGCGGTGCTGTTCGGCCCATGTGCCCGCCGCGGTCGTCACGTCGACGATCTGTCGCAGGATCGCGCTGTGGTTCTTCGCGAAATCGCGGTTGGCGATATAGAAGGAATTGGTCTTGGTGACCTCGCGCGCATTGATCAGGATGCGGCCGCTCTGCTTGGTCTCGCCGATCGCGAAGTAAGGATCCCAGATTGCCCAGGCCTCGATGCTGCCATTGGCAAAGGCGGGACCCGCGTCCGGCGGCGTCAGATAGACCGGCGTGATGTCGGCATAGGTGAGGCCGGCCTTCTCCAGCGTCTGCACCACGACGTTGTGGGCGCTGGAACCCTTGGTGAAGCCGACGCGCTTGCCCTTCAAGTCAGCAATGGAGCGGATCGGCGAATCCTTCGGCACCAGAATGCCCTGGCCGTTGGTGATGGGCTGGCCGGCGGCATAGACGATCGCCGCTCCGGCGGCCTGGGCGAACACCGGCGGGGAATCGCCGACCGCGCCGAAATCGATGCTGCCGACGTTCATCGCCTCCATCATCGGCGGTCCCGAGGAGAACTCGACCCATTTCACCTCGATGCCTTGCGGCGTGAAATGCTTTTCCAGGAATGCCTGCTGTCGCGCGATAACCAGCACGCCGGTCTTCTGGTAGCCGATACGAATTTCCTTCACCGCACCTTGCGCATTGGCGCGCGATGCGAACGCAGCCGCGGCTGCGGTTCCAACGGACAGTTTCAAGAAGTCCCGACGCTGCATTCCACACTCCCGGCCGCATGCGGCCGTCATTATTCACGCTTCGACAAATGATGGTGCGGGTCGGCGGAGCTGTCGAGACGCGCGGAAAAATAGCGATGCGAGCACTGCGCGTGTGGCGGAGCGCATGATTAATCTTTCAAGCGGTCGCGCGAATGAAGATGGAATTTTTCTGCACGCGGATGTGAAGGGCGAGCGGATTCGATCTCAGGACTCACGGCCGGAACCCAAAACCGCGAAAACAACCCCATGCACAGTAGCCGGGGCGTGCGAAAACAACGACCTACGAATTATCCGAAATTAGTTTGACACGTCGGGCAAAACAGGAGCATGATGGCATGATGGCGGCGTTCGGAATGGACGAGCCTTTGACCGGCTAATGCAACCATTTCACCGGCAGATTCTGCAAGCCCCTGAACGCCCAGCCGCCGATCCGCACCGGCTCGTCATCGGCGATCTCGATCCGCCTGGCACGCGTAAACAATGTTGGCAGCGCGACGTCGGCGATCATGGCGCGCGAGGCCCAGGCGCCGGCGCAGAAATGCGGGCCGGCGCCGAAGGCAACGCTCTTGGCCGTATCACGCCGCACGTCGAATTCATCGGCGCGCTCGAAATGTTTCTCGTCGCGGTTGGCGGAGCCGAACATCAGGAACACGCGCTCGTCGGTTTCGAAGGCGACGTCGCGGATGCTCCACGGTTTTGCTATGCGCCGCGGCGACATGCCGATCGGCGAGATCCAGCGGGCGTATTCCTCGAACGCCTCAAGCCAGGTTACCTCGCCCTTGCGCACGAGATCGAGCTGCTCGGGATGGCTCAGCAGTGCCCACACGGTGCCGGCGATCGCCTTGCGCGGCTCGTTCTGGCCGCCTGAAATCGCAAGTTTTACATTTGCGCGCACGCTCTCCATCGGCATGCCGGAGGCGAGGAGCACGCCGAGGATGCTTTGATCAGGGGTCTTGCGCATGACCGGCAGGATGTCGTCGATCGCGGCATCGATGCCTGACGTCGCGGCGTGGCAGCGCGCTTCGACCGCGGGATCGCCGGCGTAATTGGCGATGCCTTCGATCATGCCCTGCGACCACGCATCCATGTCGCCAAAGCCGATATTGGTGAGGCCGGTGATCGACTTCAGGCATTCGCCGGAAAACGGCAACGCAAAGTCGCGCATGAAATCGATCCGGCTTCCGGGTTCGATCCCGTCGATGATGCGGTCGGCATGGGCCTGGAACAGCGCGGTCCAGTGCGCCTTCACCGTCTTCGGCGACACCGTCGGAAACATCGCGCGCCGCTCGACCTGATGCGCCTCGCCGTCCTTGCGCATCATGTTATGGCCCATCAGCCGGTTCATCAGGCCGGCGGGCTGGTGCGAGGAGAACACGTCGATCTGCTTTTCGGAGATCGAGATGTCGTCGCGGCAGCTGAGAAGCGTCGAGCCGAGCTGCGGCACGAAGGCGATCGGCGCCTCCTTCCGGAGCTTCGCAAGCATCGGATAGGGATCGGCCCAGAACGCAGCAAGGTCGATGTCGATACGCGGCGCGGTGCTCAAGGCGATCTCCCCGGGTTTCGTTCGGGCGAGACTATCGAACTCCATCGCCTGCGTCTGTCCCTAGCGATAGGGACAGACGCAGGCGGGGCGTGTGTTCATAAGTCGCCTCGTCACCTGCTCTTCGGTCTGATGGCGTCGACAGTTCCCTGGATGAAGGCCTGGAGCTTCGCGATGTCCCCTTCCTTCAACTTGCCGCTGAAATCAGGCATGCCCTGATCGCGGAATGGACCGTGGAATACGATAGTCCTGAGATTGGTAATCACCTCAGTGCCGACATAGCCGAGATTGACGATGTTGCCGCCGCGGTCGACGCCGGGCACGCCGTGGCAGGCGATGCAAGCCGCCGTGACATAGATGTCCGCGCCTTCCCTTATATCCTTCGGATCGTATTTCACGCCCTGCAGCAGATTTTCGGTCTGATATTTGACGAATGCCGGCAGCTTCGCCGTGCCGCCAAGAGCGTATGTATAGATCGTTCCCGGGTTCTGGTATTCGGTCGCGCGATGGGCAAGGCCGTAAGAGCCGCCCCAGCCGACCGCAATCGAGATGTATTGCTTGTCATCGACCATGTAGGTGGCGGCAGCCGCCACCGCGCCGGTCCCGGTTGCGATTTCCCACAGCTTGGCTCCTGTTGCTGCGTCATAAGCGACGAAGCGGCCATCCGCCGTCCCCTGGAAAACCAGATTGCCCGCGGTGGTCAGCGTACCGCCGTTCCACGGTGACACGTGCTCGACGCGCCAGACTTCTTTTTGATGCACCGGATCCCAAGCAAGCAGACGTCCGAATGGGGTCGACTTCGGAGACGGATTGAAAGAGAAGCCGAGATTGGCGCCCAATATGCCGCCGATCTTGCCCGGCGCAGCGACATTCTGCTTGAATGATTTTTCCGGCGTCAAATTGACCGGTAAGTGCTGCGCCGGAATGTAGACGAGGCCGGTCAGGGGATTGAACGACATCGGCTGCCAGTTGTGAGCTCCGTCTGGTCCGGGAATGGATTCGTAGGGCTCTTCGCCGCGTGCAGCCGGCAGCTCGATAGGCCGTCCGTTGGCGTCGTATCCGGTCGCCCAATTCACATCGACAAAGTTCTTCGCCGAGATGAACTTGCCGTTGGTGCGATCGATGACGAAGAAGAAGCCGTTTTTCGGCGCGTGCAGGATCACCTTGCGCGGCACACCGTCGATCTCAATGTCGGCCAGGATCATCGGCTGGGTCGACGTGTAGTCCCAATTGTCGCCGGGCGTCTCCTGATAGTGCCAGATATACTGGCCTGTGTCGGCGTTGAGCGCGACGATGGAGGCGAGATAAAGATTGTCGCCGCCCGACGGACTGCGAAGCTTGCGATTCCAGGGGCCGCCGTTTCCGGTGCCGACATAGACCATGTTGAGGTCGGGATCGAATGTGATCGTGTCCCACGGCGTGCCACCGCCGCCGTTGATCCAATATTTGCCTGAGGGATCCCAGGTCTTCGCCGCGGCTGCCATCGAAGCGTCCTCGAATGGCTTCGATGGATCGCCGGGCACAGTGAACCAGCGCCAGAGTTGATTGCCCGTCTCGCTGTCGTAGGCCGTGATATAACCGCGCGCACCGTATTCGGCCCCGCTCTGGCCGATCACGACCTTGCCCTTGAAGACACGAGGCGCGCCGGTGATCGTGTAGGAATGCTGGTGATCGATCAGCGTGTCCTTTTCCCAGACCTTGGCTCCGGTCGCGGCATCGAGCGCAATCAAGCGTCCATCATAGGCGGCGACGAAGACCTTGCCGTTGTAAAGGGCGAGACCGCGGCTGACAGCATCGCAGCACCCGCGATAGCCCTTTGACCGGTCAACACCGGGATCGAACGACCAGATTTTTGTCCCGGTCCGCGCGTCAATGGCATGGACCACGCTCCAGGGGGCCGACTGATACATGATGCCGTCGACGACGAGGGGGGTTGCCTCGATCCCGCGCGATGATTCAAGATTGTAACTCCAGACCAGCCCAAGAGTCCCGACGTTGTCGGCGTTGATCTGATTGAGCTTGCTGAACCGCGTTTCGGCGTAGTCGAGGCCGACGGTCGGCCAATCCCAGGATGTCGTCGTATTTGCTTTGATGAACTCGCTGTCGACTCTCGCGATATTCGCCTTGATGCCGTCCGGCTTCGCGTCGGTCCCGGTCTGCGCCCATGCACTGGAAGGGAGAGAAAGCCCCAGGAGGGCAAGAGCGACGCTGATCTTACGGATGGCAATCTGAATCCTGGACCGATCGCCCGATCTTTTTTCAGGCCATTGGCACTCTGCGCTGGATCGTCCCATGACTCACCTTCCTCCGCGCACGTCGAGATCACGATGCGTGCGCATGCTTCAGTCGATATGAAGCGTCGAACCTCCCTCGACGGTGCTACTGAAGTATTTCAATCCTGACCTGCCCGATTGCAGCTGTAAGCAAGCGTCCCGCGCCAAACACAAGGGCGCGTCACATCACCAAGCGCAGCAAATTGCGGGGCGGCTTGATGTGTCTCCTTCTCCTCGGTTGCGGACCGAGGACGGAGGACCGAGTTACTGGACCTCGGCGATCTTCGGCCCAGATGACGGCATCTGCGCGTTAGCTGCCAAGGGCCGCTTCGACGGCGATGCCGGGTCCGGCAATCGGAAGGCGGCGTCTGGCGGCGTGCCCTGGGATGGACGACGGGCAGCATTTGCCGGAAGCACGATCACTTTCGCTCCGATCTTCACCCGCTCATAGAGGTCGGTCACGTCCTCATTGGTCAGCCGGATACAGCCGGACGAAACCCGCTTCCCGATCGTATCAGGGTTGTTGGTGCCGTGAATGCGATATTCGGTCTCGCCGAGATACATCGCCCGGGCGCCGAGCGGGTTGCCGGGACCGCCTGCCATGAACCGCGGCAGATAAGGCTGACGCCCAACCATCTCCGCAGGCGGATGCCAATCCGGCCATTCTGCTTTCCGAGCCACGGTCTGTTCGCCCGACCACGTGAAACCTTCGCGGCCGACACCGATGCCGTAACGCATCGCCTGCCTGTCGTTCAGAACGAAATAAAGGAATGTGTTTCCGGTATCGATGATCACGGTGCCCGGCGCCTGGCGGCTGGCGTAGTCAATGACCTGCCGAACAAATGCTCCGGGACCGTCAGCGGCCTTTGGTGGTTCGACCAGAGGCGCCGGGGCCGGAATCGGAGCCGGAGCCGGCGCTGCTGCATGAACTGGAGTTGCAACGTAAACCGGTGTTGACGATGCCTGGGCTTCGTGCACGGAGGGTTTTCGTACCGGTTGCACGCTCGCCGGGCGAGACAGCAAACCGTACCCCACGACGGCGACGGCCACGGCGCCAATTGCGACTCTCGCGGCCATCGGCACTGCGAGCGTCTCTGCCTTTCGACGTTTGGCCCGCTTACTCATATCTTTCCCCAGGTCACCATGCCCAAGAGAGGTATCCAGCAACATTTAAGAAACTTCGAAGCGATCTCGCCCAGATGGGAACTGGTGGGGATGGTTAACGCCGAACTCTTGTTCGGCGGCATGAAAATCGGGCGCATTGCTTGATATGTGCGGGTAGCAACCCGGACGACGCGCTTCTCATCGCGGAACGAGCGAGGTCTGAATCGCCCCGGCGGAGCGGGCACGCTCCGACCTTTCGTTAACGGCGGCTTCGGGTCACAAGCTCAAGTGAAGATCGGCCGCGGCCCTAGTTCGGTCCACCCCTGAAAAGCAGATGATGGTTAGAGGGTCGGCTAAGCCAGCTATGGGCCAGTTGGTGTCATGGTATCCGGAGGTGCAGGTGATCGAGTCAGAGACCGACGCTTTCCGATGTTCTCGTCGAGCAGCAGAGCGAAACCATAACCGAATCCAGCCAAAGCCGCGTACATCGAACCCGTCAAAAGGAGCGTTATCCAGCCCCGAAGGTCGTGAGGACTACTCAGCGGCAACTGAATCGCCTCCGCGCATGAGTCTGTCCGTACTGCGAATTGCGCGCTCGAAAGTTTCGATGCCTCAGTGCCGGCTGGACCCAATCGATAAGGGTCTACCCTGCAATGCACCTCACCTCCAGAGCTTGGTCGATCATAGTCGAGGGTGGCCAGAATGTATCTGGAGCCCTTTGTTCCGGAAACTACGCGGAAGTTTGAGAAAAACCCAACGACATGGGGGCGTTTCTCTATGTTTAGCGTCCGGATACCCGCGTACGGAAGCACCCCAAGAAAGAATATCGCCAGCCACATCGCTAGCGCAGTCAGGGTCGAAATGCGGATCGTCTTCATTGCGGCACCTTGGTAGTCGTGCCGCGTTTCCTCTACCTTAATTAGATACGAAGAAATTGCCGGTAGGGGTCACAAGCTGACTCTCGTCAGCCCTCGACATTGAAGCTCAAGCCAGCATGATCGACAAGCCGATTGATCCTCAAGGCGACGGTCCCGGAGGGCGGACCGCCTGTCCGCTTTGCTCTCGGAAGCAGGTAACGCGAACTTAGAGTCCCCCCTCAGTTCAGGCCGCGCGGTGCTGCCAGCAAGCCCAGCACGATCGAGAACAATTCGTTCTGCGAGGAGATGCCGAGCCGCTCATAGGCGCGTTTGCGGTAGGTCAGCGTCGAATGCAGGCTGATGCCGAGCGCTTGCGAGATTGCCTCGGAGCTGAAGCCGAGCAAGATGTGTCGGCACACCTCCTGCTCGCGCGGCGTCAGCACGGAGAGTGGCGCGCGTGTCGCAAACAGCATGGCGAGGGACTGGTCGGGCGTCGCGGTAGCCACCTGCTGGAAATGACGCGCGACGCTGGCGCCGATCGCAGGCGCGATCGCCTGCAAGCGCGCACGCTCGGCATCACCGAAGCGGCCCTGGGACGTGACGCGATAGAAATTGACATAGAAGCAGGTGTCATCCACCCAGATCGCGGTGGCGCATTTGTCGACGATGTCGGAGTCGTTGAAGAATATCTTCCGGTAGCGCGCGCCATACATGCGCGGCGCAAAGGACGGCAGCGCGATCGGCGCGCTGTCTTCACCCTCGAACAGCGCATCGCGGTTGGGATCGGATTCGTGGAACTGCCCGGCATAGGCCGCGCCGAGATCGCCGCCGGTCGGGATGTTGCCGGCATCGAGCAGGCACTGAGTGGCACCAGCGCGCGTCAGCGCAAACACCATGCAATGGCCGACGCCGGCCTGCCGGCGCAGCGTGTCGATCAGCACTTTTGGGAAATCCGGGCGGCCGATCGCGAGCACCGCGGGCGTGATGTCGGCAGCCGCTGGAGTTGAGGCCATCGCGTGGGGCCGCATGGGTATCCTCCGCCCAGATGTTATTTTGCGAGAGGATAGCAGCAAGGACAGCGCGCAGGAAGCAGGCCCCTACCTCGCAGCGCAGGACAATCGCGTATGGGAGCGATTCCCCTGTGGCCATCCTTCGAGACGCCCGCCGTTGGCGGGCCCTCAGGATGAGGACCGAGTGTGTGGCCGTCGTTTTAACGAGCACCGACGCCGCTTAGCCTCATCCTGAGGAGACCGCGAAGCGGTCGTCTCGAAGGGCGAGGCGCGCGCTCAGGTCGCGCAAAATGCGATATGCGATTGCTCTACCCCGCCGCCTTCGCCGGCGCGACGTTGACCGCGAGCTTGCCGTAGCGGTCGGAGAAAGCTTGCGTGTCGATCTCCTCCAGCTTGATCTCGCCGCTCATCACGCCCTGCTTCCACGCCGCCTGCGCCGGATCGTTCTGGAACTCCGGCATCACCTCGCGGCCGAACAGCTCCAGCGATTCGCAGATGTGCTCGTGGCTGTTCTTGCCGGCTTGATTCAGCAGGATGACCTGGTCGATATGCGACGACTGGAAGCGCTTCAGCTTCTTGCGGATCGTCTCGGGCGAGCCGATCAGGCCGCCGCGCAAGGCCGCCTCCTGCGCTTCCGGATTGTCGCGCTTCCACTTGTTGTACTCGTCCCACATGTTGACGGTGTAGGGCGCAGGCCGCTGGCGGTTCTGCGAGGCGCCGTAGAAGCGCAGCGCGAACTGGAAGAAGGTGGCGCCGTCGGCACGCGCGCGGGCCTCTTCATCGGTCTTGGCGCAAATGAAGAACGACACCAGCGCCATGTTCGGGTTGATCTCGTAGTCGGCAAGCTTGTTCAGCCGCTTGGTCATCGCGTTGTAATAGGCGTGCACCCAGGCATGCGCCGCATCCGCACTGACGAACTGGAAGCCGAGCGCGCCAAAGCCGTGACGGCCGGCGCGTTCGATGGTCGGCAGTTGCGAGCAGGCCATCCACAGCGGCGGATGCGGCTTCTGCACCGGCTTCGGCACGACATTGCGCAAGGGGATGTCGAAATACTTGCCGTGGTGCTCGCTGCCGGCGTCCTTGAACATCGGGAAGATCGCGGCGACGGCCTCCTCGAACACGTCCTTCTTGGTCTCCATGTCGCGGCCGAACGGCGTCAGCTCGGTGATCGAGGCGCTCTCGCCCATGCCGAATTCGCAGCGGCCGTTGGACAGCAGGTCGAGCACCGCGACGCGCTCGGCAACGCGGGCCGGATGATTGGTGGTGAGCTGGAGGATGCCGTGGCCGAGCCGGATGTTTTTGGTGCGCTGGCTGGCCGCCGCGAGGAAGGATTCCGGCGAGGGCGAGTGCGAATATTCTTCGAGGAAGTGATGCTCGACGACCCAGGCGTGGTCGTAATTGAGCTTGTCGGCGAGCTCCAGCTGCGAGAGCGCATTCTGGTAGAGGTTGAGCTCGTCGCCGGCCACCCAGGGCCGCGGCAGTTGCAGCTCGTAAAAGATGCCGAACTTCATGACGCTTCTCCCGCTTATTTTTGTTGCGGGCATCTTAGTATGTGAGGCGGCGCTGTCTACGCAGTCGCAATTCCGCCTTGCGGGAGAACACGCTTTTCGGCGCGGCCGCCATTCAGGACCGCACCGATGAAGGTGAAGCGCACCAACAGATGATAGCTCGCCAGCATCGGCGGAATCGCGACGATGAGGATCACGGCGAACTTGATCAGCCCCGGCCAATTCAGTTGCGACAGCGCGACCTGCAGCGCCATCACGATCGGCAAGTGAATCAGATAGAGCCAGTAGGACGCATCGGCGAGATAGCGCCAGGTCCGGCTGAAGCCGGACATGAAGCGAAGCGCGAGACCGATCGCCGCGAAGGTCGATATCCATATCGCGGGTGCATAGAGGACAACAGAGACAAGCCTGAGCGTGGCGAAGCTGTATGGCAGTTTCGGCGCACCCGGGGCGGAAAACATCACGCCCGAGAGCACGAAGCTTATCAGGATCAGGACGATCGCGAGCAACAAATGCGGAAGCCAGCGCCGCTCGAGGGTTCGCAACAGATCGATCTGCCGATGCAACAGCCAGCCGACGCCGAAGGCGGTGCCGAAACAGATCCAGGCCTGCGCGTTGGTGATGAGCGATTGATCCGGCGTTCTCACACCCGTCAAATTGACCCATCTTTGGTCGAGACAGAAAGCAATGCCGATCGGGATCGCCAAGACCAGAGGAGCCATCGGATTGCGGATGATCCGCGCAAAGAGGCGGTCAATGAATGTTCGCAGCTTGCCCGACGCATCGAGCCAGACGATCGCGCCGCGCAGCAGCAGCATGGCGACATAGAGTTCCAGCAGAACGTAGAGAAACCAGAGATGGGTCAGGCGGAAATTCGGCAGTGCGGGCCAGCCGGACGTCCATTGGACCGAGCCGCCATTCGGAAAGTTCGCGGCCCAAATGATCACCAGCGCCACGGACGTGAACACGAGCGGCCACACGATCACGAGCGGCAGGGCGATCCGCTGCAACCTATCCTTGACGAAGCCCCAGCTCCCACGGCGATGAAAGCTCATGCGGGCGAAGAAACCGGCCATCAGGAAGAAGGTCGTCATCCGAAAGACATGGATGGCGAAAGACAGCAGGCTCAGGACGAGGCTTGGATGGGTGTCCTGGATGATCCAGAACCGGGGTGAAGCCAGCACAAACGACAATGTCGCGTGCAGGACGATGCCAAGCAGCAACGCGATGCCCCTGAGCGCATCGAGCGCGTGGAGCCGTTCGGGTGCAGGGGCGGTGGCGGTCGACTGGAACATGGATGGGCTCGCGCTGGCTGGATAGGGCTTTCTGCCGCACAGTCTGCCCAATCGGGGCAAGTCTCTCTCGCCTGATCCAGAAATCGGCTAGCCGATTTCTCGACGCGGTTGGCTTATTTCAGCCATGTCCGGCCGGCTCAGCGCCTCGCGCCGGAATTCGGTCGGGGTCATGCCGGTTTCAGCCTTGAAGGCGCGATTGAAGGGTCCGATCGACTGGAAGCCTGCATCCATCGCGATGGTCAGCACAGGGACCTCCCGTTGCGTCACATCGGACAGCGCCAATTTGGCATCCCCGATGCGATAGCGATTGAGGAACGCATTGAAGTTCCGGTAGCCGAGCCCTTCGTTGATGGCCTGGCGAAGCCGATGCTCGGGAACGTCGAGCCGAGCCGCAAGCGCCCCGATCGCAAGACCTTCCTGCCGGTAGGTTCGCTCCACCGTCATCAGATGGTCGAGACGCCGCAGCAGGATCGGGTCGACAACGACCCGTCCCGCCGCGGCACGATCCGCGCTCTCGGCTGCCCTCCGCACATCTCCGGATGCGATCGCGGCCGTGGCGCCGTTGAGGGCCGCCGCCGGTGCGCTGAACAGGCCGAGGCCGGCAAGCGTTGCCACCACGAACAGGCTGAGCGCGGTCGGCAGGCTGCCGGAGGCGCCGGGCGCAGCAACAGGAATATCGGCGAAGCCCGCGACAGCGACGAGTCCGATGGTCACGACATTGATGGCGAGCATCGCCAGCCGCAGCCGCCGCCGCCGCATCACCAGATCGACACGCCAGGTCTTGACCGTCTGGACCGCGGCGGCCAGGGCCAACACCAGGGCCACGGCCGCCAGGACCTTGCCGCCGCCCTTGGCCAAAGCGGGCCATCGCGGCCAAGCGAGCGACACTGCAAATCCCCAAGCCACGATCGCCAGCCAAAGGGCGCCATGCCAGCGCCTGAGCACGAAATCGTCGTCGAACGCCGCGCGCGCCCACAGCCAGAACATGGCCGGCAGCGCGGACAGGATCGGCGACGTCCACCACCATGATGCCTTGGGAAAGTACGGTGCGGTCACGATTGCATAGAAGGCGCCGCCGGCGCACATGGCGATGCCCAGAAAAGCGTTCTGATTGGCGGCACGGCGCTGAAGCGCCACGAGGACGATCAACAGGAACACGCCGCTCGCCGCGCCGCGAAGCCCGAGATCGATCGCCGCGAGCCCCATCCCGTTCACAATTGGCCGTCTCCGTTCGAGAGCTCAACTCTCGCATCGCCTTCGCGCGTGCACAATCCAAAATTGCGCTTGTGGCCGTGGCAGCAACCATCATCGCAACGCGACAGCTTGATCCAGATCAACGCGTCAGCTGCCCTTCTGCACCAAAAGTGGAGCAAGGCAACGGCCCGGATGCCGTCCCGATTCCCCCATACCAGTTCAAAGAGACCGAATATGTCGGCCCCTGACGACACGATTTCGCGCGTGCGCCGTAAGCGCATGGAGATTTTTGCGTTCCTGTTCCTGACCGCGGTCGTGATGCCCGTCCTCGCGGTCGGAACGGTCGGCTCTTACGGGCTCGGCGTCTGGGTCTACCAGATGTTCGCCGGCCCGCCGGGCCCACCGACCTCCCCGCATTAAATCCCAAAGCGAAAGACAGGCATCATGGCCCACACCACACTCAACCGCCGTGCATTGATCACGGGACGGGTGCTCAGCACCGAGCGCATCGTCCCGCCGCCGGGCTACGAGATCGCCAGCATCATCGTGCAGGCGCGCCCCGAGCGGCTCGACGCGCTGGAAGCCGCGATCACAGCCCTTCCCGGCTGCGAGATTCACGCCCGCGACACGCGCGGCAAGCTCGTCGTCGTGACCGAAGCGCCTGACGCCGGCAGCCTCGGCACCATGCTCAACACCATCCAGTCGCTGCCGGACGTCTATTCCGCGGCGCTCGTCTTCCACGCCATCGAAACCGCCTGAGTCAGGAAGAGCCATCATGACATCGCCGAAGCTCGACCGCCGCCAGATGCTGAAGCTCGAGGCCGCCGCCATCGCGATGGCCGCCGCGGGCATGCCGCGACCTTCGCTCGCCGCCAATCTGGTCACTGAGCGCGACACATCCGAATTGAAATGGGACAAGGCTGCCTGCCGCTTCTGCGGCACCGGCTGCTCGGTGATGGTCGCGACCAAGGACAACCGCGTCGTCGCCACCCATGGCGACATCAAGTCCGAGGTCAATCGCGGCCTCAACTGCGTCAAGGGCTACTTTCTTTCCAAGATCATGTACGGCCACGACCGCCTGACGCAGCCGATGCTGCGCAAGACCAACGGCCAATACGACAAGAACGGCGAGTTCACCCCCGTGTCCTGGACCGAAGCCTTCGACATCATGGAGGTGAAGTGGAAGGACGCCATGAAAAAGCGCGGGCCAAACGGCGTCGCCATGTTCGGCTCCGGCCAGTGGACGATCTGGGAAGGCTATGCGGCCTCAAAGCTGTTCAAGGCCGGCTTCCGCACCAACAACATCGACCCCAATGCGCGCCACTGCATGGCATCCGCCGTCGCCGGCATGATGCGCACCTTCGGCATCGACGAGCCGGCCGGCTGCTATGACGACATCGAGGCCACGGATGCGTTCGTGCTGTGGGGCTCCAACATGGCGGAGATGCATCCGATCCTGTGGACGCGCGTGGCCGACCGCAGGCTCTCCGCGCCGCATGTCCGCGTCGCCGTGCTCTCGACCTTCGAGCATCGCTCGTACGACCTCGCCGACATCGGCATGGTGTTCAAGCCGCAGACCGATCTCTACATCCTCAACGCGATCGCCCACCACATCATCAAGACCGGGCGGGTCAACAAGGATTTTGTCGCCGCGCATACCATTTTCAGGCGCGGCCAGACCGACATTGGCTATGGCCTGCGGCCCGAGCACCCGCTGCAGAAAAAGGCGACCGGCGCGGCCAAGGCCAACGATTCCACCGAGATGAGCTACGACGAATACATCAAGTTTGTCTCGGACTACACGCTGGAGAAGGCGGCCGAAATGTCCGGCGTACCGCTCAACCGGCTGGAGGCGCTCGCCGAGCTCTACGCCGATCCAAAAACAAAAGTGGTCTCGTTCTGGACCATGGGCTTCAACCAGCACACCCGCGGCGTCTGGTGCAACAACCTCGTCTACAACATCCATCTTCTGACCGGAAAGATCTCATCGCCCGGCAATAGCCCGTTCTCGCTGACCGGCCAGCCCTCGGCCTGCGGCACCGCGCGCGAGGTCGGCACCTTCTCGCACCGCCTGCCCGCCGACATGGTCGTGACCAACAAGGAACATCGCACCAAGGCCGAGCATCTCTGGCTGCTGCCCGAGGGCACCATTCCCGACAAGCCCGGCGCGCACGCCGTGCTGCAAAGCCGGATGTTGAAGGACGGCCTGATCAACGCCTATTGGGTGCAGGTCAACAACAATCTGCAAGCCGGCCCCAACGCCAACGAGGAGACTTATCCGGGTTTCCGCAATCCCGACAATTTCATCGTGGTCTCCGATGCCTATCCGTCGGTGACGGCGCTGGCGGCCGATTTGATCCTGCCGACCGCGATGTGGGTCGAGAAGGAAGGCGCTTACGGCAATGCCGAGCGTCGCACACAGTTCTGGCATCAGCTCGTCAAGGCACCCGGCGAAGCGCAGTCCGACCTGTGGCAGCTCATGGAATTTTCAAAACGCTTCAAGATCGAGGAGGTCTGGCCGGAGGAGCTGATCGCCAAGAAGCCCGAGGTTCGCGGCAAGACGCTGTTCGACGTGCTCTACCGGAACGGCCAGGTCGACAAGTTTCCGACCTCGGAGATCGAGGAGGGCTATTCCAACGAGGAATCCAAGGCGTTCGGCTTCTACGTGCAGAAGGGACTGTTCGAGGAATACGCCTCGTTCGGCCGCGGCCATGGTCACGACCTCGCGCCGTTCGAGAGCTATCACCGCGAGCGCGGCCTGCGCTGGCCCGTCGTCAACGGCCAAGAGACAAAGTGGCGTTTCCGCGAGGGCAGCGATCCCTACGTCAAGCAGGGCGCGGACGTGCAGTTCTACGGCTATCCCGACGGCAAGGCGCGCATCTTCGCGCTGCCTTTCGAGCCCGCCGCGGAATCGCCCGACACTGAATATCCGTTCTGGCTCTCGACCGGCCGCGTGCTGGAGCACTGGCATTCCGGCACCATGACGCGCCGCGTGCCCGAGCTCTACAAGGCGTTCCCCGAGGCCGTCTGCTTCATGCATCCCGACGACGCGTCGGAGGCAAAGATCCGGCGCGGGGATGAGGTGAAGGTCGTCTCCCGCCGCGGCTTCATCCGCGTCCGTGTCGAGACGCGCGGCCGCGACCGGCCGCCGCGTGGCCTGGTGTTCGTGCCGTGGTTCGACGAATCCAAGCTGATCAACAAGGTGACGCTGGACGCCACCGATCCGATCTCGTTGCAGACCGACTACAAGAAATGCGCCGTGCGCATTGAGCGGGTGAACCTGTCATGATGAAACGATTTGCAATCGCCCTGCTCGCGGTCGCGATCGCCGCGGGCGCAAGTTCGCTGACCGCGCAGACCGTCAATTCAGGTCTGCGCGGCCCGACGCCGCTCAATGACGAAGGCCCGGCGCCGCCGATGCTGCCGAACCGCAACACGTCGGAACGGGAGGTGCGCAACTATCCGGAGCAGCCGCCGGTGATCCCGCACACGATCGACGGCTACCAGATCGATCTCAACGGCAACAAATGCCTGTCGTGCCATGCGCGGGCACGCATTGCGGAATCGCAGGCGCCGATGGTCTCGATCACGCATTTCATGGACCGTGACGGCCAGTTCCTGGCCTCGATCTCGCCGCGGCGCTTCTTCTGCACGGAATGCCACGTGCCGCAGAACACGGCGACGCCGCCCGTGAGCAACGATTTTACGGACATCGACACGCTGCTGTCGCGCGCAAGCCCCGGTGGCCGCCGATGACGACCGCCGACGAACCCCAGGAAAACCTGAAGCACAAGCGCAGCTTCATCCTGCGCTGCTGGGATTTCGCGCGCGATCTCTGGCAGGTGCTGATCCGGCCGAGCTCGGTGTTCGGGCTCGGCGTGCTGGTGCTCGCGGGTTTTGCCGCCGGCGTGATCTTCTGGGGCGGCTTCAACACCGCGCTGGAATTGACCAACACCGAAAAGTTCTGCACCGGCTGTCACGAGATGCGCGAAAACGTTTTCGCCGAGCTGAAGTCGACCATCCATTTCAGCAACCGCTCCGGCGTGCGCGCGACCTGCCCGGACTGCCACGTGCCGCATAACTGGACCGACAAGATCGCGCGCAAGATGCAGGCCTCCAAGGAGGTCTGGGGCAAGCTTTTCGGCACGATCGACACCCGCGAGAAATTCCAGGATCACCGGCTCGAGCTCGCCGCGCATGAATGGGCCCGCTTCAAGGCCAACGATTCGCTGGAATGTCGTAACTGCCACAGCGCCGATTCCATGGACATCACAAAGCAGTCGCCGCGGGCCTCGGTGGCGCACCAGCGCTTCCTGTTCACCAAGGAAAAGACCTGCATCGACTGCCACAAGGGCATCGCCCACCATCTGCCCGACATGCGCGGCGTTCCCGGCTGGCAATAGGCGGGGATTGAGCAAGCGCCTCGTCCTTCGAGACGGCTGCTTCGCAGCCTCCTCAGGATGAGGCTAACGGGCATCCTAACCTGCGAAACTACCGCCGCGCACTCCCGTCCTCATCCTGAGGGCCCGCCGAAGGCGGGCGTCTCGAAGGATGGCCGCAGGGGAAGCGACCTTGAATTGCGATTACCATGCGCTTGAACCGGCGGGGCGAATGGTTAGTTTTGGGGTTGGCGAATCGCTCCGTTTCGCCCTTCCTCAAAGCAGACATGGCCACATTCACTCCGCATCAGGATGCCGCGCTAAAAGCCGTTGGCGACTGGCTGAAAGCAAAACCCGGCCGGAACGGCACGCCGCCGGTGTTCCGGCTGTTCGGCTTTGCCGGCACCGGCAAGACCACGCTGGCGCGGCACATCGCCGACGGCGTCGACGGCGAGGTGAAATTCGCCGCCTTCACCGGCAAGGCTGCGCTGGTCATGCGCAACAAGGGCTGCGACGAGGCCTCCACCATCCATTCGCTGATCTACCGCGCCCGCGAATCCGGCGAGGAGCAGCCGAGTTTTGAGCTCTGGGACGACGCTCCGGCTTCGAAGGCCAAGCTGATCGTGATCGACGAATGCTCGATGGTCGATGCCGAACTGGGGCGCGACCTGATGTCGTTCGACTGTCCGCTGCTGGTGCTTGGCGATCCCGCACAGCTGCCGCCGATCCAGGGCGCCGGCTTCTTCACCAACACCGAGCCCGACGCGATGCTGACCGAGGTGCACCGCCAGGCCCAGGACGATCCGATCGTGCGGATGTCGATGGACGTCCGCGAGGGCCGCGAGCTCGACATCGGCCGCTATGGCGAGAGCGAGGTGGTGTCGCGCAAGGAGCTCGACCCCGATCGCGTCATGAGCGCCGATCAGGTGCTGGTCGGCCGCAACAACACCCGACGCGCCTACAACATGCGCGTGCGCCAGCGGCAGAACATCGAGGATGTCTTTCCGGTCGCCGGCGACAAGCTGGTCTGCCTGCGCAACAACCGCAAGAAGGGCCTGTTCAACGGCGGCCTCTGGCGCGTGAAGTCGCGCAACACCACGCGCGCGAAATCGCGCATCCTCTCTATGCGGCTATCGCCGGACGAGGATCTTGGCCACAAGGTGACGAAGGTGTCGGTGCGCGCCGATTGCTTCGAGGGCGGCGTCGAGGCGATCGCCTGGGAGCAGCGCAAGCCCTATGACGAGTTCGACTACGGCTACGTGCTGACCGTGCACAAATCGCAGGGCTCGCAATGGGACGACGTCGTGCTGTTCGACGAGAGTTTTGCGTTTGGAGAGAGCCGGGCCAGGTGGCTGTATACGGGGATTACGCGCGCGGCGAAAAGGTTGAGTATCGTCGTGTGACGCTGCCGTAGCCCGGATGAGCGCAGCGATATCCGGGATGGAAAGACCCGCATGTCGCTACGCTCATGCGGGCTACGATCCCGGCAAGCGCCTCACTTCCCCACCACAAAATAAAAATCCTCCCTGCCCGGCGGCGAGCCGTATGAAAACGGCTGCTGCTCGTGCTTGGTCACGGACCAGACGTCGTCGCGGACGATGTCGAACAGCTTTCGGATCTCGACCTTGGGCGTCTTGATCTCGCGGGCGAGCGCCGTCGAGAACGGGCTGTCGGCGCCGCCGTCGCCGTCCATCGCCGTCTCGCCGTGCTTGGCGGCGTAGACCACCATGAAGCCGGCGCCGGGCTCGATGTTGGAAAAGCCCTTGTCGACCAGTTTCAGCGACAGAGTGTGCTGCATGGTCGGCGCGAACGGATTGTCGCGGCAGGCATCCAGTATCACCAGCCGTACTTTTCGCGCGGCGCCGACGGCGGCGATCACCTGCTCCAGCGCAACCGCCTGAGCCTCGGCGTCCCTGTCGGCGGCAAGCTTGGCGTCGACAGGGACGAGATAATTCACCCCGCCGATCTCGAAACCATGGCCGGCGTAATAAACCACCGCCCAGTCGGCCTTTTCCGCCTCCTCGGCAAAGGTCTTCAGCGCCTCGAAGAACTTGTCGCGGGTGAGGTCGCTGACCGAGATCACGGTCTGGAAACCGACATCATGCAGCACACTTGCGATCAATTTGGCATCGCGCGGCGGATTGGGCAGTGCGTGCACGTTCTTGTAGGCGCCGTTGCCGATCACCAGCGCGACACGGCGGCCGGTGGGCGCGCCCGCCGGCGTTTGCGGCGTCAGCGCGGCGAGCCGCTCCTGCGCGACGGCGCGGGCGCGCGCGACGTCGAGCTCGTCGAACTTGGTCAGCGAATAGGCCGCCGCGCGATAGTCGGCGCGGGCCTGGGCGAGATCCTTCTTCCGCTCGTAGATCTGGCCGCGGCCTGAATGGGCCCGGACATTGTTCGGGTTGATCTGGATGGCCGTGTTGTAGTCCTTCAGCGCGGCGTCGAGGTCGCCCTTCATCATATAGACGTCGGCGCGGTTGTTGATCGCGTAGGTGTTCTTCGGCTGCTTCTCGATCAGGCCGTTGCAATCGGCCAAGCCCTGGTCGAACTTGCCCATCATCCCGTAGGTGATGCAGCGGTTGCTGGCGATCTGCTGCGCGGCCGGATCGATCTTCTCGGCCTCGGCGAAATCGGCGAGCGCCCCGTCGTAGTTCTTCATCAGCGTGCGCACGCGGGCGCGGTTGGTCCAGCCGAGGATGAATTTGGGCGTGTATTTGATCGACAGGCTGAAATCGTCGAGCGCGCTTTGCAGCGCGCCCCTGCGCAGCTGGATGACGCCGCGGTTGTTGTAGGGCACGCCGTAGGTCGGGCGCTTCTGGAGCGCGAGGTTGTAGTCGGCCATCGCGAGGTCGTCCTGGCCCGTGCGCTCATAGGCGATGCCGCGCAGGTTGAGCGTGATGACATACTCGGGATCGAGGTCGACGGCCATGGACAGGGTCTCGATGGCGCGGCCATAGTCGCGCTTGTTGATCAGGGTGTTGCCGCGCACGGACAGCGCGATGGCCTTGTCCTTGCCGGTGAGGCGGTCGGCGTTGAGCAGATTGTCGCAGGCGGTCGCACGTGCCTGGGGCTCCGCCTGCCGGTCACGGCAAAGGGTGAGATCGTCGCCAAGCTGCGGCTCGGCCGCGGCAATCGCGGCGCCGGAGATGAGGATCACGAGGGTCAGGGAAACGACGCGCAGCATGTTGTCAGGTCAGCTCCAGCCACCACTTCTTAAGTCGGTCGTCGATCGCGCGGGTTCATCTATTGTTTGAACATGATCTTTGCGGAAAACCGCTTCACACTTTTCCGGATCATGCTCTTAGCGCGGAGTTCCTGATCCCGCCAAGCCGGCTGTCTCAGGCCGCGGTCTTTCACAGACTCGTGTCCGTCCGGGCGTAACAATCGGTAGCTGTACCCGTATCTCGAGTGATGCGAAAATGCGGCCGGGCAGGCTGTTCGCCCGGCGCCAACCGACCTAGAATATCCCCACCTTCCGGAAAGAGGCCCTGCCATGCGCCGTCCCGCCCTCCTGACCCTGCTCGCCGCGACCACCGCCCTGACGCTGGCCTTTGCCGTGCCGTCCCGGGCCGCCGAGGATGCGGTGGTGATCCCCGCCCCGACCGTGGACGCGACGGCGGCGAGCGGCATCCAGACCGCCGTCATCGCCGGCGGCTGCTTCTGGGGCGTGCAGGGCGTGTTCCAGCACACCGCAGGCGTCGTCAACGCGGTCTCCGGCTATGCCGGCGGCGCCAAGGCGACAGCCAACTACAACACCGTCTCGTCTGGCACGACCGGCCATGCGGAATCGGTCGAGATCAAGTACGACCCGAAGAAGATCTCCTATGGAAAGATCCTCCAGATCTACTTCTCGGTGGCGCACGACCCGACCCAGCTCAACCGCCAGGGACCCGACTCCGGCACGCAATATCGCTCGGCGATCTTCACCACCTCCGACGAGCAGAAGAAGGTTGCGGACGCCTATATCGCCCAGCTCAACGGTGCCAAGGTGTTCAACAAGCCGATCGTGACCAAGGTCGGCGCGCTCGAGGCGTTCTATCCGGCGGAGGCCTATCACCAGGACTATCTGACGCTGCATCCGAGCCAGCCCTACATCGCCTATAACGACCTTCCCAAGGTCGAGAACCTGAAAAAGCTGTTCGCGGATAACTATATTGAAAAGCCGACGCTGGTGAGTGCCAGCAAGGCCACCAACTGATCGCGAGATCGCACAAAGCAAGATCACTAAAGAAACGGGAGATCCATGCCCGACACCAAGACGAAAACCACAGACGACCAAACCACTGACAACAAGGTCATCAAGAGCGAAGAGCAGTGGCGCAGCGAGCTGTCGCCGATGCAATACGCAGTGCTGCGGGAGAAGGCGACCGAGCGTCCCTTCTCCGGCGAGTATGAGCACGACGACCGCGCCGGCACCTATGTCTGCGCCGGCTGCGGCAACGTGCTGTTCGAATCCGATGCCAAGTTCGATTCCGGCTGCGGCTGGCCGAGCTTCACCGCGCCTGCCGCCGACAGCCATGTCGACGAGGAACGGGACGTCAGCCACGGCATGATCCGCACCGAGGTGCTCTGCTCCAAATGCAGCGGCCATCTCGGCCATGTCTTCCCGGACGGTCCGGGGCCGACCGGCCTGCGCTACTGCATCAACTCGGCTTCGCTGAAGCTCGAGCCAAAATAACATTTCGCGGCGCCGGGTTCCGCCATGGAACCCGGCGCCGCGATGTGCTTTTCTTGTCTGGCGGTGTGGCCGATGCGTGCAGTCCGGCGGCCGCCAGGGAGGACGCCAATGTCACTCGGGACCATTCTGATCATCCTGGTGATCATCTACCTGCTGGGCGGCATGTCCGGCCGGATCGGCGGTTATGGCTATGGCATGGGCCATTCCGGCATAGGGATCGGCGGCCTCGTGCTGGTGGTGCTGGTCGTGCTGTTGCTTCTCGGCAAGCTGTAAACTATCCAACGCATTGAAATTACTTGGTTTATAGCCCTTGCGGGGCTGCCATGCGCGGATTCATCATCTCCCATCGCAGGGGTCGCAATTTTGTCAAAACAGCCTATATTGGGGGGCGAAAGTGATGTGCAGCGGGACCACCCGATCGTGGCCTCCGCACTCCCAAACCCCACGCGCTTAAAGCCCCAGACAAGATCACGAGGTCTTTGACCATGCGTCCACTGCGTCCGTTCAACTTCAACACCTCCGCCGAACTCTTCCCCGCCGCGATCCGCAAGAAGAAGCGCGCGGGCTTCACCTATCGGCGGTTCGGCACCGCGGCCGAGGCCGTGCAGTTCGCGATGGAGCAGTTGCCGACGGATTCGCTGAACGGGGCCTATCTCCAGGTCGAGGAAGCACGCTTCGACCAGAACGGCATCCGGTCGCTGTATGAGAGCGAAGCGTTCCCGCTGGAGCGCCATCGCAAGCCCGAGCCGGTCGAGAGCGCCGACGCCGACGCGGCGTAAGCTTTTTCGCAAAGCCAGATGTGCGCAAAAGGCGCGACGGCCGAAGGCCGTCGCGCCTTTTGCGTTTTGGGGCGGACCTCAGATACGCGGCTGCTTGTCGAGCCAGCGGCGGAGCAGGCGCACATTGCGCATGTTGGCGCGGAACATGACGTCGAAGGCGTCGCCCACGAACGGCACGATGCCGACCACGCCGTCGACGGCGACATTGCCGAGCATGCGCGCGGTGATGTACCAGGGCGCCCCCAGCGCCCGCGCCTCGCGCACCAGCCACAGCGAGATCGCGGTGGTGATGATGTCGCCGACGATCGGGATCAGGCCGATCAGCCCGTCGATGCCGTAGCGGATCTTGGTGCCGGGCAGGACGAAGGCGACGTCGAGCAGTTTTGCGATCGCCTCGATCCGCGCGATCCGCTGCTCCCGCGTGAGATTGGCGAACGGATTACCTTGACCGAAGTCGAAGCGAAACTCCTGAAATCCCTGCTGCAGCGTTTCGGAGCGGATCTCATGGCCGTCCTGGTCGATGATCGGCCCGCGCGCCTCGGTGCCCGAGAAGGGCGCGTGCGAGCGGCCCCCGGAACGGGGCCGGCGCGGAGCAAGAATATCGTCGTCAGACATGGTCATGGCCTGAAGGAAACGCGCCAAAATGGCGGAGGTTGCAGCGCTGCGCCCGAACGTCGCGCGATCAGGTCGAGGCCGCCGCGGCTTGCGGCTCCTCGATATATCTATGCACGAACCAGGACGAAATCACCGCCGGCACGAAGCCGACGAGGCCATACAGGATGAACTGCACCGCGCCCGAATCCGGCCCGCGCGAGCTGTAGGTCAGCGACGCCAGGACGAAGGCGAACAGCCCGACCAGCAGCATCCGCAAGCCCGGGCCGACCCGCCTGACATGCATCAGGATGTCGTCGACCGCGCCGATCATGAGCGACGGCAGGAAGCCGAACAGATAGCTGTATTGCAGGGTCTTGAAGAACACTGCGAATAGCTTGCCGACCTCGCCGAGGTTGGTCTGGGCCCAATAGCCGGACTGATAGGTCGTCGTCAGCAGCAGCAGGAACCCGCCGACGAACGGCCCGACCAGCGCAAACACCAGATAGCGTTTCATCAAAAGCCCTCACATATCGGCCCTTTTATAGCAGCGCGGCAGGAAGCTTGGATAGCGGGGTTCCCAGCCGCCGGCCGTCCGGAGGGCGGGAACAAGTGGCAAGGCGACGCGTTTTGACAGGACTTTGAAATTCGTACCCGTCATTAAATTGGAGTCGTGTCGATGTTCCGCAAATCCGTGCTCTCCGCGACGCTCGTCCTGGCAACCCTGACCGGCGCGTCGATGACGCCGGTTCTCGCGCAAGGCCATATGGGAACGTCGCAGGAGCAGAATGCCTGTTCGCGGGACGCCTCACGTTTCTGCCGTAAGGATCTCGGCAATGACGGTGCGGTGCAAGGCTGCCTGCAAGCCAACCGCGCAAAACTGTCGAGGTCTTGCAGCAAGGTGTTCGAGAGCCATGGTGTGTAAGATCGGCATGTAAGATCGGCATATGAGTGCGGAGGCGTATTGTGCGTGACGTAGGCGCAACAATTGCGAATTCATTCGCGCCGCCCATTGCAGCGCTTTGACAATGGCGCATACTTCACTCGGGCGGCGCAGCACTTTTCGATTCGAACATCATGAAATCGAGCGACCACATGCGGGACCAATGGTCCCGGCGTGAAGGCTGAGACATGCGGCAAATCAAGCCGCGTGCGGCGCCCCAAAACCAAGTGGCTCAAGCCAACGGAACTCGGGGACGCATTCTTCATGACACGCTGCAAGACCATCACAACTCTCTTCGCCCTCGCCACCACCGCCATCGCACTCCAGACATCGCCCAGCCTCGCCTTCTCGTCCGAAGCGCAGCAGATGTGCTCGGGTGATGCGATGCGGCTGTGCTCCAGTGAAATCCCCGACATCCCCCGGATCAGGGCCTGCATGGTGCAGAAGAAGGCGCAGGTCAGCCCCGGCTGCCGCGCCGTCATGGACCGCGAGGCGGCCGCCGCAACGGCGCCGCGCAAGCGGGAAGCGGCTGCGCAGTAGCGCCTATCTGGATGTCATTCCAGGCTCGCGCTCCGGACTGACGATAAGGGCTAGTGTCGCCCTAATCGCCCCACTGCGCGAAGGCGTCGTTGAAGGCGCGTTCGCCGGGGGCGCCCTTCTCGATCGCGATGATGGCGCGGCGCTGGTTGGTGTAGACCATCGGCATGTCGAACCACGAGCGCTCTTTCAGCAACTGGATGTTGCGGGAGCGATCGGCGTCGACATTCGACAATCCGACCAGGAAGAGGGTCGAGATGCCGGTCGGACCCTTCAGCGGATCCGTCACCTTCGAATCCGTGACCTTCACGGCATATCCTGCAAGCGGCGTACCGCGGGCCTGCTCGTTCGACTTCATCAGGACGCCCGGCACATTGGCGATGCCGCCGCCCGCGAAATCCGTGGGAACGGTGAAGTTCAATTCGATGGTGTGGCTCGCCGGCAGCGATGCATCGGTGTTGCGCACGAACGACATCGTCATCTTGAACTTTCGGTCGGGAATCTCGATGTCGGCGCGCACGGCGACGTCGGCCTTCTGGGTGCCCGAGGCCTTGATCGGCTCGAGCCGCCACACCACCGAGCCGACATATTGCTTGCCCTTCGGATCGGCCGGATCCTCGTCATAGAGCACGACCTTCTGCGCCACCGGCGCGACCGGCTGGTCGCTCGCCGAGGGCTGGCCGACGCGATCGGGGATCTTCGGCTTGCTCTGCGGCTGCGATGGATCTTTCGGCGCCTCCGCCACCTGGGTCGGTGAGGACTTGAACAAGCCGCTCACGGTCTGGACCAACGACCTGCCCCAGAGGATGCCGGCGCCAACCAGAATCAGCACGATGCCGACGGCAATCGCGCTCTTGAACGGGAAGATCGAGCCGCTGCGCTTGGGCTTCCTGGCATTGCGGTCGAGGACTGGAATGTGCGGGCGCCCCGACGGCGGCCGCGGCGCATAGCGCTCGGCCTCCTCGATCGACTCGTCATAGGAATAGGGCGCCTCGCCCTCGCCAACGCGATTTTCCAGGCTCGGCTCCAGCCGGTCGAATTCCGGCGAGGGCGAGGGTACGTTGGCATAGGTGCGGCGCGCGGCGCGGTTGGCCTGCGCGGCGGCGCCGCCGAGATCGTTGGCATCGGCCGTGATGTCGCGGAAGCCGCGCACACCCGGGGCCGACGGCAATGCCGGCGCCGGTCCGACGTCCGCCGGACGGCGCGGAGCTGCGCGATCGCGTCCGGCCGGCGGTGGAGCCGGAGGCTCCGGCATCGGCGGCGCGGACGGACCGGGCGCGGACGGACCGGGTTGGCGGGACCCGTCGAAACGCGGCGCGCGCGGCGGACGCTGGGCATCGCCCTGGTCATCGACGTTGAAGGACGGGCGGTCGGCGCGCGGCGGCGGCGGCGCCGGACGGGTCCGGGGCGGACCAGGTGGGGCGGCAGCCGGGTTGCCCTCGGCGGCACGGGTGCTGGCCCTGCGGAACGCATCGCCGCTGCCACTGGGGCGAGCACCACCACCGGGACGCGAGGCGTCGCGGGCGCGCTGGGCGGCTTCCGATTCAACCTTGCGGACGGCCTCTTCCAGCGACAGCCGTTCGCGGGTGATCTCGGATTCGGAGAGCGGCGGCTGAACGCTGCGAAGCTGCGCGATCAGCGCCGTACGCGCCCGTTCATAGAGCGCGCGACGGCTTTCGCCGGGAGCGTTGGGGTCCAGGGCGGCAATAGCGCGGGCGATCAGCGGATAGTAATCAGCCATTTCTACTCAATGATACGCGCGTCCCGGTAAGACATCGTTAAGCCTCAAACGGATTTTGCACCAGGATAGTATCCTCGCGTTCGGGGCTGGTGGAAAGCAGCGCCACCGGGCACCCCACCAATTCCTCGATCCGGCGGACATATTTGATGGCCTGGGCCGGCAATTGGGCCCACGACCGGGCGTTGGCCGTCGGCTCCTTCCAGCCCTCGATGGTCTCGTAGATCGGCTCGACCCGGGCCTGAGCGCCCTCGCCGGCCGGGAAATAATCGATCTCCTTGCCGTCGAGCTTGTAGCCGACACAGACCTCGATCGAATCGAAGCCGTCGAGAATGTCGAGCTTGGTCAGCGCCAAACCGGTGATGCCGCAGGTGCGGACGGTCTGTCTTACCAGCACGGCATCGAACCAGCCGCAGCGGCGCTTGCGTCCGGTATTGACCCCGAACTCGCGTCCGCGGCGGCCGATCTCTTCGCCGATCTCGTTCAGCAGCTCGGTCGGGAACGGACCCTGGCCGACCCGGGTCGTGTAGGCCTTGCAGATGCCGAGCACATAGCCGACCGCGCCCGGACCCATGCCGGTGCCGGTCGCCGCCTGCGCTGCCACCGTGTTGGACGAGGTGACGTAGGGATAGGTGCCGTGGTCGACGTCGAGCAACGCGCCCTGCGCGCCTTCGAACAGGATGCGCTTGCCGGCGCGACGCTCCTGATCGAGCAGACGCCACACGGTCTCGGCATAGGGCAGCAGCTGCGGCGCGAACGCGGTCAGTTCGGCCAGAATCTCCTTGCCGTCGAACTCCGGAAGGTTGAGGCCGCGGCGCAACGCGTTGTGATGCGCCAGCAGCCGGTCGATCTTGTGCGGGAGCGTGTCGAGGTCGGCGAGGTCCATCAGCCGAATGGCGCGGCGGCCGACCTTGTCTTCGTAAGCCGGCCCGATGCCGCGACGGGTGGTGCCGATCGCGGTCGCCGAGTTGGACGATTCGCGAAGCGCGTCGAGCTCGCGATGCAGCGGCAGGATCAGCGTGACGTTTTCGGCAACGCGCAGATTGTCCGGGCTGATAGCAACGCCCTGGCCCTTGAGTTTGGCGACCTCGTCGAGGAAGGCCTGCGGATCGAACACCACGCCGTTGCCGATCACGGCGAGCTTCGATGGCCGCAGCACGCCCGAAGGCAACAGCGCGAGCTTGTAGGTCTCGCCGTTGATGACCAGCGTGTGGCCGGCGTTATGGCCGCCCTGAAAGCGTGCGACGATGTCCGCCTGCTCCGACAACCAGTCGACGATCTTGCCCTTCCCTTCGTCGCCCCATTGGGCGCCGACGACGACAACGTTGGCCATTCGCGGGTAATCCCTTCGAAGATTTTTCTTTAGTGCGCATGATCCTACCGGAAAACCGGTACCCACTTTTCCGGGATCATGCCTGCGCCCAGCCCAATTCACGGCCGGGGCCGCTCGCACGCAAGGCAGCCAACCGGATAAAGGAAGCAGCCCCTCTAGGCAAGCAAGAACGGGGCTTTTTCGAGGCTCAGCGGGCGCTTCAAGCCCTTGATATCCCCTAAAAATCCGGCTCGTTTGGCGCCGCTTATGCGCTTCAGGCCCGGATGCGACCGTCGACCACTTCGATGATGCGGTCGCAGCGCCGCGCCAGGTCCATGTTGTGGGTGACCAGCAGGAAGCTCGTGCCGCTGTCGCGGTTGACCTGCCGCATCAGGTCGAACACGGCATCCGCCGACTTGGTGTCGAGATTGCCGGTTGGCTCGTCGGCCAGCACGAGATCCGGGCTCATGGCGAGCGCGCGCGCCACAGCCACCCGCTGCTGCTGGCCGCCCGACATGTTGTTGGCGAGGTTGCCGGCGAATTTTTCCAGCCCCACCTGGGCCAGCAGCCGGTCCGCCCGCGCCTCGAGGTCCGCACCGGGAAAACCGCGGTCGACCAGCATCGGCATCATGACATTCTCCCGCGCCGTAAAGGCCGAGATCAAGAGATGATACTGGAACACGAATCCGATCGTGTGGCCGCGCAGGCGGGTGATCTCGGCGTCGTCGAGCGCGGCCGTATCCTGTCCCTTGATCAGAAGACGGCCCGAAGTCGGCCGGTCGAGCAGGCCGACGATGTTGAGCAGCGTGCTCTTGCCAGAACCCGACGGCCCGATGAGTGCCAGGAACTCGCCATGGTCGAGCTTGAGGTCGATGTCGTGCAGTACTTCGGTCTCGGTCGGGAGGCCGACATTGTAGGCCTTGCACACACGCTCGAGCTTCAGGATCTCGCTAGCCACGGATTGCCACCACCGGATCGAGTTTCGCAGCCCGCACCGCTGGCGCCATCGCTGCCAGGATGCCTGTGACGGTGGCAAGCAGTGCCGTGTAGACGAACAGCGACCGCTCCAGGATCAGCGGGAATAATTCAGTGCCGTCGGCCTGGCGCGCCACCGAGTGCCAATAGACCAGTGCGAACGCGCCCATCGCCGCGCCCAGCAGCGAGCCGACGAAGCCGAGCAGCCCGCCCTGCAACAGGAACACGCGCAGGATCTGGCCGCGCGAGCTGCCCATCGCGCGCAGGATGCCGATGTCCTTGGAGCGCTGGATCACCGAAACCACCAGCACCGCCGCGATGCCGAAGGCAACGGAGAGACCGACGAACAGGCGGATCAGGGTGTTGGTGTTCTGCTGGGCCTGCACTGCGGTGAAGAACTGCGCGTTGGTCTTGATCCAGCTGTCGGCCTCGACCACGTTGGCCGCCTGGATGCGCTGGGCGATCTCTTCGGCCGCATAGATGTCGGTGACCGTCATGTCGATGGTGGTGACGCCCCCGATCATGCCGAGCAGCGACTGCGCGGTGCGCAGCGCCGCATAACTGACGCGCTGGTTGACGCTCTTGTTGCCGAGGTCGACGAGGCCGGAGACCGTGAGCACGCGGGTCGCGCCCGACGCCGCGCGAACGTTGAGCTTGTCGCCGACGGTGGCGCCCAGATCCTTGGCGAGCTCGATGCCGATGATGATGTCCTCGCTGGTCAAGCGAGGCTCGCCGGCGACGATATAGTCGGGGACCTTGACGATCTTGAAATAGGAGTCCGGCTCGATGCCCGTCAGGTTCACGGAGCGGCTGGCATCGCCGCGCACCGCGAGCACCGAACCCAGGATCGTCGGCGACACCGCAATGACTTCCGGCATTGCCAGCATCTGGTTCCTGATCTTCGGCCATTGATCGATCGAGATCACACGCTGGCTCGGACGCTGCACCACCGCATCCTCGATCTCGCTTGCGCCGTTGCGCAAGGGACGCGCGACCTGGTCAGGCGATAGCAGCTGGATCTGCGGCTGCGAGGTCAGCACGCGCTTGATGAAGTTGGCCTGCAGTCCCGCAAGCATCGCCGACATGAAAACGATGACGCCGACGCCGATCGAAATCCCGCCGATGATGAAAATCGTCTGCAGGCGGCCTTCGCGCAGGAAGCGCACCGCCGCGGTCCATTCGAACGGCAGCCAGCGGTTCATTGCAGGACGGGCCGAATGCGCTGGCCGGTCAGAACGCCGGAACTCTGCGGGATCGCGACGTCGCCGGCGGCAAGGCCCTCGACGATCTCGACATGGCTGTTGCCGTGCAGGCCGACCCCAACCGGGCGCTTGATGGCGCGGCCGTCCTTGAGGCCGATCACCCAGGGCTGGCCAGAGAGGATATCGTGCACCGAACGCGTCGGCAGCACCAGGGCGCCGTCCTTTGCCGCGACCTCGACATCGACCGAGACCGTCATGTCCTGGCGCAGATAGTCGGGCGGATCGGCCACCGTCAGCTTGACCTCGACCGAGGCGCGGGAAATGTCGATGCCGGGATTGATATAGCTGATCACGGCGGCAAAACGCCGGTCGGGATAGGCGTCCGCGGACGCGAGCGCCGTCTGCCCAAGCGCGATCTTGCCGAGATTGCGCTCGTCGATCTGCAACACCAGTTGCAGCTCGCCAGTCGGCGCGAGCACCAGCAGCGCCTTGCCCGGCTGCACCACCGTGCCGCGCTCGACGCTGCGCGTGATCAAGACGCCGTCGCGGGGGGCCGCGATCGTGGCATAGCCGAGCCGGGAGTCTGCGGTGTCGAGATTGGCGCGCGCCTGGTTGAGCAGGGTCTGCGCCATGACGTAGTCGCTGCCGCCGGCGCTCGCGGTATACACCTGAAACTCGGCCGATCGCATCTGGGCGCGCGCGACGTCGAGCGTCTTCTGGGCATCATCGAGCGCAGCGCGCGTCGCATATCCGTTGTGTTCAAGCTGCGCGGTGCGGTCGTAAGTCTGCTGGGCGTTGAGCGACGTCGCCTTGGCCTGGGTCAGGGCCTCCCTGGCCGATGGCAGCGTCAATTCCTCGAGCTGCCTGATCCGCGCCTCGGACTGCGCAACGGCGCCTTGCGCCTGCACCCGGCTCGCTTTCAACTCACGCGATTCCAGCGAGATCAGGGGCTGGCCCTTGGTGACCTTCTCGCCTTGCTGCACCAGCACCTCCTCCACCGTGCCGGTGAGCTGGCTGCCGATCTCGACCCGATAGGGCGTCTCGACATGACCGCTTGCCACCACAGTCTCGGCCAGGTGCCCGGTCTTGACCTGGTCGACCACGACCGCGGGCCCGAGGATCAGCCGCGTGCCCTGCCAGACGCCGAGTCCGAGCAGAACGATGACCGCGAGGATGAACCATTTATGACTGAGAAATCCCGTCCACAGCGCCGCCGACGTGAACCCACTCCTGCGCGGCAGGACCATTGCTTGCTCGACCATGACCACGCCATGCGAATCGCGCCGGATTTGCCGGCGGATCCGTCGTCCTCTTGATTTTGGTTGCGGGCCGGCAACAGCCGGGGTTGATTGGCCGCGAAGCTAGCGCGCCGTCGCGATTCCAAATTGCGGTAGGTCAACAGGTTACGCCGAATTTAGCGGCATTTGCGCCCGACAAGACGCCTTCAAACGGGAGCATCGCTTGCCGAAAAATCCAACGCGCGCCGACGACCATTTTTGGCGTATGTCACCGGCCGAGCTGTGCGGCCAGCTTGGCTGCTCCCCGCAGGGCCTGACTGCGGCCGAAGCCGCCGAACGCCTCGACCGTTTCGGGCCGAACAGCGACGCGCCGCCGCGGATCGAAGGAGCGGCGCGCGCGATCCTGCGCCGGCTGCTGGAGCCGCTGTCGCTGATCCTGCTGGTCGCCGGCATCGTCTCGATGCTGACCGGCGACGACATCGGCGGGCTCATCATCGTGCTGATTCTCGCACTTTCGATCGGGCTCGACACCGTCCAGGAAGGCCATGCGGTTCGTGCCGCGGAAATCCTCCGCCGCTCTGTCGCGCTCAAGGCCGAGGTCGGGCGCGACGGCGCCTTCCGCGAGATCGAGGTGGACAAGGTCGTTCCCGGCGATCTCCTGCGCGTCCGCGCCGGCGACATCATCCCCGCGGACGCACTCGTGCTGGAGAGCACCGCCTTTACCGCGGGCGAAGCGGCACTCACCGGCGAGCCCTATCCGGTACAGAAGCGTGCCGGCGCCGCCAGCGATCCTGACGACACGTCGAATGCGCTGTTCCGCGGTGCCGTGGCGCAGACCGGCGAGGCGATCGCGCTGGTCGTCAGGACCGGCCGCGACACCGTGTTCGGCGCGGCGGCCTCCGCGCTGGCCGAGACGCAGGCGCCCTCCCCGTTCGAGCGCGATTTGCGCGAATTCGGCCTCGTGGTCGCACGCGCGACGCTCGCGCTGGTGCTGGTCGTGCTCACCGTCCGCGTCGTGTTCGGCCGCGAGGTGCTCGATTCGCTGCTGTTCGCGGTCGCGCTCGCGGTTGGGCTGACGCCGGAGCTGCTGCCGATGATCACCACGGTGACGCTGTCGCGCGGCGCGTTGCGCATGGCGGGCCGCAAGGTGATCGTGAAGCGCCTCGCCGCGATCCACGATCTCGGCGCCATGACGGTGCTGTGCACGGACAAGACGGGTACGCTGACCTCGGCCGAGATCACCCTCGCCCGGAGCATCAATGCCGAGGGCAAGGACGATTCCCGCGCCGCGCAGCTCGGTGCCATCGCAGCCTCGCTCGGCGGCGACCGCGGTGCGCTCGATGCCGCGCTCGTCGCCGGCCGGCCGGACGCAGCAGAAGGCTGGACGCTGGCCGGGCGGCAGGCGTTCGACTTCTCGCGCCGGCTGGGATCGGTGCTCGCGACCGGCCCGGAAGGCGAGCTGCTCATCGTCAAGGGCGCGCCGGAAACCGTGCTCCCATTGTGCACGATGGACGAGAGCGCACGCAGCGCTGCGCTGGCACGCGTGCGTGAGCTCGCCGGCGATGGCCTGCGCACCATCGCAATTGCCTCGCGGGCGTGGAATGGCACGCTGCGCGAGGTCGAGACGGATGACGAGACCGATCTCGTCTTCGAAGGTTTCTGCGCCTTCGCCGATCCGCCGAAGCCGACCGCCGCGGCCGCCATTGCGCGGCTCGCCGCAAGCGGCATCAGCCTGAAGATCCTGTCGGGCGACGACCCTGTCGTGGTGAAGCGGCTTGCGAGCCTGGTCGGGCTGAACCCTGAGCGCGTGCTGTCGGGCGCGGACATTGCCGAACTCAGCGACGATGCGCTCGTCGTGCAGGTGCGCTCCGCCGATGCATTCGGACGGCTCGCGCCGGACCAGAAGTCGCGCATCGTGAAGGCGCTTCAGGCGGGCGGCGAGGTGGTCGGTTTCCTCGGCGACGGCATCAACGACGCACCGGCCCTGAAAGTGGCGGACGTCGGACTATCGGTCGACGGCGCAACCGGCGTGGCGCAGGCCGCGGCCGACATGATCCTGCTTGCTTCCGATCTCGAAGTCGTGGCCGACGGCGTCGAGGAAGGACGGCGCACCTTCGCCAACATCCTCAAATACGTCCGCATGGGCGCAAGCTCGAATTTCGGCAACATGCTGTCGATGGCGGCCGCCTCGCTCGCGCTGCCGTTCCTGCCGATGCTGCCGACGCAGATCCTGCTCAACAATCTGCTCTACGATCTCTCCGAGCTCGGCATTCCCTTCGACCGCGTCTCGGCACAGGCAACGTCGCAGCCGCAGGTGTGGAGCATGTCGCGCCTGGTGCGTTTCGCCGCGATCATGGGGCTGCTGTCGTCGGTGTTCGACGCGCTGACCTTCGTCGCGCTGCTGTATCTGTTCAAGGCCTCGCCGGCTGAATTCCGCACCGCCTGGTTCGTCGAATCGATGGCGACGCAGATTCTCGTGATCTTCATCATCCGCACCAACGGACGTCCCTGGCGCAACTGGCCCGATCCCGCGCTCGCGGTGTCCTCGCTGACCGCGCTGGTGGTCGCGATGGTACTGCCGTTCACGCCGCTCGGAGCCTGGTTCGGCTTCGTCGCGCCGCCGCCGATCGTGCTGGCCGCCATCGCGCTGCTCGTCGTCGTCTATCTCGCCTGCGCCGAACTCTTGAAACCGCTTGCGATCCGCAGCGGACGGAAGGATTGAGGGTTCCGGCCGTATCGCCCGCGCATGGAGGCGATGCGCCTCGCCCCATTGATATCAGGCGGATTTCCGTGTCTCTGGGCGGCGCCGGGCTATCAGCCGGCCCTGATATCGCAGGGCCGGGGCCTTGGCGCATGACGCGGGGCCATAACAATCACAATGTCCGCCACCGGCCAGACCACGAGCACCGATACATCCGGTCACAACTGGATCGCCAACCAGCCTTATCTGCTGCTCTGCATCACCGCGCTGTGCTGGGCCGGCAACGCCATCGTCGGACGGCTCGCCGCCGGCCACATCCCGCCGGTCACGCTGTCGTTCCTGCGCTGGACTTTCGCCTTCCTGTTGGTGCTGCCGTTCGCCTGGAAGCATCTTGCCCAGGACTGGCCCGCGATCCGCAGCAAGCTCGGCCTGATGATCACACTGTCGATCATCGGCATCGGCGCCTTCAACACGCTGCAATACTGGGCGCTGGAACATACGCAGGCGCTGAACACGCTGCTGCTGCAGTCGGCCGCGCCGCTGATCGTGGCGCTGTGGTCGCTGGCCATTCTCGGCATCCGGCTCACCACCGCACAGGCATTCGGCGTGCTGTTGTCGATGTGCGGCGTGCTGACGATCCTGCTGCATGGCGATTTCACCACGCTGTCGAACATCGAGTTCAACAAGGGCGACCTCATCTTCATCGTCGCGCTGATCTTTTTCGCGCTGTATTCGGTACTGAGCCTGAAACGCCCGCCGATGCACGGCCTGTCGTTCCTCGCCTTCACCTTCGGCGCCGGCGCGGCCTGCCTCATCCCGCTGGAGATCTGGGAGCTGTATGCGCGCCCGGTGATGAAGTTTGATGTGCCGAACCTGCTCACTTTATTCTATGTCGCGGTGTTCCCGTCCACGCTCGCCTATCTCTGCTTCAATCGCGGCGTGCGCCTGATCGGCGCCAATCGCGCCGCGCCGTTCTTCCACGTGGTGCCGGTGTTCGGCTCGATCATGGCGATGGTGTTCCTGGGTGAAAACCCGCAAGCCTTCCACTTCATCGGTTTTGCGCTGGTGCTGTCGGGCGTGTTCGCAGCGTCAAGGAAGCAGGCGACGTGAGCAAACGTCAGCCGATCCTGAACTTGCTGTACGCCTCGCTCGTCGCAATGATCACATGTTCGGCGCAGCCGTTGACGCGATGTGGATCGGCTTCACGCTCGTAGGACTCTGACGTCATCATGTCGAGAAAAGCCGCAACATTGGGGTAATAGACCAGCGCGACGAAATCCCAGTCGTTGCCGTCGTGCGGGCCGAGCGCAACGGTCTTGGCCTCGCCGGTCCAGAGCAGCGTGCCGCCGCGTGCCCTGATCATGGGCACTGTGATCGAACTGTAACGCAGATAAGCGTCCCACCCGGAGCCATCGCCGTCACGCGAGCGATCGTAAAAGCGCATCAGGTTCAGCATCACCACCGGCGCCTGCTGGTCGAGCTGCTCCAGGCCCTCGATGTTCAACATATTAACCGCCAATGGCACCTCCTCTGGTCGAGCCTGCATTGTAGCATTGCGGCGGCGTGACTTGTGTCACGACGGCAATCCGGCGCAAGGTCGTATGTGACGCCAATGACGATTGCTCCGCCCGCGCCGAAGGCCTCGAATCCGGCCAGCTGGCTCAACAACCAGCCTTATCTGCTGCTCAGCCTGAGCTCGCTGTTCTGGGCGGCCAACATCGTGCTCGCGCGCCATGTCGGCGCGCATGTGCCGCCGCTGACGGTGACCACGATCCGCTGGTTCGGCGTGTTCCTGATCCTGCTGCCGTTCTCCTGGCCGCATCTGAAACGCGACTGGCCGGCTCTGCGCAAAAGCCTGCCCTTGATGCTGTTCCTGTCGCTGGTCGGCTTCGCCTTCAACAACGCGGTCTCGTACTGGGCGCTGCAATACACGGAGGCGCTGAATGCGCTGCTGATCCAGTCGGCCGGGCCGCTGTTCGTGGCGTTGTGGTCGCTGGTGCTGTTCGGCGTGCGGCTGACGGGCGGACAGCTCGCCGGCATCGGGATCTCGCTTCTCGGCGTGCTGATCATCATCCTGCGCGGCGATCTCGCGACGCTCGCGAGCATCAGCTTCAACAGGGGCGACATCATGTTCGGCTCCTCGCTGGTGGCGTTCGGAATCTACTCCGCCTTCATTCCGCGGCGGCCAAAGGTTCATCAGCTCTCCTTTCTCTCCTTCACCACCTGCTGTGGCGGGATCATGCTGCTGCCCACCGCAATCTGGGAAGCGTGGAGCGGCAAAGTCCTGCAATTCGACACGGTGACGCTGGCAACGCTGGCCTACATCCTGATCTTCCCCTCGACGCTCGCCTATCTCTTCTTCAACCGCGGCGTGGCGTTGATCGGTCCGAACCGGGCCGCACCGTTCTTCCATCTGGTGCCGGTGTTCGGCTCGGCGATGGCGATCCTGCTGCTCGGCGAAAAGCTCCAGCCGTTTCATTTGATCGGCTACGCGCTGGTGCTCGCCGGCGTCGTGATCGCCTCGCGCCGGGGCGCTGCGGCGAAGTAATTCCGCGGCGCGGACGCGAGATCTCGTGTCCCGGACAAGATGCATCGCCGAGCCGGGACCCAGATTGCCGCAAGCGTGGGCCCCGGCTCTACAGCGCACCGCTGCACCGGACGATGCTTCGCATCGCCGGGCGAGCGCTGCGCTGCGTCCGGGGCACGAAACTCCCGCCTTCCGATTTTAGCGAAGAGAAGCTAGGTTCCCCGCCAACGAAAAAGAGGGAACGACCAACACATGCTGTCATCACTGATCCGCGCCCTGCGCACCGCCGGCGCGGCCGCGCTTTGCCTTGCCGCCGCATCCGCCGCGCAAGCCGACAATTGGCCGAGCCGCAACATCACGCTGGTGCTGCCGTTTGCGGCCGGGAGCGGCACCGACACCACGACGCGGCTGATCTCGCATCATTTGTCGCAGGCGCTCGGCGTCGGCATCGTGATCGAGAACAAGGCCGGCGCCAACGGCATGATCGCGGCGACCTATGTCGCGCGCTCGGCGCCCGACGGCTACACGCTGCTGGTGACGACCAACACCACGCATTCGGCCAACCCCTATCTGCTCAAGAGCCTGACCTACGATCCCGTCAAGGATTTCACTCCGATCGCGCGCACCGGCGATCTGCCCTTCATGCTGGTGATCCATCCCGAAGTGCCGGCCAAGACCGTCGGCGAGCTGGTCGCCTATGGCAAGGCCAATCCGGGCAAGCTCAGCTACGCCTCGGGCTCGTCCTCGGCGATCGTGTCGGGGGCGACCTTCGCGCACAATGCCGGGCTCGACCTCCTGCACGTGCCCTACAAGAGCTCGCCGCCGGCGCTTAACGACGTCATGGGCGGCCGCGTCTCGATGATGTTCGTGGACATCCTGACCGGCCTGCCGCATGTGCAGGGCAACGCGCTCCGCGCGCTCGCCGTCACCACCAAGGACCGCACGCCGGTGGTGCCGAACCTGCCCTCGATGCAGGAGGCCGGCGTGCCTGATTTCGACATCTCGTCCTGGCAGGGCTATTTCGGCCCGGCCGGCATGCCGAAGGACATCGTGACGCGGCTCAACGCCGAAATCCGCAAGATCGTCGAGAAGCCGGAGATCAAGGCCCAGCTCGCCACGCTCGGCATGGACGCGTTTTCCGGCACGCCGGAGGAGCTCGGCAAATTCGTGAACGAGCAGTTGGTGCTGTGGGAGCGGCTGATCCGCGACGCGGGGATCGAGAAGCAGTAAGGCAATCTCGTGTCCCGGACGCGGCGCGGCATGAAATGACGCCACGCAGAGCCGGGACCCAGCTGTGGGCCCCGGTTCAGCAGCGCATCACTTGCGTGCTGCGCTGCGCCCGGGGCACGAGACCTGATACTGGCTTACGCCGCGCGGACCTTGGCGAGGAAGCCGTCGACCGCGCTGCGCAGCGCGCCGGACTGGCTGTCCAGCTCGCGGGCGTTGGTGAGCACGTCGCTGGCCGCCGTGCCGGTCGCTTCCGCGGCCGAGGTGACGCTGCCGATATTGGCGTTGATCTCGCTCGAGCCGGCGGCGACCGACTGGATGTTACGGGCGATCTCGCGGGTGGCCTCGCCCTGCTGCTCGATCGACGAGGAAATGCCCGCCGTGATCTCGCTCATTTCCGCAATGGTTCGGGTAATGCCGCCGATCGCCGCGACCGCATCGCTGGTCGAGGTCTGCATCGCCGCGACCTGGGCGGAGATTTCCTCGGTGGCCTTGGCGGTCTGGTTGGCGAGCGCCTTGACCTCGGAGGCGACAACGGCGAAGCCGCGGCCGGATTCGCCGGCACGCGCCGCCTCGATGGTGGCGTTGAGTGCGAGCAGATTGGTCTGTGCCGCGATCGAATGAATGAGCTTGACCACCTCGCCGATCTTCTCGGCGCCGGTGGAGAGCTCCTGCACCGTGGCGTTGGTGCGCTCGGCGTCGCTGACGGCACGGCTTGCAACTTCGGTCGAGCGCGTCACCTGGCGGGAGATTTCCGCAACCGAGCTCGACAGCTCTTCGGCGGCGGCAGCAACCGTGCCGACATTGCCGGACGCCCTCGACGAGGCTGCACCGACGGTGGCGGCGCGCGAGCTGGCGTCGCTGGCGGTCGCGGTCATCGACTGCGCCGTGGCCTGCATGCCCGTCGCGGCCGAGGAGACCGAGCGGACGATGCCGTTGACGCTGCGTTCGAAGTCGCTGGCGATACCCTCCATTGCACTGCGACGTTCCGCTGCGGCACGATCCTTGGCATCGGCCTCAGTCTTCTCGAGGCCGCGGATACGGACCGAATTGTCCTTGAAGATCTGGACGGTCGAAGCCATCGCGCCGACCTCGTCGCCGCGGCCGACGCCGGGGATGTCGCCCTCGAGCTTGCCGTCGGCGAGATCCTTCATGCGGGTGCCGAGCAGCGCCAGCGGACGGCTGATGCCGCGACCGATCATCCAGGCGACGCCGCCGGCGACGATGACGATGGCAAGCATGGCGAAGCCGAGCGACCAGTAGACCGGGCCCATCTTGGCGTCGATGTCGTCGATATAGCCGCCTGTGCCGAGATACATGTCGAAGCCGGGGACGGCAGCCGCATAGCCGACCTTGCGGATCGGCTTTTCCTGGCCCGGTTTCATGAACTCATAATACAACAGCATCGAGCCATTGGCCTTGACGCCGTCCATCCATTCCCTGGAGAGATTGCGGCCGTTGGTCAGAGAGTCCATGCGGTTCTGGCCGATCTGCTTCGGATCGGGCGAAAGCTGCGTGATGCCGTCATAGGACGTGCCGAACAGGTAGCCGGAACCGTTGTCGTAGGTCATCGCATTGCCATAGCGGCGGAACTCGGCCATGGCCGCGTCCTTCGTCATCTCGCCGGCATCGACGCGCTTCTTCAGATTGCCCGCGAAACTGCGGGCCACGTCCACGATGGACTTGGTCTGGTCGATGCGCGCGTTGATCATTTCGCGCTTCATCAAATATCCGGCGAGAACCCCGGAGATGCACAGGCCGAACAAGGTGACGCCGACAAGGATGCCGAGCTTGGGCGCGATCTTCATATTGCTCAACTTCACGATGGGCTCCTCAAATAGCGACTGGAAAGGTGGGCGGCGCTGACGCGCCTTTTTTGCCCACCCTACGAATTCAGCATTCAGACCTACGCCGCGCGCACCTTGGCGAGGAAGCCGTCGACCGCGCTGCGCAGCGCGCCGGACTGGTTGTCCAGCTCGCGGGCGTTGGTGAGCACATCAGTTGCCGCCGTGCCGGTCGCTTCCGCGGCCGACGTGACGCTGCCGATATTGGCGTTGATCTCGTTTGAACCGGCCGCAACCGACTGAATGTTGCGGGCGATCTCGCGGGTGGCCTCGCCCTGCTGCTCGATCGATGAGGAGATGCCCGCGGTGATCTCGCTCATCTCGGCGATGGTCCGGGTGATGCCGCTGATGGCCGTGACCGCGTCGCTGGTCGAGGTCTGCATTGCCGCAACCTGGGCCGAGATTTCCTCGGTGGCCTTGGCGGTCTGGTTGGCGAGCGCCTTGACCTCGGAGGCGACCACGGCGAAGCCGCGGCCGGATTCACCGGCGCGGGCCGCCTCGATGGTGGCGTTGAGCGCCAGCAGATTGGTCTGTGCCGCGATCGAGTGGATCAGCTTGACGACCTCGCCGATCTTCTCGGCGCCGGTCGAGAGCGCCTGCACGGTGGCATTGGTGCGTTCGGCATCGCTGACCGCGCGGCTCGCCACTTCGGTCGAACGCGTGACCTGGCGAGAGATTTCCGTAACCGAGCTCGACAGCTCCTCGGCGGCGGCAGCGACCGTGCCGACATTGCCGGAGGCCCTCGACGAGGCAGCACCGACGGTCGCCGCACGCGAGCTGGCGTCGCTGGCGGTCGCGGTCATCGACTGCGCCGTGGCCTGCATGCCCGTCGCGGCCGAGGAGACCGAGCGGACGATGCCGTTGACGCTGCGCTCGAAGTCGTTGGCGATGTCCTCCATCGCACTGCGACGATCCGCCGCGGCGCGCTCCTTCGCGACAGCCTCGGTCTTTTCGAGATCGCGAATGCGGACAGCATTGTCCTTGAAGATCTGGACGGTCGAAGCCATCGCGCCGACCTCATCGCCGCGGCCGACGCCGGGGATGTCGCCTTCGAGCTTGCCGTCGGCGAGATCCTTCATGCGGGTGCCGAGCAGCGCCAGCGGACGGCTGATGCTGCGGCCGATCATCCAGGCAACGCTGCCGGCGACGATGACGATGCCGAGCATGGCGAAGCCGAGCAGCCAGTAGACCGGGCCCATCTTCTGGTCGATGTCGGTGAGGTAGGCGCCGGTGCCGATATACATGTCGAAGCCGGGCACCGCGACGGCATAGCCGATCTTGCTGATCGGCGTTTCCTGGCCGGGCTTCACGTAGTCATAGTAGAGCAGGATCGAACCGTTGGCCTTGACGCCGTCCATCAGCTCGACGGATAGCTTGCGGCCGTTGGTCACGACATCCATGCGGTTGGCGCCGATCTGCTTCGGATCGGGCGCGAGCTGCGTGATGCCGTCATAGGACGTGCCGAACAGATAGCCCGAGCCGTTGTCGTAGGTCATCGCATTGCCGTAGCGGCGAAGATCGGCCATCGCCGCATCCTTCGTCAGCTCGCCGGCATCGACGCGCTTCTTCAGCGCGGCCGCATAGTTGCGTCCCAGGTCGACGATCGACTTGGTCTGGTCAATGCGTGCATTCACCATCTCGCGCTTCATCAGATAGCCGGCGAGAACTCCGGAGATGCACAGGCCGAACAGAGTGACGCCGACAAGAATGCCCAGCTTGGGGGCGATCTTCAGATTGCTCAACATCACGGGATGGCTCCGGCAAAAAAAGGGATACGGGCACGCGAGTGAATCGTTCGAAATTAAATCAACTTTTAGTGTGAGACCCCTTAGCAACCTGTTACGGGGGACTCCGTAGAAGCCCGGTAGAAACGTCCGAACCGCCGAACAAATCGCCGCAACGACAACCGACGATTGTACGCACACGCATCGATTTCGCGTAAAAGACGCAAAGGCCCGCCAAGAAGGCCGGGCCCGCAACAAGAACCGACAAACCAAATCGGGAGCAGGAAATGCCGAAATACAGGGTGGTGACGCCGAAGGGCGCGAGCTTCACGGTCGCGGGCAGCGATTATTCCTACGAGCGCGAGGCGCTCGATCCGATCGATGCCGAGATCGTCGAGGCGCCGGCCAACGAGGCGGAGTTCATCGCCGCCGCCAAGAATGCCGACGCGATCTACGCCAAGGGCATCCCGATCTCCAAGACCATCATCGACGCGTTGGAGAGCTGCAAGGTCATCACGCTCGGCTCGGTCGGCGTCGACAGTGTCGATGTGAAGGCCGCGACCGCGCGCGGCATTCCCGTCACCAACATCCCCGACACCTTCATCGAGGAGGTCGCCGACCACGCCATGATGCTGCTGCTTGCCGGCTTCCGCCGCCTGGTCGAGCAGGACAAGATGGTGCGCACGGGACGCTGGGCCGAAGGCCGGCCGGCGCTGCTGAAAGTCCCGCGGCTGATGGGCCAGACGCTCGGCTTCGTCTCGTTCGGCCGCGTCGCGCGTGCCGTTGCGAAGCGCGCCGCACCGTTCGGCCTGCGCATGATGGCCTATGATCCCTTCATCCAGGAAACGCTGATGTCCGACCACGGCGTCATCCCGGCGACGCTGAACGAGGTGCTGTCGCAATCCGACTTCGTCTCGATGCACGCGCCTGCAAGGCCCGAAGTACATCACATGCTCACCGAGAAGCATTTTCGGCAGATGAAAAAGAGCGCGGTGTTCATCAATACCGGCCGCGGCGCCACCGTGGACGAGGAAAGCCTGATCAAGGCGCTGCAAGAGGGCTGGATCGCGCACGCCGCCCTCGACGTGCTGGAGAAGGAGCCGCCCTCGCACAACAATCCCATCCTCAGCATGGAGAACGTGACCCTGACCGCCCATGTCGCCTCGGCCTCGGCACGGTTCGACGAGGCGCGCAAGCGCCGGGTGGGCTACGAATTGTCACTGGTGCTTCAGGGCATGTGGCCGGTAAGCTGCGTCAATCCGTCGGTGCTGCAAGACACCGCGCTCCGCCGCTGGCAACCCGTCAGCATGGACCGCGGCCCGAACAGCTAGGCGGCCGGCGCAAGACGCGCCGAGATACCGAAACGGCCCTTCACCGGCGATCAACGCCGGGAAGGGAGACATCATAGGGAGGAACTGATGAGGAACGACATCACACGTCGTGATGCCTTGGTGCTGGGCCTGTCCGCTACGGCGCTCGCCGCCACCGGTGTTGCAGCGCACGCTCAATCCGCGATCAAGGCCGCGGACGTCCCGGCCCCGAAACTACCGATCGAGAAAGGCGCGACGCTCCGCATGCTGCGGCCGGTGCGCTTCGTCCAGGCCGACGAAGACGTCTTCCGCGCCAATGCGGCAAAATTCACCAAGGAAACCGGGGTCGAGGTCAAGGTCGACTTCGTCGGCTGGGAGGACATCAACCAGCAGACGGCGGTCACCGCCAATTCCGGCGCCGGCCCCGACATCATCATCGGCTTCTCCGATGCGCCGCACATCTATATCGACAAGCTGATCGAGCTGACCGACGTCGCCGACTATGTCGGCAAGCGTTATGGCGGCTGGCTGCCGCTGGCGCAGCGTTACGGCAAGAAGAACAAGAGCGACGCCTGGATCGGACTGCCGTTCGGCGCCACCGCGGGTCCGCTGATCTACCGCAAATCGATCCTGCAATCGGTCGGCTTCGACAAGGTACCGGAAGACCATGCCGGTATCCTCGACCTCTGCCAGAAGCTGCAGAAGGCCGGCAAGCCGGCCGGCTTCGCACTCGGCAACGCCAAGGGCGACGGCAATGGCTTTGCGAGCTGGGCGCTGTGGTCGCACAACGCCGCCCTGCTCGATGAAGAAGGCAACGTCGTCATCAACAGCAAGGAGACGATCGCCGCGCTGAACTGGGTCAAGCAGCTCTACCCGACCTTCATCGCCGGCACGACCTCGTGGAACGACGTCAGCAACAACCGCGCCTACGCCGCGCAGGAAATCGCGCTGACCGCCAACGGCGTCTCGCTGTATTTCTCGCTGAAGAACGATCCGGCGACCAAGGCGATTGCTGACGACAGCGAGCATCAGCTGCTGCCGAAGGGCGTCGCCAAGGTCTCGCCGATGGCGGGCCTGACGCTGAACGCCATGGTGTTCAAGCACAGCCAGTATCCCAATGCCGCAAAGGCCTTCCTGCAATACATGCTGGAAAAGGATCAGTACGAGCCGTGGCTCAACGCCAACTCCGGCTACTGGGCCCAGCCGCTGGCGGCTTACGCCGAGGCCGCGGTGTGGTCGCAGGATCCCAAGGTGAAGCTGTTCAAGGACACCATGAACAGCACCTATTATGACGGCTATGCGGGCCCGATCTCGACCGCGACAGGCGCCGTCAGCGCCGACTACGTGCTGATCCAGATGTTCGCGTCCGTTGCGACCGGCTCTGCGACGCCGGAAGCGGCGGCCGCGGAAGCCGAGCAGCGCAGCAAGCGGTATTTCCGGCGGCAGAAGTAAGATCGTCATTGCGAGGAGCGAAACGACGAAGCAATCCAGACTGTAACTGCGGAGACAGACTGGATTGCTTCGCTTCGCTCGCAATGACGAGTGTGGTGACTTTCACAGACAGGACAACAAACTGATGTCCGTAACCACGCTTTCGTCCCCTGTACCAGTACACCGGCAGCAGTCCTGGCTGGTCCGGCTGTTCGACTACAAGCCGTTCCTGGTCGTGATGTGCCTTGCGCCTGCGATCGGGCTGCTCGGGGTGTTCCTGACTTATCCGCTCGGCCTCGGCATCTGGCTCGCCTTCACCGACACCACCATCGGCCGCAAGGGCGTCTTCGTCGGCCTGGAGAATTTCCAGTACCTGCTGACCGACTCCCTGTGGTGGAACGCGGTGTTCTACAGCGTGGTCTATACCGGGATTGCGACCTTCGGAAAATTCGCGCTCGGTTTCTGGCTGGCGCTGCTGCTCAACAACCATTTTCCGTTCAAGAGCCTGCTGCGCGCGATCATCCTGCTGCCGTGGATCGTGCCGACGGTGCTGTCGGCGCTGGCGTTCTGGTGGATCTACGATCCGCAATTCTCGATCATCTCCTATCTGCTGGTCGACGTTCTGCATTGGCGCACGAGCAATGTCGACTTCCTCGGCACGCCCTGGCCGGCGCGATTCTCGCTGATCGCCGCCAACATCTGGCGCGGCATCCCTTTCGTCGCGATCTCGCTGCTGGCGGGCTTGCAGACCATCTCGCCCTCGCTCTACGAAGCCGCGATGCTGGATGGGGCCAGCGCCTGGCAGCGCTTCCGCTACATCACTTTCCCGATGATGATGCCGATCCTCGCCATCGTCATGACCTTCTCGATCATCTTCACTTTCACCGACTTCCAGCTGGTCTATGCCATCACCCGTGGCGGTCCCGGCAACTCGACTCATCTGCTGGCGACGCTGGCCTTCCAGCGCGGCATTGCCGGCGGCGAGCTCGGCGAAGGTGCGGCGATTGCGGTGTCGATGATCCCGTTCCTGGTGTTCGCGACGCTGTTTTCCTATTTCGGCCTGGCGCGCCGCAAATGGCAGCAGGGAGAGAGCAATGACTGACACCGTCGCGCAAGCTGTCGCCGACGCCAAAGCGGCGCCCGACACCATGGCCTGGGATTCCGGGCTGCGGCGGCTGATGATGATCTACCTGCCGCTCGGCTGCTTCGTTTTGATCCTGCTGTTTCCGTTCTACTGGATGGCGATCACGTCGTTCAAGCCGAACGCGGAGCTGATGAATTACAAGGAGCACAACCCGTTCTGGATCACATCGCCGACGCTGGCGCATATCAAGCATCTGTTGTTCGATACCGCTTATCCGCGCTGGCTGTGGACGACGATGCTGGTCGCGATCGGCTCGACCACGCTGTCACTGATCGCGAGCACGCTGGCCGCCTACGCCATCGAGCGCCTGCGCTTCCGCGGTAGTCCCTATGTCGGCCTCGGCATCTATATGGCCTATCTCGTGCCGCCGTCGATCCTGTTCATTCCGCTGGCGACCGTCGTGGTGCAGTTCGGCCTGTTCGACTCGCCGTTGGCGCTGATTTTGGTTTATCCGACCTTCCTGGTGCCGTTCTGCACCTGGCTGTTGATCGGCTATTTCAAGTCGATCCCCTACGAGCTCGAGGAATGCGCGCTGGTTGATGGCGCCACGCGCCTCCAGATCCTGCGCCGGATCACGCTGCCGCTGGCGGTGCCCGGCCTGATCTCGGCCGGCATCTTCTCCTTCACACTGTCCTGGAACGAGTTTATCTATGCGCTCGCCTTCATCCAGAGCGGCGCCAACAAGACCGTGCCGGTCGCGATCCTGACCGAGCTCGTCACCGGCGACGTCTACCAATGGGGTGCACTGATGGCGGGATCGCTGCTCGGCTCGCTGCCGGTTGCGATCTTCTACTCGCTGTTCGTGGACTATTACGTGTCCTCGCTGACAGGCGCGGTGAAGGAATAACAGTTTCGTGCGATCACGGTGGATCGTGCACTCCTGATAGACCCCGTGCGTCCTTGGTCCCACCTTGCCGCACCAACGGCGGGGCGACTGTTTGTGCCATCGATACCCGCTCCAGAAAGCGAGAATCGCATGGGATCGCCCAAACTCCCCTCATTGTCCCGACGAGGCTTTTGCCTGTGCTGCGTCGGCGGCGCGTTTGCTGCCACTGCGGGCTGGCTCTCACCGAGGCAGGCCTACGCAGAGGCGCGCGGCCTCGTCAGCCTGATCAAGGACAGCGCGGCGATGTCACCGATCAAAACCTACAAGCTGCGCAACAATATCAGCGTGCTCGAAGGATCCGGCGGCAACATTGCCGTTCTCACCGGACCGGACGGCAAGGTTCTCATCGATGCCGGAATCGGCGTCTCGCGCCCCCAGCTCAGCAAGGCGCTCGCCGAGCTCGGCAGCGAGCCGATCACGCATCTCGTCAATACGCACTGGCATTTCGACCATGCCGACGGCAATGAATGGCTGCACGCGGCAGGCGCGAAAATCATCGCCCACGAAAACACCCGCAAGCATCTCGCCGGCATCCAGCGGGTCGAAGACTGGGACTACAATTTCCTGCCCCCGCCAGCAGACGCATTGCCCGCCGAGGTTTTCACCGAAGACCGCGGCCTGAAGCTCAACGGCGCGTCGGTGGCCCTGAGACATTACGGGCCCGCGCATACCGACAGCGATATTTCGGTGATGTTCACTGAAGCCAACGTAATTCATGTCGGCGACACGTTCTGGAACGGCATCTATCCCTTCATCGATTATTCGACCGGCGGCAGCATCGACGGCATGATCTCGGCGTCCGACGCCAATCTGGCCGTGGCCAAGAGCGACACCATCATCATTCCCGGCCACGGCAAGCCCGTCAGCAACAAGGCCGAGCTTCAGGGATTCCGCGACATGCTGGTCGCCATCCGCGACAATGTCGGCAATCTCAAGAAGCAGGGAAAAACGCGGGACGAAGCGGTGGCCGCCAAGCCTACCGCTGCGTTCGACGCGAAATTTGGCCAATTCGTCATCGATCCCGGCTTTTTCACCAGGCTGGTCTATGAAGGTGTGTGAGACGCCGCGTGCGGCTGCGGCGTTTGGCCCGATTTCACAAAACTGCAACATGCGATCCGCATAAGACGGCCTCCGCTAACAGGAGACGCACATGCGCGCGACTTTTCTCAGCACCGTCGCAACGATCATTCTCACCGCGAGCACGGCGCTCGCCCAGAGCGAAGGCGAATTCCCGGCCAAGCTCGCCGGCCACGTGGTGATGCCGGCCGCGACCTTCATCGACGCGCCGGCCGACGCCCCCGCCGATCTCAAGACCTCGGGCAAATACACCACCGGCAAGCGCGTCGATGCGCTCGGCACCGTGATGGGCAAGTCCTTTGAGCGCCCGACCGGCGTCTCGCTGCCGTTCAAGGGCCAGCCGCTGCAGGGCCATTCCGGCATCAAGCACATGCCCGACGGCAGCTACTGGGTCATCACCGACAACGGCATGGGCGCGCGCGCCAACTCGCCGGATTCGATGCTGTATCTGAACCGCTACAAGATGGATTGGGCGAACGGCAAGATCGAGCGCCAGGAGACCATCTTCCTGCACGATCCCGACAAGAAGGTGCCGTTCCGCATCGTCCATGAGGACACCGAGAGGCGCTACCTCACCGGCTCGGATTTCGACACCGAGGGTTTCCAGATCATCGGCGACACCTTCTGGATCGGCGACGAGTTCGGCCCCTACATCCTGAAGGCCGACAAGACCGGGAAAATCCTGGCCGTGTTCGAGACCATCGCTGACGGCAAGCCGGTGCGCTCGCCCGACCATTGGGCGGTGGGAACGCCGGGCGCTCCGGGCGCGACCTACACCAACGTCAACCTCCGCCGCTCCAAGGGCTTTGAGGGCTTTGCGTCCTCCAAGGACGGCAAATTCCTCTACGGCCTGCTCGAAGGACCGCTGTGGGATGCGGACAAGAAGGATTGGGAGCGGGTCGACGGCAAGGAAGCCTCCCGCATCCTCGAATTCGACGTCGCTGCGGAAAAATTCACTGGCCGCTACTGGCAGTATGTGTTCGAGCAGAACGGCAACGCCATCGGCGACTTCAACATGATCGATCCGGCCTCCGGCCTCATCATCGAGCGCGACAACGGCGAAGGCACCGCAGACAAGGCCTGCCCGCAAGGCACCCGCGGCGAAAACTGCTTCCCTGATGTGGCCAAGTTCAAGCGCGTCTACAAGATCGAGCTGACCGACGCCAATGTCGGCAAGCCCGTCCGTAAGATCGGCTATATCGACCTGTTGAAGATCCAGGACCCCGACAAGAAGGCGCGCAAAGCCCTCAATGACGGCGTCTACACCTTCCCGTTCTTCACCATCGAGAACGTCGATCGCGTCGACGATACCCACATCATCGTCGGCAACGACAACAATTTGCCGTTCTCGTCCAGCCGCGATCCCAACAAGGCCGACGACAACGAGTTCATGCTGCTCGACGTCGCGGACTTTCTGAAGGCGAAGTGAGCGACGCTCTCTCCTCTCCCTCTCCCCGTTCTTACGGGGAGAGGGCTGGGGTGAGGGGCTCTATCCTCGAAGACGGTGAGAGTGCGACTCGCGGAGACAGCCCCTCACCCCACCCTCTCCCCGTAAGAACGCAGGGCTGTCCGGGGAATGATTCACTATGCCGCGGAGCATGCCCGGTTTAACCGGCATGAAGCCGGTACTTTCTGGTTGTCGAGACTCAGAAA
>NZ_FOBX01000039.1 GCF_900109945.1 Bradyrhizobium sp. OK095
CGCCTGGAAGCGTGCCCTTCAAAGTCGGAGCGGCTGTGCTGGGAGGCCTGGGAAGCGAAGCCGGAGGCCAACTTGGCGAGGGGACTCCTTGGGAAGGGCCTCTCCGATTCGCCGGCGGTGCACTCGGCGTGCTCGGTCCGTTCAGTGCAGCCAGGTTAGGAACGGGCGCGCGCGCCGCGCCGACTCTGGCGCGCGCTGCAGAAGAAGCGAGCGCGGGGCTTGGACAAGCGGCAGAGAATGCGCCACGAACTTTCTATAGAGGCGATCAAGCCGGCCTCACGGAATTCAGGTCGCATGCCGCGCAAGTGGGAGGCCAAGCCCACTCCGAAGCGGTCTTGGCAAAAGGGAATAAGAATGACTTGATGAAGATGCACGCGATTGACAGTGAAAATCCGCCGTCTCCATATATCTCCGTAACTCCCCATCCTGCCGTTGCCCGAGACTTTACGCTTGGGTCGGACGGCTCAGTTTACCAACTGCAATTGGCACCGGGCCGCGCAATTCCAAATCCATTCAGTCTATATGGGGAAAGCGAACACCTGGTTCCGCACTATATCTCACCGGATGAAATCAAAGGTACACTTCCGTAGGAAAAGGTGCGACATGAGGAATCCTCTACTTCCAGCGATCATTCCGACGAAGAGTCTCAAGCTGTCCGATGTGCCGAACGAATCGGAGCCTTGGCGACCGGTCATCATACGCTTCGCGCTGACTTTTGATCCATCGGAGGACGACCCATACAAGCTTGGCGGGCGGGACTTGGAGTCCTTGTCAGCCGAGAGCGGCTTGGTGCGGCTTCGGGCACACCTGTATTTGGAGCAACGGGCATGGAACCATATGAGCCGCGACCCGGATGCCAGCACCATGTTAGCCATCCGGAGGGTTGTTGCTCTCATTCGCGCGATATTGTCCGAGCAAAGCAAAGGTGCACCGGAGACCGAAGCATGAAATATCCTGCCCCCACTTGGGGAGGACTCATCCGCGCGGAAGCGCCAGGCTGGTTTTTGGATCGGATGGCGCATTACACGGACCGGCAGAGGAGCTTTCTGGTCTACGAGCATGGGACTGCGGTTTTTGATAATGGCTCATCCGAGCCGGACATTGCCAAGTGCAATGCTGCGCTGCTGGACGTTGTGACGCATATGCCAGACTTTTCGGTCAGGCCAATGCGCGACGGTAACTTCATCGTCGAGTTCAGAGGGCCGGTGTACGGCCTCGTCGAGGGTACGTTCTTCAAGCAGAATCGACAGCAGCTATCGCTTGATGCGAAGAAGCATGGTCTGTTTCCCACCGAGAAACTTTTGTATCCGAGTGAAGAGAGCGTTAAAGCTGGTGAGCATGTCATCGGTCTTTATGCACGCGCAAATCTGTATCTGGATGTTGAGTCTCCGGTTGTCGTAGGACGGTTTACTCCGCCTGTCTAAATCTTGCCAAAGAGCAGCCGGGCGCAGGTCGACGCCGCGCTCTCAGCACATCAGGCGCAGCTCCAGCAACAAAAGGCGCAGAACGACGCGATCCATCTCCAGGTCAAGACGCAAGGAGAGATCGAGCTCGCCAAGATCAAGGCCGCTCTCGACGCCAAGATGACGGTGCTGGAGACGCATCTGAAGGCAGCGATCGAAGCGGGGAAGGTGCAGCGGTCATACCCGCCAGGCGCACGCAAGGCGAGAGACGGCCACCACTATCTGCCGGACCCGAACCGCCCCGGAAAGCATCTGCTGGTCGTTCATCATGGCTGATTATTCTCTGGTGCCGGTCGAGCATCAGCCGGACTTCGAGAACGTCTCGTTCGTTCCAGTCGACCACGATCCGTTCAGTGCCGATGGCGTAACGCAGCAGGCGCAAAGCCCGAAAGCGCAGGCGCAACAGGCGCAGACTCAGCCGGCGCAGTCTCAGCAAGCGCAGACTAAACAGCCTGCGATGGGAGCAAGCCGATCCAGCGCACCAATACCTGGCGTGGCAACAACAGACTCCACCGCATCTGCTCTTACGGCAGGGGCCGGTGACTTCTTCAGGTCCATCCCTCGCGGGGTCGTTTCTGGCTTCAATAGCGC
>NZ_FOBX01000008.1 GCF_900109945.1 Bradyrhizobium sp. OK095
CAGGCGCTCGGCGGTAGCTTGCGCGGCAAGACCGTCGCCGTGCTCGGGCTCACCTTCAAGCCTGACACCGACGACATGCGCGATGCGCCGTCGATCCCTCTCGTCACCGGCCTGATCGACATGGGCGCGAAGGTGAAAGCCTACGATCCTGTCGGCATGGAGCAGGCCAAGAGCGAGCTGCCCGACATTACTTATTGTGAGGATGCCTATTCCTGCGCGCAAGGTGCAGATGCACTCGTCGTCGTCACTGAATGGACGCAGTTCCGCGCGCTCGATCTCGACCGCCTGAAGAGCATCATGGCGCAGCCCGTCGTGGTCGACCTTCGCAACATCTACCGCCCCGAAGAGATGGCCGCCGCCGGATTCGTCTATGAGAGCATCGGGCGCTCATCTCGGGCCTGACAGCTTCTACGGCACTGATCTTCGCCCGCCCATCATAAGGCGGGCGAAATCGTTTCTGATGCGATATGATTCCGGTCGCGGCTGCCGCGATGGAGATGGTCATGACCGACGATACGCACACGATCCGCAGCGGCGGGCTCACCGCGACCATCAAGGCGCAGGGCGCCGAGTTGTGCTCGCTGAAGGACGGTAGCGGCACCGAATTCGTCTGGCAGGCCGGGCCGGCGTGGGTGCGCCATGCGCCGCTGCTGTTCCCGATCGTCGGGCGCCTCGCCAATGACGAAATGCGGCACCGGGGCAAAACCTACCGGATGACCCAGCACGGCTTTGCGCGCGACAGCCGCTTTGCGTGGGGGGAGCGCGGCGAGAGCAGCTGTGCCCTGGTGCTCGAGGACAGCGCGGCGACGCGCGCGCTCTATCCGTTCGCATTCCGCCTGACAGCCACCTATACGATCGACGGCACTGGTCTCGATCTCTCATTCACGGTCGTCAACACCGGAGCGGAGACATTGCCAGTGTCGCTCGGTGGCCATCCCGCCTTCAACTGGCCGCTTCAGGCTGGCGTGCCGAAGGAGAGCTACGCGCTGACGTTCTCGGACGAGGAGCCGTCCCCGGTTCGCCGTGTCGAGGGCGGATTGCTGCTCGCGGCAACGGATCCGAGCCCCGTCAGAGGCACGGTGCTTCCTCTGTCGGAATCCCTGTTCACCAACGACGCCGTCATCCTCGATCCCGTCAACAGCCATGCAGTCCGCTATGCGGCCGGGCCGCACGCCGGTCCGTGGCTCAAAATGTCATGGCGCGGCTTTCGCGAGCTCGGCGTCTGGTCGAAACCATCGGGTGCGCCGTTTCTCTGCATCGAGCCCTGGCGCGGCTATGCCAGTCCCAGGAATTTCGACGGTGAGTTCAGCGACAAGCCGGGCCTGATGCACATCGCACCGGGCGCGGAAGAAGAGCTGTCGTACCGGATCGAGGTGGGCTCGTCGTGAGAGCGATTTACGCGCCGGCGCTGCGGCCGTTCAGCGCAATGCCTGCGGCCGTGACGGGCTCCGCGCGCGCAGCCTTCGTTGTCGCCGACGTCAGGCGATGCGCCAAATCCTGCGCGTGTCGCTCGACCAGGTGCCATGTCGCGCGCGCGACGAGATAGCTGAGCGCGGCGGTGACGACATAGGCGATCAGTAGCGAGACCAGTCCGTCCGCGAGCGGCCAGATCTGGCGCAAGCCAAAGATCACCGCGAAGTGCGACAAATACATCGAGTAGGAATTGCGGCCGAGGGCTTCCAGCGGCTGCAGGCGGATCGCGAAGTGGATACAGCCGGCAACGCCCGCGCCGAGCACGAGGTTGATCATCAAATAGTTGAACTCGTGCGAGCCGGTCGCGCGATCGGCGACGAACGACAGTGCGATGAAGATGGCGAAGATCGCGGCGTCCAACTTGGCAAAGCCATCGCGTAGCGCGAAGAACAGCGCGCAGCCCACGAGGAAGACCGGAAGCTGGTTCAGGAAGCTGAGGTGCAGCGCGTTCCAGACGAAGGCTTCGTTGCCCGCTCCGTAATAGGCCGAGAACAGCGCGAAGGCCCATGGCTTGAACAGGCAGACATTGACGAGGTGCAGCACGATCGCCAGAGCGAGATAGAGATGGCGGCGCGATCCGAAGGCCGTGATCACGACTGGAAACACGAGATAGAAAATCATCTCCGCCGCGATCGACCAGTCGCCCGGCACCACGCTGTTGACGCTGTCCGGCCAGAAGCCGTGCAGGAAGGTCGCGGTCAGGATCACCTGAAGCGGGCCGACGCCGTTGGGGGCGTTGTAGCTTGGGCCGGTGCCGTTGATGACGAGATAGAGCGGGATCGCGAGCCAGAACAGCGGCGCGATGCGCAGGAAGCGGCGGATGTAGAATTTGCGTGTCGGGTTCGTTTCGGTGCGCTGTGTCCACATCAGGCACATCGTCATGGCGCTGACGAAGTAGAACAAATTGACGCCGGTCCAGCCGCACATGAAGGCGTAGTCGACGGCGTGGATGTTCGACGGGAACGACTGTGAGACGTGGATCGCCATCACGCCGACGATGGCGAGACCGCGCAGGAAGTCGAGGCTGTGCGAACGGTTGAGGCGCGTTGCGCCGTCCTCGGTTCGACCGGCAGCCAACCGGGCCTGCCCCTGCATCACGCCTGCTCCGTGGTTTGCTATCTGCAAGCGCGGACCATAGCGGCGCGGCCGGCTGTTCCGAAGCTAAACACCTTCTTTACGTTAACCGGCGGTTGAACCGACACAGCGACAAACGGATCTCGACGTATTTCGGAGCTAGCGATGCGCTGGGTGAGAATTGTGGGGCAGTTCATACTTAATACTTCAATACCGTGACCAATATTGTTTGGGCTGCACAACACGCCTAGTATTCCATCAGGCAATTCGGGGCTCGAACCAGTCGTGAATGTTCGTTCACAGGACGGCGCTTTGCGCGACGACTTGAATTTTCAGGCCGGGCCGCAGGCACACAGGACATCCAACATCGTGACTGATTCCGCACGTCAGGAAGTGCGTCCCATTGGCCGTGAGCGGCTGATCGTCGTCGAAGACGATCCCGTGACGCGGACCATGCTGGTCGGCTATTTCAGCGAGAACAATTTTGACGTGATCGGCGCCGGCTCCTGCGCGGAATGCCGCCAGGCGCTGCGGGCGCGGACCGATCTGGTTTTCCTCGACGTGCAGTTGCCTGATGGCGACGGCTTTGAGCTCGCCAAGGAGATCCAGGCGACCAGCAACGCCGGCATCATCTTCGTGACCCGCCGCGATACCGATGTCGATCGCATCCTCGGCCTCGAGATCGCCGGCGATCATTACGTCACCAAGCCGATCAATCTGCGCGACCTGCTCGCGCGCGCGCGCAGCGTGCTGCGGCGGCGCTCGATCGACCGCAAGGCGGCGCGCAACCACAATTCGATCGCCTTCGGCGACTGGATCATCGACCTGACGCGGCGCGAGCTGCTCGGCAGCGACGGCAAGCCGGTGGCGCTCACCCGCGCCGAATTCGACCTGCTCGCCGCCCTCGTCGGCGCCGATGGAAGGCCGCTCAGCCGCGACTATCTGATCGAGGTCGTCAGCAACCGTCAGGCCGAGGTCGACATCCGCACCGTCGATGCGCTGGTGGCGCGGCTGCGCCGCAAGCTCGTCGGCAGCGGCACGCCCGTGATCGCGACCGTCACCGGCGTCGGTTACAAGCTCGCGCTCAGCGAGCGGCTCTAGTCGCGCCGGCCAGCCGGTCGTCGATCGCATAGAGCGTGCAGGTGGGCGACCATTTCATGCAGGCGCCAAGCGAATCACGCTGGGCATCGTCGGTGGTGGTCCGGCCCGAACGCCAACCGTAACCGCCGTTCGGCGACACCGCAAAGGCCTTGTGCGGCATGGTGCTGGCGAGATAGCGCCCGAACTCGACCCGCGCAGCTGCGTTGAGCTGGTCCGGCGGCGGTAACGGATCCGGCGGGCTCAGGACGTCGTGGCCGAGCCCGCGCTCGCGCAGGAAGCCATCCACATACGGCGTCCATTGCGGTCGCCCGACCACGGAATAGAGGTAGTGGCCATCGTCGCCATAAGGCGGCGCCGCGATGAATTTCGCGTTGCCGCCATTGCCGCGAAATCCGTCATAGAGCCGGCGCGCGAGGTCGGGGCCGAAGAACGAATCATTGGTCGCGTAGACCCACAGCATCGGCACGCGCGAGGTCTTGCCGAAGCTGGCGAAGGCCTGCGCCAGGCCATCTTCGTTGCAGACGTCCTCGTCGTCGCGCGAGCCGCGGCCGCCGGCAAAGCTGATCGCGGCAACGAGACCCGCAGGCGCCTGCGCGGTCAGCGCGACGGTGGCGAGCCCGCCGGCGGAATGGCCGGCCGCGATCATGCCTGAGGTCGTCACGTCGGACCTGCGCGCCATCGCGTCGATCGCGGCGCGCAAATCCGCCACCGCAACCGCGGCTGCCGGCAGGTAAGCCGCATTGGTGCAGCCGCCGACGCTGTCGACGCGGCCGCCGGGCGAAGTGCCGTAGCCGCGCCGCATCACGATCAGCGCGGCAAAGCCGCGCCGGGCATATTCGAGCGCAATGCCGTAATATTTATGCGCCGACATCGTCGCGCGGTCGTCAAAACTGCGCGGCGAGCCGTGGCTGAGCAGCGCCAGCGGATAGCGCTTCGTCCCCGCCGGCCGCACCAGAAACGCCTCCAGCCCCTGCGGCCCCGCCTCCGTCATCGGGATGCGCAGATCCTCGGTGTAGAACTCGGCGGCGCGCGCCGGCGTGCCGGCCATCACAAGGCCGGCGATCAGCAGAAGCAGTGTTCGCGAAGGGATCATGGGACGATTCGAGAGGCTTCGATGGCGTGGAGCATAGCACGGTCCCGTAGCCCGGATGAGCGAAGCGACATCCGGGGCAGGTGGTCCCGCATATCGCTTCGCTCATGCGGGCTACAGCACCGTCACCACACGCCCAGGGAACGCCTTCCCCATCGCGCGTGTTGTGGTTTGGCGAGAGGCCCGCCGATGCTATGCTGCTCCGCAATCTCTGCGACAGGACGAGGATATTTCAGTGGCTGATGTTCATCCCGCGGCGGGCAAGCTTGTCTCGCCGGACGCGCTCACCAACGTTCCGCGGCTGGTAACGGCCTATTTTGCCGGCAAGCCTGATGTCGCCGATCCCGCGCAGCGGGTGGCGTTCGGCACCTCCGGCCATCGCGGCACCTCCTTCAAGAACACTTTTAACGAGGGCCATATCCTCGCGACCACGCAGGCGATCTGCGACTACAGAAAAGAGAAGGGCCTGACCGGTCCGCTCTTCATCGGCATCGACACCCATGCGCTGGCCGAGCCGGCGCTGGTCAGCGCCGTCGAGGTGTTTGCGGCCAACGGCGTCGACATCATGATCGACAAGGACGGCGGCTACACGCCGACGCCCGTGATCTCGCATGCGATCCTGACTTACAACAAGGGCCGCACCTCCGGTCTTGCCGACGGCGTCGTCGTCACGCCCTCGCACAATCCGCCGGAGGACGGCGGCTACAAATACAATCCGCCGCATGGCGGCCCCGCCGACACCGACGCGACCTCCGTGGTCGAGAAACGCGCCAACGCCTATCTCGCCGATGGTCTGAAGGGCGTGAAGCGTATCGACTACGCCAAGGCACGTAAATCCGCGAACGTGCACCCTTACGACTTCATCACGCCCTACGTCGCCGATCTCGGCAATGTCGTCGATCTCGACCTCGTCAAATCCGCCGGCATCAATATCGGCATCGATCCGCTCGGCGGCGCCGCGGTGCATTACTGGCATCCGATCATCGAACGCTACGGCCTGAAGGCCACGGTCGTGAACGAGGCGATCGATCCGACCTTCCGCTTCATGACCGTCGACTGGGACGGCAAGGTCCGCATGGACTGCTCCTCGCCTTACGCGATGGCAAGCCTGATTGCGATGCGTGACCGCTTCGACGTCGCCTTTGCCAACGACACCGATGCCGATCGCCACGGCATCGTCACGCGCACCGGCGGCCTGATGAATCCGAACCATTATCTGGCGACCGCGATCTCCTATCTGTTCGCGCATCGGCCGAGCTGGGGCAAGGACGCTGCGATCGGCAAGACCGTGGTGTCGAGCTCGATCATCGATCGCGTCGCCAAAAAACTCGGCCGCAAGCTGGTCGAGACGCCGGTCGGCTTCAAATGGTTCGTCGACGGCCTCCTCACGGGCGGTTTTGGTTTCGGTGGCGAGGAGAGTGCAGGCGCCTCGTTCCTGCGCCGCGACGGCGGGGTCTGGACCACCGACAAGGACGGCGTCATCCTCGGCCTGCTCGCCGCCGAGATCATGGCGAAGACCGGCCGCGACCCGAGCCAGCTCTTCAATGACCTCACCGCCGAGCTCGGCGTGCCCCATTACGCCCGCATCGACGTCGCCGCCACCACGCCGCAGAAGAACGTTCTGAAGTCCGTCACCCCCGAGCAACTCGGCCTGAAGGATCTCGCCGGCGACCCCGTCCGCGCCACGCTGAGCAAGGCGCCCGGCAACGGCCAATCGTTCGGCGGCATCAAGGTCGAAACCGATTTCGGCTGGTTCGCCGCAAGGCCGTCCGGGACCGAGGACGTCTACAAGATCTACGCCGAGAGCTTCCGCAGCACCGAGCACCTGAAGCGGATTCAGGACGAGGCCCAGGCCGGGCTGAAGAAGGTGTTCGGGGCGTAGGGTACGCGAGGCAAGCGCGGCGAAGCTCGCCCGCGGCCATCCTTCGAGACGCCCGCCTACGGCGGGCCCTCAGGATGAGGTCGCGTTTTGCGGCGAGATATCAGACCCTCATGGTGAGGAGCCCGCCAAAGCGGGCGTCTCGAACCATGCAGGCCGAGCACGTTCGGCGCCCTCCGGCTGTCATATGCGATTACGCCCCTCCAGGAGAGGGTGAAGTATCCCTCAATAATGTATACATAATGTTCCGTATTGGTATCTAGGTAAGCAAAATTAGGCCTTGAACGGTTCTTTCTCTCCGCTATTGTATACACAACGCATACATAAGCCTTGGGAGATCGCCGGTGACAAAACCCTTCCCCATGAACGCCTGGTACGCCGCCGCCTGGGACGCTGACGTCAAGCCGGCGCTGTTGCCGCGGACGATCTGCGGCAAGCATGTCGTGATGTATCGCAAGGCCGACGGCGCGGTGGCCGCGCTGGAGGATGCCTGCTGGCACCGCCTGGTGCCGCTGTCGAAGGGCCGGCTCGAAGGCGACACCGTCGTCTGCGGCTATCATGGCCTGAAATACAACGCGCAGGGCCGCTGCACCTTCATGCCCTCGCAGGAGACCATCAACCCGTCAGCCTGCGTGCGCGCCTATCCCGTGGTCGAGCGCCACCGCTACATCTGGCTCTGGATGGGCGATCCCGCGCTCGCCGACCCTGCGCTGGTGCCTGACATGCACTGGAATCACGATCCCGCATGGGCCGGCGACGGCAAGACCATTCACGTCAATTGCGACTACCGTCTCGTGCTCGACAATCTCATGGACCTCACCCACGAAACCTTCGTGCATGGCTCTTCAATCGGCAATGAAGCGGTCACTGAGGCGCCGTTCGACGTCACCCATGGCGAGAAGACGGTGACGGTAACGCGCTGGATGCGCGGCATCGAGGCGCCGCCGTTCTGGGCCAAGCAGCTCGGCAAGTCCGGCCTGGTCGACCGCTGGCAGATCATCCGTTTCGAAGCACCGTGCACCATCGCGATCGATGTCGGCGTGGCGCCCACAGGCACCGGCGCGCCGGAAGGCGACCGCTCGCAGGGCGTCAACGGTTTCGTGCTCAACACCATCACGCCCGAGACCGACAAGACCTGCCATTATTTCTGGGCCTTCGTGCGCAACTACCAGATCGGCGAGCAGCGCATCACCACCGAGATCCGCGAGGGCGTCTCCGGCATCTTCCACGAGGACGAGCTGATCCTCGAGGCGCAGCAGCGCGCGATGGACGAGAATCCCGATCGCATCTTCTACAACCTCAACATCGATGCCGGCGCGATGTGGACGCGCAAGCTGATCGACAAAATGGTGGCAAAGGAAAATCCGCCGCAGCATCTTCAGGCCGCGGAGTAGCCGACATGGCCGAGCGTGAGGTCGACCGCTCCGTCTCGCAGACCGTGAAGGCGCAGCTGGCGCTGCGCGACCAGATTCTTTCGGGCTCTCTGCGTGCGGGCGAACGCATCTCCGAACTCCAGGCGGTGGAGACGACGGGTGCCTCGCGCACGCCGGTGCGCATGGCGCTGGTGCGGCTGGAGGAGGAGGGCCTGCTGGAGGCGATCCCTTCCGGTGGCTTCATGGTCAAGGCGTTTTCCGAGCGTGACATCTCCGATTCCATCGAGCTGCGCGGCACGCTCGAAGGCCTCGCCGCGCGCTTCGCGGCCGAGCGCGGCGTCTCCGCGCGCGAGCTCGAGCCGCTGAAGGAATGCCTCGCGGCGATCGACGAGCTGCTGCGCCAGGTCCCGATCTCGGTCGATGCGTTCTCGTCCTATGTCGCGCTGAACGCGCGCTTCCACGCGCTGCTCACCGAGCTGTCGCGCAGTCCGCCGCTGATTCGGCAGATCGACCGCGCTTCCGCACTGCCGTTCGCTTCCCCAAGCGGTTTCGTGATGGCGCAGTCGGCATTGCCGGAGGCGCAACAGATCCTGATCATCGGGCAGGAGCACCACCGCGTCGTCATCGACGCCATCGAGAACCGCGAGGGCGCCCGCGCCGAAGCCGTGATGCGCGAGCATGCGCGGCTGGCCGTGCGCAATCTGCGGCTCGCGTTGCGCAACCGCACCCATCTCGATCTTTTGCCGGCGCTCGCGCTGATCAGGACCGCAACCGATTGAGGGGAGTGCCATGCGCTTCATCGAAACCTGGATTCCGGCGACGCTCGTCTCCACGCGCGATCTCGCCCCCGGCATCCGCGAATTCCTGATCCGCCCCGATCAGTTCGACGGCGCGGCCTATCCGGTCGGCAGCCACATCAATGTCAGCGTGACCATCGCCGGCCTGCCTGAGACGCGGTCCTATTCGCTGGTCGGCGAGGCCTCGCCACGCGGCTTGCGGATCGCAGTGCGCCGCGCCGAGGATTCGCGTGGCGGCTCGCGCTACATGTGGTCTTTACAGCCGGGTGCACGGCTCGATATCACGCAGCCCGCCTCGCTGCTTGCGGTCGATTGGGCCCGCCAGCACTATTGCCTCATTGCGGGCGGCATCGGCATCACGCCGATCGTCGGCGCGGCGCAAGCCCTGGCGCGGCGTGGGGCCGATGTGACGCTGCACTACGCCGTGCGCTCGCGCGGCGAGGCCGCCTATCTCGACGATCTCTCAGGGATGCTCGGCGATCGTCTGGTCGTTCATGCGAGTGATGAGGGTAAGCGGCTCGATCTCGACGCGCAGTTCGCGTCATTGCCGCAAGGCGCATTGGCGCTGTTCTGCGGCCCGATGCGGATGCTGGATGCCGCGCGCCACGCCTGGATCGGCGCCGGCCATCCGTTGCCCGATCTCCGTTACGAAACCTTCGGCTCCAGCGGCACGCTGCCGACCGAGACGTTTCGCGTGCGCCTGAAGGGCTCCGATGTCGAGCTCGAAATCCCGCGTGAGCGCTCGATGCTCGACGTGCTCAACGCCAGCGGACACGACGTGATGTACGACTGCAAGCGCGGCGAATGCGGCCTGTGCGCCATCGATGTGGTCGAGGTCGACGGCGAGATCGACCATCGCGACGTCTTCTTCAGCGATCACCAGAAGCAGAGCAACGAGAAGATCTGCACCTGCGTTTCGCGGGCGCGGGGCACGATCACGGTCGATACGTTGCTGCGGGCGGATGCGGTTTGAGGAGGCAGTTCGGCCTTCATGGTTCGAGACGCCCGCTTTGTGGGCTCCTCACCATGAGGGTCCAACATTCGGGCCGCGGCACAAGACCTCATCCTGAGGAGCCCGCCAAAGGCGGGCGTCTCGAAGGATGGCCGCACAAGATAACTCACGCCGCGAACGTCGCCCGCAGCTTCTTCGTATCCAGCAGCTTCAAAACCGCATCGGCCGCCACCGGCCGGCTGATCAGATAGCCCTGCACTTCGTCGCAAGCGATCTGCCTGAGATATTCGAGCTGGTCGGCGGTCTCGACGCCTTCGGCGACCACGTCGATGTCGAGATCCCGCGCCAGCGAGATCACCGACTTCACGATCGCGGCGCAGTCGGGCTGCACCAGCATGTCGCGGATGAAAGACTGGTCGATCTTGATGCGGCTGAACGGCAGCTTGCGCAAGTAAGTGAGCGAGGAGAAGCCGGTGCCGAAATCGTCGAGCGCCACGGTGACGCCGAGCTCGAGCAGCGCGTTCAGGATCGAGCCCGCTGAGCCGTATTTCGACAGCAGCATCGATTCCGTGATCTCGATCTCCAGCCGGCTGGGCGAGACTTTTGCATCGGCCAGCGCCTGCACGATGGTCTGGAGAATGCCGGTGTTGTGAAACTGCGCCGCGGAAAAGTTCACGGCGACCCTGATGTCTTCGGGCCAATCCGACAGCGTCGCGCAGGCTCGCCGGATCACCCATTCGCCGATCTCGTGGATCAGCCCGGTCTCCTCCGCAATCCCGATGAACTCGCTCGGCGGCACCAATCCGCGCTGGGGATGCTGCCAGCGCAGCAGCGCCTCGAAGCCGGTGATACGGTTCGCGGCCAGGTCGAGGAACGGCTGGAATACCAAAAACAGCTCGTCGCGCGCGATGGCGCCCTCGAGATCCGCTTGCAGCGCCTTGCGGTCACGCGAAACCCTGTCGTCCGCTTCCTCGAAGAAGCAGACCGTGCCGGGTCCGGCCTTCTTGGCGCGATAGAGCGCGGCATCCGCATTCTTCATGATGTCGAGCTGCGTGTTGCCGTCGCGCGGCGCCAGCACGATGCCGACGCTGGTCGCGCCCGCGATCTGGCGGCCCTCGATCGGGAACGGCTCGGCGAAGGCCGCGACAAAGCGCTCGGCGATCTCGAGCGCATCCTCGGGCCGTGTCAGATTGGCCATCACCAGCGCGAACTCGTCGCCGCCGATGCGCGCGACGTGCTCGGCCGCGCGCGTGCAGCGTTGCAGCCGGCTTGCGATCTGGACCAGAAATTCGTCGCCGGCGGGGTGGCCGAACTTGTCGTTGACCTCCTTGAAGCGATCGAGGTCGAGCAGCAGCACCGCGAACTCTTCGCCCGACAGCGCAAGGCGTTTTAGCGCGGCATCGAGTGTCTCGTTGAAGGCGAAGCGGTTGGGCAGGAGCGTAAGCGGATCCTGCCGCACTGTGCGCTCGGCCTCGACCTGCCGGATCACGCGCCGTGCAAACGAGAATGAATTGACGAACACGGCGCGCAGCAGCACGCTTCCGTAGACCACCACCAGGATCGCCATCAGCACATAGGCGGGATCGCCGTCCCGGCTGAGGCAGATGGCGATACCGACGAAGATCGGGGCCGTGAAGGCGATGGCCGCGACCGGAATGGTGGCGAAGGCCAGTGCGCCGCCGGCCAGCATTCCCGAGCAGAGGCAGGTGATGACGAGCTGGCCGCCGGAGGAGGCGTCGGCGAAGAAGGCGACCGGCACGATGCCCCAGGCGGCACCGAGGACGAACGCATTGCGCACCAGCCGATGCATGGCGCGGCGTGAGACGAATTGCGGTTTGGTGATCCGGCGCGAGGCGTGGGATTGCAGCCCGAACGCGATCGCGGCACCGGCGACGATGACGGCCCAGATCAGCGCGAGCTTCCAGTCCGGGGAATGCCACAGGGCAATCGCCAGCACGACGGCGTTGCAGGCATTGGCGAGCATGATGCCGACCGAATAGCCGAGCACCAGCGCCATCTGTTCGGCGCGGATATGGCCAGCCATGGCGTCGTCGGCTGCGGGACCGCCGAGCACCGACAGATCGCCGGCGAACAGCCGCGCGAAAAAGCTGGTCAGTTGAGTCCGCATTCCAGAGCCTGCAGCAGCATGGGCCGTTCTTGTTTCGGCTCGATCGGGAGAATTCGCCGTAAAGCTTTGACGAACTATGAATTATCCCCGTTCACCACGCCCGCCGTGACCACTTCTGCGTGTTCGCGCGAAGTATCGATAACAAATCGATACAAATGCGGCGTGCCGCGTTACGGCTGTAGCGCGCGGAAACGCGTTCGCTGCAAGAAGAGTGTTCGCCACCAACTCCGCTGTCATGCCCCGCCTGGTGCGCAATTGCGGACGGAGGGCGGGGCATCCAGTACGACGCGGCCTATCGAGTGAATCACATCCGTCTCGGAGTACTGGATCGCCCCGTCGAGGCCGGGCGATGACAGCAGTTTGCCGGGTTTGCGCAGTCACCACCCCGGCTGCTTCGAGCCGCAGCCGCTCTTCGTCAGCCTGCCGCCACGTCAAATCTGCCGCTGGATTCCCATCTAGCGCACGAATATGCATTTGGTCGCGGCCGTGTGTACGAAATTCGACCGTTGGTATCCGATTGCCGCGAACTGTTGCCCATTGGACATAGTGTGAACTTTCGGTTCCCGTTATCAATCTAAGCGCGATTTTTGGAATTTGGAATTATGTTGGTTGGAATGGGAATGAAGCGCCTGCTGCTCGCGACCACGGCGCTCGCGAGTTGCTTCTTCTCGGTTTCGGCGCAGGCCCAGACTTTCATCTGGAGCGGCGCTAGCGCAGATTATAACGCCGGTGCCAACTGGCCGGGTGGGCCGCCGGTGAATGCCGGCCTGTCCGCGCAATTCGACTCGTCGGGCACTACGACGGTCACGGTCACTGCCGGCCCGATCACCCCGGATTCGTGGTGGTTCACGTCAGTGTCCCAGAGCTACACCATTTCCGGCCAGGCGGTGAACTTCAGCGGCGCCGGTCCGAACCTGTTCAACACGGCCAATTTCGGCCAGGCCATCTCGATCAGCAATAACATGACCGGTGCTGGAATCTCGCAGGCCGGCGCGAGCACGCTGACGCTGAGCGGGACCAACGCGTTCACGACGACCAGCATCACCGCCGGCACATTGGTGAACAGTGGTTCGCTGACCTCGACGATCACCAACGCCGCGACATTCACGAACAACTCCACGCTGACGGGTGACGTCACGAACTCCGGGACATTCAGCAACACGGGGACTGTCAACGGCTCAGAGTCCCAGTCCGCCGGCGGCACCACCAACTCGGGAACGATCACCGGCACGCTGGGAATGACGGGCGGCTCCTTTACGAACAACATTGGCGGCCAGGTCCAGGGGGCGAGCACCAACAACGGCGGCACGATCAACAACAACGCCTCTATGGCGGGCGTGACCAACACCTCCGGCAACTTCAACAACAACAACGGCGGGTCGATCACCACGCTGAACAACAATGGCGGCACGTTCGCCAACAGCACCGGGGCGAATGTCAACGGGGCAGCGACCCTGTCGTCCGGCTCCATCACCAACGCCGGCACGTTCGCCAGCACGCTCGGCGTGACGGGCGGTACGTTCACGAACAACACCGGCGGTCAGGTCCAGGGGATGACCACGAACAACGGTGGCACGGTGAGCAACAACGCCACCATGACCGGGGTGACCCAAATCTCCGGCATCTTCAACAACAATAGCGGCGGTTCGATCACGACGCTGAGCATCAGTGGCGGTAACTCCGCCAATTTCTCCGGCGCAACGATCTCCGGCGCTGCAACCGTTTCGGCGGGTTCCCTGTTAAATTACGGTACGATCGCCAGCACGCTCGGCCTGACGGGCGGCTCGTTCATCAACCAGATTGGCGGCCAGGTGCAGGGCACCACCACCAACAACGGGATCATCGCGGGTAACCACGGATCCATGGCTGGCGTCGTCAACACGTCCGGAGCGTTCGCCAATTACTTCGAAGGTTCGATCACGACACTGAACAACAACGGTGGCATCTTCGACAACCAGGGAACGATTTCCGGTGCCGTGACGGTCTCGGCCGGCACCCTCACGAACTCGGGTGGCAGTGCTCAGGTCCAGGGCGCGACCACGAACAACGGCGGTGCGGTGAACAATTACGCTGTGATGGCCGGCGTGACCAACACCTCTGGAACGTTCAACAATTACGGCGGTTCGATCACGACGCTGAACAACAATGGTGGCACCTTCTACAATGGGAGCGCCACAGTCTCTGGCGCGGCGACGATATCCGCGGGCACCGTGACCAACGACGGCACGTTCTCCAGCACGCTCGGCCTGACCGGCGGCGCGTTCACCAACAACGCCGGCGGCCAGGTCCAGGGCGCAACGACGAACAACGGCGGCACGGTGAACAACAACGGCACGATGGCCGGCGCGATTAACACCTCCGGAACGTTCAACAACAACAACAACGCCACGATCACGACGCTGACCAACAATGGCGGCCTGTTCCAGAACGACAATCAGGGCAGGGTCACGGGTGCTGCGACCGTGTCTTCAGGCACCGTGCAGAATGCCGGTACGTTCGCGAGCACCCTCGGGTTGACGGGCGGCACGTTCAACAACTTCGGCTTCGTCCAAGGCGCCACCACGAACAATGGCGGCACGGTGGGCAACGGCGGCACGATGGCTGGCGTGACCAACACGTCCGGAACGTTCAACAACAACGGCACCGGCTCGATCACGACGCTGAACAACAACGGCGGCACCTTCAACAATTCCGCCACGATCAGCGGGGCGGCGACGATCTCCGGCGGCACGGTGTTCGTGACCGGCAGCGGCACCATCGGCGGTGCGGTGAGCCTCACCAACGCGGCGGGAACGCTCGACATCTCCGGCGTCACCACCGGTCTTTCGATTGCCGGCCTCTCGGGTGTCGGCGGGAGCACCGTGAACCTCGGTGCCAAGACGTTGACGATCTCGGGTGGCGCGCAGACCTTCGCCGGCGCCATCCAGGGCACCGGCAATCTGATCCTGTCCAGCGGCACGGAGGTGCTGACGGGCACCAGCAGCTACGGCGGAACGACCACGGTCGACAGTGGCGTGCTGAGGGTCGATGGTTCGATTGCCAGCTCGTCAATGACCACGGTGAATGCCGCAGGCAGCCTCTCGGGCATCGGCACTGTCGGCAGTGTCACCGTCAACGGGCTGTTTGCGCCGGGGCAGGGCGTGGTGGGCGGCGTCATGACCGTCTCCGGAAGCCTCGTCTTGAACGCCGCCGCGACGTATCTCGTGGAAGTGACCCCGGCCACGTCCACCTCCAGCATCGTCACCGGCAATGCCAATCTCGGCGGCGCGACCCTGGGTGCGAGCTTCGCGGCCGGCAGCTACGTCGCAAAAAAATACACGGTCCTGACTGCCGGCAGCATCACCGGATCGTTCAATTCCGCCGTCTCCACCCTCGGCCTGCCTTCGGGCTTCAGCGTCAGCGCGAGCAACGACGGCACCCACGCCTATCTGAATCTCACGCTGAGCTTTGCCCCGCCGTCGGGAGGCCTGAACACCAACCAGCAGAATGTCAGCAACACGATCGTCAACTTCTTCAACACCACCGGCGGCATCCCGATGGCGTTCGGCGGCCTCACGCCTTCGGGGCTGACGCAGATCTCGGGCGAAGTCGGCAGCGCGCCGCAGCAGACGACGTTCAACGCGATGACCCAGTTCATGGGCGTGATGACCGACCCGTTCGTCGCCGGCCGCGGCGATCCCGTCAGTGCCGGCGGCGCGCCGAATGCTTATGCCGACGAGAGCATGGCTTACGCCGCGACCGGGAAGGGACGTTCGGGCGGCGCACGCGATGCCTTTGCCGCTTACACCAAGGCGCCGGTCGCTCCAGCCTTCGAGCAGCGCTGGAGCGTCTGGGCGGCCGGTTTCGGCGGTTCGCAGCAGACCGACGGCAACACGGCCGTCGGCTCCAACACCACCACGAGCTCTCTCTACGCCACGGCCGTCGGCGCGGATTATCGCCTGTCGCGCGACACGCTGATCGGCTTCGCGCTCGCCGGCGGCGGCACCAATTTCTCCGTGGTCAACAATCTCGGCGGCGGGCGCTCGGACCTGTTCCAGGCTGGCGCCTTCTTCCGCCACAATGCCGGCCCCGCCTACATCACGGGTGCGCTGGCCTATGGCTGGCAGGACATCGTCACCGACCGCACTGTGACGGTTGCCGGCGTCGATCGCCTGCGCGCCGAGTTCAAGGCCAACACTTATTCGGGCCGGCTCGAAGGCGGCTATCGATTCGTCTCGCAAGGCATCGGCCTGACGCCGTACGCAGCCGCGCAGGTCACGGCGTTCGACCTGCCGTCCTATGCCGAGCAGGCGATCTCAGGCAGCAACCAGTTCGCGCTCGCCTATGGCGCCAAGAGCGTCACGGCGACCCGCAGCGAGCTCGGCCTGCGCACCGACAAGGCGTTCGCCCAGACCGACGGGATCGTCACGCTGCGCGGCCGTGTCGCCTGGGCGCACGACTTCAATTCCAACCGTTCGATCGGGGCCACGTTCCAGACCTTGCCCGGCGCCAGCTTCGTCGTGAACGGCGCCGCGATGGCGTCCGATGCGGCGCTGGTCACCGCATCAGCCGAGAAGAAGTGGCTGAACGGCTGGGCGGCGGCTGCGACGTTCGAAGGTGAATTCTCCAACGTCACGCGCAGCTATGCCGGCAAGGGAGTGGTGCGTTACGCCTGGTGAGGAGGGGACGTTACCGCCCCAGCTGCTTCGGGTCGTAGTAGAACCGCTCCTCGGTCAACTTGTCGCCCTGCCAGGTCTGCCACGCGATCTCGTCCAGCGTCCGCGTGACGCCTTCGGCATTCGTGAAGCTGAAGCTCCAGCGCGTCGCGACATGGTCGCCCTCGATCATGCTCGGGCCGATGCGAACCGCCTTGACCTCCTTGGAGGCTGCGAGCACGCCGCGCTCCTTGGCGACGAGCTTGTCGCGGCCGACCATCGGCGCGGCGTTGTTCTCATAAGTCGCGGCATCAGGCGTGTAGAACTGCTCGATCGCTTCGACAAACTCCCCGGCCTCAAGACGCTGCGCAAAGGCTTCCACGATCTCACGGCTCGGCATGCGGCACCTCTTGAAGAAAACCGACTGATGGTCGGTAAATACCGACCGTCAGTCGAAAAGTCAACTGGCCGCCTGAGACGAATTGGATTAGACGAAATCGACGAGATGAAGCTCAGCCAGCGCTCCGACGGAGGTGTGTTCCCTCCCCCCTTGCGGGGAAGGGCTAGGGAGAGGGGTAGCCCAGCAAAGAGTGCCAGTTGTTGATGACGGACCGAGAGTGTGTGCGACGGAAAGAATCCCCGTGCGGCACCCCTCTCCCTGCCCCTCCCCCGCAAGGGGGGAGGGAACGGAAAGAGCGCCGCTTGGTGGCTTAACTCGCTTCGACTTCAACCCATCACGCTTTAGACGAGACGATATGGCAAAGCAGGCGGAGCGGCGGACAGCGACGATTGAGGCAATCCTGACGGCGGCGCGTCGGCTGTTCGGGACGCAAGGCTTTGCCGCCACCACCATGGACGAGATCGCGGAGGCGGCCGGTATCGCCAAGGGCGCCGTCTATCACCACTTCAAGACCAAGGAGGCGGTGTTCGAAGCCGTGTTTGATCTGGTCTCGCGCGATCTCGTCATCGAGATCGACAGCGCCGCGCGGGCCGAGAAGGACGTGCTGGCGGCGATGGTCGCCGGTACCCAGCATTATTTTGCCGCGACCGCCAAAGGCCCGACCGGTCAGATCATCTTGCGCGACGGCCCGGCCGTGCTCGGCTGGGAACGCTGGCGCGAGATCGACGCAAAGCACTTTGGCGGCAAGATGCCGCGTGCGCTGTCGGCGGCGATGGAGGCCGGCCTGATCGCAAAGCAACCGGTCGAGCCGCTGGCGCGGCTGCTGCTCGGCGCGGTGACGGAGGCCGCGGTCGCCTGCGCCGGACGCGCCGATATCGCAAGGGCGGGCGCGGAATATGCCCGTGCGTTCAAGTCGCTGGTCGAGGCGCTGCGCGTGCGCGCATGATTGTGCTAATCACGCAACGGAAACGCCCACACCAACAAGAAGAAGCGTAGCGCATGAACGCAAATTCCTCTCTCGCACCGTCCGATCCCGAGTTCGACTACATCATCGTCGGCGCCGGCTCCGCCGGCTGTGTGCTCGCCAACCGGCTCTCTGCGAACGGCAAACATTCGGTGCTATTGCTCGAGGCCGGCCCAAAAGATTCCAACATCTGGATCCACGTGCCGCTCGGCTACGGAAAGCTTTTCAAGGAGAAGACCGTCAACTGGATGTACCAGACCGAGCCTGAGCCCGAGCTGAAGGGGCGGCAAGTGTTCCAGCCGCGTGGAAAAACGCTGGGCGGATCGAGCTCGATCAACGGCCTGCTCTATGTCCGCGGCCAGCACGAGGATTACGACCGCTGGCGCCAGCACGGCAATGCCGGCTGGGGCTATGACGACGTGCTGCCCTATTTCAAGAAGGCCGAGAACCAGACGCGCGGCGCCGATCAATATCACGGCAGCGGCGGGCCGCTGCCGGTGTCGAACATGGTCGTGACCGATCCGTTGTCGAAGGCCTTCATGGATGCCGCGGTCGAGACCGGTCTGCCCTACAATCCTGATTTCAACGGCGCCACGCAGGAAGGCGTCGGCCTGTTCCAGACCACGACCCGCAACGGCCGCCGCGCCTCGACGGCGGTGGCCTATCTCGGGCCCGCCAGGACACGCAGCAATCTCAAGGTCGAGACCGAGGCGCTCGGCCAGCGCGTGCTGTTCGAGGGCCGCCGCGCGGTCGGCGTCGAATACCGGCAAGGTGCAATTGTGCGCCGTGCGCGAGCACGCAGGGAGATCGTGTTGTCGAGCGGCGCCTACAATTCGCCGCAGCTCTTGCAGCTCTCCGGCGTGGGCCCCGCCGATCTCCTGCGCAAGCATGGCATCGACGTGGTGCTCGATGCGCAAGGCGTCGGCCATGATCTCCAGGACCACATGCAGGTCCGCATCGTGATGCGTTGCTCGCAGAAGATCACGCTCAACGATACCGTCAACAATCCGCTCCGCCGTACGCTGGCCGGTGCGCGCTATGCGCTGTTCCGGAAAGGCTGGCTGACGATCGCGGCCGGCACGGCCGGCGCGTTCTTCAAGACCAACCCGCGGCTGGCCTCGCCCGACATCCAGGTCCATTTCCTGCCGTTCTCGACCGACAAGATGGGCGAGAAGCTGCACGATTTTTCCGGTTTCACGGCGTCGGTGTGCCAGCTCCGGCCCGAAAGCCGCGGCTCCTTGCGCATCAGGAGCGCCGACCCGACCGTGCCGCCGGAGATCCGCATCAACTACATGTCGACCGAGACCGACCGCACCACCAACGTCGAAGGTCTGAAGATCCTGCGCAGGATATTGAATGCGCCGGCGCTGAAGCCGTTCGTGGCTGGCGAGTACGATCCCGGGGCGAAGGTATCCACGGACGCCGAGCTCCTGGATTATTGCCGTGAGCGCGGCAGCACCATCTACCATCCGACCTCGACCTGTCGTATGGGCAATGACGCGCTCGCGGTGGTGGACCAGCGGCTGAAGGTGAGGGGGCTCGAAGGCCTCCGCGTCGTCGATGGCTCGATCATGCCGGACCTCGTCTCGGGGAACACCAACGCGCCGATCATCATGATCGCCGAAAAGGCCTCCGACATGATATTGGAGGATGCGCGGTAAATTCGCGCTTGAGAGGATTTGGACTTGGCTACGCGATTCAAGATCGGCACCCGCAAGAGCGCGATGGCGCTGGCACAGACGGAGGAGATCGCGCGCCGCCTGACTGCCGCCGTGCCCGGTCTCGACGTCGAGATCGTCAAGTTCGACACCACAGGTGACCTCGACCAGACCAGCAAGCTGCTGCCGCATGGCGGCAAGGGCGGCGCCTTCGTGGCGCAGATCCGCGCTGCCGTGCTCTCGGGCGAGCTCCAGGCGGCGATGCATTCGCTGAAGGACATGCCTGGCAACGAGGACACGCCCGGCCTCGTCATCGGCGCCACCCTGTCGCGCGATCCCGCAAGCGATGCGCTGGTGCTGCGCGGTGGCGTGACGCTGGAGGCGTTGCGCCAGTCCCGCGGCAAAGGTTTTAAAATTGGCACCAACGCGGTGCGCCGCGCGGCCTATGTACGGCGGCTGTTTCCCGATGTCGAAATCATCCACTTCCGCGGCGCAGCTGATACGCGCGTGCGAAAGCTGGATAATGGCGAGATGCAGCGGCTGCCCGATGGCGGCGCGGTGGGACCTGCGGATGCGCTGATCATGGCACGCTCGGGCCTCGACCGCGTCGGTCTCTCCGGCCGCATCGCCTACGAGTTTACCGCGGCGGAGATGCTGCCCGCGGCAGGGCAGGGCATCGTCGCCGTCGAATGTGCCGCGCAGGACTGGGAAACGCGAAAAATCCTGTCATCGATCGATGATCCCGCTGCGCACGCCTGCGCCGATGCCGAGCGCGAGGTGCTGTGGGTGCTGAACGGCCACTGCAATTCGCCGATTGCGGGCTTCTCGACCATCGCAGGCGATCAGATGTCGCTCACGGCCTCCGTGCTCGACCTCTCCGGCAACACCATCATCGAAGCTTCGCGCGCAGGTCCCGCCAATCGGCCGCGTGAGCTCGGCCGTGCGGTGGGACTGGATCTGCTGGGTCACGGTGCCGCCGAGATCATCGAGCGCAGCCGGCCGCGGTGAGCGCGTTAATTCCAGCCTAACCCGATGCAATTTTGCGCAAACTTGTCGTTATCGGATCGAGAACTGTCTTGATGTCTTTCGCTTTTCCTGCCGCGGCGACCAGCGCATAGCAGTCGCGGTTTGAGCAGGAAGGGCAGCAATCATGACCGCGAACGAAATCTTCATTCTCGAAGATGATCTGACGATGCGAGCGATGCTCAGGGTCGTCCTCGAGGGAGCCGGGTATCAGCCGATATTCTTTGCGGACGGCGATGCCCTTATTGCCAAGGCCCGCTATACGGCTCCGGCATGCATCCTGCTCGATTTGTGCCTGCCGGGAAAGTCAGGTCTGGACATCCTTGGACAGCTGACCGATCGGACCTATCCCGCGCCAGTTCTCATGGTATCGGGTCAGGGCGATATCCCGACCGCCGTGCGCGCACTCCGGATTGGGGCGGCTGACTTCGTCGAGAAGCCCTTCAGTCCGGGAGATTTGATCGCGCGGATCGTGTCGGCCAGTGCCGGCTTACCTGCCCGTGCGGCAAGCCCGATCGACTATTTCAAGCAATCCCGCGGGCTCACCAGGCGCGAAACCGAGGTGTTGGATCATCTGATCGCGGGGTCGTCGAGCAAGGTGATTGCGCGCAAATTTGGAATCAGTCCGCGAACGGTCGAGGACCATCGCGCCAGCATCATGCGGAAGGCGGGTGTGAAAACGATCGCGCAGCTTTCGATCATGGTCTTTGAAGGGGCAGGGGCCTTCAAGGACCAGTCTGCCGCCCGCGACACTGAAACCGTTCATTGACGACGGAGCGCGGCAGTCGGCGCCAGCCTGCTTCGAAGCTCATCGTGCGATCATGCCATAGTGCGCCTGTTTTGCCCGACGTGTCAAACGTGCGCGTCGCCGGGCGCAACGCCACGTCGGACGAAATTCTTCAATGATTTGTACTGTGCATGGGGTTGTTTTGCGGTTTTTGTTTCCGCACCCGAGCGGCACGACAAATTATCCCCGCACGCGCTTCAGCATCTGCTCGACATTGGCGATCGGCGTCTCCGGCTGGATGCCGTGGCCGAGATTGAAGATGAACCGACCTTGCGCAAAATTCGCCAGCACGTTGTCGACCGCGTGGTCGAGCGCGGCGCCGCCGGTGATGAGCGCCAGCGGATCGAGATTGCCCTGCACGGCGACTTTGCTCTGCACACGCTCGCGGATGAAGGCGGGCTCCGCGGTCCAGTCGATGCTGACGGCGTTGACGCCAGTCGCCTCGACATAACCCGGCAATTGCGCACCGGCGCCACGCGGAAAGCCGATGATCTTCGCATCCGGCACTTTTGCGCGCACGCCCTCGATGATGCGCCGGGTCGGCTCGACCGACCAGCGCGCGAACTCGGCCGGTGGCAACACGCCAGCCCAGGTGTCGAAGATCTGCAAGGCGTTGGCGCCGGCAGCGAGCTGCCTCAGCAGATATTCGATCGAGCTCTCGACCAGCACGTCGATGATCTTCGAAAACGCTTCCGGATGCCGGTAGGCCATCATCCGCGCCGGCGCCTGGTCGGGCGTGCCTTGGCCCGCGACCATGTAGGTCGCAACCGTCCACGGCGCACCGCAGAAGCCGATCAGCGCGATTTTTTCATCGAGCGCACCGCGCACGATCTTCAGCGCGTCGAACACCGGCGCGAGCTTGCCGAAATCGGCATGCGCGGCGAGCGTTGCGACCTTGGCGGGATCATCGAGCGGCTCGAGCCGCGGACCTTCGCCAACCTCGAAGCGCACGGAGCGGCCGAGCGCATAGGGGATCACCAGGATGTCGGAGAAGATGATCGCCGCATCGAAGCCGAACCGGCGGATCGGTTGCAGCGTGACTTCGGCGGCCAGCTCCGGATTGAAGCAGAGATCGAGGAAACCGCCGGCCTTGGCCCGCACCTCGCGATACTCAGGCAGATAGCGGCCGGCCTGCCGCATCATCCAGATGGGTGGGACGGCTTGCCGCTGGCCGGAGAGCACGTCGATGAAGGGCTTTGTCGCAGACTGGGGCACGAACTGTCCTGATGCAGAATTGAGGCTCCTGATACACCGGGAGAGGCCAAAGCGGAACAGGGGAACCAGTGCAAATCCGCCGCGTTGATCCGCCAATGGAGGAGGAATTCCATGGCTGAGACATTCAATCCCGCGCCGCACGACAAACACGCCGACAATCTGCATGAGGCACTCGCCGCCGATCGCCATGCCAGGCTCGATACCGGGTTGGAAGATACCTTCCCGGCGTCCGATCCCGTGAGCGCCGCGCAGCCCACGCCCTCGAAGGCCGATGCCGATGCCGATAACCCTTCGCTCTGGGACAAGGTTAAGGCGATCTTCAGCTAGCGCGATCTTCAGCGCAGGCAGGGGGCGCCGGTTTCCGATAGGCTTGCTAAGGCCTTGTTAGTGATCTGCGGAAGCCCCGGTCCGTAGGAGTACGGGAAAACCCGCATATCCCGGCGAATGTCGGAAAGCGTTTCAGGGTTCAATAACAGAAGCGGCAGAAGTTCCGGCGATCGGAGATTCCTGCTGCATGAACGTCGCCTCACAGAGAGCCGGATGGAGCCGCCTGCCGCTGCGCGCGGCGGCGTTCGTCGTGCTGACCTGCGCGACTATCCTCGGCGTCAGTGGCTGGCGTGAATGGGCCGCGCGCGACCAGGTGCTCAGGGGCGCCGAAACCGAGATGGCGAATGTCGCGCGCTCGCTGACCCAGCATGCCGAAGACAGCTTCGACCTGCTCGACTACGGGGTGGTCGGTGTGGTCAGCCGGCTGGAGATTGACGGCACCGATCCTGACACCATCGCCAAGCTCAGAAATCTTCTGGAGGCGCGCAAGACGGCGATGGACCGCGTGCACAGCCTCGCGGTCATCGACGACCAGGGCAATTCGCTGACGTCACCCGGTACAATCGGCTCGACATTCAGCGACGATGCGTTCTTCCGCTATCATCAGCTGTCCCCGAAACGAGAGGCCCATGTCGGCCGACCCGTGAAGAGCGCGATCGACGGCGAATGGGTCGTCACGCTGTCGCGGCGCTTCAACAAGCCGGACGGCAGTTTTGGCGGCGTCGTGCTTGCGGCCATCAGCTCGAAATATCTTTCGCACTTCTACGAGCAGTTCGAGATCGGCCGCAACAGCTCGGTGACGCTGATGTACGGCGACGGCATAATCATCGCGCGCAACCCCGGCAACGACAAATTCGTCGGCCGCAGCGTTGCCGACACCCAGCTTTTCCGCGACGCCAGCCTGCAGCGGCCCTTCGGCGCCTACCATTTCAAGTCGCCGCTGGACGGCGCCGAACGCGTCAGCTTCTTCAAGCGCTCTGGCCGTTACCCACTGGTTCTACTCGCCACCGTCGACAAGGACGAACTGCTGGCGCCCTGGCGCGCAGCCGCGATTTCCCGCATGCTCTACGTGCTCGCGCTGGTGATGCTGATCGCGGTCATCGGCGCGGTGCTGGTGCGGCAGTTGCAGCGCGGGCAGCGCATGGCTGCGGCGCTGGTCGAGAAGGAAGCGCATTTCCGCCTGCTCGCGGAAGGCTCCAGCGACATGGTGACGCGCATCGGGCTCGACGAGAAGCTGCGCTATGTCTCGCCGTCGTCCAGCCGCGTCGTCGGCTGGCGCGCCAACCAGCTGATTGGTACGCCCGCGCTCGCTGGTATTCATGAGGAAGACCGGCCGCACGTCCAGGCCGTGGTCGATGCCATGAAGCGCGGCGATACGGAGGAGGCCCGGCTCACCTATCGCAATGTGCACCGGACGAATTCCGAGGTCTGGCTCGAATCGACCATGCGGGTGACGCGCAAGGACAACGGCAAGGTCGACGGCTTGGTTGCGATCTCGCGCGACATCACCGAGCAGAAGAAGCTGGAGACCCGGCTCGAGACGCTCGCGATCGAGGACAGCCTCACCGGGCTCGCCAACCGCCGCCGCTTCGACGAGCGGCTCAACGAGGAATGGGCGCGCGCCTATCGCGACCGCTCCAGCCTCGCTCTGCTGATGATCGACGTCGATCACTTCAAGTCCTACAACGACGAATACGGCCACCCCGCGGGCGATGCCTGCCTGCGCGTGGTGGCGCAGGTCATCGCGGCCGAGATGAAGCGTCCCGGCGACCTCGCGGCACGCTATGGCGGCGAGGAGTTCGCCATGCTGCTGCCGAACACCGATGCCGCCGGCTGTGCCCGGATTGGCGAGCGGATCCGGCGCGCAATCCGCGAGGCGGGCCTCGTCCACGGCGCTAATCTCGGGGCGGGCTACGTCACCGCTTCGGTTGGCGGAGCCACCTGCCGGCCGGCGCTGGAGCGCACCGCCGGCATCGGCACACTCGTCGAGGCCGCCGATCAGGCGCTCTATGCGGCGAAGGAAGCCGGACGCGACCGCCTGATGATGTCGGTCGAGGTGGCGCGCCTGCTGCCCAGGGCGGTCGGCGAGTAAGAGAGCTCAATAATGCGGCGGGCGCTCGTTGGCTGCGCCCGGCGTATTCGCCTCGGCTTCCTGAAGCCGGTCGCCGAGCTCCGTGATCTTCCGCGTCAGCGCGTCGATCTGCTTCCACTGCGCGGTGATGGTCTGGTTCAGCGTCTCGATGGTGTCGTCCTGATAGGCGATGCGCGTCTCCAGCGCGTCGATGCGCTCGCCCAGACTCTTGATCTCATTCGTCACGGCCGTGCCCCTTGTCCCGTTCACGCAAGCCATGACTGAGCGCGACGCGCTCGTCGAACACAAAACATTCGCCGCGCCAGCGGCTCTGCGCCTCCGGCACTTCTTCCAGATATTTCAGAATGCCACCCTTGAGGTGATAGACCTCGGCAAAGCCGCGCGCCAGCAGATGCGCGCTCGCCTTCTCGCAGCGGATGCCGCCGGTGCAGAACATCGCGATTTTGCGATGCTTCGCCGGATCGAGCTTTTGCGCGGCAAAATCCTTGAACTCGCCAAAGCTCTTGATGTCGGGATCGAGCGCGCCCTCGAACGTCCCCATCGCCACTTCGAAGGCGTTGCGGGTGTCGAGCACCAGTGTGTCGGGTGCCGAGATCAACCCGTTCCACTCGGCGGCCTCGACATACGTGCCGACCTGCCGCGTCGGATCGGCGGCCTCGTCCCCGAGCGTGACGATCTCCTTCTTCAGCCGCACCTTGAGCCGGCCGAACGGCATCGCTTCGGCAGTCGAGAATTTCAGTTCGAGATTGTTCAACCGGCCGTCGAACAGGACGCCGTGTGCGAGCTCGTGGGTGAAGGCATCGATCGCCTCGGGCGCGCCGGCGATCGTGCCGTTGATGCCTTCGCCCGCCAGCAGCACGCTGCCCTTCAGCGAAAGGCCGGCGCAGAACGCGCGCAGCGGCTCGCGCAGCTCGCGGTAATCGGGCAGGGCGGCGAATTGATAGAAGGCGGCGACCTTGGTGATCATGGCGGCTCGTTTAGCAGGCGGGCAGCGCCCAGAAAACCCGCATGGCCGAAGGTTAACAGCCGTCTATACGCCCAGCGGATGGCAGCCATTTCCCTGGTATGCCAGCATTGCCCGGATGGGCCGGAATGTGTCATGTAGGCCGGGTTTTTCCGAGATGGCGCGCCAAGTGCGCCCACGGCCCCAAGGGCCCTAACGAGAGCAAGAATTCGATGAGAAACTTCCACTTCCCCGGCAGGTCCACGGTCCACGCCACCAACGCGATGGTCGCGACCTCGCATCCGCAGGCCTCGCTGGCCGCGATCGAGGTGCTGCGCGAGGGCGGCACGGCAGTGGACGCGGCGGTGGCGGGTTCGGCCGTGCTCGGCGTGATCGAGCCGCAATCGACCGGCATCGGCGGCGACTGCTTTGCGCTGATCCAGCCGCGCGGCGAGGGCAAGATCGTCGCCTATAACGGCTCCGGCCGGGCGCCCAAGGCGGCGAATGCCGACTGGTATCTTGAGCGCAAGATCACGTCCGTGCCGCTGACCTCGGCGCATGCGGTCTCGGTCCCCGGCGTGATCGACGCGTTTGCGACCGTGCTGCGCGATCACGGCAAGTTCGGCTTCGACCGGCTGCTCCAGCCCGCGATCAAGGCGGCCGAGGAGGGCTATGTCGTTGCGCCCCGTATCGCCTTCGACTGGAAGAACCAGTTCGAGAAGCTGAAAGCTGGCACCAACACTCCGCGTTACCTGCTGCCGGGCGGCAAGCCGCCGGTGGCCGGCGACGTCATCCGCCAGGCCGAGCTCGGCAAGACGCTGCGTGCGATCGCCAAGGACGGCCGCGATGCCTTCTACAAGGGCGCGATCGCGGAGGACATGGTCGAGACCCTGCGCGGCATCGGCGGCCTGCACACGCTCGACGATTTCGCCGCGCACACCACCGAGACCACGACGCCGATCGGCACCATGTACAAGGGCCACGACGTCTGGCAGTGCCCGCCGAACGGCCCGGGCGTGACCGCGCTGCTGATGCTCAACATCCTCTCGCGCTTCGACCTGACCAAGTACGCGCCGCTCAGCGTCGAGCGTTTCCATCTCGAAGCCGAAGCCGCGCGCATCGCCTACATGAACCGCGAGATGCATATCGCTTCTCCCGAGCACATGAAGATCAACGTCGCCGAGATGCTCGAAAAGGGCTTTGCCGACGAGTACATCAGCAAGATCCGCATGGACGGCATGCTCGACCTTCCGAACGTCGCGCCGCCGATGAATCCCTCGACCATCTACATCACGGTGGTGGACAAGGACCGCAACGTCTGCTCGTTCATCAACTCGGTCGCGCATTCCTTCGGCTCGGCCATCGTCTCCAACAAGACCGGCGTGCTGTTGCAGAACCGCGCTGGCGGCTTCCGGATCCAGCCCGGCCATCCCAACTGCATCGAAGGCGGCAAGCGCCCGCTGCACACGATCATGCCGGGCCTGCTCACCAAGGGCGGCCGCTCCGTGATGCCGTTCGCGGTGATGGGTGGACAATATCAGCCGACCGGTCAGACTCATCTCCTGACCAACATGCTCGACTATGGCTGCGACGTGCAGGAGGCGATCGACATGCCGCGTGGTCTGCACTACGAGGGCCAATACCAGCTCGAGGACAGCGTCCCGGCCGAGATCGTCGAGGGCCTCAAGAAGCTTGGCCACAAGACCACCAGCGTGGTCGGTCCGCTCGGCGGCGCCCAGGCAATCTGGATCGATTGGGACAAGGGTACGCTCACCGGCGGTTCCGACCCGCGCAAGGACGGCTGCGCGCTCGGCTATTGATCGAGGTTCGAGGGCTGGAAACGACCATCGCATTGCGCTAGACACCTCCCGCCTCAAACGGAAGGTGTTCTATGCAGCGTTTCCAGCGCGTGCTCCTCGCCATCATGTCGGCACTCGCGATCACTGTGATCGGCGGCGTGTCCGGCTTCGTTTCCACCACGGCCTCGGCCCAGACCGCAGGAAAGACCATGACCACAGCTTCAGGCTTGCAGACCATCGACAGCGTCGTCGGCACCGGCGCCTCGCCGAAACCCGGCCAGATCTGCGTGATGCACTACACCGGCTGGCTTTATGAGAACGGCCAGAAGGGCAAGAAATTCGACTCGTCGGTCGATCGCAACGAGCCGTTCGAATTCCCGATCGGCAAGGGCCGCGTCATCGGCGGCTGGGATGAGGGCGTCGCCACGATGAAGGTCGGCGGCAAGCGCACGCTGATCATCCCGCCGCAACTTGGCTACGGCGCCCGCGGCGCCGGCGGCGTGATCCCGCCGAACGCGACGCTGATGTTCGACGTGGAATTGCTCGCGGTGAAGTGAGCGCAGGTCACCACGCAAACAAAAGGACCGGCCTTTCGGCCGGTCTTTTCATTTTCAGTCTTGTACGCGCTACTCGGCTGCGCGCTTTGCTGCCGCAGCGGCACGGTCAATCGCTTCCTTCGCGGAATCCTTGGCGTCGCCCATGGCCTTCTGGCCCTTGCCCTTCACTTCCTGGACAACGCCTTCGCCCTGCAGGCGCTCGGAACCGGTGGCTTCACCGATGCCCTGCTTGGCCTTGCCGATGGCTTCGTTGGCGGTGCCCTTGATCTTGTCGCTCGTGCTACCCATGAAATTCTCCTTTCGGTTTGCTCGCGATAACAACGCCCGATGACTACGAGAGTTCCGATTTTGGTATGGCTTGATGTCGCGGCTTTGGGTTAGTTTCGCCCGCACGGAACCAACAGAAAGCAAGAATCATGACCGGCCATGACCACACGCATTCCCACCATGACCACGATCATCATGACGATCGCTGGAAACATGACGGCGTGCGCGTCATTCCCGGCAATCAGCTCGATACCAACGTGCCGTCCACGGCCGGCATGGACCGCGCGGCCGCGATCAATTTCGCCCGCGTCGGCGCGCAGAAATTGTGGGCGGGCACCGTCAGCATCAAGCCCGACGCCAAGACCGGTGCGCATCACCACGGCCATCTCGAAAGCGTCATCTATGTGGTGAAGGGCAAGGCGCGGATGCGCTGGGGCGAGAGCCTGCAATTCACCGCGGAGGCCGGCCCCGGCGATTTCATCTTCGTGCCGCCCTACGTGCCGCATCAGGAGATCAACGCCAGCCCGGACGAGGTGCTGGAATGCGTGCTGGTGCGCAGCGATGGCGAGGCGGTCGCGATCAATCTCGACATCGAGCCGATCGAGAAGCCCGAGACCGTGCTGTGGGTCGATCCCATTCACCGGGATCCCAACGAGAAGAAGTAAGGCGCTGCCGAAACGCCTGCTGGTTCTGTGCGACAGAACCACGCAGATGCGGCCTCTAAAAAATATCCGGAAGCGATGTCGGGTGGCCGCCGGCCCATCCGTCCTTGGGCAGAACCCCGCCCAAGGAGCTTTCTATGCCCAGGATGATCTTCCTCAATCTGCCGGTGACCGACCTCAAGCGCGCGACCGTATTTTACGAAGCGGTCGGTGCAACCAGGAACCCGCAGTTCAGCGACGACACGGCGAGCTGCATGGTCTTTTCCGAGACCATCTACGTCATGCTGACGACGCACGACAAATTCCGCCAGTTCACGCCGAAGCCGATCGCGGATGCAAAGACCTCAAACCAGGCGCTGTTCTGCCTGTCCGCGGACAGTCGCAACGAGGTCGACGATATCGTCGGCAAAGCCGAGGCGATGGGCGGGGTGGCCGATCCCAGCCCGAAGGATGAGTACAGCTTCATGTACGGCCGCAGCTTCGAGGATCCGGATGGCCATATGTGGGGTGTGAACTGGATGGACCTCGCGGCGGCCCCCGCCCAGCCCGCGATGGCGAACGCCTGATCGACGCCCGACGAGATCGAACAACCAAGAGGAGTATTGACGATGTCCAAGGTCGTGCCCTGCATGTGGTTTAACGGCGACGCCGAGGAAGCCGCGAAGTTCTACGTCTCGCTGGTTCCGAATTCGGAGATCACGCACGTTCAGCGCAACGTTTCGGACAACCCGTCGGGCAAGACAGGCTCGGTGCTCGTCGTCGAGTTCACGGTGGCGGGGCAGCCGCTGGTCGCGCTCAACGGCGGCATGAAGATGGAATACACTCACGCCCTCTCGCTGATGATCCATTGCGACGATCAGGCCCAGGTCGACAGCGTCTGGAATGCGTTCCTGGCTCATGGCGGCAAGGAAGAGCAGTGCGGCTGGCTCCATGACCGCTACGGCGTGTCCTGGCAAATCGTGCCGAAGGTGATGTTCGAGTTCCTCACGAGCCCCGACAAGGCTGCGGCCGCGCGCGCGATGCAGGCCATGCTGAAGATGGTGAAGCTGGATGTGGAAGTGCTGCGCCGCGCGTTCGAGGGCAAGTCGGCGGCGTGAGGCCAACGCAGGTGCCGTAGGGTGGGCAAAGGCGCGCTTGCGCCGTGCCCACCATCTGCCTCGGTTGAGAGAGAAGTGGTGGGCACGCTTCGCTTTGCCCACCCTACGAGACTGTGCCCGCGCCGCTAATAATTGATCCGCAGCCCCACGCCACCGTGGATGGTGTTGCCGACCGGCTGCGGGCCCAGCGTGCCGTTGGCGAAGAGGTCCACGATCCAGCCCTTCTGCACGCGGAAGCCGAGGCGGCCGCCATATTCGAACCAGCCCTGGTTGCCCATGGTGGGCACCACCGTGCCGTCGCCGGTCACGGTGGCGACGATGCCGCTATGGCTGGCGAAGGACTGCACCCAGCCGCCATTGATATTGGTCTCGATGTTGCTCCCGAACAGATGCGTCCACTGGCCGCCGATCTTGACGAGGCTGGTGCGATCGGTGCCGGTCGCAATATTGGCGTCGAACGGATTGAACGCCACTGCGCTGTCCGAGTAGCCGGAGACGCGCTGCCAGAGCTGCCAGACCTCGATCGAGGCGGCGACCTCGTCGCGCGGTGACACCCGGCTCATCCAGCCGGCGCGGCCGTAGACGGCGTAGTTCGAGGCGTTGGTCGAGCCGGAGACGGTGACCGGGCCGAGGCTGGTGTTGTAGCTGCGGGTGTAGCGCGCCTTCTCCCACGGCGTCAGGATGGTGCCGATGTCGAAGAACGGGCGCGACGAGCCCCAGTCGGTGAAGTCGTAGCGCAGCGCGAAGGCGCCGATCGGCGCGCTGGTGATGTGGTAGCCGCCTTCGTTGTATTGCGTGTAGGCGATGCCCGCGAGCAGCGACAGATTGTTGGTGAGCTCCTTGCGGCCGTGGATGCCGGCCGAGAACGAGCCGGCCGAGCCGAACGCGCTGATGCAATCACTGCAATTGACCTGCTCGTTGACGCCGAGCAGCACCGTGCCGAGCACCCGGTTGGTGATCATCTGGTTGAAGCGCTGGTTGGCGAGGCCGCCGATCGAATTGCCGCTGGAATCCGCGCCGGTCGGGCCCGTCGGTGGATACGGGCTCGGCGAGGGCGACGGATAGGGGCTCGGCGAAGGAGAAGGAGTCGGCGTGTATGTCGGCGTCGGCGACGGCGAATAGGTCGGGTAGGGCGTCGGCCCACCGCACTCGGATTCGCACTCCGCCGCCTGGAGGGTGGCCGATCGCGCATCGAACGCGAGAAACGCAAACGCGGCAGTCGCGGTCAATGTAGCGGCGAGGATGAAGCGCCTGACGTTCGCCATCATCACCGTCCGCACAGCATGCCGTCGTCATGGACGGCGGGCGTGATGGTCGGCGAGGCATCGGCATATTGGTTGACCGAGCACAGCCCGGCACTCGCAGCGCAGTTCGCTGCAAAGGTCCATGGCGGCGTGTTGGTCTTGCTGATTAAGATCTTGCCGCCGGTCGAGGTGATCACAGCGGTGTCGCCGGGCTGGGTCAGCTGCACGCACTGGAAGCTCGTCGTGCAGACGCTGGCGGCACCGTCCTGCAGCACGACGACGGAGCGCCCGCGCTGGGAGAGGATGTCGAGCGTGGTGCCGCGCACGCCGATGGTCGCGAGCGGTGTCGTGATCTTGTAGGCGGTCTTCTCCGAATGTCCGGTGACGAAACGGAATGCGCCTGTCGTCATGCGGATCGCGACGTCGCGATAGCTGTGCTCGTCGTTGAAGACGGTGCGGTCGAGCTTCAGCGTGGCGCTGGGGCCGAGCGACAGGTTGGTGCTGTCGGCCATGACGAAGCGTGCCGCGCTGTCGGCGCCGGTGCGCACGGTCTCGTCACGCAGCATGCTGTCGCCGACATTGATCGGCGTGGTGGTCGCGGCCACGCGCGCCACGTCGTTCTGGATCAATACGGCTTCGCCGACGCGTGTCTGCGCTTGCGCGCCAAGCGATGCGCACAATGCGGCCGACAACAGAGTTGGGAAAAGCCAGAAACGCAAATTCATTTCGCAACCGATCGATGTGCCCCTGATCGTACCGGATCGCGCGCGCTTCCGATGTGGCGAAATTATCACAAGCGGCGCGGGTCCTGCGTTATGCTTAGTGACAGTTGCGGCAGAATGCGTTCAATGAAAAGTGCCGTCTTTGTTTTTCTCCGCGGTGAAGCAGATTTGCCACGCAAAATAGCCCCACAGCAGTCGCTCGAATTGCCTGCGGTTCCGAAGATGTCGCGGAGCGCAGTGATTGCTGTCGCAATCTTCCTGATCTCGCATCTGGCGCTGCTGATCGGCCTGACGACGCCGGAGAAGTTCGTCTTTGACGAGGTGCATTATGTGCCGGCTGCGCGGCAGATGCTGGCGCCATCGATGTCGCAACCAATGCTCAATCCGATGCATCCGCCGCTGGCCAAAGAGCTGATGGCGACATCGATCGCGGCCTTCGGCGACAATGCGCTCGGCTGGCGCTACCCGGCGACCTTGTTCGGCGCGCTCGCGATCGTCGCGATCTATCTGTGCGGGCTTGCGCTGTTTGCCGCGCAAGGGCCCGCGATCGCGGCGGCGCTGATCGCTGCGTTCAACCAGATGGTCTACGTGCAGGCGCGCATCGCGATGCTCGACATCTTTGCGCTGGGCTTCGGCCTGCTCGCGATTGCCGCATTCATGCATGGATTTCGGAAGCAACGGCCGCATGCGGTGTTCGCGCTCGCGGGAGCGCTATTCGGTCTCGCCGCGGCCTGCAAATGGAGCGGCCTGTTTCCGCTCGGCGTCTGCATCGCCATCGTCGCGTTGATCCGGCTGATGCAGGGCTGGCGTACACTGTTCGCTGACGCGAAGCCGGACGATTGGTATCGGCCCGATCTCTGGCCCGACTTTCGCGCGGCTCATGTCGCGCTCTGCTTTGCCGTGCTGCCGGCGCTGGCATATCTCGCCAGCTTCGTTCCGCTCTATGGATTGTCGCTGCCGGATCTGATCGAGGCGCAGCGCCGGATCTTTGCCGACAACACGACGACTGCGATCGCCGGCCATACCTATATGAGCTCGTGGCCGTCCTGGCCGCTGCTGGCGCGCCCGGTGTGGTTCCTGTTCGACAAGACCGCGGAGGACAACGTCTCCGCGATCGTCTTCCTCGGCAACCCGCTGGTGCTGTGGTTGGCACTGCCCGCGCTCGCGGTGGTGCTGTGCGACGTCGTCGTCGCGCGCCGCTGGGATGCGTTCCTGATCGCAGCGTTCTATTTCGGCTCGTGGCTCGCCTGGGCGCTGCTGCCGCGCACGCTCGGCTTCATCTACTACTATTTGCCGGCGGCAGCCGTCGCGTCGCTTGCACTGGTCTATGTGTTGCGCAGGGAGGGCCTGCCGCGCTGGTTGCTGTGGGCCTATGTCGGCGTCGCCGCCATTGGCTTTGCGGTGATGCTGCCGATCTCGGCGGCCTTCATCGGCACGTCAATGCAGACCTTCAACCGGCTGATGCTGTTCTCGAGCTGGATCTGACGCCGCTCAGAACCTGAACCAGGGAATCCGATTCCAGACAATTTGGCTGCGGTAGACGTGCGGCCAGTAGACCGGGAAAGGCCGCCAGTAAGCGTAGCGGCGGTGATGGCGTTGGACATATCGCCGTGGCGCCGTCCGCGGCGCGGGCTCGCTCGACGCCTGTGGCGCGACCGGTTCGGCGGTCTTCGGAACGATTGCCGGACGCGGTACGCTTTCGGGAGGTTGCGCGGGCTGCGCAGCTGCGGGAGCCGAACCCGGCGCTGTCGCCGTGTCGTCAGCCCGGCCCGGCAGCGTCGACATGGTCAGGAAAAGGCTTGCGACGGCAATTCCGAAAGTGTGCGTCTTCATGGGACCTGTCCTAAAATCAATCCAAAGAGGCCATATCGAAAGAGGCCATGCGGCGCGTCCCACGAAAAATGGGCAAGCGTGGTGCTACCGCGTCATCGTGCCGGTCGTGCTCTCTGATTTGATGCAGGCCGCCCGCCGCTCGAGCGGCAAGCAGCCTGTCGATGTAGCGATCACTTCGACGCGGTCTTGGTATCCATGTTCACCACCTGGACGCGGCGGTTGACCGGGTCGGCGCCGTTGGCGGTGTCCTTCAGCTTGGTCTTGCCGTAGCCAACCGTGACGAGATCGGTGCCGGTGAGGCCGTAGGTCTGCACCAGGTATTTCTTGATGGTGTCGGCGCGCCGTTCGGAGAGGCCTTGGTTGTACTCTTCGGTGCCGACCGCATCCGTGTGGCCAGCGACCACGAAGGTCGAGCCCTTCAGCGCCGGATCGGACAGTGCCTTGCCGAGCGCCTGCACGGACGGCACCGAGGTCTTGGCGATGTCGGCCGAATTGTAGTCGAACTGGATCTCCAGATCGATCTTCGGCTTGGTCGCCGCGAGCTCGGCGATCTGGTCGCGCTCGCCCATCGAGAGCGACCGGGTCGAGCGGTTGCGCACGGTGTTCAGGAACGTCGCCTCCTTGGCCTGCACCGCCGGATCGGCCTGCGGACCGGCGGACAGGCCGCGGGTCGCCGGCTTCGGCTTCAGCGCATCCAGGATCTGGCCTGCGGAGACGTTGCTGTCGCCGGCCAGCGCCAAGCCCGCCGTCATCGACAGCGCGGCCGTGAGGGTAATCGCCTTCAGTGCAAAGAACTTATCAAAACGGGTCATTGTCGTATCCTCGCTGTTACGCCTGATGGCGATTTGATGCTGCGAGCCTAGGGCAGGTTCAAAGGCCCTGATGTGATCCTGGTCACGGTGGCGAGAGGGGCTTCCGAGCCTATCCTAGCGCATTTTGCGGCGTTTCGGACCGCGCGACCGGGGCCAGGGAGGGCTGCCTGAGCAGCCGAACAGGTATCGTCGAGTCTTTTTTGGGGCCGGTTTGATCTGCGGCTATCCCAACGTGATCTAGATCACATTCAGCGACCGTGGGGGAGATCACACTGGGCGCATCGGTGGTTCTGGATCTGGGGAGAAAGACCATGCGTTTCTTGCTCGCGGCAATGTCTCTCGCAGCCTTCGTCTTCAGCGGTCACGCGGCGCTCGCGGACAAGCGCGTTGCCTTCGTGGTCGGCAACGCCGCCTACAAGAATGTCCCGCAGCTCCCGAACCCCGCGATCGACGCCAAGTCGATGGCGCGGGTGCTGCGCAATGTCGGCTTCGATGTGGTCGAGGGCAGTAACCTCACCCGCGACGCCATGACGGCGAAGCTGCTCGAGTTCGGCAAGAAGAGCGAAGGCGCCGATGTGGCGCTGTTCTTTTATGCCGGCCACGGCATCGCGGTGAACGGCACCAATTACCTGCTGCCTATCGACGCCGACCTCAAATCCGAGATGGACGTCAAGCTCGGCGCGGCGATCAATGTCGATCTGACGCTGGAGCAGACCATGGCGGATGCCAAGGTGAAGCTCGTGTTCCTCGATGCCTGCCGCGACAATCCCTTTGCCGCAAAAATCCGTTCGGCCAAGGCGACGCGGTCCGTCAACGTCGTAAGCGGCCTTGCCGAGATGAAGTCGGGCGAGGGCACGCTGATCGCGTTCGCGACCGGTCCTGGCCAGACCGCGCTCGACGGCGAGGCCGGCACCAACAGCCCCTTTACCCGCGCGCTCCTTGCCAACATCGCGTCCCCCGGCCTCGAGATCCAGCAGGCGATGACCAAGGTCCGCGCCCAGGTCAATGACGAGACCAACAAGGCGCAGCTGCCCTGGGGCCACACCAATCTCACCGGCACGGTCTATCTCAATCCGGCTGCCGCGAGCACGACGGATGTGGCTACGCCGATGCCAGTCGCCCAGGCCGGTGAAGTCGAGCTCGAGTTCTGGCGCTCGATCAAGGACACCAACAAGATCGAGGAGCTCAACGCCTACCTCACTAACTACCCGAACGGCACCTTCAAGCCGCTGGCGCTCGCCCGCATTGCCGCGCTCCAGGACGGGCCCTCGACGACGACGCGCAATCTCACCGCCGGCGTCGATCCCGCCACCTTCACCGACGCAGCCGACCAGGTCTCCGAGGACCAGATCGGCCTCGACAAGAACCAGCGCCGCGACGTGCAGCGCCGCCTCAGCGGCCTCGGCTTCGACGTCAAGGCGACCGGCAAGTTCGACGAGGAGACCCGCTCCGTGATGAAGCGCTGGCAGGCGGCGCGCGGCTATCCCGCGACCGGCTATCTCAACAAGCTCCAGCACAAGGCGATGCAGTCCGAGATCGTCTCCAGCCGCGTCTCCTCGTCGGACGACTCCGAAGACGAGCCGACGCGTCACCGCTCTTCCGGCGGCGGTGGCAGCCGTCGCGCTCACGGTGGTGGCGGCGGTATGGCCGGGCCCGGTGCTGTGTTCGGTCACATGATGGGTGGATTGTTCGGCCGCCGTTGAGATCGGAATCATCGCAAAGGTCGAGGCGGTCCTTCGGGCCGCCTCATCTCGTCAGAACCTATGCACATCGATCGTCGCAAAGCCGTCGCCGCATGGCCCGCCCGCGAACAAGCTTTCGGCCAGATGCGCGCCTAGCAGGAGTTCTCGCCACCAATCGTAGACGAGGGGAGCCGAGTTCCGTCCAGTGCCGAGGCCAAGTGATTATCAGCGTGATTACCAGTCCTATCGCAATGGTCCGCCGGATCGGACCGTCTCGCTGAGCTCCATGCCCATCTATATCGGTGCGGCGATGATTGCCGTGGCGATCCTGCTGTCGACGCTGATCACCGGGCTGACCTCCCGCTATGCCGGCCTCGACGGGCCGACCGACGAGAACATGTGGCTGGTCGACCGTCTCACCGGCAGCGTCTATCGCTGCCAGGGGGAGGGGCGCGGCAGGGCCTCGTGCGAGCCTGATGTCGCCACCGGCAGCGTTGGTGACCGGCCCAAGGCGCCGAAGGATGGCCGCTAGGCTCATTCGCTTCGCACCGCAGCAAGAAAAATTTCTTCTCCGCGAAACATTCCTCCTGGAAAAACGTACTAACGAATACCGGCATGGCGCCGGTTTGGTTTTTACGGAGGAGACTTTTCGATGAAGATCTTGCTGACCGCCGCCGCCCTTGCCGCATTCGCTCTTTCCCTGTCGCCCGCATCCGCCGCCATGATGGCGTGCACCGGCGATAACATGATGAAATCGACAGCCATGATGATGGGCACGGCCGACACGCCTGCCAAGGTCGCGGCCAACAAGGAAATGGCCATGGCCAACATGGACATGAGCAATGGCAAGATGAAGGGCGGCTGCATGCATTACATGAAGGCGCAGAAGGCCATGATGATGAAGTAGGCGCCAAGGCGCGCACCGTCCGGCCGCGCTGTCAGCAGATGGCAGCGCGGCTTTTTCTTTTGTAGTTTCCGGCCCGCTTCTTTTTCCCGGCGCGAATCCCGCTACATTGCCCCTCGCAATGTCACGCTCGCCCAAACCGCTTCCGATCACCACGACGCAGGCCCGGCAGATCTGGCTCCACGCCCAGAGGCTGGACGAGCGCGCGCCGTTCGGGGAGGGCGCGGCAGCCGTGGCGGATGCGATCGCCCATCTCGGCTATGTACAGATCGACACCATCAACGTGATCGAGCGCTGCCACCACCATATCCTCTTCAGCCGCATTCCGTCCTACCGCCGCGCCGATCTGCGCCAGGCCCAGAGCGCCGACCGAAGCGTGTTCGAATACTGGACCCACGCGCTGTCTTATGTGCCGGCTGGCGATTTCCGCTTCTTCCTGCCGGCGATGCGCGAGCACAAGCGTGAAGGGCACAGATGGTATGCTTCGGTGAAGCCTGCCGACACGCGCAAGGTGATGCGGCTGCTGCGCGCCGGCCCGCTGACGATCCGCGACATCGAGGACGACGTGCTCACCGAGAAAGAGCACCTTTGGCAGAGCCGCAAGCCCTCCAAGCGGGCCTTGCAGCTCGCCTTCTACACGGGCGTTGCGACCGTCAGCGAGCGCCAGGGTATGCTCAAGACCTATGAGCTGATGACCCGCCATTTCGGCTGGGACAAGCTGCCGAAGCCGGCATCGAGCAAGGACATCACGGTCTATCTGCTCGACCGCGCGCTGCGCTCGCAAGGTGCGGTGAGCCTGGATTCGATCTGCCATTTGGATGCGCCGAGCAAGAAGGCGGTCGCAGGCCTGATTGCTTCGCGAGTCCGCCGCGGTGAGCTCGTGCCTGTCGCGATCGACGGCGCCGGCAAGCAGGAGCATTGGGCCGCGCCCGCGGCGCTTGAAGCGAGCGGCGAGGTGTCGCCGGATCTCGTCCACATCCTGTCGCCGTTCGATCCCCTGATCATCCAGCGCAAGCGCACCAATCTCGTCTTCGGCTACAACCATCTGTTCGAGGCCTATGTGCCGAAGGCCAGGCGTAAGCTCGGCTATTTCGCGCTCCCCGTGCTGGTCGGCGACGAGATCGTCGCCGCGCTCGACCTCAAGACCGACCGGCAGGCGAAGAAGCTGTTGATGCAGAAATGGACCTGGATCGGGGAGGGGAAGAAGACCGCGGGGCGCAAGGAGCTCAAGCGCAAGATCGAGGACGAGCTCGATCGCTTCGAGCGGTTTCAGCTCGCGGAATGAGCGTGGGGTGACCCTACCTCATCTGGACAACGACTTTCCCCTTGGCCCTGCCTTTTGCAAGGTAGCCGAGGGCGTCCTTTGCCTGCGCAAATGGGAATACTTTGTCGATCACCGGCCGAATGTGGCCCGATTTGAGAATCTCGGCGATCTGCGAGAGCTGACCGCCGTCCGGATGCACAAACAGGAATGAATATTCGGCGCCGCGTTTTCCGGCGCCGCGGATGATCTTGCGGCTCAGCAGGCCGAACAGGAACACCATGAAGAAATTCATGCCTCGGGCACGGGCGAATGCGGCGTCCGGAGGTCCGATGAGTGAGACGATGGTGCTTCCACCCTTCAAGATCCCGAGGGATTTCTCGATCGCGTCGCCCCTGATTGTGCCCAGCACGGCATCGTAGTCCCGCAGCACCGTCTCAAACTGCTGCTTGTTGTAATCGACCACGTCATCGGCGCCGAGGCTGCGCACCAGATCGACGTTTCCGCTGCTGGTCGTCGTTCCCACCGTGGCGCCAAGATATTTCGCGAGTTGGATCGCGAACGTGCCGATGCCGCCGGAGCCTGCCGGAATGAATACCTTTTGGCCGGGCTTGAGGCGCGCACGCTCATTCAGCGCTTGCCACGACGTCAGTGCGACCATCGGGATGGACGCCGCTTGCACAAAGTCCAGGTTGGGCGGCTTGAGCGCGGCGGCGGTCTCGGGAACGACCGCGAATTCAGCGAGCGCGCCCGTGCCGAGGTCGAAGATGCTGGCGAAGATCTCGTCGCCCGGCTTGAAGCGGGTGACGCGATTTCCGACCTCCACCACGACCCCGGCCAGATCGCTGCCCAACGTGGCCGGGAGTTGAAAGCGCAGGATCGGCTTGAATGCTCCTTGCGGAATCATGTTGTCGATCGGATTCAAGCCGGCCGCGTGGACCTGAACCAGAATTTCATCCGGCTTTGGCGTCGGCCGGGGCGTATCGATGAACGCAAGCTGATCGGCTTTGCCATAACGCTTGAAGGTGAGTGCTTTCATGTCTCTGTGTCCGATGGGTCTGCGCCGGGAGCGGCGGCGCCCGCATGCCGTCAAAAAGCGCGTGCGGGACGGGGGGACGGTGACGCCTGCGGCGCATCGAGCCGGAGGTCCTTTCGAATCCCGGAATCGACCAGGCCAGCGGGCGCAAATCTGCGAAGAAATCGCAGACGGTTCGCGAGCTTGCCGGCTGCGTACCGAATTTTCGGATGCGTCGCGTTCGCCGCCTTCAACACGGTTTCGGCGACCACATCCGGCGATTCGGCGGTTGCCATGACCTCATTCACCCGCCTGCTCACGCCCGCACGTGCCTCGCGATAGTCGTCGATCTTGACGTCCGGCTCGATGAAGTTCGCGTCGAACGGCGTCTTCGTGTACGCGGGTTCGATGAGGGAGACCCTGATACCCCGCGTGCGCAGCTCGTGGTCGAGCGATTCCGAATAGCCTTCCACCGCGTGCTTGGTCGCCGCATAGAGCGCCCCATACGGCATCGGCAGAAAGCCAAGGACGGAGCTGATGTTGATGATGCGGCCGCTGCCCTGGCGGCGCATCTGCGGCAGCACGGCGCGCGTCATCCGGATCAGCCCGAAAAAATTCGTCTCGAAGATCGACCGGGCCTGCTCGATCGAGCTCTCCTCCGCGCCGCCGGGGGCCACGCCGAATCCGGCGTTATTCACGAGCAGATCGATGCGACCATCACGCCGGATCACCTCGCCGACCGCCGCCGCCACGGATTCGTCGCTGGTCACGTCGAGGGCCAGCATCTCGAACGATCGCTTGCCGGCCTGAACTCCGCGTCTGCTGGTGCCGTAGACCTTGTAGCCGGCCGTCGCCAGCCGCTGCGCCGTGGCTTCGCCGATGCCCGACGAGGCACCTGTCACGAGAGCAATCTTTGCTTTGGTCATGACCTTCTCCTGATGATCGGCGCCGCGCCGTCGGTTTTGATTGCGATCGTAATGATTGAATTAGATGGCGGTCGTAATTATAATTGTCAAGACCCTCTGATTCAGGACCTTCGACATGCGTGTTTCCAAGGAAAAGGCGGCCGACAACCGCGACCGGATTCTAGCGGCGGCCTCGCGCCTGATCCGGGAGCGCGGGATCTCCGGCGCCGGCGTCGACGCGCTGACCGAAGCGGCCGGCATGACCCACGGCGGCCTCTACAGCCAATTCGGTTCCAAGCAGCGGCTTGTCGAAGAAGCCATCGCCGAAGCAATCGCCTCCAAGGGACGAGAACTCAGTAAAATGACCACGGTCGGCGATTACGTTTCGGAATATCTCTCGCCGGCGCACCGGGACGATCCGGGAAGCGGCTGCCCGTTTGCGGCCCTGTCTTCTGAAATGCAGCGCCAAAGCCAGGGCGCGCGGGAACGATTTACCGCCGGCGTGAAGGGCATGATCGGGTGGCTCAGCGCCCGAATCTGTCCGGGGGCGAGGCAACGCCAGCGCGATGAGGATGCGATCGTGACCCTTGCTTCTCTGGTCGGAGCGGTTGTGCTCGCCCGCGCCGTGAGCGATCCCAAATTGTCAGATGAGATTCTCCGCGCCACCAGGAAAAAGCTGGCTGGCTAGCCTTTATCTGCCCTGCGCATCTCCATGAGCCGATCCAGCCAGACACCGAGCGCAATGCCGATCATGTAGGCCACGATATTCCACAGCGAGAAGATGCGCCCGAGCAGCAAGGCGCCGGCCGCGGTGAGCCGGAACGCGTCGAGCCATGGCGTGTGCACAAGGCGAGAGAGCTCGACCAAGATTGCGATTGCCACAGCGATGGCTGCAATCTGCGTCCGAGAAAGTCGCGGCAGCAAAACCCCGACCAGCAGAAACACCATCGTCGCCCACAGCAGCGAGCCGCCATACTTCACGACGAAGGCGGGCAGGCCGAGCGGAAAGCCGTACCAGCGCAAGCCCAGTCCGCTGGCGATCACGACCAGCGCGAGGGCGGCGCGGACCAGCGATGTCCGTAGCGGCGCAATGGTGTTGACCGGCTGCGTCCCGTGCATTGCCTGCTCCATTGACTCTTTGCCCGCGATGCTCAAAACCCCGGATCAGCTCACAAAAGCAACAACCCGGGGGGAAGCCATGAGCCAGACCACGACCTATGCCGGTTCCGCCGGCGCAGCCAAGTCGGAAATCGAGAGTTCGACCATTCGCGCCATCTCCTGGCGCCTGATTCCGTTCCTGGTGCTGGCCTACTTCTTCTCCTATCTCGACCGGGTCAATCTCGGCTTCGCCGCGCTGACCATGAACGCGGAATTCAAGTTCACGCCGCTGATCTTCTCCTGGGGCGCCGGCATCTTCTTCATCGGTTATTTCATCTTCGAGGTGCCAAGCAATCTGGCGCTGGAGAAGTTCGGCGCCAGCCGCTGGATCGCCCGCATCATGGTGACCTGGGGCATCATCTCGGCGCTGATGGCGCTCACCAGCGGTGTCACGAGCTTCTACGTGCTGCGCTTCCTGCTCGGCGTGGCCGAAGCCGGCTTCTTCCCCGGCATCATCCTTTATCTGACCTATTGGTTTCCGGCCGAATATCGCGCCCGCTTCCTCGCGGCCTTTGCCATCGCCGTGCCGATCTCGACCGTGATCGGCGCGCCGGTGTCGGGCCTGCTGCTTGGGCTCGACGGTGCGATGGGCCTGAAGGGCTGGCAGTGGCTGTTCATTCTCGAGGGCATCCCCTCGGTGCTGCTCGGCATCGTCACCTGGTTCTACCTCACTGACAGGCCGGAGAAGGCGGACTGGCTCTCAGCCGAGCAGAAGGCCTGGCTCAAGGCGAAGCTCGATTCCGAGATCGCGGCCAAGCAGGCCGTGAAGCATCTGTCGCTCGGTGAGGCGCTGTCGTCGCCGAAGGTGATCATGCTGAGCCTGGTCTATTTCGGCTTCGTCGGCGCGCTCTATGGCATGCAGTTCTGGCTGCCGCAGATCGTCAAGGCGTTCGGACTCACCAATGCGCAGACCGGCTTTGTCACCGCGATCCCCTATGTGTTCGGCACCATCGCGATGATCCTGTGGGCGCGGCATTCGGATGCGACGCGCGAGCGCGTGATGCATGTCGGTGCGCCCATGATCCTGATCGCCATTGCGCTCGCTGTCTCCAGCTATCTCACCGACCCCGTCATGACGATGGTGGCGCTGACCTTCGCCGCCATCGGCGTGTTCTGCGTCTTCGGCGTGTTCTGGACCCTGCCGACCGCCTGGCTGTCAGGCACCGCGGCCGCCGGCGCGATCGCGCTGATCAACTCGATCGGCAATCTCGCCGGCTTCGGTGGGCCCTATCTGATCGGCTGGGTCAAGGAAGCCACCGGCCAGACCTCGACCGGCCTGCTCGTGCTCGCCGTGCTGCCCCTGATCGCCAGCATTTTGGTCTTCGTCGGCGGCCACGAGACCAAGCACGAGTTCGCCGAACAGGGGCGGTAAGGCAGCGCTGGCGGGGTCCCCGGGCATCAACCCGTTTCCGTTCGATTGGGGTGGGCGTCGTACTGTGTGAGGACGCTCACATTCCTTCGGCGAGCCGTGTCGCCTTCTCAACCGTTCGATGTTACGGTTCCATATTGCCTGTCTGAGGGATTCTTTATTTTGATGTGGGCCGCGAGCACATTCGCGTCGGCGCTCTGCGCTCTGATGCTTTTGGCCCAACCCGCGCTGGCGGCGAAACGTGTCGCGCTGGTGATCGGCAATTCCGCCTATCAGAACGTCGTCAAGCTCACGAACCCCTCCAACGATGCGGAGGTCATGGCCGCGACGTTGAAGGGCGCCGGCTTCGACCTTGTCGAGCTCAAGCGCGACCTCAAGGTCGTGGAGTTGCGGCGCGCACTGCGCGATTTCTCTGATCGCAGCCGTGATGCCGACATTGCGGTGCTTTATTTTGCCGGGCACGGCATCGAGATCGATGGGACCAACTACATCATTCCGACGGATGCGCTGCTGGAGCGCGATATCGATGCCTTTGACGAGGCGATTCCGCTCGACCGGCTATTGACGGTGATCGAGCCCGCCAAGCGGCTGCGGCTCGTGATCCTCGATGCCTGTCGGGACAATCCCTTCAGCAAGATCATGAAGCGGACCTCGGCGTCGCGCGCGATCGAGCGCGGGCTCGCGCGCGTCGAGCCAATCGGAGCCAACACGCTGGTCGCCTTCGCGGCCAAGGCCGGATCGACCGCCGCCGATGGCGACAACAAGAACAGCCCGTTCACGGCCGCGCTGATCAAATATCTGCCGCGCCCGGGGCTGGATCTGCGCAAGGCATTCGGTTTCGTGCGCGACGAGGTACTCAGGACGACCAACAACAGGCAGGAGCCGTTCCTGTATGGCTCGCTTGGCGGCGAGGATCTCGCGCTGGTTGAACTCGCGGCGCCGGCCAGGGATAGCGAAGCCGAGATCCGCCGCGCCTATGAACTGGCGCTTCAGATCAGTACGCCGGACGTGTGGGCATCCTTCATCGCGACCTATCCTCACAGCTTCTATTCCGAGCTGGCCAAGGCGCAGCGCCGTAAGCTGACGGAGGAGACCGCGCGGTCGGGGGCTGCGGAGGAGCAGGCAAGGACCGCGGCTGACAAGGCTGCTGCGGCGAAGGCTGCGGATGCCAAGGCTGCGGACGCCAAGGCTGCGGACGCTGCCAGGGCCGTAGAACAAGCGCGCCTCGCCGCCGAAAAGAAGGTACGTGAGGATGCCGTCAGGGCCGCGGAGGCTAAAGCAGCCGAGCAGAAGGCAGCCGAGGTCGAGCGCGCGCGGCGGGTCACCGAGGCAAAGGCGCAGGAGCAAGCTCGGCTCGCCGCCGAGCAGGTAGCCAAGGCCAGGGCTGCGGAGGAAGCCAAGGCTGCCGAGCAGGCGCGCCTTGCGGCCGAGAAAAAGGCCCGTGAGGAGCAAGCCGCGAAGGTCGCCGAAGCCAAGGCCAAGGCCGCCGAAGACGCCCGGGCTGCCGAACAGGTGCGTCTTGCGGCGGAGAAGAGGGCGCGTGAAGACGCAGCCAAGGCGGCGGAGTCCAAAGCGGCCGAGCAGAGGGCGGCCGAGGCTGAGCGCACGCGGCAGCTTGCCGAGGCAAAGGCGCAGGAGCGAACCCGGCTCGCTGCCGAGCAGACAGCCAAGGCCGCCGAAGACGCCAAAGCCGCTGAACAGGCGCGTCTCACGGCTGACAAGAAGGCGCGAGAGGACGCAGCCAAAGCTATTGAGGCCAAAGCTATTGAGGCTATGGCGGCGGAGCAGAGGGCGGCCGAGGCCGAGCGCGCGAGGCAGCTTGCCGAGGCAAAGGCGCAGGAGCAAACCCGGCTGGCAGCTGAGCAGGCAGCCAAGGCCAAGGCCGCCGAAGACGCCCGGGCTGCCGAACAGGCACGTCTTGCGGCTGAGAAGAAAGCGCGCGAGGACGCGGCCAAAGCTGCTGAGGCCAGAGTTGCAGAGGCCAAAGCTGCGGAAGCCAAAGTGGCTGAGCAGAAGGCGGCCGAAGCCGAGCGCGCGCGGCAACTTGCGGAGCAGGCAAAGGCTGCCACCGACGACGGAAAGGCGGGCGACACGAAAGCTGCGACCCAACTGGCAGCCTTGTCTCCCGATGTCGATGGCGCTGCCAAGCCGGCACAGCAGACGGCGTCCGATATTCCCCGTCTCCTGCAAGGAGAGCTGCGTCGCGTCGGCTGCCTGAAAGCTGAGGTCACCGGCGCCTGGAACGATGCCGCGCAACGGTCGCTTCAGCTCTTCAACAAGAATGCCGGGACGAAATTCGATGTGAAGCTTGCAAGCCTCGATGCGCTGGACGCCGTTCGCGGCCGTCCGGTCCGGGTTTGCCCGCTGATCTGCGAGCACGGTTTCCGTCCAAGCGGCGAAGACTGTGTCAGAATCACCTGCGGGGCCGGCTTCGAACTCGGCGACGACAACACCTGCGTGCGCGTCCGGGCCAAGCAGCCGGCGCGGCGCGAGGCCCCGCCCGTTGCGGCAAAACCGCCTGCCGAACGCCCCACGGCAGCTGAGCCCGGGCCGTCAGGCACCCCCGGGCAGAAGCGCAGCGTGAAGGACGTCGAAGCGCTCTGGGCCAAATGCTCCAACAACGGCAGAACCGGCCGAAATAACCGGACCTTTAACGGGGTGAATGCCTGCGTCATGCGGGGGATGTGATTCCATCAGCCGCGACGCGGCAGGGGTAGGCTTCCAATCCTTACCACCCGTTAACGATCACGCTTTCCTGATGACTGACGAATATTGACTTTCATCAGTGATTAGTCGACATTCCTCTCATTGCAGAGGCAGGAGTGTCCTTCGATGTTCGTCCGGTCAGTTTTATCGAGCTATTCCAGGCTCTTGGCAGGTGTGTCGCTGGCCCTGATGGCCGCCTCCCTGGCCGGATGTAATGATACCGTGGCGCAAAAGGCTGAGCCGCCGCGGCCGGTTCTGGTCGCAGCCGCGCATTATGATGCCGAGACCCCGGAGCGTAGCTTCGTCGGCACCGTCCGGCCGCGGATTGAGAGCGATCTCGGCTTCCGCGTCGCCGGCAAGGTCGACAAGCGCCTGGTCGAAGTCGGCCAGACCGTCGAAATCGGCCAGCCGCTCGCGACGCTCGATGAGATCGACCTGAAACTCCAGGCCGAACAGGCCGTCGCCGAGCAGACCGCTGCGACCGGCGTGCTGGCCCAGGCCTCCGCTGCCGAGCAGCGCGCCAAGGATCTGAAGGCCAAGGGCTGGACCACGGATGCGGCGATGGATTCGAGCCGCGCCGCCGCCGATGAGGCCCGCGCGCGTCTCGACCGCGCTCAACGCTCGGTCGAGCTGACCAAGAATTCTCTTTCCTACGCGACGCTCAACGCCGACGCCCGTGGCGTCGTCACCGCGACGCTGATCGAGCCCGGCCAGGTGGTTGCCGCAGGCCAGACCTCGATCCGTGTCGCCCGCTTTGCCGAGAAGGAAGCGGTCGTCGCGATCCCTGAGACGCTGGTCGGACGTGCCAAGTCGGGCGCCGCCAGCGTCACTCTCTGGTCGGAGCCGGGCAAGAAATATACGGCCAAGCTGCGCGAGATCGCGCCCACCGCGGATTCCGCGACACGCACCTATCTCGCAAAATTCTCGCTGCCCGAGGCTGACGACAAGGTCTCGCTCGGCATGACCGCGACACTGACGCTGTCCGACGCCGCCACCGAGCGCGTTGCGCGGCTGCCGCTGTCGGCGCTGTTCAACGAAGGCGGCAAGCCCTCCTTCTACGTCGTCGACGACAACGGCGCGGTCACGCTGAAGCCGGTCGTGGTGAAATCCTACGAGAGCAACGACGTCGTCATCACCAGCGGTGTGGACGAGGGCGCCAAGATCGTCGCCCTCGGTGTGCAGAAGCTCGATCCGGGCCAGAAGGTCCGGATCGTGTCGTCGCTGTCTTTCTAGAAGTTTTTACGAGTTACGTCGTGTGAGGTGAGTTTCGGCCCAAGCGCAAATGCTGGGGCTGAAGCGGCGAAGCGATCCAGAACCTGCCCAGCCCCCTGGGTTGCTTCGCTGCCTCGCGACGACGGTTTGAACAGAGTGGCTGTCGTTTTTTGCAACTGGACCATCTTTCGGAGAGAGCGATGAAGCGCTTCAACCTTTCGGCCTGGGCCGTCAGCCATCCGACGCTGGTCCTGTTCCTGATGATCATACTCGGCGTCGCCGGCTTCTTTTCCTATGAGAAGCTCGGTCGCGCCGAAGATCCGTTCTTCACCGTGAAGGTGGTCAATGTCTCCGTGCTGTGGCCGGGCGCGACCGCGCAGGAGATGCAGGCGCAGGTCGCCGATCCCATCGAGAAGAAGATTCAGGAGCTGCCTTACTTCGAGAAGGTGCAGACCTATTCGAAGCCCGGCTTCACCGCGCTCCAGGTGACATTCCGCGATTCCACGCCGCCGAAGGACGTGCCGTACCTTTTCTATCTACTGCGCAAGAAGCTCGCCGACGTGCAGGGCCAGCTGCCCTCGGGCATTATCGGGCCCGTCGTCAATGACGAGTTCTCCGACGTCGATTCCATCCTTTACATGATGACCGGCGACGGCGCCGATTACGCCCAGCTCAAGAAGATATCGGAAGGTTTCCGTCAGCGCCTCCTGAAGGTGCCGGGCGTGACCAAGGTCGACGTCTACGGCAATCAGGACGAGCGCATCTTCGTTGAGTTCAGCCATGCCAAGCTCGCCACGCTCGGCATCACCCCGCAGGCGCTGTTCGATTCGCTCGCCAAGCAGAACAATGTGACGCCGGCCGGCACGGTCGAGACCTCGTCGCAGCGCGTGCCGCTGCGCGTCACCGGCGCGCTCGACGGCGCCAACGCCGTGGCCGAGACCCCGGTCGAAAGCAATGGCCGCGTGTTCCGCCTCGGCGACATCGCGACCGTCACCCATGGCTATGTCGATCCGCCGAGCTTCGTCGTCCGCCAGGAAGGCAAGGCCGCGATCGGCATCGGCGTCGTCACCGCCAAGGGCGCCAACATCCTCGATCTCGGCAAAGAGGTCGAGAAGGCGACGGCCGAATTCATGAAGGCGGTGCCGCAGGGCGTCGACGTCAAGCTCATCGCCGACCAACCCAAGGTGGTCGAGCACGCTATCAGCGAGTTCGTGCACTCCTTCATGGAAGCGCTCGTCATCGTGCTGTTCGTCTCATTCCTGGCGCTCGGCTGGCGTACTGGCATCGTGGTCGCGCTGTCGGTGCCGCTAGTGCTCGGCATCGTCTTCATCGTCATGAATGTGCTGTCGCTCGATCTGCACCGCATCACACTCGGCGCGCTGATCATCGCGCTAGGCCTGCTCGTCGACGACGCCATCATCGCGGTCGAGATGATGGTGGTGAAGATGGAGCAGGGCTGGGATCGCTATCGTGCGGCGTCCTTTGCCTGGGAATCCACTGCGTTTCCGATGCTCACGGGAACGCTGGTCACGGCCGCTGGCTTCCTCCCCATCGGCTTTGCCAATTCCGCGGTCGGCGAATATGCCGGCAGCATCTTCTGGATCGTGGCGATCGCGCTGGTCGCCTCCTGGTTCGTGGCAGTGATCTTCACGCCCTATATCGGCGTCATGCTGCTGCCCAACATCAAGGTGCACCACAACCACGATCCGCACGCGGTCTACGAGACCCGGATGTACCGCGGCCTGCGCGCCATCGTGCAATGGTGCGTCAATCACCGCATCACCGTGGTGGTCGCGACCGTCGGCATCTTCATTGCTTCGATCGTCGGCTTCGGTCATGTCCAGCAGCAGTTCTTCCCGCTGTCGGAGCGGCCCGAGCTGTTCCTCCAGCTGCGCCTGCCTGAGGGCACCGCCTTCAACGTCACTGAGAAGGCGGTGAAGACGGCCGAGACGCTGCTGAAGGACGACAAGGACATCGAGACCTACACGGCCTATGTCGGCCAGGGCTCGCCGCGCTTCTGGCTCGGCCTTAATCCGCAGTTGCCGAACGAGGCCTTTGCCGAGATCGTCATCGTCGCCAAGGGTGTCGAGGCGCGCGAGCGGATCAAGGCCAAGATCGAGAGTGCGGCTGCCGAGGGCTTCCTGTCCGAGGCGCGCGTGCGCGTCGACCGCTTCAATTTCGGCCCGCCGGTCGGCTTCCCGGTCCAGTTCCGCGTGATCGGCCCCGATGCCAACAAGGTGCGCGAGATCGCCTATCAAGTCCGCGACGTCATGCGGCAGAACAAGAGCGTCAAGGACGTCCAGCTCGACTGGAACGAGCAGTCGCCGTTCCTCAAGCTCGTCGTCGACCAGGATCGTGCCCGCGCTATGGGCCTGACCCCGCAGGACGTCTCGCAGGCACTCGCGCTGCTGATCTCGGGCACACCGGTCACGACCATCCGTGACGGCATCGAGAAGGTCGGCGTGGTTGCGCGTGCGGTCCCGTCCGAACGTCTCGACCTCGGCGGCGTCGGCGATCTCACCATCACCTCGCGCAACGGCGTCGCCGTGCCGCTCCAGCAGGTCGCAAAGATCGAATATGCCCACGAGGAGCCGATCATGTGGCGGCGTAACCGCGACATGGCGATCACCGTGCGCTCCGACGTCGTCGACGGCGTGCAGGCGCCCGACGTCACCGGCCAGATCGCCCCGAAGCTGAAGCAGATTCAGGACAACCTCGAGCCGGCCTACCGGATCGAGCCGGGCGGGGCGTTCGAGGAATCCGCCAAGGGCAACGCCTCGATCTTCATCCTCTTCCCGCTGATGGTCATGGTGATGCTGACGCTGCTGATGTTCCAGCTGCAGAGCTTCTCACGCCTGATCCTGGTGTTCCTGACCGCGCCGCTCGGCATCGTCGGCGCCTCCTTCGGCCTCAACATCGCCAACGCCCCGTTCGGCTTCGTGGCGCTGCTCGGCCTGATCGCGCTCGCCGGCATGATCATGCGCAACGCGGTCATTCTGGTCGACCAGATCGAGACCGACGTCTCGCACGGCCTTACCCGCCGCGAGGCGATCGTGGAGGCGACCGTCCGCCGTGCCCGCCCTGTGGTGCTGACCGCGCTCGCCGCGATCCTCGCCATGATCCCGCTGTCGCGCTCGGCCTTCTGGGGCCCGATGGCAATCACGATCATGGGAGGACTGTTTGTGGCGACGTTCCTGACGCTGTTGTACCTGCCGGGCCTCTATGCCCTGTGGTTCAGGAAGAGCCTGGACGAAGCTGGTTCTTCCGAGCAACCTACCGCGCCGCAGCATGGGAGCGATGACCAGCACGCAATTCCGCTTGCTGAAGCGGCTGAATAAATGAGAAGACTGCCGACGAACGAGTCCTGACTGATGGCCCTTATTTCGGAACATATCGAAGTCGACACCCGGGATCGTATCCTCGAGGTGGCCGAGCGGCTGTTCCGCGTGATCGGCTACCAGAAGACCACGGTCGGCGACATCGCTAAGGAGCTCAGGATGAGCCCCGCCAACGTGTATCGCTTCTTCGAATCGAAGAAGGCGATTCATCAGTCGGTGGCGCGGGGCCTGATGGGCGAGGTCGAGCTCGAGGCGCAGCGGATCGTGGCAAGGCCCGGTCCGGTGCTGCCGCGCTTCCGCGAGCTGCTGACCACCATCCATCGCATGAATACCGAGCGCTATGTCGGCGACAACAAGCTGCATGAGATGGTCGAGATCGCGATGCAGGAGGACTGGGAGGTCTGCGTCGCACATATGGAGCTGATCACCACGGCGATCGGCCAGATGATCGCGCAAGGCACGGCCTCCGGCGAGTTCGAGGCGCCGGACCTGCAACTGGCCTCGATGTGCGTCTGCACCGCGATGATGCGTTTCTTCCACCCCCAGATGATCGCCCAGTGCGCGACCAAGCCGGGCCCGACCATCGACCAGATGATCGATTTCGTCATCGCGGGTCTGTCCCCGCGCCACTGACGGGCGGGGGCGTTTCCCCCTATAAGCTGCTTCGCATTGCCCGGAATGGCGGATAGCGGAGAAGCAGCGCGTGACCGACAAAGACCTTTACTTCTATGAGCCCTCCAAGGGCCACGGCCTCAAGCACGATCCCTTCAACGCCATCATCGCGCCGCGGCCGATCGGCTGGATCTCCTCCCGCGACACCAAGGGCCACGTCAATCTCGCGCCCTACAGCTTCTTCAACGCCTTCTGCTACGTGCCACCGATCATCGGCTTCTCCTCCACCAACTGGAAGGACTCGGTCGAGAACATCAAGCAGACCGGCGAATTCGTCTGGAATCTGACCACGATGGATCTGGCCAAGCACATGAACGCCACTGCCGCGCATGTCGGCCCCGAGGTCGACGAATTCGAGATCGCGGGCCTCACCGCCGTGCCCGGCAAGCTCGTCAACGTGCCGCGCGTGGCCGAGAGCCCTGTCGCCTTCGAGTGCAAGGTGTCCGACATCGTCCGCCTCAAGGGCGCAGACGGCAAGGAAGCCGATGCCTGGCTGACGCTCGGCGAGGTCGTCGCCGTCCACATCGACAAGGCCATGATCAAGGACGGCGTCTACCAGACGGCGGCCGCCCGCCCCATCGTCCGCGCCGGCCGCCGCGGCGACTACTTTGAGATCAAGCCGGAAAACATGTTCGAGATGGTCCGGCCGGATTAGGCCGGGCCCGTCTGCGACCCATCCTCCCCGGAACTGCCTCCACGCCCCGGCCGTTATGGTCCCCGGGGGCGGCCGCCCGGCCGCGTCAATTCGCTGCTTTTAGCTCGCGAAGTGTTCACTTCCGCCGGCAAGTTTCCGCTAAAATGCCCTGTCACTGCGCCGATGCATGAGGTCCACCATGAGCTTCCGCCGCGACAACATCACAAAGCCGATCTTCTCCTGGGCGCGCGGCGTGCTGCCGGCGATGTCCGACACCGAGCGCGAGGCGCTGGAGGCCGGTGATGTCTGGTGGGACGCCGATCTCTTCACCGGCAATCCTGATTGGTCGAAGCTGCTGAAGGTGCCGCAGGCAAAGCTGACCGACGAGGAGCAGGCTTTCCTGAACGGCCCCGTCGACGCGCTCTGCGCCATGCTCGACGAGTGGAAGATCTTTTGGGAATTGCGCGACTTGCCGCAGGACGTCTGGGCCTTCATCAAGCGCGAAAAATTCTTCGGGATGATCATTCCGAAGGACTTTGGCGGCCTCGGCTTCTCGCCCTATGCGCATTCGGAAGTCGTGCGGAAGATCTCGACCCGCTCGATCGCGGCCGCCGTCACCGTGATGGTGCCGAACTCCCTCGGCCCCGGGGAGTTGCTAATGCGCTTCGGGACGAAAGAGCAGCAAGAGCGCTGGCTGCCGCGCCTTGCCGATGGCCGCGACATTCCCTGCTTCGGTCTCACCAGCCCCGAAGCCGGCTCCGACGCCGCCTCGATGATCGACACCGGCATCATCTGCAAGGGCACCTTCGAAGGCCGTGAGGTCGTCGGCCTCAGGCTCAACTGGCACAAGCGCTACATCACGCTCGGCCCCGTCGCGACCCTGCTGGGCCTCGCCTTCAAGGCCTATGACCCCGATCATCTCGTGGGCCAGCAGGAAGAGCTCGGCATCAGTGTGGCGCTGATCCCGACCAATTTGCCCGGCGTCGAGATCGGCCAGCGCCATCTGCCGTCGATGCAGGTGTTCCAGAACGGCCCGAACTGGGGCCGCGATGTCTTCATCCCGCTCGACTACGTCATCGGCGGTGAGGGGCGGCTCGGGCAGGGCTGGAAGATGCTGATGACGGCGCTCGCCGCCGGCCGCGGCATCTCGCTGCCGTCGCTGTCTGCTGCCGGTGCCGCCTATGCCGCGCGCACCACCGGCGCCTATGCCCGCATCCGCGAGCAATTCGGCATCTCCATCTCCAAATTCGAGGGCGTCGAGGAGCCGCTCGCGCGCATCGTCGCCACCGCCTATCAGCTCGACGCGGCGCGCAGGCTCACCTGCGCAGCGCTCAATGCGGGGGTTCATCCCGCCGTGATTTCCGGCATCATGAAGCTGCACGCAACCGAGCGGATGCGCATCGCGGTGGACGACGCCATGGACATCCATGGCGGCAAAGCGGTGATCGACGGTCCGCAAAACTATCTCGGCAATCTGCATCGCGCCGTGCCCGTCGGCATCACGGTCGAGGGCGCCAACATCCTGACGCGCAATCTCATCGTGTTCGGGCAGGGCGCGATCCGCGCGCATCCCTATCTGCTCGATGAGATGAATGCGCTGGCGGACACCGATCGCGAGCGCGGGCTCACCGCGTTCGACAAGGCGTTCTGGAAACATGTCGGCCACAGCTTCAATAATTTGCTCCGCGCCTTCGGCCGGAGCTGGACTTTTGGTGCGTTTGCGCTTGCGCCCGATGCGGGCGACGCCACGCCATTCTATCGCCAGCTCTCGCGCTACTCCGCGGCATTTGCGCTCTGCGCCGACATGGCGCTGCTCACGCTCGGCGGCGCGCTCAAGCGCAAGGAGATGCTGTCGGCGCGCTTCGGCGACATTCTCTCCGAGCTGTATCTGCTCTCGGCCGCGCTGAAACGCTGGCAGGACGAAGGGCGGCAGAAGGAGGATTTTGCTGCGCTGGAATGGTGCATGGCGACGGGCTTCAAGACCATCGAGAACCGGCTCGCCGAAATTCTCGCCAATCTGCCCAACCGTTTTGTCGCTGTGATCCTTAAGCTCGTGGTCCAACCTTTTGGTGCGCGCGTGCTCGGCCCCTCCGACCGCGTCGTGCACCAATGCGCGAGCCTTGTGCTGGAGCCGTCAGCGGCGCGCGAGCGCCTTACGCCGGATCTCGCTTATGTCGATGACGACAGCGGTTTTGCCCGGCTGGAGCGTGCGTTCAAGCTGGTGACGGGGTCGGATGCGATCGCCAAGCGCATGCGTGCTGCACATTTGAGAGACTGGAAGGACGCCGTTGCCAAGGGCGTGATCACGCAGGCCGAGGGCGAGCAGCTTGCGGTGGCTCACGAAGCCGTCACAAAAGTAATCGAGGTCGACGATTTTGCACCGGAGGCGCTGTCGCCGATTTACAAGAAAACCGGCGACGTGCATCAGTTCTTCCAGGAACTCGGAGAACAGAGGGCGGCGAGCTGATGGCACGACCGGTTTTCATCGTCGACGGCAGTCGGACGCCGTTTCTGAAAGCGCGCTCCGGGCCGGGGCCGTTCACGCCGGTCGATCTCGCCGTGCAATGCGGCCGGCCGCTGCTGGCGCGCCAGCCGTTTTCGCCAACTGACTTCGACCAGGTCATCCTCGGTTGCGTCAACGTCATTGCGGACGAGATGAACCCGGCGCGCGTCGCCGCGCTCAGGCTCGGCATGGGCGAGGACATGGTCGCCTTCACGGTGCAGATCAATTGCGGCTCCGGCATGCAGTCGATCGACACCGCCTACCGCTACATCCGCGAAGGCCATGCCGACATGATCTTGGCCGGCGGCACCGAGGCGCTCAGCCACGCGCCGCTGGTCTGGCCGAATTCCGGCGTGCGCTGGTTCGCCGGCCTTGCCACCGCCAAGGGCGTGGCTGCGAAGATGGCCGCCGCGTTCAAGCTGCGGCCGCGTTATCTCAAGCCGATCATCGGCCTCGAGCGCGGACTGACCGATCCCATCACCGACCTCAACATGGGCCAGACCGCCGAGGTCGTCGGCCATCTCTTCGGCATTACGCGCGCACAGTCGGATGCCTATGCCGCCGAAAGCCATCGCCGGCTCGCGCACGCGCAGACTGAAGGGTTTCTCAAGGGCGAGGTCGAGACCGCGTTCTCCCGCGACGGAAAATTCTTCGACCACGACGATGGCGTACGACCGGATTCGACGGCCGAGACACTCGCAAAACTCCGGCCGGTGTTCGAACGTCCCTGGGGCCAGGTCACCGCCGGAAATTCCTCGCAGATCACCGACGGCGCCTCCTGGGTGATCCTCGCCTCCGACGCGGCGGTGGCAAAGCATAAGCTCACGCCGAAGGCGGCGATCGTCGACAGCCATTGGGCCGCGCTCGATCCCAGCATCATGGGGCTCGGTCCCGTGATGTCGGCGACGCCGATGCTCCAGCGCAACGACCTCACCATCAAGGACGTCGAGACCTGGGAATTGAACGAAGCCTTCGCCACGCAAGTGCTCGGCTGCCTCGCCGCCTGGAACGACGACAGATTCTGTCGCGAGATTCTTGGGCTCGACGGCGCCGCCGGCGAGATCGACCGTGAAAAACTCAACGTTGATGGCGGCGCGATCTCGCTCGGCCATCCCGTCGGCACCTCCGGCAATCGCATCGTGCTGCATCTCGTCAACGCGATGAAGCGGCTCGGCACACGGCGTGGCGTGGCCACCGAGTGCATCGGCGGCGGACTTGGCGGCGCCATGCTGATCGAGGCGGTGTGACCATGGATTCGAAGATCATGACCGCGCTCGGCGACCGCGTGCTGGAGCTTGGGCCCCAGCACACGGCGGACAATCCGTACAAGAACTTCAAGCTGACGCGCGATGCCGACGGCGTTGCCTGGCTGCTGTTCGACCGCGCCGAGACAAGCGCCAACACGCTCTCATCCGACGTGATGGAGGAGTTCGACGCCGTGCTCGCGGCGATCGAAACCGAGCGCCCGGCGGGCCTCGTGATCCGCTCGGCAAAACCGTCCGGCTTCATTGCCGGCGCCGACGTCAATGAATTCCGCGGCGCATCCGATCCCGAGATGGTGGAAACGCGCATCCGCGCCGCGCATGCCGTGGTCGATCATCTGGAGGCGTTAAAACTGCCGACGGTCGCGGTCATCCATGGCTTCTGCCTCGGCGGCGGCCTGGAGGTTGCGCTCGCCTGCCAGTCGCGCATCGCCATCGACGGCTCGCGCTTCGGCTTCCCGGAGGTGATGCTGGGACTGCATCCCGGCCTCGGCGGCACCGCGCGCTTCACAGCACTGGTCAATCCGACCCAGTCGATGGCGCTGATGCTGACCGGCCGCACCATCGATGCGCGCCGCGCAAAATCGATCGGCCTCGTCGATACCGTGACGCAGGAGCGCCACGTCCGCAACGCGGTGAAGGATGCGCTGTTCGGTCGCCTGAAGCGGGCGCGGCCGGGCCTTCTGACGCGCGCGGCCAACCTCTCGCCCGTGCGCGGGCTGCTCGCAAAACGGATGCGCTCGGCGGCGGCGAAGGTTGCTCCCCGCGAACATTATCCCGCGCCTCATGCGCTGATCGATCTCTGGCAGACGCATGGCGGCAGCAAGGCCGGGATGCTGAAGGCCGAGCAGGTGTCCTTTGCCAAGCTGATGGTGACGCCGACCGCGCAAAACCTGATTCGCGTTTTCTTCCTGCGCGAGCAGATGAAGAAGGCCGCAGGCCCCGGCAACACCATCAAGCATGTCCATGTCATCGGCGCCGGCGCGATGGGCGGCGACATCGCGGCCTGGTGCGCGGGGCAGGGACTGCGCATATCGCTCGCCGACATGAAGGCCGAACCGATCGCGGGCGCCGTGAAGCGCGCCGCCAAGCTCTACGGCAAGATCATCCGCAAGCCGACAGATGCGCGCGACGCGCTCGATCGCCTCATCCCCGACATGGACGGCGAGGGCGTCCGCAACGCCGATCTCATCATCGAGGCGGTGCCGGAAAAGCTCGCGCTGAAGCAGAAGGTCTATGCCGGCCTCGAGCCAAGGATGAAGCCTGGCGCGATCCTTGCGACCAACACGTCGAGCATTCCGCTCCAGGATCTGCGCACCACGCTGGCCCGGCCGGAGCGGCTTGTCGGCCTGCATTTCTTCAACCCGGTGTCGCGGCTGCAACTGGTTGAAATCGTCAGCCATGACGGCAATGATGCGCAGGTGTTGAAAGAGGCGCTCGCCTTCGTCGGCGCGATCGACCGGTTGCCGCTGCCGGTGAAGAGCTCGCCCGGCTTCCTCGTCAATCGCGCGCTGACGCCCTATATGCTGGAGGCGATGGTGATGCTGGACGAGAAGACCGACCAGCGTCTGATCGATGCTGCGGCCGAACAGTTCGGCATGCCGATGGGGCCGATCGAGCTGGCCGATCAGGTCGGGCTCGATATCTGCCTCGACGTTGGCGACATGCTGCGCACCAAATTCGGCGACATGCTGCCGCCCACGCCCGCGTGGTTGCGCGAAAAAGTCGCCAAGGGCGAGCTCGGCCGCAAGACCGGCAAGGGCTTTTACACCTGGAAGGACGGCAAGGCCGAGAAGGCTCCATTGCCCGAGACTGGCCCGCGCGTCACCGACCAGATGATCGACCGCCTGGTGCTGCCGATGTCCAATGTCTGCGTCGCGGCGCTACGCGAAGGCATCGTCGATGACCCTGATACGGTCGATGGCGCCATGATCTTCGGCACGGGTTATGCGCCGTTCCGCGGCGGGCCGCTGAACTATGCGCGTACGCGCGGCGTGGAAAATATCGTGTCCACCCTGCGCGAACTCGCCGATCGATTCGGCGGGCGGTTCGCGCCGGATGCGGGCTGGGACAATTTGAAATAGGGGAGTGTCGGCATAGGATGCTATCATGGGTGGTGCAGCCCGTGAGGAGTATCGCCGATGCCGACGATCCCGTTCTTCAAGCATGCGACCCAGCGCGAGATCATCATCACGCGGCTGTGCTGCGGGGCCGATGCTGTCGTGATGCTGTGCTGCGCGGTCTATCTCGTCGGGTGTTACCACGCGATGGGATTGCGCTGGCCATGGCTGACCGCGGCACTCCTGGTCGGGTATTTCCTTGCCGATCTTTTTTCGGGGCTGGTGCATTGGGTGGTCGACACCTGGCTCGACGAGAGGATGCTCGGCCGCGGTATCGCGATGACCCGCGAGCATCACACTCATCCCAGCCACGTCCTGCTCTACGAATTCCTCGACCAGGCGGCCCTCGGTGCGGCACCGAGCGCCGTGGTGGTCGGGAGTGCGGCCGCCGTTACGGCGTTGTTTCCGGTTTCCGCGCTCACCTATGCGCTGATGATCGTCTGGCTCGTGATCGCGACCTGCATGCTGTTTGGCATGAGCTTTCACAATCTCGCGCACTGGCCGGTCCGCCCGCCGCTCCTGCGCATCGCGCAACGGCTGCATCTGGTCTGCTCACCCGAGCATCATTGGCGTCACCACCGCGAACACACCATCCGTTATTGCGTCATCAATGGATGGGCCAATTATCCGTGCGACGGTCTCCGGCTTTGGAGCAGGCTGGAATGGCTGGTGACGGTAACGACCGGGCGCGCGCCGCGGGCCGACGATACGGACTGGCAACGCAAACTCAACGATACCGGCGTCTTCGTCGGGCCGCCGCGGTCGGTTGGATAGTGCGAGCTTGTCTCGTGCCGATGTTGCGCAAGGCGACGCGGCTTTGTATTCAGAGGCGAGAGCCGCGGAGATCAACCATATGACCGATACGCACGTCCACCCCCCTACCAGCTCCGATGCTGGGCCGCGCGGCGATCTCTGCATCCGCACGCTGGCGATGCCCGCCGACACCAACGCCAATGGCGACATTTTTGGCGGCTGGCTGCTCAGCCAGATGGACGTCGGCGGCGGCGTGTTTGCATCCAAGGTCGCGAAGTCGCGCACGGTAACGGTCGCGATCGAGGCGATGAATTTTCGCAAAGCGGTCTATGTCGGCGATCTTGTCTCGGTCTACGCCAACCTTGTGCGGACCGGGCGCACGTCGCTCACGGTGCATCTCGAAGCCTGGGCGCTGCGGCGCCGGGAGCTGCAGCCGATCCTGGTGACCGACGGCAATTTCACCTACGTCTCGATCGACGATCAAGGCCGTCCGCAAGCGATCCGTCGCGACGATCCGCCGATCGCGACGTAACCGCGCGCGGCGTTGCGTCCCATCTCACGAAAATTTGCGGCGGACGAAACGCGGCGCTCGTGAGTCAACGCGTCGCGGCTTCGCCAACAACCAGTCATAAAACGGATGAGGTCTCGGCGTACTCAGTTACGTGTCGATTCGGGGCGGAGACCGGCTGATTTGCCCGAGGAACCTTTGGGCAGGGATCCGGTTATTTGCCCGCATTGAGGAATCTACGGGCCATGCCGGACAGCTACATCATCGAAGTCAATTCAGAAACTGCGGGTATCGTCGTTCGTGGCGATGGAGGCTACTGCTTCTTCGCCTCGTCCCATCAATTCAATCGCCTCGAAGGCCAGATCTTCCGCAACGCGCGCGAAGCCGAGCGCGCCGCACGCAAGCTGGTTAACGGCGATGTGAAGGAAGCGGCGTAGTCGCTCTTCCTTCTCCCCTTGTGGGAGAAGGTGGCGCGAAGCGCCGGATGAGGGTTGTTTCAGCGAATTCAGCTGCGAGAGATTCGTGAGAGGTTCGCTCGCGGAGATAGACCCCTCACCCGTCTCGCCGCTACGCGGCGATCCACCCTCTCCCACAGGGGGAGAGGGTAAGAAACATCATCACAACTTCGTCGCGGCCCGCGACAGCAGCTTCCAGTCGTCGCCCTGCTTCTGCCAGTTCATCAGGATGTGAAGGTTGGTCGGCACTTTCTTCCCATCGGCCGCCATCTCCTGTTCCGCGACCCAGTGGAAGCGCACGATCGCGGCGGGGCCGACGACCTTGATGGTCGGGTCCTGATACGCGATCGACAGGAATTTGGATTTTCCGTCGGTGGCGTTGGTGACGAAGGTCGCCTTGTCCTCGACCTTGCCGTTGGAATGGCTATAGCTGAGATCGTCCCAGCACAGCGCGCCGAGCGCCTTCGGCTCGGCCGCGATCTGGGCGAGGCGGAAGGCTTCGACCTTCTTCGCCACGGCTTCCTCGTCCGCCGAGGCGGCCAGCACCGGTGTGGTGAGCGCAAGCGCCGAGACAGCCAGGGTCGAGAGAGCCAGATCGCGTCGGTTGATCGTCATCGTTTCCTCCTTTTTGATCTTGCACGGAGTGTTGCAGCCGCGCGCGACTTTGTCGAGTGCCGTGTGATGGCCATGCACGCGCGTCATTGCGCGATTGACGCTGTATTGATACGTCTTCCGCATTGATGCGTACCGCATTCGGGAAAGTACGGAAATGATCGAAGCACTTGGCAAGGCGCTGCTGTTCGACATCGACGGCACGCTCGCCAACACCGACCCGCTGCACCTCAAGGCCTTCAACCAGGTGCTGGGGCCGCGCGGCCATGTGTTCGATCACGCGCGCTTCTCCAGGGAGCTGCAAGGTTTCGCCAATGTAGCGATTGGTGAACGCTTTCTGCCCGACGAAACGGTGGAACGGCGCGCCGTGATCCTCGGCGAGAAGGAGGAAGTCTTCCGCGAGCTCGTCGCCGGGCAGATCGAGCCGCTGCCGGGCCTGATGGCATTGCTCGACCGAGCGGATGCTGCCGGCATTCCCATGGTCGCCGTGACCAATGCCCCGCGCCTCAACGCCGAACTGCTGCTCTCCGGCCTCGGCATCACCCACCGCTTTCGGGCGATCGTGATCGGCGACGAGCTGCCGCACGGCAAGCCGCATCCGCTGCCCTATCAGGAAGGACTGCGCTTCGTCAGCGGCAGTGCGGCGGCCTCCATCGCGTTCGAGGATTCCCGCACCGGCGTGCAATCGGCAACGGCGGCCGGCATTCCGACCATCGGCATCCGGACCAGCCTCAGCCATGCTGACCTTGTTGCCGCTGGCGCAATCTCCTCCGCCAGCGCTTTCGATGATCCGGACCTGCTCGTGCGTCTCGCGGCGGCGATGGCATGGTGAGAGGCCTTGTCCGTTAACCGTGATGAGTGCGCGCATTGACCAACGGCGCGAACCGCCGCACCATGCATCGTTCTGATTTGAGGCCATTGCCGTGACCGGATTGACCCATCGCCAAGCCGAAATCCTCAACATCGCGCGCGCCTCCGGCCGCGTCATGGTCGAGGAGCTGGCGCGCAAGTTCGAGGTCTCGGCGCAGACCATCCGCAAGGATCTCAACGATCTCTGCGAGCGCCGCTCGCTGACCCGCATCCATGGCGGCGCGATCATCGCCTCCGGCGTCGAAAACCTCGCCTATGAGGCGAGGCGGTTCGTCGCCGCCGACGAGAAGAAGGCGATTGGCGCTGCCGCCGCCTCGCTGATCCCGAACGGATGCTCGCTCTTCATCAACATCGGCACCACGACCGAGGAAGTCGCGAGCGCGCTGACCTCGCACGAGGATCTCCTGGTCATCACCAACAATCTCAACGTCGCGATGCTGCTCTACCGCCATCCCCGCATCGAGGTGGTGGTCGCCGGCGGCACGGTGCGGCGCGCCGACGGTGCTGTGGTCGGCTCGACCGCGACGCAGTTGATCGGCCAGTTCAAGGTCGACTACGCCATCATCGGCGCATCCGCGATCGACGGGGAGGGCGCGCTGCTCGACTTCGACTATCGCGAGGTGCAGGTGGCGCAAGCCATCATCGCCAACGCCCGCAGCGTCATGCTGGTTGCCGATTCTACAAAACTCCGCCGCAGCGCGCCGGTGCGCATCGCCCATATCAGCCAGATCCAGACCTTCGTCACCGACCAGGAGCTGCCCGAGCGTCTCGCCACCATCTGCCACAGCAAGGGCATCGAGGTGATGGCAGCGTTACCGAAGGGGGCCGGGGAAATCGACGATACGCAGGCCGAGACACAGGATGCTGCGCCTGAAGCGGCACCGGTGGTTCGGCTGCGTTGATACGCGTGAATGGCTGCGACCGATCCGGAGCGGACATCACGCCGTTGCTCACAGGCCGAACCGTTTGAGGTCCTCCGGCAGGAAATCGCGACCTGTCCGGTTCTTGACGCTCGGTAGATTTGATATTTTTTCCCGCCAGGCCATGAGGGATTTGCACGCATCGGGGATCGGTATCCCCGCCGCGCCAGCGAAGTCCAGGCTCGCAAACACCGTGATATCGGCCATCGAGAATGCATCGCCGGCAACGAACGGTTGGGTCTTCAGGACGCCGTCGAAATACGTCATGCCGCGGACGGCCCTTTCGCGCTGCCGCTCACCCCATTCCTTCCTGCCGGCCCACTCCGGAGCCACATAGGGCTGCATCGCAGGCCCGAGACCCGGCGTGGCGTAGTGGAAGTAGCCGTCGACCGCGCCCATCAGCTCGGCCTCGGCGCGATTCTGCATCATGTGGATCACCGCCTTCTCGCGCGGAGTCCTGCCGGTGAGGACCGGATGGCCATCGAGATGATCCAGATATTCGGTGATCGCCGTCGACTCCGAAATCAAGGTGCCGTCGTCGAGTTCGAGCACCGGGATTTTTCCCGACGGGTTGATCGCGAGAAACGGCGCCTGCTTGTGCTCTGCCCCGATCAGATCGACGCCGACGAACTCGACCTGGTCGTCGAGCCCTTTTTCGGAAAGGACGATTCGAATGCGTGATGGATTGGGGAATCCGGGCCGGTCGTAGATTTTCATGGGAACGCACCTTTATCTATCGATAGATAGGTAAGTTGCTCAGATAGGCCCTTTGCAATAGCGGAGTCAAGAGCTATCTATCGGTAGATAGACGGAGGCGGTGATGACGGCCGATACCAAGCAGGTGATCATGGATGCGGCCCGCGCGATGGTGCAGGCGCGCGGCTACAACGGCCTGAGCTTTCGCGAATTGGCCAAGGAGGTCGGTGTCAAGAGCGCCAGCGTCCACTATCATTTCCCGACCAAGGGCGACCTCGGCGCCGCGCTTGCGCGGCGCTATGCCGACGAGGCGATCGATATCCTGGACGGATTTCTAAAGGCCTCGCAGGACGCCGGAGCCTGCATGAGGATGTATACGGACGTCTTCCGTTCCGCGCTGTCGAACGACAACAGGATGTGCCTGTGCGGGATCATGGCCGCCGAGCACGATGATTTGCCGGCCGAGGTGAGGGCCGAGGTCGACAGGTTCACCGACGTCAACATCCGGTGGCTGGTCAAATTGCTATCGCGTGGAAAGAAGGCGGCAACTGAAGCGATTGAGCAGCGGGCGCTCGCGGTCTTCGCGGCCGTCGGTGGCGCACAGCTCGTGGCGCGCGGGCGAGGCGACATTGCGGTCTACGACGAGGCGATCGAGGCTTACCGGGCGGCAGGGTTACTGCCCTGATCTTCGTGTCGGCCAGCGTCTTATTCGCCGTCCCACGGGTTGAGCAGCGGGACGCCGAAAGCAGCAAAATCCTTCACATTGCGCGTAACGAGTGTGAGGTCGTTTGCGAGTGCGGTCGCTGCAAAGAATCCGTCCATCACGGACAACGCAATTCCACTGCGGCGGCTCTGCGCCATCAGGTCGCCCCAACGCTCCGCCACCGCATGGTCGATCGACAGGATGCGTTCGGCAAAGCGTTCCGGCAGATCGTGGGCGAGCCAGGCGGCCAGCGCTACGCGCCGACGTCCGTCATCCAGCAAGGCGATGCCGCGGCGCAGCTCGGCGATCGAGGCAACGCTGATGAATGCGCGATCCTCATCGACCGTATCGAGCCACGCCAAGACTTTCGGGGAGGGCGCCGGCCGCTGAAACTCCGATAGCACGTTGGTGTCGAGCAGCAGGTTCACGGCAGCCCGTCGCGCGGTTCGTCCTGCACGCGTTCGAGTTCGAGGTCGGCACCGCGTAGCGGCGAAGCCAGCAGGAATTCGGCCAGCGTGCCTTTACGTGCGGACTTTCGCGCCCACTCTTCGGCGGAAACGATCACGGCATTGGGCCTGCCGTGACGGGTGATGATCTGGGGGCCGGTTTGGGCGCGGTCGATCACCTCGGACAGGCGTGCCTTGGCGTTGGCAAGCGTCCAAGTGTTTTTCGGTGTGTCAGTCGGTGGCGAATCGGGAGCGGCAGTTTGGTCTGTCATGTTGAAGAACCAATGTGACTATTACGACTATATTGGCTCACGATGGCTATTCAAGAGCGCTGTTGCGTCTCGGATCATCGTCGGAAGTGCCCATTTTGGCGCCGGATTGCCCTTCGGAAAGTTCCTGTTTCACTTCCTTCCGCCTCTCTTTCGTCTTGCTTTCGTTTTTCGGTGTGATCTAATCAAAAACGAAAGTAACCATTCGACGAAACGAGTGGTCGCCGGGGGATGCGTCTGTTGGAGCGTATTTTCGATCTCGCCATCATTGGAGGCGGTGTTAACGGCTGCGGCATCGCGCGTGATGCGGTGGGCCGCGGCAACAGCGTTTTCCTGTGCGAAATGAACGATCTGGCCTCCGGGACGTCGTCCTGGTCGACCAAGCTGGTGCATGGCGGCCTGCGCTATCTCGAATATTACGAGTTTCGGCTGGTCCGCGAGGCGCTGATCGAGCGCGAGATTCTCTGGGGCATCGCCCCCCACATCATCCGCCCCTTACGTTTCGTTTTGCCGCACCACGCCGGTCTGCGCCCGGCCTGGCTGCTGCGCCTCGGTCTCTTTCTCTATGACCATATCGGCGGCCGTCATCTGCTGCCGGCAACCCGCTCGGTCGATCTCAGGCGCGACGTGGTCGGCAAACCGCTGATCCCGAATCGCTACAGTCGCGCCTTCGAGTATTCCGACTGCTTCGTCGATGATGCCCGCCTCGTTGTGCTCAACGCGCGCGATGCCGCCGACAAGGGCGCCGAGATTCGCACCCGCACCCGCGCGACGGATATCAAGCAGTCCAACGGCATCTGGACCGTGAGCATGGTCGACACGCTGACCGGCGCGCGCTCGCAGGTCCAGGCGAAGGCGCTGGTCAATGCCGGCGGCCCCTGGGTCGAGGACGTGCTCGGCCGCGGTGCCGGCGTCAACGCGAAAGCAAAAGTACGCCTGGTGCAGGGCTCGCACATCGTCGTGAAAAAGCTCTACGACCACGACCGCGCCTACATGTTCCAGAACGCCGACGGCCGCATCATCTTCGTGATCCCGTACCAGGACGACTTTACGTTGATCGGCACCACAGACCGTGACTATGACGGCGATCCGTCCAAGGTGAAGGCGACACCTGAGGAGATCCAGTATCTCTGCGCCGCCGCGAGCGAATATCTGGCAAAGCCCGTGACGTCCGACGACGTGGTCTGGACTTATTCCGGCGTACGCCCGCTTTATGACGACGGCGCCAGCGAAGCCAAGGCCGCGACCCGCGACTACGTGTTCGAGCTCGACACGCCCGGCGGCGCGCCGCTGCTCTCGATCTACGGCGGCAAGATCACGACTTACCGCCGCCTCGCCGAAGAGGCGCTGGAGCGGCTTTCGCCCTATCTCCGCAGCGCGAAGGCGCGCGAGGGCTGGACCGGGAAATGGCCGCTGCCGGGCGGCGACATGAACGTATCCGATATCGACGGGCTGATCGCCGAGCTTCAGCGCGGCTATACCTTCCTCAGCCACGAGCATGCGCGTCGTCTCGCACGCGCCTACGGCACCCGCGCCATCAAGCTGCTCGGCGATGCGAAATCGGCTGCCGATCTCGGCCAGTCCTTCGGCGCGACACTGACTGAACGCGAGGTCCGCTACCTCATGGTCAATGAATGGGCCGTCACCGCCGAGGACATTGTCTGGCGCCGCTCAAAACTCGGCCTGCGACTATCTGCCGACGAGATCGCCGCGCTTGACGACTGGATCAGGACCCACGCCGTGCCGCAAAGTCCCCTGCTGGAAGCGGGAGGACGCTCATGAGCGTGACACTCGATCACGTGACCCGGACCGTCGACGGTATCGAGCACATCCGCGATGTCTCGCTGACGCTCGAGAGCGGCACGCTCAACGTGCTGCTCGGGCCGACGCTGTCGGGCAAGACCTCGATCATGCGGCTGCTCGCCGGGCTCGACAAGCCGACCTCAGGCAAGGTGCTGGTCAACGGCAAGGACGTCACCGGCGCTGACGTGCGCAAGCGTTCGGTCGCGATGGTCTATCAGCAGTTCATCAATTACCCCTCGCTCACGGTTTATGAGAACATCGCCTCGCCCTTGCGCGTGCAGGGCAAGCCGCGCGCGGAAATCGAGGCGCGTGTGGCGGAGGCGGCAAGATTGCTCAGGCTCGAGCCGTTCCTGAAGCGCACGCCGCTCCAGCTCTCCGGCGGCCAGCAGCAGCGCACCGCGATCGCGCGCGCGCTGGTGAAGGGCGCCGATCTCGTGCTGCTCGACGAGCCGCTCGCCAATCTCGACTACAAGCTGCGTGAGGAGCTGCGCGCCGAACTTCCGCGCATCTTCGAGGCCTCCGGCGCGATCTTCGTCTATGCCACCACCGAGCCGACCGAGGCGCTGCTGCTCGGCGGCAACACGGTGTGCATGTGGCAGGGGCAGGCGCTCCAGATCGGCGAGACCGCCAATGTCTACCGTCGTCCGCAGACGCTGCGGGTTGCGCAGGTGTTCTCCGATCCGCCGCTCAATCTCGTCGGCATCGAGAAGAACAACGGCTCCGTGCAATATGCCGGCGGCATTGCCGCGCCGGCCTCCGGTCTCTATTCGTCGCTGGCCGACGGCGCCTATCGCGTCGGCTTTCGCGCGCATCAGCTTGCGCTCGCCAATGGCGAGGCCGATCGCCACGCCTTCCACGCCACTGTCACGGTGACCGAGATCACCGGTTCGGAGAGTTTCGTGCATCTGACCCGCGACGGATCGAACTGGGTGGCGGTGCTGCACGGCGTGCATGAGTTTGAGCCCGGCCAGATGCTGGATGCCGTGCTCGATCCCAACGATGTCTTTGTGTTCGATGCGGCCGATCGCCTCGTCGCGGCACCGAGCTCTTGAGGGAGATGCGATATGGCCCGCATTGACCTCGTCGATCTCGCCCATTCCTACGGCGGCAATGATGCGCCGCAGGACACTTTCGCGCTGAAGCCGGTGACCATGACCTGGCGGCAGGGCGGCGCCTATGCGCTGCTCGGCCCGTCCGGCTGCGGCAAGACCACGCTGCTCAACGTCATCTCCGGCATCATCACGCCGTCGAGCGGCAAAATCCTGTTCGACGGCCAGGACATCACACCGCTGTCAACCCAGAAGCGCAACATCGCCCAGGTGTTCCAGTTTCCGGTGATCTACGACACCATGACGGTGGGGCAAAATCTGGCGTTTCCGCTGAAAAATCGCGGCGTGCCGAAGGCCGAGATCGACAAGCGCGTCGCCGAGATCGGCCGCCTGCTCGATCTCGAACCTTATCTCAATCGCAAGGCGACGCGGCTCACGGCGGATGCCAAGCAGAAGATATCGCTCGGCCGCGGTCTGGTCCGCTCCGACGTCGCCGCCGTGCTGTTCGACGAGCCGCTGACCGTGATCGATCCCGAGCTGAAATGGCAGCTCCGCTCCAAGCTCAAGGCGCTGCATCGCGAGCTCGATCTCACGATGATCTACGTCACCCATGACCAGACCGAGGCGCTGACCTTCGCGGACACCGTCGTCGTCATGCATGATGGCCGCGTGGTGCAGAGCGGCACGCCGGCCGAGCTGTTCGACAAGCCGGCGCATACGTTCGTCGGCTATTTCATCGGCTCGCCCGGTATGAACATCATTCCGGCCGAGGTGAGGGGACGCGAGGCCAAGGTCGACGGACACGTCATCGCGCTCAACCGCGCTTACGACAATCTGCCCGCAGGCGCCAAGATCGAGATCGGCGTGCGGCCCGAATTCGTCGACGCTGTCGCGCCTGCGCCCGGCCTGCTCACGTCAAAAATCGAGCGTATCGACGACCTCGGCCGCATTCGCTTCGCGCGCGTGCGCATCGGCGACGCAAAACTCGCTGCCCGCGCGCCGAACGGCTTCACCAGCTCCGACGGCAATGCCGGGCTGAAATTCGATCCGGCGCACATCCACGTCTATGCCGACAGTCTTCTGGTCGAGGGAGCTGCCTGATGGACAAGACGATCAACCAAAAAGCCTGGTTCCTGGTGCTGCCGGTGTTCCTGGTCGTCGCCTTCTCCGCGGTGCTGCCGCTGATGACGGTGGTGAACTATTCGATGCAGGACACGTTCGGCAACAACCAGTTCTTCTGGAACGGTGTCGGCTGGTTCAAGGAATTGCTCGATCCCTCGACCGATCTCGGCGGCCGCTTCCTCGCCTCCCTCGGCCGCAATCTGTTTTTCTCGCTGGTGATCCTCGCGATCGAGGTGCCGCTCGGCATCGTCGTGGCGCTGTCGATGCCGCGCGACGGCTGGACGGTCGCGGCCTGCCTCGTCACCCTCGCGCTGCCGCTGCTGATTCCGTGGAACGTGGTCGGGACGATCTGGCAGATTTTTGGCCGGCCCGACATCGGCCTGCTCGGCTATACGCTCAATGCGATGGGCCTCGACTACAATTACGTCTCGAACGCCGTCGATGCCTGGATCACGGTTATCGTGATGGACGTCTGGCATTGGACCAGCCTCGTCGCGCTGTTGTGTTATGCCGGACTGAAGTCGATCCCGGAGGCCTATTACCAGGCCGCCCAGATCGACGGCGCCTCGCGCTGGGCCGTGTTCAAGGCGATCCAGTTGCCGAAGATGAATCGCGTCCTCTTGATCGCCGTGCTGCTGCGCTTCATGGACAGTTTCATGATCTACACCGAGCCGTTCGTCGTCACCGGCGGCGGACCCGGCAACTCGACGACCTTCGTATCGATCGAGCTCGTCAAGATCGCGCTCGGCCAGTTCGATCTCGGCAAGGCCGCAGCACTCTCGCTGGTCTATAATCTGATCATCCTGATCGTCTGCTGGATCTTCTACACCGTCATGACCAATGCCGGCAGCGAGCGGAAGCCGCAGGAAGGAGCCGTGTGATGCACTCGATCCCCGGCCGCCGCCTCATCATGGCGCTGTTCCTGATCTTCCTGCTGTTGCCGATCTACTGGCTCGTCAATATGAGCTTCAAGACCAACGCCGAGATCGTCTCGACGATGACGCTGTGGCCGCATACGCCGACGCTGCAGCACTACAAGCGCATCTTCACCGACGAGAGCTGGTACTCCGGCTACATCAACTCGCTGGAATACGTCCTCCTCAACACCATCATCTCGATTTCGGTGGCGTTGCCCGCAGCCTACGCGTTTTCGCGCTACCGCTTCCTCGGCGACAAGCATCTGTTCTTCTGGCTGCTGTCGAACCGGATGGCGCCGGCCGCGGTCTACGCGCTGCCGTTCTTCAACCTCTATTCGGCGATCGGGCTGTTCGATACGCCGTGGGCGGTCGCGCTCGCGCATTGCATCTTCAACGTGCCGCTGGCGGTGTGGATCCTCGAAGGCTTTGTGTCCGGCGTGCCGCGTGAGATCGACGAGACCGCCTTCCTCGACGGTTATTCCTTCCCGCGCTTCTTCATCAGGATCCTGGTGCCGTTGATCGCGAGCGGCATCGGCGTCGCCGCCTTCTTCTGCTTCATGTTCTCCTGGGTCGAGCTGCTGCTCGCGCGCACGCTGACCTCGGTGCAGACCAAGCCCATCGCCGCGATCATGACGCGCACGGTGTCGGCGGCGGGCATGGACTGGGGGCTCCTGGCAGCCGCCGGCGTGCTCACCATCATTCCGGGCGCGCTGGTGATCTGGTTCGTTCGCAACTACATCGCGCGCGGTTTCGCGCTCGGCCGGGTGTGAGGAGCGCGCATGATCCCGAAAAGTGGAAACCGGTTTTCGGACCAGATCATGCGCAAGGAGTAGAGCCAATGGAATCCATCGCATGGATGGCCTGGACGTTGCCGACCGCGATCTTCTTCGTGGCGCTCGCCTGCACCCTCGCCGTCATGACGTACCTTGCCGCGGGCTATCCCGAAGCCGAGCGCGTCGGGGTGCTGCGTATCCCGACCACGCGCGGCGACCGCCTGTTCATCTCGCTGATCGCGGCCGCCGTCATCCATCTCGTGTGGATCGGCCTCGTCGGCACCGACGCGATCGCCACGCTGCCGATCGGCGAGGAAGGTATTGAGATTTCGAGCCTGTGGCTCGCTTCAGGGGTTTCGCTTGTCATGGCCGCGCTCGTTTTTCGCACGGTCTGAAGCTCGCGAAGGAACGGCCAGATCCGGGGGCAATCCGGGTCTGTATAAAAGTTTGTCGCTGCAACGGAGGAACAACATGCGACAGTTTAGGAGAAGGGAACGTCCATTGACCAAGAATAACTTCAAGAACAGCTTTCTGACCATGTCCAGCGCCGCTGCAATCATTGCAGTGTCGTTCGCCGTCTCGGCACCGGTTCGCGCCGCCGACGACGCAGCGATCCAGAAGTGGATCGCGGAATTCCAGCCCTCGACGCTGTCGAAGGACGAGCAGAAGAAGGAGCTGGAGTGGTTCGCCAAGGCCGCCGAGCCCTTCAAGGGCATGGAGATCAACGTCGTCTCCGAGACCATCGCGACCCACGAATACGAGTCGCAGACGCTGGCCAAGGCGTTCACCGAGCTGACCGGCATCAAGCTCAAGCACGACATCATCCAGGAAGGTGACGTCGTCGAGAAGCTGCAGACCCAGATGCAGTCCGGCAAGAACGTGTATGACGGCTGGATCAACGATTCCGACCTGATCGGCACGCACTTCCGTTACGGCAGCACGATCGCGCTGTCGGACTACATGACCGGCGAGGGCAAGGACGTCACCGATCCCAAGCTCGACGTCAACGACTTCATCGGCAAGTCGTTCGGTACCGCGCCGGATGGCAAGCTCTACCAGCTTCCCGACCAGCAGTTCGCCAACCTCTACTGGTTCCGCTACGACTGGTTCACCAACCCCGACTACAAGGCCAAGTTCAAGGCCAAGTATGGCTACGAGCTCGGCGTTCCCGTGAACTGGTCGGCCTATGAAGACATCGCCGAGTTCTTCACCAACGACATCAAGGAGATCAACGGCGTCAAGGTCTACGGCCATATGGACTATGGCAAGAAGGACCCCTCGCTCGGATGGCGTTTCACCGACGCCTGGCTGTCGATGGCCGGCAACGGTGACAAGGGCATTCCGAACGGTCTGCCGGTCGACGAGTGGGGCATCCGCATGGAAGGCTGCCGTCCGGTCGGCTCAAGCGTGGAGCGTGGTGGTGACACCAACGGTCCCGCCGCGGTCTACTCGATCACGAAGTACCTGGAGTGGATGAAGAAGTACGCTCCGCCGCAGGCTCAGGGCATGACCTTCTCCGAGTCGGGTCCGGTGCCGGCGCAGGGCAACATCGCCCAGCAGATGTTCTGGTACACCGCCTTCACCGCCGACATGGTGAAGCCGGGCATCGCCGTGATGAACGCGGACGGTACGCCGAAGTGGCGTATGGCTCCGTCGCCGCACGGTTCGTACTGGAAGGAAGGCATGAAGCTCGGCTATCAGGACGCGGGCTCGCTCACGCTTCTGAAGTCGACCCCGGCGGATCGCCGCAAGGCAGCGTGGCTGTATCTCCAGTTCATCGTCTCCAAGACGGTGTCGCTGAAGAAGAGCCATGTCGGTCTCACGTTCATTCGTGAATCCGACATCTGGGACAAGTCGTTCACGGAGCGTGCGCCGAAGCTCGGCGGCCTGATCGAGTTCTACCGCTCGCCCGCGCGCGTGCAGTGGACCCCGACCGGCAACAACGTGCCCGACTATCCGAAGCTCGCGCAGCTGTGGTGGCAGAACATCGGCGATGCGTCGTCCGGTTCGAAGACGCCGCAAGCCGCGATGGACGCGCTGGCCGCTGCCCAGGACTCCGTGATGGAGCGTCTGGAGAAGTCCGGCGTGCAGGGCGCCTGCGGTCCGAAGCTGCACAAGAAGGAGTCGGCCGAGTTCTGGTTCGCCAAGGCCCAGAAGGACGGCACGATTGCTCCGCAGCGCAAGCTCGCCAACGAGAAGCCGAAGGGCGAGACGATCGACTACGACACGCTGATCAAGTCGTGGCCGGCCACCCCGCCCAAGCGCGCGGAAGCCAAGTAAGCGGCGCGCAGAGCGCATCATCACGAACGAAAGGCCGGGAGCGATCCCGGCCTTTTTTCTTTGTGTACTCCGCTGCGCTCGCAATGACGACGGAGGCGCGTCCCCGCGACGCAGGCGGACACCGCCGCTTGACTCCCTGTCATACCGAATTCATTATCAGCATAATGCGATTGAAGTAATCGTATTTCGATTATTTTCGCAAAAGCCGTTTGGGCCAACGTCGGCCCGTCCCGGAGGCTGCTGATGGCATTGATCGAGGCGTTCAAGCGATTGCTGGGCGACACGGCCGTGCTGACGCGCGAGGAGGACCTCGCGGGCCTCACCGAGGATTGGCGCGGCCGCTATCAGGCCCCGGCGCTCTGCGCGGTTCTCCCCTCCAGCACCGAGCAGGTCGCGGCCATCGTCCGGCTCTGCATCGCGGACGGTACGCCCGTGCTGCCGCAGGGCGGCAACACCAGCCTGTGCGGCGGCGCGACGCCGACAGGGCAGGGCAGGCCGCCGGTGATCGTCGCGCTGACGCGCATGCGGAAAATCCGCTCGCTCGATCCCGTCAACAACACCATGGTGGTCGATTCCGGCTGCGTGCTTGCGACGATTCAGGAGACGGCCGTGGCGGCGGGCCGGCTCTATCCGGTCAGTCTCGGTGCCGAGGGCTCGTGCCAGATCGGCGGCAACATCGCCACCAATGCCGGCGGCACCGGCGTGCTGCGCTACGGCAATACGCGCGACAACGTGCTCGGCCTCGAGGTCGTGCTGCCGGACGGCGCGATCTGGGACGGCCTCTACGCGCTGCGCAAGAACAACACCGGCTACGATCTCAAACATCTCTTCATCGGTTCCGAAGGCACCCTCGGCATCATCACCGGCGCGGTGCTGAAGCTGCATCCGCTGCCGACAGCGGAGGCTGTCGCATGGCTTGCAGTCGACAGTCCGCAAGCAGCCCTCGATGTGCTCGGCCTGTTCCAGGCGACCTGCAGTTCGCGGCTCTCGGCTTTCGAGCTGATGAACGCGAAGCAGATCGCGCTCGTGCTCGAGCAGGTGCCGGGCCGGCGCTGTCCGGTCGCGGAGATCGACAGCTGGCACGTCCTGGTCGAGCTGTCGGATACCGGCGATGCAAGCGCGCTCGCGGCGACGATGCAGACGGTGCTCGAGCGTGCGCTCGAGGCGGGGCTCATCAGCGATGGCGTGGTCGCCGCGAGCGAAGCGCAGCGCAAGGCGATGTGGCTGGTGCGTCACAGCGTATCGGAAGCCAACAAGAAGGCCGGTGTCGGCCTCACCTCGGACAGCGCGGTCCCGGTGTCGGCGGTGCCCGCCTTCATCGCGCAGGCCATGAGCGCGGTCCACGCCATCATTCCGGATCTGCCGTTCGTCATCGTCGGCCATATGGGTGACGGCAACGTCCATCTCATTCCCTTCTTCAGCTTCGCGGAATGGGAGGCCCTGGACGATCGCGAGGCGGTCGGGGAACGCATCCGCCATGCCGTCAACGATGTCGCGGCTTCGCTGCGTGGCACCTTCAGCGCTGAGCACGGCGTTGGCCGGACGCTGATGGAGCAGATGTCCCGCTACAAGCAGCCGGTCGAGCTCGCGCTGATGCGCGCAGTCAAGCAGGCGTTCGATCCGTTGGGCCTGTTCAATCCCGGCCACGTGCTGCCGCCGCCGTCCGCGGCCGATGCCGCCGCCGCTTCGCCGACCATCGCACCATCGCAAACAGGGGACTGACATGACCAACGCACCGAAGATTATCACTTCCCGCCGCCGCCTTCTGCTCAGCGCAGGAGCCGGGGCCGTCGCACTCGCCGCACCTTCTGTCTGGTCGCCGTCCCGCGCCGCCGGCAAGCGCATCGTCGTGCGCGACGATGGCGGCATCTACACCAAGGCTTATGGCGCCGTTTACTACCGGCCTTTCACCGAGGCGACGGGGATCGAGGTCGTCGGCGTGCAGGCCAATGCCGAGCCGGTCGCCCAGATCAAGACCATGGTCGACACCAAGAACTACACTTGGGACATGGCCAAGATCTCCTGGCCCGCGATCGAGATCTTGACCACCGGCGGCAAGCAATATCTCGAGAAGCACGGCCTCGAATCCGAGCCGGTGATCAAGTCGATTCCGGCCGAATATGCGTCGGCTTACGGCGTCGCCACCAACATCTACACCACCGTGCTCGCCTATCGCACCGATGCGTTCAAGGGCCGCAAGGCACCGCAGTCCTGGGCCGATTTCTGGAACGTGGCCGACTTCCCCGGACGCCGCTCGGTGCGCAAGCACCCGTTCGACACGATCGAGGAAGCGCTGATGGGCGCGGGCGCACCGAGCGCGCAGGTCTACCCTTGCGATCTCGCCAAGGCCTTTGCCACGCTCGACAAGATCAAGTCGCAGGTCGCGGTGTGGTGGACCAGCGGCGCGCAGGTCGAGCAGATGCTGACCTCGGGCGAGATCGACCTGCTTCCGACCTGGGTGTCGCGCGCACAGTCTGCGCAGGCGGCCGGAGCGCCCGTCGAGATCGTCTGGAACCAGGGGGTCTGGGGCGCCGACAATTGGTCGATCCTCGCCGGCACGCCGAATGCGGATGCCTGTCGCGAGTTCATCAAGTTCGCCTCCGATCCGAAGCGGCAGGCGGCGCTCGTCGAATATTTCCCGGCCGGTCTCACCCAGCCGGAGGCCTTCAACTACATCAAGCCGGAGGTTGCCAAAAATTGTCCGAGCTATCCTGACAACATCAAGGCCGGGCTGAAGATCGATGCGAAGTTCTGGTACAACAACCAGGCCGCCGTCATTGAGCGCTTCAACAGCTGGATCCTGGCTTGACCGGATCAAACCGATCGGAGCGGCCCATGGTCTCGTCGAGTCTGCGCATTCACGAGCTGTGCAAGCGCTACGGCGACTTCGTCGCGCTGGCGCCGACCAGCCTCGACGTCGCCAAGGGGGAGTTTCTCACCCTGCTTGGCCCGTCGGGATCTGGCAAGACGACGATGCTCAGCCTGATCGCGGGCCTCGCCCATCCCGACGAGGGGCGGATCCTGATCGACGACACCGATGTCACGCATAGCCCGGCCTATGCGCGCGACATCGGCGTCGTGTTTCAGAACTACGCGCTGTTTCCTCACATGACGATCGAGGACAACATCGCGTTTCCGTTGAAGATGCGGAAGGTGGCCGACGCGGAAGCGCGCCGGCGCACCGCCGAGGCGCTGGAGACGGTGCACCTGCCGCACGTTGCAAAGCGCTACCCGCGCGAATTGTCCGGCGGCCAGCAGCAGCGCATCGCGCTGGCGCGCTGCATCGTCTACCGCCCGGCGATCATCCTGATGGACGAGCCGCTCGGCGCGCTCGACAAGAAGCTGCGCGACCAGATGCAGCTCGAGATCAAGCGCATCCATCGCGAGCTCGGCACCACGATTGTCTACGTGACCCACGACCAGGAAGAGGCGATGACCATGTCGGATCGCATCTGCCTGATGAACGCGGGCGCGATCGAGCAGCTCGGCACGCCGCAGGATCTCTACTTCCGGCCGCGCTCGGTGTTCGTCGCCGACTTTCTCGGCGAGTCCAATCTGCTCAGCGCCATTGTGCGTCGCGTCGACGGCGAGGGGCTCGACATCGTCCTGACCGAGCAGGCCGCGGCCTCGCGCGCGGTCGGCAACGGCTCCCGTTTCGCCGCCGGCGAGCCGATCAAGGTCATGGTGCGCCCGCAGAACCTCGTGGTGGCCGAGGCGGGCGGCGGCCAGCTGTCCGGCCGGATCACGGACGTGATGATCAGCGGCAGCCTGACGCGGCTTTACATTGCGCCGGAGACTGTGGGCCTGCCGCAACTCGTTGCCGCGCATCCGACCCGCAGCGGCTCGGCGCCCTACGAGATCGGCCAGCGTCTGTCGCTCGGATGGCATGCGGCGGACGCTGTCGCGATCCACGACGGGGGGATCTGAGCTTGGCCGGCATGCGTGCGACATCGCGAAGGCTGGCCTGGACGCGGGCTGCGATGGGCGCACCGCTGGTGCTGCTGCTCGTGCTGTTCCTGGTCTATCCTGTCGGCCAGTTGCTGCTGCTCAGTGTCTACGGCGACAATGGCTTCACGCTCGCGCCATATCGCCAGCTCTTTGCCTCGTCGGTCTATCTCGACGTTCTCCTGATCACGCTGAAGATATCGCTGGCGACCACGCTGGTCTGCGTCGTCGCGGGCTATCCGATCGCCTATCTGATTTCGGTCGTCGGCAAGGAGCGCAAGGCGACGCTGCTGTTCTGGGTGCTGTTGTCGTTCTGGACCAGCTTCCTGGTCCGCGCCTTTGCCTGGATCGTGCTGTTGGGGCGCAACGGCGTCATCAACAAGCTGCTGATCTCGCTCGGCATCATCTCGAGCCCGGCGAGCCTGCTCTACAATTTCGGCAGCGTCCTCGTCGGCATGGTGAATGCGCTGCTCCCGCTCGCCGTGCTGACCATGCTCTCGGTGATGGAAAACATCGACCGCACCTTGCCGCGCGCGGCCGCCACGCTCGGGGCGCGGCCGGGCATGGCGTTCTGGAAGATCTATTTTCCGCTGTCGCTGCCCGGCGTCACTGCTGCGGGGATCATGGTGTTCGTCACCGCGATCGGCTTCTTCATCGTGCCGGCGCTGCTCGGCGGACGCCGCGAGACCATGATCACGCAGCTCATCATCGACCAAGTCCAGCAGACCATGAACTGGGGTTTTGCCGGTGCGATCTCGGTGCTGCTGCTGGTCGTCGTGCTCGTCGTGTTTGCCGCCTATGACCGGCTGCTCGGCCTGTCGACCATGACCGGCGCATCCGCACCGCGGAACGCTGCGCCGTCGCGTTTGTCGGGCCCGTTCACGAAGGCCGGCGATGCGCTGCTCACGCTGCTCGGCGCGATCTCCGACCGCATCATTCTGCTGCTGCCGTCACGCCGTCGCGACCGCAATCCTGATCAGGCCGGCATGGGTTTGCAGGCCTTCGTCTGGACCATGCTGCTGATCATCAGCGCGCCGACGATCCTGATGATTCCGCTGTCGTTCGGCACTGGCGGCCTCAACTGGCCGCCGCAGGGCTTTACCCTGCATTGGTATGAGACGGTGCTGAATTCGCCGGTCTGGACCCAGGCCATGCTGCGCTCGCTGCTGGTCGGAATCGGCACCGGGCTGCTGGCCATGCTGATCGGCACGCCAGCCGCGTTCCTGCTGGTGCGCAGCGACATCCGCGGCAAGGCGGCGTGGCTCGCCTTCATCCTGTCGCCGATCGTCGTGCCGCGCATGATCATCGCGGTCGGTCTGTTCTACGTCTTCGCGCAGATGGGCCTAGTCGGCAGCGCCGTCGGCCTCGTTCTCGGACACACCGTCGTTGCCGTGCCCTATGTTGTGATGACCATGATGGCTGTGCTGCGCAATTACGACACGCGGCTCGACCATGCCGCGCAGAGCCTCGGCGCGGGCCCGATCGCGACGCTGCGCTACGTCACCTTCCCGATCCTCGGCGCCGGCATGATGTCGTCGTTCCTGTTCGCTTTCGCAACCTCGTTCGACGAGCTGACCATCGCGCTGTTTGCGACCGGTGGCCTCAACGCGACGCTGCCAAAGCAGTTCTGGGACGAGGTGACGCTTCAGGTCTCGCCCGCGATCGCCGCCGTCTCGACCTGCCTGTTCGTTTTCATGGGGTTGCTGATCTTCGTCGCCGAACGCCTGCGCCGGCGTGCGGCCGCGAGATAGCCGTCCCGCTTCCCAACCAGAGGTTCTCAAATCATGCTCACTGCCAATCGCCTCCGCGGCCTGTTCCCGGCCATTCCCACCCCGGTCAAGGCCGACGACACCATCGACGCCGGCGCGGTCTCGGCCATGTTCACCTGGCTCAACAAGCAGGGCATCGACGGCGTGGTGCCGCTCGGCGGCACCGGCGAATATGGTGCGCTGGCGCGCGCCGAGCGCATCAAGATGGCCGGCCTGTCTGTGAAGGCCATGGCGGGCAAGGGCCCGGTCATTGCCGGCGTGCTCGACACCGGCTTCCACGATGCCCTCCAGGCCGGCCGTGAATTCGCAGCCGAAGGCGTGGACGGCCTGCTCGTGCTTACGCCATACTACACCAACCCGACTCAGGCGGGCGTCCGCGACTATTTCCTGCGCTATGCCGATGCCTCGCCCGTGCCCATCCTGATCTACGAAATTCCCTATCGCACCCGGATCGCGATCGAGCCCAAGATCCTGCATGAGCTTTCCAGGCATCCCAACATCATCGGCATGAAGGCCTGTAACCTCGACATGTATCATTTCCTCCAGGTCGTGGCCGGCGTCGACGAGAGCTTTGCAGTCTTGAGCGGCGAGGACAGCCTGTTTCCGCTGCATCTGGCGGCGGGCGCGAAGGGCGGCATCATCGTCACGGCGTGCCTGTTGCCGCGCGCCTGGCGCCAGATCTACGAGACTGCGACGGCCGGCAAGACCGCAGAAGCCCTCAGCCTTCATCGCCGGCTGATCCCGCTGATGAACATGGCATTCGCCGAAACCAATCCGGGACCGATGAAAGCCGTGATGGATCTCGTCGGCGTCGAGGCGCCGCGTATGCTCGCGCCGCTGGTCCAGCCGGCACCGGCGTTGGTCGCGTCGCTCCGCGCCGAGCTCGGCCGGCAGCTGGCGATCTCGGAAGGGCTTGCTTGAGAGGATGGCAGCATGGCGCGTAGCAGCCGGGACGGGACTATCCGCACCGTGAAGGCCGCGGGGAAGAGCGGCGCCAAGGTGACCGAGAAGGGCGCCGAACAGCGCTCGTCCCTGTTCGTCGGCTCGACCGAGAAGGCGTTCCAGGTGCTGCATGCCTTCGACGGGCCGCAGCGCTACATGACGCTGGCCGACATCGCTCGCGCCGCGGATCTCGACCGCAGCGCCACCCAGCGCCTGGTCTACACCCTGGAGACGCTCGGCTATCTCAAGCGGATCGAGGGCACGCGCAATTACGGCCTCACCTCGAAAGTGCTCCAGTTCTCGCACAGCTATCTCAAGGCCAACGATTTGATCGACCGGGCCTCGCCCTACCTGCTCGAGATCAGCCGCAATCTCGGGGAGACGACCAATCTGCACGAGCTGGATGGCCACGAGGTCGTCTTCGTGGCGCGCTTTCCGGGCGCCCATCTCATCAACATCGACATCGTGATCGGCAGCCGGTTGCCGACCTTCTTCACGGCGTCGGGCACCGCGATGCTGTCAGCGCTGCCCGAGGAGGAGCGGCTCGATCTTTTGAAGCGGACGCCGCGAACGCCGCTGACGCCCTTCACGGTGACCGACCCGAAGGCGCTGCTAGAGCGTGTGCACGTCGCCGCCCAACGCGGCTACGCCGTCATCATGAATGAGACCGTGATGGGCGACATTTCGGTCGCCGCTCCCATCATCGACGAGCACGGCCGTGCCGTTGCCGCGATCAACATCTCGGTGCCGACGACGCGCTGGACGAAGGAGCGTGCCGAAGCCGAATTGGCGCAGCACGTCCACGTCGCGGCCACCTCGATCTCGAAATCGAAGTTCAACCGCTACGCCGCCTGAGACGCGGGCGGGGCAACAAAAAAGCCGGGAGCGATCCCGACCTTTTGCTTTGTTCCCTCTGGAGCGCTCATCCGGCCGTCGGCCTGAGCGCGGCAGGTGCAAACCCAGTCGCCGGCGCAGACTTCAGATAGGCCTTCCAGGCGTTGACGGCGACAGCGAGGGCCGTGATGCCCCAAAACACCGGATATTCGTAGCCGCCCGTGTTCCAGGTCCAGCCGAATCCCTTGACGACCTGCAGCGAATAAACTGCCATTGCCATCAGAGCGACGGCGCCGAGCGCGGCGAAGCGCGTACAGATTCCGAGGATCAAGGCGATCGCGGTTGCTGCCTCGGCCGCAGCCGCGAGAACAACCCATGCCTCGGCGGGATGGAATCCGGCGTGAGAGAAAAAACCTACGATCGCGGGGTTCAGTCCCGCGCCGACGAACTTGCCTGCCACGTGTGGAAGGAAGAACGCGCCGCAGGCAATCCGTATGATGTTTTCACTCTTGGTGAGATCAAAACTGTCCCCCTTGATGCGGAAATCGTCCAGCTGAATGAGCATGATGAGGCCCCCTTGATGATTGCTCAGCGTACTGTCATTTCCGGTCTCGGCATTGATTCTGGTCAAATCCGGCGACTACGATGGCCGGACTCGTCCCGGCGTCCGCGCAAAGAAAAAGGCCGGGAGCGATCCCGGCCTTTCTGTTTGTGGCATCGTGCGGGCCGTCATTCTCCGCTGTCATCGTCCGCCTTGTGCGCACTTGCGCACTGGGGCGGACGATCCAGTACGCCGCGGCCTCTCGATCGAATCTCGCTGCCGGTGGTTACTGGATGCCCCGCCTTCGCGGGGCATGACATTCGTCGTGTGGACGGTTCTTACTTCGCAGCCGCGAGCGACGGATAGTCCGTGTAGCCCTTGGCGCCGCCGCCGTAGAACGTGTTCTTGTCCCAGTCGTTGAGCGTCGCACCTGCCTTCAGGCGCTCGACCAGATCGGGGTTGGAGATGAACGGCTTGCCGAAGGCGATGAGATCGGCCGCGTTCGCATCCAGCACCTTGGTCGCGAGATCGAAATCGTAGCCGTTGTTGGCAACATAGGCGCCGGCAAAGCGCTTGCGGATGCCCGCATAGTCGAACGGGGCGATGTCGCGCGGGCCGCCGGTGGCGCCCTCGACGACATGGAGATAGACGAGCTTCAGCGCGCTGAGGCCGTCGACGATATGGTCGTACAGGGCCTGCGGGTTCGAATCCGAGATGTCGTTGGCGGGCGTCACCGGCGAGATGCGGATACCGGTGCGGTCGCCGCCGGCTTCAGCTACGACGGCCTTGGAGATTTCCAGCATCAGCTTCGCGCGGTTCTCGATCGAGCCGCCATAGGCATCGGTGCGCTTGTTGGTGCCGTCCTTGGCAAACTGCTCTAGCAGATAGCCGTTGGCGCCGTGGATCTCGACGCCGTCGAATCCGGCTTCGAGCGCATTCTTCGTCGCGCGCTTGAAATCGTCGATGATGCCTGGAATTTCGGAGAGCTCGAGCGCACGGGGCTCGGAGACGTCGGCAAAACCGCCGTTCACAAACGTCTTGCCCTTGGCGCGGATCGCGCTCGGCGCCACCGGAGCTGCGCCATTCGCCTGGAGGTCGACATGCGAGATGCGGCCGACATGCCAGAGCTGGATGAAGATCTTGCCGCCGCGTTCATGCACCTGATCGGTGACCTTGCGCCAGCCGGCGACCTGGTCCTTGGTGTAGATGCCTGGGGTGTCCTGGTAACCCTGGCCCTGCTGCGAGACTTGGCTTGCTTCGGTGATCAACAGGCCTGCGGAGGCGCGCTGGGCGTAGTAATCGGCGGCGAGCGAGCCGGGTACGAATGTGCCGGGAACGGCGCGGTTACGCGTCAGCGGCGCCATCACGAAACGGTTGGCCAGCGTGATCGGGCCGAGCTTATAGGTCTCAAACAATTTGGTCGAACGGCTCATGGGAAGGCTTCCAGGCGGTGAGAGGTCCGGAACACTTGTGCATTGCGGCAATCAGCGCAAGGGAGGAGCCATACGGAAAGTGCAGGCGAGCTACGCGGCGGGGACCGCGTAGCATAATTCATGTGCAATGGAGGCCACGGCAGTGAATTTCCGCTGCCGCAGCCCCGCGAGCTCAGTTCGTACCGAGGAAATCGCGCTTGCCGATCTCGACGCCGTTGTGACGCAGAATGCCGTGAGCGGTCGTGGCGTGGAAATAGAAGTTCGGCAACGAGGCCCCACTGAAGAACTGCTGGCCCTTGAGCGTCATGGTCCGGTCCGGGCCCACCGGGAAGGTGACGTCCTTGCTATCGGCGCCCTCGAACTGCTCGGGCTTGAACGATTTGACATAGTCGATGGTCTTGGCGAGCCGCTGCTTCAGCTCCTCAAACGTCTTTTCCGTATCGGGCGTCGAAGGCACCTCGCTGTGTGTCAGCCGCGCGCAACCTTTGGTGGCGAAATCGCTGACCAGCTGGATCTGCTTCGACAGCGGCAGCATGTCCGGGAAGAGGCGGGAGCCGAGCAGGACGGCGGGATCGACCTTTTTGGCCGCGCAATGCGCCTCAGCCTTGGTGAGCAGGCTGGTCAGGCTGTTCAGCATTTGCAGATAGGCGGGTACGACGGCGTCGTAGAAGGACATGTGATGCTCGCTCTCATGGTGGGGAATCTCAGGAGAAAACCTGAGCCACTCACATGGGAACCTCATGGAAAAATACAATCGCGGGGGCGGCCTGTGCAGTGCGAAAATTCTACCGCACTGTCCCCGCCGGTTGCGCTTGTGCCGTGCCGCCGCGCATCCGTGTCAGCAGCTCGACGGTCGGCCAGGAATCCGCCGGCAGGCCATACTTGATCTGCATCGCCTTGACCGCGGCGCGGCTCTGCTGGCCCAGTACGCCGTCGACCTTGCCGACATTGAAGCCGGCCTGGACCAAGAGCTGCTGCAATTGCTTGAGCTCATTGAACGGCAGCTGCGCGACCGGCGTGGCCGGCTTGCGCATCGGCGCGGCGCCCGCGATGCGGGTGGCGAGATAACCCGCGGTGGTCGAATAGATCAGCGAATTATTCCACTCGGTATAGGCCGCGAAATTCGCATACGCCATGAAGGCCGGACCGAAGCGTCCCATCGGCAGCAGCACGGAGGAAGCAAGATTGTCGTTCGGCAGCGGCCGACCGTCGGGATAGGTGACGCCAAGCTGCACCCATTTCGAGCGCGGCAGCTGCACCGTGAGATCGGTCTGGTCCCATGGCAGGTTTTGCGGGACCTTGATCTCCTCTAGCCACGGCTCGCCGCGCCGCCACTTCAAGCCGTTGGCGATGTAGTTCGCGGTCGAGCCGATCACGTCGTCCTCGCTGCGCAGCAGATCACGCCGTCCGTCGCCGTCATAGTCGACGGCGTAGTTGACGTAATGCACGGGCAGGAACTGGGTCTGCCCGAGCTCGCCGGCCCAGGAGCCCACCATTTCGTCGGGCGTGAGATCGCCGCGATCGATGATCTTGAGCGCCGCGACGGTCTCGTTCACGAACATCTCCGAGCGCCGGCAGTCATAGGCCAGCGACACCAACGATTTCAGCGTCGGCAGATTGCCCATGTTGACGCCGAAATCGCTCTCCAACCCCCAGAACGCAGCGATCACCGCCGGCGGCACGCCATATTCCTTTTCCGCGCGCGCGAATGCGGCCGCATGTTGCTTGATGTGCTGCTGGCCGTTCTGCATCCGATAGGGCGCGGCCATGCGGCCCGCAAATTCAGTGAAGAGTTGCCCGAACACGCGCTGGCCGCGGTCGCGATTGACGATGCCCTGGTCGTAGACGAGGTAGGGCGAAGCCTCCGCCATGGTCCGTTGCGACACGCCGGCGGCCACCGCCTGTTGTTTCACGTCGGCCAGGAAGCGATCGAAGCTCGCCCCGTTATGGCACGACGCCGCGCGCGGCGACGGTGCTGTGGCCTTGGGCGCGGCGGGCTTTGCGGGGGGCGGTGCGAACTGGGCGGAGGCGGGAAGGGCGAAGGCGACCGCGATCATTGCGAGCGCAAGGCGAGAACCAAGGCAGTTCATCGGCATCGATATCTCTGGTGCTGGGCGGATGTGCGTCAGGCCGCCAATACGGCGCGCTTTGTGGCGAGCGGCAATGCGATGGAGCGGAACAATGTCTTTGGATAAAGATAGTCTTCGCCTGACTCATCGACGATCCGCAGCATGCCGTGCTTCTCGGCCGCCGGATCGCGCAGTGCCTCATAGATCTTGCGCTTCTCCAGAGAGGCCGCGTAGCCCTCATTGTTCACGCAGATCACCAGTTGCTTGCTTCGCGATTTCGTCATGTTTGTCAGAGCAGGCTCTTGATCTTGAATTCCTTGCGGCCGATCCCGGCAGCCTCATACCAATGTATCTCAGCGAGGTGGGTAGAGCCATCGGATAATCGCACTCGAGCGATGCCCTTGCGCTTTCGCCAGCGTCCTCGCCCATAGATTCGTCGCAGCCGGGCGATCTCGCGGATGCCCGAGCCACTGGCGAAGGTTTCGACCTCGGTCATTTCGCCGAGAATTTCGAAATGCATGGCTTCGATCGTGCCCTTGTGTCCCGGGCTGGGTCAATAGCCGCGGCCCGGAGCCGCACCCCGAAACCTTGCACCAAGGCGGGGGTCATTCCTACCTCAACAGCGCCGGCCCATAACGCCCCGGGGGCTGCGGCCGGCTCGGGAGACGGCCATGAACTATCTTCGGACCGCAATGCTGCTCGCAGGCCTCACCGTCCTGTTCATGGGCGTGGGCTATCTGATCGGCGGTGCCGCCGGCGCCATGATCGCGCTCGTCATTGCGGCTGCGACCAATCTCTTCACCTACTGGAACTCCGACCGCGCGGTGCTCTCGATGTACGGCGCCCATGAGGTCGACCGCCGAAGCGCGCCGGAGCTGGTTGGGCTCGTGGCCGAGCTTGCGGGCCGCGCGGGCCTGCCGATGCCGCGCGTGTTCGTGATGGACGAGGCACAGCCCAACGCGTTCGCGACCGGCCGCAACCCCGAGAACGCCGCGGTGGCCGTCACCACCGGGCTGATGAACCAGCTCAGCCGCGAGGAGCTCGCCGGCGTGATCGCGCACGAGCTCGCCCATATCAAGCATCACGACACGCTGCTGATGACTGTTACCGCGACCATCGCGGGTGCGATCTCCATGCTGGCCCAGTTCGGCATGTTCTTCGGCGGCAATCGCGACAACAACGGCCCGGGTATCGTCGGCTCGATCCTGATGATGATCCTGGCTCCGCTCGGCGCCATGCTGGTGCAGATGGCGATCAGCCGCACCCGCGAATATGCGGCGGACGATCTCGGCGCGCGCATCGTGGGACAGCCGATGTGGCTGGCCTCGGCGCTGGTGAAGATCGAGGGCGCCGCGCATCAGATCCCGAACCTCGAGGCGGAGCGCAATCCCGCGACCGCGCACATGTTCATCATCAATCCGCTGTCGGGCCACGGCGTGGACAATCTGTTTACGACCCATCCCTCGACGCAGAACCGCATCGCGGCGCTCCAGCAGCTTGCAGCCGAGCTCGGCGCGCAGGCGCCGCCGTCGGCCGGCGCCAACGAGAACTATCCGCAAGGCCCGTGGGGCCGCTCGTCGTCACGCGGTCCTTCGCCAGGTCCTTCTGCTGGTCCTTCACGTGGTCCTTGGGGTTGATGGAACCGGCAGGGATTTGCGCCTTTGTGACCTGGCGCACACAGGATCATCGCGGCCGGTGTTAACACGTCAGCACAACACTTCCTTCGAAAGGGGATGCGTGGCCGGCCCTCCGCCGGTCGCCGTCGAAGATGACCAAAACTGCCGTACCATTGCTGATCGTCCTCGGCGTGCTCATTGGCCTGTCCACGCACACGGTCGTCAATTGCGGGGACGAGGACGAGCCCGACGTCTGCTCGGCCGTGATCGGCTTCTCGCCGCTGCGGGGATCGCTGATCGCCTTTGCTTATGAAGGGCGTGGGCGGATCGCGATGCGCCATGGCGACTTCAGGCGGGCGATCGTCGATTTCGACGAGGCGATCCACCTCAATCCCAACCGCGCCCAGCTCTATCGCGACCGCGCGCTCGCACGCCGGCAGAACGGCGACCTCGTGCTCGCCATCGAGGACTATGACGAGGCGATCGCGCATGATCCCAGGCTCGCCGCGCCCTATCACCAGCGTGGTCTGGCGCTCGCCGCCACCGGCGATCTCGATCGCGCCATCCTGAGCTACAACACGGCGGTCCGCCTCGACCCGTCCGATCCGCAGGCGCGCCTCGACCGCGGCCTCACCTTCCTTGCCCGCGGCCAGGCCGACGATGCCCGCGCCGATTTCGAGGCCGCGCTGGCGCTGCCGGCCGGCAAGGACGCCGGCACGCGCGAAGCCGCGCGCGCAAAACTCGCCGAGCTTACGAGTGCCGGGCCGCGGCGGTGAAAATCTTGCGCAGCTCTGGCCTGAGTTTGCTGAAGCAACCCCTCATCCGGCGCTTCGCGCCACCTTCTCCCGCAGGGGGAGAAGGAAGAAAGCGCCGCGACTACTTCGCTTTCTTGGCTTTTGCCTTCTTCGCAGCCTTCTTCACCGGCTTCTCCTTCGCCTTTTTCTCCACCTTCACCGCGACCGGCGCGCTGGCGACGATGCGCATGGCGCGGGCGTAGCTGTCGGCGACGTTGTCGGCGGACATCTGCAGGCGCTTGGCGGCGGCGCTGGCCTGCTCCAGGGTGGCCTTGGCCAACATCTTGAAGCGGTCGCCCGTCTCCTTGCTCTTGGCCTTGGCCGCAAGGCCGCTGAAGCGGTCCCGCCGCTCCTTGGCGCGGGTCATCAGGCCCGTCTGCAGCTGTCTGGCCAGTTGCCGGATCACGACATCCAGGTCGGCGTCCGCCATGTTCTTCTATCCTCTTGAAAACGATATCGATGCGGCGGGACTATGCAGATCGGGCCCCACCTTGGCAATTGCCGGCCGGGCGTCATCCGCAGCTTCCGGTCCCCAAAACAAAAAAGCCGCGCATTTTCGCGCGGCTTTTGGGAGGGCTTTTAGAGTGGCTTGTAGAGTGATCTGGCGCAGACGCCTTATTTCAGCGAGGCAACCGGGCCGCTCGACGCTGTCGGGTCGGGGTCGAAGCCGAACACGCCGACCAGGTATTTGTAATAGTCCGGCATCTTCTCCTTGAGCGCCTCGCGCGACTTCGGGTCGTGGAATTCGCTCTTTCCGGCGAGGAAGATGCTGGCGGTCACGGCGAAGAATTCCATGGGATTCTTCAGCGCATAGGATTCCTTGGGCAACAGATCCTTGGACTTGGCATAGGCGTAATAGGTGATCACGCCCTTGTTGGCGTAGCCGTCCGGCAGCAGCCGCGCGTGATAGGCGTGCAGCAACTCATGCAGCAGCACGGCCTCCTTCTCGTAGCGCATCATGTCCGGGCGCAGCATGATCACGCCGAGCCCCGAATCGACCGCGAGGTCGACGGCGTTCGGATTGCTCCAGCGCTGCTTGTTGGGATCCCAAAACGTCAACGTCCGCGGAGCGGTGCGCTGGATGTCCGGCGTCACCCGGCCGTAGCACGCGGTCGCAGCACCCTCGTCGAGACAGGCGAGCTCGCTCGCGACGATCGGAACGGTATGGAAGAAGCGCAGCACGCGCGGAGAGAGGCCGGATGCCTCGACCACGTCGATCTGGCTCTTCAGATTGTCGGTGAGCTTGTCGACATCCTTGCGGTCGCGGTTCTCGGAGATGTCGAACATGTAGCCGCGGTAGCTCTGGAAGCCCGGCGGCAACGCTTGCGCGGCCTCGCCTGACGCATCGAGCGGTCCGGCATTGGATGGATTGGCAAAGAGCGCGCCGACGATGGTCGCGGTCAGCAGCAACGCAATGCGCATGATGAACCCCCTGATGTCACTTCACGCGGCAGGATAGGCTGCCGTTGTTTGCGAAAAGTGAGTGGGGCGAGACTAAGGCTGCGATGTTGAGGCGTGCTTAACCGTTGGTTGCAGATCGCGGACGGACATTAGCGCCGTATTAACCAAGGAGAGACCGCTAGGTGCAGTTGAACGATGCCCACCTGAGCTCAGATGGATCACCAGGTCATTCTCGCGGCGCGAGGCTCAGCTCCATCAGCGCAATTCTCTGCAACACTATCTCGTTGCGCTCCCCGGTTTGCGCCGTGCGCAGAATGGATTGTGCCAGGGTGTCGATGTGCCCCGCATGTACCGGCTCCGGCAAGGTGGCAATCGCGGAGCCGAGGGCGGCGGTCATGGCTGCTATCACGTCGGGAGCGAATGACGCATTTGAAAAATTCTTCATGTCCCAGACCGGCGGCTACACCGCGCCGCCTCTCCACGATGATAAGGCGATGAGACACCGAAAGTTCCTTTGCCGTCCGAGTAATACGCTGGGCGACAGTGCAAATGGCGATGTTCACAGCTCCCGCGCATTCGAAAACGAGAACGAACTCACCCGCCGCGTCGTCTCGTCCAAAATCAGCGTGCGCGTGATTGGCGGCTCGGCGCGCTGGGCGCAGTTTTCGCGCTCGCAGAGGCGGCAGTTGACGCCGATCGGCGTGCCCTCGGCCTTTTCCAGATCCATACCGGCGGCATAGACGAGGCGCGCGGCGTGGCGGATCTCGCAGCCGAGGCCGATGGCGAAGCGCGGCTGCGGCAGCGGATGCGGCGCGACGGGACGGCGCACCATCTGCGCGATCGAGAAATAGCGCGTGCCGTCGGACAGCTCGATCACCTGCTTCAGCAGGCGGTCCGGCGTGTCGAAGGTCGAGTGCACGTTCCATAGCGGACAGGTGCCGCCGAACTTCGAGAACGGGAAGGTGCCGGACGAAAACCGTTTCGAGACATTGCCGGCATTGTCGACGCGCAGCAGGAAGAACGGAATGCCGCGCGCGTTCGGTCGTTGCAATGTGGTGAGGCGGTGGCAGACCTGCTCGAAGCCGGAATTGAAGCGCTGCGCCAGCAAATGGATGTCGTAGTTGAGGGCTTCGGCCGCGGCGAGGAACGTCGGATAAGGCATCATCACGCTAGCAGCAAAGTAATTGGCGAGCGTAATGCGGAACAGCCGCCTCGGCGCGTCATCGAGCGGACCGGCGCGGCTGATGATGGTCTCGAGATGCTGCGCGCATTCGCCGAGCCCCAGCTGGAAGGCGAGCTGGAACGCGCGGCCTGCCGGGTCGACCAGCTCCGAGATCAGCAACTGGCGGCGGTGGCGGTCGAAGCGCCTGAGCGTCTCGCGCATCACATCAACCGGTATGATGCGGGTCTGGATCGAATGCTTTTCGCGCAGGCGCGCGGCGAGCGCTGCGTAAAGCTCTTCGGGCGGCACATTCAGTTCGTCGCGTAGCGTCTCCGCGGCCTGCTCGAGTTCCGGAAAATAGTTGCGGTTGGCCTCGATCAGCTCGCGCACGCGCTCGACCGGATTGGCCTCATAGCGGGTGCCGACGTCGCGGTCGGCCATTTGCGCGGCGGCCAGCGTCTCGCCCTGGCGCGCCTCGGCATAGGCGGCATAGAGCCGTTGCAGCGCATGGGTGACGCCGGGGCAGAGTTCGGCGAGGTCGCGCAGCTCCTGCTTGGGCACGTCGATCTGGCGGAACAGCGGATCGGAGAAGATCTCGTTGAGCTCGGCGAAGAAGCGGTCCTCGTCGGCGGTGGCGAGGTCGCGCAGATCGAGGTCGTAGGTCTCTGCCAGCCGCAGCAGGATCTGCGCCGTCACCGGGCGCTGATTGCGCTCGATCAGGTTGACGTAGCTGGGTGAGATCCCGAGCCCCTCGGCCATCTGGGTCTGCGACAGCCCCAATTGCTGCCGGATCCTTCGGAAGCGCGGGCCGACGAACAGTTTCTTCCCGGACTCGGCGGCCATCTTTACGTCTCCAGAGGCATCAAGGACAGTCTGGCTGACCTATAACTTTACAAGATTTACAAAATTACATCTATTACATGTTCTGATGTTACATGACATCACCATTCAAATACAAGCCATCTATACGAACTTCTCTTTCTCGCGTTTAGCTCCTGACACGCATTTCGCGATGCACTGTCAAAAATGTCGATGACGAAGCCAAGCGCTTCGTTGTCATCGAGAAGGATCAGGCACATGAATTACCAGCCCCGTGGCATCAACACCCTCCAGGGTCCGGCGTCGTACCAGAGCGAGGTCGACTCGGCCCAGGCGCTCCTCGAGACGCAGCCGACCTGGAACGGGGTGTCGGCCGAGGCCGTCGCGCGCATGCGCCTCCAGAACCGCTTCAAGACCGGCCTCGACATCGCCCGTTACACCGCGGCGCTGATGCGTGCCGACATGGCGGCCTATGATGCCGACCCCACCAAGTACACGCAGTCGCTGGGCTGCTGGCACGGCTTCATCGCCCAGCAGAAGCTGATCTCGATCAAGAAGCATTTCGGCGGCAAGACCGATCGCCGCTATCTGTACCTGTCGGGCTGGATGATCGCGGCGCTGCGCTCCGAGTTCGGACCGCTGCCCGATCAGTCGATGCACGAGAAGACCTCGGTGCCGGCGCTGATCGAAGAGCTCTACACCTTCCTGCGTCAGGCCGATTCGCGCGAGATGAACGACATCTTCCGCAACCTCGACAAGGCGCGCAAGGAAGGCGACAAGAGCCGTGAGAAGGAGCTGATCGAGAAGATCGACAATTTCCAGACCCACGTCGTCCCCGTCATCGCCGACATCGATGCCGGCTTCGGCAACGCCGAGGCGACCTACCTGCTCGCCAAGAAGATGATCGAAGCGGGTGCCTGCGCGCTCCAGATCGAGAACCAGGTTTCGGACGAGAAGCAGTGCGGCCATCAGGACGGCAAGGTCACCGTGCCGCACGAGGTGTTCCTGGCGAAGATCCGCGCCTGCCGCCACGCCTTCCTCGAGCTCGGCATCGAAGACGGTGTCGTCGTCACCCGCACCGACTCGCTCGGCGCTGGTCTTACGCAGCAGATCGCAGTCAGCCACAAGCCCGGTGACATCGGCGACCAGTACAACAGCTTCCTCGATTGTGAGGAAATCACGCCGGAGAACGCCCGTAACGGCGACGTCATCATCAACCGCCACGGCAAGATGATGCGTCCGAAGCGGCTGCCCAGCAATCTCTACCAGTTCCGTCCCGGGACTGGCGAAGACCGCTGCGTGCTCGACAGCATCACCTCGCTCCAGAACGGTGCCGACCTGCTGTGGATCGAAACCGAGAAGCCGCATATCGAGCAGATCGCCAAGATGGTCGATCGGATCCGCAAGGTCATTCCGAACGCGAAGCTCGCCTACAACAACTCGCCGTCGTTCAACTGGACCCTCAACTTCCGTTGGCAGGTCTACGACGCGATGAAGGAAGCGGGCAAGGACGTCAGCAAGTACAATCGTGCCGAGTTGATGAAGCAGGAATACGACGAGACGCCGCTGGCCATCGAAGCCGACGAGCGCATCCGGACCTTCCAGGCGGATTCGGCCAAGCGCGCCGGCATCTTCCACCACCTGATCACGTTGCCGACCTATCACACGGCCGCGCTGTCGACCGACAATCTCGCGAAGGAGTATTTCGGCGAGCAGGGCATGCTGGGCTACGTGAAGAATGTTCAGCGCGCCGAGATCCGTCAGGGCATCGCCTGTGCCAAGCATCAGAACATGGCGGGGTCCGACATCGGCGACGAGCATAAGGAATACTTCGCGGGCGAGGCTGCCCTGAAGGCGGGCGGCACCCACAACACGATGAACCAGTTCGGCTAACGCAGTTCGACAGGAGACTGAAAATGACCAACAGCAATTTCTGGGTGATCGGCGGCGAGTTCGGCTCGATGAACTTCCACAAGCTGGTGGAAGGCTCGGCCCAGGTGCAAGGTCCGTTCAAGACCCGCAAGGAAGCCGAAGATGCCTGGCGCTCGGTCTCGGAAGAGAACCGCCACAAGGCCGGTGTCCGCTTCTCGATCGTGGAAGAGCCGTCGCGCGTCTCGGCCTGACGGCTGCCTGACAAAGCTAAGAAGACGTCCAAGGACGGAGGGTCCCATCCGGCGCAAGCCGGGTGGGATCGTCTGTTTTTGGCACAGGTCAACGCCCTGTAGGCGCTGTAAGTATCTGGAATTGTAGGCCCTTTGCGGAGGTGGTGGTTGCTGATAGGTTAATTTCAGGAATTGAGGACGAGGCCGACCATGTCAGAGCCCGAGACCAGCGGGATCAATCCCAGCCACCCGCGCCCGGTGCGGCTGCGCGACGCGCTGCTGCGCGCCCGGATCGAGGCCGCCGACCGGACTGGCGTGGTCGTCGATTTGCGCGACGCCGAGGTCGCCCGGCTGGAGATCCTCAATGATGCACTCGATCCGCTGTTCGCGCAGGTGCCCGACCAGATCGACCTGTTCGACCGCGGCATCAGCCAGGGCGATACGCCGAGGCTTTGGATCGATGTCGTCGCCCACATCATGATGGGGCGCGACAAGCGGCTGTACCGCTTCGTCCAGGACACCCGCTTCGGCCGCATCGTGCTCGCCGAATCGCACGACACCTCGGTGATCGTCGAGGCCGTGACCGACTACGTCGCGCGCCGCATGATCGAGCGTGAGCACGCGATGGTGGTTTTGCCCGAGCCGAAACCCGAGGTCACGCCGCCACCGCGCCGCTCGCGGTTCTGGCCGTTCGTGTTCGGGTTTGTGCTAGGTGCGGCGGCGCTGTTCGGTCTTGCCGTGGTGGCGGCTCTGCGGAGCTGGTGACGGTTGCTTCGCTGCGCTCGCAATGACGGCCTGAGCCTAAACCAACCTCACATGCTTGATCTGCCCGATCTGAAATCCCGCCCCAAGACTCCGCACCGTTTGCTCGCAGCGCCAGCCGGCATTGTCCTTCTCGATCGTGAACAGATTATACGCCGCCGCGGGGGTGCGCCCGTGCGCGATCGCCGAGGCCGAGGGCACGCCGATCGCGGGAATGTTGCCGTTGGGACCATCGAACCACATCGTCGAATGAATGTGGTCGTGCCCGTGCAGGATCAGCTCGACGCCGTGTCGCCTCAACAGCGCCAGAAGATCGGCCGCATCCGTCATCCGCTTCAGGCGCGCGTGGGACTTCAGCGGATGATGCACCAGCAGCACGCGAAAGACGTCCTCGGCCGCGAGCCGTTCGAGGACCTGTTCGAGGGAGGCGAGCTGATCGCGGCCGAGCGTCCCCGTCGCCATCAGCGGCAAGGTCGGCACCGCCGTGGACAGGCTGATCAGCGCCAGCGGCCCGCGCCGGCGCACGCTGGGAAAGCCGATGCTGCCGTCGTCACCCGCAAGATAGGGCGCAAAGGTCTCGCCGAAGCGATGCGCGGTGGCGCGGACATAGGCGTCGTGATTGCCGGGAATCGTGGTGACACGGTCGGGCGGACCGACGCCGTCGAGCCACGCCCGGGCAGGAGCGAATTCCGCCTCCAGCGCGAGGTTGACGAGATCGCCCGTCACCGCGATGTGGTCGGGCGTCTGCGTATGGACGTCGGCAACGAGTGCGTCGAGCACGTCGCGACGCTGGTACTTGTGGCGGTTGCGCGTCCAGTTGATATAGCCGAGCGCGCGCTTGCCCGCGAGTTCGATCAGCCGTGGCTTCGGCAACGGCGGCAGATGCGGGTCGGACAGATGGGCGAGCGTGAAGGGGGCCAGCGTGTTGTGAGTCATGACGCGCGATTGCCTCGCTATTGCTCCGCTGTAATGGCAAGGTCGCGCGGACTGCGCAAGCCAAGCCTGAAGAGAGGCCTCAAGGGAGCCTGATGGGGGATCGTCTGAGCCGCGTCCGACGAAAATTCGAACCGCTGCTGCGGCGGATCTTCCACGCCTGGTTCCTGCTGGTGCGCGGCATGACCCTCGGCGTCCGCGCCGTCGTGCTGGATGCCGAGAACAAGGTGTTCCTGGTCAGGCACAGCTACATCACCGGCTGGTATCTGCCCGGTGGCGGCGTCGATCTCGGCGAGACCATGGAGCAGGCGATGCGGCGCGAGCTCAAGGAGGAGGGGAACATCGACCTCACCGCAGACGCGGTGCTGCATGGCATCTTCCTCAACAGCCATGTCTCCCGCCGCGATCACGTCGCGGTCTACGTCGTCAGGCAGTTCAAACAGGATCGCCTGCCCGCACCCAATCACGAGATCGTCGAATGCGGCTTCTTCGCCGTCAGTTCGCTGCCCGAGGGCACCACGCACGGCACGCGGCTGCGCATCGCGGAAGTGCTTGATAGCAAGCCGCCGACCGCGAAATGGCGATAGCCGACTTCAACCGCTGGCCTGACTGCTTTCCTTCGCCTTCAGCTCCAGCGCCAGCAGGCTCTGCTCCTGAATCAGCGCACAGTTCTGCCGCTCCAGCCGGTGCAGCCGCGCCGTCATGTTGTGCATGAAGGCGAACACCACCAGGAACAGGGCGCCGAACATCACGACGAACGGAAACACGACGCCGGTCAGATGGCTGAGGAGATAGGCGAGCCTCGGAAACAGCGTGAAGCCCGCGGGGATGATCGCCACCATGGACAGCATCAGGAAATCGTAGAGATCGAATTTCCCCTGCAACGTCTTGCGCAGCAGCGTCAGCATGTAGATCAGCGCGAAGGCGGAGATGACGACGACCGTCTCCGGGCTCGGAAGGGCATTTGTCACGGCAGCCTCCTCGACATGTTCGACGCGATGATGAGATCGACCGGCGTCATCGCGATCTCACCAGACGCGCGAGCAGGATATAGCCGAGCACGCGGACCATGTAGCTCGCCGACTTCAGTCCGTCGATCGAGCTGACGCCGGTCTCCCGCGCCCGCATCTCGACCGGAACCTCGCTCACCGTGAGGCCGGCGCGCATCGCCCAGGCCAGCGAGATCGGCTCCGGAAAATCCGCCGGATACGCCTTGGCGAAGAAGGCGATGGCGGAGCGGTCCATCAGCCGCATGCCGCTGGTCGGATCGGTGATGCGGCCGCCGCTGAAAAGACCATTGAGCGCAAGCACGATCAGCCTGATGCCGGCGCGCCGCATCCGCGTCGAGCAGAAACCTTCATGCTCGATGAAGCGGCTTCCGATGGTGATGTTGGCAGGCTGCTTGCGATAGGCGCTCAGCAGCGTCTCGATGGCGCGCGGATCATGTTGTCCGTCGCCGTCGATCTGGATGCAGAAATCGAAATCCTGACGCGCCGCATATTTGATGCCGGTCTGCACCGCACCGCCGATGCCGAGATTCTGCGCCAGGCGGGCGACGGGCGAGCGGCAGCTTGCCACCGCGGAGGTCGCGTCCGACGAGCCGTCGTCCACGACCAGGGTGTGGTAGCCGCGGCCGATCGCCCCGATTTCGCAGAGCAGGCTGCCGATCGAGGCTTCCTCGTTGAAGCAGGGAATGATGAGCAGGACTCGCGGCGCAGCAGCGTGCAGTGCAGCGACACCGCTGCTGCACGTGTCGGTCGAACCCATGCCCATGTCGGCCACGTCCGCCTCACCTCCAAAATCCCCACCTTGCTATACTTGTCGGTGCTTTTCCTGTACAGGCGGCAGGCCATTTCCAAGCTACGCCGTCCTGTCCGGCACATATCCATGAGAGCTATTAAGGTCCTTTTTTCCATTGTGTTTCTGGCAATTCTGGCCAGCAATATTCGCCTCGTCTCGCACTGGAGCGAGAGCCGCGGCGTCTATGACGACATCTGCTATCTCAGGCAGGCGCACCTGTTCCAGCGCTTCGGATGGCACGGCCTCGACACCAGCCTTGCCCGTGAAACCGACGGCTATCTCGCGGGCAAGTTGCGCAGCATCGATTTTCCGAATTGGAACGAGCCAACCCGGGCGCCCTGCCACACCGAGATCGCCGACGGCAGCAAATGGGTGATGACGCCGCCGCCGGGCACCGGCTTCGTGCTGGCGCTGTTCCCTGAGGGTTTCCAGGTCGTTCCGCTCTATGTCGTGGCGAATCTGATCATCGCCGGCTTTGCCCTGTACGGGCTGTGGCGGTCGCGGGAGAAGGTGTCCGTGACGCTTGCAGCACTGTTCGGTGCGCTCTCGATCTACTTCATGATCAATCCGACCAAGGCCAGCTATTCGATGGCGCCGACCATGGTCGTCTGCGCGCTGGCGGGTCTGTTCACCGCAAGACTGTTCGTCGATGAAAGCCGGCGCCGCCTGCTGATGATCGCGGCCGTCGGCATTCTGCTCGGCCTGTCCGCGAGCTTCCGGATCGCGAACGTCGTTCTGTCGGCCGGCTATTTCCTGTTCTTCGGATTGTCGTTGCTGATCTGGCGCACCCGCGAATCCATTCTACAAGGCCTCGCGTTTGGTCTGGCGTGCCTTGTCGGCCTGTTACCGGTGTTCGCGGCGAACCTGGTCAACTCCGGCAATCCGCTGGTCTCGGCCTATGGCGGCCAGGATACCGCCGCGCGGAGCTTCGACCCGGCCGTGCTGCGCGCCTATCTCGGCGATACGCAGTTCCCGTTGATCGTGATTGCGTGTGCATGGACCGCGTTGTCGTGGCGCTTCGCAAATCATGCCGGCGCGAGGCAACTCACGCTGCTGGTCGCCGGCAATCTCGCGCTGAATCTGGCGTTCTTCGCCACGCACCCGGTCTTCACGCCGTATTACGTCATTCCGGTTCTGATGCTGTCGCTCTGGACGCTGCTGTTCGCGGCCGTTTTCACCCGCGGCCCGGCACAGGGGCTCGATTGGCCACCGGCCCGGTAGACCACGGCCGTTTGAGATGTTATCCCGCCGGGCAACATGACCGATCTCTCGCTCTCCATCCTCCCCGAAGCTGCCGGCGACGCCCAGGCGATCGAACGGCTGCATGAACGCACTTTTGGCCCCGGCCGCTTCGTGCTCAGCGCCTACCGGATCCGCGAGCATGTCGACCATCTGCTCGACGTCTCCTTCACCGCCCGCATCGGCACGCTGCTGGTCGGCTCGGTCAGGCAATTGCCGATCCTGGTCGGCGATACCAAGGCGCTGCTGCTCGGGCCGCTCACCGTTGAGCCGCCGTTCCGCGACCGCGGCATCGGCCGTCTCCTGATGGAGCGGGCGCTGAAGGACGCCAGGGAAAAAGGTCACCGCCTGATCCTGCTGGTCGGCGACGAGCCCTATTACAGCCGCGTCGGCTTCAGGCAGGTCCCCAAGGGCCGCGTCACCATGCCGGGCCCGGTCGATGCCGCCCGCGTCCTGGTGTTCGAGCTGGTCGACGGCGCCTTCGAGGGCGTGTCGGGCGCTGTCGGTCCGGACTGGAGCAAGGCGCGGGTGGGGTAGGGCTACGACGCTCTCTAACGGAGTCTCGACGATGCAGGTGCGTCCCGCTGATGCCGGTGAGATCGATTATCTCGCGCAACTGTGGCACGACGCCTGGCATGGGTCGCATGCGCATCTCGCGCCGCTTGAGCTGGTCCGTCTCCGCACGCTCGAGAACTTTCGCGACCGGCTTGCGGTCAAGCTTCCCGATGTCTGCGTCGTCGGCCCGGCCGGCGCGCCGCTTGGCCTATGCGCCCTCAAGGGCGACGAATTAAACCAGCTGTTCGTGTCGCCCCAGGCGCACGGGACGGGTGTAGCTGCTGCGCTGATTGCCGACGCCGAGGCTCGTCTCGCCGCGCGCGGTGTGGAGCTGGCGTGGCTCGCATGCGCGGTCGGCAACATGCGCGCCGCGCGGTTCTACGAGAAAAGCGGCTGGCGCAACGCCGGCACCTTCGTGATGATGTCGGAGACCTCGAACGGGCCTTTCCCCGTCGACCAATGGCGCTTCGAGAAGCAGCTGACGCGTACCAATTGAGCCTCGCATCCGGGCGACGACGTCCTTTTGTCCGTTCGCACGAAAATGCTTCGTGCGCTGCCTGCGCAGCCTTCACCAGCAAAGCTCAAACGGTATTGTCTCGCAGGCAACACATGTTGCTGCACTGACAGGGATGACGACGACGCGCTAAAGCCCGACGATGTGCGCGGCCGTGTGGCTTCGCGAGGGACGCTGAGCCCGGCTCATCCCAATGGAAGAGGAAACGTATCATGGCAATCGGAACCGTCGTGCTCGTGCACGGAGCTTTTGCGGATGGCTCTTGCTGGGCCAAGGTCATCCCTCTTCTGACGAAGCGGGGCTTGAAGGCTCTCGCAGTTCAGAATCCTCTCAGCTCTCTCGCCGATGACGTTGTGGCCGCCCACCGGGTTATCGACATGCAGGAAGGCCCGGTTCTTCTGGTCGGACACTCCTGGGGCGGGGCCGTCATCACCGAGGCCGGCAATCATCCCAAGGTCAAAGGTCTCGTCTATGTCGCCGCGGGCGCGCCGGACAGCGGCCAGTCCTTCGACGCCTGGTGGAAGCCCTACAAGCCGGCGCCGGGTCTGACCGAGATCAAGCCTTACGGCGAAGGCTATGTGGCCCTGACGCAGGAAGGCGTCCGCAAGCACTTCGTGCAGGACATTCCGACCGACGAAGCCGACATCGTCTACGCAACGCAAGGCCCGCTGGCGGTCAGGTGCTTCGGCGACAAGATCTCGACGGCGGCCTGGCGCTCGAAGAAGTCGTGGTACATCGTTGCAGCCCGCGATGAGACCATTCCGCCTGATGTCGAGCGCGACTCGGCCAGTCGGATGGGCGCGGAGACGCTCGTGCTTCAGAGCTCGCACGTGCCGATGCTGTCCCAGCCCGAGGCCGTGGCCGAATTCATCGCAAACGCGGCTGCGTCCATTGGCGGGTAATGGTGGCGTCGCAGTCGTTGCGTTGAGGCCGTCTTGCCTCGGCCGGGGCGCTTGTCCATGATCCGTCCATGCAACTCGTCGCACTGAAATATTTCGTTGCCGTGGCGGATCACGGCAGCTTCAACGCCGCTGCGGAGCGGCTGGGCGTCACGCCGTCGACCCTGACGCGAAGCGTCAACACGCTGGAGGACGATCTCGGGCTGACGCTGTTCGAACGCAGCCGGCGCGGCGTCATGCTGACGCCGGGGGCCGCATCGGTCCTCGCCGAGACCAGGCGCATGCTCGCAAGCCTGGAGGCGGTGACGCAGGCTGCCGAGGGAGCCGCGCGTGGAACGACCGGCGAGCTCAGGCTGGGCGTGCGTTCTCCGCCGCTCGGCGAGCCGCTGCGCAGCATGCTGGCGCGCTGGCGGGCGGATCATCCGGGCGTGCGGCTCATCATCCACGAGCTGTCCGATCACGACATCTATGCCGAGCTCAACGCGCGCCGGATCGACGTGGCGCTGGTGCCGAGTTTCGCGCCATGGCCGCGGATCGTGATGGAGCCGCTCTATCGCGAGCGGATGGTGGCGGCCGTGCCGCAGGATCATGCGCTCGCGGGCCGTGACATCCTGCGATGGTCCGATCTGCGCAGCGAGACGATCTACGTGCAGGAATGGCCGCAGAGCCACGCCATGCGCGAGTTCTACGCCTCGATGATCGGGATCGGTGTGCCGTTCCAGGCCCAGCCATCGGGCAAGCAGACGGTCTTCAGCCTCGTCGCCGCAGGCTTTGGCGTCACGCTGGCGCAGCAGAGCCAGGCGGAAGTCAGCTTTCCCGGCGTGGCCTTCAAGATCGTTGACGAGGCGAATGCGCAGGTCGAATTCAGCCTGGCGTGGCCACGTGAGGCCGCGGGCGCGCTGATCGGACGCTTTCTCATCTCGATGCGAGCAGGCGCCCTGGATGCCGGGTTGGCGGCAGAGGGGCAGGGCCGATAAGCTCGTAGCCAGGATGGAGCGTAGCGCAATCCGGGAAACCTGCCTCGCCATCCTCTCGTGCAGGATCGCTTGCAAATAATATCTCCGGTAGCTGTTCCTGCGACAGATTCTGTGTCAGCGTGTGGCCCATAGTCTTGCAACTTGGGATTATAGCCCATGCTCCGTCGTGCATTTCTGGCAGCGGCAGCGCTGCTGTTGACGGGACGCTTGTCGAGCGCCCAGCAACGTCCCACCGGTGAACAGACCGTCCCACGGGTTCTCAACGTCCAGGGGTTGATCTCGCGAACGCTGAGCATCGCCACAACAGTCGAAGAGGGCGCTGAGCAGATGCTCAGGGGGGCGGTTGCGGAAGCGTTCGGAAAAATCGAGGTGCCGAACGTCGCATTGAAGGACCTCCCGATGTCGCGTTTCCCGGACCTGTTTACCGGGCAGGGAAATCTGTCGGTCCTTTTGTTGACGGTTCTACAGACTGCAAAGACGAAGGGCGGCCAGATCATCGTGACACGGCAGGTGGTCGAGGAATCCCTGAAGGAGCATTGTCCCCTTTACCCATTCTGTTGAGCGGCGTTCATGGACCCGACTGTCCTGGAAGCAACTAAGCTGGCGGTCGGCCTGGCGAAGGACCTCAGCGTACAACTGCTGACGCTCTCATCCGCGTTGATCGGCCTCACCGTCGTCCTCATCAAGGATGTGAAGAAATCGCACAACGGTGCCGAGCTGATTCTGGCCGTATTGGTGCTGTTCACATACATCGTTTCGATCGTCTTCGGGATTTACGCGATCATGAAGCTGATCGGATCGCTGGCGCCCGTCAGCGGACCGGTAGTGCTTGGCGTCGACGCGGCAAGGCCGGCAGCCGGTTGGCAGATTATCGCGTTTGTTGTGGCGACAGGCCTGTTCTCGGTCTATGGCGTCGTGGCCCTGGTATCTTTCTGGTGGAAAGGCGGTCTGACTACGCCGTCTGCGACCGCACCTCCTCCGGCGCCTCCTGATCCGCCGATCAAGACGGGCTCTTGAATTTTGGCGATGCAGCGCCGCTCGGAGCCAGGTCTGACAGCAAGCGCCGTGTCGGGGCCCATAGGCCCCGACCGGAGCAAGCCTAGAACTTGAAGTTCGCGAACGCCCGCACGCCAATACCCGGCATCAACACCTCGTCCTTGGTGTAGGACACCGAGTTGCGGATGTTTTCGTTGAGGAGATTGTTGCCGACGATGCCGGCCGTCATCTCACGCGCACCGAACAGACGCGGATCGAGCTTGGTATTGTAGCTCACCTCGGCCTTCAACAGATTGTAGCCCGCCGTCGGCGTCTCCGCGATCACCGCGACATTGTTCTGGGCGAAGGCGTGCAACAAATTGACCCGCATCAGCCAGTTGTCGTCGCGCCAGAATACGCCGCCGCCCAATCTGACAGGTGGAATGCGCGGCACGTTGGTGCCGTCGGTGAAGGTGGCGCGGACCACGTCGAGCTGGTTCTCGATGCCCCAGATGCCGCCCTGGAACGCGCCGACATCGAGCTGCGACTGGAATTCGCCGCCGCGGAAGTTGGCATTGCGTTGCGAGTAGACCGCCTGGTTCAACTCGGCGCCCGGCGTGCCGCACGACGCAAAGTCGCCATCGCACATCACGCCGGTGAGGCGGCGATAGATGAAATTATCGAAATGCGTGTAATAGACGGTCGCCTCGAAACGAAATGGCCCCGTCGCCTTGCGGACGCCGAGCTCGACCGATTTCGCGGTCTCGATGGTGAGGTTGGGATTGCCGATGTCGAAGGTCGCCGTTGCGTCATGGCCGCCGCGGGAAAACAGCTCGGCCGCCTTCGGTGCGCGCTCGACATATTGCGCGGTGAGGCTGCCGACCATGCCGGCCGGCAAATCCTGCAAGAGGCCGATGCTGCCGCTCTTCGGCGTGAACGACGGATTGCGCGCAATGCCAGCCTGCGGCGTGCCGTCAGGCAGAAAGTCCGTCGGGAAGTCCGGCGTGGTGCCGTGCAGCTCGACATGCTCGATGCGGCCGGCGATCTGCGCCCGCGTCTGGTCGGTGAACTTGAACTCGTTGAACGCATAACCGGCGACGCGGGTGTTGTTGTTCGGATCCCATAAGCCGTTGAACAGCGTGCCGGGATTGTCGGGGCTTGGCGCGCTCAGCTCCTGATGGCCGACCTGGAAACCGAGCGCCGTCGTCACCTCGGCGAAGCGCGCGTTGAACGGCATCAACTGCACCTCGGTGCGGATCTCCTGCTCCTTGTTGGTGAACGTCTGCCGGACGCCGTCGCTGGTGGGGTCGGCGGGATCGGCAAGGCCGATCTCGTTGTGCCGATAGTCGGTCGCGCCGGCCCAGAAGCGGACGGTGTCGATCGCGGCGGCGTCGGGATGGTACTCGCCCTTGACGTTGATCTTGGTCTGGTGGCCGTCGATGCGCGTGTTGTGGTCGGCGCCGTCGATGCCGGGGATGTGGTAGAGCGCATCGTTCTCTGTGATCGACGCGCCGATATAGCCGCCCTGGAAGAAGTAGGAGCCGCCGATCGAGGCGCCGTCCGAGCGCGTCGCCGAGTTCGGCTGGCGGCCGTTGGCTACGGTGCGCGACTGGTCCGCAAGATACGGATAGCTCGGGATGCCGTAATCAGTGGTGTTGCGGCCATAGACGTCGGCATGGAACGCAAAATTGCCGCCGCCGGTGTCGAGCAGCACGCCGCTTTCGACGCCGCGATCGACCGAGCTGAACGCGGAGCGGGTCTCGGCGGTGACGCAAGGCGATGTCGCGGCCGCCGCGAGCGGCGCCTTGGTCGGCATGCCATAGGTCTGGAATGACGGCGCGCAGGACGGCAGCGCATCCGGAATCCGGTTGTTGGTGGCGCTGACGACGCCGCCGATCGAGGTCGAGCCGTAGCGCAAAGCCGCCGGCCCGCGCACCACTTCGACCTGGTTGGTCGCGAGTGGATCGATCGGAACGAAATGATCCTCGCCGAGATCGGACGCGCCGCCTGCATTGGTGCCGTTCTCGACGATGCCGACGCGGTTGACGTCGAGCCCGCGGATGATCGGCCGGCTGGAAGCGCCGGGCGCAAAGCTCGAGCCGGTAATGCCGGGCTTGGAGAACAGGAGATCGCCGAGCTGACCGCCGCCCTCGCGGCGGATCTCCTCGTTCGGCACCACCGTGACGGTGGCGAACTGGTTGGTGACGACAGGCAGCACGCCCCGCTGGGGCGCGGCTGTGGCGGCAGCCGCTGCCGGCGCTGCTTCCGCCGTGGCTTGCTGGCTGCGCACGCGTGCGGTTCGCGTGGTGCGGACCTGGCTACGGGTCGGCACTATTGCTCTGCGCACGATCGGGCTCGGCGCCGTCACGGTGACGGACGGGATCTCGCTCGAGGATTTGTCCTGCGCTGGAGCTTGCGCAGGCTCTTGTGCAGCCGTTTGGGCCAGCGCGGATGTGGCGGAGGCGCCGAGCAGCAGCAGGCTTGCTCCGGCGAGACGCTGCACGCGTCGCATTTCAAATGACATGGTCCTGATTCCAATCAGGCGCCGTCCGAAAGATTTCTTTGGTGATCGGAGGCGGCCTGCCGTCGCAGCGCGACGGAATTCGACTTCAACTGCTCCCGGGCACTCGTCGGCATGCGGCGAGCCCGGGCGTGATCAAGCGAGGTTGGAAGTCAGGACGCGGGAGGGGCGCGCGGCTGGAACGCCCAGCCTGCCGATTTCAGATGGATGAACTCGGCATCGGTGGTGAGGTAGAGCAGCTCGATCGCCTGCGGCAGCAGCAGCAATGGCGGCGCCGCTGATACGACGGTGCCGGCCATCGCGACCACCGCGCAGATCGCGCAATTGTCGTCGCCCGGCTGCTCGCGGTCGGGACCCCCTGGCGATTGCTTCTCGACCGAAGCCGACTGCTGGATTGAGGCTTGGGCGAGAGACGTCGCCTGCGCGAACCAGTGGCTGTGGCCAAACGTCAGCGCCAACTGCACCAGCATCGCGAACATCGCGAGCCGGGCGCCGTGCCTGATATTCGACCGGAACCACTTCATCTGGAAAACGCCACCCCGCATCGCGCGGGCCGATCCCCTCGGCCTCTCGCGATGTTATAATGTAACATCGCGCGATCGGTCTGCGGATGTCAACGGCATCCAGACAACATCGCGCGGGTGGCCGCGCGATGTGTCGTTCGGGCAACTAGCGCCCTTCGCGCATCCAGGTCGCCGCAAACGCGCCGAGCAGCAGCAACAGCCCGATCAGGCCGGCGAAGATCGGCAGCACGCCGACGCCCTTCACGACGCTGGCGTCGCGCATCCGCACGCCCATCCAGCCGTCGCCGGCGAAGGTGCTTGCCGAGCGCACCGGCACGATGCGCGGCAGCTCGACGTTTGTGCCGTCGACCACGCGCACGGCGTTGCCGCCGGTCGCCTGCGTCAGCGGCTTCAATGTGTCGGTGGCGGAGGTGACTTCCGAAAACTCCTTCGGATTGGTCGGGCCTACATTGATCAGCGCTTTCAGCGTGCCGTCGGTGGCAGCCCACAGGCCGAGTTCGCTGGCCGGCAGGCTGGCGCGCCACTCGCCGGGATCGCCTGCGCTCAGCGTCAGATCGTGCGACACGCCCGACGGCGAGGTCACGCTCACCGGCTGCACGCTGTCCGCCATGGTCTGGCGCACCACCACGAGATCCTTGCCCTGCAACTGAAGGCGCAGCGCTTCTTCGTCCAGATCAGGCTGCTTCATCAGCCAGTGCGACATCCGCCTGAGCAAATCGAGGTGCGGGCCGCCGCCTTCATAGCCGCGCGCCCACAGCCAGATGTGGTCGGACAGCAAAAGCGCGACGCGCCCTTCGCCGAAGCGAGAGAGAAACAGCAGCGGCTTGCCGTCGAGGCCTGTCATCACAGGCGGGTTGACGGAATTGCGGGTGTCGACGGTGCGGAAGAAACGGCTCCAGTGCGGCGGCTCGAATGCCGAGCCTTCCAGCCCGCGCGTGACGGGGTGACGTTTGCCGACGTCGGACAGATGCGCATAGAACGGTTTTTCGCTCACGCCGACGGGTTCGGCCGGCAGCACCGAATCCAGCGGCGTGCGCCAGATGCTGGTGTTGGAGGCGTAGTCGGGACCGGCCGAGACCAGTACCGCGCCGCCGGAGCGCACATAGCGCGCGATGTTGTCGAAATAGGCGATCGGCAGCACGCCCTGGCGGGCATAGCGGTCGAAGATGATCAGCTGGAATTCGTTGATCTTCTGCTGGAACAGCTCGCGGGTCGGAAACGCGATCAGCGACAATTCGTTGATCGGCGTGCCGTCCTGCTTCTCCGGCGGACGCAGAATGGTGAAGTGCACGAGATCGACGCTGGCGTCGGACTTGAGCAAATTGCGCCAGGTGCGCTCGCCCGAATGCGGCTCGCCCGAGACCAGCAGCACGCGCAGCTTGTCGCGTACGCCGTCGATGGCGACGACGGCGCGGTTGTTGACCGGCGTCAGTTCCCGCTCGAGCGGGGAGGCCTCGATCTCGACGATGTTCGGGCCGGCATGCTTGATGTCGACGTCGACGCTGGCGGTCTGGCCGCTCGATAGCGTGCGCTCGTTGATCGGCTCGCCGTCGCGGCGGACCGTGACCTTGGCGCGCTCACCGGTGACGCCCTGGTCGTCGAGGCGGAAGGTGATGGTCTGGCTCTGCCCGACGATGCCGAAGCGCGGCGCCGCCGTGATCGCGATGCGGCGGTCGCGCTCGTCCTTCTGCCCGGTGATCAGCGCATGCACCGGCGCCTGGAAGCCGAGCCCGGCGGCGTTGGCGGGAATGTCGTGGACGCGGCCGTCGGTGATCAGGAACGCGCCGGCGACGCGGTCGACCGGCACGTCCGCCAAGGCCGAGGCGAGCGCGCCGAACAATTTGGTGCCGTCGGTCTCGCCGTCGGCCTGTGCGGCGTCGACGACGCGGACCTCGAGCCCCTTGATCTTCTTCAGGCCGTCGACCAGCGCTTCCTGCGCCTGCGCGGCCTCGCGGTTACGGTTGCCGAAATTCTGGCTCGGGCTCTTGTCGACGACGATGGCTGCGACCGAGGTGAGGGGATCGCGGTCCTCGCGGGTGAAGGAGGGATTGGCGAGCGCCAGCAGGAACAGCACCAGCGCCGCCACGCGCACCGCCGCTCCGCGCGCACGCGCCAGCAGCAGCACGATCGCGATGACGACGATCGCGGCGAGCGCGATCCACAGCACGATCGCGGGAACAAGCGGCGTGAACGCGATGCCGTAATTCATGTTGATCCTATTGCCCGAGCCGTTCGATCAAGGCCGGTGCGTGCACCTGGTCGGCCTTGTAGTTGCCGGTCAGCGTGTACATGACGATGTTGGCGCCGGCACGGTAGGCGAATTCGCGCTGGCGGGTGTCGCCGCTGGTCACCGGCAGCATGTACTGGCCGTCGGGGCGCACGGCCCAGGCGCCGGCAAGATCGTTCGAGGTGATGATGATCGGCGACACGCCGTCGCCGCCGCGCGCCGGCCGCTGCGCGCCGTCCTCGTCGTCCTCGCGCGGCAGGCTCTCGACCCAGGTCTGGCCGGTGTTGAAGCGGCCGGGGAAGTCGCGCAGCAGATAGAAGGTCTTGGTCAGCACGTGCTCGCGCGGCACCGGCTCGAGCTCGGGCACGTCGAGCGAGGACAGGATCTCGCGCAAGGTCCGCATGGCCGGCGTCTGCGATGCGCCGTTGTCGCCGGGCGGCGCTTCGACCGCGTCGCGGGTGTCGAACAGCACCGTGCCGCCCTGCTTCATATAGGCGGCGATCTTGTCGATGGTGTCCTTTGGCGGCTTGGGCGCGCCGGGCACGATCGGCCAGTAGATCAGCGGGAAGAAGGCGAGCTCGTCGCGCGCGGGATCGATGCCGACGGGATCGCCGGCCTCGAGCGCGGTGCGCTGCGCCAGGAACAGCGTCAGTCCGGTCAGGCCGGCCTTGACGATGGAATCGACGTCGGCATTGCCGGTGACGACATAGGCGAGGCGGGTCTGCGACACCGCCTTCATTGCGAACTCGTCGGACGCGCTGTCCGCGTAGGACGGCGTGGGCGAGAGCGACACGAGGCCTGCGAGCGCGAGCCCGAAGACAATCATTGCGGTCGCGGCGCGGCGGCGCAGCAGCGCGGCGAGGCCGCCGCCGAGCACCGCGACGATGATCGCGTCGACCAGGAACAGCGCCAGCGCGGTCGACAGCAGCCAGCCGCGCAGATCGCGGGGCTCGGCATTGGTGTAGGTGGCGTGCCGGGCGCGCAGGCTCGATGTATTCAGGGCTGCGATGCGGTCGGCGCTAGCAAGCGTGTTCACGGCGAGCGGTCCTTCTGCCGGACCATAGAAGCCGGGCGGGTGATCAGGCGTGGCGCGGTCGCGGTAATCCGCGGGCAGCGGCTTGGCGGTCGCCGGCGGCGGGCCGAACGCGCCAAAGCCGTCGAGGATGTGCAGCGGCGCCACCGTTTCAGTGGTCGCCTCGCTGGCGACGCCAGCGCCGGGCTTGGCGGTGTAGCCGGACATGTCGACCACCCGCCGCAGCATTTCGACGAAGATGCCGGACATCGGCAAATCCGACCAGCGCATATCGGCGCTGACATGGAACAGGCTGACGACACCCTTGCCGCGATGTTCACCGGTCACCAGCGGCGTACCGTCTTCCAGCGAAGCCCAGCTCTTGGTGGCGAGCACCGCGTCGGGCTCGGCGAGAACCTGACGGTTCACGGTGACGTCCTTGGGGACCACGATTCCGGCAAACGGACCGTCGGCGGCGAAAGAGGCGAGGTGCTGCGGCTTCTCCCAGGTCAGGCTGCCGCCGAGCGTGCGGCCGCCCTTGCGCAGCTTGACCGGCACCAGATCGTCGTCGGCCTGCGCCAGGCGGGGCCCTGCGAACCGCACCAGCACGCCGCCCTGATCGACCCAGGCATTGAGGCGCTCGCGGATTTCAGGCGCGATGGTGCCGACATCGGCGAGGATGATCATCGGCAGCTTCTGGTCGAGAAATTGCGTGATGCCCTGCTGCGGCGAGCCCTTGTCGGCGAGACGCACGTCGGCGAACGGCGCCAGCGCGCGGGTGAGATAGAAGGTCGGCGCCAGCAGCGGCTGCGCGGTCTCGCTGGTCGCGCCCGAGACGATGCCGATGGCGCGGCGGCGCCAGCGCTTGTCGAGCAGCTGCACAGCGCCGGCGGAGCGCTCGCCCGATATTTCGAGCCGCGAGATGTCGTTGCGCAGCTCGACCGGCAGGTCGAACGCTGCGTCGGTTTCCTTGTCCTGCGGGCCGAACGAGAAGCGCGCCTCGCCGATCGGCGAGGCCTTCTGGTCGAGCGCGCGCACGGTGCCGATGGCGATGCCGCTGTCGGTGCGCAGCACCTTCACCGTCATCTTGGCGGAGGCGTTCTCGGCCGCGACCAGCGCCAGCGGCGAGGAGGTGCCGCCTTCGAAGATGGTCAGGCTGCGATCCCCCAAGGTCTTGCCGAGGGCCTGCACGAACTCCTCGCCGCGGCCAGTATCGACACCATCAGACAGCCAAGCGATCTCGCAGTCGCCATTGGCCTTGAGGAAGCGATCGACGGTGGCGAGGGTGTCGACGCGATCGATCGAATAGGGTTTTGGCGTGATCTGCCGCAGCGCGACGCGCGCCGCGCCCGCCGGCATCAACGTGATGTCGCGGTTCGGCTCGGACAGCGGCACCAGCGCAATGGCGCGGCGGTCGTTGTCGGCATTGGCGATCAACTCGTCAGCGGCCCTGATCCTGACGTCCCAGTTCGATGCGGCGCTCCAGCCGTCGTCGAGCATGATCATCAGCGGCGCCTTGCTGCCGGCGGCACCGACCTGCGGATTCCAGATCGGGCCGGCGGCGGCGAAAATGACGAGGGCCGCAGCCAGGAGCCGTAGCGCGGTCAGCCACCACGGCGTCCGCGATGGGGTCTCTTCGCGTGGCGCGATGTCGAACAGCAGGCGCGTCGGCGGAAACTCGATGCGGCGCGGCCGCGGCGGCATCACGCGCAGCAGCCACCACAGCACCGGCAGGCTGATGAGGCCGATCAGGAGCAGCGGTTCGGTGAAGGCGAGTGGCAATCCCATCATGCGGCCGGCCCCGCCTTGATGGTCGTGGTGCGCGAGCCCGACTTGCTCACCTGCATGCCGGCGTGCAGGAACAGCAGCATCTCGGCGGCGGAGCGATCGGTCGCATGCGTCGTGAACAGCCAGTCGAGCTTTGAGGTCTCGGCGCGGATCTGGTCGCGGTGCAGTGCCAGCCGCGCGGTGTAATCCTGCGCCCAGCTCTCGGCGCGGCCGGCGGTGATCACGCCAAAACCTTCCGGCTCGACGAACTCGACGCGGCCGGAATAGGGGAAAGATTCTTCGGCGGGATCGACCACCTGCACCATCGTGCCATGCGCGCCGGAGCCGGAGAGGCCTGCGAGTGTGGTTTTGATCTCCGTGATCGGCGACCAGAAATCCGACAGCACGATGATCTCGGCAAGCGCGGACGGAACGAAGGACGGCGGCAGGCTGAGCCGTTCGGCATCGTCATGCAGCATCGCCTGCGCCATCTTGTCGATGACGCTGCGGCTCGCGGTCGGCGCCATCAGACCGGGAATGCCGACGCGCTCGCCGCCCGAGACCAGCAGCTCGGCCAGCGCAAAGGCGACGATCAGCGTGCGCTCCAATTTGGATTCGCGCGCGGTCTTCGAGGCGAACGCCATCGAGGGCGAGCGGTCGGGCCAGATCCAGACCGTGTGCGAGGCTTCCCATTCAAGCTCGCGGACATAGAGATGGTCGTCGCGCGCCGAGCGGCGCCAGTCGACGTTCTGCGCCGGCTCGCCCGAGACGAAGCGGCGATATTGCCAGAAATTTTCGCCGGAGCCGGCGCGGCGCCTTCCATGCAAACCGTGGATGACGTTGGCGGCGATGCGGCGGGCCTCGAGCACCAGGCGCGGCAGCGAAGCGGCGAGCGTACGGCTTTCGCCATCGGCACGTCGGATCGCGATGATCTCCTTCGCTGTGTGCCCGGTCTCTGCTGCCATCAACCGATCCGTGTTTTGAGCTGCTTGATCACGTCCGGAATGGTGCGGCCTTCGGCGCGCGCCTGGAACGTCAGCGCCATGCGGTGCTTCAAGATCGGCTCGGCGAGGTCGAGCACGTCGTCGATCGAGGGCGCGAGGCGTCCGTCGATCAGCGCGCGGGCGCGCACGGCGAGCATCAAGGATTGGCTGGCGCGCGGGCCGGGGCCCCAGGCGATGAACTTGCCGGTCTCGCCGCTGTCGGGACCCGGACGGGCCGAGCGCACCAGCGACAGGATCGCCTCAACCACGGAATCGCCGACCGGTAGGCGGCGGACCAGCCGCTGCGCGGTGATCAACGCATCCGCGGTCATCGCGCCCCGCGCCAGCGTCTCGTCGGCACCGGTGGTCTCGAACAGGATGCGGCGCTCGGCGTCGCGATCGGGATAATCGACGTCGATCTCCATCAGGAAGCGATCGAGCTGGGCTTCGGGCAGCGGATAGGTGCCTTCCTGCTCCAGCGGATTTTGCGTGGCGAGCACGTGGAACGGCTTTGGCAGATCGTGACGCGCGCCGGCCACCGTGATGTGCTGCTCCTGCATCGCTTGCAGCAGTGCCGACTGCGTGCGCGGGCTGGCGCGGTTGATCTCGTCGGCCATCAGCAGCTGCGCAAACACCGGGCCCGAGATGAAGCGGAAGGCGCGCTTGCCCGCGGTGCTCTCGTCGAGCACTTCGGCGCCGAGAATGTCCGACGGCATCAAATCGGGCGTGAACTGGATGCGCTTGGCATCGAGACCGAGCGTCACGCCGAGCGTCTCGACCAGCTTGGTCTTGGCCAGACCCGGCACGCCGATCAGCAGCGCGTGTCCGCCGGAGAGGATGGTGACGAGCGTGTTCTCGATCACGCGGTCCTGGCCGAAGATGACGGAGGCGATCGCCTCTTTCGCCGCGCGAATTTGGGCTGACACCTGCTCGGCCGAACGGACGATGCCGTCCTCGAGTTTCTCGACACTCTCCGCCATCCGTCAGCTCCTTAAGAGTCCGCCACGCGGCTCGCTTGCGTCGTCAGATCATCACAAGTCAATCACATGGGTCCCATGCTAGACTTGCAGGAAGGCCATGTATTCGTTGAATTAACCTATCCCCACCTTATCGGCTAAAGGGTATGTAGGGCATCACGAAGTGGCGAACTCCACACCGGACTAATCCGGGGGTGGAACCGCACACCGATTTACAACGTCAACGTACAAATCAGACTTGCACCAATCGTGCCAAATGACAAAGTCAGGGCAAACCATGGCGAACCAAGGGCAGAGCGCCGAACGCGGTCTTGAGGGGCTGACTGCCGCCGCCAAAAGTGCTGCCAATACCGAAGGCGCCAAAAAAGGCCTGCCTCCGGTGCATCTGTGGAATCCGCCGTTTTGCGGCGATCTCGACATCCGAATCGCATCGGATGGTACTTGGTTCTACATGGGTACGCCAATCGGACGCCCCGCACTGGTTCGCTTATTCTCGACAGTTCTGAAGCGCGAGGGCGACAAGCATTTCCTCGTCACGCCGGTGGAGAAGGTCGGCATCCGCGTCGACGACGCGCCGTTCATGGCGGTCGAGATGCAGAAGGACGGCGAGGACAACCATAGCGTGCTGAGCTTCCGCACCAATGTCGACGACTGGGTGACATGCGACGCCGCGCACCGGCTGCGTTTCGAGCAGGCCAAGGACGGCGGGCTGACGCCATACTTGCATGTCCGTGCCGATCTTTGGGCCAAGGTCACCCGCGCGCTCTATTACGATCTTGTTGACATGGGCGAGGAGCGGATGGTCGATGGCCAGCCGATGTTCGGCGTCGAATCATCAGGTGAATTCTTCGCCATGGCCGATGCGGAGCAGGTGAGGGCCGCGCTTTGAACAAGCCTATCCTGAGGAGCGAGCCCACAGCGATCGGAGCTGCGGATTTCTTCGCCCGCTCGAAGTCGAGGCTTCACTTCGACGTGCCGCCCGCTCTGTTTGATCCGAATATCGTCCCTGCCTCGGGCGATCCCGGCACCGACAAGATGCTGGAGATCGTCGCGCGCGAGCAGCCGGTGCGCCCGGCGGCTGTGCTGATCGCCGTGGTCGACCGTCCCGAGCCGACCATCCTGCTGACGCAGCGCGCGGCGCATCTCAACGACCATGCCGGCCAGATCGCCTTTCCCGGCGGCAAGATCGATGCGACCGATTCATCCCCGCTCGATGCGGCGCTGCGCGAGGCCGAGGAGGAGGTCGGGCTGTCGCGAGACTTCGTCGAGCCGATCGGCTATCTCGATCTCTACGGCACCGCGTTCGGCTTCCGCATCTTGCCGACGGTCGCCAAAGTGCGGCCCGGCTTCGAGCTTACCATCAACCATTCCGAGGTTGATGATGCCTTCGAGGTGCCGCTATCCTTCCTGATGGATCCGGCGAACCACCAGATGCACAGCAAGGAATTCCGCGGCATGGAGCGCTTCTATTACGCGATGCCGTTCGCGGAGCGCTACATCTGGGGTGCGACGGCCGGAATGCTGCGTGTGCTGTATGAGCGGATCTATTCGTCATGATCCGGCCGGTCCTGACCGAGATCGGAATTTTCCTCGTTCCCTTTGCCGTCTATGCACTGTTCCTGGCCGCCACCCGGTCCGGCCTGTTCGTGCAAACATCCTGGCCGATCACCATCGTCGCGCGCCTTGCGCTGGCGGCGCTCGTGCTTGTCATCGCGGGGCTGATCGGGTTCGCGCATTTCTCCGGCGCTGCGCCGAATTCGACCTATGTTCCCGCCCATGTCGTGAACGGCAAGCTCGTGCCGGGCACGGAGAAATAAGGGCCGGATGATGAGCGCAGAGCCGATCCTCGAGCCGGTCCTTGCCGATGCGCCCTGGCTGAACTCAGGCGGCACCGCGCGGGTCCTCGAGCTGCTCAACGCCAATGGCGAGGAGGCGCGGGTGGTCGGCGGCGCCGTGCGCAACGCGCTGCTCGGTCTCGTGCCCGGCGACATCGACATCGCGACCACGGCGCTGCCGGAGGAGGTGGTGCGGCGCGCCAAGGCTGCCGGCATCAAGAGCGTGCCGACCGGCATCGCCCACGGCACCATCACGCTCGTCATCGACGGAGCGCCTTACGAAGTCACGACGCTGCGCGAGGACACCGAGACCTTCGGCCGCAAGGCCAAGGTCGCGTTCGGCCGCGACTGGGTGAAGGACGCCGAGCGCCGCGATTTCACCATGAACGGCTTGTCGGTCGATGCGGCAGGTGTCGTCTACGACTATGTCGGCGGCATCGCGGACGCCAAAGTGCGGCGCGTGCGCTTCATCGGCGATCCCGACCAGCGCATCGCCGAGGATTACTTGCGCATCCTGCGCTTCTACCGCATCCACGCCGCCTTCGGTGCCGGGGATCCCGATCGCGACGGCTCGCTCGCCTGCATCCGGGGACGCGCGGGCCTGGCGAGCCTGTCGGCCGAACGGGTGCGCATGGAGATGCTGAAGCTGCTGGTGGCCGGCGGTGCATCCGCGGCTGCGTCGGCTATGGCCGATGGCGGATTGCTGCAGGCGCTGATCGGCGGCGTTGGCTATATCGGACCCTTGGCGACGATGATCGCGATCGAACGCGAGCTCGGCCTCCCGGCAAGCAGCACGCGGCGCCTCGCAGCCCTGGCGGTCGCCGTGACCGAAGATGCCAAGCGTCTCACCACGCGCCTGCGGCTGTCCAATGTCGAAGCCAAAGCGCTGGATTCGATGGGGCACCGCTGGTGGCGCTTCGCCGCCAAGGACGAGGCCCATGCGCGGCGGCTGCTCTACCGGCTTGGCGCGGAGCGCTATCACGATCGCGTGTTGCTCGGCTGGGCGCGGACGACGAATGACGTGCATTCGTCGCACTGGCGCGCACTCGCAGAGCTGCCGCAGTGCTGGACGGCGCCGAAATTTCCGCTTCGCGCCGCCGACTTCATCGCGCGCGGGATGGCGGAAGGGCCTGCGCTCGGACATGTGTTGACACTCGCCGAGGACGCCTGGCTTGCTGCGGATTTTCCACTCGAGGAAGCCGCACTCGCTGCCATCGCCGATCAAGCTGCGGCCCGCATCAGCCGCGACGAGAGAACGTGACCATCCTGTTGGGTTTCTCCAGCAGCTTGATTTTGGAGAGTTGCTAGAGAACGCCCTGGGCAGCCGCGTTATCCCGATAGACTTGCTTTTGACGAACGATCGCCAATTCTCTGCGGCACGCTGTGAATGCAGTGTCGGTGGAGCGGATACCGAACGTCCCACAGACGTCGCGATCCTCATCCGCTATCGTCCGCTCGAGATATGCGCGTGCGGCGTCACGCATGGCTGGGCCGGAAATGAAAAACGCGTGCAGCCCATAGGCGAACAGGCCGGCAATGAGTAGCCCAGACCCCAGTGCAGGGAGCGGGACGTGGCGGAGACTAGGCGCATTGGTTCTGGTTTCGGTCATGGAAATCTCATTGAAAATCAGATCGACTGGAAAGCGGGTTGTTCGTCGGCAAAGCCAGAATAGCCTCCAGATCGGGGCCGGCGCTTGGAAAACCTTGCGCATATATGGCGCTCGAGTTCTTCGCGCTCCACGGCCCCCTCAGCTTAAGCCCAGGGAGGGCCTATTGCTCTCCGCAATCCACGCAATGTTTTCCGCGCGCCAAGCCGCGATTGCACTTAGCTTGCTGACAAGTTGGGTTAACCGACGTTGTTTATCGCCAAATCTGTTCGATACATTTTCAGACCTGCTCAATTCATTTCCAGAGGGTCATTGCCATGAACCTGCGCGCGCTGATGCTATTGATATCAGTTGTTTTCAGCGGACCTGCTGCCTTTGCGCAGCAACCCAGCGCTGCCCCTCCGTCTGAGGGATTTCCGGCTTGGGCGTTCTTGTGGGACCCGTCCGTCAAGGTGCCCCCGCCGGACGACAACCCCAACCAACTCGCCGGCAGCAACGCCGCCTTCAGTTGGAAACAGGCGAGAGATCTTTTCTTTGCGCTGGATTGGCATCCGGATGACCATCCGGCCATGCCGGAGATCGTTGCCATCGGGCGCAAGCCGGAGGTCCGCGCGTGCGGATCATGCCATCGCGCCGAGGGCACCGGTGGTCCTGAAGGTGCGAGTCTCGCAGGTTTGCCGGTGAACTATTTGGTCCAGCAACTCGCCGACTTCAAAAGTGGCGCCCGAAAGATGTCTGGGCCGGAGAGACCCCCAAAAACCATGGTGGCCTCGGCCAAGGCCATGACTGACGCCGAGATGCACGCCGCGGCAGAGTATTTTGCCGGGCTGAAGCCCAGGCGGTTGATCAAGGTCGTCGAAAGCGACAGCATTCCCAAAACAGGGCCGTCTCGCATGTTTTACGTCAGAAGTCCGGAGGGCGGCTCCGAAGCGCTCGGCCTGCGGATTGTCGAGATGCCAGACGATGGAGAGCAGTTCGAACTCCGTGACTCACGAGCGACTTTCACGGCCTATGTGCCGGTTGGAAGCTTGGTGAAGGGAGAAGCACTCGCCACGACCGGCGGATCGGGCACCACCGTTGTTTGCGCTGGCTGCCACGGTCCGGACCTCAGAGGCACTGGCGAGATTCCGTCGATTGCAGGTCGCTCGCCGACCTACATCGTGCGACAGCTGTATGAGTTTCAGAATGGAGGCCGCGTGGCAAGCGCGAGCGCTCTGATGAAACCGACCGTGGAAAAGTTGTCCTCGAGCGACATGATTGCTTTGGCCGCCTACGTGGCGTCGCTTCCGCCATGATAGAAACCGTCGCTTCTGGGCCCTCGTCGCAACCGTCGAAGCCAATGCGCGGCGGTTACTCTATCGGCCCGGCGCGGAGCGCTATCACGATCACGTGTTGAGCGGACGGAGAGCGAAGTGCGTTCGTCACGCCGGCGCGCGCTTGCCGAGCTGCCGTAGTGCTGGATTGCGCCGAAATTTCCGCTTCGCGCCACCGGCTTCATCGCGCGCGGGATGGCGGAAGGGCCTGCGCTCGGACATGTGTTGAAACTCGCCGAGGACGCTTGGCTTGCGGCCGATTTTCCACTAGAGGAGGCCGCACTCGCTGCCATCGCCGATCAAGCTGCGGCACGTCTCAGCCGCGACGGGAAAAATTGACCATCGTCTCAGCCTTCGCCGACATCTCGATCTTTCAGCTTCTGCTGGTCGCGTTGATGGCGTTGTTTGCTTCGATCATCGGTGGTCTCGCCGGCTACGGCACCGGCGCGCTGATGCCGCTGGTCCTCGTGCCGCTGGTCGGCGCCGAGCCCGTAGTGCCGATCATCGCGATCTCCGCACTCTTCACCAATTCCAGCCGCGCAATCGCCTATCTCCGTTACGCCGACCGCCGCCGCGCCCTCATCGTGCTCGCCTGCGCGGCACTGACGACCGCGCTTGGCGCCTACGGCTACACGCGCCTCACCAATGCGGGCGCGGCGCTCGTGATCGGCTCCATGCTGATGCTGAGCGTGCCGCTGCGCCGCGTGCTCCGCCGCCGCAAGGTCAGGATCGGCGACACCGGTCTTGCCGCAGGCTCCGTCGGCTACGGCGTGCTGGTCGGCGGCACCTCCGGCTCCGGCGTGATCCTGCTCTCGCTCTTGATGGCCGCGGGGCTCGAAGGTGCCGCGGTGATCGCAACCGACGCGATGATCTCGCTCGGCACCGGTCTGATCAAGATCTCGGTGTTCGGCCTTGCCGGCGCGGTGACAGCGCAGGTGCTCGCCTTCGCGCTGTTGATCGGAGGGATAGCCATCCCCGGCGCGTTCCTCGCAAAGGCCTTCGTCGAGCGGATGCCGGTGCATATTCACACGGCGATCCTCGATGCGGCGGTGATCGTCGGCGGGCTGGTGATGATCTCGGCTGCGGCGAGGCAGCTCGTCTGAGCGACGATCGCGGCCCGGTGCTTGCCACGATCCCATCGATACGGCGCGAATCGCCTAAGGTAAACAGAACACAGTCGTTTCCGCCTGCGGTTTGAGCAGTTGACCGAAGCTCGCCGAAAAAAAATTCCAGCGACCGTAACATCCCCTGCATGGCCGCCGTAGAGACCTTGGGGAATGCCCGTCTCGCGTATCTGGAATGCACCTGAACAATGCTCGCGCTCGCAGCGGGATCGGTCGGGTTCAGTCCGCGTCCTGGTTCTTTAAGACTGAATGGGGAGTTCGGATGAACGACGAGACCGTTGGAAAGCACGTGAATTCGGCACGGCTCAACCTGGAAAGGGCAATGCGATTCCATGGCGCCGGCAATTGGGAACGCGCCGAGCAGCACTATCTGGAGGTGTTGTTAGACGATTATCGCAGCACGGATGTTCTTCCGCTCCTCGCAAGTGTCGTTGCGAATCGCGGACATATCGACCGCGCCATCTATTACTGGGACACGCTGCTTTCGATCGAGCCGCATCACCTCAATGCCCTGGCCGCGAAGGGTGGGCTACTCTACAGGACCGGGCGTTTGACCGACGCGCTGAGCTGTTTTGAAATCGCGACCGGCCTCGCTCCCGACGATGCGCTCATCCGCAACAATCTCGCCGTTGCACTGGCCGATAGCGGGCGAAAGGATGAAGCGATCATCGAGTTCGGCCATGTTCTTCGCCTTCAGCCTGACAACGTCAACGCCTACCACCAGTTGCGCCGGTTGTCGTCCGCTATCGTTCCCTTCTGGCACATCCCCATGATGAACGACACACGGCGCAACGACTGTTTCGAACTGGCGATCCGTCGGGCGCTGGCAATCCGCGGCTTGAGCGCGCAAATCCTCGACATCGGCACGGGCAGCGGTTTGCTGTCGATGATGGCGGCGCGTGAAGGCGCCACCAACATCGTCACCTGCGAAACGGTTCCGACCATCGCGCGCGTTGCGCAGGAGATCGTCGCCGAAAACGGATATGCCGAACAGATCACGGTTATCGGAAGATCCTCGACGGGCCTTTCCGTCGGCGAGGATATCCCGGCGAAAGCCGACATCCTGATCTCCGAGATCCTGTCCAGCGATCTCCTGGCCGAGGACGTGCTGAGCACGTTTGAAGACGCACGGCGCCGGCTGATTGCCGACGATGCGATCGTCATTCCAAGGGCGGCAACGGCCATGGGCTGCCTTGTGGCAAGCGAAACGCTCGCCGCCTACAGCAATGTCAAAATGGCGTCCGGCTTCGACGTTTCGCGGTTCAACAGCCTCGCGCCGCTGCGTTTGCCCATCCACGGAACGATGACTGAATGGTCAAGGCTTTCGAACGATTTCGAAATCGCATCACTGGATTTGACATCTGCCGCACATGAACCGGAACTGCGGGCCGTCTCGATCCCCGTGATCGCTTCCGGAATCGCCGTGGGCGTCGTTCAATGGATGCACGTGGACCTTATCGACGATATCGTCTTCATCAACCATCCGGACGGCTATCATGACGGCGGCTGGCTCCAGGTGCTTCATGTTTTGCCACGGCCGATGCCTGTCGAGGCGGGGTCGGTTGTGAATCTTCTTCTGGGCCATGACAGGTCCACCCTTATCGTGCTGCCGGCTGGCTTCGCAGGGGACCACCACCCCGCTGAGCGCAGGACCTCCGCGACCTCATGAGCAAACAGGGCCTGGGAGCCGGCGAGCTGCGGAAATTCGGTCTCATGCGATGGAAATCGGGAGAGCTGGACTTGGCGGTCCAGTCGTTTGAGGCCGCACTGGTCCTGGAGCCGGACAACGCCATGATCTGGGAGGACCTATGCGGGGTGCAACTGGCCTCCGGCAACAGCGAAATGGCGCTTGGCTCGATCAGAAGATCGATCGGGATCGATGACCAGCGCGCTCAATCCTGGCTGATGCTGGCAACGGTCCTCGACCGAATGCAGGATCAGGATTTGGCCGCGTCGGCCTACAGCCAGACAATCATGCTCGACGAGACGATTGCGAGCGCCCATTTCGGTCTCGGCATCATCCAGCTCAGGCGCGGAAAACCGGCGCAGGCCCTGCAATGCCTGCAGCAGGCCGTCACGCACGACCCGCAGAACGCCAACGCGCATCTTTGCCTTGGTCATGCCTGTTATGCGACCGGCGATTTTGTCGGTACGGCGAAGTCGCTCGATGCCGCCGGCAAGTTCGGCCCGCTGGATCCGGCCAGTGCATTGGTCCGCATCAAGGCGATAACCTTCCAGGCCATCATCGAGGGCAAGGTCGACGAGGCTCTGGCAAATTACAGCCGGCTCGCCGACGCGGGTGACGGATCCGACGACATTTCGCAGGAAGCATTTGCGCTGCTCAACGCGCACGGATACCGGGATGCCGCTCGCCTTGTTGGCCAATTTCGGCTTCGCCGCGACCCCGATGACGCGGTTCAGCGCTACATGAACAGCGCGGTGGCCGGTGAACAGCTTCCCAGGGCCCCAGTGGACTATGTCGAAAGACATTTCGATCGCCTGGCGCCCGGTTTCGACAGGAAACTTGTCGACTCGCTGCAATATCGCGGGCCCGAGATCATGGCGCAGATGATCGCCGTGCACCGTCGTCGTTTCGATCATATTCTCGATCTCGGCTGCGGTACCGGCTTGGCTGCAAAGCCCCTCTCTCAGTTCGGCGGCGCGGCCATTGGCGTCGATCTCTCGGCGGCGATGCTGCTACAGGCGGAAGAACGCCGCTACTACAGCGAGTTGAGAAAAGCCGAGGCAATCGAGTTCCTGGCGGCGAGGCCGGCGAGCTTTGATCTCATCTTCGCGGCCGATGTCCTGGTCTACATTGGCGACCTCAGGGCATTCTTCGGCGCGCTTGTCGACGTCCTTGTCAAGGATGGCATCATCGCGCTCAGTATCGAGACGACAAATGTTGCGGATTTTGAGCTGCGGCCTTCCGGACGTTTCGCGCATTCCGTCACTTATGTCGAGAAACTGGCATCCGACCATTTCGTAAAACTGGAATCGATGACGGCGACGCTCCGGCTTGAGATGCGACATCCGATCGAAGGCGAGTTCATGGTTTTTCGGAAGAGATAACGCAATTGCGCAATTACGGTGACAGTGCACTTAATTGACTCCGCCCGGGTTTGCAGGCATGCTGCGGCATGGCCCGTCTTGCCCGTGTCGTCGTCCCCGGCTATCCCCACTATGTCACCCAGCGCGGCAATGGCCGGTCGCGCACATTCTTTGACGATGGCGATTATGCGCTCTATCGCGACCTGCTCGCGGCGAGCTGCGATGCGGCCGGGGTCGAGGTGTGGGCCTGGTGCCTGATGCCCAGCCATGTGCATCTGATCCTGGTGCCGTCCGACGCCGATGGGTTGCGCCGCGCACTGGCTCCCGTACACCGCCGCTACGCCGGCATCATCCACGCGCGCCGCAAGCGCACCGGCCATTTCTGGCGGGGTCGTTTCGGTTGCGTGGCGATGGACGAGGCGTACCTCGCTGCTGCGCTCCGCTACGTCTCCCTCAATCCGGTGCGGGCGCGGCTCGTCGAACGGGCGCGCGACTGGCGCTGGTCCAGCGTCCGCGCCCATGCCGGCAGCCGCAGCGACGGTATCACCGCGACCGCGCCGATCCGCGAACGCTATCCGGACTTCTCGCGTTTTCTGTCCGAGGAGAGCGAGCCCGGCATGATCGAGCAGCTACGCGGCGCCGAAACCATCGGCCGCCCCCTCGGCAATCCAAAATTCCTGGATATGGTCGAGCGGAAGACAAAGCGCGTTCTCAAGCCGGCCAAGCGCGGGCCGAAGCCGCGCGGGGATCGCGAGGAAAGTTAAGTGCACTGTCACCTTAATCGCGGACGCGGGTAACTCCGCTGATTGTCACCGTGATTCGGCTAATCAGGTCACTTATCAGGTCACTTGGCGTAGCCCTGGGAGCGCAACCACGCGATCTTGCGGTCACCGTTGATCCAGCCGTCGGCATCCGCCTTGCTGGCAAATCCGGTAATTTCGCGCTGCTCGCTGTCCGGATAGTCGGCGAGGATTTTCCAGTCGCCCTCGGCGACACGTACAGTTCTGAAGGTCACTTTTATTTTAGCCATGTCCCATTATGCCCCGTTTGGCTCGAAATGAGAACCCGTCTTGCGGCCGGACTGCCATTTTTTAGTTAGTTTTCTCGCACTTTCACCGCCCACAAGCGGCGGCTTCATCCTTACAGATGTAACCATCTCACTCGGACGAGACATCGTTCAGTAGCGCGCGCCGCTTCATTCTTGGAGCGGTCCGCGCGGACGCATGCGCGGCCAAGCATCCGTCCGGAAGCCTGCACTGAGTTGCCCGGGATGGATGGCAAGCCAATTCACCTGCGTGACCGAAAGGCTCCATCATGCCGTATCATTTCCTGCTGGCGTCGTGGGGAACCCTCGGAAATTTAAGCCCGATGCTCACTGCGGCGCGGAGGTTGCATCGAAACGGTCACTGCATCCGGGTGATGGCAGATCCAGCGATGCGCTCTGAGATCGAGGCCTCCGGCTTTGCCTTTGTCCCTTGGCGCCGCGCCCCGACCGGAGCGGCCGCGGATCCGGTCGATGTCTCGGACATGCAAGACTTTCTACGCCGGGCCATATTTGATCCTGCCGCGCTCTATGCGGCCGATATGAGGGCTGAGATCGACCGTATGCCGACGGATGCTGTTCTCGTGCTTGACGCGCTCTTTGGTGCCGCGCTCGGGGCGGAGGCATCCGATGTGCCTTTCGCTCTCCTGTCCCCTCATGTCAGCCTTCGGCCGCTGCCGGGAATGCCGCCTGTTACCAGCGGATTGAGCCAACCGAGAACGCCGGAACAGCGCGCCGAAGTCGACGCCGCCAATGCCAGGCAGGCCGAAACACTGAATTCGTTCCTGCCAATTTTCAACCGCGCTCGTGCCGATCTGGGTCTTCCTCTGCTGGCAGATGTCTTCGATCTGTTCGATCGCGCCGACCGGCTTTTTCTTGCGACCAGTCAAGCGTTCGACTTTCAAGCTGACGCGCTGCCCGACAATTTCCGCTACGTCGGACCGCTGCTCGATGTCCCGAACTGGTCTAGATCTCTGCAGACGGAGGCATGGCGCGCACCATGGTCGGCTCGATCGGGTCGTCCTCGCGCGCTGATCGCATGCAGCACAGGCGCGCAAGGCCAGCACGAGACGTTTCAGCGCATGATCGACGCGATGGAAGCGGTCGAGATCGATGCCATTGCAACAGCCGGTCCCAATCTGGACGTCGCCGATCTCAGGGCTCCGGAGAATGTGCATTTGATCCGGGGCGCTCCCCATGACCTGGTCATGAAGGATGTTTCCGTGGTGCTATCGCAGGGCGGTCACGGAACGACCATTCGTTCGGTCATCAACGGACTGCCGCAGCTCATTCTGCCAATGGGACGGGACCAGGCCGCCAACGCCGCGCGCATCGAGGCGAAGGGGGCAGGGCTTCAGTTGCCTGCAGCCGCCTCCGAAGCGGACATTGCCGCGGCGGTGAACCGGTTGATCGGAGAGCCGCAATTCAAGATGACGGCCTGTCTCCTCGGCGAGGCCGTCAAGGCCGATATCGATCGGTCCAGCCTCGTCGACGAGATGGAAGCGATCGCCGCCACCGGCCGCGCGGCGAGACGGCAATCGAAGAAACTGCCGGTTCGTAGATCTGCCTGACGGTTGATGCAGCGGCGCGAGACACATGTCTTCGCCACTGCCCGGAATGCGGTGAGAGTCCAGCACTGTCACCGTAATTCCAATTCACTCTCACCGTAATTCTTCCACCACGCGCGGTGCAGTTCGAGCGGGCCGCTCTGGTAACGATTCCGTATAGAGTGAAATAAGAACATGCGCAGGATGTCTCTTCTGCATGGCTCCGCAGTACGGATCCAGATAGCAATGGAGAGAGCATGTGAAACCCAAATTGCCCTCGGCGCTTGCAGCCGGTTCCATAGCCATCATCGTTAATACACTGGCCCTCAGAGCCGCAGATCTCATCTCTCTACCGACGGCTAAGGGCGGCCTCCTTCGGCTGGTTTCTTCCTGGTCTATGCCCATACTCGGGCAGCTCGGCATGACGTATACTTGGACCTCACTGGAATTGCCGACGGTCGCATCCCCTTTTCTTCAAACCGGCTTCCATCTCTTCGTGGGCATGTTGATGGCCCTTTTTTATGGGTATGTCGTCGAGCCATTGCTGCCTGGCCTGAACGACATCCTCAAGGGTGCCACTTACGCTGTTATTGTGTGGATATTGAACGCGTTTGTCGTTCTTCCGCTAACAAGCGAGGGCATCGCCGGCGTCGCGCATTTGACTGTCGCCGGCATTCTCTGGTACGCGGCCGCGCATACGCTGTTCTTCCTCATTTTGGCGCAGCTTTACGGCGTTTTGAGAAATCGACCGGCGAGCGCAACTCCGGCGCTCCGCTCTCTGCCGGATAGCAGCACCAGTGGATGAGACCGCGCCTGGAATCACGGTGACAGTGCTGGACTGCCCCCCTTAAGTGAGACACGCTATTGCAGTGACAGTGGGGTTGCCACGATCGTTACCGTGGCTTGTTTTGCGCGAACGCGGTTTTGAACTCAAGGGGCGAAGGATTACGGTGATGGTGCATTAAACTACTGTCGCGAATCCGCTTCGCTGGTGATGAGCAGGCGATTGAATGCACTGTCACTGTAATACCAGCTCCAAATCCCTTTGCGCTTGTCAACTCCGCGCGGAAGTGCGAGATTCGCGTGTGACTTCGATTTGCGCGTGAGCCTGCGCCGCGAAAGTTCAGCATGATGCGAAATCAGCGCATCCGGAATTCAGCCAAAGGTGCAGGTTCCCTGAGATCCTTGCTGTTCGCCCTTGCGATCGCGTTGACCGGCTGCGGCAATGCGTATCCCGCCGGCCTTGTCCTCGTAGCCGCCGACAGTTCGCCCACAGCCTATGTCAAGGATGGCACGCCGTCCGGAATACTTGTCGATGTCGTGACCGAAGCCTTTCGAAGGACAGGCGAGCGGTTTGAAGTTCAGGTGATGCCCTGGGCACGTTGCCTGGCGGAAGTTCGCAGCGGTCGTGTCGACGGAATATTCTCCGTTTTCAAGCTGCCTGAGCGAAATGAGTTCCTCACCTACACCAACGTCCCGGTCATCACCCAGGTGCTGGCGTTTTTTGTCCCTGCCGATTCCGATGTGAAGTTTGACGGCGACATCGGCAAGTTGGGAGGGCTTGGAATCGGGACCATCAGGGGCACAAGTTACGGCCTCAAGGTCGATAGCGCACTCAAGACAGGGGTATGGTCGACGGTTGTCGAAACCAACAATGTCGATAACCTCGTTGGCATGCTGTCCCTGAAGAGGATCGATCTGGCGATCGGCTACCGGCATGTCGTCCTCGATGCCGCGCGCAACAAGGGGTATCTGGACAAGATAAGAGAACTGTCTCCAGGCATCGACGAGATTCCAAGTTATCTGGCATTCAACAAGCAACATGACTATTCAAAAGTGATTGCCAATTTCGATCGAGCGCTGACGAGCATGAAGGACGACCACAGCTTTGAGGCCATCTACGAGAAATACCTGGGGCCCAAGGCCGGGCATTAGGAGCTGTGGACGACGGTGACCGTTCGTCCTGGATCCGCTCACTCCTCGTCCTCGTCTTCCTCGTCTTCCTCGTCGTCCTCATCCTCATCGTGGTCTTCTTCCATCTGGACGAGCGTGATCAGCGGCAGCGTCTCGCGGAACAGATCACCTTCCATGCCCATCCAGAGGCAGAGCACGTCGTCGCCCTTGACCTAGGCAACCGTCAGTGGTTGGCCGCCGGATTTCAGCATCACGATATCGCCGGCTTTCAATTCCATGGATTTGTGCTTTCGAGTTGATCGACGCGCACAACACGCCAGCAAGCGGTCATGACACGCCTATCGCGCGGGACTGGCGCGCGGGCAAAATCCGCTAAAGCATGATCCGGAAAAGTGCGAAGCGGTTTTCCGAAAAGATCATGCGCAAACAACAACCTAAAGCGCGATGACGATTCATCCCAATCTCATCGCGCTTTAGCCCTGCGCATCGGTGTCAGCTGCGTTCGTTCCTGGCCGGCTGAATTGGCAGGCACTGGCTGCTGAACCGATTGACCGCGTCGCGCACCAGCGGAACGTGACAGACGAAGCCGGTGGGCCGGTAGCGCACCCTGATACGGTCCAGCTGCGCCATGGTCAGCGTCATGAACGCATCGAGCCGGCGGGCCTGAAACTGCAGCCTTTGCTCGTTGCTGACCGGTGGCTTCACGGTGTCCGGCTTGCGGTCATTCGGAACATCGCTGCTGGATGCCAGCGCAGATGGTTGGCCGCGCAGCGCCTCGAAGCAATGGTTCATCACCAGAACGTGGTGCTTGGCGCTCCACCAGTTGAGGGCGACGACCTTCTGCAGAGGATCGACCGCGCCGCCCGGCAGCCTGGCGCAGAGCGGGACATAGGCCTTCGGACCGTCCGCGGCTGGGTCGTTGCAGAGCTCTTCGCTGGGACGCCCCGGGTCACTCCCGTTGTAGGCTGCGCCCTTGAACAGCGGGAGATTGGCTTCGGACTCGCAGTCGAAATTATACTTCGTGAGTAATGTTGCCGTCAGGGGGTCCTGGTCGAGCGTGTGCTCGGCTGCGGCATCGCGTTCCATGTCGCTGGGCCAATCGATGTAGATCTCTGCCTTGCGCGCAAAGATGGCGCCGTTCCGCCGCAAGGCCGATCGTGCCTTCCAATAGTCTGCGAGCGGCTCGAGCGTCTTGGTGTCCACGGGTATGAAGGCGGGACTTGCCTGCGCCTTCAGCGAGCCGAAGCGCTCCGGCAGAATGCTCTCCTGCAGCATCTGCACTTCGGCGAACGCATCCGAGATCTCGATGAAGGTCTCCGTGGCCTTCTGCATGTCGGCCTTGGCCTGCTCGCCGACCTTCTGCTCGTAGGAATTCAGATATTGGAAATATCCGCCGAGGAAGCCGGTCAGCAGGGTGACGGCCGTCAATCCCTTGGTGACCGACAGTCGGCTATCCCAGGATTGGATTCTCTGCCACGCGCCCGGTGCCTCGCCCGGAGATTGCGCGCGTGCCGCATCCTTTGGAAGGTCCTGCTCCATTGCTGCCTCCAACTCTCACTCCACGCCCCATGGGGCCGAGGGTACCGCAATCCCGGATTGCGGCTTGTGAGGCAGTTCACTTCAAGTGGGGCAGGGACGTTGTCGGAAATCACGGCTGTGGCGGCCGAGCGAGCGGATGCGTAATTCGGTGACAGTGCACTCAACTCGGCTCAGCCCGCGTCCAGGCTCAACCCGCGTCTAGTGAAATGCACTGTTACCGTAATCACGCGTCAAGCAAGAATTGAACGCAAGATGACGGAGCGGCGCTGACGGATTGTCCGTGCATTTGGCCTGGCCAAGTTGCAAACAAGCGGTCGGCGCAATATCGTTGATGGTCCGACGCTCTTTTTGACGACTCATCTTCTCGGGAGCCAACAATATGAATGTGGTCTCAGTGCCCAGCGGGATCAATCGCCCTCCAGGGAAGGTCGCCATCCCATCTGCCTGGCAAGGCGCTGAGATGAAGGTCAACCCTGATCGATGGTTGGTATCGCTTGCTGCCAGCGAGATCACCGAGCTTGAGGCTGCCGCTGAATCGTATCTTGGCAGGAGCAAGAAGATCGCCGACATCACCAAGGAAAGCTTTCCGCTGCCTCGCTTCGGCGCGCATCTGGAAGAGCTCAAGAAAAAGCTTCTGGTAGGCTTTGGCTTCGAAGTCATCCGTGGCCTCCCGGTGGCAAATTACAGCCAGGAGTTTGCCGCCACGATATTTTGCGGGGTGGGCGCGCATCTCGGATCGGCGCGGTCCCAGAATGCAGCGGGTCACATTCTCGGTCACGTCCGTGACACAGGCGCCGACGCAGGGGATCCGAACACCCGGATTTATCAAACCTCGGAACGGCAGACCTTCCACACGGATTCGTCCGACGTGGTTGGACTGCTATGCATTCGCGAGGCTATGGAGGGAGGCGACTCTCTCCTTGTCAGCACGGCGTCGATCTACAACGAGATGTTTAACCGACGTCCCGACCTTGCTGGCCTCTTGTTTGATCCGATCGCGACAGACCGGCGAGGTGAGGTACCGGAGAACGAAAAGCCGTATCTTGAAATCCCGGTGCTGAACTGGCATGCGGGATTCCTGACCGGGTTCTACCAGCGCCAGTATATCGATAGCGCGCAGCGCTTTCCCGATGCGCCAAGACTGACGCCGGCTCACGTCGAGGCGCTCGATCTCTTTGACGCACTCGCAAATGACTCCACTCTGCATTTTGGCATGCGGCTTCAGCCGGGTGACATGCAGTTCGTCTACAATCATGCTTTGCTGCATGACCGAACTGGATTCCGCGATTGGCCCAATGCAAACCAAAAGCGTCATCTGTTGCGCCTTTGGCTCAGCATGGAAGGTGACCGGCCGCTACCCGATTGCTTCAAGCAGCGCTACGGGTCGATCGAGGTTGGTAACCGCGGCGGCATTATCACCAAAGGGACCAGTCTGAACGTTCCGTTGGATTGACGTTCAAGGCGCTCGGCGATGTCCGCTCATGCGCCGTTATTGGCGGAGAAGCGGACATCAGGCGCGGCGGAGCTGGGCGCTCCGATCTAACGAGGACGCGGTCTCAGGCGTGCCTATTCCTCGTCTTCGTCCTCATCATCTTCGTCCTCGTCATCCTCGTCGAGCTCTTCCAGCTGTTCGAGCACGGCGAGCGGCAGTGTCTCGCGGAACAGGTCGCCTTCGACGCCCATCCAGAGACAGACCACGTCGTCGCCCTTGACTTCGGCGACGGTCAGCGGCTGCCCGCCGGATTTCAACATGACGATATCGCCGGCTTTTAATTCCATGGATGGTCCTTTCGAGTTAATAGACGAGAGAAGTTAGCAGTGCGGCATGACACGCCGACCACGCGCTGCGGGTCGGGCATCACAGGGCGGCTGAAGACTGCAGGATGAACTCGGCCTGCATGGTTCGAGACGCCCGCTTTGGCGGGCTCCTCACCATGAGGGTCGATGATTTCGTTGCGAAACAAGCCCTCATCCTGAGGAGCCCGCCCAAGCGGGCGTCTCGAAGGATGGCCGCAAGGAAGCTGCCGGGGCACGCGTCGCAACGATGCCATCATGCCCCTGTTTTGCCCGACGTGTCAAAGGGTTTCGTAAAATCCGCAAAAACCTTGCGCTTGCGGCAAGCCGTTGAAATTATAGCGGCCGGCTACTGTGCATGGGGTTGTTTTTCGATATTTTGTTTTCGCGCCCTGGTTAGGCCCGATCCGGCACCAGCTCGGTCAGCGAGCGGATGATGCGGTCGGGCTTGACGGTCGATCCCTCGGGCAGGCCGTCGCCATGCACGTCGATCCAGATCGCATAGATGCCGAGGCGCTGCGGCGTCACGACTTCCCATTCCAGATTGTCGCCGATCATCCAGGTATCTTCCGCGGTGACGCCGAGCGCCTCCATCGCGTGCAGATAGGCGCGCTCCTCGGGCTTGCCGAAACCGTGCTCGCCCTCGATCTGGATGTGGTCGAAGCGATGGGTCAACTCGAAGCGCTCGACCTTGGCACGTTGCATGTCGGCGGCGCCGTTGGTGACCAGCGCGAGCTTGATGCCGCGGGCCCTGAACGCGTCGATCGCATCATGCGCGCCGGGGAAAACGAAGATCGCTTCCTCGCGATAGGTGGTGAAGCGGTCGGCGAGGCGAATGGCGAGATCGTCTGATAGTGCGCGGTGACCGGCGGCTGCAAGCGCGGCAAAGCCGCCCTTGACCGTCAGGTGTCGCGCTTCGGCGAGTTTCATCCGCCACGAGGCGTCCGCATTGGCCCAGAAGTTTTTCGCGAAGGCCAGCACCGTCGTTGCAACCTGCTGCGGCGGCAGCGGTGCAAGCTCCTCGGCAAATTCGTTCGTGATCGTGTTCCAGGCAATCTCGGGGCGGCCATAGGCCGACAGGATGGTGTCGTCCATGTCGATCAGCATCGCGCGCGGCAGCGGCTTCGATGCGGGCTTCATTGCAGTGGTCATGGCCATTTCACCTCGGGCGGCAGCGACGACAGGATGGAGTCCACATTGCCGCCGGTCTTGAGCCCGAAGATGGTGCCGCGGTCGTAGAGCAGGTTGAATTCGACATAGCGGCCGCGGCGGATCAATTGCTCCTCGCGGTCCTCATCCGTCCAGGCGCTCGCGAAATTGCGCCTGACGATGTCAGGGTAAATCTTAAGGAAGGCGCGGCCGACATCCTGGGTGAAGGCGAGGTCGGCATCCCAGTCGCCGCCGTCATGCCAGTCGTAGAAGATGCCGCCGATGCCGCGCGCCTCTTTCCGGTGCGGCAGATAGAAGTATTCGTCGCACCACTTCTTGTATTTGTCGTAGTCGGCGACGCCGTTGGGCTGTGTGCATGCCTCTTTCATCGCGCCGTGAAAGGCGAGCGTGTCGGGATCGTTCTGCGTGCGCCGGCGGTCGAGTACCGGCGTGAGATCGGCACCGCCGCCGAACCAGGCTTTTGTGGTGACGACGAAGCGCGTGTTCATGTGCACGGCCGGCACGTGCGGATTGCGGTGATGCGCGATCAGCGAGATGCCGGAGGCCCAGAATTTCGGATCGTCCGCGGCGCCCGGGATCTGCGCACGAAACTCGGGCGCGAATTCGCCGTGCACGGTCGAGCAGTGCACGCCGACCTTCTCGAACAGGCGACCAGACATCATCGACATCACGCCGCCGCCGCCGGCCGCGCCCGTGTGATCGGTGCGCTGCCACGGCGTGCGTTTGAAGCGACCGGCCTCGCCCGGATAGAGGCTTTGCGGCGCGTCGTCCTCGAGCCGCTCGAAGCTTTCGCAGATGTCGTCGCGCAAGCGCTCGAACCAGGCGCGGGCGCGGGCCTTGCGGTCTTCGATCGTTGAGGCGTCCAATGTGGATGTCATTCTGTTAGCTCTTGCGGACCGTAATAGGTGCAGCTCTCGTAGCAACTATCGCGGTGGATGCTGACGCGGGTGAGCTTGCCGATATGCTGTAGCCGCTCCCAGACGAAGCGCGACAGGTTTTCCAGCGTCGGTGTGCCCAGCGCCTCGATCTTGTTGAGGAACTTGTGGTCCAGCGTGAGCCGAACCTCCTCGATCGCGCGCTGGAGCAGGCCGAGATCAATCACCATGCCGGTCTTGGGGTCCGGCGTGCCGCGCACGGTCACTTCGGCGCGGAAGGAGTGGCCGTGGATTTCTTCGCTCGCCGCGCCAAAGGTCGTTCCCGTCAGCGAATGCGCCGCCTCGAAGCGGAACGATTTCGTCAATTCCCACATCTGTTCGAAAACCAATCCTATCTGATGCCGAGCGACTTATGTGTCTGCACGCTGAGCCGCCATTGCGGATGGCGCAGGCAATAGTCGATCGCACGTGCGGTATTCTGGATGACCTCGGGTCCGTCCATCGGCTGGAGCGAGAAGCGCTCGAAGGGGAGATCCTCGAACGTCTCTGGCACGGCGAGCGCCTGCGGATAGACCAGCTTCAGCTCGTGGCCGCGGCGCTGGACGAGTTCGCTGCCGCCCTTGGGGCTGACGCAGATCCAGTCGAGTCCTGCGGGCGCTTCAATCGTCCCGTTGGTCTCGACGCCGATCTCGAAGCCGCGCGCATGGAGCGCGTTGATCAGTGCGTCGTCGAGCTGGAGCAGCGGCTCGCCGCCGGTGAGCACCGCGTAGCGATTGTCGGAGGAGGCTGTCCATTGCGCGGCGATGGTGTCGGCGAGCTCCGCAGCCGTTGCATAGCGTCTGCCGAGCGTGCCGTCGGTGCCGACGAAATCCGTGTCGCAGAACTGACACGTCGCCTCAGCGCGGTCGGCCTCCCGGCCGCTCCAGAGGTTGCAGCCGGCAAAACGGCAAAACACGGACGCGCGTCCGGCATGGGCGCCTTCGCCTTGCAGGGTCAGGAAGATTTCCTTGACCGCGTAACTCAATCGTCTCTCCTCAACATCTCAGACTTGCGGGGTCCGGGTCTGCCGCAGCGCCTCGCCTGCGGCCATCGCCGCGGTCATGGCGACATTGAGCGACCGCAGCCCCGGATTGATCGGGATCACCAGCCGCGCATCCGCGGCCTCGACCACCGCGTCGGTGACCCCGGCGCTCTCGCGCCCGAATAGCAGGATGTCCGACGTCTGGTAATGAAAATCGCGGTAGTCGGTGGCGGCCTTGGTGGTGAACAGCAGCAGGCGAGTTCCCTGTGCCGCGCGCCACTCCTCGAATTTCGACCAGGAGTCGTGCCTGATGAGGCTGACATGGTCGAGGTAATCCATTCCCGCCCGGCGGAACAGGCGGTCGGAGACGGGGAAGCCCGCCGGTTCGATGATATGGGCAGCCATGCCCAGACAGGCGCAGAGCCTGAGAATCGTGCCGGTGTTCTGGGCGATGTCGGGTTGGAAAAGTGCGATCTGCATGGGCTGTATCGGGGGCGGTGCTGGCCGGAAATGTCTCAATAAAACATCGCTGGCCGCGGAATTCGTGCATTGCACGCCCCCACGCCGTTAGCGAGCTTGCGCTCGCCCGGCAAGGGTGCCAATAGAATGATTCTGGACTGCTGTTTTCGCCTTGTTTTGGCGGGGACGAGCCAAGTTCTGCCGCCGCGGGGGGCCGCGGGCGCCGGCTGATCGTTCTGGGGACCTTGGGGGCTCCTGGAGGGGTTCCACCGGCAGCATAAGAAGAAAGGGTTGGAATCGTGACGACAGCGTCTTCGGCGGACCATCCGACACGCCGTGATTTCTTATTCGTTGCAACGGGGGCAGCTGCTGCAGTAGGGGGCGCAGCCGCGCTCTGGCCCTTCATCTCTCAAATGAATCCTGATGCGTCGACCATCGCGGCCGGTGCGCCGATCGAGGTCGATCTCAGCCCGGTCGCCGAGGGGCAGGACATCAAGGTGTTCTGGCGCGGCAAGCCGATCTACATCAGCCATCGCACCAAGAAGCAGATCGACGAGGCGCGCGCCGTTCCGGTGGCGAGCCTGCCCGATCCGCAGACCGACGAGGCCCGGGTCAAGGCCGGCCATGACCAGTGGCTGGTCGTGATCGGCATCTGCACCCATCTCGGCTGCATCCCGATCGCCCATGAAGGCAATTACGACGGGTTCTTCTGCCCCTGCCATGGTTCGCAGTACGATTCGTCCGGCCGCATCCGCCAGGGGCCCGCGCCCGCAAACCTGCCGGTGCCGCCGTACCAGTTCGTTTCCGACACCAAAATCCAGATCGGCTGAGCTTCGGACCCGCGTCCGAAGCTTCGCGCCGTCTCGTCGTTTTATTTCCTCAGGATCGCATCATGAGCGGACCATCTGAATTCAAGCCGAGCAATCCGGCCCTGCAATGGATCGAGCGACGTCTGCCGATCATGGGTCTCGTCCATTCCTCCTTCGTCGTCTATCCCACTCCGCGCAATCTGAACTATTGGTGGACCTTCGGCGCCATCCTCTCCTTCATGCTGGGGATGCAGATCCTGACCGGCGTGATCCTGGCGATGCACTACACGCCGCATGCCGATCTCGCCTTCAAATCGGTCGAGCTGCTGGTCCGTGACGTCAATTACGGCTGGCTGCTGCGCAACATGCACGCCTGCGGCGCGTCGATGTTCTTCTTCGCGGTCTACGTCCACATGCTGCGCGGCCTCTATTACGGCTCCTACAAGGAGCCGCGCGAGGTGCTCTGGATCCTCGGCGTCATCATCTACCTGCTGATGATGGCGACGGGCTTCATGGGCTACGTGCTGCCGTGGGGCCAGATGAGCTTCTGGGGCGCCACCGTCATCACCAATCTGTTCTCCGCCATTCCCTATGTCGGCGAAAGCATCGTGACGCTGCTGTGGGGTGGCTTCTCCGTCGGCAATCCGACGCTGAACCGCTTCTTCTCGCTGCACTATCTGCTGCCGTTCCTGATCGCGGGCGTCGTCGTGCTGCACGTCTGGGCGCTGCATGTTGCCGGCCAGAACAATCCTGACGGCGTCGAGCCGAAGACGGAAAAGGACACGGTGCCGTTCACGCCGCACGCGACCATCAAGGATGGTTTCGGCGTCGCCTGCTTCATGCTGCTCTACGCCTGGTTCATCTTCTACATGCCAAACTATCTCGGCGACGCCGACAACTACATTCCGGCGAATCCGGGCGTGACGCCGCCGCACATCGTGCCGGAATGGTATTACCTGCCGTTCTACGCGATCCTGCGCTCGATCCCGAACAAGCTCGCGGGCGTCATCGGGATGTTCTCGGCGATCATCATCCTGTGCTTCCTGCCCTGGCTGGACGCAGCGAAGACGAAGTCGTCGAAGTACCGGCCGCTGGCAAAACAGTTCTTCTGGATCTTCGTCGCGGTCTGCATCCTGCTCGGCTATCTCGGCGCGCAGCCGCCGGAGGGCATCTACGTGATCGCCGGCCGGGTCCTGACGTTCTGCTACTTCGCCTACTTCCTGATCGTGCTGCCGCTGCTCTCGCGCATCGAGACGCCGCGGCCGGTGCCGAACTCGATCTCGGAGGCGATCCTTGCCAAGGGCGGCAAGGCTGCGGCCTCCATCGCGGTCGTGCTCGTCGCAGCCGGCGCGCTGTTCCTCGGTACGTTGCAGGATGCACGCGCCGAGGAAGGCGGCACCAAGCCGCCGGGCAACAAATGGTCGTTCGCCGGCCCTTTCGGCCATTATGATCGCGGCGCGCTCCAGCGCGGCCTCAAGGTCTACAAGGAAGTCTGCTCCAGCTGCCACGGCCTGTCCTACATCGCCTTCCGCAACCTCGCGGACGCCGGCGGACCCAGCTATTCGGTGGCACAGGCCGCAGCGTTCGCCTCCGACTACAAGATCAAGGACGGTCCGAACGACGCCGGCGACATGTTCGAGCGCCCGGGCCGGGTGGCCGACTACTTCCCCTCGCCATTTCCGAACGAGCAGGCAGCGCGTGCGGCGAACGGCGGGGCGGCACCGCCCGATCTGTCGCTGATCACCAAGGCGCGTTCCTATGGTCGCGGTTTCCCGATGTTCCTGGTCGACTTCTTCAGCCAGTACCAGGAGCAGGGCCCGGACTACGTCGCGGCGGTGCTCCAGGGTTTTGAGGAGAAGGTGCCGGAAGGCGTGACCATCCCCGAGGGCTCCTACTACAACAAGTACTTCCCGGGCCACGCCATCAAGATGCCGAAGCCGCTCAGCGACGGCCAGGTGACCTATGACGACGGCTCGCCGGCGACGGTCGCGCAGTACGCCAAGGACGTCACCACGTTCCTGATGTGGACCGCCGAGCCGCACATGGAAGCGCGCAAGCGCATGGGCTTCCAGGTGTTCATCTTCCTGATCATCTTCGCGGGCCTGATGTACTTCACGAAGAAGAAGGTCTGGGCCAGCTCGCACTGAGCGGTGCAAGCCGAGACATGAAAAAGCCCCCGCAAGGGGGCTTTTTTGTTGCACACGCGCGTGTGTTGTTTGGTGCGATTGCCTATTGCGCGCTCACCCGCCAAAATAGCGTCAACCACTCCCCAGAAACTCGTCGGAGGACACCATGGGAACCGTCATCACCTTCAAGCGCCCGGACGGCAAGGACGCCTCGGGCTATCTCGCCAACGCCGCGCGCGGCAATGCGCCTTGCGTGGTCGTGATCCAGGAATGGTGGGGGCTGTCGGACCAGATCAAGGGGATGTGCGACCGCTTTGCGCTGGCCGGTTTCGATGCGCTCGCGCCCGATCTCTACAAGGGCAAGGTGGTACCGTATCACGACACGGACGCGGCCGGCAAAGAGATGAACTCGCTCGACTTCATGGATGCCACCACGCAGACGGTGCGCGGCGCCACGCAATATCTGTCGCGCAACGGCGCCAAGGTCGGGCTGACAGGCTTCTGCCTCGGCGGCGCCGTCACCATCATCGGCTCGGTGCATGTGCCGGAGCTCGCGGCCGGCGTCGTGTTCTACGGCATTCCGCCGGAGCAGGCCGCCAAGCCCGCCGACGTCAAGATCCCGCTCCAGGCCCATTTCGCCAACAAGGACGATTGGTGCACGCCGGAGCTGGTCAACGGCTTCGAAAAGGCCATGAAGGCCGCCGGCAAGTCGCTGGAGCTGTTCCGCTATGACGCCGAGCACGCCTTCGTCAACGAGCAGCGCCAGGCCGTGCACGACCGCGAAGCCGCGGAGCTCGCCTGGGGCAGGGCGACGGAGTTTTTCCGGAAGCATTTGGGGTAGGGCCGTGGCAGACCTATCCGAAGATGAAAAGCGTCAGAAACGCGAGGTCTTCACGGTCCCGGATGAGCACCGGGCAGCCATTCTCGAAGGCCTCGCCCAAGCAGAGCGCGGCGAGTTCGCTAGTGATGCTGAGATGGCAGCCCTTTGGAAGCGCTGTGGCCTTTGACCCGTAGCCAGGATGGAGCCGGGCCACCCTTGACGCCGCCTCCCGGCCATGGTGAGTATCCGCCCATGAGCACCGCAGCCTGCCCATCCCGTCTTTGGTGGCGCACCTCCTAAGAGGTGGCCGGTGCGATTTATTCTCCCAAAATCGTCTGAGGTCGCCTGCACAGTGCGGCGGCCTTATCGTTTGTCCTGTGTGGCGTTCCCTCGGCAAGTTTCGTAAGAGGACGACATGAACAGGACAGTCTTTGCCCTCCCGGCCCGAAGCGATTATTTGACCCGCGGCGGTCTCGCGATCACGCGCGTGGCGGAGCAGTTTACCGGCGGCGCCAACCGGCTCGATGATCTCATCAACCTGCTCGACCGCCGCCGCGGCGTGGTGCTGTCCTCGGGCACGACCGTGCCCGGCCGCTACGAGAGCTTCGACATCGGCTTCTCCGATCCGCCGCTCAAGCTCGAAACCACTGGCGTCAATTTCAAGCTGGAAGCGCTGAATGCGCGCGGCGAGGTGCTGATCGCCTTCCTCGCCGACGTGCTGCGCGAGCCCTGCGTCGTGATCTCCGAGAAGACCGACACGCGCCTTGCCGGCCACATCATCCGCGGCGATGCGCCGATCGAGGAAGACCAGCGGACGCGCCGTGCCAGCGTGATGTCGCTGGTGCGCGATCTCGTCGCCGCTTTCTCCGCCAATGACGATGGGCTGCTCGGCCTGTTCGGCGCCTTCGCCTATGACCTCGTGTTCCAGATCGAGGACATCGTGCAGAAGCGCGCGCGAGAGAGCGATCAACGCGACATCGTGCTCTATGTGCCCGATCGTCTGCTCGCCTATGACCGCGCCACCGGCCGCGGCGTGGTGCTCACCTACGATTTCGCCTGGAAGGGCCGATCCACCGCAGGCCTGCCGCACGAGAACGCCGAGAGCCCGTACCAGAAGACGCCGCGCCAGGGCTTTGCCGATCACGCGCCCGGTGAATATCAGGCGACGGTCGAGACCGCGCGCGCGGCCTTCGCGCGTGGTGATCTCTTTGAGGCCGTGCCGGGGCAACTGTTCGCCGAGCCCTGCGAGCGCTCGCCGGCCGAAGTGTTCCAGCGCCTCTGCGTCATCAACCCGTCGCCCTACGGCGCGCTGATGAATCTCGGCGACGGCGAGTTTCTCGTCTCGGCCTCGCCGGAGATGTTCGTGCGCTCCGACGGGCGCCGCGTCGAGACCTGTCCGATCTCGGGCACGATCGCGCGCGGCACCGATGCGATCGGCGACGCCGAGCAGATCCGCCAGCTCCTGAACTCGGAGAAGGACGAGTTCGAGCTCAACATGTGCACCGACGTCGACCGCAACGACAAGGCGCGCGTCTGCGTTCCCGGCACGATCAAGGTCTTGGCGCGCCGGCAGATCGAGACCTACTCAAAGCTGTTCCACACCGTCGACCATGTCGAGGGCATGCTGCGCCCGGGCTTCGACGCGCTCGATGCGTTTCTCACTCACGCTTGGGCCGTCACCGTGACAGGCGCACCAAAGCTCTGGGCGATGCAGTTCGTCGAGGATCACGAACGCTCGCCGCGCCGTTGGTATGCGGGTGCGATCGGCGCGGTGAACTTTGACGGCAGCATCAACACCGGCCTCACCATCCGTACCATCCGCATGAAGGATGGCCTCGCCGAAGTGCGCGTCGGCGCCACCTGCCTGTTCGATTCAGATCCCGCCGCCGAAGACCGCGAGTGTCAGGTCAAGGCTGCCGCGCTGTTCCAGGCGTTGCGCGGCGATCCGCCAAAGCCGCTGTCGACCTTCGCACCCGATGCGACCGGCTCGGGCAAGCAGGTGCTGCTGATCGATCACGACGACAGCTTTGTGCACATGCTCGCCGATTATTTCCGCCAGGTCGGCGCCGACGTCACCGTGGTCCGCCACGTGCATGCGCTCGACATGCTCAAGCGAAAAAAATGGGACTTGCTGGTGCTGTCGCCCGGCCCGGGGCGCCCGGAGGATTTCGGGATCAAGAAGACGATCGACGCGGCGCTGGAGAAGAAGCTGCCCGTGTTCGGCGTCTGCCTCGGTGTGCAGGCGATCGGCGAATATTTTGGCGGCGAGCTCGGCCAGCTCACCCATCCCGCCCATGGTCGGCCTTCGCGGGTGCAGGTCCGCGGCGGACGGCTGATGCGCAATCTGCCGAACGAGATCGTCATCGGCCGCTATCACTCGCTCTTCGTCGAGCGCGACAGCATGCCGGAGGTTCTGTCTGTTACGGCCAGCACCGAGGACGGCGTCGCCATGGCGCTCGAGCACAAGACCCTGCCCGTCGCCGGCGTGCAATTCCATCCGGAATCGCTGATGTCGCTGGGCAACGAGGTGGGTCTGCGTATTGTAGAAAACGCCTTCCGGCTGGATGCGCGCGTTGATTGAGAGGCACCGATGACCTTGGACCACGATCTGAAGGCGAGCGTCCGCGCTATTCCCGACTATCCCAAGCCGGGGATCATGTTCCGCGACATCACGACCTTGCTCGCGGACGCGCGCGCATTCCGCCGCGCGGTGGATGAGCTCGTCAATCCCTGGGCCGGCAACAAGATCGACAAGGTCGCCGGCATGGAGGCGCGCGGCTTCATTATCGGCGGCGCGGTGGCGCATCAGCTCTCGGCGGGCTTCGTGCCGATCCGCAAGAAAGGCAAGCTGCCGCACACCACCGTGCGGATCGCGTACTCGCTCGAATACGGCATCGACGAGATGGAGATGCATGTCGACGCCATCTCGCCCGGCGAGCGCGTCATCCTGGTCGACGATCTCATCGCCACCGGCGGCACCGCGGAGGGCGCAGTCAAACTGCTGCGGCAGATCGGCGCCAATGTCGTGGCGGCCTGCTTCATCATCGACCTGCCCGAGCTCGGCGGCGCCGCCAAGCTGCGCGCCATGGACGTGCCGGTGCGCACGCTGATGACCTTCGACGGGCATTGAGCGCGTCAGATCGCCTCGGCCTTCAGTTCAGCCCGCCAATGCAGGACGCGCTCCTTCAGGAGCGCGTTCCTGACATAGGCGGTCTCCTCATCCTCCAGACGTTCGCATTCGCCAAACGTCAGGCCTGCCTCGCCATGCGCGTTCCAGGCGGCCTGAAGGCTGCGGCAGGTGTGGCTGCCCTGGCGCAGCGAGAACCAGATGCGGTTCTGGATCGTCTCGAGGTTAGGCGCCTGACCGACCCAGGCCTCGCCCGAGGCCGTGCAGCGGACGACGTAGATGCCTGCGATGGTTTTCCGCTCCTTGTAGGCGGCGGTCGCTGCTTTCCGGTCGATGGTCACGAGGAGGGGCCTTGCTGAGGGACGCTGTTGCGAAAACTCAGTAACGGCAGTGGGGGCCTCAGGTCAATATTATCCGGGTAAAATATTTTACGACCGCTGCAAAATCAGGCTGAGCTCGAGCTCGCGGAAGGCGAGATAATTTCGCCGGATCCACTGATGCAGCTCGGTGGACGAGTCTTTCTCCTGACGGAGGTAGCCGGTGAAGGAGAAGTTCTGCCGATCGACATAGGTCTTCAGGAAGCCGGGCAGCGCCGGCAGGCGGAACACCCGCCCAGCCGCCATCGCGGCCGGAAGCTCGCCGCGGACGATGTGCTCGTTGTCCACCGTGATCAGGTTCATCCGCGGGATCTGGTCCCGCAGCATCTCATGGGCGCGGGCCGAGACGCGGTCGGTGTCGGCGACGAACATGATCATCGGCGCGACGTGTCGGCGTGCCGCTTCCTTCAGCAGGCCGATCTCGTCGGTCATCTTGAAGAACTCGTCGAAGGCGTGGAAGCCGAGGTCGATCACCTTGGCAAGGCCGTCATCGACGATGACGCGGTCCATCAGCTGCATCTTGCCGTAGGTGTCGATCACGTCGGCGGTTTCCGTGATCTTCGGCAAATAGTCGAGCAGCGATGGCTCCTTCAGATTGACGTCGAAGGCCGTGACGTTGCCGTTCTTCAGCAGCAAAAATTCGCTCAATAGCCGCGCCAGCAGGGTCTTGCCGACCTGCGGGCGGGGCGAGCAGATGATGTAGAGGGGTGTCGCGGGCATCACGAACTATTATCTGAGCGAACTTACCGCCCAATCCAGCCGTATCCGCCCGGACTGCGCAACTATTTTTCGCTGCGGGTGGTGGGCTTGGAGCCGACGATGTCGGTCAGGCGGATGCGGTCAAACTCGCTCCAGACATTCGCCAGCCAGTGCCGGACATAACCGCGCAGCACGAACGAATAGTTCGCGGCTTCGTCGTGGATACCCTTGTTGGCGACGAATTTCAGGAACGGGACGGAGGACACCTCGACCTGCTCATAGGCCATTTCGTTGAGCTTGGGGATCGTCAGCTCGGTCGCGTCCTTGATGCGGTTGAAATACGATTGGTAAGTCGCCTGGTCCCATTGGAAGAACTGGGTGTCGTTGATGAAGTTCTTCACCAGGAAATATTTTGCGCCGCCCATGAAGCCTGCGGTCTCGGCGATTTCGTCCAGCGAGGCGATCGAGGGTCCGAGGATGTGGAACACCGCGAAGGTGATCTGGCCGGCCTTGGCGGCGTCCAGGAAGCCGATGTCGCGCAGAGAGGCCAGAGCCGGTGAGAGCAGGCCGGCGCGAACGTCGATCACGGTCACCGACGGGCTCGAGGCGTTGAGCGTGTCGAAGATCTTCATCTGATCGGCCGTCGTCGTCATGTCGACGATCTCGGTGATGTCAGGGTGGAAGCGCTTCAGCGTTCCACGCGGCGACTCCGTGTCGAAGGCGCGGGTCGGCACGTTGTTGGCGGAGAAATAATCGAGCAGGGTGCGCGAGACCGTGGTCTTGCCGACCCCGCCCTTGTCCGCGCCCACCACAACCACTGCCGGCTTTGCCATTGCTGTCCCCTAACGCGCCCTCCGATTGCTGGTCGCAACCGGCCGGGGCCCAAATCGATGTCCCGAGTCTGCTGTTGGGCGCGAACATGGCAGAAACAAGGGAGAATTCAAATCTCTGGCACTCGGGTGCGGCAATTCCCGGAGTTTTTCCCAAGCGTCCCGAAACCTGCCGCACGTGGCAGCAAATTACGCCGTCAATGGCGGCCCCAGGGACCCATGGGATTGATTGGGCTGCCCGCTGAGGTTCCGGCGGGGCTGGGCGCAGGCACAGGCGGCGGACTCGCCGAGCCGCCTGCGTCGTTCCAGGGCCCCTGTGGCACCGGCGGTGGGGCGTCCTGCTGGTCGGCCTGCGCCTCGGGCTCGTCCGTCTCCTCAGTGGGCGGCGGCAGCGGGCCGGGATCGTGACCGCCGGCGAACTTGACCAGCGCATCGACTCTCGACTGCACCGACGGGTGGGTGGCAAACAGATCGGCAAAGCCCTCGCGCGGATTGTCCACGCACAGCTCCATCACGGCCGAGGTCGCCCCGGGCAGCTCGCCGCGGTTCTCGATCTTGCGCAGCGCCGAGATCATGGCGTCGGGGTCTTTGGTCAACTCGACCGAGCCGGCGTCGGCGAGATATTCGCGCGACCGCGACAGCGCCAGCTTCACCACCTGCGACATCAGCCACGCCACCACGATCAGCACGACCGCGATGATGATCACGATCACCGCGCCGCCGCCGGAGCTCTTGCTGTCGCTTGATGACGAGGATGATCGCGAGGACGAGGAGGAGCCCGACGACCACGAGCCGCCGCCCGAACTCCAGCTGAAATTCGTGAACAGGCGGAAGAACAATTCACCGAAGAAGCCGACCACGCCGGCGATGATGACGGCGACCACCATGAGCTGGACGTCGCCGTTCTTGATGTGGGTCAGCTCGTGGCCCAGCACCGCCTCGATCTCCTTGTCGTTCAGCGCGCCAAGGAGACCGGTGGTGACGGTGACCGAATATTGCCTGGGATTGAGGCCGGTCGCGAATGCGTTCAGCGCCGGGCTCTCCATGATCTTCAGCTTCGGCATGGTGATGCCGCGCGAGATGCAGAGATTTTCGAGCAGATTGTAGAGCCGCGGCTCCTCCTGCCGGGTGACGTCGTGTCCGCCGGTCACCGCGTCGATCATCGACTGGTGGAAGAAGTAGGCGATCACGATCCACGCGGCCGCTGCGATCGTCGCGAACGGCGCGGCCTTGAGCAGGTCGTAGAAAGCTCGGTTCAGATAGTAGACGACGGTTTCATTGCCGTTGATGACGACTTCGGCGACCAGCGCGCCGGCATAGACCAGCACATAGATGAGCGCGAACAGGCCGGCGAGCAGCAGCATCGAACGAAATTTGTTCGAGGCGATGTGCGTGTAGAGACCATACGCGGCCATGACGCGCTGCCCTGCCGGCCTATCGGCTCAACTCAGAACTTCACCTGAGGCGCGGCCTCGACCTCGGTGCGGCTGGCGCCGAGATCGAAGAAGTCCTTCTTGGTGAAGCCGAACATGCCGGCGAACAGAGCGGCGGGCATCTGTTGGATACCGGTGTTGTATTCCTGGACCGCGCTGTTGAAGAAGCGGCGGCTCGCCGCGATCTTGTTCTCGAGGTCGGAGAGTTCGCTCGCCAACTGCTGGAAATTGGTGTTGGCCTTGAGGTCCGGATAGGCCTCCGACAATGCGATCAGCCGGCCGAGTGCGCCGGAGAGCTGGTTCTCGGCGGCGGACACCTGCGCCGGTCCCTGCGCCGATATCGCTGAGTTGCGCGCCTTGACGACCTCGTCGAGCGTGCCGCGCTCATGCGAGGCATAGCCCTTCACCGTCTCGACCAGGTTCGGGACCAGGTCGTGGCGTTGCTTGAGCTGCACGTCGATATCGGCAAAGGCCTGGCCGACGCGCTGGCCCAGCGCCACCAGGCGGTTGTAGGCGCTGAACGCCAGGAACACGAGGACGACGATAACGCCGAGAACGATCCAGCCGGTCGACATGGAGAACTCCTGAAGGGGGAAGAAGGCGGGCGCAGCCTAGACCAAATTGGCGCGGAGCGAGAGCCCCGGCGCAGAGAAGAGGTAAGACTTGGTCGGATCTGGGGGGATCCGAGTTCAAGGCAAAAGCGGGGAACGAGGTTAACTTTCGGACAGGACGGCAGCGCCCCAACGCCAGCGACGGGCGCCTGCATAGGCGGCCTTGTCGCGCCGCGCGACCTTCGCGAGTTCGACGCCTTGTTCGGTGCAGAGCTTCGCCGCGATCTCGGCCTTGCCGACATCCGGCGGCGCCAGCACGCGCGCGGCACGGCTCGCGGGCGCTGCGCGAGTCAGGGCGACGTAGATGAAGCGCTCATCCTCGAACGGCACGTCGGCGCCCTTGATCTGCCGATGCGCTTGCGAGCGCGGCAGGCGCTGGGAGAAATGGCACCAGTCGGGCGCGATGAGCGGGCAGGGCTTTTCGTGCGGGCAGGGTGCGGCGACGAAGGCACCCGCTGCGACCAGTTGCTGGCGCAGCGCGAGGATGCGGGCATAGCCGGCGGGCGTGCCGGGCTCGATCACGATCAGCGCGTGGCGCGCTTTCGCCCACATCGCCTCTGCGAGCTTGCGCTGATCGGTTTCGCTGAGCTCGCCGATGACGTAGCTCGCAACGACGAGATCGGCTTGCGAAGCTTCAGCGAGGTTACCGCCGGCATCGCCCGGCAGATAGCGGCATTCTGCCAATCGCGTGCTGTCGCGTGCGAGTTCGAGCGCCAACCGGCTCAGGGTGGCGTTGACGTCGAGCAGTGTGAAATCCTGGAGCGATGAAAACGCCTCTGCGGCGGCCCAGCTCGCGGTGCCCGGACCTGCGCCGACGTCGAGCAGTGTCTCTGGGGCGAAGTCCGGCGCGATCTCGGTCAGCGCATTCAGGCTCGCGGCGACCGCGGCGTAGGTTGCCGGCATGCGCGCCAGCGCGTAGGCGAGCGCATCGGCGTCCGACTTGATGGTGCCGGAGCCGCCGCCGGAGCGATAATTGGTCGAGATCTTTTGCGATCGCTGCGCGGCGTCGGTGCGGGAGAAGCCCTGCAGCTTGCCGTCGAGGGCGGCCTTGAGTTCAGCGGGGAGGGTGGGCGAGATCATATCCGCCCACCGTCATTCCTGCGCCAGCTGTATCACGCCACGTTCTGGTCGAGAATGTCCACCGCCTCTGACAGGCTCACCGACACCAGTTGCGAGACGCCGCGCTCGGCCATGGTGACGCCGTAGAGGCGGTTCATCCGCGCCATCGTGATCGGGTTGTGCGTGATGATGATGAAGCGCGTGTCGGTCGAGCTGGTCATCTCGTGCAGCAGGTTGCAGTACCGTTCGACGTTGTGGTCGTCGAGCGGCGCGTCGACTTCGTCCAGCACGCAGATCGGCGAGGGGTTGGTCAAGAACACCGCGAAGATCAGCGCCATCGCGGTCAGCGCCTGCTCACCGCCCGACAGCAGCGACAGCGTCTGCGGCTTCTTGCCCGGGGGTTTTGCGATGATCTCGAGGCCGGCTTCCAGCGGGTCGTCGCTCTCGATCAGATGCAGCGCGGCTTCACCGCCGCCGAACAGCTCGACGAACAGGCGCTTGAAGTGGCTGTTGACGACCTCGAACGAGGTCAGCAGCCGCTCGCGGGCTTCCTTGTTGAGGCTCTGGATGCCCTGGCGCAGCCGCTTGATGGCCTCGACCAGGTCGTCGCGCTCGGTGACCAGACTGGTGTGCTGGGTCTCGACCTCGCGCAGCTCTTCCTCGGCGCGCAGGTTGACCGCGCCCAGCCGCTCACGGTCGCGGCGCATCTTTTCGAGGTCTTCCTCGATGTCATGCAGCGGCGGCAGCTCCGCGCCGGGCTCGATCTCGGCCAGACCAGCGACGGCCTGCGGCTCGACTTCGAGCATGTCGCGGATCTCGCGCTCGATGTCGTCGAGCCGGCGCCGCGAACCTTCCATGCGCTCCTCGGCGCGGGCCGTGGCTTCGCGGGAGCTGGAGAGCGCCTCTAACGTCAGCTTCGCGACGCGATCGGTCTCGGCCATCGCGGTCTCCGCCGAGGCGAGCGCGTCGGCGGCCATGCGGCGGTCGTTTTCGGCGTACTCGATCTCGGTGATCAGCGCGCTGCGCTTCTCGGCAAACACGGTGGGCGCGTTTTCGAGATCGCTGCGTTCGATCGCGACCTCGGTGATGCGGGTCTGGATAGTGTCGATATGGGAGGCCGCGCTCTCCTTGCGGTTCTGCCACTCGGTGCGCTCGGCGAGGATCGCCTGGACGCGGCGGTCGGCAAGCTCGGCCTCGCGCGCCAGCGCCTGCGCCTCGGCGCGGACCTGGGCGGCCATGCGGCGATGGCCTTCGATGTCGCTGCGGACGGCGGCGAGACGGGTCTCGGTGTCCTCGCTCGACGGCAGCTCGCTGATTCCGGCCTCGGCATATTCGTAGGCGGCCTCGGCCTCGGCGCGGTCGGCGGCGAGACGGCTATGCGCTTCCGACAGCGTTGCCTTGCGCGCGGCATGACGGCTGATCTCGCGCTCGGCCGTGGCATGGCGCTCACGCGTTGTATTCAGCTCGCGCTGCGCGGCGCGCCAGGCTTCGCGGCTGGCGCCTTCGGTGCTGGCCGCCATCTGAAGCTCGGCCTCGGCATTCTCCAGCGCCGCACGCTTGATCTGCGCGTCGATGCGGGCCTGCTCCAGCTCGTTCTCGATGTCGACGAGACGAGCGCGCTCGGCGAGACGCCGTGCGGCGCCAGTCGGGGCGTGGGCCGCAGCGACAAAGCCGTCCCAGCGCCAGACGTCGCCTTCGGGAGAGACCAGCCGCTGGCCGGTCTTGAGCTGCGAGACCAGCTCGGCCCCGCGCTCGCGCGGCACCACGCCGATCTGGGCCAGGCGGCGCGCCAGCTCGGCTGGAGCCTGAACATGATTGGCGAGCGGCACCGCGCCCTCGGGCAGCTCCGGATCGCCGTCGGTGACGCCGGCATTGGTCCAGCGCATCGGCGCCGACGGATCGACGGGCGCGTCGAGGTCGTCGCCGAGGGCTGCGCCGATCGCCTTTTCAAAACCCTTGTCGACGGTGATGCCGTCGATGATCGGCGGCCACAGATTCTTGGTCTCGCCGTTGAGGATCTTGGAGATCGTGCGCGCCTCGGTGTCGAGCCGCTGCACGCGCTTGTCGGCTTCGACCAGCGGCGAACGCGAGGATTCAAGCGTTTGGCGGGCGGCGACGTGCGCGGCTTCGCTCGCCTGTGCGGCGGCTTCCGACGCTGCCAGCGTCTGCTCCGCAGTCTCGACCGTCGCGGTCAGCTCGTCGAGATCGCCGAAGCCGCCGGTCTCCGCGGCGAGCTTCTGCTCCTCCGAGACGACGTTCGAAATCTCCTGGTCGAGCCGGGCGAGCTTGTCGCGGTGGGTGCGGACGTTGGCTTCGAGTTGGTTGCGCTTGGCGGTGAGGTCGGCGAGCGCGGTGGTGAGCTCGGAGAACTGCTGCTCGGTTTCGGTCAGCACCGCCTCGGCTTCGCCGACGCGCTCGTCAACGCCGGAGCGCTTCTCGACGCGCGACTTGATCTCTTCCTTCAGCTCGGAATCTTCGGTGTCGAGCCGTTGGAGCGCGATGTCCGCGTCCATGGTCTGCTGCTGGGCGCGGGAGATGTCGCCTTCGAACTGGGCGAGGCGGCGCTCAAGCTCGGCGACGCGCTCCTTGGCGCGCTCTTCCTCGCGGTCGAGCAGCTCGCGGGCATTGGTCAGGCGCTGGAGGCCTGCCGCGGCGCGCGCTTCCGCATCGCGCAGCGCCGGCATTTCGGTGGCTCGGATCGCCTGGATACGGGCGGCTTCGGCCTGGTGCAGGGTTCGCTCGGCCATCTCGCGGACGGCGAGATCATGGGTCTGGCCGGATTCGCTGACGTCGGCATGGGCGCCGATCCAGCGCAGATGGAACAGGGTTGCTTCGGCCTTGCGGACCTTGGCCGCGACCTCGCGATAGCGCACGGCCTGGCGGGCCTGCTTCTTCAGGCCTTCCACCTGGCCGGCGAGCTGGCCGATCACGTCCTCGACGCGGGTGAGGTTGGTCTCTGCCGCCTTCAGCCGCAGCTCGGCCTCATGACGGCGGGCATGCAGACCGGCGACGCCGGCGGCGTCTTCCAGCACGCGGCGGCGCTGCTCGGGCTTGGCCTGGATGATCTCGCCGATCTTGCCCTGGTGGACGAGGGCCGGCGAACGCGCGCCGGTGGCGGCGTCGGCGAACAGGATCTGCACGTCGCGGGCGCGCACGTCGCGGCCGTTGATGCGATAGACCGAGCCGGCTTCACGTTCGATGCGGCGGGAGATTTCGAGCAGCTGGCTGTCGTTCATTGCCGCCGGCGCGGTGCGATCGGCATTGTCGATCGTCATCGTCACTTCGGCGTGGTTGCGCGCCGGACGATTGCCGGAGCCTGCGAAGATCACCGCGTCCATGTCGGCGGCGCGTAGCGATTTGTACGAGGTCTCACCCATCGCCCAGCGCAGCGCTTCGACAAGATTCGACTTGCCGCAGCCGTTGGGACCGACCACGCCGGTCAGGCCGGGCTCGATGACGAAGTCGGTGGCCTCAACGAAGGACTTGAAGCCGTGAAGGCGCAGGCGGGTGATTTTCATAAGCACGCATCTCTGTTGGCAGGCGCGAATCCCCCTGCCGGGACAATACCATGGAAGGCAATGTCGCTATCCGGGCGAGTCGCGCGAGGCGCCTCATGCGGTCGGACAATGGCCGCGGTGCGTCGCGAGGGCAACCGGCCAAAGCCGCTTTTCCCAAGGGATTTATGCCGGGAAAGATACGGCTTGAGATGTGCGAATCAGGCTTGGAAAGAGCGAATCAGCTCTTCAGCAGCGGATTGATCTTCTTGGCGAATTCCTCGAACGAGGTCTCGCCCTTGATCTTCTCGCCGTTGATGAAGAAGGTCGGCGTGGAATCGACCTTGAGAATGTCGCTGGCGTATTTCTGGTCTGCGGCGATCTTGTCGAGCAGGGCCTGGTCCTTCAGGCAGGCTTCGACCTGCTGCTGGGTGAGGCCGGCCTGCTTGCCGATACGCGTCAGGGTCTCGGTGGTGTTCTTCATCACCCAGTCGTTCTGCTGGCGGAACAGCATGTCGGTGACGGCAAAGTATTTCGCTGCGTCGTCCTTGGCGATGCAGCGCGACAGCATCGATCCGGCGGCGGCTTTGATGTCCAGCGGGAATTCGCGGAAGATGTAACGCACCTTGCCGGTGTCGATGTATTCCGACTTGATCTTGGGGAACACCTGCTCGTTGAACGCCGCGCAATGCGGACAGGTCATCGAGGCGAATTCGGTGATGGTGACGGCGGCGTCCTTGGGACCAAGCACCATGTCGGGCAGCGACACGGGCTTGGAGACATCGCCGGCGGCCTGCGCCATCGCTTCAGGGATCATGGCATCGGAGATGAACCGGAGCGGCGAGAAACCGGCGACCGCGGCAAGCCCGGTCAGCGACAGCATCGTATTGAAGGCGCGGCGGGTGATGATCAAGGTCGGCTCCCGAATTGGCGTGGTCTCGCCCCAGGGGTTTTATCGAGTTCCCGCCCGGGCGGCCTGTCGCTAGCTTGAAACGTCGATTGAGGCAATGGCGCGCGGCAGGGACGGGTCCAGATTGACCGCAAAATGCGGCTCAATTTCGCTTGATGGCGGCCCCGAGCCGCGCCAGCGCCGTCTTCAATTGTTCATCTTCGATGTCGCCCAGGCTCTCCGCCACCTTGGCCACCACCTTGGGGTCCGGCGGGCCGGGCCTCACGGGGCGCCGGGGACGTGACAGGGGGGCTTGGCGGAAGGCGAGCTTGCCGACCGCGCTCCAGCCGAAGAAGCGGTTGACCCGCTCCAGGATCACGTCGGCGGAGTGCTGGATCTCCAGCGCCATCGGGCCCTCGACCCGCAGCACCAGGGTCGCCGGCTCCTGCGGCTGGCCTTCGACCGGCCGCGGCCATTGCATCTTCAGCGGCTCGGCATGGGCGGCGATCTCAGGCCCCGCGATCTGCTCCCACCGTGTCACCAGCTCGCGCGCCGCAAAACCCTGCTTGGCATAGGCCTCGGCAAAGACGTCGTTGAGCAGGATCCCGAGCGGCTTGGCGCTGATGGGGCCGGGTTTGTAGATACGGGCCATAGCTATGCTGCCGCGCGGGGCCGGATGGCCTTCAGGTCGCGATCGATCTCGCGGCGCCGCTGCATCAGATCGTAATCCATCTGGAGCCCCAGGAAAAAGCCCTCCGACAGACCGAAATAGCGGGCGAGCCGCAAGTCGGTGTCGGCGGTGATGTCGCGTTTGCCAAGGACAATCTCGTTGATCCGCCGTGGCGGCACGCGAACGGCGCGCGCCAGCGCGTTCTGGCTGAGATCCATCGGCTTCAAAAACTCCTCCAGCAGGATTTCGCCGGGATGGGGATTGCGGAGGAGCCCGTTCCTAGCCGTGGTAGTCGACGATTTCGACATTTCTCGGTCCTCCGTCATCCCACACAAAGCAGATGCGCCACTGATCGTTGATCCGGATCGAATGCTGACCTTGGCGGTCAGCTTTCAGCGCTTCGAGCCGGTTGCCCGGGGGAACCCTGAGATCGACCAATACGCGTGCCTGATTCAACAAGCGCAGTTTTCGCAAAGCGACATTCTGAATGTCGGGCGGCAGTTTTCGACTTCGTCGCCCAGACCAGATCAACTCTGTCTCGGAGTTGGCGAAGCTCTGGATCATGCTTGTGTATAACGCAAGGCGTTATAGCCCGCAACCGTTCGGCCGCGCTGGCCACAGTCGAAATCCTCCTTTAGTAAAGGCGAATGTCCTCCACGACCGCGCGAAAGAAGGAACGGAGCACGCCGGCGAATACGCCATCGGCTCGTCCCACATTGCTGCTCGCCTGGTACGACCGCCATCGCCGCCGTCTGCCCTGGCGCGCGATGCCCGGGGAGACATCGGACCCCTACCGCGTCTGGCTGTCGGAGATCATGCTCCAACAGACCACGGTGAAGGCGGTCGGTCCTTACTTCGAGAAATTCGTCGCGCGCTGGCCGGATGTCACGGGGCTCGGTCTGGCCTCGCAGGACGACGTGCTGCGGATGTGGGCTGGGCTCGGCTATTACTCGCGTGCGCGCAATCTCCATGCCTGCGCGGTCGCGGTGACGCGCGACCATGGCGGCACCTTTCCGGATACGGAGGAGGGCCTGCGCGCGCTTCCGGGCATCGGGCCTTACACGGCGGCGGCGATCGCGGCGATCGCCTTCGATCGCCACACGATGCCGGTGGACGGCAATATCGAGCGTGTGGTGTCGCGGCTCTTTGCCGTTGAAGAGGAACTGCCGCAGGCAAAACCTCTGATCCAGCAATTGGCGGCGACGTTGCTCGCGAACTCCCGCGCCGGCGATAGCGCGCAGGCGCTGATGGATCTGGGCTCTTCTATCTGCACGCCGAAGAAGCCGGCCTGCGCGCTATGCCCGTTCACTGAGGATTGCACCGCGCGTGTTCAGGGCACGCAGGACACCTTTCCGCGCAAGGCGCCGAAGAAGAGCGGAACGTTGCGTCGCGGTGCTGCCTTTGTCGTCACGCGTGGCGACGAGCTGCTTGTCCGCTCGAGGCCCGAAAAGGGCTTGCTTGGCGGCATGACGGAAGTGCCGGGCTCGGACTGGCTCGCCGGCCACGACGACGCGACGGCAAAGCAGCAGTCGCCGGACTTGAAGGGGTTATCGCGCTGGCAGCGCAAGGTGGGCGTCGTCACCCACGTCTTCACGCATTTCCCGCTGGAGCTCGTGGTCTACACGGCGAGGGCAGAAGCCCGCACCCGCGCACCCGCAGGCATGCGCTGGGTGCCGATCGCGACGCTGGCCGACGAGGCGCTGCCCAATGTGATGCGCAAGGTGATCGCGCACGCGCTGGATCTCTAGGCGACGCGCACTCTGCTGACATCAAGGTGGCAGCAGGACTGCGCTATGAGCGTCGAAATGGAGGCTCTCAATGGTCAAGACGGCGCTGGATAATTTCAAGAGGCCGCCCTGCGCCGAGCTGTTGGGATGGCAATTGCTCGACGCCCGTCCCGAGGACGGCTGGATCAAGCTCCGCTTCGAGGGCAAGCCCGAGTTCTGCAACCCGGCCGGCTTCATCCAGGGCGGCATGCTCTCGGCCATGCTCGACGACACGATGGGCCCCGCCGTGCTGGTGATGAGCGAGGGCCGGCTCTACACCACCACCATCAGCATGACCGTGAATTTCCTCAGCCCCGCAAAGCCCGGGCCGATCATCGCCGAGGCAAAGGTGACGCAGCTCGGCAAGACGATTGCGTTCGTCGAGGCCAAGCTGATGGCGGAGGACGGCACGGTGCTGGCGACGGCGAGTGCGAGTGAACGGTTGCTGGAGGCGGCGAGGGTGGTGCTTCGGTGAGGCGGGCACCGGTTTCTCACTCCCTCGCCCCGTTCTTACGGGGAGAGGGTGGGGTGAGGGGCTCTCTCCGCGTATACGATTATGGTGAGACCTGTACCCCTCACCCGGATTGCATCTTCGATGCAATCCGACCTCTCCCCGCAAGCGGGGCGAGGTGAAGAGGAGCCCGCGGCTCGCTTATTAGCTAACCCTCGCGCGCGCATCCTTGCTCACGATCGCCGGCTTCGCATTCAGCGCTTCGACCTGGAACCCCGCGACGCGCTTGTAGTTCGCGGCGATGTCCTCCAGCTCCTTTTGCGACAGCACATCCGTGACGACCTCAAAACCGTCGGGCGCGCGTTCCTCGACCATCTGCATCACCTGCTCGGGACCGTTCTTGCGGTTGAGCAGGACGAGGTCGGTGGTCGCGGGCCGCCGCTCGGCCTCATAGGCGAGCAGCGCGGCCTGCGTCGGGCCATGCGCCAGGATCTCGCGGGTGATGGTGCGGGCATCGAGGATCGCCTGCGAGGCGCCGTTGGAGCCGATCGGATACATCGGATGTGCGGCGTCGCCCATCAGCGTGACCTTGCCAAAGGTCCATTGCGACACCGGGTCGCGGTCGACCAGTGGATATTCATAGGCATGCGGGCAGTTCCTGATCAGGCCGGGCACGTCGAGCCAATCGAACTGCCAGCTCTCGAACCAGGGCAAGAACTCCTCCAGCCGCGCGGTGCGGTTATAGTCCTCGCGCCGCCATTGATAGGTCGGCGGCATGTGCCGCTCGGCGACCCAGTTGATCAGATGATTGCCGGACGCGTCCGGCGCCTTCGAAATGGGATAGCAGACGAATTTCAAAATCTCGTGGCCGGCCATGATCATGGTCCGGCCGGTGAGGAAGGCTTTTGACGGCGTCACCCCGCGCCAGAGGATGCGGCCGTTCCAGATCGGCGGACCTTCTTTGGGGTAGAGCTTTTCTCGTGCGGCGGAATGAATGCCGTCGGCGGCGATCATGATCGTGCCGTCGTAGGTGCCCGCAGCCTTGCCGGTCGCCTTGTCGATGAAATCGGCGCGCACGCCGTTTGCCGTCTCGGTCCAGCCGGTCAGATGATGGCTGGTCAGGATATTGTCGCGGCCGAGCCGCTCGATGGCGGTGTCGAGCAGCAGCTGCTGGAGCGTGCCGCGATGGATCGAGAATTGCGGCCATTTGTAGCCGGCTTCCAGCCCGCGCGGCTCGCTCCAGATCGGCTTGCCGTGCTTGGAGAAATAGGCGAGCTCGCGGGTGCGCACGCCGCTGGCATCGAGCTTGTCCATCAGGCCGAGCTCGATCAGCTCGCGCACCGCATGCGGCAGCACGTTGATGCCGACCCCGAGCGGCTTCAGCTCGGTGACGCTCTCGAACACTTTTACGGGAACGCCGATTCCGTGCAGGCTGAGCGCAAGCGTCAGCCCGCCGATGCCGCCGCCGGCGATGAGTACGGTCATGACAATCCCCCCTCCAATTCCGGGCGTCTTGGCACAGGCGGGCGGATGTGGGCAACTGCGAAGAGCAACGGCACTGAGAATGGCGTGCTATAGACCTGGCCGCCGACAGCCGTTAATTTCCAGCTTTCCAATGAGGTCAGACATGCTCAAGCTCTACTACGCCACCGGCACCTGCGCGCTCGCCACCTACATCACCCTGGAAGAGGCCGGCGCCGACTACACGGCCGAGCGGCTGAGCTTCAAGACCAACCAGCAGAACAGCGCGGACTATCTCGCGATCAACCCGAAGGGCCGCGTGCCCGCGCTGGTGACCGATCGCGGCGTCCTGACCGAGACCCCGGCGATGCTCGCCTATCTCGCGCAGACCTTCCCCAGGGCGAAGCTCGCACCGCTCGACGATCCCTTTGATTTTGCCCAGGTGCAGTCGTTCAATTCCTATCTCTGCTCGACCGTGCACATCAACCATGCCCACAAGATGCGCGGCGCGCGCTGGGCGAGCGAGGAGAGCTCTTTCGCCGACATGAAGGCGATGATCCCGAAGACCATGGGCGCCTGCTTCAAGCTGATCGAGCAGAAGATGTACAAGGGGCCCTGGGTGATGGGCGATCAGTTCACGATCTGCGATCCCTATCTCTACACGCTCTCGACCTGGCTCGAGGGCGACAGCGTCGACATCAACGCCACGCCGAAGATCGCCGACCATTTCAAGCGCATGTCGGATCGGCCGGGCGTGCGCAAGGTGATGGACGCGCAGAAGGCGTGAGGCTCCTGGGAGCGTAGGGTGGGCAAAGGCGCAAAGCGCCGTGCCCACCATCTTTCCACGAGCACGACAAGAGTGGTGGGCACGCTTCGCTTTGCCCACCTTACGAAGCCTTCCGCTTCTCCAGCTCCCGTCCCGTCTCCAGCATCAGCCGCCGCAGCCAGATCGAGCCCGGGTCCATCTGCGCCCGCGTCGGATGGAACATGAACTGCTCGTCGATCCCGGGGTCGAGCGGCGGCGTCACCGCGACGAGGCCGAGCTGTTTTGACAGCGCCGCGATCAGCCGGCGCGGCACGAAGGCGACGAGGTCGGTGCGGGCGGTGACGTGCAGCGCTTCGAGATAGCCGGACACCACCAGTGAAATATGCCGCTCGATGCCCTTGCTGCGCAGCCAGGTGTCGATCAGATCCTCGCTGTTGCCGCGGATGATCACGCCGACATGGCGTGCGGCCAAAAACATCTCGCGCCGCTTCAGCTTCGCTCCCATGGGATGGCCGCGCCGCACCGCCAGCGCGTCGCTGTCGGTGTAGAGCAATTGGCGGTGAAAGCCCTTGAAGGCGTTGCCGATCGAGATCACGAGATCGATGGTGCGGGCGAACTCGGCGTGGAAGATCGCCGGCCCCCGCCACGGCACGACGTCGATGCGGACGTTGGGCGCAAGGCGTGTGACCTTTTCCATCAGCGGCGGCATCAACAGCTCGACGGCGAGATCCGGCATCATCAGGCGGAATGGCCGTTCGCTGCGCGCGGCGTCGAAGTCCTCAGGCACGAACAGCCCGCGCACCTGGTCGAGCGCCTGCGCCAGCGGTGCGCGCAAGGCCTGTGCCCGGGGCGTCAACTCCATCCGCGCGCCGGTGCGCACCAGCAGCGGGTCGCCGAAGATGTCGCGCAAGCGCTGCAATGCATGGCTCGTCGCAGGCTGTGACAGGCCGATCCTCATGGCCGCGCGGCTGACATTGGCCTCGCGCAGCAATGCATCGAGCGCGGTGAGTAGATTCAGGTCGAGCGAATTCAAATTCATGGAGCGAATAGATATCATACCCGCTATCGATTTGAAGAATGTTGTAGGGCGAGCGATGATCTCCGTGTTGCCACCACAAGGAGATGCCGCCATGAGTGCGAGCGCCAACAAGAAACTGATGCAGGACATTTTCGCCGCCGCCGCCAGCCCGGATGCGGCCGTGCGCGATCGCTCCCTGTTCACTGCAAGCCTTGCCGACGACGCCAGATGGGTTGTCACCGGCCAGTATTCCTGGTCGCGCACCTTCACCGGCAAGGAGGCGATCCTGAACGACCTGCACGGCTATGTGCGAACCCGCCTGCGCGACCGGACGCGCACCGTCGCCGAGCGCTTCATCGCCGACGGCGACATCGTCGTGGTGGAAGCCAAGGGCGACAATTTCACGCCCGGGGGCGTGCGCTACGACAACGACTATTGCCTGGTGTTTCGGCTGGAGGACGGCAAGATCAAGGAGATCAGGGAATATTGCGACTCGATCCTGACCGAGAAGGCGCTCGGTCTTTTTCCACAGACGCCGGCGAAGGTTGCGGGCTGACCGGATTGAGTCGTGTCTGGCGGGGGCTGGTTGAGATGGTCCATATCAGGCGCGAACGGTCCCAGGTCCGGGTTCAGCTCGCCGCCATGAGCGAGCGGGAGCTTCAGGACTGCGGCATGACGCGGTCGGAGATCACCTACGAGCTGAGGAAGCCGGTTCGGCGGAGCTAGAGAACGGAGGAGATACTGGCACCGCCTGCCTCCCAATTTCGTGTACCGGCGGAACCTTTGGGTTCCGCCGGGCGTTTGCCCGCTTCCGGGGCAATCGAGCCCCCGGCATTGCGCGCGTTTGGGAATTTCATGCTGGCTGGGGCTTCGGACGTATCAATACAGGTGGGCCGCAGCTTTCCTGGACTGCGTGAACGATTGAGAGATGCGACGGCGGCCGCCCACCGGGAACTCGATGCGCAGCTTTCGTCAGTCGATCTCACCGTCTTGTCCGGCTATCGCCGTTTCCTGCAAGCCAGCGCGGGTGCCCTGTTGCCGCTCGAAGCGGCCCTCGTGGACGCTGGCGTCGCCAGGATGTTTCCGGACTGGCTGGAGCGGTCGCGCGGTGCTGCGATCGCGGCCGATCTCGGACAGCTTGGCAGCGCTGCGCAATCCACCGTGTCCGTGCCGCCGCTGACGCGCAGCGGCATGCTCGGCACGTTGTATGTTCTGGAGGGCTCCCGGCTCGGCGCAAAGTTTTTGCTGAAGATGGTCGCGGATGCAGGCGATCCGCGCATCGGCGAGGCCACCGCTTATCTCAGCCATGGCGCAGGCCAGCGGCTCTGGCAGAGCTTTCTGGCAAAGCTCGCAAGCGAACAGGCCTGCGACGGGGATGAGGCGATCGAAGCGGCGTGCGCCGCCTTTGCCGCGTTCGAGCGAGCGGCGGACCGCGCATGAACGAGGCGGTCAATCTCACCAATTGCGATCGCGAGCCGATCCACATTCCCGGCAGCGTCCAGCCGTTCGGTTTCCTGCTTACGGTGTTGTCGGACTTCACGATCTGCATGGCCTCGGACAATGTCGGCAGCTTCCTCGGGACTGACGTTGCCGACCTGCTCCAGCAGCCGCTGTCGCGCATCATTTCGGAAGCCGCCGTCGCGACCATTCGCAGCCGCGTCGATCATCTGAGCGGGCCCGATGCGACCGAGCGCATGTTCGGCGTCGAGCTCCAGGCTGGCAAGCCGCTCTACGATCTCTCGATCCATTTCTCCGGCGCCTATCTCGTCATCGAGGCGGAGCCGAGCGTCAACGAGCCCGGCGTCAATTCCGGCGAGCTCGTCCGCCTGATGCTGGAACGCATCCGCAAGACGCGCGGCATGACCGAGCTTGCCCGCGAGGCGGCGCGCCAGCTCAAGGTTCTCTCCGGTTTCGACCGCGTCATGGTCTATCAGTTTCACCCGGACGGATCGGGCGAGGTGATTGCGGAAGCCGCCGAAGCCGGGCTCGAAAAATTTCTGGGGCTGCATTATCCGGCCTCTGATATCCCCAAGCAGGCCCGCATCCTCTACCAACGCAACTGGCTGCGCATCATCGCCGACATCAACGAGAAGCCGGCCGCGCTGCTCTCGACCGCCACGCATAATTCGGGGCTGCTCGATCTCTCCATGAGCGTGCTGCGCTCGGTCTCGCCGATCCACATCGAATATCTGCGCAACATGGGTGTCGGCGCCTCGATGTCGGTGTCGATCCTGCGCGACGGCAAGCTTTGGGGTCTGTTCGCCTGCCATCATTATTCGCCGCGCTATATCTCGTTCGAGAAGCGCACCGCATCCGAGCTTTTCGGGCAGATGTTCTCCTGGATCGTGGAGGGACGCGAGCGCGAGGGCGACGTTGCCTATGAGGCGCGGGCCCATCAGGTCACGGAGCGGCTGATCGAGACCGCGGCCGCGCATGAGCACAGCCGGCGCGCGATCGTCGATTTCGTCGGCGACTTCCGCAAGATGATCGCATGCGACGGTGCTGCGGTCTGGTCCGACAACAAGGTCACGCTCGACGGCGAGACACCGACCGAGGACGAGGTCAAGGATCTGGTGGCCTTCATCAACCGGACCTCGCCGGGACGGATCTTTGCCAGCGCCGAAATTGCCAAGGTCTATGCCTCCGGACAGTCCTTTCGCGACCGCGCGGCGGGATTTCTCGCCATCCCGATCTCGCGGGCGCCACGCGACTGCCTGATCTTCTTCCGGCGCGAGGTGCTGCGGTCCGTGACGTGGGCGGGTGCGCCCGAGAAGGTCTACGAGGAGGGCCCGAACGGACCTCGCCTGACGCCGCGCAAGAGCTTTGAGCTCTGGCAGGAGACGGTCGCGGGCCAGTCGAAGCCATGGTCCTCGGCTGACATCCGCATCGCGGAGAGCCTGCGCGTGACGCTGCTCGAGGTGATCCTGCAACTGTCCGACCTTGCCGCGCGCGAGCGCCGCAGTGCACAGGAGCGGCAGGAGTTGATGATTGCCGAGCTCAATCATCGCGTCCGCAACATCCTCAGCCTCGTTCGCGCGCTGGTGAACCAGAGCAAAGACACGGCCACCAGCGTCGACGAATTCGCCGGCGTGCTCGGCGGCCGCGTCCAGGCGCTGGCGCGTGCCCACGACCAGATCACCAATCTGAACTGGGCGCCGGTCGCACTCCGCTCGCTGGTCGAATCCGAGGCGGGCGCCTATCTCGGCGCGCGCGCAGGCCGCGTGAAGATGGGCGGGCCGGACGTCGCGCTCGATCCCAAAGCGTTCGCGACGCTGGCCCTGGTCGTGCACGAGATGATGACCAATTCCGCCAAATATGGCGCACTCGCCGATTCCACCGGCCAGGTCGAGGTAGTCTGGCGTCTCGACCCGAATTCGAGCCTCGAGATCGAGTGGAAGGAGAGCGGCGGTCCGCCGGTGCAGCCGCCGACCCGCCGTGGCTTCGGCACCACCATCATCGAGCGCTCGGTGCCGTTCGATCTCAAGGGCGAAGCCGAGGTCCGCTTCGACCTGTTGGGCGTCCAGGCCAAGTTCGTCATTCCGCCCAATTTCGTCGAGCTGGTGCCGTCGATCACAGGAGCCGCCATGCGCGTAGAAGAGCAGCAATCCACCCGCTCCCGGATTTCCGAGACGGCCTTGATCGTCGAGGACAATCTGATCATCGCGATGGCGGCGGAGGTGATCCTGCTCGATCTCGGCGCGCGCCACGTCGACACGGCTGCGTCGGTCGACCAGGCGTTGCGCGCGATCGAGCGGACGCGGCCGGGCTTTGCGCTGCTCGATCTCAATCTCGGCAACGAGAGCAGCATCAAGGTGGCGTACAGACTGAAGGAGATCGGCGTGCCCTTCATGTTCGCGACCGGTTATGGCGAGCGTGCCCCGATCCCGGAAGACCTGTCCGCGGCCCCGGTGGTCCAGAAGCCCTACACGCTGGAAGTCGTCGAGCACGCGCTCGGCAAATTGCAGCCGCCGGGCGGCTGACAAACGTTCAACGTGACGACGTTTGAAGCCGGCTGGATGCCGCATGCGACCGCGCGCCGCATCCTTGCGCAACTGCATAGAAGATCAGCAGATTCTGTATGCGCTTCTTGAGAGGTGCGCGAAAAATCAGAAGGTTCAATTAACGAGTGTCCTCCATTGTGTCGCGGTGCAGCGTAGATCGCGAGAGACGCGATTCGCGGCTGCCAGGGTGGCCGTGACGATAGCCGGACGAGTTCGGCCGCTCGAATTTGCGTGGATCTGGGTGGACAGTGGGAATGCCGAGTTTTCGTTTGCGGATCAGGGGACGCCTGTACGCAGGCTTCATGGCCTTAGTGGCGGTTGGTCTCGTGATGGCGGTGGTCGCCATCTGGAATTTGCGGTCCGTCCAGGAACAGGTTGCAAAGGCCTCGGCGTTTTCGGACAGCACCGCGCGGGTTTTGGAGATTTCGACCCATCTCCAGGCGATCCAGCGCGCCAATCTGCGCTACATCTACGACGCCAGCGAGCCTGCGATGAGGGAAGCCTCAGAGCGCGAGACCGCGGCGACCGAGCTGTTGAAGGTGGGGGCGCAGGGCACGGCCTCTGAGGAGCGGCGGAAGCTCTACAACGATCTGATCGCCGACATCGCCAAGATGAAAAGCCTGCGCGACAATCTCGGCGATGCCGTCAACGAGGCGAGAACCGGCAAGGCAACGCTGCTGCCGAGCGGCGATGAGCTCACCGTCAAGATGAACAAGCTGGTCGATGTGGCGCGCGCCGCTGTCGACGAAGACACGGCCTCTCTCGTCGCCGACCTCGAATCCAGGCTCCTTCTCGTCCAGATCGCGAACTGGCGTTTCCTGGCCCTGCGTGACGTCAAGGGACCCGCCAACTTCAGAACCAACGTGGACCGGGCGTCGCAGCGGCTCGCGGCGCTCGAAAAGAGCCCGCAGGCGACCGAATTGCGCGCCACGCTCGCGCCGGTGAAGACCTCGCTCGGAATCTACAAATCCGCGTTCGAGACGACGTCGGCGGCGATGCTCCAGGCCGACGAGATCTACCACAAGAACCTCGCGCCGCTCATCGTCGACAGCATCGCCAAGCTCAAGGTCGCGGAAGGTGCCCTGAAGAAGGACTACAAGGAATCGCGCAGCCAGACCGAAGCCGTCATTGACGGCACCACGACCGTGCAGCAGATCGCGGGCGGCCTCGCCACCCTGTTCGGATTGATCGTCGCCTTCCTGATCGCCCGCAGCATCGTCGGTCCGCTCAATTCGATGACGCGCGCGATGGGGCTGCTTGCCGGCGGTGATCTCGCGGTCGAGATCCCCGGGCGCGGCAAGGCCGACGAGATCGGCGACATGGCCAAGGCGATCGAGGTGTTCAAGACCAACATGATCGACACCGAGCGCCTGCGCCACGAGCAGGTGGAGGTCGAGGCACGGCAGGTCGAGGACCGCAAGAAAGACATGGTCAAGCTTGCCGACCAGTTCGAGCAGGCGGTCGGCGAGATCGTCGACACCGTGTCATCGGCATCGAACGAGCTCGAGGCGTCCGCCGGCACGTTGACGGCGACCGCGACCCGCGCGCAGGACTTGTCCACCGAAGTGGCGTCCGCATCGCAGGAAGCGACCGCCAACGTCCAGGCCGTGGCGTCCGCGACCGAGGAGCTGTCCTCCTCGGTCAGTGAGATCGCCCGCCAGGTGCAGGAATCCGCCCGCATCGCCAAGGACGCCGTCGGGCAGGCGAGCCGGACCAACGATCGGGTCGGCGAACTCTCCAAGGCGGCGGCGCGCATCGGCGACGTGGTCGAGCTGATCAGCACCATCGCCGGCCAGACCAATCTGCTCGCGCTGAACGCCACCATCGAGGCCGCACGCGCGGGCGATGCCGGTCGCGGTTTTGCGGTGGTCGCCTCCGAGGTCAAGGCGCTGGCCGAGCAGACCGCGAAGGCGACGGGCGAGATCGGCCAGCAGATTTCGAGCATCCAGGCCGCCACCGAGCAGTCGGTCGGCGCCATCAGGGAGATCAGCGGCACCATCGAGCGGCTGTCGGAGATCTCCTCGACGGTTGCCGCTGCCGTGGAGCAGCAGGGCGCGGCGACGCAGGAGATCTCCCGCAACGTCCAGCAGGCGGCCCACGGCACCCAGCGCGTCTCGACCAATATCGGCGACGTCCAGCGCGGCGCCTCCGAAACCGGTTCGGCCTCCTCGCAGGTGCTCTCGGCCGCGCGCTCGCTGTCGTCAGACAGCAACCGCCTGAAGCAAGAGGTCGCCCGGTTCCTGAACTCGGTCCACGCCGCCTGAGGCTCAAAAGCAAAAGGCCACGCGCATGCGCGTGGCCTCGAACGGCAGCTTGTCGCGGTCAGGCGACCTTGGTCGTCATGTGCTTGAACATGTTGCTGCGCGCCTCGTCGTCCATCTCCGCCTTGAAGGTGAACTTGTCCTTCAGCGCGATCGCGCGCGCCGCCGCCGGCCGCGCCGAGATCTCGTCCACCAGCCGCTTCACATTCGGGTAGCGCGCAAAGGCGTCGTCACCGAGCTTGAACGGCACCATCCGCGCCCAGCCCCACAGCGCCATGTCGACGATCGAATAGCTGTCGCCGACCATGTAGTTGCGGCCTTTGAGGTGAGCGTCGAGAATCCTGTAGTGGCGATCGGTCTCGTACTGGTAGCGGTTATGGGCGTAGTCGTGTTTCTGGTCCTTCGGCGCAAAATGCTTGAAGTGCACGGCCTGGCCCGAATACGGCCCGACGCCGGTGGCGATGAACATCAGCCATGACAGCGTCTCGCCGCGCAGAGCGGCCGCGGGCAGGAATTTTCCGGTGGTCTCGGCGAGATAGAGCAGGATGGCGTTGCTGTCGAACACGATCGTGCCGTTATCGTCGATCGCCGGCACCTTCGCATTCGGGTTGATCTTCAGATAGTCCGGCGCGAATTGGTCGCCCTTGCGGGTGTCGATCTTCACCGGCTCGAACGGCAGGCCGGACTCTTCCAGATAAAGCGCGACCTTGGTCGGGTTCGGCGATCCGTTGAAATAGAATTTGAGCATCTATCATCTCCCCAGGGTTTGTTGGCCGAAGGCGAACGCGGCGGCATTGCCGCAGGCGGCCTTGTCATGCCTGAACCTTGTCGGAGAGAGCAACCGGCGAGTTTGCCGGGCGGTATCTGCGCGCCACGCAGATCAGCCGGCGTAACAAAGGCCGATCGCCGCCGTAATGACCATCGCCGCACCGACCGCCTCCAGCCGTAGCCCCAGCCGCGTGGCGAGATGCATGTCGGAGGCCCGCGCCGCGCGCTCCGATCCCCGCGCGTAGCCGTGCACGATGATGTCGTGATTGAAATTGTCATGCGCCTCGTTGCTGCTGGCGAGCCCGACGCAGACCACCAGCACGCCGAACAGGGCGAGCCCGAAGAAGCCCAGGAGCGCAATCAGGAACATCGGAAACATGCCGAGCAGGAAGATCGGCAGCAGCGGCACCAGCAGCAATGTCTCGGACTGTCGTCGCATGGGAGCAAGACCGGTCAGGACTGATCGAAGGAGACTAGTCCTGGTTGCGGCTGCTTTCAACCACGCTCGTCATTCCGGGGCGCGCCTCTTGGCGCGAGCCCGGAATCCATTGGGCGGCATGGGACGTGGTCGGATGGATTCCGGGTTCTCGCTTTGCGAGCCCCGGAATGACCGAGGGGCTCACCCCGCCGACATTCCCGCACGGATCTCTGCGCGGAGCTCGTCGATCAGCTTGAGACCCTTCTTGGTCTCGACGTGCCAGAAGGTCCAGCCGTTGCAGGCCTGCGCGCCCTGTGCCACTGCGCCCATGCGGTGGATCGAACCGACCTTGTCGCCGAACATGATGGCGCCGTCGGCACGGACGAGTGCGCCGAGCTTCTTCTTGGCGTCGAACAGTTTTGCACCGGGCATGATCATGCCGCGCTCGATCAGTTCGGAGAACGCGACGCGCGGAGCTTCGCGCGCGGTCATGAACGGGGCGAGGCTTGCTTCCGGCAGCGGCTCGACCGCGGCGATGCGCGCTTCCGCCGCCTTCGCATAGGTCTTGTCGCGCTCGAAGCCGATATAGGAGCGGCCGAGGCGTTTTGCGACGGCGCCGGTGGTGCCGGTGCCGTTGAAGGGATCGATCACGAGATCGCCGGGCTTCGACGACGACAGCAGCACGCGCGCGAGCAGGCCTTCCGGCTTCTGCGTCGGATGCACTTTCTTGCCGTCAGCGCCCTTGAGACGCTCCTCGCCGGTGCAGAGCGGGATCAGCCAGTCGGATCGTGCCTGCACGTCCTCGTTCGCCGCCTTCAGCGCCTCGTAGTTGAACGTGTAGCCCTTGGCTTTTTCGTCACGCGCGGCCCAGATCATGGTTTCGTGCGCGTTGGTGAAGCGGCGGCCGCGGAAGTTCGGCATCGGGTTGGTCTTGCGCCAGACGATGTCGTTCAGGAGCCAGAAGCCGAGGTCCTGCATGATCGCGCCGACGCGGAAGATGTTGTGATAGGAGCCGATCACCCAGATCGTCGCCGACGGCTTCATCGCGCGGCGGGCGGCAAGCAGCCAGGCGCGGGTGAAATCGTCATAGGCGGAGAATGACTCGAACTTGTCCCAGTCGTCGTTGACGGCATCGACATGGGATTCGTCAGGGCGCTTGAGATCGCCCTTGAGCTGAAGATTGTAGGGTGGATCGGCGAACACGAGGTCGACCGAACCAGCCTGAAGCTTCGACATCTCGGCGACGCAATCACCGAGGATGATGCTGTGCGAAGCGGATTCAAAATTTGTGCGGGGCGCCCTTGCAGACGCCCCGCGACGCGACACTACCATGACTCAAGAACTCTGACTCAGGCGACGCTGTCGGCGACGCGGGACCAAACAACCGACTGATCAGTACATTGAAGCGGCAAAGTAAAAATCGACTTAACCCGCCGCTTTCGTGAGCAGCCCTCGCAACGCGAGTAGCGCGCGGTTGGTCGTGCGCAATCGCCGCGTTTTGCAGTCTATTTCGTATTTCTTCGCGTTGCGGGAGCGGCAGGAGCGCAAAAAAGACTGCAAAATTCTCTCGGAAAAAATTGCTGCCCCTCGGAAAAAATTGCTGGCATCGGCATGCTGTCGCACTAGGCAATTTTTGCCGAGCGCGATATTGATAAAGGCAACGGAAATTTTACGTGTGTGGCGCGTTGAGCTTTCGCGCTCTAGCGTGCCCGATTATTGCCATCAAGGACTCAAGGGAAGCCCGCCATGCGCTACGATGATTTCCGCCGCAGCGACGACGTCGAGGATCGCCGCGACGATAGTGGTGGCGGTGGAGGAGGCGGCGGCGGCTTCGGCCTGCCGATGGGGGGCGGCGGGCTCGGTATCGGCACGGTGATCGTGCTCGGCCTGATCGGCTACGCCTTCGGCATCGACCCGCGCATCCTGATCGGCGGCGCCGAGATCCTCACCGGCGGCGGCCAGGCGCCCAGCTACCAGACCGATCGCCAGTCGACCTCGACCGCCAAGCGCGGCGCGCCGACCGATCAAATGGGCAGCATGATCTCCGGCATCCTCGGCGAGATCGACGATCGCTGGAGCGAGATCTTCCAGGCCAGCGGCCAGTCCTATACGGGTCCGAAGGTCGTGCTGTTCCGCAACGTCACCAACGGCGGCCGCTGCGGCAAGGCAGAGTCGGCGATGGGCCCGTTCTATTGCCCGCCCGACAAAACCATCTTCCTCGACACCGGCTTTTTCCGCGAGGTCGAGACGCGCTTCCGCGGCTGCTCCGGCAAGTCGGCGTGTGATTTCACCACCGCCTACATCATCGCGCACGAGGCCGGCCATCACATCCAGAACCTGCTCGGCATCATCCCGCGCGTGACGCGGCTGCAGCAGCAGGCCGGCAGCAAGGCCGAGTCCAACGCGCTCCAGGTCAAGGTGGAGTTGCAGGCCGACTGCCTGTCCGGCGTCTGGGTCAACCGTGAAGCGAAGAAGCGTCCGAACTTCCTCGAGCCTGGCGACATCGACGCCGCGCTGACCACGGCGAGCGCGATTGGCGACGACACGCTGCAACGCCAGGCCACCGGCCGCGTCGTGCCGGATTCGTTTACTCACGGCTCCGCCGCGCAGCGCAAGCAATGGTTCATGACCGGCTACCAGCAGGGTACGGTGCAGGCCTGCAATACGTTTGGTGGCGGGGGGTAGTCGTCACGACTTCGTGCCCCGGACGCAGCGCAGCGCTTCCCTGGCGATGCGAAGCATCGTCCAGTTCAGCGGTGTGCTGCAGAGCCGGGGCCCACAACGCCGGTCTCACGCGAATGGGTCCCGGCTCTGCGACGCACCGCTTCGCGCTGCATCGCGTCCGGGACACGAGAGGATAGAGCGATGGCCTCCATCGACGAAGCAAAACAGTTCATCCCGCTCAATATCGCGGTGCTCACCGTCTCCGACACGCGCGCGCTTGCCGATGACAAATCCGGTCAGACGCTCGCCGACCGCCTCACTGCGGCCGGCCATCATCTCGCCGCGCGCGAGATCGTCACCGATGATGTCGAGGCGATCCGCGCCGTCATCCGCCGCTGGATTACTGACGCCGGCATCGACGTCGTCGTCACCACCGGCGGCACCGGTTTTACCGGACGCGACGTCACGCCGGAGGCGATCGAACCGCTGTTCGAGAAGCGCATGGACGGCTTCTCCATCGCCTTCCACATGCTGAGCCACGCCAAGATCGGGACGTCGACGATCCAGAGCCGCGCCACCGCCGGCGTTGCCGGCGCGACCTACATTTTCTGCCTGCCCGGCTCGCCCGGCGCCTGCCGCGACGGCTGGGACGGCATTTTGGCAGCCCAGCTCGACTACCGCACGCGCCCCTGCAATTTCGTCGAGATCATGCCAAGGCTTGACGAGCACCTGCGCAGGCCGAAGGCGCAAGGCGCGACGGCGTAGCTTTGTCTTCCTTCTCCCCTTGCGGGAGAAGGTGGCGCGAAGCGCCGGATGAGGGGTATCTGTCCGCGCACACCAATGTTTGCGGAGACATACCCCTCGCCCAAGCGAGCCCGTATCTACCAGCGGAGATGCCCTCTCCCGCAAGGGGCGAGGGCACATCAACGGACATCTCGCTCGTGCTCGATCGTCAGAGATCCCGCTCCCAGGTCTCGCCGATCAGGTTCTGCCCAAAACTGCGATGCGGCTCGGTCGCGACAAGCTTGAACCCGGCGCTCTGATAGATTTTTCGCGCCGCCGTCAGATTGCTCTGTGTCCACAGCGTCATTCGCCGATAGCCGCAGGCGCGCGCGAAGGAGACGCATTCGGCGACCAGCCGCTGGCCGAGCCCCTGTCCGCGCGCGGCGGGATCGAGCAGCAGCAGCCGCAGTTTCGCGAGGTCGTCGCCGCCCTTCACCAGGAACACCGAGCCCACCGGGCGGCCGTCGATGTCGGCGATCCAGCAGCGCTCGCGCGAGCCATCGTAAGTCGTCATGTATTTGGCGACGATCTCGGCCACCAGCGCCTCGAAGCCGGAGTCAAAACCATATTCGCTGGCATAGAGCGCGCCGTGGCTTTGCACCACCCAGCCCATGTCGCCGGGGCGCGGCTCGCGCAAGGTCGCGCGCGGCGAAGGCGCCCGTGGCATCGCGAGCAGCCGCTCGATCGTCTCCATCGCACCGGTCAGCTTGCTGCGCTCCTCGTCCCGCAACGGCCGCAGCATCGCGGCGACGTCGTCCTGCGTGACGCGTTCGAGCTTGGCAAAGGCCTGGCGGCCCTTTGCGGTGAGGCTCAACTGAACCTGCCGGCGGTCGCTCGGAAGCGGCTTGCGCGCGATCAGGCCGCTCTCGTCGAAATTCTGCACGATGCGGCTGAGATAACCGGCGTCGAGCCCGAGCGTGATGCCAATCTCCTTGGCTGATTGTTCGTCACCATGGGCGAGCTCGTAGAGCACGCGGGCCTCGCTCAGCGAGAACGGGCTCTTCAGCAGCTGCTGGTCGAGCACGCCGAGCTTGTGGGTGTAGAAACGGTTGAAGGCGCGAACCGCCTGCACCTGGTCGTCGGCGACCGCGGACGCAGGGCTTGATGGTGCAGGGCTTGATGGCGAAAGGGTTGATGATGGCATGGCTCACCTCGATACTTGCCACTGTCAAACAATTATTTGACTTTGGCAAGTATTGGAGGAGAGTATCTGGCGACCTCAGCCGACCATGACGATCCGGCTGCGCAGCATGATCCGGGACGAGCGGCCGAGCCGTCGGAGCAGCCGCGCCTCGGAACGGCGGGCCTGGGGCGGGTAGCCGCCGATCCGGTCGTAATGATCACGCGCGATCAAAAGGCCCTGATCGCCGAGCGGGCCGACCAGCTTGCGCACCACGGCGCGGAGCATGTCGCGGAATCCGGTATCGGCGTAAGGCGAGCGCGCATAGCGGAACACCGCCGCGCGATCCCGGCCGCTGGACGCGACGCTCTGGATGAACTGGGTGGTCTCCTCGATCCAGCCGGTTTCCAGGACCGCGCCCGCGGGGAGGAACATCAGCCAGGACGAACGGGCCTGGAGCGCGCCGGCGGCGAGCGCGGCGCCTTGTGAGGACCCCTCGAAACCGATGAAACGGCAGCCGGCGACGTCGGCAACGCGCTCGATGACGCCGTTGCGGGTGCCGTCGACAAGGAGCACTTCCTTGATGATGCCGGCCGCGGCACCGGGCACCAGCGCGGCCAGAGTTGCGACCGCCGTCTGCTCGACGCCTTCGGTCGGTATGATGACGCTCAGCATGATTGAGGCTTCGATGTCCGCACTTCGGGAGAAGCGTAGTCCGTTATGATGTTGTCATAAACACGCGGCAATGCCGAGTGCAACTTTTCGGCGGGGCTTCCATGTTCGATGGTAAACTGCCGGAGCCATCGCATCCAAATATGTCCCCTGCGGGGTGGCAATGTTGCCGAATATTTCGGCGCAGGTTCGTCGTCCCGGTATTAATCCGGGGTTTGGCTCCGATATTGCGCGCCACGCAGACAGATCGCAATCCCGCAAGAGGAGGAGGCGCGCGAAACGACCCCGGAAACGGGAAAAGCCTGCAATCCGCGATGCTGACGAGAGCTTCACATGAATGCCGATCAACTTGCCGTTAGTGTTCCTGCAACATCGCCGAAGCCGGACGCCGCGCCGACCTTGCGAATCCGCGCCGTGATGCTGGGCGATCGCATCAATCCGTCCGGGCTCGAGCTAGGTGCGCCGGTCTCCTCGACGCCGGCCGCCTTCCGCGTCCATGCCGGCCTCGTCGTGATTTTCCGCTACGGCGTCGTCGTGCTGATCGGCCAGCTTCCCTCGGAGGAGAAGGTGCTGCTCGACAGCCTGAAGTCCCGCGTGACCGGCGAGCTCAGCCCCTTCGAGGAGGAGATCGCGCAGGCGCAGCTCTGCAAGGACGAAAACGCCGAGGCGATACAGCCGGGCGGTCCGATCAACCTCTCGAAATTTTCCGACGAACGGCTGCTGCTGATTGCGGACGCTCTCGCCAAGAGCACTTCGCTGGCGCGCGACGAGCGACGCGTCGCCGCGGTGTTCGATGTCATCGAGCCCTTTGCGCGGGAGCTCGCCGAGAAGGGTCGTACCTCGCGACGGCGCAAGGGCATCTTGCAGCTCATCGGCAATGCGCTTCTGGTCCAGCAGCGCGTCGCCGGCCGCGTTGCGGTTGCCGAAAAGCCCGATGCGCTCTGGGAAAAGCCGCAGCTCGACCGGCTCTATGCGCGTCTCGAAGACGAGTATGAGCTAAAGGAGCGTCTCGACACACTCGAACGCAAGCTTACGGTCGTCGCGGAAACGGCCGATGCGCTGACCGACATCATCGACACGCAGCGCTCGCTGCGGCTCGAGATTGCGGTGGTGGTGCTGATCGTGATCGAGGTCGTGATCGGATGCGTCCAGATATGGTCGGGGACGCATTAGGGGCGAGCTGCGCATTGCAGTGCCCTCTCCCCTTGCGGGAAAGGGCAGCACCGCCGGGAGACGCAAACTCGCTAGGGTGAGGGTATCTCTCCGCGTACTCATGTGCCGATGTGAGCGCGGAGAGATACCCCTCATCCGGCGCTTCGTGCCACCTTCTCCCGCAAGGGGAGAAGGGAAGAGTCGCCGCGGCGTATTTCATTCTGCGTTCAGCACCGCCTTGCAATGCCGCGCGATCGTCAGTTCTTCATTCGTCGGAATGACGAACACGTCCACAGGGCTATCGCCGCCGCTGATGCGCTCGCGCCCCTCGTCATTCGCCGTCGCATCAATGCGCACACCGAGCCACGCAAGCCTCTCGCCGATCGCGCTGCGGATCTCCTTGGCATGCTCGCCGATGCCGCCGGTGAAGACCAGGCCATCGAGCCCCTCAAGCGAGGTCGCCATCATCGCAATCTGCTGCGCCGCGCGAAAGACAAACAGGTCCACCGCGTCCCGTGCCGCGGGCTCGCCACTCGCAAGCAGCGTGCGCATGTCGGCGGATATACCGGAGACGCCGAGCAGGCCAGACTTGTGATAGAGCAGGTGCTGGACCTCCTCGACTGACATGTTCTCGTGCTGTTGCAGATAGAGCAGCACGCCCGGATCGATCGTGCCGCAGCGCGTGCCCATCACGAGGCCGTCGAGCGGCGTCAATCCCATCGTGGTGTCGACGCTGCGGCCATCGCGTAATGCGCACAGGCTCGCGCCATTGCCGAGATGCGCGATGACGGTGCGTTTTGCGACGAGCTGCGGCGCGATCCCGGCGAGGCGCCCTGCGACATATTCGAACGACAGTCCGTGAAACCCGTAGCGCCGGACGCCGCGCTCTTCATAACGCCTCGGAATGGCGAAGCGGTTCGCCGGCGGCGTAATGCTGTGATGGAAGGCGGTGTCGAAACAGGCGATCTGCGTCAATTCGGGCTTTATCGCCGTGATCGTGCGGACCGGTGCCAGGCAACGCGGCTGGTGCAATGGCGCCAGCGGCGTCAGCGCCTCAAGCTTTGCGGTGATGTCGTCCGTCAGCGTAACCGGTCCCGAATAGTCCGGGCCGCCATGAACGATGCGGTGGCCGACGGCGCGCAGGCCGTCTGCGCCAAAACGGTCCTCGATGAAGGCGAGCACCTCGGCGAACAGATGACCGCTGTCTGCATCCGCAGCTTCCTTCCGCGTCTCGAACAGGTCTTCGCCCGCGGGACTCTTCACGACCAGCCGGGGCTTGTCCTCGTGCTCGTCGAGCAGCCCCTTGCAGAGCAGGACAGGCTCGTCCGCCGAGATGTCGAACAGGCCGAACTTGATGCTCGACGAGCCCGAATTGAGGACGAGGACCGACGCCGTCATCGACTCAACCCGTCTTGCCCGGCCAGACCCAATCACGGATCTCCGGCATGTCCTCGCCGTGCTCGCGGATATAGCGCGAATGTTCGATCAGTCTGTCGCGGAACTGCTGCTTCACCTGCGCGGCCTTGGTCGCAAGACCCGGCACGCGTTCGATTGCCTCGATCGCGAGGTGATAACGGTCGAGCTCGTTGAGCACGACCATGTCGAACGGCGTCGTCGTGGTGCCTTCCTCGGCAAAGCCGCGCACATGCATGCCGGCATGGTTGGTGCGGTTATAGGTGAGACGGTGGATCAAATGGGGATAGCCGTGATAGGCGAAGATCACGGGCTTGTCTGATGTGAACAGGCTGTCGAAGTCGCGATCCGAAAGCCCATGCGGGTGCTGCTCGCTCGGTTGCAGCGTCATCAGGTCGACGACATTGACGACGCGGATCTTCAGATCGGGCAGCGCCTTGCGCAAGAGATCGACGGCGGCCAGCGTCTCCAGTGTCGGCACATCGCCGGCGCAGGCCATCACGACGTCGGGCCCTTGTCCTGCGTCCTCGTTGCCGGCCCAGGTCCAGATGCCGATGCCGGCATCGCAATGATTGGCGGCTTCCTGCATCGACAGCCATTGCGGTGCCGGCTGCTTGCCGGCGACGATGACGTTGATGCGGTTATAGGTGCGCAGGCAGTGATCGGCGATCCACAACAGCGTGTTGGCATCCGGCGGAAAGTAGATGCGGACGATGTCAGCCTTCTTGTTGGCGACGAGATCGACGAAGCCGGGGTCCTGATGGCTGAAGCCGTTATGGTCCTGCCGCCAGACATGCGAGGTCAGGAGATAATTGAGCGAGGCAATCGGACGCCGCCATGGCAGATGCCGAGTGACCTTGAGCCATTTGGCGTGCTGGTTGAACATGGAATCCACGATGTGGATGAAGGCCTCGTAGCAGGAGAACAAGCCATGCCGTCCCGTGAGCAGATAGCCTTCGAGCCAGCCCTGGCAGAGATGCTCGCTCAAGACTTCCATCACGCGGCCCTCTTGCGCGAGGTGCACGTCATAAGGCTCGATCGGCTCCATCCACACCCGTTCGGTCGCCTCGAACACGGCATCGAGCCGGTTTGACGCCGTCTCGTCCGGACCCACGATGCGGAAATTGCGCTCTTGCGCGTTGAGGCGGATGATTTCGCGCAAGAATTTGCCGAGCTCGCGCGTGGCTTCGCCAGTGACGGCGCCGGGCTGCGGCACCTCTAATGCAAAACTGCGGAAGTCCGGCAGCTTCAGCTCCTTCTTCAGCAGCCCGCCATTGGCATGCGGATTGGCGCCCATGCGCTTGGTACCTTCGGGCGCGAGTGCCTGAAGCTCGGGGACGAGCGTGCCGCTCGCGTCGAACAGTTTTTCCGGCTCGTAGCTGCGCATCCAGTCTTCGAGGATCTTCAGATGCGCCGGATTCTCGCGGCAGCCCGCAACGGGAACCTGATGCGCGCGCCAAAAACCTTCGACTTTCTTGCCGTCGACCTCCTTCGGGCCGGTCCAGCCTTTCGGGCTGCGCAGCACGATCATCGGCCAGCGCGGACGCTCGACGTTTTTGCGCTCACTGCGAGCGTGCTGCTGGATCGAGCGGATGCTGGCGAATGCAACATCGAACGCATCCGCCATGGCCTGGTGCATCAATCTGGGATCATCGCCTTCGACGAACAGCGGCTCGTGGCCCAACCCGCGGAAGAGATCGCGGATCTCGCTGTCGGGCATCCGCCCGAGCACGGTCGGATTGGCGATCTTGTAGCCGTTGAGATGCAGGATCGGCAGCACCGCGCCGTCATGGGCCGGGTTCAGGAACTTGTTGGAGTGCCAGGACGCCGCCAGCGGGCCGGTCTCGGCCTCGCCGTCGCCGACAACGCAAGCCACGACCAGGTCGGGATTGTCGAACGCGGCGCCATAGGCGTGCACCAGCGCGTAGCCAAGCTCGCCGCCTTCGTGGATCGAGCCAGGCGTTTCCGGCGCCGCGTGGCTGGGGATGCCGCCGGGGAAGGAGAACTGTCGGAACAGCTTGTGCAATCCGTCCGTATCGCGCGCGATATCAGGATAGATTTCGCTGTAGCTGCCCTCGAGATAGGTATTGGCGACCATGCCCGGGCCGCCATGGCCGGGACCACAGACATAGAGCACGTTGACATCAAGCGCGCGAATGACGCGGTTGAGGTGGGCGTAAATGAAGTTCAGACCCGGCGTCGTGCCCCAATGGCCGAGCAAACGCGGCTTGATGTGCTCGGGCCGCAGGGGCTCGCGCAGCAGCGGATTGTCCAGCAGGTAGATTTGCCCGACGGAGAGGTAGTTCGCAGCCCGCCAGTAGCGGTCGAGCAGATCGAGCTCGCTGCGCGCGCCGGTCGATTGTTGTTGATTTGTCATGTTCCTGGAGACCTTCACCGCGATCGTCACCAACTGAGTTCCGGCACGATCGATCCTCTGGCGGCATCAAACGGGATCGAGGTGACAGCGGTGTTGCGTGAGGTCAAAGGCAGGCGCGCGAAGTTTGGGCAGCGCTACTGTGCATGGGGTTGTTTTCACGTTTTTTGTTTGTGTTCTTGATTTGTTCCTTCGACGTGCTATCTTGGCTTCATGAGTCCAGCTTCTTCTTCTGCTCTCAAGCACCCGCCGGTCACGGCGCCCTCCGAGCCGGCGGGTGCGCCTTCCGACTTTCCTGAACTGGCGGTCGCCATCGACCGCCAGCGCAGGCGAGGTCGGGGCGCGCAATCCAATGCCAGTGGCCGCTATGAGGCCGAGGCCCGCGTTGCCTTCGATGACGGCTGGCAGAGCCTGGAAGAGCTGCCGCCGTTCAAGACGACGGTTGCGGTCGACACCTCGCGCAAGGTGATCACCCGCAACGAATCCCCCGATATCGGCTTCGACCGCTCGATCAATCCCTATCGCGGCTGCGAGCATGGCTGCGTCTACTGCTTCGCGCGGCCGACGCATGCCTATCTCGGCCTGTCGCCGGGGCTCGACTTCGAGACAAAGCTGTTCGTGAAGCCTGACGCGCCGGCGCTGCTCGAGAAGGAGCTCGCGGCGGCCGGTTACGAGCCGCGGATGATCGCGATCGGCACCAACACCGATCCCTATCAGCCGATCGAGCGCGAGCACAAAATCATGCGCGGCATTCTGGAGGTGCTGGAGCGTGCGGGCCATCCGGTCGGCATCGTCACCAAGTCGGCGCTGGTCGTGCGCGACATCGACATCCTCGCGAGGATGGCCAAGCGCAACCTCGCCAAGGTCGGGATCTCCGTGACCTCGCTCGATCCAAAGCTCGCGCGTACCATGGAGCCGCGCGCCTCGACGCCGTCGAAACGGCTGGAGGCGCTGAAGCAGCTCTCGGAAGCCGGCATTCCCACCACCGTGATGGTCGCGCCCGTGATCCCCGCGCTGAACGATTCCGAGATCGAGCGCATTCTCGATGCCGCGGCGCATGCCGGCGTCAAGGAAGCCTCCTACGTGTTGCTGCGGCTGCCGCTCGAGGTGCGCGATCTCTTCCGCGAATGGTTGATGGCCAACTATCCCGACCGCTACCGCCACGTCTTCACGCTGATCCGCGACATGCGCGGCGGCCGTGACTACGACGCGAAATGGGGCGAGCGGATGAAGGGCACCGGACCAATGGCCTGGACCATCGGCCGCCGCTTCGAGATCGCCTGCGACAGGCTCGGGCTCAACAAGCGGCGCTCCAAGCTGACGACGGATCATTTTGTGCGGCCGAAGAAGAACGGCGAGCAGCTCAGCCTGTTCTGAGCGGAAAGTGGAAGAGACGTAATCATGAGTAAGGAACTACCGGCTCCGGTGCCGCGGCTCACCGTCATCACGCTCGGCGTCAGCGACATCCGCGCCAGCATCGCCTTTTACGACGCGCTCGGTTTTTCGCGCCGGCTGAAGGTAACAGGTGAGGCCGTTGCCTTCTACGATACCGGCGGCCCCGTGCTCGCGCTGTTTCCCTGGGATCAGCTCGCGGCCGACGCCAAGCTGCCTGATCCGCCGAGGCCGACGACCTTCCGTGGCATCACGCTCGCATGGAACTGTCGCACGCGAGAGGAGGTCGATGCGGTGCTGGCTTTCGCGCTAGGCAAGGGCGCGAAGCTGCTGAAGGCCGCGCGTGAGACCGATTACGGCGGCTATTCCGGCTATTTTTCCGATCCTGACGGTCATCCGTGGGAGGTCGTCGTCGCCCCCGGCATCGATGTCGGTGAGGACCGCCGGGTGCATCTGGCCGAGTAGGGCGGCCGGCCTGAATAACGGGAATTGCGATTGGTTCCCGGTTGCGCAGGCGAGGCTGCTTGCGCACGATCCCGGCCATGATTCGGGACAAGTCCGCCAAGAAACCAGCCAAGGCGCCGGTTGGCAAAGCCAGCTTCCGCCGCGAGCGCGCGCTGATCAAGCGCGGGGTCTGGCCGATCGCGGGATGCGACGAGGCCGGCCGCGGGCCGCTGGCCGGCCCGGTGGTGGCAGCCGCGGTGATTCTCGACCCCGACCGCATCCCGCGCGGCATCGATGATTCCAAGCGCCTGACGGCGGCGGCGCGCGAAAAATTGTTCGACAGGATCTGCGCCACCGCACAGGTCTCGGTCGTCGTCGCCTCACGCGCCCGTATCGACCGCGACAACATCCTGCGTGCCTCGCTGTGGGCGCTGAAGCGCGCCGTGGTGGCGTTGCCCGAGGCGCCCCGCCATGTGTTCGTCGACGGCCGCGACCGGCTCGACACGGAATGCGACTGCGAGGCCGTGATCGGCGGCGACGGCATCGTGCTGTCGATCGCAGCCGCCTCGATCGTTGCCAAGGTGACGCGCGACCGGCTGATGTGCGCGCTGGCGCAGGACTGCCCCGGCTACGGTTTCGAACAGCACAAGGGTTACGGCGTCCCCGAGCACCTCGATGCGCTGAACCGCCTCGGTCCCACCATCCACCACCGCAGCTTCTTCGCCCCCGTCGCCGCCGCCCGCGCCAAGCACATGCCCTGGACCGTCGCGCCGGTGCAGGACCTGTTCGAGGTCACCGAGGTCGAGGTGCAGGTGGAGACGGCCATCGAAATCGACGCTTCAGCGCGCCTCTAGAGCAGACGGTCGTTGCCACGACGCGCAGCGCCCTCTATCAAAACAGTCGTGAGCGAATAGGGCCGGCTGGACGGGTTGGCTGCATCTGTCGGACGTTGCATGCGGTTTACCTCCCTGGTCATCGAGCTCATTCGCGCCCGGCCGCGGCTGATCGTGTGGATCGCCGTGCTGCTCCAGGCCGCGATGTGGCTGTTCGTGGCGCTGCTGTTCTATCGCAGCCCGCCCGGCAGCCTCGCGACCCTGCTGGCGTTCGGCCGTGAATACCAGGTCGGGACTGATCTCGGCCCGCCCTTGCCGATCTGGCTTGCCGATATCGCCTATCGCGCCGCCGGCGGCAACATGTTCGGCGTCTATGTGCTGGCCGAGCTCTGCGAGATCGCGACCTTCATCACGCTGTATTATCTCTCCCGTGCCGTGGTCGGCTCGCAGCAGGCGGTGTTGGCGGTGCTCCTGACCATGACGGTGCTGGCGTTCTCCTCGCCCGCGCTCGACTTCGGCCCGCTGGTGCTGGCGCGGCCGCTCTGGGCGCTGCTGCTGCTGCACTCCTGGCAGATCATCGGCCAGCGCCGCGGCAATGCCTGGTTCGCCTGGTCGATCGAGGCCGGCCTCTTGCTGCTGACCACGCCCGCAGCCATTTTCCTGCTCCTGCTGCTGGTCGTCTTCGCGCTCTCGACCGCCGGCGGCCGCCGCACGCTGCGCGCGCTCGATCCGCTGTTCGCGCTGATCGTCGTCGCCGTGCTGGCGTTGCCCTACGCGGTCTGGCTGATGCGCCCCGAGACGCTGGTGCTGCCGACCTTGCCGCAACTCGCGGAGCTAAATGCCCGCGCGATTCACGCGGCCTGGCTGCTCGGCGGGCTCGTGCTCGGGGCTGCGGCGATTCCGGCGCTGACCTTCCTCAACACCGGCCTGTTCGTCGCCAAGGTTGAGGATGCGCCGATCATCTATCGCCCGCCGGTCGAGCCGCTCGCGCGCAATTTTGTGTATTTCTTCGCGCTGGCGCCTGCGTTCGGTGCGGTGCTGATCTCGAGCCTGCTGGGCCTCGAATCCGTTGTCGGCGGCGCCGGCGTCGTGCTGGTGATGTCCGGGCTTGCCGTGGTCGTGGCGGCCGGCGATCTCATCGCGATGCGCCGCGCGCGGATGCTGCGCATGGTCTGGGCCGCCGCCGTCGTCGCGCCCGCCATCGGTGTCGTGCTCGCCGTGCTGTTCCTGCCCTGGACCGCGACCAACGAGATCGCGACCTCGATGCCGGCGCGCGCGATCTCGGATTTCTTCGACGAGAGCTTTGCCCGCCGCACCAATCTCCGCCTGCGCGCGGTCGCCGGCGAGACCCAGCTCGCCAGCCTGATCGCGTTGCATTCCGGCCGGCCGCATCTGTTCATCGATGCCGAGCCCGCGCGCACGCCATGGATGAACCAGGTCAAATTCGGCGAAACCGGCGGCGTCGTGGTCTGGCGCGCTTCAGATACCGCCGGCACCCCGCCGCCGGAAATCCTCGCGCGCTTCCCCGGCATCGTGCCGGAAGTGCCGCGCGCCTTCGAATGGCTGGTGACCGGCCGCCAGCAGCTGCTGCGCATCGGCTGGGCCATCGTGCGGCCGAAGGGGACGTAGGCTTTCGTGCCCCGGACGCTGCGCAGCACGTAGTGATGCGCTGCAGAGCCGGGGCCCATGTTGCGGCATTCTGGGTCCCGGCTCTGCGAAGCAGCGCTTGCGCGCTGCATCGCGTCCGGGACACGAGAGCATTATCCCGCCAGCACCTTCGCGATCGCCCGCAGGTCCTGCCAGGCCAGCCGCTTGTACGATGGCGAGCGGAGCAGGTAGGCCGGGTGGAAGGTCGCGAGCGCGCGGATGGTGCGTTGGCCCGTCTCGTACTCGAACCAGCGTCCGCGCGTGCGCATGATGCCTTCGCGGGTCGACAGCAGCGTCTGCGTCGAGGGATTGCCGAGCGTCACCAGCACATCGGGATTTACAAGCTCGATCTGGCGCTGGATGAAGGGCAGGCAGATTTGCGTCTCCTGCGGCGTCGGCGTGCGGTTGCCGGGCGGCCGCCACGGAATCACGTTGGCGATGTAGGCGGTGGTGCGGTTGAGGCCTATGGCGCCGATCATCAAATCGAGCAGCTTGCCGCTGCGCCCGACGAAGGGCAGCCCCTCGATGTCCTCGTCGCGGCCCGGCGCTTCGCCGACGAACATGATGCGCGCCTGCGGATTGCCGTCGGCGAACACCAACCGCGTTGCCGTGTGCTTCAGCGCGCAGCCCTCGAAACTCTGCATCAGCTCGCGCAGCGCCTCGAGCGTCGGCGCGGTGCGCGCAGCCTCGCGTGCGGAGGCAATCGCGATATCAGGCGCAGGTGCGGCCTCGCCGCGCAGGACCGTGGGCGCTGCGACGGGCCGCGGCGGCTCGACCGGAGGCGCGGCGCGCGGGGCCGGCGGCGGGGTATCCATTTCCGCCAGACGGTCTATCGACTCCTCCGCGAGCGCGCAGTCGACACCGGCCTCCAGATAGAAGGCGAGTAGCTCTCGGACGGTGGGTGCGGGCTCGGGGATCATGGGAAGTCGGACTTTTATATCAGTTCGGGGCGGCTTGCATCCCAGTGGAACGCGATTCCGAGGTTGTCCTACCCGGAAAAATCGGAAACAACAGGGCGCAAACGACCAAGGACCGTCTCAAGGGCTGAGATCAGATGAGCACCGAAGAACTTCCCCCGCGCGAATCCATGGAATTCGACGTCGTCATCGTCGGCGCCGGCCCCTCGGGCCTGGCCGCGGCGATCCGGCTCAAGCAGATCAATGCCGATCTCAACGTCGTCGTGGTGGAGAAGGGCTCCGAGGTTGGTGCGCATATTCTCTCCGGCGCCGTGATCGACCCGGCCGGGCTCGACAAGCTGATCCCGGACTGGCGCGAGGATTCCGACTGCCCGCTGAAGACTGAGGTGAAGGACGACCGCTTCTACTGGATGACGACCGGCGGCGCGATCAAGCTGCCGAATTTCATGATGCCGCCGCTGATGGACAACCATCATTGCTATATCGGCTCGCTCGGCAATGTCTGCCGCTGGCTGGGACGCAAGGCCGAGGCGCTCGGCGTCGAAATCTATCCGGGCTTTGCCGCGGCCGAGGTGCTCTATGACGAGCAGGGCGCGGTGAAGGGCATCGCCACCGGCGACATGGGCATTGGCCGCGATGGCAAGCCGAAGGACTCCTTCACTCGCGGCATGGAATTGCTCGGCAAGTACACGCTGTTCGCCGAAGGCGCGCGCGGCAGCCTGACCAAGCAGCTGATCGCGAAATTCGCACTGGACTCCAACAGCGAGCCGGCGAAGTTCGGCATCGGTCTCAAGGAAGTCTGGCAGATCGATCCCGCCAAGCATCAGAAGGGCATGATCCAGCATTCGTTCGGCTGGCCGCTCGACCTGAAGACCGGCGGCGGCTCGTTCCTCTATCATTACGACGACAATCTCGTCGCCGTCGGCTTTGTCGTGCATCTGAACTACGACGATCCCTATCTGTCGCCGTTCGACGAGTTCCAGCGCTTCAAGACTCATTCCTCCATCCGCGGCACCTTCGAAGGCGCCAAGCGGCTCGCCTATGGCGCGCGTGCCATCACCGAAGGCGGCTACCAGTCGGTACCGAAGCTGACTTTCCCGGGCGGCGCGCTGGTCGGTTGTGCGGCCGGCTTCGTCAACGTGCCCCGCATCAAGGGCGTGCACAACGCGATGGGCACCGGCATGCTCGCCGCCGAGCATGTTGCGGCTGCGCTCGCCGCCGATCGCGCCAATGACGAGATCATCGACTACGAGAACGCGTGGCGTTCCTCGTCGGTCGGCAAGGATCTGTTCCTGGTCCGCAACGTCAAGCCGCTGTGGTCGAAGTTCGGCACCGTGCTCGGCGTTGCGCTCGGCGGCTTCGACATGTGGTGCAATACGCTGTTCGGCGGCTCGCTGTTCGGCACGCAGTCGCATTCCAAGGCCGATCGCTCGACGCTCGATCCTGCCAAGACCCACGCGCCGAAGAACTATCCGAAGCCGGACGGCAAGATCTCCTTTGACAAGCTGTCCTCGGTGTTCCTGTCCAACACCAACCATGAGGAGGACCAGCCGGTCCATCTCCGGGTCGCCGACATGAACCTGCAGAAGATGTCCGAGCACGACGTGTTCGCCGGTCCCTCGAATCGCTATTGCCCGGCCGGCGTCTATGAGTGGGTCGAGGAGGGCACGAGCCCGCGCTACCAGATCAACGCGCAGAACTGCGTCCACTGCAAAACCTGCGACGTGAAGGACCCCAACGGCAACATCACCTGGGTTCCCCCGGAAGGCGGCGGCGGTCCGAACTACGAGGCGATGTAAGCCGGGGATCGGACCAAAGCGATCAAGCCGGGGCCAATGCGACGCGCCCCCGGCATTGTGACGCACGTTCGCGTGAGAACCGAGGCGGGGTAGCGGCCTCCGGCCACGATAAGGCCATACTGGCAGCGTCTTGGGGCGCTGTCGGTCGATTTGGGGCGTGCGGAGGGGATCGCCCGGCCCGAATCCTTGCGGTGAAGCGCCAAAAGCGGCATTGTCCGGGCCTGACGGTTCCGGTCCCGATGTCGCCGGCCGCGTACGTATGCGAGACGGCCTTCTGCTGCACACCCAGGCACTACCAACTCAAGGCGAGCCCTGATGTTTTCAAATCGTTTCAACCGCTGGACTGTTGCCGCCATCGCCCTGATGGGCACCGCGATCGCGACGGTCCCCGGCGCGGTCCTGGCGCAGACGCCGGACCATCCGTCCGACACGGCGGCGCAGTTTCCGAATCGAAACGATCTGAAGGCGCTTACCACCTCCGGCAGCTATCTCGCCGCCCGCCATGCCAGCGTCGAGCGCGACGCGGCTTCGGCCGCCGCGTTCTACCGCTCGGCGCTCCGCACCGACCCCAAGAACAACGAGCTGCTCGACCGCGCCTTCATCTCGTCGGTCGCCGACGGTGACATCGACGAAGCGGTCAAGCTCGCCGAGCGCATCCTCACCATCGACAAGACCAACCGCGTCGCGCGTCTCGTCGTCGGCGTGCACGATCTCAAGTTCAAGAAGTACGCGACCGCGCAGACCAACATCAATCAGTCGATCCGCGGCCCCATCACCGATCTCGTTGCAACCCTGCTGTCGGGCTGGGCCGCCTATGGCGCCGGCGATGCCAAGGGCGGTGTCGCCACCATCGACAAGCTCGCAGGTCCGGAATGGTACCCGCTGTTCAAGGACCTGCATGCCGGCATGATCCTGGAACTCTCCGGCAAGGAGAAGGACGCCGGCACCCGGTTCGAGCGCGCCTACAAGCTCGACGATTCCATGCTGCGCGTGACCGAAGCCTATGCGCGCTGGCTGTCACGCAACAAGGACTCCGCCGCCGCGACCGCCGTCTACCAGGCGTTCGACAAGAAGCTGGCCCGCCATCCGCTGATCGTGGAAGGCCTGCGCGACACCAAGGCCGGCAAGAAGATGCCGCCGCTGGCCGACTCCGCGCAAGCCGGCGCCGCCGAAGCGCTCTACGGCATCGGCGCCACGCTGACCCGCCGCGGCGGCGAGGATCTGGCGCTGGTCTATCTCCAGCTCTCGCTCTATCTCCAGCCGACCCATCCGCTGGCGCTGCTCTCGCTCGCCGATCTCTATGAATCAGTGAAGCGGCCGCAGATGGCGATCAAGGTCTATGAGCGCGTGCCGGCGACCTCGCCGCTCAAGCGCAACGCGCAGATCCAGCTCGCCATTGATCTGGATTCGGCCGACCGCACCGACGAGGCGATCAAGATCCTCAAGGGCGTTACCACTGACGATGCCAAGGATCTCGAAGCGATCATGGCGCTCGGCAATCTCGAGCGCGGCCGCAAGAAGTTCGGCGACTGCGGCGCGACCTATTCGCGCGGCATCGACGTGCTGCCTGCCGGCAACGACAAGGCCAACAGCGTCTGGTATTATTATCGCGGCATCTGCGAAGAGCGCTCAAAGGAATGGGGCAAGGCTGAAGCCGACATGAAGAAGGCGCTCGAGCTGCAGCCCGACCAGCCGCATGTCCTCAACTATCTCGGCTATTCCTGGATCGACCAGGGCGTGAATCTCGACGAAGGCATGAAGATGATCAAGCGCGCCGTCGAGCAGCGTCCCGACGACGGCTACATCGTCGATTCCCTCGGCTGGGCCTATTACCGCATCGGCAATTACGAAGAGGCGGTGAAGAACCTCGAGCGTGCGATCGACCTCAAGCCCGAAGATCCCACCATCAACGATCACCTTGGCGATGCCTATTGGCGCGTCGGCCGCACGCTGGAAGCCAAATTCCAGTGGGCGCACGCGCGCGATCTCAAGCCCGAGCCGGATGACCTTCCGAAGATCGAGGCCAAGATCGCCAACGGCATGACCGAGGACACTTCGAACTCTTCGGCCGCGCAAGCGGAGAAGAAGAAGGACGACGGCAAGGGCGGTTAAGGGTGCGTTTGGGGGTTGCTCGCCAATGCCGGCGTTGATTGAAGAAGGGCGCGCGAAGGTCAATCTGACCCTTCGCGTGATCGGCCGTCGTGCCGACGGCTATCATGATCTCGAAAGCGTCGTCGCGTTCGCCGACTGCGCCGACCGGCTGACGCTGGAGCCGGGCGGTGAGCTGAAGCTCGCCACCACGGGGCCGCTGGCCGCGGCTTGTGGCGAGATGTCCGACAATCTCGTGTTCAAGGCCGCCAAGCTGCTGGCCGAAGCTGTGCCGGGCCTGAAGCTCGGAGCCTTCGCGCTCGACAAGGTGCTCCCCGTTGCGGCTGGCATCGGTGGCGGCTCGGCGGATGCCGCGGCGGCGCTGCGGCTGCTGGCGCGTCTCAACAATATGTCGCTCGATGATCCCCGCCTCCAGAAGGTCGCACTCGCGACCGGTGCCGATGTGCCGGTGTGCCTGTTCTCGCGCGCCTGCGACATGACCGGCGTCGGCGAGCAGCTGTTGCCGCTCGCGCTGCCGAGCATGCCCTGCGTGATGGTCAATCCGCGCGTGCCCGTCGCGACCAAGGACGTGTTTAGGGAATTGGGCCTGCGCAACGGCGAACTGCTGGTCGGCGCCGCTGATGTCCTCGACGCTCCGGCCTGGCCGGAGGGGGGCGGCTCGATTGCCGATTGGGTCGATGTTCTCGAAACCGTCCCCAACGATCTCGAAGCGCCCGCGCTGCGGATCGAGCCTGTGATCGGCGAGGTGCTGGAAGCCTTGCGCGATTCCGCCGGCGTCAAGCTCGCCCGCATGTCCGGCTCCGGCGCGACGTGTTTTGCTATCTATGGCGCGCCGACCGAGGCGCACACCGCGGCCGAGAAGATCCGGCGCGATCACCCCGGCTGGTGGGTGCATGCGGGGACGTTGAGCTAGATCTGTTCGTCATTGCGAGCGCAGCGAAGCAATCCAGAGTCCGTCCGCGGTGACAGTCTGGATTGCTTCGCTGCGCTCGCAATGACGCGGATGGAGCTGAGCTAACCCGCGCCGTCCTCGGCCAAGTCCAAGAACTGCCGGATCTCACCCAACACCTCCTGCGGCTTGTCATGCTGCAGCCAGTGTCCGGCTCCGGCAATGGTCTCGATGCGCGCTTGCTGGAAATAGCGCTCGAGGCCCGCAGCCCTGGCGCCGGCCAGAAAGCTCTCGCCGGCATTGAGCAGCAGCGTCGGGCACGTGATGCGCGACCACAGCGCGACGTGATCGTCCGGCCAGAGCCGGTGCGGCGCAGAGGCGCGCTGATAGGGATCGAACTTCCAGCTATAGGTGCCGTCCTCGTTCTGCCGCGCGCCGTGGGTCGCGAGGTGCAGCGCGAGGTCGCGCGACAGCCGCTTGTTGTGAAGCACCATCTGCGCCGCCGCGTCCGCGAGGGTGGCATAGCGGCGCGGCGTGCGGTCGTGCAATCTGTCGAGCTGACCGACCCATTTTCCGATGCGCTCATGCGCGGGCGATTTCGGCGTGTCCGGCAGCATGGTCACGCCGTCGAGGACGACGAGCTTCGACACCAGCTCGGGAAATGAACCCGTAAAGATCAGGCTCACCATGCCGCCCATCGAGTGACCGACGAGCGTGATTTGAGGCGCTGCGATGCTGCGGACCAGCTGAGCGAGATCGTAGACATACTCCGTCAGCGCGTAGCTGCCGCCTTTGGTCCAGTCCGAATCGCCGTGGCCGCGCAAATCGGGCGCGATCACGTGAAAATGCGGCTGCAGCGAGCGGGCAATGACGTCCCAGCTCCGGCAATGATCGCGGCCACCGTGAACCAGGATCAGGGGCGGCGCGCCGTCGTTGCCCCAATCGGCATAATGCAACCGCAGGCCGTGTGATTCATAGAAGCGGCTTTGCGGGGCACTAACCATTTGCCGGCCGCCGCGCCAGTGCGAGCGAGAGGCCGAGGCCCGCGATGAAAACGCCGGAGCTCTGGGTGAGGCGCCGCATCAGGTTCGGCCGGCCGACCAGTTGCGTGCGCGTTGCCGAGGCCATCAGCACCACGACGACATCGGCGAGCGTGTTCAGCGTCACCGAGATTGCGCCGAGCATGATGAATTGCAGCGTGGGGCTCGATCCCGAGGGATCGAGGAACTGCGGAATGAAGGCCAGGAAGAATGCCGCGGTCTTCGGGTTCAATGCCTCGACCAGCACGCCGTCACGGAACGCGCGCTTGTCGCCGATTGGCTCGCTGTCGAGCGACAGCGCGCGGCCGGCACTGCGAAACGTCTTGATGCCGAGCCAGACCAGATAGACCGCACCGACGAATTTGACCGCGGCAAACAGCTCCGCGCTGGCAACGATGATCGCGGAGATGCCGAGGCTGCCGGCTACGACATGAACCAGCCCGCCCAGCGCTGTGCCCGCGGTCGAGGCAAAGCCGCTGGCGCGTCCCTCCGACAGGGTGCGTGCGGCGACGTAGAAAATGCCGGGTCCGGGAACGGCGGCGATGAGACAGGCTGCGGCCAGGAACAGCCAGAAATTCGTTTCGATCATCCTGTTTTCGTAGCGTAGCGCGCCGCGATTGCAAGGCTTCTCGTTTAGGGGCCCCTCGTTTAGCCCATCCGGCGGAAGATCGCGCTGGCATTGACGCCACCGAAGCCAAAGCCGTTGGAGATGGCGTGCTTCATCGGCATCGGCCGCGCGCTGCCTGAGACGATGTCGATGCCGTCAGCACCCGGATCAGGATTTTCGAGATTGAGCGTCGGCGGCGCGATCTGGTCGCGCAGGGCCAGGATCGTGAAGATCGCTTCCAGCCCGCCGGCGGCGCCGAGCAGATGGCCGGTCGCCGATTTGGTGGCGCTCACCGCGATGCTCCGGTTGCGGCCGAACAGCGCGGCGATGGCGCCAAGCTCGCTCTCGTCGCCGGCCTGCGTCGACGTCGCATGCGCGTTCAGATGCTGCAAATCCGCGGGCGCGAGGTTGGCTTGCCGAAGCGCGATCTCCATGGCGCGGCGGGCGCCGTCGCCGTCGGGCGGACCCGATGTCATGTGATAGGCGTCCGCCGTCGTGCCGTAGCCGACGATCTCGGCAATCGGCGTCGCGCCGCGCGCCAGCGCATGCTCCAGCTCCTCGATGACCAGAATGCCTGCGCCTTCGCCCATGACGAACCCGTCGCGGTCGCGATCGAACGGGCGCGAAGCGCGCGCGGGCTCGTCGTTGAAGGAGCTCGACAGTGCGCGTGCCGCGGCAAAGCCGCCGATGCTGACGATGTCGATGCAGGCCTCGGCGCCGCCGCAGATCGCGACATCAACTTCGCCGGCGCGGATCATGCGCGCGGCATCGCCGATCGCCTGCACGCCGGCCGCGCACGCGGTGACAGGCGTGCCCAGCGCGCCCTTGTAGCCGTATTTGATCGAGACGTGGCCGGCGGCGAGATTGGCGAGGAACGAGGGGATTGTGAACGGCGAGAGCCGGCGCGTGCCGCGGTGCTCGGTGATGCGCACCGCTTCCGCCATCGCCGGGAAGCCGCCAACGCCGGAGGCGATGATCGTCGCGGTTCGTTCCAGCGCGCTCGCGTCCTGCGGCGTCCATTTGGCTTGCGCGACCGCTTCTGCGGTGGCGAGCAGCGCGAACAGGATAAAGCGGTCCATCTTGCGCTGGTCTTTTGGCGCGGCGGCTTGCGCGGGATCGAAACCGCCCTCGGCATCATCGGCCTTGTCGGGGACGAGACCGGCAATGCGCGCAGGCAGTGCTTGTGCCCATTCGGGCAGGGGACGCAGCCCGCTTTGGCCGGCGAGCAGCCGGCGCCAGGACAGTTCGACACCGCAGCCGAGCGGCGACACCGCGCCCATGCCTGTCACGACGATACGACGCATGTCAGTCTCCCACCGGCGCAACGGCCGGGTTCATGGCCTTGAGCGAGGTGAGCCGCCGCCGCATCAATCGGCTGGCGCCGGGACCCGCGACGATGACCGCATTGGCAAGCGTGATCGGACGCATGTCGGTGGCATCCACCACGATCGGATCGAACGGACGACGATCGTCCCGGTTTGCCAGCAGGATGGCTTCGCCCTTCGGCGCCAGATGCTTGTTGCCCCAGGCGAGCAGCGTTGCGACGACGGGGAAGAAATCCCGCGCCTTGTCGGTCAGCACATATTCGTAACGCGGCGGGCGTTCGTTGTAGCGACGGCGGACGAACATGCCGGTCTTGGTGAGATGGGCAAGCCGCCGCGACAGGATGTTCGGCGCGATGCCGAGATTGCGTTCGAACTCGTCGAACCGCGTGGAGCCCTGAAACGCATCCCGCAGGATCAAAATGCTCCACCACTCGCCGACCGTCTCCACGGCGCGGCCGACCGGGCATTCCAGGATGGAGGCGGATTTGGGCTGCATGGCGGGAAAGTAGGTGAGTAACTTGCAAAATGCAAGTCACCGGGCCGCCTCGTGCCCCGGACGCAGCGCAGCGCCTCTTGGCGGTGCGCTGCAGAGCCGGGGCCCATTTCGCCCATCGTTCGGTGTCGCGTGGGTCCCGGCTCTGCGCAGCAGCGTTTCACGCTGCAGCGCGTCCGGGACACGAGAGGGAGCGGTGTCGTCGCACCTTGCTCAGCTATTGCGAGCGCAGCGAGCCTCGAAGGGCGAAGGCCCGGATGCATCTCGGCCGCGTATCCTTCGAGGCTCGCTGCGCGAGCGCCTCAGGATGACGGGATCAAGAGCGGCGCGGAATCGATGGAAGCTTAAGCCAGTCGCCTAATGCGACCGCGCCAGACAGAACGCCACGACCTGCTCCAGCGCGCTCTTCATCGGTGACGACGGGAACAGCGCCAGCGCGTCGACGGCCATGGCGCCGTAGTGGTGGGCGCGGCTGATTGTGTCTTCGAGCGCACGGTGCTTGTTCATCAACCCGATGGCGTGGTCGAGATCGCTGTCGCCGATCTCGCCGCGCTCGAGCGCCTTGATCCAGAACGCGCGTTCGGTATCGTTGCCGCGGCGGAAGGCGAGCACGACCGGCAGGGTGATCTTGCCCTCGCGAAAGTCGTCGCCGGTGTTCTTGCCGAGTTTTGCGCTCTTGCCGCCATAGTCGAGCACGTCGTCGACCAGCTGGAAGGCGATGCCGAGATTCATGCCGACTGAGCGGCAGGCGGTCTGCTCGGCCTTGGGGCGGTTGGCGATCACAGGGCCGACCTCGCAGGCGGCCGCGAACAGCTCGGCGGTCTTGCCGCGGATCACGGCGAGATATTCGTCCTCGGTGGTCGCGGTGTTCTTGGCGGCGGCAAGCTGCATCACCTCACCCTCGGCGATGGTGGCGGCGGCGGCCGACAGGATGTCGAGCGCGCGGAGCGAACCGACCTCGACCATCATGCGGAAAGCTTGTCCCAGCAGGAAGTCGCCGACCAGCACGCTCGCCTCGTTGCCCCAGAGCATCCGCGCCGACAGTTTTCCGCGGCGCATCTCGCTCTCGTCGACGACGTCGTCGTGCAGGAGCGTGGCGGTGTGCATGAACTCGACGCTGGCAGCTAACTTGATGTGGCCGTCGCCGGTGTAGCCGGCGAGATTGGCCATGGCGAGCGTCAGCATCGGGCGCAGACGCTTGCCGCCGGAGGAGATGAGGTGGTTGGCGACCTCCGGGATCATGGTCACATCAGACCCGGTCCGCGACAGGATCGTGGCGTTGACGCGCTCCATGTCACCGGCGACAAGGGCAACCAGCTGTTCGATCGACGCGCCGGGAGTTTCGAAAGGTACGATGACGGCCACGCCGGTCTCCAATATTTGCCCCGGAGGGGCTATTCTGATGGAAATACAATAGAAACTGGCAGCGGATGCGGCAAGGCCTGCGGAACCATTGATATTTGCCCCTTTAGCCCCCTTCAGGCAGGAGACCTCAGTTTTGCGTGAACTGGTTCGAACCAACGATATGGTGCTGGTGTCGGCGATCGGCGCGCTGCTCGACGGCGCCAACATCCACCATTTGGTGCTGGATCAGAACATGAGCATCATCGAGGGCTCGCTCGGCATTTTGCCGCGGCGGATCCTGGTCCATGAGGACGATGCCCAGGAGGCGCGGGCGCTCCTCACCGAGGCCGGTCTCAGCCACGAACTGCGCGGCGATGATTGAGGCGCTGACAGATATCACCGAGGACGCCTTTCTCGGCGGGCAGTTGCGGCTGAAGCAGAAGCGGAGTGGCCATCGCGCTGGCCATGACGCCATCCTGCTCGCGGCGGCGACGGAGGCGCGGGCAGGCGATCGCGTGGTCGATCTCGGTGCCGGCGTCGGCACCGCCGGGCTGGCGCTCGGCCGGCGCGTCGCCGGTATCGGGCTGAGCCTGGTCGAGATCGATCCGGAACTGGCGGAACTCGCGCGCGCCAATGCGGTGGCCAACGCGATCGCCGCCGAGGTGATGGTGCTCGACGTCGCGGCCGATGCGCAGGCGTTCGCGGTACATGGGCTCGGGCCCGACAGTGTCGACGTTGTGCTGACTAACCCGCCCTTCAACGATCCCGCCCGCCATCGCGGTTCGCCGGACCAGATGCGTCAAAGCGCGCATGTGGCAACGGAGGAGACGCTGCATGCGTGGGTGCATACAGCGCGGCGCATTCTTCGATCGAATGGCACGCTGACATTGATCTGGCGCGCAGATGGGATCACGGAGGTTTTGGCAGCGCTGTCACGCGGCTTCGGGAGTCTCGCGATCCTGCCGGTTCACGGCGAGGCGGGACGGCCCGCGATCCGCGTGCTGGTGCGCGCCATCAAAGGCGGCCGGGCTCCGACGCGATTGTTGCCGGGGCTCATGCTCAACGATGAGTCACGCGTGCCTAAAAAAGAGGTGACGGATATTCTGGAGGGACGAGCGGTTCTACCCCTGGTGGAACCGTGATGACCTACTGCGGAAGCGATTCCGACTGCTGTTCTTGCGGGGACGTCAAGCGGATCGCCATGAACAGCGCACCGATCAGCAGCATCAGCAGATAGATCTTCATGGCATTTCCTCCGCTGCTTCATTGCAGCTTCCCAACGGGAAAACTGCAAAACACGTTCCAGGCACTTCCAATGACACTCGCGTGATAAGAAATGATTAACCAGAGGTAACGGCATGGCCGAACAATTGAACGATTCCCAGAGTTCCGGCTGGGCCGATAAGCTCATGCGCTATCTGCCGGCGCGCTTCCGCCCCGGTACGGCCGTCGTGCCGGTGGTGCGACTCTCCGGCGTGATCGGTGCGGTGACGCCGCTGCGCCCAGGCATGTCGCTCGCGGGCGTCGCGCGCGTGCTGGAACGGGCGTTTTCATATCGGAACGCCAAGGCGGTGGCGCTGGTGATCAATTCACCCGGCGGCTCGCCGGTGCAGTCGCGCCAGATCTATCTGCGCATCAAGCAGCTCGCGGCAGAGAAGAAGCTGCCGGTGCTCGTGTTCGTCGAGGACGTCGCGGCCTCCGGCGGCTACATGATCGCCTGTGCCGGCGACGAGATCATCTGCGATCCCTCTTCGATCCTCGGCTCGATCGGCGTGGTCGGCGGCAGCTTTGGTTTCCAGGAGGCGATCAAGCGGCTCGGCATCGAGCGGCGCCTCTACACGGCCGGCACGCATAAGGCGATGCTCGATCCGTTCCTGCCCGAGAACCCTGATGATGTCGCCAAGCTGAAGGCGCTTCAGCGCGAGATCCACCAGATCTTCATTGCGCTGGTGAAGGAGAGCCGCGGCGCACGCCTCAAGGGCGCCGACGACACGCTGTTCACGGGCGAATACTGGGCCGGCGAGAGTTCGATCGCGCTGGGGCTCGCCGACAGCATCGGCGATCTCCGCTCAACTCTTCGTGGCCGCTACGGCGAGAAGGTTCTCACCCCCGTGATTGCCCAGCCGACCGGTCTGCTGTCCAGCCTTTTGGGGCGGAAATCGCCCGGCGCGGGGCAGCTTTCGGCCATGGAATCAATGGTCGGCCTGCCGGACGAGCTGATCTCGGCGGTCGAGACGCGGGCGATTTGGGCGAAATTCGGGTTCTAGGCGGAGCCCGCCCGCGCCATTTGGTCCGGGCCGAGCCAATTGCGGCCCGGCCCCGACTGCGCAAGAATGCGCGTGGGGGCTGAGCACTCAACAAGGATCGACAGATGCCGCCGTTCGTCGCATTCGCGGGCGTCCTGGGCGGGCTTGCCGTGGTCCGCTGGGCCTACAAGACCGCTGTCCGGATCAACCAGGAGCTGGAGGAGATGCGCCTCTCGCGCGTCGCCGAGGCCGCCCATATGGGGAATATCCAGACGCTGAAGCGTGATCCGAATACCGGTTCGTACCGGCCGGGTTAGCGACCACACGCGTCATGGCCGGGCTTGTCCCGGCCATCCACGGCTTTGGCGCCCCACGAAGAACGTGGATGCCCGGGACAAGCCCGGGCACGACGGAGGTTGGGTCCTCTCCCAGCCCCCTTTGCCTTGATTCCCACCCCCGCCGTCGATACGGTCCCGCGCGATTCAACCCCCCGCGAGAGCCCGATCTGACGATGGACGCTTCATTGCCCGCCCATATGCGCCCGGAACGCTCGTTCCAGGGTTTTATCCTCGCGCTCCAGACCTTCTGGGCCGAGCAGGGATGCGTCATCCTGCAGCCCTACGACATGGAGATGGGCGCAGGCACCTTCCATCCGGCGACCACGCTGCGCGCGCTCGGGCCAAAACCCTGGAACGCCGCTTATGTGCAGCCCTCGCGCCGGCCCAAGGACGGCCGCTACGGCGAGAACCCGAACCGGATGCAGCACTATTACCAGTTCCAGGTGATCATGAAGCCGTCGCCGCCGAACCTTCAGGAGCTGTATCTGAAGTCGCTCGCTGCGATCGGCATCGACTCGTCAGTGCACGACATCCGCTTCGTCGAGGACGATTGGGAGAGCCCGACGCTGGGCGCCTGGGGTCTCGGCTGGGAGTGCTGGTGCGACGGCATGGAAGTCAGCCAGTTCACCTATTTCCAGCAGGTCGCAGGTGTCGAATGCGCGCCGGTCGCAGGCGAACTCACTTACGGGCTCGAGCGTCTCGCGATGTATGTGCAGGGCGTCGATCGCGTCTACGACCTCAACTTCAACGGCCGCGACGGTGACGCCAAGGTCACCTATGGCGATGTGTTCCTGCAGGCCGAGCGGGAATATTCGAAGCACAATTTCGAAGTCGCCGACACGACGATGCTGTTCGAGCAGTTCAAGATGGCCGAGACGGCGTGCAAGAAATATCTCGATGCAGGATGGAAGGATGGCAAGCGCGAGGCGCATCTGATGGCGCTGCCGGCCTACGACCAGTGCATCAAGGCGAGCCATGTCTTCAACCTGCTCGATGCGCGCGGTGTGATCTCCGTGACCGAGCGGCAGAGCTACATTCTTCGCGTGCGCGAACTTGCAAAAGCCTGCGGCGAGGCCTGGATCCATACTGAAGCGGGCGGAGCGGCTTGATGCCCGATCTTTTGCTTGAACTGTTCTCGGAAGAAATCCCCGCGCGCATGCAGGCCAAGGCGGCCGACGATCTGCGCCGCATGGTCACCGAGAAGCTCGTCGCCGAAGGCCTCGTCTACGAGGGCGCCAAGGCGTTCTCGACCCCGCGCCGCCTCGCGCTCACCGTGCATGGAATCCCTGCGCGTCAGCCCGACCTCAAGACCGAACGCAAAGGCCCCAAGATCGGCGCGCCCGATGCCGCCGTGCAGGGGTTTCTGAAAGCGACAGGCTTGTCGTCGCTGGATGAGGCCAAGATCCAGCGCGACCCGAAGGGCGATTTTTATATCGCGCTGATCGAAAAATCCGGCCGCGACGCAATCGACGTGCTCGCGGAAATCCTGCCCGTGATCATCCGCACCTTCCCCTGGCCGAAATCGATGCGCTGGGGCGCGCGCTCCGGCAAGCCGGGCTCGCTCAGCTGGGTGCGTCCGCTGCACGCAATCACCGCGACGTTTGGGCTCGAGACCGAAGAGCCCGATGTCGTAAAATTCTCGATCGACGGTATCGAGACCGGCCAGACCACCTACGGCCATCGCTTCATGGCGCCGGCTGCGATTTCGGTCCGCCGGTTCGAGGACTACGAAGCAAAGCTGAAGGCTGCCAAGGTCATCCTTGATCCGCAGGCTCGCAAGGATATCATCTTCGCCGACGCCAAGGAGCTGACCTTCGCGCAAGGCTTTGAACTGGTCGAGGATCAGGCGCTGCTGGACGAGGTGTCCGGTCTCGTCGAATGGCCTGTCGTCATGATGGGATCGTTCGAGCAGGAATATCTCGCGATCCCGGAAGAGGTGATCCGCGCCACCATCCGCAACAACCAGAAGTGTTTTGTCGTCAGGGATGCCAAGACCGGCAAACTGACCAACAAGTTCGTCCTCACCGCCAATATCGAGGCGTCCGACGGTGGCAAGACCATCGTCGCCGGTAATGAGCGCGTGATCCGTCCGCGGTTGTCGGATGCGAAGTTCTTCTACGAGACGGACCTGAAGACCAAGCTCGAGGACCGTCTGCCGAAGTTCGAGCAGATCGTCTTCCACGAGAAGCTCGGCACGCAGGCGGCGCGCATCAAGCGCATCGGGCGTCTGGCCGCGGAGATCGCGCCGCTGGTCGGCGCCGATGTCGCCAAGGCGACGCGTGCCGCGCACCTCGCCAAGGCGGACTTGCTGACGGAAGTCGTCGGCGAGTTTCCGGAAGTGCAGGGCCTGATGGGCAAGTACTATGCGCTGGCGCAGGGCGAGGATGCGTCCATCGCGGCTGCGTGCGAAGAGCACTATAAGCCGCAGGGCCCAACCGATCGCGTGCCGACCGATCCGGTCAGTGTGGCGGTCGCACTTGCTGACAAGATCGATACGCTCGTTGGCTTCTGGGCGATCGATGAGAAGCCGACGGGCAGCAAGGACCCATATGCGCTACGTCGTGCGGCGCTCGGTGTGATCAGGTTGATCGCCGAGAACGCGCTGCGTCTTTCGCTCATGAAGGTGGCGGCGTCCGCACTCGCCGGCTTGTCAGCGAAGCCTGCCGACGCCGAAAAGCTTCCGAGCGATCTCCTCGCCTTTTTCGCCGACCGCCTAAAAGTCCAGCTGCGCGAGCAGGGGGCGCGGCACGATCTCGTCGATGCCGTGTTCGCGCTCGGCGGCCAGGACGATCTTCTGATGATCATCCGACGCGTCGAGGCGCTCGGAAAATTCCTCGAGAGCGACGACGGCAAGAATTTGCTCGCCGGCATTAAGCGCGCGAGCAACATCCTTGGCATCGAGGAGAAGAAGGACAAGCGCAGCTTCGACGGTTCACCGGATGCTGCGCTCTACGGCCTCGATGAGGAGAAGGCGCTGGCGAAGGCGATCGGTGAGGTCAAGGCGGAAGCGAGCGCCGCTGTCGCCAAGGAAGACTTTGCCGCTGCGATGAGCGCGATGGCGAAACTGCGTCCGCCGGTCGATGCGTTCTTCGAGAAGGTGCGCGTCAACGACGACGATGCGAAGGTGCGCGAGAACCGGCTAAAACTGCTCAACGAAATCCGCAGCGCCACGCGTGCGGTGGCGGATTTCTCGAAGATCCAGGATTGAGGCGCGGTACCTGACGCTCTCGTGCCCCGGACGCAGCGCAGTGCTTCTTCAGCGGTGCGCTGCAGAGCCGGGGCCCATGCCGCCGCAAAAAAGATTCTGGGTCCCGGCTCTGCGTCGCACCGCTACGCGCTGCGCCGCGTCCGGGACACGAGAGTGTGCACAAATGCGCGCAAAAAAGCCCCGCCCGGCGGGGGGACGACCGGACGGGGCCTGATGTCCGACTACGCGATGCGCGTCAGCCTGATTTGACGCGCCGGACATCGAGTTGAACTCAACTAGTCCATCACCTCGACGATGCGCCGCGAGCGCGGCTCGACCAGCACGGTCTCGCCGTTCACTACCGTGTAGCGATAGGTGGTGGCGCCGAAACGTTGCGGCACGTCGTAATAGGTGACCCCGGTTTCGGGTAAGGTGGCACCGACCACGACACGATCAGGGATACGGAAGGCCGGCACACGTTGTTCGACGACATAGTCGCGGAAGGCCGGCCGCTGTTCGACCGTAATCGTCGGGCCGCTGTCGACCACGACAGGCGCGCGTCCCACCGTGATACCTGTTTGCGCCTGTGCCGCGATCGGCGCACCGAGCGCGACGCCAAGCGCAGCGAGAGCGAGAATCCTGTTCCGCATGGGCTACTCCTTCAACATGATTTCAGCCGGCGCCAGTGGCGCGACCGGTTGCCAATGCTGTGACGCGCGCGATGTTCCGGAAATGCCCTGCCGCATTCGCGGCATTTTCGGGCAGATTTCGCGAAGCCGGGAACCCGCTCGCGTCTTGCGCGTCTCTACCCGCGGAACCTGGTCCGGTATGATCCGGCCGCGATTCGCCTTAACGTACGGAAAGACCATCCATGCACATCACCGTCGCCCACATCTCGCCGATCCTGTCGCTGCTTGCGGGCGTGCTCATTCTGATCATGCCCCGGCTGCTCAACCTGATCGTTGCGATCTTTCTCATCATAAATGGTGCGATCGGGCTCGGATTATTGAAGTGGCTCCATCTCTAGGCCTTCATTCTCCGGAACTCTTCGACTTGCGCGGGCCTGCCCAAAGTGGTGTAAGGCGCGCGAACTCCCGTTCCTCTCGCAGGTTGTGTGCAAGCTATGGCCAAAGCCGCCTCGAAGCCTAAGAAAATTCTAGCGAAATCAAAGTCTTCCGCCGCCGCGAAAGCCGCGCCGGCAGCCCGCAAGGCGCTGGCCAAGAGCGCGCCGAAGCCGGTCGCAAAGGCTGCCGCCAAGGCTGTCGCAAAGGCTCCTGCCAAGCCGGCTGTGAAGCCCGCAGCCAAGGCTGCTGCAAAGGCTGTGACCAAGCCGGTTGCGCCGAAGGTCGCACCGAAGAAGGCCGCGCCAGCCGCCGCCAAGGCCGGCAAATGGGTGTTCACATTCGGTGACGGCAAGGCCGAGGGCAAAGCCGAGATGCGCGACCTGCTCGGCGGCAAGGGCGCGAACCTCGCCGAGATGGCCAATCTTGGCCTGCCGGTTCCTCCCGGCTTCACCATCCCGACCTCGGTCTGCACCTATTTCTACGCACACGACAAGTCCTACCCGAAGGAATTGCAGTCGCAGGTTGAGAAGTCGCTCAACTATGTCGGCAAGTTGACCGGCAAGATCTTCGGCGATGGCAAGAACCCGCTGCTCGTCTCGGTGCGTTCCGGCGGCCGCGCCTCGATGCCGGGCATGATGGACACCGTGCTCAACCTCGGCCTCAACGACGAGACCGTGGAAGCGCTGTCGGAGCTCTCCGGCGACCGTCGCTTCGCCTATGACAGCTATCGCCGTTTCATCACCATGTATTCCGACGTGGTGCTCGGCTTCGAACATCACCACTTCGAGGAAATCCTCGACACCTTCAAGGACGGCCAGGGCTATACGCTCGACACCGACCTCACCGCCGATGACTGGGTCCAGCTGGTCGGCAAGTACAAGGACGCAGTCGCCCGCGAGACCGGCAAGGACTTTCCGCAGGATCCGCATGACCAGCTCTGGGGCGCGATCGGTGCGGTGTTCTCATCCTGGATGAACGCGCGCGCGGTGACCTACCGCAGGCTGCACGATATCCCGGAGTCCTGGGGCACCGCGGTCAACGTGCAGGCCATGGTGTTCGGCAACATGGGCGAGACGTCGGCGACCGGCGTTGCCTTCACCCGCAATCCCTCGACCGGCGAGAGCAAGCTCTACGGCGAGTTCCTGATCAACGCGCAGGGCGAGGACGTGGTGGCGGGCATCCGCACGCCGCAGGATATCACCGAGGAAGCGCGCAAGGAATCCGGCTCCGACAAAGCGTCGATGGAAGCGGCGATGCCCGAGGCCTTCAAGGAACTGACGCGGATCTACACGCTGCTCGAGAAGCACTACCGCGACATGCAGGACATGGAGTTCACGGTCGAGCAGGGCAAGCTGTGGATGCTCCAGACCCGCGGCGGCAAGCGTACCGCGAAAGCGGCGCTGCGCATCGCGGTCGAGCTCGCCAATGAAGGCCTGATCACCAAGAAAGAAGCGGTGATGCGGATCGATCCGGCCTCGCTCGACCAGCTGCTGCATCCGACCATCGATCCCGACGCCAAGCGCGACGTGATCGCGACTGGCCTGCCTGCATCGCCTGGAGCTGCCTCCGGTGAGATCGTGTTCTCCTCGGACGAAGCAACCAAGCTCCAGGCCGACGGGCGCAAGGTGATTCTGGTCCGCATCGAGACCAGCCCGGAAGACATCCACGGCATGCACGCCGCCGAAGGCATCTTGACCACCCGCGGCGGCATGACCTCGCATGCTGCGGTGGTCGCACGCGGCATGGGCAAGCCCTGCGTCTCCGGCTGCGGCACCATCCGCGTCGACTATGGCCGCGGCACCATGAGCATCGGTTCGCGCACCTACAAGACCGGGGACGTCATCACCATCGACGGTTCGCTCGGCCAGGTGCTCGCCGGCCGCATGCCGATGATCGAGCCGGAGCTCTCCGGCGAGTTCAACACGCTAATGAAATGGGCCGACCAGGTCCGCAAGCTCGGCGTGCGCGTCAACGGCGATACGCCGGAGGACGCGCGCACCGCGATCAAGTTCGGCGCCGAAGGCATCGGCCTCTGCCGCACCGAGCACATGTTCTTCGAGGAGACGCGCATCCGCACGGTGCGCGAAATGATCCTCTCCGAGGACGAGCAGTCGCGCCGCGCTGCGCTCGCAAAGCTGCTGCCGATGCAGCGCGCCGACTTCGTCGAGCTGTTCGAGATCATGCAGGGCCTGCCGGTCACGATCCGTCTGCTCGATCCGCCGCTGCACGAGTTCCTGCCGCACACCCATGCCGAGGTCGAGGAAGTGGCGCGTGCCATGAACACCGACCCCAGGCGTCTCGCCGACCGCGCGCGCGAGCTGTCGGAGTTCAATCCAATGCTCGGCTTCCGCGGCTGCCGTATTGCGATCGCCTATCCCGAAATCGCCGAGATGCAGGCGCGCGCGATCTTCGAAGCCGCGGTTGAGGCCGAGAAGCGCACCGGCAAGGCCGTCGGCCTCGAGGTGATGGTGCCGCTGATCGCGACCAAGATGGAGCTCGACCTCGTCAAGGCGCGGATCGATTCGACCGCGAAAGCGGTGATGCGCGACACCAACACCAAGCTGACCTATCAGGTCGGCACCATGATCGAGCTGCCGCGCGCTTGCCTGCTTGCGGCCGAGATCGCGGAGAGCGCCGAGTTCTTCTCGTTCGGCACCAACGATCTGACACAGACCACCTACGGCATCAGCCGCGACGATGCGGCAAGCTTCCTCGGTCCCTACGTCTCGAAGGGCATCTTGTCGGTCGATCCGTTCGTTGCGCTCGACCAGGTCGGCGTCGGCGAGCTCGTCAAGATCGGCGTCGCGCGCGGCCGCAAGACGCGCCCGAAGCTCAAGATGGGCATCTGCGGCGAGCACGGTGGCGATCCCGCCTCCGTCGCCTTCTGCCACGACATCGGCCTCGACTATGTCTCGTGTTCGCCCTACCGCGTGCCGATCGCGCGACTTGCCGCCGCGCAAGCCGCGCTGGGCAAGGCGGTCGCGAGCCAGGCGTAGCTAGAAGAGTTGAAACGTTCAAATCGAAGAGGCGGGGCAAAACCCCGCCTCTTTCATTTTGCGCACCGCTCTCTCCCCACCGTCATTGCGAGCGCTGGCCATCACACTCTCGCTGTCATCGTCCGGCTTGACCGGGCGATCCAGTACTCCGAGGAAGCGGTGATGGAAGCGAGAAGCTGCGGCGTACTGGATGCCCCGCTTTCGCGGGGCATGACACCGTCGATGTGGATGTGTTGCGCAATCAAACGGAACCTCACGCGTCCCGTAGTGATACGCACGCGCAAGAGTTCCTTCACCATTCGCGTTGACCAGATGTTTACCGTTTCACGTCAGCGGGCATTTACCACGCACGCAATCGCTCCGTGAAAACACCTGCAATCGCTTGAGTGTGCCGCGCGCGCAACGCCAATTAACGCCCCGGAAACCTAAATTAGATACCCACGATAAAGATCAAATTGCACGGAAGTACTGCGGTTTGATTTTTCGAGCGTAAGTGTAGCGTGAGCGTGTTGATGTCAGTGTTGCGTAACCATCCGAAGGGCGCGCGGTTCGCGTCCTTCGGCATCGGTCTCTGCATCTTCGCATTGATGCCGAGAGAGACCGGCTATCAGGACATTGCCTCTTTGCTGGCCCGTCAGCCCGGCGTCGCCGAGCGTTGGCAGAAGCAGGTTTATTCCGCAGCGTCCTCGATCCAGCTCGCCACCTACAGCTTTTCCCGCCCCATCGGTACCTCGATTCCGCAGAGCGCGATGGTTCGCCTCGCAAGCCTCGATGGTCGCGACGTCACCGGCGCAATCGGCCGCAATCCGGCGCTGCAGGCGCCGCCGCGCTACCAGGCCGCCGATTTTCCCAAGGTCGATCGTTCCATGAAGGGTGATCGCCTCGCAACGATCACACCGACGCAGGCTCCCGAAGCGAGCGCACCAGCTGCCGTGCCGGCGCTGGAAGATCCCGCAACGTCCAACAGCTCGGTGTTCGGCGCCAAGACCGCCGCGTTGCCACAGGTGATGTCGCAAGCAATGTCGCCTGAGTCCGCAGCCGCGCTCGATCCCGAGCTTGCGGAAGCACTGCGCGCTCCGCCGTTGCCGCAATACACCAACGCGCCACAAGCCAGTGACGCCGCGCGCGCGTTCGCAGTCCAGCCGCTCGACGCGCTGAAGCAGGCCACCATTCCGGCGGCACAGCCGCGCGATCCCTTCCGCGTGAAAACCTCGAATCTTTTTTTCGGCAGTTCCTCGCTCGGCGGAAATCTCGAGAGCATCGAGAGCTGGCAGCCCGGCGCCGAGCCGCTGATCGTGATGCCCGACCCCGATATGAAGGTGACGGCCTCGCTGACGCCGCCCACGGCTGATATTGCGAAAGACATCGAGAGCGGTGAGAGCGTCGCGCCGAAAGGCGAGGTCAACGCCGATAACCAGCGCGCCAAATCGCCGGCGGAGCGGCTGGCACTCGACGACAAGTCGCGCGCGAAGTCGGAGAAGTGTCTGGCCGAAGCCGTCTACTTCGAATCCCGGGGCGAGGCCGTGCGCGGCCAGATGGCGGTCGCGCAGGTCGTGATGAACCGCGTGTTCTCCGGCAAATATCCCGACACCGTGTGCGGCGCGGTCTATCAGAACAAGCACCGCCATCTCGCCTGCCAGTTCACCTTTGCCTGCGACAACAATCCCGACGTGATCCGCGAGCCCGAGATGTGGGAGCGCGCCAAGAAGATATCGAAGGCGATGCTCGACGGCCAGATCTGGCTGCCCGAAGTCGGCAAGTCCACGCACTACCACGCCTATTGGGTGCGCCCGTCCTGGGTCGCCGAGATGAAGAAGATGTACAAGTTCGGCGTGCACACCTTCTACCGGCCGCGCGCCTGGGGCGACGGCAGCGAGGAACCGAGCTGGGGCACCCCTGCGCAGACGGCAGCACTTTCTGCCGAGCTTACGCAGGAAGCCAAGAGCTCCGCCGAGATGGGCGTGGTCGAGCGAAGGTAGTCTTTCTTACCTCACCCCGCTTGCGGGGAGAGGTCGGATTGCATCGAAGATGCAATCCGGGTGAGGGGGTACAGGCCTCTCGACAGTCGCATATGTGGAGAGAGGCCCCTCACCCCAACCCTCTCCCCGTAAGAACGGGGCGAGGGGGCATACCGCCTCACGCCTCGATATCCAGCGCGCAGTCGAAGTTCGGGGCCGAGTGCGTCAGCGCGCCTGACGAGGCGTAGTCGACGCCGGTCGCCGCAATAGCCGCAATCGAGTCCAGCGTGACGCTGCCCGATGCCTCCAGCTTGAGGCGCCCCTCATTCATCCGCACCGCCTCGCGCAGCGTCGCGAGATCCATGTTGTCGAGCAACACGGCGTCAGCCATTCCGGTGCCGAGCACTTCGCGCAATTGCGCCAACGTATCGACCTCGATTTCGATCTTGACGAGATGTCCCGCATGCGCCCGCGCGCGCTCCAGCACGGGGCGGATGCCGCCGGCGACGGCGACGTGATTGTCCTTGATCAGGATCGCATCGTCGAGCCCGAAGCGGTGGTTGAAGCCGCCGCCGCAGCGCACCGCGTATTTCTCCAGCGCCCGCAATCCCGGCGTCGTCTTGCGCGTGCAGCAGATGCGCATTGTCGTGCCTTCGGTGCGCGCGACGTAGTCGGCCGTCAGCGTTGCGACGCCCGACAGGCGGCCGACGAAATTCAGCGCCGTCCGCTCCGCCGTGAGGATGGCGCGCGCCGGCCCCGAGATCGTCAGCACGTGCTGCCCGCGGGCGACGCGCGCGGCGTCGCGGACATGGGCACGCACGTCGACGTCGGGCGAGAGCTTTTGCAGCGTCGCCAGCGCCAGCGGCAGGCCGGCGATCACGCCGGATTGCCGTGCGACCAGGATGGCTTGCGCCTTTGTTGCTTCCGGGATCGTTGCCAGCGAGGTGATGTCGCCGGCGCGGCCGAGATCTTCGTCGAGCGCGCGCTGCACGGCCTCGTCGATTGCGAGCGGAGAGACGAAGGCGTCGGGATAGAGCAGGGAGGTCGGGGTGATCATGACAAACTCCGTCAGGCGATCATGGATTGCGCGGTGTGCGGCATCGGACGTTCGGTGAGGTTTTCTGCGACCTCGCGCGCTGCGGCGAGCGTGGTCATTGTTCTCTGCGCCAGCGCAGGCACGTCCGCTGGATGGTCGATGCGGAAATGAGCGCCGCGGCTCTCGTGCCGGGTCCAGGCCGAAGCCGCGACGAGCAGGGCCGAAATCGCCATGTTGCGAACGGCAACGCTGGTGGCTTCGTATTCGAGCGCGGCAAAGCTGCGCACGGCCTCCGCAAGTCCATCACCGTCACGGATCACGCCGACGTGCGCGCTCATCATTGCGCGCAGCCGCTGCACGACCGCAGCATCCGGTGCGCCGCCGCGCGACGGCGCCAGCGCATCGGGGAGGCGGGCAGGCGAGGGGATCGCGCGGCCGGCGATGTCGTCGGCGATGCGCGCGGCATAGACCACGGCCTCCAGCAGCGAATTCGAGGCGAGCCGGTTGGCGCCATGCGCGCCGGTAGACGATACCTCGCCGCCGGCCCAGAGCCCGTCGATCGAGCTGCGGCCGCGCGCGTCCACCGCGATGCCGCCCATGTGATAATGCGCGGCCGGCGCGATCGGAATGGCCTGTGTGGCGGGATCGATGCCGGCGGCGATGCAGCTCGCATGCACCATCGGAAATTTGTCGGTGAAGCGCGTGCCCAGCGCCTGCCGCGCATCGAGGAAGGCACCACGCCTGGCCGCAATCTCGGCGAACACGCCGCGGGCCACGATGTCGCGTGGCGCGAGCTCTCCCAACGGATGGAGTGCGGTCATGAAGCGCTCGCCATTGCTGTTGATCAGCGTCGCACCTTCGCCGCGCAGCGCCTCCGTTGCCAGCGGTGCCGGGTCGCGGCCGACCATGATGGCGGTGGGATGGAACTGCACGAATTCGGGATCGGCGACGACGGCGCCGGCGCGGGCTGCGATCGCAAGGCCGGAGCCGCTGGCTTCAAGCGGGTTGGTGGTGATGGCGTAGAGATGGCCGAGGCCGCCGGTCGCCAGCACCACCGCGCGCGAGGCGATCATTATCGGTTTCGCTGCAAATTTGCCGGCCTCGCGCAGTTGGAGCCCGGTGACGGCGCCGTCCTCCGTCAGCAGTGCTTCGGCGACGAGACCTTCGATCAGGCGGATCGACGGCGTGCGGCGCACGGCTTCGCTCAGCGCCGCGATGATCGCCGCGCCCGCACCGTCACCACGCACATGCACGATGCGGCGTGTCGAATGCGCGGCTTCCCGCCCCACTGCGAGCCGGCCTTCAAGATCTCGATCGAACGGCACGCCGTAGCCGAGCAGGTCATGAATGCGCGGCGCAGCCTCGCGCGCAATCCCGAGCGCGAGGGCGTCATCGACGATGCCGCCGCCGACTGCAATCGTATCCGCAGCGTGCGCTTCCGGCGTATCGCCCTCCGCCACCGCCGCGGCGATGCCCCCTTGCGCCCATGCGGATGATGCGCCTTGGCCAAGCGGCGCGGCCGAGATCAGCGTCACCGGCCGCGGTGCGAGTTTTAACGCGCAGAACAGTCCGGCGAGGCCGCCGCCGACGATGACGACGTCGTCGGTGCTGCGGGTGAGGTTATGGATATTGTCTTGCATGTTCAGCTCTCAATTCTTCAGATTGATCATCCGCTCCACCGAGCGTCGTGCACGCTCCGCAAGCGCGGGATCGATCGTCACTTCCTCGCCGAGCGTCAGCAGGCTCTCCAGGATGTTGGACAGCGTGATGCGCTTCATGTGCGGGCAGATATTGCAGGGGCGCAGCATCTCGACATCAGGCAGCTCGGCCCGCACATTGTCGGCCATCGAGCATTCCGTGATCATCACGAGGCGCCGCGGTCGCTTTTCGCGCACCCAGTTGATCATGTGCGCGGTCGAGCCGGTGAAGTCGGCCTCCGCCAGCACGTCCGGCGGACATTCGGGATGCGCGATGATCTGCACGGAGGGATCGGCCTCGCGATAGGCGCGCAGTTCGTCGCCGGTGAAGCGCTCGTGCACCTCGCAAGCGCCCTTCCAGGCAATGATCTTCACGTCGGTCTTCGAGGCGACATAGGTCGCGAGATAGCGGTCGGGCAGGAAGATCACGGTCGGCGCGTTCAGGCTCTCCACCACCTGCACTGCGTTCGACGAGGTGCAGCAGATGTCGACCTCGGCCTTCACGTCCGCGGAGGTGTTGACGTAAGCGACGACAGGCACGCCGGGAAATCTTTCACGCAGCAGCCGCACGTCCGCGCCTGTGATGCTGGCCGCGAGCGAGCAGCCGGCGCGCGAGTCGGGGATCAGCACCGTCTTCTCGGGGTTGAGCAGCTTTGATGTCTCCGCCATGAAGTGCACGCCGCACTGGACGATGATTCCTGATTTCACCTTGGTGGCTTCGACCGCGAGCTGGAGCGAGTCGCCGCCGATATCGGCGACGCAGTGAAAAATCTCTGGCGCCTGGTAATTGTGCGCGAGGATCACCGCGCCGCGCGCCTGCTTCAGGTCGTTGATCGCCTTGATGGTCGGCGCCATCAGCGGCCATTCGATCGGCGGGATCACGTGCTTGACGCGCTCGTAGAGCGGCGCGGTCGCCTGCTCGACCTCGCTCGTCCATTCCAGCGAGGGCATCGGCAGCGCGGCCCCTGTTCGCGCCGGCGCGGCGCGGGGGGCGGTCGTGACCTGGTCGGTAACTCGGCCCTGCGGCCGGCCTGCAAAGTCGTCGGGGCCGTAAATTCCAGTGATCGGCATCGAAGCCTCCCGTGCGTAGCAATTATGCTCTAGTTGAGTATATGTTGAGCCTGAGAAATCCGGCCGAGAGGGCCGGTCGGTTTCGCCAGAGCTTACATATACTCAATCTGAGCAGATCGAAGATAACACGGGCGGCCCAAGACCGCTAGGTCCTCCCGCACACATTCCCGTCAAGACAGGTTCCGTTATGTCGTCCATGGCCGCGTTGAAACGCAATACTCCCGCAGCAGCCCTTCGTGGCACGCAATCATTTTTGACTTGGGATTTTCATGCATCTGCATTAAATGCGTGACTCGCGGCTGCCTAGTCCGGATCCGCCAACGACAGACGGGGAGCACCATGTCGACTCAAGCAGGCGAGCTCGGTCCGGTCTCACGTTCTTCCACCTGGCGTACGCCGGCGATCATCATTCTCTGCGGCTGCGCCATCGGCATGCTCGGCTTCGGCCCGCGCTCGGCGCTGGGCTTCTTCGTGCAGCCGATGAGCCATGAATACGCCTGGGGCCGCGACGTATTCGGCCTTGCGATTGCCTTTCAGAACCTGCTGTGGGGATTGGGCCAGCCGGTCGCCGGCGCAGTCGCTGATCGCTTCGGCCTGTTCCGCGTGATGTCCGTCGGCGCGTTGCTCTATGCCGGCGGCCTGCTGTTGATGCGCTACTCGTCGACGCCGCTGTCGCTCAACATCGGCGCCGGCGTGATGGTCGGCTTCGGCCTCGCCGGCTGCTCGTTCAATCTGGTGCTATCGGCATTCACAAAACTGTTGCCGGCCGAGAAGCGCGGCCTTGCGCTCGGTGCCGGCACCGCGGCGGGATCGTTCGGGCAGTTCCTGTTCGCGCCGATCGGTGTGGCGCTGATCGACAATTTCGGCTGGCAGCAGGCGCTCACCGTGTTCGGCTTCCTGATGCTGCTGATCATTCCGCTGTCGCTGGCACTCTCGACGCCGCCGGTGGCAAGCTCCGCCGGCGCGGCGCCCGCAGACGAGCAGACTTTCACGAAGGCGCTCGCGGAAGCCTTCGGCCATCGCTCCTACGTGTTGCTGGTGCTCGGCTTCTTCACCTGCGGCTTCCAGCTCGCCTTCATCACCGTGCATCTGCCGGCCTTCCTGGTCGATAACGGCATCTCCACGCAAACCGGCGGCTGGGTGATCGCGGCGATCGGCCTGTTCAACATCATGGGATCGCTGAGCGTCGGCTATCTCCAGAACTATATGCCCAAGCGCTTCATCCTCTCGACCATCTACTTCACCCGCGCGCTTGCGACGCTCGCCTTCATCTCGTTCCCGATCACGCCGTTCTCGGCGATCGCGTTCGGCGCGGTCTCAGGCCTGACCTGGCTGTCGACCGTGCCGCCGACCTCGGCGCTGGTGGCGCTGATGTTCGGGACACGCTGGTTCGCAACGCTCTATGGCTTTGCTTTCGTCAGCCATCAGGTCGGCGGCTTCCTCGGCGTCTTTCTCGGCGGCATCGTGTTCGAAAAGTTCGGTTCCTACACGCCGATCTGGTGGCTCTCGATCCTGTTCGGCGTGCTCTCCGCGCTGATCAATCTTCCGATAGTGGAAAAACCGGTCCAGCGAGCGGTTGCGCAGCCTGCCTGATCGGCTAAACAATCCCTGAAACAAAGTCAGGGAGTGCAGTCGTGGCCACATTCAAGGCGATCCGGATCGACAAGGCGGACAAGGGCACCACCGCCACGCTCGCGCAGTTCGACGAGGCCGAGCTGATGGACGGCGATGTCACCGTCCGCGTCGAATGGTCGACGCTGAACTACAAGGACGGCCTCGCGCTCACCGGCAAGGCGCCCGTGGTGCGCCGCTTTCCGATGATCGCCGGCATCGATTTCGCCGGAACGGTCGAAGCCTCCTCGCATCCAGCGTGGAAGCCGGGCGACAAGGTCGTCTGCACCGGCTGGGGCATGGGCGAGACCCATCTCGGCGCCTATGCCGAGAAGGCGCGTGTGAAGGGCGACTGGCTGGTCGCCTTGCCGCAAGGGCTTTCGTCACGCGACGCCATGGCGATCGGCACCGCCGGCTTCACCGCGATGCTGTCGGTGCTGGCGCTGGAGAAGAATGGCCTGTCGCCGAAGAGCGGCCCGGTTGTGGTGACCGGCGCGGCTGGCGGCGTCGGCTCGGTCGCGACCGCGGTGCTGTCGAAGCTCGGCTACCACGTCATCGCCTCGACCGGTCGCGTCTCGGAAGCGGACTATCTGAAAGAGATCGGTGCTGCCGAAGTCATTGACCGCAACGAATTGTCGGCACCGGCCAAGCCGCTTGCCAAGGAGCGCTGGGCGGGCGGCGTGGACAGCGTCGGCTCGACGACGCTGGCGAATCTCCTGTCGATGACGAAGTACGGCGGGGCGATCGCGGCCTGCGGCCTCGCCGCCGGCATGGACCTGCCGTCCTCTGTCGCACCCTTCATTTTGCGCGGGGTGTGCCTTCTCGGCATCGATTCCGTGATGTGCCCGATCGAGTTGCGCAAGGCTGCCTGGCAACGCCTTGCCTCGGACCTTGATCGGACAAAACTATCTGAAATCACTCATGAAATTCCGCTCGCCGAAGTTCCGGAATGGGGTGCGAAAATCCTGGCCGGCCAGGTCCGCGGCCGCATCGTGGTAAAAATTGTCTGACGGCGTTCAGACTTTGCCAACCAAGCTGCTTCAATGTCGCCTTGGTTAGTATGGTAAGCAGCGGGTAAAGAGATAAGGCATCGCCCGCTGCTGGGGTTGGTTCGGAGTTGAGCATGCTTGCGCGTATTGTGTTGGGGGCTGTCACGGCGGCCATGACGTTTGCGCCGGCCATTGCCGGTGGCATGAATGCCGACGAGGCGCGCCGCTTCGTCGCCGGCAAGGTGTTCGCCTTCACCTGTTTCGACGGCACCCGCGGCGCAGGCCGCATCCTGGACGATCTCGGCGCCGCTGGCGCGGTGCAGTTCTCGGGTGCAGGCCCGGTGAAACATCTCCGCCTGCCCGGCAACACGCTCCAGATCCGCGGCCAGAACGTCTGCGCCGCGATCAAGGGCATTCCGTTCGAGCCCTGTTTCAACCTGGAAAAGACCGACGATCGCAGCTTCCGCGGCTCGGTGTCGGGCATGGGCTTCGCCTATTGCGACTTCCACCACCAGGGTGGCAATCAGATGCTGATGGCGCGTGCCGTGGCGCGTCCGCGTTCGCTGCGCTCTTCGGAGCACACCGGGTCGGTCGGCGCGACGAACACCGAAGTCGCCGCGCGCATCGAGACGCCGCGTGTCGAGAGCAGCCGCCTCGATCCGGTGAAGTCGGAAGTGAAATCGGAGCCCGCAAAGAACGACGCTCCGCTGGAACTGCGCCGTTCCACCCAGTGAACAGGCCGCGCGGGACAGTCCGCGCATCTTTTCGGTGAAGACATCCATCGCGCATCAAGCCGCCGCGCCGTAGTCATACGGACGGCGGTTTTCATGCGTTGGTAGCTGTTCGCGCCGCAGTTTGCGTACGGCCGGGGGGCGCAAGGTTTTGACGATGTCGCTGTACTTTTTCCGCATCAGTACCGGACGCTATTCCGGCGCCGCCGATCAGCCGTACGAGTTCGAGGATCGCGCCGCGGCCTGGACCGAGATGACCGAGGTTTCTGCCAACCTGCTCGGCAGCATCGTCCGTAACCTGAAGCCGAACGCCAAGTGGAGCATGGAATTGCTCGATGAGGACAAGAAGCCCGTCTTTCGCATCAGCCTCGTGGGAGAGGCGGTGAGCTGATTCGGCTGCGAACAACGGCGCCGGCGTTAACGAATGCGGTGCCTGCAAATCCGCGAAGGTTCGTTTGGTTGCGCGTGAAAGCTGTGCAAATCCGCCGTGTTGAGCAGCCTTTTCCGTACTTCTACCTAAGGGATCGGGGCCGCACTTAACGTTAATGAGCAACCTCGCAGTTAGCCTCTCCGGATTGTTCACGCGCTTCGTCGCGCCAATGCGTATCCCAGGAATAGTTCAATGTCGTTCATTCAGAACCTGCGAATTGGCACCAAGCTCGCCATCACCTCCGCGCTGACCATCGCCCTCGTCGCGCTGATGATCTATCTCCAGATGAGCGGAGGCACTGAGGTCCAGAAGCTCAGCAATGGCGCATCGGGGCAGCAGTCGATCGCGCAGAACGCTGCGGAGGCGAAGGCCTCGGTCCGCGGGATGCAGATCGGTATTCGCGATATCCTGACGTCGTCCTCGCCTGCCGAGATGCAGAAGGCCGTTACCTATTTCAACGATCGACAGACGGCAGCCCTGAAATTCGCCGGCGAAATGGCCAAGCTGTCTCGCTCGCCGGAGAACCATAAGCGGATCGATCGTCTGACCGTGCTGATCGGCAACTTCGGCAAGGGGCAACAGCAGATCGAGGCGATCCGGAAGCAAGAGCTCGCGCTCGACGGCAAGAAGGACGGCGAAGCAGCGGCGCAACTCGCAAAGCTGACCGCCGAGGTCGATCGCTTCCGCAAGGAGACGCTGGTGCCGATCAACGCAGAGATTTCGGAGCTGGCCAACCAGATCACCGACTTCGCGAAGCAGAGAAGCGGTGAGGCGCGTGCCGAGGCCGAGGCGGAAGCTGCGTCGGTGGCGCGGACCTCGTTCATCACCGGCATGCTGGTCGCGCTGGTCCTGATCGGCGCGTGCATCTTCTCCGTCTTCAGCATCGCGCGGCCTATGCGGGCGCTGACGGTGGCGATGGAGAAGCTTGCCGGAGGCGACTTCTCCGTTGTGCTGCCCGGCCTTGGCCGCAAGGACGAGGTCGGCGAGGTCGCCGGCGCCGTCGAGAAATTCAAGATCGTGTCCGAGCAGAAGGCGCGCGAGGAAGCGGAAGCCAAGGCGCGGCAGGACCAGGCCGCGTCCGAGCAGCGCAAATCCGAGATGCGCAGGCTCGCTGACAGTTTCGAAGGCGCCGTCGGCGAGATCGTCGGCACGGTGTCATCGGCCTCGACCGAGCTCGAGGCATCCGCCACCACGCTGACATCGACGGCCGAGCGCACCCAACAGCTCACCACCGTCGTTGCCGCAGCCTCCGAGGAAGCCTCCACCAACGTGCAGTCCGTGGCATCGGCAACAGAGGAACTGTCCTCTTCGATCACGGAGATCAGCCGGCAGGTTCAGGAATCCGCGCGCGTGGCGAGTGAGGCCGTCGGTCAGGCCCGTACCACGACCGAGCGCGTCAGCGAATTGTCCAAGGCAGCGACGCGGATCGGCGATGTTGTCGAGCTGATCAACACCATCGCAGGCCAGACCAATCTGCTCGCGCTCAATGCCACGATCGAGGCGGCGCGCGCCGGTGAAGCCGGTCGCGGCTTCGCCGTCGTCGCCTCCGAGGTCAAGGCGCTGGCGGAGCAGACCGCCAAGGCGACCGGCGAGATCGGTCAGCAGATCGCCGGCATCCAGACCGCGACCGAGCACTCGGTTGGCGCCATCAAGGACATCAGCAACACCATCGAACGGCTGTCGGAGATATCTTCTGCGATCGCGGCCGCGGTGGAAGAACAGGGCGCAGCGACGCAGGAGATCTCCCGCAACGTGCAACAGGCGGCGGAAGGGACCCATCAGGTCTCGTCCAACATCACGGACGTGCAGCGCGGTGCAAGCGAGACCGGCTCGGCATCCTCACAGGTCCTGTCCGCCGCGCAGATGCTGTCCGGCGACAGCAATCGTCTCAAGCTTGAGGTCGGAAGATTTCTGGAGACGGTGCGGGCCGCGTGACGTTCCTATCCCAGGGGTGTGGTTAACTCATCAAGCGCGCATTCCGTGCTGGATTTTTAGGGGTTTACGCGCCGATCCAGTATTTCCCCGGGAGCCGCCGTTAACCAAATTGGAATGGCGGTCGCATATTTTTTGGGCAAGGGCGATCAACGCCGCGGGCGGTCGGCAATGACTCGGCTGCGCATTTCCCGGGGGAAATCTGCCCATGTTGAGCCTTGTTCAGAACTTGCGGATCGGGACCAAGCTGGCGCTTGCGTCAGCCTTCGGCATCCTGCTGGTCCTCACCATCATCGCAAGCCAGGTGATCGGAAACGGCAACGTGCGCCGATCCAACCAGGCCGCATTCGCGCAGCTGGAGCTGGCGCGCGGCGCGATCGAAGCCAAGCTTTCGGTGCGCAGTATGCAGCTCAGCGTCCGGGATATCCGGCTCGCCAACAACCCGGGTGAGTTGCAGAAGGCGGGCGATGCTCTCATCGAGCGCTCCGCGACGTTGGGCAAAGTTGCCGACGCGATGTTGAAGCTGTCGCAGTCGGCAGAGAACCGCGCGCGAATGGAGAAGCTCAAAAGCCTTAATGCGAATTATCTCAAGGCGGCCCAACAAGTCGCGTCGATCCGCAGTGAGGCGATCGCCGCAACCGGTTCGGACGCGACCGCCCGTCTTGCGAAACTCATCGAGGAAGGGGCGCGCCTCACCCGCGAGCTGAGCCTCCCGATTGCCGCAGAAATGGATCAGGTTGCCGGTCAGATTGCGGATTTCGCCAAGCACAGGGGTGAAGAGGAGATCGCCGGCTCCGCGCAGGTGATGGCGTCGAGTGAACAGATCGGAATGGTGGTCGGTGCGTTCGCCGCGCTCGTCCTCCTCGGCTCTTGGCTGATGTCGTTCCTGACCATCGCGCGGCCGATCCGCGCGCTTACCGGAGCCATGGACAAGCTCGCAGGCGGCGATTTTTCCGTGGTGCTGCCCGGTCTCGGCCGCAAGGACGAAGTCGGCGGCGTCGCTGCGGCCGTGGAGAAGTTCAAGATCGTATCGGAACAGAAGGCGCGCGAGGAAGCGGAGGCCAAGACCCGGCAGGATCAGGCCGCCGCTGCGCAGCGCAAGGTCGAAATGCACAAGCTCGCCGACGGCTTTGAAGCCGCGATCGGCGAGATCGTCGAGACCGTATCCTCGGCCGCGACCGAGCTCGAGGCTTCTGCCTCGACGCTCACCGCGACCGCCGATCGTGGGCAAGGGCTCGCAACGATGGTCGCAGCCGCTTCCGAGGAAGCCTCCACCAACGTCCAGTCGGTGGCGTCGGCGACCGAAGAGCTGTCGTCCTCGATCACCGAGATCAGCCGTCAGGTTCAGGAATCGGCGCGCGTGGCGAGCGAGGCGGTCAGCCAGGCTCGTACCACCACGGACCGCGTTGGTGAGCTGTCCCAGGCGGCGACGCGGATCGGGGACGTGGTCGAGCTGATCAATACTATCGCAGGCCAGACCAATCTGCTCGCGCTCAATGCCACGATCGAGGCGGCGCGCGCCGGTGAAGCCGGTCGCGGCTTCGCCGTCGTCGCCTCCGAGGTCAAGGCGCTGGCGGAGCAGACCGCCAAGGCAACCGGCGAGATCGGCCAGCAGATCGCGGGCATCCAGGCCGCGACCGAGCACTCGGTCGGCGCCATCAAGGACATCAGCCACACCATCGAACGGCTGTCGGAGATCTCTTCTGCGATCGCGGCCGCGGTGGAAGAACAGGGCGCGGCGACGCAGGAAATCTCCCGCAACGTGGCGCAGGCCGCGGAAGGGACCCAGCAGGTGTCGTCCAACATCACCGAAGTGCAGCGCGGCGCGAGCGAGACCGGATCGGCTTCTTCGCAGGTGCTGTCCGCCGCACAGATGCTGTCCGGCGACAGCAACCGCCTCAAGCTCGAGGTCGGCAAGTTCCTCGGCACGGTGCGCGCCGCCTGAGGGCGGCCGTCCTCATCCATCATCCATCGACTACAACCGTCGCGCGAGACCGCGCGGCGGTTCGCATGTGCTTTCAGCTGGATGCGCGGCGCGAAGCGCCGCACGGTTAACCTTCCGGAAAACCGACGCAGTCATGATCCCCGCAATATTCCGGGTGCCTTGCCGCCCTCCCTGTATTGCGTATCAAGCCTATTGGAGCACATTACATGAGCGGCCCTCCCATTCGTCTTACCCATAAGGTCATGGCGATCGGACTGTTCGGACTGTTGGGCCTCGTCGCCTTCGGCGCAATCTACGAGATCGGCAGCCTCTCCCAGGACGGCTCCCGCGCGGTTGCCAACGGCGCCCGGACGATCGCAGATCTCGACAAGCAGCTCTCGATCGAGATGCTGGAGGCGCGCCGCGACGAGAAGAATTTTCAGCAGCGCCGGACCGAGGGTTACGCCAGGGCGCATGCCGAGCTGATTGGGCCGATCAACCGCGATTTCGACGAGGTGCAGCGGCTGATGGCGGTCGGCGGCATGAGCACGCTGTCTGACAAGATGAAGCGGGCCCAGGAGGGCTTCAAGCGCTACGCGTCGGATTTTGCGACGCTGGTGGCGGCCGAGACCAGGCTCGGGTTGAACGAGACGCTCGGCCTGTCCGGCTCGCTCCGCGCCGCCGTGCACGACATCGAATCCAAGCTGAAGGAGATCGACGATCCCAGGACGACGAGCTGGATGCTGATGATGCGCCGGCACGAAAAGGACTTCATGCTGCGGCGTGACCCCAAATACATTGCCGAGGTGAAGAAGGCTGCGGTTGAATTCTCCAAGGCGATAGAGGTGGTCGCAGTCCCCACGGCGGTGATGAACGACATCACGGCCAAGCTCCAGAAATATCAGTCCGAGTTCGCGGCCTGGGCCGAGACCGCGCAGCAGAGTGCGGCCCTCGACGCCAGCATGGCGAAGACCTTCCGCGAGATCGAGCCTGTCATGGTCGAGTTCCGGACCGCCGTCGATGCCATGTACAGGCAGGCCGACGCCGCGGAGGCCGCAACCCGCGATGCCGTGCGGTTGTGGATGATGATCGCCTTTGCCGTTACGATCGTCGTGCTCGGCGTCATCGGCTTTGTCCTGGGGCGCTCAATCTCGAAGGCGCTGTCCGGCATGGTCGATGCGATGACGCAGCTCGCGCGCGGCGATCTTTCGATCTCCGTTCCCGGCGTCGGGCGCAAGGATGAGATCGGCGAGATGGCCGGTGCGGTCGAGGTTTTCAGGACCAACATGACCGAAGCCGAGCGGCTCCGCGCCGAGCAGTTGGAGGCCGACACGCGCCGCCGCACGCAACGCAAGGCCGACATGCAGCGCCTTGCCGACGGCTTCGAAGGCGCGGTCGGCGAGATCATCGACACCGTGTCGTCGGCGGCGACCGAACTCGAAGCCTCGTCGAATACGCTGACGCAGGCTGCCGAGCGCGGCAACGGGCTTGCCACCGCCGTGGCTGCTGCCTCGGAGGAGGCGTCCACCAACGTGCAGTCGGTGTCCTCGGCGAGCGAGGAGATGACCTCATCGATCTCCGAGATCAGCCGCCAGGTGCAGGAATCGGCCCGCGTCGCCGACGTCGCGGTCGGACAGGCGCAGCGCACCAATGCGCGCGTCGCCGAGCTGACGAAGGCGGCAGGCCGTATCGGAGACGTGGTCGAGCTGATCAATACCATCGCAAGTCAGACCAATCTCCTGGCGCTGAATGCCACGATCGAGGCGGCGCGGGCGGGCGAAGCCGGCAGAGGCTTTGCCGTGGTCGCGAGCGAGGTGAAGGCACTCGCCGAGCAGACCGCGAAGGCCACCGGCGAGATCAGCCAGCACATCGGTGCGATTCAGACCGCGACGCAGGACTCGGTCGGCGCGATCAAGGAAATCGGCGACACCATCGCGCGAATGTCGGAGATTTCGTCGGCCATCGCCGCCGCGGTGGAGGAGCAGGGCGCAGCGACCCAGGAAATCTCCCGCAACATCCAGCACGCCGCGCAGGGTACCTCCGAGGTCTCGGCGAATATCGGCGACGTCCAACGCGGTGCCGGCGAGACCGGGGCCGCCTCTGCGCAGGTACATTCGGCCGCGCAATCGCTCTCGCAGGAGAGCAACCGGCTGAAGATCGAGGTTACGCGCTTCCTTGACTCGGTGCGGGCGGCGTAAGGGCGTCGACCGTCCCGTTCGAGCGGCGTGCCGCGGTGCGCTGGTGTGGCATGGCGCGATGTCTGCTGCACTGCAACGCATGATTGTGGAGCATCGAAAGCCCGCGATAGCGAATCCGTAGTTTCACGTAGGTTCCTGTTAACGGGTGTTTGCAACTATGTGCGCAATCCTACCGGATAAGAACCAGCCAGCATTGTTGGAATGCCCCCGCCCTGTCGTCCGTGACGATTGCGGCGCAGGTGGGTTGCGCGTTGCCAGGTATCATCGGGATTTATCATGATGTCGAAGTTGTCGATCGTCTTCAAGCTTCTGACCGTGCTGTCGGTCCTCGTGCTCTCGCTCGCCGGCGTCGGCGTCACGGCGATCGGCACCATGCAGAACATCAACTCGCATACCGTCGAGATCGCGGAGAGCTGGCTGCCGAGCGTGCGCGCGCTCGGCTCGATCCGCGCCGACGTCAACGAGCTGCGCGTCGCGCTGCGCCTGCACCTGATGCAGGAAACCGCTGAAGGCAAGGAAGCTGCTGACAAGCGCCTCACCTCGCTGCAGGGTCGCATCGACCAGACCCGCAAGGTCTACGAGCCGCTGATCACCTCCGCCGAGGAGCGCTCGCTCTATCAGCAATGGACCAAGGCGTGGGCCGACTACCTGAACGGCGTGCAGGACGTGATGGCGCTCTCGCGCAAGAGCGTCGGTAAATTCCCGGCCGACGCCAACGAGCTGCTGCAGACCAAGGTCGCGAAGATGGCCCAGGCTGCCGATCCGTTGCTGACGAAGGGCATCGAGATGAACAATCGCGGCGCCGAACTCGAGACCAAGCAGGCGGCCGACAGCTACGCCACGATCTTTCGCGTGCTGGTCGGCATCATCGTCCTCTCCGTCGTGATCGCGATCGGAGCCGCCTATTATCTCGTGCGCGACGTCTCGCGTGGCATTGCTTCAATCATCCGTCCAATGCAGTCGCTCGGCGACGGCGACCTCTCGGCCGAGGTGCCGCATCGCGGCGAAAAGACCGAGATCGGGTCGATGGCGGATGCGCTCCAGATCTTCAAGCAGGCTCTGATCGCCAAGAAGGCCGCCGACGAAGCCGCTGCGGCCGATGCCGAAGCCAAGATCGAGCGCGGCCGCCGCGTCGATGCCATCACCCGCAAATTCGAGGCCATGATCGGCGAAGTCGTCGGCACCGTCTCCGCGGCGTCCACCGAGCTCGAGGCGTCCGCGACCACGCTGACCAATACGGCGCAGCGCGGGCAGGAGCTTGCGACCGTCGTTGCGGCTGCCTCCGAGGAAGCCTCCACCAACGTCCAGGCGGTGGCGTCGGCTTCCGAGGAGTTGTCGTCCTCCATCACCGAGATCAGCCGTCGCGTACAGGATTCGGCGCGCATGGCGGCGGAAGCCGTCGAGCAGGCGGCGCGCACCAATGACCGCGTCAACGCGCTGTCGCAGGCAGCGTCCCGCATCGGCGACGTCGTCGAGCTCATCAATACCATCGCGGGCCAGACCAACCTCCTGGCGCTGAACGCCACCATCGAGGCGGCGCGTGCCGGCGAGGCCGGTCGCGGCTTTGCCGTCGTCGCTTCCGAGGTGAAGGCGCTGGCCGAGCAGACCGCGAAAGCGACCGGCGAGATCGGGGCGCAGGTCTCCGGCATCCAGTCAGCGACGCAGGAATCCGTCAGCGCCATCCAGGAGATTGGCGGCACCATCGAACGGCTGTCCGAGGTGGCTGCTGCCATCGCCGCCGCTGTGGAGGAACAGGGCGCGGCCACGCAGGAGATCTCGCGCAACGTTCAGCAGGCTTCGGTCGGCACGCAGGAGGTCTCGTCGAACATCACCGACGTGCAGCGCGGTGCGATCGAGACCGGCGAGGCCTCGGGCGAGGTATTGTCGGCGGCGAAATCGCTCGCGACCGACAGCACGCGCCTCAAGGTCGAGGTCGCGCAGTTCCTGGATTCGGTCCGCGCGGCCTGATCCTCAACTTCCTGTCTGCGGGGCCGGCGGCGGCGCGATCTGCCGCCGGAACAGGATGCGCTGGTAGAGCCAGCCGATCGCGACCAGCACGATGCCGAGACACATGAACGACAGCGCACGGTAGACGCCTGTCAGCGTCGACATGTCGATCACGAAGGCCTTCAGTATCGTCAGCGCGATCACTGCGGCTGACGCCAGCCGCGCCCGTTCCGAGTTGACGAGAATGCCGATTCCGAGCAGCACCACGCCGAAGCCGAGCCAGCCGATCGAATAGGTGTATTGCTCGGCACCCGTCGTCTCGCCGGTGGAGAGGATCGGGCCGTGATAGAAGCGACGAATCTCCAGCGTGACATAGGCAAGCGCAAACAGCAGCGCGCTGGCGGCGATGGTGTTGGCGTAGACCTTGCCGCGCGCGCCGACCACCGCATAGGAGAGCAGCAGCAGCAATACCGCGGGCAGCGCATAGCCGAGCAGTAGCAGGTTGAACACGGCACCGCCGACATCGACGTGCCAGATCAGCGGGTTCTCCAGGATGAAGAGGCCGAACACGCTGATGAGGCCGGCGATCGCCGTGAGCACGACCGCGCCGACATTGTGCACGACGCTGCGGCTGCGCAACCGCAGGCGTTCCAGCCCGATTGCCATGGCGAGCGCGATGCAGACCTGAAGCGCGCATTCGAGCAGCGAGGGCGCGGACGTCATGTTGCCGCCGGTCGCAAAATGGCGGATCTCCATGAAGGCGAACAGGGCCGTGAACAGGATCGCGGCGGCCTCGACCGTGCGCAGCGGCGCGTCGTCGCCACGGCGGCGCAGGAAGATGCTGGCTCCCCAGAACGAGGCCGCCGGCAGGCCGTAACCCCACAATAGCCAGTTCAAAATCGGCGTGGTGCCGACGGCATCGCCGACGATGCGCGGATCATAGGCGATGCGCGCGGTGACGATCGCGGCGAAGATGGCCGCCAGCCGCCGCAGGACCGGGATCGGCCGCTGTAGCGAGATCCAGGCGGTGCCGAGCGACATCAACGCCAGCGCGATGGTGAGCCAGCCCTTTTCCAGTGCGAAGGTCAGCGCCAGCGCCAGCGCACCGAGCGTGCCGGTTGCGAGCAGCGCGATGGAGGTCGGGGCGCCCGGCCGATCTTCGCGGCGCATCAACGCCTCGGTCGCAGCGCCAAAGGCGGCGGCGAGCAGCACCGCGAGGATCGCGAACGGGATCGAGCGGTCGAGATGAGCGATACGGGCATAGAGTGCAACGAGGATCGCGATTGGCGTGGCGACACCCGCGGCCGACCACACCACCGGAATGATTGCCGAGCTCGACCGGCCCTGCGCGAAAAAGCCCGCGATACCGAAGCCGGCGGCGAAGATCGCGGCCGTCACCAGATGCAGCGTCACCGAGCCATCGGTCGCGACCGGTCCGACGCCGGGCATCGGGCCGCCCGGCAGCACCAGCATGTCAGGGTTGGCGAGCACCGCCCATTCGGCGAACACGATGAAGACGGTCGCAGCGGCGGCGCCCAGCGCGCCTGTAGCTGAGGGTGCACGCCACGCAACGAACAGTGTCGCGCCGACGAGGAGCGTGAAGGCGATCAGCGCGAGATCAGCATGCGCGCTCGACAACACGATCAACATCGCGCCGAACAGATAAGCGCCGAGCGAGCTCGACGATACCGGCTCGATCTCCCCGTCCTCGATGGTCGGGCCGAACATGAAGCCACAGACGACCAGCAGTGCGGCGAGCGCAAAACCCGCGATGACATGGAAGGCGTGCGGCGCGACCTGCAAATCGCCGGTGTCGAGGCCCGGGAAGACCCAGAGCAAAGCGAAGGCGATGGTGGTCACCGCGAGCCAGCGCCACAGTCTGATGCGGGCGAGACCAAAACTCGCGGCGGTGACGACGGCGAGATAGACGTAGAGCGCCCAGTAATCGGGCTTGCCGCTGGAGACGAGGACCGGCGTCACGAACGCGCCGACCACGCCGAGGCCGGCAAGCGCAGGCCCGTGTAAGAGCGCGGCGGCCAGTGTGCCCATCGCAACGATTCCGAGCAACACGAAGGCCGTCGCAGGCACGAGGAAGCCGTAGAGCGCATAGGCCGCATAGATGGTCGCGAACGCCACCGCCGTGCCGGCCGCGGTGAGGATCGCGGGAATGTTGGCGATCGGCAGCGCGGCGATGTTGGAGATGCTTTCCTTGCGCCGCGACCATTCGCCGGCGGCCAGCAGCGCCAGTGCGAACAGGCCGCCGAGGAATACGCGCACGCCGGGGCCGATGAGGCCGGCCTCGATCGAATAGCGCACCATGAAGAAGCCGCCGAGCGCCAGCGCAAGGCCGCCGATCCACACCACCCAGCGGGTGCCGAGACGCTCCTCGAAGCCGGGTTCTCTGGAATCTGCTGCCGACGCGGGCGGCGGCGGCGGTGCAGCGGCCTCCGTGCTCGCTGCGAGCGGCGGCGGGGTAACAGCTTCGGTGACGAGCGGCGGCGGCGCTGCCTCGGCTTCAGGCGCGAGTGGAGGCGGCTCTGCGGCCATCGTCGCCGGCGCCTCAGCCTGCACCTGTGCGGGCATCAGCGGCGGCGGCTGCACCCTCCGTTGCGCGTGAAACATCTCTTCGAGCGAGCTCAGCCGGCGGCGCAGCTCGGCCGCCTGACCGGAAGCCTTGATCGCGATCAGGATAGCGACGATCGCAATGATCAGCGCAAAGACGTCAAACGGGCCGTCGAACATGAAGCCTCCAGGCAACCGGCGGGCAGGGGCCGGTCGCGAATCTCAAAGTCTAGCGCCGGGAGCGCACGCGCAAGCCCGGCGCGGGCCGCTCCTGGAGCACGTCGCGCCGGAAGCGGTAGAGCGCCGCCGGACGTCCGCCCGTCTGTGTCGACATCACCCCGGTCGGTTCGACCAGGGCTTCGGTTTCGACCAGGCGGCGGAAATTTTGTTTGTGCAGGTGCCGGCCGGAGATCGCCTCCACCGTGTACTGCAACTCAGTGAGTGTGAACTCGGCGGGCAAAAGTTCAAACACCACAGGACGATACTTCAGTTTTGCGCGTAGCCGCGCGATTCCCGTGGCGAGAATCCGGCGGTGATCGAACCGCATCGAGGTGCCGAGCGCGGGAAGCGTCTTGCGCGCCAATGCCGCAGGCCGGCCGTCGCGCCGGGCTTCCTCGATCAGCCCGGCCTCGTAGAGCAGCTCGTAGCGATCGAGCACGCGCTCCTCGTCCCAGGGCGCACCGTCGAGGCCGAAATAGAACCGCACGCGATCCTTGCGCGGCAATGCGCGCGTCGTCTCCGGCGTCTCCTCTTCGGCCCATTTGGTCAGCGCCGGTATGATGTCGCGCGCGATGATCGCCGGCGGCTCCTCGCGCCAGTCTTCCCAGGGCAGGAAGCGATACCATGGCTCGAAGCTCGCTCCATCAGCGGCGAGTTCGCCACCGACAGCGCGCGTCAGTGCAAGATATCCGATCGACACCATATGCGCACCGGTGTCACCGGCCTCCGCATGGCGGCCGCGATCGCCAAAGGTGTAGAGCTGCTCGACATAGCCAAGCCGCAGGCCCGCCTGTTCCTCGACCCAGGCGCGCAGGCCGATCTCGAAGGTGCGATGGCTCGGCGCATCGAACGGACCGAACGGCAGGCCGGCCAATCCGTCGCTGCCGCGTGCGGTCAGGATCAGCGGCTCATGATCCTCGATCGCGACGATCGCGGCAGTCAGGCCGATCTCGATCGGGGTCAGCAGCTTGTCGCTCATGCGATGATAATCGCAGCTGTCATTCGAGCTCGATCACGAAGGGGCGGCCTTCCACCATCATCGCGCCCGGGCCCATCTCGTCGAGCGCGCGCAGCATGCGGCCGTTGCGCCCCAATGCGCGGTCGGCGAGGCCGACGATGCGCCGGTTCGGCGAGGCGATCGGGGAGGCCGCGCGGATTTTCTTTGCGATCTCGATCTCGTCGCGCTCCGGATTGAGCGCACACACCGCCGCGAAGGCGCTCGCGGTGGAGCGGCTGATGCCGGCATAGCAATGCACCACCAGCGGTGCATTGCGGTCCCAGCCGCGCACGAAATTCAGCACTTGCTCGATATGCCCCTCGGACGGCGCGACAAAGCCGTCCATCTCCTCGGTAATGTCGTCCATCGACACCTTGAGATGGTTGGCCGGCAGCACCGACACCGGCCGCGCCACCTGCTCGACATTGGCCATCACGGTCAGCACATGGCTGGCCCCGGTGAGGCGGACGGTTTCGGGAAGGGCGGCGAGGGAACAGACGTGGATCATGGCGGACCTTTTTCTTGATTATAGCCGGTGCCGTAGGGTGGGCAAAGCGAAGCGTGCCCACCACTTTTGCCGCAAACGCGAGAAGATGGTGGGCACAGCGCAAGTGCGCCTTTGCCCACCGAGACCTACGCAAACACCGCGCCAAACCGCTCCAGAAACTGCTTCTCGGCCCGCGCCGCGGTCCAGGGCGTGAGATAGTCGCGCCGGACGCTGTCGGAGAGGCCGGGATCCCTGCCGAACAGGCGTTTGGCCTCGGCATCGCTGAAGCCGGCAAGCTCGGTCGCCTCCAGATAGGCCGCGCCGCGATCGGCGGCCTTGATGGCCAGCGTCATCTCGTCGGGCAGCGCCGGCGGCAGGCCGAAGCGGATGTGGATGGCGCCGAGCAGGCGCTTCTCCACCGCCTTGTAATGGCCGTCGAGCACCGCCTTGAACGGCGAGATCATGTCGCCGATGACATATTCGGGCGCATCGTGCAGCAGCGCTGCGAGCCGCATGCGCTCATCGACGCGCGGGTTTTCGTGCCGCATCACGGTCTCCACCAGCAGCGTGTGCTGCGCGACCGAGAAGATATGCGCGCCGGTCGTCTGCCCGTTCCAGCGTGCGACGCGCGCTAGCCCATGGGCGATGTCGGCGATCTCGACATCGAGCGGGGAGGGATCGAGCAGATCGAGCCGCCGGCCCGACAGCATGCGCTGCCAGGCGCGGGAGGCCACGTCGCGTGCAGACTTCTTCGCCGTCATTTGGTCTTGAGGCGCGGCTTGCGCTGCGACTTGCCGCAGCTCGCGTGGCAATGGCAGTCGACGAGATGGTCGTTGACCATGCCGGTCGCCTCCATGAAGGCATAGACGATGGTCGGACCGACGAATTTGAAGCCGCGTGACGACAGCTCCTTGGAGATCTGCGTCGACAGCGGCGTCGAGGCCGGCACGCTCGCGGTGGTCTTGAAATTATTGACCTTGGGCTTTCCGCCCATGAAGTCCCACAGCAGTTTCGAGAAGCCCGGGCCCTTCTCCATAATGTCGAGATACGACTTCGCGCTCAGGATCGCGCCGTCGATCTTGGCCTTGTTGCGAACAATGCCGGCATCGTTCATCAGCGCGTGGACCTTCTTCTCGTTGTAGCGCGCGATCTTCTCCGGCTGGAAATCGTCGAAGGCTTTGCGGAAATTGTCGCGCTTGCGCAAAATCGTGATCCAGGAGAGGCCGGCCTGAAAACCGTCGAGGATCAACTTTTCATAGAGCGCACGGTCGTCATACTCCGGCACGCCCCATTCGGTGTCGTGATAGGCGACATAGACCGGGTCTTCGCCGGGCCAGGGGCAACGTGTGATTCCGTCGGGATGCAGGCGGGGGGCACGGCTCATGCGATGGGCTGCTTCAAGGGAATGCGGACGACGTCGGGTTCGGCTAGCGTGAGAGCGAGGCCACCGGCGGTGAGCGGTTGGCCGGCATCCAGCGCATCGGCGACGCGGTCGATGCGCACCAGCGCGATACCCTTTCCTTGTGCCGATGAGCCCATCGTGCCGACGGACTTGTCACCGGCCATAACGCTGACGCCGGTCTCCGGCGAGGGCCCATCGAGCAGTATCTTGACGCTGCGCGTGCGCGCGGTGCCGCGATGCTGCATGCGCGAGACGACCTCCTGGCCGACATAGCAGCCCTTGTCGAAATCGACGCCGGCCAGACGGTCCATGTTGGTCTCGTGCGGGAACGCATCGCTGTACATGAAATCGAGCCCGCCGCGCGGCACGCCGAGCGCGATACGATGCGCCTCGTAGTCGGCGGCATCGACCAGCTCGGCGCCGATGAGATCGGACAGCTTCTGCTTGAGATCTTCGGGGATCAGGATGCGGGTGCCGAGCTCGCCATTGCGCGGATCGGCGAAGGCGAGGTCCGGCTGCGCGGCAAGCGCGCCGTCCCAGGCCGCGAGCACGCCGAGATCGAGGTTTTCCACCGTGACCTTGGCGCGCAGCTTGTAGAATTTCAGCTTGGTGGCGAGGCCCTCGGCCAGCGCCTTCGGACAGTCGATCAGGAACCCGCCGCCATGGCCGGCGGGCGCTTCCGTGATCAGGAAATCTACGATGATCTTGCCCTGCGGTGTCAGCAGCGCGCCGAATCGCCCCAGGCCCGGCTTCAACTTGTCGACGTCGGTCGTGATCAGGCCGTTGAGGAAGTTGCGCGCATCCTCGCCCGCGACCTTGATCACGCCCCGGTCCGGAAGAAACGCTGATTTCATGCGAAAATCTCTTGCGACATGTTGCTCCGGAACGTAAGCCCGCAAGGCATAAACGACAAGACCTCAAGCCCTGCGCTTGGGGACGAGAGAGGCCTTCAGCCATGACCCAGCGCTTCGATGTGATCCTCAAGGGCGGCACCGTCGTCAACCAGGACGGCGAGGGTGTTCGCGATATCGGCGTCACCAACGGTCGGATCGCCGAGCTGGGCCCGCTGTCGCAGGCCTCCGCTGCTGAGGTGATCGACTGCAAGGGCCTGCACATCCTGCCCGGCGTGATGGACACGCAGGTGCATTTCCGCGAGCCTGGGCTGGAGCAGAAGGAAGACCTCGAGACCGGCTCGCGCAGCGCCGTGATGGGCGGCGTCACCGCCGTGTTCGAGATGCCGAACACCTCGCCATTGACGGTGACGGAAGCCACTTTCACCGACAAGGTGAAGCGCGCCCATCACCGCATGCATTGCGATTTCGCCTTCTTCATCGGTGGCACCCGCGAGAACGTGCAGGATCTGCCGGTGCTGGAGCGCGCGCCGGGCTGTGCGGGCGTAAAAGTGTTCATCGGCTCCTCGACCGGCGCGCTGCTGGTGGAGGACGACGAAAGCCTGCGCCGCATTTTTCAGGTGATCCGCCGCCGTGCCGCCTTCCACGCCGAGGACGAATACCGCCTCAACGAGCGCAAGCCGCTGCGCATCGAGGGCGACACGCGCTCGCATCCGGTCTGGCGCGACGAGGCCGCGGCGCTGATGGCAACGCAGCGTCTGGTCAAGCTCGCGCACGAGACCGGCAAGCGCATCCACGTGCTGCACATCTCGACCAAGGAAGAGATAGAGTTTCTGCGCGACCACAAGGACGTCGCGTCCTGCGAGGCGACGCCGCATCATCTCACGCTGGTTGCGCCCGAATGCTACGAGCGGCTCGGTACGCTCGCGCAGATGAATCCGCCGGTGCGCGGCGCTGACCATTGCGCCGGCATCTGGCGCGGCATCGAGCAGGGCATCATCGACGTGCTCGGCTCGGACCATGCCCCGCATACCCTCGAAGAGAAGCAGAAGACCTATCCCGCTTCGCCCTCCGGCATGACCGGCGTGCAGACGCTGGTGCCGCTGATGCTGGATCACGTCAACGCGGGTCGGCTGTCGCTGGCACGCTTCGTCGATCTCACCAGCGCCGGCCCCGCGCGCCTCTACAACATGGCCTGCAAGGGGCGCATCGCAGCTGGCTACGACGCGGACTTCACAATCGTCGATTTGAAGCGCAGCGAGACCATCACCAACAAATGGGTCGCTTCGAAAGCCGGCTGGACGCCGTACGATGGCGTCCGCGTCACCGGCTGGCCCGTCGGCACCTTCATCCGCGGCCGCCGCGTGATGTGGCAGGGCGAGCTGGTGACGGCGTCGCAAGGCGAGCCGGTGCGGTTTCTGGAGACGCTGAAGCAGTAAGGCGCGTCTGTCGGGGAACGAACGCACCATCCCCGTCATTGCGAGCGAAGCGAAGCAATCCAGAATCTTTCCGCGGCGGCAGTCTGGATTGCTTCGCTACGCTCGCAATGACGAGGGGAGAGAGCTACACTCCCTCGACAGGGAGAGCAGTTCGATGCCCCAACCGACACCCCTCATCACTACCGAGCAACTCGCAGCCTACCTCGGCGATCCCAATCTCCGCCTCTACGACTGCACGACCTATAACGAGCCGGTGCCGCCGGGCAGCGACGTTCCCTATCGTGCTGTCCCCGGTGACAAGACCTTCGCGGCCGGCCACATTCCCGGTGCCGATTTCCTCGATCTGCAAGGCGAGTTCTCCGACACCTCCGCGCAGCAGTTCTTCATGATGCCCGATGTCGCCCAGCTGGAGGCCGCCTTCGGTCGCCACGGTGCCGACGCGTCCAAGACCATCGTGCTCTACAGCATCGGCACCATGATGTGGTCGACGCGGTTCTGGTGGATGCTGCGCTCGCTCGGTGTCGATGCGCAGGTGCTCGACGGCGGCTTCGACAAATGGAAGGAAGAGGGGCGGGCGGTCGTAACAGGCGCGCCGAAGGGTTATCCGGCCACGACCTTCAAGGCCGCACCGCGCGCAGGCTTCTTCGTCGACAAGGACACCGTGAAGGCGCGGATCGGCGATTCCTCGACCGTGATCGTCAATGCGCTCGGGCCGCAATTTCATCAGGGCCTCGAGCCGAGCCGCTATGGCCGGCCCGGCCGCGTGCCCGGCAGCGTCAATTTATCAGCCGCAACGCTCACCAATGCCGACAAGACGCTGACGACGCTCGCGGATGCCGAGGCGAAATTCGCTGCCGCGGGCGTCACGCGCGACAAGAATGTGATCTGCTATTGCGGCGGCGGCATCTCGGCGACGATCGACCTGCTCATGCTGACGCAGCTCGGTTACGACAAGCTGACGCTGTATGATGCCTCGATGGGCGAGTGGGCGAGAGATCCGTCGCTGCCGATCGAGACGGATTAAAGCGCTTACTGCCTCGAAATGTCGACGGAGAATTCGCCGTTGCGGATGCGGCCGGGAAAGCCCTCGACGAATTTCGCCACCGCGTCCTCGCCATAGGTGCCGACGAGTTCGGCGAACGCCGCAAACAGGCTCGCCTGCGCCAGGCAGTCGCCGTCGACGCCCTCATGGCGCGCTTCGGCCCAGGCCTCATTGAGATAGCTTAGTGCGGCCTGCTTCTGCTCGTGATCGGGCAGCGGCGCGCGTTCGGGGGCGTAGGAAATCGGCTGGCTCATGAAACTCGATCAGGGCTGGGGCGCGATCCACGGCGATGCGCTGTGCAAAGAGGTGTAGCACGCGCATTAACGACCGCTAGGCCACATCTTTAGGAACGGTTAATGGCGGTGGACAAAGACGATGACAGGGTTCCGGTGGCGTGTTCGTCAGCCAATTCCTCATGGTGAGGAGCGTGCAAAGCACGCGTCTCGAACCATGCAGGCCCCGATGCGGCAGCCGGGCCTTTCATCCTTCGAGACGCGCGCGAAGAGCGCGCTCCTCAGGATGAGGAGAGAGAGCTCAATTCGCGTAACGCGCCGTGAGATCGCGCGAGATTTTCGAGCCTTCCTCGATGTAGCGGCGGATCGCGACGGTCGCTGCCGGCGTGCAGCTGCGGTAGGTCTGCTGGAAGCCGTTATAGCCGCGGTTGAAGCCGGCCATCATGCGGGTGCGGCGCTCGCCGGAGGGGGTTTCGGCATCGATCAGCGCTTGCATCTCGCTGCGCCATTTATTGCCCTCGTTGGACCCGCAGATGCCGCGCAGGTAATGCAGCCCGCCGAGGATCTCCGCCAGCCGCTGCAAATCGGCGTCAAACGGCGCCGCCACGTCCTGGGCCCGGACGGGCACCGCGGCGCAGGCGAGAATCAGGGCAAAAACGGCCAGAAATCGCGTGAACATCGGCGGCTGTATGCCCCCTCGGGGCGGTGGACGCAAGGCGGGCCGAATGGGCCCTCAGAGCCCGATCAGCCGGGCTGCCGACTGGATGACCTCTTCCAACCCCCCGGTCAGCTTGAGGTCGCCGAGGCTGCCGAGAGCATCCGGTGCGATCCAGCGGTAATCGTCGAGCTCGTCATTCAGGGCTGGCTCCCTGGCCATCCAGCGGGCGGCAAAGGACATGATCAGATAATGGCCGGCGCCGGGCGCGGCCGGTAGCACCTCGCGCCAGCCGGCAAGGCCGATGATCGCGATCTCGAGCCCGGTCTCCTCATCGACCTCGCGGCTCAGGGCCTGGTGCAGCGATTCGCCGAACTCGACCCGGCCGCCCGGCAGCGAATAGAACCCTTTTGCGGGTGAGCGGGCGCGGCGGGTCAGCAGCACCTTGCCGTCGCGAAAAATCGCGGCACTGACCGCGAGCTGGGGATGGGTGGGCTGGACGACCGGGGCCACAGCTCAATTCGCCATGATGTTGTCGACGTCGGCTTCCGCGCCGCCATTGATGATGCCGCCACAGGCCGCGATCAGCGGCTTGACCCAGGCCGCCGCCTGCTCGGCGAGGCGGACGCGGGTGGTGTCCTTCTCGACCTCGCGCATGGCTGAGCCGACCGCGGTCAGGATCGAGGTCATGGTGTCGGTGATGTGGTCGAATTGGGTGCGCACGCTTGGCTCGGCCTTCTCATAAGCCTCGATGGCCAGATCCCGTGCCTTGAAATTCGACGCCGTGAAATGCTCGGCGTAGGACAGCGGCGACCAGGTCAGAAAATCTTCAGCGCATTCCGGCATGTCCGGGACCATTTCCAGGAGCATCACGGCTTCATTGAAATGGTTGAGATAGTCGGTGGCAAGCCCGGTCCGCGGGTTGATGTTGGCCACGCGCAGCCGCTCGGCCCAGGCCGCGGCCTCGGGTCCCGTCTGTCCATGCATTCGCGCCGGCTGGGAGGCCATTGAGCTCATCTGCCGCAGTGTTAACGTTCGGGGTTAAAAGGACCTGAACGGACCCTATATAGACACCCAGGGATGTGTGGACGCTTTGTCATAACTTCGGCCCCCGCGGCTTTACGGCAACTGTTCGGGTACATCGAGCAGCCGAATTTCCCGTCCCGGTACAATGTCGCCCCGACGCAGCCGATTCCGGTCGTGCTGGTCGAGAACGGCGCTCGCCATTTCCGTCTGATGCGCTGGGGATTGCTGCCGAGCTGGGTCAAGGATCCCAAGGGATTTACACTGCTGATCAACGCCCGCTCGGAGACGGTGCTGGAGAAGCCCGCCTTCAAACGCGCGATTCGCCGGCGTCGCGGCCTGATCCCGGCCGACGGCTACTATGAGTGGAAGGCGGTCGACGGCCGCAAGCAGCCGTTCTTCATCCACCGTGCCGACGGCGAGCCGCTTGGTTTTGCCGCAGTGTTCGAGACCTGGGTCGGGCCGAACGGCGAGGAGCTCGACACCGTCGCGATCGTCACGGCGGCGGCGGGCGAGGATTTGGCCGCGCTGCATGACCGCGTGCCCGTGACCATCAGCCCGCGCGATTTCGAACGCTGGCTCGATAGCAGGGGCGACGAGGTCGATGCGATCCTGCCGCTTATGACGGCGCCGCGCATCGGCGAACTCGCCTGGCACCCCGTCTCCACCCGCGTCAACCGCGTCGCCAATGACGATGATCAGCTCGTGCTGCCGATCAGCGCGGAGGAGATGGAGGTCGAGGCCGTGAAGCCGAAGAAGGTGGTGCGGAAGACAGCAGTTGGCTCGGCGGATGACGGGCAGGGGTCGTTGTTTTAGAGGGCCGCGCCTTCACACAATCTCCCGCGCCCTCAACCCCGCGATCTCCGCCGCATCGAATCCCAGCTCTCCCAGCACCGCGTCGGTATCCGCGCCCAGCTCCGGCGCCATCCGGTCCAGCTTGCCGCCGCCATGCGCGAGCTTGAAGCCGCTGCCGGCGAAGCGCAGGCGGCCGTAGGGCGTATCCAGCTCCTGGATCGCACCGCGTGCCTTGATCTGCGGATGGTCGATGACCTCCTCGACCTTCCAGATGCTGGCGCAGGGCGCGCCGGCGTCTTCCAGGATCGTCTCCCATTCGCGCGCGGGCTTTGCTGCGAGCGCCTCCTCGATGATGGCGCGGAGCGCCGGCTCGTTCTCGTTGCGCGCGAACCAGTCGACGAAGCGCGGATCGGACAGCGTGTCCTCGCGGCCGAGCGCGGACATCAGCGCGCGATATTGTTTTTCGTTGTTGACGGCGAGCAGGATGTGGCCGTCGCCGCATTTGAAAAGGTTCGCCGTGGTCCTGCGGCTGACCGCCTGGTTGCCCGACAGCTGCTGGCGGTGACCGGCGACCGACCAATCCGCGATCTGGCCGGAGAGAAACGCCATCGTCGCCTCCAGCATGGAGACGTCGATGAGCTGGCCCTTGCCCGTTCGGTCGCGCTGATACAGCGCGCTCGAAACCCCGAACGCGGCTGTCGCGCCCGAGAGCACGTCGCACACCGCAAAGCCCGCGCGGGTCGGGCCGGTCTCGGCATGGCCGGTGATGGCCATGATGCCTGACAGCGCCTGCATCTTGCCGTCATAGCCGGGCCGCAGGCGGTCCGGGCCGGTCTGGCCGAAGCCTGACACCGCGCAATAGATCAGCTTCGGATTGATCGCGGAGAGTGCCTCATAGCCGATGCCGAGCTTGTCCATCACGCCGGGGCGGAAGTTTTCCATGACGATATCGACCTGCGCCGCCAGCTTCTTCACGATCGCAATCGCGTCAGGCTTTTGCAGATCCAGCGTCAGGCTGCGCTTGTTGCCGTTGATGGCCTGGAAGGCCGGCGCCAGCCCGCGTTCTGCCCATTCGCGCGAGAGCGGCGTGCGGCGCATGTCCTCGCCCTCGCGCCGCTCGACCTTGATCACGTCCGCGCCCAGCAGCGCCAGCTGGTAGCTGGCATAAGGGCCGGCCAGCACTTGCGTGAAGTCCAGAATCTTCACGCCCTCGAACGGTCGCGTCACGTTTCTCTCCCCGTTTGATTATTGTTATCGGAGGATTTCAGGCGGCGCGGTTGCCGCGCGCGAGCTCCTTCTGCTTGTCGAATTCGGCGCGGCGGCGCGCCAGTTCTTCCGGCGAGAGCTGCGCAACGTTGTTGTAGTCGAGCTTCCAGGAGGCATCCTCGCTCCAGTGCAGCGGCGACTGCATGGTGGTCTGCGGACCGCTCGCGGTCTCCAGCAGCTTCAGTGCCAGCTCCAGCGTCTGCGCCTGCGAGGCGACGTCATGCGGCTTGCCGGCGGAATTGCCGAGTGGGAAGTCGCTGAACAAGAAGCGCGGCACGGCGGCGTGCTCGATGATGTCCTTGGCGCAGCCCATGATCACGGTCGGGATGCCGTTGGCTTCGAGATGCCGCGCCACCAAAGCGGTGGTCTGATGGCAGACCGGACAGTTCGGCACCAGCACGGCGACGTCCACCTTGTCAGCCAGACAGCGCGCCAAAATCTCCGGCGCGTCGGTGTCGAGCGTAACGCGATGGCTGCGGTTGGTCGGCGCGCCGAAGAAGCGCGGTGCGATCTCGCCGATCCGGCCGGCAGCGTGTGCCTTCAAAAGCTGCGGCAGCGGAAACCAGGTGCCGTTGTCGGTCGCCGTGGTGTGCTTGCGGTCGTAGCCGATATGCGAGATGCGCAGATCGTGCTGCTTCGCCGTGTCGCCGTCATAGACCTGATAGAACTTTGCGCTGCCATTATACGCCGCGCCGGGCCCCTGGTCGCCCTTGGTGGGGTCGAACGGCGCAGCCGTGGTGATGATCGTCACCCGCGACTGCGAAAGCGGCTTCTTCAGCGGCTGGAACGGCGCCTCAGTGTAATGCGCCCAGCGATACGCCGTGGTGTAGCCGATCGCCGTGTAATAGTCCCGCGTGCGCTGCATATAGGGAACGGGGGCATCGTAGTCGGGCGCAAAGCCGAAGTCGTCGTCGCGCGAGGCGGACATGGGGCGCGTCTCCTGGTTCTTGTTGAGGCCAGACTAGAGACAGTCGCTCGGTGGGGCTACCGAAAAATATGCAGCGCCGCGTATTGCAGCAGCATGATCGCCTTGCCGTCGATGATCCGGCCGTCCGCGATCATCGCCAGCGCCTCGTCGATGCCGAGCTCCAGCACCTCGATGTCCTCGCCCTCGTGTTCGAGACCGCCGCCGGCGCTCACCCGCATCTCCGGCTCGTATTCGGCGACGAAGAAATGCAGTTTTTCGGTGATGGCGCCGGGGCTCATGAAGGCCTCGAACACTTTTTGGACGTGGTGCAGGCGATAGCCGGTTTCCTCCTCGGCCTCGGCGCGGATGCGCACCTCGGGCGAGGCATCATCGAGCACACCTGCGGCCGCTTCGATCAGGAGATCGTCGTAGCCGCGGATGAATGCCGGCAGACGGAATTGCTTGACCAGGATCACCGTACGCCCAGCCCGATTATACGGCAGCACGGCGGCGGCGTTGTCGCGCTCATAGGTCTCGCGGTGCTGCGTCTGCCACTCGCCATTGGCGCGCCGGTAGTCGAACGTGGTGTTCTTCAGCGTGGTCCAGCCGTTCGAGAGCACGCGGACGTCCTTGATGCGGACGCGGTCGGAGATGGTCATTGCTGTAATCCGGGGTGAGAGCTAACGGGGCTGTTCGCGGCCGTCGAGCCACTTCTGGAACATCACCGAGGTGGACTCCTCGAAACCCAGCGACTGGTAGAACGCATTGGCCTGCGCATTCTCGCGGCGGACCAGCAGCTGGAGTTTTGCGATGTCGGCCGCGCGCAGCCAGTCTTCGGCCGCCGCCATGATCGCCCGGCCCAAGCCGCGCTTGCGGATATCGGGATCGACCGCGACGTAATAGATCCAGCCGCGATGGCCGTCATGACCGACCATGACGGTCGCGGCGATCGCGCCGCCATCGCGGCCGATCAGCACGGTGGAATTGTCGCGCCGTCGCGCCAGCGCGATGTCGGCATGTGGATCGTTCCAGGGACGCGTCAGGCCGCAGCGCTGCCACAGTGCGACCACCGGCTCGACATCGGCGTCGGTGATGGCGTCGATCGCAAGCGGGGCGGGGGAGAGAGGAGCGCTCACAGCACCTTCCCCGGATTCATGATCCCCTGCGGATCGAGCATCGCCTTGATCGATCGCATCAGCTCGATCGCGGTCTTGTCCTTGACGTCAGGCAACTCGTCGCGCTTGAGCACGCCGATGCCGTGCTCGGCCGAGATAGAGCCGCCCATGCGCAGCACGATCTCGAACACGACGGCATTCATCTCGTGCCAGCGCGCCAGATAATCCGCGGTGTCGGCACCGACGGGCTGGCTGACATTGTAGTGCAGATTGCCGTCGCCGAGATGGCCGAACGGCACCGGCCGCGCGCCCGGGATCAGTTTCACCACGGCTTCATTGGCTTCCGTGATGAAGGCCGGCACGGCGGCGATCGGCACCGAGATGTCGTGCTTGATCGAGCCGCCCTCGGGTTTCTGCGCCGGCGACATCTCCTCGCGCAGCTTCCAGAAGCCGTTGCGCTGGGTGAGGTTGGCCGCGATCACGGCATCATCGACGATCTCTTCCTCCATGGCGCGACTGAGGATCGTCTCCAGCGGCGTGCGGGCATCGTCGCCGGGGGAGGACAATTCCATCAGCACATACCAGGGATGCTTCTCGGCAAGCGGATCGCGCACGTCGATGCCGTGGCGGACCGAGAAATCCACCGCCATTTCCGACAGCAGCTCAAAACTCGTCAGCGCATTGGCGGCTTCGCTTTGCGCGATCGTCAGCAGCTTCAGCGCCGCCTCAGGCGATTTCAGCCCGACATAGGCAGTCTCGATCGCCCGCGGCTTCGGAAACAGTTTGAGCGTCGCCGCGGTGATGATGCCGAGCGTGCCTTCCGCACCGATGAAGAGATTGTGCAGATTGTAGCCGGTGTTGTCCTTCTTGAGCTTCGACAGCGAATTGAGCACGCGCCCATCGGCGAGCACCACCTCCAGCCCCAGCGCCATCTCGCGCGCGACGCCATAGGCGAGCGCGGCAGTGCCGCCGGCATTGGTCGAGAGATTGCCGCCGATGGTGCAGCTGCCTTCAGCGCCGAGCGACAGCGGAAACAACCGGTCGACGTCGGACGCCTTCTGCTGCGCGATCTGAAGCACCACGCCGGCTTCGACCGTCATGGTGTTGGAGGCGGTGTCGACCTCGCGAATCTTGTCCAGGCGCCGCAGCGACACCACGACCTCGCCATTGTGCGGCGTCTGGCCGCCGACGAGCCCGGTGTTGCCGCCCTGCGGCACCAGCGCGATGTTGTGCGCGGAGGCGAGCTTGCAGATCGCGGACACCTCCGCCGTCGAGCCCGGGCGCAGCACTAAGGCCGAGCGGCCGTGGAACAAATTGCGCTCCTCGGTGACGTAAGCCTCGATATCGGCCGCATCGGTGATCGCATGGCGCTCGCCGACGATCTTGCGGAATTGGTCGATCAGCTCGGGCGCAAGCGGAGGGGTGGCAGGCTTGTTGATGTTCATTGTCTCGTCTCTACTTCGCTCTGACTCTCTTGCGCATGATCTTATCGGAAAACCGCTGCACACTTTTCCGGATCATGCGCTATCTCGCAACAGCCGCGCGGCGCAGCCGGTCGTTGATGGCTTCGCCCAAGCCGTCCTCGGGAATCGCCATCACGGCGATCGCTCTCGGTGCCTTCGCATCGAGCGCCCGAAGATAGCCGAACAGATTAGCGGCGGCTTCATCGAGATCAGCCGCGGGCGACAAATTCATGACGGCGGCAGCGGCGTCAACGCCGGGAAGGTGCGCGGGCCCGAACGCCAGCAGCGCTTCACCCGGCGCCACGTCCTGTGCATTGAGCCGCACAGCGGCGCGCGGCGCGTAATGCGAGGCCAGCATGCCCGGCGCCAGCGGCTGGCTGTCGTCGCTCCCGGCGTCCACCGGCGGCCGCGCCAGGCTTAAGCCGAGCACGGCTTCGATCCGCTCGCGCGACAGCCCGCCGGGGCGCAGCAGCATCGGCGCGTCGAAGCAGCCGACAATGGTCGATTCGACGCCGACCGTAACAGGCCCGCCGTCCACGATCAGGTCGATCCGCCCCGCAAGATCGCTCTCGACATGGGCCGCCAGTGTCGGCGAGACGTGGCCGGAGATGTTTGCGGACGGCGCCACCACGGCCCCGCCAAAGGCGCGCAAAATCGCCTCCGCCACCGGGTGGGCGGGAATGCGGATCGCGACCGTGTCGAGGCCCGCGGTGGCGAGATCCGCCACCGGGCAGTTGTCCGTCTTCGGCACCACCAGCGTCAGCGGCCCCGGCCAGAACGCCTCGGCAAGGCGCAAGGCACGCGCGTCGAACCGCCCGATCCGGCGCGCCGCGGCAAGATCGGCGACATGGGCGATCAGCGGATTGAAGGCCGGCCGCCCCTTGGCGCTGTAGATATGGGCGACCGCAGTGGCATTGGCGGCGTCCGCCCCGAGCCCGTAGACCGTCTCGGTCGGGAACGCGACCAGCCCGCCGGCGGCCAAAGTCCGGGCAGCGGCTTCCGCGCCGGCAGCGCCAGCCGGTAAAATCAGCGTTTCAAGACCCGTTTTCACTGGGACGAAATTCCTCAAACCGGCCGCTTGCAGTGCGCCAAACCCAACGCTATAAGCCGGCCTCTTGTCGGAGTGTGGCTCAGCCCGGTAGAGCACTGCGTTCGGGACGCAGGGGTCGCAGGTTCGAATCCTGCCACTCCGACCATTATTTCAAAAAGTCGACGTTTTCCTAAAGGCTTGGCGGACCGGCCGCCAGCGCCTCGGGAGCCCTTTTTGCAACGATTTTCGGGACGGGTCCACGGCCGATTTGGCCGGGCAGGGGCGTCTGTGCGCGTGGCATGGCTTGGCGGGTTCAGAATGAACCGATCGGCCGGGGCTCGAACGAGACGACGACTCGCTTGGCTTTGATCCGGCCGTGCACTCCATAGCTGGAATCGAAGCTCAGCGTCGTGCCGTCGGTATCGATCTCGATGTCGAGCCCGAACATGATCCCGGCTTCCGTGAATTCGAACAGCTGAACCTCGATCAGCTCGAAGATGGTGAACGTTACGTCCACATGCTTCGTCAGCCGGAAATATCCCTGTGCATCGACCTCGGAGCCCATCCGAAACGCGTGGGTGATCAACCGGCTCGGTGCGCCCTGGCGAAGTTCCAGCTCCCGCAACGTCGCATCGTGGAATGATGGAGCGCCTTCGAACCAAGCGCACAACGCTGCGCCACCTTCCAGATCGCCAATTGCTGCCTTCGCCATCAAGGATATCTCGTGCGCAAACGTGTCGCGCAACCTACCGGGATTCCGATGACGCTGCACCAGATGAGTCGAGGTGCTGATTCAGCAGTGCAATCAAAACTAGCGGAGACCTTACCGCCTCGCCACCAGCACGCCGATCATGAACGCCACCATCAACGCCGGCAGCGGCGCTTCGCGGACCATGCCACGAACGATGTGCGTCCAGTGCTGCTCGGGTGCGAGTTTCGGAGACCTGATCTCAGGCGCCGGCGTGAGGCCCCATTCTGAAGCGAGTTCGGCGATCTCGCTGGAGGCCAACCGCACGCCGTCACGGACGCGGAAGATGGTTGCGTCCGCGCGTTCGCGTGGCGCCAGCAGCATCAGCGTCGTGATGGCGGTGCGCAACGTCATCTCGCCGTAGCCTTGCAGCCTCACCGATTCCTCGGGGTCGGACGTCACGCGAAATCCCTCACGGTGCGAAATGGCGCGCGATGGTGAATGCCATCGTGGCGCACAGGACCAGCGTGGATACCGCGCCGGCCACGCCGCGCGCGAGATGGGCTCGCGTCAGGTGCCTGGTCATGATCTTGCTCCATGCTCAGCATGGAAAGCGCCGCGCGCGGCGTTGGTTCCTGGCGCGGCGCCGAATCATCAGGCCACGTCTACTTCCGCAAGAGCTCGCTCAAGGCCTCCGTTGCCTCGGCGCAGCGGATGTCGTCGATCTCGCGCGACAGGCTGAGCGCGCTCGATCTCAGTTCTTCGACCTTCCAGCTCTCCGGATGCTGGCTTTCGAGCTGACCGAGACGCTTGTTGAGGTCGTCCAGTCTTGATTGAAGGTGCCCGATATTGGCGGCCCCGTTCACTTTCCAAACGCGTTGTGCACGCATCGTCGTTCCCCTGATAGTCTCACGGCGTTGTGAGCAGGGTTCGTGGCCGGAATGGGAGTTTCTTTGGGCCGGCTTCAGACCGTGGGGAACCGTTGCAGATTGGCAACGAAAGTTCCGGATTACGTCGCGCCCGGCTGACGCTGCGCGATGCATCGGAGCAGCCGAGGCATCTGGTTGTGTACGATCGCGACGATGCGCCAGGCGCCTGAGAATTTCGCGAGGCTGTAGCTGGCCTGGAAGTCGTAGAGAGGGCTGGATGTGCCATCGAGCACGTCCATCGTCAGCGACGCCTGCACCAGGCGCGGCGACAGCGCGATAATCGACAGGCCGTGAATGCGCCCCGACGGCGCGCCAAGCTGGCGATGAAGCACGACCACGCGGCTCATCGCAGCCAGGCACTCCTGCCGGTTCGACATCGCGATCAGCGTGACGTCGTCGCCATCCGACACGATGTGGCTCGGATAGGCCACGCAATCGGCGATCGCCTCCACATCCAGCGTCTCGAACGCCGCGCAATAGGCCCGGAAAAATGTCTGCACCTCTTCAGTCAGCTCGGTTGACATCACGTCTGCTCTGCATCGTGCGTTGACCCGGCCAAAGCGTAGACGCGCAACATTACAATTTGTCGTCGGTGCATTCCGCGCGACGGAAGCGTGCCCTGCCTCGTCATTGGGCATCGTGCGAGACAGCGAGGCTGTGCGCGCGGCGAGTCGCGCGATAGGCTCGCTCGCGAGACGATCCGTGAAGTGAAGGACAGATTCGTGGCGAGATTTGTGAATATCGCAGCCGGCCAGTTCGGCCCGATTGCGCGAGCTGAGACCAGAACCGAGGTCGTGGCGCGGCTGATGGCCATGATGCGCCAGGCGAAGGCGAACGGCTGCGATCTGATCGTCTATCCCGAGCTCGCGCTGACCACATTTTTTCCGCGCTGGTATTTTGAGGATCAGGCGGAGATCGACAGTTTTTTCGAGCGCGAGATGCCGGGACCGGAGACGCGGGCCCTGTTCGATCTCGGCCGCGAGCTCGGTATCGGATTCTATCTCGGCTACGCCGAGCTGACGGTCGAGGCCGGTGTCGTCAGGCGCTACAACACCTCCATCCTCGTCGACAAGAGCGGCGCGATCGTCTTGAAGTATCGCAAGGTTCATTTGCCCGGCCATGCCGAGCATGAGCCGTGGCGCGAATTCCAGCATCTGGAGAAGCGCTATTTCGAGCCCGGCAGCGGTTTTGGCGTGACCGATGCCTTCGGCGGCGTGATGGGCATGGCGATCTGCAATGACCGCCGCTGGAGCGAGACCTACCGGGTGATGGGCCTGCAAGGCGTCGAGATGGTGATGATCGGCTACAACACGCCCGTGCACAATCCGCCCGCGCCCGAGCATGACGACCTCTCGCTGTTCCACAATCATCTGGTGATGCAATCCGGCGCCTACCAGAACGGCACCTTCGTGGTCGGCGTCGCCAAGGCCGGCGTTGAAGAGGGCGTCGACCACATCGGCGGCAGCTGCATCATTGCGCCCTCCGGCGAGATCATCGCGCGCTGCACGACCAAGGGCGACGAGATCGCGCTGGCCCGCTGCGATCTCGATCTCTGCAACTCCTACAAGCGCACGACCTTCAATTTCGACGTTCACCGCCAGCCGCAGGCCTATGGGATGATCGTGGAACGGAAGGGCGTGACGATGATGGCAGATGGGACGGCGGTGAAGCGGTGACCGTTGTAGCCCGGATGGAGCGAAGCGTAATCCGGGGCCGCTCGCCCGGCATTTGGCACTTTCCCGGATTGCGCTGCGCTCCATCCGGGCTACGGGACCTTGCTGTGTCGCGGCTCTGTCAATCCCTCCGGGTAAAAATATTCCGCTTTACCGAATTTCGGAAATGACGTATGCGTCGCTCATCCCGGCTCATCCTTGAGGGGCGATCGTACGTCGTCACGATATGCGAGCCGGGTTGCGGTGGACGCGGCAGCGTCGTGCGCGAGAGGCTAAGGGCAGGGCGGGTAGTCCCTGTGAGCCCGAGGCCGCGTGCGGACGAGCGGCGCTAATGCGTACGGCAAAACCGTGTGGTCCTGACCGTCGTTGCTACGGTCAAACCCTTTGCGGAGATGTGCGCGAGCCCAACCGGGTAGACGGCATCGTCAATTTGCGGGGCGAGGGAGGCCAGAAGGAAAGTTCGGCTCCCGGGAGAGCACGGCATAAGCCGTCCGACCATCGCGCAGGGAAGGCCGAGTGATCGGCGACACCTGTATGCTGCTGTGCGGTTTTCCTGCGTGTGCTTTTCGCGCAGCGGACCGCGGGTGCCAGTCGGCACCCGGCCTTCCCTGCGCCCTCTTGGATTGGAGAGCGGCGAAAGGCGATGCAAAGCTCGGGCGAATTGAGCCGCGAGAATGCCAAGGCGTGTCTGCAACCACACCCTCGCTGTCATCGTCCGGCTCGACCGGACGATCCAGTACTCCGAGGCCGTTGGTGTTCAGCCGAGGGGCCGCAGCGTACTGGATTCCCCGCCTTCGCGGGGAATGACAGTGGTGAGAGCGCGCCCCAATCTCCGGTGCGTGCCCCGGACGCAGCGCAGCGTCTCTTCGACGATGCGCTGCTGAGCCGGGGCCCATCTATCGACACCGGTCGTGCAGCCTTCTGGGCCCCGGCTCTGTGCAGCAACGCCAAGCGGCGTTGCAGCGCGTCCGGCACACGAGAGTTTGGCGCTTCCGCCGACCATCCGGACCTCTTCCATTCACAACCACGTGTCTTTATTCGGAAACGATCATTCCCTATTATCCCGCAATGCAAAAAGCCGCCCGGATTTCGCAACCCGCCGCCCGTCCGCCCGGCCGTCCCCGGGAATTCGACATGGATACCGCGCTGGACCGCGCCTTGCGGGTGTTTCGCGAGCGCGGCTATCATGCCACGTCCATCGGCGACCTCACCGCAGCGATGCGGCTTGCCACCGGCAGCGTCTACAAGGCGTTTCGCGACAAGCACGCCGTATTCGTCGCCGCCTTCGAGCGCTACGCCACAGTGCGCCGGGAGCAGACCCGCAGCGCGGCCGCGCGCGGCACGAATGGCCGCGAACGCTTGCGTCTCGTGCTGCTGTCCTATGTCGAGCACTCCCAGGGGAGCGAAGGCCGGCGCGGCTGTCTCGTGGTCGGCAGCGCGGTCGAGTTGTCGGCGGTCGATCCGGTGATGCGCGCGCGCGTGTCCGCGCAGCTCAAAACCAACGAAGACTTCATCGCCGGCCTGATCCGCGAAGGCCAGGCCGACGGCTCGATCCCTGAAAATGTCGAGGCCGACGACACCGCGCGGCTGATGATCTGCATCACCCAGGGCTTGCGCGTCGTCGGCAAGGCGCGGCTGCCGCTCGACGGCGAACGCTTGGTCGCCGTCGCGATGAAGCTGCTCGCCTGATTTCATGTCCTATTAGGGAACAATTGTTCCCGATCTATCGGAGACTTGCGTCAATGACGATGAATGCCACGATCGAAACCGCGCCCGAACCGGATGCGGTGTCGCAGCGACTGACCTTCGTGCTGGCCGCGGCCTGTGGCATGGTCGCCGCCAACATCTACTACGCCCAGCCACTGATCGCCCCGATCAGCGCCGCGCTCGGCCTGTCGCATGCGGCGGCGGGGCTGATCGTCACCATGACGCAGATCGGGTACGGCACGGGGCTTCTGTTCATCGTGCCGCTCGGGGATCTCGTCGAGAACCGTCTGCTGATCTGCTCGGTCATCATGCTCGGCGCCGCCGCACTGCTGGCTGCCGCATTTTCGACCCACGCGCTGCCGTTCCTGATCGCCGCGCTGTTCATCGGGCTCGGCTCGGTCGCGGTGCAGATCATCATTCCCTATGCCGCGCATCTGGCGCCGGAAGCCATTCGCGGCCGCGTCGTCGGCAACGTCTCGACCGGCCTGATGCTCGGCATCATGCTGGCAAGGCCGGTGTCGAGCTTCGTCACCGCAGCGTCGTCGTGGCATGCGGTGTTCTTCGGCTCCGCTGCGCTGATGATCCTGCTCGCCGCCGCGCTCTGGATGGTGTTGCCGAAGCGAAATCCGGTCGCGCGCATGCATTACGGCGCGCTGCTGCTGTCGATGCCGCATCTGGTGCGCACCACGCCGCTGCTGCGGCGCCGCGCGCTCTATCAGGCGAGCCTGTTCGGCTGCTTCACGCTGTTCTGGACCGTCGCGCCGCTCCAGCTCGCACGCGCGTTCGGTTTCACCCAGAGCGGCATCGCCCTGTTCGCCCTGGCCGGCGTCGCCGGCGTGTTCTCGGCTCCGGTCGCGGGCCGCCTGGCGGACCGCGGCCACAGCCGGGTCGCAACCCTTGTCGCGATGCTGCTCGCTGCCTTCGGATTCCTCGTGACGTTCATCGGCGCCGCTGGATCGATGTTGAATCTCGCGTGCCTGATCGTGGCCGCGATCGCCATCGATCTCGGCTGTCAGGGCAACGTCGTGCTCGGCTTCCGCGCCATCTTCGCGCTCGGCCACGAGCATCGCAGCCGCCTCAACGGGCTCTATATGGCGACGTTCTTCGCGGCCGGCGCTGCCGGCTCCGCAGTCGGCGCCTGGGCGTTTGCGCAAGGCGGCTGGGCGCTGGCATCGGCCATTGGCCTTGCCTTGCCGATCGCGGGCTTGCTCTATGCGGCCACCGAATAGCGGTAGGATTGTGCCCCCCCGGCTGTTTACCAAGCCGTGGATACAGCGGCCCGGACCCTGCGATTTCCATCTCGCGGTTTCCCTGCCGCTGTAGTACTTTGGTCGCAAGCGGGCCCGGTTAACGGGCGGCAGGGGGAGGCTGATGATGCGTGCGGGGCTGTTTGGCGTACCGCGGGTACGGCCATGGTCGTGGCAGGCGTTTCTGCTTGGGCTAATCGTTGTCGGAGTGTCGGCTGCGCTTCAGGGCGTCTGCGTCGCGCTCGGCGCAAAACTCTATTTCGCAGCGTTTCTGCCCAGCCTGTTCGTACTCGGATTTGTCGCAGGCGCGCCGGCGGCGGCGTTCGCCGCGCTGCTCACCATTCCGCTGGTGTGGTGGGCGTTCATCCCGCCCTTCTTCCAGTTCACGCCATTGAACAGCGCGGCTGCGGATTCCATCAACCTGTTCTGCCTCATTGCTGTGCTCCTGATCGGTCTTGCCGATCTCTGCCGCGAGACGATGACGATCATCAGCCGCGGCGGGCTGAAGCCTTCGGGCGAGAGCGCGGCAACGAATTCGCAATAAAAGCGGGATAGGCGAGCGCGGACGTTGCCCGCGCGCAACACTCCGGCAACCATCCGCGCACTTGCCGCGCGCCGCTAACTTTTCGAAAAAGATTTGGCCGCAAGTTCCCTCACAGGAAGGACGAGGGAGTTTTCGGACATGAACGGCCAAATGAGTGGTCACGCCATCCTGGAGAATGTGCGCCGCTATCGCGGCATCGCATCGCTCTATCGCCAGACCGCGACATTCCGCCCGGGCCAGAGCTGGTCGCTGCTGGAGCAGGCGAGGGAATGGGAAGACCGTGCGCTGTCGGAGCTGGAATCCTATTTCGCCGCGCGCATGGATTACGCCACCCCGCTCGCGGCCTGATCGTTAACCATCGCTCACGATACGATCGTCAGGTCAGGCGCGGGCGCCACGAACTGCCCGCCCCAGGCGCGAACCTCCGCCAGCTGGGCGATGATCTCGTCCTTCAAATTCCAGGGCAGGATGAAGACGTAATCGGGCCTGGCCGCGACGAGGGCTGCGGGATCGCGGACCGGCAGATGCGTTCCCGGCAGCAGCAGGCCCTGCTTGTGCGGATTGCGATCCACCGTAAACGGGATCAGCTCGCGCGTGATGCCGCAATAATTGAGCAGCGTGTTGCCCTTCGCGGGCGCGCCATAGGCCAGCACCGTCTTGCCCGCGCGCCGTGCCGTGACAAGGAAGTCGCGGATCATCGTGCGCTTCGCCGCAACCTTCTCCCGAAAACCATGCCAGGTCGCAGGTTGGTCGAGGCTTGCTGCCGCTTCGCGCCGTCGCAAGCCATCGAGCGCAAGCGAGGGCTGTTGAGACGAAGCTTCAGTGCAGACGTGCAGACGCAGCGAGCCGCCATGCGTCGGCAACTCATCCGCATCGAAGGCGCGCAAGGCATGCGCGCGAAACACCGCCTGAAGGGTCGCGAGCGAGAAGTACGACAGGTGCTCGTGATAGATCGTGTCGAACTGGATCCCTTCGATCAGATGCAGCAGATGCGGAAGCTCCAGGGTCACGCGTCCGGTCTCGGGCAGGAGAATGCGCAGGCCCGCGACGAAATCGTTGATATCGGGGACGTGCGGCAGCACGTTGTTGGCGACGATCAGGTCGGGCCTGTGGCCTTCGGCTCTCAGTGCGATCGCCGTATCGCGTCCAAAATAACAGGTCCTGGTCGGGATGCCCTTCGCGACCGCGGTCGCCGCAGGGCCGCTTGCGGGCTCGACACCGAGCGAACGGATGCCGGCGCGCTGGAAATATTGCAGGAGATATCCGTCATTGCTGGCGATCTCGATCACCTCGGAGTCCGCGCCAAGCCTGGCGCGCGTCATCATCTCCGCGGCGTAGGCCTCGGCGTGCCGCAGCCAGCTCTCGGAATAGGAGGAGTAATAGAGATATTGGTCGAAGATGTTGGCCGCAGGCTCGAACTGCGGAAGCTGGACCAGTCCGCAGGCATGGCACGCACGGGCATGCAGTGGATAGGTCGGCTCGACGGCGTCCGCCCGCTCCGGCGGGACAAAGGAGTTTGCCAAAGGCGACAGGCCGAGATCGACGAACGTCTCGTCGAGCCCCTCGGCGCAGAAGCGGCATCGATGCCTGGCCATGGCAAGCGCCTTGTTGTGCCGCTCTACGGCGGCTGCTAGGGATTCCTCCGGAACCACAGAAGTTCCGACATCGCCACGCGCGATGCAAACGAAAAAACCAATTCACCAGGGGTGTTCGGGAGGGAGCGCCTGACATGAAGTTCACGCCATTGGCGTTGCCAGGCGTCCTGGAAATCGGGATCGAGCCGGAGGCCGACGCACGCGGATTCTTCGCGCGGCTGTTCGACGCTGAAGCGTTCGTCGCGCACGGCCTGCCGACGCATTTCGCACAGCACAGCCTGTCCTACAACGAACGCGCGGGTACCTTGCGCGGCTTGCACTATCAGGCGGGTCGGCTGGAGGCCAAGCTGGTGCGTTGCGTTGCCGGCCGCGCCTTCGACGTGATCGTCGATCTGCGCCGAACGCTGCCGACCTATGGACAATGGTGCTCGGTCGAGCTCGCCGCCGATCGCCGCAACGCCGTGTTCATTCCTGCCGGATGCGCGCATGGCTTCCAGACGCTCGCAGATCGCACCGAGCTGATGTACTTCATCGATACGCCTTATGACGCGCCAGGTGCGACCGGCATTCGCTGGGATGATCCATCACTGGCAATTGCATGGCCGCTTGCCGATCCGATCCTGTCCGCGCGCGACCGCGCGCTGCCCTATCTCGCATGAAGCGGGTGCTGGTCACAGGCGCCTCCGGATTCATCGGTCATGCGCTGGTGCCGGCGCTGCTTGAATGCGGCTTCGAGGTGCATGGCGTCGCGCGCGCGCCGCGACCGGCGAGCGCCGGCGTCACGTGGCATGCGGCTGATCTGCTCACTGAATCCGGTCGCGCGGATGCGCTGCTCGCATCGCGCCCGACGCACCTCGTGCATCTCGCCTGGGAAGCGCGGCCGGGGCGCTATCGCGAAAATCCCGTCAACCGGCTCTGGGCGGAGGCGAGCGTCGACCTGCTCGCGCGCGCCAGGGCCTGCGGCACGCGCCGGATCCTCGGGATCGGAAGCTGCCTCGAATACGGCCCGCAAGCTGGTCCGTGCGCGGAACTGACCGATTGTCGCCCGACGACGTTGTACGGCCAAACCAAACTCGTGACATCCGAGGCTTACATCGCCGCTGGCGCTGCCTGGGGCCGCGTGTTCTTCCCCTTCGGTCCGCACGAGCCGGAGAAGCGCCTCATCCCTTTGCTGATCAGGAGTCTGCGCGCCGGACAGGCCTTCGACTGTTCGCACGGCGAGCAATTGCGCGACTTCGTCTATGTCGACGACCTCGCGCAGATGATCGCGGCTGTGCTCGAGAGCGATCTGACCGGCGCCGTCAATCTCGCCGGCGGCGAAGCGCGCAGCCTGCGCAGCGTGATCGAGCATTTCGCCGACAGGCTCAAGGCGCGGCACCTGGTCAGGTTCGGCGTCGTCGACGCAACCGGCGTCGATGCCGAACCGCTTATCGCGGCCGAAATCGGGCTTCTCCGCAGCGTCACCGCCGGCGTGCCGGCCATCGGATTCGAGGCCGGCGCAGACCGCGATCTTGCGTGGTGGATCGAGCGTCTGTCGGGGAGAGGGTGAGATGCAGTCCTTTCGCGGTCGCTCCGGCGCGAACAGAACCCAGGGCAACTCCGGAATTGTCTGACCGCGCGCATATGCTAGCACTAGCCGATCGACATTTCTTCACGACGGCCGGGGCCGAGCGATGACGACCTTCAACCGCATCTTCACGACAGAGCGCCTGCTCCAGATCATCGTCATCCTGGCGGCAACGGTTGCGATGAAGCTGATGGGCTGAATATCAGCGGGCTATTGCGCGCCGAATTCGGGCACGTCGGGCAGATAGTTCGATCCCTCTGAGCCCAGAAAATCGAACATCGCCTGCGCCGGCGGCAGCAGCACCTTGTCGCTGCGGCGGATCACGTACCATTGCCGGACGATCGGCAAGCCGGCGACGTGGAGCACGATCAGCCGGCCCTCCGCGAGCTCGTGCGCCACCGTGTGCGCCGAGATGAAGGCGATGCCGAGCCCGGCGATCACAGCCTGCTTGATGGTCTCGTTGCTGCTCATCTCCATGCCGATGATCGGCTCGAGGTCCGACCTCTGGAACATGCCCTCCATCAGCGTCCGCGTGCCCGATCCCCGCTCGCGGGTGAGGAAAGTCTCGTGCACGAGATCGGTCAGGCTGAGGCCTCTATCCTTCTCCAGCCAGTGGCCCTTGCGGGCGACGATGATGTGCGGATTGCGCCCGAGCTGACGGACATCGACACTGACGTCGGCCGGTGGCCGACCCATCACCGCGAAATCGAGGTCGTAGCCGTGCATGGCCTCGCGGATCTCCTCACGATTGCCGACGGTGAGCTTGATCTCGACCTTCGGATACCGCTTCGAGAATGCCGCGATCGCGTGCGGCACGAAGTACTTCGCGGTCGAGACCGCGCCGAGATGCACGGTGCCGCCGGTTCGTCCGGCGAGCAGATCGAGCGCGCCTTGGCAGTCCATGATCGCGGCTTCGACGCGCTCGGCCAGCGTCAGCACCTCCTTGCCCGCCTCCGTCAGCAGCATGCCGTCGCCGGTCCGCTGCACCAGCGGCAAGCCGGCGAGGTCCTGAAGCTGCCGGAGTTGCTGGGTGACGGCCGGCTGGGTCAGACCGAGAAGGCCGGAGGCAGCTGTGACGCTGCCCTTGGCCGAGAGCGCCGCGAGCGAGCGCAGCTGCCGGATCGTCAGATGCCGGAGCTGGGTCGCCGCCTGGCCAGGGCCATTATAAGAAATTTCTTTGACACTCATTATGAATAGAAATTTTCCTTATTAAGCCGCCCCTGTCAATCTCCTCATGCCGGGACCGACCGCGACCTACCTCCGCCAGGGAGGGAATGGATGCGGCGCCCGCAAGGGGATGGACGCAGATGACCGGGCAACTCAGGCTGGACGACCACCTTCAACGGTATTCCGAGACGGCTCCGCACGCGCTTGCGGTCGCGGCTGCAGTCGATGCCATCGCGGCAGCGGCGATCGAGATCGCCGACCTCATCGCCACGGGCGATCTTGCCGACGCCTCCGGCCTGACCACCGGCCGCAACAGCGACGGCGATCTCCAGCGCGATCTCGACGTGCAGGCGGATGCGATCCTGCGCCGCTGCCTCGGCAAGCTGCCGATCGCGGCGTTGGCATCGGAGGAGATGCGCGAGCCGCAGATCGGCGACCGCGAAGGCCGCATCTGCGTCGCGATCGACCCGCTCGACGGCTCCTCCAACATCGACATCAACATGACCGTCGGCACGATCTTCTCGATCCTGCCTGCGCCGGATGATCTCGCGCTCGCCTTCCACCAGCGCGGCTCGGCGCAGCTCGCGGCAGGGTTCGTCACCTACGGGCCGCAGACTTCGCTGGTGCTGACGCTCGGCGACGGTGTCGACATCTTCACGCTTGACCGCAAGGCCGGCTGCTTCAGCCTCGCGCGCAGCGGTGTTCAGGTCGCCGAGACGTGCGACGAGTTCGCGATCAATGTGTCGAATCGCCGGCATTGGGATCCGCCGGTGCGCGCCTTCGTCGACGAATGCCTTGCCGGCGTCGACGGGGCCGCCAACCGCAATTTCAACATGCGCTGGATCGGATCGCTGGTCGCGGAAGCCTATCGCATCCTCACCCGCGGCGGCGTGTTCCTCTATCCCTCTGATGCGCGCCCTGGCTATGGCGACGGCCGCCTGCGCCTCACCTACGAAGCGCATCCGATGGCGATGATCATCGAGCAGGCCGGCGGCTCTGCCTCGACGGGGCGCGAGCGCATCCTCGACCTCGCCGCGCAAAGCCTGCACCAGCGCGTGCCCCTCGTCATGGGCTCGAGCAGCGAGGTGCGCCGCGTCGAGGAACTGCATTGCGATCTGCTGCTGGTGGCGAGCGGCTCCGCGCCGCTGTTCGCGCGTCGCGGCTTCTTCCGCGTTTGAGAGGGACGGCGCATGTCCAGAAAGCATCCGATCATTTCCATCACCGGCTCCTCCGGCGCCGGCACGACCTCGGTGAAGAGGACCTTCGAGCAGATATTCTTCCGCGAGAAGGTCAACGCCGCCTACATCGAAGGCGACGCCTTTCACCGCTATGACCGCACCGAGATGCGTACGCAGATGGCCAGTGAGGCCGAGCGTGGCAACAGGCATTTCAGCCATTTCAGCCCCGAGACCAATCTGTTCGAGGAGCTGGAGCGGGCGTTCCGCGATTATGGCGAGACCGGCACTGCGACGACGCGGCATTACGTGCACGATGCCGAGGAATCCGCGCTGCATGGCGTAGCGCCCGGCACCTTTACCGAATGGGAACGGCTGCCGGAGAATTCGGATCTGCTGTTCTACGAAGGCCTGCACGGCGCCGTCGTCACCGAGAAGGTCAATGTTGCACGCTATGCCGACCTCAAGATCGGCGTCGTGCCCGTCATTAATCTCGAATGGATCCAGAAGCTGCACCGCGACCGCAGTGCGCGCGGCTATTCGACCGAAGCTGTCACCGACACTGTGCTGCGGCGGATGCCAGACTATATCCACTACATCTGTCCGCAATTCAGCGAGACCGACATCAATTTCCAGCGCGTGCCGACGGTGGATACTTCCAATCCTTTCATCGCGCGCTGGATCCCGACGCCGGACGAATCGATGGTCGTGATCCGCTTCAAGAACCCGCGTGGCATCGATTTCCCCTATCTGCTCTCGATGCTGCCGCACAGCTGGATGTCCCGTGCGAACTCCATTGTGTGTCCCGGCGCGAAGCTTGATCTGGCGATGCAGCTGATCCTGACGCCGCTGATCATGCAGCTGATCGAGCGCAAGCGAAATCTGAAGTGAACGAGGGGAGGATCCGATGAATATCTCCGTCCACGCGGACGCCGACCTCACGGCAGTCACGCACCGCGATCTCGCCAATGCCGTCCGCTTCCTGGCGATCGACGCCATCGAGACCTCGCAGTCCGGCCATCCCGGTTTGCCCATGGGCATGGCCGACGTCGCGACCGTGCTGTTCTCACGGTTCCTGAGGTTCGACTCCGCACACCCCAATTGGCCGGACCGCGACCGTTTCGTGCTCTCGGCGGGGCACGGTTCGATGCTGCTCTATGCTCTGCTGCATCTCACCGGCGGCGCCGTCAGCCTCGACGACATCAAGGCCTTCAGGCAATGGGGCTCGAAGACGCCGGGCCATCCGGAATATGGTCATACGCCTGGTGTCGAGACCACGACGGGGCCGTTGGGGCAGGGGATTGCGACCGCGGTCGGCATGGCGCTCGCGGAACGGATGGCCAATGCACGGCATGGCGATGGGCTTGTTGACCATTTCACTTATGTGATTGCCGGCGATGGCTGTCTGATGGAAGGCATCAGCCAGGAGGCGATCTCATTGGCGGGCCATCTCCAGCTCGGCCGCCTGATCGTGCTGTTCGACGACAATGGTATCTCAATCGACGGGCCGACGTCGCTTGCCACCTCCGACGACCAGCTTGCGCGTTTCGCTGCGTCCGGTTGGTCGGTGCGCCGGGTGGATGGCCACGATCCCGAGGCCGTCGCGCAGGCGATTGCGGAGGAACGCGAGAGCACAAAACCGTCGCTGATCGCCTGCCGCACCGTGATCGGCTATGGCGCGCCTGATAGGCAAGGCACCGAGAAGGCGCATGGCGCGCCGCTCGGCGCTGAGCAGGCCGCGGCGGCGCGGCGAACGCTCGGCTGGGATTATCAGCCCTTCGTGGTGCCTGTCACGATCGCGAAGGCGTGGCGGATGGTCGGGCAGCGCGGGCAGGTCGAACGTCTCGCCTGGCTCGATCGCTACGAAGGCGCGACGCCGGAGCAGCGCGATCTGTTCGTCGAGGGCAAGGCCGTGGCTCTGCCGGCCGCCTATGCGCTGGCCGCGGCGAAACTGCGTGAACGCTTTGCGAGCGAGCGGCCCAAGCTTGCGACGCGGCAGGCCTCGCAACAGGTGCTCGACGGCATCGCCGGGACGATCCCCGGGCTCGTCGGCGGCTCGGCGGACCTGACCCATTCGAACCTGACGCACGCCAAGGCGCAGGCTCCGGTCAAGAGCGGCGCATTCGGCGGCGACTACATCCATTACGGCATTCGCGAGCACGGCATGGCCGCCGCGATGAACGGCCTCGCCCTGCACGGCGGCTTCATTCCCTATGGCGGCACGTTCCTCGTCTTCTCAGACTACAGCCGGCCGGCGATCCGCCTTGCGGCGCTGATGCGGCTGCGTGTCATCCATGTGATGACCCATGACTCCATCGGGCTCGGCGAAGACGGCCCGACGCACCAGCCGGTTGAGCATCTCGCGGCGCTGCGGGTCATTCCGAACTTGCTCGTGTTCCGCCCCGCAGACGCAGTGGAGACATTGGAGGCCTGGGACTGTGCGCTCGCGAGCGAAGATCGTCCGTCGGTGCTGTGCCTGTCGCGGCAGGCCTTGCCGACCTTCCGCAGCGATGCGCGCGGCAAAAACCGCGTCGCGCGCGGTGCCTATCTCGTTGTCGCGCCGGATGGCGGTCGCGACGTGACATTGATGGCGACCGGTTCGGAGGTCTCCATCGCGCTGGAAGCCGCACGCCTGCTCGCGACCGAACACATCCGTGCGGCCGTGGTCTCGGCGCCCTGCTTCGCGCTGTTCGAGGAGCAGCCGGAGGATTATCGCGGCTCCGTGCTCGGCGCAGCGCCTCGCGTCGGTATCGAAGCGGCCGTAGTTGGCGATTGGCATCGCTGGATCGGTTCTGATGGCGAATTCGTCGGCATGCGCGGCTTCGGGGCCTCGGCGCCGGCACCGGTGCTCTACCGCGAATTCGGCATCACGCCGCAAAGCATTGCGGAAGCCGCCCGACGGGCGGTCATCCGCGCTCGCAAGCAATAACAGGAGGAATTTTCGTGGCCCGTATCACCCTTCGCCAACTGCTCGATCACGCCGCAAATCACGGCTACGCGGTGCCGGCGTTCAACATCAACAACATGGAGCAGGGCATCGCGATCATGCAGGCGGCGGCCGAGGTCGATGCGCCCGTCATCATGCAGGCCTCGCGCGGCGCCCGCAGCTACGCCGGTGACATCATGCTCTCGCACATGATCGACGCGCTGGAGCGGACCTATCCGGACATCCCGCTCTGCATGCATCAGGACCACGGCAATGACGAGGCGACCTGTGCGTCCGCGATCGCCCATGGCTTCACCTCGGTGATGATGGACGGTTCGCTCAAGGCGGACGCCAAGACCGCGGCGGACTACGACTACAACGTCGCGATCACCCGCCGCGTCGTCGACCTCGCGCACTGGGTCGGCGCGTCCGTCGAAGGTGAGCTCGGCGTGCTCGGCTCTCTTGAGCATGGCGGTGGCGAGCAGGAGGATGGCCACGGCGTCGAGGGCAAGGTCAGCCACGACCAATTGCTGACCGATCCCGACCAGGCCGTCGATTTCGTCCGCGCCACCAAGGTCGATGCGCTTGCGATCGCGATGGGCACGTCCCACGGTGCGTACAAGTTCAGCCGCAAGCCTGATGGCGACATCCTGGCGATGCGGGTGGTCGAGGAGATTCATCGCCGGCTGCCGAACACGCATCTTGTGATGCACGGCTCCTCGTCGGTGCCGCAGCCGTTGCAGGACATGTTCAACCAGTTCGGCGGCGAGATGCCGCAGACCTGGGGCGTGCCGGTGGAGGAGATCGTGCGCGGCATCAAGAGCGGCGTGCGCAAGGTCAATATCGATACCGATTGCCGCCTGGCGATGACCGCGGTGTTCCGCAAGGTCGCCGCGCAGACGCGTTCCGAGTTCGACCCACGCAAATTCCTCAAGCCGGCGATGGATGCGATGCGCGAGCTGTGCCGCAACCGTTTCGAGCAGTTCGGCACCGCGGGCCACGCCAGCAAGATCAAGGTCATTCCCTTGAGCGAGATGGCGCGGCGCTATCGCGACGGTGAACTCGATCCGCGCATCGACGCCCGCGAGCCGGTCGCCGCCTAATCATTCAGAGAGAGAAGAAGAGGAGAGAGCCATGAATGCACATGCAGGAACCGTTCGCGGCAAAGAACGCTATCGATCGGGTGTGATGGAATACGCGCGCATGGGCTATTGGGAGCCCGACTATGTGCCAAAGGACACCGACGTTATCGCGCTGTTTCGCGTCACGCCGCAAGAGGGCGTCGACCCGATCGAGGCGTCGGCCGCAGTCGCCGGCGAATCCTCGACCGCGACCTGGACGGTGGTGTGGACCGACCGTCTGACTGCTGCGGAGAAATATCGCGCCAAGTGTTATCGCGTCGATCCGGTGCCTAACACGCCGGGCTCCTATTTCGCCTACATCGCCTACGACCTCGACCTGTTCGAGCCTGGTTCGATCGCCAATCTGTCGGCCTCGATCATCGGCAACGTGTTCGGCTTCAAACCACTCAAGGCGCTGCGTCTGGAGGACATGCGCTTCCCCGTCGCCTATGTGAAGACCTTCCAGGGACCGGCGACCGGCATCGTGGTCGAGCGCGAGCGCCTCGACAAGTTCGGTCGGCCGCTGCTGGGCGCGACGGTGAAGCCGAAGCTCGGACTCTCCGGGCGCAACTACGGCCGCGTCGTCTACGAGGCGCTGAAGGGCGGGCTCGACTTCACCAAGGACGACGAGAACATCAACTCGCAGCCCTTCATGCACTGGCGCGATCGCTTCCTCTATTGCATGGAGGCGGTGAACCGCGCACAGGCTGCTTCGGGCGAGGTCAAGGGCACTTACCTGAACATCACCGCCGGGACGATGGAGAACATGTACGAGCGCGCGGAGTTCGCGAAAGAACTCGGCTCGGTCATCGTCATGATCGACCTCGTGATCGGCTACACCGCGATCCAGTCCATGGCGAAATGGGCGCGCCGCAACGACATGATCCTGCATCTGCACCGCGCCGGTCACTCGACCTATACGCGGCAGAAGAGCCATGGCGTGTCGTTCCGCGTCATCGCCAAATGGATGCGGCTTGCCGGCGTCGACCACATCCATGCCGGCACGGTGGTCGGCAAGCTCGAGGGCGATCCCAACACCACGCGCGGCTATTACGACGTCTGCCGCGAGGACTTCAACCCGACCATGCTCGAGCACGGCCTGTTCTTCGACCAGTCCTGGGCGAGCCTGAACAAGATGATGCCGGTCGCCTCGGGCGGCATCCACGCGGGCCAAATGCATCAGCTGCTCAATCTGCTCGGCGAAGACGTCGTTCTGCAATTCGGCGGGGGCACGATCGGCCATCCCATGGGCATCGCGGCCGGCGCGATCGCCAACCGCGTGGCTCTGGAAGCGATGATCCTCGCCCGTAACGAGGGGCGCGATTACGTCCATGAAGGGCCGGAGATCCTGGCCAGGGCGGCCGAGACCTGCACGCCGCTGAAAGCTGCGCTCGAAGTCTGGAAGGACGTTTCCTTCAATTATCAATCCACCGACACGCCGGACTTCGTGCCGACCGCGCTCGAAACCGTCTAGGGAGACGCAACATGAAACTCACCCAGGGCTGCTTCTCGTTCCTGCCTGACCTGACCGACGATCAGATCACCAAGCAGGTGCAATACTGCCTCGCCAACGGCTGGGCGGTGAACATCGAGTTCACTGACGACCCGCATCCCCGCAACACCTATTGGGAGATGTGGGGCCTGCCGATGTTCGATCTCCAGGACGCCGCCGGCGTGATGATGGAGCTCGCCGAATGCCGCAGGGTGTACGGTGACCGCTACATCCGCCTCAGCGGCTTCGACTCCAGCCATGGCTGGGAGTCGGTGCGGATCTCCTTCCTCGTCAACCGCCCGCCGCAGGAGGCCGAGTTCGAGCTGGTGCGGCAGGAGGTCGGGGGACGCGCGATCCGTTACAGCACCGTCCGAAAGAACGTCGCGCACGCGCCGCAATAGCCATTCGTTTCCGCGCGGAGCCTCCCTGCTCCAGATCCTTGGCGGACAACTGCTTCGCCGCCGCCCCGCGGCGAAGCCATTTTATTCGAGGCGCCGATGCTTGATGTGCCCACCACCGAAACCGCGTTCGATCTTCGCAAGGAGGCCGAAGCTGCCGGGATCACCGACACGTTGCAACAGCTCGAGCAGGAGCTGATCGGCCTCCGGCCGGTCAAGAGCCGCGTGCGCCAGATTGCGTCGCTGCTGCTGATCGAGCGCATCCGGCAGCGTGCGGGACTGGCATCGTCGCCGCCGACGCTGCACATGTCGTTCACGGGCAATCCCGGCACCGGCAAGACCACGGTGGCGCTGCGCATGGCCAAAATCCTGCACGGCCTCGGCTTTGTGCGGCGCGGGCAGGTGATCTCGGTGACGCGCGACGATCTCGTCGGGCAATATATCGGCCACACCGCGCCGAAGACGAAAGAGATTTTGAAGAAGGCGATGGGCGGCGTGCTGTTCATCGACGAGGCCTATTATCTGCATCGTCCCGACAATGAGCGCGACTACGGCCAGGAGGCGATCGAGATCCTGCTTCAGGTGATGGAGAACCAGCGCGAGGACCTCGTCGTGATCCTTGCCGGCTACGGCGAGCGGATGACGAGCTTCTTCGCCAGCAATCCCGGCTTCCGCTCGCGCATCGCCCACCACATCGACTTTCCCGACTATGCGGAGGCCGAGTTGCTTGTCATCGCCGAGCTGATGCTCAGGGAGCGTGGCTATCGCTTCTCGGCGGCGGCGCGCGAGGCCTTCGAGAAATACATCGCGTTGCGCCGGACCCAGCCGTTTTTCTCCAATGCACGCTCAATCCGCAACGCCGTCGACCGCATCCGCCTGCGGCAGGCTGACCGCCTGGTGTCGGACCTCGATCGCATGCTTGATGTCGCCGATCTCGAAACCATCGATCCGGCGGATGTCCTCGCAAGCCGCGTCTTCAGCGGTGGCGCCGATGTGCGGAGTGCGAAGCCATGACCCGAGAAATCATTATCGCTCCCTCGATCCTGGCTGCGGATTTCGCTCGCCTCGGCGAGGAGATCGCGGCGATAGACGCAGCCGGTGCCGACTGGATCCATTGCGACGTGATGGACGGACATTTCGTGCCGAACATCAGTTTTGGTGCCGAAATCATCAAGGCGATCCGGCCTGTGACGTCGAAGATTTTCGATGTGCATCTGATGATCGCGCCTGTTGATCCCTATCTGGAAGCATTCGCAAAGGCAGGCGCCGATGTCATCACCGTTCATGCCGAAGCGGGTCCGCATCTCGACCGCTCGCTCCAGGCGATCCGCGCGCTCGGCAAGAAGGCCGGTGTCAGCCTGTGCCCGGCGACGCTGGAGAGTGCGATCGAATATGTGCTCGATCGTCTCGACCTCGTGCTGGTGATGACCGTCAACCCCGGCTTTGGCGGCCAGTCCTTCCTCGACTCCCAGCTTGAGAAGATCAGCCGCATTCGCAGCATGATCGGCGACCGGCCGATCCGGCTCGAGGTCGATGGCGGCGTCACGCGCGACAATGCGGCTGCGGTGGCTGCCGCGGGCGCAGATACGCTGGTGGCGGGTTCCGCTGTGTTCCGTGGCAAGAGCAGTGCTGATTATGCGGGCAACATCGCGGCCATTCGCGTTGCTGCGGAAGCCGGCCGGGTTCCAAGACTGCAACATAGTTCCGTGCCGTCGATGCGTGCAGGAGAGGGCGTGCGTATCCGGTAGACTACGGAGGCCTTGCTCGTGCAGGCGATATTTCTCCGCGGTCTTACGGAGAATATGTCGCGAGTCGACGTCATCTTTCACGCCGAGGTAACCAACGGTGGTGAAGCCGGTGTCCGATTAACGACGAGGCAATGCGCCGCGACACAATCTGTGGTTCAAAGACCGCAGAGAGCGCGTGGGATGCACATTCAATATCTCCACTGGAATGCTGCCCATGGCTGGCGCGGAGCGAACGCCCTGCGCGAGCCGGCCCAGCTCGTGCTTTATTTCGGCTGCCGGGACCGACTGGCGGGCGGCGAGCGATATCGCGAACTTCGTGGTCTCTATCCCGATAGTCACATCGTCGGTTGCAGTACCGGCGGACAGATCCATGGCGACGACATCGCCGACGATGAAGTCGTCGCCGTCGCCCTGTGCTTTGCGCGTACGCAGGTGCGGCTCGTGGACGAGCCCATCGAATCCCGCGAAGTGTCGCGCGACTGTGGCGCGCGTCTCGCCCGACAGGCGATGGCGGAGGATCTGGCCGGCCTGTTCGTCTTGTCCGACGGATTGTCGGTGAACGGGGGCGAGCTGCTCGCCGGGATCACCGAGGTTCTGGGGCCGGACGTGCCCGTCACCGGCGGACTCGCAGGCGACGGAACGCAATTCGAGCAGACATTGGTCGGCGCCGATGGCGAGCCACTGCCGAACCGCGTCGCCGCGATCGGATTCTATGGCGCCTCTTTTCGTTTCGCCCATGGTTGTGCCGGCGGCTGGGATGTGTTCGGCCCGCGTCGCAAGGTGACGAAGTCGGAGGGGCCTGTCGTGGTCGAGCTCGACGGCGAGCCGCCGCTCGATCTCTACACCCGCTATCTCGGCGAGGAGGAGGCGGCTGCGATGCCGGGCTCGGGCCTCGCGTTTCCCCTGCGCATTCACGACGAGGCCGAGCCGGATCGGCAGATCGTGCGTTCCGTCTTCGCGGTGGATCGCAGTGCCGGCACCCTGACGTTTGCCGCCGACATTCCGGAAGGATGCACCGCGCAGTTGATGCGCGCCAATTTCGACAGCCTCGCGGCCGGCGCAGGTGAAGCGGGCCGGCAGGCGCGCAGCGCGCTCGCCGATGAGATCGAGGGCGACAAGCTCGCGATCCTGGTGAGCTGCACTGGCCGCCGCAGGGTGATGGGGCAGCGCACGCAGGATGAGCTGGATGCGGTTGCCGCCGAGCTCGGCGACGACGTCGTCCGCATCGGTTTCTACTCCTATGGCGAGATCGCGCCGCCCGCGGCCACCGGCCGCTGCGAGCTGCACAACCAGACCATGACCGTGACCATGATCGCGGAGGCGGCCCCGTGACCATGCACCGCCTGCTGGCAAGACAGATTCGCCAATCGACCGACGAAACCGGCCAGGTCGATCTGACCAGGCTCGGTGAGCTCGTCAGCGCGGCCTATGAGGAGAGCGACAGCGATCGCCGCCGCACCGACCGTGCCATCAAGCTGATGATCGAGGAGCTCGAGCGGACGCACAAGCGCGCCGAGCAGGACCTGCTGCGGGCGCGCGAATTCCTCGACAGCATTATCGAGAACATTCCGATCGCGGTGTTCGCCAAGGACGCGAAGGACTCCCGCTACGTCCTGCTCAACCGCGCCGGCGAAGAATATTACGGGATGCCGCGCGAAGAGATGCTGGGCAAGACGCCGGAGCAGATATTTCCGCGGGATATCGCCCGCCTCGTCAGCGAGCAGGATCGCCGCGTCGTCGACAGCGGCACGCCGATGTTCCTGGAGGGGCACCTGCTCGAAGTCGGGGTCAACGGCCATGACCGTCTGGTCAACTCGCGCAAGCTGCTGGTACGCGACGGCAACGGCGCGCCGCAATATCTCGTCGGCGTCATCGAGGACGTGACCGAGCGGATCACCAACGAGGCGCGGATCAGCCATCTTGCCCATCACGACGCCCTGACCGACCTGCCGAACCGCAGCGCCTTCAACGCGGCGCTGGATGAACGGCTGGAGCGGGCGCAGGAGGCCTCCACGAGTTTTGCGGTGCTCAGCCTCGACCTCGACCGCTTCAAGGAAGTCAACGACGTGTTCGGTCATCCGGTCGGCGACATGCTGATGCGGGCAGCAGCGGATCGTCTGGCTGCGGAGGCCGACGGCGCCTTCGTCGCCCGCATCGGCGGCGACGAGTTCATGATCCTGATGCCCAACGACATCAGGCGCGAGGACGCGCTAGCGCTCGCCGAGCGTCTGGTCGAGGTGATCGGCAAGGAACTCGAGGTCGACGACTATCTCTCCCAGGTGGGCGTCAGCGTCGGCATCGCCGTCTACCCCGATGACGGCGTGGATGCCGTGACGCTGCTCGCCAACGCCGATTCCGCGCTCTATCGCGCCAAGCGCGAGGGCAGGGGCAGGGTCTGCTTCTTCGAATCCGAGATGGACCAGGAGCTGCGCGACCGCAGGCTGTTGCAGCACGATCTGCGCCAGGCGCTGGAGCAGAACCAGTTGCTGGTCTACTTCCAGCCGCAGGCGCGGATGAATGGCGAGGTGATCGGCTTCGAGGCGCTGCTGCGCTGGAATCACCCGACGCGGGGCTTCGTGCCGCCCGACCAGTTCATTCCGCTCGCGGAGGAGAACGGGCTGATCATCCAGATCGGCGAATGGGTTTTGCGCGAGGCCTGCCGCGAGGCGGCATCCTGGCCGCGGCCGTTGCAGGTGGCGGTCAATCTGTCGCCGGTCCAGTTCCAGGCCGGCGATCTCGAACGCTCGATCCACCAGATCCTGCTGGAGACGGGGCTTGCGCCGACACGGCTCGAGGTCGAGATCACCGAGGGCGTGCTGATCGGCGATTTCACCCGCGCGCTCAATCTGCTGCGGCGGCTGAAGGCGCTCGGCATCCGCATCGCGATGGACGATTTCGGCACCGGGTACTCGTCGCTGTCCTATCTCCAGTCGTTTCCGTTCGACAAGATCAAGATCGACCGCAGCTTCATCTCCAATCTCGAGGTGACACCGCAATCGGCCGAGATCGTCCGCGCCGTCCTCAGCCTCGCGCACGCGCTGAATATCCCGGTCGTTGCCGAGGGGGTGGAGACCGAGGCCCAGCGTGCCTTCCTGGAACGCGAGGCCTGCGAGGAGATGCAGGGTTATCTCGTCGGCCGGCCCGACCTGATCGAGCGCTATCTCGACCTGATCGGCGTCGCCGTGGAACGGCGGCTCTACGCTTAGCCGACCGTTCCGGTTCCACGCTGGTCTACCGATAGGAACCAATGCGGGCCTGCGCATTTCTCAAAAGTTAACTGCGATCAGCCGGGCTGCGCGCGCATAAAATGTTTTGCACAACCGCCATCGGCCTGACGCAAATCAGGGCAATAAGGCCTGTGAATGCGAGGGAGGGTCTGATGGAAAACGTACGTCGCTACCGCGCGCTGGCGTCCCTCTGTCGTCAGCAAGCGGCCTACCGGCCGCTCCAGAACTGGGAACTGCTCGGCCAGGCCGAGCATTTCGAACACCTCGCCGAGATCGCGCTGAAGGCCCATTTCGACGCGTGCAATGCGCAACCCGAAGAAGACGCCATCGCGGCCGCGGCATGGGAGGCCCCTGTCGCGGCGTGAGGGCGTTGCACCAGTCTCGCTTGTGCGAGACTGGTCTCGCTTGTGCGAGACTGGTCTCGCTAGTGCGACATCAGCGTCGGCACCGTCATGGCCTCCAGCATGGCGCGGGTGACGCCGCCAAGGATGCGCTCCTGCAGTCGCGAATGGCCGTAGCCGCCCATCACCAGCAGGTCGAGGTTCTCGTCGGCCGCGAGCGACAGGATGATCGGCTGGACGTCGGAACGCGCTGCCGGCAGGCCGACGATGCGGGTCGAGAGTCCGCGCCGGCCGAGATGTCTTGCCAGATTGCTTGCTGACACTTCGTCGGACACCGCGTCGGCTCCGTTGATCGTGATGATCACGATCTCCTCGGCGCGGGCCAGGAACGGAGCCGCGTCGCGCATCGCGCGGGCGGCGAGGCGGCTACCATCCCAGCAGATGCCGATCCGGTTCGCTCTGAAGGCGCCGCGGAAGGTGTAGGGCAGGAACAGCACCGGGCCACCCGCCTGGAACAGGATCTCGCTCGGCACGTCGTTGTCGAATGAACCTTGCGCGGGATCGGGCTGAAGCACGATGCTGAGGTCGTGCAGCCGCGCCATCTCGCCGAGCGAGCCGGCGGCATCTACCGGGATCGCACCGAGTGGGTGGCAGTCGTAGGAAATTCCGGCGTTGGCCGCCTCGCTCTTGAAAATCGCGAGGGCAGCCTCGGCCCGCTCCGCCGCGCGTTCGCGTTCCATCTCGAACACGGCCGCTACCGCGGCGCCGCCTTCCATCACGTACGCTGCACTGGTCGCGACATAGCCGACCGCGACCGCGTCGAGATGGGCGTTGAAATGTGCCGCGAGCGAGATCGAGCCGTCGATCACGGGACGCATCGGGCGCTCGGTCGGGATATGGACGAGAATGTCTTTGTACATGGCGCGCCTCCGCTGGACATCATCCGGTGGCCGCAGTCTTTCACTGCCCATACCGAGCGCGTTGAGCTGCATCAAACATGCAGCCCTGATTCCTGGTGGTGTTGCCGGCCGCAACACCTTTGCCAAGATTTAATCGGATGGACGGGGCGCCGTAAGGTGACGATGTCCATGTTGGGTACAAGGCGACATCTTCACCAACATGGACATTTCGACATGAACGACCGCGTCAATTCCGACACCACCACGTCCCGCAAGATCCTGAGGCCGCGCCGGCTGGCGCTGCTCGGCACTGTGGCCGCGCTTGGCGTGGCCGTGCTGGCTGCTTCTCCCGCCTCGCCGTTTGGCATGACTTCCTTCATCGCGCCGGCCCAGGCCGCGGAAAGCGCCACGACCCCGCCGGGGTTCGGCGATCTCGTCGCCAAGGTCAAACCCGCCGTCATCTCGGTGCGGGTCAGGATCGACCAGGACAACGACAAGAGCGCGATGCTGCAGCAGAACCGGATGGACCAGGACGAGGATGCGCCGTCCGACCAGTTCTCGCGGCAGTTCGGTTTCCGCGGCCAGGGTGGCATGAACGGCATGCCGCGCCAGCGCCACCAGGTGATCACGGGCGAAGGCTCCGGCTTCTTCATCTCCGCCGACGGCTATGCCGTGACCAACAACCACGTCGTCGACCACGCCGAGTCCGTGCAGGTGACGATGGACGACGGCACGACCTACACCGCAAAGGTCGTCGGCACCGATCCGAAGACCGATCTCGCGCTGATCAAGGTCGATGGCAAGAAGGACTTTCCGTTCGTGAAGTTCTCCGACCAGAAGCCGCGGATCGGCGACTGGGTGGTCGCGGTCGGCAATCCCTTCGGTCTTGGCGGCACCGTGACCGCCGGCATCGTCTCGGCCAGCGGCCGCGACATCGGCAACGGGCCCTATGACGACTTCATCCAGATCGACGCGCCCATCAACAAGGGCAATTCCGGCGGTCCGGCCTTCGACATGAACGGCAACGTGATCGGGGTGAACACCGCGATCTACTCGCCCTCAGGCGGCTCGGTCGGCATCGGCTTCGACATCCCGTCCACGACCGCAAAGCTGGTTGTCGCGCAGCTGAAGGACAAGGGCGCGGTGACCCGCGGCTGGCTCGGCGTGCAGGTGCAGCCGGTGACGGCCGAGATCGCGGACAGTCTCGGCCTGAAGGAGGCCCGTGGCGCGATCGTCGACAATCCGCAGGACGGCAGCCCCGCGGCGAAGGCGGGCATCGAGGCCGGCGACGTCATCACCGCCGTCAACGGCACTGCGATCAAGGATTCCCGCGATCTCGCCCGCACCATCGCCACATTGGCGCCGGGCAGTTCCGTGAAGCTCGACGTCTTCCACAAGGGCGACAGCAAGACGGTGACGCTCGCGCTCGGCGAGTTGCCGAACGAGCGGCAGGCCAAAGCCGATGAGGGCAAGGCGCAGCCGGGCAACGGCGCGCCGCGCCTCGGCCTCGCTTTGGCGCCGGCTGGCGAAGTGCAGGGCGCCGGCCAGAAGGGCGTCGTCGTCACCGAGGTCGATCCGCAAGGGCCGGCCGCGCAGCGCGGCATCCAGACCGGCGACGTCATCCTCAATGTCGGCGGCAAGCCTGTCGCCAATGTCGGCGACGTCCGCTCCGAGCTGGCGCAGGCCAAATCGTCCGGCAAGAACAGCGTGCTGCTGCAAGTCAAAAACGCGGACGCGACCCGCTTCGTCGCGGTGCCGCTGGCGTAAGCCCCTTGCTTTCGAGGGCAAACTCAAAAGGCGGCCCCGAGGGCCGCCTTTTTCGTGCGTGTCTGGAAGATACCCACAGGCGCCGATAACATTCTCGTTAACGGCAGCATTGATGACGGGTTCGTCCGAAAAAGCCGCGTTCGCTCGTCACAGTTCGACTCCCGGGTTGGGGCCTTGGCGGCAATGAAGACGCCCAGGCGAATTGCAGGCGTGGAACTTCGAACGTCCGGTCATCTTGTGGAACCGGAGGTTCGCATTTGATCGGTGCCGACATGGATCGATTGAAGCTCTCGCTGAGATATGCGCTGCTGGCGGCGCCAATCGTGCTGACGACTGGAAACGCCCTCGGGCGCGACGATGGCCGCTACACCAACTCAGCCCTAAAACCCTGGTTCGACAGTCTGCGCAGCCATCTCGGCCCGTGCTGCTCCGACGCCGACGGATTTGCCGTCTCGGATCCCGATTGGGAATCGCATGATGGGCACTATCGTGTGCGTCTGGACGGGCAATGGGTGGATGTGCCGGATGACGCCGTGATCACCGAGCCGAACCGGGCGGGGCGCACCATGGTTTGGCCGGTGAAGACCGCGTTCGGGATTGCGATCCGCTGCTTCATGCCGGGCAGCATGATCTGATTCCGGCCGGCGTCACCGCTTGCTGGATTTGCGCTTCGGCGATTTCCTGACAGTCTTCTTGGCTGTCTTCTTCTTGGCTGTCTTCTTCTTGGCTGTCTTCTTCTTGGATGCCGCGCGCTTGGCCGCCTTCTTCGGGACTTTCTTGCCCTTCTTGCGCGCCTCCGACAGGCCGATCGCGATCGCCTGCTTGCGGCTCTTCACGCGTCCACCGCGACTGCCGGGCCCGCTCTTCGCAGTGCCTTTCTTGTAACGGCGCATCTCGCGCTCGACATCGCTGCCGACGCTGCGCGCGTAGCGGCGCTTTGTTGTCTTGCGTGCCATCAACTCTCTCCCATGGCCAGGTGAGAGAACTGCATCGGTTGGGCAACGTTCCAACTGCGCCGGCTGCGCTCGTTTAGAACGAGTTCGCCAGATCGATCTCGGCCTCGAGCACCTGGATGCGGCGCGCGGCCTCGGTGGAGGACAGATCCCGATTGTATTGCGCGGGCTGATAGGCTTCCTCGCTCAGCCGCTTCAGCCTCAGCCCTTGCGTCCGCGTCATCTGCTCGGCGAGGAAAACCTTGGCATCGAGAAAAGTCTTGGCGTCGTATTTACCCTGAACCTGCATCTGCCCTCTCCATTCTGAAATCGTGACTTGACTATATGTTCTTATTTTGTTCTAACAAGTCATGGACAACAGAATTAATGAAATTCGACGTAAAATCAGTGCCTTGAGGCTGGAGATGGCCGGTATCGAGGCATTCGTGCGCGACCTCGTCAATCGCGACCGCGACTGCACAGAAAAGGCCTTGGCGCAGATGGATCTGCGCCAGAAAATCAACCTGCTGATTGGTGAATGGAAGGCGGCCGGCGGCGGCGATGTGCTGCCTGACGTCCGTGATCGGGTAGGTCTTCGTCCCGTGAAGACACCAGGCAATCAAGTCGGGAATTCCTTGCGCGCAATCGCGCGCCGCTGAGAGCTTTGGGGGCGCGCGTGGAGGAAGACCCGGACACGTACCGGATCCTGAGACTGCGCGCCGAGATTCTCGAATTGGGCTCTGCCATCCGGCAATTGCAGCGCGAGGGGCTCGACGATGCCGCGGCCCAGCTTCTGATCGCACGCAAGCGCGCGCAACTCGACCATCTGGTGAAGACGACGTCTGCAGGCAGCCGCCCTGGCATCGTCGACGTCCGACGCAGCTAAAGCGCACGCCGACGATGTGGCGCTATAAGGATTGTACCGAACATCAGAGTAAGAAGGCCCCGCCATGGCGGGGCCTTCGATGAATGGCAGTGAGCTTACTTGGTGTTGCTCATGCCGCTCTTGTTGTTCGTCATGGTGCCGCCCTGATCGGAGCCGGGACCGGAACCACCTTGACCAGAGGGATCGGCGCCCTTGGAGGATTTGGTGTTGGCGCCCGTGGTCTGCGACGACGACATCGCCGATCCATGTTTCGCCTTGTGCGACTTCGCTTGCGCGGCGAACGGGGTGACTGCGAGGCCGGTTGCCAACATCACGGCGAAAGCGAGCTTGGTCGTCTTCATGCGCGGGAACTCCCTGGGTTAATTTGACGCAGGCAGCCAACCGCTGTTCGCCGCGAGAGTTCCTGACAAAGTCATCACCGTGCTTCACGCGCGATTCAAGATTCCTTGTCTTCGGCGAGGAGAAACACGACACCCGTGAGTGTCGCCCCGATCGCGAACGTCGTCACCAATGTGAGGACGAAGACGGCTTGGCTTCCGCCGTGATTGAGCAGATTGGCGACCGCCGGATTGGACAAGATGAGCGCGAGACCGAATGCGAGCCCGAGAGCTGCGCCCATCATCGTATGCGTCACGAGCTTGATGACGCCGGTGGGAGAGATCAGGCGCGGTGATTTCTTGGGCGACTTGTTCGCACGCATGGAACCGACCCTTGATTCCGCATGCAAACGCGCGCGATGATCCAGGGTTCCATCCACATGAGGGAATTGTCATCCGCCGCTTCATCCGACGTTCATGCCGGGCTTGCGAGGATGTACGGCATCAACACGGGAACATTGGATATGGGTAAGGTCGTTTTTCTTTACCGTTCGCTGGCCTATCGCAACGCGGCCGCGGACATGCTGCGCAAGGCGCGCCATCTGCCGCGCGGCGCAGAACGCAGCGCGACACGCCGCTATGCAAAGGCACTGCGCGACCTCGCCCGGACGGAAGCCTGGCTCGAAGGGCGCATTGCTCGCGAACCGCGGTCGTCGCAGCACATGACGAGGGCGGCGTCCGGTTAACCGGATGCGCGCTGTAACTCGGCGGAGCTGGCGGCGTCGAATTTGTCTTGCGCGGTCGTTGCCGCGGTCTTGCGGGTCAGCGGCACCTCCAGGCGGCACAGCAGTCCCTCGGCGCGCCAATCGAATTGCGCCTGACCGCCGAGCTGGGACTCGACGCTCGCCAGCAGGCTCCGCGTGCCGAAGCCGCGAGACTTCGGCGTCCGCACCAGCGGACCGCCGGATTCCTCCCAGCTCAGTGAAAGTTGATCCTCCTCGACCCGCCAGCCGATCGAGAGGCGGCCCGACCGCGTCGAGAGCGCGCCATATTTGGCCGAGTTGGTGAAAAGCTCGTGCAGCGCCAGCGCGAGCGTCTGGGCGGTCGCCGGCAGCAGCTGCACCTCGGGACCCGTCAGCTTGATCTGTCCGCCGAGCGAATAGGGCGCGAGCTCCTCATCGATCAGCTTTGAGAGTTCGGCGCCCTGCCAGCTCGACAGCGACAGGATCGTGTGCACGCGCGCCAGCGCATTGATGCGCCCCTCGACCGCGTTGACGTAAGCCTTGACCTCGTCGGCACGGGTGAGGCGGACGATCGACTGTGCCAGCGCCAGCGCATTCTTGGCGCGATGATCGACCTCGCGCGCCAGCAGATTTTGTCGCTCCTCGGCCCGTTTGCGCTCGGTGATATCGACGGTGACGCCGCTCACGCGTATCACGCGGCCGCTGTCGTCAGCCGTGGCGGCGGCCGTGCCGACACACCAGCGTACATCCCCGTCCGGTCGCACGATGCGGAACTCCGTCTCATAGGCGGGAGTGCCCTTGCTGAATTCGGCGATGGCCTTGCGCAGCTGATCGACATCGTCGGGATGCAGCAGGGCCTGGACGTTGGCCGGGTTAACCTCGAAGCTCTCGGGGCTCACACCAAAAATGCGGTACTGGCCTTCGTCCCACATCCAGTCGCCGTTGACCCAGTCCCAGTCCCAGGACCCCATCTTGCCGGCAGCGATCGCCATGCTGCGCCGCTCTTCGCTCTCGCGCAGCTTTGCGGTGGAATTCTCCAGTTCCGCCGTGCGTGCGAGGACGCGGTCCTCGAGATCCTGGTTCAATCGTTCGAGCTCGCGGGTCTTGCGATAGAGCTCGGCAAACACCTTGACCTTGGCGCGCAGCACCTCCGGTATGACGGGCACCGGCACGTAGTCGACCGCACCCATCTCGTAGCCACGCAGGCGGTCGATGTCGCTGACCTGGATCGCCGAGATGAAGATCATCGCGGTCTTCTGGAAGCGCGGGTGCTCGCGGATCATTGCTGCGAGCTCGAAGCCGTCGAGCTCGGGCATGCAGACGTCGACCAGGATCACCGCGATCTCGGTCTTGAGCAGCACCTCCAGCGCTTCGCGACCGGACGAGGCGATCACGAGGTTCTCGCCGAGCTCCTTCAAGATCACCTCATAGGCGAGCAGCTTGGCCGGCTGGTCGTCGACGAGGAGGATGTTGACCTTTTCGTGGTCCATTCCAGATCCAAACTCAGCGGTGCAGCCACATGCGGATCGCAAGCAGCAATTGATCGGTGTTGACGGGTTTGGCGAGGTAGTCGGACGCGCCGGCTTCCAGGCACTTCTCGCGATCGCCCTTCATGGCCTTGGCGGTCAGCGCGATGATCGGCAGGCGCAAGAAGGCCGGGTTCTCCCGGATCACGCCGATGGTCTGATAGCCATCCATCTGCGGCATCATGATGTCCATCAGCACGATGGCGATTTCCGGATTGGATTCGACCAGCGTCACCGCTTCCCGGCCGGTCGTCGCCGTCAAGACCTTCATGCCGCGCCGCTCCAGCACGCTCGACAGCGCGAAGATGTTGCGGGCGTCGTCGTCGACCAGCAGGGCGGTCTTGCCGATCAGGTCCTCGTCGGAACTGTTCAGCTTCTCCAGCATGCGCTGCTTCTCGACCGGCAGTTCCGTGATCACGCGATGCAGGAACAGCGCGGTCTCGTCGAGCAGACGCTCCGGTGACTCCACGCCCTTGACCACGATGCTGCGGGCCATGGTGTGGAGTTCCGCATCCTCCTCTGCCGAAAGCTCGCGGCCGGTGAAGACCACGACCGGAATGTTGGACAGCGCCTCGTCATTGCGGATCTGGTCCAGCACCTCGAAGCCGCTCATGTCGGGCAGCCTGAGGTCGAGCACCACGCAATCGCAGGGCGTCTCGCGCAGCGTCGTCAGCGCGCCGGCGCCGGTGTCCGCCGACACGATCTCGATGTCGTCGTGATGCAGGAGCTCGCGGATCGAGAGCTGCTCGGCCTCGTTGTCCTCGACGATCAGCAGGCGCTTGCGCCGCGGTCTTGCATATTCCTTGATCTGCGTCAGGGCGGCCGAGACGCCTTCGGTCGTCGTCGGCTTGTTGACGAAGGAGAAGGCGCCGCGCGCCAGCGCATGCTGACGGTCCTCGTCGAGCGTGATGATCTGCACGGGGATGTGGCGCGTCAGCGGATTGTGCTTGAGCTGGCTCAGCACGGTCCAGCCCAGCATGTCCGGGAGAAACACATCGAGAGAAACGGCCCGCGGCTGGTATTGCTTGGCAAGCTCCAGCGCCTCCGCGCCGCGGGACGCGACCAGAACCTTGAAGCCCTTGTCGCGGGCGAGGTCGATTAGAATACGCGCATAATGGGGATCGTCTTCGACGATGAGGAGAATGCTGTCGCCAGGCTCAAGGTTGAGCCGGTCATCGGGAATCTGCTCGACGACGCGCTGCTCGGGTACGGGCGGTTGCAGTGCGGGCGGCTGGTGCTGAAGCGAAGGCGCAGCGCGTGGCGCGAGCGTCGGGCCGGAGTATTTCAGCGGCAAATAGAGCGTGAAGGCCGATCCCTTGCTGGGTGCACTACGCAGATGGATCTCGCCGCCGAGCAGGCTCGCGAGCTCGCGGCTGATCGCGAGACCAAGACCGGTGCCGCCATATTTGCGGCTGGTGCCGGCATCCGCCTGCTGGAACGCCTCGAAGATCAACTTCTGCTTCTCAACGGGAATGCCGATGCCGGTGTCGGACACTTCGAACGCGATCACGGCCGGAGCGGAGTTCAGCACCGGGTGATCCGTGCCCCAGCCGCCGACGACCGCGGCGACCTTCAGGCGCACCTCGCCTTCGGCGGTGAACTTGAAGGCGTTGGAGAGCAGGTTCTTGAGGACCTGTTGCAGGCGCTTGGAGTCGGTGACGATGCTGCGTGCAAGGTTCGGATCGACCTCGATCTTGAACGACAAATTGCGGTTCTCGGCCTCGTGCCGGAACGGCCGCCCGACGGTTTCCAGCAGGTTCGCGGTCAGGATTTCCTCGGCGTCAACAGTCACTGTGCCGGACTCGATCTTGGAGAGGTCGAGGATGTCGCTGATGAGATTGAGAAGATCGGTGCCGGCGCCGTGGATGGTACGGGCGAATTCGACCTGCTTGCCGGTGAGGTTGCCGTCTGGGTTGTCGGTGAGCTGCTGTCCCAGGATCAGGATCGAGTTCAGCGGCGTGCGCAGCTCGTGGCTCATATTGGCGAGGAATTCGGACTTGTACTTCGAGGTCAGCGCCAGCTCGGTCGCCTTCTCCTCCAGCGCGCGGCGGGCCTGCTCGATTTCCTGGTTCTTGCGCTCGACCTCGACGTTGCGTTCGGCGAGCTGCTGCGCTTTTTGCTCGAGCTGGTCGTTGGTCTGCTGCAACTCGCGCTGCTGGGTCTGGAGCTCGCCGGCGAGCTGCTGCGACTGCTTGAGCAGGCCTTCGGTCTGCATCGTCGCTTCGATCGAGTTGAGCACGATGCCGATGGAGTCGGTGAGCTGCTCCAGGAACGTCATTTGCGAGGTCGTGAAGGAGGTGAGCGAGGCGAGCTCGATCACCGCCTTGACCTGGCCTTCAAACAGCACCGGCAGCACGACGAGGTTCTTCGGCGCGACGCGGAACAGCGCCGAGTTGATCGGCACCACGTCGGCGGGAATGTCGGCGATGACGCGCGGACGTCTGTCGAGCGCACACTGGCCGATCAGGCCGTCGCCGAGCGGCAGCACGCGCTGATACGGATAGACGCCGTCGCCGGCATAGGAGGCGAGCAGCAGAAGCTGCGGACTGTCGTCGCTCTCGACCTGGTAGATCACGCCGGTATGGGCGTTCACCAGCGGCGACAATTCGGTCAGCAGCAGCCGTCCGACGGTGGCGAGATCGCGCTGGCCCTGAAGCATGTTGGTGAATTTGGCAAGGTTGGTCTTCAGCCAGTCCTGCTCGGTGTTCACGTCCGTCGTCAGACGGAGATTCGTGATCATCGTGTTGATGTTGTCTTTCAGTTCGGCGAGCTCGCCGCGGGCATCGACCTGGATCGACGGGGTGAGGTCGCCCTTGGTCACGGCGGTCGCGACTTCCGCGATCGCGCGCACCTGCGAGGTGAGGTTGGCCGCGAGCAGGTTGACGTTGCCGGTGAGATCCTTCCAGGTGCCGGCCGCGCCGGGCACGTCGGCCTGACCGCCCAATCGGCCTTCGACGCCGACCTCGCGCGCCACCGACGACACCTGATCGGCGAAGGTCGCGAGCGTCTCGGTCATGTTGTTGATGGTGTCGGCAAGCGCTGCGACCTCGCCCTTCGACTTCACGGTGAGATTTTGCTTCAAATCACCGTTCGCAACGGCAGTCACCACCTTGACGATGCCGCGGACCTGCTCGGTCAGGTTCGCCGCCATGAAGTTGACGGTGTCGGTGAGGTCCTTCCAGGTGCCGGCCACACCGGGCACCTGGGCCTGACCGCCGAGCTCGCCTTCGGTGCCGACCTCGCGCGCGACGCGCGTGACTTCGCCGGCGAAGGCGTTGAGCTGGTCCACCATGGTGTTGATGGTGTTCTTCAGCTCGAGGATTTCGCCCTTCACGTCCACGGTGATTTTTCGCGACAAGTCGCCGCGCGCAACGGCCGTGGTGACTTCGGCGATGTTGCGGACCTGGGTAGTGAGGTTCGCTGCCAAGAGGTTGACGTTGTCGGTGAGGTCCTTCCAGGTGCCGCCGACGCCGGGCACGACGGCCTGACCGCCGAGCCGGCCTTCGGTGCCGACCTCGCGCGCCACGCGCGTCACTTCGGCGGCGAAGGAGCGGAGCTGCTCCACCATGGTGTTCAAGGTGTCCTTCAGCAGAAGGATTTCGCCACGCACGTCCACCGTGATTTTTTTGGAGAGGTCGCCGCCGGCGATGGCGGTCGCGACCTCGGCGATGTTGCGGACCTGGGCCGTCAGGTTCGAGGCCATGAAGTTGACGTTGTCGGTGAGGTCCTTCCAGGTGCCGGCCACGCCGGGCACCTCGGCCTGGCCGCCGAGCTTGCCTTCGGTGCCGACCTCGCGCGCAACGCGCGTCACTTCGCCGGCAAAGCCGTTGAGCTGGTCCACCATGGTGTTGATGGTGTTCTTGAGCTCGAGGATTTCGCCCTTCACGTCCACCGTGATTTTTCGCGACAGGTCGCCGCGCGCCACCGCGGTCGTCACTTCGGCGATGTTGCGGACCTGGGCGGTGAGGTTGCCCGCCATCGAGTTCACGCTGTCGGTGAGGTCCTTCCAGGTGCCGGCGACGCCGGGCACGTTGGCCTGACCGCCGAGGCGGCCTTCGGTGCCGACCTCGCGCGCCACGCGCGTCACCTCGCCCGCGAAGCGGTTGAGCTGGTCGACCATGGTGTTCAAGGTGTCCTTGAGCTGAAGGATCTCGCCGCGGACGTCCACCGTGATCTTGCGCGAGAGGTCGCCGCCGGCGATGGCGGTTGCGACCTCGGCGATGTTGCGGACCTGGGCCGTGAGGTTGCCCGCCATCGAGTTGACGTTGTCGGTGAGGTCCTTCCATGTGCCGGCGACGCCCGGCACCTGGGCCTGACCGCCGAGCTTGCCCTCGGTACCGACCTCGCGCGCCACGCGCGTGACTTCACCGGCGAAGGCGTTGAGCTGGTCGACCATGGTGTTGAGCGTCTCCTTCAGCTGAAGGATTTCGCCCGACACGTTCACTGTGATCTTCTTCGACAAATCGCCCTTGGCGACCGCAGTCGCGACCTCGGCGATGTTGCGGACCTGGCCGGTCAGGTTCGAGGCCATCGAGTTGACCGAGTCCGTCAAGTCTTTCCAGGTGCCGGCGACGCCGCGGACCTGGGCCTGACCGCCGAGCTTGCCTTCGGTGCCGACCTCGCGCGCGACGCGCGTCACTTCGCCGGCGAAGGCGTTGAGCTGGTCCACCATCGTATTGATGGTGTCTTTCAGCTCCAGAATCTCGCCGCGCACGTCCACGGTGATCTTCTTCGACAGATCGCCGCCGGCGACCGCCGTCGTCACCTCGGCGATGTTGCGGACCTGCGCGGTCAGGTTCGACGCCATCGAGTTGACGCTTTCCGTCAAATCCTTCCAGGTGCCGGCGACACCGAGCACGTTGGCCTGGCCGCCCAGCCGTCCTTCGGTGCCGACCTCGCGCGCAACGCGCGTGACTTCGCCGGCAAAGGCGTTGAGCTGGTCCACGCAGGTGTTCAGTGTTTCCTTCAGCTGAAGGATCTCGCCCGAGACGTTCACGGTGATCTTTTTCGACAAGTCGCCGCCGGCGATGGCGGTGGCGACGTCGGCGATGTTGCGGACCTGCGCGGTCAGGTTCGACGCCATGAAGTTGACGTTGTCGGTGAGGTCCTTCCAGGTGCCGGCCACACCGGGCACCTGGGCCTGGCCGCCGAGCTTGCCTTCGGTGCCGACCTCGCGCGCGACGCGCGTCACTTCGGAGGCGAAAGAGTTGAGCTGGTCCACCATCGTGTTGATGGTGTCCTTCAGCTCCAGGATTTCGCCGCGCACGTCCACGGTGATCTTGCGCGAGAGGTCGCCGCGCGCGACGGCGGTGGTGACGTTGGCGATATTGCGGACCTGTGCGGTGAGGTTGCCGCACATCGCGTTGACGCTATCGGTGAGGTCTTTCCAGGTGCCGGCGACGCCCGGCACGATGGCCTGTCCGCCGAGCTTGCCGTCGGTGCCGACCTCGCGGGCGACGCGGGTCACTTCGGAGGCGAAGGAGCGGAGCTGGTCCACCATCGTGTTGATGGCTTCCTTGAGCTGAAGGATCTCGCCGCGGACGTCGACGGTGATCTTCTTGGACAAGTCGCCGTTCGCCACCGCGATCGTCACCTCGGCGATGTTGCGAACCTGGTTGGTCAAATTATTCGCCATCGAGTTGACGCTCTCGGTCAAATCTTTCCAGACGCCGGTCACCTCAGGCACCTGGGCCTGGCCGCCGAGCTTGCCCTCGGTGCCGACCTCGCGCGCGACGCGCGTCACCTCGGAGGTGAACACACCGAGCTGCTTGATCATGGTGTTGACGATGGTCGCCGATTGCAGGAATTCGCCGCGCAGCGGGCGGCCGTCGACGTCGAGCTTGACGGTCTGGAGCAGGTCGCCTTGCGCCACGGCCGCGACCGCGCGCGTCACTTCGCGCGTCGGCCAGAGCAGATCGTCGATCAATGTGTTGACGGAGCCTTCCATGTCGGCCCAGGAGCCGGAGGCGAGGCCGAACTTCACGCGCTGGCGGGTCTTTCCCTCGCGTCCGACCACCTGGCCGACCAGCTCGAGCTGCTGCGCCATACGCTGGTTGGCGGCGATGATTTCATTGAACGTGTCGGCGATCTTGCCGTCGATGCCGAGATAGTCACCGCTCATCCGCACGGAAAAATCGCCGCTACGCATTGCTTGGAGGGTAAGCAGCAATTCCGGCCGGGAATCCGGCTCCGACGTGCCGTTGGGTTTAGGTTTCGGGACGCGACGACCGGAGCGCGATGCCGTTCCGGAATCGAGGTCGCTCATTCTCATTCCCCCGCAAGCGTCGGCCGAATCTCAAGGCGTGACGCGACTTATCGAAATAGAGCGTCAGCCAAATTCGAAATCAAGCGCCAAGCCTGCGGCGCGAGGAATTGGAACCTGTTTTGCTCAGCCCGGCCAAAACAACTGCGGAAACCGAGAATGGTTCCATCGGGTTCCAGGAAATTTTGAGGGCTGAAATTCGGGCCTTGCAGCCCTGACTTGGGCGGCGGTCATGCGTCCGTCATGGTTTCTCGCAGATTGAGACCGTGTGGCGAATGCGCCTATTTATCTGCCATCGTCCGTTCCGCGTCTTTTACCTGGGAGCGGAGTATCGGCAGTTGTTCACGGGCAAAAGCGGCGAGCCCGGCGTTGTCGGGTGCCTTCAAATAGCGCTCAAGCAGGCTGATGGCAGATTCATATTCGGGGATCTGTGCGGCATAGAAGCTCTTGACGTAAGTCGGCCCGTCGGAGTTTTCGGGCTCGACAAGGCTTGCGCTTGCTGGCGTCGTCTTGCTGACGCGCGGCTCCGCACCGATTGCGTCCTGAATTGGCTTCAGCGCCTTGTCGCGCTTGGCGGCTTCCTCGGCGCGCAGGGCGGCGAGGTTCTTGACTTCCGCATTGCCCTTCAGGTCGGTGCTCTCCAAAAGACCCTGCTGGAAGCGGCTGAATGTGTAGAGGCCGGTGATGACATCGGTCGCCGTCGGCGCGCGATCACCCGACCGACGCTCGTCGGTGCCGTCGGCAAGCGCCGCTGTGCTGACGAAGGCCAGGACAATCGCGACAAGAATCCTCATGCATCTCCAATGACCGATGGCGTGCGAAGTTCCCCAGACGTTACGATCCGGTAAGGGCGGTTGCGATGGGAGAGTTCCGTCCCCAAATGTCCTTCATGAAACAGTCTGACATCTTCAGGGATAACGCCGACAACTGCCTGCAGCTCGCTGAGCGTGCGGAAGGGCAGCCCGCCAACAAGCGCTATTCGCGCATGGCGGATGCCTGGACGGCATTGGCGACCGAGCAGGACTGGCTGGACGGTGAAATCCCGCCCGTCAAGGTCCGCGTCCTCCAAATGCAGGATGCGTAAGCACTGCCGGTTTGTGAATCTGCGTGTGAGATCGCTCACGGAATGTGAGCGACCAATCAGGGATCATCGAGGAATAGTCGATCGCTTTGATTTTCGTTTCCAGAAGGAGGTTTTGCGATGGCACCACGTCTTGCACTTCTCTCACTCATCCTTGCCTTCGGCGTCTCGGTCGCTTTCGCGACGGCGACGACAGTTCGGCAGGTGCACCAGGAAAATGCAGCGGTCGCGACTCACGCCACGCATAGTTAGCGCTGCGTGAGCCTCTCGCGCGCTGGAACATTCGTCGTATCAGCGCGTAACCGCTTCGAGACATCACGAGAGGCGAGAGGACATCATGGCGCATTCCGACCACGGCATCGTCAGGGACAAGCGCGCAGAGGATCAGCCGCGCGACAAGGAGCGTGCGCAGACCGTGCACAAGACCGATCCAAAGACCGATCAAAAGGGCTCGCCATCGCGTGAGGCGACGCGCGATCCGAAACTGAACGACGACAGCAAGACTCCGGGCTCCGGCATGACGCCGGATGATTCCGGCGCCGCGCCGAGCGGCTGATCTCACGAGGAACGATTCGACCCGCGAAGAGTCGATAGATTGCTTCTGGTTATCATGCCCCCGGTGATCCGGAAGCAATCTCCAAGGACGGCCCTGGCACCCACCGTGCCGGGGCCGTTTTGCTGTGTCCTTGTTGATCAGTCTTGTTGATCAGTCTTCGGCGCCCGAGTCGGAGTTTCCCTGGCTGTGCCCGCTGGCGCCGCGGCCGAACACGCCATAGTCGCTCGACTTCACGCCCGCCGCTCCGTCGATCCCGGCACTCGCCAGGCCGAGCTTGAGCAATTCGCGCACGGCCGCAGCCCGCGTCGGCATGCGGTGCTTGAACCGGAAATCATCGAGGGCTGCCAGCTCTTCCGGTGCGAGCATCACTTGCAGCCGCTCCCCGCGAAGGTCATTCATCGCCGATCACCCAAAGTGAGCAAATTGAGTAGTTTGCACAACGTGCGACTTTGGCTGGAGTTCCCCATGACTCCCAAATGACGCCAAATTAGCAAAATTCTCAAGTAAAATCAATAAGTTAACTCTTGACTTGGGCGCCAGGGGGAGCATTATTGGCGCCAGAAGCTCAAGGGAGGGTGCGAGCTCCAAGAATGGAGAGAGACATCATGACAGAGCAAGTGAGGTTGCCCCGAAAACTATCGGAAGAGCGGCAGGCGCCGAAGCCACTCCGGGCCAGCCACCAGAAGGTCATCGAGCAATTGGACAGCTGGGCAAACAGCCCCGGCCTTCAACCGCCGCGCAACGAATCAGCGGGCACGCCAGATGCGTAGACGTTCCGAACCACACACATTCGAACAGCGGCTTGAGGCGCACAGGACGCGGCTTGAGCGCGAACTGGCCGGTCTGCCTCGCTGCAGCAAGCAGCGCGACGACATGGCCGCGCGGATCGAGCAAATCCAGGCGGCCGCCGAGATGTACGACTTCCTGAAGCGACGGGAAGAAGCGTCAGCCCCTCGCCGATCGCAGACGAATACAGCCCGACCGATACCGTCAACACCGCCAATTGCCGCGCGAAGCGCGCAGGAACGATCATCTCTTCACGCGGTTGGCCCATTCAACGGCTGAGTGGAGAATCGAGATGATGAATCAAGGTGAGCTGGATCGCAGCGAGATGGGCCGGCTGATCGGCAGCGACAAGGTTGAGGGAACATCGGTGTACGGCGCCGATCGCAGCAAAATCGGTTCGATCGAGCGCGTGATGATCGACAAGGTCAGCGGCAAGGTGTCCTACGCCGTTCTCGGCTTCGGTGGATTTCTGGGCCTCGGCAATGACCACTATCCATTGCCCTGGCAGTCGCTGAAATACGACACCGAGCTCGGCGGCTATGTCACCGGGATCACCGCCAGGTCGCTCGAAGGCGCGCCGAAATACGGCGAGCGCAGCGATTGGAATTGGGGCGACGACGCCACGGTGCGCGGCATCGACGCCTATTACGGTGTTCCGTTCGCGTAGAGGCCTCACAAGCGCGAGATGCAGGACGCCATTTATCCGGCAAGCTCTCTCTGTCCCGGCCCCGCATGCACATGCACCTGCTTGGCGTGCAGCGGCTCACCGCATTCCGAGCAGACCATCACCGGATCGAACTGCTTGCCGCAGGTTTTGTGCTCGTGCAGCAGCGGGCGGCCGCGCTCGTCGCCCATGTGGGTGTCGCCCCAATGCACCATCGCCATGATGATCGGATAAAGGTCGAGGCCTTTCTGCGTCAGGATATATTCGTAGCGCTTGGGCGCCTCGGAATAGGGGACGCGGCGCAGGATGCCGAAGCGGACCAGCTTCTTCAGCCGCTCCGAAAGCAGGTGCCGCGTGATCTGGAGCGAGGATTGGAAAGCCTCAAACCGCCGCACGCGCAAAAAACTTTCACGCAGGATCAGAAGCGTCCAGCGATCGCCGACCACGGCGACGGTGCGGGAGAGCGAGCAGGGCTCTTCGTCCAGCTTGTCCCACTTCATGATCCGGTCCTCCGGCGCAGGCCTCGTAAGTCAGAAAAAGGAACTGACTTGAATGATCAGTACTATTTGCCTGCAAAGCTAGCATTGGGTCTCGTGGTTTGACAGTTCTATTTTAGAACTATAGCCTTCGCTGCAATCAAATGCTCATCGGAGGAGGCGACCTTGCCCAAGCGAAACGCGACAGCGGCCGTCATCGGGGCCGGCGATTTCATCGGCTCCGAGATTGCCAAGAAATTTGCCGGCGAAGGTTTTTCGATCTTCGCCGGCCGCCGCAACGGCGACAAGCTGGCACCGCTGGTGAAGGACGTTGAAGCCGCTGGTGGCGAGATCCACGCGCGCTCGCTGGATGCGCGCAAGGAGGAGGAGGTCATTTCCTTCCTCAACGACGCCGACAAGCACGCCCCGCTTGAGGTCTGCATCTTCAACGTCGGCGCCAACGTCAATTTCCCGATCCTCGAGACAACCGATCGCGTGTTCCGCAAAGTCTGGGAGATGGCCTGCTATTCCGGCTTCCTCGCGGGGCGCGAAGCGGCACGGCTGATGACTGCGCGCGGCGGCGGCAAGATCTTCTTCACCGGCGCGACCGCCTCCTTGCGCGGCGGCAGCGGTTTTGCGGCGTTTGCCAGCGCCAAGTTTGGCCTCCGCGCGGTGGCGCAGGCGATGGCGCGCGAGCTCGGGCCGAAGAATATCCACGTCGCCCATCTCATCATCGATTCCGGCGTCGACACCGAATGGGTGCGGCAGCGCAGGCTTGAATCGCTCGGTCCAAACGCGCTCGACAATCCCGACCTGCTGATGCCGCCGTCGGCGGTGGCTGACTCCTACTGGCAGCTCTATCAGCAGCCGAAGAGCGCCTGGACCTTCGAGATGGAGATCCGGCCGTTCGGAGAGAAATGGTGACCGCGGCACGAGACTGCGGCTAGATTGATCCCAATACAAACCGAAATCCGGGAGGCCCCTACGTGAAGACCGCGATCACCGAGCTGTTCGGCATCGAGCATCCCATCATCCAGGGCGGCATGCATTTCGTCGGCTTTGCCGAGCTGGCGGCCGCTGTCTCCAATGCCGGCGGGCTCGGCATCATCACCGGTCTCACGCAGAAGACACCGGAACTGCTGGCGAAAGAGATCGCGCGCTGCCGCGACATGACCGACAAGCCGTTCGGCGTGAACCTCACCTTCCTGCCGACCTTCGCCGCGCCGCCTTATCCGGAATATATCGCGGCGATCGTCGAGGGCGGCGTCAAGTCGGTCGAGACCGCGGGCCGCAGCCCGGAAGCCTACATGCCGGCGCTGAAGGCCGCCGGCATCAAGGTCATTCACAAATGCACTTCGGTGCGCCACTCGCTCAAGGCCGAGCGGATCGGTTGCGACGCCGTCAGCGTCGATGGTTTTGAGTGCGGCGGTCATCCCGGCGAGGACGACATCCCGAACATGATCCTGCTGCCGCGCGCGGCGGAGGAGTTGAAGATCCCGTTCGTGGCCTCCGGCGGCATGGCCGACGGGCGTAGCCTCGTAGCTGCCCTGTCGCTAGGCGCGGCCGGCATGAACATGGGCACGCGCTTCATCGCCACCAAGGAGGCACCCGTCCATCAGAACGTGAAGAACGCGCTGGTTGCCGCAACCGAGCTCGACACCCGCCTGATCATGCGGAGCCTGCGCAACACCGAGCGGGTGCTGAAGAACGCCAATGTCGATCGCCTCATCGAGATCGAGCGCGAGAAGGGCGACAAGCTCAAGATCGACGATATCCACGACCAGGTCGCGGGCGTCTATCCAAAAATCATGCTGGATGGACAGATGGATGCGGGCGCCTGGAGCTGCGGCATGGTCGCAGGGTTGATCCACGACATCCCCACCTGCAAGGAACTCGTCGATCGTATCATGGCCGAGGCGGACCAGATCATCCGCAGCCGCTTGATGGGGTTCCTGGATGGAACGGGGATGACGAAAAAGGTCGCCTGACACCGCCAAACTTCTTAACCAATGCGGCACTTGACCGCTGGAATTACGCGCGACGCCTCCTAAATAGAGGTAAATTACCTCTCAAATCATCAATTTCAGGAGGCGTCCGTGGTCCTGAAGAGCGTTCATTTTGCAGTTGCAATTGCCCTCGTGCTCGCAGGGGGCGGTATCGCGCGTGCCGACGACTACAAGCCCAGCGAATATCTCGGTCTCGATCTTCCCAAGGCCGTGCTGTCGCCGAAGCGGCTCGGACCCGAGACGCAATTTGCCCCCGTCGCGCTAGAGGCGAAGGGCGGCAACGAGGCGCAGGCGCGTGCTGAACCCGTCGACGTGCCGAAGAAGGTTGCGGCCGGACGCGTGCACGAGCCGAAGGTCGCGCATGCGAACAGCGGTCAGTCGCGCGGCGCCGCGCGCACCAAGCTCGCGCATCGTCACGGCAATCCGCTCGATGCGCAGGCGATGGACACCCGCATCCAGACCTGGCCGTGTCGTTCCGGCGGCATCTGCAACTGGCAGCGCTAGGCGATACCTCATTGCGCTGCGATCGATATCCACTGCACCGCCTCAGGCGGCGCAACGGGATCATCCCCGATGTCTGATTTCCGCTATCGCTGCCTCCAGTTCGTATGCGGTTTGGGCGTTCTCAACTTCCTGGCCATGGCTATTGGTGCGTTCATGCTCGGCGGCGACGCGGTCAACGGCAAGATCGCCGGCGGGCATTTCTTTCTGGGAGAGCATGGAAAGTTCACCGGGGTCAGCGAGGCCGTTTACACCTACAGCCTGTGGCACGCGCGCAGTGTTTTCGTGACGCATCCGTTGGCGATGCTTGCTGGATACCTTCTGAAAATGGAGGGGCAGACTCGGAAGGCGGCAAAGCGCACGTCCGACGGCAATCGGGGTGGCGCACTTCCAAATTCGACCTAGGCCACGCCTGAACTGTCATCCGTCCGTCGCAAAACCGTAGGCGCGGAGTCAAGAAACCGTAAGCCGGGAGTCAAACGGCGCAGGCACCTTCCGTCGCGATTCGACGAAGGTTTCCTGAATGGCATCGCTCCGCGCCTCGCGCGCTTGGACCCGGCGACAGTTCTTGGTCCGCTCGACCTCAAGCCTCGCCGTTGCTTCGCTCGGCACGCTCGCAAAGCCATCGCTCAGCCGTGCCGCCGACCGCCCGCAGATCGCGGGTGGAATCCAGTCCGGCGACGTCTCGGACGGCTCCGCAATGATCTGGGCGCGCGCCGACCGGCCCGCGCGCATGCAGGTGGAGTACTCGACTGTCGAAAGCTTCAAGACCATCATTGCGTCGGCTTCCCGCGACGCGCTGCCGGATGCCGACTTCACCGCAAAGCTGCAGCTCGACGATCTGCCGTCCGGACAGGACATCTTCTATCGCGTCCACTTCGACGACATCGCGACCGGCATCGCCGGCGAAAGCCGCGTCGGCCGTTTCCGCACGGCGCCGGCCGCGGGCAAATCGATTTCTTTCGTGTGGTCCGGCGACGTCGCGGGGCAGGGCTGGGGTATCGACATCGCGCGCGGCGGCTATCGCAGCTATCGTACCATGCTCGAGAATCGCCCCGATTTCTTCATCCATTCCGGCGACCACATCTACGCCGACTGCACGATTCCATCCGAGCAGAAGTTGCCGAATGGCGAGACCTGGCGCAACCTCGTCACGGAGGAGAAGGCCGAGGTGGCGCACACGCTGGCGCAATTCCGCGGCAACTACAAATACAACCATCTCGACGAGCATTTTCGCGCCTTCCACGCGGACGTCCCGATGTTCGCGCAATGGGACGACCACGAGGTCACCAACGACTGGTCGCCGACCGGCAGCTTTGACCAGGCCGGCTATGAAGACGACGGCACCCCGCGTCTGGTCGCGCGCGCCCGCCGCGCCTTCTTCGACTTCATGCCGATCCGTGACATTGGCGTGCGAAAGGATCGGGTCTATCGCAAGATCTCTTATGGTCCCCTGCTCGACGTCTTCATGATCGACATGCGCAGCTATCGCGACGACAGCTGGAACAAGGGCGACGACCATCGCGGCTGGATCCTTGGTGCCGAACAACTCGCCTGGTTGAAGCGTGAGCTCGCGGCGTCGCGCGCGACCTGGAAGGTGATTGCCGCCGACCTGCCGATCGGCCTGGTCAGCATGGACGCCGTCGCGCTCGGCAATGGCGTGCCCGACCGGCGTGAGCACGAGATCGCCGATTTGCTTGCCTCGATCAAGCGTGCCGGTGTCCGCAATATCGTCTGGCTCACGGCCGACATGCACTACACCGCCGCGCACTATTACGATCCGAACAAGGCCCAGTTCCAGGATTTTGAGCCGTTCTGGGAGTTCGTCTCCGGCCCGCTGCACGCCGGTACCTGGGGGCCGGGTGAGCTCGACAATACCTTTGGCCCGGTTGCGATGTATCAGAACGGCTGCAGCGAGGCGCAGGGCGAAAATCTCGCGCCATGCTTCGGTCTGCAATTCTTCGGCCGCGTCGACATCGACGGCTCGACCGGCGTGATGACCGTGACCTTGAAGGACGTCGACAACCGCGACCTCTGGTCGGTCGACATCGTGCCGCAGCCGCAGGCGCGCCCGGCCGTGGTGGCGCAGCATTCATAGGCGGCTAACCCGATCTTGATTGGCCGCCGCGCCCTCCCGCGCTATACTGCCCGTTCCCGCCTTCTTTTCCATCACCAAAGAGTCTGCCCACGCGGCATGGCCGCGCGCATCCGGCGAGATGAAATATGTCAGGAGCCTTTTCATGGATAATCTGAACACACAGGGCATCAGCATGCCCAAGCTCGGCCTCGGTACTTTCCGTATGCAGGGCGATGCCTGCCGCGCCGCGGTCGAGAGCGCGCTGTCGATCGGCTATCGCCACATCGATACCGCCGAGATGTACGCCAACGAGGAGGCGATCGGCGCCGCGCTGGCAGCAGCCTCTGTGCCGCGTGGCGAGCTGCATGTCACGACAAAAGTCTGGCACGAAAATCTGGCGCCCGACGCCATCCGCCGCGCCTTCGACGCCAGCCTGAACAAGCTCCGCCTCGACCATGTCGACCTCTATCTCGTGCACTGGCCATCCAAATCGGCGAACTGGGGCGCGGTGTTCGAGACCCTGATGAAGCTGAAGGAGGAGGGGCGCACGCGGGCCATTGGCGTTGCCAATTTCACCACGGCGCTGCTCAAGATCGCGGTCGAGGACATCAAGGCGCCGATCGCCTGCAACCAGATCGAATACCACGCGATGCTCGATCAATCGAAGGTGCTGGCCTATCTCAACGCCAAGTCGATCCCGCTGGTCGCCTATTGCCCGCTGGCGCAGGGGCGTGTCGCAACGGATCCGGTGCTGGCGGAGATCGGCGCGAAGCACAATGCGACCGCAGCACAGGTCGCGTTGAAATGGCTGCTCGGCCAGGACGGCGTTGCTGCGATCCCAAAGGCCTCGCGTCGCGAGAGCCAGCAGGCCAATCTCGATGCGCTGAAGATCACGTTGGATGACGCCGACCGTAAGAAGATCGCGGCGCTCCCGAAGGACAAGCGTTGCGTCAATCCGGGTTTTGCACCGGCGTGGGATTAGGCATGTACTCACAAATCCGAGCGTCCGCTTGCGCCATGCGGAGACCGAGCTTGGGTAGGTCCGGGATGTCTGATCGTGGACCCAAAGCGGACGCTAACGGTCAGTCTTTCATGCCATCCAGACCGGGATGATGTTTGTAAATGTTGTCCTGGAGCATGGTGTCTATCCGAGCGACGATATCGCCGACCGATGTCCTCAATCTCAGAAACTCATCTGCTGGAGAGGCTTCGTTGGCAAGCGTGAGCGCTAGAGATAACTCCTCAATGGCCCGCTTTATGTGCTGCTTAATCGTGTGGGCTGATTTCGTGTCCATAGAACCATCTCGGGCGAACAGGGCGTATTGTGCAAATGGCGGCCTACCTGACTTTTGACCAAGAAGCCTTCCAAATAGCTAGCAGCCAAGCAACGCGTTTGATGGGGCCTTTGAGAGCCCGCCGTATCCCGCTCACCTTCGCTCTTTCGCAGGAGTGAGCATCCCAGCGCCAACCGGCGCGGGGCAGCCGCTTGCGGAAAGCACCTGCCATGCGGCCTCGAGGCCGAGCGTGTCGATAGCGATGGCTGTCTGGCTGGTTTTCCCGTCCGGCAACGTCGTACTCTTCCTCAGTTCCAAATTCGGCACGGCGAAGAGCTTCTTCAGCGCGTCATAGGCGACGAGCGCTTTCCAGCTCTCGGGGGATGCGCCGGTCGCGGGGAAATATACCAGCTTCACCGGCTGCTCCGAACCGGCAATCAAGGACAGCGAACTGCTGCCGACCGCAGCGGCGTCGGATGTCCAAAGCAACCTCAACAAGGCCCTGCTCTTGTTTTCGCAGAACAGCTGCAACTCGATGGTTTGAAAGGATGCGTCGTCATCTTTCCTCGCGACGGCGATCTTGCGAATGAAGCCTGGCGGTCCGCCCTGCGAGGTCCATCCGGTCTCGGCAAAGGACCGGGTATCGATGCCGAAGCGGTAGAGTTCCGACCGCGTCAAGAGATGCATGCTCTCGGAGCTGACAGTCCTGGCCAGATCGAGCAGTCCGCGATCAATTCCCATGGTGGCGAGGTAGGCGGCAACAAGGCGGTCGGCGCGAACAGTACTTCGTTGTTCTGCTTCGGTGAGGGTCCTTTCCGATGGCTGCGGATCGCGCGGGATGAATTTCGGCGAATGAACGCCGATCACGCTGGCTGGCTCGATTTGACGGTTTGTTGCACCGAGAATCAGATACGCACACGCCGAGGAGCAGAGGGAAGCCCGCGTCGACAGATCAGCGTCAAGCGCGCGACCGGACTGCTTGATCTTGATACAGGCATCATTGCTCTGCGATTGCGCATCGCCGCATTCCTTGACGGTGGTGCGCGCCACCCGGGCAACGTGCGGCCGTTGGCGCAGCATCCTGCCCATCGCCAGTCCCTGTTCCAGGCTGCCGCCGGGCGAAGAGAAATACAGTGGCAGCGTGGCGGGCCAGTCGCGTTCAGTCTGGGATAGGAATTTGCGGAAGCGGCTGGCCGCTTCCACGTCGATTTTTCCCTCCACCGCGATCCACGTGTCGCACCCGCGACCGCAGGCGTCTGGCGCGCCCTTTGCCACATAGAACACCATAGGTGGCCCATCGGCGGTTGAAGTTGACCGTGATTGCTGCGAACCAGAAAACGCGGCGGTCCCGCTCGCCGCGGTCAGGATCAGCGTCGCGGCGATGGTGTCACGCAAGATCATGGAGCCGCGCCCCCGCGATCGCGTCAATGCGAACTGCCGAACTTATCCCCAAATGTGTCGGGCGTTGGAGGCCGGCCGAAAATACCTGCTCGTTCCGAGTATTTTGCATTCGGACCCTGAACGGTCTCGGTTGGCAAAGTTACCCTAATGCAAACTGTAATTGATCTCACCACAGCACACAACTCAATTTGCCGAAGGCGTAGTGAGCCCGAACACGCAAAGAAATGGCCCCGTGAGGGGCCATTTCCGTATCAGATTGCGCGTTAGTCCCAGTGATGACGGTGACCACGCTTGACCACCACGACACGGTCGTGATGGTGCCAGCCGCGATGCCAGCCATTGTCGCGATGCTCGCGCATTTCGGCGCGGGCGCCGTAGCCGTGATGATGGCCATTCCTGATCACCACCGTCTCTGCACTCGCCAGTGTCGGTGCAACGATCGCAAGCGCGCCGAGAGCCGCAATCACATAACCAAGCTTCTTCATGATGTCCTCCTCCAATTCAATGCACATGAGAACCGCGCATAGACGCGAACGTTCCGCAGGAATCGCAGGAGAATTCTGAACACCTGTTCAGGTGGTTAATCGCAGCGTTGTTGTGGAGGTGTTGGCGCGCCGGTCGCGACGTATTTTCCGTCCTTGATCGTGTGCACGCCGCGCTCGCTGCGATTGTAGATCGCGCGGAGGCTACCTTGCTTCGAGAGCAGCAGCCCGTACTCACGTGTCTGCTGGAGCGAAGGGAAGTACACCATCACATTGATCACGCCCTCGGCGTTGACCGTTGCGGACACCACCTCGTTTTCATCTTTGGCGTCGCCGAAATCGCGCCGGTACATCACCCTTCCGTCCTTCCGGATTTCGTAAGTCAAAAGCGCGCCCTTGTCGCGGTCGGGCCGGGCGGCGCAATCGACCGCCCATGAGCCGAGCAGGCCCCATCGTTCGACCGTCGCCGCCAGCGTTTCGGCGCGCGCCATCGGCGTGAACGCGACCCACAGCGCCGCCGCGGTCATCCAGCGGCTCAAACTACGCGTCATGTCCTGAAAAGCCTCGCCTCGAAGGATTCCAAACTCTAGCCACCCCGCGCGCGGCCGTCCACGCCAGCCGCCATTCGCGCGCGAATTTGATCCGCGTCAATGAGGCCGGCCCTATCAGGGGTAGGATGGCGCTCCCGTAGGCGAATTGGTGAGAGCGATGCTGAATCAAGTCATGGATTTCGCGGGCGAGGTGCTGCCGGGGAGCTGCGCCGTGCCGCCTTATTCCGAGACCGTGTTTCTGGCCGAGCTGGGCGAGCGCTTGAGATCTTCGCGCGCCCGCTGCGAGCTGTCGCGCCGAGAGCTCGCCCGCAGGTCCGGGATTTCCGAGCGCTACATTGCCCAGATCGAGGCCGGCAAGGGCAACGTCTCGATCGTGTTGTTGCTGCGGCTGGCCTCCGCGATCCACGGCAGCCAGCCACAGGCGGCCTGACGCGCGCCTTAGGCCCGCCTCTCCACATTGGCGCTGCGGGCCGGCACTCCGAACTCCTTGCGGCAGACTTCGGCGAGAACGGCGACGCCCTCGCGGATCTGCTGATGCGTGGGGCTGGCAAAACACAGCCGCAGACGCGAGCTGGAATGGCCCTTGTCGGTCGACCATTCCGGCCCCGGATTGATCGAGACGCCGGCGGCGAGCGCGGCCTGATAGAGCTTTAGCGTATCGACCTGATCGGGCAGCTTCACCCACAGGAAGATGCCGCCCTTCGGCACCTCGAACTCCGCTGCCGTCCCGAACTGCTCATTGAGAGCTTCCATCAGCGTATCGAGCTTGGTACGCAGCGCCTTGGTCAGCGCCGGCACATGGCTTGCAAAATGCGGCTTGCAATAGGCGGCAAGCACCATCTGCTCCAGCGCGCCCGAGCCGGCATCCGTCTTCAGCGCCAGCATCCGCGACATCACATCCCAGGGCGCGACGATGAAGCCGACGCGCAGCGCCGGCGCGATCGATTTCGAAAACGAGCCGATATGGATGACGCCGCCATTCGGGCTCATCGCGTGGATCGCGGGCGGCCGCCGTCCCGACCAGACGAGGTCGGCATAGCAATCGTCCTCGAAGATAGGCACGCCATATTCGGTCGCGAGCCGCACCAGCTCAGCGCGGCGGCTCTCCGGCATGATGCTGCCGGTCGGGTTCTGCACCGTCGGAATGGTGTAGATGTATTTCGGCCGGATGCCGCGGCTCTTCAGGTCAGCCAGCGTCGAGGTGAGCGCGTCCATGCGCATGCCGTCCTGGTCGAGGGGGACGCCAACCACGTTGACGCCGAGCCGTGCCAGGCGGGTCAGGGAGCCCTGATAGCTGTCTTGCTCGAAGATCACGGTGTCGCCGCGCGTCAGCAGCGTCGAATTGACGAGGTCCAGCGCCTGGAGCGAGCCGGAGACGATCATGAGATCGTCGACCGTGCAGGTGATGCCTGCATCGCGCTGCAGTTTTGTCACCAGGAATTCGCGCAAGGGCAGGTAGCCCTGCGGACCATGCGCCAGTCCGTAAGTCGCGAGCGTCCGCCCCTCCTGCCGCAGCACGGTATTGGCAGCCTCAACCAGGTCGTCGAGCGGGAGCTGCTCGGAGTCGTTGTTGCCGCCGACAAAATTGTATTTGGCAAGGCCCGTCCAGCGCGCAGAAGGGGCCGGCAGCCCTGTGGGAAACAGGGGCGCGAAATCGAAGCTGGACGTCATGGAAGCGTTCCTCGTTATTTTTATTGAGCGGCCGGCTTGGTGCCGACCGGGCATGGCGATTTCGATGATGTCATCATGCCAGTGTTTTGCCCGACGCGTCAAATAAAATTCGTAAAATCCGCATCCTCATCAGGCGTGCCAACAAGCCGTTGATTCTGCTGGGCGCGGCTACTGTGCATGGGGTTGTTTTCGTGTTTTCGATCTGCGGCGATCGACGTCCTCGATTCGGGCCGCTTCGCTGCTTTACTTCTTACCGGCCGTTCTCGTCGGACGACCCTGGCTGATGAAAGCGTAATGCGCATTGGCGACGCCGCCAACCATCAAGGCCTCGACCACGGGCTCGGCGATCTCGCCTGTTGCAGCCCAGTCGACGAGGAAATTGGCTCCGGTCCCGCCGCGCACGTCGTCGGTCGGAATGAAGATCGAGACGGTCGCCAGCGGCTTCAGCGCCACCGGCGCCTTCAGGTAGCTCTCAACCTGCTTGCCTGCAGTATCGAAATAAGCGATGCGTTTGACCACCAGTGCTTGCGTCTCGGAGGCGTTGTGCACGCTCAAGGTCACCGAGAAGTCGACACGCAGCTTGCCCTGGCTCATCGCAACGCTGGAATAAGCGGGGACGTAGAACCCGCCGGAAACGGCGAGTTCCTCCTTCGGCAGCGCCGTCAGCGATTCGGCAAAGTTCTGCTCGATATTGACCTTGGGCTGCGCGGCCACCGGGGCGAGCGTGAAGGGGCCTAGCAGGGCTATCAGCCAGAGCACGATCCGCATGTGACGAATTGCTCGCTTGCCGCATCGCACCCGGTCACTAGGGTGCGGCAAAACGGACCGATCTGGCATGCACGAGCTCATTCGCGACATCACTCTCTGTATTCTGTTTGCCTGGATGCTGGGCCTGCTCGCCCATTTCTCCCGGCAACCACTGATCCTCGCCTACCTTATCGCCGGCTTCTGCATAGGTCCATTCGGGGCCGGATGGGTCAAGTCGCAGGATTCGATCAGCGTCATCTCCGAGCTCGGCCTGATCTTCATGCTGTTCATGATTGGGCTCGAGATCGACCTGAAGAAGATCGTGCGGGCGGGAAAGGTAATTCTGTTCGCGGCGGGCGGCCAGCTGCTCGGCGGCTGCCTGCTCGGGGTGCTGTTCTTCGCCGGCATTGGCCTGTCGCTCGGCGGCGGCCACTTCGATGCCGTCTATCTCTGTGTCGCCTGCGCGCTGTCGAGCACCGTCATCATCGTCAAGGTGCTTTACGAGAAGCGCGAGCTCGACACGCTGCCCGGCCGCATCACGCTCGGCGTCCTCGTGCTCCAGGACATCTTCGCGATCCTGTTCCTGGCGGTGCAGCCGAGCCTCGCCAATCTCGAGGTCAGCGTCATCCTGATCTCGATCGGCCGCGTCGCAGTGCTGGTCGCCGCCGCACTGCTGGTCAGCCGCTACGTGCTGCCGCGCCTGTTCCACCAGATCGCCCGCCGCCCCGAGCTGATCCTGCTCGGCGCGCTCGCCTGGTGCTTCCTCGTCGCCGAGACCGCCGAGCAGCTGTCGCTGTCACGCGAGATGGGCGCGCTGATCGCCGGCGTCTCGCTCTCGACCTTTCCCTACGCGCTCGACGTCACCGCCAAAGTCACCACGCTCCGCGATTTCTTCATCACGCTGTTCTTCGTCGCGCTCGGCATGACCATTCCCGTGCCCGGCCTCTCCGTGATCGGGCTGGCGCTGATGATCGCGGCATTCACGGTCGTGAGCCGCCTCGTCACCACCTTTGCGCCGCTCTATCTGATGAAGCAGGGGCTGCGTGCGAGCCTGTTGCCGGCCCTCAACCTCGCGCAGATCTCCGAGTTCTCCCTGGTGGTGATCCAGACGGGCGTCTCCGACCACCACATCGCAGCCGAGACCGCGAATGCGGCCTCCTTCGCCTTCGTGGTGCTGGCGGTGCTCTCGACGTTCGCGATGAGCCGCAGCGACGAGATCACCCGCTGGGCGATCGGCCCGTTGAAGCGGATCGGCCTGCGCGACCTCGACCATGGCCATGCCGAAGACGGTCACGAGGACGGCCATGGTGAGGCGCGCCGGATCGTCATCCTCGGCTTTTTCCGTGCGGCGAGCGCGCTTTTGGCCGAGATCGAACGGCAGGCCCCGGTGCTGCTCGAGCAGATCACCGTGATCGACTTCAACCCCAATGTGTACCAGACGTTGCTGTCGCGCGGCCTGCACGTGATCTATGGCGACATCAGCAGCGCCGATACGCTGCTCCACGCCGGTGTCGGCAAGTCCGAGATGATCATCCTCAGCGTGCCGGATGCGCTTCTGAAGGGCGCCAGCAACGAGAAGCTGGTCCGCCACGTCCGCACCCTCAACCCGACCGCCATGATCGTCGCCACGGCCGATCTCTTGTCGGATGTGGGCGAGCTCTACGAGGCCGGCGCCAGCTACGTCACCGTGACCCGGCTCAGCGACGCTCATGAGCTGTTTACCGTGATCGAAGCCGCCCAGGCCGGCCTTCTGGCCGACAAGCGCGCCGAGCTCGATCAGCGGCTTGGCGAGCGGCGTGAAGTGCTGCCCTGAGAAGGCGCGGCCGCCTTCCTCCCCAACTATTTGCGCCTATATCCCTGGTATCTTCGGTGCAAGCCGGCCCGCCTCCCGGAATATGTGGTTGCGTCCAGGACACTAGCGCCCCGGCCCAAGTCGGGCTAAGGCGTCCGGCTAAGCCTCCGGCTCATAACCGATAGAGATTGGGAAATGCCCGATAGCGTTCAGGAAGTCTTGCAGGCCTTTGCCCGGGGTGAGCTCGTGGTCGTCACCGACGACGACGATCGTGAGGGCGAGGGCGATCTGATCGTCGCCGCCTCGCTCTGCACCGCCGAGAAGATGGCGTTCATCATCCGCCACACCTCCGGCATCGTCTGTGCGCCCGTTACCAGCGAGGACGCGCGGCGGCTGCGGCTCGATCCGATGGTCGCCCACAACGATTCCGCGCACACCACCGCGTTCACGGTCTCGATCGACTACAAGCCCGACGGCGGCACCGGCATCTCCGCCGAGGAGCGCGCCTCGTGCTGCCGCGCGCTGTCCAATCCCAATGCCGGCGCCAACGACTTCGCCCGCCCGGGCCACATCTTCCCGCTGATCGCCAAGGACGGCGGCGTGCTGCTGCGCTCCGGCCATACCGAGGCCGCGGTCGACCTCTGCAAGCTCTCCGGCCTGCCGCCGGTCGGCGTCATCAGCGAGCTGATGAACGACGACGGCAGCGTGATGAAGGGCGAGCAAGTCGCGCAGTTCGCTGCCAGGCACAAGCTCAAGCACGTCACCATCGCCGACATGATCGCCTACCGCCAGGCGCGCGAAAAGCTGATCGAGCGGGTCGCGACCTTCGTCACCGAGAGCCCGATCGGACCCTTGCAAGGCTATGCCTACCGCTCGCCGTTCGATTCCATCGCCCACGTCGCCTTCGTCTATAACGGCGTCGGCGACGGCAAGAACGTGCTGACGCGCTTCCACAAGCCGAACATCGTCAAGGACATCTTCACCGGCCACAAGCGCATGGCGGCCGTGCTCGAGCACTTCAAGAAGTCCGGCCGCGGCGTGCTGGTTTATCTGCGCGACGGCGCGGCCGGTGTCCCCGTGGCGGCGCTGCCCGACGAAAGCGCGACCGAGGCCGACCGCAACCGCCAGTGGCGTGAAGTCGGCGTCGGCGCGCAGATCCTGCGCGATCTCGGGGTCTCATCGATCCGCCATCTCACGTCTTCGGTGCATGACTACAAGGGCCTGTCAGGCTTCGGCATCGAGATCGTCGCCAACGAGCAGCTCGAAAGCTAGCGCTGTCATCCCGGGAGCGGCGCGCTCCCGGGAGCGCGCCCCCGGGATTCACGCAGACCTCTCCATCTGCAACGCAATTGCACTTGTTGCCGCGGCGCTTTAGTTTGTCGGGCAAATTTTGACGGAACCAGACGAAAGGACGTTTTCATGAGCGTGCGCCCTCAGGCCAAGGACAAGCCGGCTGCGGCTTCTTTCCAGTGGGACGATCCGTTCCTGCTCGACGAGCAGCTCACCGAAGACGAGCGCATGGTGCGTGACACCGCCCGCGCCTACGCGCAGGACAAGCTGATGCCGCGCGTCACCAAGGCCTATCTCGAAGAGAAGACCGACCGCGAGATCTTCAACGAGATGGGTGAGCTCGGCCTGATCGGCATCACGCTGCCGGAGGAATTTGGCTGTGCGAACGCGAGCTACGTCGCCTATGGCCTCGTCGCGCGCGAGATCGAGCGGGTGGACTCGGGCTACCGCTCGATGAACTCGGTACAATCCTCGCTGGTGATGTATCCGATCTATGCCTATGGCGATGAGAACCAGCGCAAGAAATACCTGCCGAAGCTCGCGAGCGGCGAGTGGGTCGGCTGCTTCGGCCTGACCGAGCCGGACGCCGGCTCCGACCCGGGCGGGATGAAAACCCGCGCCGAGAAGGTTTCCGACGGCTACCGCCTGACCGGCAGCAAGATGTGGATCTCGAATGCGCCGATCGCCGACGTCTTCGTGGTCTGGGCCAAGTCGGCCGCACACGACAACCAGATCCGCGGCTTCGTGCTGGAGAAGGGCATGAAGGGCCTGTCCGCCCCGAAGATCGGCGGCAAGCTCAGCTTGCGCGCCTCCATCACCGGTGAAGTCGTGATGGACGGCGTCGTGGTTCCGGAAGACGCGCTGCTGCCCAACGTCTCCGGCCTCAAGGGCCCGTTCGGCTGCCTCAACCGCGCCCGTTACGGCATCTCCTGGGGCGTGCTCGGCGCCGCCGAGGACTGCATGCACCGCGCCCGCCAGTACACGCTCGACCGCAAGCAGTTCGGCAGGCCGCTCGCTGCGACGCAGCTGGTGCAGAAGAAGCTCGCCGACATGGAGACCGAGATCGCGCTCGGCCTCCAGGGTTCGCTTCGCGTCGGCCGCCTGATGGACGAGGGTAAGTTCGCGCCCGAGATGATCTCGATCATGAAGCGCAACAATTGCGGCAAGGCCCTCGACATCGCCCGCGTCGCGCGCGACATGCACGGCGGCAACGGTATCTCGGCCGAATACCACGTGATGCGGCATGTCCATAACCTCGAGACGGTCAACACCTACGAGGGCACCCACGACGTCCACGCCCTGATTTTGGGTCGCGCCATCACCGGCATTCAGGCGTTTTTCTAGTCGCGGCGGATTCCGTGGTCGTTGTTTTGCTCAGCTGTCATCGTCCGCCTGGTGCGCACTGCGCACTGGGGCGGACGGTCCAGTATTCCAGAGACCTCGCCTTCGCCTCAGACGCCGCGGCGTACTGGATCCCCCGCTTTCGCGGGGTATGACGGCGAGGGTGGGACTGCAGTGCACAGGAAGTCCCATGTCCGACAACGACGACGTCCCGTTCAACCGCAACTTTCCGCTCAAGCCCGGCATCGTCGAGGAAGTCCGTCCCGGCGTGCGGCGCGTGCTCTGTAACAATCCGAGCCCGTTCACCTTCACCGGCACCGTCAGCTACATTGTCGGCAAGGGCAACGTCGCGATCATCGACCCCGGCCCGGACGATGCGGCGCACGCGAAAGCGCTGCTCGATGCCGTCAGCGGCGAGACGGTGAGCCATATCCTCGTCACCCACACCCATCGCGATCATTCGCCGAACACCGCGCGGATCAAGCAGGCGACCGGCGCGCCGGTTTATGCCGAGGGCCCGCACCGCGCCTCGCGCCCGCGCTTCGAGAGCGAGAAGCACAATCCGGAATCCGGCTCCGACCGCGACTTCGTGCCCGATATCAGGATCGCCCATGGCGACGTCGTCGAGGGCGACGGCTGGCGGCTCGAGGCCGTGGCGACGCCCGGCCACACCGCCAACCATCTCGCCTTCGCCTGGCCCGAGCGAAAGTTCAATTTCGTCGGCGATCACGTGATGGGCTGGTCGACGTCGATCGTGGCGCCGCCCGATGGCTCGATGATCGACTACATGGACTCGCTGGATCGTCTCGCCGCGCGCGAAGAGGATTTGTATTTCTCCGGCCACGGCCCCGAGATCCCGGACGGCCCGCGTTTCGTGCGTTTCCTGATCCGTCACCGCAAGGCGCGCGAGGCCTCGATCCTGCACCGCCTCGCCAAGGGCGAGACCGACATTCCGACCATGGTGCGTGCGATCTATATCGGCATCGATCCGCGCCTGACGACGGCCGCCGGCTATTCGGTGCTGGCGCATCTGGAAGATCTGGTCGCGCGCGGCGTGGTGGCGACGGATGGCGATCCGGTGATCGGCGGGACGTATCGGATGGCGAACGCCTAGCGTCCCGTTATTTCTTCACCGTCTTCGCGGGCGCCTTCGGCGGCGTCACCGGCGTCTTCTTCACCGGCTTCAGCGCGTCAGCATCCGCGGCCGTGTTGAGATCGTCGATGAACTTGGTGACGCGCGCGGCGTTGCTGCCGAGGTCGCTGTCGAAATAGCGCGAGGCGGAGCGGATATCGACGCGGGAATCGTCACCGTCAGGCACGACCCTGATGGAAATATCCTCACGGAAACCCATGATCGGCGTGCGCGCTACCGCCTCGATCCGGCCGATGCGGCGCGGCGGTTGCGGCGCGCGCTCGTCGATAACGAGCCATTTGCGTTTGTTGACGATCTGGAGCGCGATCGCATAGGCGCGGTCGACCGGAATCTCCAGCTCGATCGGCTCGATATCAGGATAGAACTGGCGCTGCTGCTCCGCCGAATAGAGGCCGGTGTAAGCGGCCGTATTGGCGCCGTCGCCGGTGCGCAGGCGCGCCAGCGCATCAAAGCGGGGCGGGTCGATCGGGTCGGTGGTGATGTCGTGGATCGGCGGCAACCTGCTGTATTGCAGGCCGAGATAGGCAGGGTAGGCGAGGATCGCACCGTCGATCAGGAAGGCGATCAGGATGCGGGCCATGCCACGTGAGCCGTTCTGCCAGATCGCGGCAAAGCCGGCGAGACCGAACAGGATCGAGAGCGCGGCAATCGCCAGCCCGCCGAAGAAGGTGACGACCGCCGGCTTCGGCTCCAGAAAGCCGAAGCGGACGACGATGATCGACACCACCACCGCCACCACCGCGAACACCGCCAGATTGCGCGCCCAGCTCGCGAGGCTGGATACGGGCTCCGTCTGATAGGGAGCGGAAAACCTGCGGGCCATCGGGTGAGCTCTGCCGGGGTCTTGGGGGCGATGCCGGCCGATCTGGCGCGACGATGGAGCCGTTGAGACCACGGCCCGGAGGCAAATTCAAGAGTTCCCGGGTTGTTACGGCCCGTCATCCCGGGGGCGGCCCATCGAGCCGCCCGGAATGACGTTCAGGCGCTGGCCTACGCCGCCGCGTTCGGGAAGCGGTACTCCTTGAACTGGTCGCGCAGCGCCGTTTTCAGGATCTTGCCGGTGGCGGTGTGAGGGATGCCGTCGACGAAGGCGACGTCGTCGGGCATCCACCATTTGGCGATCTTGCCATCCATGTATTTCAGGATGTCCTCGCGGCTGGCCTGCTGGCCTTGCTTGAGCTGCACGATCAGGAGCGGCCGCTCGTCCCATTTGGGATGGAACACGCCGATCACGGCGGCTTCCGCCACGGCGGGATGGCCGACCGCGAGGTTTTCGAGGTCGATCGAGGAGATCCACTCGCCGCCGGACTTGATCACGTCCTTGGAGCGGTCGGTGATCCTCATGTAGCCGGCCTCGTCGATAGTCGCGACGTCGCCGGTGTCGAAGAAGCCTTCCTCGTCGAGGATGTCAGTGTCGATGCGGAAGTAGGCCTTGGCGACGGCCGGGCCGGAGACTTTGAGGCGGCCGAAGGTCGTGCCGTCCCACGGCAGCTCCTTGCCGGCATCGTCGGTGATCTTCATCTCGACCGCGAAGGGCGCATAGCCCTGCATCTGGAGCACGTCGAGCTTGGCATCGCCGGTCGCGTTCTGGAACGGCGGCTTCAGCGCCGCGACGCTGCCGATCGGGCTCATCTCGGTCATGCCCCAGGCGTGGCGCACGTTCGAGCCCATGTCGAGGAAGGCCTTGATCATCGAGCGCGGCATCGCCGAGCCGCCGCAGATCACCATCTTCAGCTCCGGCAGCTTGAGATTATTAGCGGTCATGTGCTGGAGCAGCATCAGCCACACCGTCGGCACGCCGGCGGTGTGCGTCACCTTCTCGGTCGAGAGCAGCTCGTAGACCGAGGCGCCGTCGAGCTTGGCGCCGGGCATCACCAGCTTGGTGCCCTGCGAGGGCGCGGAGAAGGCGATGCCCCAGCTGTTGGCGTGGAACAGCGGAACCACCGGCAGCATTGTCTCGGACGCGCTGGTGCCGAGCGCATCGACATTGTTGGCCATCAGCGCGTGCAGCACGTTGGAGCGATGCGAATACAGCACGCCCTTCGGGTCGCCCGTGGTGCCTGATGTGTAGCACATCGCGGCTGCCGTGTTCTCGTCAAAGTCCTTCCATTTGAATTGGCCGTCGGCCTCCGCGATCCAGTCCTCGTAGGCCACCACATTCTTCAGCGTGGTCTCAGGCATATGCGCCTTGTCGGTGAGCACGACGTAGCGTTCCACGCTTGGCAGCTTGTCGGCGATCTTCTCCAGGACTGGAACGAAGGTGATGTCGGTCATCACGATGCGATCCTGCGCATGGTTGATGATCCAGGCGATCTGCTCGGGGAAAAGGCGAGGATTGACGGTATGGCAGATGGCGCCGATCCCCATGATGCCGTACCAGACTTCGAGATGGCGCCAGGTGTTCCAGGCGATCGTTGCGACGCGGTCGCCGAGCTTGATGCCGTCGCGCTCCAGGACTTGCGAGACCTTGAGCGCGCGCTTGTGGATGTCGCCATAGGTGGTGCGATGGATCGGTCCCTCGACCGATCGCGTGACAACCTCCTGCTTGCCATGAATCCTGGCAGCGTGTTCGATGATCCGGTGGCAGAGCAGGGGCCAATCTTGCATCAAACCAAGCATTCCGTCGTTCCTCCGAGAATTCGCTGGGCGGGTTGTCGCTCTCAGCGCTGGGCCAAAGAATTGTCATGAGTCTTAGCCTGCCGGACTTTCGCCGCAAATGGTCTTGTCGCGGCTATATGTCCGCCCGCGCGGCAATGGTTACCGCCGCGCTGGGGCTAGCGCTTGTGCTCGGGGATCGGGCGGAGGCGCGAAAATATGCTGCGCCGCTGGATATCTTTGGCCTTGGTACGCCGCGGCCGCGCGCAGCGGTTCATTCCGCCAGGATACCGCTACCAAAACCCCGCCCGGAGGAGGCCCCTAAATCAACGGACGAGGCCCCGGAGGCCGAGGGGAAGCCGTCTCCTGACAAGCCCGGCGCCAACAAGCCCGCCGAGGCTGCGTCGCCTCCCGAGAAGCAGCTTTCGGCCTGTCGGCTCGGGCTGACCGAGGAAATCGCGATCGCCCCCTCCATACCCGATATCCGCGGCCCCGGTGCCTGCGGCGGCGAGGATCTGGTGCGGCTGGAGGCGATCGTGCTGCCTGACAAGCGCAAGGTGCCGGTCAAGCCGGCGGCGATCCTCCGCTGCACCATGGCATCCGCGATCGCCGATTGGGTGCGCAAGGACATGGTGCCGCTGGCCACCAGCCTCGGCTCGACCATCAGCGATCTCGACAATTTCGACAGCTTCGAGTGCCGCGGCCGCAACCGCATCGTTGGCGCCATGCTGTCCGAGCACGGCAAGGCCAACGCCCTCGACGTCCGCGCCATCAAGCTCGCCAACGGCCAGTCGATCGGCCTCACCGACCGGACCCTGTCGCGCGACGTGCGCGAGCGCGTGCTGCATTCGGTCTGCTCGCGGTTTTCCACCGTGCTCGGCCCGGGATCGGACTGGTACCACGAGGACCATATCCATCTCGATCTCGCGCAGCGGCGTAACGACTACCGGATCTGCCAGTGGAATGTCTGGGATCCCCTGCCGCAGGTCGCACCGCTCTTGCCGGCGGAACGGCCCGAGGAGGCGCCGCCGCGCGAGGTCGCGGCCAAGCCTGAAGCAAAGGACGGAGCTGATGACGCGGCGGCGGAGAAGTCCCCTGCGCCTTCGGACAAGTCGGTGCCGGAGAAGGGGCAGCCGTCTAAGCCGGCAACAAAAAAGCGCCGGTAAAACCGGCGCTTTTGCATGTCTAGAGATCAAAAGGCGATCAGTTGCTACCTGCCTGGCCGGTTCCACCGCCCTGCAGCGCAAGGCGCGAATTGTAGGGCGAGTCGCCATGCTTGGGCTCGAGCACGACCACGATGGTGCCGAGCTTGACGCGGCCGTAGAGATCGATCGCGTCCTCATTGGTCATGCGGATGCAGCCCGACGAGATCGAGGCGCCGATATATTCCGGCTGGTTGGTACCGTGGATGCGGAATAGCGTGTCCTTGCCGCCGGAGTAGAGATACATCGCGCGCGAGCCCATCGGATTGTCCGGACCGGGCGCAACGAACGTCGGCACGCCCAGACGCGAAATCTCGCCGGGGGTGGGGTGCCATGCCGGCCACTCGGTCATGCTGCCGACCTTGGCGATGCCCGACCATGCCATGGCCTCTTCGCCGACGGTGATGCCGTAGCGGATCGCCTTGCCGCCATCCATCACGTAATAGAGGTAGTGATTGTCGGAATCGACGACGATCGAGCCCGCCGACTCCTTGCGGTGGTAGTCGACGATGGCGCGGCGGAACGGCTCCGCGACCGGAGTGTTCTCGTACCGAACCTTGGCAAGGAGTTCCTTGTCTTTCGGCTTGAAGGCCTTGGTGTCGGTCGCTTCAAAATGTGTGGCCTGCATGCAGCCCGACAGCATCACGCCAGCGGCCAAGATACCCAGCATAACTTTCAGCGACGACATGATTTGGTTCCAATCGACAACAACAAACTTGCGTGGAGCTTGAGCCAAGCCCAAAGACCACGATTCCGTTGACCCTATTATCGTTGAAATCTGCCACAATTCCAGCCTTTCGGACCTTTTCCCGCGATGCGAGACCTCACCTGTGGCTTTTTTGCCGCAAATTTTGCGGCCGGGAGCCGATTTTAGGGCAAGGCATGCCGAACTGTCGATTCCGGGCCACGGTGTCGCCACAAATGCAAACGCTCCGTTAATGTGCTTGTCATCATGAACTTGTCAGAATCGCGCTAAGGGCTGTCATTCTGTCGCAGGCCCTTGCTGGAGTTGTGCATGTTTTCTGTGTTCGTTCCCTCCGAGTCCTCCCTCAAGAAGGCTGTGGTCGAGGATCTCGCGGCGGTGCCGGAGCACGCGGTGTGGATTGACCTGTTCAACCCGACCGCGGCCGAGGACAAGGCCGTGGAGAAGCTCTCGGGGATCGCGATCCCGACCCGGGAGGACATGCAGGAGATCGAGATCTCCAGCCGGCTCTATATCGAGAACGGCGCCCGCTACATGACGGCGACGCTGATGTGCCAATCCGATACCGACATGCCGCGGACCACGCCGGTGACCTTCATTCTCGGCGACCATCGCCTGGTGACGGTGCGCTACGACCAGCCCAAGCCGTTCGCGCTGGTGGAAGCCAAGCTTGCCCGGTCCTGCGCGCCGGCCGTCACCGGCGAGATGGTGCTGATGGAACTGCTGGACGCGGTGATCGACCGCTGCGCCGACATTTTGGAACGCGCCGGGGCCGATGTCGATCAGGTCTCCCACGACATCTTCGAACCCGAGAGCGAGCGCCACGGCCACGCCAAGCAATACTCGCAAATCCTGATCTCGATCGGCCGCAAGGGCGATCTGACCTCCAAGGTCCGCGAAAGCCTGGTGTCGATCGGCCGCGTCGTCACCTTCCTTTCGGCGATCGTGGAAGGCGTGAAATGGTCGAAGGACATGCGCGAGCAGCTCAAGACCATGCAGCGCGACGTCGCCTCGCTGACCGACCACGCCTCCTATCTCTCCAGCAAGATCACCTTCGTGCTCGACGCCATGCTCGGCGTCGTCAATCTCGAACAGAACAACATCATCAAGCTGTTTTCGGTCATGGCCGTTGTCCTGATGCCGCCGACGCTGATCGCTTCGATCTACGGCATGAACTTCAAGGCGATGCCGGAGCTCGAATGGGCGCATGGTTATCCGTTTGCGCTCGTGCTGATGCTGTGCGCCGCGATCGTTCCGTACTGGATCTTCAAGTGGAAGAAGTGGCTGTAGAGCACGATCCGGACCCGAAGGGCCGCGTAGCGCAAAGTGTGTAGCGGTTTTCCCTCGCGACAAACGCGGAACGCGTTTGCGCGGAGATCACGCTCAAACAAAGATACCTACCGAGACCTTACGCTGGTCGCAGAGACACCGCGGTTGGTGTCGCAGAATAGAGCGGGATTGAGGCCGCGCGGTGATGCGTGTCCCCCGCCCCAATTCCTCCGGTAAAATTTGAGCGGTGGGCTGAACGTTTGCGCGAAACTTGTCTGCGATAAGTAGCGTGTAGCCGCGAGGAAAAGCCATGGTTGAGAAACACATAACGTCGCCCCGCAACGTCATCGATCTGGCGAACTATCGCCAGGTCCTGGCGAGCGGCAAGGCGTCGTCGATGTCGGCACGGATGTGCCGGCACTGTGGTGCTCCGCTGCTCGACGGTGAGAACGACGACGACTGCTCGACTGCAATCGATGCTGCAGCTCCAAATGCTGCAGCGCCAAGACTGCGCGAACAGCCGCGTCGGTTTCGCGCCGATTGAGAACGGAAGATAAGGGCGATCCAGGTCTTGCGGCGGCTTTGTCTGGATCGCCTTGCTTCCGTCTTTCTCGACGATTCACCTAACACTTCACGATCTGCGCCGTCGAGACAACGGTCTCGGCGATCATGCCGTCGCGGCTGAACGACGCGAGGTGCTCTTCGACATCGCGCGGCATCGCCTCGACGTTCTCGCCCAGCGCTTCCGGTGAGGACGACGAGTAGGTGAGCACGCGTTGCGTCAGGTCCTGCACACTGACCGTGTAGCTGGTCTCGACTGTGACGAGCTCGGTGGACTGAAAGGCACTCCCGCGAAAGAACGCCGGCAGGTCGCGATGGGTGCGTGTGCCCGTGCCTGCCTCCTCCCAGAGCTTGGCCGGCGACCAGCGGCGGCGGACTTCGTTGTAGCCAGCGAGCCACGGATTGCTGCCGTCGGTGGCCGAGAACGAGGCGCAGATCACAACTGCGCCGTCGCGCGCGACCAGCTCTTCAAGCCGTGCCAGCGTCGGCTCACGATCCATCCAGTGCAGCGCGCGGCCGATCGTCACGACGTCGAATGTACCGATGCCGGGGCTAAGCGTCTCGGCCTTGCCTTCGATCAGCGTCAGCGCGTGGCCCGCGCTCGCAGCCGCGCGTCGCGCCGCATCGAGCATCGCGGTCTCAGGGTCGACGCCGACGATGCGGCCGACATAGGAGGCGAAGCCGAGCGCCAGCAGTCCGGGGCCGGTGCCGAGGTCGATCAAGCTGCCCTGTTTGGAGAGGCCGAGCTTCTGGGCGACGCTGCGAAAGAATTCGCTCGGGTAGGGCGGTCGCAAGTGCTCGTAGAGTGACGCAGTGCTCGCGAACCGGCCCATGTTTCGCCTGCCCGGCCTACACGTGCTGGCCGCCGTTGATGTGGATCTCGGCGCCGTTGACGTAGGACGAGGTGTCCGTGCACAGCACGTAGATGATCTTGGCGACCTCGTCGGGCGTGCCGAGGCGGTGCAACGGGATCTGCTGCTCGACGATCTTCTCGGTGCCCGGCGACAGGATCGAGGTGTCGATCTCGCCCGGCGCGATCGCGTTGACGCGCACGCCGACGCGGCCGAAGTCCGAGGCCATTTCGCGCGTCAGCGATGCGAGCGCGGCCTTCGAGGTCGCGTAGGCGGCGCCCGCGAACGGATGCACGCGTGAGCCCGCGATCGAGGTGACGTTCACCACCGAGCCTTTGGCTGTCTTCAATTCCTCGATCAGCCCACGCGCGATCATGATCGGCGCGAAGAAGTTGACATGGAAGACGTGTGTCCAGGTGTCGAGGTCGGTGTCGATCGAGCCGAGCCGGGAGCCGCCCGGTCCCTTCGGCGAGATCGCGGCGTTGTTGACCAGGGCATGCAGCATGCCGCCTTCGAGACGGTCGCGAATGTCGTTGATCGCGCGCGCGGTATCGGTGGGGTTGCCGAGATCGACCTGGATGTGATCCTCAGGGCCGGCGTCCCATGGACAATCCTCGGGGAAGGGATGCCGCGAGCAGGTGATGACACGCCACCCCGCCGACGAGAAGCGGATCACGGTGGCATGGCCGATGCCGCGGCTTGCTCCAGTCAGGAGCAGCGTGCGACGCGGCGCATTGGACGAATGCGGCATGGACATCTTTCAGGTCGGCCCAAAGCTTTAGGGATACATCCGCGTCTTGGACCACGGTTGGCCAGCCGCGTCACGGCGAAATTCGATGCGGTCGTGCAGGCGGAATGGGCGGTCATGCCAGAACTCGATACGCGCCGGCGTGATGCGCCAGCCGCTCCAGCCCGGCGGCCGCGGCACCTCGCCGATGATGTGCTTGGCCGCAACCTTCGCAATGGCTTGCTCGAAGGCGAAGCGGCTCTCCAGCGCCTCGGACTGCTTGCTCGCCCAGGCGCCGATCTGCGCCTGCTTGGGGCGGGTCGCGAAATAGGAATCGGCCTCGGCTTCGGTCACCGGCGTCACGTTGCCGCGGATGCGGACCTGACGGCGCAGCGACTTCCAGTGAAAAAGTAACGCGGCCTTAGGATTTGCGGCGAGTTCGCGGCCCTTTTGGCTGGCGATGTGGCTGTAGAAGACGAAACCCTCGGTATCGAAGCCCTTCATCAGCACCATGCGCACGTCCGGAAGGCCGTCCGCGTCGACCGTTGCGAGAGCCATGGCGTTCGGATCGTTCGGCTCGCTCTTGATCGCCTCGTTCAGCCAGGCCTCGAACAGCGCAAATGGCTCGTCAGCGGCGGTGAAATCACCGGATGTTAAGGGTGTCTGGTGTTTCATCGAGGTCGTGTCGGTCATGTCTGGAGTCCGAGTTGCGTCCCGCGGCCCAAAACGCGTTGTTGTCCGCTACCGCCCTATATAGGGCATGGGGGTGCGTTGGCCTATCGGCGATCCGCCCGTCCGGCTTTGTCATGACGATGATTCTGATCGGACTTGGCTCCGGCGGTTGCAGCTTTTCCCGCAACGACACCAACGCCTATGCCAAGGCCGACGACAGCGACCTCACCGGTTCGATCGCGCGACCGGCCAAGGAGGCCGCACCGACCGAGACCGATCTCGCCTTCGCCCGCAACGCCGCCTCCGACGTGCTGAGCAAGGGCGACAAGGATGCCAGCCAGCACTGGGAAAATCCGGAAACCGGAGCGCGGGGCTCGGTCACGCCGATCGCGCAATCCTATGCCGCCGAGGATGGCCGCAAATGCCGCGATTTCCTGGCGAGCTATGTCAACGGCAGCACCGAAAGCTGGCTCCAGGGCGCCGGATGCCAAAGCAGCCGTGGCCGTTGGGAGATTCATACGCTAAAGCCGTGGCGGAGCTGAGCATGATCCGGAAAAGTGGAACCGGTTTTCCGATAAGATCATGCTCCAAACGTAGAGAATCGCTTCACTCGACTAGTTGCAAAAATGCCACTCCAACCCCACATGGTTTGCAGGTGGGGCGGGGAGCCCTTTGAACAATTCGATTCCTTGAAGGAGACGTGACGGATGCGCGACCCCTATGAGGTCTTGGGGGTGCCGCGGAGCGCCAACGCTGCCGCGATCAAGAGTGCCTATCGCAAGCTCGCCAAGAAGCACCATCCCGACAGCAACAAGGACGACCCGAAGGCCGCCGACCACTTCTCCGAGATCAATTCGGCGAACGAGATCATCGGCGACGAGGACAAGCGCAAGCAGTTCGACCGCGGCGAGATCGGTGCCGACGGCAAGCCGCGCTTCCAAGGCCATCCGGGCGGCGGCGGGCCGCGTGGGCGCGCGGGTCCCGGCGGCTTCGAGAACTATACGTTCCGCGGCGGTGGCGCGGGCCCAGGCCAGGGCACGGGCGGGTTCGAGGACATCCTCAACAGCATGTTCGGCGGTGGGGTGCGCGGCGCGCGACCCGGGGCCGGCGGCAATCCCCAGTTCGAATTCGATACTGGCGGGGTCGGGCTGGATCTCGACGTCAACGTCGCCATGTCCGTCTCGCTGGAAGAGTCGGTCAAGGGTGGCGAGAAGCGCGTCCGGCTGCCGAACGGCAAGGAGCTCAACGTCAAGATTCCGGCCGGCGTGGCGGAAGCCCAGCAGATCCGGCTGAGGGGGCAGGGCGAGAGCGCCCAGGGCCATCCGCCCGGCGATCTCCTGATCACCATCAGCATTGCGCCGCACCCGTTCTTCAAGGTCGAAGGCGCCGACCTGCGGATCGATCTGCCGATCACGCTCTACGAGGCGGTGCTCGGCGGCAAGGTTCGCGTGCCCACCCTTGGCAATATCGTGGAGCTGTCGGTCCCGAAAAACACCTCCAGCGGCCGGACCTTCCGTCTCAAAGGTAAGGGCTTGCCGAAAACGGGCGGAACCGGGGATCTCTTCGTCGCCATCAGGATTATGCTACCGGACGGGAACGACGCCGAGCTTGAGGCATTGATGGAGAAGTGGCGGGACCAGCACCCCTACAATCCACGTAGCGGGCTTGGTTAGGGCGAGATCGAACTGAAGGGGTTTCTCCTAAAGGCTGAGCATTCTCCCGGCAGGATGATGCTCATCATACACGTGAAGCGTGGTAGCGCTTCGACGCTCGACGTATCGGCTGTCCGGCGGGGCAGCCGATAAAAAGGTGCGGCCTCGAGAGGGGGACCAGCGCGGTACCAAAAACCCCAATCGAGGCCGCCCGCGTCGATCGGCGGATCGAACGCCGCTCATAATCGCGTGATCACCCGGTGCGATAATGAGACGCGCCCATGTCTTGATTCCAAATTTTCAATGACGGAATCGAGGCACCGCGTTCTGTGCGGTTGTTTAGCCGCCGTTTTTCTCTGCCTGGTCGTACACCGCCTGCGCCACCTTGGTCAGCCGCTCGCGGTCGCTGCCGCTGACGACGTAGCCGACGCCGCGCTCGGCCCAGAACAATGCGCCGTCCTTGTCCGTTTTCGCGTACCGCATCTGCGTTGCACCATTCTCGGTCTTGGCGGTGTAGATCGTATACCGCTCGCCCGAGGCGCCCTCATACATCAGGAAGGACGCCGGCCCGCTCGGTCCCGGCAACAGCCGGCCACCGACCAGCTTCAGCCCGCTCGCCTCCAAATTCGGCGCGAACACGGTCCAGCCGCAGCGCCGGGTCAGCCAGGCCTGAAGGTGGTCGCGCTCGTTGCCGCCGACCTCGACGGGGTGGCGGACCTCGACGACGTAGAGGCGGTGGGCGTCGAGCGCGTCCGTCGTAAAGCTCTGAAAGGTGGAGGGGGCGTTGGCGGCGCCATGCCCCACCCAGCCGGCGGTGCCGCCGGCGACGAAGGCGACCAGCACAGCAGCTGCGGCACCATAGAGCCATTGCCGGGGGCGGCGCTCCAGCCGCTCGAGCTCCAGCCGGGCCGGCACCGGCTCCTGGGCGACACTGTCGTAGCGCGCATGCAGCATCTCGGCCATGGCGCGCCAGGACTGCACCCGCTCGGCATCTTCGGGGTGGGCGGCAAGCCAGGCCTCGACGTCGGCGCGGCGCTCGGCCGGCAGCTCGCCGTCGACATAGGCGTGCAGCTCGTCTTCGGTAATCGGAATATTGCGGTCGTTCATATCGGTCGTCTCTGGCTCTGCGGCCCAAAAAATCTGACGCGGTTCAACTGCGCTGCTTCTCTCTCCGTGCAGCGGATGCAGCACGCGCGATGCATCAACCCTGCCATCATTTCACCCGTTTGAGCGCCGGGCGCTCACCTTCCAGCGAGGCTTTAACGTGGGCTCTCGCCCGTGCCAGGCGCGACATCACCGTGCCGATCGGCACGCCCTGGATGTCGGCGACCTCGCGGTAGCTCATGCCCTCCAGCATCACCAGCAGCAGCACCGAGCGTTGCTCCTCGACGAGCGTCGAGAGCGCCCTCTCGATGTCGCGTCCCTCGGCTTCGGTGCCGCTGGCATCCGGGTTGTTCTCCGTCAGCTGCATGAATTGCGGGCGCCTTGCCAGCGAGCGCCGCCGGTTCTTGTTGAGGTTGGTCAGGATCGTATAGAGCCAGCTCCTGACGTCGCCTCCGAGAAACAATCGCTCCGAGCGTAGCGCACGCACCAGCGTGTCCTGCACCAGATCGTCGGCCGCATCCGCGTCGCGCGTGAGCGCGCGGGCGTAGCGGCGCAACGCCGGGATCATGGCTTCCACACTTTGGCGAAACGCACTCATGCCGTCTTTGATGTCCTGCCGTTCGGCGCAAGCGCCACAATGATCATAACACCCGAATGGAACGGCTATTCCGGCGCTCGAAACAGCGTTAACGCCGTGTATTAGGACTGTACCGCAGGGGAGGGCTGGTGTACCTCCAGACCTCAACGAGAGCTCGACGGGACGTTAGCAAAATGGCGCAGAATTCAGGTCTGATGCAGGGTAAGCGCGGGATCATCCTCGGTCTTGCCAACAACCGCTCGATCGCCTGGGGCATCGCCAAGGCATGCCACGCGGCAGGCGCCGAGATTGCCTTCACCTATCAGGGCGATGCGCTGAAGAAGCGCGTCGAGCCGCTCGCGGCCGAGATCGGCGGCCTCGTGCTCGGCCATTGCGACGTCACCGATGCCGCGACCATCGATGCCGCCTTCGCGGTGCTGAAGGAGAAGTGGGGCAAGATCGATTTCCTGGTGCATGCGATCGCTTATGGCGAGCAGCTCGACGGCCGCTACGTCGACACGACGCCGGAGAATTTTTCCAAGTCGATGCTGATCTCCTGCTACTCGTTCACGGCCGTGGCGCAGCGCGCCGAGAAGCTGATGACCGACGGTGGCTCGCTGATCACGCTCAGCTATTACGGCGCCGAGAAGTGGATGCCGCATTACAACGTGATGGGCGTTGCGAAGGCGGCGTTAGAGGCCAGCGTGCGCTATCTCGCCGCCGATCTCGGCGAGAAGAACATCCGCGTCAATGCGATCTCGGCAGGTCCCATCAAGACGCTTGCCGCGTCCGGCATCGGTGACTTCCGCTATATCCTGAAGTGGAACGAGAACAACGCGCCGCTGCGGCGCAACGTCTCGACCGAAGACGTCGGCGGCAGCGCGCTGTATTTCCTCTCCGACCTCTCGCGCGGCGTCACCGGCGAGGTGCATCACGTCGATTCCGGCTACCATGTGCTGGGTATGAAGCGTCCCGACGCGCCGGACATCTCGTTCGGCAGCAAGGACTAGCCCTGGACTGGAATGCCCGTGCCCACGATCTATTACCTTCGTCACGGCGAGACCGAGTGGAATGCGCTCGGCAGGCTTCAGGGCACCAAGGACATTCCGCTGAACGCGCGTGGGCGCAGCCAGGCCGTGCAGGCCGGCGGCGTGCTGGCTGATCTGTTCAAGCGCGACGGCCGCGACAAGGCGGCGCTGCCCTATGTGTCGAGCCCGCTCGGCCGTGCGCGCATGACCATGGAACTCGCGCGCGGCAAGCTCGAATTACCGGTCGCGGATTATGCGCTGGACGATCGCCTGCGCGAGATCGGCTACGGCGCCTGGGAAGGGCTGACGCTGGCCGAGAGCGAGGCGACCGATCCCGAAATCTATGCGAGACGCCTCGCCGACAAATGGACGGTGGGGCCTGCGGGCGGGGAGACCTACGCCGATGTGCAGGTCCGCGTGCGCGCCTGGTACGACCAGCTCCGGACCGACACCGTCGCAGTCGCCCACGGCGGCACCTGCCGGGCTCTGATGGTTTCGCTCGGCATCGAGACCCCCGCCAGCGCCGCCGAGCTCTATATCGAGCAGGGCGCCGTCTACGTGTTCCGCGAGGGGCGGCTGGAGAAGTTTAGCTAAGCCGATCCCCTGTTATTCCGGGTTCGCCTGCGGCGCCCCGGAATGACGGAACTAGGGTTGAACCCAGTGTTGCTCGGCGCTACGACGTTGACATACAACGTTTGTGTAAAAAGTCAGCGCTAGGCGACGGTCCGGTATGTCCTTCAACACCTTCGGCCACATGTTCCGTGTCACCACCTTCGGCGAGAGCCACGGGGTGGCGATCGGCTGCGTGGTCGATGGCTGTCCGCCGATGATCCCGCTCACCGAGGCCGATATCCAGAGCGATCTCGACCGCCGCCGGCCCGGCCAGTCGCGCTTCACCACCCAGCGCCAGGAGCTGGACCAGGTGAAAATCCTCTCCGGCGTGATGGCGCACCCCGAGACCGGCGTGCAGGTGACGACGGGCACCCCGATCGGGCTCCTGATCGAGAACACCGACCAGCGCTCGAAGGACTATTCCGAGATCAAGGACAAGTTTCGTCCCGGCCATGCCGACTTCACCTACGAGGCGAAGTACGGACTGCGCGACTATCGCGGCGGCGGCCGCTCCTCGGCGCGCGAGACGGCAACGCGCGTTGCCGCCGGCGCCATTGCGCGAAAAGTGCTGCCCGACGTGAGGGTGCGCGGCGCGCTGGTGCAGATCGGCCCGCACAAGATCGACCGCGCGAAGTGGGACTGGGACGAGATTGCGAAAAATCCGTTCTTCTGTCCGGACAAGGACAAGGCCGCGTTCTTCGAGACCTATCTCGATGGCATCCGCAAGAGCGGCTCCTCGATCGGCGCTGTGGTCGAAATCGTCGCCGAAGGCGTGCCGGCGGGCCTCGGCGCACCGATCTACGCAAAACTGGATTCTGATCTCGCGGGCGCGATGATGACCATCAACGCCGTGAAGGGCGTCGAGATCGGCGCCGGCTTCGGCGCGGCAGAGTTGACCGGCGAAGAGAACGCCGACGAGATGCGCACCGGCAATGACGGCACGCGCTTCCTCTCCAACCATGCCGGCGGCGTGCTGGGCGGCATCTCCACGGGACAGCCGGTGGTGGTGCGTTTCGCGGTGAAGCCGACCTCGTCGATCCTCCAGCCGCGCCTCACCGTCGATCGCAACGGCGCCGATACCGAGATCATGACAAAAGGCCGCCACGACCCCTGCGTCGGCATCCGCGCAGTCCCGGTGGGCGAAGCCATGATGGCCTGCGTGCTGGCTGATCATTTCATTCGGGATCGCGGGCAGGTCGGGCGCTAGCGCGGCGCTTCTGTCGCGGTACTAGCGCTACCGCAGCTTGACGTCCCCAAAACTTCGTCCGCAAATGCGGACATGCAAAACTCCGAGATCCAGCGCATCACCAACTGGCTGATCGACGGCGCGAGGTCGTCGGGGACCCCGTCCGAAATGATTGCCGACGTCTGCGAGCATCTGGTCGCGGCCGGCCTGCCGCTGTCGCGGTTCGGCATCTTCATCCGCACGCTGCATCCTGAAATCTTCGGCCGCAACTTCATCTGGCGGGAAGGCCAGAAGGTCGAGATCGGCACCGTCGATTTCGCGATCCTGGAGACGCCCGAATTCGCCAAGAGCCCGCTCCGCATCGTGTTCGAGGAGGGGCTGGAGGTCCGTGGACGGATGGACGATCCCGACAGCAAGCGGTTTCCGTTCCTCGACGACATGCGTGCCGAAGGCGTGACCGACTATCTCGCGATGCCGATGCATTATCTCGACGGCTCGATCCACGCGACGAGCTGGGTCACGCGGCGTTCCGGCGGTTTCAGCGAGGACGACGTCGCGGCGATCCGCTCCATCGTGACGCCTCTCGCGCGCGTTGCCGAGATCATCAGTCTGCGCCGCACTGCCGAGATGCTGCTCGACACCTATGTCGGCAACCGCGCCGGTGCGCGCATCCTCGGCGGCCAGATTCGCCGCGGCCACAATGACACCTTGCAGGCTGCGATCTGGCTCTCCGATCTGCGCGGCTTCACCGCGCTGTCGGATCGGCTGCCGGCCGAGACCGTGGTCGAGATCCTCAACCAGTATTTCGACTGCCAGGTCACCGCGATCCGGGGCCATGGCGGCGAGGTGCTGAAGTTCATGGGCGACGGTCTGCTCGCGGTGTTCCCGATCGACGAATATGTCGGCGATGCCGCCCATGTCTGCGCGCGCGTGCTGGAAGCCGCGCGCGAATCTCGCGCCAGCGTCGAGGCGCTCGCCTTTCCGGTCGGCGACGTCATTGAGCGCTTCCGTTTCGGCGTCGCGCTGCATGTCGGCAACATCCTCTACGGCAATATCGGCGGCGGCAACCGGCTCGACTTCACCTGCATCGGGCCGGCCGTCAATCTCGCGGCGCGGCTTGAGAAGATCGCCGGACGGCTGGGACGAACCGTCGTGGTCTCGGAAGTTTTCGCGAACGCCTGCCGCCACGACTGGCGCGAGCTCGGCGAATTTCCAATCGCGGGATTTTCCAGGGCCCAGCTTGTGTACGGGCTCGCGGAAGAGACGCCAGTGGTGATGGCGTGAAAGTCGATGCATGATTCCGCATGTGAAGCGATCGGCATGCTTGGCACTCTTCCTGTGTTCGGCAGCTTGCGGGTTTGTTCAGGACGAGGCGATTGACGGACCCTATCGTCTGGTCGCCATCGACACGGATGAAGACATGACGCTTTGCCGCTCCGTCGGCACGGATGGGAGTTGTGTTGGCGACGGCCTCCCGGAGCCTACGGTCTTTCAGGCCGGCGCGAACGCCCATTACATCGTGTTCGCTCGCCATCCATGGAAATGGGGAAAGCCGCCGGACCGCTCGGTCACGGAGTTCTACTATATCTCGCGCAAGCCAAATGAATGGGACGTTGCGGTGCGGGTTTCCGTGAGCGGCCCCTTCACTGAATCTGAATATCAGGAGGAGAAGCGAAGGCTGCAGCTTCCGGAGTTCAGCAAGGTCTTTGCCAACCTAAAGTAACTTGCGGTTAGATCATCATGACAAGTCGCAAGGCGGCTCGGGAGCAGCCCGCCGCTATTCCTCCGGCTCGGTCGTGAACAGGAGCGGATAACCTTTGGTGCGGGCGGCGTCAGTGGCACGCGTCGCCTTGGTCTCGGCGACGTCCTTGGTGAAGACGGCGACCACGCAGGCCCCTAACTTGTGCGCGGTGATCATGACCTTGTAGGCCTGATCCTCGGTCATGCGGAACTCGGCCTTGAGGATCATCGTGACGAACTCACGCGGCGTGAAGTCGTCGTTGATCAGGATGACCTTGTGCAGCTTCGGACGCTCGACCTTGGTCTTGGTCCTGGTTTTCGGCTTGATGACGGTGTCGTTCATTCCGCCTCCTGGACACGGCGGGCTTGGTTCCCCGCCGGAGCGGTCAGCTCGCGGTCTTCTCACCATACTGCAGGACTTGCACCTTCTCCAAGGTGATCAGCCCGCTCGACATCATGCCGTCCAGGATGGGCAGGAATGCGTTGATGTTGTGCTCGCTGTCGACGATCTCGATCAACAGCGGCAGGTCTTCCGAAAGCCGCAGGATTTTCGAGGTGTGCAGCCGGCTCGACTTGCCGAAGCCCATCGGTCCGCGCAGCACGGTGGCGCCGGCGAGGTGCAGCTCGCGCGCCTTCAGCACGATCGCTTCATAAAGCGGCTTGCCGTCGAAATGATCGCTTTCGCCGATGAAGATACGGAGCGAAACAGCCTGATTGGGAATTTGCATGGTCAGCTCCTTGTCAACCGGTTGTAGCGGCTCGCCATCATATGGCCGGCCCACACCGACACCAGCCAGCAGACGACGGAGGACGCGACATAGGCCAGCGCGGTGTATTTCATGCCGCCATGGAACAGGCGGAAGGTTTCCAGGCTGAAGGCCGAGAAGGTCGTGTAGCCGCCGCAGAATCCGGTCATGACGAATTGCCGGTGTTCGGGCCGCGCCAGCACGCGACCGTCCGGGCCGGTCAGCGTCGCATAGAAGCCGATGATCAGCGAGCCGGTGGCGTTGATGAACAGTGTCGCAAAGGGAAAGCCTGGACCGGTATCGAGCGCGAGCCCGGCCAGATAGCGCGTGAGGCCGCCGGCGATGCTGCCTGCGGAAATCCAGGCATAGAGCATCGCGCTGTGCCAGCGGTCGGCGGCGGAGGAGGGAGAGTTCATCGGCCTCTAGCCTCCAAGACTGTGGGCAAGACTGTCGGCGAGGAAGAAGCCGCAACTGACGGCGGCGAGGCACAGCCCGACCGAGAAGGCGACATTGCCGAGCGCATGCATCGGCTCGCCGTTGCGGGCGAGCGTCAGCGTTTGCAGGCTGAACGAGGACACCGTGGTGTAGCAGCCGAGGAAGCCGGTCACTGCGAACAGCCACGGATTGGGCGAGGCGAAGACCGAGCCGGGATGGGTTGCCAACGCGCCGAATACCCCGATCAGGAAGGCGCCGGTGACGTTGATGGTCATGGTGCCCCACGGAAAGGTCTCGCCCAGGCGCCGCGCGATCGTGCCCGAGACGAAGTAGCGCGCACAGCCGCCCAGCACGCTGCCCACCACGATTGCGATCACTCCGTTCAGCACGGCGAACGACCTCCCATCCTCATTTGCCTTCCGCTGCCAGCCCGTTGCCGACGGCGAGTAGCCCCACCAAAGCGACCAGCGCGAAGCCGAGCCCGGCGAGGAACGTGCCGGCCGGCCCATAGCTATCCCATAGCGCGCCGGCAATCACGCTCGCGGCCAGCAAGGCAAGGCCCGTGAACAGGTTGAAATAGCCGAAGGCGGTGCCGCGCAGGCCCGGCGGCGCGGCGTCGGCGACCAAGGCCGAGAGCAGGCCTTGCGTCAATCCCATATGCAGCCCCCACAACACGACGCCGAGCGCAAGGCCGCCAAGGCTCGGCAGCAGCGCGAGCGCGAGATCGGCGCCGGCGAGAAAGACGAGGCCGAGCGCGAGCAGGCCGCTCCGGTTGATCCGGTCCGACAGCACGCCGGCCGGATAGGCCGACAGCGCGTAAGTGATGTTCATCAGCACCAGCACCGCCGGCACCCACATGGCGGAGAGGCCGATGTTCTGCGCGCGCAGGATCAAGAAGGCTTCGCTGAAGCGCGCGAGCGTGAAGACGATTCCAACCGCGACGACGCGCCAGTACACGGGTCCGAGCCGCCGCATCGCGGCGCTGTTCAGCGGATTCTTCGCGGGCTCCCGGCCTGGGTCCGGCTCCGGCTCGCTCACCGCGAACGCGATCAAGCCGAACGACAGGAAGGCCGGCAGCACCGCCACCCAGAATACCGCGGTAAAATTATCCGCCGTCCACCACATCAGGCCGATCGCCACGAGCGGCCCGGTGAATGCGCCGATGGTGTCGAGCGATTGCCGCAGGCCGAAGCTGGCGCCGCGCAGGCCGACCGGGGCGATATCGGCGATCAGCGCATCGCGCGGTGCGCCGCGGATGCCCTTGCCGACACGGTCGATGAAGCGCGCCGCCACCAGCCATCCGACACTGGGCGCGAGTGGGAACAGCGGTTTTGTCAGCGCGGCCAGCCCGTAGCCGAGCGCTGCGAGCAGCTTGCGGCGGCCGAGCCAGTCGGACAACGCACCGGAGAAGATTTTTGTGATCGAGGCGGTCGCCTCCGCAATGCCTTCGATGAAGCCGACCGTGAGTGTCGAGGCTCCGAGCACGGTGACGAGATAGACCGGCAGCAGTGCGTGGATCATCTCGGAGGAGATGTCCATCAGCATCGAGACGAAGCCGAGTACCCAGATCCCCCGGGGCAGCCCGCTGCGTGCAGCATTCGGTGTCGTCGTCACGTCCTGTCCTTCGTCTTCAGGCAACAAAAAACCCGCCATCGGCGGGTTTGTCCATGCTCCCGCCAAAGGCAGAGGCTCAATGATTGCCCCACCTCAAGCAGGAGTCATCAGCCCACTACGGTTACAAGTCCGCCGGGCGGTTCTCGGGGGACTCCATCCCCGTCTGTGCGTCCAGCCTAGCATGGAAATCGCAGCGGACAAGTGGGCGGGGGAGCGTCTCCACATCGCGCGCGTTCGGACGGCGCGACCGTGGCGATATGGCGGCAGCGATGCACTCGAATGTGAAGCGCAAGCGATCTTGGCACTTTGCGGCAAGGCGATTGCATGTCACCATCGCGCGATACGACGGGAGACTGCGATGCGCATGCTGTTCTCGATCGGGGCTGTGCTTGTGGCCGGCATGTTTGCCGGAGGGGACGTCGCGGGCATCGCGGCACCAGGGCCCAAATTTGAGTCACCCAAAAATCAGCCGCAGCCGCAGCGGCTGGCGATCGACAGGGACGCACAGACGGTCGATGTCGAACTCGTCCTCGCCGTCGACGTGTCCTACTCCATGGATATGGACGAGCTCGCGATCCAGCGCGAAGGCTATGCGCAGGCGATCCAGTCGAAGGAGTTCCTGCAGGCGCTGAAGCTCGGCCCGAACGGCCGGATCGCGGTGACCTATTTCGAATGGGCCGCCTCCACCGACCAGAAGATCATCATCCCCTGGCGGCTGATCGACGGACCGGAGACGGCGGATGCGGTCGCCGCCGAAATCTTGAAGACTCCGATCCGGCGCGCTTCGCGCACGTCGATCTCCGGCGCGATCAATTTCGCGATGCCGCTGTTCGACGAGGATCCCTATCGGGGCTTGCGCCGCGTGATCGACATTTCCGGCGACGGTCCCAACAACAATGGCGGGCCGGTCACCATGGCGCGCGACGCGGCGCTCGAGAAGGGCATCGTCATCAACGGCCTGCCGATCATGGTCAAGGAGCCGTCCTATTCGACCATGGATATCGACAATCTAGACTATTACTACGAGGACTGCGTCGTCGGCGGACCCGGCTCCTTCGTCATCACGATCAAGGATCGCGACAAATTCAAGGAGGCGATCCGCACCAAGCTCCTGATGGAGGTTGCAGGCCGCATGCCTGAACGTCCGGTGATGCGGGTTGCCGACAAGGACAAGGAGCCGCGGGTCAGTTGCATGATCGGCGAGAAGATATGGTCGGACCGTTGGGGGCGCTGAAGCGTTTTCGAGCGAAGTGGATACCGGTTCGCGTAAAGAATTAGGTGCGTTACCCGCGAGTGAGACCGTTTGCCTCGGCTCGCCCGGCGGTTGAATTTAACCGCTCGTTAACCACGGCGTGGTCCTAATCCGATTGTTTCTGTCTGTTTCCTGTCGGTGCCTATAAATTGCTGACCGGGAAACGAACGAAGGCGGGTTGATCCGACCCGTCCGCCGAGCAATCCAATGGCCGCCATCTCATCGAGCACCAGCCAGATTTCGCCCGCCAATGAGCGGGTCTATCACCTGAGCAATCTGGTCGGTGAATGGAAGGGCAATTGGGCAGGCAACAACCAACCCGTCGGCTTCAAGGTCGTGAACATCCGCGGTGCCCGGGCACAGGTTGAGTACACCCATAATGGGCATACAGAGCGCGGTTTTGGCCAGGTCAGTGGCGCGCTTATCACCTTCGGCAACATCACGGTCGGCACCAAGGACGGCAAGAGCCTGGTGCTGTTGTCCTCCGCGGGCGCCGGCAAGCAGGCCGCGACCTTGGACAAGCAGGCGCCGCCGGCTTCCGACAGCAACCTGCTGGGAAGCTGGGGAGGCTATTCCGCGGACAACGGCAAGAGCGCGAGCTTCCGTGTTCTCGCCGTCAACGGCAACGAAGCCCAGGTCAGCGTCACCACCGACGGTATCACGCGCCAGGGCACCGGCATCGTCTACAAGAACGTCATCATGTTCGGACAGTCGCAGATTGCGACGAACGACGGAAAGAACGGCAAGGTCATCTACCAGGTCGGCACGAAATCGTTCTCGGTGGACGTGACGAAATACCCGCCCGCGGATTCGTCGTCCTCGGTGGACGTGACGGCGTAGCCGCTCACGGCCGCGTCCCGCCGGATTGCGTCAACACCTTCAGTTGCTGGTCGACTTGCCGCAGGATCACGCAGGCCTGTGCGAAACCGCCATCACCGATTAGCCGCCAGATTTCGTCGGACTGCTCTACCAGATCTGGAATCATGAGTGGGAAGCGGGCGGCCTCCTGGAGCGCGCCCTTTTCATTGATGAGATATCGACCGTTCAGTGCAAACAACACCTGGGCGATGCAGGCGAGCGATCTGTAGAGACAGCCCGCGAAATGGGTCCGCTCGTTGCGTGCGGCCGCGAGCTCGGCATTCTCGATGCTGAATAGGATCTCCCACTGAAAGCGCCGGATCAGGGTGTCGCCGAGGATCTGCGGATAAGGTAGCGCGATTGATTTGAGCCGAGCGATCAGGCCCAGCGGATCGTGCAGAGGCTGACAGTACGCGATCTCGCCCATCCAGATTGCCGAGCAGAAGCCGTGCGGATGGCCAGGCTGGTAGGTCGTGACGGCTATCCCCAACTTGCAGGCCCCCATGACACGCGCGACGTCGTCGGCGTGACGGTACAGCAGGTCGACCTTTTGTCCCTTGACCGACAGCCAAGCACCGCCGTTGATCCACGATCCCCATTCGTTAGTCTTTGTCACGGTCGTGGCGCCGGGATCGTCGGCGATTTCCTTCACGACAGTCAGGAGTCGATCCGTATCGAGGTCACCGGCCCGGGAGTAATACAGCCCGATGTCGTAGTCGGACGTGGGATGTGCGCTGCCACGCGCACGCGAGCCGCCGAGCACGACGGCCTGAACGCCCGGAACCTCGGCGAGAACGGAGGTGAGGCGGGCGAGCAGCGGGTCGTGTGGCATGAGGATAAGCCGCTATTTGGCCGCGAGCGGCGGCAACGGCGGCACGCTGTCGTTTGGCGCTTCGGCCTGCATGGTGATCAGCGTCATCGAGACCAGGTCGTAATAGCCGATCAGGCCGATGATATCCATGATGCCGCGCTCGCCGAATTTTTGCTGTGCCGCGCGGTAGATGTCGTCGGACACCTTCTTGTCGCGATAGAGCCCCATCGCGAGATCATAGAGGGCGGCCTCGTCATCCTTCATCGCCTGCGGCCGCACGCCGTTCGCGACGTCCTTGGCAACTTGCGGATCGAGCCCGGCCTTCATCGCCAGCGGATAATGCGCGAACCATTCATACTGCGCCGTCCACTGCCTTGCGGTGATCAGGATAGCGAATTCGCTGAGGCGTGCCGGCAGTGACGAATTCCAGCGCAGATAGTCCGACATCGCCGAGAGCTTTGGCGCCAGCTCGGGATTGCGGATATAGGCGCGATAGGGCGGGTTGGTGAATTTGGCGTTGCGCGGGGGCACGGCGATCGCATCCGCCCATTCCTTCTGCGGCGGCGTGAGCTCGTCCGGCTTCAGCGGCACGAAGCGGGTCGGCTCAGCCGCGCGGCCGACGCCCGAGATCGTCAGAGCGAACAGCGCAGCCAGCGCCAATCCAAGATATTTCATGATCATCCTCCCATTCCGGCGGACTGACGCCGCCTTGCTCGATCGCCAGCTTACGTGGCGGCGCAACGTGTGCAAGACCTCGGGCGCGCATGCTGGAACCGCGTGAAGCAATGCCCGGTGCCGGCTCCGCTGGCATTCGCGACGTCGGTCGCGTATAATTCACGGACCATGCCGACGGTCACCCGAATGCCCAGCCTTGCACGTTTCTGCGGTCTCGCAACTCTCTTCGCGCTGCTCTGCCTCGGCGGAGCGCCGGCGCGTGCGCAGGTCTCGCCCCTGCAATATTGGGTCCCGGGCGGGCCTTTCGGCTTTGGCGGCGGCGCCGTCCAGAGCGTCGACAGCTACGGCAATTTTCCGAGCTTCAAGGCCGGTGATGCCAATGGAGGCTACGATTTTCGTCCCGGCTTCTTCGTCGGAAGCCAACGCGGCAGCCTCGGTTTCGGCGGGCTGAGCCAGACCGCATCAGCCGGCAATTTCACCGCGCTCTCTTATGACAGCACGCAGTTCGGTTACAACACCAAGACCGCGAGCGGCATGCCCGTCACGTTCTTTGCCGGTTTCAACTCACAGAAATACGGTGACGGCATCGGCAGCTCGCTCGCGCCGCTCACCTCGGGTGCCGCGCCCGGCTATGGCGCGTTCGCGGGTGTCGAGTTCAAGCCGACGTCCAACCTCAGCCTATCGTTCGGCGCCGGGTTCACCCAGCAGGACTCCGGCCGCATGGATAGCGATATCAAATCAAACATGCTGCCCGGCGAGTCGCCGGCGTTGAGCGGGCTGCGGCGCTAAAGCATGATCCGGAAAAGTGCGAAGCGGTTTTCCGAAAAGATCATGCGCAAACAAAAATCTAAAGCGCGATGACGATTCATCCCGATCTCATCGCGCTTTAGCGCGTAAAGCGCGCCACCAATTCCACATGTGGCGTATGTCGAAATTGGTCCACGGGCACCACTGCGTCGATCTTGTAACCGCCGTCAATGAGCAGCCGTGCGTCGCGGGCGAACGTCGCGACGTTGCAGGACACCGCGACCACCACAGGCACTTTGCTGGCCGCGAGTTTGAGCGCCTGCGCCTGCGCGCCCTGACGCGGGGGATCGAAAACCACGGCGTCGAAATCGCGCAGCTCCGGCGGTACCAATGGGCGGCGGAACAGGTCGCGCGGCTCGGCCTTGATCGGCTTCAGCCCCGGTGTGCGCGCAGCTTTCGCCAGCGCCACGACTGCGCCGGCGTCGTTGTCATAGGCGGCGACACGGGCCTTCTCGGCGAGCCGTAGCGCGAACGGCCCGACGCCGCAGAAGAGGTCGAGAACCTCCTTGGCCTTGCCGATGCGTTCCGTGACAAGCGCGGAGAGCGTCTCCTCACCTGCGATGGTTGCCTGCAGGAACGAGCCGGGCGGCAGCGTCACCTCGGCACGTCCCATCTGCACCGTCGGCGGCAGGCGTTGCAGCACCAGCTCGCCGTGCCGGGTCAGCCGCGCCAGGCGGTGCTGCTCGGCGACGCGCGAGAGCGCGGTGATCAGCCGTGTCGGCAGCGGGCCGGAGCCGCGCACGTCGATATCGAGGCCGGTCGCGGTGGCGGTGACCTGGATATCCAGCGGCTTCGTTACCGGCATTTTCGACGTCAGCGGTTCGGCAAGCGCCCAGGCGGCCTCGAGCGCACCGTCGAGCGCGGGATCGAGGATCGGGCAGCGGTGGATCGGGATGACATCGTGCGAGCCCGCCGCCGAAAAGCCGACCTTGAGCACGTCATGCGAGCCGAAGCGGCCGTGCAGCGTGACGCGCCTGCGGCCCGCACCATGGGCATCGACCAGCGGCGCCACCTCGCAATCGATGCCGGCCTGCGCCAATGTCTCGACCACGATGTTGCGCTTCCAGGCGTGATACGGCTCGGCGGCCCAGTGCTGGATCGCGCAGCCGCCGCAGACGCCGAAATGCGGACAAAACGGTGTGATGCGCTCCGGACTTGCGATATCCACCGCGAGCAGCTTGCGGCGGTCGGGATGGTTGCCGGCGACATGATCGACCTCGACGGTCTCGCCGCCAAGCGTGTAGGGCACATAGACCGCATCGCCCGCAGCAAGCGAGACGCCGTCGCCGCGATGGCCGATGTGATCGATCGTCAGGCGTTCAACCACGGCGCGCCCCCAGGAAGAATTCGATATTGCCGTCACCGCCCGTGATCGGCGAGGGGAACATTTCGATGTCGGTGCAGCCGAGCGAGGTCGCGAACGCCGCGATGTCATCGCAGATCGCCTGATGCACGGCGGCGTCGCGGATGATGCCCTTCTTGTTGTGCTTCCGTTCGGCCTCGAATTGCGGCTTGATCAGCGCCAGCAGGCTCATGGGTGCTGCCGCCAGCGACAGCGCCACGGGCAGCACGATCTTCAGCGAGATGAAGCTGACATCGATGACGACGATATCGGGCCGCGCCGGCAGCCGCTTGCCGTCATAGGCGCGGATGTCGGTCTCTTCCATCGACACGATTTTTGGATGACCGCGCAGCGAGGGATGCAGCTGGCTGGTGCCGACGTCGATGGCGAACACCAGGCTCGCGCCGTTCGCCAGCAGCACCTCGGTGAAGCCACCGGTGGAGGCACCGACGTCGAGGCAGACATGGTCCTCGATCTCGATGGGGTAGCGCTCCAGCGCGGCGGCGAGCTTGACGCCGCCGCGCGAGACGTAAGGGTGCGCGGGCTCGGCCTGGATCACCGCGTCCTCGGCGATCGTCTCCGACGGTTTTGCGACCTGCTTGTCGTCGGCGGTGACGAGCCCGGCCTCGATGGCCGCGCGCGCCCGCGCCCGGCTCTCGAACAGGCCGCGCTCGACCAGCAGAACATCCGCGCGTTTGCGGGCAGGGGACATCATCTCTCCGGGGACGACTGAAGCTTATGGTGCGATCAATCGCGCGGCCGCCATCCGGACGCAAGCCTCGAACGCGGCGAGATCATGCCAGACATCGATCGGCATCGTGGCCGGCGTCACCAGCGGGCAGCCGTGCAGCTCCAGTGCATGGATCATCATGAGGTTGTCGACGAGGCCGAAATCCTCGACCGTCAGCCCCTGCGCATCGACCAGCCGGCCGTCCTCGGAGGTCACGTTCATGAAGCGCGTGACGCGGTCGGCATAGGTGGCGGGATCGTTGGAATAGGCCAGACAAAACTTGCGGCGGCCGGCCATGTAGCCGAGCTCGTAGACGGTGCCGGGATCGGCGCCGGCGCCGCGGAACGGAGTGAGGTTCGCAATGATGGCGTCGGCCGCATCCATCATCGCCTCGTTAGCGCAGAAGATCTGCCGCGAGGCGTCGGGCGCGATGAGGTCGATGGTGTTGTCGAGGGGATAGAGGCCGGTGAGGCCATGCGCGGCGCAGATCGCCACCTTCTGCCGGCCGATCTCAACCGCATCCGGCAGGAACACGTCGGGCCCTGCCAGATAGATTTTCATGACGTCGCGCTATCTCGCCGAAGGTCGAAGCTCGCCCTCAGGCGAGCTTGACCGTCTCGGTCTTGACGTCCTTGCCCAGCGCTTCGAACACCTTGGCGACGATGCCCTTGGCGTCGAGACCGGCGCGGCCGTACATCGCGGCCGGCGTGTCGTGGTCCTGGAACACGTCGGGCAGCACCATGGTGCGGAACCTGACCATGCCGGTGTCGAGCACGCCCTGGTCGGTCAGGAACTGCGCGACATGCGAGCCGAAGCCGCCGACCGAGCCTTCTTCGACCGTGATCAGGACGTCGTGGTCGCGGGCGAGCTTGAGCACCAGCTCGGTGTCGAGCGGCTTCATGAAGCGCGCGTCCGCAATCGAGGTGGAGAGGCCGTGGGCGGCGAGCTCGTCGGCCGCCTTCTCGCATTCGGCGAGGCGCGTGCCGAAGGAGAGCAGGGCGATCTTGCTGCCCTGGCGGATCATGCGGCCCTTGCCGATCTCGAGGGGGATGCCGATTTCGGGCATCTCGATGCCGCGGCCTTCGCCGCGCGGATAGCGCAGCGCGCTCGGGCGGTCGTTGATCGCGACCTGGGTTGCGACCATGTGCACGAGATCGGATTCGTCGGCCGCAGCCATGATCACCATGTTCGGCAGACAGCCGAGATAGGCGTTGTCGAACGAGCCGGCATGGGTCGCACCGTCGGCGCCGACGAGGCCAGCGCGGTCGATGGCAAAGCGCACCGGCAGGTTCTGGATCGCGACGTCATGCACGATCTGGTCGTAGCCGCGCTGGAGGAAGGTCGAGTAGATCGCGCAGAACGGCTTGTAGCCTTCGGTCGCAAGACCGGCGGCGAAGGTCACCGCATGCTGCTCGGCGATGCCGACGTCGAAGGTGCGGTCCGGGAAGGCCTTGTTGAAGATGTCGACGCCGGTGCCCGACGGCATCGCCGCGGTGATGGCGACGATCTTGTCGTCCTTCTCGGCTTCCTTGACGAGGCTCTGGCCGAACACGTTCTGGTAGGCCGGCGCGTTCGGCTTGGACTTGGCCTGGGTACCGGTCGCGACGTCGAATTTGACGACGGCGTGGTACTTGTCGGCGGATGCTTCCGCCGGGCCATAGCCCTTGCCCTTCTGCGTCACGACGTGGACCAGGATCGGGCCGGTCTCCATGTCGCGTACGTTCTTCAGCACGGGCAGGAGATGGTCGAGGTTATGGCCGTCGATCGGGCCGACGTAATAGAAGCCGAGCTCCTCGAACAGCGTGCCGCCGTCCATCATGAAGCCGCGTGAATATTCCTCGACGCGGTTGGCGCGGTTGGCGAGGATCTTGGGCAGGCGCTTGTTGATCTGCTTGGCCGCATCGCGCAGCGTGCGATAGGTCTTGCCGGAGTAGAGGCGCGACAGATAGGCGCTCATGGCGCCGACCGGCGGCGCGATCGACATATCGTTGTCGTTGAGGATGACGATCAGGCGCGAGTTCATCGCACCTGCGTTGTTCATGGCCTCATAGGCCATGCCCGCCGACATCGCGCCGTCACCGATCACCGCGATAACGTTGTTCTTGCCGCCCGCGAGGTCGCGCGCGACCGCCATGCCGAGGCCGGCGGAAATCGAGGTCGAGGAATGCGCGGCGCCGAACGGATCGTAATCGCTCTCGCTGCGCTTGGTGAAGCCGGACAGGCCGCCGCCGGTGCGCAGCGTGCGGATGCGATCGCGCCGGCCGGTGAGGATCTTGTGCGGATAGGCTTGATGGCCGACATCCCAGATCAGCCGGTCGCGCGGCGTGTCGAAGACGTAATGGATCGCGGTGGTGAGCTCGACCACGCCGAGACCCGCGCCGAAGTGACCGCCGGTCACCGAGACGGCATCGATGGTCTCCTGTCGCAGCTCGTCGGCGACCTGGCGAACCTGCTCGACCTTGAGCTTGCGCAGGTCGTCCGGCGTCCGGATGGTGTCGAGAAGCGGCGTTTTACTGTATTCGTTCACAGCGATTTCCAATTTGTCAGCGCCGGAAAGTCATTCCGGTGCGCGATGGGTTTGCACAATATCGGCGCAGCGCGAGTCCTAAAACCGTCGGAGCCACCTGCATGGGGCAAAGCCCCGTCTTCAAGCTTAGGTGAGCTTAAGTGCGCTCCGGTTCAGTCTCTGTGATCCCTATCACTTAGATCGGCTTCGTCCGTCCCAGCCAATTTCATCAGCAATTTGAAGCGCTTGTCGTTGGTAATCGGTGCCCACGCAAGGCTAACAAAAAGCCACGCTCCGGGCAGCTTTACACCAAAGCTTGGGCCAAAGCCAACCCGCCGGACCGATTACGGCCATGCACGTGCAACCCGCGGGCCAGATTGGTTAACCGTGGCGCCGGCGAGGAGGTTCCAGTCTTGCCCGGTTCCTTGGCAGGATTTTGAGCGGGAGGAAGGCCTTTTTGGACGGATTTAAGAGGGCGGGAGGCCCTCGCGCGTGAGTTCCCGGAACCTTGTGCCCTGGCGACGTGGTCCCATAAGCGGAATCAGCATCGTGCCATCATGAAAAATTGCGGCGGGCCGATGCTCGCAACGGGCGGCTTACTGGACGTCGAGCGGCGCAGTGCCGGTGGCCTGACCGCTGGCATCGGTGGTGATCTTGTCGACGCGGGCTTCGGCCTGACGCAGCAATTCCTCGCAGCGGCGCTTGAGCGCCTCGCCGCGCTCGTAGATCGTCACGGATTCCTCGAGCGGCACCTTGCCGTCTTCGAGCCGCTTCACGATCGTCTCGAGTTCCTCGATCGCGCGCTCGAAGGTGAGCTTGCCAACGTCGACTTGGGTATTTTCGGCCATATAAGTTTCCGATTGCCCGATTCGCATTCCCAGGAGAGAAGGCGGGTTTTGCGGGCTTAATGTGGCGGGCGTCGTCAGGCACCCATCAGGGCGCCGACATGCGCCGTAACAGATTCTTTCAATCCCTGCAGGTCATAGCCGCCCTCGAGCACGGACACAACGCGGCCACCAGCGGACTTGTCGGCGAGGTCCATCAGCTTGCGTGTGACCCAGGTGTAGTCCTCGGCGCGCAAATTCAGCGAGGCCAGCGGATCGCGATAATGGGCATCGAAGCCGGCCGAGATGATGAGAAGCTCGGGGCTGAATTTTTCGAGCTGCGGCAGGATCAGATTCTCGAACGCGGAGCGGAATTCGGGGCCGCCGTCCTCGGAAGCGAGTGGTGCGTTGACGATGGTGTCGTGGTCGCCGCGCTCGCCCGTCGCGCCGGTGCCCGGAAACAGCGGCATCTGATGTGTCGAGCAATACATCACGGTCGGGTCCGACCAGAAGATGTCCTGGGTGCCGTTGCCGTGATGCACGTCGAAATCGACGATGGCCGCGCGCGTGATGCCGTATTTGCGCTGCGCGTGGCGCGCGGCGATCGCGACATTGTCGAAGAAGCAGAAGCCCATCGGCTTGCCGATCTCGGCATGATGTCCGGGCGGGCGCACCGCGACAAAGGCGTTGCGATGCTCGCCATTCATCACCGCTTCGGTCGCCGCGACCGCGCCGCCGACGCCGCGCATCACCGCTTCCCACGTTCCGGGGGACATCGAGGTGTCGCCGTCGACATAGACCTGACCGCTGGTCGGTGCGATGTGGCGGAGCTCGGTGACGTAATGCTCGTTGTGGCACAGCGTGACGAGATCGAGATCGCCTTCCGGCGCCAGGTCACGCGCCAGGAACTGGAAGCGCTCATGCGACAGCGCTTCTTCCACCGCGCGCAGGCGATCCGGCCTTTCAGGATGTCCCGGCGGCGTGACGTGGTCGAGGCAGGCCTTGTGGGAGAGGAGAAGCGTGCTCATCAGGTCGGCCTCACAGGATACGGGCTCTTGACGTCGTTGGCGCATCCGCCGTCAAAACGCAATGCAAAACGCAATCTAGGTGTTCCCAACGGAATGGCAAAGGGTAGTCCCGGAGTAGCCCGTTTGATCTGGATCAATTCACGCGGAGGATGCGGGTCGTTGGCAACGGGCCGATCGGCCCGTGCGCCCGGAAAAACGCGAACAGCGCATCAGCGTCGTAGCCGCCATATTGAGGTGTCGTGCCCTGCTTGGCGACTGTAAAGCCGTCGCCGCCGACGGCGAGGTAATCGTTGACGGTGACGCGGTAGCCGCTTCCAGGTTCGATCGGCCTGCTGTTGAGCATCATCTTCTCGAGGGTGACGCGCTCGCCGAACGGCTTCGACGCATCCCATGTGTAGCTGAATCCGTTCGACACCTGGAGGATCCGCGGCCGCTTCGGATCGAGCCATTGTTGCTCCAGCATGTCCTTGAGCTGGCTGCCGGTCAGCGTCATGGTGACGAGGCGGTTGCGGAACGGCTGGCTTGCGAACAGCTCGCCAAAGGATACCGCGCCGTTCTCCTTCGGGACGATGTCGGTGCGGATGCCGCCGGGATTGGTCAGCGCGATGACCGCGCTGCCATCCTTGGCGTCTTTGGTCGCGGCGAGCTGTGCGTCCGCGATGACGTCGCCGAGCGGGCTTTCGCCGGCCTCGTTCGGCACGCGCGACAGTGTCTGCGTCACCGATCCGGCCGGCCGGTTGGCAATCGGCGCCGACAGCTTGTCATAGGCGTCGATCAGCGCCGTCTGCTCGGGATCCTTCGCCAGCGAGGCATTGGCGACGATGACGTTCTCGGCTTTGGCACCGACGATGTCGCGTGTAACAGGATCGAGCTTGAGATCGATTGCGGTGACCAGCGTGCCGTATTTGTCGCCGCTGGTGACGAGCCGTCCGTCGATTTGACAAATATAGGCACGATGAGTGTGGCCGCTGACGACGACGTCGACGGCACGATCGAATTTTTTGACGATGTCGACGATCGGCCCGGTAATGGCAGGGCATTCATTGTAGTCGCCGGCGGGCTCGCCGCCCTGGTGGATCAGCACGACGATTGCTTCCACACCGCGCGCCTTCAGTTGCGGCACCAGCGCGTTGACGGTCTCGGCCTCGTCGCGGAATTCGAGCCCGGTAATGCCGGCCGGAGAAACGATGCCCGCAGTCTCCTTCAAGGTCAGTCCTATGAAGGCGACGGGGATGCCCTCGAACTCCCTGATCTCATAGGGCGGCAGCACGCTCTTGCCGGTCGCGGTCTCCACGGTGGAGGCCGCGAGATAATGGAATTTGGCGCCCATGAAGGGATGCGGTCCCTGACAGCCGTCGACCGGATGGCAGCCGCCGTTCTGCATCCGCAAGAGCTCGGTCTTGCCCTCGTCGAATTCGTGATTGCCGACCGAGGTGATCGCGAGCCCCATCATCGAGAGCGCCTCGACCGACGGCTCGTCGTGGAACATCGACGACAGGAACGGGCTCGCGCCGATCAGGTCGCCGGCCGCCACGAAGATCGTGTTCTTGTGACCTTCGCGCAGCTGCTTGGCCAGCGTTGCCATGTATTCGGCGCCGCCGGCCGCCACCATGACCTTTCTGGCTTTGTCCTCGGGATCATTGATGCGGATGCCGCCGGGCGGCGGCCGCAGATTGCCATGGAAATCATTGATCGCGAGAATGCGCAGCTCGACGGGCGCGGCGGTCTGGGCCGCAGCGGGGAGGTTGGCGAGCGCGAGTGTGAGGGCGGTCAGGCGGAGAAGATGTCGCATGGAACAAGATTAGTCGTTCCGCGCGAAGAATTCACGAAGCATTGTCGTGAATGCGCCGCGATTCTTCCTTCTTCCCTTGTGGGAGAAGGTGGCGCGAAGCGCCGGATGAGGGGTTGTCTCCGCGATCTTAGATGTGAGTTCGCGGAGACAACCCCTCACCCGTCTCGCCGCTAGCGCGGCGAGCCACCCTCTCCCACAAGGGGAGAGGGGAAGATCACCGCTTCTTCCGGTTCGCAAATGCTTTGAACGCGGCCATGGCGTCGTCCGACTTCAAACGTTCGCCGAATAGATGGGCCTCCTGGTCGATGCGGCGGGTGAGCTCCTCCGGCGGGGCACGCAGTAGCTTGCGCGAGGTCGCCACCGCCTCGGCGGGGAGCCGGCAGATCTCGCGCGCCACCTTGCGAGCCTCGACCTCGGTATGTCCCGGCGAGACCACGGTGTTGACGAAGCCGGCCGCGTGCGCCTCCGCGGCGGTGAAGGTCCGCCCCATGATCAGCATCGCAAAGGCGCGCTGATAGCCCATCGTGTTCGGCATCAACAGGCTGGCGGCGCCGACCGGCACCAGGCCGAGATGGATATAGGGCGCGGAGAAGGTCGCCGCGTTCGACGCGAGCACGTAGTCGCAATGGAACAGCATCACGGTGCCCATGCCGATCGACGCGCCGTCGACGGCCGCGATGATCGGTTTGGTGTTGAGGGCGAGCGAATAGAGAAACTTGGCGCCGTTCGACAGCGTCTCCGGGCGTGCCGTGTCGGCCTGGAGAAAATCGTCGATGTCGTCGCCCGCGGTGAACACGCCGGAGCCGCCGGTGATGATCATGCAGCGGATGTCGGGGTTGTTCTGCGCGGTGTCGATCGCATGGCTCATCTCCCGATACATGTCCTGCGTGATCGCGTTCTTCTTGCCGGGGCGGCGCAAGGTAATCACCCGCGTTCCACGCTCTTCGGTGACGACGATATTGCCATTCGGCATGAAAGCTCCCTGCGATCACCGCGACGCTTGACTTTGGCGAGTCTCGCAAGCGTCAGCCTACATCATCTTGCAGGCGTGCCAATCCGCCCGCGCGACCTTTTCGGCGACGATTCCGTGAACCCGGCGCATGGCACCGCTGTGATGACACCGCTGTCATGCGCTCTGTTCCGTCCGGGAGCCGCATCCGGTCATGCCGGTTGTATCGCTTCGCACATGCAGTTGCGCATTGCAACAAATGGCTACAATGTTTCATTTGAAAAACCGGTGGTTGTAGGGCACGATCTCAGCCGCTGCCGTTCCATTTGGCCGATTGCTCGATTGATGATTGCCACAACGGGCGTTGACGAATCCTCGTTGCATTACCGCGGCTGGCGCGTTGTGCTGGCCTGCTTCCTGATGGCCTTCTTCATGTTCGGCTTCGGCCTCTACGGCCAGGGCGTCTATCTCGCCGAGCTGCAGCGTGCCCATGGCTGGCCCGGCACGCTCGTCTCCGCGGCCAGCACCTTCTCGTTTCTCCTGACCTCCGTGCTCGTCATCTTCACCGACGATCTGCTCGCCCGCATCGGGCTGCGGTCGCTGATCCTGTGCGGCCTCGCGGCGCTCGGTGCATCGACGGTGCTGCTGGCGACGATGCAGACGCCCTGGCAGCTCTATCTCGCCTACGCGCTGATGTCGGTCGGCTGGACCGGCATGGGCACGGTGGTGATCGCGACCCTGCTGAATGCCTGGTTCGAGCGGCGCCGCGGCCTCGCGCTCAGCCTCGCCTTCAACGGCGCGACCTGTGGCGGCATCGTCCTTGTTCCGCTGCTGCTGTCGCTGTCCGATAGCATCGGCTTCCGCTCCGCCATGCTGGCGGCGACGATGGCGATGGTGGTGCTGGTGCTGCCGGTGGTCGTGATCTTCATCGGCTGGCCAGCGCAGATGTCGCCGGCATCGGGCGGTCGTTTGTCTGCCGACGGGCAGACCTCGCGGACGTCCCGCCGGGCGCTGCTCGCCAACGCGGCGTTCTGGACCATGGTGCTGCCGATCGCGATCGCGCTACTGGCGCAGATGGGATTCATCATCCACCAGGTGACGTTTCTCGAGCCGCTGATCGGGCGCTACGCGGCAGGCCTTGCGGTCACCGTCATGGCGGCGATGGCGGTGGTTGGGCGCCTCTCGCTAGGCCTGTTCGTCGACCGGCTCGATCCCAGGCTCGCCTGCGCAGCGTCGATGACGAGCCAGGCGGCCGCGCTCTTCGTGCTTCTCCAGAGCACCAGCCCCACGGTGCTGCTGGTGTGCTGCGCCATCTACGGCTTCTCGATCGGCAACATGATCACGTTCCCGCCCTTGATCATCCAGCGCGAGATCGGCGCCAGCGCCTTCGCCGCCGCGATGGGATTGGGCACCTCGATCAGCGGCATCGTCAGCGCCTTCGGTCCGGGCATCGTCGGCCTCGTGCGCAGCGTGACCGGCGACTACACGATGGCCTTCGCGTTCTGCGTCGTGCTGGATCTGGTGGCCGCGGGCGTCGTGCTGTGGCGGCCGGGAACACGTACCAAGCTCGCTGCCTCGTAGCCCGGATGGAGCGAAAGCGTAATCCGGGATTCGTGCCACGAGCCATGACGGTCCCGGATTGCGCTTTCGCTCCATCCGGGCTACGCGGGCTCAACTTACCCCAATAACACCGCGTCCGCCGCCGCAACCGATTCCGCACTCTCCGTCACGGTGCGCTCCAGCGCGCCGGCCTGCACACTGATGTTCTCGGCAAAGAAGCGCGCGAGCGAGACGTAGCGCGCGGCATCCGTGTTGCCGTCGGCCTTTGCTGCGAGCGCTTCGGAGGCCAGCATGCAGCCGCCGAGCGTCGAGCCGAACTGCTGCAAATACGGCGTAGCACCTGCGAGCGCTTCGTTTGGCGCGGAGGCAACGCGCTCCAAGAGCCATTTGCTGGTACGCGTCAGCGCCTCCAGCGCCTCGCGCAATTTCACGCCCGTCGTGCCGAAGGCCGGATCATTGGAGGCCTCGACTCGGCTGACAGTTGCGGAGAGCTCGTCGAGCAGCGCCCACACCGACGCGCCGCCATTGGCCGCGAGTTTTCGCGTCACGAGGTCGATCGCCTGGATGCCGTTGGTGCCCTCGTAGATCGCGGTGATGCGCGCATCGCGATAATACTGTGCCGCGCCGGTCTCCTCGATAAAACCCATGCCGCCATGCACCTGGACGCCGAGATAGGCCACCTCGTTGCCGATATCAGTGGAATAGCCTTTGGCCATCGGCGTCAGCAGCGCCGCGCGCGCAGCCGCATCCGCGCGGACCTTGGGATCTCGCGCGCGCGTCGAGACGTCGAGCGCGACCGCCGTCGCATAGCAGATGGTACGCGCAGCTGCGGTCTGCGCCCGCATCCGCATCAGCATGCGCTTGACGTCGGGATGTACGAAGATCGCATCCGAACCGTCACCCTTCTTGCCGACGGCGCGGCCCTGCTTGCGATCCTGCGCGTAGGCGAGGGCCTGCTGAAAGGCGCGATCGGCGACGCCGACGCCTTCAAGGCCGACGCCGAGACGAGCCTGGTTCATCATCGTGAACATGCAGCGCATGCCCTGGTTCTCTTCACCGACCAGGAAGCCGATCGCGCCGCCATGATCGCCCATGGTCATGGTGCAGGTCGGGGAGGCATGCATGCCGAGCTTGTGTTCGACGCCGCTGGCAAAAATGTCGTTGCGCGCGCCGAGCGAGCCGTCTTCATTGACCATGAACTTCGGCACGAGGAACAACGAGATCCCCTTGGTGCCGGCGGGCGCATCGGGCAGGCGCGCCAGCACGAAATGCACGATGTTGTCGGTCATGTCGTGCTCGCCATAGGTGATGAAGATCTTCGTCCCCTTGATGCGATAGGTGCCGTCCGCTTGCTTCTCCGCACGTGTGCGCAGCGCGCCCACGTCGGAGCCGGCCTGCGGCTCGGTGAGCTGCATCGTGCCGGTCCATTCGCCGGAGACGAGCTTTTCGAGATAGATTTTTTTCAGCTCGTCGCTGCCATGCGCATCAAGTGCCTCCATCGCCGACGCCGTCAGCAGCGGGCAGAGGCCGAAGGCGACGTTCGAGGCGCTCCAGATCTCGGTGCAGGCGGCGTTGATCGCAATCGGCAGGCCCTGGCCGCCGAAATCCTCGGGGCCCGACACTGCGTTCCAGCCACCCTCGGTCCAGCGCTTGTAGGCATCGGGCCAGCCCGGCGCGGTCGTGACCTTGCCGGCGTCGAGCTTGATGCCGTGCTCGTCGCCGACCTTGTTGAGCGGCGCCAGAACGTCGGTTGCGAACTTGCCGGCCTCTTCCAGCACCGCTGCGACGATGTCGGCGTCGAAATCGCCGTAATGGCCGGCCTCCATGGCCGCCTTCAGGCCAGCGCCATGGTTGAGCGACAGCAGCATGTCAGAGATCGGCGCGCGGTAGGTCATGGCTCACTCCCGAGGACATCATTGGCGCCGTATTCCCATGAAACGGGGGAGGTCTCAATGGGCGGGACGGTCCGGTCCGGAACGGGTTCGCTCGGACCCATTATAACGTGTGGTGTGGACGCCCCTGGGGGTGAGGTATTTTGCCCTCCAGGCGGTTGAAATGCTGCGCCGCTCCCTATAGACCGGCTGCGACCAGAGGGAATCTGCGGGTAGCCAATTCTTCCGCCGGCCCCGGTCGCCTGATGGGGCGTAGCCAAGTGGTAAGGCAGCGGATTTTGATTCCGCCATTCGGAGGTTCGATCCCTCCCGCCCCAGCCAGATTTTTTCCACACGGCCTGCCCGCGCACGAATACCATGGCAAGGTACTGATCAAATCGCATTCAACCGTGGCTGGGATGGTAGCTGGTTCAAAGAGAGCGCGCGGGGGCAGCGGCCGTGTCAAGCTCGATGAGGTCGCCCGCAAGGCCAATGTCTCGACCGCGACCGTCTCGCGCGCATTCAACGAGCCCGACAAGGTCTCCGAAGAGGTCAGGCAGCGGGTCAAGGACGCCGCCCGCGCGCTGAACTGGATTCCGAATGCGGCCGGGAGGGCGCTTGCCTCGCGCAGGACGCATATCGCCGGCGCCATCATTCCGACGCTGGACGACGAAATCTTTGCCCACCAGATCAGCGGCATGCAGACCGTCTTCAGCGAACGCGGCTTCACGCTGTTCCTGGGCTGCTCCAACTATGATCCGGACGAGGGCTTGAGGCAGGCCGAAGCCATGCTTGCGCGCGGCGTGGAAGCGCTGGCTGTGGTCGGTGAAAATCATCCTGCCGAGCTGTTCGACGCGCTCAACGCGCGCGGCATTCCCTACGTCGTGACATATTCCTACAGCAAGCTGTCACCGCACCCGTGCATCGGCTTTGATAATCGCGCTGCCTTCGGCCGCATGACGGAGCATCTGCTGTCTCTTCGCCATCGCCGGTTTGCCGCGATCTTTCAGCCCGACACCAACAACGACCGCGTCAAGGACAGGCTTCGCGGCATCAGCGAAGCGCTCGCAGCCGCGGGTCTGGAAATTGCAGCGCAGGATCTGCTGATGGGGCCTTCGACGCTGGAATTCGGCGCGGCAAGCTTTGCAAGATTGATGGCGCAGCCGGTTGATACCAGGCCGACCGCGATTGTCTGCGGCAATGACAATCTGGCGCTGGGTGCGTTGATGGCCGCACGGGAGAGCGGCCTGGACGCGCCGAGGGATTTTTCCATCACCGGCTTCGATGACCTTGCGATTTCGTCGCGCTTTTCTCCCGGGCTCACGACGATGAAGGTCGACAATCAGGAGATCGGCATCCTGGCGGCTAACGAGCTCCTCGCCGTGACTGCGGGCCGGCAAGAGCAGGCGCAGTCACGCGAAGTCGTGCCCGTTCTGAAAATCCGTGAGAGCGCCGGCGAGGCCCGCGGACACTGATTCCTCACGGCGGTACCGCTCCTCTCTTTCGATCACGCACAACGTCCCCGCAAGAGGGCCGCTTGACTCGCGTAATGTAAGCGCTTACATGAGCCCGTTTTAAAGCCATGAGAGCAACCGGCGGGCTCCTCGCCGGGATGAGACGGAGAGGAAACAACAATGCGCGATAGAATTCTGCGATGGGCGAGACACTGTTCGATGGCGGTTTCTCTGCTCGTGCCGGTGATGGGAACGGCGAGCTCTGCTGCCGCCGAGGAGAAGCTCGTCGTCTGGTGGAACAAGGGCTATTACAAGGCCGAGGAAGACGCGCTGCTCGACGTCATCAAGAAGTTCGAGGCCAAGACCGGGGTCAAGGTCGAGCTGTCGCAATATGCGACGCAGGACATGATGCCGAAGCTGGTGGCGGCGCTCGATGCCGGCAGTCCGCCCGACGTCACCTATGCGGACACCTATCATTTCCAGGCTGCCGGCAAATGGGCTGCCGAAGGCAAGCTGGTCGATCTCGGCCCGGTGCTCGCGCCGATCAAGGGCGAGTTCTCCCCGCAGTCGCTCGAAACGGTCATGCTGTACAACGACAAGACCAAGGCGAAGGCCTATTACGCCTTCCCGCTCAAGCAGGCGACGCTGCATCTGCACTATTGGAAGGACATGCTGGAAGAGGGAGGTCTCAAGGAGACCGACATCCCGAAGGACTGGAAGGGTTTCTGGTCGTTCTGGTGCGACAAGGCGCAGCCTGCGGTGCGCAAGGCATCCGGCAAGCGCATCTACGGCATCGGCCATCCCATGGGCGTCGACGCCACCGACAGCTTCATCTCGTTCCTGGTGTTCATGGACGCCTACAACGTCGTGCTGGTCGACGACAACGGCAAGCTCCTGGTCGACGATCCCAAGGTGAAGGCGGGTCTCGTCGCCGCCATGAAGGACTATGTCGAGATCGCCGCGAAAGGCTGCACGCCGCAATCGGCGACCAGCTGGAAGGATCCCGACAACAACGTCGCCTTCCACAACAAGACGACGATCATGACCCACAATTCGACGGTTTCGCTGCCCGGCAAATGGCTGGACGATTCCGGCAACGAGACGCTCACCGCCGAGCAGCGCGACGAAGCCAAGAAGAACTATTACGACCGCATCCGCACCATGGTCTGGCCCAACAAGCCCGATGGCTCGCCGGTCCACACCCGCGCCTCGGTGGTGGTCGGCCTGATCTTCGAGCAGGCCAAGAACAAGGAGCGCGCCAAGGAGTTCGTCTCGTTCCTGCTGCGCGACGAAAACCTCCAGCCCTATATCGAAGGCGCGCTCGGCCGCTGGTTCCCGGTCAAGACCGCGGCACAGAAGTCCGCGTTCTGGGACGGTGACGTGCATCGCCGCGCCGTGCGCGACCAGTTCTTCGCCGGCGTCGGCGGCTACGAGATGAGCAAGAACTATAAGTTCACGACGCTCAACAACGAGAACGTCTGGATGAAGGCCGTCAACGCTATCGTCACCAACAAGGTGCCGGTCGAGAAGGCCGTCGACGACATGATCATGCGCATCAAGGAAGTGGCCGGCAACTGACCGCTAAAGCATGATCCGGAAAAGTGCGAAGCGGTTTTCCGAAAAGATCATGCGCGAACAACAACCTAAAGCGCGATGACGATTCATCCCAATCTCATCGCGCTTTAGCCCGAGCTGTTACGCTCACGCGTCGCAAGGAGCGTGAGCGGCAGGCTCCTGCCTGTCACCAATTTCAAAATCCTGGGAGCCGATTTGTGACCGCAACCATCAAAGGCATCATTCCCGTGATGCTGACGCCGTTCACCGAAGCTGATACGATCGACTATGCGGGCCTCGAAAAGCTGATCGAATGGTACATTGCCAATGGTGCGGATGCGCTGTTCGCGGTCGCCCAGTCGAGCGAGATGCAGTTTCTGAGTCTCGATGAGCGCGTCGCGCTGGCGCGCTTCGTCGTGCGGCAGGCGGCGGGCCGGGTGCCTGTCATCGCATCGGGGCACGTCAGTGAATCCCGCGATGATCAGGTGACTGAACTGACCTCCATCGCCGCAACCGGCGTGGACGGACTGGTGCTGGTGACGAACCGGTTCGATCCGAAGAGGCAGGGCGGCACCGTCTTCATGGACAATCTGCGCGCACTGCTCGACGCGCTGCCGGCGGGTCTTCCGCTTGGCCTCTACGAATGTCCCGCGCCGTTCCGCCGGCTGATGTCCGACGACGAACTCAAGTTCTGCGCCGGCAGCGGGCGCTTCGCGATCCTCAAGGACGTGTCGTGCGACCTCGAGACCGTGAAGCGCCGCGTGACGCTGACGAAAGGCTCGTCGCTTGCGATCGTCAACGCCAATGCGGCGATCGCTTTTGACGCCATGAGGGCCGGATCAGCCGGCTTCACCGGCGTGTTCACGAATTTCCATCCCGATCTCTACAAATGGCTGCTCACGCAGAGTGGCAAGCATCCGGCCCTGGCGAACGATCTCTCCGTATATCTCGTGCTCGCCGCGATGGCCGAGCCGATGGGATATCCCAAACTGGCGAAGCTGTATCATCAGAGACTCGGCACGTTCTCGTGCATCCGCAGCCGTGCCGTCGATTTCGACATCCGTGAGCGCTTCTGGGCGCTCGATGCGCTGCTGGACAAGATCATGCAGGGCCAGGCGAGCTTCCGCGCCAGGATCGCGGCCGCGGGCTGAGCTCAAAGCGAGCTGCCGCCGCAGATGACGAGCTGCTGTCCGGTGATGGACGCAGCCTCCGGCGACAGCAGGAACGCCACCGCGTGCGCCACCTCCTCCGGGCGGATGTAGCGGCCGATCGGCGGCAATTTTGGTACGACGTCGGCGCGCGAGGGATCTTTCAGCATCGGTGTCTCGGTCGCGGCGGGCGCGACCACGTTGACCGTGACGCCCTTCGGCGCGAGCTCGATCGCCCAGGACCGCGCCAGCGCGACCAGCGCCGCTTTCGTCGCGGCATATTGCCCGCGGCCGGCGGCACCTGATGCGGTGCGGCTGCCGATGAAGACGATGCGTCCTCCTTTCGGCAGGCGCGGCGCCAGCGCGTTGGCGAGACGTTCGGCGACGTCGACATGCAGCCGCCACATCGCAGCACCATCGTCATGATCGAGCGACCCGAGCTGGCCAACCTTCAGCATGCCGGCGGCATGAACGAGCGCGGCCGGCGCGAGTTCAGCGACGGCGTCCGCAACGCCGTCGACATCGTTCAGATCGAGCGACAGATGATCGAACGCCGGATGGTCGAACGTTACAGGCCGACGGCTGATCCCGGTGACGCGCCAGCCGTTGCGCAGCAGGCGCTCGACGATCGCGGCCCCAATCCCTGAACTGGCGCCGGTGACGAGTGCGTGAGGCCTCTTGTCCATGCTCTCAGTCCCGGCTGGGGCGCGTCACCCATTGCTCTGTCACACGCACATATTTGATCGCGCGGCGATGGAAGGTGAACGCTGTATGCAGCGCGCCGTCAGCGGTCTGTTTGACCGAGGGATAGGACAGCTCGCGATTGGTCTGGTCGCGTGAATTGTTGGTCATGCAGTAACCGTCGCCGGTCTCGACATTGCGCTTGCTCCAGCTCCGTCCGCCGTCGGTGGAGACGGCCAGCGTCATCGGCGCCCGCGGCGCGCCCCAGAATGCGGTGCGTCCGTCGGCCTTGCTGCCGTCGCCGGCGAGCACGGGCGGCAGATCGTCCTCGATTTCGTCATAGAGCGAGAGACGGCGCCCGGTTGCATCCTTGGCGCTGGAATCGTTGAAGACGAGCGCGAGATGTCCGTTGCCGAGCCGCGTCAGCTGGATCGAGGAATTGTTGTTGGGCAGCACGGTGGCAACAGGTGCCGACCAGGTGCGGCCGTGATCCTCGGACCTGCTCCGATAGATGTTGTCGGCCCAGCGGCTGCGATAGACGGCAATCAGCGATCCGTCGTCGAGCCGCGCGATGCACATATGCACGCAGCCGCGGCTGCCGGGGACATCGATGTCGCGCCAGGTCGTGCCGGCATCGGACGAGATCTTCACCGCGCTGGTGTCCTCGTCGCCGTTCCATTTCCGCCCCGGTGTGCTGTGGCAATAGAACACCGGCAGCAGCCAGTCGCCATTGTCGAGCACGACGATCGGCTGCCGGATGAAGGTGCCGCGGCCGCGATGCTCGGGAAACAGCGTTTCGATCGGACCCCAGCTCTTGCCATGGTCGCGCGAGAGACGGCGGCGGATGATGGCGGTGTCCTGGTTACCAGCCAGTTGCGCCGTCCACATCAGCCACAGCATGCCATCTGGAGCCGGGAACAGCACCGGGTTCTGCTCGGAACGCCCTTTGTCGTCGGACAGCTTTTCGGCGGGCGACCATTGCGTCGCGCCGCGGGGCAGGCGCGAGAAATAAACCGAGATGTCCGACATGCCCTCCTGCGTGCCGCCGAACCAGACGCAGGCCAGATCGCCATTGGCGAGCGGCATCAGATTGGCGGCGTGGTTCTGCACGCAAGGCGAGGGAATGAAGGCGTCGAACCGGTCGGGATCGCCGGCCGCCTGGCGAACGATGCCGTCGGCGGCGATCTCGATGTCCGTCATCATGTCGAAGTCCTTTCCACGAATGCATTGGGTTGCGCCGCCTGCGGCGTCGCGGCGGGTGTGCGGCCCAGCACGAGGCGCTCGATCGCCATCACGACCAACGGCGTTGCGGCCGCGACATACATGTTGTCGATGCCGAAGGGGTTGCCGAGCATGTACCAGACCGTGGTCGAGACGGCTGCGCCGATCAGGCCGGCCGTGGCGCCGCGATTGCTGGCAAACAGCGGCAGGTAGAAGCCCATCATCGCCACGATCGTGATCGACAGCCGCAGCGCGCGCGTGAAGAACGACAGCTTGAGGATCTCCGGAATGAAGAACACGAACACCAGCGGCGCGAGGCCGATCACGATCGAGAACACGCGGGTCATCTTCAGCTCGCGCTCCGGCGTCGGCTTCCAGTAGGGCACGTAGAAGTCGCGCACCACCAGCGAGGCGATCGCGAGCGCGACGGTGCAGACGCTGACGAAGATCGAGGCGACCAGCGAGGTCGTCACGAAGGCGGATGCCAGCGGCGGCATCTTCTCCAGAAACACCGGCAGTGCGTAGAGGCTGTTCATATCGGGATAGAGATACTTCGCGGCGACGCCGATCAGCGCGAGCAGGAAGCCGAGCGGCAGGCAGAACGCCGCCGCATAATAGGTCGCCTTGCGGGCGTCGTCGGCGCTCGGCGTCGAGGAGATCGCCTGCACGATGAATTGGGTCGAGAAGATCGCGCCGACGGTGCCGAAGGTCCAGGCGAAGATGGTCGCAAAGCCGATCTTGCCGTCCCAGGTGAAGTAATAGGCGGGCAGCTTGGCCTGGATCGGCGCGATGCCGCCGGTCAGCGACATCGCGACCGAAAAGATGATGATGATGCCGATCACCTTGAAGCCGCTGTGCAGGATCGTCACCCAGGCGACCCCCTTCAGTCCGCCGAACACGTAATAGAAGGTCGAGACCACCGCGATGATGCACATCGCGACGGGCATGCTGACATGCAGCGCAGTGGTGATGGCGGCCGCGCCGCTGACGTAATTGCCGACATTCACCAGCAGCAGCGCGTAGATCATGATCACCGATACGGTGAGCATGGTCGACTTGCCGTATTTCTGCGCGATCGCCGCCGAGATGGTGTATTCGCCGGAATTGTAGAGCTTCTTCACCATCAAGAGCCCGAACAACAGGAAGCCGATCGAGGCGCCGAGCACGGCCCATCCGGCTGCCATGCCCGACTGGAACGCTTCCTGCGCGGTCCCGACGGTCGATTTGGCGCCGACGAATTCGGACATCATCAGCACGCCGACGACGACGGCCGGCATCGCGCGCGCGGCGGTCATGAACTGGTCGCTGGTCCTGCTGCGCAGCTTGAACGTGAGCCAGGATGTGAAGGCGATGTAGGCGACGATCATCGCGACGATGAGCGTGCTGTCGCCATTGAGGATGGCTTGCATCGGTGGACGTTTCCTCTGGTGACGCGGATGCGGTGTTGTGAGCCCGCTTGGTCCGATGGGGTTATGTTCGGAATGCGAACAATTGTTCTTGATTTCTATTAGACCTTTCCAGGCGCGGTGCGTCAAGCGCATGGGTGGAAGCGGCGCGGCAACGCACCCCGTTGGGGGTGCATTGCCGCAGCAAGTTCAGAGGGTTACCGTGCGCAGGATTGCATCGTCTCGGGCGGACGGACTGCCGGCGCCCGCGGTTTCGCCGTCGCGCGATCCTTGCGAACCTCAGGAGCGCGTGGGGTTCCGCATCGCCACGCCGCTGGCATCGATCGTCTTCGCATGCAGGCGACGGTCGGCGGGACGCGCGACCAGAACATACAGGACCAATGCGAGCAGCGATGAGGCGGCCATCACCGCCGTCATCGAGAGCGCGGTCCGTCCGTCGAAGCGAACCGCGACAAATCCGCTCGAGATGGCGCCTGCGATCAATTGAATGCTCCCGGCGGCGGCGCTGACGGCGCCGGCGATATCGGGGAGGTGCTGCATCGTCGCGCTCATCACGCTCGGCACGCTCAGCCCGAAGCCGAGCGCCACCGCCATCAGCAGTGCGACGACGGGTGCGATGGGCATCCAGCCGGTCAATGTCATCGCGAGCAGGGCGACGCTTGATGCCGATGACAGCGTCAGCCCGATGGTGAGCATGTGGTCCGACGATATCCCGCGCCGGCCGAGCTGGCCGTCGAGCAGGGCACCGGCCATCACCGAGGCCGAGCAGGCGCTGAAGATCAGGCCATATTGCGCAGGCGGCAGCCCGACGGCGCCGACAAAGAACAGCGAGGCGCCGGTGACGTAGGCAAACACCGTCGCGCCGCCCGCGGCGCCGACCAGGATGTAAGCGAGCGACACCGGATGCGTCAGCACCCGGCGATAGCTGTCGATCACGGCTGATGGCACCAGGCGGCCGGATGGAGCGTCCGCCGCGGTCTCAGTGAAGCGAAACATCACCACCACCAACAGCATGAAGCCGATCGCGGCCTGGGTCGCATAGATCGATTGCCAGCCGGCAGCCGCCAGCAGGGCGGCGCCCGCGGTCGGCGCGATCACGGTCGCGACGTTGACTGCGACCATGACGTTGGCGATCTTGCCGCGCGCGGCGTCACCGTCGAAGAGATCGCGGATGATGGCGAAAGTCGTGGCCGTCGCGGCAGCGCCGATTCCCTGGAAGAAGCGGCACACGAGCAGAATCGGCAGCGAGGGTGCCAGCGCACAACTGACGCTGGCGGCGATGAACAGCGCAAGGCCAAACGCCAGCACCGGCTTGCGGCCAATACGGTCCGAGACCGGTCCGTAGATCAGCGGCGCGGTGGCAAGGCTCAGCATGAACGCGCTCATCGTCAGCCCGACATCCGCCGCGCTCACACGAAGCGCGGCGCCGGTGGCGGCCAGTGCCGGCAGATTGATGTCGATGCCGGAATACGGCAAAGCTGCGAGGGCGCCGAGCAGCAGCGTGAATGCAAAGGTGTCTGGTTCTAATCGCATGGACGAATATCCGGTGAGGTATGATGAGTTTTCACGCGGCGAAGGAGCGCGGTCGTGCCGCGCTCCTTCGCTCCGCTCCGCAGTGGATCAGGCGCGCCGGCCGGCACGCCGTCCCTGGCTCGCAGCGATCGCGCGCTGGCGCGACACCTCGGTCTCGTCGGTCACGAGCTCGCCGATGACCCGGACAATCTCCGCCCGCGTGTTGATCCCGGCGAACTCGTCCGCGATCTGCGCTGCGCGCAATTGATAGCGCGGCTCGTCGAGCACCGTCCGCACCGCGTCGCGCAAGGCCTCCGGCGTCGGCTCGTTGGTCTCGAGATTGACGCCGACGCCGGACCAGGCGACCCGCGCGTTGACGTCGGCCTTGTCCTCGGTCAGTCCCGCGGTGACCAGCGGGATGCCGTAGCTCATGGCCTGGTTGACGCTGCCATAGCCGCCATTGGTGACGAGCACGTCGACGTTCGGCAGCAGCCATTCGAACGGCAGATAGGGCGCGATGCGTGCGTTCGAGGGGATCTTGCCGGGGATGGCATCGACCGGCCGTCCGCCCGCAGTCGCGATCACCAGGATGTCGGGCTCGTCGGCAAGCGCTGCCAGCGTCGGGGCGACCAGCAGGTTGAAATTGTGATTGGCCACCGTTCCCTGCGTCACCAGAACGACCTTGCGCGAACCGTCGAGGTCCTCGGCCCATGACGGCGGCGGGACCTGGTTGGCAATGATCGGAGGCGTGCCGACGAAGTGCACGGAGGACGGGACCTCGCGCGGAAATTCGAAACTCGGCACCGACAATTGCAGATAGGCATCCCCGAGGGCCACCACGGAATGGAACAGCGGCATCGAGATCGGCCCGACGCCGAGGGTCTTCAGCGCCCGGTTCAGGCGCAGCGACACCGGCTGATCGACCGCGGCATCGTAATCCCGCGCCATCGCCGCATATCGATCGCGCTCGTCGTCGCTCTTTGCCGGCGGCAAGCCGAGGAAATTGGGGGCGCCGTCCTCGCGCGCCCAATGCAGGAACGAGGTCCCGCAGAGCGCGATCGGCGGCCGCTGCGAGCGCGGTCCGAGCAGCATCGGCAGCACGCCGAACAGCATGTCGTCGCTGACGATGATGTCGGCGGGAAATTGCCGCAACACCTGCAGCAGCCCTTGGTGCTGGGCCGGAATGGCGTCGACGAAGATGCGCTCGCAAACCACGCGGAACCACTCCAGCCCGGGCGGAATGGTCTTGAGTTCGGGGACCCGCGAGAAGATGTCGTTCGGATCGAAGTCCGCACCCTCCGGCAGGGGAAAGAACTTGACGCCGGCGGCTTCGACACGGGCGCGAAAGGCGGTGCCAGTCATGAAAGCAATCTCATGACCTTCGGCGATCAGGATCTGCGTGATCGCCAGCATCGGATTGAGATGACCCGTCGCAGGCGTCGAAGCGATAAGAATCTTCATGGGAGATGACCTCTTGATGATCGAAGCACGGTTGCCACAGGGCAGCCGTTCGCGTGAGCAAGAGGGAATTGAGCGGATCGCCGTTACGCCAAGGCTTCCGATGGCCACCAAATGGTTACGTCGGCAACGCATCATGGCGCGGCCAAGGCTGGCATGAAGGCCGGCATCAAGGCCGGCGTCGCGCCGGCAGCGATGGTGTCGCCGCACGAGGATTACGATTGTAACGCGAGCAGCCTGCCGTGAAACGAGGCGGTAATGCCGCGCTCGTAATCCCGCACAGCGCCATTTGGCGCGCCGCGGACATTCAACGGCGATTTGGCCGAAGGCAATTATTGACGACCAGGATATCGCGCGGTTGTGACCGCGCAGAATTCTTTGAGGAGTACGCCATGCAGGATATTGTCGCCCTGGCGGCGATGGTCGCTCTCATCGCGCTTTTGGTCTGGCTCGGCGTTCGCGCCCTGAGGGCAGATCATGTTGTCGTGAAGTGGGGCGGGGTGGGGCTGGCGGCAATGCTGGCCGTCACGCTATCAGGCGTGAGCGGGTTGACCGCAGCGGGCATCGTCAAGCAGCACACGCGTTCCGCCCCGGTCCCCGATCTCAAGATCGAGGCGACGCCGGAACGAATTGCCCGCGGCCGGGCCATTGCCAACGGCTTTTGCGCCGGATGCCACTCGAAGAGCGGAGTGTTGTCGGGCGGCGGCGACGTCGGCGAGGATCTCCCGCTTCCGATCGGCTCTTTCGTGCCCGCGAATCTCACTCCCGCCGGAGTGTTGAAGCTTTGGTCCGACGGCGAGATCTTTCGCGCCATTCGCAATGGCGTCGACGCGCAGGGGGGATGGCTGGCCATCATGTCCTTCACCAATGCCGGCCGGCTCAGCGACGATGACACCAGGGCGGTGATCGCCTATATCCGCAGCTTGCCCGCGACGGGGGAGCCGACCCGGGATCCGCCCGACCATTTCAGCCTGCTGGGGCTGGCGATGCTGGGCGCCGGACTGCTGCCGGACGCCAAGCCGGTCTTTACCGGTGTGATCGTCGCGCCGCCGAAGGCGCCGACGGCCCGCTATGGCAGGTACCTGCTGTCCTATCAGGACTGCCGCGAATGCCACGGCAAGGATCTCTCCGGCGGCGTGCCCGGCCAATTGCCGCCGCTCGGACCCGACCTCATCATCGTCAAGGACTGGAGCCAGGCCCAATTCATCACAACCATGCGCACGGGTGTCGATCCGAACGGACATCGGCTCGAAGAGCAAATGCCCTGGCGACCGATCGGGCGGATGGATGACGACGAGCTGGCTGCGATCTACCAGTTCTTGGCGGCTCTCCCGCGCTCCTGACACACACCTCGCCAACGATCTGGTGCGGCCGGTCTCGCCGGCCGCACCGTCGTCATGCACGCAAGGGCGTCAGCGGAAGCTCGCGCGCAGTGGGCGCCGACGTCGTGCACGCAGGAAAATTTCACGGTCTTTCGTTGCGAGGCGCGCAACGCGTCATCACCGCCGAACAGTCCCTTCGTCTCCGACGAACAATGACGCAGGCGGGCACACTGGAATCGCTCAAAAGTAGCATTAGCTCGGATCACAATGCTTCACGTCTGCGACATCCAATGGAATTAGCCGCAGAAATACCGGGTTACGGCGCCATCGAAGCGTTATGGACGGTGTCGCGCGTGGCGAGGATTTGGCTGTGCCCTATATCATTTTGAGCGATTGCAGATATTAGATCGCAACTCTGTTGGTGACGGCAGATTTTGAGAGAGAAGTATGCTTGCAGATGTTGGCCACATCGTCGTTGTCGACGACGATCCCACCTTGCGACAGATGGTGATCAGATATCTGGAGGAGCACAACGTCCCGACCAAGGCGGCCTCCAACAGGACTGAGTTGAACCACTATCTCGAAGCCAGTCAGCCCAGCCTGATCATTCTCGACCTTCGGCTTGGTCAAGAGGACGGTCTGGACCTGCTGCGCGAAATCCGTTCGCATTCCGACGTGCCCGTCATCATCACGACCGGCCACCGCCCCGATGAGATCGATCGTATCGTTGGCCTCGAGCTCGGCGCCGACGACTACATCATCAAGCCGTTCTCGTTGCGAGAGCTGCTGGCACGCGTCCGGGCGGTGTTGCGGCGACAGGAGATGGGCCGTGCCGCGCGCGCCCGCGATCCCGAGCGCGGCGGCTATCGCTTCAGCGGATGGAAGCTGGAGCGCCGCGGCCGCAAGTTGATCGATCCCAACGAAGCGCCGGTGCCGCTCAGCAAGGGCGAGTATGCCTTGTTGCTGGCCTTCCTCGAAGCGCCGCAGCGGCCATTGACCCGTGAGCACCTGCTGCAGGCGACCCGTATCCACGAGGACATTTTCGATCGCAGCATCGACGTCCAGGTGCTGCGGCTGCGGCGCAAGCTGGAGTCAGATCCGAGCGCGCCGCGCGTCATTCAGACCGAGCGCGGTGTCGGCTATGTCTTCGCGGTTCCCGTAGAACCGTTTTAGACGCGGAAGGCGTTTGCGCGGAGATCATGCTCATACAAAAATGCCACCGCCGGATTGCAACTGTAACCCCTTTGCCGGTGGCGGTGATCTCGGTGTAACGGCCTGTATGCAGATTGCCTCCCACCAACAGCGTGTGGGAGATTTACGATGAAAACGCAGTCTCGCAGTGTAGCCCGTGTTGTCCGGCTGAGTGTCACCGAGCCTGATGGGCCGGGCTGGCTCGCACGGTCCGATGGCCGCGGCCTTGTCCGTCTCGGGTCCGACCGCAGCACGATGCAGGGCGTTGCAAACATCGGGGCGCATCCTGATGCGGAGCCGGAGCGGAACGCCCGCTCATTCTGGTGGGAGCTGGTCTTTGCCATGATGGAAGGCTTTGCCCTCTATGGCGCGGCGTTGCATCCGACGGCGGCCATGCCGGTTCACGCCATTCTGGCGGCCACGAGGGATCGCCCGCTTCACCCTGACGTCGGCGAGCCGCCGGAGCCGGTGCAGAGCAGCGCCAGCACGGAGGCCGCCAGCACCGGCAAATTGGTCAAGCTCGATCGCGTCCGGCCGCTCGAGGCGCAACCGGAGCGGCATCGGAATTGGCTGCGCGCGGCGGGTGAGAAAGTGGCGGCACTGCCGGCACAGCTGCGGCATGAGCGCGAGATCAGACGGGCGGTTGCCGCTCTCAATGAGCTCGACGACCGGTCGTTGCGCGATCTCGGAATCTGCAGCCGTTCCGAAATCGAGTGGACGGTGAGATACTGCCATGATTGCTGATACGTTCTATCTTGCCTTCGCCGGGCTGGACCTCTGCCACGCCGCGTGCCGTTTGATGATCTCGAGCGGCTTCGACGCCGGCATGTTCGGCCTCCGTCTGCGGATCTGGCCCAGGTCACGTTCATGGTCACGTTCATGGCCTCGTTCACGAAATCATCAGGCTTCGATCAAAAACCCTTGAAGAGATGCAGCTGGTTTCGTTTCCACCCCTATATGATTGACAGTGCGACCATTGATTGGATTTCGCGGAGCCGGACCAGGCGCCGGCTATCGGGGCGGCGTCATCGCCATTTGCGCGGTGCTGTTGTGCTGCGTGGAAGTCACGCCTGCGCCGTCGCAATCGCCGCCGCCAGTTGTAATGGACCGCGGCGAGCCGATCACGCCAATTCCTTCGGCTCCTGCCCTCGACCCGCTCAAGGTCGCGCTCGGCGAGAAGCTGTTCAGTGACCGCCGGATATCGCATGACAATTCCCACAGCTGCCAATATTGCCACGACGTCTCGACCAACGGCGCGAGCCAGAAGCCGCACGATACAGGTCTCGACGGGGCGGAGCTTGCGCTCAATTCGCTCACCGTCTTCAACTCGACTCTCAGCTTTCGTTTCAGCTGGGAAGGAAAATTCCGCACCGTCGAGGCCGATATCAATGCCTCGCTGGAAAGCCCGCGCATCATGGCTAGCAGCGCGGCGGAGATTGCCGCAAAGCTCGATGCCGATCTCGATATGCGCGGCCGCTTCATGGCGGCTTATGGCCGCCGTCCCGAGAGTGACGATGTCGTCGACGCGCTTGCAAGCTTTCAGCGCACGCTGCTCACGCCGGGCGGCAGGTTCGATCGCTGGCTCCAGGGCGACGACGCAGCGCTGTCTCCCGACGAACTGGATGGATACCGCCTGTTCAAGTCGCTGGGGTGCTCGGCCTGCCACCAGGGCGTCAATGTCGGCGGCAATTTGTACGAGCGACACGGCATATTCCATCCTCTCGCCTCGCCTGAGCCGAAGATCCTGCGCGTGCCGAGCCTGCGCAACGTCGCGACCACGCCGCCATATTTTCACGACGGCAGCGCACCGACGCTCGATGACGCGGTTCGCAAGATGGCGATGGCCCAGTTGAACGCGACGCTGACAGACCAGCAGGCCAAGGCGCTCGTCGCCTTTCTGGGCAGCCTGACCGGGACTTATCGCGGCGCGCCCGTGGGAGGCTCGCCGTGAGATCTGCTCCGCTCGTTGCCAGCTTTGCATTCGTGCTCGCGCTTCTCACCTGGCTCCTGCTCAACGGGCTGAACGTCAATTCGGCGCGTTACGATACCCAGTTGCAGGCGCTCGGGGATTTCAACCGGTTCGAACGCGGGATGACCAGGGAAGTCCTCACCGCGCGCGCCGGCCTATCGCGCAATTATGACGGGCTGGTGGAAATGGTGAATGCCTATGACGATGCTTTGACGCGGTTGCGCGACACTGCGGACCTCGACGCCGAGCAGACCATGGCGATCGACGTGCTGTCGGTGCGGGCCGGCCGGCAGGAGAGCCTGATCGAACGGTTCAAGAGCAGGAACGCGTTGCTCCAGAACTCCTTCGCCTATTTCGCCCTGTTCAGCGACAAGCTCTCTGAATCGGACTCCCGGCCGCTGGTGACGGCTTCCTCCGCATTGGCAGCCGCCATGCTGCGCCTGACGCTCGATACTTCGGACGCAGCAGCGCGCCAGGTCGAGGACCGGCTGGAAGAGCTGGCGCAACTGCAAGCGCCGCCGGTGGAAAAGGACTCGGTCAGCGCGCTGCTGACTCATGGACAGATGCTGCATGACCTGCTGCCCGATATCGACTTCATCCTGAAGACGCTCGTCGCCGATTCCAACAACCGCGAGCAGGATGCCATGCTGGCCGTCATCCTGAAACGCCAGCTTGCCGCGCGCGCTTCGGCGCGCAAGACGCGGTTGCTCCAGTATATCACCTCGCTGCTGCTGCTTACCGGCATCATCTATTTCGGCATGCTGCTCCGCAAACGGGCCGTGACGCTGCGCCGGCGCGCGACGTTCGAGCACGCGATCGCCAACATCTCGATGCTGTTCATCAACTCGAGCAACGAGCGGATCGCCACCGATGTCGAGATGGCGCTGCACCAGCTTGCCGGATATATCGGCGCGGACCGGGCTTATTTTGCCTGCATGGTCGGGACCACGATGCAGACCTATCGGTGGTCCCGCGACGACGTCGCGTTCGAGCCGGGCTGGCCGGAGCGGCTGTTGGGCCTCGCGCCGCGATTTGACGGCGGCGACGACGGCATCGTCTATATTCCCAAGGTCAACGGCTCACATCGCCATGATACGATGAACCTGCTCGCCGAGGCCGGCGTGAGCGGCTGGCTATGCATCATGGCGGCCTATGGCAGCCGCGACTGCATTCTCGGCTTCGATGCCGTGCGTGGCGGCGCGCTCACCTACTGGGCCGAAGTGTCGCTATTTCGCATGGCCTTCGACGCCATCGGCAACGCGATCAGGCGGGCCCGGCTCGAAGGCGAGAAGGAGCGCCTGCAGGCGAGCTTGCAGCATGCGCGTCGCATGGAGACCATCGGCACCTTCGCCAGCGGCATCGCCCACAACTTCAACAACATCGTCGGTGCCATTCTCGGCCATGCCGAGATGGCCGATGCGCGCGTCCCCTCGGGAAGCCGACCTGCTGCGAATCTGGCCGAGATCCGCCGCGCCGGTGAGCGGGCGCGCGAGCTGGTCGAGCAGATTCTCTCCTTCGGCCGTCGCGGCGAGGGCAGGCGGGAGCGCGTCTGCGTCAAGACCCTGGTCGACGAAACCAGATCGCTGTTGGCGGCATCGCTGCCCTCGCACGTCAAGTTCGAGGTCAGCGAGACGGCGGACATGGCCGTCGTGGCCGGCGAGTCCGCCCAGTTGCAGCAAGTCATCCTGAACCTGTGCAATAATGCGGCGCAGGCGATGAAGGAACCAGGCCGCATCGAGCTTGGGATCAAGACGCATGATCTTTCAAAGCCGCTGGCGGTCGGTCGCAGTGAAGTCGGTCCTGGCCGCTTCACCGTCATCTCGATCTCCGATCCCGGACCGGGCATGGATGAGGCGACGCTGGAGCGGATCTTCGAGCCGTTCTTCTCCACCCGCCCGGACGGCAACGGGCTTGGGCTCGCAACGGTTCACGAGATCGTCGAGCAACATGGCGGCGCCATCGCCGTGCAGAGCAAGCCGGATGCCGGCACGCGTTTCGACGTCTGGCTGCCGTGGGGCGAATCTGACGAGCCGGAGCCGGCTCAATACGGTTCGGAGCCGGCGCTCCGCGGCGCCGGCGAAACCGTGCTCGTGATCGACACCGACCCAAGCCGCCTGCTGCGCTATGAGGAAATTCTGGCGGCACTGGGTTATGAACCCGTCGGCTTCACCAGGCTCGCGGAAGCGATCGCCGCCTGCCGGGCCGCGCACGCCCGTTTCGATGCGGCGCTGGTGTGTCATTTGCCCGGAGGCTCCTCGCTCGATCTCGCGGCGGCCTTGCATGATGCCGTGCCCGATCTGCCGATCATCCTGGCGGCGCCCTCGACGCGCGACTTGGCGATGCCCTCGCTCAAGACATCCGGCATCACCGAGCTCGTCCACCACCCGCTGGTATCGGCGGAGCTCGCCGGCGCGCTGGCGCGGAGCCTTGTCGCATCAGTCAGGAGCGGAAGATTGAGGCGAGCCGCCGGGGCGTCCTGAGTCTGCCGGCGACGTTCCCGCGGCAGCGTAGCAGGTGGTTTCAACCGTAACGCGATATCGTCGCGGACGAAATCGCCAAGTAGCCGGCATCTTCTATTCCTCGTGAGCGCGTTCGCAATGTCACCGCGAGAGGAGAAAAATGATGCCGATCAGACCTGGTGCGACCATCATCGCAGCTACGTTGTTGCTCTGGCCGCTTTCAAGCCTCAGGGCCGGAGAGAGTGTCGGCGCCACCACGGCGATCGTCCCGATCGGTAGTTCCGCCTCGACAAAGTTTGCGGACTTGTACCGCCAAGCTCCCATTGGACACCGGCAGCCGAGGCCCAGCGAATTGTCCGCGCCTGTGCAGGCTTTATCCGCCGACGTCGAGCTGCGGCGGCTCGATGTTGAGATCGATCGCAAGCTGATCATCTGCCGCGGCTGCTGATCATCCCTGAAGGCGGCGGCCTGCGTGCCGGCCCGCCGCCCTCGCTCGCGTGACAAATATCCACTTACGCCGCGTTCGACGCCTTGGCGTTGACGCCCTTGCGCAAGGCGACCGTGTTCAGCTTGGTATTTGCAGCCTTTTCTTCGTTCAAATTGGTCGTCAGAAAGCGGACGATCTCGTCGTGCCCGAGCTCCTCGGCCCAGGCAATCAGCGTCCCGTAGCGACACATCTCGTAATGCTCGACGGCCTGCGCGTTCGCGACGATGGCGGCGTCCAGCACGGCCTTGTCCTCGATCTCGCCAGCGGTCTCGTCGGCCTCCTTGATGATGCCGTCGATGGCCGGGCAATGCGTCCCGTTGGGTTCCTTGCCGAGCTTCGCAAATACCTTCTGAAGCCGCTCCACCTGCTTGCTGGTCTCGTCGAGATGGTTGGTGAGGCCGGTCACGAGGTCCCGGTTGGTGGCCTTGTCGATCATCTTCGGCAGAGCCTTCAGGATCTGTTGCTCCGCATAATAGATGTCCTGCAACCCGTGGATCAGCAGGTCGTCCATCGATTTGATATCCTTTGTGAACAATCCCATCTGCAATGTCTCCCTTTCGTAATGGCTGGTCTTGATGACTGCTCTGGAACGTCGGCGCGCGCTCGCAGTTCCTATTCACGGAACGGACAGGGAGCACCGATATGCCCGACGAACGCTTTGCCGCATTGCTGGGCCAGGCCGCGATGGACGTGTGGGGCGATATGCCGCGCGACGTCCAGGAAGCGCTGTTCGAGACGGCGATGAAAGGTCATGCCGGAGACCGTGAAGCGCTCGCGCGATTGCTGCATGATCGCCATCCGCGCACGGCTCATCCCGTCAAACCGGATTGAAGCAGGGGATGGAGCCGGCGCGGGAGCGCGATGCGATTGGTTGAATCGTCATCGCGCTTCAGGACTTTGTTCGCGTATCGTCTTGTCGGAAAAGCGCTCCGCACTTTTCCGGATCATGCTCTAGGGCATCGGCCGCGGTGCCGGCATTCGGCGCCGGGACCAACGGTTCGAATGGACCATCCAATCCGAGATGGGGGCTCCGTCCCGATGTCGCCCGCCGGCCGCAGCGCCGGCCCAGGCAGCGACGGCGCCGAGCAGTAACGCCGCTGCGGCAGAGAACGCCACGATGATGCTGACTGCGCGCGCTCTCGAGATCGCGCTTTTCGCATTGGCGATTGTCGTATCGACCCGCTTTTCCGCATCCGGTGCAGCGAGCCCGGTCAGAGCGGTCACCTGTTGAACGAGATAGGCCCTGTCGTCGGTCGCAACGCCGTTATGGCTGGAAGACGTCATCAAAATCCGCGCCGCCTCGGCGCGCTCCGCGGTGAGGCCGACATTGGGCGGTCGACGCGGTGCGCGAAACAGGTGATCGAGCTCAAAGCTCAGAACCGATGGTTCCGACGCCGACGGCGGCTGCGTGGTCGAGGTCGGCCTGCTTGACGCCCAGGCCACCAGCGCGACGAGAACGGCGCCGATCAAGACAGCCAGTGCCCACGAGGCCACACCATGAAATCCATCGCGGGTCTCGGTGTCGTCAGTGGTTGAGACATAGGGGACGCGCACGCGTCCTGCGAAATATCCGCCGCAGCCGAAGCTGATCAACGACTGAAGGATCAGAAAGATGCCCGAGAGCAGCCAGAGTGCGATGGAGGCATCCCGCCATGTCGGCGCCGTCGAGGCGACACCCAGGCCCAGAGCCGTCGCGAACGAAAGCATGATCAGCGAGAGCGCCGAGGCTGCCAGGGCGCCCGCCACAACAGGGGTCCATTGCAGGCCCCACGGCTCGAGCCTCTCCGGCGGGCGAATTGTTGCCTCATTGGCTGCAACAGGCGTTTCCATTGTCATGGCAGCACTACCGCAGGCCGAACAAGGATAACACGAACATGACGATGACAATCAATCCGACAAGGTAAACAATCCCGTCCATGCTGGGCTCCTCCAATTTGTCGCGTAACAATTCGATCAGTGTGCGGTGGTTCCTATGTGCAGCGCGGCAATCGGGGAAGAGCTGACGGAATTCTGGCGCGAATAGGAACACTACCTGCTTAAGGCTGCACGCGCCGGGAACAGGTCAGATGTCAGCGCGTACCGATGCGTTGGTGTCGCGGGCAGAAACCGGAAAAATGCCTCGCGTCCATCGTCCCTGTTGCGTCCGGTTGTCACCCGGCGGTGCGCGGGATCAACGCGAACAGGACGTCATGGTTGCTTCAGGCTGGCGGCAATCATGTCGGACCAAACCATTTCCGTCTGATGATGGACTGCGCCGAATTGTGCCCTACCGCGCGATCGGTGGCACGTAGAGATGGCGCGCGTTCTAGGGCCGCGCTTGTCCTGGAGGGAACGTCCGTGCATGGGTTGGGTTGCTTCAAGGGAAGGCCAGCGTTGGTGTCGATGACGGCGTTCTTGACAGCGCCGCGATGATGCCCCAGCGTGCGGCGCATCACGCCGCGCGCCGCAATCCGCTTCGTCGCAGCACCGCTTGATCGAACATGGCGAGAGTGCCGTGGGGCCGGGCGGATTTACGGTGCGGGACACGTGCGTTCGCACGGCAAATCCCATATGCATGGCGACGGACCGCCGAATCGGAACGGCTCGGCGCGTGTGCCATCGATGATTGTTGACAATTCGAGACGAATGAACGTGCGGCATTCCACAAAAACGCGGCTGGCGAAGACGTCGGGAAACAAGCTCTCTCGCGACAAGAACGCGCCGGCCAAGACTTCACGAACCAAGACTTCACGAACGAAGACTTTGCCGAAGAAAAGCGCGCCAAGGAAGAGCGCGCCGCGCGGACGTCTGCCGGCGAAGGGCAAGGCGGTGCAACGTGCCGCGGTCGCGTCGTCGTCGCCGCTTGGTCTGATGGCGCTGCATCTGCTTGCTCAATACAAGCAGTCCGGCAGCGCTGGCCTCGTGTTCCTCGCCGAGAGCGAGAACAGGGCGGAGCGGCTCGGCAGCATCCTTCATGGGCTCGACCCCTCCTGCGAGGTCCTGGTGTTTCCGCGGTTGAACACCTTGCCGTTCGACCAGCTGGAACCGTCCCACGAAATCGCAGGCCGGCGCGCGTCCGTGCTGCGGCGCCTGGCGAAATCCAAAAATCCGATCTTTCTGATCTCGACGGCGGAAGCCGTCATGGAGCGCTTGCCACTGCCGGCGAGCCTGCTCCGGCTCAACACCAGCCTGAAGGTCGGCGGGACGTTCTCGGAAGCCGAGCTTCGCGTGCGTCTGGAGGCCCTGGGTTACGATCTGGAAGACGAGCCTGATTATCCGGGCGGTGCGCTGTTCCATGGGCAGACCTTCGAGATATTTCCCGCGGGCGCGCTCGGTCCGTTCCGGATCGAGCATTCGGGGCGCACCATCAGCCGGATCGTGGCGTTCGACCCCAGAGAGCACGACGTTATTTTCGAGACCAAGGAGCTTCTCGTCGACCCGATGTCGGAACGGCTCGCCATGGCCGGCCGCGGCAAGCGCGCGACGCTGTTCGATTATTGCGGACGCGCCAAATGGATCGCCGATGCCGGGGTGCCGTTGCACGCTGACGGTTGGCTTAGCACGATCGAGGATGCTGCGACGCGCGCGGACAGGGAGCGCGAATATCTTGGACCGCGCGACTGGAAGCAGGCGACCAGGGGCATGAAGGTGCTGCCGCGGACGGCGCCGTTCCAGCCCACACCCGAATTCTCGAAACTGACATCTTCGCGCAAAGCCCTTCGCGCCTTCGTCGAGGAGACCCGGCAAGTCGATTCGCGCCTGATCTTCGTTGCCGCGCAGGAAGAGGATTTGCGCGCGATGGAGCGGATGAGCGGCGTGAAGGCGGAACGCGTCGCGGATTGGGACAAGGCCATGCGCGCGCGCAATCGCGAAGCGGCACTGATCGCCGATCTCGACGCCGGCTTCGTCATGCCCGGGCGAAAGGCCGTCGTCGTCCTGACCGCGTCCGACGTGCTCGGCAGCAGGGCCCATCATCCGCAGCCGATGGCGCGCAGCTGGGGCGCGGCCTTCGATCATGCCGATGTGCCGGAGCAGGGCACGGTGGTGGTTCATCTCCAGCGCGGCCTCGCCGTGCTCGATGGCTTGCAGACCGTTAACACCGGCGGCGGCGCCTTGCGGGAGATGGTCAGGCTGGTGTTCGCGGGAGGCAATGCCGCTCTCGTGCCGCCGCCCGATCTCGGTTTGATGTGGCCTTACGCGACGGAGCCCGGCAAGCTGGCGCTCGACAAGGCGGATGGCAGCACATGGTGGTCGCGCCGCACCTCGGCCGAGCTGGAGATCCAGATCGCCGGCAAGGCGCTCGCCAAGCACATCAGCCAGCGCCGCCGCCGGCGGGGTGCGAAGCTGGTGCCGCCGGGCTCGGCCTACGAAAAATTCGTCGCGCGCTTTCCTTACTTCACGACGGTCGATCAGGCCAAAGCCATCAATGACGTCCTGGACGATCTCGCCTCCGGCCATCCGATGGATCGCGTGATCTGCGGCGACGTCGGGTTCGGCAAGACCGAGGTGGCGTTGCGGGCCGCAGCCGCCGTGGTGCTCTCCGGGAAGCAGGTGGCGATCGCGGTGCCGACGACGGTGCTGGCACGGCAGCATGTCGCAACCTTCCGTAAGCGTTTTGCCCCGTTCGACATCGACGTCGGCAACATGTCGCGCGCGACGTCGGGTGCGGAGTTGCGCCAGACCAAGGAGGCCTTGCGCAGCGGCCGGATGAAGATCGTGGTCGGCACGCAGGCGCTCGGCTCGAAGGACGTAAAATTCGATGATCTCGGCCTCGTCATCATCGACGAGGAGCAGCATTTTGGCGCAGCCGAGAAAGCGAAGCTCTCGAGCCTCGCCAAAAATGTCCATACCCTCTGGATGAGCGCCACGCCGATCCCGCGCACGCTCGCCGCAGGTCTTGCCGGCTTCCGGGATCTCAGTGTGATCGCCTCGCCGCCGGTTCACCGGCTTCCGATCGCAACCAAGATCGCTCCACTCTCGGATGCCGCGATCGCTTCGGCATTGCTGCGGGAGCAGCGGCGCCACGGCCAGAGTTTCCTGGTCTGTCCGCGCATCCAGGATCTGGAGCCCATGCTGGCACGCGTGCAGGCAGTGGCTCCTGATCTCCGCATCGTCTGTCTCCACGGCAGATTGCCGGCCGACGAGATCGACGACCGCATGATGAGCTTCGTCGAGGGCGAGGCTGACGTGCTGCTCGCGACCAACATCGTGGAAAGCGGCCTCGACATTCCGCGCGCCAACACGATCGTGGTCTGCTGGCCCGAGAGATTCGGTCTCGCCCAGCTCCACCAGCTGCGCGGACGCGTCGGCCGCGGCGGCATCCGCGCCTTCGCCTATTTGCTGAACGAGACAGGCTCCGAGCAATCGGAGAAGCGGCTCGCCGTCCTCGAGGAGTTCAGCCGGCCGGGTGCGGGCTTTGCCATCAGCGAGCGCGATCTGGATCTGAGAGGCGCGGGCGATCTGTTTTCGGAGCAGCAATCCGGCCATGTCCAGGTGTTCGGGCCGGTGCTCTACAGCCATCTTCTGAAAATGGCCTCCGAGAAGGTCGCTGACGGACGGGTCGAGATGTGGGTGCCCGACCTCAATCTGCCGATCGCGGACATGCTTCCCGAAACCTATGTGCAGTCCGAGCCCGTGCGGCTCGAGCTCTATGCCCGGGCCGCGCGGTGCCGGAGCGAGGACGAACTCGACGATCTCGAAGAGGAAACCTCGCGCCGGTTCGGTCAACTGCCGAAGATCGCGTGCGACTTCTTCGCTGCGGCAAGGCTGAGGCTCGATTGCAGGCGGCGGGGCATCGTCCGCCTCGACGTCGGCACAAGTGCGGTGGCCGCAACGTTCCTGCCGGGCCGCTTGCGGAAATCGCGCGGCAAATCGCTGCAACGCGACGGCGACCGCGTCGTCTATCACAGCCAGATGCGCGATGCCCCGTTCGACCGGGTCGAGGAATTGTTCGAAGTCCTGGACGAGGCGTGACGGCGGCGGCCGGATGGCCGCCGCGCGCAGCTAGTTGGATGCCAGCGCCGTCTTCGCGACCTCGGCCATCCAGTCGGATGCGACGGGGAGGATCGCGTCGTTGAAATCGTAGCGCGGGCCGTGCAGCTCGGCGCCGTCGCGCAATTCGCCGTTGCCGATCCAGACGAAGGCGCCTGGACGCTGCTGGAGGTAGTGGGCAAAATCCTCGCCGGCCATGCTGGGCGCGAGGTCGCGGCGAACCGGCGTCTGCATCTTCTCGGCGGCGAGGCGCGCGAGACCCGCTTCCGCCGGCGTGTTGATGACGACGCCGACGCCCATCACGATCTCCGGCGTGACCTTGACGCCAAAGCTCGTCGCGATGCCGGCGCAGATCTCGCCGATCCGCGCAAGCAGGATGTCCTTCACCGCCTCGCGATGATACCGCAGCGTGCCGCCGATCGTGACACGTCCTGCGATCTGGTTGCGCGCCGTGCCGCCTTCGAGCGTGCAGAGCGAGAGCACGGCGGTGTCGAGCGGATCGACGCTGCGCGACACGATCGATTGCAGCGCCACGATGAGGTGGCCCGCCGCCATCACCGGATCGCGCGTCAGATGCGGCATGCCGGCGTGCCCCGCATGGCCGTCGATGGTGATGCTGACGCGTCCGCCAGAGGCCATGACCACGCCGTCATGGACCGCAACCGTGCCGGCCTGAAGGCCCGGCCAGTTGTGGAAGCCGAACACCCGGTCCATCGGAAAGCGCTCGAACAGCCCGGCCGCGACCATCGCGCGCGAGCCGCCAAATCCTTCCTCGGCCGGCTGGAAGATGAAATCGACCGTGCCGCTCCAGCTGGGATCAGTAGCGAGCAGCGCCGCGGCGCCGAGCAGCGAGGCGGTGTGCCCGTCATGGCCGCAGGCATGCATCACGCCTGGATTCGTCGACGCATAGGGCAGGCCGGTGTCCTCAGTGATCGGCAGCGCATCCATGTCGGCGCGCAGGCCGACGCGGCCTTGTGCCGCCCCCTGTGTCAGCGTCGCGACGATACCGTGGCCGCCGACGCCCGCCTCGAAGGGAATACCGAGCTCGGTGAGTTTTTCCTGCACGAAGGCGGCAGTGGCCTTCTCCTGCAAGGACAATTCGGGGTGGGCATGCAGATGCCGGCGCCACGCGGTCAGTTTCTGGTGCAACTCGGGGGTCAAGGTGGGGCTTTCGCAAGGGAGGGCCGGCTGCTGCCAGCATAACCGAATATCGGGCCGCCACATCAAGCGCCTTGGAATGCCTCGCGTGCAGCAACGCGCGTTGCTTACGGCGCCAGCCTCGCCAGCCCCTTCCAGTCGAAGCCGATACCGTGGCCCGGGCGGTCCGGCGCCAAGGCCTTGCCGTCCTCGAGCACCAGCGGATGCTCGATATAGGTGTCCAGCCCAAATCCATGCGCCTCCAGATACGAGCGGTTCGGGCAGGCCGCGAGCAGATGCACGGTGATGTCGTGCGCGCCGTGGCTGGTGACGGGCAGGTTGAACGCCTCCGCCAGCCGCGCGATCTTCATGAAGGCGGTGACGCCGCCGCAATTGGTGACGTCAGGCTCGGGATAGGACACCGCGCCCGCGACGATGTAGTTCTTGAACTCCCACAGCGAGCGCAAATTCTCGCCCGCCGCGATCGGTACGCCTCCCGCCTGCATGATACGGGCATGGCCCGCGACATCGTCGGGGATAACAGGCTCTTCCAGCCAGGTGAGGTCGTAGGGCACGAACGCGCGGGCGGCGCGGATCGCCTCCTCGACCGTCCACTTCATGTTGGCATCCGCCATCAGCGGAAAGCCGTCGCCGAGATGTTGGCGCATCGCCGCGACGCGCATGACGTCGGATTTGAGATCAGGCCGGCCGACCTTCATCTTGATGGCGCGAAAGCCTTTTGCGAGATTGCCGTCGGTCTGGGCGAGCAGCGCCTCGACGGAGAGATCGAGGTCGATGCCACCGGCATAGCACGGCACGCGCGCATCAAAACCGCCGAGCAAACGAAACAGCGGCAGTTTCGCGCGACGCGCCTTCAGGTCCCACAGCGCAATGTCGAGCGCGGAGAGCGCCAGCACCGCCGGCCCGCCGCGGCCGCCATAATGCAGGCCCCACCAGACGTGATGCCAGACGGCTTCCGTGTCATCGGCCTCGCGTCCCTCGACCAGCGGCGGGATCTCGCGCTTGAGGATATCAGCGACAGCGCCGCCATTGCGGCCGACCGTGTAGGTGTAGCCCACACCCTCCGCGCCATCGGCATCGCGGACCCGGCAGGTGATCAGCTCGAACGCCGCGATCTCGCCATGCGTTGAGTCCGACAGCGTGACGGGGAGGGGGATCCGGTAGAACCCGGTCTCGATATTCGCGATGCGCGGCATGTGGCCTCCCTGTTTTTTCTTTTTGGTTCGTAGGGTGGGTAGCAGGCGGATGCGCGAAGCGCAGTCGCGGAGCTAACCCACCCTACGAGAGCTCACCGCATCGTCGCGAGCTGCACGGCCAGCGCGCAGGCGCGGTCGTATTCGTCGAGATTGATCCACTCGTCGATCGTGTGCGCCTCGTTCTGGCCGGCGCCGAAGGTCACGGTCGGAATGCCGTGGCGGACCATCCAGTTGGCATCGAGCCCGCCATTGGCGGCGCGGACATTCGGGGTGCCGCCGACCGCGGACACCGCCTCGATCGCGCGCTTCACAACGGGGAGGTTCTCCTTCATGCGGAACGGAAAATAATCGGTCTCGGCCTTGAACTTGACCTTGCCGGATTTGCCTTGCGCGTTCGTCACCTTCTTGGCCGCCTTCTCGAATGCGGCCTTGTAGGCTTTCGTGATCTCCTTGAAGAATTTTCCGTCATGGCTGCGGCTTTCGCCGCGCACATGCACATAGTCGGTGACGACGTTGGTGGCATCGCCCGCGGGGCGGCCTTCGCCGCCGGTGACGGGGCCGACATTGCTGGTGCCTTGCCGCGCGCTCGCGCCCTTGCCCTTCACCACCTTGCCGAACCAGCCGCCGGCCTTCACGTCTGCGAGTGCGAGCGCCATGATCATGGTCGAGGAGATGCCGCGCTCGGGCGCGACGCCGGCATGCGAGGCGCGGCCCATGATTTCGACGGTCCAGCGGTCCGCGCCGACGGCACCGATGACGACGTTGGAGGCCGAGCCGCCGTCATAATTGAAGGCCATCACCGGCGAGCCGAGCTCGTCCAGCTTGACGTGGCGCGCGCCATAGAGCCCGCTCTCCTCGCGCACGCAGAACAGCAGCGTGATCGGCGGATGATCGAGCTTCTGCTTTTCGAGCTCGGCCGCCAGCGTCACCAGCACGCCGCAGCCGCAGCGATTGTCGCCGCCGAGCGCGGTCTTGGCCTCGTTGACGATCTTACGCTTCGCGAGCTTCGGCTTGGCGCCGGCGCAGAGCGGCACGGTGTCCATGTGGGTCATGAACATGATCCGCGGCTGGTTGTGCAGCGCGCCGCGGCCGGGCAGGTCGACAATGAGATTGCCGGTCTCGGTCGGCACGGGAATGCGGCTGTTGGCATCGTCGAGCCGGATCGCCTTGGCCGGCACGCCGGCCTCCTTCAGCGCAGCGGCAAGGTCAAGCCCGATCGCCGCCTCCTGTCCGGTGACGCCCTCGATCGCGAGGAAGCGCATGAGGCGGTCGGTGGCGGCTTTGGTGTCGACGGGCATGGAATTGATTCCTTCGCGTAGGATGGGTAGAGCGCAGCGAAACCCATCCTACGAATTCGACGTCGTACAAGTCAAAAAGATCAGCACTCCCACCATCAGCGCCGCCGCCATGAACAGCAGCACCGCCGGCAGCCCCGCGAGCGCGGCCACCGCGCCGGTGACGGATTGCATCAGCGCCGTGCCGAGGAAGAAGGCGAGGTTCACTGCGGCGAGCGCCTTGCCCGCGACCTGCGCATCGACGAGCTGCCTGGACATGCCGAACAGCAGCGGCTGCGCGGAGGTGAAGAGCCCGATGAGCACGAACAGTGCCAGATCGTAGTATGGCGGCATGACGGTCACGCCGAACAGCCATGCGACCGGCAGGTGCGGCGCCCCTAACGCCATCAGCGCGAGCAGCAGCGCCGCGAACGCGTGGGTGCCGGCCACCAGCGCGCGGCGGCGGCCGAGCCTGCGGTCGATCATGCCGACCAGCAGCGGCCCCGCGATCATCGCCAGCGTGAACGCGCCGAGCTGGTTGCCGGCCTCGACCCGCGTCAATCCCTTGATCTGCATCAGCCACGGCCCGCCCCACAGGCCGCGCAGCACCAGCGAGCTCGCCAGCGACACCAGCGCCAGCGCGATCAGGCCGCGCAGCGGCCGCGACAGGCCGAGCCTGAGCACCTCCATCATCTGCGACAGCGCCGAGGACTCGTCCTTGTGCCCGGCTGGCTGGTTCGGCACCAGCACGAACACCGCGAGCGCGACCGCGATGCCGCCGATCGCCGAGATCCAGAACCCGGCGCGCCAGCCGTAAGTGTCGATCACGAAGGCGAGCGGGCTCGACGACAGCAGCATGCCGATATTGCCGATCGAGAGGATCGCGCCCGACCACAGGCCGAAGCGCGCAGCCGACAATTGCTTGGCCGCCAGCGTCATCGGGCACATCAGCATGCCCGAGGTGGCAACGCCCAGCATCAGCTGCCCGACCGCAAAACTTTCCGGCCCCGGCGCAAACCCCGACGCGATCGCGCCGATCACGGTTCCCGCCAGCAAGGCGAGCGACACCGGCCGGACGCCAAACCGGTCCATCGCCGCCCCAACCGGAATCTGCGACGCCGCAAAGGCGAAATGATAGACCGAGGTGAGGCTCGCCAGCGCCTGCGGCTCGATGCGGAAATCCGCCGCCATCAGGTCGAGGCTGATCGCCGGAATGGTGCGCAGCAAGGTCGAGAGCATGTGCCCGCAGGCGAGCGCAACCAGCGCGAAGATCAGCGCGCGGGTGGGGCCTCCCGCGTCGTCGGTGGCAGTCATGAGCGTCCCGTCCCGAGAAGGTTTCGGGTGGGGTTACATGATTGGGGGAGGCGTGCCAATGGCCGGAGGGGGCGTGTTGGCGCAAGGACCAGATCGGCGATCTCGCTTACTATCTCGCGCATGTCCGCTGAGCGGCATTGCCCCGCAACGCGACGTCATCCTGAGGGCTCGCTGGAGGCGGGCGTCGAGTTCCGTTGACGTGTGTGTGTCGACGGCAGAGCAATCCATCGTCGCACCGGCCGATATTTACGTGGCGCCGGCGTCGCGTCTGCCGGCATCTGGCTTTTGAGTTTCTGCACGATCGAGAGGAACGTGGGCGGCGCCTCGGTCGCCGCATCGACCGCCAGGCCGTCGCCGGATTTGAATGCGCGGTCCGCGATCTCGTAGCCGAGCGCCCGGTAGCTCTCGAATTGCGATTCCGAGAAGAACTGGTTCAGCGTCGACTCATGCGGAAAGGTGCCGTGGGCGATCGCATAGCTCAGGACGCCCATGGGCTCCGTGCCGTGCAGGCCCGACTTGAAATACAGGAGCAGGCCGTTTTGCGACTCACCGCCATCGGCCTCCTGATAGAGAATATCGCCGACCGCCCAGTAAGGGGCGTCCGTCGCAGGGGTCGGGCGTTCCATGAAGCGCTTCTTCAGGAGATCGAGGCCGCGCATGTCGATCCGCACGCCGAGATCGATCCATATTTTGCGAAGCGCGTTGCCGAGGTCCTCGAAGGAATAGTCGGGGTCGCAGCCGGCGTCGCTGACAACGATCACGCGGCAGCGACGGCGAACCATTTCGTAGAGGCCGAGATTCTCGAAGTGCCCGCCGTCGGTGAGGTAGACCCAGCGTTCGGTCTCGCTGGTCAGACCGAACATCTCCATGAAGAACGGCCGGAGGGCAAAGGGCGGCTTGGCCTCCGCGTAATCGGGATTGTCGCCGCGCGGATTGGCCAGCCACCAGCCAAGTCGCACATTGAACAGCGCCATCAGGAAAGCGACGCCGGGCGATGAGTTGTAGCCCATGCTCGGGCTCACGGCCGCACCGGAAATCGCCATGGCAGTGCCGAGCGTGAGGCCGAGCGGCGGTCCTCCGTAAGGTTTCGGCTGCGTGGTCGTGGCATAGGTCGTCCGGTAAGCGCCGTCGGAAAATACCGCGCTGCCGCTGCCGCAATGCAGAGGCGAGAACGTAAAGGGTGCCGCCATCCGTTCCTGCCATGCCAGGTTCTTGGACGAAACGAGGTTGAGGGCCGCACTGATGACGTGGAACGGCTTCCAGTGGGGCCCTCGTGGCTCAATGCCGGGCTCCCAAAGCTCTCGCAGATACGGGCTGTCTCGGCCGTCGAAATCCGTGAAGGCATTCTTCGTCTTGTCGCGGGCGCTCTCGTGGCGTGACGCGCCGAGAAAGGCGCGCACCAGGCGGTTCCGGTAGATGCTGTGGAGTGAGTAGCGGTTGATGCTCAACACCCTCGACGTCGCATAGATCAGAACGCCGAGCACGGCGCCAGTGATGAACACGACGGTCCAGGGCATGTGACCGTCGGCGCAGGACTCGAAAGGTATGAATGCCCAATCCCAGAGGATGGACAGGAGAGCGACCAGGGCTACTGCGAATACCGCCGCTGCGATTGCTGCGATTGTGTTCAGTCCGAGGTATTGGCGGAAGCCAGAAACCTGCTCGGCAGCGGCTTTGGTCTTCGAGCTCGCCCCCAGAATGATGGATAGCAGGCCCGAAACACCTCCGCCCGTTGCAAGAGAGGGGACGGCCGCGCTGCCGAGATGACTCTCGATCCATATGGCGGCCGGTGGCGCGCCAAGCACGAGCCCGAACCACAGCAGCCAGCCAAGATAGGCCAGCGTGAATAGTCCACTTGACCTCGCCTGAAATTCGAGACCGACGTCCACCTCCGACAGAAATTCAGCAACCGAGATATAGATCACGTCAGCGACGATGCGCGCCGCCACGATCCAGGGCAGCCCGAACACACACGCAAAGCCCGCCGCCGTGGCGGCGGAGTCGGTGGGGTTGTAGCGCCAAAGCAGAATGAGTCCCGCGGCGCTTTGCAGACCGAAGGCTACGCCGGCGACGCACCATGCGGCAAAATCGACCCATGGATATTTGGGGCCGCCCTTGGGCGGCGGCCGAGCCGACTTTCCAAAAATGCGCACCCATAAAGGCGCGAACACCAGCGCGAGAAAATAAAATACAAATCCGAAGATACCCCCACGGACGAGCACCGCCAGTGTGAGGTGGTCGCGCTCAAACTGATTGAGAAATCCGAATCCGCCGGCTGTGGTCAGCTCCGAGAGCTTCGACAGGCCGAATTGACTTTGCAGCACGAGAACCAGCAATGCGGCTCCGACAAGGAAAGGCGCGAGATCGCAAAGGAGAAACCGGGATTGTGGGACATTGATCCAGCCGCGCGCGGGGCGGTTCGCGACGGAGAATGACAAGGAAGCCCCGAAGCAGAGCGCCGATGCCAGCATCACAAGCAGAAGCCAGGTCAGCGGGTGCGCAACCGTGATATCGTGGGCGTCGATGAGGACAAAGTAGAGTGCTTTGGTCACGAGCACCGCAAGAATCATGGGAGGAACCAGCAAAACCCAGTTGAGGAACAGATTGCGCAGGACGCCCGCAACATCACTCCACAGGTCGGGAGAAAGCGACGAAAAGCTCGGAGAGAGAAAGTGTGAGTTGCGCCGGAGATTGGAAACCGGCTCGGCTTCTTCGTGATCCCTGATCTGACCGTCGCCATACCGCTTGTTGAGTGCCGCCACCACGGAGTCCGGCGCGTCGTCCGGCTCGCGCTCCTCTGAGGGCACGTCTGGATGCTTTTTCTGCCGCTCTTTTTCGCGCCTGCGCTTCTGATAGAGCCACGCCGACAGCCAGCTGCCGATATAGCCGCCTCCCGACACCGTCGACAAATAGTCGAACTGCATCAGAGCCGAGCCGGCTTTCTCGCCCTTGCGTTTGGACGTGACGTCCAGGGCCGCAATCCTTTGCAGGATGCCGAGCGCGAACGCAGCACTGCGGATTCCGCCGCCGGACAGGCACAGGGCCCACCGGTCGTCCGTGTTGAGCGCTTGGTAGACTTTGAGGAGTTGCTCGGGGACCTCGTCCGTGGGGAGTGGCACCGACTCCGCTGAGGTTGGGGAGGACTGTGGCGAAGTCTGCGCTGACGGTGAGGTTGACTTTGACGCAGTCTCGGATGCGGGCCTTGCTGGCGCTGGCGCCGTGGCGGATGCCGGCTTTGTCGACGCTTCTGCGCCGTTGGGTGGCGGATCGATCGGCGCGAATCCCAGAGGAGCGCCTGCCAGCGCGCGTCGCTCCTCCCAAAGCACCTGTGAAAGGTTCAATGCCCCCATGATACCCCTCCGCCTGATCCGAGACCGGCCCAAGCTACCGAGGTCGGCCAAGGCGCGCGTGTGAAGCAGTTCACAAGCACGCGCAAATTGTCAGGGTGCGTTCGTTAGGAAGCGAAGCCAATCAATTCCAGGGAGGGCGGCGGGATTCGACGCCGATCACTTCATAAATGGACCGTATAACTCTATATGGTCTATTAATGGATCGTTCGCGGCGAGATCGGAACGTGGAAATGAGCCACTAGCCTTTCGGTGGTCCGTCCGTTTTCATCTTGATCAGCAACTCCCGTGTCTCGCCGAGCAACGCCCGGATCGCCCTTCGTTCGGCGATCTGATCCCGTGCGAACAGCCCGTGCTTCCGCGCATTCCAGTTTCCTCTTGGCGCGCCGCATCGTGGTGCCCCTCCATGCATGCGACATCGCTCCTTCCCGCGCGCGGCTGGGGCGCAGCACGTGCCGCCGTCGCGGGTTGTGGCGCCGCAGCGGGGGCTGGCCCGCATCGGGCCTGTGTTGCGGGCGTGGGAGCCGGTCATGGGGTGGCGTCTTGCCTCGTGTCCCTCGGCCCCGTCTCCGCAACGAGCACATTGGCGTGTTGGGTGACATTGCCCACGATCGCCTGTCCTCCGTCCTGCACGGACAGGTTCTGTACCGTGATCGCGCGCTCGTCGCTGCTCCGGTGGCGGTTCAGTGCCTCGACCTGGGCGACGAGGGTGCGCGAGAGCCGGGTCAATGCGCGTGTGACGCTCTCCTGCTGCGGAAGATCGTCGATGCAGGCGAGGCGACAGGCGCAACGCATCGCCGCCATGTGAACGGAGACCATCTGGGATATCAGCATGGCCTCGATGGAATCCTTCGGCGCGATGCTCCCGATCATCGAGATCATGAAGGCGAGATTGGTCTCGTCCGGCTTATGTCCGACCGCACTCGCCTTGGCCAATTGTCTGAGGAGGCCGTGCAGCGCGTCGCGGTCGACGGCGCCGAGCGCCTCGGCCAGCAATCGTTCGCCAGCTTGCGGGTCGGGATGGTTGATCGCGATGCGGCGCTTGTAGAGCTTCACCCGCGGCGTTGCGGCGGGGCCGCCGCGGTTGATTGCCGCAAGTTTTGAGGGGACGTGGAGGTCCGGTGCTGTCGTCATGTGCTGTGTCCGTTGCTGGCGCAGGCGCGCGCGACCGTTCGCTGGTGCGGGCGGATGCGAATTTCGGGATGTCGATGAAGGGTTTACGCGCAACAAGGTCGAGGCGGCCGTGGTCGGGCGGCGGCCACGCTTGCGATTGTTGCGATGGTGGCATCATGCACCTGTTTTGCCCGACGGGTCAACTGAATTTCGTAAAATCAGCAAACCGCTGATTTCGCAGCGGCGCCCTACTGTGCATGGGGTTGTTTCGCATTTTTTGTTCGGAGGCTGCTCTCACCTGCCGCGCGACGGAATGCCGGCGTGGAAACGCGATTGCGAAATCCGGCGTGCCCGCTAATCATGCCGCTCACACGCGTCGCACCAACAAACATGCACAAGCGGCGCAATGCGGTCTGGGGAGAGAACCAATGCAACGAACGGCTCGCCTGCTGGCCGTCATCGCCGGATTGTGCGCCTGCGCGCTGTCGACGGAGACCCTCGCCCAGAAATACCCGACGCGGCCGGTCAAGGTCATGGTCGGCTTCAGCGCGGGCGGTCCGGTCGATGTGGTCGCGCGCATCATCGGCGATCGGTTAGGTGCAAAACTCGGGCAGCCCTTCGTGGTCGAGAACCGCGCCGGCGCCAACGGCATGATTGCCGCCGAAGGCGTCGCACATGCGGACGCGGACGGCTACACGATGCTGGCCTGCAACTCCTCCACGATCACGCTCAACAAGACCTTGTTCAAAGACATCCGCTACGACCCGCAAGGCGACTTCGCGCCGCTGACCACAGTCGTCTCGGCGCCGCTCGTGCTGGTCGTCAATCCGGAGAACCCCAAGACCGCCGACATCAAGACCGTCGCCGATCTCGTGGCTGCCGCGAAAGCCAGGCCGGGCGAACTCGCCTACGGCTCCGGCGGCAACGGCAATCTCGCCCACCTCGCCATGGAGCTGCTCAGCCAGAAGGCCGGCATCAAGATGATCCACGTGCCCTATCGCGGCGGTGCGGCGTCCGAGGTCGGCATTCTCGCGCAGGAGGTGCTCGCCGTGTTCGATCCGCTGTCCGCGGTGCCGCTGGTGAAAGGCGGAAAGCTGCGGGCGCTCGCGGTGTCATCGGCCGAGCGACTGCCGTCGCTGCCCGACGTGCCGACCGTCGCGGAAGCCGACTATCCCGGCTTCGACCTCTCATTCTGGGTCGGCTTCTTCATGCCGAAGGCGACACCTGCGCCGATCCTGGAGACGCTGCACCGGGAGATCGTCACGGCTGCCAAGGATCCGGCAGTCGAGGAGAAGCTCGGCTCGCAGGGCGTCGTCAGCGTGCTGGCCCCGGCCGAGTATGCCGCCAAGATCGCGAAAGAGACGAAGGAGCTTGCCGAAGTCGTGGCCGCCGCGAACATCAAGGCGGAGTAGGGGGCGCCTACAGCCAGAGGATCTGCTTGCGATAGCCGAGATCGTTCAAGAGCGGCGCCGCCGGTCCCTGGTGGAACACCGCGCCGCGCTCGAGCGCGAAGACGCGGTCGGCGAGCGCCAGCACGAGATCGAGATTATGCTCGACGATCACGATCGACATTTTTTTGCGCAGCTGGTCGAACACCCCAAACAGCTCGAGCGTCACGGCCGGCGCAAGGCCCTCGAACGGCTCGTCGAGCAGCAGCAGGCGGACATTGCCGGACATCGCACGCGCAACCGCCACCATCTGCTGTTCGCCGCCGGAGAGATAATCGGCGGCGATATTCATCCGCTCCCTCAGGCGGGGAAAGTAATGCAGGATCTGCTCTTCGCTCCACACCACGCCGTCGCTGCCGTCGGTCTTGCGCGCGAGACGTCCGAGCGCGAGGTTTTCACGCACGGTCATGCCGGCAAACAGGCCGCGGCCCTGCGGCACGTAGCCGACGCCGCGGCGCGCGATGTCGGGCGCTGGGAGGCATGCGATATCGGTGCCGCGATAGTCGATGCTGCCTGAGGCCGCCGGCACGAGGCCGGCGATGGTCTTCAACAGCGTCGACTTGCCCGCGCCGTTGCGGCCCAGCAGCGCGACGATCTCGCCGTCGCGCACGTCGAGCGCGGCGTCGTTGAGGATGTGGCTCTTGCCATAGAATGTATTGACGCCGTCGAGGCGCAGCACGGTCTCGTGCTCGCCGGCCGCCTCATCGCTGCGGCGATGCTCGACGGCGGGAATGCCCTTGCCGGTGTAGATCTCCTGCACCCGCAGATCGGCCCGCACTGCGCTGGGGCAGTCCGACATCAGGACCTCGCCCTGGTTCATCACGGTAACGACCTGGGAGAAGCCGAGCACGCGGTCGATGTCGTGCTCGACGATCAGCACGGGGATGTTGGTCGCGATGTTCCTGACGAGGTTGGAGACGCGCTCGCGCTCGGCGGCGGCGAGCCCTGCGAGCGGTTCGTCGAGCAGCAGCACCTGCGGTTTCGAGCCGAGCGCGATGCCGAGATCGACCAGCCGCTGGCCGCCATAGGAGAGCTCGCCGCCCTCGATCTCCTCGATGCCTTCGAGCCCGAGGAATTTTGTCAGCGCCGCGGTCTCGGCGTGTATCTCCGGATAATTGTCGATGTCATTCCAGATGTTGAAGCGCATCGGTCGCCGCGCTTGCAGCGACAGCCGCAAATTCTCGTAGATGGAGAGCCCGCGAAACAAATTGGTGATCTGGAACGAGCGCGCCAGCCCTTGATGACAGATCAGGTTTGCGGGCACGCCGGCGATGTCGCGACCCTGGAGGCGGATGGTGCCTTGATCCGGCGCGTAGAGGCCGGAGACCAGATTGAACAGCGTGGTCTTGCCGGCGCCGTTCGGTCCGATCAGCGCGTGGATCTCGCCGGCTGCGATCGTGATGCTCGCATTCTCGACGGCGCGGATGCCGCCGAATTTTCGTGACACGCCGCTGACCTCCAGCACCGTGCCCTTCAGCGCCTCCGGTCGCAAAAAGTCCGGCAGAGGCAGGCCGTCATAGATCTTGCGCCGGCTCATCGCAGCGGTCTCTTCCGCTGGCGGACGGAGGCGCCGCATGATCAGCGCGCCGATGCCGACGAGGCCGCCGGGCGAGTACATCACGAAGGCCACGAAAATGAGGCCGAACCAGAACAGCCAGTCCGACGTCCAGATCGAGAACAGCTCGCGGAACAGAATGAAGAACAGCGCACCGAGCGCCGGACCCAACAGGCTGCGCATGCCGCCGATCACCACCATCGCCAGCAGCTCCCCGGCGAACGGCACCGAGACGGCCTCGGCCGAAACGAGATAGTTGAGGAACGCGATCAGCGCGCCGGCAAGGCCGGTGACGACGGCGGAGATCACGAACACCGCGAGCTTGTAGCGCTCGACCGGATAGCCCTGAAAGCTCGCCCGCAATTGGTTCTCGCGGATCGCCACCAGCACATGGCCGAACGGCGAACGCACCAAGCGCATCAGCACATAGAGCACGGCGAGCCCGATCACTGCGACCACGATGTAATAGCTGAGCGCGCTATCGAAGCTGATGCGTCCGATGCCGCCGCGTTTCAGGCCGCCGAGCCCGTCCTCGCCGCCGGTGAGGCTCGTCCAGCGGAAAGCGGTGGTGTAGACGAGGGCGGCCAGCGCCAGAGTGAGCAGCGAGAAGTAAACGCCGCGCCGGCGCAGGATCAGCATGCCGATGACTGTCGATACGATCGCGACGACGATCATCGACCCCAGCAGCGGCAGCCAGATCTCGCCGGGGAAATAGCGCAGCTGGATCAGGCCTGCGGCATAGGCGCCGATGCCGAACCAGGCGCTGTGGCCGAACGAGACGAGGCCGGTATAGCCGATGCAGAGATTGAGCCCCATGGTTGCGATCGCGAGCCCGACGATCCAGGTGCCGGTATTCAGCGACAGGCCGACCGCCTTCAACAGGAAGGGCAGCGCGATGACCGCCGCAGCAGCGATCAGCAGTGGCTTCAATCTGTCGATGGCGGACGTGCGGCTCATTCGAACTTCTCGATACGCTCGCCGAGCAGGCCGCGCGGGCGCACCAGCAGCACCAGGAACATCAGGACGTAGATCGAGGCTTCACCGGCCGCAGGTTCGAAGTGAATGGTGATGCCGCGCACCACGCCGACGAGGAGCGCGGCAATGACGACGCCCCAGAAGCTGCCGAGGCCGCCGATCACCACGACGACGAAGGCGACGGTCATGATGTCCGCGCCCATGGCGGGGTGCACCGTCGTGATCGGCGCAAAGAAGGCGCCGCCCAGCGCGGCCATGCCGACGCCGAGCATCACGATCCCTGTCATGTAGGGTTGCAGGCGGATGCCGAGCGCCGCGACCATGTCCGGCCGCTGGATGCCGGCGCGCACAACGCGCCCGAACGAGGTCTTTTGCAGCAACAGCCAGATCCCGATCATTATCGTTGCGACCACGGCGAGGATCAGAAGGCGATAGCGCGAGAACAGGAAATCGCCGACGATGACCGAGCCGCGAAAGCTTTGCGGGATCTCGGTTGAAACAGGCGCGGCGCCCCAGATCATGCGGATCGCCTGTTCCGCGACCATGGCAAGGCCGAAAGTCACGAGCAGGCTGAGAATGGGATCGGCAGTGTAGAAGCGTCGCAGGATGAAGCGCTCGAACAGGATGCCAAGGAGCGCAACCACAAGCGGCGAGATCATCACTGAAGCGCCGAAGCCGAAGCGTTTCGTCAGCTCGACGCAGACATAGGCGCCGAGCGCATAGAAGGCGCCATGCGCGAGGTTGACGATGCCGCCGACGGAGAAGATCAGCGACAGCCCGAGCGCGATGAGCAGGTAATAGCCTCCGAGCACGAGGCCATTCACCACCTGTTCCAGCAAGAACTCGAACTGCATGTTGCGTCCTTGCCGCGCGTGCGCGCGTCAGGCTTTCATCTCGCAGGGGTTCTGTTCCCGGGTCGGATAGATCGTCTCCAGCGGGTCGTTCGCCGCCGGCACGACGTCGCCGAGCACCAGCATGTCCCACTGGTCCTTCATCTGGTCCTTTGGCTTGACGGTGAACGGATAGGCCTCCTGCACCAGCTGGTGATCCCAGTTGCGGAAGTAGGCTTTTCGCGTTTTGCCGATGTCGAACTGCGCCTGCTTCTCGAAATACGTGATCAGCTCATGACTGTCGGTCGACTTGGTCGTGTTGATCGCTTCCGCCAAGAGCTTCAGCGTGATGTAGTCGATCCAGGCGTGGTTCTCCGGCGGCTTGCCGTATTTCTTGCTGAACGCCGCGACGAAGGCCTGCGACGTCGGATTGTTCAGCGTGTGATACCAGACCGTGGGCCAGGTGCCGCTGAGATTGCCCGCACCCGCGGCCCAGGCATCGCCGGTGTTGAGATTGAAGCCGACCAGCGGGTAGGGGAAGCCGAACTCGGCATATTGCTTGACGAGGTTGGTGACTTGATTGCCAGCAAGGTTGCAGCAGACCACGTCGGGCTTGGCTTGCCGCACTTTCAGCAGATACGGGCTGAAATCGGTGACGTCGGTTGCGATCAACTCGTCGCCGATCAAATTCGCCTCATGCGCGCCGAAGAAGGTCTTGGCCGCCTTCAGCAGGTCATGACCGAAAATGTAGTCGGCCGTCAGCGTGAAGAACTTTTTGCCCTTCACCATGCCCTTCTGCGACAGCGCGGTGCCGACCGCGTTGACCATCACGGTGTTCGGGATGTCGCAGTGGAAGGAGTATTTGTTGCAGTTCTTGCCGCGCAGCGCGTCCGAGCGGGCGCCGGTCGAGAAGAACACTTTCTTGTTGCGCTCGGCGACCTGCATGATGGTGAGCGAGGATGCCGATGAGATCTCGCCCAGCAGCACCACTGCCCCGTCCTGCTCCAGCATGCGCTGTGCCTTGGTCGCGGCGGTCGCCGGATTGATCGAGTCCTCCGAAAGCAGGTCGATTGGCTTGCCCAAAATGCCGCCGGACGCGTTGATCTCTTCGGCGGCGAGCTTCACGCCCAGCTGGGCGTAGCTGCCGATCACGCCGAGGAAGCCGGTGAGCGGGGTGAGGTGCCCGATCCGGATCTTCTCGGCCTGCGCCCTTACGATTGCGGGAAACCCCAATGCGGATGCGCCGACGAAGGCGGCGCCCGCCCGTAACAACGTCCGTCGCGGGTAGCGGATCATGTCTGTCTCCTCCCGGGTGCATCGCCTGCCTCCCTTCAAAATCGGATATCCGATATTGTGAGAGACCTTTTTCTAATGCTGGAGGATAATCCCGAACGCCATCGCCGGTGTCAACCGGCAAAATCGACGCTTGGGTTGCGTCTCAGGCTTTTTGCGTGAACGCCTTGTGCGCCCGGTCCTTGGCGCCGAACTCGACCGACAGCTGGTCGGCGGCGGCCTGCACGATCTGGGCACCGGCGTGCAGCGCCTGGTTGGAGAGGCGCCAGATCGGGCCGGAAATGCCGAGCGCGCCGATCACCTGTCCGGTGAAATCGGTGACCGGCACGGCGACGCAGCGTACTTCCGGATTGAATTCGCCGTCGTCGAAGGCGACGCCGGTGCGCTGTATCTCCGCGATCTCGCGCATCAGCACGGCGGCATCGGTGATCGACTTTGGTGTCGACGGTTTCAGCTCCGCACGATCGATGAAGCGCTTGAGCTGCTCGGGCCGAAGCGAGGCCAGAATGATCTTGCCGAGTGCGGTGCAGTGAGCCGGGCGCACCACGCCGACGCGGTCGGTGAGCTGGAACGCGCCGGGGCCGCTGGTGCGGGCAATGACGATCACGGCATCGCCCATCCGCACGGCAAAATGGCTGCTTTCGCTGGTCTGGCGCGAAAGCTCCTCCAGCACGGGCGTCGCGACATTGACCATCTCGATCTCGTCGAGCGCGCTTGCCGCGAGTGCAAACAACGGCCTGCCGATGCGGTAGCGCTTGCTGTCCTTCTCCTGGCGGAGGTAGCCGAGCGAAACCATCGTCTTGGCGAGATGAAAGGTCGTCGAGTTGTGCAGGCCGACCAGCTTGCTCAGCTCCGCAAGTCCGATGCCCTCACGATGTCGCGCGACCTCTTCGAGGATCGAGAAGGCACGGCCCAGTGACTGGACGCCGCCGGCGCGCTGCTTGTCGTCGGCCTCATCGTCGCCATTTACTTTGGGAGCAGGGACCAGCTTGGCGATCGCAGCCTTGCGCGGGCTTGCGGGCGTCTCGCCGGTCGTGGGCTTGGTACGCGATTTCAAGGACAAGGCCCCCTCTGGTGAATCGTCATGGCTCCGTTCTTGCGAGACTAGCACGCAACAAGCGCGGCCGTCGGCGCGGAGCTCTGCGTTTCCTCAAGACGGAAGACTACCACAATATAAATTGACGTACAGCATTATGAGAAATAGGCTCCCGACGGCCCAGTGATGACCGGCCGCGTTCCCCGCATCGGTACAGAAGACGTCGACGGGCCGAGAGGGAGACGGGTTGATGTCGAAGAACATGCTCAATGGCGCCCAGGTCATTGTCGATTATCTGATCCAGGAGAAGGTGCCCCAGGTGTTCGGGCTTTGCGGCCACGGCAACATCCAGTTCATCGATGCGCTGTACGAGCGCTCCTCCGAGATCAAGACGATCTCTGTGCATCACGAGAGCGTCGCCGGCTTCATGGCCGACGTCTATTACCGTGTCTCGGGAAGGCCGACGGCGACCTTCACCTCGTGCGGGCCGGGCTCGGCCAATCTGCCGATCTCGCTCGCCAATGCCTACCTCGATTCCGTGCCGTTCATGGCGATCACCGGCAACGTGCCGACCAGCCAGTTCAACCGCGGCGCGTTCCAGGAGATGTACCGGCACTACCAGGCCGACTTCCCCTCCACCGTGCGCACGATGTGCAAGAAGGTGTTTCAGCCGACGCGCGGCGAGATGGTGCCGCTCGCAGTGCGGCAGGCCTGGAAGACCATGGTCACGGGACGGCCGGGACCCGTGGTGATAGATGTGCCCTATGACGTCTTCATGGAGGCCGCGGCCGAAGAAGCGCCGAAGGCGGCCGAATGGAGCGCCAACATTTCCAGCCGCTGTGGCGCCGATCCCGAAGGCGTCGAGAAAGCGGTCGACATGCTGCTCTCGGCCGATCGGCCAGTGATGCTGGTCGGGCAGGGCGTTCGTTATGGCGGCGCCGCAGAGGAGTTGCGCAAGCTCGCCGAGCGACTTCAGATCCCGGTGGCAGCGTCAGCCAGCGGTCTCGGCGCGCTCGACGTCAACCATCCGCTCGCGCTCGGCCTCGTGGCGCGTGCCGGGCATTATCAGGCCAATCACGCGACGCGTCAGGCCGATGTGCTGCTCGCGCTCGGCGTCCGCTTCGATGATCGTACCTCAAGCTCGTGGATCCCGGGCTATTCCTTCACGATCCCGCCGACGCGGCTGATCCATGTCGATATCGACCCCGAGGAGATCGGCCGCAACTATCCCGTCGCGCTCGGGCTGATGGCCGACGTTCGCACCTTCCTGCGGCAGGTCCATGCCGAGCTCGATCGCCGCGACAACCTCTTCAAAAAGTCCGACGCGCGCAAAAAATGGCTGGCGCAGATCGACGGCTATCGCAGGGAGTGGGACAAGTTCGTCGCGCCCGGCTTCTCCGACGACACCACGCCGATCAACCCGCAGCGCGCCGCGGCCGAGATCGACAAGGCGCTGCCGGAAGACGCCATCCTCGTCTCCGACATCGGCGTGCACCACAATTGGCTGCTCGGCTTCTGCAAGCCGAAGCGGCCGGACTCCTTGATCGGCTCGATGGGGTTTGGCCCGATGGGCTTTGGCGTCGCCGGCGTGATGGGCGCGAAATTCGCCGCGCCCGATCGGCCCTGCGTGTCCGTGTGCGGCGACGGTGCCTTCTTCATGCACGCCAACGTGCTGGGCACCGCGGTCGAGTACAATCTGCCCGTGGTCTGGGTGGTCTGGAACAATTACGCCTATGCCTCGATCCGCGGGCTTCAGCGCGGTTATCTCGGTGGGCGCGAGCTTGCGACCGACTTCAGGCATCCAGAGACAGGCGAGCGCTATAACCCCGATTTCGCGGCGATGGCGCGCGCCTGCGGCGTCGAGGGCGTGCGGGTCGATCGCGCCGGAGATCTTGGCGAGGCGATCCGCAAGGGCATCGCCGCCAACAAGCCCTATCTGATCGACGTCGATATCGCCGCTGACATCAATCCGGTCGGCGCCGGCGTCTGGGAGCTGCCCGGCCTCGGCCAGAGCAAGGCCGGCATCGGCACGCGCTTCCAGCCCGGTTGATCGCGCGGCACGCAAATCATCTATCGAGAAAACCAGGGGAGATGGGAATGACGCTCGCAGGCAAGAAGGTCGTCGTGATCGGCGGCTCCTCAGGCATCGGCCTCGCTACGGCGGAACTCGCGAAGAGGGAAGGAGCGGACGTCATCATCGCGTCGCGCAGTGCGGCGAAGCTTGATCCCATCGCCGAGCGGCTGAAGGTGACCGCGATCCCGACCGACGTCACCAGCGATCAGAGCGTCGCGGAGCTGTTCAAGCGCACCGGTCCCGTCGATCACGTCGTGCTGACGGCCGCTCAGCTTCGCACCGGGCCATTCAAGACGGTCCCGATGGAGGACGTGCGTGCGACGATGGAAGGCAAGTTCTGGGGCGCTTGGCGCGTCGCGCGCGAGGCGGAGATCCGGCCGGGCGGCTCGCTGACACTGGTCACAGGTTTTCTGAGCGTTCGGCCGCGGCCGAACTCGGCGATCATCAGTGCGGCCAACGGCGCACTGGAATCGCTCGCCCGCGCACTCGCGCTCGAGCTTGCGCCGGTGCGTGTCAATGCGGTGTCGCCGGGCGTGATCGACACGCCGATCCGAGCCGCGATGCCGGAGGCGGCGCGGAAGGAGATGCTGGCGAAGACAGCGGCTGCGCTGCCTGTTGGTCGCGTCGGTATGGCCGAGGACATCGCCCGGCAGATCGGAAGCTTCATGGCGAACGGTTTTGCTACGGGCTCGATCGTCTATGTCGATGGCGGCGCACTGGTGAACTAGGGAGCACGATCATGGCCGAGCAGACTGGCGGCGCCTTCATCCGCAACATCGCGGAAGTGCCCTGGCGCGAATTTGCCAACCATTTTGGCGGCGCGCTGTCAAAGCCGCTGGTGATGCCGGAGACCACGGGCTCGCGCCACATCGACTATCGCATCTCGATGTACCAGCCGATGGCTTATGTCGCGCGGCATCATCACAAGGTGCAGGAGCAGGTCTATCACGTGCTTGACGGCGAGGGGCTGATGGAGATCGCCGGCAAGAACCATGTCGTACGCAGGCACGACGTGATCTTCCTGCCGCCCGGCGTCGAGCACGCGATCTCGAATTCGGGCCTGACCGACCTTGTGTTCCTGGTGGTGACCTCGCCGGTGACCGACGACGAGAAACCGGCGTGATCTAGCCTGAGGAACGCTCGCGCGCCGCCATGCGGATGGCGCGCGTTCTCGTTCCCTTCGCCGCGCGGGTGGCGATCATGCTGCGCGCCTTGCCATGAGCCGAGGCGTTCTTGCGCAGCAGCGACACGAACCGCTTGCGCGCACGGTTCGCCGAGAGCCGCGCCGCCAGTTGTTCGGCCTTGCGCATGATGGTGATGACCGACGGCGTCAGGTTCACGGGAACCCAGGCCACATCCTTCGTCTTGGACAGGCTGCCGATGCCTTCGCAGGGCGCCTCGCGCGGCAGGTCGATCCGGATTGCGAGGGCCTCGATGTGTTCGGTCCAGTCCTCTGCTTTGGTGCCGGTGATGATGCGGACATAGTCGCGCGTCTCGCGCGGCAGCTCGCTTTCGCGGGCGAGCCACTTCTGGATGCGGCCCGGCCCTGCGTTATAGGCGGCCGCGGCGAGGCCGAGATTGCCGAAATCATCGCGGAGCTTTCGCAAAAACTTTGCCGATGCGGGCAGCGCCTTCATGGCGTCGAAGGGATCATCGAGCCCAACTTCGGCGGCAGTCTCCGGCATGAACTGCGCGACGCCCTGGGCACCGGCCGGGCTGATCTCGTTGGAACGGAAGCGGCTCTCCTGCCAGAGCAGGCGCGCGAAGAACGGCACGGGAATGCCGCTCGCCTCGGCGGCTTCGCGTAGCGCGTGGCAGAATTGCTCGGTCGGTGAAGCCGGGGCTTCCACGACGGTTTCGACTGCGCGCGCGGGCTCGATCGTCTCCACGTAAGCCGCGCGCGCATTTGCGAGCTCAATGGCCTGCACCCTTGCGAGGAAGAGCTCGACGAGGGGAACCAGCGAGGGCGCGCGATCGGTCTTGGACGTGGCGCGATCGAGGTTCAATGTTTGCAAGGACGGCTGTGAGCCGACGTCGCACATCAAAATCAGGAACGCAGCGCAAGCCGCGACGAGAAATCGCATCTCGGTAAGAGTCCTCGAACTGTGGGGGAACGACCAGCGCGGGCGCCGGTGACGAGGACTTCATTAACCGTAATTGCGGCGAAGCTGCGATTCCGCAGGGCGGCAGGTGTTAGTACGGGAGTCCAATAGTAGAACACGCGCCGCGGGCCCCGCGGATCTACGGGCAAACGCGACGCGCGAGTGATCTTGCGGCGGGAGGTTGGCGCTTACGCCTTGGGAAAGTCCTTGCGCATCGCGATCTCGGCGGCATCGCCGGGCGACAGCACGGTCTGGTCGAAGGCTTGCTGCGGTCTCGTCATGATGTCGTAGAGCGAGATACCCTTGATGGGCTTGCCCATCAGCTCGCGGACGCAGTCGGCGAGCGTGCCGTTGTAGACCATATAGGGCGGACCGCGGTGCTTCTGCCTCTCGCCCTTCAGCGACGGCCACTTCTTCAGTTCGGCCGGCGCGTCATAAGCGATCGGCGATTCCTCTTTGAACATGCGCTTGGCCCCGACGGCTTGGACTGCCGGGAATCCTAGAGCCGCCGCGTAAACACTCGTTAAAGAATTAGTTAAAATCAGCCGGCAACGAAGGCGAGCAGGGTGCCGTTGGCCTTGGCCGGCGGCACGACGATCGCAGGCCCGCTGCGCAACGCGGCCGAACCCAGTGCCTTCTCGGTCGCCGCGAGATCGCCGCTGACGAGGACCAGCGCCGCGCCGCCGCGCTCGGAGAGGCCCGCGAGCGGGACGCCGGGATAGCGCTTGCCGAGCTGGTCCAGCGTCAAATAGACGAAGTCGGCGCGATCGCCGCCGGAGGGCACTGTGACCGCGCCATCCGCCTCAGCCTTGGGCTCGCGATCGATCAGCCGGCCGAGATGCGCGGCTTCCTGCGCGGGCTCGGGCGTTGCAATCAGCGTCTGCTTGATCCGCTTGGCCGCATTGGCGTGCTTCATCAGCTCAGGAATCCACACCGTGTCACGGGTCTTGTGCTGGCAGGCGAAGATGCGCACGCCGCCGGGCGCTTCCGCGGTCGGCCACATGAAGGTGCGGAATTTCGCGGCCGAGATGGTGCCATCAGGCAGCGTCACCGGCCGTTCGAAATCGGTCGGGCCGATCGGCGTCAGGCCGCGCGCGCGGATCTCCTCGGCACCTGCGGCAGAATCGATCGCGGTGAAGGCGATGCGCTCGATGCCTTCGCCGCGCTTGTCGAGGAAGGCCCGGGCCGGCGCATTGTGCTCGGTCGCCACCAGCACGCCGAGCAGCTCCATATAGTCGGGGTCGAACATGATGGTGTAATTGCCGGTGCCCATATGCGCGCTGTGGGTGCCGCGCGGGGAGAGGGTGAAGCCAAGCTGCGGGTAATTCTCGGCGGCCTTGTCGAGGTCCTGAACCATGACGACGGCGTGGTCGATCCCGATGACGTTCTTGAGGGCCACTGTTGTTATCCCCGAATGCAAACTGACTTTGGACCGCTCTGGCGGCCGCTGGTCCTGTCTACGCCGGATAGGCGGTCAAGTCATTTTCAATTCTGTGGGAGATGCGGAATTTCATTCCGCAAAACGCGGCATCGACACGCGATGGCGTCAGCGAGCCTGCTCGATATAGGCGGCAAGGATGGCGCGTTCCTCGCTGGTCATCTCCGTGATGTTGCCCGGCGGCATCGCGGTGGACCAGGCGGCGACACGGCCGATCAGTCGGATGTTGCGATGGATGTGCTCGGGCGCGTCGAGCAAAATGCCCTTCGGTGCGGTGACGATGCCGGCCCAGACCGGCTCGGCCGCGTGGCACATGCTGCAGCGGGACATCACGATCTCCTCGACATTGGCGACCGTGACTGGGGCCGACAGCGCTCCCGTTTTTACCTCGCGCGGGCCGGCGGCGGAGAGGAAGAGGATCGCGATCACGCCGATTGCCGCCACGCCCCACACCCACCACGGCGATTTGCGCCCGGCGTGGCCCTCGTTGAAGAAGTGGCGGATCACCGGTCCCAGCGCCAGGATGATCGCGACGATGATCCAGTTGAAGCGGGTGGCGTAGAGCAGGGGATAGTGGTTGCTGATCATCAGCACGACGACGGGGAGCGTCAGATAGTTGTTGTGGACCGAGCGCTCCTTGCTGGTCTTGCCGAGTTTCGGATCGGGCGCCTGTCCCGCGATCAGCGCCGCCACGATCTTCTTCTGGTTCGGGATGATCACCGCGAAGACGTTGGCGACCATGATGGTGCCGATGAGCGCGCCGATCTGGTTGAAGGCGCCACGGCCGCTCAGCACGTGAGTGAAGGCATAGGTCAGCGCGACCAGGAACAGATAGCCGCCGATGGCGAAGGGCAGCTCGCGCTGGGCGAGCCCGGTGCGGCAGGCGGCCTCATAGAGCAGCCACGCCAGCGCGAGGCTGAAGAAGCTGAACAGCCCGGCCTGGAACGGTGTGAGGTCGAGGATCGACTTGTCGACCAGGAACAGATCGGCCTCGAGATAATACACCACCACCATCAGCGCGAAGCCGGACAGCCAGGTGGTGTAGGCCTCCCATTTGAACCAGGTCAGCTCGTCCGGCATCTGGCTCGGGGCGACCAGATATTTCATGATCCGGTAGAAGCCGCCGCCATGGACCTGCCAGGCTTCGCCCTGCACGCCGTCCGGCAAGTCAGACTTCGGCTTGAGGCTGAGGTCGAGGGCGATGAAATAGAAGGAACTGCCGATCCAGGCGATCGCGGCGACCACGTGCAGCCAGCGGAGCAGCAGGCTCGCCCATTCCGATATGATGGATCCCCACATGATCACCCCATCAATGGCGACACCGATGCCGCAGCTTTGATGACCGCAACCGGCGGCCCCGCCCTTACAATGTGTCGCATTGATCGGCGGCATTTTCCAGTATGATGGGTTGCGGCTGATGCACATCGTGCGGGCATGAGCTGACGTGGGATGCGGCAGGCGTTTCGCCTGTTGCGGACCATTTGCGGGTCGATCGGCGTTGACGCGCGAGACATGCAGGCCGGGAGGAATACGACGTGAAAAGCAGGATGGGGCCCGTGGCAATGGTTGCGGGATTGCTGGCCGCGGCCGCTGCGCAGGCCGAGCCGGTGCTACAGGGCAAGGACGCCTACGGCGATTGGCAGGCCGACAAGCCCGGCACGGTCAGGTTGATCCGGCCGCAGGATCTGGTCAGGCCCGGCGCCACAAAGTCGGTTGCGAGCTTCTCGCGCGTGGCGCCGCGTCCGCCGGAAGCCTCGCCCCAGGTGCCGGCCGGCTTCAAGATCGAGCTGTTCGCCGAAGGCCTGCGCGCCCCGCGCATCATCAGGGTCGCACCGAACGGCGATGTCTTCGTCGCGGAGACGCGGGGCGGCACCATCCGCGTGCTACGCGCTGGGGAGGGCGGCAAGGTTGCGACCAACGAGCTGTTTGCCAGCGGTCTGCGGCAACCGTTCGGCATCGCCTTCTTTCCGAACGGCGACAATCCGCAATGGGTCTATGTCGCCAACACCGACAGTGTCGTCCGCTTTGCCTATCAGGCCGGCGATCTCAAGGCGCGCGGCAAGGCGGAGACGATCGTGGCGAGCCTGCCGGCTGACGGCGGCCATTCCACTCGCGATATCGTCTTCACGCCCGACAACAAGCGCATGCTGGTCTCGGTCGGCTCGCTCAGCAATGTCGCCGAGGGCATGGGTACGCCGCCGGGCGGGTTGGAGGCGTGGTCGAAAGCGCAACCGCTTGGCGCGGCCTGGGCCAGCGAGCTCGAGCGCGCCACCGTGCTGGCCTTCGCGCCTGACGGCAAGGAGCGGAAGATTTACGCCACCGGCATCCGCAACTGCGTCGGCCTTGCGATCCAGCCGCAGACCGGTCTGCCCTGGTGTTCGACCAACGAGCGCGATGGTCTCGGCGACGATCTCGTGCCCGATTACGTGACCAGCGTGAAGGAGGGCGCGTTCTATGGCTGGCCGTGGTTCTATATCGGCGGCAACGAAGACCCGCGCCACGCCGGCGCGCGGCCGGATCTCAAGGACAAGGTGACGATCCCCGACGTGCTGGTGCAGCCGCATTCGGCGTCACTCGGCATGGCGTTCTATCAGGGCACGCAGTTTCCCGGGGAGTACCAGGGCGACGCATTTGCTGCCGAGCACGGCTCCTGGAACCGCTCGAAGCGCACCGGCTACAAGGTAATCCGCATCAAGATGAAGGACGGCAAGCCGACGGGGGAGTACGAGGATTTCGTCACGGGGTTCGTGGTGAGCGATACGGAGGTGTGGGGCAGGCCGGTCGGCGTTGCGGTGGCAAAAGATGGATCGCTGCTGGTGTCGGAGGATGGCAACGGCACGATCTGGCGGGTGACGCATTAAACTCGCGCGGCGGTGAAGGTGCACCCTCGCCCCTTGCGGGAGAGGGTGGCTCGCCGCATAGCGGCGAGACGGGTGAGGGGTTCTATCCGCGCGCACATCTCTTGCAGTTGAGTTCGCGGATAGATACCCCTCATCCGGCGCTTCGCGCCACCTTCTCCCTCAAGGGGAGAAGGGCAGTGGCACTGCGCTCGCGGCCGCCTACCCCCGCCTCACACTGGCCCCGCCATCCACCGGCAGCGTCACACCCGTAATGAAATTCGCCTCGTCCGACGCCAGGAACAGCGCGGCGTTTGCGACGTCCCATCCCGTGCCCATCTTCTTGCGCAGCGGCACCTTGCTGTCGCGTTCAGCTTCGACTTCGGCGCGGGTCTTGTGCCATTCGCGGGCGCGGGTATCGACGGCCATCGGCGTGTTCATCAGGCCGGGCAGGATGACGTTGGCGCGGATGCCGTATTCGGCGTTCTGGTAGGCGAGCTGTTCGGTGAAGGCGATCATCGCCGACTTCGTCGCCTTATAGGCGACGTAAGGGTAGGTGGTGATCGCGGCCATCGAGGAGATGTTGATGATGACGCCGCTTTGCTGCGCGCGCATGATCGGGATCACTTCCTTCGCCGCGAGGATGCAGCTCTTGAGGTTGATCGCGACGACGCGGTCGAACGCTTCCTCGGTGATTTGAAGCAGCTCGGCATCGCCGCCGGACAGGCTGACGCCGACATTGTTGTGCAGCACGTCGATTCGGCCCCAGCGCACCTGTGCCTCCGCCACCATCGCCTTGATGTCGGCGGATTTGGTGACGTCGGCCCTGAATGCCGCGGCGGTGCCGCCTGCCTCGGCGATCAGCGCGACGGTTTCCTGCGCCGATTCCAGATGATGGTCGACGCACAGCACTTTCGCGCCCTCGCGCGCGAAAGTCAGCGCGGTAGCGCGGCCATTGCCCATGCCTTCGCCGGGGCTTTGCCCTGCGCCGACGACGATCGCAACCTTGTCCTTCAAGCGCATCTCAGTTCACTCCCGGGATCGGGTACTGCTGGAGTACCTCTTTGTAATACGGCTCGTTGTCGATCTTCATGGTCGCGAGCACGCGCACCACGCCGCAATAGAAGGCGATGGTCAGCACGAGGTCGACCGTGTGCTCGTCGGAAAGATGCTGCTTGATCTCGGCGAAGGTCGCATCCGACATCGCGAGTTCGCGCACCATCTCACGAGCACCTTTCAGGATCGCCTTGGCGAGCGGCTCCAGCTTCGATGGCTTGCCCTCGGTCTCCGCCATCAGGCCGGCGATGTCCTCGTCGGTGACGCCGAACTCCTTGCCGATCTTCACATGATGGGTGAACTCATATTCCGATTTCTCCATCCAGCCGACCTGGAGGATGGCAAGCTCCCGCAGCCGCGGGTTGAGCTTGCTCTTGAAGCGGATATAGCCGCCGATGCCGTTGAAGGCGCGCGCCATCTCCGGCGAGTTGACCAGCAGCTTGTGCAGATTGGTGTTGCGCTTGAGCATGTCGCGATATTCGGGCGCGACCTGGTCGGCCTCGAGATAGGGCAGGCGGGCCATTTCTGTGTGTCCTCTAGTGTTCTTGTGACTCGCGTTCGGGGGCTTGCAGCGTGACGCCGCCGTCGACCACCAGCACCTGGCCGGTGATGTAGCGGGAAAAATTGCTGAGCAGGAATTTGACGGAATGGCCGACATCCCAGCCGGTGCCTTCTGTCTTCAGCACGGAGGCCCTGGCGCGCTGGTCGCGGGCCTGCTCGCTCATGCCGCGGGCATAGACCATCGGCGTGTACATCGGCCCCGGGCAGATGCAGTTGACACGGATGTTGTCGCGGCCGTGATCGACCGCCATCGCGCGGGTGAGGCCGATGATGGCCGCCTTCGAGGTCGTGTAGGTCGTCAGCCCGCGCGGCCGCAGCGCCGAGATCGAGGAGATGTTGACGATCGCGCCGCCCTTGGCGGTCCTGATCATCGCGGGGATCGCATGCTTCGACAGCAGGAACATGGTCTCGACATTGACCTGCATGACGCGGCGATATTGTTCGGGCGCCTCGTCGACCACGCTGCCGCGGCTGCCGATACCGACATTGTTGTCGAGGAAGTCGAGCCGGCCCCAGCGGTCGAGGGCTGCTTCGACCAGCCGCTTGCAGTCGGCTTCATTGGTCACGTCGCCGCCATGTGCCGCAGCCGTGCCGCCTTCGGCTGCGATCATCTCGACGGTACGTTCAGCAAGCTTGAGGTCGCGGTCGGCCACCAGCACTTTTACGCCGGCGCGGGCGAGCAGAATTGCTGCAGCGCGGCCGTTGCCGATGCCGTCGCCCGCAGCGCCGCCGCCGCTGATCAACGCCACCTTGCCGGCGAGGCCGGCATCGTCCTCAGGGCCCTGCATGTCGTTTCATCCCTTGTTTTTGCTGACGATAGCAACGGCGCGAGGGAGTGAGAAGGCCGACCGCCCCGCGCAGATGTCATTGACATCGCACGGAATTGCATGCCGCCGCGCGGGATCGGGCGGTTCTGAAAGACGGTTCTCGGAACCGTCGTCATACAACTGCATTTGTTGTGGAGAGATTTTCGCGTTACGCTTCTCTCGGGGCTTCCCAAATCGCCAGTGGTGTATCGATGAATCTGCTCGATCCACAAGGGCCGGTGGCTGCCGCCAACAGCACCATCCTGGTCGATTCCGTCTTCATCATGCTCGCGATCGTCGTGCCGACGATCATCGCGATCCTTGGGTTTGCGTTCTGGTTTCGCGCCTCCAATCCGAAGGCGCGCTTCCAGCCCGACTTCGTCTATTCCGGGCGTGTCGAGATGGTGGTGTGGGCGATCCCCGCGCTCACCGTGATCCTGCTCGGCGGCGTCGCCTGGATCGGCTCGCATCAGCTCGATCCTGCCGCGCCGGTGCCGGGCACCGGAAGCCCGGTGCGGATTCAGGCCGTCTCGCTCGACTGGAAATGGCTCTTCATCTATCCGGACCAGCGCATCGCCACGATCAACACGCTGACAGTGCCGGCCGGCGCCGAGTTGAATTTCCAGCTGACCTCGTCGAGCGTGATGAACGTGTTCTTCATCCCGCAGCTCGGCAGCATGATCTACACCATGAACGGCATGGTGACGCGGTTGAACCTGCGCGCCGACAATGAGGGCAAGCTCAAGGGGCTGTCGGCGCATTTCTCCGGCGACGGCTTTCCCGACATGATGTTCGACGTCAACGTGATCTCGCCGCTCGCCTTTCCGGATTGGGTGGCGGCCACGGCGAAGACCGATGCCGTGCTGAACGAGGACAGCTACAAGAAGCTGATGCAGCAGGGCATCGAGAAGAACAGGCTGACCTTTCGCCTCGACGATCCCCGCCTGTTCGACCTGATCGCGACCCAGCACATTCCGCCTGGACCAGGACCGGAGCTGCTATCCGACGCAGGCCGTCCCCACAGTGGAGCCCACGATGCTCGGTAAGCTCGATTGGTCGGCGATTCCGTTCGACCAGCCCATTCCGCTCGTCGCAGGCGCGATCGTGCTGGTCGGAATCCTCGCCGTGCTGATCTGGGTCGTGGCGAAGGGGCATCTGCCCTATCTCTGGCACGAATGGATCACCAGCGTCGATCACAAGCGCATCGGCGTCATGTACATCCTGCTGGCGTCGGTGATGCTGCTGCGCGGCGGCAGCGACGCCATCATGATGCGAATCCAGCAGGCCGTCGCCTACCAGTCGCAGGGCTTTCTCCCGCCCGAGCACTACAACCAGATTTTTTCGGCGCACGGCACCATCATGATCTTCTTCGTGGCGATGCCGTTCGTGATCGGGCTGATGAACCTGATCGTGCCGCTTCAGCTCGGCGTGCGCGACGTCGCTTTTCCCACGCTCAATTCCGTCGGCTTCTGGCTGACCGCGACCGGCGCGCTGCTGGTCAACCTCTCGCTCGTCGTCGGCGAGTTCGCGCGCACCGGCTGGCTCGCTTTTCCGCCGCTGTCGGAATTGTCCTACTCGCCCGGCGTCGGCGTCGACTATTACGCTTGGTCGTTGCAGATATCAGGCGTCGGCACGTTGGTGGCCGGCATCAATCTCGTGACCACCGTGCTGAAGCTGCGTACCAAGGGCATGAACTATCTGCGCATGCCGATGTTCTGCTGGACCACGCTGGCCTCCAATCTCCTGATCGTCGCAGCATTCCCGATCCTCACCGCCACGCTCGCGATGCTGCTGCTCGACCGTTACCTCGGCTTCCATTTCTTCACCAACGAGGCCGGCGGCAACATCATGATGTTCATGAACTTGATCTGGGCCTGGGGCCATCCAGAGGTCTACATCCTGGTGCTGCCGGCGTTCGGCATCTTCTCCGAGGTGGTCTCGACCTTCTCCGGCAAGGCGCTGTTCGGCTACCGCTCCATGGTGCTCGCGACCATGGCGATCTGCGTCATCTCCTTCATGGTCTGGCTGCATCATTTCTTCACGATGGGGGCGGGGCCTGATGTCAACGCCATCTTCGGCATCGCCAGCATGATCATCGCGGTGCCGACGGGGGTGAAGATCTACAACTGGCTGTTCACGATGTATGGCGGCCGCATTCGCTTCGCGACGCCGATGCTGTGGGCGATCGGCTTCATGGTCACCTTCATCGTCGGCGGATTGACCGGCGTGCTGCTCGCGGTGCCGCCGGCCGACTTCATGCTCCACAACAGCATGTTCCTAGTCGCGCACTTCCACAACGTGATCATCGGCGGTGTGCTGTTCGGGGCCTTCGCCGGTTTCGAATACTGGTTTCCGAAGGCGTTCGGCTTCCGGCTCGACGAGCGCTGGGGCAAGCTGGCGTTCTGGTTCACTTTCCTCGGCTTCTACGTCACCTTCGTTCCACTCTATGTTGCCGGCATGCTCGGCATGACAAGGCGCATGCAGCATTACGACGTCGCGGAATGGCGGCCCTGGATGTTCGTGGCGGCCGCCGGCATGGCCGTGCTGTCGATCGGGGTGATCTGCCAGATCGTGCAGATCGTCGTCAGTATCCGCAATCGCGAGGCGCTGCGTGATCGCACCGGCGATCCCTGGGATGGCCGCTCGCTGGAATGGGCGACCTCGTCGCCGCCGCCGGTGTTCAACTTCGCTTTCCATCCCGACGTGCGCGGCGAGGACGCCTATTGGGACATGAAGACCCGTGCTCAGCAGCAATCGCTGGAGCACGAAGCGCCCGAGTATCATGACATCGAGATGCCCAGGAACTCGCCGACCGGTTTCATCTGCGCGTTCTTTGCGACCATCATGGGCTTCGCGCTGATCTGGCACATCTGGTGGATGGTGATCCTGGGCGGCATCGGCGCGTTCGCGACCTTCGTCGTGTTCGCCTGGCGCGACCATGACGAATACGTCATTCCGGCCGAGGAGGTCGCAGCGATAGACCGCATCAATCTCGAGGAACGGCGCAGCCTCGTCAGCATGGCGGGAGCGGTCTGATGGCGATGACGGCAACCGTCGGCCACGCCCATGCCGATCCCCATCATATCGGCGTCGTGATCGAGCATCCCGGTCCGGCGTCGAAGCGGATCGTGACCGCCTACGGCTTCTGGGTCTTCCTGCTCTCCGACATCGTGATGTTCTCCTGCTTCTTTGCGGCCTATGCCGTGCTGGTCAGCCAGACCGCGGGCGGGCCAAGGGGCTCGGAGATTTTCGAGCAGCGGAACGTCGCGATCGAGACGGTCTGCCTGCTGCTGTCGAGTTTTACTTGCGGCATGGCCAGCATTGCCGCCGATGTGCGCAACCGGTTCTGGTTCTATCTTGGCATGACCGTGACCTGCGTGCTCGGCCTGATCTTCCTCGTCATCGAGTTCCGCGAATTCGCAGACCTCGTCGCGCGCGGCTATGGCCCGTCGCGCAGCGCGTTCCTGACGTCGTTCTTTTCGCTGGTCGGATGCCACGGCCTGCACGTCTCGGCCGGCATATTGTGGCTCCTCACCATGATGGCTCAGGTCTTTGGAAAAGGCTTTCGCGCCGATGTCCTGCGCCGGATGATGTGCTTTGCGCTATTCTGGCATGCGCTCGACATCGTCTGGGTCGGGGTCTTTTCCGTCGTCTACCTGCTTGGGAGTGGCGTATGAGCGATCAAGCGCACACGCGGACCGAACATGACATCGCACCGGGCGATGAAGAGCAACACAGCGTCGGCGAGCGAGTGATCGGTTACGTCGTTGGTCTCGGCCTTGCGCTGCTGCTCACGGCGACCTCGTTCTTCATCGCCGGCACCGATCTGGTCTGGCAACCCTCCATCCCCGTTGCGCTGATCGTTCTTGCGATCGCTCAGATGGGCGTGCACCTCGTGTTTTTCCTGCACATCACGACGGGGCCCGACAACACCAACAATGTGCTGGCGCTGGCTTTCGGCGCCATGGTCGTTTTCCTGGTGGTCGGCGGCACCGTCTGGATCATGGGGCATCTCAACCAGAACATGCCGCCGATGGACCAGATCATGCAGATGCATCGCTAAAGCGAGCAGGAATGCGGAGATAGCCCCGCCCAAAAAAGAAGAGCCGCTTGTTGTGACAAGCGGCCCAAGTCTAGGGAGGAAACGCCCGAGCAAAGACAATCCAATGAGGATCGTCTGCCAAGGAAGCGCTCACGCAAAGCGTGTGCGCACGTTTATAAGTGCAGCAACTCGCGTTGGAGTTCAATTCCGGATCAATACTGGCTCCGGCTACCACTCACGGCTGCGTGAACCAATTGTTCACTTTGGCCGGCGGCAATTGTACGCCCTGCGGAACCCCGACGCCTGCGCGTCGTCTTCCGAGCAGAACCAGCGGTCCGGCTTGGTCGTCGCGGGATAGCTCGGGCAGCCCCGCAAATGATAGATGCCGATATTGCCGGTGACGCGGGCGCGCACGGCGAGCTTGCCCTTGATGGCGCAGCTCGGCGGCATCGTCAGGTCCTCCGGAAACAGCACCCCGCGGATCTCCTTGTCGCGGTCGGGGCGGCAGGCGGCGCCCAGCAGCGTGCCGTCCTTCTTGCCGGTGCGGAACTCCTGCGGCGCAACAAAGCAGCCCTTCCAGATGCCAGCGGAGGCGCTTTTGGCTTCGCCGGCCGCCGGCTTGACGTTGGCCTTGATCGGCTCGCGGGCGATGGCATAGCCGAGCTTGACCAGCTGTTCGTTCAGGCTGGTCTTGTCGCCCTCGGCCGTGCAGATCGCGCGGTGGCGCTTGCCGAAATTCTTTTCGGGCCCGACATCGTCGCAGCCCACGGAGCGCTTGTTGATCAGCTTCGCCAGTTGGTCGCGGGCCTCGATGCCGCAGGTCCAGGGATCGGCGTGATCGTCGATGCAGACCTGGTCCAGCTCCGGCGCGTCGACGCCGTCCAGCCGGTAGGTGACGTCGCCGAGTTGGATCGAATTGGCGTCCCGGACGGTGGCCGCCGCCGTCAGCGCGGAGGCTGGTCCGGAAGAAGCCAGAAACCCGGATAGAGCGAGAAACAGAACGAGCGCGAAAGCGCGGGCGGCGGCAAATGAATTTTGGGAGGACATACGGTCTCGCTACGATTGCTCTGGCGCCTCGTTCCTAGCATCCGGGCGTGGCAACACCAATGGTCTGCGCCCTGCGAAGTGCGACATTCGCCAGCCAGCCTTTACTCGCCTGCCGGTCTGCCCCTATCGTTCGGCGCTGCTGACGTGGCAGCAAAGGCCGAATCGCCCGGGAAGCGGCGAGGGCGGGAGGAAAATGCTTCGATGAAAGACCCCGTAGACGTCCTGATCATCGGCGCTGGTGCTTCCGGCGCGGCGATGGCGTGGTCGCTGGCTGAGACCAAGATGCACATCCTTTGCCTGGAGCAGGGCGGCTGGATGAACCCGGCGGAATATCCCAGCACGGGCCGGGACTGGGAGGCCAAATTCTATGGCGAGTGGTCGTCGAGCCCCAACATTCGCGGCCGGCCCGAAGACTATCCGATCAACGACGACAATTCGCCAATCAAGGTCGTCAACTACAACGCCGTCGGCGGCTCGACGGTGATGTACACCGCGCACTGGCCGCGGCTGCATCCCTCCGATTTCAAGGTCAAGACGCTCGACGGCGTCGCCGACGACTGGCCGATCGACTACGACGCGCTGACCCCGTTCTTCGAAGAGAACGACCGGATGATGGGGACATCAGGCCTGTCGGGCGATCCGCTGTCGCCGCTGACGCATCCGCCGATGCCGCAGCAGCCGATGGGATTGTCCGGCGCCATCATCGGCAAGGCCATGAACAAGCTCGGCTGGCATTGGTGGCCGTCGGATACGACGGTCGCAACCATGGACTATGAGGGCCGGGCGCGCTGCATCAATCTCGGCCATTGCACGCCGGCCTGCGCGCAAGGCGCAAAATCCTCGACCGACATCACCTATTGGCCACATGCGGTCCGCGCCGGCGTCGAGCTGCGCACCCATTGCCGGGTGCGCGAGATCACCACCGACGAGAGCGGCATGGCCACGGGCGTGGTCTATTACGACAAGGACGGTGTCGAGCAGTTCCAGCCGGCGCATGTCGTCATCATCGCCTGCAACGGCGTCGGCACGCCGCGGCTCCTGCTCAACTCGAAATCGAACCGCTTTCCGAACGGCCTCGCCAATTCGTCGGGCCTTGTCGGCAAGAATCTTATGTTCCATCCCTATGCGCAGATCTACGGCTATCTGAAGGAGCCGACTGACAGCAACCGTGCGCCGCCGACCTGCCTTTGGAGCAAGGAGTGGTACGATACGGATCTCTCGCGCGGATTCGTGCGCGGCTATGGCGTCCAGTTCGTGCGCGGGGCAGGGCCGGTGTTCGAGGCCGTCGTCAGCGAGCAGAAGGGTATTTTGCCCTGGGGCAAGGACCATCACCGAATCTTCCGCAAGCTCAACGGCCATCGGCTGGGTTTCTCCGCGATTTGCGAGGACCTGCCGGAAGAGCACAACCAGGTCACGCTCGATCCCGTGCTGAAAGACAGCCACGGCATTCCCGCGCCGAAGATCAACTATACGATCAGCGAGAACAGCCGGAAGATGATGGAGCATGCGCTGGCGCGAGGCCGCGAAGTTCTGGAGGCGGCGGGCGCAACCGACATCTGCGTCAACTCGCCGATCCCTTGGGGCGGCTGGCATCTGCTCGGCACCGCGCGGATGGGCACCGACCCCGAGCGCTCCGTCGTCAACGAATGGGGCCGCACGCACGACGTGAAGAACCTGTTCATCGTCGACGGCAGCATCTTCGTCACCTCGGGCGGCGTGAACCCGACCTCCACCATCCAGGCCCTCGCGCTGTACATCGCCGACCAGATGAAGCAGCGCCTCGCAAATTTGTTCGACTGAGGCCGTCATGTCCGCAGACAATCAACTCACACGCCTCCAGCGCGACGACCTCCGCACCGTCGCCGCGATGATCGTACCCGCCAGCGATGCGTATAAGGTGCCCGGCGCCGACGACCCTGCGATCCAAGCCGACATCTTGGCGACGCTCGGCCGCGATACCAAATTAGTGGTGGCGGCGCTGGACCATCTGGCGCGGCTCGCCGGCCAGCCGTTCGCCGAGCTCGACACTGCGAAGCGCGATGCGGTGGCGCAGGAGTTTCGCCAGCACGGCGGCGCGGCCGCGGCGACGCTCGTCCGGGTCGTCCTGCAATGCTACTACCGCGACGATCGCGTGCTGCGCTCGCTGGGGCTGGAGCAGCGCGCGCCGTTCCCCAAGGGCTATGTGCTGCCGGATGGCGACTGGTCGCTGCTCGACCCGGTCAAGGCCAGGTCTGGCACGCTGCGGCGGGCGCCCTAGCCACCTTGGCAGTCCAGCCTTGGCAGTCCAGCCTTGCGCCCCTGGCGGGCCACTTGCGCGGGGGGAAACAGGCCACCATCTGTGTGAGCCTCAAGGACTTTTGCCATGCTGGATTTCACTTCAGACATCGTCGATGACGCCTCGTCATCGCGAACGGAAGCGGCTGCCCCGGACAATGACCGGGCGCTGCTGGACGCCTATTCCAATGCCGTGATCGACGTGACCGACCGGGTCGGTCCCGCCGTCGTGCGGGTCGAGACCGGGCCAAAGGTGCCGAACGGCCGCGAGCGCGGCGGGCTCGGCTCGGGCATCGTGATCTCGCCGGATGGGCTCGTGCTCACCAACAGCCACGTCGTCGGCTCGTCGAAGGAGATTCGGCTGCGGGACGTCGAGGGAAACGTCGGCGATGCCCGGGTTCTCGGCGTCGATCCTGATACGGACCTTGCACTGCTCCGCGCCGATGGCGTGCGCGACTTGCCCTATGCAGCGCTCGGCAATTCCAAGACCCTCAAGCGCGGCCAGCTCGTGATCGCGATCGGCAATCCGCTCGGCTTTGAATCGACCGTCACCGCCGGTGTGGTCTCGGCACTGGGACGCTCGATCCGCTCGGTGAGCGGGCGCACCATCGAGGACGTGATCCAGACCGATGCTGCGCTCAATCCCGGCAATTCCGGTGGTCCCCTGGTGTCGTCGAATGCCGAGGTGATCGGCATCAACACCGCCATCATCAACGGCGCGCAAGGCATCTGCTTCGCGGTCGCCAGCAACACCGCGCAATTCGTGCTGTCGGAGATCATCCGCCACGGCTATGTCCGCCGCGCGTTCATCGGCGTCGCCGGACAGACGGCGCCGGTTCCGCGGCGGCATGCGGTGCTGGCCGGCGTCGAGAACAAGATGGGCGCGCTCTTGATGCAGATCGAGCCGGATGGACCTGCGGCCAAGGCGGGCCTGTTGCCCGGCGACGTCGTGATCAAGCTCGACGGCGTCGAGATCAACGGCGTCGACGATCTGATCCGCGTGCTCGATCGCGACCGGATCGGGCGGCGGCTCGCCATGGACGTGCTGCGGCTCGGCCGCCTGCGGGGAATCGACATCGACCCGATCGAGCGCAAGCCAGCCCGCTAGCGTTCAGCGGCCGGGGCGGGGTATGACGGTGTCATGCCTCGTTTCCGGACCCCCGCCGCATGATGCCGGCACATGAGACCTACGACGTCATCGTTATCGGCGCCGGCGCTGGCGGCATGACGGCGGCAGCGGTGGCCGCCGCCGAAGGTCTTCGTGTTCTCGTGATCGAGAAGACCGCCTTCGTCGGCGGCACCACGGCGTGGTCCGGCGGCATGGTCTGGATTCCCGCTAACGCCAAAATGAAAGAGGCAGGTCTCTCGGACAGCATCACGGATGCCGTCCGCTATCTCTCGAGCACGGTGCCCGAGCCCGCCAATGCCGGCCTGCGCGCAGCTTTCCTGGCGCGCGGACCGGAGGCAGTCGCCTATCTCGAAGCCAACACCGAGGTGCGCCTTCAGCCAGTAAAGGCCTATCCGGATTATTATCCGGAGCGGCTGGGCGCGACATCAGGCGGGCGCGTGCTGGAGCCGCTCGCCTTCGACGGCACAAGGCTGGGTGCGCATTTCGCGCGGCTGCGCGCGCCGCTGCCGGAGTTCACGCTGTTCGGCGGGATGATGGTCAACCGGCTCGACATCCCGCATCTGCGCCGGATCGGACAATCGCTGCGCTCGACCCTGCGCGCGGCGCGGCTGGTCTCGGAGTATGCGCTGCAGCGGCTGCGCAGCCCGCGCGGCACAACGCTGCATCTTGGCAATGCGCTCGCTGCGCGGATGTATGCCTCGCTGCTGGCACGGCAGGTCGAGATCCTGTTCAGCGCTGACGTCGAGGATGTGTCGATGCAGGGCGATCGCGTCAGCGGTGTGGTCATCCGCCATGGCTCACGCGATCGCCCGATCGCCGCGCGCCGCGGTGTGGTGTTGGCGACAGGCGGCTTTTCGCACGATGCCACTTTGCGCAAGCGCTTCTTTCCGGCCGCTGCTGGATTTGTCTCGGCGACCAGCACATCAGGCACAGGCGACGGGCTGCGGCTTGCGACTACGGCCGGCGCTGCGCTCAACACGGACGCGACCAGCCCGGCCTATTGGGTGCCGGCCTCGCTGTTCCGGCGCGCCGACGGCAGCCGTGGCGTCTTCCCGCATACCGTGACCGACCGCGCCAAGCCCGGATTGATCGCCGTCAATGCTACGGGCCGACGCTTCGTCAACGAGGCGCTATCGTACCATGAGTTCGTGCTCGCCATGCTGCGTGACGGCAATGGCGAGCCAGACCGGCCGTTCTATCTGATCTGCGACCGCTCGTTTCTGTGGGCTTATGGCCTCGGCCGCATCAAGCCGTTCACGCATAGCGTTCGGCATTATGTGGCGGGCGGTGAGTTGATCGAGGCGCCTGACATCGCGCAGCTCGCGGCGAAGATCGGCGTCAAACCGTCCATGCTCACGGCGACGATTGCGAGCTACAATGCAGATGCGAAGGAAGGGCGCGATCCCGAATTCGGCCGTGGCAGCACGATCTATCAGCGCCACCTTGGCGATGCCGCGCACAAACCCAATCCATGCGTCGCGCCGATCCTCCGGGCGCCGTTCTTCGCGATGCGCATCTATCCGGCCGATCTCGGCACCGCGATCGGCATGAAGGTCGATGCCCAGGCACGTGTGCTCCGCGAGGACGGAACGCCAATCGCGGGCCTCTACGCCTGCGGCAACGACATGGGCTCGATCATGAACGGGAATTATCCCGGGCCGGGCATCACTCTGGGGCCGGCGCTGACGTTCGGGTATATTGCGGGGCGGCATTTGGCGGAGGGGACGACGATCGCGCCGAGCGCTGCGAAGGCGTCGGTCTGATCGTTGTCTCCGCTATATCCACGTCATTGCGAGCGTAGCGAAGCAATCCAGAATCTTTCCGCGGTGGCAGTCTGGATTGCTTCGTCGCAAGGGCTCCTCGCAATGACGGCGGAGAGAGCTCGCGCCTAACCGCTACTCCGCAGCCGCGGCAAAGCGGCTGTTTTCCAGCTCCGCTTCCAGCCGCGCCTTTTCCGCCGCCGCCAGCTTGATATTGGCTTCCTTGACGTGACCGAAGCCGCGGATCGTCTGCGGCACGCGCGCGATCCGCGCCAGCAGCGGGAGATGCTCCGCCTTCAGCCCCGGCATCCGCTGATCGATCATCGCGAGATAATCCGCGACCAGCTCCCGCTCGGTCCGGCGCTCCCCAGTGCGGCCGAACGGATCGAACGCGCCGCCGCGCAGAAATTTCAGCTTCGCCAGCACGCGGAAAGCGTGGATCATCCAGCCGCCAAACTCCTTCTTCTGGAGATGTCCCGTCGTCTTGTCCCGCTGCGCGAAGATCGGCGGGGCCAGATGATACTTCAGCGTAAAATCGCCGTCGAACTTCTCCGACACCTTCCCGGCGAAGCTGCCGTCGGTGTAGAGCCGCGCGACTTCGTACTCGTCCTTGTAGGACATCAGCTTGAACAGGTTCTTTGCCACCGCCTCCGAGAGCTCGGTGGACGCGGGTGAGGCGGCGGTTTCCGCCTTCCGCACCTTGGCAACCGCCGCGAGATAGCGGTCCGCGTAAGCCTTGTTTTGATAGCCGGTCAGGAATTCGGCGCGGGTCGCGATGATGTCGTCGAGCGACTTCGCCGGAGCAGACGCCCGGCTCTTGAATTGCAGCACGCTACGGACCCGCGACATGTCGTGGGCGGCCAGCCGCCCCCAGGTGAAGGCGAGCTTGTTCATCTCGATCGCGGCGCCGTTGATCTCGATAGCGCGGAGCAGGGCCTCCAGCGACAGCGGGATCGCGCCCTTCTGGAAGGCGAAGCCGAGCATGAACGGGTTGGTCGCGATGCTGTCGCCCATCAGCGCCGAAGCAATGCCTGTGGCGTCGATGATGTCGAGATTCTTCTCGCCGATCGCGTCGCGCAGCACGGTCTGCATCGTGCCCATCTCGAAATCGAGATCGGGGTTTTGCACGAAGCTCGCGGTCGGCTGCAAATCGGCGTTGACATAGGCCTTGGTCACGCCGCGCTCGGCACGGCTGAGCGCGGAGGGGCCTGCCGAGACGATCATGTCGCAGCCGAGGATGACGTCGGCGCCGCCCGTGCTGATGCGGACGGCGGAAATGTCCTCCGGCTCCGAGGCGATGCGGACATGGCTCATCACGGCGCCGTTCTTCTGCGACAGGCCGGTGAAATCCAGCGCCGAGCAGCCACGGCCGTCGACATGGGCGGCCATGCCCAGCAGCGCGCCGATGGTGATGACGCCCGTGCCGCCGATACCGGTGACGAGGATGTTGTACGGCGCCTCCAGCTCACGGGCAGGCGGCAGCGGTAGGTCGGCAAACAATTGTCCGGAGTCGACCGCCGAGGTCTTCATGCGCTTCAGGCTGCCGCCATGTACGGTGACAAAGCTCGGGCAAAAGCCCTCGACGCAGGAAAAATCCTTGTTGCAGTTCGACTGGTCGATCTGGCGCTTGCGGCCGAACTCGGTTTCCAGCGGCTGCACCGAGACGCAATTGGAGGCCTGCGAGCAATCGCCGCAGCCTTCGCAAACGAGCTCGTTGATGAAGGCGCGCTTGGCGGGATCGGGATAGAGCCCGCGCTTGCGGCGCCGGCGCTTTTCGGCGGCGCAGGTCTGGTCGTAGATGATGACCGTGAGGCCCTTGATGTCGCGCAATTCGCGCTGCACGGCATCGAGCTCGCGGCGGTGATGGATAGTCGCACCCTGCGGGAAGTAGTTTCCTTCCGGATATTTGCTCGGATCGTCCGAGACGATCGCAAGCCGCTTGATACCCTCGGCCCAGACCTGATGCGCGATCTGCGCGACGTTGAAGCCGCCCTCGGCGGGCTGGCCGCCGGTCATCGCGACGGCGTCGTTGTAGAGGATTTTATAAGTGATGCTGATGCCGGCGGCGGAGGCGGCGCGGAGCGCCAGCAAGCCGGAATGCGTGTAGGTGCCGTCGCCGAGATTCTGGAAAATGTGCTGCTCGGTCGTGAAGGGCGCTTGCCCAATCCAGTTCACACCCTCGGCGCCCATATGCGAGATCAAATCGGTCCGGCGCGTCGGCATGCTCAGGGCCATGCCGTGGCAGCCGATGCCCGCCATGGCGCGGCTGCCTTCGGGCACGCGGGTCGAAGTGTTGTGCGGGCAGCCCGAGCAGAAGAACGGCGTGCGCGCGAGCTTGATCTGCGTGGTGGCGGTAACAGGATTGTCGAAGGCCTCGAGCCGGGCGAGGCGCTGCTCCAGCACCGGGCTGTGATGCCCGAGCTTGCGCAAGCGCGCCACCAGCGCGCCCGCGACGATGGTCGGCGTCAGCTCGCCCTCGCTCGGCAGCAGCGGCGCGCCGCTCTCGTCGCGCTTGCCGGTGACGGTCGGGCGCCGGGACGCATCGACGTTGTAGAGGATGCGCATCAGCTGGTCTTCGATGAAGCCGCGCTTCTCCTCGACCACCAGCACATCCTGAAGACCTTCGGCAAAACGCTTCGCGCCGCTTTCCTCCAGTGGCCAGGTCAGTGCGACCTTGTAAATGCGAAGGCCGAGATCCTGCGCGTCCTTGTCTGTAATGCCTAAGTCGGCGAGCGCCTGGCGCAGATCGAGATAAGCCTTGCCGGTCGCGACAATGCCGAGCCGTGCCGGCTTCGAATCCAGCACGATGCGGTCGAGCTGGTTGGCGCGTGCAAAAGCCTGCACCGCCGCCATCTTCGGGCCGAACAGGCGCCGCTCCGCGTCCAGCGGCGGATCGGGCCAGCGGATGTTGAGGCCGCCCGGTGGCATCTCGAAATCGTCGGGGAGCACGATCCTGATACGTTCAGGGTCGCTGTCAATCGAGGCGGAGCTCTCGACGGTCTCGCTGATCGCTTTGAAGCCGACCCAGCAGCCGGAGAAGCGCGACAGCGCAAAGCCATAGAGGCCGAGGTCGAGATAGTCCTGGAGCGTCGCGGGATTGATCACGGGGATCAGCGCGGCCGCGAACACTTGCTCGCTCTGGTGCGCCAGCGTCGAGGACTGGCAGCCATGGTCGTCGCCGGCAAGCGCGAGCACGCCGCCGTTCAGCGAGGTGCCGGCGGCGTTGGCATGCTTAAGCGCATCGACCGAGCGGTCGACGCCAGGGCCCTTGCCGTACCAGATGCCGAACACGCCATCGACCTTGGCGCCGGGAAACAGGCCAACCTGCTGGCTGCCCCAAACGGCGGTTGCCGCGAGGTCCTCGTTCAGGCCGGGGACGAAGGCGATGTCGTGCTCCTGGAGGTGCGACTTCGCGCGCCACAGCGCATGGTCGTACATGCCGAGCGGGGAACCGCGATAGCCGGAGATGAAGCCGCCGGTGTTGAGCCCCTGGAGGCGGTCTCGTTCGCGCTGCAACATGGGCAGACGGACCAGCGCCTGCGTGCCGGACAGGAAGATCCGCTTCGATTCGAGCCGGTATTTGTCGTCCAGCTCGACCTGCATCAGCGTCATGTCGAAAGTCCTTGTTGTCTTGGCTGGCGAGGGGTGTGCGCTGCGGGAGGGATTGCGGTTGCGCGCCGCGAATTGTGACAGTCAAGAGCATGGGTAGCCGAAGTCAATACGGCTAGCCGCATCCGTGGCGCTCCTGCTAGTCATGGCTTGCGCGCGGAGGACAGCATGACAACACAAGCATTTAATACCGAGATCACCGAGACCGCCGAGGCGCTGATAGGCCCGTGGCGCCAGCCGCGCCAGATGCTTCAGGCTCAAACTTACGACGCGCATGCCTCCATCCATGACGACGCCACCGCGCAGAAGCTCGGCTTCAAGGGAGGCACCATCGAGGGGCCCACGCATTTCAGCCAGTTTGCACCGCTCGGTGCGGAGTTGTGGGGGAGCGCGTGGTTCGAGAGCGGCTGCCTCTCCGCGCATTACCGCAGCGTCTGCTACGAAGGCGAGGAAGTACAGGCGATCCTGTCGAAGCCATTGCCCGGCACGAACCAGTGCCAGATCCAGATGGTGAAGCGCGACGGCACCGAGGTGCTGCGTGGCACGGCCTCGGTCGGCGATGCGCAAGCCGCAACGGCGCTCGAGACCCGCCTCGGCGAGCTCAAGCCGCTCACCGATCCCGTCATCCTGCGCGACGTGAAGGTGGCACAGACCAGCAGGCGGCAGACGGTGCGGATGGCGTTCGATCAGAACATGGGCGACCTCTATCCGTTCTCGCTCAAGCAGAAGCTCGCCGTGATCACTGAGAGCTCGCCGCATTATTCGGGCGCCGAGAATCCCTGGGGCAGGGCGATCATCCCGATGGAGATGCTGAGCGTGTTGTTCCAGTACCGCTCCAAGGACGATCCGCTTCCGGCCAAGGGACCGGCCGTTGGCCTGTTCGCCGATCAGGAGATCAGGCTGATCAAGGGCCCGCTCTTCGTCGACGAGGCGTATGAAGTCGAGCGCGAGGTCGTCGCACTCTCCGGCAGCCGCCGTACTGAAAGCGCCTGGGCGAAGACGCGCGTGTTCGACAAGGCGGGGACGGTGGTCGCGACCATGCTGCTCAACATGGCGACGCTGAAGGATTCCTACGCGCCCTATGAGGCGGAGTATCGGCGGCTGTACGGCCCCACTACCCGCTAATAAAGCGAGCGGCGCCGCAGCTTATCCTTTGAGCAAATGCCCGTCGCAAAGACGTCGCACAGGGAATAAGCAGAGGTTGGATCGTCGCATAACACGCTGAAAGTGCGCCAGATTTCTGCGCCACTTCCAGCCAAACGCTATTGTACACAATGGCACGGCGTTTGCAGAACTCCTTGCAAAGAGAGTTCTCGCGGGGGCCTGAGTCATGTTGAACTCAACCAAGTCGACACTCGGCGTCGTCAGCGCCGAGCCCGAGCCGATCAAGCTCGACTGGGCGAGCACTGCGCTTCTCATCATCGACATGCAGCGCGATTTCATGGAGCCCGGCGGCTTCGGCGAGACGCTCGGCAACGACGTCAGCCAGCTTGCGCGCGCGGTGAAGCCGATCGGCGCGCTACTGAAGGCGGCGCGCGACACCGGCATGCTGGTGGTCCACACCCGCGAAGGTCATCTGCCCGATCTCTCCGATGCGCCGCCGGCGAAAGTCGAGCGCGGTGCGCCGAGCCTTCGCATCGGCGATCCCGGCCCGATGGGCCGCATTCTCATTCGCGGCGAGGCCGGCCACGACATCATTCCCGAGCTTTATCCGCTCGACAATGAGGTCGTGATCGACAAGCCCGGCAAGGGCGCGTTCTACGCCACCGAGCTCACCGACGTGCTGGAGAAATACGGCATCGAGAATCTCCTGGTGTGCGGCGTCACGACAGAGGTATGCGTCAACACCACCGTGCGCGAGGCCAATGACCGCGGCTATCGCTGCGTCGTCATCTCGGACGGCTGCGCATCCTACTTTCCCGAGTTTCACGAGATGGGCCTGAAGATGATCAAGGCCCAGGGCGGGATCTTCGGCTGGGTCGCGGACTCAGCCGCAGTACTGGAGGCGATGAAGACTTCGACCACATAGGGGGTATGACCATGAGCACATCGACGGGGACGGCCGGCAAGTCCGAGTTCAAGCCGGCACTATGGACACCGGGCGACTGGAACGCGTTTTTCGGCTTCGGCACCAACATCCTCGTCAACATGCTGGTGCTCACGGGCCTGTTGCGCTTCGTCTTGAAGATGCCGGACAGTCTCGTGTTCGGCCGCATCCTGCCCGCGCTTGGGCTGATGATGTGTCTGTCGACCTTCTACTACGCGTACCTCGCCTATCGTCTCGCACAGAAGACCGGCCGCAGCGACGTCTGCGCGTTGCCCTCGGGCGTCAGCGTGCCCCACATGTTCATCGTCACTTTCGTGATCATGCTGCCGATCACGATCAAGACCGGCGATCCGCTCAAGGGCTGGTCGGCGGGTCTGGTCTGGGTATTCTTCCAGAGCTTCATCCTGATGATCGGCGGCTTCGTTGCGCCGTTCATCCGCAAAATCACGCCGCGCGCGGCACTGCTCGGCACGCTCGCCGGCGTCTCCGTCACCTTCATCTCGATGCGCCCCGCGCTCGAGATGTACATGACGCCGCAGATCGGTCTGGTCTGCTTCGCCATCATTCTGGTGAGCTGGTTCGGTGGTGTGAAGTATCCAAAGAGCATCCCGGCGGGCCTGATCGCGATTGCGGTCGGCATGGTCATCGCCTGGGGCTCGAACCTGTTTGGGCTCAATCTCGGTGGGCTGAGCGTCAAGGGCGTCGGCGATGCCTTTGCCAGCTTCGGCTTCTCGGTGCCGATTCCGGCGGTCGGTCAGGTTTTCTCCGGCTTCGAATTCCTCGGGGTCATCCTGGTCACCGCGATTCCGTTCGGCATCTATGACCTCGTCGAGGCCATGGACAATGTCGAGAGCGCGGAAGCGGCCGGCGACGAATATCCGACCACGCGGGTTCTGACCGCAGACGGTGTCGTCAGCCTGATCGGCTGCCTGATGGGCAACCCCTTCATCAACGCCGTCTATATCGGCCATCCCGGCTGGAAGGCGATGGGCGGCCGCATCGGCTACTCGGCTGCGACCGGCATCATGGTGGTGGTGCTGGCGTGGTTCGGCATCATCCCGGTGCTGCTGGCGCTGGTGCCTGTCGTCGCGATCTCGCCGATCCTGCTCTATATCGGCATGCTCATCGGCGCGCAGGCGTTCCAGACCACGCCGGTCAAGCACGCGCCCGCGATCGTGCTGGCCTTGACCCCGCATCTCGCGGCGTGGGCCAAGCTCCAGATCGATACGATGCTGGGCTCGACCATGAATGCGGCGGCGACTGTCGGCGGCATGGCCGCCGACAAGGCCGACGCGGTCAAGACCGCCGCGATCGCCGCACTTCCGCAGCAGGGCGTGTTCTACCACGGGCTCGAGATCATGGGCGGTGGCTCCATCCTCGGCGGCCTTATCCTGGGCGCGATCGGTGTCTTCATCATCGAGCGTGACTTCGAGAAGGCCTCGGCCTTCGCGCTGGTCGGTGCGGTGCTCACCTATTTCGGCTTTATGCACGGTGAGTCGGTCGGCATCGGTGGCGGCTTTGGCGTCACGCCGTCCGTCGCCTTCGCCTACGCCGTCGTGGCGGCCGGACTGTACGTTCTCAGCCGGCGTACCAGCGAGCATTACGTGCCGCACGCGGAGATGTCGGCGGCCCCTGCGGAGTAGCGAGGTTCGCGGCCGGGCGGCGCGACGTCGCCCGGCCGCATTCTCTCCCGCGGTCACTCCCGCATCAGTGCCGTCACCGGGTCGAGCTTCGAGGCATTACGCGCCGGCATGTAGCCGAATGCGATGCCGATCATGCTCGAGCACAGGAAGGCGGCGACGATCGAGGTGGTCGAGTAGATCAATCTGAAGCCGACATCGAAGGCGTTGAAGACGACGCCAAAGCCAAGCGATAGGCCAATCCCGGTCAGGCCGCCGATCAGACACACCAGCACGGCCTCGATCAGGAACTGTTGCAGGATATCGTTCTGGCGGGCGCCTACGGCCATCCGAACGCCAATCTCGCTCACGCGCTCGGAAACCGACACCAGCATGATGTTCATGACGCCGATGCCGCCGACGATCAGCGAGATGACGGCGATGGCGGCGACCATGAGCGTCAGGATACCGGTGGTGGTCTGGATGGTGCGCCTGATATCGTCGGTGTTCAGAATAAAGAAGTCCTTGGCATTGTGTCGTTGTGTCAGAAGGCCGGTCACCGCCTGTTCGGCGAAGTCGGTGGAGGTGCTGTCGTTGACCCGAATGCTGATGCTGCGCAGCGACACGTCGCCGAGAAAACGCGCCTGCACCGTGGTGTAGGGAAGATAGATCGTGGGATTGGCGCTGGAGCCGAACCCGCTTTGCTGCTGGCGCGTGACGCCGATAATGCGGCAGGGCACCCGGCCGACCAGGATGATTGTTCCGATCGGGCTCGTCGAAATATTGGCAAACAGCGCCTTGCGCGCGTTGTCGTCGATCACCGCATCCTGGGCGAAGCTGCGCACGCTGTCGGCATCGAGGAACGTACCCTCCGCGAGTTGGGTGCCCTTGACCGCAAAATACTCCTCGCCGACCCCGGAGACCTGCGCGCTGGCCTCGATGGAGCCGAAGCGCAGGGTGACGCTGGTCGATACCGTCGGTGTGACCGCCGAGACGTAGATCTGTTGCCCCAGGACGCGCGCGTCTGACGCCACCAGGGTCTTGATCTTGGTCGAGCGCGTGTCACCGAAATCCTTGCCGGGAAAGATCTCCAGCGTGTTGGTGCCGAGGCTGTTGATGTTGGCCAGGACGCGCTCCTGCGAGCCCGCGCCCAGCGCCACCACGCAGACCACGGATGCAACGCCGATGATGATGCCGAGCATGGTCAGGAACGCGCGCAGGCGGTGCGCGTTCATGGTCAACAGCGCCATCCGCAGGGCCTCGCGAAACCTGCCGAACGACGCCCGCCAAGGCGCCGCCGGCTTCGCGGGCGATCGCGCCGTGCTGCGGTCCTCGATCGGTATCGGCGCGATCGACAAATCGCTGTGATTGGGCTGGTCGGATATGACGACGCCGTCGCGCAGCTCGATAATCCGCTTGGCACGGCGCGCCACCGCCATGTCGTGGGTCACGATGATCACGGTCCGGCCCTCGGCGTTGATCTCGTGCAGGATCCGCAACACCTCTTCGCCGCTACGGCTGTCCAACGCTCCGGTCGGCTCGTCGGCGAGGATCACGTTGGCGTCGTTCATCAGGGCGCGGGCGATCGAAACCCGTTGCTGTTGGCCGCCCGACAACTGGCCGGGCCTATGCTCGAGCCGCCCCGCCATGCCGAGGCGATCGAGAATGGCGGATGCCTTGGCCCGGCGGTCGTGCTGCGAGAGACCGGCATAGACCGCGGGTACCTCGACATTGCCGATCGCGGAAAGTTCGTTCAGGAGGTGGTAGCGCTGAAAGATGAAGCCGAAATGCTCGCGCCGTAACGCTGCCAGTTCATCCATGTCGAGCGAGGCGACCTCACGGCCCGAGACCCGATAGCTGCCCGACGTCGAACGATCGAGGCAGCCCAGAATGTTCATCAGGGTCGACTTGCCCGAACCGGATGCACCGACGATCGCGACCATTTCGCCGGCCGCGATGCTGATGTCGATATGGTCGAGCGCGACCACGGTCGAGTCGCCCGAAGAATATTCGCGGCTCAGCCTTTCGATGACGATCAACGGCTCGGTCACGGTCACATGCCTCCGGGCGGCGGCATGTTGGTTTGCTTCTTGGCGTCGTCCCGACCGGTGCCGATCACCACGCGTTCACCCGGCTTGAGGCCGTCGCGAACCTCAGCCATCACTTTGTTGTCGAGCCCGACCCTGACCGTCCGCGTGACCACGTCGCCGTTGGAGCTGACTACGCTCACCATGGCGGTGCCGTCCGGCTGAGCCTTCCCGAGCGCGGCCGACGGAACGGTCAGGACGTTGTGCGCCTCGCCGAGCACGATGTGGACCTCCGCGGTCATGTAGGTCCGCAAATAGCCGTCGAGATTCGGAACGTCGAATATCCCGTTGTAATAGATCGCCGAAGACGATGAAGATGAAGACGACGATGAATTGCTGGACGTTGTCGTTGAAGACGTAAAGCTGCTGTCGGTCTTGACCGATTCCGGCGCCGGCTCGATGGAGACGAGCTTGGCATTGAAGCGCCGTTCCGGATCGCCGAGAATCGTGAAGTACACGTCCTGGCCGGGGGCGACCCGGACCACATCGGCCTCGGAAATTTCCGCACGCACCGTCATGGTGTCGACCTGACCGAGCACCACGATCGTCGGCGCCGACTGCACCGCGTTGACGGTCTGGCCTTCCTGGGTAACCACCGCCAGCACCGTTCCGTCGATCGGCGTGGTGATGCGGGTATAGCCGAGATTGATGCGCGCGGTTTCGATCGCGACTTTCGCCTGGATGATCTGGGCGTCGAGTTGCGCGATCTGCGCGCTGGTGGTCTTGACGTTGGCCTCGGCGGAATCGTAGTCGGCGCGCGACGATGCCTTCTGTGCCAGCGTAGTCTGCTGACGCGCCAGCGACGCTTCCGCAAGCGCGAGCGTCGCCTCCTTTTCCTGGCGCTGGGCCCGGTTATATTGCAGCGCTGCCTCGTTGGTTCGCAGCGTGTTTTGCTGCGTCTGGGAATCGATCTCGGCGATCAGGTCGCCGGCCTTGACCTGCTGCCCGAGCACCACTTTCACGGAGACCACGCGGCCGGAAACCTGCGCGCCGATGGCGACGAGTTTGACCGGCTTCAGGGTGCCGGTTGCCAGCACGGTTCGCTCGATGTTTCCAACCACGGCCTGCGTCGTCACGAGATTTGCTGCCGGATCGGACAACAGCTTCGCCTTCAGCATCCACCCGGTAGCGAGCGCCGCGATGAGAGCTGCGGCGGCGAGCATCTTCCACCATAGCTTCGGCCGCTTGCGATGCGGCGGAGGGGCGAGCGATGGCGAGGCTTCGCTGGCCGGCCGCGGCGAAACGTCCTTGCCGGGCGCGGGTCTGACCGGCTGCTTTGCAATGTCATTGATCATCTGCATGGATGGCGCTCCGTCATCTCGGAATGTGCGGCCCGGTATTGGCGTCGACGATTTCGGGCGTCGTGCTGTCGATCGCCCCGTCCCAGCCGCCGCCCAGTGCTTTGGCGAGCGCCACGTAGTCCTTCGTCACCGCCACCCGGCTTTGCAGAAGGGCGTCCTCGGCTGAAAACCGCGAGCGCTCCGCATCCAGCACGTCGAGGAAGCTCGTCGAACCGTTCTCGTAGAGCGCGCGCGACAGCTGCGCCGCTTCGCCGTAGCGCCGGGCCGCCTCGGCAAGACTGCGGATCCTGCGCCGTTCCTCGGCCAGTGATACGATGGAGTTCTCGACATCCTCCAGCGCGGCCAGCACGGCGCTGCGCCAGGCGACGTGATATTGATCGCGTTGGGCTTGTGCAGTCTCGACGGCGGCGCGGAGCTTGCCGCCGTTGAAGATCGGTACGCTCAGCGTCGGGCCCAGCGACCATCCGATGGTCGAGTCCTTGCCGAGATCCCCGAGCTTGAGGGCGGTGGTGGAGACCGATCCGCTGAGGCTGAGATCCGGGTAGAGCGCCGCCTCGGCCTGGCCGATCTTGGCGGTGTATTGTGCGAGCTGGCGCTCGGCTTTGCGAACATCCGGCCGCATCGTCAGCAAGTCGGCGGGAACGCCCTTGGGCAGTGGTAGCCGCGGCGAAGGAATCGCTGCGCCTCGTGCCAGCCGCGGCGTCAACGCGGTGGGATCGCGTCCGAGCAGCACGCCGAGACGATGGACGGCTTGCGCGTACGCCGCTTCGTGGCTGGGAATCGTGGCCTCGGTGCTGGCCGCCTGCGCCACGGCTTTCGCGACGTCGACGGATGTCGCCGAACCGGCATCGGACTTCTTCTGCGTCAGGCCTGCAGTTTCGCGCTGCGACGCCGCGGTGCGACGGGCCAGTGCCGCGCGCGCCTGATAGCCGCGGGCATCGGCATAGGCGGAGGCGACGTCCCCGATCAGGGTCAACAGCGTCGCGCGCAGATCCTCGTCCGCAGCCTCGACGTTGTAGCTCGCAGCTTCAACCGCGCGGCGATTGCCGCCGAACAGGTCAAGCTCCCAGCTTGCATCGAAGCCCCCTTCGAACTGGCTGTAGGTGGTGCCGGCGGCCCCACCGAGCGAGGCGCTGCCGGTGCGGTTCGTGGTGGCCGATCCCGAGCCGGAGATCGATGGAAACAGCTCGCCGACCGCCTGCCGCCGCAAGGCGCGCGCCTCGCGGATGCGCGCCTTGGCGGCAGCGACGTCCAGATTGCCCTGCACCGCTTCGTCCATCAGCTCGTTCAGCAGCGGATCGTTCATGCGGCGCCACCATTGCGCGAGGATGGGCGGCCGCGCCGCCCGCTTGTCCGTCCCGTTGCTCCAGCGAGCGGGCAGCTCGATCGACATGCTCTTGTAGTCGGGTCCGACGGCGCAGCCGCTCAGCAACAACGCGGGCGCCGCGAACCACGCGACGCAACCAAGAATGCGCAGGGCGCGTTCAACTAACTGCCTCACTGTTCGCTTGCCGCCGCGCCCTTGTCGGACCATTCAGGCGGCATTCCCACCTTCTCGGCGATCATTCCGGCCACACCGGGGCTACGACCGAATGCCTCGCAGGCGGCATTCTTCGGCTTTCCACCTAATGACGATCCGATCTTGTCCAGCGATGGCAGCTTCGGCGTCGTTCCGAACGGCGTCTCGCCGGTGACAAGGAGCTGGCTGAAGTCGCCGCCGAACGCGGTGGCGAGATCATAGGCATCGCCCGCGGCCGAGACCGTCGGCGAGTTGGTGAAAGAATTGGCGCCGCGCGCCCAGATCATTGCCGCCTGCTGCTTGCCGGTTCGATCCTGCGCTTCGGCTTCGAGCGTCAGGCTTCCCAGCCCGATCGGAAGCCGCGGGATCGGCGCTGGCACGCCGAGCACCGCCGGAACGAGCGATACCACTTTGGATGCACCCGCGGCCACTTCGTCGGTCGGTGCGGCCTGGGTGACCAGCACATGTGCGGTCAGATCCGCTGGACGGTCGGCGCCGACCACTTCCAGCCGTTCGCTCAAGCCAACGCACAATGAGCGATCGATGGCGTTGGCCACCAGCGCGCGTTGCTTGGTGGACAGAGTCGGCGATGCGGCCTGCGAGAACGCCGCCGGAACGATCCGCACCGTCTTTGCGGCGAGGATGTCCACCCTGCTGACGCGGACCAGTGATTTCGCCAGCACGCCGTCGGACGGCGCCATGTTGTCGTAGGACGACAGCGACCCGCCTTTCGTCATCGGCGCAGTGGCACAGCCCGACAACAAGACCATCGCCGCCATGGACAGGGCGGGTATGGACGTCGTGGGCATGGGTGTGGCGAGCAGGCGTAATCCGTCGGAGCCGCAGCCTGAGGTTTTGTTGACAGCACGCCGCTCTGTCCGCGGAGCGGTCATTGCGCTCTCTGCCTGAACGCCGCGATTATGGGCGCGCACTGCGCAGGCAGCTTGGTCTTGTTGTCCTCCAGGCAACGGGAAATCGCCTGAAAATCCGGGATGAGTCCGGATGGACATACCTTTTGAGCGACCTGGCGGCACATCTGCCGCACCTCGTCGCTGACCAGCGGCGCGATATTCTGCGCCGGTTGAGCCAAAGTCGATCTGGCCGTCATGACGGCAAAGGCGGCGAAGACGAACGGTAATTTCATGATGTGCCTCTCGGTCGGTCGAGGCATCACGATAGAACTGGGGCCGATCGTCCCGGATTAAGAGATATTAAGAGATATTTCGGACCGGAGCCGCGACCTGATTTCGGCCATCTTTGAACGCGTTTCTCTGACAATGACGACACAATTACTGGACTGCTTTTTTGCGCAGACAACTCCATGAACTCTACCAAAGCCCAAGCTGGGGCGGGCCTGTCTTGACCTCCGTGATAGCCGCAAAACCGCGCATTCTGTGCGTCGAGGATGACGCCGATATCGCGCGCATGCTGAGCGAGGCAATGACGGACAATGGCTTCGAACCGTTCTGGATCGGGTCGGCGACTGAGATGGATGCCGTGCTCAGGCGCGAGAGCATCGACCTCGTCGTTCTTGACGTGATGCTGCCGGGCGAGGACGGGTTGAGCATCTGCCGCAGGCTCAGGATGTCGTCATCGATTCCGATCATCATGGTCACGGCGCGAGGCGAGGATGTGGACCGGATACTCGGCCTCGAGCTCGGCGCGGACGACTATGTGACGAAGCCGTTCAACTCGCGCGAACTGATGGCGCGGATCCGGGCGCTGCTGCGCCGCTCCGAGAGCGGGGGGGCGTTGACGCGACTGCGGTCGCACCCGTTGATCTTCGCCGGATGGCGTATCGATCCCACGCGGCGCGAGCTCCGCGACCCCGGCAGCGTCAGGATCACGCTGACCAGCGCCGAGTTCGACCTGTTGCTGGCATTCTGCCGCAATCCCGGCCAGGTGCTTTCGCGTGAGCATCTGGTCCGGATGGTACACGGCGGCCTCGCCGGTCCGGACGAGCGGAGCATCGACGTCCACGTCAGCCGTATCCGGCAGAAGATCGAGCCCGATCCGAACGATCCTTCGATGATCAAGACAGTAAGGCTCGGCGGCTATTTGTTCACTCCAACTGTAGAGCAAGCTTGATGGCATTTCTGATGGGATGGCCGGAGCGCCTGATCCCGCGCAGCATCACCACGCAGATTAGCAGTCTTGTCGCCATCTCCGTGATGCTCGGCTTTGCCGTCGTCGTCGCCATCGTGGTACTGCTGTTCGATCCGCCCAGCAATCCGACATTTTCGGTCGCGCGCGTTGCCGACGCCACGCGGCTGCTGAAGGCTGCGAGCAGCTCGATCGAGGCGGACGACCTGCTGGCTGCGGTGCAGCGGACCGGACTGAAGGTCGAGCGCATCGCCGTGTCGGACCTTGTGCCGCGGGATACCGACAGCCTGCCCTTCATTCTGAAGCTTGCGCTTCGGCAGCTCGCGCTCCAGCCGGGCGTCGAACTGGTCGAAGATCTCCGATATCCCGGCAGTACGCGATCGCAGATCGTCACCAGGCTCGATGATGGGCGCGCGCTGATGTTCGATATCTCGTTCGATACCAATCTGTGGCGCTTCCTCCTGACGCCGACGGCGATGCTGCTGATCATCGTTCTGGTCTCGGTCTTGCTGCTGTCGGTCTATGCCGTGCGCTGGGTGATCTCGCCATTGGCCGAGGTCGCCACGGCCGCGGTGGCGTTCGGCCGCTCGCCGAGGGATCATGAAGTCCTGCACCGGAGAGGCCCCCGCGAGATCATGCAGGTGACCGATGCGCTCAACGAAATGCGCACCCGCATCGGCGGGTTGCTCGACGACCGCACCCGCATGCTTGCGGCGATCAGTCACGATCTGCGAACGCCACTGACGCGGCTGCGGCTGCGCGCCGAGCGGGTCGACCAGGACAATTTACGCACCGGAATGCAGAACGATATCACTCACGTGGCTCGGATGCTCGACGACACGCTGGAGTATCTGCGCGACGATGCCCGTTCCGAGGCGATGTCCCTGATCGATCTGCCAAGCTTTCTTCAGACGATTTGCTCCGACTTCGCCGATACCGGACATCCCGTCGCCTATCTGGGCCCGGCGCGCCTTTCCTGCGCCTGCCGGCCGCGCGCGCTGTCGCGCGCAGTCACCAACATCGTGGAGAACGCCGTCAAGCACGGTGGTATCGTGGCCGTCGGTCTCCGAACCAGGCCTGCGGATCTGATCGAGATCGAGGTCGCCGATGACGGTCCGGGAATTCCCTCCGTGCTTCTCGACAAGGTGTTCGAACCCTTTTTCAAGGGCAATGATGCCCGCGTCCAGGACAGCACCGGGTTCGGCCTTGGGCTCTCGATCGCGCGGGACATCGTCAAGCGGCATGGCGGCGCAATCGAAATGCATCCGGGACAACCGACCGGATTGCGGGTGCTTCTGGTCCTGCCGCAGCAGCAGCTTGACATGAGTTGATCGACAGGCGCGTTTCGTCCCGATCTCGCGACTTGCAGCTACCCGCCCTTGACGGCCCCCGCCGTGAGCCCGGCGACGATCTGCCGCTGCGCAAACACCGTCAGCAGCAGCACCGGGAGCGTCACGATCAGTGCGGCAGCCGCAAGCGGGCCCCAGCTCAACTGGTCGAACGAGATCATGTTGTAGACCGCAACGGGCAGGGTGCGCGTCTCGCGTCCCGCCAGCACGATGCCGAACACAAAATTATTCCAGGAGAAGATCACGGCGAGGATGAAGGCGACCGCGATGCCGGGCTTGGCGATCGGCAGGGCGACGTGGCGGAAGACTTGCCAGCGCGTGGCGCCGTCGATCAGGGCGGCTTCCTCCAGCTCCAGCGGCGTAGTCTCGAAATAGCCGATCATGATCCAGATCACGATCGGCACCGTTACCACCAGATGAATGATGATCTGCGGCACCAGCGTGCCGAGCAGGCCGAGCCACTGGAAAAGCAGGAACAGCGGGATCAGATAGGACAGGCCGGGCGTGATGCGCGCGATCAGGATCACGATCGCAGATTTGTGCGCGGCCATGCGCGCGATGCCGTAGCCGGCGGGGACGCCGACGATCAGCGCAAGCAACGTCGCGCTGCCTGTTACGATCAGGCTGTTGATGAAATAGGTCAGGAAGCGATTGGAGGCGAGCACGTCGGCATAGTTCTTCCAGGCGATATGCTCGGGGAGGAACACCGGCGGGTAGGCGGCATTGTCGATCTCGAATTTAAGCGACAGCGACAGCATCCAGAGGAAGAACAGGATCGCCGGCGATACGATGACGAACACCGAAAGCCACAGGCCGATTTTGCCGATGATCTGACGGGGTGTCATGCGTCGCTCGCGATTTCTGTCCACACCATGCGCTGGCGAGCGTAGAGCATCACCGCTGCGAGGGCGACGATGAGGAGGAAGAACACCACCGCGATCGCCGAGCCGTAGCCGAGGTCGTAATAGGTGAAGGCGACGCTGTAGAGATAGATGTTGATGGTCTCCGATGCCGAGCCCGGTCCTCCCTGCGTGATCGCGAAGATGATGTCAAAACTCTTCACCGCGTCGATCATGCGGATCATGCCGGCGATGAACAGGAACGGCATGATCAGCGGCAGCGTGATGAAGCGGAACACCTGCCACAAATTAGCGCCGTCGATCTGCGCGCTCTCATAAGGTTCGGCCGGGATGGCGGCGAGGCCGCCGAGCACGATCAGCATGACGAGCGGCGTCCATTGCCAGGTCTCGACCAGCACCAGCGAGGGAATGACGGTCGCGGGATGAAACACCCAGAGCTGCGCGGGGATCCCGACCAGCGACAGTAGATAATTCAGCACGCCGAGCTGCGGGTGGAACATCATGGTCCAGACCAGCGCGATCGCGACGGGCGTCGCCATCATCGGCATGATGAAGACACCGCGTAGAAAACCGCGGCCGGCGAATTTCTGGTGGAACACCACAGCCGCGAACGTGCCGAGCACCAGCGGCAGCAGCACCGAGAGTACGGTGTAGACGATGGTGTGGACCACAGACTCGAGAAAGCGCGGATCGCTGGTCAGCCGCAGATAGTTGGAGAACCCGACGAAGGTGGTCGACGAGCCGACCTTCCACTCGTTCAGGCTCATCCAGATCGTGAAGACCCAGGGGAAGATGATGATCGCAAGCACGACGACCAGCGCCGGCACCACGAACGGCCAGTAGGACGGCGGCCGCAATTCCTTCTCCGGCGCGGCATCAGACTGTGCCGCGGCCGGAGTCGATTGTGTCAACGCACTCACGTCTTTTCGCTACGCTCCAGGATCGGACGGTACTGGTCGTTCGCCTTCTTCAGCTCGGCTGCGGGATCGGCGCCTGATAGCGTGGCGGTAAGCGCCGCGCCGACGATGTCGCGGAATTCGGCGACCGGGATCACGACGGGCAGGCCAAGCTTGCTGATCTTGCCGGACTCGATCACCGATTGCAGCCACTCCTTGGTCTTCACGCCCTTCTGGACCTCGGGATCGCCAAGGATCGAGTTGCGGAACGGCACACCGCCGCCGGCCTGGAGCAGCCGCGCGCCCTGCTGCTTGGAGACCGCCCACTGGCAGAGCAGATAGGCGGCTTCCTTGTTCTTGCTCGCCGCAGCAATGCCGATGCCGTCGCCATAGGTCGAGGAATATTGTCCCTTGGGGCCGGCGGGTACGACGGTGTAGCCGACCTTACCCACAATGCGCGAGGCGGCCGGATCTTCCAGCGGCGGCGCCCAGCCGACGCCGTCGATCCACATCGCGGACCTTCCTTGCGTGAACGAGGCCATCGACTCCATCCAGTTGAAGCCGGCGACGCCGGGCGGGGCGGCCTTCGTCAGCAGCGTCTGATATAGCTTGGTCGCCGCAATGGCTTCCGGACCGTCGGTCAGGATGTTGCCCTTGGCATCGAGGAATTCGCCGCCATAATCGAGGAAGAAGTTGCTCCACATCGCCATGTTGGCATTGCGCAAGCCCCGTCCGACGAAGCCGTAGATGCCTTCCTTGGGATCGGTGAGCTTCTCGGCGGCCGCGACCATCTCGTCCAAGGTCTTGGGCACCGCAACGCCCTTCTTCTCGAACAGCTCCTTGTTGTAGTAGAGGATGAAATAGTCGACCGACCAGGGTAGCGACATCATCTGGCCCTTGTCGTTCTTGGCGTATTGCAGGCCGGCGGCCGAAAAATCGCTCTCGACGAGATCGGGTGCCGTCAGCGTCGGATCTTTCATGAAGGGCGTCAGGTCGGCGAGCCAGCCGCCTTTTTCGAATTGCCGCTTCTGCACGTGATAGCTGAGATGGACGACGTCGAAGCTCGGCCGGCCCGAGGTGAGCTCGATCACGACCTTCTGGCGCTGCTGCTGCTCGGGGATCTGCTCCGCTTCGACCTGGATGCCGGTGAGATCGGTGAATTCCTTGAGGTTCTTTTGCAGATTGTCGCCGCGCGGACCCTTGGCGAGGATCACCTCAAGCTTGGTCCCGGCATATTTCTTCCAGTTGACCTCGGCGCGCGCCGGCAGTCCCGTCAGGCTGAGCGCGCCAGCCGCGGCGGTCCCGGTCAAGAGCGTACGGCGCGAGATTCTGTAGTCGACCACTTCTAGTCCTCCCTGTGACTCATCGTTCTTTCGGGGGATACTAGCGACCGCGCCGCGTCTGCCTAGTCCTAATTCGCGCCGATCAGGGCCGTACGGCCGGTGCTTCCATCGGCAGGCCGCGCGTCCGCGACATCAGATAGAGCTCGAGCGCGACCAGCTCCGGCGTGCCATAATCATAGGCCTGGGCGCGAACGCCGGTCATGCAGCTGCGCAAGCGCCGCTCCAGCGACCCCAGCGTCTGCCATTCCAGCCGATACAGCGGATAGCCGGTCGGCTGCGCCTGCGTGATCGGCGCGCCCGCAAGACGCTTGTCAAAGTTGTCGTCGTGGCAATTGGTGCAGGCGAGGTTGAGCTGGCCCTCGCGCCGCATGAAGAGGTCGTGGCCCTGCGCGACGAAGGGTTTTAGTTGTGGATCATCGCCGGCCGTGATCGTGATGCCCCGCGACTGGTGGGCGACGAAGGCGGAGAGTGCCAAGAGGTCGCGGCTCTCATAGGGGAGCAGGGTTGCCTGCTGATGGTTGGCGCGGCAGAGATTGATACGCTGGTCGAGCGTGACGGGGCGCGCCAGCGCCTTTTCGAAGGCGGGATAGCGAGCCGCGACGCCCTTCATGCTGGTCGCAGCATCGCCATGGCAATCCGCGCAGGCTTTTTCGGCGCTGCCTGTTTTCTTCGCCCAGAGCGCCTCGCCGTCGAGCACGAACAGCATGCCCGGATTGGCGGTGTCGTCATCCTGCATGGCGCGCGTGTCGGGGCCCATGAAGGTGTAGCCGGACCGGCGCGCATCAGTCGGGATTTCACCGGCGAGCAGGGCTGGGGCCGTGGCCGCGAGCGCCGCCGCCGCTATCGCGTGCCAAAAATTCATTCGACCGTGATCGGCGCCGAGGCGGTGGACGCATAGCCGTTGTCGCCGATCCATTCGAACTCGAACTTGCCGCTCTCCTTTGCGACGGTGAAGAACGACAGGTATGGGTTTGCCGCGATCGCCGGAAACAGGTCAGCACGAAAGATCTCGGTGCCGTTGTAGCGGCACGTAAAGCTCGTGATGATGTCGCGCGGCACCAGCGCGCCGTCGGCGGTGTGGCGGAAGCCGGTTTCCATGATGTGCGATGTCAGCGTGCGGATCTCGATGATGTCGCCGCGCTTTGCCTTGGCCGGGACGTTGATGAGTGCGGCCATCAGTTCATCTCCTCGGTGCAGGCCGCGAGCGTCACGACGATTTCGGTGGTGACCTGCCAGAAGGTGTCGTCGGAGAGACGGGCGATCGCGACCACTTTCTGGGTGTCGGCAAGCCTGATCCGGGTCGAGACCTGGGCGCGGCCGGCGGCGGGACCGAGATAGAAATTGCCGATGTTCGGCTGCGGGTTCTTCTCGTTGAAGATGTGGATGCTCTTGACGTAGTCGCTCGCCGTCATCGGGCTTGCGACACTGATCGTCATCGGCACTGTGTTGCCGTTCTCGACCAGCGGCGGAATGTCGAGCTTCACCTTGCCGGTGCGAATTTGAGCTTCGCCGACGATGTTGCGGATGGCGGTGTTGAGCATGGCCGGCGTCGCTTGCAGCGGCCGTAGCGTGACGATCGGGACCGTTCCGGCGATCGTGACGCCTCCGGCCAGGCTCAGGAATTGTCGTCGTGTGGTCCGCATGAACAGTCCTAGTCCCGAAGCGTTGCAAGATAGGCGACGATGTCCTCGATCTCCGCGGCGGATAATATCGGCTTGGCGGCAAAATTGCGTCCCACCCGGACTAGCCCGTCATTGCGATAATAGGACGGCATGATGGTCTGCGGGTTGAAGCGCGACGCATCGACCAGCCGCAGCCGCAACTGGCCCGCCGACCACCAATTCCCGGTGCCTTTGAGATCGGGCGCGAGGTCACCCTGGAACCGTGCTTCCGGAAACGGGCCGGAATGGCAGAGAATGCAGGTCGTGGTGCGCGCCAGCACCAGCGCGCGTCCGCGCGCGGGATCGCCTGGCGTACCCGCGAGGGGCTGCGGAATGGTATCACCGATGATCTTGTAAGGCACGAGCTCGTCTGCTCTTGCTCCGCAAGCCAGGACCCCGCAAGCCAAAACAAGGCCGGCGGCGATCAGCGCGGCGATATGGAGGGGTGCATTAGCCAAAGGTGTCCGCCGTGATGGTTTGAAACCAGCGCTCGGCCTCAGCCGCCTCGCGGGCGCGCAGCTCGCGCGGGGCATCGACCGGGCTGGTCGCGCCGCCCTCGACCTCGGCGAAGATATCGCCCCTAGGCTGGTAATTGCCGGCGAGCGAGAAGCCGTAACCGGGCGCGACGGTGTTGTAGCAGATTCCAGTCAGCCGCGGCGTCTCCGGCGGACGGCCTGCGATCAGGTTGACGATCGCGCTTGCGCAGGCCTTGCCTTGCGCGCTCGCGGCGGAGGCCGATTTGGGGATGCCACCGCCGAGACAGGCATCGCCGATGACATGGATGTTCGGGACGAGCCTCGACTCGAAGGTCACAGGGTCGATCGGGCACCAGCCGGTCGCATCAATCGCGCCCGCGATCTCGGCGATGCGCCCCGCGCGCTGCGCCGGGATGACGTTGGCGACGTCAGGGGTGTAATTGCCGAATTCGGTGATGATCGTCCGCGTCGAGGGATCGACAGACGTCACGCGGCCGCCTTGCGACAGCGCCACGCGCTCGATCATGTCGCCATAGAGCTCCTTCCACGCCCGCTCGAACAGCCGCTGCTGGGAGAAACTGTCCTTGGCATCGAGGATCAGCACCTTCGAACGCGGCTTCTTCGTCTTCAGATAATGCGCGATCAGGCTGGCGCGCTCGTAAGGCGCCGGCGGACAGCGCGAGGGATTGGCGGGGATTGCGATGGCGACGACACCGCCGTCCGCCATTGCTTCCAACTGCTTGCGCAGCAGCAGCGTCTGCGCGCCGGCCTTCCAGGCGTGCGGCATTTTTCCCGACGCGGCCTCGTCATAGCCGGGCAGGGCTTCGTAGTGGAAGTCGATGCCGGGCGAGAGCACGAGGCGGTCATAGGGAAGCGCGACGCCATCGGTCGTCAAGACGCTGCGCTGCTGCGGCGCGATTGTGGTCACGGCCTGGCCGATCACGGTGACGCCCTCGGCGGCGAGCCCGTCGTAGCCGAATTGCTGCGCTTCGATGTCGCGCAGGCCCGCAATCACCTCGTTGCTGAAGGGGCAGGAGGTGAAGACGGCATTGGGTTCGATCAGGATGACCTGCAAGTCGGCCTGCGCACGCTTCAACGCGCGGGCGCACGCCGCGCCGCCAAAACCGCCGCCGACCACGACGACACGGGCTGTGGATTGCGCGCGCAAAAGCGCTGGCCGCGCCAACGTCGCGGCCGCCATGGTGATGCCGAACACGGCATTCCGCCGTGTCACCGGGCGCATGGTCATCAGGGGCATCTGTAAAAGGCTGCGGCGGTGATCTCTCGCCGCCGCAGCGTGTTGCTCAGGCGAAGGTGATGTTCTGGTCGCGCAGCGGAACCGAACGGATGCGCTTGCCGGTGGCCGCGAAATAGGCGTTGAGCACCGCCGGCGCCGCGACGCCGATGGTCGGCTCGCCGACACCGCCCCAGAATCCGCCGCTCGGCACCATCACCGATTCCACCTTCGGCATCTCGTTGATGCGCATCGAGTTGAAGGTGTCGAAGTTGGTTTGCTCGATCTTGCCGTCCTTGACGGTGCAGCCACCGTAGAACAGTGCGGAGAGGCCGTAGACGAAGGACCCCGCGATCTGCCGCTCCACCTGCGCCGGATTGACGACGTAGCCGGGGTCGGTAGAGGCGACGATGCGAAGCACCTTGATCTTGTTGCCTTCGGTCACCGAAATCTCGGCGGCGCCGGCGACGTAGCTGCCATAGCCCATGACCTGCGCGATGCCGCGGTAGATGCCTTGCGGCGCCGGCTTGTCCCAGCCGATCTTCTCGGCCACGGCATTTAGCACCGCCAGATGCTTGGGATTCTTGCCCATCAGCTTGCGGCGGAACTCGAGCGGATCCTGGCCTACAGAATGAGCCAGCTCGTCCATGAAGCATTCCATGTAGATCGCGTTGTGATTGACGTTGACGCCGCGCCAGAAGCCGGGCGGGACGTGCGGGTTGCGCATCGCATGCTCGACCAGCAAGTTCGGCACCGAATAGCCGATCGCGGCCTCGCCGGATTGGGCGACGCCCTGGAATGCGGCCGGATCCATGCCGTTCTGCAGCGCTTCGGGGCGCAGCGAGAACAGGATCGATTGTCCGGACAGGCGGTAGTGCAGCGCGACCAGGTTGTTGTCGGCATCGAACGCGCCGGTCATCTTGCACTGGGTGATCGGGTGATACCGGCCGTGCGCCATGTCCTCTTCGCGCGACCACAACAGCTTGACCGGCGTGCCCGGCATCTCCTTGGCGATCAGAACTGCCTGGCGGACATAGTCGGTCTGGCCGCGCCGGCCGAAGCCGCCACCGGGCATCACCTTGTACATGTCGCACTTTTCCGCCGGCAGGCCGGAGGCCTCCAGCACCGCCGCGAAGACGGCCTCGCCGTTCTGCGTGCCGCACCAGACCTCGCATTTGTCGGCCGTGTAGAGCGCGGTGGCGTTCATCGGCTCCATCGTGGCGTGGTTCTGGTAGGGATAGTTGTAGACGGCCTCGACCTTCTTCGCAGCACCTGCAATCGCCGCTTTGACGTCGCCGTTCTTGTTGCCGACATAGGCCGGCTGGTCGTTGTTCAGGCCCTCGGCCAGCCACTTCGCGATCGACTCGCTGGAGACTTTTGCGTTCTCGCCCTCGTCCCAGACGATCGGCAACGCGTCCAGCGCGGTCTTGGCGTGCCACCAGGTGTCGGCAACGACCGCAACGGCGGTATCGCCGACCTTGACGACCTTCTTGACGCCTTTCATGCCGGTGATCTTGGCTTCGTCATAGCTCTTCAGCTTGCCGCCAAACACCGGGCAGTCCTTGATCGCGGCGTTGAGCATGCCCGGCAGCTTGACGTCGATGCCGTAGATCATCTTGCCATTGGTCTTGTCGGCCGTGTCGAGCCGCAACAGGCCCTTGCCCGCGATGGTCCAGTCCTTCGGGTCCTTGAGCTTGACCTCGGCCGGCGGCGTCAGCTTCGCCGCGGCCTCGGCGACCTTGCCGTAAGTCGTGGTCTTGCCCGATGCCTTATGGGTGATGACGCCCTTGGCGACGGTGCATTCGGAGGCCGGCACCTTCCACTCGTTGGCGGCGGCCTCGATCAGCATGACGCGCGCGGTGGCGCCGCCCTTGCGGACGTAGTCCTGCGAGGAGCGGATGCCGCGGCTGCCACCGGTCGAGAAATCGCCCCAGGCGCGCTTGCGTGCGACACTCTGGCCGGGGGTCGGATATTCGGTCGTGACCTTGGACCAGTCGCATTCGAGTTCCTCGGCAACGAGCTGGGCGAGACCGGTCAGCGAACCCTGGCCCATCTCGGAGCGGGCGATGCGGATCACCACGGTGTCATCGGGCTTGACCACGACCCAGGCGTTGACCTCGGGCGAGCCGTCGGCCGCGCGAACCATTGCGGGGCCGCCGAAGGGGAGGTCCAGGCCGATGGCAAGGCCGGCGCCGACTGCGGCGGTGCCGACGACGAAGGCGCGGCGGTTCATCTTGGGAGAGACGTGCTTGTTCATGGGCGGCTCCTTACGCGCTTGCGATCGTGTGGATCGCTTCGCGCACCTGCTGGAAGGTGCCGCAGCGGCAGATATTGGTGATGGCCTCGTCGATATCGGCGTCGGTCGGCTTCGGCTTCTCGGCGAGCAGCGCCGCGACCGCCATGATCATGCCGCTCTGGCAGTACCCGCATTGCGGAACATCTTTCGCGATCCAGGCTGCCTGCACCTTGTGCAGCGTGTCGCCGGAGGCGAGCCCCTCGATCGTTGTGATCTTCTTGCCCTCGGCCTCGCTCACCGAAACGCCGCAGGAGCGCATGGCGACGCCGTCCATGTGAACGGTGCAGGCGCCGCATTGTGCAATGCCGCAGCCATATTTGGTGCCGGTCAGGCCGGCATTCTCGCGGATCGCCCAGAGCAGCGGCGTATCCGGCTCGACATCGAGCGTGAAGGTTTTTCCGTTGATTGTTAGGTTTGCCATCGCAAGTCCCCTGATTGACCCAATCCACCGATTGGACTCAGGAAACAATGTGTCTGGCAAATTGGAACTGTTCAAATCAATAGTCCGAGGGTTCACCGCTCAAAGAGATTGAAGCGCGCCGGGAAGAATTCCGGGAGTGCGGTGTCGCGGCGTGTGAACGGCGGTACAAGTCCGCAGCCTTTGGTCGCATCGATTTCATTTGACTATCTAGGGGTATTGTACAACCTTTGGTTTGATGGATCATTAGTCCATCCTAAGGGAGAAACGCCATGGGTCGCATCGTCACGATTGATCTCGAAAAAGTTCTTGCGTCAGGTAACGATCTCAAAGCGAAAACGCCTTCCGGACTCACCAGCCACGCGGACCTGCTCGGCCTCGCGAGCGACGTCAGCAAGGACCCGGTCTCGTATCTGAGCAGCGTCGGCGTACAGCTCGACGAGCAGACCGCGTCGATGCTGCGGGGCAAGCTGGCCTCGCGTAGCGGTGGCGTACAGGCCGGCTCGATCCATATCGACCTCCTCTGATCCGGTTTCGGCAAACTTTCGTCGGCAGATCATGATGGCCGGCTGACCGGTTCGCCGGGCAGCCGGGATATGGGGTCGTCGGCCATGGCGCACGGCGCACAATATTTATCCGATTTCCGCGCGGCCAGGGTGACGCCTAAGAATCTCGTTTTGAACGTCACGCTGAAATGTCCGCTCAAGTGCTCGCACTGTTGCTTTTCATCCGACATGTTTCACGGCGGCCATCTCTCCGCCGCTGACGTTCATCGCTGCATTCAGCAGGCCGCGCAGATACCGTCGATGGAGATCGTCCATTTCGTCGGTGGCGATCCGATGCTGCACGCGGATATCGTAGCTGAAGCCGTCGCGTTGGCCGCATCGCTGGGCTTGCGCGCCGGCATCACCACGAGTGCGTTCTGGGCCAAGTCGCCTGCGCGCGCGATGGCGGCTGTCCAACAGCTGCGGGTTGCGGGCCTCACTGAAATGACGTTGTCCTATGACGATCCCCATGCCGAATTTGTGCCGCTGAACTTCATCGCCAATGCGGTCGCGGCCGCGCGGGAGTGCGGCCTGCTGCTTCGAATCGCGGTGGTGGTCGAGGCCGGCTCGCGGATCACCGCCGCCAGCCTGCGCGTCGACCTTGGCCTCCAGGATGAGCCTGGGATCAACATCTACGAAACTGTCGCCAACTCGACCGGCCGTGGCGAGGGCACGGATGAGGAAACGCGAGCGGGGCGCGTTCGCCACGCGTCGGCTTACCGCGGACCGTGCGAGTCCGTTCTCTACACCCTCACGGTCGATCACGAGGGCGGCATCCAGCCCTGCTGCGGTGTGCTTCCTCACTACGATTCCCTGAAAGTCGGCCACATTGCCGAAGAGGGGATCGAAGCCGCCATGCGGGCGGCCGCCGACGATCCTCTCTATCGCTGGATCAGGCTCGAAGGTCCGGTTGCCATTCTGGCCGCCGTCACGGTCGACGATCCCGTGCCGATGCGCGTGGAGGATTTCGACGGGATTTGCACCGCCTGCGATCGAATCTTTCGGTCGCCGGAACTGCTGGCGCGCGTGCGCGCCGCTGCTGAAGCGCGCCGGAGCCAGATCGAGACCTGCGAGATCCTGCTGGACGGACAGGTTGTGCCTGAAAACATCGTGGCCGCCCAATGAGCGTCGATGTCCTCTTCTGCTCTGCGCCGGTGATGTCCGTGGTGCGGCCGTCGGCGGCGCTCGGCCTTTTGCAGGCGCTGCTGCGGCAGAACGGGATTCGGGCCGAGACGCTCTATCTCAATCTGCTCTTCGCCGATCGCATCGGGCTCGATCTGAACGAGCAGCTTGCGGAGAAGCTGCCGAGCCATCTGCTGGCCGGCGATTGGCTGTTTGGCGAGTGCCTGGGCCCGCGGCCCAACCGGCCGCAGGTGCAGCGCCACATCCATGAGCTCGGCGCCGCCATCGAGCGCAAGGGGTTCGAACGGCTCTACGAGATTCGCCGCAATTTGATTCCCTCCTTCGTCGAGGAAGCAGCCGAGCGGCTGCTCGAAAGAAACCCCAGAATCATCGGCTTCACCTCGATGTTCGAGCAGACGGTCGCTTCGCTTGCGATCGCTGCCGCGGTCAAGGCGCGTGATCCGTCCGTGGTCGTTTGCTTCGGTGGCGCCAATTGCCATGGGCCGATGGGCGCAGTGCTGCTGAAGAATTTCGCGCAGATCGACTATGTCTTCAATGGCGAAGCCGACACTGTGTTCGGGCCGGCCGTCGAGGCGATCCTGCGTGGCGATGTGCCTCGCGGCCTGTCGGGGTGCCTGTCTCGCGACCGGCCGGCCGCAGGTAGCGCAACCGGTCCAACCGCGATGGATGCGCTGCCGATCCCCGACTACGCCGACTATTTCGTGCAGCTCGCGGAGCTGTCGGAAGCCGCCCGCGTGCGCCCCTCTATTCCGTTCGAGTCCTCGCGCGGCTGCTGGTGGGGCCAAAAACACCACTGCACCTTCTGCGGCCTGAACGGGGAGGGTATGGCGTTCCGGGCCAAGTCGGCGCCGCGCGTGCTGAGCGAGATCGAGACGCTGCATGCGGAGTTCGGGATCAGCCGCTTCGCCGCAACCGACAACATTTTGGGCATGAGCCACATCGACGGCGTGCTCGGAAAGCTCGCCGAGCGGCCGGCGCACGGCTTTCGCTTCTTCTACGAGATCAAGGCCAATATGGACGAGGCGCAGCTCGAGAAGCTGGCGCTGGCCGGGACTGTCTGGTTGCAGCCCGGCATCGAGAGCCTGTCCGATCCGGTGCTGCATCTCATGCGCAAGGGCGTGAGCGCTCTGCTCAACCTGCGTCTGCTGCGCAATTGCCGCGAGCTCGGCGTTGGCCTCGTCTGGTCGATCCTCTATGGCTTTCCCGGCGAGCCGCGCGAGGCCTATGACGCCGTCGCCAAGATGGTGCCGCTGCTCGAGCATCTTCAGCCGCCGGTCGGCTGCGGCCGTATCAGGCTCGACCGCTTCAGCCCCAATTTCGAACGCGCCGCAGAGATCGGCTTTCACAACGTCACGCAGATGCCGGCCTATGGCGCGATCTACGACGTCCCGGACGAGGATCTCGCTAACCTCGCTTACTTCTTCGAGGGCGATGCGCCTGACGCCGCACGCGAGCAGGATTTGCTGTCGCTCAAGGCCGCGAGCGCGGGCTGGCGCGCGCGCTGGTTCGACCAGCCGTTCGCGCCTCAATTGACGATGACGGCCGTAGGCGCCGCGCATCTCGTCAGTGACACCCGCGCATGCGCGCTCCAGCCGTTCTATTGCCCGACACGGGCGGAGGTCGCCGTGCTCAATCTGCTGCGCAATCCCTGCACGCGACCGAACGTCGTCGAGCAGTTGGCCGATTGTTTCGAAGCAGCGTTGGTCGGCGCCGCAATGGATGCCGTCTTGACGCGGCGGTTCGCGGTCGAGATCGACGGCAGGATGCTCTCGCTGGTCACGGAGGCCGGCCGGGAGATCTTTGATGCCGAAGCGCGCGCCGAGTTTCCGCTCGGTTTCATCCTTCCGCGTGAACGCGCGACAGTATTCGCGAGCTTGACGGATGTCGGCAAAGAGCCGGCCGACCTCGAACGGGTGCAGCCATGACCGTCGAAGTCCGCCCGCTCGGCGACAAGTGCAACATCAAGTGCCGCTACTGCTATCAGGAGGGCATCCGCACTGCCGGCAACGTGCCGACGCGCTACGATCTCGATGCGATCATGGCGACGCTCGACAGACTGGCCGAGCCGTTCAGCCTGTTCGGTGGCGAGATCATGATGACCCGCCGGCCCGATCTCGAACGGCTGATGCAGCTGGGTTTCGACCGCCATGGCGGCGTCGGCATGCAGACCAACGGCACGCTGATCGAGGAACGCGACATCGAGCTGTTCAGGAAATACCGCGTGCGCATCGGCATCTCCATCGACGGTCCGGGACCGCTCAACGATGCCCGCTGGGCCGGCAGTCTGCCGGCGACGCGGCGCGCGACCGCGCGGATCGAGGCGGCAATCGAGACGCTGTGCCGCGAGGGCATGCCGCCGAACGTGATCGTGACGCTCAACCGGATCAACGCATCGCCGGATCGGCTGGCCGTGCTCTGCGACTGGATCGGGTTTCTCGGCAGCCTCGGCGTGCGCAAGCTGCGGCTACATCTGCTGGAGCAGGACGAAACAGAAGGAGGCGAGGGCCTCGCGCTCACCGCGCAGGAGAATCTCGTGGCTCTCAGGCGATTGCGCCAGCTCGAACAGGAGCTGTCGTCAGTCGAGTTTGACATCTTCGCCGAGATGGCCGCGATGCTCAGGGGAGACGACGCCCGCACCTCGTGCGTGTTCCACGCCTGCGATCCCTATGCGACGCGTGCCGTGGTCGGCGTCGAGAGCGATGGCCGGCTCGGCAATTGCGGCCGCACCAACAAGGATGGCGTCACCCATCTGCGCGCGAGCCGCGAAGCATTCGAGCGCCAGCTCTCGCTCTATCGCACGCCGCAGTCCGATGACGGATGCCAGGACTGCCGATTCTTCCTCGCCTGCAAGGGCAATTGCCCGGGCACCGCGATCGGCGGCGACTGGCGGAAGCGCTCGATCGACTGTCCGGTGTGGTTCGGTCTGTTCGAGGACATCGAGACCGAACTTCAGGCGAACGGGGAAACCGTGATCAGCCGGTCGGAGCGCCGCGCCGATCTCGAAGCGAAGATGATCGCGGCCTGGTCGATCGGTGATAATCCCACCCTGCATTCGCTGCTCCAGCCGGCGGAGGCAACATGACGTCAACTTGGCTAACTTGGCCCCGTCCTCCGCTCGGAGCTACTCCGCGGGAGCCGGTTGTCGCCAAGGCAGCCGCACAGCGCATCAGCTTCAGCGGGCCGCAGGCGCGTGCGCTCTGGCAGCCGCGTCTGGACCGTCTCCGCGACGTTGCGATTGCGATCGAGCTGGAGATGGTGCGACGGGAGCACATTCCGGCGACTGTGCTGTGGACCGGCTATGATGGCATCGAGGCCTTGACGGAGAGGGCTCGCGCGATCGGCCTGGAAGCGAAGCCGGTCAAGGCTTCGCTCGGCTATGCCGCCGACTGGACGCAGGAAGCGTGGATCGACGAACCGAAACGGCTGCTCGATTATGCGTTCCTGATCGGCGCTGCGGCGCTCGATGTCGCGATGGCCGATCCGGCTGCAGAGGACGTGGTGAAGACGGCGATACGGTTCGGCTATCCCGCCTGTTGCGCGGAATCTTGGGCGAACCATCTTCGGCGCGGCGGAAGCGATTCGCTCGCGAGCCTGCTCGCCCGCGAGGACAACGCGGCGATGCCCGCGCATACCGCGCTCGGGGTTCTCGGACTGGGACCGGTGCGGCATGCGCCGTGTTCGGCGGGGTGTGTCGCCACGCGCGATCGTTCGCGGGCGTTTCTCGATCTTGGCCGCCAGCTCGGATTCATCGAGGAAATGAGCTGGCTGGAAGAGATCGCATGTTGGACGGTCAACGCGTCGCTGGTCAATGGCATCGCCGAAATCACGACGGCTGCGTTCCGCTGCACATGGCTGTCCGACGAGGGTCCGTCGCAGCCTCGTCCCGCCGCGCCGGCGCCGCGCCCGGAAAAACGAAAGGCCGCAGCGATCACCGCCGCAGGCAGCGCCGATATCCTCGCCGAACTCGGCATCGGATTTGAATCGGCCGGTTTCGCGAGTCCTTTCGCCATGCGCTCGCGCTTCAGCGCCGTTGTCTGGGAGCAGACCGCTGCGCTGCGCCGCGCCACAACGGCCGTGCATGTCGGATGCGGCGATGGCTTGTTGCTGCAGCTGCTTGCGCAAACAAAGCCCAAGCTGAAATTGTACGGCACGGAAGAAGATACCGCGCTCGCGGAAGCCGCACGCCAACGCCTCGGCGCGTCATCGCCTGTGCTCGCCGGGGCGAGCATCGAAGCGCTCGCGGCACTGTCGCGTCTGGTTCCCGGCGGCATCGATATCGCTTTCGTCGATCCGGAGCGGCTTGGCGATCGCGACGCGCTCGTCGCCATCTCCGCGATCGCAAGGTCGATCATCGTGATCGGCACCGACCGGTCGCTGCACCGCTTCAGGGATATGGACAATCTTGCGGCAACGATGGGGCTTGCCTTGCTGCCTGGGCGCGCGGCGCGGGTGTCCGCGACGCTCTCGCCGGCGATGGATCGCCTGCACTGACCGGTTTGAAGGAGAACGCGCCATGAATGCGACGTCGATTGACTGGGAACGCACAGCACGACCGCAGACCGATGGTTACGACACCGCCGTCGCTCTCGGCCTGATCGAAACCGAGTCGACCCCGTGGCGCCCGCTGCCGCCGCAGCGACCTCCGGTGAACGGCGCGCCGGCCGTTGCTGAGGGCAGGGTTGCCCTGCGCACCGACGATCCCTTGCTGCCAGCGCCGCGGTTCGTCCCCGACGGGCAAGCCATCACGGCCATGGAGCAGGCGCTTCATTACGTCCGCCGCTGGCCGCTCGCTGCAAGACAATGGCCTGACATCGTCCACACGATCCAGTGCTATCACGACACCGAGCAGCCGACCGAAGGGCCCGGCCGCCTCGGCTCGGCCAGCCATTCGATCGATGCGCGCTTCGGCGTCATCGGCCTCACGGTCAACTGTCCGCTCGCGACCGCGCAGGCGATCGTGCATGAAATGGCGCATCACAAGCTGCGGGCATTCGGCGTCGCCAACGAGAATGCGATCCGGATCATCAGCAATCCGCAAGATGAGCTCTATCCGAGCCCGATCGTGGTCGACCGGCCGCGCCCCATGACGGCGGTGCTGCACGCGCAATATTCGTTCATCCACGTCACCCAGCTCGACGTGTACTTGCTCGAGCAGGAGGAGGATCCGCAAGTTCGCAGCGATATCCGCACGCTGCTTGCGCGCAATGCCTCGCGGATGGAGAAGGGGTTCGAGACGCTGCGGCAGCACGCCCGCACCGACGCGGCCGGCCGCGAGTTCCTCGGCGGCTTCTTCGCCTGGTGCAGCGACGTGCTGGCGAGCAGCCGGAAGCTGCTTGCGACCGAGCGCGCCTGATCAGCGGGCCCGGTTCCAGCCCCGGACGCCAGACGCGCGGCTTGGGACGACGTCCGTTCATGAACGGCGGTTCCAGGTCCGATCGCTGCTGCGTTGCAGCGACAGTTTGTCCCTTTTGCCGGGGTGCAAGACGAGGACGCTCTGCTACACTGGGGGTGAAGCCAAAGGGGTTCTATGAACGTACCGCAGCCTTGCAACGTGCTGATGCTCTATCCGCTCTTCACGGCGGAGTCGTTTTGGAGTTTTGGGGAATCCTGCAAGCTGATGGGCGTGAAGCGCCCTGCTGCTCCCCTCGGCCTGATTACCGTTGCCGCGATGTTGCCCAAGAGCTGGACCGTCCGGCTGATCGATTGCAACACGCAAGCGTTCGGTGACGACGATCTTGCCTGGGCCGACGTCGTCTTCACCGGCGGAATGCTGCCGCAGCAGGCCGACACGCTGCGCCTGATCGAAGAGTGCCGCGCGGCCGGCAAGCCGGTGGTCGTCGGCGGTCCCGATCCGACCTCGAGCCCCCATGTCTACGAACGCGCCGATTTCCGCGTGCTCGGTGAAGCCGAAAGCATCATCGACGAATTCATCGCGGCCTGGGACAGCGGCGCACGCGCCGGCACCTTCACCGCGCCGAAATTCCAGGCCGACGTCACCAGGACGCCGGTGCCGCGCTTCGACCTGCTCAAGTTCGAGGACTATCTCTATCTCGGTGTACAGTATTCCCGCGGCTGTCCGTTCACCTGCGAGTTCTGCGACATCATCGAGCTCTACGGGCGGGTGCCGCGGACCAAGACGATCGAGCAGATGTTCGTCGAGCTCGAGAAGCTCTACCAGATGGGCTATCGCGGCCATCTCGACTTCGTCGACGACAACTTTATCGGCAACAAGAAATCGCTCAGGCAGTTCCTGCCGAAGCTCGCCGAATGGCAGCGCGCGCACGGCTATCCGTTCGAATTGTCGACCGAGGCCTCGGTCAATCTCGCCGACGATGCTGAATTGCTCGACCTGATGGGGGCGGCCAATTTCTTCGCCATCTTCGTCGGCATTGAAAGCCCTGATCCCGCGACGCTGGTCGCGATGCGGAAGAAGCAGAACACGCGCCGCAACATTGCCGAGAGCATCCACAAGATCTACGCCGCCGGCATGCTCGTCACCGCGGGCTTCATCGTCGGCTTCGACAACGAGAAGGTTGCGATGGCGGATGCCATGGTCGACTTCATCGAGGAGGCCGCGATCCCGGTCGCCATGGTCGGCCTGCTCTATGCGTTGCCGAACACGCAGCTGACGCGCCGCCTTGAGAAGGAGGGCCGGCTGCATGCGGACCACGATCTGGCGTCGACCACGGGCGGCGACCAGTGCACCGGCGGCATCAATTTCGATCCGGTCCGTCCGCTGCGCGATATCCTGATGGACTACAAGACCGTGCTCGAACGCGTCTATAGCCCCGCGGCCTATGCAGGCCGCATCGACAAGTTGATGACGCTTCTCGACCGCTCCAGGCAGCGCCCCGAGCTCGCCGAAGGCGACATCCGCGCCAGAATCGGAGCGATGGAGACGGTGCATCGCGTGGTGACGGCGATTCCGAACGGGCGCCCGCTGTGGCAGACTTTCATGAACTGCGCCAAGCGCGACACGTCATCGGCACGCATTGCCGTTCAGATGATCGCGGCCTATGCCCATCTCGGGCCGTTCTCGCGCAAGGTCATCGATGCCATCGATGTGCGCCTTGCTGCGCTCGACGACGAGGCCGTCATCCCTGCGGCGGCGATCGATGTGACCGCAGCCCGGCATCTGGCCTGAGGGCCTTACTTCACCGCCAGCCGCAAGAAGCTCATCACACTGCCGAGTGCTGCAAAGCCTGCGCCGAGTGCGAGCGCGACGGTCGCACCGCTGTGGCCGGCGAGAGCAAAGCAGGCGGCGGCGAGTGCTGCGCCCGTCGTCTGTCCCGTCAGCCGCGCGGTCGCGACGATGCCGGAGGCGCTGCCGCTGCGGTGCGGTGGGGCGCTGGACATCACCGCCTTCATGTTCGGGGCCTGGAAGAAACCAAAACCCATGCCGCAGATCACCATCCGCCAGATGATGTCGGGGATGGCAGGATTGGCCGGAAGCATCGCGAGCAGCGCCATGCCGAGGCCGAGCAGCACGAGACCGATGCCGCCGAGCAATCCCACTGCGTAGCGATCGGAGAGGCGGCCGGCGATCGGCGCCATGATGCCGACCACCAGCGGCCACGGCGTCATGAAGAAGCCGGTCTCGACCTGCGAGCGTCCCAGCACGTCCTCGAAATAGAACGGCAGCGAGACGAAGGCGAGGCCCTGCACGGCGAAGGAGCAGACTGCGGTCGCCGCCGAGAGGGCGAACATGGGACGGCTGAACAAATCGATCGGCAGCATCGGCGCTGGGTGATCGGCGTGCCGGCGCGTCAGGATGAAGCCGAGCGCAAGCCCGGTGACCAGCTCGATGCCCACGATAACCGGCGACAGATTATGCGCGGCGCTGCCGATGCCGGTGATGAACAGGCCGAGGCAGGCCGACGCCAGCAGCGCGCCGAGAAAATCAAAGCCGTGATCGGCGCGCGGCGTCTTCGGCAGCATCGCAAAGCCGATGCCGGTCGCGACCAGGCCAAAGGGGATGTTGACCGCGAACAGCCAAGGCCACGGCCCGAGCGCGAGGATGGCGGAGGCAACCGAGGGTCCGAGGGTGAAGGCGGTCGCGACCACCAGCGCGTTGTGACCAAAACCGCGGCCGAGCATTCGTCCGGGATAGACGAAGCGCACCAGCGCAGTGTTGACGCTCATGATGCCGCTGGCCCCCAGGCCTTGCAGCGTGCGCGCGACCAAGAGGCTGTCCAGCGACCACGCCACTGCGCAGAACAGCGAGGCGATGGTGAACAGGATCAGGCCGCCGAGATAGATGCGCTGGTGCCCGACGATCTCGCCGAGCGCCCCGAGCGGCAGCAGCGTTGCCACCAGCGCGATCTGGTAGACGTTGACGACCCAGACCGACTGCTCCGGCGAGACATGCAGGTCGGCGGCAATCGCCGGCAACGCGATGTTGGCGATCGCAGTGTCGAGCGAGGCCATCGCCAGTGCGGTGAAGATCGCAGCGATCGCCCAGCGCCGTTGGGCTGCCGGCAGGCCGTCGGACATGGTGTGGTCGGGTTCGCGCGCGGCGGCGGGTAACGTGATTGTCATTGCGTTGGCGCGTTGCTCCGGCCGCGTGGCTAAAGGGGACTTTTGGCATGTACTACGCTTGGGCCCGCTTCCACAGGTACAAGCACGCATGCATTGTATGCGCGAAGGCTGGGCGAAGCCGCCACGCCTCGGCGTATGATCGCGCCATCGGCTGCAATTCAGGGGAAGCGCCATGCAAATCGTCGTTCTGCCCGGTGACGGCATCGGGCCCGAGATCACGGCAGCGACATCCGGTGTGCTGCGCGCGGCCTCCGAGCGCTTCCAGCTCAATTTGCGGCTGGAGGAGCACGCGGTCGGCCATGCGAGCCTGAAGCACTCAGGCACGACGGTGCGCCCCGAGCTGCTCGACATCGTCCGCGCCGCCGACGGTCTGATCCTGGGGCCGACTGCGACCTTCGACTTCAAGGACGAGGCGCATGGCGAGATCAATCCATCCAGGCATTTTCGCAAAAACCTCGACCTCTACGCCAACATCAGGCCCGCGCGCACCTATGCCGGCCGGCCCGGCCGGCTCGGCGAGTTCGACCTCGTCGTCGTGCGCGAGAACACCGAAGGCTTCTACGCCGACCGCAACATGGAGCAGGGCAATGGCGAGATGCTGGTCACGCCTGATGTCGTGATCTCGCTACGCCGGATCACGCGCCTCTGCTGCGAGCGCATCGCGCATGCTGCGTGTCGTCTGGCGATGAAGCGCCGAAAACATCTCACCATCGTGCACAAGGCCAATGTGCTCAAGATCGGCGACGGCATGTTTCTGGACATCTGCCGTGCGGCGGCGAAGGGCTATCCCGGTCTCGCAGTCGACGACATCCTGGTCGACGCCATGATGGCGCATGTGGTGCGCAACCCCGACCGCTTCGACGTCATCGTCGCCACCAACATGTTCGGCGACATCCTGTCCGATCTCACGGCTGAGCTGTCAGGCAGCCTCGGCCTCGGCGGCTCGCTGAATGTCGGCGACCGCTATGCGATGGCGCAGGCCGCGCACGGCTCGGCGCCCGACATCGCGGGGCAGGACGTCGCCAATCCGGTCTCGCTGATCCTGTCGACCGCGCTGCTGCTCGGCTGCCATGGCGAGAAGACCGGCGCCGTCCGCTACGAGGAGGCTGCGCGTGCGATCGAAGCTGCGGTGGCGAAGGCGCTTCGTGAGGGCAGGGCCACGCGTGACGTCGGCGGCAAGCTCGGCACGATCGCGGCGGGGGCTGCGATTGCGGAGATCTTGCAGGCGGAGTAGGCGCCGCCCGCGCGATTTTTCTTGTGCCTCAAAACAAAAATTCGAAAACAACCCCATGCACAGTAGAAGGCCCCTTGATCGTCAAGGGGTTTTTGGCCGATCGTCGCGAAGGCATGCGTGACCACGATCACGTTGACCCGTCGGGCAAAACACTGGCATGATGTCATCGTGCCAGCGGTCGGGGACGAGAGCACATTCTCATCGTGCGCGATGTCGGTTTTGTGCCTTCCAGTGGGGCGTCTCCCCCGGCCCGCTTGAGCCAGATCAAGACTCACCCCGCGGCTCCGCCCGACCTTTCCAGCAACGCATCCATGGAAAGGGCGGCCCATATGCGAACTCTGCTCAGGGAAATCCGGGATACCCCTTTGCTCTGGATGCTGGTCTTCGTGCCGGGCGTGCTGGTGGCGGAGGCCATAGCCCCGTATTCCCACACACTGCTCTTCGTGCTCGCCGTGCTTGCGATCGTGCCGCTGGCGGCGCTGCTCAGCCACGCCACCGAAGCGGTCGCCGCCAGGACGGGCGATGCCGTGGGCGGACTGCTCAACGCAACGCTCGGCAATCTGACGGAGCTGATCATCGCCATCACCGCGCTGCGTGCGGGCCAGTACATGCTGGTGAAAGCCTCGATTGCGGGCGCGATCGTCACCAACGCGGTGTTCATGCTCGGCGCCTGCCTGCTGATCGGCGGCATGCGCTATCATGTGCAGGAGTACAACCGCGCCGGCGCACGGCTCTCGTCCGGCCTATTGCTGATGGCGACCGTCGCCCTGCTGGCTCCTTCGGCGGTCGCTGACCTCGAGCATCTGCCGCAGGGCGGCGGCGTCATTCACAAGCTGAGCGTCGGCATTTCAATCCTGTTGATTGCTGCTTACGCGCTCGGCCTGTGGTTCTCGCTCGGCACGCACAAGGAATTGTTCGCAAGTGCCGATCACGGCGAGAACGAGGAGGGACACTGGCCGATCGGGGTCGCCGTCGGGACGTTGCTGGTCGTCACCGTGCTGGTCGCGCTGGTGAGCGAGATCTTCGTGGAATCCGTGCAGAAGGCGGCGGAATCGTTCGGGATGAGCCCGGCCTTTGTCGGCTTCATTATCGTTTCGCTGGTCGGTGCCGCCGCCGAATTCGCGGTGGCCTTTGCCGCTGCGCGCAAGGACCGGCTCGACATGGCCGTCAGCATTGCACTTGGCAGCGCCTCCCAGATCGCGCTGTTTGTTGCACCGGCGCTCGTGCTGCTCAGCTATGTCGTCGGTCCGACGCCGATGAACCTTCAGTTCTGGCCGGGTGCCGTCACCATGGTGATGATTGCGACGGTCGCGGCGAGCTTTATCACCACGAGTGGACGCTCGGCATGGTTCGTCGGCGCCCTGATGATCTTCATCTACGCGGTGTTTGCGCTGACGCTGTATGTCGTCCCGCCGGCGGGCGAGGGATGAGCTGCGCTCGCCGGCGAGTTGGCTCATCGGAGAATGGCAGCCCGCGGCAAGCCATCCTCCGAGCGGCGAGTACGTTTCCCCGCTAGTAGGCCCAGTAGCTGCCGGAGGGCGGGCAATAATCGCCGCCATAGCGATAGCCATAGCCATAGTTGCCGCCGTAACCGTAATTTGACGCGGCCGGGTAGCTGTAACCGGAGGCGGGATAACCGCCATGGTAGCCACCGTAGTACCCGCCATAGCCGCCGTAATAGGCGCCCCGCGCAATCGCGCCGCCGACGACGGCGCCGGCGGCCACACCGTAACCGAGGCCGCGATAGCCGTAGCCGCGATAGCCCCAACTGCCGCGGTAGCCGTTGCCGACGCCGCGATAGCCGTAGCCGCCACGCCAGCCGCCAACCCAGCGCACTTCGGTCGTTGTCTGATCGGCCATCGACTTCATCGTCACCAGATGCGTCGGGATCGGCCCGGCCTGAGCGACTGCGCCCGATAGCAGGGCACCGGCTCCGGCGAGAATGAGGGTGCGGAGGGAATTCGAGGAGGTCATGACCGATCATCTCCTTGGCTTGCGGGCTGCGCGTTCTGCGCGGCCATCGACAGCCTATTCCGGGATGGCATGGCCGTGGCGGCCTTGATCTAGATCAAGCGTCAGCCGTCCCGGCGCGGCATCGGGTAAGGTTGCGCGATGCTCTAAGCCTGCAGCCGCGGAACGAGACGTGTCGCGTTCTTATGGCCAATCGCGTCGAGATCCCCTGTCGAGAGGCCAAGCTTCTGCAACTGTTCGAACTGGCCAAGGCCGAAGTAGGGATAGTCGGTGCCGTAGGTGATCTGGGAGGGCGGTACGAGCTTGAGCAGCGCGGCCATGGACGGCGCAAAAGTCGCGTTCGCGGTGTCGTAGTGAAGCCGGCGTAGCTCGCCTTCGATCCCCTCCGGTGCAAACTGCTTCAGGTCGGGCCGCGCCCCATAGAACGAATCGATGCGCCCGGCCATCATCGGAATCGTGCCACCGGCGTGCGAGAACAGCCATTTGATGTCGCGGTAGCGGGCAAATGAACCATTGAGCAGAAGGCTCGTCACGGTGCGTGTGGTGTCGTGCGGGACTTCGATCACCGCTGGAAACGTGCCGACGCTGAGCGCACTACAGCAACTCGCGACCAGCGGATGCACGTAAACGACCGCCTTGCGACGGTTCAGCTCTTCCAGCACCGGCTTGTAGGCGACGTTGCCTAGCCATTTGTTGCCGTAGCTGCTTTGCAGCCCGATCCCGTCGGCCTTCAGCGTGTCGAATGCATATTCGATCTCCTTGAGCGTGGCATCGATGTCCAGCATCGACAAGGTCGCGAACAGGCCGAAGCGGCCCGGATGGTCGCGCATCATCTCAGCTGCATACTCGTTGCAGGCGCGGGCGAGCCGGCCAGCTTCCGCCGGCGCAAGATCGAACCACACGCCTGGCGTGGAAGCGATCGACAGGATGCCCGTGCGTATGCCGTTGCGGTCCATGTCCTCGACGAGCTTCTCGCGGGTCCAGGCCACCTGGCCGGGAAAGTGCGGCTGCTTGCGTGCGTCCTCGTAGCCGAGCCAGAGCTTTTGGTATTCAGGCGGATAGAAATGAAGGTGGGTATCGATCAGCGCCGGCCTGGTCTGTCCGTACACCGCAGCGGCTGGAATGGCCGAGGCAAGGCCAAGTGCACCGACGCCCGCGAGAAAGCCGCGGCGCGACGCGGACGGGCCGTAACAGGTGGGGCAGGAGCGATGCCCTCGCGACGTCCGATTCCAGATGTTCATGTTGCGCGTCTCCCGTGATGAATTGGCGAGGACAGGGGCCGTGGTACTTCTATCGGCGATGGGGCGTCCAGTTGCATCCCGCGGTGCGACTGCGGCATGGGCTGTGATTGTTGGGGATTGGAATGTGCCGATTTTTCGTCGCCGAGCGATGTCTCTCGTCGCATCATAGCCGCAACTTTGCGTGAACGCGTCCGCTTCAGGCGAACCGGTGTCCACGTCGCTCGAAAGCGATCTAGTCGATGATGTTGTTATTACCCTCCGCCTTCAGGCGGGCGATATTGTCCTTCATCCGCTGCAGCCGTTCAGGCGCGTGGCCTTGCCACTGCGTCACTTCGGCGATGACCCGCAACGGATCGCGCGAGCGATAGGACAGAGTCGGATTGCCGGGAAATTTCTTATCCGTCACGTTCGGATCGTCCACGATCGGTCCGGTCGGCTCAACGACGTAAATTCGTCCGCGCGCGGTACCCGCGGCCAGCTCGGCGCCCCAGATCGCTGCATCCAGCGTGGCCGCGAAATAGACCCAGGACAGCGGCTTGACGTCGGTGAAATTGGATCGATGGCCGACGACAATGAGGTCGCCGGGTTTCAAATCCGCCCGTGTGCCGTGGAAGAATGATTGCGCGAAGACGGTTGCCGCAGATGACATGATACGATCCCCAGGCGAGGCTAAGCGGATGACTGGCTATGCGTGCATTCTAATGCAAGCTATGATCCTGGTTGATCTTGACGAGGGGGAATGATGCGATACTGCGCGGGCTATAGATTTGCGTTGTTGTTCACCTTTTTTATTGTCTCGTTCGCAGCTTTGAGCGGCGTGGCTCGGTCTGAAGTCCCGTTCAATTTTACAATGCCACAAAGCAGGGTCGTCGTGAAAGTCTCCGACCCCTCGCTGCTTCCTGATGCGGCGGCTGCCAAGCCCAACTACTTCAAGCTCGCGCGACAGGAGCCGCCGCTGATCGTCAGCGGCTGGCTGGAGCCGGCACAACAATATAAGGGTCTCAACGCGTTCTGGGAGGGCGAATCGCGATCCCCGGCTTATGCGGGCGCTCGCGCCCCAGTTCGAGTCGAAACGCTGCGGGAGGGCGCGTGGGAGGTGGTGGCCTTCGACGTGTCCCTGCCAGGCGCCGTCCAGTCCAATCTGCGGGCCGAGCGGGTCGAGGCGGGCACGTGGATCGACCTGCACCTGTCCACCGTCGCCCGCGCTACAATTCCGCCCACCAAGCTGCGGGCTGAACTGATGGCCGCGCTGCGGCAGGTGCAGGTGCTGGTGAAATGAGGCTGCGCGGCATCAAATGCCGTCAAGCAGAGGGACTGGATGTGAAGTTCATCGTCGTCATCATCGTCGTCACCATGACCACCATCGGTGCTGTGCAGGCGCGCAGTCCAGGCCAGAAGGTGACCGCAACGGCTGCGGCCGTCGCATGCAAGTCATGGCCGACGCTGAAAACGCTTGGCGAACTGATGAATGACCCTCCTCGCTTCGCGACATTCTGGCGCGAGCAGAAGAGTTCGGGGGAGTGCCGGACCTTTCCCGTAGGCACCGCAGTGATTGTCGACGAAGACCTCCGCGCCGGCCAAAAAGCAATCATGCGGGCACATCTGCCGGAGGAGAAAGGCCAGTATTGGACCTACCCGTCGTATTTCAAGTAGAGCGGGCTTTGGTCAGGCAATCGCAATTGCGCCGCGACGACATTTCAATCACACACAGAGAGCTGCGTTCTACAAGCCTTGCGGCAGGGCACTATTAGAGCCCGTAGAATGGGTAGAGCACTTGCGAAACCCATCATGTTTCAACCTGGATACCGTTGTGGGTTTCGCTGCACTCTACCCATCCTATGGACTGCCGCGACGTTGACCTGTCCGACAAAGCACTGGCAAAGTGCGGCCGTGGCGGAGATGGGACGAGACCGCCACGTGAACGCATCCGCGGTGACCACGAGCAGTTCCAGTGAGTTGGCCTATGACGTCTGAGAGGGATGGCATCAATCTCGCCGCCAAGCCAAGCGGAGCAGGTTGCGTGGAATGCTCGGCGGCCGGCGAGTGGTGGTTTCATCTTCGCAGATGTGCCGAATGCGGTCACATCGGCTGCTGTGACACGTCGCCCAATCAGCATGCATCGAAGCACAACGCGGCGACTGGTCACCCTGTTATCACGAGCTTTGAGCCGGGCGAACGATGGTTTTACGACTATAGGACAGGAGAGGCTTTCGCCGGACCGAAGCTGCAAGGCCCTCACTCGCATCCGTTGGATCAGCCGGTGCCTGGACCGGCCGGAGCGGTGCCTCCGGACTGGCAAGGGTTGCTCCACGAATAGGCGATAAGCCGTAGGACGGGTAGAGCAGTTGCGAAACCCATCATGTTCACGTTGGATGCCATCGATGGGTTTCGCTTCGCTCTACCCATCCTACGGGTGATCGGATCCAAACCCCGTCCCTAAAACTGATACCTCCGCCCCCCACTCCACCGGGATCACCGTCCCCGTGATGTACCGCGCCACCGGTGACGCCAGAAACACCGGGAGTGCCGCGAGGTCTTCCGGCTCGCCCCAATAGCCGACCGGGATCTCTTCCTCCGCAAAACGCTCGCGATAATCCGGCGCGTAGTTGCGGCGGATCTGCTCGCTCATGATGCGGCCGGGCGGGATGCAGTTGATGGTGATGCCGTGCTCGCCGATCTCGCGCGACAGGCCTTTTGCCCAGGCGTGCACGGCGACTTTCGTGGCGAAGGCGGCGTCGAGGCCTTCCGGCTCGGACTTGCCGGTGATGTTGACGATGCGGCCCCATTTGCGCGCGATCATCTGGGGCAGCAGCGCATGCGTATGTCCGCTTCGAGACGTGAAGCAGACCTAGGCAGGCAACTCCGGTATTTCGCCTTTTTGAGCCTTCTCGGACCTCCGTGCCGACCGACGTCTGCTGCTGAGAGATAAGCTGACGGGCCGCGAGATGGCCGCCACTTCCCGCTTTTGACCCAGAGTGGAATTTGTTTCACGGGCAGAAAAAATGGCTATTGCTGCGTGGCTTTACGTACGTCATTCCGTGTCCTCGTAACTACGTCAGGCAACTTACGATGAAACTCCTGCTCCAGAGCCTTCATCGCTTCCGGGTCATAGGATTTGCCATGGCTGGAATATGTGTCGAAGATGGTCTGTCGACTTTTCTCGCACGCTGCGAGTGCCCCGTGCTCAATCGTATCGGCAGGATCGTCGGAAGTTCGGGCTAACCTTCGTGCAGTGCCCTCGAGGCAAAGGGGATAGGTGCGCACTGCTTGGTCTTCGATCGCTTTATCAGGATCGGACTTCCATAGCTGCTCTGTTTGACGCTGTAGCTCGACAAATCTGGGAATCTGCTTGAAGAATGATCCTACGCTGTCGTCAACGTAAGACCGGTCATCCACGCGGTGTGAGCTGTCTACTGCGCGCTGTCTACAAACCGAAAATAAGCTATTAACGATGTCGACTTTTGCGCTGTCCTCGGCGCGGGTTAAGCCATCTGGACCATTTTTGATGACGAAGAGGTGCAGAGTAGTGGGTAATTCTTGCTTCACGCACTCGTGGAAATATTCCAGCTCGTCAGAAGCCGCCGCTGCTTGTCGGTCGAACGACCATAGACCCAAAACTAAAATGAGCCCTGGGGCAATGCAAGATCGAGCTAATCGGCCGAAGGCTATCTCGGGCTTCATTTCCAGTTCCGCAGTTTGCGCTTCTCCCATATATGCTTCAGGTTGATAAGCTATAAATGATCGCGTCTAAAGACCGGCGATTGTTCTGTCTGCTTCTGGCCCCTTAGCGGAGCAAAGCTGAGACAGTTGCGATGTCAGCACTCCGCGGTAGACCGGACGCGGGGCCATACTCACTTTGACCGCCGCTTCTGACCCTTTTCGGAAGTCATGTGGTCGATGCGCGCAACTCCCATTATTTTTCTGGCGCAAAATTCTGGTTGGTCAGTGGAGACGCGATGGGACGCTGAATGCGTATAAACGGCTTGCTGGCTCCCGCGTGACAGCTATTGCAGCCGCTGGTAAGCTCGTCGAAGGCGGCCGTAAATTTGGTACCGCTCTTTGCTCTAACGGCCTTTTCAAGCTCCTCTATCCGTGGATCGATGATGGTCTTGATCATCTCAGCGACTGGGATGCCGTCATGTGTTGGAAAAAGCCTTGCGGCGTCCTCCAAGCCTTCCTTGATCTCGTCGATCTCATAAGCAGCGAGGTCCCAGTTATTTTGTTTGCCAGCAAACCATAGCTTGGCGTGGCGAAGCTGCGTAGCTGTCATGAATTCGCCAAGGCCCGGTTGGTAGAGCTCTTTTGCTGGCTGCGCGGCAGCGAACATTACCGAAGCAGCAAGCGCAATGGTGGCGGTGACTATCCGCTTCATTCGTGGTCTCCCGAGCGATGGCAATTGGCCAATTTCCAAGGCATAGCTCAGGCTATCCAATTCGGGGAGAAAGCACATTCATATTTGGCTGCCTGACACTGAGAGCTCTCTCTTGCAGAGCGGACACGGCATCCGGTTGATCAGACTCAACACCCCCGCCCTAGAACTGATACCGCCGCAGCCCCCCATCCACCGGGATCACCGTCCCCGTGATGTACCGCGCCACCGGCGACGCCAAGAACACCGCGAGCGCGGCCAGATCCTCCGGCTCGCCCCAATAGCCGACCGGAATTTCCTCCTCGGCAAAGCGCTCGCGATAGTCCGGCGCGTAGTTGCGGCGGATCTGCTCGCTCATGATGCGGCCGGGCGGGATGCAGTTGATGGTGATGCCGTGCTCGCCGATCTCGCGCGACAGGCCTTTGGCCCAGGCGTGCACGGCGGCCTTGGCTGCGAACGCGGCGTTGAGGCCTTCCGGCTCGGATTTGCCGGTGATGTTGACGATGCGGCCCCATTTGCGTTCGATCATCTGCGGCAAGAGCGCATGTGCGATGCGGCGGTAGCTGGTGAAGTTCAGCGCGATCGCCTCGTCCCATTGGCTGTCGGGCGCATCGACGGGGAGGGGGCGGCTGCCGCCGGCATTGTTGATGAGGATGTCGACATGGCCGAGCTCCTTCACGGCGAAGGCCGCGATGTTTTCGGCGGCATCCTTGGCCATCACGTCCTGCGCGAATGGCGTGATCAAGCCGCCACCGACCTCCTTCACCAGCTCTGCCAGCAGGTCGGTGCGCCGCGCCACGCCGACGATGCGCACGCCTTCGGCGGCAAGGCCCTTGGCGATGGCGCGGCCGATGCCGATGCTCGCTCCGGTGACGACAGCGGTTTTCGATTTGAGCCCGAGGTCCATGGTCACACGCTCTCTTGATTGCTTTTTTGCTTATTGCGGTTCGTTGGGTGTTGGTTTCCTGCCCGTCCCGCCGGCTTTGCGAATTGCCTGAGCGGGACGAGCAGTGGTAACCAAGAGCCGCCGCGAAGGAAACACGAAAAAGAAAAGGCGTCGAACGATGGTCTGGGATCCGCAGCAATATCTGAAATTTTCCGGCCACCGGCTCCGGCCCGCGGTCGACCTGTTGATGCGGATACCGGATGTTGGTCCGCGCACGATCGCCGACCTCGGGGCTGGCGCGGGCAACGTGACAAAACTGATCAAAGAGCGCTGGCCCGATGCGGCGGTGACCGGCGTCGAGGGCTCGGCCGAGATGGTTGCCGCCGGCCGCAAGGCCGCGCCGGACGTGGAATGGTCCCACGAGGACCTCGGCCATTGGCGCCCGGCCAGGCAATATGATGTGGTCTATTCCAATGCCGCACTGCACTGGCTGCCCAATCATGCGGCACTGTTTCCGTCGGTCATGGAGAAGGTGGCGCCCGGCGGCATGCTGGCGGTGCAGATGCCGCGCAACTTCCTGGCCCCGTCGCATGTGCTGATCGGCGAGACCGCGCTGAACGGTCCGTGGCGGTCCAAGGTCGAGCATCTCGTCACGCCGCCGCCGGTCGAGGGGCCGGCCTATTATCACGATCTGCTGGCGCCGTTGTCGCAAAACATCGACATCTGGGAGACCGAATATCTTCAGGTGCTCGAAGGCGACAACCCCGTTAAGGAATGGACCAAGGGCACCTGGCTAACGCGCTATCTCGACATTTTGCAGGGCGAGGAGAAGGCCGCGTTCGAAGCGGCCTATGGCGAGCGGGTCGCCAAGGCTTACCCGAAGAATGCCGCGGGGCAGACGCTGTTCCCGTTCCGGCGGCTGTTCATGGTTGCTCAGCGCAAGGGCTGATGCGACGCATCGCAATGCGACATAAGCGCTCGCTTCCGGGGAGGGAGCGGGTGCCGGGTTGCGTCGAGAGCAGCCGTCAAGATAGCTTGGCTGCGGCAAATTGGGCTTAGGTCTAGTTGTTCGGGTGGCGGATTGCTGCCACTACTGAAACCGTAAAACAAAAAAGACCCGGTTTTAGAGGTTGTTGGGAGGTTGTCTCATGCGCAAGCTGCTTCTGGCGGTCGCGGCCACGGCTATTCTCGTGGCCCCCGCCTTAATTCCTGATCTGGCCCAGGCCCAGAGCCCCATCGTCATCAAGTTCAGCCACGTCGTCGCCAACGATACTCCGAAGGGGAAGGGCGCGCTGAAGTTCAAGGAGCTTGCCGAGAAATACACCGACGGCAAGGTCAAGATCGAGATCTATCCGAACTCCTCGCTCTACAAGGACAAGGAGGAGATCGAGGCGCTGCAGCTCGGCTCGGTGCAGATGCTGGCACCTTCGACTGCGAAGTTCGCGCCGCTCGGGATCCGGGAATTCGAGGCGCTCGACCTGCCCTGGCTGTTCAAGGACGACGCCACCTATTCCAGCGCGATGAAGGGCACCATCGGCAAATGGCTGTTCCAGAAGCTGGAGGCCAAGGGCATCACCGGGCTCGCTTATTGGGACAACGGCTTCCACATGGTGTCGTCGAACCGAGCGCTGATGAAGCCGGAGGATTTCAAGGGGCTCAAGTTTCGTATTTCCGGATCGAAGATCGCCGATCAGTATTTCCGCCTGATGGGCTCGATCCCGCAAATCATGGCGTTCTCGGAAGTCTACCAGGCGCTCCAGACCGGCGTGGTCGACGGCTGCGAGAACACCGCGTCCAATTATCTGACGCAGAAGTTCTACGAAGTGCAGAAGGACATCACCGTGTCCTATCACGCGCATCTGCAATACGCCGTGATCGTCAACTCGAAATTCTGGTCCGGCCTGCCGCCCGACATCCGCACCCAGGTCGAGAAGGCGATGGCGGACGCAACCGAATACACCAACCAGATCGCACACCAGGAAAACGAGGACGCGCTGGCCGAGATCAAGAAGGGTGGCAAGACCACGCTGCATTATCTCAGCGACGCCGATCGCAAGGCGTGGCAGGAAGCGATGCGGCCGACTTATGCCTGGGCCAAGGGCCGGGTCGGGCAGGAAGTGCTCGATCTCGTCGCCAAGGAACTCGACGTCAAGATGAACTGACGCGTTTTCCTGGAGAATAATACCAACGGTCGGGAGTGTGCGCACTCCCGACCGTTTCGCATCGATAGGGGGAATTTGATTTGCTTCGCGTGCTCAATTCGGCGCTCAATCATCTCGAGGAATGGTTGATCGCGACGCTCATTGCGGCTGCTACCGGTTTGATCTTCATCGCCGTGGTGCACCGTTACGGCGCCGGCGAATCGATCGTCCTCTCCAGATGGGCGGCCGCGCACGGGATGAATTGGCTCGCGACGCTGTCGATGGCGGTGTTTACCTTCCTGTCCGAGCTCGATTTGTCCTGGGCGCAGGAACTCTGCATCTACATGTTCATCTGGATGGCGAAGTTCGGCGCGGCCTATGGCGTGCGCACCGGCATCCATGTCGGCGTCGATCTCCTCGTCAACCGCCTGCCCGAGCATTCGCGCAAGCATGTGATCATGTTCTCGCTGCTCTGCGGTGCGCTGTTCACCGGCATGATCGCCTCCTTTGGCGCCTCCTTCGTCAACGAGATGTTCAAGACCGGCCAGCAGTCCAACGATCTGGAAGCGCCGATGTGGTTCGTGTATCTCGCGATCCCGCTCGGCTCCGGCCTGATGTGCTTCCGCTTCCTCCAGGTCTGCTGGTCCTACTACTGGACCGGCCATCTGCCGCATCACGACGAGAGCCATGTCGAGGGCGTGGAGGCCGACGGCTCGCCCGCGCTGCATCCGCAGCCCGCCGGCGCCGCAACCAGGGCTGCTGCGCGAAAAGTCTCGCCGCTGGGCGTCATCCTGATCATGGCGCCGATCCTGATTTTCGCCATGTGTCTTGCCGAGAAGTTTGGCGTGCTGGAGCTGCCGCACTGGATGCGGGCCGCGACGGTCTTTGCGCTGCTGATCGCGCTGATGCTGACGGGTATTCCGGTCTCGATCGCGCTTGGTCTCACCGTGATGACGTTCCTGTTCACGCTGACCACGGTGCCGATCGAAGCCGTCTCGATGAAGCTCTTCACCGGCATCGAAGGCTTCGAGATCATGGCGATCCCGTTCTTCATCCTCGCCGGCAATTTTCTCACCCATGGCGGCGTCGCGCGCCGCATGATCAACTTTGCGACCTCGCTGATCGGCCACTGGCACGGCGGCCTTGGGCTCGCCGGCATCGTCGCCTGCGCGATGTTCGCGCTGGTGTGCGGCTCGAGCGTTGCGACGGTCGCGGCGATCGGCGCCATCGTGCTGCCGGAGATGGTACGCCACGGCTACCCGATGCGTTTCGGCGCCGGCATCATCACCGTTGCTGGCTCGCTCGGCATTTTGATGCTGCCCTCGATCCCGAAGATCGTCTACGCGGTTTCGACCAATACTTCGATCGGCGCGCTGTTCGTCGCGGGCCTGCTGCCCGGCATCCTGCTGACGACGATGCTCTGCATCGTCACCTGGTGGCTCGCGCGCAAGCGGGACTATCCGCGACTGCCGAAGGCGAGCTGGGGCGAGACCGTCCGCACCTTCCGCGAGAGCATCTGGGGATTGATGCTGGTCGTCATCATCATCGGCGGCATCTATAGCGGCCTGTTCACGGCCACCGAGGCCGCCGCGATGGCCGCGGTGTATTCTTTCTTCATCTCGGTCTTCGTCTACAAGGCCATTGGCATGAAGGACGTGCCGCGGGTGCTGCTGCGCGCCGCCAATACCAGCGCGATGCTGCTCTATATCGTCACCAACGCGGTGCTGTTCTCGTTCGTGCTGGCCAACGAAAACCTGCCTTCGGTCCTGGCGGACTGGATCGCGGCGCAGAACCTCGGCTGGGTCGGCTTCCTCCTGGTCGTCAACGTCCTGCTGCTGCTCGCGGGCAACTTCATGGAGCCGAACTCGATCATCCTGATCATGGCGCCGATCCTGGCGCCCGCAGCCAAGAAGCTCGGCATCGACCTCGTCCATTTCGGCATCGTCATGGACGTCAACATGGAGGTCGGCCTCTGCCATCCGCCGGTAGGGTTAAATCTCTACGTCGCGTCGATGATAGCGCGAATGCGAATAACGGAGCTCGCGGTCGCGGTGATGCCATGGCTCCTCACCATGCTCGGCTTCCTTGTCATCGTGACCTATTGGCCCGATTTGACGCTGTGGCTGCCGCGGGTGCTGGGGATGCACCAGTGAGGCGATGTATGGCTAACGCGCGGTAAACCCGCGCGTTCAAATGCCGTCGCGGTGCAGTGCACGCATTTTTACGGATGTGCGGTACGACCATGCCAGCGGATGGGTGCTGGCATGTTGTTCAACAGAATGGAATCCGGACGGGCCTCGATCTCCGACGCCGTCTATCTGGAAGTCATCACGGGCCTTCACGGCACGACGATGCCGAACGTTCTTGCGGCCGCTTGCCTGGCGATGGTCGGTTCCATCACGACCTACGAGACCGGCGACATGGTGACGGCCGGCCTGACGGTCGCCGGTGTCGTGGTGGCCATCGTCCGTCTGTTCGAAGTTTTTGCATTCCGCCGCCGCCTCGGGCAATCGCCGCAGCTCGACCGGGCCGAGGCCGCGCGCTGGGAACGGCGCTATATTGCCGGCACCGTCGTGACGGCTCTCATCCTCGGCCTGTTTGCCGCGCGCAGCATCGTGCTGGGCGATGCGCTCTGCTCGGTGATGGCAATCGGGATCGGATTCGGCTTTGGTGCCGGCGTGGTGGCGCGGCTGGCGCTGCGCCCGGTCGCGGCGCTGCTCGATCTCGTCGCCATCGCTGCGCCCGCTGCGATCGTGGCCTTCATGCAGCCGGATCTCCGCCATGTCGGTCTCGGGCTCCTCATCCTGATGTATGTGGTCGCGAGCTTCGAGATGGTGCGGTTGAGCTTCAACGCCTCGATCAACCAGATTACGCTCAAGCGACAATTCGAGCAGCTCGCGCGCATCGACCCGATGACCGGCGTCGCCAACCGATCGGTGCTCGCGACGGACTTGCCCGCCATGCTCGCGGCCGGGAGGCTTGCCGTTCATACGCTCGATCTCGACCGATTCAAGGAGGCAAACGACCGGTTCGGCCATCCTGTTGGGGACGCTTTGCTGAAGCAGGTCGCCGGGCGGCTCAAGGCGATCGCCGCGGCCGAGCACCTCGTGGTGCGGATGGGCGGCGACGAATTCGTGCTGATTCAGCGCGCGGCCGCCGACGCGGAAGCGATGGCGCAGCACATCGTGCAATCGATCGGCGCGCCATACGAGGTCGAAGGGCAGGCCATCGAGCTCGGCGTGAGCGTCGGCGTTGCCGTCGCGCCGGACGACGGTCGAACCGCAGAGGCGCTGATGTCGCGCTCAGACAGGGCGCTCTACCGGGCCAAGGAGAGCCGCGGCGGTTATGTGCTGGCCCGTGAGCTTCGCATGCCGGTCACGACATCGGGCCAGACCGTTTCCGAAGGGCTGGCGGCGTAAGAGCGGTTGGAACCGCAATCGAGATGCGGTTAGATGCCTCCCAAGCAAGACGAGCCGGGGAGGAACCTCATGACCAGCATCGACGCATCCGACACGCCGAAGGACGCAACGGCGTCCGTCATCGCGCAGCAGACGGCGATGCTGAACGCGCTGCCATTTTCCGACACGCGGGATTTCGACGATGCCGCGCGCGGCTTTCTCGGCACGATCGAGAACGCGGAGATTACCAACCCGCAAGGACGGACGGTCTGGAGCCTGAAGCCTTATGGCTTCCTCTCGGCCGAACAGGCGCCGCCGACGGTCAATCCCAGCCTGTGGCGGCAGGCGCGGCTCAATATGCATCACGGGCTGTTCGAGGTGGTGCCCGGAATCTACCAGGTGCGCGGGCTCGACATCGCCAACATGACGCTGATCGAAGGCGATAGCGGCGTCATCGTCGTGGACACCCTGACCTCGATCGAAGGCGCGCGCGCCGCGCTGGATCTGTACTTCAAGCACCGGGGGCAGCGGCCCGTCGCGGCCGTGATCTTCACGCACACCCACACCGATCATTGGGGCGGGGCCCGCGGCGTGCTGGAGGAGGATGCACTCGCAACCGGCCGCGTTCCGATCATCGCGCCGAACCTGTTCATGGAGCACGCCGTCTCCGAGAACATCATCGCGGGCCCGGCGATGCTCCGCCGGGCGCAATATCAATTTGGTCCGTTCCTCGCCAAGGGCGTGCGGGGGCAGGTCGACAACGGGCTCGGCAAGTCGATGGCGGCAGGCGCGGTTGCGCTGCTGCGGCCGACCGATCTGATCATGGCGACCGGCGACAGGCGCGTGATCGACGGCGTCGAATTCGAATTCCAGATGGCGCCGAACAGCGAAGCGCCGGCGGAGATGCATTTCTTCCTCCCACGCTACAAGCTGTTGAACCTCGCCGAGAACTGCACGCATAATTTCCACAATCTGCTGCCGTTCCGCGGCGCCGACGTGCGCGACGCGCTGGCCTGGTCGAAATATCTGGGTGAGGCCTTGCAGCTCTGGGACGGCAAGGCGGAGGCGATGTGCGGGCAGCATCACTGGCCGGTGTGGGGACGCGAGCGCATCGGCACTATGATCCGCCAGCAGCGCGACCTCTACAAATTCGCGCACGACCAAACCATCCGCCTGATGAACCATGGCCTCACCGCCACCGAGATCGCCGAGACGATCCAGCTGCCCAGGAGTCTCGAAGGCGCCTGGCACGGCCGCGGCTATTACGGCCACATCCGCCACAATGTGAAGGCGATCTACCAAAAATATCTCGGCTGGTATGACGCCAACCCGGTCAATCTCGATCCGCTGCCGCCGGTGGAATCAGGCAAGAAGTATGTCGAGTACATGGGCGGCGCCGACGCGATTTTGACGCGGGCGCGAGTGGATTTTGGCAAGGGCGAGTTCCGTTTCGTCGCGCAGGCGCTTGGTCATCTCGTCTTTGCCGAGCCCGACAATGCTGCGGCGCGCGCGCTGCTGGCGGATACGCTGGAGCAGCTCGGCTATGCCGCCGAGAGCTCGACCTGGCGCAACGCCTATCTGTTCGGCGCGCAGGAGTTGCGTCAGGGCATGCCCAAGACGCCGCCGCGCCCGCCGATGCCGCGCGAGACGCTGGCCGCACTTCGGACCGAGCAGCTCTGGGACGTGCTGGGTATTCGCCTCAACGGGCCGAAGGCGGAAGGAAAGCACATCGTGCTGAACTGGAGTTTTTCCGATACCGGCGAGACGTTCGTGCTCAATCTGGAGAATTGCGCGCTCACCTACACCGCGGGCGTGCAGGCCGAAGGCGCCGATGCCAGCTTCACGCTGGCGCGCGCGACGCTCGACGAGGTGATCGCGAAATTGACGAGCTTTCCGGAAGCGGTCGCTGCCGGCAAGGTCAAGCTGTCAGGCAACCCGATGCGGCTCGCCGAGCTGATGGGGCTGATGGACGAATTTCCGCGGATGTTCGAGATCGTGGAGCCGAAGCGGGCGGTGGTGGTGTGACTTTCTTCCTTCTCCCCTTGTGGGAGAAGGTGGCGCGATGTCCAGACCGGATAGATAGGTAACACAGTAGACCGGATGGATAGGTGACAGTTCTCTGTCGGCTGCGAGGAACAGCCGATGCCTTGGCGAGAGAGCTGCGCAATGGACCAACGGGTTAGCTTCATCGCGGATCAGCGAAGCGGAATGTGGACGATGACGGA
>NZ_FOBX01000023.1 GCF_900109945.1 Bradyrhizobium sp. OK095
CATCGGCCACCTCGTCAGAGGCGTTCTGCCCGGCGAATGCAGCAACTACTTTGTTAATGCCGGATACGCTTCCATCAAAAAATGAAACGCTCTAGCCGGCGCCCGTCAGGCTGGCGGATCCGCTCTGCGGAAGGCGAGGCGAAACCGGCGCGATGTCAGGCCGGGCTCATTCGGCGTAGGACTGGGTGGACCACGCCGCCCTTAGTTTCGGCGAGACGTGAGCACCGAACTGTCCGAACCATTTGTTGAACAGCGCCTCGGCCTCGCCCGATTTGAACATCTTCCCCATGGAGTGGTTGACGATCCAGAGGATCGTCGGGTTGAGCTTGGGCACCATGAAGCCCTGGGGCGCATAGCCAAATTCGTCGCCGACGATTTCAAGCGTGTCCGGCTTCTTCGACTGCCGTATCAGCCCGAAGAAGGCGCCATTGTCGCTGAAATAAGCGTCGGCGCGCCGGGTCTCGACGGTGATCAGCCCGGCCGCGTGGTCATCGACGTTCACGATGCGGATGTTCAGCTTCTTTTCGGCGACGAGGTTTTTGAGGTCGGGCTCGCTACTGCCGCCGGTTGCCACGGCGACGATCTTGCCGTTCAAATCGTCATAGCTCTTGATGCCGGTGCTCTTGAGAACGAGCATCTGGCTCGACGAAACATAAGAGACCGACGAGAAGTCGACCTGCTTGTTGCGGCCGAAGGTGTTGACTGTGCCTTCGCATTCGAGGTCGATCGTGCCATTGGCGACGAGCGCCTGACGGTTCTGGATCGTGACCGGGACGTATTTGATCTTGATCTCCGGCAGCTTTAACTCGCTCTTGATGTCGTCGACGATGCGCGTGCAGAACTCGACCGAATAGCCGGTGGGATTCTTTTGGTCGTCGAGATAGCTGTAGGGAAACAAGGCGTCCCGGACGCCCATGGTGATGGTCTGGGTGTCGCGCAACTTCTTTACAATGGAGTCCACTTCCTGCGCCTCGGCAGACGAAGCCGCGAGACTGATGGCCAGGAACGCACCTGCGGCGGCAGCAAAATTGAGTGTCATGGGTCTCTCTCGGTTGTCGCGATCGCTCGCATGGTGATGCGCCCCCGCTGAGGGCAAGTGTCTAGTATGTGTCTAGTATCCTCCGCGTGCTCGCGCCTGGAGTTCCTCCCTCGTCATCTGCTCGAAGCCTAGCGCGGGCAAAAGGTCGTTATCTCCTGCGAAGTGGCGGCCGTAGGCCGCCGAAAGCATGGTCATCCCAGCCTCGTGCAACGTCGCTGGCCGCGCGACGAGCTGCCCGAGCAGCACCGTCGGCAGCAATCCGAAGGGCACGTCCTCGAGGACATAGCGGCTGTCCAGCGTCGCGGGGCCGAAGCCACCGCGCCCGCGGCTGTGTAGTTCGGCATTCATCTCGGCGATGCTGGCGACCGGAAGTTGATAGGAGTAGGCGTAGTGTTCGTGGATGGTCCGGACCGAAACGCCGAAGGCTTCGGCGATCGCCAGCCGTTCGGCGTCGAGCGCTTCCATCACACGCCCGACGGCGGGCGTGACGTTCTCCGCCTGCCCCCAGCGCTCGCCGCGCTCCATGCGCGTCAGGTTGAACAGGGCGATGGCGAGGTGGTTCTGCGGGTTGAGGTTGCTGAGCGCGATGGCGAGCAGCCCCTCGCGCTCGACGAAGCGGTCGCCAAACAGCGCGGCGCAGAGCGCGAGACCTTCGGCGCTGCCGCTTTGCGGTACCGTCGCGAGATCGATCTTCGAGCGCACCGAGTTAACGGCGACCTCGGTCGGCGAAGTCTTACGGCCGGTCGTCAGCGTCGTGCCCCAGGTGACGATAGGTGAACGGACTCCACGCGCCGCGAGCTGCCGCGAAAGATAGAGCGCGCCAAAGGAAGCGTGCGAGCTGATGATGATCGGCTGTCCATCCCGCAGGTGCAGCGCCGCGACATCGAGGGCCATCCTGTGGGCATAGCCCGGCATCGCGAGCATCACGACGTCAGCGTCGGCGATGGCTTCGGCGGCACCTTCGGCGATGCGCGGATGGAAGCTGGTCTCGATCGCCATCGTTGCCTGCAGCGGCTCTCCTGCCGCGAGGGCTTCCGTGCTCCGGCCGGAAGGCGACCACAGCATCGGGTCATGCCCGGCCGTCTTGAGATAGGCGGCGGCGCCGCAGGCGGCGGAGCCAGCTCCAAGAATACTTACGCGCATCGTGCGAGCGCCTTTTCTGGGTCTGATTTGGGAAGGGCGATCATCTCAGCCGCTCAATGCGTCAGGACGTTGGCGAGGAACTGTCTGGCCCGCTCCGAGGCGGGGGCGGTGAAGAACTGGGCCTTGGGCGTGTCCTCCACGATCTGGCCGCGGTCCATGAACAGCACGCGATCGGCGACGCGCTGGGCAAAACCCATCTCATGGGTCACGACCATCATGGTCATGCCTTCGAGCGCCAGCTCCTGCATCACTTCCAGCACCTCGTTGATCATTTCGGGGTCGAGCGCCGAGGTCGGCTCGTCGAACAGCATGGCCTGCGGATCCATGGCCAGCGCGCGGGCGATCGAGACGCGCTGCTGCTGTCCGCCTGAAAGCTGGCTGGGTCGGCTGTCCCGCTTGTCGCCGAGCCCTACTCGCGCCAGAATTTTCTCCGAGCGCGCATCCGCCTCCGCGCGCGAGCGCTTCAGCACATGGATTTGGGCCAGGCTGACGTTCTGCAACGCCGTCATGTGTGGATAGAGTTCGAAGCTCTGGAAGACCATGCCAATGCGAGAGCGCAGGGCCGGCAGGTCGGTCTTGGGCGAGGCGACGGAGACACCGTCCACGGTGATCGTGCCGCGATCGAACGGCACGAGCCCGTTGATGCATTTGATTAGCGTGCTCTTGCCGGAGCCGGACGGCCCGCAAACCACCACGACCTCGCCGAGGCTGACGGTCGCGGAGCAGGCGCGCAGGATGAGCTGGTTGCCGTAGGATTTGTGCACGTCTTCGATGACGATCATGACGGAAGGCCCTTCCTGTAGAACTCGGCGGCCTTCGTCGTGCCAAGGCAAATCACCAGATAAACCACCGCGACCAGCGCATACATCTCCGTGGCGCGCCCGTCGCGGGATGCGACGACGCTGGCCGCGGTCAGGAAATCATGCAGCGAGACGACATAGACCAGCGACGTGTCCTGGAAGACGATGACGATCTGGTTCAGGATCAGCGGCATCATCGCCCGCAGCGCTTGCGGCAGGATGATGAGGCGCAGCACCTGGACGCGCCGCAGCCCGGTCGCCAACCCCGCATCACTCTGTCCATTGCGAACGTTTGAGATGCCGGCGCGGACGATCTCGCAGTAGAACGCCGCCTCGAACAGCACGAAGGCCAGCAGTGCCGAGGTGAGTGACCCGACCGGCCTGCCGATGACGAGTGGCACGAGGAAGTAGAACCAGAACAGCACGAGCACCAGCGGCAGCGTGCGCATCACAGTGACGTAGGTCGAGGCGGAGACGGAGAGCAGCCGGTGCGAGGACAGCCGCATCAGCGCAAGCCCGAAGCCCAGGATCAGCCCCCCGACGGTCGCGACCAGGACGAGCAGCGCGCTGAGCGCCATGCCTTCCGCCAGAAACGCCGAGGAGCGGGCGATGATGCCCCAGTCGAAATCGCTCATGCCGGCGTCTTTCGCAGGGCTGCGCCGCCGATCCTGATGTCGATGAAGCGCATCAGTCCAGTCACGCACAGGCCGATGACGAGGTAGCCGATCGTCGCGAAGGTGAAGGCCTCGAAACCCTGGAAGGTGTAGTTCTCGACATGGCGGCTCTGCGCGGTGAGTTCGAGGACGCCAATCGTGAGGCTGAGAGAGGAGAGCTTGACGGTGATCAGGAATTCCGAGGTCAGCGGCCCGACGATAGCGCGCAGGCCCAGCGGCAGCACGATCAGCCGGTAGGCCTGCGCCGGGCGCAGCCCCGTCGCCAGCGCTGCCGGCATCAGCGGGGCGCCCACCGCCTCGATTCCGGCGCGGACCTGCTCGGCGACGCGCGAACCTGCAAAGAGGCCGATCGCCACGACTGCAGTGACGACCTCCGGATAGGGCAGATCCCGCTTGAGCCAGAGCCCGAATGAATCGGGGACGACTTCAGGTAGCACGAAATACCAGAGAAAGAGCTGCACGAGTGGCGGAACGTTGCGGAAGACGTCGATATAGATTCCGGCCAGCAGCCGGGCACTTCGCGAAGGGGCGCTCCGGGCGGCTCCGGCCAGGAGGCCGATCGTGAGCGCGACGGCCCAGCTGGCAAGGCTGATAATCACGGTCCACAGCAGGCCGCTCCACAGCCAACCCATATAGGTATCTTTGAAGAGGATCGACCAGTCCCAACGGTAATTCATCTCGCGGGAGCCCTGTCGGGCAATATCTCCGCGCTGCAGCGCGGGTCTCGGTCGTCCATTGGCGCCCCTTGAATTCCACTCCCGGAATGATTCCGCCATCGATTGAATATTGTCAAACGTGCCGGTTACAGGCGGCGGGCCAATTGGCACCATTCTGGAAGGAGGCGCCTACGATCGGGAAGCCCAAGAACGTTCAGCGTGCGCACCGTCAGCGTCGCGCGTTCCAGCCGGCCGCAGTCTGCCGCTCCGCTCCGTTTCGCCTGGGCACGACTTCGACCGCCGAAGCCAAAAGGCTCGGCCGGAGCAGGACGGCGAACTCTTCGAGTGGTAGCGCCGGAGAAAAAATATAACCTTGCGCCATGGTCGCGCCGTTTTCGGCCGCGAACCGAAGGTCTTCGGCCGTTTCGACGCCTTCTACGACCGTTTCGAACCCCAATTCGTCCGCAAGTCCGAGCGCCAGGCGAAGGATCGTCTGCTTTTCGCGGTCTTCCGCGACACCCGCCACGAGCGTGCGATCGAGCTTCACGGCGTCGAAGGGGAGCCTCGCCAACGTCGAAAGATTCGAATAGCCGGCTCCGAAATCGTCCATTGCGAAGCGTATGCCCAATTGCCTGAGCAGGCTTATTCTCTCGCGCACGACATCAGGATTGCGCATCGCGACCGACTCCGTGACCTCGATCTCGAGGTGTCGCGGCGGGAAGTCGGCCTCGCGAACGGACGTGACGATATCCTTGATGAATAGCGGGTCCTCGATGTCCGACGCCGCGACATTGACGGCGAGCACGAGGTTCGAGCCGGCCCGGATCAAGCCCCCGATTTCGGCGAGCGCGCGCCTGAGCACGAAGCGGTCGAGCTCCATGATGAGGCCGATCTCTTCCGCGATCTTGATGAAGCGCTGAGGAGAAATGTTGCCCTCCTTCGGGTGATGCCAGCGCGCCAGCGCCTCCACCCCCAGGATGCGGCCATCCGCGCAGGACACCTTGGGCTGGTAGTGGACGACGAGCTCTTCATTGCGGATCGCCAAGGCGAGATCGGTTTCGAGCGCATGGCGGGAACGCGCGACCTCTGCGAGATCCGGAGTGAAGAACGCGTAGGTATTGCGTCCCGAGCTCTTCGCGACGTACATCGCAAGGTCGGCGCGGATCAGGAGATCGTCATAGATTGTGCCGTGGGTCGGATAGATCGCAATGCCGATGCTGACGCCGATGGTCGCATGGTTGTTCTGGAGCTTGAAGGAAACCTGCAGCGTCTCGATCATCTCGCGGGCCCCGAGGCTCGCTGCCTCGACCGTCTTCACCCCAGCGATGATGGCGACGAACTCGTCGCCCCCGACCCGGGCGAGCAGACATTTGCCGGGAGCGCCCTTGGACGTCAGAAAATTGCTCAAGCGCTCGGCCACCAACCTGAGCAGTTCGTCGCCAGCCTTGTGCCCGAAAGTGTCGTTGATGGATTTGAAGCCATCGAGGTCGAGGAAGAACAACGCTCCGCCCTCTTGCGCGTCGATGAGCGCCGGCGCATCGACGCGCATCTTCTCCCGATTGGGAAGGCAGCTCACCGTGTCGTAGAAAGCGAGCTGACGAATTCGTCGCGTGCTGGCCCGCAAATGCGTCAGCATTCGCTCGAACGCGAGGCCGAGGCCGAGAACCTCGCCGATGCCTGTTGCGCGGAACGGCACGTCGAGATTGCCACCAGCGATTTCCTGGGCGGTCTTGGCGAGCGCCGAAAGTCCTTTGGTGAGGTGCCTCACGGCGGCCAATAGTGCGACGACCAAGGCACCGAGCGCCAGCGCCGCAGATGCCAGGAACTGCCACATCAGCGAACGTGTATGGGCTGCGCCAATCTGGAACATCTGATCGCGTGTCGTCGTCACGAGCGATGCGCTCGCGAACGTACACACCTTGAGCGTCGCCTCGTAATCGACACAGCGCGCGACGTAGTTGCCGTCATCCGAGTGCTGCAGCCCGGTCAAACGCGTCCTGGCACCGCTGAATCTCGCCCCTTCAGGCCCCGCGGAAGACACGATCTCGTTGTCACCCGCAATGATGACCACGCCGGCATTGGCCAGCGACGTGAAGTTCTCGAGAGTCCGCTCCGTGCGCCCGAGTGGTCGGATGGCGGCAAGCGCGCCGATGAGGTCGCCGAAGTCGTCGAACACGGGCTCGATCGCGGTGTGGGCTATGGTGTGGCGCTGCGGCAGGCCGAGCGCTGACAATTCGCCCAATTTGAGCTCATAGGTGCCTTCCTCACCCTGCGGGTGCGAGCGGCTATTATTCTTGAGGATCGCGCCGAGATTGACAGAGAGGGCGGGACCCTCGAGCGCCCGGTTCAGCGCGAGGAGGTCGAGGGGCGTGTTGGCGCCGATCACACGACCGGTTTCGTCGAAGGCGATCAGCCTTTCGAAGCCGGAGGTCGAAGCAACGATGCTGAGCAGTTCGCGGATAGTCACATCGTTGTTCGAGGCGACCGCCTTGGCCACGTCGGCGCGCTGGGAGATCTGACGCAGGCGAGAGGCGGTTTCCGCGCCCAGGACCTCGATTCGCGCTCGCGCCAGCTGCGCCTCGCCGTCGAGGCGATGAGCGAGTTGGTCTTCCGAGAGATCACCCAGTGCTGCAGCCTGGTGCCTCAGTTGCTGCTGCAGGCGTAGCGCCGTCAAGCCACCGATAAGGCCGAGCCCGAGGACGCCGGTCGCGAGCACGACGGCAACAAGGCGCATGGCGATAGACGAGGGCAAACCCGGAACCCCGGACGGAACGGCCCAACGACGCCAGCGGGGTGGCGCCCTCGATGCCTTTGCAATATCCGCGTCAGTCGCCACCACCGCCAGCACCCTGAACTTGCGGGGGCCGGTCAATGTCGCTTACTGAGGCCCCCAACTAAGCGTTTTCGGGCCGACCCTAGACGCGTGAACCATTCAAAATCGTCTATTTCTCGTCTATTTGTGGCTGGTTAATTAGCAACCGGTTTTTCGAAACCATCGAATTTTATGCATTCTGTCCGTAACAGATAATTTCAGAAGGCACGGCATTGCGACAACAGATGGTTTAGGTTTCTTTGCCAGATTGCGCACCTCGTGGTTCGAAGGGATTTGCAATGGCATTTGCGAGGATCACGGCGGCAATTTTGGGCCTCTGCCTTGTGGGGGTGAATGCCGCTAGCGCCGAAACACGCAAACTCGACATCGTCGGGACCGGAGACGGCATCGATGTCCTGCGCGTCATCGCCGCGAGCTTCATGCAGCAGGAAGGATCGGCACGGGTCGAGGTCCCGCCGAGCATCGGTTCTGGCGGCGGCATCGCGGCCGTGGGGTCCGGCAAGGCGACCTTGGGGCGCGTCGCACGCCGCCTGACCGACGCTGAAGCGGCTTCCGGCATCGTCTACAAGGCGATCGCCCGCCTGCCCTCGGCTTTCATCGTCCATCCCGGCTGTGGAGTGAGTGCCGTCACAAGCGATCAGCTCGTTGGGATCTATTCGGGCCGCATCGCAAATTGGAAGGAGCTGGGCGGCGCCGATATACGCATCCGCGTCGTGCGGCGCGAGGACCAGGACAGCACTCTCACCGGGCTACGGGCCAGCATGCCCGGCTGGCGGGATCTCGAGATCACCGAGAAATCGAAGACGGCAACGACCACACAGGAAGCGATCGAGACGGTTCGCGATGTTCAAGGAGCGATCGGCTTCGGTCCCTTCTCGCGGCCGTTGGAACAGGGGCTCACGGTACTTCGCGTGGACGGCCACTACCCGACCGACGCGGATTATCCCTCGAGCGTGGTGCTGGCGCTGATCCATTTGAATACGTTGCAGGATCCGGACGCCTTGGCCTTTCTACGCTTCACCGATACGCAGAAGGCGGCCGACGTCGTCACCGGCCTCGGCAGTTTGCCCGTCAAGCCGTGAGCCGCCGGGGCTCGCTGGCCGCCGGCGCTGCCGAGCTCGGCATCGGCTCACAGACCGGGGCGATGAGGCTGCTCCCGGCCTCGCCATAGATGGGTGATTTTGTCCATCAGCGATGAGGTTTGAGAGCTCGGCAGGAAAGGATCGGCGTAGCATTGCGCATTGGCCGAGCGCGCCTTGTTCTTCACGATCTCGACGAGACCAACGGGGCCGGCGACGTAGACCGTATCCTCCAGCCCGAGCAGGGGCAGGTAGTGCGATGGGCGCCCGGGCCTGATCGGCAGGGTGGATCCGACCTCCGTCGTCGCGATGACGTCGCGGACACCGTCGTCGATCAGCCACTGCAACGAGGGAAGCATATAGAGGTTATCGGCATCCCGGCTGCCGGCGACGACCGCAATCTCGCGGTTGCGCTGGGTCGAGCGCGCCGAGCGGGCGAGTGCCCAGATCGGGGCCCAGCCTGCTCCGCCGGCGACCAGCACCAGCGGCCCCTGGCCCTGTCGCAGATAGGCTTGTCCGAAGGGGCCTTGCACATGCGCCGCATGGCCGGGCCTGATGGCCTTGCCGATCTGCCCCGACACGGTGCCGTCGGGCAGGCGCCGGATGTGGAAGACGAGTTCGACTTGCTTGGAGGAACCATCGAGCCTGAAGGTCGGGCTGAACTCGCGCGCGGGATAGCCGGAAAACTTGACGCGCACATATTGGCCCGGCCGAAACTCGAGCGGCGCCGAGGTCGTCAGCACGACCTCGACGATCTCCGGCGAGAGCTCGTTGATCTCGGTGACGGCGCATGCCCGCTTCATCGGGAGCGGCAATTCTTCGAATTCGATCTCCGCATCGCCCGCGACCGCGGCCTGGCAGGCGAGCACCGTGCGGCCATGGCCCGTGCCGCCGTCATCGACCGAGCCCGAAACGACCGTCACCCGGCAGCTCTGACATTGTCCCGATCTGCAGTCGTGTGGAATGAGGATCGAGCCGCCGAGCGCCGCGTCGATCAGGCTTTCGCCGGCGCGGGCTTCGACGGACTTGCCGTTGAGGACGAGCCGATAATGCCTCTTCATCGCGAGGCCTCTCGGCGCTGCGAATTTCGGCGAGCAGGCCGCTGCTCGCCGAGCCAGAATGCGTTGCGCGGATGAGGGCGAAGCCATGCTTCGGCGCAGCCGCGCCGTGGTGGCCTCCGGTCGCGCTCGTCGCCTCCCATGAGATGCCTATTTCTGCGTGACGACAAGCACCGGGCGGTTATGGGTCGCATGCCGCGTCTGCGTATGGTCGAAGACAGCGACCCACATGTAGAGATCGTGCCCTGGCACGAAGGCTTTGTCATATCTGCCATCGCTTTTCATGTTGCGCGTCAGCTCGAGCGTCCAATGTCCGTTGCTCCATTTTGAAACACCGGCGATATTGGCCCGCTCTCCGTCGTTGTCGCCAGCAATAATCACGCCGGGCAGGATCGTGCCGACGGGAATCCTCGCGTCGGCCTCTGGCGTGTAGGGTTCGCTCTCCCGGTCGAACATGTACCAGCGGCCGTTCTCGTCGTCGCTGCTGTTGGGATCGAGATTGAATTTGCCGAGGGCTGCGACCTGCGCCTTCCAGTCCTTGGGAAGCCGCTGAACCGTGACGGGCCCTTTGTCGTTGCTGCGGATGAACTTGAAGTTATACGAATAAAGAGAGCGACCGGGCTTGTTCCAATAGCCGCCCTGGTAGCGGGCATCGTAATTTTGCTCGTCCAGGGTCGGAGCGTAGGGCGGACCGATATATTGGCTGTCGACACGCCCGAGCAGGCCCCCGCGCGACGCCTTCCACTGCCACATGTCGATGTAGCTGCCATCCGTCGTGAAGTGGAAGCCCCGGCCGTTGATCGGCATCGGTTTGCCGGGCAGCGGGTTGACGCCGAGACTCGTCGCGCCTGCGCCGCCGAGCGATGGATTATCCGATAAAATGACCGACAGTTTATCCTCGTAGAAGTCGACGGCGTCTTGCAGGCCCGCACGCTCGTCGAGGACGTGCCAGCCATCCTCTTTCTTGATGATCGGAATGCGGCGCAGCGAGCGCGTGGGATCGTCCCAGCGGAAGGCGAAATAGATCTTCTGCCCGTCGTGCAGGGCGCGCACCTCCACGACCGATTCGCCCGATCCGTCGAGATTGGCACCCTGCTGCGTGCGGATGACGACGGGGCGCGCGCGCGACCAGGCGGGATCGCCCATGGCGCCGTCCAGCTTGGGCGCCTCGCTCACCCGTGCGACGACGAGCGTATCGCGCGTCGCCCAGTCGAGCCCGGCGACACCGCACGCGACTGCCACCCCGATTGCAGCGGCGACGAGAAGAGGCCTCGGCCGCACGGCCTTCGTGATCGCGAGCGGCTCCGGCCGAAACAGGCGGAAGATCTGCAGCCAGCCGCCATAGAGAAAATGCGCGGCGATATGCGCGAAGATATAGACGAGCCCGACGAAGGCGGCGGTCGAGTGGAGATAAGCCCACCAGCCGCCATAGCCGAGATACATCATGACGCCCGTCCCCGTGAGGAAGATCACGAGCGCATAGACGAACCAGTGCAGGATGACGTTGACGGCTCCCCATTTGAGGCGAGCCGGAGCGCGCATCGCGAGGATCCGCGTCTTCTTGGGGCTGTTGCGCTCGACGAGGCCGCTGCGCGCGAGGTAGGCGACGTAGGCCGCCCCGCAGAAGAAGACGGCGAGCCCTGCGAGCAAATGCCAGGAAAAGATTTCGCCTTGCGGCAGGACTGGAGCGAGCCATTTCGAGAACGGGGCGCTCATCGCGTCCGCTGCGATGCGTATGCCGGTCACGAGGCTTACGATGAACGCGATCGCGGTCGCCCAATGGAGCGTTATCGTCCCGACATCCGTGCGTGGCGGGCTTTCTCCAGTCTTTGTTTGAGCGAGGTTTCTTTCGGCCAAGGCGTCGGCGTTCTTTCGAGCGGTGACATCGTTCATTTGCATAAAGCTTACCCATGGTAAACCGGCAGAGCTACAGTGTCCGCTTTTCGCTTCTCCCCGGAAAGGCGGACAGCTGCGATCAAGCTACCTAGCGATATCTTAAGCAAGTTATCAACTCTGGCGAGATGGCTCGTTTCGCGACAACTCGTCCCGGGTCGGCCGTCCTTTGGACATTCGAGAGGGCGCGAGCATCACCTGGTCGAAGGCGATCAGGCGGCTGTTGGCGATGGCAACGCGGTGGGTGTAGCGCGACAGATAGGCGAGCACGGCCTCGGGCCCGCCGAGCGGGCGCTTTGCCTAGACGACCCACTCCGCTTGCGCAGGGCGCCAGAAAGGCTGCGAAGCATTTGGGATTTGGCGAGATGGGCGTGGTCGCCGAAGAAGCCAAGGCAGCCGGCAACGATCATGATCCCAATCAAAGCGGTAGCTTGAATTTATATAACAACTTCAATTATGTATGAGTTCGCGCGTTGTTTTGAATGGCGCGCCATTTGCGAGAGTAAGTCGTCCCATGCCTAGTATCGATCGTCTGCTCTCCTGCCTCCTTCTCTTCCTTGCATTCGCAGCCGTCCCGGCGCTTCCCGTGCGCGCGGCCGAAACCTGCCCGTTCATCAGCGCCCAGGATCTCGCCCGCGCCATGCCGGCGCTCAAATGGTCACTGATTTCAAATCAGGACGGCCGCGGCTGCATCTACCAGGGCGGGCGCGGCGACACGATGATGCTGACCGTGTTCCGCAATCCTGACAAGGACCGCGCCCGGGAATTGTACGCGACCTTCGTCAAGACGCTTGGCGAGCGCATGCCGCTCAACGCAGTCACGGGGACCGGCGAGGAAGGTCAGGGCGGAACGACCGCCGCCGGCGCGGAGCGCCAGGAGGCCTCGGTCGTCGCCTTGTCCGGCGACTACATCCTGCAGATCAGCATCTATCCGACCGGCCGGCGTGCCGACGGCGCGCTGCTCGGACCGATCACCGAAGCCGCGCGAATTGCCATCGCCAGCGTGGGCAAGAGCAGCGAGCGGTTCGGCAATTGCGAGTGGCTGACTGCCGCGGATGCCGACGGCTTTCTCGACAACGGCACGCTGACGGTTCAGCGGACCGGCGCCGGCAGCTGCATGATGTTCGATCGCGAGGCGAACACCATGACCGTCGCGGTGATCGCGACCTCGCGCGACACCGCCGTCGGCATGATGAAACGTCCGGGCCCGTGCAAACATGTGGCGATAGCCGAGCTCGGCAGTGAAGCGTTCGGCGAGCATTCCTGCACCAAGGGCAACGGCAACGCCGTCACCATCTATGTCTGGAAGAACGGCAGGCAGGCTTCGATCCTGTTCGCGCCCGTCAAGCCGCATCCCGAGTCCGGCTCGGTCGAGCGCCTCAAGGCGGTCGCCGGGCGCGTCTATGGAAAATTGTAACGGCGCCGGCGTGACATGGCCGGCGTCCGCCCGGAATTCAGCTGGATAGAACGTCAGACTGCGAATCCGAGGGGAGGACGTTCGATCGTTCCCGGAGAAGGTAATCGCGGTGTTATGGCGCACCCACGTCGTGCTTGACCAAAAAGCCAGCACAACCTAGAGTTTGGTGCAAGTAAGCCGGGGGGCTGGCGGGCAGCAGAGTGAGAGCGCATACGACGCCGGTCCGCCCGGCGATCTGGCTGCGCGCTGGACCGATCTTCCTGTGCGAAACGAACGTATTCGCGAGGGGACAGGATGGCTCAGGAGTCCGCTCTTACGTCACGTGAAGCTGTCGACGACAGACCAAGCGCGACCGGCGTCTCCGCGACGGCATCTTCCGAACGCAAGATCGTCATCTTCGCCGACGGAACGGGAAATGCGTTCTCGACGCAGGAGTCGAACATCTGGCGCCTTTACGAAGCGCTCGACCGCACGAAGCCCGATCAGGTCGCCTATTATATCAAAGGTGTCGGCACCGCCGGTTGGAAGCCGTTTGCGGTTCTCGACGGCATGACGGGTATCGGCGTTCCGTCGAATGTTCGCACGCTCTATCGCTTTCTGTGCTGGAACTGGAAGCCGGGCGACAAGATCTACATTTTCGGCTTCAGCCGGGGCGCCTTCACGGCACGCACGCTCGCAGGGTTGATCGCGTCGGAAGGTCTCGTTCCCACCGCGATAGGCGGTCAGGGCGTCTCGCAATCCGATATGGAACGCAATGCGATGTCGGCCTGGCGAGCTTATCGCAGCAAGAGCGTGAAGTCGTGGCAAGTGTGGCCGACCGTGTCGGCCGCCCGATGGTTTCGCGATGTGATTCTCTGCGCCAAGCAAAAGACGATCGGGAAGCTGCTCGGACATCGCTCGTATGACGAAGTCCAGGCAGAGATGAAAGAGGATGCGGAAATCGCCGAAAGGAGGCGGGACAACGTTCACGTCGAGTTCCTCGGCGTGTTCGATACGGTGGAAGCGTTCGGCGTGCCGATCGAGGAGCTCCGCGTCGCGATCGACTACGTGATATGGCCGATCTCTTTCCGCAACGGGAAGCCCAATCCGAAGATCAAACGCATTCGTCATGCGCTGGCCCTCGATGATGAGCGCACGACTTTTCATCCGATTCGCTTCGACCATAGCGACGAGACAGACGCGCAAAAGCAGGCTGGACGCATCAAGGAGGCCTGGTTCGCCGGCGTACATTCCGATGTCGGTGGCGGTTATCCGGATGGCAATCTGTCATATGTCCCGCTGACCTGGATGGCTGGCCAGGTCGAGAACGATTTGCGTTTCCAGCCCAACCGTATCGATCACTTCCGCGCGTATCAGTCGGTGATCGGGCCGGTGCACGACTCGAGGGCGGGTACCGCGATCATGTATCGCTACAGTCCGAGGCCCATAAAGGGCGGTGCTGACTACGGTGGATCACCGGTGGTTCACCACAGTGTCGTTAGCCGCATGTTGTACGGCTGCGACAATTACGCGCCGATCACCCTTCCGGCTGATGCTCGTGTCTGGCTGCCGGGTACGACCGGTGACACCGCAGATCTAGCGCAGCCTGCGCAGCAGCGTACTCAGACGGACTTGCAGCCGCTGGTCGACGCGAGCAAGGCTCGTCAGGAGAACGCAGCGGCAGGGAAGGAGGCAATTGGGCAGTTGCCGCCTCCCGAGTCAAAGATCGTGCAGCTTACCCTCGACATTGTCTGGTGGCGCCGCGTCTCCTATTTCGTGCTGCTGTTTCTGTTGGCCGTGGTGCTCGCATGGCCGAAGCTCACCTCGGAGATCGTCGCAGGCCTGAGATCCCTGGCTGAATTGGTGCGTCTTGGCTGGCTTTTTGGAAGGTTGGAGGAGGGCAACGACAGGATCGTTCGCGTGCTCGAACTTCCATTCGATGTCATCAAGACGTTTCTGCCCTCGGCAGCGGGCGTATGGGTCGATACGGCGCGGACATATCCGCTGCTGACCATCGTCCTCGCGCTCTTGATCTATTTCGCGCTGCGATGGGCGACATCGCTTCGCGATCAAATCCACGCCCGTGCACGCCTGGCATGGTTTCATCCGGGTCGGAAGGTCGCAGACGATGAACGCAAGGCGACGTTGAAAGAAGAACGGGATCCCTCGCTCAGCTTTGCCCGTAAAAGACGTCAGGGGTGGCTCTCCAACGGCCTGGCGAAGCTGTTCTCGACATGGATATTCCCGGGAGCGCTTCTGCTCAGCCTGTTCGCGGCGCTTGTGGTCGTCAGCGGCCGCTCGGCGTTCAACTGGTACGCGGGTCGCGGAACGCCCATGTGCGCGAGCGCAGGCGAAGATGTCGTAACCGAGCAGTTAGTGCAGGCAAAGGGTCTGTTCGCGACAAGCTCGATGTGCTGGGGAAGCGGCCTTTTCCTCGAGAAGGATCGCAAGTACCGCATACTCATCAAGGTGAAGGAGCCCTGGTTCGATCGCACGATCATGTCGGGCGCGAACGGCTTCCGGCGCTCGCTGTTCAGCGCGCACGGGCTCGCTCTGCCAGTTCGCCGGTGGTACGGAGCCGACTGGTTCCAACCAATCGCGCGTGTCGGCAAGTGGGGTACCGAAGAGCTTCCGCTTGTTGCCGTCAATCAAATGCCGGCGGATGAGTCGCCACGAAAGAGTCCTCCAAAGCTCGAGAACGATCTTCCGGATCACGTGGACTACAGTCCGACCGCCAAGATGACGGAGGACAATCGAAACCCGGGATGCCGCTTGCTCGCGTTCGATCGGATCGATCCGTCGGCCCTGCCCAAGGCGAGGGAGACCTGGAAGCAACAGGGATTTGCCGAGGAATTTGTGGCGGAGTTCATCGCGCCTGAATCGGGCGAGCTGTTCCTTTATCTGAACGACGCTATCCAGATCTTGCCCTTCCTCGGACCTTATGACTGCTATTACGGCAACAACAGTGGTTCTGCGGAGGTTTTCCTGAAGCGCGTGCCGATGCCGTCGATGTCGAATTGAGCTGGGTGGTCGGGGAATGAGCCAGCGGTAAGGTCTTGCTCGCGTGATGTCCCGTCCTTGGTCAGTTCGACGTCCATCGCCGGTGCGTGCCTTTCGCCGACATAGGCGTCCTTGTCCTCCGGCACCGGCTGTCCGCACGCCGCCAGCAATGGCAGGGCCGCAAGGAATAACCAAAGACGTTCGCTCTCTCATATGTCGCTCGACAGTAATTGGCGCCACTGAGATGCGGTCGCCTCCTTCTTCGTCGGCCATCGCGTCATTCGGGTTAACGGCCCGCAAGCACCTCCTTGCACTTGGCCGCGAAGGCGTTGAGGTACGCGCCCATCTCGCTCGCCAGCGCGTCGGACCGATCGACGTTTTGCAGGCTCATGTTGAGGACGTAGACCGGAAGCCCCTCAAGCACGATGGGCGTTGCGACGGCAAGAACGGCAGGTTGCCACGACACGGCACAATAGCCGTCGCGTTCGACGGAGCCGATCGATGTCCTGAGGTCCGCGAGCAGCGCCTTCGTGGCCGCAGCGCTGCGCCGTCTGAACAGTTTCAGCAATCGCTCGCGCTCGGCCGCGGTAATGCCGGCGAGATAGGCACGACCGAGCGACGTCAACTCCATCGGCACCTGCTGCCCGGCGACCACGTTGCGCAGCGCCGCGCGGGGGCTGTAGCGGATCGATTCGAGATACACCATCATGGTTCGATCCGCGGTCGCGAGCCCGACGTTGAGCCGGCGCTTCGCAGACTCGGCCCGCATCATCGCTCCGATCGCGTTGAGCACGGGTGATCCTGTCCGCATCGCGTGGCCGATGCTGATGACGGACGCGGCAAGGCGGTAGGTCCGCTCGGCGCGGACTTCGTCGAGCATCCCGGAATTGACCAGCGTTCGTGTCAGTCGGCTGACCGTCGATCGCGGCAATCCGGTTCGCTCCGCAATCTCGCCGTTGCCGAGCGTGTCGACGCCGGGACGGAAAGCGCGCAGGATTTCGACGCCCCTTTCGAGCGACCGGTTGCCATCGACCCCGCCCGCATATCTGCGCGCCTGCGCCACATTCTGCCTCCCAAATCATTCCCATGAAGTCATTTCCACTAAGTGGAATTAGGGGGATGTTCCGGAGGTTGCAAGCCGCTATAGGCACAGGGAAGAAAAATGCCCGGCCGCGCACGGCTCAACGACTCCAGCCACGGAGCTTGCCATGTCCTATCAGCTGATCGAATTTTCGGTCGAAGCCGGTATCGCGACGATTGCTTTCAACCGGCCGGAACGGCGCAACGCCATGAGCGACGACATGCGCGCCGAGTTCGTCAGTGCGCTCGAAACCGTGTCCCGCGATCAAGCGATCAAGGCCCTGGTGCTGACCGGGCGCGGCAACGCCTTCTGTGCCGGCGGTGATATCAGCGGCATGAAGCGCCGGCTCGCGGCGCCGCAGGGTGAAGTTGCATTCAACGGATGGAGCCGGCAGCAGGGCGTGCACCACGTGCAGTCGTTCCTGCTGGGCCTGCCGAAGCCGACCATCGCCGCCGTCAACGGCGCCGCGGCGGGCCTCGGTGCGGACACCGCGCTGGCCTGCGACTTCGTCATGGGGACGGAACGATCGAAATTCACCTGGTCCTACATCAAGCGCGGCTTGATACCCGACGGCGGCGGCCTGTATTTCCTGCCGCGCCGGGTGGGGCTTCCGAAGGCCAAGGAACTGATCTTCACCGGGCGCATGGTCGAGGCCGACGAAGCGCTCTCGCTCGGCATCGTCGATCGCAAGGTGGCCTCGACCGAGCTCCTGCCGGCCGCGCAGGCCTGGGCGGCCGAACTGGCTCAGGGGTCTCCCACCGCGCTGGCGCTGGGCAAGAAGATCCTGAATGAAACCTTTGAACATTCCGCGCACGACATTTTCAGTCTCGGCAGCCAGGCGCAGGCCATCTGCTATACGAGCGCGGAGCATCGGGACGCCGTGGCGGCGTTCCTCGCGCAATCCGCGTCGAAGGATTGAGCGATGGATGCGATCGAACGCCTGATCCGACCGCGCAGCGTCGCAATCATCGGCGCGTCAGGAGACCCGAGCAAGACGTCGGGGCGGCCTGTCTCTTATCTCAGGAAGCATGGCTTTGCGGGTGCGATCTATCCCGTCAATCCGAAGGTCGCAGACATCGGCGGTCTGGCCTGCTACCCCGACGTCGCTTCGCTGCCGGATGTGCCTGACGTCGGCATTGTCTTGCTTGGCGCGGAGCGCGCGCACATCGCGGTGCGCGAATTGTCCGAGCGGGGCGCTGCCGCGGCGATCGTTCTTGCCAGCGGCTACACCGAAACCGGAGCGGAAGGCGCCGAGCGTCAGAAGCAGCTGATGGAAGCCGCCGGATCCATGCGGCTTCTCGGGCCGAACACGATCGGCCTCGTCAATCTCACCGACAACATCGTGCTGTCGGCCTCCGGCGCGCTGGCGATGGATCACTTCCCGACAGGCGCGATCGGGCTGGTCTCGCAAAGCGGCGGCATTCTCGGCGCCTTGTTGTCGCGCGCGGCGGCGCGCGGGGTCGGGCTGTCAAAGCTGGTGTCGACCAGCAACGAAGCCGATCTCGAACTCGCCGACTTCATCGACTTTCTTGCCGACGACAGCGCGACCAGGGTCATCGCGCTCTATGTCGAGGCGATCCGCAACCCGGGTCGCTTTCGGGAAGCGGTCCTCAAGGCGCGAGCTGCCGGCAAACCCGTCGTCGCCTTCAAGATCGGGCGATCGGAAGCGGGTGCAAAGGCGGCCGTCTCGCACACAGGCGCGCTGGCGGGCTCCGACCGGATGTACGACGCCCTGTTCAGGCAGCTCGGCGTCATCCGCGCGAAAACGTTTGAAGACCTGCTCGACATTCCCGCAGCCCTGGCGGCGGGACGGAAGCTTTCCGGCCGGCGTGTGGCGATCCTTACCTCGACCGGCGGCGCCGGCACGATCGTGTCCGACAGTCTCGGCGTCGCCGGCTTTACGACACCCGCTCCCGACACCGAGACGGCTGCGCAATTGCGCAGCCTCCAGTCGGGATCGCACGCCACGCTCGATCGTAATCCGATCGACGTGACCTTGGCGGGTCTGCAGCCGGATCTGCTTCGCGCCGCCATCCGCATCCTGCTCGCAAGTCCATCCTACGATGCGCTGACCATTATTGTCGGCTCCTCAGCCGTGGGATCGCCGACCCTGATGGCCGACGCCATCCACGACTGCCTGCCGATGAGCGACAAGCCCGTCATTGCCTATGTGAGTCCCCACGCCCCCGACGTGGCCTCCGCCCTCACCCGGCGAGGCGTTCCGGCCTATACGTCCGCCGAGAGCTGCGCTGCTGCGCTCGACGGGCTTTTGCAGGCCGCAATGCCGAAGCAAATCCAGACATCCGGCGCGATCGCGCCGGCGGTCGATGTCAGCGACTTTCCGGCTGGATCGCTGGATGAGGCACAGGCCAAAACCTTGTTCGCCCGTTTCGGGGTTCCCGTCGTGGCGGAGAAGATGGTCGCAACATCGGCCGAAGCTGAACAGGCGGCGCGCCACTTTGGTGGCCGGGTCGTGCTCAAGATTCTTTCGCACGAGATCGCGCACAAGAGTGACGTCGGCGGCGTCGCGGTCAACCTGACCAGCGATGCGATTGGCGACCGCCTGACCGTGATGGCGGAGGAGGTCGAGGCCAGGACCGGAAAGCGATCCGAACGGTTTTTGGTTCAGGAGATGATCTCGGGTGGCGTCGAAATCATTCTCGGGATGCATCGCGATCCCCTGGGGACAGCGATCCTTCTCGGCATGGGCGGCGTCACCGCCGAGCTGTTCAAGGACACGACGATGCGTCTGCTCCCGCCGGAAGGCGGCCTCGATCTGTCCGAGGCTCAAGCGATGGCGCGCGATCTCGTCACATGGCCGTTGCTGGACGGTTTTCGAGGCCGGCCGAAATGCGATGTCGAAGCGCTCGCGAGAGCGATCGTCGCTTTCTCGCGCATGGTTGCGCAACTCGGCGACCGCCTCGCCGAGGCTGAAATCAATCCGGTGTTTGTGCTTCCGGCCGGCCAGGGCGTGAAGGCGGCAGACGGATTGGTTGTTCTCAATGTCTGAACGAAATCGGGTGGAGCTCCAGATGGCCATTGGCGAAATCATCAATTACGACGGCGCCCGCAAGAAGGGTTTCGCCATGCGGCGTTGGTTAGACCTCGTCATCCTCGCCTGCACCGTCTTGCCGCTCGTCGCAGGGCTGGGAATTGCGCCGGCGCGCGCCGAATATCCCGACAAGATCGTCAAGATCGTGGTGCCTTTCGCAGCCGGTGGCGGGACCGACATCATCGCGCGAACGACGGCGCAGGAAGTCCAGGCGGACCTGGGCAAACCCGTCATCATCGAGAACAAGCCGGGCGCCGGAACCATCATCGGAACCCAGACCGTGGCCACCAGCGAGCCCGACGGCTATTCGCTGCTGATGGCGACCTTCGCGCACGCGGTCAACCCGAGCCTGTACAACAAGCTGCCGTTCGATCCGCACAAGGATTTCGCGGCGGTCTCGCTGATCGCGCGGTCTTTCAATATCGTCGTCGTCAATCCGATATCGAAGATCAACTCGATCTCCGATTTGATCACTGAAGCCAAGGCCAATCCGGGCAAGCTCAATTTCGGGACGTTCGGCACCGGCACCTCGGCTCATCTCGCGGGCGAGCTGTTCAATGCGATGGCGAAGGTCAAGATGACGGCGGTGCCCTACAAGGGCGCGGCGCCAGCGATCAGCGATCTCCTGGGTGGACAGATCGACGTGATGTTCACCACCGTGGCAAGCGCAGCCTCGCTGGTGGCCGCAGGTCAGCTCCGGGCGCTGGCTGTCACATCCGCCGAGCGTTCGACGGCATTTCCGCAGTTGCCGACCGTCGCCGAGGCGGGGGTACCGGGCTATGCCGCGGAGTCGTGGTACGGATTGTACGCTCCGGCCAAGACACCCGCTGCCGTGATTGCGCGCTTGAATCAGGCGGTCGCAAAGGCGGTTCAGTCCGGTGGCTTCAAGCAACTCGAGGCAAACGAAGGCCTCATCATGGTTGGCGGCTCTCCGGAACAGCTCGATCGCTATGTCGGGCAGGAGGAGGACCGCTGGCGCAAGCTGGTCAAGGACGCGAACATCGAGGTGCAATAAGCAGCCGGTTGATGAGCTGAACCAGGGTGTTCTCCAGCTCTTCGGGAGAGCTGATGGTGATGCCTTCCTTGTAGCACTGCTCGACCGGGTGGCCGATGCCGATGGCCGCAAGCCTGATGTCGCCGGCCTGCTCGATCTCGCCGGTGACGCGACGCAAATGGCGGTCCAGATAGCCCGCGCCATTCGCGAGCAATGTGGAATCATCGACCGGCGCACCATCGGACAGCACGACCAGATATTTCCGCTGTTCTTCGCGCCGGCGCAGGCGCGACGCAGCCCATGCGATGGCTTCGCCGTCGATGTTCTCCTTGACGAGGTCGGGCCGCAGCATGGCGGCACAGGTTCGCGCGCTCAATTTCTCGCCCGCGCTGCAATAGATGACGTGCAGCAGGTCGTTCAGGCGCCCGGGATAGGGGGGCTGGCGGTCGCTCAGCCATTTTTCGCGGCTCCGGCCGCCCTTCCAGCGCGCGGTCGTGAAACCGAGCACTTCGTGCTTGGCTCCGATTCTGTCGAGCAGGTCGGAGGCGACCAGCGCAGCCCTGGCCGCGAACAGCATCGGTTGTCCGCGCATCGACCCGGAATGATCGATGAGCAATGACACGATCGTATCAGCAGCATCAGGAGCGGGGCTGTCTTGCGGCTGGGCCGTCGCCATGCGCGCACGCTGTGCAGCAAGGTCCGCTTCGAGGGCGTACAGCGGTCCGGGATCGACCGCAGGAAAGCGCTCGGCCCAGCGCCGGTCAGACTCGGGGAGCTCCGCCAGAACCGCATCCAAATCGTCGGCCTTGGTCTCCACGTCAAAGTCTCGGGTATAGACCTGATAAGGCCTATCGGGATCGAGCCGGACCGCGCGTTGCCGCGATCTCCGAAGCGATGGCAAAAAGCTCAACGCCATGAGAGCAACGAGCGCCGTCAAGAAAGCATTACGCCAAAACAACCCGGGCTCCAGTGATCTCGACTGGCCTGCATGATGGCCTCAGTGTGAGCCCGGTGCAATTGCGCTCGTCAGTGCCTGCAATTCGTCCCGCACCCGGCGCAAGCCTCACGCAAGCATGCGCGCCGCGTTCAAACGCGGATCGCGCAATTCCGGGTTGAGTTTGCGGCGGGCGCAATTATCATCCTGCTCCCGCTCCTCGCCAGAAAGCCCAGATGTCCGATCCTCGCACACGGTCCGCGGCCTGCAATTTGATCTGTGTCGTCGCCGCGATCCTGCTATCCGCCCTCGCCGCTCATGCCGGAGAAGCAAAATGGTCTCCATTGTGGGACGCCCTGGCGAAGCGACCCGATGCAAAGGTCATTGATGGCGTCAATGACAAGGGCGAGGCGACGCGGCGTATCGAGCTCGCATCGGGGGTGTCGTTCTCTTTGGAGCACCATGGAGATCGGATCTCGAGCGTGGGGACGGACACCAGCGGGCGCGGCGCTGTGCAATGCAGCTGGGAGATCTATGTCGGCGTTCGCGCCTACACCGAAGCCTGCTTCCCGGGCGAAGACCGGAGCTTTGAAGCCGATCTCGACGACGCGATCGATCGCATGAACGATTTTATCGTCGAGAACAGCCTCGTGCCCGTGACCAAGGCGCAGCTCCAGGACGCTGTCGGGCTGCGCAAACGGCAGGCCATAGAATCCGTGAGCGGGCCATCCGAGGATGATCGCCGCAAGCGATGCGAAGCCAATGCTGTCGGGCCCATGGCCAGTGCGTTCCGGTCGACTTCGCACGACAAGCGGGTTTCGACCTTGAACACGCTGTTGTCGGCCAAGCGGCCGCCGGTGATGAACCCCTGCCTCTGATTGCCGCCTCACCTCCTGGCCGAAAATTTCGGCATCCCGGAGCAGGAGCTGGCGCGCTTCGCGCTGAGGGGGACGATCATCACTGCGCCGGCGTGATGGCCGGCCGCTCCATGCGGATCACTCAGGCAATCCCGCGCGCCGCAATCCTTCGCCGTATCGCCACGCGTCGTCCTGGCGGCGATAGGGGCCGTAGATCGCCTCAAGGTTGGACACGCGCTCGCCGGGATTGATCTGGAGCAGGCGGGCCACGGCCTTCTGCGCCGGCGCAAGTTGTCCGGCGAACGCATCCGCGGATGCACCGATGCGTAGCGCCGGCAGCAAATTCGGAGTGCCGCGCAAGGCCGCATTGGCCCAGGATGAGGCCTCGGTGTAGCGGCCGGCGAAGAAGTGGGCGTGAGCGGTCGCCACCTGCATCAGCGGCATCAGCGGATCGACCGGGCTGAGGCGCATCGCATACATGAGGTGCGCGACGGCGGCTTCAGGCTCACCCATCCAGCTCTTGATGAAGCCGGCGAAATAGGACGCCCACATCATGTTGGGATTGACGGCAAGCGCCTGCTCGATGCAAGCCGCGCCCGCGTCGAGGTCGCGGACGACATAGGCCAGTGCACCGGCGCTCGTTGCCAGCGCCAGCGCGTCGTCGCTGCCGAGGCGAATCGCATGACGGGCCAGCCGGTCGGCTTCGGCGATGTCGCGCGCGAGATCGTCGGTCGGCCACCGGTTGGTTCTGTCCTTGACGTAGCAATACGCGGCCATGCCGTAGGCGGATGCGAATTCCGGATCGAGCTCGATCGCGCGCTTGAACATCTGCAGGGCCTCGACATTGGCTTCGCGGATGGTGAACCGGTAGATCGCAGCGATGCCGCGCAGATAATATTCGTAGGCACCGAGGCTTTCGGTCGGCTTGCGCTTGGCGCGCTCGATCGCGGAGTGCTCGAGCTTCGGCACCAGCAGTCCGACCACCTGCCGTGCGATCTGGTCCTGCAAGTCGAAGATATCCTCGAGCGCACCGTCGAACCGGTCGGCCCACAGATGCGCGCCGGTCGACGCATCGATCAGCTGCGCGGTGATGCGCACCCGGTCGGCCGATCTGCGCACGCTGCCCTCCAGAACGAAGCTGACACCCAGCTCGCGGCCGATCTGCTTCACGTCGACGGAGCGGCCCTTGTAGGTGAAGCTGGAATTGCGCGCGATCACGAACAGGGAGCGAAAGCGCGACAGCGTCGTGATGATCTCCTCGACGACGCCGTCGGCGAAATATTCCTGCTCCGGGTCGCCGCTCATGTTCTGGAACGGCAGCACCGCGACGGCGGGCTGAGCCGGAAGCGAAAGCGCATCAGTTGCCGCACCAAAAATCGGGGATGGCGGCTCCGCGATTACGGAATCGTGCGCGTCCGCGCTCAGCGGACCGGCAAACCGGTAGCCATATTTGGGCAAGGTCTCGATCCAGCGTTCGCCGCCCGGCTCCTCGCCGAACACCCGGCGCAATGCCGCAACCTGCACTGGGAGATTGCTCTCCTCGACGATGAGGCCGGCCCACGCCGATTTGATCAGCGCATCCTTGGAGACCGGAACCCCCGCCTGTTCCACCAACACGCGCAGCACGGCGATCGCACGCTGGCCGAGCGCGACGGGAGCACTGCCGCGAAACAGGATTGCGGCGTCCGCATCGAGACGGAACGGACCGATGAAGTAAGTCGTGGTCATCGCGCGATGCTTAAGAACTTTTTCAGAACGACACCATGACTTTGGGAGTAGCCGGGCGCAGATATCAACCACCCCGATTGCAGGGCACCCATCCGGTCGGATTCCGGCCGCAAAATCAAACAGGTGCGACGCATCGTCCCAGTCTCCTGCTGGAGACGTTCAAGCTCGCGCCGGCAGGCCGGACAAACAATGCAGCAGCAGATTCAACACTCGCGCCCGAGCCTCGGGCGCGCCCGTCTGGTCGCCATGGTTTTCGCCGGCGTTCTGTTCGCCGGCATCACCGGTCATTCCGGCAGCGCGCTGGCCGCGTGCACCGTATCGGGAGCGGCCACGTTCGGGCCGAATACCGTCACCTGCGACACCACGGTGACACTTCCCACGTTGAACATCGACGCGGTTACGACGCCGTCGACTGACTATCACCAGCAGTTCACCACTGGTGGAACCGTGACCGGCACGGTCAACGCCGGCCAGGTGGTCAGCGGAGAGGGGCTTTGGGTCGCGACGAGCGAGTCCGGAGCTGACCTCTCGTTCACCAACAATGGTTCGGCGACGGGGGCGAGCGACGGCCTTCATCTCACGGCCAGCGGCGGAAACGTCTTCTATTCGGGCAATGGCAGTGCCAGCGGCAGTGCCACAGGTACTGCGGGCCTCTTCGTTGAAACAAGTGGAAGCGGCACCATCGCTGTCGGCACGAGTGGCACGCCTGTCACGGCGAGCTTTTCCGGCGCCTCCGGCCTTCTCACTCAGTCGGGCTCCGGCGCGGTCAACGTCTTCCTGAACGGCGGCAGCTTGACGGCGATGGACACGGTTGGCGCCGGCTTGTCCATGCTGGGCAGCGGAAACCTCTCTGCCGCGCTGACCGGCACCACGACGGTCACGAATGCCAGCGGTGCTCCCAATGCCACGGTCGGCATCAAGGCTGCGTCGTTTGGCGGTGCCATCGACATCAGTTCGAATGCCAATATCGGCGGCGCTGGCGCAGCGTTCGGAGTCGGCATTCAAGGGGCCGGGACCGGCGCCGGGACGATCAGCCTGTCCCAGACCGGCGGGGCGATTTTCGCCGAGACGGGCGGCGTATTTGCATCAAGCACCGGCGCCGGCTCAGTCTCGATCAATACCAGCGCAGGCAGTTCCATCACCTTGTCCCGCGGCAGCGGTGTCTGGGCCTATGCTGGCGGCGCCGGCGCAGCCAGCATCACGACCGCAGGCACGATCAGCGGAGCGCTGGTCGGCGTCGATGCGAACATCAACAACGTCGCCAACACAAGCGACGTCACGGTCGCCGTGAACGGCAATGTCACCGCCACCTCGATCGGCATCAGGGCCTGGACCACGGGAACCGGAAATCTGGATATCTCGGTCGGCGCCGGCACCACGGTCCAGGGCACCACCGGTTTCGGCGCGCAGCTCCAGGGCCACGCCGTCATTACGGTCACCAATAACGGCGCGATCGTTGGCCTTACCGGCCTCGCGACGACGGGCGGCAGCACCACAATCACCAATACCGGCAGCATTGCCGGCACCGGCGGCACAGCGGTGAACCTCGGCGGCGCCAACAACCTCTTCATCATGAGCGGAGCGGCCGCCGCGCTGACCGGCCGGGCCGTCGGCAGCGGCACCGACACGTTCCGCTTTGCAGGCACGGGCAGCAACAGCTTCGACGCCAGCCAGATCGGTGCGGGCTGGGCGCTCGTCGACAAGGCCGGCGCGTCCATCTGGACGCTCACGGGCACGTCGACCTTCGCCGGGCCGGTCACAGTCAACGGCGGCACGCTGGCGGTGAACGGCGATCTCTCCGCAGCCGGCAGCCTCACGGTGAATGCCGGCGGCACGCTCGGCGGCAACGGCACCCTCGGTGCCGTCGTCGTCAATGGCGGCACGCTGGCGCCGGGCAATTCGATCGGCACGCTCACCACAGCGAGCCTGACCATGACCGCGGCCTCGACCTATCTGGTGCAGGTGTCGGGCGCGACCTCCGACAAGACCCTCGTCACCGGCATCGCCAACATTGGCGGCAAGGTGGTGGTGGATCCGCTGACGCGGCTGTCGGCGACGACGACCTATACGATCATGACGGCAGGCACGGTGAGCGGCACCTTCTCCGGTGCGGAATTCCTCACCGCGACCAGCTTTGCCCGCAACGCGCGGCTCGCCTATGTCGGCAACGACGTGCTGCTGACGCTCGATCCCGGCTCGCTGTCGTCCTCGCTGCCGGGCAACGCCAACATCAACCAGCGGAACGTCGCCGCGGGCATCGACAACGGACTGCTTGGCGGAGGCGCGCTGCCGGCCGGCTTCAACGCGCTGTTCGCGCTGTCGGGCACCCCGCTGCTCAATGCGCTGACGCAGGCCTCGGGCGAGACCGCGACCGGCACGCAGCAGACCACCTTCAATGCCATGAACATGTTCATGGGCCTCTTGACCGACCCGTTCGTGGCCGGCCGCGACGATCCGCGCTCGTCCTCCGTTGCTACGACGGGTTACGCCGCTGACGACAGCGACGCACTCGCTTTTGCCGATCGCAAGCGCACGGGCGCCGAGCGCGACGCCTATGCCGCGATCTCTCGCAAGGCGCCGCAGGCGCAGGGCTTTGAAGCGCGCTGGAGCGTGTGGACTGCTGGCTTCGGCGGTTCGCAGACCACCGATGGTAACGGTGCGCTCGGCTCCAACACCGTCACCAGCCGGATCGCAGGCGCTGTGGCCGGAGCCGATTACTGGTTCTCGCCCTCCACCGTGGCGGGCTTTGCGCTTGCCGGCGGCGGCACCAATTTCTCGGTGGCGAACGGCGGCACCGGCCGCTCCGACCTGTTCCAGGCGGGCGCCTTCGTGCGGCACAATGTTGGTCCGGCCTATGTCACCGGCGCGCTCGCCTATGGCTGGCAGGACATCACCACCGACCGCAATGTCACCATCGCCGGCACCGATCATCTCCAGGCGCGTTTCAGCGCGAATGCGTATTCCGGCCGGCTCGAAGGCGGCTACCGTTTTGTCGCGCCGTGGATCGTCGGCGTCGGCGTCACACCTTATGCGGCTGCCCAGTTCACGACGTTCGATCTGCCCGCCTATACGGAGCAGGTCATCACCGGCAACAACACCTTCGCTCTCGGCTACGCCTCCAAAAACGTCACCGACACGCGCAGCGAGCTCGGCCTGCGCACCGACAAGTCCTTCGCCGTGACCGATGGCATCGCCACGCTGCGCGGCCGCCTCGCCTGGGCGCATGATTTCAATCCCGACCGCGCGATCGGCGCGACCTTCCAGGCGCTGCCCGGCTCCAGCTTCGTCGTCAACGGCGCGGCGCAGGCCGCAGACGCCGCGCTCGTCACGGCGTCGGTGGAAAAGACATGGTGGAACGGCTGGTCTGCCTCAGGGACGTTTGAAGGCGAGTTCTCGAACGTGACGCGCAGCTACGCCGGCAAGGGCGTGGTGAAGTACCAGTGGTGACGCAGCTCACCTGCCGACGGTAACCCAGGCCTGTGCCTTCTTCCGCCATTCCTCGTCAAAGCGGGCGGCGATGTCCTTTGCCGCATCCGGCGAGAGAAGCCGGTCGATGGCTGATGCCTTGACCTCGTCGATATCAGGGACGCCGGCATATCCGAGATTGGCCAGCCGCTTGGCAAATGGCGGATGCGTCGCGTCCGCATCGTGCTCGCGGGTCAGACCGGCGAGCGCGGCTGCGGCCATCGGCTCCGGCGACCTGATGTCCCCAAGCTGCCTGAAGACACGCTCGAACGGCGGGCGTGGCGCATTGATGGCGCCCAGCATCTCTTTCTCGAGAGGGGCGAATACGAGATCGGTGAGACGGGTTCCGCACGCCTCCGTCAGCACCAGGGCGCGTGCCATCTCAGCGCGTCCAACCTGCTCGGCCGCGCCGAGATCGGCGTAAAGCTCGTTCTCCCGCGACAACGCGCGATATTCCTTATCGAGCCATTCGAGCATGGAATGGAGCACGGCCCTCGCGATGCGTCCGGTGATGGTCCAGTCCGGATTGGCGTAGAAGAGCACGTTCTCGGACGCTGCAATGAAATCCGCGAGGTTGATGCTTCCCGAGGTGTGCCGAAGCCGGGCATGGGCCACCTCATGGGCGATGATCGCGCGAAGCGCAGGCTCATCCAGGATGATCAGCAATGGCAGGCCGACGGTCATCGTGACGTGCCGCCCGAACAGCCCGGCATACCGGCTGACCTCGCCGATCGAGGCGTTGAAATCGGTGTTGATCAGCAAGCTGCGGTTCGACCGGACAAAGCCTGGATCAATCTCCTTCCACGCCGCCCAGAGCCCCGGGGCGGTCTCCTCGTTCACCTCAAAAGTCCGGTGCTTTCGCGTGGGCAGAAACAGAAGTCCGATCGCGAGCGCCATTGCGGCCGTGAAAATGGCGAACACGATCGGAGCCGTCGCCAGCGTCGTGATCGTGTAGCGATCGAGGGACGCCAGCCAGACGGCCAGGATCGCGCAGGCCAGCGCCACAACCGGAAGAACGGCGTAGCGGCCGAGACGCAGGATGATTTTCAGAACAAGGCGTCTCATCCGCGCTTTAGCAGCGGAATGATTCCAATCACGCCTTGCCGCATGAGCCGCTGCTCTGATGCAGGCTCGAGACGTCGGCGCGGCCCTGGCCTTCGGTCACCTGGATCAGCGTGATCGCGCCGGGCGTCAGGATTCCCATCTGCGGCTGGGCGGAGAGGTAGGTCGTGGTGCCGGCGCGCAGATCGACGCTGACCTTCTCGCTGCCCTGTCCGAACAGATTGCTGCTCAGCGGCAGATTGTTGACGGCGACCTCGTGACGGCCCGGAGGCAGATCGCACGACAAGAACCCCGCGGCCTGACTGCCGCCAATCACGCGCCCATCGAGGGCGTAGTTGGGCATGACCGCAAATCCCAGGGCCGACGAGCGATAGACCACCAGGCGCGCCGTATTCGACTTGACGCTATCAGTCAGTGCCGTGCTGCCCATTGGCCCCGATGCGCAGCCCGCAAGCAACGCGGCTACGACAACGACCCCCACACCCAAACGCATTCTCGCGCCCCACAATTCCAACTGTCCCCGCGGGCATCATTGGCCGGGGTGGTAGCTGAAGTCAATCTCGACCGCAGGTCGTGCAACGGCAGATCGGCTCAGGCGTCGAAGTCGCCGCCGAAGCATCGCCGATCATCGATCTGTCATCGCTCCGTCATTCGCGCTCTATTGATCGCTGCTCCTTATCCCACGCATCGTGGAGACTGATATGCACCTGACTGAGACACTATCGTCCGACCGCCGGTCGATCCTGAAGGGCCTCGCGGCCGCAGCCGTCGCGTCGCTGGCGTCGCCGGCCATGGCGGCCGAGGGCCTGCCGCCGCAACCGATTGGCCCCGCGGCCGCAATCGCCACCGACAACGCCTATTGGGCGGCCGTGAAGGGGCTCTATGCGGTGACGCCTGACATCGTCAATCTGGAGAACGGCTTTTGGGGCATCATGGCCGAGCCGGTGCGGCGTGAGTTCATCCGCCAGTCCGACATGGTCAACTTCCAGAATTCCTACTACGCGCGGCAGCGCGCGGGGGCGGATTTCGACGCCGTGCGCGCCAAGGTGGCGCAGGCGGTTGGCGCGGCGCCCGAAGAGATTGCGCTCACGCGTGGTGCGACCGAGGCGTTGCAGCTGCTGATCAGCGGCTACAACAGGCTGAAGCCCGGCGACAGCGTGCTCTACGCCGACCTCGATTACGATTCGATGCAGTATGCGATGAACGCGCTGAAGGGCCGCCGTGGCGTCGACGTCGTCAAGTTCGATATCCCGGAGCCGGCCACCCGTCAGGGCGTGCTCGACGCCTATGCCCGCGCCCTGGAGGCCAACCCGAAGACCAGGCTGCTGCTCCTCACCCATGTCAGCCATCGCACCGGCCTCGTCATGCCGGTCGCCGAGATCGCCCGCATGGCCAGGGCCAAGGGCATCGACACCATCCTCGACGCCGCCCATTCCTGGGGGCAGATGGAGTTCAGCGTGGGGGAGCTCGGCGTCGATTTCGTCGGCTTCAACCTGCACAAATGGATCGGTGCGCCGGTTGGCGTGGGCTTCCTCTACATCAAAAAGGACCGTCTCGCCGACATCGACCGCGACATGGGCGACGAGGATTTTTTGGAGACCGACATCCGCTCGCGTGTGCACACCGGCACGGCCAATTTTGCGACAGTGCTGGCGGTGCCGGCTGCGGTGGCGCTGCATCAGCAGATCGGCGCGTCGGCGAAGCAGGCCCGCCTGCGGTATCTGCGCGACTATTGGGTCAGCCGCGTGCGTGGCTTCAGGGACATCGAGATCCTGACGCCGGATGAGCCCGGTTCGTATGGGGCGCTCACGTCGTTCCGCCTCACCGGCAAAACCAGCAAGGCCGACAACGACGCCACCGTGGCGAAGCTCAGGGACGGCTACAAGATCCTGACGGTGCGCCGCGCGGGCGTCGCCAGGGGCCAATGCATCCGCGTGACGCCGGCGCTCTACACCGATGAGTCCGATCTCGATCGCTTCGTCGAGGCGCTCGCCGTCATCACGGGCACGAAGGCGGGGTGAGCCGCGCGCCGGCAGCGCGCGACATCGATGCATCCCCTCACGCCGCAGCGAGTGCGGGCTGCACGGGCCGCCGGCCGATCATCAGCGACAGCAGGGCTGCGACGAGGCCCGTTGCGCCTGCGATCATGAAGGCTTGCCGATAGTCGCCCTGTGACGAGCGCATGAAGCCGGCGAAGAAGGCGGCGCAGGCCGCTCCCAACTGATGGCCGGCGACGACCCATCCGAAGATCAGCGGCGCGTTCTTGTCACCGAACGTCTCGTTGGCGATGCGCACGGTCGGCGGCACGGTCGCGATCCAGTCGAGCCCGTAGAACGCGGCGAAGACCGTCAGGCTGACCAGGGAGAAATCCGAGTAGGGCAGATAGATCAGCGACAGCCCGCGCAGGCCGTAATAGAAGAACAAGAGCTTGCGCGGGTCGAAACGGTCGGTGAGCCAGCCCGACAGCGTGGTGCCGAACAGGTCGAAGAATCCCATCAATGCGAGCAGGCTCGCGGCCTGGACTTCGAAAATGCCGTGGTCGCCGCAGAACGCGATCAGATGGGTACCGACGAGGCCGTTGGTGGTGAAGCCGCAGATGAAGAAGGTCGCGAACAGGAACCAGAAGGTCGGCGTCTTCGCCGCGCGGACGAGGTTGCCGATCGCCGCGACGAACGGATTGCCCTGTGCAGGGCTTGCGGGCTGATCCTCATGCGCGCTGCCGTAGGAGCGCAGGCCGATCGACGCCGGCCGCTCCGGCACCAGAAAATACACCAGCGGAATCAGGGCCGCGCAGCACGCGGCGACCGTCAGCACCACCGGCTTCCAGCCGCCCCATTCGACCAGCGCTGCGAGGCCCGGCATGAAGATGAGCGTGCCGGTGGCCGTGCTCGCCGTCAAAAGTCCCATGACGAGACCGCGATTGCTGGTGAACCAGCGGTTGACGATGGTGGCGCCGAGCACGTTGGCGACGGCGCCCGAGCCGATGCCGGAGAGCAGCCCCCAGCTCATGAACAATTGCCACGGCGCGGTCATGAAATAGCTCGCAGCCGTCGAGACCGACATCAGCGCCAGCGCGCCCAGCACGGTGCGGCGGATGCCGAAGCGCTGCATCACGGCTGCGGCGAACGGGCCTGCGAGGCCATAGAGGAAGATGCCGACCGCAGCCGAGGACGAGACCAGGCTGACGTCCCAGCCGAACGCCTTTTGCAGGGGCAACATCAGCACGCCCGGCGTCGAGCGCAGGCCCGCGGACGCCAGCAGCGCCAGGAAGATCACGGCGACGACCACGAAGGCGTAGCTCTGGCCGAACGGCCGCTTGGAGACGGAGGCGGATTGAACGGAGGCAGATTGAATAAAGGGTTCGGGCATGTTACTTACCGGTACGTATTGCGATGCGGCATTAGTACGTACCGGTCAGTAACATTGTCAAGCCCATCTGGAAGGCATCGGAGCCGATGAGGAAAAAAGTCCAAACGTCCGCGCAGGTGCCCCTCCGGGCCGCCGACCGGATTCGCGCCTCCGCAAGCGAGCTGTTCTACCGCGAGGGCATCCGCGCCGTCGGCGTCGACGAGGTGGTGGACCGGGCCGGTGTGACCAAGCCGAGCCTCTATCGCAGCTTCGCCTCCAAGGACGATCTCGCCGCCGCCTATTTGCGTGATTACGATGTGAGCTTCTGGGAGAATTTCGAGCACCCCGGCGGCAAAACCTACAGCAACGCGCGCGACCATGTGCTCGCCTATATCAGCCAGCTGTCGGCGCGCGCTGTCGCTAAGGGCTATCGCGGCTGCGGGCTGAGCAACGCCGCGGTGGAATATCCGGCACGCGACAATCCGGCGCGCCAGGTCGCCGAAGCGCACAAGAAAGTGTTTCGCAAGCGCCTGCGCGAACTCGCAGCCGGCATGGGGGCGCGTCACCCGAACGTGCTGGGTGACGCTTTGCTGCTGCTGATCGAAGGCGTCTACGTCACCGGCCAGCAGTCGGAGGACGGCCCCGCGCAGTCGGCGCTGGCGGCGGCGAAGCTGCTGATTGAGGCGAGTGTGAAGGCGGGGTGAGGGGAGCATCCTGTCTGCGAAAATGCGGGCCCGTAGCTCGGCTGGGGAGGAGACTATGCGCCGCTCTCGTCGGTCGGAATGTGACGTCGAAAGTCCATCCTGTCATGGAGGATGCGCACGATTTCGATCGTGCTCTCCGGCGCGACGCGATACATGAGGAAGTGGCTTCCGCGCCGACCGCGTCGTGCAACGTGGAGGGTACGAAGACCCGGCGCGATCTCGTCTCGGGCTTTGGAGCCTGCAACCTCAGGGCCCTTGGCGAGCTCGCCAATCGCTTGAATCAGCACGTCCCGATAGATGCGCGCTTGTCGCGATCCGAAATTCTCAGTCGTCCATTTCAAGATATTCGCAAAATCGACTTCCGCGGCGGCGCCGAGGCGGACGCGCCATTGTTGCCGGGCCATGCGGCTTTATTCGGCTGTTCCGGAAATGACCTTCTCCGAGAGGTCAGTCAGATAGGTCTGCAGGTCCTCGATCGTCCCGAATTCCTTGAATTCGCCTTGCTCCAATGACCCAACGCCAAGGCGAGCCGCGGCGCGTAGCGCCTTGAGCTTGCCGGCATCCTCGGCTTCGCGTTGCTCGACCAGCCGCAGTCCTTCCCGCATTACCTCGCTGGCATTCTGATAGCGCCCGGACTCGACGAGGGTTTCAATGAATTCCTGTTGGCGTTTCGTCAGCACAACGTTTCTCGTCGGCATCGTCGTCCTCGCTGTTCGAGCCCTTATGGCATAATCTGCCACAAGGGGCTTGTCGCTTCAACCTCGTGCGCGGGCCGACGAAGTCGATCTGATCCTCGCGGTCGCGAGATCGGCGCGATGAACGCAGCGGACGACCAGGACGCGCGGCTGGCGAAGGATCTTGGCCGATATGCGAGCCACCCGCGTTTAGCGGTGTGGCTCGAGAAGATCAGGGGTCGGCAAGAGCTGGTCTGACTTGCGCAGCGAACAGGCCGATTGCCTCACCGCCACCCCAGCGCCGGTGCGACGTGCTTCAAGATCGCCTCGATCGCATGCGCGCAGTAATCGACGCCGAGCTGGTTCGGAATCGTTAGCAGCAGCGTATCCGCCTCCGCAATGGCCTCGTCCTGCCGCAACTGCTCGATCAGTGCATCCGGCTCTGCCGCGTAGCTCCGCCCGAAGATCGCGCGCGTGCGCGGGTCGATGAAGCCGATCTGGTCTTCGCCGCCGCGCTCGCCGCCGAAATAGGCGCGGTCGCGATCGTCCATCAGCGCAAAAATGCTGCGGCTGACCGACACGCGGGGCTCGCGGCTGTGGCCGGCCTCTTTCCAGGCAGCACGATAGCTACGGATCTGGGCGGCCTGCTGCACGTGAAAAGCCTCGCCGGTCTCGTCGTTCTTCAGCGTCGAGCTCTGCAAATTCATGCCGTGCATCGCCGCCCACACCGCGGTCGCGTTCGAGCCGGCGCCCCACCAGATCCGTTCACGCAGGCCCGGGGCATGCGGCTCGAGCCGCAACAGTCCCGGCGGGTTCGGAAACATCGGCTGCGGATTGGGTTTTGCAAAACCTTCGCCGCGAAGCAGGTCGAGGAAGACCTCGGCGTGGCGCCGGCCCATGTCGGCATCGCTCTGGCCCTCGGCCGGGCTATAACCAAAATAGCGCCAGCCGTCGATCACCTGTTCGGGCGAGCCGCGGCTGATGCCGAGCTGGAGCCGTCCGCCGGCGATGAGATCGGCGCTGCTTGCGTCCTCCAGCATGTAGAGCGGGTTCTCGTAGCGCATGTCGATCACGGCCGTGCCGATTTCGATTGTGCCGGTTCTTGCGCCGACGGCGGCCAGCAGCGGGAAGGGCGAGGCCAGCTGCCGCGCGAAATGATGGACGCGAAAATAGGCGCCGTCCGCCCCCAACTGCTCAGCCGCAACGGCAAGCTCGATGGATTGCAGCAGCGTATCCGCGGCCGAGCGGGTCTGCGATTGCGACGAGGGTGTCCAATGCCCGAAGGACAGAAATCCGATTTTCTTCATGGGCAACATTTAATGATCGCCGGGACGGCGTCAACCGTCCGCGCTTGCGCACGATGCACTGGCGCGGGGGCAGGTCTCTGCGCGTGAACTCGCAGACCGAGCCGATGTCGCGCGCATCGCCGATCCCAAACAGGCATTTCGCCGGGCGCGCGTTTGCCGGCGCAGCGAAAGCGAGAGCTGCGAGGAGCGCCGTAAGGAACGGGCCCAATGCTCGTCGCATCACCAGCTCCGTTGCTCCGGCGGGGCCGGCGCATCTGCGGTCCCATTTCGTAGGGAAGCTCAATTTCAGCGTAACCATGGTCAGTCGTGGATGATCGCCATTGCTTCGATCTCGACCCGTGCGGAAGCTGGCGTGAGGGCGCTGACCTGAACGAGCGTGCTCGCGGGACGGATTTGATCGAAGGCCTCGGAATGAGCGCGGGCAACATGTTCGGTGTCGGCCAAGTCCAAAACGTACACCACCGTGCGAACGACGTGGTGCATTCCTGCGCCGGTCTTGGCCAGTGCGTCGGCTATGATCACCAGCGCGGCCTTGGCTTGGGTGTACGCATCGCCGCCGAGTTGCAGCGTGCGGGCCGTCGTACCCGACACAAAGACCTGGTTTCCGACGCGGACGGCTCGCGAGTATCCGTATCTGTCTTCGAAGTCGTACCCCGACGAGACGTTCTGTCTTGGCAAGCGAGTGCTCCTGCATGGTTCGGTGGGCGCTCGACATTCATAGCCGAGGCGATGCGGAAAGTCGTCAAGGGCGCACCCAGTTGCCTGCCGTTGACCTTGGAGTGCTCTTCGGTACGATCGTCCCATCAGGCTGCCGGCCTTTTGCGGTGGTCCGTCGGAGGTTTCTGGTCTTTCATGCGGTGTTTGGTCGTCACGGCACACCCGCTAGCGAACAGTCTCTGCCAGGCGCTTGCGGATGCGGCGACCAGCACGCTGAGTGAAGCCGAACACGAGTGTCGACGCGTCGATTTATATCGGTCCCAATTCTCCCCACTGCTCACGTCAGACGAACGAGCGAGCTACTACGGCAGGTTCGTCGCATCCGGGGTCACCAAAGAGATAGAGGACCTGCTCTGGGCCGAGGTCATCGTGTTGGTCTTTCCGACGTGGTGGTTTGGGCCCCCAGCTATTTTGAAAGGCTGGTTCGACAGGGTTTGGGCGCCCGGCATTGCGTATGACCACGCTGCCGATCTCGGCGCCATCCAGCCGCGCCTGCGTCGGCTCCAGAAAGTGGTCGCGATAACGACCTTGGGTTCTCCCTGGTGGGTGGACTGGCTCGTGCTCCGACAACCCGTCCGGCGCATTCTCAAAACGGCGATACTTCGTACCTGCGCGCCTCAGGCCTCCCTCACTTTCCTTTCATTCTACAAGTGTGAAAGGCTCTCGTCGCAGTCTTTCGATGCTGCGTTGGTCCGCGTCAAAGCGGCACTCAAGGCTCTATAGACACTTCAGCAAGCGGGACTTCTGCGGGGGCCGCCGAGCGGGTCTGCCTCGTGATCCCGTGAGGCCGAGCGGAACAGCCTGCGCGCGGGACGCGGTGTGAAGCTGGAGGATATCGATACGGAGTAGCGGGAGGGACCACTCCACGGCCTCCCGACAATGCCACTATGCGCCTGTCCTGCCCGAGGGGGCGAGAACGGCCGAGGGTCCAACTCTTCTTTCGGACCTCAGGCGGTGGAGTGCTCACTCTTCAGACATTTGGGCGAGGTGCGGCACCCGGTTCAATTCCGCTTCGGCCTGCTCCAGCCAGAAGCGCATGTCCATCGTCCGGTACATTGTCGTTGCGGCGATGAGCTGGCCACGGGCTTGATCCGGCCGGCCGGCGTGCAGATAAAGTTTTCCGAGGCCGTGATGGCAGCGCGCCAAGAGCGGGCGCAGGTCGAGTTCGGCGGCGAGCGCGAGCGCCTCGCGGTAGTGGGCTTCGGCCAGGTCCGGGGAGCTGTCGCCGCTGGAAGCGTCGCCCAGAATGCGCAGGGCGGCTGCCTCGCCGCTGCGCTGGCCGTTTTCACGGGCCAGCGTCAGCGCCCGCTCGGCAGATTTGAGAGCATCCGCCTGCCGGCCGGCGAGCAGGTACGCTTCCCCCAAAGGCGACAGGAACAGCGCCTGGGCAAATCGATGTCCCATTTTCTCGAAGGCTCCCAGCGCCTGCTCCATCAGTAGCAGGCCTTCGGTGCTTCGCCCCAGCAGCGAATATGCGTGACCGAGGCTTCCGGAATTGCCTGCGACGAGAAGTGGGAGATTCCACTCTTGTGCCACCGTCAGTCCGCGCTTCAGCACGACGACGGCGCGGCTCAGCTCTCCCCGTGATGTCAGCAGATCGGCAAAACACCAGCTGACGATGCCGAGGCTGTAGGGGTGATCGACCATCCCCGCGAGACGGATGCCTTCCTCGCCATGAGCGCTCCCGCGCTCGAACTTGCCTTGGTCGGTATAGATGCGGGTGAGAAAGGCGTGGGCGGTGACCGCCGGAAACCCGGCAAGGGAAAATTGCTGCAGACTCAGCTCGCCTTGGAGCAGCTCGAGCACGTTGAGATAGTGAGATTCGGCCTCTCCGTAATGCAGCGTCGAGAAGCAGGCCAACCCGAGAAACAGCGACGCCGAGACACGGAGCGAAAGATCGCCGAGCTGCTCTGCAAGAAGATGGGCATCCCGCCCGAACGTGACGGCGTCCTGTGGGCTGCCGCTCAGGCTGAGCGTCTGGCACATGTGAACGGAAGCGAGGCAAAGCCGCCGGGGATCGTCGAGATGTCTGGCCAGCGCTTCAGCCTCGCGAAGATAGCCGATGATGCGTGCGAACTGGCCGAGCGGAAAGAGTGAGTTCTTCAGGTCGAAGCGAAGATCGATCGCCTGTTCCATCGTTTCCCGGGTTTGAGGCGGCGTCTCGAGACCATGCAGCGCCTGCTCGAAGAAACTGGCCGCCTCGCGATTGGCCCAGCGCGCTTGCGCGAGCCGCCCCGCCTTGACCCAGTGGCCGTTCGCCTCGCGGGCACGTCCGGCCTCGGCGAAATGATGTGCGACGATCTCGGGCTGGCTTTCGGCCAGCTGCGGGAAGTTGTCGATCAGGCGGCTTCCGATATCCGCATGCAATTGCTGCCTGCGGCTCCTCAGCATCGTGACATAGGCGGCATCCTGCACCAGCGCGTGCTTGAAAGTGTAGCTCGCTTGCGGTGGCGAGCCGCGGCGGCTGACGAGGCCGGAGGCCGTCAGCCGTTCAAGCGCGGCGTCCAGGTCCACTGGAGGCAGCGCCGATATTGCGGCGATCAGCTCGTAGGAGAATTCCCGCCCGATGGCCGCGCCGATCGAGGCGACATCCTTCGCCGCGCCGAGCAGATCGAGGCGAGCTGCCAGCGAGGCCTGCAACGTCGCTGGAATGGCGAGCGACGTCCGCGCTCCCTCCCGCTCCTGCTCGAGCAACGTGCGGGTCAGTTCCTCGATGAACAGCGGTATGCCGTCGGTGCGCGACAGGATCTGCTCGACGAGGGTCTCTGGGAGTGGCGTGTCCCCGGCAACGCCATCGATGATACCGGCGCTGTCGCTGCGGCCAAGACGGCTGAGGGGCAGCAACGTCACATGCGGCTGGCCGATCCAGGACGGCTGGAATTCCGGCCGGAGCGTGACGAGCAGCAGCAGCGGCAGATTTGCGGCGCGGGCCGCCATCGCGTCGAGCAGCTCGAGCGATGTCGGGTCGATCCAGTGCGCGTCCTCGATCACGATCAGCCTGGGCACGTGTGCCGCCCCGGCCGAAAGCTGATTGAGGAGCGTGTTGAGGGTCTTCTCCCGCTTCTCCTGCGGGCTGATCGTCAAGGCCGGATAGCGTCCGTCCATGGGTACGCCGACAAGCTCGGCGAGGAGCGCGACGTCGAGCGGCAGATTTGTCGTTGCCGGCGCGAGCACGGCTTCCAGCCTGTCGATCCGTGTGCCCGCGCTGCTGCCCGACTCGAAATTTGCCGCTCGCTCAATCTGGGTGATGAACGGGTAGAGCGCGCTGTGCGTATGATGTGGAGAGCAATAATAGCGCAAGCGGCTGTGTTGCTCGTCCTCGAGCCTTGCCAGGACACTCTCGACGATCCGCGATTTGCCGATGCCGGGCTCGCCCGAGATCAGCACCACGCGACCCGCGCCGGACTTCGCCTGATGCCAGCGGCGCAGCAGCAGCTCGATCTCTTCCTGGCGGCCGACGAGGGCGGACAATGGATCGGCGCGCCGCGCATCGAAACGGCTGACGCCTACGGCCTCGCCAAGCACCCGCCACGCGGACACCGGCTGTGGCAAGCCCTTGACTTCGAGATCCGGAAGCGCGCGCGTGTCGAACAATTGCCCGAGCAGCCGCCGCGTGCCGGCTGCGATCGCGATCTCGCCCGGCGCGGCCGCGGTCTGCAACCGCGTCGCCAGGTCAGGCGTGTCGCCGATCGCAACATGCTGCCGCATATCGCCGGGCCCGGGTTTTTCGCCGATCACGACAAGGCCCGTTGCGATCCCTACGCTTGCCTGCAGCGTAGCGCCGGCCGGCGCACTCAAGGTCGGGACAGCATCGACAAGGGCAAGGCCGGCCCGCACGGCACGCTCGGAATCGTGCTCGCGGGCTGCGGGATAGCCAAAATAGATCAGGACACCATTGCCCTGGTGCTGAGCAACGAAACCGTGAAATTGCGCTGCAATACCAGCGGCCAGTTGATGGAAGGCGACGATCTGATCATGGACGTCCTCGGGGTCGCGGGCTGCGGACAGCGGCATCGCGCCGACGAGATGGCAAGCCATGATCGTCAGCTGGCGCTGCTGACGGCCGCCCGGCTGGAGCGATAGCGGTGGCGCATCGACGTCGAGTGCTGCGTCAGCTACGGCTTCGGTCTCCCGCTCGGTCTCACGTGGGGGTGCCGTGCCGGATGGTTTGGCGTTGCGGAGTTGCGTGGCGAGCGACTGGGTCACCGCGTCGGGCTCGGTGTTCAGTTCGCGCCTGAGCAGCGTGACCAGGTCCTGGTAGTGCTTGAGCGCTTCGGCCTTGCGCCCGGTGGCGGCGAGCGCCTGGACCATCAATCGATGGGCGTCCTCGCGCAGGCCATTCACCGCGATGGCGCGGTTGGCATTCCTGAGCGCGGATTCCGCATTTCCTGATTGCAACGCATGCTGGCCGTGCCTGACCATGGAATCGACCGCAAGGCCTGCCAGTCGCTCTCGCTGCTGGTCGCGCCATTCCGACCATGCGTCTTCCTCGATGTTCAAATCCGTCAGCAGCGGATTGCGATGGAGATCGGCAGCCGCAGCCAGCGATGCGCGGCTTCCCTCGACAATCAAGCTCTCGAAGCGGACCGCATCGCAGTCGATCACGCCCGGCGCGAGCCAGACGTCGTTGTCGTCGCTGAAAAGGGAGTCCTGGCCCAAAATCCGGCGTAGTCGCACAAGGCTCTGGCGCAAATTCTGCCGGGCTTGGGTCTCGAAATGCGAGCCCCAGAGCAGGTTCGCCAGCCTTTCTCGCGGCTGGGGGTGGGGCGCTGTGCAGGCCAGGTAGGCCAGCAATCCAGCGAGCTTCCTGGCGGGCAACGGGATCACGCCGTCGTTTGTGGTCAGTTCAAAGCGCCCGAACAGCGAAAGACCAAATCTCGGAAGCTGCACGCTGTCTCTCATTCCATTAACATGCACGGCACGGCAATTGTGGCCCTGGAAACACACCTTACACGCTTTGACGTCGTTTGAATGTCGCGCAAAGCAAGAGTCACGCTGCTGTCACGCTCGACTGACGCCGGCATTGACGGCGCTCGACCTACAAACCCTCCGCGACGCGCGCTCTCCTATGGCGAATTGGGGAGATGGTGGGGGACTAAACATGAATATTTCAGTCGTATTCCGGACGCGAGCAGCCGCTTTCCTTGCAATCGGGCTCATCGCCGCGATCGCGACCGGTGCGGACGCTCCGCAAGCCCGGGCCCAGTTCGTGTGCGTCGATACCGCTGCCTCCGCCCAAGGCGCGACGGCAACCGGATCGAACGGCAATTTCGCCTGCGGACCCAACGCCGATGCGACCGGCACAGGCGGAAACAACAACGCAATCGGGACCGGCGCCAACGCCAGCGGCAACATCAGCGGCAACCTCGCCGTCGGCCTCGGCGATGCGAGCGGGAACAGCAGCTCCAATACCGCAACCGGAAACAATACCAGCGCCAGCGGCAACAACAGCAGCAATACGGCCACCGGAGCAGGCGCCATTGCCTCCGGCAACGCCAGCCAGAATATCGCGACCGGCTTTATCGCCAGAGCCAATGGCGACGGAAGCAACAATATCGCCACAGGTAGTCTCGCGAATGCCGTCGGCGATAACAGCAGCAACATCGCGGCCGGGAGCCAAGCCAGCGCCGGCGGGAATAACAGCGCGAACGTCGCGACCGGTGGTCTCGCGAATGCGAGTGGCGTCGGCAGCGCCAACGTCGCCATGGGGCTCAACGCCAACGCGAGCGGAAACGGCACCTCCAATATTGCGGTGGGCAATAGCGCCAACGCCACCGGCGCGAATTCGTCCGCCTTAGGCAGCAGCGCGTCGGCGACCTTCGCGAACTCAACGGCGATCGGCCATGACGCCATCGCGACGCGCGCCAACCAGCAGGTCTTCGGCACCGCGACCAATACCTACACGATGGGCGGCATCACCTCGGCCGCGAGCACGGCCGCGCAGTCCGGACCGACGCAACTCGTCACTACGGACGCCGCCGGCAACCTCGCCTCCACGTCGCTGGCCGCGCTCGGGATCGCCAGCTCCGGCGAGATCGCGGGCATCAACAATCAGCTCGCCGGCATCAATGCGCGCCTGAATGAGCTCGACGGCAAGACCGGCAAGGCGATCAACGGTGTTGCGATGGCTTTTGCGATGTCCGGCTCGCCGTGGCTAATGCCGTCCGAGAAAATCGCGGTCACCGCGAACTGGGGCACGTTCCAGAACACCAATGCGCTCTCCATGAGCGCCGCGCTCCGCGTCAGCGAGCATGTGCAGGCCAGCGGCGGCCTGACCTATGGCACGAACGGCGGCGGGTTGGGCGGACGTGTCGGAATGCGTGTCGGCTGGTGAAGGCGGGCGCGGCCAGTCCATGCAATTGATCGCGCGTGCCTTGATTGCGCTGGCGCTGCTGCTGTCGTGCAGCAACGGCCCGGCGGACGCTCAACAGAAAACGCTTGCGCCGGCGGCCGTGCCTGCGCAGCCGTCGCTGCCTGTCACGCTGGAGCAGGCGCTCTATCTGATCCGTTCGACGCTGCTGACGCTCAACGATGCCAACCGCACCGGCAATTACACCGTGCTGCGCGATCTCGCCGCGCCCGATTTCCAGGCGCGCAATACCGCCGCCGATCTCGGGTTGAATTTTCTCGACCTGCGGCGCCGCAATTTCGATCTGTACGGTGCGGCATTGCTGCCGCCGCAATTCACCGAAGCGCCATCGCTCGACCCGCGCGGAATGCTGCGCCTTGCCGGTTACATTCCGACCCAGCCGCAGCAGATCAAGTTCGATCTCGTGTTTCAGATCGCCGCCGGACAATGGCGACTGTTCGGGATCGCTATCGCCACGCCCGAAGCCGCACCCCCGCAGCCGCAAGCCCAGGCGGCTGCCGCGAAACCGGTCGCGCCTGCGCAGAAGAAGTCACCATGAGGCACCAAACAGCCGCACCGGCGCAGCCGCGCGGCCAGCAGATTCGCAGCCGCGACCGTCATCGGCTGGAATTCTGGATTGCTCACCGACGGAACTCAAAAAGGAAATCAGGATCATGATGCTTCGAATAATGATCGCGGCGGCGTTGCTCGCTGCGACCACTGCAGGCCCGGCTGCGGCTTACAGGATGTCTCCGTCGATGGCCGACCCGGCAGTAAGGAAGAGCATACCCCCGGGGCCACCAATCAAGCCCGCCCCCCCGCCGAAGCCGCCTGCGCCTGCGAACGGCAAAAAGCCGTAACCACGCTCCCGCGTATCGAACAGCGAGGTCGCCGGGGCTCTGGCGGCCTCCCTTCGATCTGATCCATTCCGGCTGTAGCCCTTGTAAGCTCCCCATGCGCGCGCGCCCACACGTTCGAGAAGGATGGAAACACGCTCCATCACGACGCTCAGACGCGCTCCCGTCTTTGGCAGTGCTGGCGATCATTTGTGCGGCAGCGATCTCCTCCGCCGCGAACGCCGCGGAATCTGCGCATCCGAACTGGTCTCTGAGTGCCGATCAGGAGTTGCGCTATTCCAGCTGGAGCGGAACGAGAGGTTTTCCCGCCGGCGGCTCGACATCGCCAGGCGCCGGCGCGCAGCTCTATGCACCGCTGACGATGCAAGCGACCGGGCAGCCGCTTGAGAGCATGAAACTCGAGCTGCTGGCCAAGGGCGGCTCTGTCTGGTCGCGGCAATCAACGCCCGGATTGAGCGGTACGTTGGCGACCAAGACCGATACGGTCGTCTCGGGGACAGCAACCTATCTCGGCATTCCCGGCCTTCAGCCTTTCATCGCCATGAACCTGAACCTTCCCACCGGGACGACAGCGCTCTACGGCATCGCGGCAAATGCGCGGATGGATCCTGACATCGTCGATCTCGCAACGTTCGGCGAAGGATTGAACGTCGGCCCGACCGTCGGCGTCAACATCCCCATCTTGGATGCGCTGATCCTGACATTTGGCTCCGGCTACACCTGGCGCGGCGGGTATCGTATGGAGGCGCTGCTCGATCCCGCGAATCTGGAGCAGGCAACCACACTGGTGGGGCCAGGCCGGATCGCAACGCAGACTGCATCGCTCGGTTACCAGCAGACGAAGCTGACCCTGCTGGCTTCGGCGTCCTATGCCCACGAAACCACGACCTACCTCGATCACGTCGCATCCTATGTGCTCGGCGATCGCTACACATTGTCCGCAACGGCCGGATATTCATGGACGCAATCGTCGAGCACGACATTCACGGCGACATGGACGAATGCGGAGAAGAACAGGGTTCTCGATCCGGCTCTGATGGCCGTCATCCCCGAGTCGTTCCGCTCCAATAGCGCCGTGTATCGGTACCGCCTCGAGCAAAGCTTTGCGAGCGGCAACTGGACCGTGGCGCCGATGGTGAACTACATGCGGCGCGATCAAAATTCCTACAATCCGGTCACGCAGCAATTCATCCCGGCAAAGACACGCATCGGGACAGGGGGCTCCGCTCAGTACGCGATCAGCGAGGGGACGTCGTTGAAGGCGAGCGCGGAGCACTTCTGGATCAATGAGAACCACACTGAACTGACGCCGGACCTTCGCGTTCGCGGCTGGATCGCGATATTGGGCGGGAGCATGAAATTTTGACGCGACACACTATTGGATGGAACGGTCTTACTCTCGCCGCGGCATTCGTCACCGGCCTGTCGATGTCCGATCCGGCGCAGGCTCAAAGACGATGCCCCGAGGGCAGGACTGCCGGTGGCGCATGCGTCAATGGCGGGCTCGCGAGGTCAATGCGCCAGCGCGCGATCATTTTCACACAGCCGAAATTATCCTCCACCGGCGCGCCGGCGTCGCAGAGCCGGGGCGAGAGTCAGGACACGGGTACATCGAGATCGATCGAGCGGTCTTACAACACGAATGGACCGCCCCCTCCGCAACCGTTGCCCGCCGTAGTTGCCGCACCGTCACCACCACCACCGCCCGTGACGTCCGATCGGCGACTCAAGCGCGATATTCTCCGGGTCGGGTGTCTCGATAGCGGAATTTGCCTCTACCGATTTCGCTATCTTTGGGACGATAATTTCTATGTCGGCGTGATGGCCCAGGAGGTCGAGCGGATCGCCCCGGATGCCGTGCTGCAAGGCGCGGATGGCTACCTTCGTGTCCGCTACGACCTGCTCGGACTGCGGTTTCGCAAATGGGGCGAATGAACTTCCGGGAGGAACTCACGCGCATATTTCAATAGTGGCATCATGCGCCTGTTTTGCCCGACGGGTCAAGTTTGTTGCGGTTTTTCAGAAATTCTGTACTCGAACAACAGGCTCGGGCGCGATGAAGAGCTAGTCAAATCTCATTGCTGTCTAAGGCGTTGATTTCGTTATCCCCGGCTACTGTGCATGGGGTTGTTTTCGAGATTTTTGTTTTGAGGGTCGAAAGCGCACGGCTTCCGCCGCTACTTCATCACCCGCAGATTCTTGGTCGTGAATCGCTGGGTCTTGTCTCCGGGACGCACGGGCCGCCGTGTGCCGGCGGCCTTGCCGGTGCCGGGGGGCTGATGCGCGGGCACGAGTTGCTCGGGGCGGGAGCCGATCAGATCGGCGCGGCCCATCGCTTTCAGCGCCTCACGCAGCACCGGCCAATTGTCGGGGTCGTGATAGCGCAGGAACGCCTTGTGCAGGCGGCGCTGGCGCAGGCCCTTGATCGCTTCGACCTTGTCGCTGCCGCCGCGGCGCACGCCGCGTAAGGGGTTGACGCCGGTGTGGTACATCGCCGTCGCGGTCGCCATCGGCGAGGGCAGGAAGGTCTGTACTTGATCGGCGCGATAGCGGTTCTTCTTGAGCCAGAGCGCGAGGTTCATCATGTCCTCGTCGGTCGTGCCCGGATGCGCCGCGATGAAATAGGGGATCAGGTAATATTTCTTGCCGGCCTGCTCGGCCGCGGCATCGAACATCCGCTTGAACTTGTCGTAGGCGCCGATGCCCGGCTTCATCATCTTGTCGAGCGGCCCGCGCTCCGTATGTTCGGGCGCGATCTTCAGATAGCCGCCGACGTGATGTGTGACGAGCTCCTTGATGTATTCGGGGCTCTCGACCGCGAGGTCGTAGCGCACGCCGGACGCCACCATCACCTTCTTGATGCCCTTGGTCTCGCGCACCTTGCGATAGAGCCGGATCAGATCGTCATGCGAGGTGTTGAGGTTTGGGCAGATCTCCGGGAAGACGCAGGACGGCCGCCGGCACGCGGCCTCGACCTTCGGGTCCTTGCACGCCATCCGGTACATGTTGGCGGTGGGGCCGCCGATGTCGGAGATGACGCCGGTGAAGCCCGGCGTCTTGTCGCGGATCAGTTCGATCTCGCGCAGGATCGAGCCCTCGGAGCGGTTCTGGATGATGCGGCCCTCATGCTCGGTGATCGAGCAAAAGGTGCAGCCGCCAAAACAGCCGCGCATGATCGTCACGGAGAATTTGATCATGTCCCAGGCAGGAATTTTTGCTTCGCCGTAGGACGGATGCGGCGCGCGCGCATAGGGCAGGTCGTAGACCGCGTCCATCTCGTCGCTGGTGAGCGGGATCGGCGGCGGGTTGAGCCAGAGATCGCGATCGCCGTGACGCTGCACCAGTGGGCGTGCATTGCCGGGATTGCTTTCCCGGTGCAGCACGCGCGAGGCGCGGGCATAGGCTTCCTTGTCCTGCTCGACCTGTTCCAGTGCCGGCAGCCGGATCACGGTTAAGCCTTTCGTCCGCGATGCGCCCTCGTCGGCGGAATCGAGATCGTCGGCGTGCAGCTCCGAATAGTCTTCGGGCACGCGGCGGAACAGCGCGACGCCGCGGATGTCGTCGAGCGCGCGCGGCGCTTCGCCGGCGGCGAGCCGCTGCGCGACTTCGACGACGGCGCGCTCGGCATTGCCGTAAAGCAAGAGGTCGGCCTTGGCGTCGGCCAGCATCGAGCGGCGCACCTTGTCGGACCAGTAATCGTAATGCGCGATCCGGCGCAGCGAGGCCTCGATGCCGCCGAGCACGATCGGCACGTCCTTGAACGCCTCGCGGCAGCGCTGGGCGTAGACGACGGTGCAGCGGTCCGGCCGCTTGCCGCCTTCGCCGCCCGCCGTATAGGCGTCGTCGCTGCGAATGCGACGGTCCGCCGTGTAGCGGTTCACCATGGAATCCATGTTGCCGCCGGTGACGCCGAAGAACACCTTTGGCTTGCCCAGCACCTTGAACGGCTCGGCCGAATGCCAGTCCGGCTGCGAGATGATGCCGACCCGAAAGCCCTGCGCCTCCAGCAGCCGGCCGATGATCGCCATGCCAAAACTCGGATGGTCGACATAGGCATCGCCCGTCACCAGCACGATGTCGCAGGCGTCCCAGCCAAGCGTGTCCATCTCGGCGCGGCTCATGGGGAGGAACGGCGCCGGCTTGCGCGGCCGGGCCTGCGCCATCAGGGGCTTTTCGGCGGTGATGATTTGGATGTCCATGGCGCCTACGCATAGGGCTCTGGGCCTGCGAATACAACCGACGGACGCGTGAAAGATGACGGTTCCGCTGGGCGCGCGTGCGCGTTAACCCTTCGCCAGCGCCCGCCGGACCTCGGCAGTCGTGGCCGGCTCGCCGCCATGCTCGCGCACCAACCGCACGGCGTCCTCGACCAGGCGGAGATTGGTCGCGGTCGAGCCCAGCAGTGCATCCTCGAGCCCGACGCGGACATGGCCGCCGCGGGCCACGGTCTCGGCGATCAGCGGCGTGACATCGACGCCGAGGCCGGAGACCATCCAGGGGGCGCCGGCGGCTTCCTCCTCCGCGAGGGTGACGAGCGCCGCAAGGCCATAAGGCTTTGGCGGAAAGCAGAACGCAAACTGCTGCGAGAACATGAAGCGGTAGACCGGCATCTTCACGCCGCTCGCGCGGGCCAGCGCCGCGCCGGCGCGGATGAAGCCGGGCTCGTAGATCGCGAAAGCCGGGTGGATGCCGTGGCGCGCGGCAACGCTGAGCCCGTGGCGAATGTGGGTCTCCGGATTGAGATAGGTCTCCGCCGGCTTCGCCTCTGCATTGGTCGCGGTCAGCGTAAAATTGACGCTGCCGGGATCGACCACCGCGAATTCAAGCAGGCCACGTTCAGCAAGCCGCTCGATATGGGCGAAGCGCGCCCTGGGGTCGGCGACATTGCCGCGCGCATCGAGGCCGGGGATGGAGGGATAGACGGGCACGTCGACCTTGGCGCGAATGCCTTCGATGATGCGGGCATAGACCTGCCAGTCAAAAGTCTGCGGCCCGCCGCCGTCATAAGCGTGGGTGTGAATGATTGCCGCGCCGGCCTCCGCGCAGGCGATGCCCTCGGCGATGATCGCGTCGATCGTATCAGGGATGCCGGGCTGAAGCGCGCGGCTCCACGGCCCGTTCAACGCCGCCTCGATCCAGACCTTGTGCATGGCGCGTCTCCCTGATCCGTCCGAATGAACGGTGCCTGTTTTGCAAGACCGTATCACGGCCTCGTCGCGAGGCCAGCGCCGTCGGCTGTGTGACGCCGTCCACATACCGCTGAGCTGCGCCGCGTCATCCTCCCGACAGTATCAAGGGAGATATCCATGTTTTTTCTGATCGATGCGCTGCTGATCCTGGCGATGTTGTTCTTCCTGTTTCTGCCGATCACCGATCGCAGGACGGTGCAGATGCGACTCTGCATGGTCTGCGCGTTGCTGGCGGTGTTCTCGGTTTCGGTCACCCGCACGCCTGTCGTGCCGGTGTTGCTCGCGAGCATCGCCTCGCCGCCCGGAACGGTGCGCGTGCCGCATATGCATTTCAGCGATCCGTCTTCCGAATTCTCGCCGCGGCCGGCATCGGATATCCGATTGCTCCATGGGCAGGGAAATTTCTAACGGAGGTCATCGCGCAGCATTTTCGCTGCAACTGGTTCCATCAGATCCAGTTCATTTGCAGGAACCAACCGCGCTCGCGAACATTCTGATCAAAGGACCGTTGCGAGCCTCGCTTGCGCGCGTCCTGACCATCCCGGCGCCAGTGCCGTAACCGGATTTTGCTTCGACACTTCGCTTCGGAGCGATGGGGGACTCGTGAGTACGGTCATAGAGAACTTGCTCGCACGGAAGCAGAAGCTCGTCGAGGAACTCGAGAAGGCGCAAGCCGTCGAAGATCGCGACAGGATCGAGCGCCAGCTTGAGCAGATCAACACCGCGCTGGATTTTCTGGACCGGCCGGGATCGAAGGACGGGCGGTAGACCCGCTCAATCCACCTTCAGCGCTTTGGCGTAGACCACACTGGAATTGGTGATGTGCGTCGTCATCGCTGCTTCGAAGGCCGCGAATTCGCCGCGCGAAAACAAATCTAGCAGCTTGCGGTGCTCGTCGAAGGACGAACGGGTGCGCACGTCGATCGGCGAGGTCAGATTGGTGCGAAGTGCTGCGACACGGCCCGAGACGAGCTGGTAGGATTCGACGAGATAGCGGTTGCCGCAGTGCGCGAATAGTCCCTCGTGGAAGGCAGCATCGGCGCGGCCATAAGCGATGTTGTCTCGCGCCTCGACCGCCGGCTCCATCGCGGCGATCGCCTCGCTCATTGTCGCGAGCGCGCCATCGCGATCATGGCGAAAGGCAAGCTCGGCGGCTTTGGGTTCGAGCGCGATCCGGAAGGTGCAGAGCGCAGTGATGTCGTCCGCGCTCGGCGTAAAGACAAAACTGCCGACCTGCGGCCGGATCACCACGAGGCCTTGCGCCTGCAACTGGCCCATCGCCTCGCGCACCGGGGTGCGGCTGACGCCGAAGGAATTCGCCACCATCTCCTCGGAGATCGCTGCTCCCAGCGCGAACTCGCCGTCGATGATGGCCTGGCGCAGCCGCTGCATCACCCGCTGCGACAGCGATTTCGGCGTATCGAGCTTCAGCGAGCGCATCTGCTCTCTCAGATCACCTTGCCGGGATTGAGCAGATGGTCGGGATCGAGCGCTGCCTTCAGCGTCCGCATCAGCGCGATCTCGGCCTCGCCCCTCGCATGGCCCAGCCACTTCTTCTTCAAGGTGCCGATGCCGTGCTCGGCGGAGACGCTGCCGCCCATCTCGCGCACGAGGCCATAGATGATCGCGTCCATCTCCTCCTTCGGCTGCTGCTCGACGGAAAGACCGGTGACCCAGGAGACCAGATGCAGATTGCCGTCGCCGATATGGCCGTAATAGACGCTCTCGCATCCCTTGATGCCGGAAGCCAAGGCCGCCTTGCAGCGCGTGGCGAACTCGTCCATGCGCGCGACCGCAAGACCGATGTCGTAGGAGATATGCGGGCCCAGCACCTGGCCGAACTCGGCGCAGATGTCGCGCACGCGCCAGAAGGCCTGCGTCTGCGCCAGCGATTGCGCCACGGCGGCATCCGCGAGCATTCCGCGCTCCATCAGCTCTTCGAGCCAGGCCTGGAAGCGCGGCGCGTCGATACTCTCGTCGGTGCCTTGCGCTTCCACCAGCACGTAGAGGCCGTGGCCTGCGGCGACCGGCGGCTTCACGCCGGCGCGATTCGTGATCACGTCCCAATAGTCCGGCCACATCACCTCGAAGGCCGACAGCAGCGGGCCTAGTCCGCTGCGCGCGGCATCCAGCAGCGCGATCACCGCGGCATAATCCTTCAGCGCGCAGAGCGCCGCCATGGTCGAGCGCGGCTTCGGAAACAGTTTGAGCACGACGCGGGTGATGATGCCGAGCGTGCCTTCCGAGCCGATGAAGAGATGCTTCAGATCGTAACCGGCATTGTTCTTCATCAGCTTGTTGAGGCTGGTGATGATGGTGCCGTCGGGCAGCACCACTTCGAGGCCGAGCACCAGCTCGCGCGTCATGCCGTATCGAATCACGCGGTTGCCGCCGGCATTGGTGGAGAGATTGCCGCCGATCGCGCAGGAGCCGCGCGAGCCGAGGTCGAGCGGAAAGAAGAAGCCGGCCTCGTCCGCGGCTTTCTGAATCGTCTCCAGCGGCGTGCCTGCTTTCACCGTCATCGTCATCGAGGCGCGATCGATCTCCTCGATGCCGGTCATGCGCTCCAGCGAGATCGCGACCCAGTCAGCTTCGGGCGAGGCGCCGCGGCACAGCCCGGTCAATCCGCCCTGCGGCACAAAGGGCAGATGCGCCTGCCGGCAGGTCAGAATCGCATCGGCAACACCTTGCGCATCGAGCGGACGGATCACCGCGCGCGGCGTCTGCGGCAGGCTCGCGCTCCAGTCATTGCAATTGCGCGCGGGCACCTCGCTGCCAACAAGCACGGCAGCAGCTCCAAGCTTGTCGCGCAGGGCGCCGAGCAATTGGTCGGGACGCTCAATGGGGGTCACCATGTTCATGCGAGACCTCCTCTGTATTCGGCTGCGCCTCATGCGCGCCGTGACGGTGGAAAGGATTTGCGTCCGTGTTGTATGTAAGGTACAAGATGAAAAGTAAAGCAAAAACAACGACGCGGACGGCCCTCAAGATCGTTGAAGATCAGTGGCTTAGTCCGAGGTCGCAGCAAAGGGCGGTGTGATGACGGAGGCAATTCGCGGGTTCTGGGTGGCGTCGGCAACGCCGCTGGCGACGGACGGCAGTGTGGACTCCGCAAAACTCGCCGCGCACGCCAAGCAGCTCTTCAGCAAAGGTGTCGACGGTGTCGTGCTGTTCGGCACCACCGGCGAGGGCACCTCGTTCAACGTCGCCGAGCGCGTCGCGACCATCGAGGCCGTGCTCAAGGCTGGTATTGCACCGGAACGCATCGGCATCGGCGGCGGCTTTCCAGCCATCACCGACAGCATCGCGCTGACGCGTGCCGTGCTCGGCCTCGGCCTGCGCCACGTGCTGCTGTTGCCGCCCTACTTCGACCGCAACGTCACGCCTGAGGGCATCGAGGACGCGTTCGCCGCGATCATCGACGGCGTCGCCGACGATCGCCTGCGTGCCTATCTCTATCACATCCCGCAGGTCTCGGGCGTCGCGATCCCGACCAGCGTCGCTGCCAACCTGCGCAAGCGTTACGGCAAGGTGGTCGCGGGCCTGAAGGACTCCAGCGGCGACTTCAAGCAGTTCCAGGCGTTCCGCGCCGCGGCGCCCGAGCTCGCCATCACCGTCGGCAATGAAACCGACATCACGCGTGCGATTGCCGCTGGTGGCGCCGGCACGATCTGCGGCATGGCCAATATCGCGCCGGAACTGGTCAAGGGCATGGTCGACGGCAAGGACGTCGAAGCACGCATGCAGGCCGCGGTCGATATCGTGGTGAAGTCACCCTCTTTCCTCGCGACGCTGAAGGCCATTCTCGCGGCGCAAACGGGCGATGCAAGCTGGCTGCGCGTGCGGCCGCCGCTGCGGGCATTGTCTGACGGCGCTGCGCTCAAGGCGAAGCTGGACGAGCTGACCAGCCCTGCCATCGCGTGAGCGCGCTCTAACCGTCCACGGCGCGCGCCGACATGGCGCGCGCCGCGACGAGCGCGGCCGCAAAGCCAGCGATCGCACCGACGCCGAGTGCCCAGCGCGGGCCAAGATTGTCCGCCACCCATCCGACGATTGGTGCGCCGATGGGCGTGCCGCCGAGCGCGACGCCAAGGCGCAACGCCATGACGCGTCCCCTCATCCTCGGCTCGGTCGAGAGCTGCATCATGGCGTTTGAGGTATTGGTGACCGTCAGCGCGGCAACGCCGATCACGACAAGGGCGGCGGCGAACAGCCAGTAGCTGGGTGCAAGCGCGGCCAGCGTGCAGCCCGCCCCGAAAGTTGCAGCCCCAAGCAGCAGCGAGATGAACCGCGGCTGGGCGCGCCCTGCGGCCAGCAGCGCGCCCGAGATCGTGCCGATCGCCATGATCGACGACAGAAGGCCAAAGCCGCGCGCATCGGTGTGGAAGACGGTGACCGCCATGGTCGAGATGAAGATCGGGAAGTTCAGTCCAAACGTGCCGATCAGGAACAGCATGATCATGATCGCCCTGAGATCCGCGCGCGACCAGACGTAGTGAAAACCCTCCGTCATGCCGCCCTTGGTCCGGACGGCCCGCGGGTTCGGGCGAAGCTCCGAGCTGCGCAGCAGGGAGAGTGAGCCAAGGACTGCCATAAAGGATGCTGCATTGAGCAGGAATGCCCAACCGGTACCCACCGAAGCGATGACGATGCCTGCGATCGCAGGCCCGACCATCCGCGCGGCGTTGAACGAGGTCGAGTTCAGCGCGATGGCGTTGGAGAGGTCGCCGTCGCCGACCAGCTCCGCGACGAATGTCTGGCGCACCGGCGCGTCGAAGGCTCCGGCACAGCCGAATAGGAATGCGAGCAAATAGACGTGCCAGAGCTGCACCAGCCCAGTGACGGTGAGAACGCCAAGGACCAGCGCCAGCACACCCATCGTCGCCTGTGTCGCGATCAGAAGCCGTCGCTGGTTGAAGTGGTCGGCCGCAAAGCCCGTCCACGGCATCAGCAGGAGCTGTGGTCCGAACTGGAGCGCCATCACCACGCCCACAGCCGACGCATTGTGCTGTGTGAGCTCGGTGAGAACGAGCCAGTCCTGGGCGGCGCGTTGCATCCACGTTCCGGTATTGGACACCAGCGCGCCCGCCGCCCAGACGCGGTAGTTGTAGTTCCGCAGTGAACGAAATGTGCTCGCGGCCGCCACGCTCACGAACCCGTCGGTGTATTGCCGCCGTGGAACCGGCCGAAGTGCCGCGCGCAAAACAGGCTGAGCGCGAGGGCGCCGAGTCCGAGCGCGGCGACGTCGCGTGTGTCCAGCAGGGTAAACTCTCCGACCCGACAAACGAGGAGATATCCGACGATGACGTTGAAAAAGCCCCAGAGCACGTTGACCGTCGACGAGGATAGCCCTTCTCCTCGCGGTTGTGCGAACGGGCTCTGAAACGGCTCTCCGCGCAGGCCGCTGACGAGATGCGGAATGGCGTTCGCCAGAAATGCGCCGCCAAAGAAATAGGAAACGAGATGAAGCCAGTTCATGCCTGCGCGCTCCGTGTTGCCAACAGTTCGATGATCGCCTGCGTCGAGCCGCTCTCGCCGAGCCGCGGAAAGACGTTTGCGAGGCTGTAATCGTGAGCCTCGGGACGCGGGTCGGTCATCGCGTCGGTGGCCAGGGTGACATTGAAGCCCGCCTCGTAGGCCTGGCGCGCGGTGGACTCGACACCGGTGCCGGTCGCGACGCCGGCGATGACGACCTGCGTGACGCAGCGCGATCGCAGCTGGCTTTCGAGATCGGTGCTGGCGAATGCACCCCAGGTCCGCTTGGTCACGGCGATATCGCCGGGCTGCTGATCAAGCTCCGGAATGAGAGAGGTCCATCCGTCGGGGAACGGACCACCGGAACGTGGCCGCTCGGTGCGGCCCGGCGCTCCGCCATCGACGTTGACCAGCACGACCGGCAGGCGATGCCGCCGAAACGCAGCGGCCAGCGCGCAAGAGCGCTGCACGACATCGCTCACGACGTCGCCTATGGCATGGACAAGAGTCGAGCCGACGATGCCGCGTTGCAGGTCGACCACAATGAGGGCGGTGATCGGGTCGAGCGTCGTGAGAGCCATGATTGTATCCTTCCGGCGGCCGCATGTTCCGCACGACCGATGCGGCAGAGCCGCGTCAATCGTCGACAAGCCGCTTGAGCAGAGAAACGGCGGCCGCCAGTTCGTCCTGCTCCCGTAAAGAAAGCCGTGTCGAAATGGTGCGCGACAGCCAATCCTGCCGGACGGCGCGACCGACCCGGATCCGGTCGCGGCACGCCTTTGTCAGTGACAGGATGGTTTGACGGCCATCCTCCGGATCGGCGGCGCCAGTGACCAGTCCCGCGGCCTGAAGAGCGGCGACTGCGGTGCTCATCGATTGCGGACGCATCCCCTCGGATCGTGCCAGGCTCGATACCGTTGCAGGGCCATCCTTCTCCAGACGCAGCAGAATCGACACCTGTGAGGGAGCCAGGTCGCCCTGACCCGCCTGTTCCCGCAATCGGCGCTTCAGCTTTCCAACCAGCGAACGAAGGTCTTCAGCGAGCGCGCCGGCGCGTGCGGAGGGGCGTTGGTCCGATGAACTGGTCATGCCGGATCGATTGGCATATATGAAGTAAAACTGTAAAGATTATCTGCGCAGTTGTTCTGAACAAAATGTCGTGAACAGGGGGCGCTGCCGCCGCGATGACGACATGGAGAAGTTGAGCGCGGTCGCTCGTGATCCGGATGATTGTGCGACATCACGTCGCGTCGCCGCGCGCTCGCCGAAGATGTCGCGTCATTGATGACGGTGATCGGCATCTACAATGTGCAGGCGTGCTCAACTCGCGTGTCTTCCAATCACGACGCTGCGATGTCTGCTCACGAAAGCATCGCAATCCGGATCGATGCGTCGTCATCCGATCGTGACTGCACTTAGAACGATTCAACACTAGAGCGATTCAACGTCCCTTACGGTTCTCTTCGCGGACAGCGGCTGTTACAGGCCCGCACTTCAACGTTCTTGACTTGAAGTGGAATGAAAGTGCGTGCCCATCTGGATGGCCAGCGTGTCCGCGGCCGTCGTCATCGTGCCGGCAAGAGCCGTGCAGGTCTTATCATCGGTGCAGTGGTGTTGCTCGCCGAATCCCTCTCCAACACGACGCGTGCGCAGGCGCAATCGTCGTTGCCGCCGGTGGCGGTCGAAGCTCCTGTGCAGCGGCCGAAGCCGGCGCGCGCATCGGAGCAGTCTCCGCGACGCGCGCAAATCGCCGCGCGACAGCGCAATCGCAATCCCGCACCGGCCGCACCGACGCTCTCGGAGCGCGCAGCCGCTGCGGCCGCCGCACAGCAAGCCGCCAAGCTCGGCTACCGTGCGATGCCGAGCTCGACCACGCTGCGCAGTGGCGCCTCGCCGCTCGACACCTCGCAGTCCGTCAACGTCGTGCCCGAACAGGTGTTGAAGGACCAGCTCCCGCGCAACATCGACGATGCGCTGGTCAATATCAGCGGCATCACCCAGACCAACACTCTCGCCGGTACCCAGGACGCGGTGATCCGTCGCGGCTTCGGTGACAACCGCGACGGCTCGATCATGCGCAACGGCATGCCGCTGGTTCAGGGCCGGAGCCTCAACGCCGCGGTCGAGAGCGTCGAGGTGCTGAAGGGACCCGCCTCGCTGCTCTACGGCATCATGGACCCCGGCGGCATCGTCAACACCATCAGCAAGCGTCCGGAGCTCTACCAGCACGGTTCGGTCACGCTGCTCGGCTCGACCTTCGCCAACAACCGCAGCGGCGCCGACGGCACGCTCGACATCACCGGTCCGATCGGCGACGGCGGTCTTGCCTATCGCTTCGTTGGTTACGGCGTCAGCGAGGACTATTGGCGCAATTTCGGCCGCCACAGGGAAATGCTGGTGAACCCGTCGCTGGCCTGGTACGGCGACACCACGACGGTCCAGCTCACCTATGAGCATCGCGAATTCATCTATCCGTTCGACCGCGGCACGGCCTTCGTCAACGGCGCGCCGCTGGCGATCCCGAAGACGCGTCGGCTCGACGAGCCCTTCAACAACATGTGGGGCACCTCGGACCTGGTGCAGGCCTCGGTCGAGCAGAAGCTCGACGACAACTGGAAGGTCACGGCGGCCTACAGCTACAATACCGAGACCTACAGCGCCAATCAGCTTCGCATCACCGGCGTCAATGCTGGGACCGGCGTCGAGACCCGCAGCAACGACGGCACCCAGAACTCGCTGAGCAACGCCAGCTACGGCACCTCCTATCTGCAAGGTGACGTCTGGGTCGGTGGCTTCCGCAACGAGATCCTGTTCGGCGGCGAAGCGCTGTATCGCACCATCGATCGCCGCGACCTGATTCGCCAGGCGACGCCGAGCTTCAATTTCTACAACCCGGTTTACGGCCTGGTCTCACAGCCGGGCACGACCGTCTCGGCGACCGACAGCGAGCAGACCGACAAGCTCGGCACCCGCGGCTTCTTTGCCCAGGACACGTTCCATCTGACCAATTGGCTGTCAATGGTTGGTGGCGTGCGCTGGATGGAATACGAGCAGCTCGCCGGAAAAGGCCGGCCTGTCTTCGTCACCAACACCAATTTGTCGGGCGACAAGGTGCTGCCGCTCGGCGGCATCATCGTCAAGCTGAACGATCAGCTGTCCTATTATGTGAGCTATACGCAGTCGCTGAAGCCGACCTCGGTCATCGCGGCCTTCACTACCGGCTTCGTCGTGGATTCCACCATTGCGCCCGAGGAGGGAACGCAGTGGGAGACTGGTCTGAAGTTCGACGTCAACAAGCGGTTGTCGGGCACTTTGGCAGTCTACGACATCCAAAAGAAGAACGTGCTGGTGCTGGATGACATCGGCGGCGGCAAGTCGGCGGCGCGCGCGTCCGGTGCCGCGCGGTCGCGCGGTGTCGAGCTGGACGTGACCGGCAAGCTCACCGACCAATGGAGCCTGATCGGCAGTTACGGCTATACCGACGCGCGCTTGATCAACGACCCGGCCGTCGGCAACGCCAAGCTGCTGAACGCCGCGATGAACACGGCTTCGCTCTATCTCGTCTACGATTTCGGCGACGCGCTTCCCGGACGCCTGCGGCTCGGCGGCGGCGCGCATTATGTCGGTGACCGGCCGGGCGATTCCGCGAACAATTTCTTCATGCCGGCCTATACCGTCGCGGACGTCTTTGCGACCTACGACACCAAGGTCGACAAGCTGCCGGTGACCTATCAGTTCAACGTCAAGAACCTGTTCGACAAGCTCTACTATACTTCCACCACCGGGAACGCTCTGAACGTCGCGATCGGCGATGCTCGACGCTTCTCGCTGTCGGCAACGGTGAAGTTCTAGCGATGGCCGTGCGGCACAAAGCCATCGCGATCCTGGTCGCGCTGGCGTCTGCCTGCACGGCGGCTGCGGGCCGCGCCGAGGAGATTACGCTCTATTCGACCAGGGAGGCTGCCCTGGTCGCGCCTGCCGTTGCAGCTTTCACGGAAACCAGCGGCATCAAGGTGAATGTCGTCTTCGTCGAGGACAGCCTGGTCAAGCGCCTGGTGTCGGAGGGCGGCGCGTCGCCGGCCGACGTGCTGGTGACGATCGGGCTTGACAAGACCACGCAGCTTGCCGGCCGCGGCCTGACCCAGGCTTTCGCGTCATCGCGCATCGAGCAGGCTGTTCCGGCAAACCTGCGCGGTGACGGGGCGCAGTGGGTCGCGCTCGCTGTCCGCCCGCGCGTCGTGTTCGCACGCAAGGCCGATGCGCTCGCGTCAATCGACTATGAAGATCTTGCCGCTGCTAAATGGCGCGGCAAGCTATGCATACGTTCGCCGATGCATCAGAACAATGTGGCGCTGGTTGCGGCCTTTCTCGCCCATCACGGTGAAGCCGCGACCGAGACCTGGCTCGCCGGCGTGAAGGCCAATTTCGCTCACAAGCCTGATGGCAAGGACAACGACGTCGTCCGCGAGATCGCGCAAGGCACTTGCGAGATCGGCATCGGCAACACCGTGGCGTTGGCGCAATTGCGCGACGGACGGGAAGGCGCCGACTGGCGCGCCTGGGCGATGGAGGTCAGGGCGGTGCCGACCGCATTCAAGGGCGGCGGCGCCCATGTGAACCTCACCGGTGCGGCGATCGCCAAGCACGCGCCGCATCCGGAGGCCGCGCGAAAACTGATCGAATTCCTGGTCACGCCTACGGGGCAACGGCTCTTTGCCACAGCCGAGCTTGAATATCCCGTCATGGCGGCGGCGGAGCGCGCGCCCATCGTTTCCGGGTTGGGCTCGTACACGGCCGATGCGCTGCCGATCGACGAGATCAGCCGGCACCAGCAAGCCGCGGTCGCACTGATCCGGAAGGCGGGCTTTGATGAGTAGGATCGGGCACAAGGTCAAGGCCGCCCTGTTCCAGGTCCATTCCATCGCCGGCCTGGTGCTCGCGCTGTTGCTCGCATTGATCGCGCTAACCGGCGCGACCATGAGCTTCGAGGACGAGATCGTCGACCAGCTCAACGCCGGCATCATGCAGGTCGCACCGCGTCAGACGCCGCCGCTGATGCCGGACGAGCTGGTCGCGCGGCTTGAGGCAGTGCCGGATTTCGGCAAGGTCGCTTCCGTCACGCTGTCGAGCGATGCGTCGGCGGCTGTGCGCGTCCGCTTCGGCCGCGACGAGCAGGGCGCGCGGCGCACCTCGCTCTATGTCGATCCCTACGACGCGCACGTGCTGGGCTCGCCGCGTGGCGAGGAGTTCTTCGCGACCGTTCGCAGGCTGCATCGCTGGCTGCTGATCTCCGGCGATGCCAAGGGCTGGGGCCGCCAGATCACCGGCGTCGCCGCGCTCGGCCTGATCGTCATGCTGATCTCAGGCGTCGTGCTGCGCTGGCCACGCCGCGCCAGCAGCGTGAAGATGTGGTTGAAGCCGAATCTCGGGCTCGGTGGCCGTGCGCTGCATCGCTCTCTGCACGCCGTCATCGGCACCTGGGTGCTCCCGGTCTATCTGGTGATGACGCTGACCGGCCTGTGGTACTCGTTCGACTGGTACAAGGACGGCGTCGTCAGGCTGTTGTCGCGTCCGGAGGTCACTGCCGCGAAGATGCAGCCCAAGATGTCCGCAAAGGCGCCGCGCGCGGCCGGCCCTACCGAGCCGGCCCAGCCGATCGGATTCGATCGGGCATGGACGACGTTCCGGCGCGAGGAGGGCGACCACTTCTCCAGGGCCTTGCTCACGCTGCCGGCCGGCCCCGGCACGGCGATCCGGATTCGGTCGTGGCCGAAGGACTCCACGCTCGATACCACGCGCGACGAATTCCGCATCGATGCGGTCACTGGTCAGCTGGCCTCCGCCGAACGCTATGCCGACAAGACGTTCGGCGAGAAGATGATCGCGAACCTGCTCGACATCCACCGCGGTGCGGTTTTGGGCTGGCCCGGCAAGCTCGTCTTCATGATCGCCGCGGCGCTGATGCCGTTGTTCGCGGTGACCGGCGTGCTGCTGTATCTGTCGCGCCGCAAGCTGCGGCCCTCACGCCAGCGCGCAACGCTCGGCAATGATGCTGCCAATCGCGCGGGCGAAAGGCAGGTCGCAGCCATCGGCAATGTCGAGGGCGAGCTCGACAGCATTGAGCTGCGGCAGGTCCGCTAGATCGCCTGCCGGCCGCAGCGACTTGCGCATCCCGAGCCTGACCGGCAGAGCGGCATAGCCGAGACCGGCCCTGACGGCGCCGACCAGCGCGGAAAGGCTGCCGGCCTCGCAGGCCATCGCCCACTCCCGTCCACCGAGGCGCAGGCTGCGCAGCGCCTCGTCGCGATAGGCGCAACCGTCGGCAAACGCCACCAGCGGAATCGCGGCGTCGGATCGATCCTGCGCCGCTGTCTTGCCGAACCATGCCATCGGCTCGAATGCGATCGCGGCGTTGGCCGCGTTCGACGGTGCGCGCTTGTAGAAGGCGAGATCGAGCCGGCCGTGACCGACGTCCTCGGCGAGCCGCGCCGACAGGTCGGTGCGTAGCGACAGGCGCGCGTCGGGAAAGCGCGCGCGGATTTCACCGATGGTCGACGCGAAATCCCGCTCGAGGAAATCCGCGGGCACGCCAAGCCTGATCCGCTCCCCCGGATGGGGCTGGCGCATTGCGGCAACCGCGCGCTCGTTGAGCGCGATGATGTCGCGCGCATGTGCGACCAGCTCGGCTCCCTTCGCGGTCGGGCCGACCATACGGCCGCGCGCACGCTTCAGCAGGGGATGGCCGACCATGGCTTCGAGCCTGGCGATCTGCAGACTGATCGCTGATTGCGACCGCCCTATTCGTTCCGCGGCGCGCGAAAAGCTCTTCAGCTCGACGATGGCGAGCAGGGACCGGAGCGTGTCGATATCGAGGGTCGTCGGCATGGTGGGAACTCCGGACGGCGCCGTCGGATGCTGTTTCAGCAGAACGGCAGCCAGAATGAGATTTATCAATGAAGCCATTACAGAAATCAATTTTTCCCGTGCGGGGCACTCGCGCTATCTGGCAGACGCGCCGATCGCAACCGACGGTGCGGGGGGAAACACATGCAACGCCGCAATGTTCTGAAGGGCCTCGGGCTGACTGCCACCGCCGCCATGGCCACGACGCCGGCGTTTGCCCAAAGTGCCGGCACGGCCGCGACCAATTCGCCATCTCCCTGGCCCGCGCCGCAACTGGCAACCGGCACTCGGCTCGGCCATTGCCGTGTCGGCAACGGCCCAATTGCTTGCGTGGTACTGCATGAATGGCTCGGCGATCACGTGAACTGGGAGCCGGTGCTGCCCTATCTCGATCTCGCCCGTCACAGCTTCGTGTTCATGGATCTCCGCGGCTATGGCTGGTCGCGCGGAATGAGCGGCGCCCATACGCTCGACGAGGCCGTTGCGGATGTGCTGCACACCGCCGACGAGCTCGCGATCCCGCGCTTCCATCTGGTCGGACATTCGATGTCCGGGCTGGTGGCGCAGAAGATCGCGCTTCAGGCACCCGGCCGGATTCAGAGCGTCACCCTGTTTTCGCCCGTGCCGCCCACCGGCTTCCGTGCCGACGAGGCCGCGCTGAAGGCGCTCAACGCCGTCATCGACGAGGACGAGGCTGCCGGGCGCGCGATCACCGCGCGCACCTCCAGCCGCTATGGTGCCGGCTGGCTGCATCGCAAGCTCGCCATCGCGCGCGCGGCCGGCACATTGGAGGCGGTGCGCGGCTATCTCAAGATGTTCACCACCTCCGCCATTACCGACGGGACGCACGCGCTGACCGCGCCGATGCACGTCGTGACCGGTGCGCTGGACATCCTGTTCTATCGCGGCGAGCCCCTGCGCAACGCTTTCACGCTCGCCTATCCCAGCGTGACGTTCGAGGCCATCGAGGATGCCGGCCATTATTCCATGCTGGAGACCCCGGTGCGGGTTGCCAGCATCATCGAAAAGCAGGTGGCCGCCGCAGGCTAGGCCACCGTACGACAGGGTGGCTAGCCAAGGCGGCCGCAATCGTTCAAAAGCCCATGGCTCGCCCACGTCAAGGTTCGTGCCATGAAGCTTCCGACCGTCACCCCCGCCGACATCCGCCGCGCGCTGCTGCTCGGCGAGGAGATCGCGCTGCTCGATCTCAGATACGAGGCCGCCTTCGCCACCGGCCATCCGCTGTTTGCCGCCAACATGGCTGTGGACCGGATCGCGATCGAGGCCGAGGTGAGGCTGCCGCGCAAGGACGTGGCGATCGTGCTCTATGATAACGGCGAGGGTCTCGTCGCTGTGGGGGCCGAGCGCCTCGTCGCCCTAGGCTATACCAACGTCCGCGCGCTCGACGGCGGGCTGAAGGCCTGGCGCGATGCCGGCTATCAAATGTTCGAGGACGTCAACTCTTACTCCAAGGCCTTTGGCGAGATGGTCGAGTCGCGGCGACACACGCCGTCGTTCAGCGCCGACGAGGTGGCAAAACTGATCGCGGACAAGGCCAACATCGCCATCCTCGATGTCCGCCGCTTCGACGAATATGCGACCATGAACATTCCGGGCTCGGTCAGCGTGCCCGGCGCGGAGCTGGTGCTGCGGGCAGGGCAGGCCGCGCCGGATCCTGAGACCACCATCATCGTGAATTGCGCCGGCCGCACCCGCTCGATCATCGGCACCCAGTCGCTGATCAATGCCGGCGTGCCCAACAAGGTGCGGGCGCTACGCAACGGCACCATCGGCTGGACGCTGGCACGGCACACGCTCAACCACGGTGCTGACCGGCGCGGTGCGATCGGACCGTTCGACGGTGGCCCGGCCAATGCCCGCGACGTCGCCTATCGCGCCGGTGTGCGCCATATCGGTGCGAGCGAGATGGCTGCGCTTGTCGCGCAGACGGATCGCACGCTCTATCGCTTCGACGTGCGTGACGCGGAAGAGTATGCGGCCGGCCACCTCGCCGGTTTTCGCCATTATCCCGGTGGCCAGCTCGTCCAGGAAACCGACATGGCCGCGCCCGTGCGCGGCGCACGCATCCTGCTGACCGACGACAAGGGCGTTCGGGCCGACATGACAGCGTCCTGGCTGGCGCAGATGGGCTGGGACGTCTATGTGCGCGAGGGCGGCTATGACGGCGCGCTCGAGGTCAGTCCGCCGCTTGTGCTGCCGAAGCCCGATCCCGCGCACCGCTACCGCCGGCCCTATGAAGGCACCGATGTCGCCGAACGTGCGATGCAGGCCTATCTCGATTGGGAATATGGCCTCGTCGAGCAGCTCCGCCTTGACGGCACCCACGGGTTTTATGTGATTTAAATCCGTCACCCTGAGCGAGAGCTGGTGGGATGCCAGGCACATCTACCTCCCCCGCCATCTTCCCCCCGTATCCAAGCCCTATTGTGCTGCGCACCGTCCGCGGTCTATGAGCTGCGGCAAAGCCGTCACCTATGGAGATTCCATGCCAGCCCCAGGCCAAAACCCTGAGCGGAGCGCGAAGGCACTGCTGCTCGAAGGCGTCAATGATAGCGCCGTCGATATCTTCCGGAGCGCGGGCTTCCCCAATGTCGAGCGGCTGACCAAGGCGCTGGACGGCGAGGATTTGCGCAAGGCGCTCAAGGGCGTCTCGCTGCTCGGCATCCGCTCGCGCACCCAGATCACCGATGAGGTGCTGGCCGCCGCCGACGGGCTGCTCGCGGTCGGCTGCTTCAGCGTCGGCACCAACCAGGTCGATCTCGTGGCGGCGCGCAAGCGCGGCATTCCCGTATTCAATGCGCCGTTCTCCAACACGCGCAGTGTCGCCGAGCTCGTGATTGGCGAGATCGTGATGCTGCTGCGCCAGATCTTTCCACGTTCGGTGTCGGCGCATGACGGCGGCTGGGACAAATCCGCGACCGGCAGCCGCGAGGTGCGCGGCCGCACCCTCGGCATCATCGGCTATGGCAATATCGGCTCGCAGCTCTCGACGCTCGCCGAAGCCATGGGCATGCGCGTGATCTATTACGACCGCACCGACAAGCTCCGCCACGGCAACACCGAGCCGGTCGAGAAGCTCGACGAGCTGCTGGCGCAGAGCGACGTCGTCAGCCTGCACGTGCCCGAGACGCCGGAGACATCAGGCATGATCGGCGAAAAAGAGCTGCGGACGATGAAGCCGGGCTCGTTCCTGATCAACAACAGCCGCGGCACGGTGGTCGATCTCGATGCGCTCGCGGGCGCTTTACGCGACGGCCATCTCGCCGGCGCCGCCATCGACGTGTTTCCGGTCGAGCCGTCCTCGAACGCGCATCGCTTCAAGAGCCCGATGCAGGGCCTCGGCAACGTCATCCTCACCCCGCATATCGGCGGCTCGACCGAGGAAGCGCAAGAGCGTATCGGCGGCGAGGTCGCGCGCAAGATGGTCGACTATTTCATCACGGGATCGACCATGGGTGCGGTGAATTTCCCGGAGGTGCAATTGCACTTACGTCCCGCCGGCGCGCGCTTCAGCCATGTCCATCGCAACGTGCCGGGCATGCTGCGGCGGCTGAACGAGGTGTTTCTCCAGCGCGACATCAACATCGTCGCGCAATATCTGGAGACCGCGGGCGATCTCGGCTACGTCGTGCTCGACGCCGACCTTGCGGGTCAGGATTCGGCGACGCTGCTCGCGCAGATCAGTGCCCTCGACGGTACGGTCGGCGCGCGGCTGGTATTCGAGCACTAGACCGGCCCACGTTCCGGTTGCATTGTGCGGCCATTGCTCCCACACTGCGGTCGAATTCGACATGTTCCACATCATGTCGAATTTGAACTTCAGTTGCGTGAGTGCCGCCCATGGAACGGGACGCCGTACTGATCGATCTCGCGCTTCAAGGCGGCGGTTCGCACGGCGCCTTCACCTGGGGCGTGCTTGATCGCCTGCTGGAAGAGAAGTGGCTGACCATTGCCGCGATCTCCGGAACCTCCGCAGGTGCGATGAATGCGGCGGTGCTCGCAGATGGATGGACCGCCGGCGGCGCCGAAGGCGCGCGCGATGCGCTCGAACAATACTGGCGCCGCGTGTCGAAGGCTGCGGCGTTCAGTCCGCTGCAACGCTCGCCCCTTGATCGACTGATGGGACGCTGGACGCTCGATACGTCGCCCTTCTACATCCTCACCGACCTGATGTCGCGGGTGCTGTCGCCCTACGATCTCAATCCGACCGGCTACAACCCGTTGCGCGCGGTGCTGGCCGAGAGCATCGATTTCGAACGCCTCGCGCGTTCGCCGATAAAACTCTTCATCACCGCGACGCGCGTGCGCACCGGGCGCGGCCGGATCTTCCGCAACACGGAGATCACGGCTGACGTCTTGCTGGCATCGGCCTGCCTGCCGACCATGTTTCGCGCGGTCGAGATCGACGGCGAACCCTATTGGGACGGCGGCTTCGCCGGCAACCCGACCATCACGCCACTGATCCGCGAGAGCGACGCACACGACACCATCCTCGTGCAGATCAATCCGACTGAAACGCTCGAACAGCCGCGGACCGCTGCGGAGATCCTCAACCGGCTCAACGAGATTTCCTTCAACTCGCCTTTGATGAAGGAGCTGCGCATGATCGCGCTGCTGCGCCAGGCGGCTGACCCCGGCAGCGGCGAGGGCGCGCGCTGGGCGAAGATGCGGACCCACCGGGTCAAGAGCGACATGCTGGCGAAGTTCGGCGCCTCGTCCAAGCTCAACGCCGAATGGGAGTTCGTCTCGATGCTGCGCGCCGAGGGACGTCAGGCGGCCGAGAGTTTTCTTAGCGAGCATGGTGCGGATATCGGCCAGCGTTCGACCGCCGATCTCGACGTCCTCCTGGCGGAGTGTTGAGGCGTGGGTCTTCTCGGCATCTTTGTCGGGCTCGGCCTGCTCGTTCTGTTTGCCTTCCGCGGCTGGAGCGTGCTGCTGCTTGCGCCGTTCGCCGCACTCGTTGCGGCGCTGTTCGGCGGCGAGCCATTGCTGGCCAATCTGACGCAAATCTTCATGGCGAATGCGGCCGGTTTCCTGGCGCAGTTTTTCCCGATCTTCCTGCTGGGCGCCGTCTTCGGCAAGCTGATGGACGACAGCGGCGCGGTGACCTCGGTGGCGGGCTTCATGGCGCAACGCCTCGGCGAGCGCCGCGTGATTCTCGCGGTCGTGCTGGCCGGCGCGATGGTCACCTATGGCGGCGTCAGCCTGTTCGTCGCGTTCTTCGTCATCGTGCCGATGGCTCGCTCGCTGTTTCGTGCGGTGTCAATTCCGCGCCGTCTGATCCCGGCCGCGATCGTGCTGGGCACGTCCACCTTCACCATGTCCGCCCTGCCGGGCACGCCATCGATCCAGAACGCGATCCCGATGCCGTTCTTCGGCACGACGCCGTTTGCCGCGCCGGGGCTGGGCATCATCGCCTCCCTGATCATGCTCGTGACAGGATTGTGGTGGCTGGGTCGGGCTGAAGCCAAAGCCCGTCGCGCCGGGGAGGGCTATGGTGATGGAGACGCGGAGGGTGCGACGGAGCGGGCCGCCGCCGACGAACTGGTGCGCGAGCGCGCGACGACGGCGCGGGAGTTCGACCCGGCCGAGTTGCAGCACGGACAGCGCAGTCATGCACCGTCGCCCATCGTGAGCGCACTTGTGCCGCTGATCGTCGTCGTCGCCGTCAATCTTGCGATGTCGCTCGTGGTTCTGCCGCGGCTCGACGTCGGCTATCTCGCCGAGCCGCGCTTCGGCAGCACGTCGCTGGCAGCGGTCGCTGGGGTCTGGTCGGTCGCGGTCGCGTTGGCTGCCGCGATCCTCACGACCATCGTGCTGAACTGGCCCCGGCTGCCGGCGCTGCGGCAGACCATGGATGCCGGCGCCAATGCCTCGGTGCTGCCGGCGTTGAGCGTTGCCAGTCTCGTCGGCTTCGGTGCGGTCGTCGCCGCGCTGCCGGCGTTCACGGGTGTGCGCGACTGGGTGCTCGCGATCGAAGGCGGCCCGCTGGTGTCGCTCGCGGTCGCAACCAACATCCTGGCGGCGCTGACCGGCTCTGCGTCCGGCGGCCTGACCATCGCGCTCGACGCGCTTGGCCCGACCTATGTCGAGCTTGCCTCGCGTACCGGCATCGATCTCGCGCTGATGCACCGCGTGGCGGTGATCGGCTCGGGTACGCTGGACATCCTGCCGCACAATGGTGCGGTCGTGAGTCTGTTAGCGATCTGTGGCCTGACCCATCGCGACAGCTATTTCGACATCGTCATGGTGGGCATCGTGACCTCGCTCTTGGCGCTGGTCGTTGTCATCGTCCTCGGCAGCGCGCTGGGATCGTTCTGACGGAAAGCTCGCATGAGCGATTGACGGGGAGGCGAAGGTTGCATTGAATGCGGCCAACCTTCGAACGCAGCAAAACAAAGCCGGGTGGAAACCATGACGCGAACCAGAGCGAAGCTATGTGCGTTGTTGGTGGGCTCAGCAGTTGCGATGGGAGCGAGTAACGCCTTCGCCGTGACGCTTGCCGAGGATGCGGACACGGTCTGCAAGGGTCTCGTCGGTGGCGCGGATGCCTTGAAGATCGATTCCGCGACGTTGCTGGCGCCGTCGCAACTCGCCGTCGCCGAGCGCGGGCCGACGCCATCAGGCCGTGTCACGGCGGCCAATCCCGGCTTCTGCAAGGTGCTCGGCCATATCGACCCCGTCGATCCCAAGGCGCCGCCGATCAAATTCCAGGTCAACCTGCCCGCCGAATGGAACGGCCGCTCGCTGCAATATGGCGGTGGCGGTTTTAACGGCGTGCTGATCACCGGGCTGGGGTTGCCGCCCGCCTATCCCTTCGACAAGCCGTCGCCGCTCGCGCGCGGCTTCGTCACCTACGGCACCGATTCCGGCCACGAGACCAAGCCGGGCGAGCTGCCGCAGCTGTTCGCGCTGAACGACGAAGCGTTCGAGAACTTTGCTCATCGCGCCTACAAGAAGGTGCGCGATGCCGCGGTTGCGCTGATGGAGCGCGCCTATGGCAAGAAGCCCGAAAAAATGTACTTCATGGGTTCGTCCGAGGGCGGTCGCGAAGGCCTGACCATGGCCCAGCGCTACCCCGACGATTTCGACGGCATCTTCGCCCGCGTGCCCGTCATCAACTGGGTCGGCTTGCAGCATGCGGGCACGCGTTCGGGTCTTGCGACCATGGGCGAGGGCTGGATCAATCCCGCGCAGGTCAGGCTCGTCGGCGATGCGGTGCGGGCGGCTTGCGACAAGGCCGACGGCTCGGAGGATGCGCTGGTGCAGAATCCCGTTGCCTGCAAGGCGGCGTTCAAAGTCGAGACGCTGCGCTGCGAGGCCGGCAAGTCCGGCGATCAATGCCTCACCGAGCCGCAGATCAAGGCCGTGAATACGCTGCACGCGACCTACAAATTCCCGTTCGCGCTCGCCAATGGTCTCGACGACTATCCGGGCTGGGGCGTGTCGGGCGAGGACACGGCGGCGGCCGGCCCGACCGGCGGCTGGTCCGCGTGGTGGCTCGGCACTGCGCCGCCGGCGCAGCCGCCCGCGCCCAACAACGGCATCGCCTGGATCTACGGCGCCGGCGGCATTCAATATGTGTTCGCGCGCGACCCCAAGCTCGACGTCACCACCTACAAGGTGGAGGAGCACAAGGCGCGGCTGCTCGAAGTCTCCAGCCTGATGGATTCGACCGATCCCGATCTCGGCCGCTTTCGCGGACGCGGCGGCCGGCTGATCATGCTCGAGCACATGGCCGACTACGCGCAGAGCCCCTATGCCGGCATCCGCTATTTCGAAAGCGTCGAGCGCAAGCTCGGCAAGGCCGAGACCGCGGAGTTCGCGCGGCTCTACACCGCGCCCGGCGTCGACCACGTCGGCTCCGGCGCACCGGCCAATGTCGATATGCTGAGCGCCCTGGTGGACTGGGTCGAGACAGGCAAGGCGCCCGGCGATCTCGAAGTCACCGAGCAGAAGGTCGAGGCGCCGTCGTTTGCAGTTAGCCGCGCGATGCCGCTGTGCCGCTGGCCGGCGTGGCCGCACTACAAGGCGGGTCCGGTGACGGAGGCGTCGAGCTTTGCTTGCGCGCCGTAGCAGGCGCGCTACGTCGGACGAAGCGTCAGCCGGTCGCCATCGCCTGCGCGCCGCCGAGCAGCTGCGCGTTGAGCCGGCCGCCGGAGAACAGCATGTCGTCAAGCGCCTCGTCGATATCGGCGGAGATCACGGAGTTGCCGCCGTCCCGCGCGATGCTTCCCTGCGCCAGCCGCCGCATCAACTCCTTGATGAAGGCGCAACTGGTGCCCTCGCTGCGCCGGGCAGCCTCTGCGACGACCGCGTCGTCGAGCGGCAATCCCTTGCCGTAGAGCTGGACCAGCTTGCCGCGGCCGGTCTCGTCGGGGAGCGGCACTTCGATCGCCTGATCGATGCGACCCGGGCGACCGGCGAGGGCGCCTTCGAGGTCCTCCGGCCGGTTGGTGGTCAGCACGAACAGGATGTCCGCGTCCTCCTTCAGCCCGTCCATCTCATTGAGCAATTTGTTCAGCATGGACTCCTCGCACGGTCCCATGTCATCGCGGTCGCGGGCGATGAGATCGACGTCCTCGATCACCACCATCGACGGCTGGAGCAGCCGTGCCAGGCTCATATAGGCGCCGAGGAGGCCGATCTGCTCGGCGGTGATGATTAGCGTCGTATGCCCGGGCAAATGTGTTGCGAGATAGCGGATCGTGTGGGTCTTGCCGGTGCCCGGCGGTCCGTACAGCAAAATGCCCTTGCGTGTCGACTGGCCAAGCCGGCGCAATTGATCGCGGATACCCACGAAATTCAGCACGTTGCGATCGAGCAGGCGCAAAGTCTGCTCCGGCAGGATCACCTCGTTACGAGCGACCGGCGGCAATCGATGCACGGTGATGCCGCGCGAGCGCCCGCGATAGTCGGCGTCGGCATCGAGCGACAGGATCTTGCCGCGATAGGTCCGCGCGGTTTGCACGGCCACTTCCAGTTCGCCGAAGCATTGCTGGACGAGAGCCGCGCCTGCGGAACCTGTCGGCACCAGGATCTCGATCCGAATTCCGGGCTCGCGGCTATATTCGCGGTGAGCACAGAGCAAAACCGCATAGCGCAGACCATCCTGCTCGCAAAGCCATAGCCCGTTATCCAGACACTTGACCGGGCTCTTCTCTCCGACGTCGACGTCGGAATATTGCAGCGGGGCAATCGCGACCGCATAGCGGCCGTCCTTGAGAAGCCGCGAAATCGAGAGCGTTTCGTAGCGCTGCTCCTCGTTCAACCCGAATAATCTGATGGCCTTGTCGAAGAGCCGGTCGATCGCGGCCTGGACATCGACCCGCATGTGGCCGGGAAATTGGCGGATCGTGGTCACGAGCTTGCTGCGCGCGGTGCCGGCAAAGTGCCAGTCAAGAACGTCGCAGGCATAGTCGAACTCTTCTTCCCGTTCGTCGGCCTTGCTTTCGGCGGCCCGATTGCAATCGCTGCACAGCCAGATGGTGCGGCTCCCGATCCGCACGCTTACCTGTCCCTCGGACTTTTCGCAAAGCTCGCAAACGGTCTTGATTGCCTCGATCGTGATCTGCAGGTCGTGGCCTTCCATGGAAATGCGTTGTTGTGCAGATTTCAACAAGGCATCGGCGACAGCTTGCGGATAAGGCCCGCAAACCGCCTTTTCCTTCTGCTCGATCTGGGTGATTAGCGCTGCCGCCTCACGCTCCGACTTGCCGAAGACCTGACGGAGCAGATCGACCACGAACTGGTCCGGCGTATCGTCGTCATTATGAATGATGAGTTGGGTCGGCTGGTTCTCTCCACGCATACTATCCATCACGAAAGATCTCCGAGACAATCTATGATTGAATAGAACAAATAAGGAACACAAAAGAAAGCGGCCGTCAAGCATGACGGCCGCGATAAATTTCAATGGATGCGCGAACCCGCTAATGCGCCGGCCCGCCCGCCGCCCTCACCCGTCGCGTCAGCAGCACGGCGATTGCGGCAAGCACCAGCACCGCGCCGATCACTGCAAAAGTATCGGAGTAACCCATCACCAGCGCCTGGCGTTTCACCGTCTTGCCGAGTGCGATGATGGCCTGCTCGCGTGCGGCGTTGGGGTCGGGCACGCCGTGGGCCATGAAGTAATCCGTCATCTGCGCGATGCGGGCGCGAACTTCCTCCCGGCCGAGCGTGACCGACTGGCCGATGATGTTGGAGTGGAATTGCTCGCGCTTGGTGATGATGGTGGCGAGTGTCGCGGTGCCGATCGCGCCGCCGAGATTGCGGAACATGTTGCTGATGCCGGAGGCCGCGGCCGCGTCCTGCGGCGCGATGCCGCCTGTGAGCACCGAGGTCAGCGGCGTCAGCACCATGGCCTGGCCCACGGCGCGAACGATGTTGGGGATCCAGAGCTGGTCGCCGGCATAGTCCGGCGACATCGCCGTGTTCATGAAGCAGCTATAGGCGAAGATCAGCAGGCCGGTGATCGCGATATAGCGCGTGTCGAAGCGCTTCATCAGGATCGGGATCAGCGGGATCAGCACCAGCTGCGGCAGGCCGGTCCAGGCCAGCACGTTGCCGATCTGCTCGGCATTGTAGCCCTGCGCCTGGCCGAGATAGGCCGGCAGGATGTAGACCGAGCCGAACAGCGCAAAGCCAACCATCGTCATCGCGATGGTGCCGAAGCCGAAATTGCGCTGCGTGAGGAGGCGCAGCCGGATCAGCGGCTTCTCGATCGTGAGCTCGATCGTGACGAACAGCGTCAGGCTAACCGCCGCGATGATCGCCAGCTTGATGATGAAGGGCGAGGAGAACCAGTCGTCCTTATTGCCTTCCTCGAGCACGGCCTGTAGCGCCGACAGTCCGATCGCCATGGTGAAGATGCCGGCCCAGTCGCCCTCCTTCAGGAGGCCAAGCTGCATCTTCTGTTTCTCCAGTGTCAGATAGAGCGCGGCCACCATCACGGCGGTCGGAATCACGTTGACGAAGAAGATCGTGCGCCAGCCATAGGTCTCGGTGAGATAGCCGCCGATGGTCGGGCCGATCGCCGGTGCGAACGTCACGGACAGCGCGAAGATCGCGAGGCCGATCGGCTGCTGCGGCTTCGGCAGCTTGGTCAGCACCAGCGTGAACGCCATCGGGATCAGCACGCCGCCGGCAAAGCCTTGCAGGCCGCGCATGGCGATCATCGATGGCAAATCATGTGTGAAGGAGCAGGCGACCGAGAACGCGGCGAACAGCGTCGCGCTGGCCAGCATGTAGCGGCGGAACGAGAACACCCGGCTCAGATAATCGGTCAGCGGAATCACGATGATCTCGCCGATCAGATACGACGTCGAGATCCAGGAGCCGTTATCGGCGCCGGTGCCGATGCCGCCCTCGATGTTGGCCAGCGAGGCGTTGGTGATCTGGATATTCAGGATCGCCATGAACGAGCCGATCATGGCGGCAAGCACGGCGATCCAGACCGTAGCGCTCGCGCGGTTGGGATCGGCGGCCGGGCGATCAGACGTCGCGGCCGATGTGGCTTGCGTCGAAAGTGAGAGGCTGTTTGACATGGCACGACCCTCCGGAGACGAGCTTTGCTTTGGGCGTGACGGCCGCATTCGCGGCCGGCGCAATCGAGCGTGTTGCGATGGTCGGGATCACCGACATGCCGGGACGGAGCGCGATCACGGAGCCATGCGCGCCGTCGAGCGCGATCTTGACCGGGATGCGCTGCACCACCTTGGTGAAATTGCCGGTCGCGTTGTCCGGCGGCAGCAGCGCGAATTCCTGGCCGCTCGCGGGGGCGATGGAATCGACATGGCCGTGCACGATCTGGCCGGGGAACATGTCGACCTCGATGTCGACGGCCTGTCCGGCCTGCACACGCGTGAGCTGCGTCTCCTTGAAATTAGCGACGACATAGGCGCCCTCAGTCGGCACGATCGCCATCAGCTGCGTGCCCGCCTGCACGAATTGGCCGATGCGCAAGGAACGGTTGCCGACGACGCCGTCGATCGGGGAGACGATCGTGGTGTAGCCGAGATTGAGCTCCGCCTGCTGCTGGATTGCGGCTGCGCGCGCAGCGGAAGCCTTGGCTTGCACGATCTCGGCCTTGAGGAGATCGACCTGCTTCTGTGCGGAGATGAGGTTGGCGTTGTCGCGAGCGATCGCCGCGTCCGCGCCGGCGTCGCGCGCTTGCGCCTGCTGGGCGTTCTGCACGCTGCCATAGCCGGTCGCGGCAAGGTCCGTGTAGCGCTTGTTCTCCTGCCTGGCGAAAAGTTTCGCGGCATTGTCGACATCGATGGTCGCGCGTGCCGCGGCGATCACGGCTTCCTGAACGTCGAGCTGCGCTTCCTTGCTGGTCACCGTGGCATTTGTGGCGGCGACATCTGCTTTGGCCTGGTCGAGCGCGACCTTGAAGTCGCGGTCGTCGATCCGGGCCAGCATTTGACCGGCCTTCACATGCTCGTTATCGGCGACCAGCACCCGGTTGAGATAGCCGCTGACCTTCGGCGCGATGGTGGTGTTGTCGGCCTTCACATAGGCGTCATCGGTGGAGACGAGGTACTGCCCGACGGTCCAGTAGTCGTAGCCGTACCAGCTTGCGCCGGCCAGCGCGATGGCTGCCATTCCCATCAGCAACAGCTTGCGAACATTGAGTTTTTGTCGGACGACGCGGGTCGGCGCGGCGGGCAGAACGCCCTCCAGCACGGTCGCGGGAATGGCGGTTTGGGCGGCAGCAGCTGGGGTGGTGTGGACGGTCATGGCCGGCTCCCCTGAATTAGGAAACTTGATAATTTCCAAAATGAGACTAACTTGGGAATTGTCAATGGAATGACAGGCGTCATTTAAAAGCATGGCTCAGGCAAAATCAGAAAGCGCAAAATCGGAAAGTGAATGCCGTCCGCGCGGGCGGCCGCCGGTGCGCAGCGACGAGGAGACGACGCGGATCGTTCTCGAAGCCGCGCGGCACACGTTCGCCGTCGAAGGTTATGCGGCGACCAGCACCGAAGAGCTCGCGCGCCGCGCCGGCATCTCGACCAAGACGCTCTATCGTCTGTTTCCCGGCAAGGCCGCGCTGTTCGAGGCGATGTGCGCCGACAGGCTCGAGCGATTGCTGTCCGCCGTCGATCTGCAAGGAAGCGACAATGTCGACGTCGAAACCGGCTTGCGCGCCGCGCTGATGGCTTGCGCCGATCTCGCGCTCGATCCGGAAGTCGTGGCGTTGCAGCGCATGGTGCTGCAGCAATCCGCCACATTTCCCGAGCTCGCTGCAAACTTCTACACGAACGGCATTTCCCGCACCGCTAGGGCACTTGCCGGCTGGCTGAGCCTTCAGGTCAAGCGCAAGCGGATCGTCATCGACGATGTCGAGGAAGTTGCCGGCATGCTGGTCGGCATGGTCGCGTCCGCACCACAACGTGCCGCGATTTATGGCGGCATGCCGCTGCCGTCACGCAAGCAGATCGAGCGTCGCGTGCAGACCTGCGCGGCCCTGTTTTTGGACGGCTGCCGCGTCAAATCGGCCTAGCGGCTCCCTTTTGACAATCCGGTTCGTCTCGATTATATATTTCGCATGCGAAATAAAGCAGCCGCAGCGAGCCATCACCGGCTGATCTACCTCTTGAGCGTTGCACAACGGCGTTTGCAGCGCTGGATGGCGTCGCAGCCCGAGAGCGAGGTGACGCCGGCGCAGGCGGGGCTGCTGTTCATCCTCGGCAGGCAGGACGGCGTCCTGATGGGCGAGGCGGGCGCGGCGCTGGACATGGGGCCGGCCGGCATTTCCGGCCTGGTCGACCGCAGTGCTGCGGCCGGGCTGATCGAGCGACGTGCCGATCGCGAGGACGGACGCGCCTGGCGGGTGTGGCTGACGCCGAAGGGGCGCAGCGCGCTGGCGCAGGCGAAGATTTCGGCCGCTGCGATCAACGCGGCGCTGACGGACGGATTTACAGCTGCGGAGATCGACATCGTCGCGCGCTGGCTGACGAGCATTCAGGACAAGTTTCCAAGAGACTCAGAGGAGGAGAAGCAATGACCGAGCACGTCCGGATCGAGAACAACGACGGAGTTCTCACCCTCACGCTGGCGCGTCCCGACAAGAAGAACGCGCTGACGGATGCGATGTACGGCAAGCTTGCCGACAGCATCGAATCCGCCGAGTTCGACCCCTCCGTCCGCGTGATCCTGATCCGCGGCGAGGGCGACATGTTCACCGCCGGCAACGATGTCGGCGAGTTCGCGGCCGTCGCGGCGGGCAGGTCGGAAGGAAGCCGTAACGTCATCCGCTTCATCCAGTCGCTGGCGCGCTGCACCCGGCCGCTGGTTGCGGCCGTGCAGGGCCGTGCCGTCGGCGTCGGCACCACGATGCTGCTGCATTGCGACCTCGTCGTGCTCGCCGACAACGCGCAATTGTCCACGCCGTTCGTCAGCCTCGCACTGGTGCCGGAGGCCGCTTCCAGCCTGCTGATGCCGGCCCGGATCGGCTATGCCCGCGCCTACGAGATGTTCGCGCTCGGCGAGACCGTGCCGGCGAAGTCCGCGCTGGAATGGGGCCTCGCCAACCGTGTCGTCCCGCTCGACAAGCTCGACGCCGAGGCGCTCGCGCTGGCGCAGCGCCTCGCCCGTCAGCCGGCCGGCGCGCTCACGGCGACCAAGAAGCTGATGCGCAACGGCGAAGCGCTGGTCGCGCAGATGAATGCGGAGGGCGAGCAGTTCGCACAGCGCCTGCGCACCGCCGAGGCGCGCGAGGCGTTTACGGCGTTTGCGGAGCGTCGTCCGCCGGATTTCACCAAGGTTGCGTAAGGGGACGACGGGCGGCCGAAAGCGTGCAGGCGGAATCGCCTCAATTCAATTAAAACCTTAACCGAACATTGGCATATCGCGCTGCAAGGTGGCCTCTCCCGAGGCTCCTTGTGACTGATGGCAATGTTTAAGAAATCGGTAAGCTCGCTGCTCCTGACCTTGATGGCCCTGCTGGCCGTCGGTGCGCTGGCCTCTACGGCAATCCAGATGTTCGGCGCCTTCGGCCGCTACAGTGACAGTCTCGAGACTGCGCGGCTTGCCGCCGCCGACAAGGCGATCTTCCAGGGCGTGCTCTCCCTGCGCAACAATCGCGGCGATGCCCAGAGCGCGATCCTCGGCGATGACGATCCGCGCGCCAAACTGGAGGCAGCGGAGAAAGCCGAGCAGGGCGGCTATGACGCCGTCGGTGCTGCGCTCTCCACTGTCGAGTTTGCCCGCCGTGACGAGCTCGCGAGCACGCTGAAGCAGCGCTGGAGCGATGCCGCGCCGCAATTCCAGCTGTTCTACGACGAGGCCAAGCGTCCGCGCGCCGAGCGCAAGATCGAGCGGACCAACTCCTGGTACGACGCCGTCACCAAGGTGATCGACACCGCGAACCTCGCCTCCACCGCGGTGTCGAACCGTGCCTGGATGAACGATCCCTACATCGCGCGCATGATCCAGGTCCGCCGCTTCGCCTGGCAGGTGCGCGACCGCTACGGCATCCATTGCTCGGTGCTGCGTTCGAACGTCAACAGCAGCAAGCCGCTCGACGACACCCAGAAGCGCTCGCTGGCGCAATGGGACGGCACCATCGCCTCCGGCTGGGCCGGTATGGCCGAATTGCTCGCCGCACCCGACGTGTCGGCGGAACTGGTCACCGCGGCGAAGGACGCGCAGGCCAAGACCGACGGCGTCCTCAAGCAGATCGGCGAACTCACCAGGAATTTCGACGGCAGCGGCAAGCCCGCTATGGCCGCCTCGGAGTGGAACACGCTCTGCCAGTCGCCGTTCGCGTCCATCGTCGGGGTCGCGACCAAGGCGCTGGACCAGTCGATCGCGCGCGCCGAGTCAGTTCAGGCGACGGCGCTCACCAAACTCATCGTGCAGTCGCTCGCATTCCTGATCGCGCTCGCGGTGACCATGGCCGGCGTCTACGTGGTGCGCAATCGCCTGATGCGCCCGGTTCGCGCCATCCTCGACGCCATCGCCCGCATCGGCGCCCGTGACTATGCGACGCCGGTTCCGCAATCCCGCTATCCCGACGAGTTCGGCACCATGGCCGCGGCGCTCGAAAGCCTGCGCGAAAGTGCTGCGACCGCCGAGCGTCTTGGCCAGGAGCGTGAATCGCAGCAGGCCTTGCAGCTTGCCCGCTCCGGCACCGTGGACGAGGCTTGCCGCACTTTCGACGATACCGTGCAGGCGGTGATCCACAGCGTCGCTGCGTCGGCCAGGGAGCTCGATGCCACCGCGACCGATGTGCGCACGCTGGTCTCGGAATCGAGCAGCCAGACCGCGGCGGTCTCTGCTTCGGCCGAGCAGGCCACCAACAATCTCGAGACCATTGCGGCTGCGACCGAAGAGCTCTCCGCATCCGTCGGTGAGATCTCCGCGCAGGTGCAGTCAAGTGCGCGCGAGGCCCGCGAGGCCGTGTCGCAGGCCGAGCGAACCAACGCAACCGTCGAGATCCTCGACCAGACCGCAAGCCGCATCGGCGAAGTCGTGAAGATGATCAACGCCATTGCCGGCCAGACCAATTTGCTGGCGCTGAACGCCACCATCGAAGCCGCGCGCGCGGGTGAGGCCGGCCGCGGCTTTGCCGTGGTCGCCGGCGAGGTCAAGAGCCTGGCCGCACAGACCGCAACGGCGACGGAAGAAATCTCGCGTCAGGTCGCGGAGATCCAGGGCGCGACGGGTCAGGCCGTGACCGCTATCCGCTCCATCGGCGGCGCCATCAGCGGCATTGACGAGAAGATGACGGCGATTGCCGCCGCCGTCGAACAGCAGCGCGCGGCTACCACCGAGATCTCACGCAATTTCCAGCAGGCAGCTCAAGGCACCCGCGAGGTCACCGACACCATCGGTAGCGTCGCAAAACTCAACGAGGAGACCGGCAACGCCGGCACGGTGCTGTCCGACTCCGTGAAGAAGATGTCGGCCGACGCCGATCGTCTTCGCGTCGCGGTCGAAGGCTTTTTGGGAGCCGTGAAGACCGCGTAACTCTCACATTCCTGTTCCGACGGCGCGCGGATCGGCATTGCCGCCGATGCTCGCGCCGAGTACATCTGTCGCGCCGCACGAGTGCGGCGTAGATGTGCAAGAATATCAGGGATGGAGAGTTCGATGCCGGTCACCCCACACAAGGCCCAGCGCCCCTATCGCGGCGTGTTCCCGGTCGCGCCCACCATCTTCGACGCGCGCGGCGAGCTCGATCTCGAGGGCCAGCGCCGCTGCATCGATTTCATGATCGACGCCGGCTCGCACGGCCTCTGCATCCTCGCCAACTTCTCCGAACAGTTCGTGCTCACCGACGCCGAGCGCGACACCGTGATGCATGCGGTGCTGGAGCATGTGGCGGGCCGGGTTCCCGTCATCGTCACGACCACGCATTTCAGCTCCGCCGTGTGCGCGGCGCGCAGCCAGCAGGCGGAAGCGGCGGGCGCCGCCATGGTGATGGTGATGCCGCCCTATCACGGCGCGACCTTTCGCGTGCCCGAGAAGGGCGTCGTCGAGTTCTTTAGGGTGCTATCCGGCGCGATCAACATTCCCATCATGATCCAGGATGCGCCGGTGGCCGGCACGCCGCTGTCGGTCGAGCTGCTGGCGCGGCTGGCGCGCGAGTTCGCCAACATCCGCTATTTCAAGATCGAGGTGCCGGGCGCGGCTTCAAAGCTCCGCAGCCTGATCGAGGCGGGCGGCAAGGACATCGAAGGTCCCTGGGACGGCGAGGAGGCGATCACGCTGCTCGCCGATCTCGATGCCGGCGCCACCGGCGCCATGACCGGCGGCGGCTATCCCGACGGCATCCGCCAGATCATCGATCCCTATTTCGCCGGCGATCGGGAGAAGGCGAAAGCCGCTTACGAGCGCTGGCTGCCGCTGATCAATTACGAGAACCGCCAATGCGGCCTGATCGCGTGCAAGGCGATGATGCAGGCAGGTGGCGTGATCAAGTCGGACGCGGTGCGGCACCCGTTGCAGCCGCTGCATCCCGCGACAAAGGCGGGTTTGCTGGAATTGGCGAAGGAGCGCGATGCGTTGGCGCTGCGCTGGGGGAAGTAGGGCGCTCTGCCGTCATTCAGTCTCTCCGCCGTCATTGCGAGGAGCTCTTGCGACGAAGCAATCCAGAAATGTGTCCGCGGAGGCAGTCTGGATTGCTTCGCTTCGCTCGCAATGACGGAGATGCAGCTCCCGTAGATTCCATGGGGCGGTGAGCGAGCCCTATCCGTTAGGTTTGGGTTTCCACACTCGAACCACCGGAGAGTCTGATGCAAGCATCGACCGAGAGCACGCCCACCGCCGGACATAGTGGCACAATTTTCGTTGCAATCGAACTGAGCCAGCGGAGCTGGCTGGCA
>NZ_FOBX01000026.1 GCF_900109945.1 Bradyrhizobium sp. OK095
CGCGGTGAATCCTACGGCCTGCTGATCGACCAGATCGGCGAGGTGCTGCGGCTTGCCGAAGACAACATGGAAGAGAATCCCGTCAACCTCGACCCCCGCATGGCCAAGCTCGCCGGCGGCGTCCACCGTCTCGACGGCCAGCTCATGGTCGTCCTCGACGTCGATCGCGTCCTTGAGCTCGCCCCTGAGATGATGGCGGCCTGATACGCCGGCAACCCGCCGACGTACCTGCAATTGGAAGTGCCCCTGCAAAAGGGGATAGGAAGCAGAGGTTCACATGCGAACTTGTCTCGTCGTTGATGATTCCAGCGTCATCCGCAAGGTTGCGCGCCGGATCCTGGAGGGCCTCGACTTCCAGATCCTCGAAGCGGAGGACGGTGAGAAGGCGCTGGAGGCCTGCAAGCGCGGCTTGCCCGATGCGGTGCTGCTCGACTGGAACATGCCGGTCATGGACGGCTACGAATTCCTCGGCCATCTCCGTCGCATGCCTGGCGGCGACCAGCCCAAGGTGGTGTTCTGCACCACCGAGAACGACGTCGCGCATATCGCGCGCGCGCTGCATGCCGGCGCCAACGAGTACATCATGAAGCCCTTCGACAAGGACATCGTGACCGCGAAATTCCAGGAAGTCGGACTTATCTGAGCGGACTCCCGGAGGCTGAACGGATCCTTCGGCTCTTATTTTCAACTGTACCGTTTCAGTCTGAGTTGGTGAGTTAATGAGTGTTGCGTTCGCAGGGAATTCGACCACTGGCACGTCGCGCGAAGCCGGGCCGCTGCGGGTGATGATCGTCGACGACTCCGTCGTCATACGCGGTCTGATCTCGCGCTGGGTCGGTGCCGAGCACGACATGGAGGTCGCGGCTTCGCTGCGCACCGGGCTTGAGGCGGTCAACCAGATCGAACGCATCAACCCCGATGTTGCCGTGCTGGACATCGAGATGCCCGAGCTCGACGGCATCTCGGCGCTGCCGCAATTGCTGGCGAAGAAGCGCGATCTCGTTATCATCATGGCCTCGACGCTGACCCGCCGCAACGCGGAGATCAGCTTCAAGGCGCTGTCGCTCGGCGCGGCCGACTACATCCCGAAGCCGGAGTCGACGCGCGAAGCGTCGGCCGCGGACATCTTCCATCACGACCTCATTCAGAAAATCCGCCATCTCGGTGCACGGCTGCGCCGCAAGCCCGCGGTGGCGAGCCCGCCGCTGGCGCCCGCGAGCCCTGCTGCACCGGCCGCACGTGGACCGGCTGTCGTGCGGCCTGCTGCGCCCGCACCGGCGCCGTCCCTCCTTAGTCCGTCGTCGCCTCTGACCACGCGTCCGTTCTCGAGCCAGGCACCGAAGGTGCTGCTGATCGGCTCCTCGACCGGCGGCCCGCAGGCGCTGATGGCGCTCGTCACCGAGCTCGGCCCTGTCATCGACCGCTTCCCCGTGCTGATCACCCAGCACATGCCGCCGACCTTCACGACCATTCTGGCCGAGCATCTGGCGCGTGCGAGCCGCAAACCATCGGCCGAGGCGGTCGATGGCGAGCCGGTTAAGCCGGGCCGGATTTATCTCGCACCGGGCGGCAAGCATATGCGCGTCGCGCGCAGCGGCGCGGACGTGGTGATCGCGCTCGACGACGGCCCCGCCGTCAATTTCTGCAAGCCGGCAGTCGATCCGCTCTTCACTTCCGCCATCGACATCTGGCATGGCAGCATCCTCTCGGTGATCCTGACGGGCATGGGCTCGGACGGCATGCGCGGCGGCAAGGACATCGTCGCCGCCGGCGGCAGCGTGATCGCGCAGGATGAAGCGACGAGCGTGGTCTGGGGCATGCCGGGTGCGGCAGCGAATGCGGGCATCTGCGCGGCGATCCTGCCGCTCAACCAGATCGGCGCCAAGGTCAACCGCCTGTTTGCGGGGGATCGCTCGTGACGCCAACTGACTATGAGTATCTGCGCAAGTTCCTGAAGGAGCGCTCCGGCCTCGATCTGTCGCCCGACAAGCAGTATCTGGTCGAGAGCCGGCTCTTGCCGCTCGCGCGCAAGGCCAGCCTTCCCGGCATTCCCGATCTCGTGCTGAAGATCAGGAATGGCGACGGCCGGCTTGCGACCGACGTGGTCGAAGCGATGACCACCAATGAGACCTTCTTCTACCGCGACAAGATCCCGTTCGATCATATGCGCGAAACCATCCTGCCGGGCCTGCTTCAGGCCCGTGCTGCGCGCAGGTCGCTGCGGATCTGGTCGGCGGCATCTTCGACGGGGCAGGAGCCCTATTCGATCGCGATGTGCGTGAAGGAAATGGGCGCAGCCTTCGCCGGCTGGCGCATCGAGATCGTCGCCACCGATCTGTCGCAGGAGGTGCTGGAGAAATCCAGGGCCGGCCTCTACAGCCAGTTCGAGGTGCAACGCGGCCTGCCGATCCAGCACCTGGTGAAGTACTTCACGCAAGCCGGCGATATCTGGCAACTGAATGCCGACATTCGCGCGATGGTGCAGTTTCGCCAGCTCAACCTGTTGCAGGACTTCTCCCATCTCGGCACGTTCGACGTCATCTTCTGCCGCAACGTGCTGATCTATTTCGATCAGGACACCAAGGCGGTGATCTTCGAGCGCATGGCGAAGGGACTGGAAGCTGACGGTACGCTGCTGCTCGGCGCCGCTGAATCCGTCGTCGGCATCACCGATGCGTTCCGCCCCATCACCGACCGTCGCGGTCTCTATCAGCTCAACCCCGCGCGCTCCGGCCGCCCGATGGGCGGATTGATGCCGCAGCCGCTGAAGCTCGCCGCTGCGCGGTGAGACCGGGGCACGAAAGCTCGCACCCTCAGTCTCGCACGCCCGAGGCCGCCTCGAAATAGCGTGCGAGGCCGCGATGTGCGATTGCCTTGATGTTCCGGCCGTGATGCTCGTCGTGACGGCGGGCTTCGATGAAGTTCAGCATCTCGGCGCATGCGACGAGCAGACCGACGCAGCCTGATTCTGTTGAGAACTCGTCGCTGAATTCGTTCTCCAGTCGCGCCATGAAATTCGGGTCCAGGAACGAGTGGACCATGAGATAGGCGGCGTCGTAAGCCCGCGGCGCGAGGCCCCACGTCTCCCAATCATAGACGACCAGATCCGGCACGGTGAGGTTGCCCCAATTCAGGTCGCCATGTGCTGTGTGCCATTCGCCGGCGACGCGCGGCGCGTCCGGGCCGAACCTGGCCACAATCGCCCCGGCGACATATTGCTCGGTCAGGCAATAATGAGCGGTCGGAATCGCCGCGATCTGGTCCAGCGTCGCCCGCAACTGGGCGATCCAGTCATCGTTCCGCGCGAGCGATCCGCCGGCATCGGATACGAACTGATTGATGTCCGGCAAGGCGACGAATCGCGTCAACACCGCCTGCCATTCGATCGCGCCGGACATCCACTCGGTTGTCGCGAGCAGTTCGGGCGTACGGACGTTGGCGATGGCGCGAGCCGATCTCTCGCGCTCGCGGCGGATGTTCTCATGGCCGGACGGGACGCCGGACACCTTGACCCAACCTGCGGTGCCATCCCTGGCCTCGACCGGGCCGCCGCATGACTTCGAGCCGGGTACACGTCGCGGCGGCTGTATCGATGTGACTTGCAGGCGCTCGCACGCTGCCTCGAAAGCGACCTCCAGGCCGCTCGTGACGAAATCATAGAACAGCGGGATTGCCGGCGCCGGCGGTCGTGGTTCTGGAGCAGGCGGATTAATGGCTCTGAGGGCGCGGTCTGCGATCAGTCGAAAAACCATGCACGAAATTACCAAACTCACTGAAAATCATTTCAGACACAAAATGGCGCAACTGGCGCAAATAGCCAAGCACGTTGTTCGTTCAAGTTGATGTGGCAGCGCAGCCGCTTCGCCGGTTCACAAGATCGCATGCGGCAGAAACCGCGAGCCGTTGCCGGTGATCGGGCTCTCGTCTTCGCGGATCGAAAGACCGCAAGGCTCGTGGTTCACCAGCCAGCTTCCTACGACTGCATAGTTTCCGGAAAAATTAGGCAGCGGCGCCAGTGCCTGGCGGACGAAGCCTTCGGCGCCATAGGGGCCGGCGTGTTCGTCGAGCGGCATCCCGCCGGACACCAGCGTGACATTGGCGCCTTCGCGCGACAGCAGCGGCTTGCGCACATACGACGTTCCAAGCTCCGCTGCCCGCGCGTCATCCTCGAAGAAGGCCGGCAGCAGATTGGGATGGTTCGGAAACATCTCCCAGAGCAGCGGCAGGATGCCCTTGTTGGAGAGCACCGCCTTCCACGGCGGTTCGATCCAGCGTGTCGGCGCGTCCTTGAGCTTGGCGCCGAAGGCGTCGTGGAACATCCATTCCCAGGGATAGAGCTTGAAGGCGAGCGCGATGTCGCGGTTATCGAGATCGACGAAGCAGCCCACCTCGTCGCGCCAGCCGATCTCCTCGATGTCGAGCAGTGTGGTCGAGAGCCCCGCCTGCCGCGCGGTGTCCTCGAGATAAGCGAGCGTGCCGGCGTCCTCGTCATTGCCGGTGGTGCCGGTAAGATGCAGATGGCGGCCCGTGGCGATGTCCTTCCATGCCGCGATCAGCCGATCGTGGATGGAGTTGAACTGGTCGGCGCGCGCCGGGATGATGCGGCGTTCGATCGCCTGCTCGAGCCAGGTCCATTGAAACACCGCGGCCTCGAAGATCGAGGTCGGCGTATCCGCGTTGTATTCGAGCAGCTTTGCCTGACCATGTTGGTCGAACTTCAGGTCGAGCCGGCCATAGAGGCTGCGGTCGTCGCGCTCCCAGCTCTCGGCGATCAGGCTCCAGAACGCTTCGGGGATCTGCAAGCGTCGCAGATGCTGTTCGTCGCCGATCACGCGGCCGGCGAGTTCCAGGCACATCGCGTCGATCTCGCCGGTTGGCGTCTCGATGCCGCGCTCGATCTCGTCGAGGGTGAAAGCGTAATAGGCGCGCTCGTCCCAATAGCGCTCGCCGTCAATGGTGTGGAAGGCGAAGCCGCATTGCTCGGCGGTCTGCCGCCAGTCGTCGCGCTCGGGGCAGACGATACGTTGCATGGATCAGCCGCCGCCGGAGAAGCCATGGCCGAACGAGCCGAAGCCGCCGCGGCTCACGCTGCCGGCCCCTGAGTCGGACGAATTTCCCGACGAGGAATGGCTCGAGGAATCGCTGCTGAAGAAGCTTGATCGCGACGACCAGCGCGAGCCGCTGCTGCCGCCCGACGAACTGCTGCTACTGCTGCAATTCGTGGTCGTCTGCCCCGGCAGGGCGCCGGGCGAGGGCTCGCAATGCTGCCGCGGCATCAGCGTGTAGGCGGTGGTACCGACCGCGATCGTGCCCATCACCAGCAGCGCGACATGGCCGGAGCGCTTCACCGGCTCCCGCGGTGTCGACGGCACCGGCGCCGGCCGGCGCTTGCCGAACTGCTTGCTGGAGGGGTTGTCCGCCATATCAATGGATCATGTCAGTAGATCATGCAGGCGGCGTTCAGCAGGCCTGCGGCGAGCGAGGACAGCCCGAGCCAGATTGCGGGCGCAAGCTCGCCGGCGGCAATCCGCGCCGACAGGTTCGGCACCGGCACCTTCACCAGGAACAGCACGATGATCTGCACGATCAGCCCGATCGTCGCCCAGATCAGGCAGTCCAGCACATTGGCCGAATGCGCGATGGCGCTGACCAGCGGCGCCACGAAGCCGAGCAGGCTGAGGCCAAGCGCAATCGCCGCGGCCGGATCGTTGTCGCGGATGAGCTGGAACTCGTTATGGGGCGTGATGCGGGTGTAGACGAACAGATACGCCACGATCGCGACCAGTCCGGTGCAGAAATAGACCAGGAAGGCGGGCAGGCCGGCCAGTGATTGCAGGATCATCGTTCCCCCATCATGCAGCGACCATTCGTCGGCGGGGGGAGGATAGCGGTTCAATGGCGGGACGGCGACGAAGCCGCGTTGGCGTCCCCAAAAAACAAAACCCCGCCATTTGCGGCGGGGTCCAGGCTGGGAGGAGCGAGCCCCGGGGGCTCGCGACGTAAACGCGATCAGGCGGGGATGCGCTCTTCGACCTCGTGCGGCTCGCGCAGCACGTAGCCGCGGCCCCACACGGTCTCGATGAAGTTGCGGCCTTCCGAAGCATTGGCGAGCTTCTTGCGGAGCTTGCAGATGAAGACGTCGATGATCTTCAGCTCGGGCTCGTCCATGCCGCCATAGAGGTGGTTGAGGAACATTTCCTTGGTGAGGGTCGTACCCTTGCGGAGCGAGAGCAGCTCCAGCATCTGGTATTCCTTACCGGTCAGGTGCACGCGCTGGCCGCCGACTTCGACCGTCTTGGTGTCGAGGTTGACGACGAGGTCGCCGGTCTGGATGACCGACTGGGCGTGACCCTTGGAGCGGCGCACGATCGCGTGGATGCGGGCAACCAGCTCGTCCTTGTGGAAGGGCTTGGTCATGTAGTCGTCGGCGCCGACGCCGAGACCCTTGACCTTGTCCTCGATGCCGGCGAGGCCGGAGAGGATCAAAATCGGTGTCTTGATCTTGGAGACCCGAAGCTGCTTGAGGACGTCGTAACCCGACATGTCCGGCAGGTTGAGGTCGAGAAGGATAATGTCGTAATCGTATAATTTACCGAGATCGACGCCTTCTTCTCCCAAATCGGTCGTGTAGACGTTGAAGCTCTCAGACTTCAGCATCAGCTCGATCGACTGCGCGACGGCGCTGTCATCTTCAATCAGCAAAACGCGCATGCCAGTTCCCCATAGTCGCCGCTCCTGGGCGTCAGGTCGGCCGCATTCGCGGCACACAACTAAACGCCTTTGAACAACTGATTCGGATCCTGACAACAGATGGTTAACAAATTCTGATTCTGGAACGCAAGCCCTGTAGATGCAATTTTCGTCGAATCGCCCTAAGGTCTTGTGCGCGAAGCAGCTTTCGTTATCCGGTTCCGTTCAAGTTCCACTTTAAGAGACGGGCCTAACCGACTCCCGCGACTCAGCCTTCTTCTGAAGGGGAGTCACGCTCAGTCACAAAGACAGTGACGCAATGATTAACGATGCGGGTAAACACGAAGTTAAGCGCCGTTCAGAAATATGGCGAAATTTAAGGATTTCGGCATGAAGGCCCGTGATCGTACGGGCGCCCACCTTGTGAAGGCCCTCTTATGAAGGCGTGCCCCGTATGAAGGCTGCTCTATGAAGGCTCTGGCCGAACAGATCGGCGACATCGACGGCGTCAATATCTATGGCCGTGTGGTCGGCGTGCGCGGCCTGATGGTCGAAGTGGCCGGACCTATTCACGCGATGTCGGTCGGCGCGCGGCTCGTGATCGAGACCGGCGCCAGCCGCGACATTCCCTGCGAGGTGATCGGTTTCTCCGGCAACAACGCTATCGTGATGCCGTTCGCCGGCCTCGATGGCGTGCGCCGTGGCTGCAAGGCCGTCATCGCCAATGCCGCCAATCAGGTGCGGCCCTGCGCGGCCTGGCTCGGCCGCGTGATCAATGCGCTGGGCGAGCCGATCGACGGCAAGGGGCCGTTGCCGCAAGGCCCGGCGCCGATGCCGTTCCGCAATTCGCCGCCGCCGGCGCACTCACGCAAGCGCGTCGGCGCCCCGCTCGATCTCGGCGTGCGCGCGATGAACACCTTCCTCACCTGCTGCCGCGGCCAGCGCATGGGCATCTTCGCAGGCTCCGGCGTCGGTAAATCGGTGCTGCTGTCGATGCTCGCGCGCAACGTCGATGCCGCGGTCAGCGTCATCGGGCTGATCGGCGAACGCGGCCGCGAGGTGCAGGAATTTTTGCAGGACGACCTCGGCGAGGAGGGCTTGGCGCGCTCCGTCGTGGTGGTTGCGACCTCGGACGAGCCGGCGCTGATGCGCCGCCAGGCGGCGTATCTGACGCTCGCGGTCGCCGAATATTTTCGCGATGAAGAGAAGGACGTGCTCTGCCTGATGGACTCGGTGACGCGCTTTGCCATGGCCCAGCGCGAGATCGGCCTGTCCGCCGGCGAGCCGCCGACCGCCAAGGGCTACACGCCGACGGTGTTCACTGAGCTGCCGAAGCTGCTGGAACGCGCCGGGCCGGGCCTGGGCGAGGGCGCCATCACCGCGATCTTCACGGTGCTGGTCGACGGCGATGATCATAACGAGCCGATCGCGGACGCCGTCCGCGGCATTCTCGACGGCCACATCGTGATGCAGCGCTCGATTGCCGAGCGCGGTCGTTACCCCGCCATCAACATCCTCAAATCCATCTCCCGCACCATGCCGAAATCGGCCGATCCGCAATTCTGGCCGACCATCCAGAAGGCGCGGGCGGTAATGGCGACCTATGCCGACATGGAGGAATTGATCCGGCTGGGCGCCTACCGGGCCGGCTCCAGCCCCGAGGTCGACGAGGCGATCCGCCTGCACGAGCCGCTGGAGGCCTTCCTGCGGCAGCGCAAGGACGAAAATGCCTCCCTGGCGGACGGCTACAGCCAATTGGCGCAAATCATCGGTAATTTGGAAACGGAACGCTAACTTTGTCCCGTCATCATCCGACCCCTGAGAGTAGCAGAGCCGGTCTTGGCCCCCGTCGGGCCTGTGGGGAGATCGGTGACGTCCCAATGTGTGTATGTCTTGCAGCTAAGGGACTTCTGGGGAGTATGAGTCGATGAAGTCACGAGATACCCTTATCCGCCTGAAGAAATTTCAGGTCGACGAGAAGCGCCGCCGGGTCACCCAGATCGAGACCATGATCGCCGACTTCCAACGGATGTCGACCGACCTCGAACGCGAGATCTCGACCGAGCAGGACCGTGCCGGGATCAACGATCCCGCGCATTTCGCCTACCCGACCTATGCCAAGGCCGCGATCCAGCGACGCGAGAACCTGACCCGCTCAGCCGACGAGCTGAAGGGCCAGCTCGACGAAGCCAAGGCCGCTTTGGCTGAAGCCTTCGAGGAACTGAAGAAGGTCGAGCTCCTCGACGAGCGCGACCAGGCCCGCGAGCGCGCCGAAGAGAACGCCCGCGAGCAGGCCGACCTCGACAGCATCGGCCTGATGCGGGCCCGCATCGGCGCCGTCGCCTAAAGACAAAGCCAGCGGTCAGACCGCCGAGAATTTGCAGAACCCGGACCCGCAAGGTCCGGGTTTTCGCATCTGCTATCCACAGTGTGGCGCGCCGCCCCTTGGTGATGGGCTTTGCCACGCGCTATGGTAGCCGAGTGTCAGGGCCTGCGCGGAACGCGACGGGCCGCGCGTGGGGGGCTGAATGCTGACGCCAGCAGAGCTGGTCGGGCTGATTGGGGAGGTCGCCAAGGGCGATCAGGCCGCGTTCGAGCGCCTTTACGTCGCCACGCGTGCGAAACTCTATGGCGTGGTTCTCCGTATCTTGCGCCGACAGGATCTCTCAGAGGAGGTCATTCAGGAGACCTACGTCAAGATCTGGAACAGCGCCGGCCAGTTCAATCCGGCTTTGTCGTCACCGATCACGTGGATGGCGTCGATTGCGCGTAACCGCGCCATCGACATCGTTCGCAAGAAGACGGAAGTTTCCATCGAGGAAGAGCCTCAGGCGATGGAGGTTGCGGCCGACAGTCCCGATCCGCTGGCGCGCCGCGAGATGACCGAGGAGCTGAAGCGGCTGCTGGAATGTGTCGGCCGGCTCGAGCCGGACCGTCAGAGGCTCGTGCTTCTCGCCTATTACAACGGCTGGAGCCGCGAGCAATTGGCGGAGAAATTTTCAGCGCCCGTCAACACGGTGAAGACGTGGCTCCGGCGCAGCATGTTGGATATCCGCGCGTGCCTCGGATTGTGAGGGCTCGTCCTGTGAAGGTGGTTGTGGACTGCAATTGATGGCCTACACGGAGGACCATATCGCGCTCGCCGCGGAGTATGCGCTCGGTACGCTCGACGCCGGCGAGCGCGCGCAGGTCGAGACCATGATGGCGGTGGACAAGGCGTTCGCCGATGTCGTGCAGGCTTGGGCCTATCGGCTCGGTGTCCTCAACCAGATGGTCGGCACGATCGAGCCGCGTCCGATCGTGTGGGAGAACATCCGTTCCGAGCTCGCGCGGACGGATTTTGCGCAGGAGGCGCCTGCGCTGTCGGACGTCGCGCCGCCGCCACCCGTGCCGGAATCGTCCTCGTTCGAACCCGTGCTGCCGCGATCGTCGTCGGACCGCATGGAGCAAGTGGCGCCGCAGCCTCCCGAAGCGGAGCAGCCCGGCACAGCGGCGCCCGATGCAATTCCCGACATCGCGCCGATCTTCATGCCGCAGGTCCATGCGCCGGATCCTGAAGTCGTGCGCACGCCACCTCCGCCGGTCGTCGACAACAGCAATGTGGTCCGGCTCGAGGGCCGGGTGAAACGCTGGCGCTCGATCGCATCCGCCGTCGGCGCGCTCGCGGCCGCACTGCTGGTGACACTGTCGCTTCAGATCTTCCTGCCCGATGCACTGCCCGGCAGCCTGCGCCCCGCACCGCGCATCCAGACGGTCGAGGTGAAGACACCGGCGCCGCTTACCGCGTCGTCGCAATATGTCGCGCTGTTGCAGGGCCAGGCCGGCGGCCCCGCCTTCATCCTCACCATCGACGGTACGACCAAGAATTTTACCGTGCGCAAGGTCGGCGCGACGCCGGAGCCCGGCAAGAGCTTTGAGCTCTGGTTGATCTCCGACAAGCTGCCGCGTCCGCGCTCGCTCGGCGTGATCGGCGCCGGCGATTTCACCGCGCGCCCGGTACTGGGGTCCTACGATGCCGATGTCGTCAACGGCGCCACCTACGCCGTCACCGTCGAGCAGGCCGGCGGCTCGCCCAACGGCCAGCCGACCTCGGCGCCGGTGTTTTCCGGCAAGCTGATCGAGACGGTGCCGCAGGCGCAGCCGCAGGTTCCCGCGAAGAAGTAGGTGCCAGGCGACAAGGCCGCGTTCTTGTCGCCACGGTCCATCCCGCCGTCGCTTTCCGACAATTCCCGCCGAATTCACCCATGATTTGAACCTCCCTGCATTTCGCGACGTCAAATCCCCGGAATTTGCAAGTCGGCGCCGACGATCGTGGTGCCGGGGAAGGGCTAGAACTCAGATGGATGCAGCCAGGACGCCGGGCATCTTCGTCCACCAATATGCGGGTCTGCCGCACGGTTCGGCCTTCGACCAATGGCGCGAACGGGCCTTCGGGTCCTGCGGCCTCGACATCGGGCCGAGCCATGGCGACAGCATCGATTGCCGGCTCCAGGTCAGCGTGGTCGACAACATCGCGCTCGCGATTCCCGAAGGTGCCTCCGCGCAATATTCACGCACGCAGAGCGGGCTTGCCGACGGCAGCGACGATCTCGTCCTGATCGCGGCCCATGCAGGCCTCGTCCGCGTCAGGCAGAACGGCCATGCCGTCGAGCTTGCGCCCGCGCAGATGGTGCTCGCCGACATGAGCATCACCGGCTCCGTCGGCCATACCGATCAGGATCGCTTCACCACCATCCGCATGCCGCGCCGCGCGCTGCTCGACATCAATCCGCGCGCCGAGGAGAAGCTCTCGCAGGTGCTTTCCGACGGTGCGGTCGCCGAGACCATTTTCCGCTACCACGCGCTCGCCGCCAGTCAAGGGCCGCATCTCGACGCCATCGGCCAGCGTCTGACCGCGCAGCACATGGTCGATCTCGTGGGGCTGCTGCTCGGCACCGATGCCGAGCACGCAAGCCTCGCGCGCGGACGCGGACATGCGGCGGCTCGCCTCGATCTCATGCGCGCCGACGTGATGGCCGCGCTTGGCCGCAACGATCTCTGCCTGTCCGAAGTTGCGACGCGCTCAGGCTTGAGCCCGCGCCAGGCGCAGCGCCTGTTCGAGCAGGCCGGCACCACGTTCACTGAATTCGTGCTCGAGCAGCGCTTGCTGTTGGCGCGAAAACTGCTCGGCGATCCCCGTGCGAGGGCGCGCAAGATCAGCGACGTCGCGCATTCCTCCGGCTTTTCAGATCTGTCCTATTTCAACCGTGCCTTCCGCAAGCGCTTTGGCGCGACGCCGTCGGAACTGCGCGAGGCCTGATCTGCGATTTTGTGCGGCGGCGCGGCGTTGCCGCAGTTGGTCGATAGCAGCGCTTGAGCTATATTGACCTGCGCGGGCAGGCCGCGGGATCCCTTTGGAAGGTGCAGTAGGCGGACATGGCGCGTATCGTCGTGCTCGGCGCCGGGTTTGCAGGCCTGTGGGCGGCCATCGGCGCTGCGCGCAAGCGTGACGAGATCGGTGCTGGCAGCGACATCGAGATCCGCCTCGTCGACCGCAATCCCTACCACAACATCCGCGTCCGCAATTACGAGGCCGATCTCAGCGAGACCGCACTTCCGCTTGCGCAACTGCTTGATCCGATCGGCGTCACGCACGGCCTCGGCGAGGTCGAGGCCATCGATCCGGTACGGCGCCAGATTTCGCTGGTCACGAGCGGCGGCGGGGAGATGCTGGGCTACGACCGCCTGGTGCTGGCGCTCGGCAGTGAAGTGATGCGTCCCGACATTCCGGGCCTTGCCGACCACGCCTTCGATGTCGATACCTACGCTGCAGCGCTCCGCCTCGATGATCATTTCGCCTCACTCGGGCGCAGCACACCATCGCCGGGGCGTTCGACGATCGCAGTGGTTGGTGCCGGCTTCACCGGCATCGAGGTCGCGGCCGAAATGCCGGAGCGGTTGGCGCGCGTGGGCATCACCGGCAGCCGCCGCATCATCCTGGTCGATCCCAATCCGGCTGTTGGCGCCACCATCGGCGCGCATGCGCAGCCTGTCATCGAGACGGCATTGGCCTCGCTCGATGTCGAGACGCGGCTCGGCGTGCGCGTCACGTCCGTCGAGGCCGCCGGCATTCATCTGAACTCGGGCGAGTTCATCCCGGCCCAGACGGTGATCTGGTGTGCCGGCATGCGCGCGAGCCGGCTGGCTGCGAACTTTCCCGGCGCACGCGATCGCCTCGGTCGTCTTCTCGTCGATCCCTTCATGCGCGTTGCCGATTTGCCGGGCGTGTTCGCGGCCGGCGATATCGCCTCCAGCGTGGTCGACGGATTGCATCCGACCGTGATGTCCTGCCAGTTCGCCCGCCCCATGGGCCGCTTCGCCGGGCACAATGTGGTGGCTGATCTCGCGGGCCAACCGATGCTGCCGCTGCGCATCGACTGGTACGTGACCGTGCTCGATCTCGGCGGCTGGGGTGCGCTCTATACCGAAGGCTGGGATCGCGAGGTGCGCGCTATGGGCGCGGCCGCAAAGGCGACCAAGCAGACTATCAACTGCAAGCGCATCTATCCGCCGCTGAGTGGCAGCAAGGACGAGCTGTTCGCGGCTGCTGCGCCGACGGTGCAGGCACCGCCGCCGACCTATGGGGCGCGGTAGTATCGCGCTGCTGAGGTGGTGCTTGTTAGAGGATGGGGATTGTGCGTCTCACTCAGTCATTGCGAGCGTAGCGAAGCAATCCAGAATCGTTCCGCGGAGGCAGTCTGGATTGCTTCGTCGCAAGAGCTCCTCGCAATGACGAGTTTGAGGCGCGAGCACTCGCAATGAGGGTACCCCAGACATGAGAAAGCGCCCGTGGGGGGCGGGCGCTTTCTGTAGTCGACTTGGGGTTGGGGTCGTCTACATATCCACGTGGCGACTTTGGGGGGCTGATAAAGAGCCGCGTGAATTCCTGAAACTCATGTCTCCTTAGCGAACGAGGGACGCGTTCGAGCTGGTGATAACAACCGGCTTGCCGGCCTTGATGACACGGGCCGTCTGGGTCAGACCATCATCCGAACCCGTGCGTGCCGTGATGCCGAAGCCTGCCACCGCGATCCCTGCGACGAGGGCCACGACCACGATCTTCAGGTGGGTCGAGCGATCTGCGCTGTAAATCGAGTGGTTCATGGAAGGCTCCTGCCGCCATCTACCCGAAGTAGTCGCCTGCTTGTTTGGGCAGGTTCATGCTTCCGATGCCCAACAACCTAGTATTGGGGGGATTCGTTCCCAAGGGGCGATCACAAGAGCGTGACGGGACGTGAAAAGTCGCGATCAAAAGCGACGCGCGATCGTGCAATTTATCAATTATTTCAAAGACATAATGTGCCCGCAAGGCACCTTGTCAGCATTTGGTCGACAAGGCGCCAGAAACCCAAAAACCATTTGCCTGTGGCCGAAAAACACACGGCTTCTTAAGGCAAATCAGACGCTTCCAACCGTTTTCAGCCTCGCCCGGGGATGAATTTCGGCCTGCGACAGCACGGTCGTCTGGGCCCGGAACCGCTCGACGAGAGAGCGCACGAAGGGACGAATTGCCGCAGACGTGACCAGCACCGGCGCCTCGCCCTCGCGCGCGGCACGCTCGAAAGCTTCGCGGACGCCGGTCATGAACTCCGACAGTTTCGAGGGCTGCATCGCGAGGCTGCGCTCTTCGCCCTGGCCGATAATGGATTCGGCAAAGGCTTGTTCCCAGCGCGCCGACAGCGCGATCAGCGGCAGATAGCCGTTGTAGGAGGTGTTCTGCGCGCAGATCTGCCGCGCCAGGCGGGCGCGGACGTGCTCGACCATGGTGGACGGATTGCGCGAGAAGGCCAGCGAATCCGCGATGCCTTCGAGGATGGTCGAGAGGTCGCGGATCGAGATGCGCTCGGCGAGCAAGAGTTGCAGCACGCGCTGGATGCCGGAGACCGTGACCTGTCCGGGGACGATGTCCTTGACCAGCTCGCCCTGCTCCTTCGGCAGCTCCTTGAGCAGCTTCTGCACCTCGCCATAGGAGAGCAGATCCGACATGTTGGCCTTGAGCAGCTCGGTGAGGTGGGTCGAGAGCACGGTCGCGGCGTCGACGACGGTGTAGCCCTTGAGCGAGGCTTCTTCCTTGAGGCTGGCGTCGACCCAGGTCGCGGGCAGGCCGAAGGTCGGCTCGGTGGTGTGGATGCCGGGCACCTGCACCTGGCTGCCGCCGGGGTCCATGACCATGAACTGGTTCGGCCAGATCTTGCCGGTGCCGGCGTCGACCTCCTTGATCTTGATGATGTAGGTGTTGGCCTCAAGCTGGACGTTGTCGAGGATGCGCACCGCGGGCATCACGAAACCCATCTCGATCGCGAGCGAACGGCGCAGCGCCTTGATCTGCTCGGTCAGACGGTCGGTGCCGTCGGGGCCGTTGACCAGCGGCAACAGCGCGTAACCGAGCTCGATCTTGAGGTCGTCGATCTTCAGCGCGGCCGAGATCGGCTCTTCGGTCGCCGCGGCGCCCGGCGCCCCCGGCGTTCCCGGAGCGGGCGCGGTCTTGGCGGCTTCCTCGGCCTTGGCCGTCACCCGGTTGCGGTTGCGGGCGTTCCAGGCGAGCGCGCCGGCGCCGGCGCCGAGCGCGAAGAAGGGGATGGTCGGGATGCCCGGCAGCGCCGCCAGCACCAGCATGACCGCCGCGGACATCGCCAGCGCCTGCGGATAGCCGGAGAATTGCTTCATCAGCGCCTTGTCGGCGGCGCCGGAAACGCCGGCCTTGGAGACCAGCAGGCCGGCCGCGGTCGAGACGATCAGCGCCGGCACCTGGGTGACGAGGCCGTCACCGACCGTCAGCAGCGTGTAGCTGCGGCCGGCGTCGGCGAAGGACAGGCCCTGCTGTGCGACACCGATGATCATGCCGCCGACGACGTTGATGAACACGATCAAAAGGCCGGCGATGGCATCGCCGCGGACGAATTTGGAGGCACCGTCCATGGCGCCGAAGAAGCCGCTCTCGTCCTCGAGGTCCTTGCGCCGCTGCTTGGCGACCTTCTCGTCGATCAGGCCGGCGGAGAGGTCGGCGTCGATCGCCATCTGCTTGCCGGGCATGGCGTCGAGGTGGAAGCGGGCGGCGACTTCGGCGATACGGCCCGAACCCTTGGTGATGACGACGAAATTGACGATGATCAGGATGGCGAAGACGATGATACCGATGACGAAATTGCCGCCCATCACGAAGCTGCCGAAGGCTTCGATGACGTGACCGGCGGCATCCGTGCCCTCGTGCCCGTGCGACAGGATCAGGCGGGTCGAGGCCATGTTGAGCGACAGCCGCAGCATGGTCGAGATCAGCAGGACGGTCGGGAACGCGGAGAATTCCAGCGGCGCCTGGATGAACAGCGAGGTCATCAGGATCAGGATCGAGAGCGTGATCGAGATCGCCAGGAACAGGTCCAGCACGATCGCGGGCAGCGGCAGGATCAGCACCACCAGGATGGTGAGGACGCCGAGCGCCAGCGCGATATCGCCGCGCTTGAGGATGTTGCCGATCTCGGCAAGGGTGGGGAAGCCGGCGTTCGTGCTGCCTACGCCCTGTCCCGCGGTGACGTCGACCATGGTAGCTGCCTCCCCGCGCGACTGCCGTCCGCGCGCCCCAAATGTCTGCGCGGCGGCCGATGGGCCGCCGTTCCGAAAGTGAGGCACCGCACTGGCGTCCACGGGGGACCTCCCGTTCTACGCGGCTGACGACACTCGACTCCACTCGGCAATTCTTGCCGGGTGTATGGTTAGCAAAGGGTTAACGGAGGGGGCGGCAGGAGGTCTGGCCGGGGTATTTCGGGGCCTCGGCGTCATTCCGGGGCGCCTGGAGGGCGAGCCCCGGAACGACATGAGGGCCTACTTCGCCTTCTCCATCTTCGTCACCGTGTACCCCGACGCGGCCTCCTCGGCCTCGAAGGTTACCTTGTCGCCGACCTTCACCTGCTTCAGCCAAGCGGGGTCCTTGACGCGGTAGACCATGGTCATGGGCTCGTCCATGCCGAGGCTCTTGGCGGCGCCGTGCTTGAGCGTGATCTTGCCGGCACTCTCGTCGATCTTCTTGACCTCGCCGCTGATCGGCGCGCTCTGCGCCGCGGCCGCACCAAAGGTCAGGCCGAGCGTCAGCGCGAGTGCTGCGGCGATGCGGTTGATCGATTTCATGGCTCTCTCCATTGCTTCAGTTCACCGTGACGTGGCCGACCATGCCGTAGTCGCGATGGCCGGGGATCAGGCAGGAAAATTCGAACGTGCCGGCCTTGGTGAACTTCCAGAGGATCTCGGCGGTCTTGTGTGGTGCGAGCCTGACCCCGTTGGGATCGTCGTGCTCCATGTGCGGATGCTTCTTCATCACCTCGGCGTGGGCGAGATTCTCCTTGGTGGTGGCCAGCAGGAATTCATGGTCTTCCTTGCCGACATTGCGCAGCACGAAGCGGATCTGCTCGCCGCGTTTGACCTCGATCCTGGCGGGGGCGTAGTCCATCTCGTTCAACAGGATCTCGATGGTGCGCGCGGACTTCTTGGGATTGCCGGGCTCGCCGGCCGAAAAGCTCCCGTGCTCATGCTGGTCGTGGGCAAAAGCCGGCGCGATTAAAAGTGCCGCCAGCGCGGTAGCGAGTTTGATCGTCTTCATCTTGTTCTCCAGTTGGTAGTTCATCGAAACGCTCACATCTTCATCTTGTGCATCGGTGTGCCGGGCTGCCGCACTGGCGCCGCATCGGGTGCTTCGACCTCGTAGGCGACGGTGCCTTGCGGGAATTTATAGGGGCCGGGGTCGCGGTAATCGTCGCGCGCGAGGTCCTCGCGGATCTTCATCACGGTGAACATGCCGCCCATCTCGATCGGGCCGAACTGACCGGTGCCGGTCATCATCGGCAGCGTGTTATCGGGCGCGGGCATTTCCATGTTGCCCATTGCCATGCCGGACGAGCCCATCGCCATCGCATCCGGTGCGAGCTTGCCGACGGCCTTGGCGAGATCCTTGCGCGACACGCCGATTAGATTGCGCACCTCGTGCCCCATCGCGTTCATGGTGTGGTGCGATTTGTGGCAGTGGAACGCCCAGTCGCCGGGATTGTCGGCGAGCACGTCGAACACCCTGACAGCGCCGACCGGCACGTCGGTGGTCGTCTCCGGATATTGCGCGCTCTCGGGAATCCAGCCGCCGTCGGTGCAAGTCACCGCAAAGCTGTGGCCGTGCAGATGGATCGGGTGATTGGTCATGCTGAGATTGCCGATGCGCACGCGCACTCTGTCGCCGAGCCGCACCGGCAGCGGATCGATGCCCGGAAACACCCGCGAATTCCAGGTCCACATGTTGAAGTCGGTCATCTCGTTGACCTGCGGCAGATAGGTGCCGGGATCGACGCGATAGGTGCTCATCACGAACACGAAGTCGCGGTCGACGGGCCGGAAGTTCTGATCGCGCGGATGCACGACGACCATGCCCATCATGCCCATCGCCATCTGCACCATCTCGTCGGAATGCGGGTGGTACATGAAGGTCCCGCTCTTCTTCATCTCGAACTCGTAGACGAAGGTCTTGCCCGGCTGAATGTGCGGTTGCGTCAGCCCGCCGACGCCGTCCATGCCGCTCGGAATGATCATGCCGTGCCAGTGCACGGTGGTGTATTCGGGCAGCTTGTTGGTGACGAAGATGCGGACCTTGTCGCCCTCGACCGCTTCGATGGTCGGTCCCGGAGACTGGCCGTTGTAGCCCCACAGATTGACCTTCATACCCTCGGCGAACTCGCGCACCACGGGTTCGGCGACGAGGTGGAATTCCTTCCAGTCGCCGTTCATGCGGAACGGCAGCGACCAGCCGTTCAGCGTCACCACGGGGCGATAGTCGGGTCCGCTGATGGGATGCAGCGGCGGCTGCATCACCACCTTGTCCATGTGCGGCGCTTCCGGAATCGACGCGGCCTGGACACGGCCGCTGATGGCCGACGCGCTGGCAAGCGCGGCGGTGCCCAAAAATCCTCGACGGGAATACATGCTGGCCTCCATCTCAGTGGCCGCCATCGGCAGGCGTTGCCGCGGCGATGGTGGTTGAATTGTCGCTGCCTGAAGCAGGCGCACCGCCGCCGTTGATGGCGGTCTGCACGTCGGACTGGGCGAGGAAGAATTTTTGCCTGGCGTCGATCGCGCCGCGCAGCGACGCGAGGCGCTGCCGCGCCTCGGTGAGCAGCGCGAAGATGTCGACCTGCATGCTGGAGAAGCGCAGCTGCATCTCCTCGGTGATGATTTTTCGCAAGGGCAGAATCTCGCGCTGGTAGTGGCTGGCGATGTCGTAGGTGGAGCGGAATGCGCGATAGGCGTCGCGTGCTTCCGAGCGGACGTTCACGGCGCGCTCGGTGAGGCGGTTGAAGGCGAGGCTGTAGGTCTCCGCCGCCTGCCGCACGCGCACTTCGCCGCCGTCGAAGATCGGAATCTGGAACTGCACGTCGAAACCGCGTTCGCGGAACGGCGCGCCTTCCGGGTCCTGGGTGCGGCGGGAGATGCCGGCGAGATCGAGCAGCGTCACGAAACGCGTCGCCTCGGTGAGGTTCAGCGATTTGGCCAGTGCTGTCAGCTCCAGCCGCGCGATCTGCAAGTCGATGCGATGGGCGACTGCGTCAGCCTCGATCGAGGGCAATGCCTGCGGCCGGCGCGGCAATGGCGGCAACTTGCTGGGCAGGCGGAAGTCGAGGCCGTCGTCCCACAGCCCCATCAGGCGCGCGAGCTTTTCGCGTGCGCTCGTTGCCGCCTGCCGTGCAGTGGCGAGGTCGGCGGTAGTCTCGGCGTAGAACACCTGCTCGCGTGCCTGGTCGAGCTTGTTGATCGAGCCGGTTTCGCCGAGCTTGACGGCAAGCTGCGCGGTCGATTCCGCCGTGGACTTTGCGTCCGTGAGCAGCGCCACCATTTCGTTGCCGGCGACTGCGCCGATGTAAGCGCGGCGCACCTCAGCGGCGAGCCGCAACGTGGCCAGTGCTGCGCGCAATTGCGCCTGCCGAAAACGGTCGCGGGCGATATCGGATCGGAACGGCAGTGTGGCGAGCGCGAGGATGTCGCCGACCACCTGGCGCTCGATCTCGCTGGCGCCATTGCCCGAGATCCGCGAGATCGAGAACACGGGGTTGGGCGGCAGGCTCTGCTCGACCAGCTCGGTCTCGGCCAGCGCCAGCTCGTTGTAGGCGGCTTGCAGTCCCTTGTTGTTGAGCAGCGCGATCTGGACGGCGCTCTCGGTGGTCAGCGTGTGCGCCAGCAACCGGCGGACGGTCGCGTTGACGGCCTCCGCTCCCTCGGCCGATCGAACGAACGCGACGTCCTTTTTGATGGTCTCGCTGGTGAGGTCCGAGACCGTCGTCATGCCTCCGTCCGGAGAGAATGCCATGCAGCCGGCAAGACTTAGTGCTGAAAGCCCGAACGCAGTGAGCACGAGCAGGCCCCGCGCAAAATGGTGTGCCATGGCGCGCTCCTACCGGTCTTGCTTCGGCTGCGGCGTGACGGCGTCGTTGCGGTCGCGCCATGGCGCGGGCGTCGCAGGCCGCAGGCTGGTGTAGGGCGCGATGGTCGATCGATAGCCGGCCGGCGCGACCTTTGCCGCGGGATCGGCAGGATCGGCGCCCGCGACTTGCGTTGTTGCCGGCATGCAGCCGGACAGCGCCAGCGCAGTTACGGCCAGCAGCGGCCAATAGAATCGAAAGTGTCGTCCACGCGCCGCGGATGCGGCGGCGGACTTCGCCCCGGAAAGCGTAAGCATGAGTCATCCCTGATCTGTCGCAGGACCACAGGTTCGCGCGCGCGGATGCGCGTGCGGCCTGACGTCGTCGGGTCAGATCAGGCGATGGGGGGGCGGTAGTGCTGGGGCGGCGCCGTGCTATGCAGGCTGGCCACGATCTCGGGCGCGCAGATCGACATCGGCCGGACCGGCGTGGCGAAGCCGGGCAGATCCGCCGGCAGCGCGCTCACGCACATCATCGCGCAGCACGGGCCCACTGTCCCCTTGCCGTCATGATGATGTGGAGCGGGAGCGTCCTGTGCGGCGGTCTGGTGATGTGCATGCGGTCCGGCGTGGTCATGCGAAGCGCCGTCATGCATATGGCCGCCCTGCATCTGGTGATGCACCGGCACGAGGTCGGCGAGAAGCGCGTCGTCAAGGCACGGTGCAGGACCACTGCCCCAGGCAAGGCTTGCGGCCGGCGCGAGCACGCAGAACAGATAGGCGAGGGCGATCATCCGCCCCACCCTGATCCGCATCGATCGCGTCAATCGCAACAGCATTCCGCCGATAGGCTCCTCGCGCGGCAATGTTGCACACGCTGATTGCAAACTAATGGCAAAGCGCGATTTCGCCAAGCACCTTCTTACCGCAGTGCACCGCGCATGCCCAATATATCGCCACGCCGCTTGACCATATGGCGATCCGCGACGATGGTCCGGCCGTGCACGCACCAAATCACCCAGGACACACAGCTGATGCATTCAGCCCTGATTCGCGTCAGGCTTGGGTGCGACTCGTCACTGCGCTTCTGATCGGCTCGATCGGAGGCGTCGGGATGTGGGCGATCGTGGTGATGATTCCCGCGGTCCAGACCGAATTCGCCGTCACGCGCGGCGCGGTGTCGCTTGCCTTCACCCTGATGATGTTCGGCTTCGGGCTCGGCGGCGTGATCGCCGGCAAGATCACCGACCGGTTCGGCATCGTGCCGGTGCTGGCGATCAGCATCGCCTTCCTTGGTGTTGCCAATGTGCTTGCGGGTTTGTCGACGCAGCTCTGGCAGTTCGTCGCGGCCTATTTCCTGATCGGGCTCGGGACCTCCGCGACCTTCGCGCCGCTGATGGCGGAGGCCTCGCACTGGTTCGAGCGCTATCGGGGCCTCGCCGTGACCATCGTCGCCAGTGGCAATTATGTTGCCGGCACGATGTGGCCGCCGCTCGTCAATGCGGGCCTCCAGACGATCGGCTGGCGCTACACTCATATTGGCATCGGCCTCGTCTGCGTGAGCCTGATGACCATCCTGGTGCTGGTCCTGCGCGCGCAGATGGGGGACGACCATATTCGCGATCATGCCAATGCGCCGCCGCCGCGGGTCGATCTCAAGCTGTCGACCAACACGCTGACGGTGCTGCTCTCGATTGCCAGCATCTCCTGCTGTGTCGCCATGGCGATGCCGCAGGTGCATATCGTCGCCTATTGCGGCGACCTCGGCTATGGCGTCGCGCGCGGCGCCGAGATGCTGTCGCTGATGATGGCCTGCGGCATCGTCAGCCGCATCGGCTCAGGCTACCTCGCCGACAAGATTGGCGGCATCCCCACGCTGCTGATCGGAGCCATGGCGCAAGGCTTTGCGCTGGTGTTCTATCTGTTCTTCGACAGCCTCGCCTCGCTCTATCTCATCTCCGCGATGTTCGGCCTGTTCCAGGGCGGCATCGTGCCGAGCTACGCCATCATCGTGCGCGAGGCGATGCCGGCCAGCCAAGCCGCAACCCGCGTCGGCATCGTGATCTTTGCGTCCGTGTTCGGCATGTCCTTCGGCGGCTGGGTGTCGGGCGTCATTTTTGACGCCACCGGCTCCTATGCTGCGGCGTTCGCCAACGGCGTGGTGTGGAACGCCGTCAATATCGGCATCGTGCTGACACTGCTGATCCGCTCGCGGATGAATGCGGTTAGGACCGGCCCCGGTTTTGCGACCTAAACCGCCTGGCCCGCCTTCAGCAGCGAGCAGCCGGTGATCTTGTAACTCCCGTCGCTCTGCTGCTCGAGCGTGTAGAGCGCTTCCCAAGCCTCGCCATTGGCGTCGACGATGTGGACGCGCTGGGCGATCCGATTGTCTTCGCTCTTGCTCTCGCCGAATTCAAAGCTCTTGTGCCGGTAGACCGGCGGGTAGCCGTTCTGCACCATCGACATGAAGATGTCGGGCGCGGGAAAAATCTCCCTGATCGCCGGCGCGGCATAAGAATAAGCAGCGCTCGCGTCGTCGCGGACGAAGGCCTGCTCCTGGGCGCGGATGACGCCTTGCGCTGTGGCGACATCGTCGGCGCATGCCGGAGCGGCGCTGAGGGCGATCATGATGGCGACGAGCAGGGCGGCAATGCGCATGACAGGCTCCGCGTTGAAATCCCGGCGATGCTGATCCTAGCACGCCCCATGGGAAATACGCGGGTGCTATCGCTTCCGTTTCACCGTCGGCTTCGCGGGCTTGACGGCGCGCGCCTTGGTCTTGGGGCCGGGCTGCACCCGCAGACCGTCGACGAACACGTCGAGCATCCGCAGCACTGACGATTGCCAGCCGGGCTGGTCGTGCATGTAGCACATGCCGACCAGAGCCCTGAGCAAATCCTCCGGGCTGACATCGCCGCGCATCTCGCCGGCTGCGACCGCGCGGTCGAGCAGGGAGCCGATCGCCTTGGTCAGCCGGTCCATCGAGAACGCCGCGAGTTCCGAGGAACTCTGGAAGGTCAGCGCCAGCGCGGCCGACATGCCCTTTTTTGTGGCAACGAATTCGACGTTGGAGCGCAGCCAGCGCCGCAAGGCGTCGACCGGGTCCTTGGCGTTCTTCAACTGCTCGGCCAACTCGCTGAGCTGCTCGACCTCGCGCCGGTACACCGCCTCGTACAAATCTTCGCGCGTCGGGAAATGCCGGTAGAGCGTGCCGATGCCGACACCGGCGCGTTTGGCCACGGCTTCGAGGCTCGCCTCCGGTCCGCCCGCGTTGAACACGACCTTTGCAGCCTCGAGCACGCGCTCGCGGTTGCGCACGGCATCGGCGCGGGGCTTTCGGGTGTGGTCGGCACGTGTGTCCATTGTAACAATCTAGATCACGATCTGGTCAGATTGAACCCATATGAGGCTGCACCGCGTTGTTTGTGCGCGCGGTTTTGACCGATTCCAATATTTTTCAACGGCTCTTGTTAAACGGAGGATGCCTCCGTATCTTCGTTGAGGCATTGGCTCGGATTGTGTCCGGCCAGCGCCTATCGACGGCGGCCACGGAGGTGGCGCGCTGCACGATCACTCATGTCCATATCTGATCGGAGCCTTTTTATGAATCACTCCATCAGCCTCACCGTGAACGGTGCGCGGCGCGACTTCGTCCTCGACGATCCGCGCGTCACGCTGCTCGATCTCCTGCGTGAGCGCCTGCATCTGACCGGAACCAAGAAGGGATGCGATCGCGGCCAGTGCGGCGCCTGCACCATTCTCGTCGACGGCAAGCGGATCAATTCCTGCCTCGCACTCGCCATCAGCCATGACGGCGCCGACATTCTCACCATCGAGGGCGTGGCGCGCGGCGACCAGCTTCATCCCGTGCAGGCCGCCTTCATCGCCCATGACGGCTTCCAGTGCGGTTTCTGCACGCCCGGCCAGATCATGAGCGCGATCGGCATGATGCAAGAGGCGCAGGCCGGCAACGATCCTGAGCGCATCCGCGAATGCATGAGCGGCAATCTCTGCCGTTGCGGCGCCTATGCCGGCATCGTCGACGCCGTGCTCGAGGCGCAGGCCGGCATGGATGAAACCAATCAGAGGCGCTCCGCATGAAACAGTTTGATTATGTCAGGCCGGCCACGGTCGCGGAGGCCGTCGCCGCCGCGGCGCAGCCTGGTGCGGTCTATCTCGCCGCCGGCACCAATTTGCTCGATCTGATGAAAGGCGGCGTCAGCCGGCCGGATCGACTGGTCGACGTCACGCATCTCGACGGGCTCGATCAGATCGAACGCCTCGCCGATGGCAGCGCGCGGATTGGTGCGCTGGTCAGTAACGCCGATCTCGCGCATGACGCGGACTTTGCAAGGTCCTATCCGGCAGTCGCGGAAGCGCTGCTCTCCGGCGCGTCGGCGCAACTGCGCAACGCCGCCACCGTCGGCGGCAATCTGCTGCAACGGACGCGCTGCGCTTATTTCTACGACACCGCCAGCCGCTGCAACAAGCGCGAGGCCGGTAGTGGCTGCGATGCCCGCGAGGGCGAGAATCGCGGCCATGCCGTGCTCGGCTGGAGCGAGAGCTGCATCGCCACGCATCCCTCCGATTTCTGCGTGCCGCTGGTTGCGCTTGACGCGATCGTCGAGATCGAAGGCAAGAACGGTCGCCGTGAAATAGCACTCGACGAACTGCATCGCCTGCCGGGCAGCTCGCCCGAGCGCGACTCCGCGCTCGAACCCGGCGATCTCATCGTCGCAGTGCGTCTGCCGCCGGCGGCGCGCGGCTTTGCCGCACATGCGCGCTATCTCAAGGTTCGCGAGCGCACGTCCTACGCCTTCGCCGTTGTCTCGGGCTCGGCTGCGTTGCGGATCGAGAACGGCAAGATCGCGGAAGCACGGCTTGCGCTCGGCGGCGTCGCCGCAAAGCCGTGGCGTGCACGCGCCGCCGAAGATGTGCTCAAGGGCGTTACGCCCACGGCGGACGCTTTCCAGGAAGCCGCCTGGCGCGCGCTCACCGATGCAAAGCCGTCCGGCGACAACGCCTTCAAGATCGAGCTCGCGCGCCGCATCGTCGTGCGCGCGCTGACCCTTGCCGCCGCCGGCACGCCCGCGCGTATTCCCGCGCTGCCGGCCTCTCCCTTTGCTTCGACGTCTGGAGCCATCCATGCCTGAGCTTAATCTATCCAGCGCTCCCGCCCATCTGCGCCACGGCTCGAGCATCGGCCAGCCGCTGACCCGCCGCGACGGCCTTCTCAAGGTGAAGGGGCAGGCGACTTACGCCGCCGACAATCATCCACCGGGCATGCTGTTTGCGGTGATGGCAGTCTCCAGCATCGCGCATGGCCGTGTGACCTTGCTCGATGTTGCTGCCGCCAAGCAGCATCCCGGCGTCGTCGATGTCATGACATCAGATCACAAGCCGCAGCTCGCGATCGATCCTGAAATCAAGACCAATCCGTTCGTGTTCCGGATGGAGGTGTTGCAGAGCAACGAGGTCCGCTACGCCAACCAGCCGATCGCCGTCGTGATCGCCGAGACGCTGGAAGCGGCGACGGAGGGCGCGGTTCTGCTGGCGCCGCGTTACGAGAATCTGCCTGCGCTGATCGGCCTCGATGCCGGCGAAAGTTTCGTGCCGCCGGTCGTCGGTGTCGGCAATCCCACGGAAAATCACCGCGGCGATGTCGAGGCGGGGCTTGCCTCGTCCGCGAAACAGATCGACGCGATCTACGAGACGCCGCCGCAATATCACAACGCGATGGAGCCGCATGCGATCGTCGCGTCATGGGACGGCGACAATCTGTCGGTCGACATGCCGACCCAGGGCTTGATGCTGTCGCTCGGGCGCATCGCCGAGCTGTTCGGCATTGCGCCTGACAAGATCCACATCCGCAGCCCGTTCCTCGGCGGCGGCTTCGGCTCCAAGGGGCTTATGTCCGGGCCGCCGGTCCTCGGCATCATGGCGGCCAAGCTCGTCGGCAAGCCGGTCAAGCTGGTGCTGCGCCGTGAGCAGATGTATGGCCCGGTTGGCCATCGCGCGCCGACCCGTCAGCGCCTGCGTATCGGCGCCGATGGTGAAGGGAGCCTGACCGCGCTCGATCACCACGCGAGAACCCTCTCAAGCACGTTCGATGACTTCTATGAGCCCGCGGCCGATGCCTCGCACACGCTCTATGCGGCGCCAGCAATCCGCACCTCGCACGACGCAGTGCGCGTCAACACCGGCACGCCGCTGTTCATGCGCGCGCCCGGCGAGGCGACAGGGTCGATCGCACTCGAAAGCGCAATTGACGAAATGGCTTGGGCCTGCGGCATCGATCCGCTCGCCTTCCGCCTGAAGAACTACGCCGAGGTCGAGCCGATCACGGGGAAACCGTTCTCCTCGAAGGCGCTACGCGCCTGCTACGAACAGGGTGCGGCGCGCTTCGGCTGGGCGAAGCGGCCGCTCCAGCCGCGGCAAATGCGCGACGATGCCGGCCTTCTGGTGGGCTGGGGCATGGGCACCGCGACATTCCCGGCGCTGATGTTCCAGGCCGCGGCGCGCGCCGCGATCCGTCGTGACGGTTCTGGCGTCATGGAGATTGGCGCGCATGACATGGGGCAGGGCGCCTGGACCGCGCTCGCCCAGATCGCCGCCGATGCCGTCGGCCTCGACATCGACCGCGTCGAGTTCAAGGCGGGGACATCGGATCTGCCCGACGCCGGCATCGCCGGCGGCTCGGCGCACACGGCAACCGCTGGCGCTGCGATCCACAGCGCTGGTGCTGCCGTGATCGCGAAACTCGCCGATCTCGCCACGGGCGATGAGCGTTCGCCGCTATTCGGCGCCGGCAATGCCGGTGTGATCGCGCGCGACGGCCGGTTGATCCGCCGCGATGACGAAAGCCGCAGCGAGAGCTATGCCGAGATCCTCGCGCGTGCCGGCGTCGCGGAGGTCGAGGCGCGCGGCACCGGCGCGCCGAACCCTGCGGCGATGGAGGAGTATGCGATGCATGCCCACGGCGCGGTATTCGCTGAGGTGAAGGTCGACCCCGATCTCGGCCAGGTCCGTGTCACCCGCATGGTCGGCGCCTTCGCCGCGGGGCGCATCGTCAATCCGCATCTGGTGAAGAGCCAGCTGTTCGGCGGAATGATCTGGGGGATGTCGTTCGCGCTGCACGAGGAAGCCATCACCGATCGCCGCAGCGGCCGGATCATGAATGCCAATCTCGGCGAGTATCATATCCCGGTGAATGCCGACGTGCCGCCGCTGGACGTGATCACGGTCGAGGAACACGATCCGCATGTGAATGCGCTCGGCATCAAGGGCGTCGGCGAGATCGGTATCACCGGCAGCGCCGGTGCGGTTGCCAACGCGGTCTGGCATGCGACCGGTGTGCGTGTCCGACGTTTCCCGATCAAGATCGAGGAATTGCTGACGCAGCTCTGAGACAAAAGGCGGGGCGAGATAGTCTCGCTCCGCCGCGTCCTGCTAATGCAGCTTCTTGCGGAGTGCCCTGAGCGCCTCGCGTTGCGTCTCGATGTATTCAGCAATAGCCCTGCGCAGCTCCTGCGAATGGAGCTTGTCGGTATCGCGCTGCACTTCATCGAGTGCAGCCTCTGCATTGGCGAGCGTGATCTTCATCTGCGAGCCCAGTTACGAAGCGGTGCGGGAATATTTCTCGGCTACGGCTCGCAACATATAGCGGTTGGGGCTGCGGAAATTGAGATGGCTCAAGCTCCGTAAGACACCGGGGCACTCCGTAGGATCCCGGATAATTTCGACGTGCGTCAGAACGTCGGCGGCGTGCACGCCGAAATCACCTCGCACGGCTTGCCGCCGACGCAGCGGAAGCGATGCGGGCGGCGGCTCTCGAAATAATAGGCATCGCCGGGATTAAGGATACGCCGCTCGTCCTCGACGGTGACTTCGAGCTTGCCCGAGATCACGATGCCGCCTTCCTCGCCGTCATGGACGAGGTGCACGCGTCCGGTGTCGCTGCCGGGCTCGTAGCGCTCCTTCAACATCTGCAGGCTGCGTCCGAACAGATTGTCGCCGATCTGGCGATAGGAGATCGGCTTCTTGCCGACCTCGGTCAGCTCTTCGGAGCGGTAGAAGATCTTGCGCCGGCTCTCCGGCTCCAGCGCGAAGAACTCGGCAAGCCCCATCGGGATGCCGTCGAGGATGCGCTTGAGCGCGCCGACCGACGGGTTCATCTGGTTGGATTCGATCAGCGAGATCGTCGAATTGGTGACGCCGGCGCGCTTGGCAAGCGCGCGCTGGGACAGCTTCTGGCGCGCCCGGATGAATCGCAGCCGTCCACCGATGTCGACGCTCATGCCCCAAATCCCTGTTGCAAGTGTTGCGGATCGCGCAAATATGGACCAGCAGCCCTAGTTAAATCAATGGGTTGCGGCAGTGCAGAAAAGGACTTGTTGCGCTTTCGAAGCCGTGGCTCTGCTAGCAGGTCAGCAAAGGAGCGTGGCCCGTGACCCTTCATCAGATTCCGAACACTATCAAGACCGACTCGTTCTGGATGCCGTTCACGGCCAACCGTCAGTTCAAGAAGGCGCCGCGCCTGTTTTCCTCGGCCGAAGGCATGCACTACACGACCGTCGACGGCCGCAAGGTGATCGACGGCTCCGCCGGCCTCTGGTGCGTCAATGCCGGTCACGGCCGCAAGCAGATCGCGGCTGCGGTTGAGCGGCAGCTGATGACGCTGGACTTCGCGCCGTCGTTCCAGATGGGCCACCCGCTGGCGTTCGACTTCGCCGAGCGTCTCGCCGAGATCGCGCCAGAGGGCCTCGACCGCATCTTCTTCACCAATTCCGGCTCCGAGTCGGTCGATACCGCGCTGAAGATCGCGCTCGCCTATCACCGTGCCAACGGCCAGGCGAGCCGCACCCGCCTGATCGGCCGCGAGCGCGGCTATCACGGCGTCGGCTTCGGCGGCACCTCGGTCGGCGGCATGGTCGCCAACCGCCGCGCGTTCACCACCCTGCTGCCGGGCGTCGACCATATCCGTCACACCCACGACCTCACCCGTAACGCCTTCGCCAAGGATCAGCCCGAGCATGGCGCCGAACTCGCCGACGATCTCGAGCGTCTGGTCGCCTTGCACGGCGCCGAGACGATCGCCGCCGTCATCGTCGAGCCGGTGCCGGGTTCGACCGCAGTGCTGCCGCCGCCGAAGGGCTATCTCCAGCGCCTGCGCGCGATCTGCGACAAGCACGGCATCCTGCTGATCTTCGACGAGGTCATCACCGGCTTCGGCCGCTTGGGCACGCCGTTCGCCGCCAACTTCTTCGGCGTCACGCCCGACCTGATGACGACGGCCAAGGGCATCACCAACGGCACCCTTCCCTGCGGTGCGGTGTTCGCGCATCGCAAGGTGCATGACGCCATGATGATCGGCCCGGAGAACGTCATGGAGCTGTTCCACGGTTACACCTATTCGGCCCATCCGGTCGCCTGCGCCGCCGGCATCGCGACACTCGACATCTACAAGGATGAAGGCCTGCTCACCCGTGGTGCGTCGATCGCCGAATACTGGCGCGATGCGCTGCACTCGCTGAAGGGTCTCCCCAACGTCGTCGACATCCGCAATTGCGGCCTGATGGGCGCGGTCGAGATGTCACCGCGCGATGGCACCGTCGGTGCGCGCGGTTACGACGTCATGGTCGATTGCTTCAATCGTGGGCTGTACTTCCGCAGCAGCGGCGATTCCTTCGCGCTGTCGCCGCCCCTCATCGTCGAGAAGAGCCATATCGACGATATCGTCTCGATCCTGGGCGATGCCATCAAGAGGGTGGCCTGATAATTGCTCTCGCCGTTGCGAGTTGTTTCCTTGCAGCGGCGAGCGTGATGCCGCGGGAGTTTGACGAAGCGTGAAAGTTTTGATCCTCGGCAGCGGTGTCATCGGTGTCACCTCTGCCTACTACCTCGCACGTGCCGGCCACGAAGTGACGGTCATCGACCGTCAACCCGAACCGGCGCTGGAGACCTCGTTTGCCAATGCCGGCGAAGTCTCGCCCGGCTATTCATCGCCATGGGCCGGCCCCGGCGTGCCGGTGAAGGCGATCAAGTGGCTGCTGATGAAGCACGGCCCGCTGGTGATCCGGCCGAAGCTCGATCCCGTGATGTGGGTCTGGCTCGCCAAGATGCTGCGCAACTGCACGAGTGCGCGCTACGCGGTCAACAAGAGCCGGATGATCCCGATCGCGGAGTACAGCCGCGACTGTTTGCGCGATCTGCGCCGCGACATCGGCATTCAATATGATGAGCGCTCGCAGGGCACGCTCCAGCTGTTCCGCTACCAGGCCCAGCTCGACGGCACCGGCGAAGATGTCGCCGTGCTCAAGCAATACGGCGTGCCTTACGAGACGCTGAGTCGCGAGGGCTGCATCGCGGTCGAGCCGGCGCTCGCTGGCGTGAAGGAAAAATTCGTCGGCGGACTTCGCCTGCCGCAGGACGAGACCGGCGACTGCCACATGTTCACGCAGGCGCTGGCCAAGCATGCCGAGGCGCTCGGCGTGCGCTTCATGTTCAATACCGGGATCGATCGTATCGTCACGGATGGCGCGCGCGTCAGTGGTGTCGCGACCAGTGCCGGCATGTTGCAGGCTGACGCTTACGTTCTCGCGCTTGGAAGCTGGTCGTCGCGCCTCGTTGCGCCGCTCGGCATTTCGCTGCCGGTCTATCCGGTAAAGGGCTATTCGATCACCGTGCCGATTACGGATGCCTCCGGCGCGCCGGAATCCACCGTAATGGACGAGAGCTACAAGGTCGCGATCACCCGCCTGGGGAATCGCATCCGTGTCGGCGGCACCGCCGAGATCTCCGGCTTCTCGACAAAACTCTACGACGCGCGCCGCGCCACGCTCGATCACTCCCTGACCGACCTGTTCCCGCGCGGCGGCGATCTCGCCAAGGCGACGTTCTGGAGCGGCCTGCGTCCGATGACGCCGGACGGCCCGCCCGTGATTGGCCCGACGCAGTACGCCAATCTCCATCTCAACACCGGTCACGGCACGCTCGGCTGGACCATGTCCTGCGGCTCCGGCCGTGTGCTCGCGGATATGCTGTCAGGCAAGAAGCCGGAGGTCGACGTGAGTGCGTTGACGGTAGATCGGTATAATCATCGGTTTGGGTGACGCTCTCTCCCCACGTCATTGCGAGCGCAGCGAAGCAATCCAGTATCTCTCCGCGGCGACAGTCTGGATTGCTTCGCTGCGCTCGCAATGACGGGGTTGGAGCAGTACTAGAGCGTTTCATTTTTTGATGGAAGCGTATCCGGCATTAACAAAGTAGTTGCTGCATTCGCCGGGCAGAACGCCTCTGACGAGGTGGCCGATG
>NZ_FOBX01000029.1 GCF_900109945.1 Bradyrhizobium sp. OK095
TGCCAGCCAGCTCCGCTGGCTCAGTTCGATTGCAACGAAAATTGTGCCACTATGTCCGGCGGTGGGCGTGCTCTCGGTCGATGCTTGCATCAGACTCTCCGGTGGTTCGAGTGTGGAAACCCAAACCTAACGGATAGGGCTCGCTCACCGCCCCATGGAATCTACGGGAGCGCCCACCCCTCGACGAACCCACCCCCACGGCTTACCTGTGAGGCCGTGCCGCCTCGTATCCGCAAAATATCGGCCGAGCCCGCCGCGCCGCTGCCCGACCGCTTCCAAAAGTGGTTCGCGGCTCGCGGCTGGTCGCCGCGTGAGCATCAGCTCGCGCTGCTGGAAAAGGCGCGCGAGGATCGCTCCGCGCTGCTGATCGCGCCGACCGGCGCCGGCAAGACGCTGGCGGGATTTCTGCCGACGTTGGTGGAGCTGAGCTCTGCTCCGGCGGCTCCCGCGAAGTCCGTGGTCTCCACCGGTCGCGCGGTACAGCGCAGTGCCGGTCTCCACACCCTCTACATCTCGCCACTGAAAGCTCTCGCCGTCGACATCGCCCGCAACCTCGAGCGTCCGATCGCCGAGATGGCGCTGCCGATCAAGGTCGAGACCCGCACCGGCGACACGCCGGTGTCGCGGCGGCAGCGCCAGCGGCGCTATCCGCCTGATATTCTGCTGACCACGCCGGAGCAGCTTGCGCTCCTACTCTCCTCCGACGACGCGCCGTTTCTGTTCTCCTCGCTCAAACGCATCGTGCTCGACGAGCTGCACGCGCTGGTGACGTCCAAGCGCGGGGATCTGCTCTCGCTGGGTCTGGCGCGACTGTGGCGGCTGGCGCCGCAGATGCGCGCGATCGGTCTGTCGGCAACGGTGGCCGAACCGGAATCGCTGGCGCGCTTTCTCGTGCCGCAGCCCGGAGGCAAGGAAGAAGCCGCCGACATCGTCATTGCCGGCGGCGCCGCGCCGCCGCTGGTCGAGATGCTCGACACGCGCGAGCGATTGCCCTGGGCCGGCCACGGCGCGCGTCACGCGCTCGCTGAAGTCTACGAACTGATCAAGCAGAACAAGACCACGCTCGTCTTCGTCAACACCCGCAGCCAGGCCGAGATGCTGTTCCAGGATCTCTGGCGCATGAACGACGACAACCTTTCCATCGCGCTGCATCACGGCTCGCTCGACGTCGCGCAGCGGCGCAAGGTCGAGGAAGCCATGTCGGCGGGAAAACTGCGCGGCGTGGTCTGCACGTCCTCGCTCGATCTCGGCATCGACTGGGGCGATGTCGATCTCGTCGTCAATATCGGCGCGCCCAAGGGATCCTCGCGGCTGATGCAGCGGATCGGCCGCGCCAACCACCGTCTCGACGAAGCCTCGCGCGCGGTGCTGGTGCCAGCCAACCGTTTCGAGGTGCTGGAATGCCGCGCCGCCATCGATGCCATCGCCGAGAATGCGCAGGACACGCCACCCTTGCGCATCGGCGCGCTCGATGTGCTGGCCCAGCACGTGCTCGGCTGTGCCTGCGGCGAACCGTTCCACAACGACGATCTCTATGACGAGGTTCGCACCGCCGCGACTTACTCAGATCTCGCGCGGCAGGATTTCGACGACGTCGTCGATTTCGTCGCCACCGGCGGCTACGCGCTAAAAACCTACGAGCGCTTCGCCCGCATCAAGCAGGACAAGCAGGGCCGCTGGCGCGTCGCTAATCCAAAAGTGCGGCAGAGCTACCGCCTCAACGTCGGCACTATCGTCGAGGAGCCGATGCTGAAGGTGCGGCTGGTGCGTGGGCGCTCCACCGGCAGGGGTTCGACCGGCGCCATCGCGCGCGGTGGCCGCATCCTCGGCCAGATCGAGGAATATTTCATCGAGGGCCTGACCGCCGGCGACACTTTTGTGTTCGGCGGCGAGGTCGTGCGCTACGAGGCGCTGGCTGAGGACCAGGTCTACGTCTCCCGCGCCAACGACAAGGACCCGAAAGTGCCGTCCTATATGGGCGGCAAGTTTCCGCTCTCGACCTATCTCGCCGAGCGCGTGCGCCGCCTGCTCGACGACCGCAGCGCCTGGAACGGTCTGCCCGAGCAGGTGCGCGACTGGCTGTCGCTGCAAAAGGATGTCTCGCGCGTGCCCGGCGTGCGCGAGCTGCTGGTCGAGACCTTTCCACGCGGCAACAAGCACTACCTGATCTGCTATCCTTTCGAGGGCCGGCTCGCGCACCAGACGCTGGGCATGCTCTTGACGCGGCGGCTGGAGCGCGCCCGCGCCCGGCCGCTCGGCTTCGTCGCCAATGAATATGCGGTGGCGATCTGGGGGCTAGGCGATGCCTCCTTTATGATCCGCAACGGCGAGCTCAATCTCGACGCACTGTTCAACCCCGATATGCTCGGCGACGATCTCGAAGCCTGGCTCGCCGAATCCGCACTGATGAAGCGCACCTTCCGCAATTGCGCGCTGATCTCCGGCCTGATTCCGCGTCGCTTCACGGATGAAGACAAGAGCCGCCGCCAGGTCCTGTTCTCAACCGATCTCGTCTACGACGTCCTGCGCAAGCATCAGGCCGACCACGTCCTCTTGCGTGCCGCCCGTGCCGATGCCGCCACCGGCCTGCTCGATCTGCGCCGTCTCAGCGCGATGCTCATCCGTATCCAGGGCAACATCACACACCGGGAACTCGATCGGGTCTCCCCGCTCGCCGTTCCCGTGATGCTGGAAATCGGCCGCGAGTCAGTCTATGGCGAAGCTGCAGACGAGCTGTTGGCGGAAGCCGCTGATGAGCTGGTCAAAGAGGCCATGGGATAGAAGCGGGTTTTGACGTGACGGCAGGCGCGCGGGTTTCAGAGGATGTCGAGGACATGCGCGTTTCCAGAGTCAGCATCAGTGATGTGACCTTCGCAGCCGATCTCTCCGGCGCGTTGTTCTGGGAGGAGCAGCGCCTGCTCGTCGTCTCCGATCTGCATTTGGAAAAGGGTTCCAGCTTCGCCACCCGCGGCGTGCTGCTGCCGCCTTACGATACGCTGGCAACGCTGAGCCGTCTCGCTGCTGTCATCTCCCGCCATGATCCGCGCACCGTCATCGCACTCGGCGACAGTTTTCACGACCGCACCGCCCATGAGCGCCTGTCCGCGAACGATCGTGATGCGGTTGCCGCACTCCAGACCGGCCGCGACTGGATCTGGATCTCGGGCAATCACGATCCGGCGTTGCCGCGCGATCTCGGCGGCACCATTGCCGACGAAATCGTGATCGGCCCGATCACCTTCCGTCACGAGCCGACCGGTGCGCATGGTGAGATCGCCGGCCATCTCCACCCCAAGGCCCGCGTTTCCGCACGCGGCCGTTCGATGGAGCGGCGCTGCTTCGCCAGCGACGGGATGCGCGCCGTGATGCCGGCCTTCGGCGCCTATGCCGGCGGCCTCAGCATCCGCGACGCGGCTTTCGCAAAAATCTTTCCGAAGAACGGCTTTGTCGCCCATCTGCTCGGCGACCGCCGGGTCCACGCCATTGCGGCGTCGCGCTGTTATTGAGAACTCTGCGCTGCTCTAGAACAAATTAAGAACACTTTAGCAAGTCTTTGATATATCATTGTGATTCGGCGCGTTGCCGACACAATATCTAGCGTCTGTCCGACTTTGCGAGGACTACATGTCCACCATTGCCTTCGATCAATTCGCCCTCACCCGGATCGCCGATTTCGCGCGCTCGCTGTCGCGGCTGCATCAGGCGGCGCGGCGTCAGAGGATCGATGACGACCAGTTCGACCGCGAGTTCAACGCGGTGTGCCAGTCGATCTGGGGCTACACCATCGACGACGTCAGCGACGATCTGTTCTCGGTCGAGGACCATCTGTTCCTCGATACGCTGGACGAAGCGCATGCACGCATCTTCGCGGCCGAGCAGGGTTATGACCTCATCGGTGAAGCCGGCCTGCTGACCGACTGGTGGGGCTTCTGCTGGATGATTTTGGCCGAGAAGCGCGGATTGCTGACTCCGGAAAACCGCGCCGCCGCGCGCGCGGCGATCGAGGAGAAATATCTGGCCGCGCCGAATGTGATCGGGGTGATTATCGGGAGGTAGTCTCGTGCCCCGGACGCGGTGCAGCGCGTAGCGCTGCTCCGCAGAGCCCGGGGCCGATATCTCCAAGAGTAACGGTGTGGCGTGGGTCCCGGCTCTGCGCCGCGTCACTTCGTGCCGCGTCGCGTCCGGGACATGAGACTGACCTAATCCAATCCCGCCCGCTTCGCCGACTTCGCCGTCGTCTTCGGCATGGTCACGTCAGGCAGCGCCTGACGCACGATCTCGGCCGGCGCCGGCGTATCTGCCGCCACCGTCTCGGCCCGCACCGGCGCCACCTTCATCTCGCCGAGGCGCGCGCGGACCTGCGCGGTGAGGCCGGGATAGGAGGCGACCGGGGTGAATTCCGCAGCCTGGTCGTTGCCGAGGCGGACCCCGGTATAGGCGACGAGGCCGTCGGTGGTGGCGATCACGTCGCCGGCTTTCAGCGAGGAATCCAGCGCAAGATCGACCGGGGCGAGGCCAACCGGCTCGCGGCCGTTGCAGGTGCAGTCCGAACGCAGCGCCTTGCGATAGGCGAACGCGTTCTCGCTGTCGGCGTACCGCTCGCCGGTCTGGGCATAGGCGCCGTCGATGGAAGAGCCGAAAAAGACCTTTGTCGTGCTGGCAGGACAGAACGCCTGACACATCTGCGCCGGCGAGGCGAGGCCGCGCATCAGCGGAAAATATTTTCCGTCGCAGCTGCGCACGCAGAACGCCGGGCCCGAGCCACCGGCCGCGGCCGAGCGCGTCGGCGGCACATATTGCGGGGTTGCGGCATTCTGCTGGCCGGTGAAGGGATCGGCGTAGGAACTCGCCTGCTGCGGCACCTCACGCTGAGGCCGCTGCTGCTGCGTACCGCCGAAGAAGAAGTCGAACAGGCCTTCGGCCGAAACCGGGGCCGGAGCTGCCAGCAGCGGTGTTGCCAGGGTGGCGGCCACAAGCATCGCGCGACGCCGCCGGCGCGCATGGGAGATGACTGTACGCAACGCTTACTCCACCCGACGCTACTGAACCGGGCCGGGACCAACGAGGTCTCAGCGAATGATTCACCATAGAGCGGGATGGTAAATGAGGAGTTGAGGCTGGCGCCCCCCCCCCTGGGGACTCTCGTGCCCCGGACGCAGCGCAGCGCTTCTTCAGCGGTGCGCTGCAGAGCCGGGGGCCATATCGATGGTGAGCAAGACTGGGTCCCGGTTCTGCGTCGCAGCGTACCGGACGATGCTTCGCATCGCCGGGAACGCTGCGACGCGCCCGGGACACGAGAGGCGTCACGCCTTCAAAAATTCCGACGCCTTGTACAGCGAGCGGAATGGCAGGCCGGCCGCACCGAAGGTGTCGTCGGCGCCTTCCTCGCGGTCGACCATGGTCAGCACCAGCACCACATCGGCGCCCGCCTCGCGCACGGATTCCACCGCTTTCAGCGCCGAGCCGCCGGTGGTGGTGACGTCCTCGACGATCACGACGCGCTTGCCTTCGAGTGTCTCGCCTTTGGGAAGTCCTTCGATCACGAGCTTTGCGCCATGCTCCTTCGGCTTCTTGCGTACGAAGAACGCCGCGATCGGATGGCCCTTGATCCAGGAGATCTGCGCCAGCGCGCCGGCCAGCGGCACGGCGCCCATCTCGAGCCCGCCGATGAAATCGAGATTGTCGTCCTTCAGCGTCTCATAGGTCAGCTCGGCGAGCAGCGTCGCGCCCTCGGGGTCGAGCATGGTCGGCTTGAGGTTGAAATAGAAATCGCTCTTGCGGCCCGACGCGAGCGTGACATCGCCGCGGCCGAAGGAGCGCCGGCGGATGATTTCGAACAGGCGGGCGCGGGAGGCTGATTTCGACACGGCGGTCCCTCGGGAGCATTTTGAAGGTGGCGGAATTTATCCGCGACGGCCCCGACATTCCAGAGGGGGTGTCTCCCGTCAACAGAGATCGGCCATCCCGGTCCGCCGGTTGTGGGGGTGCAACCTTCTGAGGTAGGTGGATGCCGGATATTTCGGGCAAGGAAACAGGGCAAGGAAACGCGTAAATGACCATCGAGCTGCACACCTGGAACACGCCGAACGGCCGCAAGATCTCGGTCGCGCTGGAGGAAATGGGGCTGCCCTACAAGGTGGTCCCGGTGAACATCACCAAGGGCGAGCAGATGGCGCCGGGGTTCCTGAAGCTCTCGCCCAACAACAAGATCCCGGCGATCCTCGACCCCGAGGGCCCGGACGGCAAGCCGGTCGGCATCTTCGAATCCGGTGCGATCCTGCTCTATCTTGGCGAAAAGACCGGCAAATTCCTGCCGAAATCGCTTGGCGAGCGCGTCCCCGTCTATGAATGGCTGATGTGGCAGATGGGCGGCTTCGGCCCGATGCCGGGCCAGGTGCATCATTTCATCGCACTCGAGAACGAGCAGGACCGCGCCTACGGCCTGAAGCGCTACATGGCCGAGACCCGCCGGCTCTACGGCGTGCTCGACCGCCGGCTGGCCGACCACGACTTCGTCGCCGGCGAGCTCTCGGTTGCCGATTTTGCTATTTTGGGATGGGCCTGGCGCCATCCTCGCCACAAGGTTGAGCTGGCTGATTTCCCCAACGTCAAGCGCTGGTACGACGCCCTGATGGCCCGCCCCGCGGTGAAGCGGGGGATGGAGGCGAAGCTGGATTAGTCTCTCAGCTCCCACATCTCGTGCCCCGGACGCAGCGCAGCACCGCAAGAGCGCTGCAGCGCGTCCGGGGCACGAGCGCGGGGCTACACCCTCTTCGCTTCCACGGCCATCCGCACCGCGAGCCCGGCCAGCACGGTGCCCATCAGCCAGCGCTGCACCAGCATCCAGCTCGGTCGGCTCGTCAGAAACAGCGCGATCGATCCGGCCGCGAGCGCGATGATCGCGTTGACGCTGACGCTGATCGCCGTCTGGATCGCGCCGAGCACGAGCGACTGCGCCAGCACGCTGCCCGCGGCGGGGTCGATGAACTGCGGCAGCAGCGCGAGATAGAGCATCGCGATCTTCGGATTGAGCAGATTGGTGACGAACCCCATCGTGAACAGTTTTCGTGGGCTGTCGATTGCGAGCTCTTTCACCTGGAACGGCGAGCGCCCGCCCGGCTTCACCGCCTGCCAGGCCAGCCAGAACAAATAGCCGGCACCGGCAAAACGCAGCGCGTCATAGGCAAAGGGAATGGCGAGCAGCAGCGCCGTGATGCCGAATGCCGCGCACAGCATATAGAACACGAAGCCGAGCGCCACGCCGCCAAGCGAGACGATGCCCGCCGCCGGCCCCTGCGTGATCGAGCGCGAGATCAGATAGATCATGTTCGGCCCCGGCGTGAGCACGAGACCAAGGCAGACGAGGGCAAAGCCGAGCAAGGCGGAGGTGTGGGGCATGAATGAACCGGTGCGGGAGATGCGCTGGTTCTAATATGCGCGGCGCGGTGGGGCCATCACGCAATTGCTCGGAGGACAATTGAGCTCAACGCTGCGAACTCGATGCGCTCCCGCGCCCCGCTCTTGCGGGGAGAGGGTTGGGGTGAGGGGCCTCTCTCCCCACGCGAGATCGTCGAGGGATCTGTACCCCCTCACCCGGATCGCAAGAGCGATCCGACCTCTCCTCGCAAGCGGGGCGAGGTGAAGAAGAGGCTAATGCGCCTCATCCCAATTGTTCGCCGCACGCGCATCGACATGCAGCGGCACCGACAGCAGCACGGCCGGGAACGGCGCGTCCTGCATCACGTGCTGCACGACCGGGAGCGTCGCTGCGACCTCGGCGTCCGGCACCTCGAAGATCAGTTCGTCATGCACCTGCAGCAGCATCTGCGCCGAGAGTTTCTTCTCCGCGAGTGCATCTTCCATCCGCGTCATCGCGCGGCGGATGATGTCGGCGGCGGTGCCCTGGAGCCGGGCGTTGATCGCGGCGCGTTCGTTGAAGGCGCGCACCGAAGCGTTGGAAGCCTTGATATCAGGATAGTGGCACTTACGGCCGAACAGCGTGGTGACGTAGCCGTGGCTCCGGCAGAAGTCGCGCGTCTCGTCCATATAGGCGCGGATGCCGGGGAAGCGCTCGAAATATTTCTTGATGTAGGCCGACGCCTCTTCGCGGCCGATGCCAAGCTGGTTGGCGAGGCCAAACGCGGAGATGCCGTAGATGATGCCGAAATTGATCGCCTTGGCGCGGCGGCGGATCTCGCTCGGCATGCCCTCAATCGGCACGCCGAACATTTCGGACGCGGTCATGGCGTGAATGTCGAGCCCGTCCTTGAATGCCTGTTTCAGCACGGGAATGTCGGCGATTTCCGCCAGCAGCCGCAATTCGATCTGTGAATAGTCGGCGGAGACGAGCTTGTGCCCGGGCGTAGCGATGAACGCGCGCCTGATCTTGCGGCCGTCCTCGGTGCGCACCGGGATGTTCTGCAAATTCGGTTCGTTCGATGACAGCCGGCCCGTCGTGGTCGCCGCCAGCGCGTAGGTCGTGTGCACGCGATGGGTCTGCGGATTGACGTAGGTCGGCAGCGCATCGGTGTAGGTCGATTTCAGTTTCGAGACCTGGCGCCACTCCAGAATCTTCCTCGGGAGGTCGTGGCCCTGCTCGGCGAGATCGTCGAGCACCTGCGCGGTGGTGGACCATGCGCCGGTCTTGGTCTTGGTGCCTCCCGACAGCCCCATCTTGCCGAACAGGATGTCGCCGATCTGCTTGGGGCTGCCGACATTGACCGGCTCGCCCGCGATCTCCTGGATCTCGGCCTCGACGCGTGCGGCGGTCTGGGCGAAGTCGCCGGAGAGACGCGACAACACCTGGCGGTCGATCGAGATGCCACGCCGTTCCATGCGCGCGAGCACGGACACCAGCGGCCGCTCCAGCGTCTCGTAGGTCGTGGTCATGTGCTCGGCAACGAGACGGGGCTTCAGCACGCGCCAGACGCGCAAGGCCATGTCGGCGCCTTCGGCCGACAGCGGGGCGGCCTTGTCGATCGGCACCTGGTCGAAGGTGATCTTGCCCTTGCCGCTGCCGAGAAGCTCGCTCTCCTTCAGCATGGCGTGGCCGAACCAGCGATCGGACAGCGAGTCCAGCTCTTGCGAGCCGCGCCCGGCGTCCAGCACGTAGGAGATCAATTTCGCATCGTCGGTGTTGCGCAGGGTGATGCCGTGTTGCGCCAGCATGACGGCGGTGAACTTGACGTCGAAGCCGATCTTCAGGATGCCGGCGGATTCCAGGACGGGACGCAAAACCTCGATGGCGTCGCCATGCTTGACCTGATCCGGCGCGAGGCCAGCGTCGAACAGGCCGCCGTCGCCTCCGGACTGCTTGTGTGCCAGCGGTACGTAGCAGGCATCGTTCGGCGCCAGCGCCAGCGCGATGCCGCAGAGATCGGCTTGCATCGGATCGATCGAGTTAGCTCGGATTTCGATCGCGACATGACCGGTACCATGGATGCGCGCGATGAATGCGTTGAGTTCAGCGAGCGTCTTGACCGCCTGGTACTTGCCGCGGTCGACCGGAAGTTTTCGCAAGGCCTCCTCACGCGCGGCGGCCAGCGAGATCGGCGCGCCCTTGACGCTGGCCGACTTGTCACCCTTGTTGCCGCCCTTTGCGATCGCCGCGGGAGCAGCGAAGAGATCGCCTGATGTCTCGGACGATGTTGCTTTCGCCGCGCCGTCGCCAGTCCTGACACCGCTGCTGTTAGCCACATCGGCATCGACATTAGCGGGGTCGATCTGCGAATAATCGGCGACGCGGCGCGTCAGCGTCGTGAATTCCATCGCCTTCAGGAAGGCGACCAGTTTTCGCGCGTCGGGCTCGTGGACGGCGAGGTCGTCCAGCGGCACATCGAGTGCCACCTTGTCGTCGAGCAGCACCAGCTTGCGCGAGATCCGCGCCTTCTCGGCGTTCTCGATCAGCGCCTCGCGCCGTTTCGGCTGCTTGATCTCGGTGGCGCGGAACAGGAGCTGCTCGAGGTCGCCATATTCGACGATCAGTTGCGCGGCGGTCTTGATGCCGATGCCGGGCACGCCAGGCACGTTGTCGGTGGAATCTCCCGCGAGCGCCTGGACTTCGACCACCTTCTCCGGCGGCACGCCGAACTTCTCGATCACCTCGGGGATGCCGATGCGGCGGTCCTTCATGGTGTCGTACATCATGATCCTGTCGTTCACGAGCTGCATCAGATCCTTGTCGGAGGACACGATGGTCGTGTGGGCGCCGCGGTCGCTCGCCTGCCGCGCATAGGTCGCAATGAGATCGTCGGCCTCGAAGCCGCCCTGTTCCAGGCAAGGCAGGTCGAAGGCGCGCACGGCCTCGCGGATCAGCGAAAATTGCGGGATCAGGTCATCGGGCGCCGGCGGCCGGTGCGCCTTGTACTCGGGATAGATCTTGTTGCGGAACGTGACTTCCGACTTGTCGAAGATGATCGCGAGATGCGTCGGCCGGTTGTCGGCGGGCATGTCGCGCAGCAGCTTCCACAGCATGTTGCAGAAGCCGAGCACGGCGTTGACTTGCAAGCCGTCCGACTTACGGTTCAGCGGCGGCAGCGCGTGATAGGCGCGGAAGATGTAGCCGGAACCGTCGACCAGGAAGACATGGTCGCCCTTGCCGGCCGCCTTGGCGGCGACGGGTTTGGCAGCAGCTGTCGCAGCAGCGGGCTTGGTGTCGGCTTTGGCGTCGGTCTTCGGGGAGGTTTTGGGCATGGCCGCAATGTATGAATTTTTGCGGCAAAAGACAGCCTCCACCGGCCTGATTTTGCAGGCGCGCACAGGCAAATCCCGGCACCACCGCGCTTTGCGGCGCAGCTATCGCAGGCAGTCCTCGAGGAAGCCCGCGACGGCGCGCACCGCTGGCGCGCGGCGCAAATCGTTATGGACGATGAGCCAGACTTCGCGACTGACCGGCTTGCGATCGGTGTCGCAACGCTCGAGTCGTCGATCGGTGTCGCCTAGAAACCGAGGCAGCGCCGCAAGCCCAACGCCGGCCCGGGTCGCAGCGGCCTGATTTTCGAGGTCATTGGTCCGCAGCACGATCTGGCGGGTGCCCGCGATCTCCGTCAGCCATTGCTGCTGCGGAGTGTCATCCATGCTGGCATCATAAGCGATGAAAGCAAACGCATAGGGTGGCGTCTCCTTCAGATAGGACGGCGCGCCGTAAAGGCCGAACTCGAAATGGCCGATCTTGCGGGCTATCAACCCGGGCTGCGTCGGGCGGGAGAGGCGAAGCGCCAGATCGGCCTCGCGACGGCTGAGCGAAGCCGTTCGCTTCTCTCCGATCAGCTTGATGAGGATGCCCGGATAACGCCGGCGCAACTGCATCAGCTTTGGCGCAATCAGAATATTGGCGAGCGAGGGCGGCGCACTGATCGAAATTTCTCCGTCGAGTTCCGGCTTCGCTGCCCGTGCCGCGCGCTCCACCGCGAACGCGGTCTCCTCCATCTGCGCGCCAATCGCCGCAATCCGCTGGCCGTCTTCGGTGAGAGCGTAACTGCGTGGCCGGCGGTCGACGAGCTTGAGCGAAATGGACGCTTCCAGCGCCGCAACGCGGCGGGCCACCGTCACATGGTCGACGCCGAGACCCCTCGCCGCCGCCGACAGGCTTCCCTCGCGCGCCAGCGCCAGGAAATGATGCAGATCGGACCAATCGATCATTGTGCAAAATCTCACAAGACAGTTTTATATATGAGCAGTTTCGCAGAATTTGGAATAATCCCATAGTCCCTTCATTGGCAACGAGAGGGACGGGTCATGGCCGAGATCATCAGGTTGAAGGCGCCGGGAAGCGTGGAGCAGCTCGAACTGGCAACGGTCGATCTGACACCGCCGGGGCGCGGCGAGGTCCAGCTCCGACAGACCGCGATCGGCGTCAACTTCATCGACATCTATCAGCGCATGGGCCTCTACGCGCTTCCACCCGAAGCCGTTCCCGGTGTCGAGGCGGTCGGAGTTGTCGCGGCGCTCGGCGAGGATGTAATGGGTCTCAAGGTCGGCGACCGCGTCGCTTATGCGGGAGCGCCGGTCGGCGCCTACGCATCCGAACGTAATCTGCCGGCCTGGCGTTGTATCAAGCTGCCCGACGCCGTAGCCGACGAAGCGGTGGCCGCAATTTTCGTCAAGGGGATCACGGCGCACATGCTGCTCGACCGTGTGTTTCCTGTCGGTCGCGGCACGACGGTTCTCGTCCACAGCGCAGCGGGCGGGCTCGGTCAATTGCTGACCCGCTGGGCCAGTGCGCGCGGTGCTGAAGTGGTCGGGACGGTCGGATCGCAGACGAAGGCTGAAATCGCCCGAGACGCTGGTGCGCGTCACGTCATCATCGGGCGGAACGCGGATTTCGCGTCCGCAGTTGCGGACATCACCGGTGGGCGTGGGGTCGACGTTGCCTATGACGGCATCGGCGGAACAAACTTGCAAAGGACGCTTGGCTGCGTGAGGCCATTCGGCGTGGTGGCCAGCATCGGCCAGTCCGGCGGTCCGATCCCGTCAATCGATGTCAACGACCTCGGGCCACGTCGCAGCCTGATGTTGGCGCGGCCAAGCGTCATGGCCTATGTCAACGATACCGCTGACTACCGGCATGCGGCCGAGCGCGTGATCGCTGCGCTGACAGATGGCATCTTGCGGATAGCCGGCAATGCCTACCGCTTGCGTGATGCTGCGCGGGCGCAGGCCGACCTCGAGGCCGGGCGCACCACTGGGGCTCTCTATTTGGTGCCCTGATCGACCTATTCCGCGGCCTGCAACCGCACGCCCGGCTTCCTCGGCGCGATCCAGAATGCATCGGGCCGTTCGAACAGAAAATTGCCGCCGAGCCGCAGCGCGGCCTGCCAGATCGCGAGAGCGCCGATCACGCCGACGATGGTGACGATCAGCGACACCATGCCGATGTCGGGAACGATCCCCGTGCGCAGCAGCAGTGTCCGCGTTGCCGCCATCGGCAGGAAGAAGGCGAGATAGATCACGATCGAATGCTCGCCGCAGGAGCGGAAGAAATTCATCCACTGCGCGCGCGCGAGCAGCGTGCCCATCGTGATGATGGCGCAGGCGCCGGCAAAGCCGAGCACGAGCGACACGATTCTCCATTCGCTGGCGCCGAATGCAACGAGACCGGCATTGGCCAGCGCCCAGGTCGCGAGCGCCGCGAGCGCAAGCGCCGGACGATTGCGGGCGCGATCCGCGAGCGCGAACACATAAGGCGCGAACAGATAGCCCGAATAGAAATAGACAAAGCGCATGCAGAACTCGTCGATCGCGGTCCAGCCGGTGGTGATACGCGCGGTCTCCAGCGCGGCGGCGATGAGCCAGATCGCGGGTGACGGGATTCGCCGTGTCAATTTTGTGACGACGAAGAAGATCGGTAGCAGATAGATGAACCAGAGCGTGCCGAACGGCTCGACGAAGGATTCCAGATACAGCAGGCCTGCGTCGTGCCAACTGGTTTCGGCGGCGAAGGCGGGGGCCTTGAAGCCGAACTGGATCGTCACCCAGACGACATAGAAATAGGCGAAATGCACCACCTTCCGGTCGAGATAGGTTCGCCAGTCGCGGTCGATCACGAGCGGCAGGAACAGGCCCGAAATCAGGAAGAAATCCGGCATCCGGAAGGGCTTTGCGAACGCCACCAGGACATGCATGAAACCGGTCGTGCCGGCGGCGAACTCGACCCCCAGCACGGAATGCATCATCACGACCATGACGATGCAGATGCCCTTGGCATAGTCGACCCAGTCGACACGCGCGGCAGAAGGGGCGCTAACGCCCCCGTTCGCAGCGACTGTGCCTGATGGTGTCATGGTGTCCCGTTTCGAGGCGTGTTCCGCCCGGCTCTGTGCGGACATGATGCAGTGTGGGGCCCAGCGGTTTACGATTTCTTGACCGGTACAATTCGCGTGCCGGTTTTGTCTGCGGACTGTTCCCTCCCGTCAGGAAAGTGCTAAACCGCCCCGCATTGGGGTTTCGTTAACCAAGCCAAAACAGGGTTTTTCATGCGAATCGCGATGATCGGAACGGGCTATGTCGGACTGGTGTCCGGAGCCTGCTTTGCGGATTTCGGTCACGACGTCATTTGCGTCGACAAGGACGAGAAGAAGATCGCGGCACTTCATCGCGGCGAGATCCCGATCTACGAGCCCGGCCTGGACGAATTGGTTGCGGCCAATGTGAAAGCCAAGCGGCTGGAGTTCACCACCGATTTGTCGAATCCGGTTGCGGATGCCGATGCCGTCTTCATCGCGGTCGGCACACCCTCGCGTCGCGGTGACGGTCACGCCGATCTGTCCTATGTCTACGCGGCCGCGAAAGAGATCGCGCAGTCGCTGTCCGGCTTCACCGTCGTGGTGACCAAGTCGACTGTCCCGGTGGGTACAGGCGACGAGGTCGAGCGCATCATTCGCGAGGCCAATCCCAAGGCCGACGTCGTCGTCGCCTCGAACCCCGAGTTCCTGCGCGAGGGTGCGGCGATCCGCGATTTCAAGTTCCCAGATCGCGTCGTCGTCGGCACCTCCGACGAGCGCGGCCGCAAGGTGATGGGCGACGTCTATCGCCCGCTGTCGCTGAACCAGGCGCCGTTGATGTTCACGGAGCGCCGCACCGCCGAGATGATCAAATACGCCGCCAACGCGTTCCTCGCGACCAAGATCACCTTCATCAACGAGATCGCGGACCTCTCCGAAAAGGT
>NZ_FOBX01000031.1 GCF_900109945.1 Bradyrhizobium sp. OK095
TCTGATGCTGGCCTCCGATCCAGCCAGCATCTTGAATCACAAACCGCCGCCCGACGGAATCCCTCCCGATTCAATCAATCGATGAACCGCTCTAGTCTCTACGCGAACTCTTTCAGCAGCGCGCTGCCGGCGAGATACACGCCCAGCAAGATCATCGCGATCAAAAACCAGCGGCGAAACGCTTCCGCCGGCATTCGCGCCCGCACCGACTGGCCGACGAACATGCCGGCAAAGGCCATGGCCATGCCTACCGCGCCCGGCACGGCATTGGCCGGCGTCAGCAATCCGCCGGCGGTGAGGTTGAAGGCAAGCGCCAGCGTCGCCGTCGTGAAGAACACGCCGAGCGCCTGCACCAGTTCGTCCTTCTCCATGCCGATCGCCTGCATGAACGGCATCGAGGGGATCACCTGCACGCCGGTTGAGGCCGAGATCACGCCGGTGATCACGCCGACCACGCCGCCGACCCATTTCTCGTTCTGCGGCGCGACGTGGAATTTGAATTTGCTCAAGCCGATGATCGCGTAGATCACCAGCAGGATGCCGAGCACGATCGTGCCGTAGCGAGCATGCGGACCGGTCAGAGCGCCGGCATTGAGCCAGCATCCGATCACGGTGCCGATCATCAGCGGCCACAGCCGCCGCAGGATGTCGCGCAGATAAGGGCCGGAAAAGGTCTGCCAGATGTTGGTGACGATGGCGGGCACGATCACGATGGCGATCGCGCGGCTCGGCGCCATGCTCACTGCGAGCAGGCCCATGGACACGGTCGGCAGGCCGAGCCCGACCACGCCCTTGACGAATCCGGCGACCAGGAAGACGGCAGCGATGACAATGAGGAGAGGGTCAATCATGTCCCCACATTGACCCAAGCCGCGCGCGGGCACAATCTGGAGGTTACGGAGATAGCCTTCGTCCAGAGCGAAGGCTGAGGAGACCTGCCATGCGCTTCGACCTCGTCGACCTCCAGCTTTTCATTGCAGTCGCCGACCAGCGCAGCATTACCCGTGGCGCCGAGCGGTCGCATCTGGCCCTGGCCTCGGCCAGCGCGCGCATCAAGGGCCTTGAGGACGCGCTCGGGGTCGCGCTGCTCAAACGCGGGCGGCGCGGCGTCGAGTTGACGGCGGCCGGCGAGAGCCTGCTGGATCATGCCAGGGTCGTGATGCACCAGATCGACGCCATGCGCGGCGACCTCGCCGGCTTTGCCAGCGGCGTGCGCGCCAGCGTGCACTTCCTCGCCAACACCTCCGGGCTCTCGGAGCATCTGCCCAAGGCGCTGGCCGGCTTCCTGCGCGAGCATCGCGACGTCGCCATCGACATCGAGGAGCGCGAGAGCACTGACATCGCCGCCGCCATCACCGCGGGCGCCGCCGATCTCGGTTTTGCTGCCGAGCACGCACTGCCGGAGCATATCGAGCGTTTTGTGTTCAGCGAGGACCGCCTGACGCTGGTGACGTCGAGGCGTGGCCCGTTCGCCGGCCGCCGCCAGATCGATTTTCAGGAGGCGAACGATTGCGAATTCGTTGGGCTGACCAGCGCCACCGCGCTTCAGATGCATATTTCAAAACACGCGGCGCGGCTCGGCATGCGCCCGCATTTCCGCGCGCGGCTGCGCGACTTCGACGCGATCTGCCAGATGGTCGCTGCGGACGTCGGTGTCGCGCTCGTGCCTGAAGCCGCAGCCCGCCGCTGTTCAAAACTGATGCCGCTCGCGATGGTCCGGCTGCGCGACGCCTGGGCCAACCGGAAGCTCGTGATCTGCGCACGGAGTTTCAAGACGCTGCCAAGGCCGGCCAAGATGCTGGTGGAGCATTTAAGGGCAGCGGCGGTGTGAGGTCGTGGGCTCATTGCGCCTACTTCGCCGTCTCGACCCCAGCGTCCCTGATCACCTTCGCCCACTTCTTCGTCTCATCCGCGATGAAGCTGCGAAAATGCTCGGGCTCATCGCCGATCAGCGTCGCGCCTTGCTGGGCGAGCTTCTCCTTCACCGCGGGATCCGCCATGGCCTTGGTTGCGAGATCATGCAGCGCTGCGACGATCTCCTTCGGCGTGCCCTTTGGCGCGACCATGCCGTACCAGTTCTCGATGCGAAGAGCAGGAAAGCCTGCTTCCGCCATGGTCGGCACCTCGGGTGCCGTCGGTGAGCGCTCGGGCGAGCCGACCGCGATCGGCCGCAGGGCGCCCGCCTTGACCTGCGGCAGCAGCACGGGGAGATCGAGGAACGTCATCTGCACCTGCTGTCCGAGCAAATCGTTCACCGCGGGCGCGGCGCCGCGATAGGGCACGTGCACGATGTCGATCTTGGCCGTCAGCTTGAACAGTTCACCGGCCAGATGCGGCAGGCTGCCGGGGCCGGAAGAGGCGAAGTTGAGTTTTCCGGGCTGCGCCTTGGCGAGCGCGATCAGCTCACTGACGTTTTTCGCCTCCACATTGGTGGCGACGACAAGCATTTCCGGTACGGTCGCAACCAGCGTCACCGGCGCGAGGTCGCTCGAGGTGTCGTAGGCGACCCGTTCCATGCTCGGGCTGATCGCGAGCGCGCCGGCCGAGGAGATCGCGATGGTGTAGCCGTCGGGCGCGGCCTTGGAGACCGCGTCGGTGCCGAGCACGCCGCCCTGGCCGCCGCGATTGTCGATCAGCACCGGCTGCCCCGACAGCTCCGACATGCGCTGGCCGATCACGCGGGCAATGATGTCGTTGGGGCCGCCGGCCGGGAAGGGCACGATCAGCTTGATCGGTTTGGTCGGGAAATTCTGGGCGGAGGCGAGGGTGGGAAACAGAAGCAAAGCCGCGAGAAGGAGCGTGCGCCGGTTCTTCATACAAGCCCCTTGGATCTTTATCCGTTGAGCAGTTTCAGTGCTTCTTCGTGAACCCGCGCATCACCGGCGGCGACGATGCGGCCGCCGCCCTGGGCAGGCCCGCCTTCCCAGGTGGTGACGACGCCGCCGGCGCCGGTCACGATCGGGATCAGGGCCGCGATATCATAAGGCTTCAGCTCGGTCTCGACCACGAGGTCGATGTGGCCTGCCGCCAGCATGCAATAGGAGTAGCAGTCGCCGCCATAGCGCGAGAGACGCACACCCTTCTCGATGCGGCCGAAGATGGCGCGGTCGCGCTCGTTCATCAGCAGCGGGCTGGTCGTGTAGGTCGTGGCTTCCGCGAGCGAGGCGCAGCGGCGGACCTGCAGCCGGCGCTCGCCGGAGGGGCCGTTATAGGTGGCCGAGCCATTGTCGCCGGAAAAGCGCTCGCCGATGAAGGGCTGGTGCATCATGCCGTAGACCGGCGTGCCCTTGTGCAAGAGCGCGATCAGCGTGCCCCAGATCGGAAAGCCGCCGATGAAGGATTTTGTGCCGTCGATGGGGTCGAGCACCCAGACGTAGTCGGCCTCCTCGCGCTCATTGCCGAACTCCTCGCCGACGATGCCGTGCTGGGGGAAGCTGGCCTTGATCAGCCGCCGCATCACCGCCTCGGCGGCGCGGTCGGCCTCCGTCACGGGATCGAAATCCTTGGCCTTGCTCTTGTCCTCGATCGACAGCGAGGTGCGGAAGAGCGGCAGGATGGTCTCGCCGGAGGCGGTAGCGAGCCGTCCGATGAAGGCTGAGAAGTCGATCACCGTCACGGCGCATCCTCAAAACGAAAGTCGGGTGAAGCTTATCTCTGCCTAACTCAATTCGCCTCTTGCGTGCAGCGCTGTCTTGATTTGCACCCTGGTATTTTGGATGCCGGAGGCCGCTGCCTTGCCTCCGTCATAGGTTGGTCAAATATCGATCATTGAGTTGAAAACTTAGTTCCGAATTTGCCTTGTTCGTATGCAAACGACTATCAACCCATTGAATTTCCTTATCAAAGAAACTGAATCTGGGTTTCGCTGTAAGCAAATGAGCTATGTCCGTATTGCATGGGAAATGGCTCAAAAGCCCTTGCACTTTGTGCGTCGCGGCCGCATATTGTTGCGGTGCGGTAGCGCTTCTCGCGTTACTGCTGCCCTCCTTGGGCGTTTCCTCCCTAGACTTGGGCCGCTTCTTCATCAGAAGCGGCCCTTTTTTCTTGGCGCCTCTGTTTTCATTTTGGCGCAGGCAGGGACACCAAGCGAAACGCGTGCGCGCCAATTGCAGGCAGCGCGATCTCAAGAAGAAAAAAGCTCTCGTCTATTCCGCGGCGGCCTGGAACGGGCCGAGATCGCCGAACGGGATCGTCGTCGCCAGCACGTCGGCGAGCACGCCGAAGTCGGACGCCACCTGCGCAAAGCGCGGCCCGCGTTCGCGCCGTCGCTCGTCCATGTAGATCGCGCGGTTGAGCTCGAGCTGCACCGCATGCAGGCCGCTCGCGGGGTTGCCGTAATGCTCGGTGATGAAGCCGCCGGCATAGGGCTTGTTGCGGCCGATCGAATAGCCGAGCCCGGTCATGGTTTCCTCGACCCGATCAGGCAGCAGCGGCGTGCAGCTGGTGCCGTAGCGGTCGCCGATCACGATGTCGGGCCGGCGCGGCTCGTCCCTGCTGACGCCGACCGAGGGCATCGAATGGCAGTCCACCAGCACCACGGTGCCGAACATCTGGTGCACCTTGTTGATCAGCCGGCGCAGCGCGCGGTGATAGGGCTTGTACAGCGTCTCGATCCGCGCCAGCGCATCGTCGACCAGGATGCGCTCGCGGTAGATCTCCTGGCCGTCGCCGACCACGCGTGGAATGGTGCCGAGGCCGCCGGCGACCCGCATCGAGCGGGTGTTGGCAAAGCTCGGCAGCCGCCCGGTGAACATGCGGGGATCGAGCTCATAGGGCTCGCGATTGACGTCGACATAGGAGCGCGGAAAGTTGACCCGCACGGTCGGAAAGCCGCGGTCGCTGAGATGGCCGATCAACTCGTCCATGAAGGAATCTTCGGACCGCCGCAGCTGCGGCAGGTCAATCCTGGAGGCGCTGAGGAATTCGTCCGGGTAGGTCGAGCCGGAATGGGGCGAGTTGAAGATAATGGGCGCGCGCCACTCGGCGGGCTCAAAGATCTCGAAGGCTGGCGACACCTCGCCGTCAAACCGGGTCATCTTCTCAGGCTTCGTCCCTTACTTCTCAGGCTTCATCCCCAGGCGCGCTACAGGGTCCGGCAAGGATCTGAACGCAATGATTCGGCCGTCCAACGGCTCTTATGTGTCGTCATTGTCCGGAATCACAACCATTCTGCCAAGCGAAAAGATGTGATCGGCACTGGATCATGTCTTAACCGTGCGAGCATCGAGGCGGGGACGGGCGGGCGCTGCTCGATTGATTCGCAGCCCATTCGGGTTCACAAGGGGGCCGCGCCGGTCGGGCCCAGGGTAAAGATTTTCACCCGAAATTTACCCTCTGTCGGGCTTAGTGACCTCTGCTGATGCCTTGCGACTGCCTTGGGGATTCGACGTTCAAGCCATGCCAAAAATCCTGCTCGCCGAAGACGACAACGACATGCGCCGTTTCCTGGTCAAGGCGCTGGAAAACGCCGGTTTTCAGGTCTCATCCCATGACAACGGCATGGCCGCCTATCAGCGGCTCCGGGAAGAGCCGTTCGAGATGCTGCTGACCGACATCGTGATGCCGGAAATGGACGGCATCGAGCTCGCCCGCCGGGCCTCGGAACTCGATCCCGACATCAAGATCATGTTCATCACCGGCTTCGCCGCGGTCGCCCTGAACTCGGATTCGGACGCCCCCAAGAACGCCAAGGTGCTGTCCAAGCCCGTGCATCTGCGCGAATTGGTGAGCGAAGTGAACAAGATGCTGGCGGCCTAAATCGGCCCCCTTCCGTCCTTGCACCGGCTCCCCTGAGCCGTTATAGGGACCCCGACCCATCTAGACGACATCTAGGGCGCGTAGCTCAGCGGGAGAGCACTACCTTGACATGGTAGGGGTCACAGGTTCGATCCCTGTCGCGCCCACCATCCTTCGCTCGCGATAGCCGAGTGAAGGATGCCACGCCGAAGCCCAACGGGCGTAGACGGGCTGCCGCCGCGAACCTCGCGCAGGCAAGCCACGATATTATCTTGCAACAGCGGTGTGCTATGGTCCGTACCTCGGATGCGAGGCTGACCCATGACCGTTTCCGTCATCGCGCAGGCAAAAATCCAGGCACAAATTCTGGTGCCGCTGGTCAAAGCGCTTCAGGCCGAGCTCGGCGAGGCCCGTGCCGACGCGCTGGTGCGCAAGGCGCTCGGTGATCTCTATCGCGGCTTTGGCGAGGAGTTCTGGAAGGCCAAGAACGAGACGGATCTCGGCAAGGCCGTGTCATCGGCGTTCAAGACCTATGCCCGCGACGACGCGCTCGCTTATGACGTCATCGAGCAGACGCAGGACTCCTTCGCATTCGACGTGAAGCGCTGCGCCTATGCCGAGTTCTACAAGGCGCTGGGCGAGCCGGAGCTCGGCTTTCTCCTGATCTGCACGGCGGACTTCGCGACAGCAGAAGGCTTTGGCCCTGATGTCAGGCTCACGCGCACGCAGACGATCATGCAAGGCGCGCCACATTGCAATTTCCGCTACCGCCGTGATTTGGGAGAATCACAGTGAAGGGCACGATGCGGGCGAGCTGTCTTGCCATGGCCACGCTGGCGCTGATCGCGTCACGCGCAGATGCGGCGATCATCGACTGGCAGGCCGAGCTCCAGCGCTGCCGGACGCTGCGCGAGACCATCGCGCCGCTGCTTCAGGCCGGCGAGGGCATCTCCGCCGTCGGCCGCTCCAACCGGTCCGTCCGCCGTTGCATCTGGATCCAGCGCCTGGCCGTACGCAAGAATATCCCGGGCGCGGAGTTTTGGTAGCGTACTGACCAGGCGGCGCTGTTGCCTCAAATTCCGTCATTGCGAGCGTAGCGAAGCAATCCAGAGTCTTTCCGCAGTGGCAGTCTGGATTGCTTCGCTAAGCTCGCAATGACGATGTGGAGGCAGTGATGTATTCAGATCCATCTCCCGAGCAGCAACGCCTTCAGCCCGGTCGGATAGAGGTCCGGCCCGCCGTCCACGTCGAGCTCCGCGACATCGAACCAGCGCGCGACGATCTGCTCTCCATTATCCTCGCGGAAATCGATGCGTTCTTGGCCGCTGAACGCGCGTTCCGGAAACGCGACCTCGGCGATGAACATCACCTCGTGGCCCGTCGCGCCCTCGTGCATAAAAATGTTCTCCATCAGCAGCGGCGCGCCAATGATGGTGACGTCGATGCCGAGTTCTTCGTTGAATTCGCGCAGCAGCGCCGTCCGCCAGCTCTCGCCGAACTCGATCTCGCCGCCGAGCGGACGCACCCCCTTGATCCGCCCCGCATCGTCGCGGACTTCAGCCGCCAGCAGGCGCCCGTCGCGCCAATGCAGGCCGATCGCGACGACGCGGATGTGGGGATGCGGGCGCCATGTGGTCATGGGTATCAAACCAGCTCGCGTGCCACGGCGATCAAGCGGCTGCATTGATCCTCGGTCCCGACCGTGATGCGCAGGAAATCCCCGATGCGGGGTTTTGCGAAATGCCGGACCAGCACGCCGTGCTTGCGAAGCCCGGCTGCGAGCTCTGCGCCGCTGTGGCCGGGATGGCGGGCGAACACGAAGTTCGCCATCGACGGCACGACCTCGAAGCCCAATCCCTGGAGGTCGCGGACCAGCTTCTCCCGGCTCGCGATGATGCGTCCGCGGGTCTGCTCGAACCATGCCTCGTCCGTGATCGCGGCAACTCCGCCGGCGATGGCGAGGCAATCGAGCGGATATGAGTTGAAACTGTCCTTCACCCGCTCCAGCGCCTCGATCAGGGGCCGCTGGCCGATGGCAAAGCCAACGCGCAAGCCCGCCAGGGCCCGCGACTTCGAGAACGTCTGGATGACGAGGAGGTTGTCGTGGCGCGCAACCAGCGGAACGGCGCTCTCGGCGCCGAAATCGACATAGGCTTCGTCGACCACCACCAGCTGGTCCGGATGCTCGCTCACCAGCGCTTCGATCGCGTCGCGCGGAAGCGCAATGCCGGTCGGGGCATTCGGGTTGGGCAGGAGAATGGCGCCGCACGGCCGCCGGAAGTCGGCAATCTGCACCTTCATCGCGGCATCGAGCGGCACCTCCTCGTAATGGATGCCGTACAGGCGGCTATAGACCGGATAGAAGCTGTAGGTGATGTCGGGAAACAGCAGCGGCGCGTCCTGCTTCAGCAGGCCCTGGAACGTGTGGGCCAAAACCTCGTCCGAGCCGTTGCCGACGAACACTTCATCGGTCGCCACGCCGTAGCGGTCTGCGATGGCCTCGCGCAAAACGGTCGCGCCGGGATCGGGATAGAAGCGCAGGCGATCCGTCGCGGCCGCGATCGCAGCCAGCACATGCGGCGAGGGATCGTAAGGGTTCTCGTTGGTGTTGAGCTTGACGAGGTCGTGGATTTTTGGCTGCTCGCCGGGCACGTAGGGCGAGAGGTCGCGGACGACGGAACTCCAGAAGCGGCTCATGATTTTTAACTCGATTTAGCGGGTTGTCGTTTCCCGGATTGCGCTGCGCTCCATCCGGGCTACGGGGCTGTGCTTGTGGTCAACCAACCAGATACTTCTTCACCGCCGCCTCGTCCCATGCAATCCCATTGCCGGGCTCCTCGCTCGGCAGCGCAAAGCCGTCCTTGATCTTCAGCCGCGTCGCCAGCACCGCATCGGCCCAGTCGACATATTCCAGCCAATGCGCGGTCGGTGTCACGCAGAGCAAATGCGCGCTGACCTCCGAGAACAGGTGCGTCGACATCTCGATGCCCGCGGCATGCGCGAGCGCGGCGGCGCGCAGCCAGCCGGTGACGCCGCCGATCCGCTGCACGTCGGGCATCACATAGTCGCAGGCTTCAGCTGAGAGCGCCGTCTGCATCGAGAAGGCGCTGTCAAAATTCTCGCCGATCTGGACCGGGGTGCGCAGTGCATCCGCAATGCGGGCGCAGCCTTCATAATCGTCGTGGCGGATCGGCTCCTCGATCCAGGTCAGGCCCTCGTCGTCGAGCATCTCGCCGCGGCGGATGGCTTCCGTCACCGTGAGTGCCTGGTTGTAGTCGCACATCAGCGTCACCTCGTCGCCGACGGCTTTGCGCACCGCGCGGACGACGGCGAGGTCCTCCCGCGCATCGGGCCGGCCGACGCGGATCTTTGCGGCGTGAAAACCTTCGGCCAGCAGCTTGTGCGCCTCTTCCACCGCGGCGCCCGCGGGCATGATGCCGAGCCCCTTCGAATTGTAGGCCCTGACTGGTTTTGGCGCGCCGCCGAGCAGGCGGGCGAGCGGCAGGCCGCGTGCGCGGGCGAGTGCGTCCCATGCCGCCATGTCGATGCCTGACTGCGCCAGCCGTTGCAGGCCGGCGAGGCCGAGCAGCGTGAAGCGCTGGGTCAGCTTGCGCTCGATCTCGATCGGCAGCAGCTCGTCGCCGGCGAGCAGCTCCGACATTTCCGTGACCATCGCGGTCAGCGGCTTCAGGGCCGACGGCGTGATCGAGAACAGATAGGCATGCCCGACGGCGCCCTGGTCGGTCTCGCAGTCGATCAGCACCAGCGGCGCTTTCGCGACCGCGCCGGTCGAGGTCAGGAGCGGCAAATTCATCGGCACGATCACGGGGCGCGCATTGAAGCGCTTGATGCGGATGGTCTCGGTCATGGGATCTCCCGGCGGAGTGAATGCAGGTTCAAGTCGATCTTAAACATTCATCATGAAACGAAAAGATGCCTGCTGTGACCCCCATAAAATGGGGTTGCGCGGGCGCGCGTTTGCGGGCTCTGTTCCGCCGCAGGCTGCGCCGCAAATCCCCGAATTCGCGACAAAAGCACACAACGGAGCCACAGAGTGAAACAAGAGATCGCCGAAGAACAGCGCAAAAGCGGCATTCTCACCGGCACCGTGATCGCGTTCCTCCTGCTCGCTCTGCCGCTTGCGGTCTGGCTGGACCTGACCGAGCTCAGCAAGACGGCGCTGCGCCGCCAGGCCGTCGATCTCAATTCGGTCATATCAAGCGTGCGCAGCTACTATGCGTCCAACGTGGTCGGGCGGGTACTGGCCAACCCGAACGGTAGCACAAAGGTCGTCCACAACTACGAATCCATCCCCGGTGCGATCCCGATCCCGGCGACTTTGTCGCTGGAGCTTGGCCGGGTGATCGGCGCGCAGCAGGAGAACATCACCTACCGCTTCGTGTCGGATTTCCCGTTCCAGAACCGCGCCCAGCACCAGCTCGACAAGTTCGAGAAGGACGCGCTCGATGCGCTTCGCAAGGACCCCGAGCAGAAGATCGTCGAGACCGACACCTCGCTGTTCTCCGACAAGGTCCGTCTGGTCGCTCCCGTTGTGATGGGCCCTGCCTGCGTCAGCTGCCACAACAGCCATCCCGAAAGCCCGAAGAAGGACTGGAAGGTCGGCGACGTCAGAGGCATCCAGGAAGTCATCATTGCCCAGCCGATCGCGGCCAACATCTTCTCGTTCAAATTTCTCTTGGCCTATTTCCTGATCGCCGCCGGCAGCGGCCTGTCCTTCCTCTCGCTGCAGCGCCGCCAGGCCGGCCGCATCAAGGGCATGAACAAGGAACTCGAATCCGCCAACGACTTCCTCGCCGCGCTCTCGATGAAGATCTCGCGCTACATCCCGCCGCAGGTCTACAAGAGCATCTTCTCCGGCCAGAAGGACGTCACCATCCACACCGAGCGCAAGAAGCTGACCATCTTCTTCTCGGACATCCAGAATTTCACGGCGACCGCCGAGCGGCTGCAGCCTGAGCTGTTGACCCAGCTCCTCAACGAATATTTCACCGAGATGTCGGCGGTCGCCCACGAATTTGGCGGCACCATCGACAAGTTCATCGGCGATGCCATGCTGATCTTCTTCGGCGACCCCGAGACCAAGGGCGACCGCACTGATGCGCAGGCCTGTCTTCAGATGGCCTGGCGCATGCAGCACCGCCTCACCGAGCTCAATGCGAAATGGCGGGCGTCCGGAATCGAGCTGCCGTTCAAGGCCCGCATGGGCATCAATTCCGGCTATTGCAATGTCGGCAATTTCGGCAGCAGCGACCGCATGGACTACACCATCATCGGAGCCGAGGCGAACCTCGCCGCGCGCCTGCAATCGATCGCCGAGCCCGGCGGCATCGTGCTGAGCTACGAGACCTTTGCACTGGTGAACGAGACCGTCAGGGCGCATGCGCTGCCCGCGATCACGATGAAGGGCATCAACCGCGAGGTTATTCCCTATTCGGTCGATTCGCTGAACGACGCGGCGGCGGAGACGAGCGGCATCATCACCGAACGCGCGCCCGGCCTCGAGCTCTATCTCGACCCGGCGGTGGTTAAATCAGGCGATGCCGCGCGAGTACGCTCGCTGCTGGAAACCGCGCTGGCCTCGCTGAAGCCGGCGTGAGGGTGCGGATTTGCATAGCCGCTTGTCTGATCGAGAGAGTCCCCGTGTGGCACCCCTCTCCCTAACCCTCCCCCGCAAGGGGGGAGGGAACGCACCTTTGTTGTGGCGCGAGTTCGTCCTGATCAATTGCGACAGAGTCCGCCGAGGCACACTATCGCAGCGCGCTCCGCTTGTCCAGCGGATGGATGGGTAACAAAACAGACCGGATCGATGGGTAACACTCGTTCATGATTTGGTTGGCTGCGGCGCTGCGCTAGCGCAGCGCCGCAGCCTGCGTGTTTGCTGGTCGATGATGCCGATCGGCACGTCGAAGAAGCGCACTTGCCAGTATCC
>NZ_FOBX01000045.1 GCF_900109945.1 Bradyrhizobium sp. OK095
GCGCCATTGAAGCCAGAAACGACCCCGCGAGGGATGGACCTGAAGAAGTCACCGGCCCCTGCCGTAAGAGCAGATGCGGTCGAGTCTGTTGTTGCAACTCCATGTGTCGGTGCGCTGGATCGGCTTGCTCCCATCGCAGGCTGTTGAGTCTGCGCTTGCTGGGACTGCGCTTGCGGGCTTTGCGCCTGCTGCGCTGCGCCCTCCACGTTGAAGGGATCGTGGTCGACCGGAACGAGAGATGCATTCTCGAAGTCCGGCTGATGCTCGACCGGCACCAGAGAATAATCAGCCATGATGAACGACCAGCAGATATTTGCCGGGACGGCTCGAGTCCGGCAGATAATGGTGACCGTCCCTCGCCTTGCGTGCGCCCGGCGGATACGAACGCTGCAATTTCCCGACATCGATCGCCGCTTTCAGATGCGTCTCCAGCAGCGTCATCTTGGCGTCGAGGGCGGCCTTGATCTTGGCGAGCTCGATCTCTCCTTGCGTCTTGACCTGGAGATGGATCGCGTCGTTCTGCGCTTTTTGTTGCTGGAGCTGCACCTGATGCGCTGCGAGCGCGGCGTCGACCTGTGCCCGCGCCTGAAGGGCCAGTAGTTTCGGCTCGGGAGGCGGCTGTGGCGGCGCCGGTGGGTTGCCTCAGCAAGCGGTCGGTCCCCGTGCTTTCATACGCACGGCTCCGCGGCCACTACAAACCTTCAGGGAGTTCAGTGAGAGAATTGATAAATTCCTTCAGTGTTGGGGCGAGAAACACAACATATCGATCAGGGTCCTCATAATCTTCATGTGAATTGAACATGATATTCCCGAAAGACTCTGGCCTCACGCTATAGAGGAACATATCGCCCGCAGAATCGTCCGCGAACGGTATGTATCCCCGAGGAAACTCGGGTGTTTGATCCACCATCATGACGTAGGTGCGCTCGAAGCTTGATCCCCTCGCTCCAGTGTTCATGGAATAGAAGCAGTCCACATCATACGCTTCTCCATCCTTTACAAAAAATTGAGGACGCGGTCTCCCACCGTTGTGAAGAAGATAGTGCGCCTTGAGATCCTGCGGCAGTCGAACACCCAACCGGTCCTCCACGCGCTTGATATCCAGCTCAGAAAGCGCAGGAGCAGTCTCTTCAAAAACGACCATTGCCTGTTTCCTTATCAACGCTTGTACGGTGCTCCGTGCTGCCTTACGTACTGCGCAACCGAGCCCGCATGAGGTCGCGTAGCATTGTGCGCGTCTTTATCTACCAGCTCGAAAGTGCCCCTTCCAGTCTGCGGATTGAAGTCGTCGACGTGGTGCCACATGTATCCATCCGGTGTTTTTGCGAATTTCCCTTCCTCGTTCGCAAGAGCGAAG
>NZ_FOBX01000005.1 GCF_900109945.1 Bradyrhizobium sp. OK095
CTCCGCGCGCCGCCTCCACGCCAAATGCAAAGATCTATACCCAAGCCCCGTTCGGCACGCTTGACTTAAAAGCCCTCATATGAGGGTGGGCAAAGCGAAGCGTGCCCACCTTCTTTACGACGACGATTGAAGTGGTGGGCACGGCGCAAGAGCGCCTTTGCCCACCCTACGAAATCTCGCTACGCCGCTTGGCCGATGCTGGCGGCTTCCTCTGCGGCGCGGCGCATGCTCGCCGACATTTCCTGGGTCACCGTGCTCTGCTCCTCGACCGCCGCGGCCGTTGACGAGACGTACTCGCTGACGCCCTGGATCGCACCCTTGATCTGCTCCAGCGCGGCGACGACGTCGACCGAGATGCCGTTGAGATTGCTGATCTCCTGCTCGATCCGGTCGGCGGCCTGCTTGGCCTGGTTGGCGAGGTTCTTCACCTCGGACGCAACCACAGCAAAGCCGCGACCAGCTTCGCCGGCGCGCGCGGATTCGATGGTGGCATTCAGCGCCAGCAAATTGATCTGACCGGTGATGTTGCCGATGAGCTGCACGATCGTGCTCATCGATTCCGCCGCCTGAGTCAGCCGATGCGCCTGCTGGTCAGCCACCTCGACCTTGACGACGGCGGTCGACGCCGTCTCGCGCGAGCGGGTCATTGCCTCGGCGATCTCGCGTACCGAAGCGTTCAGCTCTTCGGCGCCGGCGGCGACCGATTCCATCATGCTGCGCACCTTCTCGCTGCGCTTGCGCGCGATCACCTGCGCCGTGGTGTCGGACGCGTATTTCACGACCTTGAACGGTTTGCCGTTGAGATCGCGAATCGGATTGTAGGAGGCCTGGATGAACACCTGCCGGCCGCCCTTGCCGACGCGCTGATATTCGCCGGACTGGAATTCGCCGGCGTTCAGCCTAGCCCAGAAGGCGCGATAAGCCTCGCCCTCGCGCTCATCAGCGCTCACGAACATGCTGTGATGCTTGCCGGCAATCTCGGACAACGTATAGCCGAGCGCGCCGAGGAAGTTCTCGTTGGCGGTCAAAACCTTGCCGTCCATATCGAACTCGATCACGGCCTGCGACTTGCCGATCGCCTCGATCTGCCCGGCGAAATTTGCATTCGTCAGCTTCTGCGCGCTGATGTCGGTGGCGAACTTCACCACCTTGAACGGCTTGCCGGCGTCGTCGAGGATCGGATTGTAGGAGGCGAGGATCCAGACCTCCTTAGCCCCCTTGCCGAAGCGCTTGTACTCGGCCGACTGGAATTCGCCGCGGGCAAGCTTCGCCCAGAACTCGCGGTAGGCGGCGCTGTCGCGCTCGCTTGCGCCCACGAACATTCGGTGATGCTGGCCCTGAATCTCGTCGAGACGATAGCCGACAGTGGCCAGGAAATTCTCGTTGGCGGTGATGATGGTGCCGTCCAGATTGAACTCGATCACGGCTTGCGCGCGGCCGATCGCGGAGATCTTGCCGGCATCCTCGAGGCTGCGGATTTTTCGCGTGGTGATGTCGGTGGCGAACTTGACGACCTTCACCGGCTTGCCGGCCTCGTCGATGATCGGATTGTAGGACGCCTGGATCCAGATCTCACGGCCGCCCTTGCCGAGCCGCTTGTACTCGGCGGCTTGGTATTCGCCGCGGCCAAGACACGCCCAGAACTCGCGATAGGCCGCGCTGCCCCGCTCGTCCGGCGTCACGAACATGCTGTGGTGCTTGCCCTGGATCTCGTCGAGCCGGTAGCCCATCGCGCCCAAAAAATTCTGGTTGGCGGTGAGGATGGTGCCGTCCAGATTGAATTCGATCACCGCCTGGGATTTCGAGAGCGCACTGACCTGAGCCATCGCCTCGCGCGCGGAAGATCTGCCTCGCCAAAAAGACATAAAAGAAACCCTTCCAAAGGACCGGACGATGCGCGGTTTGACCGCTCGAATGTTTCGTTCCGGTCGTCGCTAACGCGCCTTCCGCGCCTGAAAGGTGTCTTATGATTGCTAACCTTTCCTTAAAATGGAAATATTTCAAATACTTAGACAACTCAGAGGTTGCAATTTGATGCATCTGCTTCAAGAAGCGGGCGCGAGAGCTTTTGCCGATTCCCGTGCACGTAGAATTACGGGGCCGATCGTGCGCCTGTCGAGAAATCAAACTTGGACTGGTTCGACCGTGGCGGAACCGACTAAGCTGATTCGATGCTGATCCTTGCCATCGATACCGCGCTGGAGGCGTGCGCGGCCGCCGTGCTCGACACCGACGCCGGCCAGCTCCTTGCGCAGGAGCAGTTGCTCATGAAGCGCGGCCACGCCGAAGCGCTGATGCCGATGATCGCGCGCGTGATGCAATCGGCCGACCTCGCCTTCACGGCGCTCGACCGCATCGCCGTCACCGTCGGCCCCGGAAGTTTTACCGGCCTTCGCGTTGGCATCTCGGCGGCGCGCGGCCTTGCGCTCGCGGCGAAGCGGCCCGCTGTCGGCCTGACGACGCTATCCGCCTATGCCGCCACCGTCGTCGGTCAGAGCGGAACGGCGCCTGTGATCTCGGCGATCGATGCGCGGCACGATCACGTCTATTTCCAGATCGTCGCCGGCGACGGCAGCCAGCTGGTGCGGCCGGGCGTCGCGTCCATCGACGAAGCGATCGCGGCCTCGCAATTCGGGGCGCCGCATCTGGTCGGCAACGCCGCAAAAATCCTTGCCGATCGCTGGCCGAAGGATGGGCCGCAGCCGGTTGCGGTCAACGACCAACCCGCCCCCGACATCAGCTGGGTCGCCTGGCTCGGCGCCGCGGCCAATCCCGAGACCACGCCGGCGCGGCCGTTCTATCTGAAGGCGCCCGACGCAAAACCGGCGCGACTTCCGCCGCTCGCAGTACAAGCCGCAAGCTCATGATGAGATGGTTGTCGGAATGGTGGCGCGGCGGCACCGCCGCCGTCGAGCCCGCCTCCGCGCGCGATGCCGCACGGCTCGCACAGCTTCACGGCGCCTCCTTCGCGCATGGCTGGGGCGAAGGCGAATTCGAGACCATGCTCAGCGAGCGCAACACGCTCGTGCATCGGTTGCGCCTTGGCCGCAAGACGATCGGCTTTGCGGTGTCGCGGATCGGCGCGGACGAAGCGGAAATCCTCTCGATTGCGGTCGACCAGGCCCATCGCGGCCGCGGCCTGTCCCGCACGCTGCTGATGACCCATCTCGGCCATCTCGCAGGGCGCGGCGTGCGCATCATATTTCTCGAAGTCGAGGAGAATAACCAGCCGGCGCGGCGGCTCTACGACCGGGCCGGATTCATGGTGGTCGGGCGCCGCGAACGCTACTATAAGCAGCCGAACGGGGAACAATTGAACGCACTTCTGATGCGCCGTGACTTGTCGTAATATTGATGGCAGAAAGCGCCCCCTCAGGCAGACAACACATGACTGGACTTAAATCTTCCCCCGCATCCAAGGCGTCCGGCATCGAAAGCCGCTGTGCCGCCACCGGCATGCGCATGACCGAGCAGCGCCGTGTCATCGCCCGCGTGCTCGCGGAGGCGGTCGACCATCCCGATGTCGAGGAATTGTACCGCCGCTGTGTCGCGGTCGACGACAAGATCTCGATCTCGACCGTGTATCGCACCGTCAAACTGTTCGAGGATGCCGGCATCATCGAACGCCATGATTTCCGCGAGGGCCGTGCGCGCTACGAGACGATGCGCGACAGCCATCACGACCACCTCATCAATCTGCGCGACGGCAAGGTGATCGAGTTCACCTCCGAAGAGATCGAGAAACTTCAGGCGGAGATCGCCCGCAAGCTCGGCTACAAGCTGGTCGATCACCGGCTCGAGCTCTATTGCGTCCCGCTCGACGACGACAAGCCGACGTCATAAGTGGCATGATCTTGTCGGAAAACCGCTTCACACTTTTCCGGATCATGCCTTAGTGCCTGTCGACCTCATCATCTTCGACTGCGACGGCGTGCTCGTGGACAGCGAGGTGATTTCCTGTCGTGCGCATGCGGATGTGCTGACGCGACACGGCTATCCGATCACGTCGGAGCAGGTGCTGGTCCGCTTCCTCGGCGTGTCCGAGAAGGACGCGCGGCGGATGGTCGAGCAGGAAATCGGCCGCAGTCTCCCGGACGATCTGGAGAGCCAAGTGAGTGCAGCCACGCTGCAATTTTATGCCAGCGATTTGCAGCCGATCACCCATGTCGCTGCCGCGATCCGCGCGATCGATTTGCCAAAATGCGTGGCATCGAGCGGCACGCCGGAGAAGATCCATCACGGGCTGACCTGCGCCGGGCTGTATGACTTGCTCGCTCCGAACATTTTTTCGGCGAGCCAGGTCGCACGCGGCAAGCCCGCGCCCGATCTGTTTCTGTTTGCCGCGAAACAAATGAGAGTCGCTCCCGAGCGGTGCGTCGTGATCGAGGACAGCGTCCCCGGGGTCACCGGTGCGCACGCCGCCGGGATGACCGTGCTCGGCTTTCACGGCGGCAGCCACTGCCCGCCCGGCCACGCCGACAGGCTGCGGGCAGCAGGCGCCGGATTGACCTTTGACGATATGCGGCAATTGCCGGAACTGGTCCGGCGGGCCGCGACGGACGCTCCGGCAGGTTGATTTTGGTCCTCTCGCAATCATTCCGGGGCATGCGTAAACCCGCATGAGGGGCGGAATCTCGGCCAAAACCTCCGGATTCCGGGTTCGCTCGCGCCGCGAGCGCCCCGGAATGACGATCCAAACGGCTCCCTTCGCTGGATTTTCGCCCCTCCAGCCTATATCTGAGGGTCGTCCTCCACCTCAATTCCGGGTTCCATGAAGCCGCCGCGCAAGCTGCACATCAAATCATATGGCTGCCAGATGAACGTCTACGATGCCCAGCGCATGGTGGACACGCTGGCTCCGGAAGGATTCGTGGAGACGGCCAACGCCGAGGACGCCGACCTCGTCATCCTGAACACCTGCCATATCCGCGAGAAGGCCTCAGAAAAGGTCTATTCCGAGCTCGGGCGCTTACGCGTCGCCAAGGACGAGGCCGCGCGCAACGGCCGCGCGATGCAGATCGCGGTCGCGGGCTGCGTGGCGCAGGCCGAAGGTGGGGAGATCACACGCCGCGCGCCTGCCGTCGACGTCGTGGTCGGTCCGCAGAGCTATCATCACCTTCCGGAGCTTTTGAAGCGCGCGCGCGACGAAGGCCGCGCGATCGAGACCGAGTTTCCCGCCGCGGACAAGTTCGGCTTCCTGGCCCAGCCGAAACCCGATGCGATCCGCGCGCGCGGCATTTCCGCGTTCGTCACCGTGCAGGAAGGCTGCGACAAATTCTGTACCTTCTGCGTCGTGCCGTACACGCGGGGCTCGGAAGTCTCGCGTCCCGTGACCAAGATCGTCGACGACGTGAAGCGGCTCGCCGACAACGGCGTGCGCGAGCTCACGCTGATCGGGCAGAACGTCAACGCCTATCATGGCGAGGGGCCTGACGGAAAAACCTGGCCGCTTGGCCGATTGCTCGAACATCTGGCGAAAATTCCCGGCATTGCGCGGCTGCGCTATTCGACCAGCCATCCCGGCGACGTCGATGACAGTTTGATTGCGGCTCATCGCGATCTCGGCGAGCTGATGCCGTTCGTGCACCTGCCGGTACAGTCGGGTTCGGACCGGATTCTTTCCGCTATGAACCGGAAGCATACCGCCGATGATTATCGAGGAGTTATCGACCGTTTCCGGTCCGCGCGCCAAGACATTGCTTTTTCATCAGATTTTATCGTGGGCTTCCCTGGCGAAAGCGAGCAAGATTTTCTCGCCACTCTCGCGCTTGTCACGCAAATCGGCTACGCTGCTGCATATTCGTTCAAATACTCCGCCCGGCCGGGAACGCCGGCCGCGGATATGCAGGAGACGGTGCCCCCCGCCGAGATGGACCAGCGATTGGAGCGGCTCCAGGAACTGATCGACAGCCAGCAATCGGCCTTCAACAAGGCTGCGATTGGCTCAACGGTGGACGTGCTGTTCGAACGTCCGGCCCGCAAGGACGGCCAGATCGTCGGCCGCACCGCATTCCTGCAGCCCGCCCATGTAATGGCCTCGCCCGACATCATCGGACAAATCCTGCCCGTGCGCATCGACAGCCTCGAGCGCTACAGCTTCCTCGGCGAGCTCGTGACGCCGCGCAACGCGCGCGAGCCCGCTTTATCGCAAGCCAGTGGAGCCTGAACCCTTGCCCAAAAGTGCATCGGATTCGTCTTCTTCTATTGCTCCCAGCCGCAAATTTGATCGCGACATGCAAGTTCCGCCCGAAACCCAGGTCGTCATCGACTTCGACGACAACCGCGCCGCGTCCGCGCTGGTCGGCCCCTATGGCCAGCATCTGGCGCAGATCGAGCGGCGGCTCGGTGTCGTGGTCGACTCCAAGGGCAACCACATCACCATCGGCGGCTCACGCGACGGCTGCGACGCCGCCCGCCGCGTGCTGGAGACGCTCTACGCCCAGGCGGTGAAGGGACAGGACCTCGACCAGGGCGAGGTCGAAGGCGCGATCCGCGCCGTGATCGCCCAAGGCTCGCTGTTCGAGTTCGACGCCAAATCGGCCAAATCGAGCTTCGACAGTATCAATTTGCGCAAGCGCCCGGTGCGCGCACGCACCGCCGCGCAGAATTCCTACATAAGCGCGCTGAAGCGGCATGAGCTGGTGTTCGGCGTCGGCCCGGCCGGTACCGGCAAGACCTGGCTCGCCGTCGCGCATGCCGCCCAACTGTTCGAGCGCAAGGAAGTCGACAAGATCATCCTGTCGCGCCCGGCGGTGGAAGCCGGCGAGCGGCTCGGCTTCTTGCCCGGCGATCTCCGCGAGAAGGTCGATCCTTATCTTCGCCCGATCTACGACGCGCTCTACGACCTCATGGATGCACGCATCGTCGAGCGCGCGCTCCAGACCGGCGAGATCGAGATCGCGCCGCTCGCTTTCATGCGCGGCCGCACGCTGACCAACGCCGCCATCATCCTGGACGAGGCGCAGAACACCACATCGATGCAGATGAAGATGTTTTTGACACGTTTGGGCGAGAACAGCCGCATGATCGTGACGGGCGATCCATCGCAGATCGACCTGCCGAACGGCCAGACCTCGGGCCTCGCCGAGGCGACGCGCCTGCTCAACGGTGTCGAAGGCATTGCGCAAGTTCATTTCAAAGCCGAAGACGTGATCCGCCATGAACTCGTGGCACGAATCGTCTCTGCCTATGAAGGGCAGCCGCAGCGGCCGGCCGCCGGTAAATCCTGACGAGACAACAGCCGGACCATAGGGGGCGCGGACATGTCGCCCCTTCGTTCCGAACAAAGACAATGTCACACCCCAACCTTCCCATGACCGAGGTCCTCGTCGTTGCCGATTGCTGGCAGCGCGAACCTGATTCCGAAGCCGTGATCCAGCGCGCAGTGGCGGCTGCCGCCGAATCTGTCGACGAAGACGTTGCCGACGCCGAAGTGGCGGTGATGCTGACCGACGATGCCGGTATCCGCACGCTCAACAGCAACTGGCGCGGCATCGACAAGCCGACCAACGTGCTGTCGTTTCCCGCGCTCCAGCCGGAGGGCGAATGGAAGCCGGGCGATGCGCCACGCATGCTCGGTGACATCGCGATCGCCTACGAGACCATGCGGCGCGAGGCGGACGAGGAGCACAAGTCGTTCGAGCATCATTTGAGCCATCTCGCCGTGCACGGTTTCCTGCATCTGGTCGGCTACGACCACGAGAACGACGGCGACGCCGAGGAGATGGAGGCGCTGGAAACGCGGATCCTGGCTCATCTCGGCATCCCCGATCCCTATGCTGACCGCGCAGGGACGCACTGAGATGCCGGATTCCGAACCGATCCACGACAATCCGCGCAACACGCCGAACCTGCCGGCCGTGGTGACGCCGGGCGAGGTCCTGCGACCGACCGCGGATGGCTGGCTGCTGCGCGCCATCCGCACGCTGTTCGGCTGGAAGGCGGGCTCGGTGCGAGACGATCTCCAGGTCGTGCTCGATGCCACGACGCCTGATGACACCGGTTTTTCGACCGTCGAGCGCACCATGCTGCGCAACATTCTCGGTCTGCACGAGCGCCGCATCGCCGACGTCATGGTGCATCGCGCCGACATCATCGCGGTGAGGCGCGACATCCCGCTCGGCGAATTGATGGGCCGCTTCGAGAGCGCCGGCCATTCGCGCCTTGTGGTCTACAACGAGACGCTCGACGATCCCGTCGGCATCGTCCACATCCGCGACCTGCTCACGTTCATGACCGCCCGCGCGCGCGTGTCGGACGTCACCAAGACCAAGCGCAAGAAACCACTGCCGTCCGGACTCGATCTGCGTACCGTCGATCTCGCGCTGCCGCTTGGCGACGCGCGCATCATCCGCAAGTTGCTCTATGTGCCGCCGTCGATGCGGGCGATCGACCTTTTGGCGCAGATGCAGGCCACGCGCATCCATCTGGCGCTGGTCGTCGACGAATATGGCGGCAGCGACGGGTTGGTTTCGCTGGAGGATATCGTCGAGCAGATCGTCGGCGAGATCGACGACGAGCACGACAGCGACGAGCCGCCCTCGATCGTGCGCCTGCCCGACAACGCCTTCATCGCCGATGCCCGTGCCAGCCTCGATGACGTCCGCACCGTGATCGGTGCAGATTTCGTCACTGGCGAAGCCGGCGAGGAAGTCGAGACGCTGGGCGGTTATCTCGTCAGCTTCGTCGGACGCCTGCCGGTGCGCGGCGAGGTGATCTCGGGCCCCGGCCATTACGAGGTCGAAGTGCTCGATGCCGATCCGCGCCGGGTCAAGCGGTTGCGGATCTCGACCCGGAAGGAACGCCCCGCACCGCGCACCCAGCGCGAGAGCCGTCGCCGCGATCCCGCACCGGAGAGCGGCCAGCCGCCGTCCAGCGACACGCCCGCCCCGCCGCCATCCGACAGGACTGGTCCGCAGTGAGCGTGTTCCAGCGATTTCGGCAGATTGCGCTTGCCATCATCCTGACCTGGGGATGGAAGCGCGCGCTTATCGCGATGGGGTGCGGCGCACTGTCGGTGCTGGCGCTGGCGCCGTTCAATATCTTCCCGGTGCTGTTCCTCACCCTGCCCGTGATGGTCTGGCTGATCGACGGCGCCGGCGCCGGACGCTACAACGGCGTCCCCGCCGCGGCGCTGACCGGCTACTGGTTCGGGCTCGGCTATTTCGTGCCCGGCCTCTACTGGATCGGCAAGGCCTTCTTCGTCGACGCGGATATATTCGCCTGGCTGACACCGTTCGCCGTGCTCGGCCTGCCGGCCTATCTCTCGATCTTCACCGCGATCGGCTTTGCGCTGGCCCGCCTGCTCTGGACCAAGGATGCCACGCGCATCCTCGCGCTCGCCGCAAGCCTCACAATCGCCGAATGGCTGCGCGGTCACGTCCTGACCGGCTTTCCCTGGAACGCGTTCGGCTATGCGCTGTCCGAGCCGCTGCCGCTGGCGCAGACCGCGTCGTTGCTCGGCCTGTGGGGCATGACGTTCCTCAGCATCGCGATCTTTGCGAGCCCGGCGTCGCTGATCGATCGCACGCCTGATCGCCGCCCGGCGTGGCGCGCGCCGGCCGCGGCAGTCGCGCTTCTGATTGTCATGAGCATCTTCGGCGCGGTCCGCCTGTCGCTGCATCCGACCACGATGGTCGCGGGCACCAAGCTGCGCCTGATGCAGCCGAACCTCCAGCAGGATGCGAAATTCAACTACGCCGCCAAGACGGAGGTGATGAAGAAGTACCTCGCGTTGTCGGACCGCGCCTCCGGACCGCAATCGACCGGCGTACGCGATGCCACCATCCTGATCTGGCCGGAATCCGCCTTTCCGTTCTTCCTGACCCGCGAAGCCGACGCGATGGCGCAAATCGCCGAGCTGCTGCCGAAGGGCACGGTGCTGATCACGGGTTCGGTCCGCGCGCCGGATCTGCCGCGGGGCACGCCGGTCACGCGTGCCTATAATTCGATCTATGTGATCGATCACGACGCCAGCGTGCTCGCTGTGTACGACAAGCTGCACTTGGTGCCGTTCGGCGAATTCCTGCCCTTCCAGGATCTGATGGAGAAGCTCGGCTTCGAGCAACTCACGCGGATGCGCGGCGGCTTCATTCCCGGAACTGTGCGGCACGCGCTCATCGTGCCGGGCGCACCAAGCGCACTCCCACTGATCTGCTACGAAGCAATCTTTCCCGGCGAGGTTGCCGGACGCAACGAGCGTCCAGGCTGGATCGTGAACCTCACCAATGACGGCTGGTTCGGCATCTCGACCGGCCCCTATCAGCATCTGGAGCAGTCGCGGATGCGCGCGATCGAACTGGGATTGCCGCTGGTCCGCTCCGCCAATACCGGCATCTCCGCTGTGATCGATCCGGTGGGACGAACTATCGCCAGCCTCGGACTCGGAACCGAAGGCATTTTGGATGCAAGCCTGCCTGCAGCGATCCCGCCGACTATCTATGCGCGGGTCGGCGACGTACCCGCAGCCATGCTGGTCGCGCTGGCCGTGATTCTCGCAGTCCGTCGACGTGTTGCCAAACGGCACCCGTGATCACACCGTCGCTAGCGGTTTTCGGTCGAACCGCCGGAATCCTTTGACAACCGTAGTCCCACGGTTGACAGACTGCACGCGGGTTCCTCATTCTGCACCCGCTGCGAAAGACAGTCGGCATTGCTAAATTTCTCCGCAATGTTTCTCAATAACAGGGTTTGATTTTTACGCTGCTGGCACCTGAGGCATTCTCTCGATTGCGCTGAAGGTGGTGTTTGGAGGCTGAGGAAATGTCGAAAGCGCCCAACCCTGTTGACAAATATGTCGGCAGCCGCGTGCGCATGCGCCGCATCATGTTGGGCATGAGCCAGGAAAAGCTTGGTGAAGCTTTGGGCCTGACTTTCCAGCAGGTTCAGAAGTACGAGAAGGGCACGAATCGCGTCGGCGCGAGCCGCATTCAGCAGATCTCCGAGATTCTGCAGGTGCCGGTGTCGTTCCTGTTCGAGGGCGGCCCGAGCGGCGTCGCCGGGCCGGACGGCTTTGCAGAAGGTGCTTCGCCCTCTTACGTCTCGGACTTCCTCGCGACCTCCGAAGGTCTCGCGCTGACCAAGGCGTTCACCCGAATCGCCGATTCGAAGATGCGCCGCTCGATCGTCGATCTCGTCGAGCAGATCGCTGCCCGCGAAGGTCCCGACAAGCGCTGACGCGCCAGCTCAATCCGATTTGAGGCTGCGCCAAATCTGGCCTATGTCGTCATTTGCGGTCGCGTATTGATGCGCGCCCTCTCAGATGATGCGATTCAAAGGCACAGATACTTCCATGGCCAGCTCAAATTGGTTCGATTCCCAAACTATTCTCGATGGCATCCGCCGCTGGGTGGAGATCGAGACGCCGACGGAAGCTCCTGAACAAGTCAACAAACTCGTGTCGCTGGTCGCGGATCAACACCGCGATCTGCCCGTCACGCTCGAGCGCGTCGCCGGCGTCGACGGCTGCGGCGATCATCTGCTGGCACGCTCGACCTGGGGACAGGAGCAGCCGGGCATCCTGGTGCTGAGCCACCTCGACACCGTTCATCCCCTGGGATTCATCGAACGCCTGCCGTTCAAGGTCGAAGGCGACAGCGCGTTCGGCCCCGGCATCTACGACATGAAGGGCGGCGCCTATATCGCCCATCACGCGTTTCGTGCGCTCTGTGCCGACGCAAATCGTTCGCCGCTCGGCATCACCCACATGTTCACCTCCGACGAGGAGATCGGCAGCCCCACCTCGCGCGCACTGATCGAGAAGGAAGGGCGCAAGGCCAAATACGTGCTGGTGACGGAGCCCGCGCGCGACGGCGGCAAGATCGTCACCGGACGCAAGGGTGTCGGACGCTTCAAGGTTTTCATCACGGGCGTGCCCGCACATGCCGGCTCGCGGCCCGAAGACGGCCGCAGCGCCGTCCGCGAACTCGCCAACGTCATCCAGACGCTGGAGGCGATGAACGATCTGGCGCGCGGCGTCACCGTCAATGTCGGCCTGGTGCGCGGCGGCACGCGCCCAAACGTGACGCCGGAAGAAGCCTATGCCGAAATCGATCTGCGCGTCCCGAGCTTCAGCGACGCGGACGAATTCGTCGGCAAGATCCTCGGGCTGACATCGAAGACCGAGGGCGTCACCGTCAAGGTCACCGGCGAGCTCAACCGTCCGCCCTATGAGAAGGGCAATGCAGGAGCCTCGCTGTACGAGCATGCCAAGACGCTCGCCACGGAGATCGGCTTCGAACTGATCGACACCTATACCGGCGGCGGCTCGGACGGCAATTTTACCGCGCCCTACACCGGCACGCTCGACGGGCTCGGCGTCGACGGCAAGGGCGCACACACCCATTATGAGCAGCTCTATGTCTCGTCGCTCGAGCCGCGCGCACGGCTGCTCTATCGCCTGTATCAGACGCTGCGATGAGCGAGCGCAAGTCGGACCCCGACCGCGACGACAGCGAGCGCGCCTTCTTCGGGCGCCGCAAGGGCCACAAGCTCAGGCAGCACCAGGCCGAGCTGATCGGTCATCTGCTGCCGCAGCTCGCGCTCGACATCGAGGGCGAAGCGCCGGCGAGCGCCAACGAGATCTTCGATCCCGCGGCGGACGATGTGCGGCTCGAAATCGGTTTTGGCGGCGGCGAACATCTTGCGGCCGAAGCGCAGAACTTCGCCACAACCGGCTTCATCGGTTGCGAGCCCTATGTCAACGGCATGGCAAAGATTCTCGCGCAGATCGAAGCCGTCGACATTGACAACATCCGCCTGTTCGCCGGCGATGCCGCCGAGCTGCTGGCCTGGCTGCCGAAGGCCTCGCTATCGCGGATCGACCTGATCCATCCCGATCCCTGGCCGAAGCGGCGGCACTGGAAGCGGCGCTTCGTCCAGGACCGGACGATCGCCGCGATGGCGCGCGTGCTCAAGCCCGGCGGTGAATTCCGCTTCGTCTGCGACATCGACGATTACTGCGCGTGGACGCTGTCGCATCTTGCGCGCTCACCGGATTTCAAATGGCTCGCGGAGCGCGCCGACGATTTCCGGCAACCATGGGACGGCTACACCATGACGCGCTACGGCCGCAAAGCCACGCGCGAAGGTCGCAAGACGACGTATCTGCGGTTCAGGCGGGACGGCTAGCCGTCAGAGCAATGACGGAGCGCGAAGCTAGATCGTCTGCCGGTTGCGCCAGAATTTCACGACGCGCTCGGCCGTCGACGGCATCAGGCGCGTGAAGTTCACGCGCGCTTGCTCGAGATCGGCATCAGCCGGCGTGCGATGTGAACCGTACCACATCAGGATCATTGCGCGTACCGTGGGCCAGCCGAGATTCAGCATCCGCCCCAGGATCAAAATCGGATCGTAGCGGTCTCCCGCGATCAGGCGATCGAGGATCGAGAGACGAACGCCGGCCATCGCCGAGAGCGAGGCGATCGATTCCTCGTATTTGTGCGCCTTGGCAAAGCCGAGCAGCGCGCTTTCGCCGAGATGACCCTCGCGATGAAGGGCGAGCACCGTGCGCTGCGCCGCAGAGAAATCGCGACGCGGCCCCGGCGGCAGCGACGCCTCCTCGATCGAGGCCATCGCGCGCTTGATCTCGACCTGGCGCGCGGGATTGACCACGCTGGAGAGGCGGCGGCGGATGACGTCGAGCGTACCGTTGAGAAGCTCTTTCAGGTGATCGCCCGAGAGATCATTGCGCTGGCCGATCTTCAGCGTCAGCACACCGTCCTGCGACGCGCGCTTGATCAGCTCGGAATAGCTGCCAGGCGAGAACACCGCACCGGCATTGCCGGCGGCGCGACGCACCACATCGCGATCGCCGCGCTCGACCAACACGTCGGTGATGACGGACGGCAAAACGGGACGCTCCGTCATCGCCAGCAGATGACCCTGGCCCTTCAGCCGCGCGATCTCCACCAGCGCTGCTTCGTCGAGCACCGGCGAACGGCGCAACACAGGACCCGCCACCGCGATCTCGTTTTCGCGCGCGAGCTGAGTGACCAGATGCGGCGGCGCGTTGTTCAGGCGTGAGAAGCGTTCGGCGAGGTCGACACGCGAGGCAAGCTCGGCATGCGGGACCAGATCGATCAGCAGATTGTCGAAGAGGTCGACGAGATCGGGACGGAGCTTCTCGGCGTCCTGGAAGAACAATTGGGAGATCGCGCGCGCGATCTCGCCGCGACGCCGGGGGTCGCCGCGTTTGACGATATCGTCCAGTCCGGGAATGAGCGACGTGGCAACGGTCATGAAAACGCAAACTCGTATAGGGCACGCCGCGGGTGCGCCCTTGGTCCAAGCCGCCCCACAGTCAGGGAATTTAGGCCTCGGAGGTGAAGGAAGCGTTGCGCGAGGGGGGCCACAGGCCGGCCGCAAAAAGCCACGTCTGGCCCGCGATGGGCCTTGTCCGGGAGGGCGGAACGGGCTATATCAGCGCCAATTCATCTTCTCATACGATCCGCGTAGTGAGAGTGGGCCCGAAAGGACCCGCTCTTTTTTATTACCTGAACGCGGCTTGGCGGAAGATGCGGCCCGACGCGCTGTCGGGAAAGTTCCGAAGCGGGCTTTGGAGTCTTAACCAAGCCTTAACCCAAGCGTTAACGAACGAGCGCCTTGACCCCTGATATGACCGAACCGAACGCTGGTTCCACGGATGCCGAGTTGCTGGCCGAACCAAGGCTCGTGGTCGAGCCGGGTGCGGCTGCGCGGGTGTCCGCGGTTGCGGGTCCGGTGCTCGAAGGCATGGGCTACCGTCTGGTGCGTATCCGCATTTCCGGGGAAGCGGGCTGCACCGTGCAGATCATGGCCGAGCGGCCGGACGGATCGATGCAGGTCGAGGATTGCGAGGCGATCTCGCGAGCGCTGTCGCCCGTGCTCGACGTCGCCGACCCCATCGATCGCGCCTACCGGCTGGAAATCTCCTCGCCGGGAATCGACCGTCCGCTGGTGCGTCGTTCCGATTTCGAACGCTATGTCGGGCATCTCGTGAAGATCGATATGGCGGTCGCCCATGACGGGCGGAAGCGGTTCCGCGGGACGCTCGGTGCTGTCGAAGGCGACCGCGTGCATCTGCGCCGCGACGACGCCAAGGCCGGCAACGACATCGACGTTCTCCTGGCGATGGAAGATATCGGCGAGGCACGCCTGGTACTGACCGACGAGCTGATCGCGCAATCCATGCGCCGCGGCAAGGCCGCGGCGCGCGAGATGCGCCGCGATCTCGGCATCGAGCCGCCGAAGGCACCGCATGCCGAGATCAGCGAAAAGACCACCAAGAACACCAAGCCGACGAAGAAGCCGGCCCCGACCAATACCAAGAAACATCGCCTGGCCGCCGACCGCGTGCGGCGGGGCGAGATCGATCCTGACGAAGGAGACTAGCCATGGCAGTCAGCGCCAATCGACTTGAGTTGCTCCAGATCGCCGACGCCGTTGCGCGCGAGAAATCAATCGACCGCGGCATCGTCATCGCGGCGATGGAGGACGCCATCGCCAAGGCGGCGCGGGCACGTTACGGCAGCGAGACTGACGTTCATGCCGAGATCGACCCCAAGAAGGGCGAGCTGCGGCTGTCGCGCCACATGCTGGTCGTCGAGACGGTCGAAAACCATTCCAACCAGATCTCGCTGGTGGACGCGCAGCGCGCCAATCCCGGCGCCCAGGTCGGCGACACCATCGCCGACACCCTGCCGCCGCTGGAATATGGCCGCATCGCCGCGCAGTCGGCCAAGCAGGTCATCGTGCAGAAGGTGCGCGAGGCCGAGCGTGACCGCCAATATATGGAATTCAAGGACCGCATCGGCGACATCGTCAACGGCGTCGTCAAGCGCGTCGAATATGGCAGCGTGATCGTCGATCTCGGCCGCGGTGAAGCCATCATCCGCCGCGACGAGATGCTGCCGCGCGAAGTGTTCCGCAACGGCGACCGCGTCCGCGCCTATATCTTCGACGTCCGGCGCGAGACCCGCGGCCCGCAGATCTTCCTCTCCCGCACTCATCCGCAGTTCATGGCAAAGCTGTTCGCGCAGGAAGTGCCTGAGATCTATGACGGCATCGTCGAGATCAAGGCGGTGGCCCGCGATCCCGGCTCGCGCGCGAAAATCGGCGTGATTTCCCGCGATTCTTCGGTCGATCCGGTCGGCGCCTGCGTCGGTATGCGCGGCTCGCGCGTGCAGGCTGTGGTGAACGAACTGCAGGGCGAGAAGATCGACATCATTCCCTGGTCGCCCGACATTGCGACCTTCGTGGTCAACGCGCTGGCGCCGGCGGAAGTCTCCAAGGTCGTCATCGACGAGGACCGCGAGCGCATCGAGGTCGTGGTGCCCGACACCAACAACCAGCTCTCGCTGGCGATCGGCCGCCGCGGCCAGAACGTGCGTCTGGCCTCGCAGCTCACCGGCTGGGACATCGACATCCTGACCGAACAGGAGGAATCGGAGCGCCGCCAGGCCGACTTCGAGAACTCCACCCGCGTCTTCATGGAATCGCTCAACGTCGACGAGGTGGTCGGCCAGCTGCTGGCGTCCGAAGGCTTCACCTCGGTCGAGGAACTCGCGATGGTGGACCTCAAGGAGCTCGCCGGCATCGAGGGTTTTGACGAGGAAACCGCGGAAGAACTCCAGAACCGTGCCCGCGAATATCTCGAGCAGCAGGAGGCCGAGATCGAGACCAAGCGCAAGGAGCTCGGCGTCGAGGACGCCGTCAAGGACGTGCCCGGCGTGACCTCCAAGATGCTGGTGAAGTTCGGCGAGAACGACATCAAGACGGTCGACGACCTTGCCGGCTGCGCCACCGACGATCTGGTGGGCTGGACCGAGCGCAAGGAAGGCGGCGAGCAGACCAAGTTCGCCGGCGCGCTCGATGGTCTCGAAATCTCCCGTGACGATGCCGAAGCCATGATCATGCAGGCCCGCGTCAAGGCCGGCTGGATCACCGAGGCTGACTTGGCCAAGCCGGCCGAAGAGGCTGAGGCGGCTGAAGATCAGCCGGCTTAAGGGCAAGGGAGAATGTCGCCCGGATGCTCGCAGATACTGACCACGATCTCGACAATGGCCCGCGGACCGAAAGGTCCGCGACCATGCGGATGTGCGCGGTCAGTCGCGAGGTCCGGCCGATCGACGAGCTGATCCGCTTCGTCGTTTCGCCGCAAGGCGCGGTAGTTCCCGATCTCAAGCGCAAGCTGCCCGGGCGCGGCATGTGGGTCACCGCCTCACGCGAGGTGGTTGCGGAAGCCGTGCGGCGTCACCATTTTGGTAAGGCCTTCAAGCGCGAGCTGCGCATTCCCCAGACGTTTCCTGCCGACATCGAGGCGCTCCTGGTCCGGAGTGTGACCGAGGTCCTTGGGATCGCGGCCAAGGCGCGCCAGATCGTCGCCGGTTTCGGCAAGGTCGAGAGCGCCCTGCAGGAAGGTACGGTCGAGGTCCTGATCCATGCCAGCGACGGGGCCGCGGACGGAATCCGCAAATTGGACATGCTGGCGCGTCAAAATGACGGAAATCGCGGTGCCAAACCGCCGATTCCCGTCGTCACCGCACTGAAATCGATAGAATTGGATTTGGCACTTACCCGGTCAAATGTGATACATGCTGCCCTGCTCGCGGGCCCGGCGAGCAAGTCATTCCTGTCACGTAGCCAGATGCTGGTCCGATACCGGATGGCGGACGCTGACAAGACTGCCGAAAAGCCCGGCCAGGATTTCTGAGAGACAACGACCACCCGATAGGACGGTGCGGCAACGCACAACGTTAACAAAGATCAGGATTAGGACTGCTTAATGGTTGATACCAAGACCCCTGACGACAAAAAGCTGAGCGCTCCGAGCAAGACGCTGTCGCTCAAGCCGCGCGTCGAAACGGGCACTGTGCGCCAGAGCTTCAGCCATGGCCGCAGCAAGCAGGTCGTGGTCGAGAAGCGCGGCAAGCGCCGTATCGACGGCAGCCCCGAGCCGCAGGCTCCCACGGTTGTTGCAAAGCCGGCACCGGCCGCGCCTGCACCCGCTCCCGCGCGCCCGGCGCCGCCGCGCAACGCCGGCTCCGGCGTGGTGCTGCGCACGCTGACCGAGGACGAACGTTCCGCCCGCGCCAGCGCGCTGGCCGATGCCAAGGTGCGCGAAGTCGAAGAGCGCCGCGTGGCCGAGGAAGAGGCCCAACGCCGCTCTGTTCGCGAAGCCGCCGAACGCGTCGACCGCGAGGCCGCGGAATCCCGCCGCAAGGCCGAGGAAGAGCGCCATCGTCACGAGGACGAAGCCAAACGGAAGGCCGAGACCGAAGCCAAGAAGCGTTTCGGCGAAGGCGAGCAGCCGGCATCCGCTCCGCGTCCCGCAACGGCGGCCCCGGCCACTCCCGCACCGCGTCCCGGCGCCCCCGCAGCGCGCCCCGGCACCACCACCACGGCACCACGCCCAGGAACCACGACCGCACGCCCCGGAACGACCACGGCCAGGCCGGGGGGCGGCCCGTTGGGTCGTGCTCCCGCGGTCGCAGCCGGACCGGACGAGGACGAAGGTCCACGCCAGATCCGTCGCGGTCCCGGCGGCGCTGCGCGTCCCGTTGTCGCCCCCAAGCCCACCCACAAGCCCGGCCCGCAGAAGGAGCGCGGACGCCTGACGGTCGTCACCGCGTTCAGTGCCGGCGACGTCCGCGAGCGTTCGATCGCCTCGTTCCGCCGCCGTACCCAACGCCTCAAGGGCCACGCGGCGAACGAGCCGAAGGAAAAGCTGATCCGCGAGGTGATCATTCCTGAAGCCATCACGATCCAGGAGCTGGCCAACCGCATGGCCGAGCGCGCGGTCGATGTCATCCGCATGCTGATGAAGCAAGGCGCGATGCACAAGATCACGGACGTGATCGACTCCGACACCGCACAGCTCATCGCCGAGGAACTCGGCCACAGCGTGAAGCGCGTGGCCGCCTCCGACGTCGAAGAGGGTCTGTTCGACGCCGTCGACGATTCCACCGACAACGAGCCGCGTTCCCCGGTCGTGACCGTGATGGGCCACGTCGACCACGGCAAGACCTCGCTGCTCGACGCGCTCCGTCATGCCAACGTCGTCTCAGGTGAAGCCGGCGGCATCACCCAGCACATCGGCGCCTATCAGGTGACGTCACCCGAGAGCGGCAAGAAGATCACCTTCATCGACACCCCCGGCCACGCCGCGTTCACCGCGATGCGTGCCCGCGGCGCCAAGGTCACCGACATCGTCGTGCTGGTGGTTGCGGCCGATGACGGCGTGATGCCGCAGACGATCGAAGCCATCAACCACGCCAAGGCGGCGCGCGTGCCGATCATTGTTGCCATCAACAAGATGGACAAGCCCGACGCGAAGGCCGAGCGCGTACGCACCGAGCTGCTCCAGCACGAGGTGCAGGTCGAATCCTTCGGCGGCGATGTCGTCGACGTCGAAGTCTCGGCCAAGAACAAGACCAATCTCGACAAGCTGCTCGAAATGATCGCGCTCCAGGCCGATATCCTCGACCTGAAAACCAATTCGGAGCGACCGGCCGAAGGCACCGTGATCGAGGCCAAGCTCGATCGCGGCCGTGGCCCGGTCGCGACCGTGCTGGTCCAGCGCGGCACGATCAAGATCGGCGACATCATCGTCGCCGGCGCCGAGATGGGCCGCGTCCGTGCGCTGATCTCCGATCAGGGCGAGACCGTGCAGGAGGCAGGTCCATCGGTGCCGGTCGAAGTGCTCGGCTTCAACGGTCCGCCGGAAGCCGGCGATCGTCTCGCCGTCGTCGAGAACGAAGCCCGCGCCCGCCAGATCACCAGCTACCGCGCGCACCAGAAGCGCGAGAACGCGGCTGCCTCGATCTCCGGCATGCGCGGCTCGCTCGAGCAGATGATGTCGCAATTGAAGACGGCGGGCCGCAAGGAATTCCCGCTGATCATCAAGGCCGACGTGCAGGGCTCGCTGGAAGCGATCCTCGGCTCGCTGGAGAAGCTCGGTACCGACGAAGTCGCAGCCCGCATCCTGCATGCAGGTGTCGGCGGCATCTCGGAATCCGACGTGACGCTCGCGGAAGGTTTCAACGCCGCGATCATCGGCTTCTCGGTTCGTGCCAACAAGGAGGCCGCTGCGGCCGCCAAGCGTAACGGCATCGAGATCCGCTACTACAACATCATCTACGACCTCGTGGACGACGTGAAGAAGGCGATGAGCGGCCTGCTCGCGCCGACCTTGCGCGAAACCATGCTGGGCAATGCCTCGATCCTGGAGATCTTCAACATCTCCAAGGTCGGCAAGGTTGCCGGCTGCCGCGTCACCGACGGCACCGTGGAACGCGGCGCCAACGTGCGCCTGATCCGCGACAACGTCGTCGTACACGAAGGCAAGCTGTCGACGCTGAAGCGCTTCAAGGACGAAGTGAAGGAAGTCCAGTCCGGTCAGGAATGCGGCATGGCCTTCGAGAACTACCACGACATGCGCGCCGGTGACGTGATTGAGTGTTACCGCGTAGAGACGATCCAGCGCTCCCTGTAAGTCCAAATCTTACCGAAGCGCCCGGATCTTTTTGAGCTGAAATTGCGGGAGTGCGATGGCCGGATTTATTCCGGCCATCGCACCGCATTCGTTTCAACAGGACAAATGACAATGCTCGTGTCCCATACACGCGCATGACAAGGTGATTTTCGACCATGCCCAGCCATCATCAGAAGAAAAGTTCCGCACCAGGCGGAGGCTCGCAACGTCAGTTGCGCGTCGGCGAGCAGGTTCGCCACGCGATGGCCGAGATTCTGGCGCAAGGCAATGTGCATGATGAGGACCTCGAAGGTCACATCATCACCGTGCCGGAGGTGCGGATGTCGCCCGACCTGAAGCTCGCGACAGTCTATGTGATGCCGCTCGGTGGCCGCGACACCGAGATCATCATCGCTGCGCTCGAGCGCAACAAGAAATTCCTGCGTGGCGAAGTCGCGCGGCGCGTTAACCTGAAATTTGCACCTGACCTTCGCTTCCGCGTCGATGAACGATTCGACGAAGCGGAACGGATCGAGAAACTTTTGCGAACACCTGCGGTGCAGAAGGACCTCGAACAGGACTTGGAACAGAATCCGGATTCGGATCGGGAAGAAGAACAATGACGATGGACCCGGCTCACGGCACGATCGGCGGCGAAGACGCCGATCAGCGCGACGTGCAGAAAAATAATTTTGCGGATCCCGGCGACAATTCTGCGCCGCACCAGGAGCCGCGCCGCGTCAACAACGATCCGCGCGCCAACAAGCAGAAGGGCCAGCAGCAGCAGCGCCGCGACCGCCGCGACGTCCATGGCTGGGTGGTGCTCGACAAGCCGATCGGCATGACGTCGACGCAAGCCGTTGCCGTGCTCAAGCGCCTGTTCAACGCCAAGCGCGCCGGGCACGCCGGCACGCTTGATCCGCTCGCCTCCGGCGGCCTGCCGATCGCGCTTGGAGAGGCCACCAAGACGGTTCCCTTCGTCATGGACGGCCGCAAGCGCTACCGCTTCACCGTGTGCTGGGGCGAGGAACGCGACACCGACGATATCGAGGGCAAGGCGACCGCGACGTCCGACCAGCGCCCGACCCGGGAGGCCATCGAGGCCCTGCTGCCCCGCTTTACCGGCGTGATCCAGCAAACCCCGCCGCGCTATTCCGCGATCAAGGTCCAGGGCGAGCGCGCCTATGACCTCGCCCGCGACGGCGAGATCGTGGAACTGGCCCCCCGCCCGGTCGAAATTCATCAATTAACCCTTGTGGATCAACCGGATAACGACCGGGCCGTGTTCGAAGCCGAGTGCGGCAAGGGCACCTATGTCCGCGCGATCGCCCGCGATATGGGCCGGATTCTCGGCACTTACGGCCATATCTGCGCGCTGCGGCGGACCCTGGTCGGCCCATTTGGCGAGAACGACATGATTCCGCTGGATCAGCTGGAGGCTTTATGCGATAGAGCCGCGTCCGGCGAGGGGAGCCTCGCCGACGCGCTTATGCCCGTTGAGACCGCGCTGGACGACATCCCGGCACTGGCCGTCACTCGGGCTGATGCGGCAAGGCTCCATCGGGGCCAAGCCGTTTTATTGCGCGGACGGGATGCGCCCACTAGTAGCGGCACAGTCTATGTCACGGTGGCAGGCCGCCTTTTGGCGCTTGCTGAAGTCGGCAATGGCGAAATCATCCCCAAGCGTGTGTTCAACCTGACCGGCCTGACTGCCAGCGCCGTTCGCAACGAGAGAAATTGACGATGTCGATTGCCGCAGAACGCAAAGCGGAAGTCATCAAGACGAATGCCAACAAAGCCGGCGACACCGGCTCGCCCGAGGTTCAGGTCGCGATCCTTTCGGAACGCATCGCCAACCTCACGAGCCATTTCAAGACCCACGTGAAGGACAACCATTCGCGTCGCGGCCTCTTGAAGCTGGTGTCGACCCGCCGCTCGCTCCTCGACTATGTGAAGAAGAAGGACGAGGCGCGCTATAAGGCGCTGCTCGAGAAGCACAACATTCGTCGTTAAGAGTTCTTGCGCGCGCCCAACGGCGCGCGTTTTCGCGTGTGGTTTCGAACGAAAGCGTTTGTTCAAAGGTTTTTGATCGAGGCTGCGTGCGCGTCGGGTGCGGCCCAAAGCGCAATAAGAGTCGCACTTTGGATTATTGCTTGAGCATGATCTTGTCGGAAAACCGCTTCGCACTTTTCCGGATCATACTCGAGCGATGATTCGCATCCGGGGCATGATGGGCGAAGACCGAAGATTCGGCGTTCGCATTCATGCCGACTGACAGTCCAGCAGCAATCCGGCGGCTGGGCACAACGGGCAAGGCGCCCGTATGACCCGAGAGGATGGACGCCATCCGAAATCCAAAAACCATGGCAGGATCGCAGGACGCTGATCGCCCGCTTCGATCAACGTCCCGCAATCTTGCGCATGGTTTTTGTTTTTCGAGCCGTCCTTTCTTTCGAGAACCCATGAAAGAAGACCTCCATGTTCAATAAGCATTCAGTCGAGATCGACTGGGGTGGACGCCCCCTCAAGCTCGAAACCGGCAAGATCGCGCGCCAGGCCGATGGCGCCGTCGTCGCCACCTATGGCGAGACCGTGGTGCTCGCCACCGTCGTCGCGGCGAAGACGCCGCGCGAAGGCGTCGACTTCCTGCCGCTGACGGTCGACTACCAGGAGAAGACCTACGCAGCCGGCCGCATTCCCGGCGGCTACTTCAAGCGCGAGGGCCGTCCGACCGAGAAGGAGACGCTGGTCTCCCGCCTGATCGACCGTCCGATCCGTCCGCTGTTCGTCGACGGCTGGCGCAACGAGACCCAGGTGATCGTGACCGTGCTCTCGCACGACATGGAAAACGATCCCGACATCGTCGCGCTGGTGGCGTCGTCGGCTGCGCTGACCCTGTCCGGCGCGCCCTTCAAGGGCCCGATCGGCGCAGCCCGCGTCGGCTTCGCCAATGACGAGTTCATCCTCAACCCGACGCTCGACGAGATGGTCGACACCCAGCTCGACCTCGTCGTCGCCGGCACCGCCGACGCCGTGCTGATGGTGGAATCGGAAGCCAAGGAACTGAACGAAGAGATTATGCTCGGCGCCGTGATGTTCGGTCACCGCCACATCCAGCCGGTCATCAAAGCGATCATCGAGCTCGCCGAGAAGGCCGCCAAGGAGCCGCGCGAAGTCACCACGATCGACAATTCGGCGCTCGAAAAGGAAATGCTCGGCATGGTCGAGCAGGAACTGCGCGCCGCCTACGCCATTCCGGTCAAGCAGGATCGCTACGCCGCGGTCGGCAAGGTCAAGGAAAAGGTGATCGCCCATTACTTCCCCGAAGGGCAGGAGCCGAAATACGACAAGCTGCGCATCGGCGGCGTGTTCAAGGAGCTCGAAGCCAAGATCGTTCGCTGGAACATCCTCGATACCGGCAAGCGCATCGACGGCCGCGACAGCAAGACCGTGCGCAAAATCATCGCCGAAGTCGGCGTGCTGCCCCGCGCCCACGGCTCGGCGCTGTTCACCCGCGGTGAGACCCAGGCGCTGGTCGTGACCACGCTCGGCACCGGCGAGGACGAGCAGTACATCGACGCGCTGTCCGGAACGTACAAAGAGACGTTCCTGCTGCACTACAACTTCCCTCCCTACTCGGTCGGTGAGACCGGTCGCCTCGGCGGCACCAAGCGTCGCGAGATCGGCCACGGCAAGCTCGCCTGGCGCGCGATCCACCCGGTGCTGCCGCCGCATCACGAGTTCCCCTACACCACGCGCGTGGTGTCGGAGATCACCGAATCGAACGGCTCGTCCTCGATGGCTTCGGTCTGCGGCGCTTCGCTCGCGCTGATGGATGCCGGCGTGCCGTTGAAGCGGCCGACCGCGGGCATCGCGATGGGCCTGATCCTCGAAGACAAGCGCTTCGCGGTTCTCTCGGACATCCTCGGTGACGAAGATCATCTCGGCGACATGGACTTCAAGGTCGCCGGCACGGAGCAGGGCATCACCTCGCTCCAGATGGACATCAAGATCGAGGGCATCACCGAAGAGATCATGAAGGTCGCGCTCAGTCAGGCCAAGGATGGTCGTATCCACATCCTCGGCGAGATGTCCAAGGCGCTGACCAACGCCCGCGCCGAGCTCGGCGAATACGCGCCGCGCATCGAGACCTTCAAGATCCCGACCGACAAGATCCGTGAAGTGATCGGCACCGGCGGCAAGGTGATCCGCGAGATCGTCGAGAAGACCGGCGCCAAGGTCAACATCGAGGACGACGGCACCGTGAAGGTCGCCTCCAACGATGGCGAGGCGATGAAGGCCGCGATCAAGTGGATCAAGTCGATCGCCTCCGATCCGGAAGTCGGCCAGATCTATGAGGGCACCGTCGTCAAGGTGATGGAGTTCGGCGCCTTCGTGAACTTCTTCGGCTCCAAGGACGGTCTCGTCCACATCAGCCAGCTCGCTTCGGCGCGCGTGCAGAAGACCTCCGACGTCGTCAAGGAAGGCGACAAGGTCAAGGTCAAGCTGCTCGGCTTCGACGACCGCGGCAAGACCCGCCTCTCGATGAAAGTGGTCGACCAGGAGACTGGCGAAGACCTCGAGGGCAAGGGCGGCGACGGCGAGAAGGCTCCTCGCGAAGCGGCCGGCGAGTAAGTCTCGCGACCTCAGAAAAAACGAAGGGCGGCCGAAAGGCCGCCCTTTTTGTTTGTGTTCGTCCCGGGCGATATGCGCTCCCTCGCCCGCAAGCAAGCGGGAGAGGTGCAACACCTCAGGCCGCGATGTCGTACCTGTCGAGGTTCATCACCTTGGTCCAGGCCTTGGCAAAGTCCTGCACGAACTGCTGCTTGGCATCCGACGTGGCATAGACCTCGGCGTAGGCGCGGAGCTGCGAGTGCGCGCCGAAGATCAGATCGGCACGCGTGCCGGTCCACTTCACCGCGTTGGTCTTGCGGTCGCGGGCCTCGTAGCTGCCATCAGCCGCCGCCGTCCACTGCGCGCTCATGTCGAGCAGATTGACGAAGAAGTCGTTGCTCAGCGTGCCCACCTTCGCGGTGAGGACACCGTTCTTCGACCCGTTCGCATTGGCGCCGAGCACACGAAGGCCGCCGACCAGCGCCGTCAACTCAGGTCCGCTCAGCTTCAGAAGCTGCGCGCGATCGATGAGCGCTTCTTCCTGCTGGAGGAACTGATGCTTCTTGCTGACGTAGTTGCGGAAGCCGTCAGCCCGCGGCTCCAGCGGTGCAAAGGAAGCAGCGTCGGTCTGCTCCTGCGAAGCATCCATGCGGCCCGCTGTGAACGCGACCTTCACGTCGACGCCGGCATCCTTCGCGGCCTTCTCGACCGCGGCAGAACCGCCGAGGACGATGAGGTCGGCGAGCGAAACCTTCTTCGCGCCGGTGCTGAACTCCTTCTGGATCGTTTCGAGCTTGCCGAGCACCTTCGAGAGCTGAGCCGGCTGGTTCACCTCCCAATCCTTCTGCGGAGCAAGACGGATGCGCGCGCCGTTGGCGCCACCGCGCTTGTCCGAACGACGGAACGTCGAAGCCGACGCCCAGGCGGTCGAGACCAGCTCGGAGACCGAGAGGCCCGAGGCCAGGATCTTGGTCTTCAGCGCAGCGATGTCCTGATCGCTGACCAGCTCGTGATTCACGGCCGGAATCGGATCCTGCCAGATCAGCGTCTCCTTCGGCACCAGCGGGCCGAGATAGCGCTGGATCGGGCCCATGTCGCGATGGGTCAGCTTGAACCAGGCGCGGGCAAAGGCGTCCGCGAACTGATCGGGATTCTCCAGGAAGCGCCGCGAGATCTTCTCGTAGGCCGGATCGAGGCGCAGCGAGAGGTCGGTCGTCAGCATCGTCGGCCGATGCTTCTTCGACTTGTCGAAGGCATCAGGAATGATGGCGTCGGCGCCCTTGGCCGTCCACTGGTTCGCGCCGCCCGGGCTCTTCGTCAGTTCCCATTCGTACTTGAACAGGTTCTCGAAGAAGTTGTTGCTCCATTTCGTCGGCGTCGTCGTCCAGGTCACCTCGAGACCGCTCGTGATGGTATCGCCTGAATGGCCCGACGCGTGCTTGCTCTTCCAGCCGAGGCCCTGATCTTCCAGCGCGCCGGCTTCCGGCTCCGCTCCGACCAGCGAGGGATCACCTGCGCCATGGGTCTTGCCGAAGGTGTGGCCGCCGGCGATCAGGGCTACGGTTTCCTCGTCGTTCATCGCCATGCGGGCGAAGGTCTCGCGGATGTCTTTTGCCGCGGCGACGGGATCCGGCTTGCCGTTCGGGCCTTCCGGATTGACGTAGATGAGGCCCATCTGCACCGCACCGAGCGGCTCGGCGAGTTCGCGCTCGCCGCTGTAGCGCTCATCGCCCAGCCAGGTGCCTTCGGGACCCCAATAAAGTTCTTCCGGCTCCCAGACGTCGGCGCGGCCACCGGCGAAACCGAAGGTCTTGAAGCCCATCGACTCCAGCGCGACGTTGCCGGCGAGCACCATCAAATCGGCCCAGGAAATCTTGCGACCATACTTCTGCTTGATCGGCCACAGCAGACGGCGTGCCTTGTCGAGGTTGGCGTTGTCGGGCCAGCTGTTGAGCGGCGCGAAACGCTGCTGTCCGGCGCCGGCACCACCGCGGCCGTCCGTGGTGCGATAGGTGCCCGCGCTGTGCCAGGCCATACGGATCATCAGGCCACCATAGTGACCGAAATCGGCGGGCCACCATTCCTGCGACTCCGTCATCAGCGCGGTCAGGTCCTTGACGACCGCGTTGAGGTCGAGCGTCTTGAATTCCTTGGCGTAGTCGAAGTCCTTGCCCATCGGGTCGGACAGGGCTGAATTCTTGTGCAGCATCTCGATGCTGAGCTGGGTTGGCCACCAATCGCGGTTCGCCGGCACGCGTTTTCCACCCGAAAACGGGCACTTTGAAGAGTCGTCCATGAATACCTCCTCTGGTGGCGTCGAACTCGCGCCTTTGACCAGGTGGAAACACTCTAAGCTTCTCATTCCATCAGGGGAAGTTGACTTTAATGATCGCTGCGATAGGATTTTCTGATGGCCAACGTGACAATGCGCCAGCTCCGGTATTTTGATGCGCTGGCGCGCCACGGCCATTTTGGCCGGGCGGCTGAGGCAAGCTCGATTTCGCAGCCAGCCCTGTCGATGCAGATCAAGGAACTGGAGGAGGCGCTCGGCGGCCTGCTGCTGGAGCGCAGCGCCCGGCAGGTGGCGCTGACCCGGTTCGGCGAAGAGCTCGCGCCACGTGTCCGCGACATCCTGCGCTCGGTCGATGAGCTCGGCGATTTCGCCCGCGCGTCGCAGGACCGCTTCTCAGGTCGCCTGCGGATCGGCATGATCCCGACGATCGCGCCCTATCTGCTGCCCACCATCACCAAAAACCTCACACGCATGCATCCGGAACTGGACATCCGCGTGCGCGAGACGATGACGCCGCGGCTGATCCAGGAGCTGATCGAAGGCCGGCTCGATACCGCCATCGTTGCCCTGCCGGTGTCGGAGCCCTCGCTCACCGAGGTCGCGCTGTTCGACGAGAAATTTTTGCTGGTACGCCCGGGCTCCGATGAGGGCACGCCGGCGCCGTCGCGCGAGATGATGCGGGAGATGCGGCTATTGCTGCTCGAAGAGGGGCACTGCTTCCGCGACCAGGCGCTGTCGTTCTGCAACATGCAATCGGCGCCACCGCGCGAGATGCTGGACGCGAATTCGCTGTCGACGCTGGTCCAGATGGTCAGCGCCGGCATCGGCGTGACCTTGATTCCGGAGATGGCGGTGTCCGTGGAGACGCGATCCGCCTCGGTCTCGCTGTCGCGCTTCCGCGACCCCGAGCCCTCGCGCACCATCGGCATGGTCTGGCGCAAAACAAGTCCGCTGGCGCGGCAGCTCCTGCAAATCTCCGAAGTGGTCTGCCTGTCGGCCGGCAAGGTGCGCGCGCGGCAATCCGTCCGCGGCCAACGGGCGTAGAGCCTCGATGTCGCATCCCATCATCCGCCCCGCCCGCACTGACGAATATGACGAGATCGGCCGTGTCTGGATGGAAAGCTGGGTCTCGACCGGGCTTGCCGAGGCCAGCAACTTCCTGCTGGCGAACCTGCGCGCGCGCGTCCAGCGCGAGATCGAGGACGGCTGGACCCTGTTCGTCGCCGACGACAATGGCACGATCGCCGCGATGCTGGCGCTACATCTGCCAAAGCTCTATCTCGACCAGCTGTTCGTCGCGCCTGCCTATCAGGGCCAGTCGCTCGGCCGGCACTTGCTCGCCTTCACGCGAAGCCAGATGCCCAATGAGATCGAACTGCGCTGCGTGCGCGAGAACGAAAAGGCCTGGCGCTGGTACGAGCGCGAAGGCTTTGTGTTCGAGACCGAAGACATCTCCCCGGTGACGGGTTTTACGATGAAGTGCTATCGGTGGAAGAGGCAGCGGCCCACCGGATAGGCAGCAATGGGCGGGTGCAGCTTGCGGTTGTCATGTTCTCAACCTAGTGTGGCGCGTCCTGCGTTTTTTTCTCTCGCTGATCTCCTGGAATCCATGGTTCGATTTGCCGCTTCGCTGCTTGCTCTGTTGTCCCTTCTGACTCCGGCAGCCGCACAGACCCCTCCTGCACCCTCTGCCCAATCCGCCACACAACCAAAGCCGCCTGCCAAAAAGGCAGCAGCGAAGCCGAAGGCACCAGCAAAGCCCGCAGAGCAGGCGACTGCCGGTCCCTGCGGCATCGGCGTCATCGCGGCGACGCAGGACCTGTTCGTCGTCCAGAAGATCGGCCTGACCGTGTTCGGCAACGACTACGCGGAAGTGCCGGTGTCATGGGGTCTCGACGACCTCACTTTCGCCCGGGTGCGCGCGGCCGCCGGGACAACGCCGGTGCGTCGGATCCCTTACGCCAAGGGCGCCTTCGATTCCTATTATCATCCGAAGGGTGGCCTGTTTCGCAACCGGCGCGATGAGCTTTCGAACCTGGTCCGCGGAATTGCCGGCAATGCCGGCTGTGAGCGCTATGTCGTCGTCATGCGCAATGAAGGGCAGCTTGACGGGACGAATCAGACGCTCAGCGGCGTCGGCATCTTCAGCCGGGGTGTCGGTCCGATCTCCTACGCGTATGTCTTCGTCTATGTCGGCGTGATTGTCGTCGACGGCCAGACTTTCGAAATCAGGAAGGGGCCCGCAGTGACGTTCGAGGGGGTCATGAAGCATCTGGCCGACAATTTCGTCGACAACGAGTTTCTGCGGAAGGTGGACAAGTCCGTATTCCCGGAGACGGCCGCGGACGCCGCCAATAACACCGCCTTGCGCGATACCACCCGCGACTTTCTGACGAAGCGGTTGGACAAGATCCTGCCGCCGTATTTCGCACAGTGACGCCCGACGATGATGACAAAAGGCGGACCATCTAAGAAAGCGTCGCGCGTGGCAATGCTGGCCTTCGCCATGATTGCCACGGCTCTTCTGCTCTCAACGACGGGAGCCGGGGCGCAGGCTGTGCCGAAGAGGAGCGCGGCAAAATCCACGAGCGCGACGTCCCCAACGATGCCAGCAGAGAGCGGCCCATGTCAGATTGGCGTCATCCCGATCGCCGGCGATCTGTTCACGATCAAGAAATTCGGTCCGCTGAAGTTCCTCGACAAATACTCGCACACTTCCGTCGCCGCGTGGGCACTCGACGACCTCGTCGTGTCCCGCGTTCGTGCGGCCGCGCCCGGCAGCTCCGTGCGCAGAATCGCCTACACAAGGGAGGAACTGAAATCTGGAGGCCGGCGGGAGCAAAATCCGTTCTTCTACCACGCGGAAGTGGACATCGCGGACTTCGTTCGGTTTCTCGCACCGAGACTCCGTTGCGAGCGTTACGTCGTCGTGCACCGGCACGGCGGAACGCATCGCGAATACGGCATTGGAATCTCGCAGTATCCATACAACGGACCCGTGCAGCTCTCCGCGATGATGTACATCCGTGTTTATGACGGCGGGACTTTCGCGTTGATCAAGGAGGCGCAGGCCTTGATGACCGACGACACTTACATCGATCGCTTGCTGCGCAATCCATTTGGCGGACCGTCGCGCGAGCTGGATCGGGCCATGTTTCCGGAGAAGCCTGCGGATGTTGTCAACAATCCGGTATTGCGCGACGGCGTGCGTGCCATGCTGACGGCAAGTCTCGACAAGACATTGCCGCCCTTGCTCCGGCACCAGGGACAGCCCGCGCGCTGATTGAGAGCAACGCCGTCAACCTGTCGGGTCGACCAACATGTCGTTCGCGCAGCAACCCTCTTGCCCAGACGTAGCGCGCTGCGAATGCGCGGCAAGCGCGCCGTGAATTGCGCTGCTTGCCTCCCGCCGATGAAAGGTCGGTTCCCATGATCAAGCTCTATTGGTCGCCCCGATCGCGCTCGTTCTCGACGCTTTGGCTGATGGAGGAAAGCGGCCTGCCCTATGAGCGCGTGCTGACCGATATCTCGACGGGTGCGAAGAAGGCACCGGATTATCTGAAGGTCAATCCGATGGGAAAGGTGCCGGCACTCAGTGACGGCGATGCCTGTCTCGTGCGCTGCATGGCGCGGCTGGCGTTTCAGCGCGCCGAGAAGATCGCGGCGGGATAGACCAAATCCCGTAGGATGGGCAAAGCGAAGCGTGCCCACCACCTGTATCGCAATTGTTGAGAGATGGTGGGCACGTCGCTTGCGCGCCTTTGCCCACCCTACGGAATCTTGGCTACTCCGGCGTCTTCAGATCGTCCGGCCTCGGCATCAAGACGGTGTTGTAGCCGGAATCGACATAGTGGATTTCGCCGGTCACGCCGCCGGAAAGATCCGACAACAGATACAGCGCGGAGCCACCAAGCTCGTCGAGCGTGACGCCGCGGCGGAGCGGCGAATGCTTTTGCATGTAGGCAAACATCGCGCGCGCCTCGCCGATGCCCGAACCCGCGAGCGTACGGATCGGGCCTGCCGAGATCGCGTTGACGCGGATGCCGCGCGGCCCGAAATCGGAGGCGAGATAGCGCACCGAGGCTTCCAGCGCTGCTTTGGCCACGCCCATCACATTGTAATTCGGCATCGCACGCTCGGAGGCGCCGAAGGTCAGTGTGATCATGCTGCCGCCCTCGGTCATCAGCTCGGCGGCGCGTTTTGCGATCTCCGTGAAGGAGAAGCAGGAGATCACCATGGTGCGCGAAAAGTTCTCGCGGCTGGTGTCGGCGTAACGGCCCTTCAGCTCGTTCTTGTCGGCAAAGCCGATCGCGTGGATGACGAAATCGAGCTTGCCCCATTTTTCGCGGAGCACGTCGAACGTGGCATCGACACTGCCGATGTCCTCGACATCGCAGGGCAGCACCAGATCGACGCCAAGCTGCTCCGCCAGCGGCTTGACGCGCTTGCCAAGGGCCTCGCCCTGGAAGGTGAAGGCAAGCTCGGCACCATGGGCATGCAGCGTCTTGGCCATGCCCCAGGCGATCGAGTGATCATTGGCGATGCCCATGATCAAACCGCGCTTGCCTTTCATCAAACCTTCCATCGTCTGCTAGCTCCTCTAGTCAGGTGTCATCGCCCGCCTTGTGCGCACTTGCGCACTGGGGCGGGCGATCAAGTATTCCAGAGGCGGTCGTGACAAATCGAGAAGCCGCGGCGTACTGGATGCCCCGCCTCCGCGGGGCATGACAGCGCACGGGGCGTCACACATCCAGCCGGCTGAACACCAGCGTGGCGTTGGTGCCGCCGAAGCCGAACGAGTTCGACAGCACGGTGCCGATTTTGACGTTGTCGATGCGCTTGCGCACGATCGGCATGTCGGCGAACACGGGATCGAGCTCCTGGATGTGCGCGCTCTCGCAGATGAAGCCGTTGTTCATCATCAGCAGCGAGTAGATCGCCTCCTGCACGCCGGTGGCGCCGAGCGAGTGTCCGGTCAGCGCCTTGGTCGCCGAGATCGGCGGGCACTTCTCGCCGACCCCAAACACCCTTCGGAGCGCGTCCATCTCCGGCGGATCGCCGGCCGGCGTCGAGGTGGCGTGCGGATTGATGTAGTCGACCTTGGTCTTCACCGTCGACATCGCCATGCGCATGCAGCGCTCGGCGCCTTCGCCTGACGGCGCGACCATGTCGTAACCGTCCGACGTCGCGCCGTAGCCGACGATCTCGCCGTAAATACGCGCGCCACGCGCCTTGGCATGCTCGAGCTCTTCGAGCACGAGGACTCCCGCGCCACCGGCGATGACAAAACCGTCGCGGTTGACGTCGTAGGGACGTGAGGCGGTGGCGGGCGTGTCGTTATATTTCGAGGACATCGCACCCATGGCGTCGAACAGCACCGACAGCGACCAGTCCAGTTCCTCGCAGCCGCCGGCGAAGATGATGTCCTGCTTGCCGATCTGGATCGTCTCATAGGCATTGCCGACGCAGTGGTTCGAGGTCGCGCAGGCTGACGAGATCGAATAGTTGACGCCCTTGATCTTGAACCAGGTCGCGAGCGTCGCGGAGGCCGTGGACGACATCGCCTTCGGCACTGCAAACGGTCCGACGCGCTTCGGTCCCTTGGTGCGGGTGATGTCGGCGGCTTCGACGATGGTGCGCGCCGACGGTCCGCCGGAGCCCATGATGATGCCGGTGCGGATGTTGGAGATTTCGTCAGGGCCGAGACCGGAGTCCTGGATCGCCTGCTCCATCGCGATGTGATTCCACCCGGCACCCTGGCCGAGGAAGCGCATCGCGCGGCGGTCGACAACCGTCGCAGGATCGATCGTCGGCGCACCCTGCACCTGCGACCGGAAGCCGAGCTCGGCATATTTCTCAGCCCGAGAAATGCCCGACTTCGCCTCGTGAAGGCTTGCAAGCACTTCCTGGGTGTTGTTTCCGATGGACGAGACGATGCCCATCCCGGTGACCACAACCCGCCTCATGACAGCCTCGCCTAAATCGTTGTCTTCTTGGTGATGCGCGTTAGCTCAGGCTCGTGCCCTGTTTGAACAGGCCGACCTTCAGATCCTTTGCGCGATAGATAATCTGGTCATCGACCGAAAGCCATCCGTCGGCGATGCCGAGCACCAGCTTTGAACGCATCACGCGCTTGATATCGACGTTGTACACAACCTTGCGTGCCTCGGGCAGCACCTGGCCGCTGAACTTCAATTCGTTCAGGCCAAGCGCGCGGCCACGACCTTCGCCCCCGGTCCAGCCCAGAAAAAAGCCGACCATTTGCCAAAGCGCATCGAGGCCGAGGCAGCCGGGCATCACCGGATCGTTCTTGAAGTGGCAGCCGAAGAACCAGAGGTCGGGCTTCACGTCGAGCTCGGCGCGCACCACGCCCTTGCCGTACTCGCCGCCATTCTCGGTAATTTCCGCGATGCGGTCGAACATCAGCATCGGCGGTAGCGGCAATTGGGCATTGCCCGGACCGAACATCTCGCCGCGGCCACAAGCCAGTAGATCTTCGTATTCGTAGCCGTTTCGCCTGTTCAGCATGCGGAAGCCTCTGTTCTAACCCCGATTGAGCGGCGTTTCTGGCAAAAATGGGTCCCGTTCTGTTCGGAAAGCAACGCCTTTTGCCGTCGTCAGCAAGCGCGAATGCCGAAAGTCCGGATGGACCTGCGAACCCGGCCTCAATGCCCGGCCGCGCCAAAATCGGCTAAGCGGAACCGCGCGCTCTCTAACACAGGCCTTTTCGGGTGGCAAAGCGATCTCATGAAGGTAAAATGACGGGGCGCCTGCACGGTTCCAAGCCCGATTAGAACCTCTCTAGTTGCGAGAAACTTGCATCTGCATCTATCTGTCCTTATATTGCAGATAGATACAGTGTCCACGCGTGCCCGAAATCTGGAAATGAGCGAGAATACAACGCTTCATCACGACGAAGACGTCCACACCGCGGCCCTCCTGTCCGGCCGCCAGCCGGCTTTGACCGGCTGCCCGTGGCACGACGTCAACGAAATGCTGCAGTCCGCAGGCCTCCGCCCGACGCGTCAGCGCATGGCTCTCGGCTGGCTGCTGTTCGGCAAGGGCGCGCGCCACCTCACGGCCGAAATGCTCTATGAGGAAGCGACGCTCGCCAAGGTGCCGGTGTCGCTGGCGACCGTCTACAACACGCTGAACCAGCTGACCGACGCCGGCCTGCTGCGCCAGGTCAGTGTCGACGGCACCAAGACCTATTTCGACACCAACGTCACCACGCACCACCACTACTACCTCGAGAACAGCCACGAGCTGGTCGATATCGAGGATCCGCATCTGGCGCTGTCCAAGATGCCGGAGGTGCCTGAAGGTTACGAGATCGCCCGCATCGACATGGTCGTGCGCCTGCGCAAGAAGCGCTGAGATCGTCTTACATCGCTGATTTGATCGTCATGGCCGGGATTTCCCGGCCATTGTCGTTTCAGGCCTCAGTTGACCTGTTCGTCCGAATAGACGCCCCAGAGGCGTTCCTGCTGGATCCAACCGTCAAAACCGTTGCCGGTGACGCGGCACCAGTTTGCGGTGCACTTCTTGACCTGCGTGACGACACCAACCTGAAGCTTCGCCGCAACCGCACTGTCGGGATCGGCGCGGTCGTAGATCGGGGCGAGCTCGTCCTTGTGCTTCATGGTGACGACCGCGGTGCGGCGGCCCGACAGCAGCGAATGATAGACCCAGCCCTCGGCGCCTTCGGAATCGCGCACCCGGCGCCAGTTCTCGAACTCGGCGGTGATTTCGACCGGCAAGCCGGAACGGGTGTAGACCCAGGCCACGTCATTGTCCTTGGTCGGACCGGCGCGGACGTTCACGTGATCCGATTTGAGGCTGACATAGCGCGGCACTGGAAGGCCGCTGGCGGTCTGGGGTGTGCTGTCCTTGGCCGAATGCGAGGGGCCGACCGAGACGCTCAACCAGGTACAAACGAGCGCCATCACCGAACAAAACCGCCCCAACGCCATCAACCCGTCTCCTGTCGAAGATCCAGGCCTAAGCCAGGTCCTCACCCCGAATTCCAATGCCTGCCGTGCAACCCCCGCCCGCCCCACGCGGGTGTTCCGCCAAGCCAAACCCGTGGTTCTTGTCTTGGCCCGGCCTTCTGCTAGAGAGGACGGACATCTGAACAACCAGTTTGTCCCGATTTTCCGGCCGGAAATGTCGGGAGAGCTTGAAGGAAACGCCGGGGACGACACGGCAAAGGGCAGTGTCGAACAACCGGGTTAATGAGGCCTCAACGGCCGGCTTTTGGTGACAGAGGCGGCTTGCAACGCCTCATGAGGGCAGGACATGTCGGTGAAGAAAAAGCCCCTCGTCGTGGTGACGCGCAAGCTGCCGGACTCGATCGAGACCCGGATGCGCGAGCTGTTCGACGCGCGGATCAATCTCGACGACACCCCGATGTCGGCCGAGCAGATCGCCGAAGCCGCACGCACTGCCGACGTGCTGGTTCCGACCGTCACCGATCACATCGGCGCCGACATCGTCAACCAGCCCGACTGCAAGCTGAAGCTGATCGCGAATTTTGGTAATGGCGTCGACAATATCGACGTCGAGGCCGCGCATGCCCGCGGCATCACCGTCACCAACACGCCAAAGGTTCTGACCGAAGACACCGCCGACATGACCATGGCGCTGATCCTCGCTGTGCCGCGCCGGATGATCGAAGGCGCCTCTATTCTCACGGAAGGAAAACCCTGGGCCGGCTGGTCGCCGACCTGGATGCTCGGCCACCGCATCGGCGGCAAGCGCCTCGGCATCATCGGCATGGGCCGCATCGGCCAGGCCGTGGCGCGCCGTGCCCGCGCCTTCGGCTTGCAGATCCACTATCACAACCGCCGTCCCGTCGCGCCTGTCATCGCCGAAGAACTTGGCGCGACCTATTGGGAAAGCCTCGACCAGATGCTGGCGCGGATGGACATCATCTCGGTCAACTGTCCGCACACGCCGGCGACCTATCATTTGCTGTCGGCGCGGCGGTTGAAGCTGATCCGGAAAGACGCCTACATCGTCAACACCGCGCGCGGCGGGGTCACCGATGAGGACACGCTGGTCAAGCTGATCGAAGCCGGCGAGATCGGCGGCGCCGGCCTCGACGTCTACGAGCACGAGCCCGCGGTCAATCCAAAGCTGGTGCGGCTGGCCAAGGCCGGCAAGGTGACGCTGCTGCCGCATATGGGCTCGGCCACGATCGAGGGCCGCGTCGAGATGGGCGAGAAGGTGATCATCAACATCCGCACCTTCCTCGATGCGCACAAGCCGCCGGACCGCGTGCTGCCGAGTATGCTCTGAGGCCTCGGCCTTCGCGCGCCGCAACCTCATCTCCTCATCCTGAGGAGACCGCGCAGCGGTCGTCTCGAAGGATGGCCACAGGGAAGATCCGGGCCTGCATGGTTCGAGACGGCGCTTCGCGCCTCCTCACCATGAGGGTTTAAGGTCGCGATACGCTGCGCTTGCGCCAGTCCGCGACGAAATCGATGAAGGCGCGCAGCGCAGGCGGCGTCTGGCGCCGGCTCGGATAGTACAGGAACGGGCCCGGAAAGGGCTCGCACCAATCTTCCATCAGGCTGACCAGCGCGCCGGATTTCACGGCATCATGGACGTAGCCATCGAGCGTGGCCCAGATGCCGGCGCCGTCGAGCGCCGCGCGCATGGCAAGACCCATATTGGTCGAGATCAACTTGGCCGGTGGATCGACCTTCACGAGCTGGCCCGCTTTCTCGAATTCCCAATCATGCATGACGCCGCTCGAATAGCGGGCACGGATGCAATCGTGGTCGAGCAGGTCCTTCGGATGTTTCGGCTTGCCGCGGCGCGCGACGTAACCGGGCGAGGCGACGACGACATAGCGCTGCGCGCCGCTGAGCGGGATCGCGACCATGTCCTGCGCGAGATGCTCGCCATAGCGCACGCCGGCATCGTAGCCCCCACTGACGATGTCGACGAACCCGCTCTCGGAAACGATGTCGAGATCGACCTGCGGATGGGCGCTAAGAAACGGGCCGACCATCGGCGCCAGCACGAGATCGACCGCCGGCGGCGGCGCGTTGATGCGCAGGCGGCCCGAGGCGACTTCGCGCAGACCGCGGACCTGATCCAGCGCATCGCCGACATCGCGCAGGGCCGGCGCCACGCGCGACAGCAGCAATTCGCCGGCCTCGGTCAGCGCGACGCTGCGGGTGGTGCGGTTCATCAGGCGGACGCCGAGGCGCTCCTCCAGGTCCCGCAGCCGTTGGCTAAGGCTCGACACCGACACGCGAATTTCGACCGCCGCGCGCCTGAAATTGCGGGTGCGGGCGACCGCCACGAAGGCGTCGAGATCGCGCAGGTCGGGATCGGCCATTGTTCGCTACTGTGAACAAGCTATTCTGGATTGTCCAGCTTATCGAGGTAATCGATCAGGCGCATATCTCCCCTCGTCACGCGGCGCCACCGCCCGCCGCCTTTTGAGGAGAGCCCCCATGGAACAGCGCAAACTCGGTTCAACCGGCCCCAACATCTCAGCCCTCGGTCTCGGCTGCATGGGCATGTCGGAGGTCTATGGCCCCGCCGATCGCGACGAGAGCATCGCCACGGTGCATGCGGCGCTCGATGCCGGCATCACGCTGCTCGACACCGGTGATTTCTACGCCATGGGTCACAACGAGATGCTAGTGCGCGAGGCGCTGAAGGATGTGCCGCGCGAAAAAGTGCAGATCAGCGTCAAGTTCGGCGCGCTGCGAGGCCCCGCCGGCGACTTCATCGGAATGGACACCAGGCCCGCCGCGACCAAGAATTTTCTTGCCTATTCGCTGCAACGCCTCGGCACCGACTACATCGACGTCTACCGCCCGGCGCGGCTTGATCCCAACATTCCCATCGAGGAGACGATCGGCGGCCTCGCCGATCTCGTGAAGGCCGGCTACGTCAGGCATATCGGCCTGTCCGAGGTCGGCTCCGACACCATCCGCCGCGCACACGCCGTACATCCGATCGCCGATCTCCAGATCGAATATTCGCTGATCGAACGCGGCATCGAGCGCGACATTTTGACGACCTGCCGCGAGCTCGGCATCGGCATCACCGCTTACGGCGTGCTCGCGCGCGGCCTGATCAGCGGCCATTGGTCGAAGGATTCCGGCAAGGCTGGCCGCGACTATCGGCTGATGACGCCGCGCTTCCAGGGCGCAAATCTCGAGACCAATCTCGCGCTGGTGGAGCAACTGCGCGCCATCGCTGCCGAGATCGGCGCGACGCCGGCACAGGTCGCGATCGCCTGGGTGGCGGCGCAAGGCACGGAGATCGTGCCGCTGGTCGGTGCCCGCACCCGCAACCGTCTCAGCGAAGCGCTCGGCGCGACCAAGGTAACGCTGACGCAGGCTCATCTCGCTGCACTTGCAAAAGCCTTCCCGCCTGACGTCGCCGCCGGCACGCGCTACGCGGCCGAGCAGATGGCGCATCTCGACAGCGAGAAGCCGGCCACGAGGTAACGGCAATAACTAAGTGCGATGGGTGCTGAGGTCAGTGATCACAGGCCCATCGCCATTGAGCGGATTGGCGGGATCACGCGCGTAGCGCAGCGTCTCAAAACGCATCGCGCGCGCATCGATCATCAGGAGGCGGCCGACGAGGCCGTCGCCAAAACCGACGATCTCGCGGATCGCCTCCAGCGCCATCATCGAGCCCATCACGCCCGCAAGCGCGCCCATGACGCCGGCCTCGGCGCAGGCCGGCACCGTGCCGGGCGGCGGCGCTTCGGGGAACAGGCAGCGATAGGTCGGGTTGAACACGCCCTGCTCGTTTGTCTCATGCGCACGGATGGTGGTGAGCGAGCCGTCAAAAGTGCCGAGCGCCGCCGTGATCAGCGGCCGCTTCGCAAAGAAGCAGGCGTCGGAGACCAGATAGCGCGTCGAGAAATTGTCGGAGCCGTCGAGCACGAGATCGTAGCCGCCGATCAGGCTGAGCGCATTATCAGCGTTGAGCCAGGTGGCGTGGCCGACGAAGCGGACATGCGGATTGAGCGCCGATATCCGCTCCGCGGCGCTCTCGACCTTGTGCCGGCCGATATCGGGCGTGGTGTGGATGACCTGGCGCTGAAGGTTGGACAGCGAGACCAAATCATCATCGACCACGCCGAGCGTGCCGATGCCGGCCGCGGCCAGATACATCAGCGCGGGCGCGCCGAGCCCGCCGGCGCCGATCACCAGCGCGGAGGCCTTTTTCAGCGCAGTCTGGCCGGGACCACCGACATCGCGCAGCACGATATGGCGGGCATAGCGCTCGAGTTCGTCCGGGCTCAGCACCTTCTCTTACTCCTGAACCACCCCAACATTGTTCGCGACCAACGAGATGTGCTTCAATGGCATTGCGTTCAATGGGCTGGCTGGATTTGTCATGAGATCGATGCTTGCGGCAACACTGATGTTTGCATCTGCCACAGGCGCGAACGCCCAGATGACGACGCCACAAATCTCCGGCACCAAGCCGAAGGTGGTCCAGACCGTTCCGATCCGCCCGCCCGCACTTCAGACGCCGTCGGAGACGGCGGACGGCATGGCGCAGGCGGAGCGGCTGGCGCTCCAGTCGGATCTGGCCTGGGTCGGCCAATATAACGGCGCCATCACCGGCGACGTCAGCGCGCGCATGGTCGACGCCATCAAGGAGTACCAGAAGAATAAGGGCGGCAAGCCGACCGGCGTGCTCAATCCGCAGGAACGCGCCGCGCTCGCCGAAACCGCACGGCGCAAGCAGGACGGCGTCGGCTGGAAGATCGTGACCGAGATGACCAGCGGCGCGCGGCTCGGCATTCCCTCAAAACTGGTGCCGCAGCAGGCGACCGACGCCAACGGCTCGAAATGGACCTCCCCGACCGGCACGGTGCAGGTGCTGCTCAATCGCCGCAAGGAGGCGGGCCCGACCACGGCCAAGCTCGCGGACGCGGAGAAGAAGGAGCCGGCTCGCAAAGTCGACTACACCGTGGTGAAGCCTGATTTCTTCGTGTTGTCGGGACTTCAGGGCCTGAAAAAGTTCTACGTGCGCGGTACGTTCAAAGGCGACGAAGTCCGGATCATGACGATCCTCTACGACCAGGCGACCGAGAACACGGTCGAGCCGGTCGTGATCGCGATGTCGAGCGCCTTCAATGCCTTTCCGGCGGGACCGCAGGCCGGACCGGCGCCGCGCAAAACCGTCGAATACGGTACCGGCATCGTCGTCAGCGACGACGGTGCGATCGTCACTGATCGCCTCGTCACCGACAGCTGCCTCGCGATCACGATCGCCGGCTACGGCAGCGCCGACCGTCTCGCCGAGGACAAGGAGCACGATCTCGCGCTGCTGCACATCTACGGCGCGCGCGGCCTGAAGCCGCTCAGCCTCACAGGCGGCGCGGTGAAGACGAGTGTCGATGTCATCGGTATCGCAGATCCACAGAGCCAGGGTGGCGCGGCAGCCGTGTCGAGCCTCAAGGGTGCGCTGGCGCCGGTCACGAGCAGCGATACCGCACTGTCGCCTCCGCCCGCGGTCGGATTCTCCGGCAGCCCGGCCATCGATGGCGACGGCAAGTTCGCCGGCGTCGCGCTGTTGAAGCCGGCGATGGTCGCGGGTCCCGCGACATCGGTGCCGGCATCGCAGGCCGTGATGGTCTCGGCGGAGACGGTGCGCGATTTCCTGAAGGCGAACGGCGTTGCGGCGAACGGCACGTCAACGGATGCGAAAGCTGCCGTCGTCCGCGTGATCTGCGTGAGGAAGTAATTCAGACGACGCCCGCGCTTCGTCTCCTCTCGATGCGCCCGCCCAAAGGCATGTCGCGCCGCCGAGCCATGCTGCTTCCGCTGTGCCTCACGAGGCTTTTGAGGAAGTCGCCAGATTCTCCAGGGGAGCTGTCAGGCGGCAGACGATACCGGTCGAGTCATAGGACACGTCGACGGAGCCTCCGAAATCGTCTTCGAGCACCCTGGAAATGAGGCGTGACCCAAAGCCCACGCGAGTGGGCTTCGACGCCATTGGCCCGCCGAATTCCCGCCAGACAAAAATGAACTTTGGCTCTCCGTCCTGATCGGCTGCCGTCCATGTAATCGACACGCCGCCGCGCGCCACGGTCAGTGCACCGTATTTCAGAGCATTGGTCGCGAGCTCATGAATCGCCAGGGACAGACCGAGAGCCTGTCGAGACTTGACGACGAGTGGCGGCCCCGAAACCGTGAAGCGGCCTTCGCCTGTCCGATAAGGGATGAGAGCTGTGTCGATCACATCTCGAAGGGGAGCGACCGCCCAGTTTGCTGCGGTCAACAGGTCATGCGCGCGTCCGAACGCGCCAAGCCGTGCCTGGTACTTTTCGAGATCGGCTTTGCTCGATGGCTCGCGAAATGTCTGGGCGGCGATCGCGCTCAGGACGGCAAGCGTATTCTTGACGCGGTGCTTCAGCTCTTCGTTGATGAGGCCCAGCGCTTCTCTTGCCGTATGCTCGGACGTCACATCCTTGCAGACCACAAGCACGCCGCCCACCTTGCGCTCGAAATCGATCGGTCCAAAGCTATACGTCCACCAAACGTCCTCGCGGCGACCATGACGCGTCACCGGTACCAGCTGGTCCTCATTCCAGGTCGCGCCCTTGCCGGCCATGACGTGCTCGATCTGGGGCCCAATGATGTCCCAGATTTCAGCCCAACATTCGCGGCCACGCGCTCCCAGAGCGCTTGGATGCCTTTCAGGCCCCATCGTCTGCCGGTATGCGTCGTTGTAGAACTGGATGAGGTCGGGCCCCCACCAGATGAACATCGGGTGGCGCGACGTCAGAACGAGCCGCACCGTAACCCGAAGACTTTGAGGCCAGGTTTCCGGGGGGCCCACCGACGTGTTCGACCAGTCGAACGCGCGCGTCAAAGCGCCCATCTCGCCGCCTTCGGCCAGAAAGTCACTGACTTCATCTTCACCCATACGCACAACCTTACCCGGACACCGAGCGCCAAGCCCGTCGTGGGAGTTCCGTAGCATACAGCGCACGACTCATGTCGTCATCCGCTTCGGTCAGGCCGCCCCCGCGACATCTGCCGAAATCAGCAAATGCCGTTGTCCAAAAATTGCCAATGATGTTCAAAAACCGCCAGAGCGCTCCGGGACTGACGGCTAAGTCAGCCTGAACCGCACGCCGCTGCGCGCGAGGCCACCGGAAATTCCAACCGGTGTCCCGTCCGCGCGCCAACATGCGGCGCCGGTCATGGTGCCGTCGTCGTGGAAGGCGATGCCGTTCATGCCGCCGGCGACCGTCGCGACGGGCTGGACCTTGTGGCCCATGCCAGCGAGCTTCGCACGCACGGCCTCCGGCACCTTCTGCTCGACCTCGAGCGCGTTGCCCTCGGTCCAGACCCGCGGCGCCTCGACCGCTTCCTGCAAGCTCATGCCGTGGTCGATCAGATTGACCAGCGCCTGCATCGCGCTTGGGAAGATGCGCTTTCCACCGGGCAGGCCGAGCGCGTAGCGCAGCTTGCCTCCATTCAGCGCCATCATCGGCGACATCGAGGTGGTCACGCGCTTGCCTGGCGCCAGCGACAGCGCATGGCCCGGCCGCGGATCGAACAGGTTCATGTAATTGTTGGCGATCGCGCCCAGGCCCGGGATCATGATCTTGGCACCGAACAAATTGTTGATGGTCTGCGTGGTCGCGACCACGTTGCCGAAAGCGTCCGCCGCCGTCATGTGCGTGGTGTGCGCGCCTTCGAGCGGCGAAACGCCAGCGCTCCAGGCTTGCGCCCGCGCCGGATCGATCGCGCGGCGGCGCTCCTCGGCATAGGCCTTGGACGTCAGCTTCTCCACGGGCACGCCGACATAGTCAGGATCGCCGCTGGCAGCGGCGCGATCGGCGAAGGCGATCTTCAGGACCTCGGCAAGATAGTGGATGGTCTCCGGCGTGCCGAAGCCGAGGCCGCCGATGTCGTAGCCCTCAAGGATGTTCAGCATCTGCGCGATGTGTACGCCGGAGGCCGCGGGCGGCGGCGGGCCAAAGATGGTCCAACCGCGATAATCGGCGCGGATCGGCTGCCGTTCGACGGTCTTGTAATTGGTGAGATCGGTGCGGCGGATAAAGCCACCGGTCTTCTCCATGTAGTCGGCGAGGATGTCGCCGAGCGGCCCCTCATAGAGTGCTGTCTCGCCGTGGTCGGCAATGTAACGGAGCGTCTCGGCATATTCTGATTGCACCACGCGCTCACCGACCTTCAACGGCTCGCCATCGGGCAGATAGATCGCCGCGATCGGTTTGTCCTTGCGCATCTCGGCGGCGCTCTCGCTGATGCATTCGTGCAGATAAGGCGTCGCCGCATAGCCGCGCGCGGCGTGCTTGATCGCTGGCTGCATGACATCGGCGAGCGACATGGTGCCGAATCGGCGCAGCGTCTCGCACCAGGCTTTCAGCGAGCCCGGCGTGGCGACCGCCTTCGCCCCGTTGAGGTTCTCGTTGCCGACCGTGTCGAACACGTCATGCGCCGAGCCCGGCTTGGAGGTGTAGCTGGTGTCGCGCACCGCCGCAGGCGCCGTGCTCTGGCCGTCGATGAAGCGGTGGCTGCCGTCCGCCAGACGTATGTGCGCCATGCCGCCGCCGATGATGCCGACCATCATCGGCTCGACCACAGTCAGCGTGAACAGGGTTGCGATTGCGGCATCGATGGCGTTGCCGCCGGCGGCCAGCATTTCGGCGCCGGCGCTGGAGGCCAGCGGGTGATTGCTGACCACCATGCCGCGGCTCGAGACCGCCGGCATCTTCTGGCATTCAAAACTCGTTGCCGTCCGGTCGCGCCAGTTTCTGCTCATGCCGCCTGCCTTTCCAATGCACGGCGGCGAGCACATCACGCGCACGATGACGGGTCCAGTGTTGGTACGGATTGGCTGGCATTCCCGATTCTGCCATCATTGCACCTGTTGATTCGGACATCCGCGGTCCCCTTTGGATCGGGCAGGGCACGTCCTGAGCGAGAAGAGCTCAGCATCGAGAAGCGATGCACGTTCGCGTGGCGTTATCCCGAGACCCAAGCACTCCAAAGGATTGATCTTCAAATGCACACGATCGTACTGGCCACCCAAAAGGGCGGCAGTGGCAAGAGCACGCTCGCCATCGGCCTCGCGCTCGCAGCCAAGCAGGCCGGCTTCACCGTCCGCCTGATCGAAACCGACCCGCAGGGCACCCTCTCCAACTGGCAGCGCCGCCGCAACAACGACGATCTCGTCGTCGAGCCGATCTATCACGCTGCCGACATCGAGCCGCGCCTGAAGATGTTGGCCGACAGCGGCCTCCAGCTCGCGATCGTCGACACCGCGGCCGGCCTCAGCGCCGCGACGACCGCCGCGATCCGCCATTCCGACCTCTGCCTGATTCCGGCCCGCCCGAGCGTCGCCGACATCGAGGCGACCGTCTCCACCCTCAGCGTCGCGCGCGCCTGGAAGCGTCCCTACAGCTTCGTGCTGAACCAGACGCCGATCCGCGGCCAGCGCATCGACAACGCGGCCAACACGCTCGCCGAGGAAGCAGCCCTCGATCTCGTCGAGGTGCTCGCACGCCCGCTGATCGTGATGCGCAACGACCACCAGGACTCGCTCGCCTCGGGCCTCGCCGTCAGCGAATTCGCGCCGAACGGCAAGTCGGCGGACGAGATCCGCGGCCTCTGGCGCTGGATCGAGACCCGTCTCGAGCTCGAAGCCACGACCAATGACCTGATCGATCAGGTCATCTCGGCCGCAGACGGCATGGTCCATGCCGCCACCGAGCTTGCGGCAGACGAAACACTGGCGTCCTGAGCGGGCGATCGCTCAGACGGCAGTCGGGCTCTTCGCCATCCGGAAGGGCCCCAGCGACGAAGCAATCCGGCCACCAGCCCGGCCGGATTGCTTCGCTTCGCGTTTTTTTGACGACGGCAAGCATGCCCTCGCACAAAGATGTCGAAAACAACCCCATGCACAGTAGAACGGCTGCCGGCCGCCGTGCCACGGCGGCGGCGCGTAGATATCTGACTTGTCGGTCAAAATGGCCGTGCGCGCGCTTTCGTACCGCGCCACGTCACTTCTGACATTTCGGACACCAGAAGGTCGACCGGCCGTTCTGGGTGAAGCGCTTGATCGTGCCGCCACAGCGAGGCGTCGTACACGTCTCGTCTTCGCGGTCGTAGACCTTGAACGAGTGCTGGAAGTAACCGAGTTCGCCCGAGGTCTGGCGGTGGTCGCGCAGTGAGGAGCCGCCGGCCTTGATGGCGTCGTTCAGCACGGTGTGGATCGCACCGACCAGTCTCTTCGCATGGTCCGTCGGCTCGCTCTTCTTCGTCGACAGCGTCGCAGCAATCCGCCGCGGCGACAGATGCGAGCGATGCAGCGCTTCGCAGACATAGATGTTGCCAAGCCCCGCCACCACACGCTGGTCGAGCAGCGCTGCCTTCAAGTTGGTTTTCTTCCCCTCGCAGGCCTGCGCCAGCATCGCGGCATCGAATTCATTGCTGAGCGGCTCGGGACCGAGCCCGCGGAGCAGCGGCTCATCCTCAAGCGCGTTGCGCGCGATCACTTTCATGTAACCGAAGCGGCGCGGATCGTTGAAGATGATGTCGGCGCCCGAGGACATCCGAAACAGCACGTGGTCGTGGGTGGAGTCCTTGGCCTTCGGATAGTGAAACTCGCCCGGTGCCGCCACGTGGTCCGGCTTGATGACGCGGAACGAGCCCGACATGCCCAGATGCATCAACAACACGTCGCCGGAGGCGAGATCGGCCATGAGATATTTTGCACGCCGGCCGAGCCCCGTGACGACCTGGCCCTGGAGCCGGGCCACGAAGTCCGGCTGGAACGGAAAGCGCAGATCCGGCCTGCGGGCCTCGGCCACGAGGATTTTCGCGCCCTCCATGACCGGCTGAAGGCCGCGGCGGACGGTCTCGACTTCGGGCAATTCAGGCATGGTCAGGCATTCACCTTATGAGGGCGGTGTGATAGCGCCATTGCGGCGGCCGCGCTATGGTCGGCGTCGTGGAGTAGAGTAATGGATCGGCCGGGCGAAACCACGCATTTTGGCTTCAAAGACGTTCCCCTGGGGGACAAGCAGACGCTGGTGAACGATGTGTTTCACAGCGTGGCGTCGCGCTATGATTTGATGAACGATTTGATGTCCGGCGGCCTGCACCGGGTCTGGAAGGACATCATGATCAACGCGCTCAACCCGCCCAGAAGCGACCGGCCGTTCGCGCTGCTCGACGTTGCCGGCGGCACCGGCGACATCTCGTTCCGCGCCGCCAAGGCCGCAGGCCCCGGCTTCCATGCCACGGTCTGCGACATCAATTCCGGGATGCTCGACGTCGGCCGCGAGCGCGCCGCGAAGCGCCATCTCGAGACCCAGGTCGATTTCGTCGAAGGCAACGCCGAGGCGCTCGCTTTCGCCGACGGCAGCTTTGACGCATATACGATCGCTTTCGGCATTCGCAACGTGCCGCAGATCGACAAGGCGCTGGCTGAGGCCTACCGCGTGCTGAAACCCGGCAGCCGCTTCCTCTGCCTGGAATTCTCCACCGTCGAGATGCCCGGCCTCGACCGGATCTATGATTTGTTCTCGTTCAAGGTGATCCCGCCGCTCGGCCGCATGGTCACCGGCGACGCCGAGTCCTATCAGTATCTGGTCGAATCGATCCGCAAGTTTCCGAAGCCCAACGCCTTCGCCGACATGATCCGCGACGCCGGCTTCTCGCGCGTGAGCTTTCAGACATTGTCCGGCGGCATCGTCGCACTGCATTCGGGCTGGCGTTTGTGATCTCTGCCATTACCCACATTTCGCGCCTGATCCGCGCCGCGTTCGTGTTCGCCCGCGAGGGCGTGTTCGGCTCGGTCGATCCGAGCCTGGTGCCGCCGCCCGGACAGCTCGCGCTGAAGCTTGCGCGCCTCATCGAACGGCGCGGCCCGAAGCACGGACCGCGGCTGACGCGCGCATTGACTCGCATGGGCCCGGCCTATCTCAAGCTCGGACAATTTTTGGCGACCCGGCCCGACGTGGTCGGCGTCATGATGGCGCGCGACCTCGAAAGCCTCCAGGATCGCCTGCCGCCGTTTTCGCAAGCCGAAGCGGAAGCTGCGATCGCGACCTCGCTGGATCGGCCACTGACGGATGTGTTCGCGAGCCTCAGTCCGCCGGTCGCGGCCGCCTCGATCGCACAGGTTCATCGCGGCGAGGTTTTGCACGACGGCATCCGCAAGGCGGTCGCCGTGAAAGTGCTGCGACCCAACGTCGCCTCGCGCTTCCGCCGCGACCTCTCCGATTTCTTCTTTGTCGCGCACAAGGCCGAGGCCTATTCGTCCGAGGCGCGCCGCCTGCGCCTGATCGAGGTCATCAACACCATGTCGCGCTCGGTCGCAATGGAGATGGATCTGCGTCTGGAAGCCGCCGCGATGTCGGAGATGGCTGAAAATACGCGCGACGATCCCGATTTCCGCGTGCCGACCGTCGACTGGGATCGCACCACCCACAACGTGCTAACGATGGAGTGGATCGACGGCATCGCGCTGAACGACCACAAGCGCCTGGCAGAGTCGCGGGTCGATTTGCCCGATCTCGGCCGCAAGGTGATCCAGAGCTTTCTGCGCCACGCGCTACGCGACGGCTTCTTCCACGCCGACATGCATCCGGGCAATCTGTTCCTGGATGACGCCGGCCGCCTCGTTGCGGTCGATTTCGGCATCATGGGCCGGCTCGGGATGAAGGAGCGGCGCTTCCTCGCCGAAATCCTGCTCGGCTTCATCACCCGCGATTATCGCCGCGTCGCCGAGGTGCATTTCGAGGCGGGCTATGTGCCCGCGCATCACTCGGTCGAGAACTTTGCGCAAGCCATCCGCGCCATCGGCGAGCCGATCCACAACCGCACCGCCGAAGAGATTTCGATGGCGCGGCTGCTGACGCTGCTGCTCGAGGTCACCGGCCTGTTCGACATGACGACGCGGCCCGAGCTGATCCTGCTGCAGAAGACCATGGTCGTGGTCGAGGGCGTGGCGCGCGGCTTCGATCCCAGGCTCGACATCTGGAAAGTCGCCGACCCCGTCGTGCGCGAATGGATCGAACGCAATCTCGGACCGATCGGACGGGTGCAGGGCGCACTGGCCGGCGGCGGCGACCTCGCCCGCGTGCTGATGCGTCTGCCCGATATCGCGCAGCGCTCGGTCGCGGTGCTCGAGCAGCTCGAGACCATGACGCGGGAGGGCATTCGGCTGTCGCCGGAGAGCATCGCGGCGATGGGCCGCAGCGAGGGCCGCAAGAACCGCTGGCGCACCGTGGCGCTCTGGATCATCGCCGCGACCTTCATTGGAATCCTGGTCGCCGTCCGGAATCTATGATTGCCAAAATACTTGATTGCAGTGCAATCACGCGAGTGATAGCATCGCTATCATTCCGTGCTGGAGGGCATCGTGGCTAGCCTGACCATCCGCAAGCTCGATGAGGGCATCAAGACCTATTTGCGCCTGCGCTCGGCCAGGAACCGCAGGTCGGTCGAGGAAGAGGTCCGGGTCATCCTGGGCGAGCTGATCGAGGGCCGCGAGGAGCCGCTGACGCCGTTTTCGGCGCCGCCGGCCCCATCCACCGCCGCCACGATCCAGCGCACTGGCGCCGTCCCTGAGGCCAGTGTCACCCTGATCATCGGCGGCGGGATCGCGGCCTATAAGTCGCTCGACCTGATCCGCCGGCTGAAGGAGCGCCGCATCGAGGTCCGCTGCGTGCTGACCAAGGCGGCGCAGCAATTCGTCACGCCGCTGGCGGTGAGCGCGCTCTCGCATGAGCGCGTCTACACCGATTTGTTCGACCCCCAGAGCGAGTTCGACGCCGGCCATATCCGCCTCGCGCGCGACTGCGACATGATTGTGGTGGCGCCTGCGACCGCCGACCTCCTGGCAAAGATGGCCAATGGCCATGCAGACGATCTCGCCAGCGCCATCCTGCTCGCGACCAACCGAAAAATCCTGCTGGCGCCGGCGATGAATCCGCTGATGTGGAACAACGCTGCGACCCGCCGCAATGTCGCGCAGCTTCAGCGCGACGGCGTGGTGCTGATCGGACCCAATTCCGGCGAGATGGCCGAAGCGGGCGAAGCTGGTGTCGGCCGCATGTCGGAGGCGATCGAGATCGCCACCGCCGCCGAGCGGCTGCTGCGACCGCCGGTGCCGCGCCCGCTCGCCGGTAAGCGCGTGCTGATCACCGCAGGCCCGACGCACGAGCCGATCGATCCGGTGCGCTACATCGCCAACCGCTCCTCCGGCAAGCAGGGTTTTGCCATTGCCGCCGCCGCGCAGGCGGCTGGCGCCGAGGTGATTTTGGTTAGCGGCCCGGTCGATCTCAACGATCCCGCCGGTGTCACAGTGAAGCACGTGGAGTCAGCACGGCAGATGCTGGAGCAGGTGCAGGCCTCGCTTCCCGCCGACATCGCGATCTTCGCCGCTGCCGTCGCCGACTGGCGCGTCGCCAGCGAAGGCGAGCAGAAGCTGAAGAAGACCTCCGCCGGCATGCCGCCGCTTCAATTGGTCGAGAACCCCGACATCCTCGCGACGATCTCGAAGCTGACGGACAGGCGCCCGCCGCTGGTGATCGGCTTTGCCGCCGAGACCGAGCATCTCATCGACAACGCCAAGTCAAAACTCGCGCGCAAGGGCTGCGACTGGATCGTCGCCAACGACGTCTCGCCCGCCACCGGCGTGATGGGCGGCGACCGCAACACCGTGCATTTGATAACCCGCAAGGAGGGTGAGATTGCAGTTGATTCCTGGCCGGTGATGACCAAGGAACAGGTCGCCATCGAACTGGTCGCGCATGTCGTCGAGAGCGTGACCGGCAAATCCTTGGACGACAAAGCCCTGGAGTCGGCATCTTGAGCACGAAAGTCACCGTCGAACTGCAGCAGCTGGCCCACGCCGAGGGCCTGCCGCAGCCCGCCTATCAAACGGCGGAAGCCGCCGGCCTCGACCTGATGGCCGCGGTGCCGGAGAGCGAGCCGATGACGCTCGCGCCCGGCCAGTATGCGCTGGTGCCGACAGGGCTCGCGATCGCCTTGCCGCCCGGATACGAGGCCCAGGTGCGTCCGCGCTCGGGGCTTGCCGCCAAGCATGGCGTCACCGTGCTGAACTCGCCCGGCACGATCGACGCGGACTATCGCGGCGAGATCAAGGTGATCCTGATCAACCACGGCGCGGCCCCCTTTGTGATCAAGCGCGGCGAGCGCATCGCGCAGATGGTGATCGCGCCGGTCGTGCAGGCCGCGCTGGTTCCGGTCGCGACATTGTCCGCAACCGATCGCGGCGCCGGCGGCTTCGGCTCCACCGGCCGCTAACACACGAAAATTCCAGCCGAATCATCCCGAAGAACTACGTGGGTTGGAACAGCGCGCCCGGCATTTTTGTGGGGCTGCCTTTGCGTTCACGATCTGGACTCTTACCGCTGGAGTCACGGTGAGGGTATTGTCGTTTGATTCGCGCGCGTGACGGGGGTCGTCGCGCGTAAATCTGTGCGGTCTTGGGGCAACTATGTCAGGCGTGATCGTGTCGATGCGTCGGACGCTGTTGTCGTGCACCTCGTTGGCGCGCAACGGCCTGTTGGGAGGCGCTCTCGCGGCGCTGCTGCCGGCTGCGCCGGCTGAGGCCGCCGATCTCATCGACACGCTCTCGATCATGCTTGACTTCAACCGGCAGGAACTCGCGGTGCTCGCCACCGCGCTGGCCCTGCTCGGCTTCTCCGTTGTGGCCGCGATCCTGTTGATGCGCACACGCGTGCGCACGGCGAAGAACGAGGCGCGGCTGCGCGCGCGGGTTCGGGAACTGCAGCTCCAGTCCGACCGTTTCGGCGCGCTGCTGTTCGCCGAGCCGCAGATCCTGATCTCCTGGCCCGCCGGCGACGACCGCGCGCAGATTTCCGGCGACATCGCGATGGTGCTGCCGCGCGATCCCACGCCGCAGCGCGTGCTGGCGTTCGGAACCTGGCTGCCGCCGGAACCCGCGCTGCAGATGGACCACGCGGTCGATGCGCTGCGCGATCGCGGCGACGGCTTCCAGCTGACGCTGACCACCGCCAACGGTCACACGCTTGAAGCGCTCGGCCGCGCCATCGGCGGCCAAGCCATTGTCAGGATTCGCGAACTCTCAGGCCTGCGCCGCGATCTCGCCGAAACCAATCTGCGCTACAAGGCGCTCTCGGACGAAACCGAGATGCTGCGCGGCTTCGCCACTGCTGCGCCATGGCCGATCTGGGCCAAGGGTGAAAACGGCGCGCTGACTTTCGCCAATCCGGCCTATGTGCGCGCGACCGAGGCGGCCAGCGTCACTGACGCCCAGGAACGCAAGCTCGAGCTGCTCGACAGCGCTGACCGCACGGCCATGGAGCGGGGCCTGAAGGACGCCGCCAATTTCACCTCGCGACTGCCGATCGTGATCGGCGGCGAGCGGCGCATCTACGACGTTCGCGCCGTCAATGTCGGCAGCGGCAGTGTCGGCGTCGCCATCGACGCCAGCGAAGCCGATGGACTGAGCTCGGCGCTGGTGCGGATGGCGGAGGCGCATCGCCGCACGCTCGACCAGCTCTCCTCGGGCGTTGCCGTGTTCGACGGCCAGCGCCGGCTCGCCTTCTACAACGATTCGTACCGGCGGCTGTGGGACCTCGACCGCAGCTTCCTCGACGCCAATCCCGACGATTCCAGCGTGCTCGACAAGCTCCGCGCCGCGCGCAAGCTGCCGGAGCAGCCGGATTTCCGGGCCTGGAAGGCAAAATTGCACGAGGCTTATCGTGCGGTCGAGGCAGCAAAAGACACCTGGTATCTGCCCGACGGCCGCGCGCTCTCCGTCGTCACCACACCGAATCCGGAAGGCGGCGTCACCTATCTGTTCGACGACGTCACCGAGGGCCTCGAGCTCGCCCGCCGCTTCGACGGCATGATCCGGGTTCAGCGCGAGACGCTGGACAGCCTCGCCGAGGGCGTCGCCGTGTTCGGCAGCAACGGCAAGGCGCAGCTGTTCAACCCGGCCTTTGTCCGGATGTGGAAGCTCTCGAGCGATGCCATGCGCGACGAACCGCATATCCAGACCGTCGAAGGCTGGTGCCATCAGCTGTTCGACGATCCCGCGGTCTGGCGCCAGATCCGCGAGGCCGTCACCTCGATCGAGAGCCGCGCCGACGTGCCGCTCAAGCTGGAGCGCAAGGACGGCAGCGTGCTCGACGGCATGATCCGGCCGCTGCCTGACGGCGCCACCATGCTGACGTTCCAGGACATCACCGACACCGAGAATGTCGAGCGTGCGCTGCGCGAGCGCAACGAGGCGCTGGAGACCGCCGACCAGATGAAGGTGGATTTCGTCCACCACGTCTCCTACGAGCTGCGCTCGCCGCTCACCACCATCATCGGCTTCGCCCATTTCCTCAGCGATCCCTCGACCGGGCCGCTGACGCCGAAACAGGCCGAATATCTCGACTACGTCACCAAATCGACCAACGCGCTGCTGGCGCTGACCAACAACATTCTGGATCTCGCCACCATCGACGCCGGCGCGATGAAGCTGGAACTCGGCTCGGTCGACGTCAGCAAGACCATCGAGCTTGCCGCCGAGGGCATCCAGGATCGTCTCGCCACCGACCGCATCCGGCTCAAGGTCGAGATCGCGCCTGACGTCGGCAACTTCGTCGGCGACGAGAAGCGCGTGGTGCAGGTGCTCTATAACCTCCTCGCCAACGCCGTCGGATTTTCTCCACAGGATTCCACCGTCGGCATCAGCGCGCGCCGAACTGAACGCAGTGTGGTCTTCACTGTGACAGATTCCGGGCCTGGAATACCTGCCGACATGAAGGACAAGGTGTTCAACTGGTTCGAAAGCCGCTCGCAGGGCTCGCGTCACCGCGGCGCCGGCCTCGGCCTGTCGCTGGTGCGCTCCTTCGTCGAGCTGCATGGCGGCAAGGTGCGGGTGGATTCGATCGTCGGCCGGGGCACGGTCGTGATCTGCGACTTCCCGACCGACCAGGCGGCGCATCGCGACGCCGCCGAATGATCGCGTCCACCACATTCTCCGTCCCGCTTCACAACGAGACGGCGACTGCGCAATTGATGGCCGACCTCGCGCTGCTGGTCGGCCCCGGCGACGTCATCACGCTCACCGGTGATCTCGGCGCCGGCAAGACAGCGGCCGCCCGCGCCATGATTCGCTACCTCGCAGACGACGAAGAGCTGGAGGTTCCGAGCCCGACCTTCACCCTGGTGCAGGGCTATGAGCTGCCGCCCTACCCGGTGATGCATGCCGACCTCTACCGCGTCGAGGACGAGAGCGAGCTCGAGGAGATCGGGCTGTCGCCGCTGCCCGATGCCACGCTGGTGCTAATCGAATGGCCCGAGCGGGCGCCGTCGGCGATGCCTGGGGATCGCATCGACATCGTCCTGACGCACCGGCCGGCGCTGGGCTCGAACGCGCGCGCCGCCGACATCACCGGTCACGGCAACGCCGCCGCCACTGTTGCGCGGCTGAAGGCGCTGCGCGAGTTCCTGGACGCATCCGGCTATATCGACGCCACGCGCAAGCGCATGGCCGGCGATGCCTCGACCCGCTCCTATGCGCGGCTGCGGCGCGACGACGCGATCGTCATCCTCATGAACTCCCCGCAGCGGCCGGATGGCGCTGCGATGTACAATGGAAAATCCTACAGCGCTGCGGTGCATCTGGCCGAAAACGTCAGGCCGTTCGTCGCGATCGACGAAGGCCTGCGTGCGCAAAGCATCTCCGCGCCCGCGATCCACCATTTCGATCTCGACCACGGCTTCCTGATCAGCGAGGACTTCGGCAGCGAGGGCGTGATCGAAGGCGATCCGCCGCGCCCGATTCCCGAGCGCTACGAAGCCGCGACCGATTTGCTGGCCATGCTGCACAGCAAGACGCTGCCAGGGACGCTGCCGCTGGACGGGCAGAGCTACGCCATTCCCGTCTTCGACATCGAGGCGTTGCTGATCGAAATCGGACTGATGCCGGAATGGTATCTGCCCGACCGCAACGCGCCGCTGAGCCATGAGACGCGCGCAGAATTTTTCGCGATGTGGCGCGAGCTGCTGAAGAAGCCGCTGGCCGCGCCGAAGACGTGGATCATCCGCGATTATCACTCGCCCAATTTGATCTGGCTCGGCGACCGCTCGGGCATCGCGCGCGTCGGCGTGATCGATTTCCAGGATACCGTGCTCGGGCCAAAATCCTACGACGTGGTGTCGCTGCTCCAGGACGCCCGCATCGACGTGCCCGAAAACATCGAGCTGACATTGCTGTCGCGCTACATCAAGGCGCGGCGCGCCGATGATGCGAGCTTCGATCCGGCCGGCTTCGCCGAGCTCTACGCCATCATGTCGGCGCAGCGGAACACGCGCCTGCTCGGCACCTTCGCCCGGCTCAACCGCCGCGACGGTAAGCCGCATTATCTGCGCCACCAGCCGCGGATCTGGACCTATCTCCAGCGCTCGCTGGCGCATCCGGCGCTTGAGCATTTGCGCGACTGGTATCTCGCCAACGTCCCGCCGCCGCAATCCGGAACCTGATTTACCGGCTGTTAGCCATCGTATCGGTATCATCGCCCGCAGGCCGCCGGACAAATACGGGGCTGGAGCAAGGGCAGATGGCGGTCAAGACGGACCATCGAGGAAACAGCCGGGTTGTTTTCGAACGCGGGATTGCGGCCCAGATGATGGGGATCGACGGCACCTGGCGGCGCGAATGCACCATGGAGGATGTCTCCGAAAGCGGTGCCAAGCTGACCATCGACGGTTCGGTCGAAGGCCTGCATCTGAAGGAATTCTTTCTTTTGCTGTCGTCCACCGGGTTAGCGTACCGGCGCTGCGAGCTGGCCTGGGTCAATGGTGACCAGATCGGCGTCAATTTCCTGAAGATCGGCGACAAGAAGAAAAAGGCACGTTCCACAAGCGTTGGGGCGTGACGGCAACACCCGTCGTACAACCGTCACCGCAGGTGATTAAGGCGGTCAAGACGCGGTGCGGCTGATTGAGTCCCGTGCTAGGATTGCTGCAAACGCGAAATCAATTGGTTCGAGACAGAAGAATCTGAGAAAGCAAAGGATGTCCGTCAAGCCGACCAAAGCCATGGTGCTCGCCGCAGGGTTCGGCCTGCGCATGCGTCCGCTGACGGACAAGATGCCGAAGCCGATGGTGCCGGTCGCCGGCCAGCCGCTGCTCGACCATGTGCTCGACAAGCTCGGCCACGCCGGCGTGACCGAGGCGGTGGTCAACGTGCATTACCTGCCGGACCAGATCATCAATCACACCGCATCGCGCCAGCTTCCGCGCGTGACCATCTCCGACGAGCGCGACCAGGTGCTCGGCACCGGCGGCGGCGTGGTCAAGGCGCTGCCGCTGCTCGGCGATGCGCCGTTCTACCACGTCAATTCCGACACGCTCTGGATCGACGGCGTGCGCTCCAATTTGGCGCGGCTTGCAGAAAACTTCGACCCTGAGCGCATGGACATCCTGCTGCTGATGGCGCCGACCGCGACCAGCATCGGCTATAACGGCCGCGGCGACTACGGCATGATGGCAGATGGTGCCCTGCGCAAGCGCAAGGAAAAAGAGGTCGTCCCGTTCGTCTATGCGGGCGCGGCGATCCTGTCGCCCTCGATCTTCGCCGATGCGCCGACGGGCGAGTTCTCGCTGACCAAAATGTTCGACCGCGCCAACGAGCAGGAGCGCCTGTTCGGCCTGCGCCTCGACGGCGTCTGGATGCATGTCGGCACGCCCGATGCAGTGCACGCCGCGGAAGAGGCGTTTCTGGAGAGCGTGGCGTAACCCCGCTCTCGTGTCCCGGACGCGGTGCGGCGCGAAGTGCCGCTCCGCAGAGCCGGGACCCACACAGCCGCATCCGTTATGACGCAATATGGGCCCCGGCTCAGCAACGCGTCATTTCATGCCGCGTTGCGTCCGGGGCACGAGACCGGTGCCGCTCGGCGAACAGCGGGGATGACCTTACCTCGCCCATGTCTATTTGAGGCTCCGTCCCTATATTGGCGCCTGATCCCCGAATCAGGCAGCCCATGCGCGTCTTCAGCGTTCCCCTCTCAGTTCCGTTCCTGCGCACGATCGTATCAAGCCTGCTGGACGGCCGGCTGGTCGACGGATTCGAGGCGCGGAAGGAGCCGGCGCGGCTGGCGGACGTCACGCTGTACCTGCCAACCCGGCGCGCCATGCGCGTCGTCCGCGAGATCTTTCTCGACGAGATGAAGGCGGACGCCGTGGTGCTGCCGCGCATCGTCGCGCTTGGCGATATCGACGAGGACGAGCTCGCGTTTGCCGACGAAGGCGAACAGTTTTCCGGAGCGACGCCGCTCGACATTCCGCCGCGGCTCGGTGAGCTCGAACGGCGGCTGACGCTGGCGCAGCTCGTCGCGGCCTGGGCCAAGGGCCCGGTGCTGTCGCCGCTGGTGGTCGGCGGTCCCGCCTCGACGCTGGCGCTGGCCGGCGATCTCGCGCGCCTGATCGACGACATGGTGACGCGCGGCGTCGACTGGAGCGCACTCGATGGGCTCGTGCCTGACATGCTTGATCGCTACTGGCAGCACTCGCTTGAATTCTTGCGTATCGCGCGCATTGCCTGGCCGGGCCATCTCGCCGAGATCAACCGCATCGAGCCTGCGGCGCGGCGCGACCTGCTGATTGCGGCGGAAGCAAAACGGCTGACCGCGCATCCCCATGGCCCCGTGATCGCGGCCGGCTCGACCGGCTCGATGCCGGCCACCGCAAAATTCCTGCATGCGGTCGCCTCGCTGCCGCATGGCGCCGTGGTGCTGCCGGGGCTCGACACCGATCTCGACGACGATTCCTGGCGGAGCATCGGCGGCGTGCGCGATTCACTCGGCAAGTTCGCGGAGCATCCGGCGTCGAACCATCCGCAATACGCCATGCATGCGCTGCTCGATCGCTTCGGCATCAAGCGCAGCGACGTCGACATCCTCCAGCCGCCGGCCGAAGGCGGCCGCGATCTGCTCGCATCGGAATCGATGCGGCCGTCTGCCAAAACGGAAGTTTGGCACGACCGGCTGAAGCAGCCCGATGTCGCCGCGAAGATCACCGGCGGCATGAAAAACCTCGCGGTCGTCGAAGCTCCCAATCCTGAAATGGAAGCGCTCGCGATTGCCATCGCGATGCGCGAGGCACGGCATCTCGACAAATCGGCAGCGCTGGTGACGCCGGACCGCGCGCTGGCGCGACGGGTGATGGCCGCGCTCACCCGATGGGATCTCGCCTTCGACGATTCCGGCGGCGACGTCCTGATGGAAACCTCCGCCGGAATCTTTGCACGGCTCACGGCAGAGGCTGCGACAAAGGGCTTGGAGCCGCCGACGCTGCTGGCGATGCTGAAGCATCCGTTGTGCCGGCTCGGCCGGCTGCCTGGCGCGTGGAAAGCGGCGATCGAAGGCTTGGAGCTCGCGCTCCTGCGCGGGACGCGTCCGCCCGCGGGCACGGCCGGCCTGCTGCGCGAATTCAACCGCTTTCGCGACGAGCTCGCCAAGCTGGAGCGCAAGGAGGTTTCCGCGCTCCATCACGCCGAGACGCGCGCGCGTCTCAAGGCAGAAGACCTCGACCGCATCCAGGCGCTGATCGATGCCTTGCAAAAAGCATTGGCGCCGATCGAGAGCCTCGCATCGTCAAAGCCGTTCGACTTCGCCGAGCTCGCGCACCGGCACCGCGAGATCATGATCGAGCTGACGCGCGACGAGCAGGGCATTCCGCTTGCCTTCGAGGAACGCGAGGGCCTTGCGCTCGCGAGTGCCTTCGACGATCTCCTGCGCGGCGGCACAACCAGTGGGTTGATGGTGACGCTGCCCGACTACGCCGACGTCTTCCAGACGGCGTTCAATGACCGCGCGGTACGGCGGCGAGACAAGCCCGGTGCTCACCTGCAGATCTACGGCCCGCTCGAATCGCGCCTGATGCAGGCCGACCGCATCATCGTCGGCGGGTTGATCGAGGGCGTCTGGCCGCCGGCGCCGCGCATCGATCCCTGGCTCAGCCGGCCGATGCGGCACGAGCTTGGCCTCGACCTGCCGGAGCGGCGCATCGGCCTCTCCGCCCACGATTTTGCACAACTGCTCGGCGGCGGCGAGGTGATCCTCACTCATTCCGCCAAGGCCGGCGGCGCGCCGGCGGTGGCCTCGCGCTTCCTGCACCGGTTAGAGGCGGTCGCGGGCGCCGAACTCTGGAAGACGGCCATTCGCGCCGGCGAGAAGTACGTGAAGTTCGCCGATGCGCTCGACCAGCCCGACAAGGTCGAGCCGATCAAGCAGCCCGAGCCACGGCCGCCCCGCGCGACGCGGCCGCTCAAGATGTCGGTGACCGCGATCGAGGACTGGCTGCGCGATCCCTACACGATCTACGCGAAACATATCCTGCGGCTCGATGCGCTCGACCCCGTCGACATGCCGTTGTCGGCCGCCGACCGCGGCTCGGCGATCCACGATGCGCTCGGCGAGTTCACCGAGACCTACGCCGCGCGCCTGCCCGACGATCCCGCCCGGGTGCTACGCGCGATCGGCGAAAAGTATTTTGCGCCGCTGATGGAGCGGCCCGAGGCGCGCGCGCTGTGGTGGCCGCGCTTCCAGCGTATCGCGCGCTGGTTCGGCGAATGGGAGACGGCGCGTCGCGGCGTGATCGAGGCCATCACCGCGGAGACCCGCGGCGAGATTTCGATCCCGCTCGACAGTACGCGCAACTTCAAGCTGTCCGCCCGCGCCGACCGCATCGAGCGGCGCCAGGGCGGCGGCTACGCTATCCTCGACTACAAGACCGGCCAGCCACCGACCGGCAAGCAGGTCCGCATGGGCCTGTCGCCGCAGCTCACGCTGGAGGCCGCGATCCTGCGCGAGGGCGGTTTTCCTGATATCGACGCCGGCGCATCCGTGAGCCAGCTCGTCTATGTCCGCCTGAGCGGCAACAATCCGCCGGGCGAAGAACGCATCCTCGAGCTCAAGTTCAAGCAGGGCGACGAGCCGCAGCCGCCTGACACGGCCGCCGCGGAAGCGCGGGCAAAACTGGAGGTGCTGATCCGCGCCTTCGACGACGAGAACCAGCCCTACACCTCGCTGAACCTGCCGATGTGGACCAACCGCTACGGCACCTATGACGATCTCGCCCGGATCAAGGAATGGTCTGCGGCCGGCGGCCTGGGAATTGAAGAATGGTGAAGCTGCCCCGCCCCATCCCCGACGAGGTCCGCGCGCGGCAGGCGCGTGCATCCGATCCGACCGCGTCGGCCTTCGTGTCGGCCAATGCCGGCTCGGGCAAGACCCATGTGCTGGTGCAGCGCGTGATTCGCCTCTTGCTGTCGGGCGTGCCGCCGGAAAAGATCCTCTGCATCACCTTCACCAAGGCCGCCGCCGCCAACATGGCCGAGCGCGTGTTCACCACGCTTGGCCATTGGGTCACGCTTGACGATACCGGGCTCGACGCCGCGATCCGTGCGGTCGGCATCCCGCATCCCAGCGCAAAAATACGCCGCGACGCGCGAAAGCTTTTCGCCTGCGCACTGGAGACGCCCGGCGGATTGAAGGTGCAGACCATCCACGCACTATGCACGCGCCTGCTCCAGCAGTTTCCGTTCGAGGCCAATGTGCCCGCGCGCTTTTCCGTGATCGACGAGCGCGACCAGACCGACATGATGGAGCGCGCCAATCTGAAAGTGCTGCTGGAAGCCGCGCGCGACCCGGAGAGCGTCACCGGCCGCGCGCTGCTGACCGCGATGGAGAGCGCCGCAGACGTCACTTTCAAAGAGGTCGTACGCGAGGCCTGTCTCAGCCGCGATCATTTCATGGCCTGGACTGATGAGGCCGGCAACGCCGGCGCGGCGGCTGACCAGATGGGAGCCGTGCTGGGCGTCGATGCGAGCGACCGCATCGAGGACGTCGAGACGGAGATTCTCGACGGCCCGTACTTGTCGCGAGCGCGCTGGGCTGACATCGCATTCGCGCTGGAGAACGGCAGCAAGTCCGACAACGATCAGGCGAGCCGGCTTCGTGAGGCAAAGGTGTTTTCCGGGGCTGCGCAGGTCGATGCCTATCTCGGCGTCTTCCTCACCGACGAAAAGCTGCCGCGCAAGGCGGTGCTGACCAAGAAGTTTGGCGAGAACAATCCCTCCGTCGCACGCCTGTTCGAGAACGAAGCGCAGCGCCTCAGTGGATTGATCGAGAAGCGCCGTGCGGTCACCATGCGCGACCGCACCGCGGCCCTGCTGCACATCGCGACTGCCGCTGCCGCAAACTATCGCCGCGAGAAGCAGGAGCGCGGCCTGCTCGACTACGACGATCTCATCGACAAGACGCTGGCCATGCTCAACCGCGTCTCCTCGGGCTGGGTGCATTACAAGCTCGACCGCGGCGTCGACCATGTGTTGATCGACGAAGCCCAGGACACCAGCCCGCGGCAATGGGACATCGTCGCGCACATCATCTCGGAATTCACCGCCGGCGAAGGCGCGCGCGAGGGGCTGAACCGCACCGTCTTCGCCGTCGGCGACGAGAAGCAGTCGATCTTCTCGTTCCAGGGCGCCGACCCCCATGAATTCGACGCGCGCAAGCGGGAGCTGAATCGGAAGTTCACGGCGGCCGGGCTGAAATTTGATCCCGTCGCCTTTACCTATTCGTTCCGCTCGGGCGCCGCGATCCTGCACTCGGTCGACCACGTCTTCCGCGAACCCCAGATCTACAAGAGCATCCATTCGGTCGAGATCGGCCATCCCCTGCACAATGCGCTCGCCGATGCAGGTCCGAGCGTGATCGAGCTTTGGGACCTGGCAGTCGCCGACGACCGGCAGGAGATCGAAGGCTGGCGCGCACCGTTCGACGGCGTCGCCGCCACCAGCCCAGAAGTGAAACTTGCCCGCCGCATCCAGACCGAGATCAAGCGGCTGGTCGAGAGCGGCACGCTGACGGGACACGAGGGCGAGCGCCGTCCGTTGCGCTATGGCGACATGCTGATTTTGGTGCGCCGGCGCGGCAACGCGTTCGACGCCGTGATCCAGGCGCTGAAGCACGCGAATGTCCCCGTTGCCGGTGCCGACCGGCTCAAGCTCACCGAGCACATCGGCATCATCGACCTCATGAACCTTGCGGACGCGCTGCTGCTGCCGCAGGACGACCTCGCGCTTGCGGTGGCGCTGAAGAGCCCGCTGTTCGGGCTCGATGACGACGAACTGTTCCAGCTTGCCCATGGCCGCAAGGGATCGCTGCGGCGCGCGCTCAGCGAGCAGGCTGCTGGAAGCGAAAAAGTCGCCACAGTGCTGCGGCGACTTGAAGCCTGCGAGATTCGTGCGCACGAGGAAACGCCATTCGCCTTCTACGCCTGGCTGCTCGGCGGCGATGGCGGCCGCGCGCGCATCCTGCGCCGGCTCGGTCACGAGGCCAACGACGCGCTCGACGAATTTCTGGAGCTGGCGCTGAACTACGAGCGCAAGGCGCCGGCCTCTCTGCAAGGCTTTATGGCGTGGCTGCGCTCGGCCGACACCGAGGTGAAGCGCGACATGGAGATCACGCGCGACGAGGTGCGGGTAATGACCGTGCACGGTGCCAAGGGCCTCGAGGCCTCCGTCGTGTTCATGGTCGACACCACGTCGTCGCCCGCGGATTCGCAGCGGGTCCGGCTGATCCACGTGCCGCGCGGCAATGGCGGCGAGGTCGTGGTCTGGGCCGGGCGCAAGGCGGACGATCCAAAACCCGTCGCCGACGCGCGCAAGGCCATGATCGAGGAGACCGAGGACGAATATCGCCGCCTGCTCTATGTCGCGATGACGCGCGCGGCCGACCGGTTGGTCGTCGGCGGCTGCATGCCCGGCAACATGAGGACGGTCCGCAAGCTGAGCTGGTACGACCTCGTCGATACCGGGCTGACCGGCTCGGGCCTGGACAAAGAGACGATCGAGACGCCGCTCGGCAAGGTGACGCGGTTCGCCCGTCCCGAAGATGTCACGGCACTGGGCACGCCCGCGACGTCCGTGGACCAATCGGTCGCGCTGCCCGACTGGCTGCGGACGCCGGCACCGCGCGAGACCATCGACGACGACCTGGTGCGCCCGTCCGGCCAGTCGGCCGAGGAAGGCCGCAGCGTGCGGTCAGGCGAATCAGTCCAGTCCCGCGCACTGGCGCTGCAACGCGGCACGCTGGTGCACCGCCTGCTGCAATCCCTGCCCGACATCGCCATTGAGCGCCGGGGCGAGGCCGCGCTCGGCTTCATGGCGCGCAACGCCTCGGACTGGGCGGAGGCAGATCGCGCCGCGCTGGCCGATAAGGTGCTCGCCTTGATCGCCGAGCCGCGCTTTGCCCCGGTATTCGCCGCCGGCAGCCGGGCGGAGGTCGCCATCGTCGGTAAACTCGACCGGCCAGGGGGCTCGCCGGCGCTGGTCTCGGGCCAGATCGACCGGCTGGTCGTTCGTCCGGATGAGGTTTTGATCGTCGATTTCAAGACCAACCAGGCGGCGCCCAAAAGCGCGGCCGCGGCGCCCGCCGCCTATGTCCGGCAGCTTGCGCTGTACCGGGCGGTGCTGGCGCGGCTTTATCCCCAAAAGCCCATCAGGGCGGTCCTGCTCTGGACCGAGGCTCTTGAATATATGGAGATTTCAGCCCCCGCGCTGGACGCGGCGCTGGCATCCCTTCATCTCAGTGTGAGCGTCCTTGACCCGGCAAGGGGCCGTTCATAGGTTGACGGCATGATCCCGGGCGCGATTCCCATGCGCGCCGATTCTTTCAACCGAACGAGGTACTCCCATGGCCGTTGGCAAGGTTTCTGACACCGACTTCGAAGCCGAAGTGCTCAAGGCGGACGGCCCCGTCGTCGTCGATTTCTGGGCCGAATGGTGCGGCCCCTGCCGCATGATCGCACCCGCGCTCGACGAGATCGCCGGCGCGATGGGCGACAAGGTCAAGATCGTCAAGCTCAACGTCGACGAGAGCCCGAAGACCGCGTCGAAGTATGGCGTGATGTCGATCCCGACCCTGATGATCTTCAAGGGCGGCGAGATGGCCTCCCGCCAGGTCGGCGCGGCGCCGAAGGCGAAGCTTCAGCAGTGGATCACGTCGGCGGTCTGATCCGCGACGTCCGAGTTTGTGCAGCGGCCGGCGAATAGCCGGCCGTTTTGTTTTGCGTAGCCCGGCGCGGGGTTTATTTCCCGGCGGACTTGGCTTCCGCGAGCTTGGCCAGGCTGGCGAGAACCTCGGGAAAATCCGATGCGACAGCAGGTCCAATCTCGGACGCCTGCGGCCCTCGGGCATCGACGGCGTAAACGACGCGTGTGCGCGCAGGCCCAACGGATTCGATGCGATGGGCAACCAGGATGGCGAGATCTCCAACCCGGGTTTCGTCGACGAAGCACGCATTCTCGCGAACCTCGACCAGTTGCGAGCGCAGCGCCTCCTCACCGGGCGGCTTCATGGTGAACCAGGTGCCGGCCGCAAACGGCCCGTCGATGTCGATCTGCTCGATCCCCGCGTTCCAGTTTTTCCAGCCGGGCACGTCGCGAAAGATGCTCCAGATCGTCGCGGCGGTTGCCGACGTCTCGATGGCGTATTCGTGTCGCCAGACGTTGTCGTCGTCCATGGTGTGCTCCCCCCTTTTTATGGTTATACGGCTACTTGACCCACCCCGTCGCCAGCGCGTTCGCAAGCTCCGGCTGATTGTTGCGGCGTGCGAGCGCGGCCATCGTCTCATGGTCATAGGAAATCTGGCGGAACGTCACCTGCCACGCACCGTCGGTCAATTCGAGGATCGCATAACGCGCGTGCGGCGTGCCGGCTTCGACGACATGCGGGAACGGATGCACGTCACGATAGCCGGGGCTGCCGACGCTGCCGGGATTGACGACCAGCCGGCCATCGCGCAAGCGCACGGCACGGGCGAGATGGGTGTGGGCGCAGAGAATCAGGGACTGTGTGATGCCTTCGGCGAATTGCTCGATGCGGTCGAGCGGCGATAGCGCGACCGTGCCGTCGGGATGCACGGTGTCCAGCCAATAAACTTCGTCATTCTCGGGCGTCGCATGGCAGAGGAAAACCTGCTCGCGATACACGCGCGTCATCGGCTGCGCACGCAGCCAGTCGAGTTGCGCTTCATTGAGCTGCGCATGGGCGGGACGATCCCACGAACCCATGTTCTCCGGGGGACGGTCGAGCAGATAGCGGTCGTGATTGCCGAGCACATGCACGGCATCGAGCTTCATCAGGATCTCGATGGTCCGGCGCGCATCGAGCGGACCACTCAGCATATCGCCGAGATTGACGATGTCGGTGATCCCAAGGGCGCGGATGTCGGCAAGCACCGCCTCCAGCGCGAGGTAGTTTCCATGGATGTCGGCAATCGCGGCAAAACGCATCGGCAATCTCATCACTCTCGTGCCCCGGACGCAGCGCAGCACGTAGTGGTGTGCTGCAGAGCCGGGGCCCATGTGGCGGCATTCTGGGTCCCGGATCAGCGCTCCGCTTCGCTGCGCTTGTCCGGGACACGAGAGTTCATGCAGGAGGCGTGCCGTTGAGGCCCAGCACGTGGCCGGCGAGATAGAGCGAGCCTGATATCAGAATGCGCGGCGGCACTTCGTATGCGAGCTTCGACAAGGCGCGCAGCGCTGCCTCGATGCCGGGGGCTATCTCGACCCGCATGCCGAGGCTGCGCGCGGCATCCGCCAAGCGATCGACCGGCATCGCGGCCTCGGTGTCGGGGATGGGCACCGCGATGATGTGACGGGTGAGGCCGGCGAAATTGGCGAGAAAGGCTTGCGCGTCCTTGTTGGCCATCATGCCCGCAATCACCACCAGCGGCCGCGACACCCGCTCTTCGAGATCGCCGAGGGCCGCCGCCGCAACGCGGCCGCCTTCCGCATTATGCCCGCCGTCGAGCCAGATCTCCGAGCCCTGCGGCCCGAAAGCGAGCAACTCGCCCGAAGTGATGCGCTGCATCCGCGCCGGCCATTCAGCGCCGACGATGCCGGCCTCGAATGCCGCCTGGTTGATCTTGAACGTCGGAATCGCGCGCAGCGTCGCGATCGCAAGTCCGGCATTGTCGAACTGGTGACGGCCGAACAGGCGCGGCGCGGTGAGATCCATCAGGCCGCGATCGTCCGAATAAACCAGACGCCCGTGCTCGACATTGACGTGCCAGCTCTCGTTCGCCGCAAACAACGGCGCGCGCATGCGCTTGGCCTGCGCCTCGATCACGGCCATCGCCTCGCCCGTCTGTTCCGCACAAATCACGGGCACGCCGCGCTTGATGATCGCGGCCTTCTCGCCGGCGATCGACGTCAGCGTGTCCCCAAGAAAATCCATGTGGTCCATGCTGACAGGCGTGATCACGCAGGCCGCCGGGATATCGACCACGTTGGTCGAATCGAGCCGGCCGCCGAGGCCGACTTCGAGCAGCACCGCATCGGCCGGGTTCTGCGCGAACAGATGGAACGCAGCCGCGGTCTTCAGCTCGAAGACGGTCGCGGCTTCGCCGGCATTGACGCGCTCGACCTCTTCCAGCGCAGCGTACAACTCGTCGTCGCCAACGAGCACGCCGCCGCCCACGCGGCCGATCCGGAAGCATTCGTTGATGCGGACCAGATAGGGCGAGGTGTAGGCGTGCACGCGCAGGCCGGCGGCTTCCAGCGTCGCGCGCAGATAGGCAACGGTCGACCCCTTGCCGTTGGTGCCGGCGACGTGGATCACCGGCGGCAGCTTGCTTTCGGGGTGGCCGAGCCGCTCGAGCAGGCGGTGCATCCGCTCCAGCCCGAGATCGATGCGCTTCTGATGCAGGGCCGACAGCCGCCCGATCAATTCACCGAGCGGCGGCTTTGCGCTGTCAGACGGCGCGTTCACGCGTGCGGCGCAGCCGGCGCCGTCTCGGCGGCCGATACGATCTGCGCCGGGCTGGCGACCGGCTGCACCGATTTCGATGCGCCCTCCTGCGCCGGCGACCTGGTCAGCAGACGGCAGAGCCGCGCCAGCGTCGGGCGTAGATCGTGGCGATGCACGACCATGTCGACCATGCCGTGGTCTTTCAGATACTCGGCGCGTTGAAAACCTTCGGGGAGCTTTTCGCGGATGGTCTGCTCGATCACGCGCGCGCCGGCAAAACCGATCAGCGCGCCCGGTTCGGCGATCTGCACGTCGCCGAGCATCGCGTAGGATGCGGTGACGCCGCCGGTGGTCGGGTTGGTCAGCACGACGATGTAGGGCTGCTTGGCCTCGCGCAGCATCTGCACACCGACGGTGGTGCGCGGCATCTGCATCAGCGATAAAATGCCTTCCTGCATGCGCGCGCCGCCGCTGGCCGCGAACACGATGAACGGCGACTTCTTCTCGACCGCAAGCTCAAGCCCGCGCACGAGAGCCTCACCGGCGGCCATGCCGAGCGAGCCGCCCATGAAATCGAAATCCTGCACGGCAATGACGACGGCAGCGCCTTCGAGCCTGCCATAGCCGACCTTGACCGCATCGTTGAGGTTGGTCCGCGCGCGGGCATCCTTGATGCGGTCGACGTATTTCTTTTCATCGCGAAACTTGAGCGGATCGGGCGTGACGTCGGGCAGGGCGACGTCGAACCAGGTTTCGTTGTCGAAGATCGACTTCAGACGCGCCACCGCGCCCATGCGCATGTGGTAGTTCGAGCCGGGGATGACGAACTGGTTGGCCTCGACGTCCTTGTAGAACACGAGCTGTCCGGAATCCGGGCACTTGATCCACAGATTCTCCGGCGTCTCCCGCCGCAGCATGTTGCGGATCTTCGGCCGGACCACATTGGTAAGCCAGTTCATGGTTTGCTCCGATCAGAGCGTTTTCAAGCGAAGTGGATTCCGGTTCGCGGTAAGAAAACGCGTCAAAACAAGAATAGCGAACCCGCTGGGGACCGCCTGAAGGAATATATGGCGGCCGGGCCTTCGCCCGGCAAGCCGCCGTGTCGCCCGCCCGAGAAGCGGAATTATGGCCTATTCAGCCGCCTGTTGCGCGCCCTTGACGCCCTGGGCCAAGGCCGCCGTCAGCTCAGCGACGGCGTTAACGGTTTTGGCGGTCGCGCGCCCTTCCGCGTCGAGACTGTTCTTGAGCGCATCGACCAGCGCGGTGCCGACCACCGAACCATCGGCCTTCTCGGCAATGGCGCGTGCCGCCTCCGGCGTGCGGATGCCAAAACCAACGCATATCGGCAGCTTGGTATGCCGCTTGATGCGCGCGACAGCTTCCCCGACGGCATTCGCGTCCGCCGCCGCTGCACCGGTGATGCCGGCGATGGAGACGTAATAGACAAAGCCTGATGTGTTCGCGAGCACCGCGGGCAAGCGCTTGTCGTCGGTGGTCGGGGTCGCGAGGCGAATGAAGTTCAGGCCCGCCTTCAGCGCGGGAATGCAGAGTTCGTCGTCTTCCTCCGGTGGCAAATCGACGATAATCAGGCCGTCAACGCCGGCCGTCTTGGCATCAGCCAAAAACTTGTCGACGCCGTAGATGTAGATCGGATTGTAATAGCCCATCAGCACCAGCGGCGTGAAATTGTCGTCCTTGCGGAAGCCGCGCACCAGTTCCAGCGTCTTCTTCAAGGTCATGCCGTTCTTGAGTGCGCGCAGACCTGCCGCTTGAATCGAGGGACCATCCGCCATCGGATCGGTGAATGGAATGCCGAGTTCGATGACGTCGGCGCCTGCCTTCGGCAGCGCCTTGACGATGTTGAGCGACGTCGTGAGATCGGGATCGCCGGCCATCACATAGGTGACGAAGGCCGAGCGGCCCGCTTTCTTCAGCTCAGCGAAACGGGTATCGATACGCGTGGTCACTTGCTCTTGCCCCTCAGGATATCGCCGACTTGCGGGACGTCCTTGTCGCCGCGGCCGGAGAGATTGACGACCATCAGGTGATCTCTGGCCTGCTTCGGTGCGAGCTCCATCACCTTGGCGATGGCATGCGCGGGCTCGAGCGCGGGAATGATGCCTTCGAGCTTCGAGAGCAGCTGGAACGCAGCAAGCGCCTCGTCATCGGTTGCAGAGAGATAGTTCACGCGGCCGATCTCGTGCAGCCAGGAATGCTCGGGACCGATGCCGGGATAGTCGAGGCCGGCCGAGATCGAATGCGCGTCGGTGATCTGCCCGTCCGCGTCCATCAGGAGATAGGTGCGGTTGCCGTGCAGCACGCCGGGACGGCCGCCCGCGATCGAGGCCGCATGCAGCTGCGTGAGCCCATGGCCTGCGGCTTCGACGCCGAAAATCTCGACGGAGGAATCGTCCAGGAAGGGATGAAACAGGCCCATCGCGTTCGAGCCACCGCCGATGCAGGCGACCAGCGAATCCGGCAGACGTCCCTCGACCTCCTGCATCTGCGTCTTGGTCTCGTTGCCGATGATCGACTGGAAGTCGCGCACCATCATTGGATAGGGATGCGGGCCTGCGACCGTGCCGATGCAATAGAAGGTGTTGTGCACGTTGGTGACCCAGTCGCGCAGCGCCTCGTTCATGGCGTCCTTCAGCGTGCGCGTGCCCGACTGCACCGGCATCACTGTTGCGCCCAGCATCTCCATGCGGATGACGTTCTGCTGCTGCCGCTCGACGTCGACTGCGCCCATATAGACGATGCATTCGAGCCCGAAGCGCGCGCACAGCGTCGCGGTGGCGACACCATGCTGGCCGGCGCCGGTCTCGGCAATGATGCGCTTCTTGCCCATGCGCCGCGCCAGCATGATCTGGCCGAGCACGTTGTTGACCTTGTGCGAGCCGGTGTGATTGAGCTCTTCGCGCTTGAGGTAGATTTTTGCGCCGCCGAGATGCTCGGTGAGACGCTCGGCGAAATAAAGCGGCGAGGGCCGGCCGACATAGTTCTTGAGATAGCCGTTCATCTCGGCCTGGAAGGCTGGATCGGCCTTGGCCGCGGTGTAGGCTTTCTCCAGATCGAGGATCAGCGGCATCAGGGTTTCGGCGACGAAGCGTCCGCCGAAAATGCCGAAATGGCCGCGCTCGTCGGGCCCGCTGCGGTAGGAGTTTGGTTTGACGATGTTCATCGGACGCTCAACTCTTGACTGGCGCGCGCGGCGCGAATGAAGGCTTTGATCATCTCCGGATCCTTCACACCGGGAGCGCTCTCGACACCGGAGGAGACATCGACGCCGCCGGCGCGGGTGACGCGAACGGCTTCGGCGACGTTCCCCGCATGCAGACCGCCCGAAACCATATACGGCAGCCCGAGCTCCAGGTTTTCGAGAAGGTGCCAATCGAAGGGTGCGCCGAGCCCGCCCGGCCGCGTCGCGTCCTTGGGCGGCCTCGCGTCGAACAGGATGCGGTCGGCGACCGCTGCGTACCCCTGCAGCACGGCAAGATCGGCTGCGGTCTCGACCGGCAGCGCCTTCATCACGGGGCGACCTAATCTCTGCTTGATGTCGCGCAGCCGCGCCACGCTCTCCTTGCCGTGCAGCTGGAAGATGTCCGGCGACAGCGCGTCCATGATGTTGTCGAGCGTGGCATCGTCGGCATCGACCGTCAGCGCGACCTTGAGCGCGCGTCGCTTCGCGTGCCGGCCGAGATCACGGCCTGCCTCCAGCGACACATGCCGCGGCGAGGGCGGGAAGAACACGAACCCCACCATGTCTGCGCCAGCGTCGAGCGCGACGTCGAGCGTCTCGCGCGTGGACAGGCCGCAGATTTTGACGAGCAAGGACATGGTCTCAAAAGCGGGTCAAGGCCGCAAGCTGCGGCCGGGAAACGGGTTTTCGGTTGGGGCCGCTTCTACAACGTCGCGCGCTGCTTGTCTCGCCCGGCGGGCCCGTAAAGACCCATCCCGGAGGGGACGGGAAGGCGCTGGGGCTCGGGCTTCGCCACAGCCGCCTGGGCCCGCAGGCCGGCCAGTTCGCCGCGGGCAGCCCGGGCATCTGCCTCATGCCGGCGCGCCGCGCGCCGCCAGCGCCGCTGGCCGAACCAGACGGCGCAGCCGCCCGCGATGACGCCCAGCGCGGCCACCAGGATCAGGAGCAAAAACAGTGGCATTGTGCGCGACAGGGCCGGATCGTTCGCCATGAACGGATCGAAGGAAACCGTGACGTCATGCCGGTTGGCGACGGCAAAGGTCATCAGGATCAGGGCCAGCGGAATCACGATCAGCGCGGTCAGGAATTTTCGCATCGCGATCGCTCGCCTTGAATCAAGCTGGCGGCCGCATCGTGCGGCCGTTCGGTTAAATCCGGACGACGGCCTTTAATCGGGCGCGCCGGGATCCGGATGGTCGCGGTTCAGCCGCTCGCGCATTTCCTTGCCGGTCTTGAAGAACGGAACGCTCTTCTGGTCGACGGGCACATGGGCGCCAGTGCGTGGATTGCGCCCTGCGCGTGCAGGGCGATGCTTGACCGAGAAGGCACCGAAGCCGCGCAACTCGACGCGATCACCGCGTGCGAGAGCCGCTACGATCTCTTCGAGAATCGCATTCACAATGTTCTCGACATCCCGCTGGTACAGATGCGGGTTGTGCTCGGCGATACGCTGAACAAGTTCGGATTTGATCATCGAGAGATAGGACCCGGAAGCGTGCGGATGACCATTTCCGTGAAAATACCGTGATCTGTCAAGACGCTAAATGAAGGTTGAGCGTCTCGAAAATACGTGACATTTGCCGAAAAAGCGGGCTGCACCTCTACCCGTCACACGGGAAAAAGGTCCAGGGCTCGCCCGGTTCCCGTCAATTTGACGCAGCCGGCTGCCACAGGGCCAGCATTCCATCCATTCCAAGCCGATCAACGGCCTGCGCGACGCCGGTTTGTCCGATTTGATGCGCAATCGAGCCTAAACCAAGCGCTTCCAGCGTTACGACGGCAGCAGTCTTGAGGAACGGCAGATCGCCGAAGCGCGGCTCAAGCTTGTAGTCGCGGACTGTGAGACCCTTCTTGACGCCCTTCTGCTCGACCAGCCAGGTCACGGCGGTCTTCTCGTCGCCGAGCTGATCGATCAGCTTGAGATCGATCGCCTGGCGCCCGGTGAAAACGCGGCCATCGACGACTTTTTCGAGCTGCGTGTCATCCATGCCACGGCGCTGCTTCACCAGATCCTTGAACCAGGCATAGGAATCCTTCACCAGCGCATCGAGCGCGGCGCGCGCTTCGGGGCTGGTCGGCTCAAAACCGTTCGGCGCAGCCTTCAGCGGGGTGGACTTCACCTCCTCAACCTTGACGCCGACGGTCTTCAGGAGGTCGGTGAAATTGGGAAACTGGAATAGCACGCCGATCGAGCCGACCAGCGAGCTCTGCTGGGCAATGATGTGGTCGCTGGCAATCGCCGTGATGTAGCCGCCGGAGGCGGCAAGGCCTTCGACCACGACGACGAGCGGCTTCTTCGCCTTCAGGCTCACAAGCGAATCGTAGAGCTGTTCGGAGCCGGCGGTGGTGCCGCCCGGCGAGTTGATGTGGACGATGACGGCGGCGGCCTGCGAATTCTCCAGCCGCTCCAGCGCCTGCGTGCGATCGGAATCGCTGCGGATCAGGCCCTCGATCTGGACCCGCGCGATCGAGCCGGCGGATGTGAAGCTGCCGCGCGCACCGGGCGTCACGACCAGCGCAAAGCCCGCGATCGCCGCGATCGCGATCAGCGCGGCGAACACACGCCAGAACGTCAGCTTGCGGCGGATCCTGCGGCGATCGACGATGATGTCCGAATCGAGCGACATCGGGATATCTCCAAATAAAAGGTCAGGCGCGTTGTGCCGTCACAACGTGACCAATGGCTTGTCTGGATACATCAATTCCGGCGCAATTTGAAGAAAACAAGGCCGTGACCGCATAGCCCTGATGGAGCGCCCAACAAAAAAGCCCCGGCTTGCGCCGGGGCTTTGATGTCAGCGAAAGGAAGCGTTTCGCTTACTTGCTATCGCGGTTCTTGAGCGCGGTGCCGAGAATGTCGCCCAGCGTCGCTCCCGAATCGGAGGAGCCGTACTGCGCGATGGCTTCCTTCTCTTCGGCGACTTCGAGCGCTTTGATCGACACCTGGACCTTGCGGGCCTTCTTGTCGAACTGGATCACGCGGGCATCGACCTTCTCGCCGACGGCGAAGCGTTCGGCGCGCTGGTCGTTGCGGTCACGGGCGAGCTCCGAGCGCTTGATGAAGGTCGAGAAGTCGGTCCCGGTGATCTTCACCTCGATGCCGCTTTCCTTCACTTCGAGCACTTCGCAGGTCACGACCGCGCCCTTCTTGACATCGCCCGGCTCGGCGAATGGGTCGCCTTCGAGCTGCTTGATGCCGAGCGAGATACGCTCCTTCTCGACGTCCACATCGAGCACCACGGCTTTCACCACGTCGCCCTTCTTGTAATTGTCGATCACCTGCTCGCCCGGCTGCTTCCAGTCGAGGTCGGAGAGATGGACCATGCCGTCGACGTCGCCTTCGAGACCCAGGAACAGACCAAACTCGGTCTTGTTCTTGACTTCGCCCTCGACGGTCGAACCGGTCGGGTGACCTTCGACGAAGACCTCCCAGGGATTGCGCATGGTCTGCTTGAGGCCGAGCGAGATGCGGCGCTTGACGGAATCGACTTCGAGCACCTGCACGTCGACTTCCTGCGAGGTCGACACGATCTTGCCGGGGTGCATGTTCTTCTTGGTCCACGACATCTCGGAGACGTGGATCAGGCCTTCGATGCCCGGCTCGAGCTCGACGAACGCACCGTAGTCGGTGATGTTGGTGACACGGCCGGTGAAGCGCGAACCCAGCGGGTACTTGGCTTCGATGCCCTGCCACGGATCGTCCAGCAGCTGCTTCATGCCCAGCGAGATGCGGTGCGTCTCGTGGTTGATCTTGATGATCTTGACCTTCACGGTCTGGCCGATCGAGAGCACCTCGGTCGGGTGGTTGACGCGGCGCCACGCGATGTCGGTGACGTGCAGCAGGCCGTCGATGCCGCCGAGATCAACGAACGCACCGTAATCGGTGATGTTCTTGACCACGCCGTCGATGACCTGACCCTCTTCGAGGTTCTGCACCAGCTCCTGGCGCTGCTCGGCGCGGGTCTCTTCGAGAACCGTGCGGCGCGACACCACGATGTTGCCGCGGCGGCGGTCCATCTTGAGGATCTGGAACGGCTGCGAATTGTTCATCAGCGGCGCAACGTCGCGGATCGGACGAATGTCGACCTGCGAGCGCGGCAGGAAGGCCACGGCACCGTCGAGGTCGACGGTGAAGCCGCCCTTGACCTGGTTGAAGATGACGCCGTTGACCTTCTCGTTGTTCTGGAAGGCCTTCTCGAGCTTGCCCCAGCTCTCTTCGCGGCGCGCCTTGTCGCGCGACAGCACGGCTTCGCCGAGGGCGTTCTCGATGCGATCGAGGAACACTTCGACCACGTCGCCGACCTTGATCTCGCTTTCACGGCCTGGGCCGGAAAATTCGCGCAGCGCGACGCGACCTTCGGTCTTCAGGCCGACGTCGATGACGGCCATGTCCTTTTCGATAGCGACCACCGTGCCCTTGACGACGGAGCTCTCCTGCAGGCTGCCACCTGCGAAGGACTCGTCGAGCATCGCGGCGAAATCGTCGCGCGACGGGCTATAGGTATCAGCAGAAGTCGAAGCCATTTGTTCTCCAGTTGCGGATGTCGTGCCGGCCGTTGGGTTTAAAGGGCGTATCGCACGCGCAGTGTCGGAAGGTCCGCAAGACCTTCGAGCGACCGCTCGTTGCTCCGGCCTGGAGCCGGAACAGCGGAAGCGGGCCGGCTGAGGCCCGCGCATTCGATACGTGGATTCTGTGTCCGGAGCCTGGATCGCGCCGGTCCCAAGCAGGGGATCGGGGTATCGACCTCAAAGAGCGGGAGCGGGCGCTTCCTCCAATGACGGCAGCGGCTTAACCCCGCGACCGGCCCGCTCGGACGGCCTCGATAATGTCGATGGCGGCCCGGACGCCGCCTTCTATATCCAGTTGGGAGTTATCTAGCAAGTAAGCATCCGCGGCCGGTTTCAGGGGCGCAATCGGCCGGTTCTTGTCGCGTTCGTCGCGCCGGATGATGTCGGCCAGCACGGCCGCCTCATCCGCCTCCTCACCCCGCGCCTTGGCCTCCATGGTCCGGCGGTGGGCGCGGACCCTGGGATCGGCGACGACAAAAATCTTCACGTCGGCATCGGGGCAGATCACGGTTCCAATGTCCCGGCCGTCCAGGACGGCCCCCGGCGGATCGGCGGCGAATTGCCGCTGGAAATTGAGCAGGGCTTCGCGGACCCTGGGGATCGCCGAGACGATCGAGGCGCCCTCGCCGGCGGCTTGCGTCTTCAGCGCAGGATTGCCGAACTTTTCGGGATCGAGTTCCTGCGCCGCGGCGACTGCCGCCGCCTCGTCCCGGAGATCATGACCGGACTGCATCAGGGCGTACGCCACCGCACGATAGATCACGCCGGTATCGAGATGACGATAGCCGTAATGATGGGCGAGCCGCTTGCCGAGCGTCCCCTTGCCCGAAGCCGCGGGCCCGTCGATCGCGATAATCATGTCACTCAAACCTTGACTGTCTGGGGCCCGCGGGCGCGTCGCAGGGGGCGCTCTTCGGTAAATATGTTGCGAGACGCGAACTCCGCGGGACTCGCAAAAGTGAGATATTCGCGCATCGCGTCGGAGGGCGAGGACGCGGTGAACCATGGTTCGGCAAGGCGCCGCGCCGGATCGCAAACCCATGATGGCACCCGGCCGAGACGACGTTGTTTTGCCAGATATTCGGCGATCGCGCCGACCAGCGCATCGAGCCGGTCGTTCTGCGTCAGCGCCGGCTCGTCCTCGATCGTCGCGTATTGAGCCCGGCTCGTCCCCGCCAGATCGAACGTGTCCACGAATTCGGCCAGCGTCGCGTCCTGCGGCGCGCCCGCGCGAATGCGGTCGACGGCTTCAGCGAGGGTATTTGGGCGCATCCGCTCCTCCCCCGAGGTCCATGTTCTTCAGTAAGAAGCGTTGCTTCTCCGAGGAAGCAGCGCTCACCGGAAAATACCGGCCAAGCAGAGCGATGGCTTCCTCGACGGTCGAAATTCCAACCACTTTCATCAAGTTCAAGATATCCAGCCGCTCCGTCTCGCCGCGAACGGGATCCGTGATGCGAAACGCCTTCAATTTCAGCGCCAGCAGATATGCCGCGGAGGGCACCGAAACCTCAAGCCCCGGCGGCGTGCCGTCCCGCGGAAAAGTGCCGAATTCGAGATGATCCGCCGCACGGTCAGCCAGTGGACTGAGATGAAATACGACATGATCGTTGAACCAGTCGGCGCCCCATCCATTCCTTGCGGCAATTTCGGCGATGGTCTTCTCCAGCCAGTTCGGCAACGGATGCTCGAGCTTCGAGACGTCGACGTCCTCGGTCGCCAAGCGGAAATTGCTGGCGAGCATGAGGGCGGAGCCACCATAGACCGCGATCTGGAGCTTGGTTCCAGCTTCGGCCGCAGCACGGCCGATCGAATCGAAAGCATCCAGCAGGGCGTCGCGGTCGAAGGCTGCGCTCATGGCCGCGGCCTCATGAAAACTCGGCCCCCAGCGAACGCATCATCGGAATGAAGTCCGGAAAGCTGGTGGCGATGAAGGCGGTGTCGTCGACGGTTACGGGCTGGTCGGAGGCGCAACCCATCACCAGCGCGGACATCGCGATGCGATGATCCATGTGGGTGGCGACGGTGCCGCCGCCGGGGACGTGGCCGCGGCCTTCGACGATGAGATCGTCACCGGAGACTTCGACCTTCACGCCGTTGACGCGGAGCATCTCGGCGGTGGCTTCGAGCCGATCAGATTCCTTGACGCGCAGCTCCTGCAGGCCGCGCATGATGGTGGTGCCTTCGGCGAAGGAGGCCGCCACCGCCAGCACCAGATATTCGTCGATCATCGATGGCGCGCGCTCCGGCGGCACCTCGACGCCGCGCAGCTTTGATGCGCGCACGCGCAGCTGCGCCATCGGCTCGCCGGCATCGCCGCGGACTTCGCTTTCCTCGATCGAGGCGCCCATTTCACGCAGCGTCGTGAACAGCCCTGTGCGCAGCGGATTGGTCATGACATCGGACAGGACGACATCCGAGCCCTCGACGATCAGCGCGGCAACGATCGGGAACGCCGCCGAGGAGGGATCGGCGGGCACAACGACATTGGCGCCATGCAGTTCGGGCTGGCCTTTGAGCATGATACGGCGACCGTGCTGACCTTCCTGCGTCGAGGTGATCTCGGCACCAAAATGCTTCAACATCAGCTCGGTATGGTCGCGACTGGCCTCGCTCTCGATCACGGTCGTGGTGCCCGGCGCGGCGAGCCCCGCCAGCAGCACGGCCGACTTGATCTGCGCCGAGGCGACCGGCGTCTTGTAGGTGATCGGCAGCGGATCGCGTGCGCCCTGGACGGTCAGCGGCAGACGGCCGCCCTCGCCGCCCGAGACGACCTTCGCGCCCATCTTTTCCAGCGGATCGAGGATCCGGCGCATCGGGCGGCTGCGCAGCGAGGAATCGCCGTCGAACACCGCCGAGATCGGGCAGCCGGCGACGGCGCCCATGACCAGCCGGCAGCCGGTGCCGGAATTGCCGAAATCCAGCGCAGCCTTGGGCGGAGCAAAGCCGCCGACGCCCACGCCGTTCACCTTCCAGGCGAAATCGCCGGTGCGCTCGACCGTCGCGCCCAGTGCCTGCATGGATTTGGCGGTGTTGAGGACGTCCTCGCCCTCCAGCAGGCCCGAAATCCTGGTCTCGCCAACCGCAAGCGCGCCGAGGATGAGGGCGCGGTGGGAAATCGACTTGTCCCCGGGCACCCGTACTTTCCCGGTCAGGGGACCGCTTGCGCGCGACTGAAGCGGCGTCGGCTTGTCGGAATGGGTCAAGATTGTGTCCTTGGATGTGCCTTTTGGGCTCGCGGGCAGGTACCACATGGGCTTCCCGCCGTCACGGGCATGTCGTTCTCCCGTAATGCGCTATTGACAGCGGGCCGCCAACTAGCCAAGTGAAACACCGCTTTTCAGACATTCCCAGGATTCCTTCACCGTGGCCAAGTCCGAACTCGGAACCAAACGTATTTGCCCGACTACGGGCAAGAAGTTCTATGACCTCAACAAGACTCCGGTGATCTCGCCCTATAGCGGCGAAGTCGTGCCGATCGCGCCCATCGCCCCGGCCCGCGTGCCTCGTGGCGCCGAAGCCCGTCATGCCGCGGCCGCCGCCGCCGACACGACGCCGGAGCCGGCCGAGGTCGAGGAGGTCTCGCTTGAGGAGGCCGATGCCGAGGAGAACAGCGGCAAGGTCAAAGCCGTCGTGCCCGAATCGGAGGACGATATCGAGGTCGACGAGACCATCGAGGACGACGATGACGATGATTCGACCTTCATTGCCGACGACGAAGAGGGCGATGAGGACGTCACGGACATCATTGGTGATGTCGGGGGCGATGAAGAGACTTGAGATCAGCCCTGATCTGTGAAAAAGGGTGCACCGCGCGAGTCACCAGGCTCGCCGGTCTGGAGTGATCCACCAGGATCGTTCCATTTAAGGACTACGGGGCCATAGCTCAGCTGGGAGAGCGCTTGCATGGCATGCAAGAGGTCGGCGGTTCGATCCCGCCTGGCTCCACCACGCTTCGCCCTTCGGGCTACGCGTGGCGCAGCCGCGCAGAGCCCGAAGGGCGAAGCCGGGCTCTAGAGAATCCCCTACTCCCCGATCACCGCATTGAGCCGGTCGCGCAACGCGACGATCTCGTCTTTCATCGCCACCAGCTCGGACACCGAACAATCCGACGCCGCCAGGATCGACGGCGGCACGCTGCGCGCTTTCTCCTTCAGCGCGTGGCCCTGCGGCGTCAGCGCGATCAGTACCTGGCGTTCGTCCTCGCTCGAGCGCGTGCGCTTGACGAGATGAGCCGCCTCGAGCCGCTTCAGCAGCGGTGTCAGCGTGCCCGAATCCAGGAATAGCCTTTCGCCGATGTCCTTGACCGGAACGTCGTCGCGCTCCCACAGCACCAGCATGACCAGATATTGCGGATAGGTCAGGCCGAGCCGGTCCAGCAGCGGCTTGTAGACGCGGTTGAAGGCATGCGCGGCCGAATAGACCGCGAAGCAGATCTGGTTGTCGAGGCGTTGCGGATCCAGGGTCGATAATTTCCGGGGCATCAGGAATCTCACGAGCTAGACCTCATTCTGGGGCCGGCCGGCGCCAGATTCAATTGCGAACAATTAAATGTGAGGCATGCAAATTTCAATTGCGCACAATCTAATTGCCTGCGATACAGAGCGCACCCCAACCGGAACACCCGAGGAGACGAAAATGTCCGTGAACGTCCTCTACAAGACCAGCGCAAAAGCCACCGGCGGCCGTGACGGCCATGCTGCGACCCTCGACGGCGCACTCGACGTCAAGCTCACCACGCCGAAGGAACTCGGTGGTGGCGGCGGCGCCGGCAACAATCCCGAGCAGCTGTTCGCGGCCGGCTACGCCGCCTGCTTCATCGGCGCGATGAAGTTCGTGTCCTCGCAGGGCGGCCCCAAGGTCCCCGCCGACGCCTCCGTCACCTCGACCGTCGGCATCGGCCCGCGCGCGGCCGGCGGCTTCGGTCTCGAGATCGATCTCGCCGTCTCGCTGCCGGGCTTGGCCCGTGCGGAAGCCGAGGCGCTGGTCGAGAAGGCCCACCAAGTGTGTCCGTACTCCAATGCCACGCGCGGCAATGTCGACGTTCGCCTGACGGTCGTCTGATCCAACGGCGGATTGGCTGGCCCGGGATCCCCCTCGGGCCGGCCGCTTCCGCAGTGCATGCGGCCCTACCCGGCAGACCATTGCGGGCGCAAAAAAACCTCGCTAGGCCTGTGATCAAATGATCGACACAGGGGAAGCGAAGGCATGACTGAAGCCGCCAGTTCTGGAGCAGCATTGGGCGCAATGAACGGGCTGCGCGTCATCGATCTCACGCGCGTGCTCGGTGGTCCCTACTGCACCCAGATCCTCGCCGACCACGGCGCCGACGTGATCAAGGTCGAGCCGCCCGCCGGCGACGAGGTGCGCGACTGGGGCCCTCCCTTCCACGACGAAGACGCCGCCTATTTCATCGGCATCAACCGCAACAAGCGCTCAATCGGCCTCGACCTCGCCTCCGAGGGCGGCCGCGTGGTGCTGCTGAAGATGCTGGAGACAGCCGACGTCCTGATCGAGAATTTCAAGCCGGGCACGCTGGAGAAATGGGGCATCGGCAATGACGTGCTGAGCAAGAAGTTTCCGCGCCTCGTGCATTGCCGGATCTGCGGCTTCGGCGCCGACGGTCCGCGCGGCGGCAATCCCGGCTATGACGCCATCATCCAGGCCATGACCGGCATGATCGCGGCGACCGGCTCGCCGGAGAGCGGGCCGATGCGGATCGGCGTGCCCTTGGTCGACATCGGCACCGGCCTCTATGCAGCAATCGGCATCCTGATGGCGCTGTCGGAGCGGCAGCGCTCCGGCAAAGGCCAGTTCCTCGAGACGACGCTGTACGAAACCGGTCTCGCCATCATGCATCCGCACACCGCGAATTATTTCATGCATGGCAAGCCGCCGTCGCTGACCGGCAACGAGCATCCGAACCTCGTTCCTTACGCGATCTTTCCGACCAAGACCGACAACATCTTCATCGGCGTCGGCAATGACGGCACCTTCCGCAAGCTTGCCAAGGAGATCGGCAAGCCCGAACTCGGGACCGATTCACGTTTCGCCCGCAACAAGGACCGCATCGCCAATCGCGAGGCCCTGCGCGCAGAGCTTGCCGCCGTGTTCAGCCAGCACGAGGCCGAGCCGCTGTGCAATCGCCTGCTCGCGGCAGGCCTGCCCGCAGGTCCCGTGCAGAAGATCGACCAGGCGTTGCAGAACCCGCACACCATCGCCCGCGGCGATATTATCGAGAAGGATTGGTACAAGGGCGTGGCCTCGCCGATCCGGCTCGACCGCAGCAAGCCGAGCCTGCGCCGGCTGCCGCCGAAATTCAGTGAGCACGCCCAGGAGGTGCTGGGCGAGTTCGGGTACTCCAAGGCCGAGATCGACGCGATGGTCGAGAAGGGCACCGTCTGCGGTCCCGAGCGCAAGCGCTAGGGGCCCGCACCTCCTCACACGAGTGATGCCGCACTGCGGCGTGGGCGCGCATGTGCACCGCGAACGGAGGAGGCTGCGTGCTCCGTCTCCGCCTATTTGCCGGCTTCCCTTTTGCCGCGCTTGCCGCTTTCGTTTCGGCCGCTTACACAGTCATGTGAACGTCATATGGCGCTGCTAGCGCAAGCGATCTTTTTGACGGCCAAGGGAGGTTACTTGATGGCTCTTCGACATTTTGGGGCGGCTGCCGCTGTTGCAATCGCAGTTGGCATGACGGCTTCGCCGGCGCTGGCTGCGACCGAGATCCAGTGGTGGCACGCGATGACCGGCGCCAACAACGACGTCATCGTCAAGCTCGCCACCGACTTCAACGCGTCGCAGACCGACTACAAGGTGGTCCCGACCTACAAGGGCAACTATCCCGATACGATGAACGCCGGCATCGCGGCGTTCCGCGCCGGCAACGCCCCGCACATCATGCAGGTGTTCGAAGTCGGCACCGCCACCATGATGGCCGCGACCGGCGCCGTGAAGCCCGTCTACAAGCTGATGACCGAGGCTGGCGAGAAGTTCGACCCGAAGATCTACCTGCCTGCCATCACCGGCTATTACTCGACCTCGAAGGGCGAGATGCTGTCGTTCCCCTTCAACTCGTCGTCGACCGTGATGTGGGTCAACCTCGATGAGCTGAAGAAGGCCAACGTCGAGATTCCGAAGACTTGGCCCGAAACATTCGAGGCCGCCAAGAAGCTGAAGGCTGCCGGTCATGACACCTGCGGCTTCTCCGGCTCCTGGGTCACCTGGGTCAATCTCGAGCAGCTCTCCGCCTGGCACAACGTGCCGCTCGCCAGCAAGGCCAACGGCCTCGACGGCTTCGACACCGTGCTGGAATTCAACGGCCCGCTCCAGGTCAAGCATCTCGAAACCCTGGTCGAGCTCCAGAAGACCAAGACCTATGACTATGCCGGCCGCACCAACACCGGCGAAGGCCGCTTCACGTCAGGCGAATGCCCGATCTACCTGACCTCGTCGGCGTTCTTCGGCAACGTCAAGGCGCAGGCCAAGTTCAACTTCACCGCCGTGCCGATGCCCTATTATCCGGATGCCAAGGGCGCACCGCAGAACTCGATCATCGGCGGCGCTTCGCTCTGGGTGATGGGCGGCAAGTCGGCCGAAGAATACAAGGGCGTCGCGAAATTCCTGACCTTCCTCTCGGACACCGATCGCCAAGTCTACATCCACAAGGCTTCGGGCTATCTGCCGATCACCAAGGCGGCCTACGCCAAGGCGAAGGAAGAAGGTTTCTACAAGGATCAGCCCTATCTGGAGACCCCACTGCTCGAGCTGACCAACAAGGAGCCGACCGAGAATTCGCGCGGCTTGCGCCTCGGCAACATGGTTCAGCTGCGTGACGTCTGGTCGGAAGAGATCGAGCAGGCGCTGGCCGGCAAGAAGACCGCCAAGCAGGCGCTCGATGCCGCCGTCGAACGCGGCAACACCATGCTGCGTCAGTTCGAAAAGACCGCCGTAAAATAAGGCGAAGGCGCCGGCAGGCCGCACGGCCTGCCGGCGTCGCCCATCATGCAAAAGCAAGCCATTTTCCAATCAAGACTATTGCCTTACGCGCTGGTTGCGCCGCAGCTCGCGATCGTCCTGATTTTCTTTTATTGGCCGGCCTTGCAGGCGGTGATCCAGTCCTTCCTGCTCCAGGACGCCTTCGGTCTTTCGACAACCTTCGTCTGGTTCGAGAACTATCTCGACCTCTTCAGGGACGCTGCCTATTTCGAGGCGATCGTCCGCACCTTCGTCTTCTCGTTCGCCATCGCGGCGTCGTCGCTGTCTTTCGCGCTGCTGCTCGCGGTCATGGCCGACAAGCCGCTGCGCGGCTCGATGCTCTATCGCACGCTGCTGATCTGGCCCTATGCGGTGGCCCCGCCCGTCGTCGGCGTGCTCTGGATCTTCATGCTGCATCCCTCGCTCGGCGTGCTCTCGCGTTATCTTCGCAACATGGGCATCGACTGGAATCCGCTGCTCAATGGCGACCAGGCCGCATCGCTGATCATCCTTGCCGCCGCGTGGAAGCAGATCTCCTATAATTTCCTGTTCTTCCTCGCCGGTCTGCAAGCGATTCCGAAAAGCGTGTTCGAGGCCGCCGCGATCGACGGTGCGCGTCCGATGCGCAGGTTCTGGACCGTGACCTTTCCTCTGCTGTCGCCGACCATCTTCTTCCTGCTGGTCGTCAACATCGTCTACGCCTTCTTCGACACGTTCGGCATCATCGACACCATGACCCGCGGCGGTCCGGGAACGTCGACGGTCACGCTGGTTTACAAGGTCTATTCGGATGGCCTGCTCGGCGGCAATCTCGGCAGCTCCGCGGCGCAATCGGTGATCCTGATGGTCATGGTCATCGTGCTGACCGGAATCCAGTTCCGCTTCGTCGAACGCAAGGTGACCTACTGATGGTCGAGGAAGAGGGTTTTCGGCGCTATATCGCTCACGCCATCCTGTGGATCGGGATCGCGATCGTCGCGTTCCCGGTCTACATCGCCATCATCGCCTCCACCCAGGACAACGCGCTGATTGCCAACGGGCAGATGTCGCTGCTGCCGGGCGGGCATTTCTTCGAGGTCTACTACCAGACCATCTTCGTCGGCACGAGCGGCTCGACCCGCGAGCCGGTCGGCAACATGATGCTGAACTCGCTGGTGATGGCGCTGCTGATCGCGGTCGGCAAGATCGCGATCTCGATCATCTCGGCCTATGCGATCGTGTATTTCCGCTTTCCGTTCCGGATGCCGATCTTCTGGATCATCTTCATCACGCTGATGCTGCCGGTCGAGGTCCGCATCTATCCGACCTACAAGATCGTCGCCGATCTGCACATGCTCGACAGCTATGCGGGCCTGGCGCTGCCGCTGATCGCCTCGGCCACCGCGACGCTGCTGTTCCGGCAGTTCTTCATGACCGTGCCGGACGAATTGCTCGAGGCTTCGCGCATCGACGGCGCCGGCCCCTTGCGCTTCTTCTGGGACACGCTGCTGCCGCTGTCGCGCACCAACATGGCGGCGCTGTTCGTGATCCTCTTCATTCTCGGTTGGAATCAGTATCTCTGGCCGCTGCTGATCACCACGCGCGACGACATGCAGACCATCCAGGTCGGCATCCGCAAGATGATCACCACCACCGACGCGCTGACCGAATGGCCGATCGTGATGGCCACCGCCGTGCTGGCGATGCTGCCGCCGGTGTTCGTCGTCGTCGTCATGCAGAAATTGTTCGTGCGCGGTCTGGTCGAGACCGAGAAGTAGAGAGTTATGGCTAACGTCACCCTGCGCAACGTCCGCAAGACCTATCCCGGCGGCTTCGAGGCCATCAAGGGCGTCAATGTCGATGTCGCCGACGGCCAGTTCTGCGTGCTGGTCGGCCCCTCCGGCTGCGGCAAGTCGACGCTGCTGCGCATGGTCGCGGGCCTCGAGACCGTCACCGGCGGCGAGATCGACATCGGCGGCCGCATCGTCAACCAGGTCGAGCCCGCCGATCGCGACATCGCGATGGTGTTCCAGAACTACGCGCTCTATCCGCATATGAGCGTCTTCAACAACATGGCCTACGGCCTGCGCAACCGCGGCATGAAGGAGGCCGAGGTCAAGACCCGCGTCGACGAAGCCGCGCGCGTGCTCGAGCTCACCGCCATGCTGGAGCGCAAGCCGCGCCAGCTCTCCGGCGGTCAGCGCCAGCGCGTCGCCATGGGCCGCGCCATCGTGCGTCAGCCGAAGGTGTTCCTGTTCGACGAGCCGCTGTCGAACCTCGATGCAAAACTCCGCATCGCGATGCGCGTCGAGATCCGCAAATTGCAGCGCCGGCTGAACACCACGTCGATCTATGTCACCCACGATCAGCTCGAAGCGATGACGCTCGCCGATGTTCTCGTTGTGATGAACGGCGGCCAGGTCGAGCAAATCGGCAATCCCCTCGCGATCTACGAGAAGCCGGCGACGACCTTCGTCGCCTCCTTCATCGGCGCACCGCCAATGAATTTGATGTCGATCCGCGCCGATGAGATCAAGTCGCAGCTCGGTGACGCAGGCGACGCCGGCATCCTCGGTATCCGTCCGGAAGATTTTGTCATCACCGACCAGACGCCGGCCGGTGGCGTGGCATTGCCGCTGACGGTGGAAGCGATCGAACGCGTCGGCGCTGAAACTTTTATTTACGGCTCGCGCAAGCAGGACGAGCAGCGCATCGCCGCCACGCCCGGAGAACTCCCGCCCGGCGAAGTGATCGTCCGCATTCCCGGTTCCGAGGCGCCGCCGATCGGCCAAAAGATCCGCGTCGCAGCGGTGCGCCAAAAGCTTCATCTGTTCAGCGGCGACGGGCGGACGCGGATCGAGGCCTGATCGGTTCCGGCAGGCTGGGAAACAAAAACTGCGAAAACAACCCCATGCACAGTAGAAGGGGGGTCTGTTTTCATTGAGAAAATTCACACCCAGATTTCGTCATGCCCGGGCTTGTCCCGGGCATCCACGTTCTTGGAGCCGCGAGTAAGGTCGTGGATGGCCGGGACAAGCCCGGCCATGACGATCCCTGGGCCTGACGACGGCGGAATGACGCATCCACAGGCGCCCCGCTACGTCCTTGAACCGACACGGGGATATGCCCATATTGCTGACCAAGGGGCGCCGCTTCCGGGCCCTGAAATGCCAAAGTCGCTTCGAGAGGACTTTGTAAACTATGTCTCGTGTTCCCACGCTTTCCAGTCCGTTCCTTTTGGGCTTCGACGAGATCGAGCGCGTGCTCGACCGCGTCGTCAAAGGCGCCGACGGTTACCCTCCCTACAATATCGAGCGGTGCGACCGGTCGGACGGCCAGCCCGAGCGCTTGCGCATCACGCTGGCGGTCGCCGGATTCACCCGCGACCAACTCGATGTAACCATTGAGGAAAACCAGCTCGTGATTCGAGGGCGGCAGCAGGACGACAAGACCCGGCAATACATCCATCGCGGCATCGCCGCGCGCCACTTCCAGCGCACTTTCGTGCTGGCGGAGGGGATGCTGGTGCTGGGTGCGGATCTGAAGAACGGGCTGTTGTCGGTCGATCTTGCCCGGCCTGAACCGGAGAGGATCGTTAAGACAATCGCTATCAATGAGCACGAATAATGGAACGAGTAGCGGACTCGACCGCTTAGTTTCGAGATAGGAGTCGAGACCATGAGTGAAGGTCACGTTGTATTCGAATACGAAGCCAAGAACGTCTCGCCCGAGACGCTGGCAAACCTCGGCGAAGGTCACATCGCCTATGTGAAGCAGATCCGCTCCGAGGACGTTCCGGGCCTGTTTCCCGAAGCGCCGAAGATCGCGCCGGGCCTAAAACTCTTCGCGCTCCACGCCGCCGACGGCACGCCGATCATGCTGACCGACAGCCGCGAAGCCGCGGTGGCCAACGCCTGGAGCAACGAGCTGCAAGCGGTAAGCGTGCACTGAGCGCGCGCACGTCGCACGAATAGAAATTTAGCGGGCATGCCTTCGCACGAAGGCGTGCCCGTTTTGCTTTGACAAGGGAACAACCCCGGTTTCCGACCGGGAGCCATGACACGATCAAAGCCACGATCAAAGCCGCGCAGCCCCGCTGCTGCCGATCTCACCACCCGTAGCGCACGGTGCCCTTGCCGGCGTAGCTGCGCGTGACGTTCGAGAACTCACCTTCGAAGGTCGCAGCAGTGGACCAGCCGTTCAGCCATGTCTTCTCCACTGACGCCGTGACGAGCGCGGCATCAGCGGCTTGCGCGGCGCCGTTGACAACAAAGCTCGCGCCGGGGAGCGCCTGGAAGGTCGCTCCGATCGAACGGTCGGGGTTGAAATCGTGGGCCCAGGCGAGGCGGCCGCGCAGTGTGGCGACGCCATCGGCCATGGCAAAGGATTTGTCTGTACGCAGGCCGAGCTCGCTGCGGGTGTCGGTGACGCTCTTCGAGGCGTAGCTGAGAGCAAAGGTGCTGTTGCCGGTGATCGCCTGCTCGGCATAGGCCGGTAGGTCGAAGGTGGTGAACTGGGCTGCGGCGTAAGGCGTGAGGCCGACACCGCCGGTCCACGGCGCAATGAGGCGATAGCCGCCTTCCAGCCGGCCGGAATACGCGTTGGCATTGAAGCGCGCCTGCAGATGATCGGCGCCGGCGACGGTGACCGTGCGGTCGGTGGTGATGTCCTGCCAGCCATAGGCGAGCGCGCCGGTGACATAGGCCGCGCCGGCATTGTGCCGCACGAAGGCGCCGGCCTGAAACAAATCGGAGCGGCCGGTGCCGCCATTCGCCACGGAGAAGTTGGTGCCGCCGCCGGCCAGCGCAAAGCCGGCCACGGTCGAGGGTGAGAACCAGTAGTCGGCGCCGGCCACGGCACCCGCGATGCGGCTGGTGGCGGTGTTGGAGCCGAGCGACGCGTTGCCGTCAGTTGTCTGCGCGCCGCCAAAACCCGCGGCCCACACAGCCCAGCGCTGCTCGAAGGCTTGCACCGGCGCCTTGCGAGAGATCGCGGCATAGGCGTCGCGCTCGGCGCCCGTGCGCTTGCGATCGGCATAAGCGAGTGCGCCGCTGTCCTCGGCCGCATAACCCGCAGCACCGAAGGACGAACGCGGATCGCCGCGGCCGGCCACGAACGGATCGGTCAGCACGCCCATGAACATGTTCATGGCGTTGAACGTGGTCTGCTGCGTGCCGGTCGCGGTCTCGCCTGAGACCTGCGTCAGACCGGCCGGCGTCAGCGACCCGAATACCGCCTGAATGCCCCCGTTCGTATTGAAGAAGTTTGTCAGTGCGTTGGCGACGTTCTGCTGATTGACGTTGAGACCGCTATATTGCGTGAACCCCAGCCCGAGATTGAGATAGACATCGTTGGCGTCGTAACTCAGGCTCGACATGAAGCCCGACGGGAGATTGGTGTTGACGATCGCAGCGAAGGTGCCGCTGACGCCGCCGGTCGCGTTCACAATCGTGTACTGCTTGGCGACGTAACTGCCTGGCCCGAATGAAGCGTTCACCGTGGCGCCACCGAGCGTCGCAGTCCCCGTGACATTGGTGAGATCGGCCGCTGTCGGCGAGAGCTCGACAGAGTAGTGCCCGGCCGAGGTGAACGCGAGGTTGCCCTGCACGGTCAGCGTCCCGATCGAGTTTCCGGGCGCCAACGTACCGCCATTGACGATGGTGCTGCCGACTGTCCCGGTGCCCCCGAGCGTGCCGCCTGACACGGTCACGGTCGATCCCGCGAGCGAGCCGTTCACGGCCAGCCGGCCACCCGTCACATTGGTCACGCCGGTGAAGGTGCTGAAATTGTTGCCGAGAATCGTAGTGCCGGCGATTTGATTGATCGTTCCCGCGCCGCTGACGGTCGTCGTGAAGGCATAGCCAGTGCTGGTGTGATTGAAATTGATCGACCCTGAGCCCGCCCCGAACACGATGCTTGGTGTGGTCACCGTTCCCGGTGCGGCAGCGGCGCTCGCCGCATCCGCTCCGATGTTGAGCGCGCCGGTCGAGCCGGCCGCCGATGCGATGGTGATCGATCCGCCTGCGGACACAGTGCCGCCGTTCGCAACCGTCAACGAGCCGGTTCCGGCATTGGCGATCAGAATGTTCCCGCTGTTCAGAAAAGCCGAACCGGTACCGGTGACGGTGACTGTGCCGACGGTGCCGATCGAACCGCCCAGAAAGCTGTCAGCCGCAACGACTGCGCCGCCGTTCGAAATTGTCACCGAGCCGTTGCCACCAATGCCGACCTGAAAGGCACCGGCATTCGTCCACGACGACCCCGCACCGTCCACCGTCGCGGTGCCCGTCGATCCCGCGAATTGGCCGAGCACGGCATTGGCATTGCTGATCCTGCCACCGTTCGAAACCACCATCGATCCGGAGCCATACGCACCAAGGGTGATATCACCTGCGCCGCCGCCCCAGACCGAATTTGCTCCTGTGACCGTCACGCTGCCGCTCGAGCCGGCAAAGTTGCCGGCGGTGCCGCCGTTGCTCATGACGGTACCGCCGTTCGAGACCGTCAGCGTACCGGTCCCGGAATTGCCAACGATGACAGCGCCCACGTTCGCCCAGGCCGAATTGGCGCCGCTGACCGATACCGATCCGGTACCGCCCGCAACCGTGCCGATAAAGCCACCCGCGCCGTCTGAAACCACGCCGCCATTCGCAATCGTCAGCGAACCGCCTCCCGCAGCGCCGACAATCAGATAGCCGGTATTATTCCATTGGGACCCGAGGCCATCGACGGTCGCCGTACCGGCCCCGCCGACACTGTTGCCCACGATGCCGTACGCGTCATTGATCACGCCGCCGTTTGCAATCTGCAGCGAGCCGGTTCCGGAATTTCCGATGATGACCTGATTGCCGACGCCCGTGCTGGTCAGGGTCGAACCTGCGCCCGTCACGGTGAGATTGCCATTGGAGCCGGCAAGATCGCCGACCGAAGCGCCGGTGCTGCTGACCGCGCCACCGTTTGAAACTGTCAGCGCGCCGGTGCCGGAGCTACCCACCGAGAGGAGCTGGCTACTGGCCCAGGTTGATCCGGCGCCGTCGACCGTCACGTTTCCGATAGAGCCGGCCTGATTGCCGATGACCCCGTTGTAGTTGGTAACAGAGCCGCCATTCGAGACTGTCAAGACACCGCCGCCGGCGTCGCCCACCACCAGATCAAGACTGCTATTCCATGCGGAGCCCGCGCCATCCACGGTCGCGAAGCCTGTCCCGGTCGCAGTCCAGCCGAGGGCGGCGTAGCTCGTCACCAGTGTGCCACTATTGGATACTGTCAACGCGCCGCTAGCGCCGTCGCCGATCCTGAAATCATTGATGACATGCAGAGAAGAGCCGGCTCCGTCGACCGTCACCGACCCATTGCCATAGGAAGCAATGGACGCATTGTCGGCAAGGACAGCGCCGCCATTCTGCACCTGCAAAACGCCGGTCCCAAAATAGCCGACCTCTAAAGTGCCTGACTCGGTCAGCGAGGAGCCCACCCCTGTCACCGTCACCGTTCCAGAGCCGCCCGCGTTGACGCCGAGATGAACGCCACCCGACGCGTTAAGCGTGCCGCCGCCGGAGATCGTCAAAGCGCCCGTCAAGCTCTGCCCGACGTCGACATATCCGCTGGTGGCCGCGGACGTGCCGATAACCGTGGCATGCGGAGAGGTTGTATCAATGGTGACCATAGTGGCGGAGGTCGGGACGGCATTCGTGCTCCAGTTGCCGGTTGTGAACCAGTCGGTGGAGACCGCTCCATTCCACGTTTGGGCTTGCGCTGGCGAAGAAAGCGGCATTCCGGCAAGAGCCGTGCCGGCGAGCAGCAACGCAGCATAGCCGCGCGCTCGGGCGGATTGCGGGGCGCGATATTTTGCGTGCGGCTTGGTCATGACGAACAGCTTTCAAATTGATCCGGATGCGGAGCGGTCAGGGCGACGTCGCTCATGCCGGGCGATTGACGTGTCTGGCAGCAGGGGCTGCGAGCCGCGGGTCTCATCGACCAGCGATTTGCGGGCGGCCGATATCGATCGGTTCAGGGAGAGCCTTCGGCCCCCGACGCTGCCCTGGTCATTGCAACCTCGCGCCTGGGACGCGCGAGACGCCGGGCTTTGGTCGCGATATCGCTTTGAGGTGCGGCGTTCATCTGGATTCCAAGATCCCTGTCGAGAGCAGCAGACCGCGAAATATTACCGGGTCGACTGGGCTCGGCGCTTGGGCTGGATGCCGCGATGATTTGGGCTAGACGGCAGAAACGGCCATCGAAGCGCCGACGTTGCGGATCGGCAACTGTCGTATCGCGCCGCTACAGACGTCCGCAGGCGACAGGAAACGCGATCACGGCGCCGATTCGCTGCTTCGTGCGGAGGCGCGAATATCGGATGGCGTCGCGCCATAGCGCCGTCGAAACGCGTGATTGAAATATGACAGATCCCCAAAGCCCGCTTCAAAGGCGATGGTGTTGATCATGTAGCCGGCAAAGCGCGGATCCACGAGGCAACGATGAGCGCGCTCCAGGCGACGACTCAATACGAAATCGGTGAATGTCTGTTGCTCGCCTTCGAACAGTGATCGAATATAGCGCGACGAAATCCCGTGCCGGGACGCGAGGGTTTCGAGCGACAGATCTCGCCGCGTCAGATTGGCAAGAATATCGGCCTTGAGCGCGAGTAGCCTCGCGACCCTGATGCCGCGCCCCTTGGCCAGTTCGGCGGCATCCCGGCTTGCGCCAAGCGCCATCGCCACGAGATCCTGCACATGCGAACCCGCGGCCGCCTTCAATTCCTGAGACATCTGGCTGAATTCATTTTGCAGTATTTTGACGTAGCGGACCAAAAGCCGCATCGCGTCGTTGCCCTGCGGAATAAGCTGCATCAGGGCATCGTCAATATTGGCGACGGCCTGCGTCAGAGCGGTTCGTGGCACCGCGATGGTCAGAAAATCGATCGACGCGTCGTACAATCCGCCTCCGGGCGATGCATTCGACCACAGAACGCCTTCGTGCGCCTGGAACGCGACCTCTTTCTTTCCCTGATGCGTGACGCACCTTCCGCTGAGCAAAACGCCGAGGACGAGGTCATCGCTGCCGTCGGCAGCGAGCGCCCGTGTCCTTGTAATCCGGTTGGGAGAACTTGAGACCGACGCAATGGTCAGGTTCGGTAGTGCATAGATGTTCGCTTCGCTGTGAAACGGCTGGCTTCCGATGGACTCCATATCCATCTTGACGACGTTGCGGCCGAACACTTCTCGCCAGATTGAAAGTCTATCCCGCTCAGGCAACTCATTGGTCGAAAACCGGAAGAATCCGTTATTCTCTTGCACAGCAGCGCTCCGCGCCGCCTGGTCGGCGACATCGGGCGCAGTATCGAGAGGAGGCGGGCCATCCGCTTGGGCTGAACGGCATGACTTCTTGGGCTGCGAGGAACAGAGCCGAGCTTCTCGGTTGCTATCTAGCCGTCGAACTTGCGGCGGCCCGCAGCTCTTATGTCGGACGGAGTGGCGCCATATCGCTGGCGAAAGCGGTGATTGAAGTAGGAAAGATCGCCAAAGCCGGCCTCGAATGCGATGGTGCTGATCTGGCGATCATTGTGCGTCGGATCGATGAGAAGCGCATGAGCGCGAGCCAACCGCTGGCCCAGCACGAAATCCGTGAACGTCGTCTCTTCGCTCTGGAAGAGCGAGCGGACATATCGCGGAGAAACGCCATGGCGCGCGGCGAGCGCGTCTATGGAGAGCCAGCGTGACGTAACATTGGCGACCGTATCCGCCTTGATGGCATGAAGGCGCGCCATTCGTACCCCCCGCCCTTTCGCGATCTCGGTGGCGTCCCGGGTCGCGCCGAGAGCGAGAGCGACCAGGTCGTGGACGTGGTCCGCGGCAGCTCGCTGCAGGGCTGGGTGAGATCGCGCGAGTTCGCCGGTTACGGCATGCAGATAGGACGTCAGCAGGCGCAGGGCCGGATTGTTCGCCGAGAGCGGGCGAATGGCAAGAGGGTCGGCATCTGCAAGCTGCGGAGAAAGTCTTTTTCGTTCGAAACGAAGGTTGATGAGTTGCGTGCGCGAATGTCCGGCAAAACTCCCGACCTCGTCATTCCTGGTCAAGATCGCTTGACCATTGCCAATGGTCGCCTCTCTGCCGAGTTGCCTCGCCGTACCGACGCCTCTCTCCAGAATGACGAGAACGAGATCATCGTTGTTGATCAACTCGCTGGTGAGGCGATTTTGCATCGGGGAGAGCGATCCCGAGGCAATGCCAAGACCCGGCAAGGCCTGCAATGTCATGTCGACATGAAAATCCGTGCCGGCCTCGGGCTCTATCTCGATTTTCAGGAGTCGCCGCCCGAATGTTTCGCGAAAAATCTCCAAACGCTGGGCAGGCAGCAAGGCTTCCGTATCAATTCGCAGACTATCCATCGCGCAATTCCAAGGACAACTCCACTGGCTCAGGTCTTTAAGACGGAAGTAGCAAGCCAGCCGGATCGTTGCTCACATCTCCTGGTGGCGCAACAATTTATGTGTGCCTGAGCAGTTGCAGCGTTCGCCGCGACGAAAGCGGCAGTCTGGATTGCTTCGTCGCAAGAGCTCCTCGCAATGACGGAGTGTGAGACTACGGCGGGCTCAACTCTCGTGTTCCGGACGCACGAGACAGCACACGCTCTCTCACAGCCGGCAAGGAAGATCAGGCCGCAGTCGCGGGCGGCGGCGCCGGCGGAATAGGCTGCCTGCACGTCGCGCGAGGATTTGCTCGTTTTACTATTATCCTGCTGTTGGTAGAATCGTCGGCATGAACATGATGGCCCCCATCTCGATCACCAGCTTCGAGATATCGCCCGGCGAACCGTTTGGTGACGCCCTCCTCGCACTCAACAACAGCCACGCGGAGGAGTTGTCGTGGCTCGAGCCTGAGCAGATCAAACATCTCGTTGCGCAGGCCTTCTACGCGCGGAGGATTGGCGATCTCGATGCTTTCCTGATCGCGCTTGACCAAAACGGACAATACGACAATCCGAACTTTCGGTGGTTTCGAGCCCGCTACGACCGCTTTGTTTATGTCGACCGAATCGTTGTCGCGCCATCGGCACGAGGTAAGGGGTGCGCGCGGCGGCTGTATGCGGACTTGTTCGATTACGCAGAGACGGCTGGGCACGACCAAATCGTTTGCGAGGTCAACCGGCAACCACCGAATCCGTCGTCGGATGCCTTTCATGCCGCGTTGGGATTTGTCGAAGTCGGCAGCGCCAGCATCCACGATGGACGCAAGACGGTGCGCTATCTGTCACGCTCGCTGTAATTGGCGCTTCGGGCTGCAAGCCAGGAACGAACTGATCGCCCGGGGAGGGCGTGTCCGTTTTTATTTTGAGCGATGAAGGCTCCGCGCCGGTTTGCCCGATTACGCCGCAGTCGCCGGCGGCAGCGCCAGCACCGAAAAGATCGCCTGGGCATCGCGGGAAGCACGGAGCTTCTTGGCGATGTCCTGGTCGCGGAGCAGGCGGGCGATACGGGCGAGAGCCTTGAGGTGGTCGGCGCCGGCGCCTTCGGGGGCGAGCAGCAGGAAGACGAGATCGACCGGCTGGCCGTCCATCGCCTCGAAATCGATCGGGCGATCGAGCCGGGCGAACAGCCCAAAAATCTTTTCCAGCTTGGGCAGCTTGCCGTGGGGAATGGCGACGCCGTAGCCCACGGCGGTGGTGCCGAGCTTCTCACGCTGGAGCAGCACCTCGAACACGGCGCGCTCGTTCTGCCCGGTCAGCTCGGCGGCCTTGGCCGCGAGTTCCTGCAGGGCCTGCTTCTTGCTGTTGACCTTCAATGCCGGGAGAATCGCCTCGGGCGCGACCAGATCGGTAATCGGCATGGAAGGTTTCCGAGGTGAATTAAACCGTCAGGTTCCGAATTGGCCGGCTCGATCAGATCGAGCCCGGCCGGCGTCAAGAAGGTGAAGCAGGAGGCGGACTTAGCCCCGATCCTGATGTGGGGCGCTTCTACTCCAACGCAATCCCGGTGCCAACTCCCGCGTGCGGCTTTGCCACGGTCATTGTTAAGGGCTGTGGTTGATACGGGGCCGCCCTTGCGCGAGCCTGGAGCTTCCGTCCCGATGGAATCGGAGCAGAAGCTCCAGATTCTGGTTTTGACGCGTTTTCCCGGCGCGAACCGGCGTCCACTTCGCGGAAAAACCCTCTAGCCGCCCGATTTGGCGCCTGGCGGATCGATCCAGCCGACATTGCCGTCGGCCCGGCGGTAGATGATGTTCACCCGGCCCGAGGAGCCATGCTGGAATACCAGGCAGGGTGCCCCGCTGAGGTCGAGTTCCATGACAGCCTCGCTGACCGAGAGCTGCCTCAGGGAGGTGGTGGCCTCGGCGATGATCACGGGGCTGTAGCCGGTGACCTCGTCCTCGTCCTCACCCTCGCCGGGCGCCTCCAGCACGTAAGCCGTGGCATCCATGGCGGCGAGCGCGGCGGAGGCGACATGGGCCTTGCGGGCCGAGCGGTCCTTGAGCCGGCTCTTGTAGCGCTTGAGCCGTTTCTCGATCATCAGCAGCGCCTGGTCGGCGCTGGCATAGGCGTCGGGCGCGTTCGAATCGGCCTCCAGCGAAACGCCGGAATCAAGATGCAGCGCACAGTCGGTGCGGAAACCCAAGCCGTCCTTGCTGAGCGTGATGTGGCCGGAATAATTGCCGTCGAAATATTTGCGCAGGACCTCTTCAGTCCGTTCGGTGACGCGGCCGCGCAGGGCCTCGCCGACGCTGACGCTCTTGCCCGAAATCCGAAGAGTCATGTGATACCTCGCTTGGTTTGCGCCCAGCTGCGATGACGAATCATCGCAGCTAAGGTTATTCCCTGCGCATGATCTCCCCGCAAACGCCGTCCGCGTTTGTCGGGAGGGGAAACCACTGTGCACTTTTCCGGATCATGCGCGTGCTTGGATCGATCGCGAATGGGGGGATGAGAGTAGCGCGATTTCGCGCCAGTGCAATCAGGCCGGCTCGGTGTTGCGGGAGCGATCGGACATTGCGGTGGAAAGGACGTTACCAAGAGCGCTCTGCTTGTCACGACGGCGTTGCACCGAGGACGGAATGCGCATGGCTTCGCGGTACTTCGCGACCGTGCGGCGGGCAATATCAATGCTCGAGGCGCGCAAGCGTTCCACGATGGTATCATCCGACAGGATCGCGGACGGCGCTTCCGCATCGATCAGCTGCTTGATGTGGTGACGCACGGCTTCGGCCGAATGCGCCTCGCCGCCGTCGGCCGAGGCGATCGAGGCCGTGAAGAAATATTTCAACTCGAATGTGCCGCGATTTGTCGCCATGTATTTGTTGGCGGTGACGCGCGACACCGTGGATTCATGCATCTGGATGGCGTCGGCGACGGCCTTCAGATTCAGCGGCCGCAGATGCGCCACGCCATGGGTGAAAAAGCCGTCCTGCTGACGCACGATCTCGGTCGAGACCTTCAGGATGGTGCGGGCGCGCTGGTCGAGCGCGCGCACCAGCCAGGTCGCGTTCTGCAGCGCGTCGGTGAAGTAGGATTTGTCGCCATCCTTGCCGATCTTCTTCGACAGCTGGGAATAATAGATCTGGTTGACCAGCACGCGCGGCAAGGTGTCGCTGTTGAGCTCGACATGCCAGCCGCCGTCGGGACCCGGGCGGACATAGACGTCAGGCACCATGGTCTGCAGCCGCGCCGAGCCGAACTTCATGCCGGGCTTGGGATTGAGGCGGCGGATCTCGCCGATCATGTCGGCGATGTCCTCGTCATCGACGCCGCAGAGCTTGCGCAGGGCGCCGATGTCGCGCTTGGCCAGGAGATCGAGATGCTCGACGAGGGCCTGCATCGCCGGATCGTAGCGGTCGAGCTCGCGCAGCTGGATCGCCAGGCATTCGCTCAGATTGCGCGCGCAGACGCCGGGCGGATCGAACTTTTGCAGCACGGCAAGGACGTCCTCGACGTCGGCTTGCGATGCGCCAAGACGCTCTGCGGCCTGGCCGAGATCGGCCGGAACGTAGCCGGCCTCGTCGACGAGATCGATCAGGTACTGGCCGATCATGCGCTGCGCCGCGCCGGTGAAGGCGACCGAAAGCTGCTCGGCGAGATGGTCGCCAAGCGTCATCTCCGCGGCGACGAAGGCCTCGAGATTGTAGTCCTCATCGCCGGAGGCGCCGCCGCCCCATTCGGTGTAGGTGGTCGGCGCCGCGTCCTGGGCGTTGCGCGCCGCAGCCTCGGCCGGCTCTTCGGAGAAGACGTTGTCCAGGCCCGTATCCAGGGTCTGCTCGATCTCGGCGCGGGTGCCGAGATCCTTGCTCATCCATTCTTCCTGGCCGGGCTCGAACGCCTCGCCCGGACCGCCGCCCGGCTCGTCGCTGTGGCTGCCGCCGAAATCGTCGCCATCGCTGAACTGGCCGGCCTCGGCCGGGGCTTCACCCGCGGGGGGCTCGTCGTTGGCCCGCTCCAGCAGCGGGTTGCGCTCGAGTTCCTCTTCCACGAACGTCGTGAGATCGAGATTGGACAATTGCAGCAGCTTGATCGCCTGCATCAGCTGCGGCGTCATGACCAGCGACTGCGATTGCCGGAACTCTAATCTCTGCGTGAGCGCCATGAAGCAAGAACCGATCCCAAAAAGTTGGTCCGATTTTTGCTTATCCTAGTCTTGGCACGATGTACACGGCTTGACGAACTGGAAAAAAGGGCTAGAGGCGGAATTCCTCGCCAAGGTAAAGGCGCCTGACGTCCGGATCAGCAACGATCTCATCCGGGCTGCCCTCGGTCAAGATTTCACCGGCATAGACGATATAGGCGCGATCGGTGAGGCCGAGCGTCTCGCGAACGTTATGGTCGGTGATGAGCACGCCGATGCCGCGATTGGTGAGATGGCGGACGAGGTCCTGAATGTCGCCGACCGCGATCGGATCGATGCCCGCGAAAGGCTCGTCGAGCAGCATGTAGTTCGGACGCGTCGCCAGCGCACGCGCGATTTCGACGCGGCGACGCTCACCGCCTGACAGTGCGATCGACGGTGATTTACGCAGGCGCGTGATGTTGAATTCGTCGAGCAGCGAGTCGAGCTGCGCCTCACGCTTCTTGCGCGAGGGCTCAACCACTTCGAGCACGGCGCGGATATTTTGCTCGACGGTGAGGCCGCGGAAGATCGATGCTTCCTGCGGCAGATAGCCGATGCCAAGTCGCGCGCGCTGATACATCGGGAGTTTCGTGACGTCGTGACCATCGAGCTCGATCGCGCCGCGATCGGGCTTGATCAGGCCGGTGATCATGTAGAACACGGTGGTCTTGCCGGCGCCGTTCGGACCGAGCAATCCGACCGCTTCGCCGCGACGCACATAGATGCTGACGCCGCGCACGACCTGGCGGCTGCCAAAGCTCTTTTCCACGCTATGCACAGCCAGGAAGCCCGGACGCTTCAAAAGCTGCGGCCCGCCAGCGCCGTTCGGCCGGCTGGCGGCCCTGACCGGATGAACCGCCTGCGCCCGCGCTGGCTCGGCTTGGTAGTCCGCCTCAAACTGGTCAGGTGCACGCATCGGCTGGTCACGGGCGATCGGCGGCGCGTCCCTGACAGGACTGGGCACGAGACCTCCGACGCCGTCACCGAGCGCGGTGATGTCCTGACGCGCAAATCCTGGCCGGCCGCGCTTGGCGGGGCGCCGACGGAACATGCTGAAGAGATCGACCATCCCCGCCTTCTAGCCTTCCAAGCTGATCCTGCGCGATATCCGCGCGATCTGCCGCGCCGGCTTTTCGATTCGCCGACACAGCATGAGTGAAGGGATGTCTCATGCCCAGTGAAACACGCCCGAAAAGCGGCGGACGCCGCTTCGAAAGCCCTGCGCGCTAGATACAGTCTCGCCGGGCAAGCTTCAACCTCGGATCGGGAGCATCCGGCCCAAGCCGTTGAAATCGCGCTTGGAATTTACTTTTTGCCGGAACCGGGCAGTTGCAAAGGCGGGGCAGCGCCGGGAGCCACCGGCGTCCCGCATTTTCCGTTCTGTCCGCCCTGGGACTGGATGAACAGGCCTTGCACCCTGCCGCTGTCGGACTCCACCCGCGAGACGCCGGTGGTCATATCGACCAACAGGCGGTCACCGCGCAGCACGTTCTGGCACTGGGTCAGCACCACCTGGCTCCCGGCCCCGCCGAGCATGGTGATGAGGTTGGTCTTGGTGTCGAACACCGCGGTCTCGCCAGTCACGACCTGGTCCTTCTGGGTGACGACGACATTGCCGCGTGCCTCCAGCCGCTTGATCGAGGAGCTGCCGCCCGGACCTGGCGTCGACGACTGCATCGGCGCGGCCTTCGCGCCCTTTGCGGGTGCGCTTTGGGCTGGCGCAGGCTGCGGTGTCGCCGGCTTGTCGCCGCCCGACTCGTAGAACACCACCAGCGTCTTCGAGGTCATGGTGGTATCGCCCTGCACGACCTTCACATTGCCGGAGAAGGTCGCCTCCTTCTTCTTGTCGCGCATCTCGAGCGAGGCGGCGTCGATCTGGATCGGCTGATCGCGGTTTTGCGAGAAGCCTTGCATCGCGTTCGGCACGCTGGCTGAGCTCTGCGCGTGGGCCGCACCGGCTGAGATCAGAAGACCGAAGGCCAGCGCGGCGGCGCTTGCGATGGCACACCACTTGGCATCGTTGCGCGGAAAAAACCTGATCATGAAAATCACTTTGAATTGGCAGACTTGTTCTTGGACTTCGGCGGCGACGGCGGGGGTTGCTCGACGGGCTGAGCGGCGGGATCATCCAGCTTGTCCAGATGCATCACCACATTGCCCTCGAAGCGGACGACGTCGCCACCTTCCGTGATCCGCAGCCGATCGGCGGTCAGTGTGCCATTGGTCAGCTTGACGTCGACATGCTCGTCCGAGGAGACCGTGCCCTTGTTCATGTCGACGAAGGCGGAGTTCAGCCGCGCCTCATAGCCGGTCGAGGTGCGCAGGAAGATATCCTTGTGCAGGTCGAGCTGCTGCTGCTTGTTGTCGAAACGGCCGGTGCGGGCGTCGAGGAACATGGTCGATTGATCCTCCATCAGCACCTTCGCGCGCAGATCGGTGAGATCGACATGATCGGGGTCGGTGATGTCCTGTGTCGCGGTCTTGGCCCAGAGCTCGTAGGGCCGCTGATCCGGCGTGAAGCCGGACATGTGCGGCGATTCCATCGTGATCTTGGTGCCCGTCACCACGAGATTTCCAGAGTCGAGTTTTATGGGAATCTGGAACGGATTGAGGAAGGTCGAAACGACAACGATCGCGGCCATGGACGCAGCCACCGTCACCGGCACGGCGATGCGCAAAATCCGCACCAGGCGGCTGTGGCGCGCCGCGCTGGCAAACCTCGCCGCAAGCGCGGCGTCGTAGGTGGGATTGTGGGCCGAATTCACCGCTGCTCCAGGGTGTCGCTCGCCTTGTCTGGTTCGAGGGCGGGCCATTGTAACCCGGCACCGCCAAAATATGCAGCCTGCGAGAGGCCGCATGAAAGTGTCTGAAACGGGGCGGCAGCCCTAACCGAACTCCCGCTAGGGGGCTCAGGAATGCGCGAAAATGTCCTCTTCTTCCCAACCCTGGAGGTCGAGCAGGCAGCGGGTCGGCAGGAACTCGAAACAGGCTTTTGCCAGCGCCGTGCGGCCTTCGCGGACCAGCATGGCATCGAGCCGCTCGCGTAGGGCGTGCAGATGCAGCACGTCGGAGGCGGCGTAGGCGAGCTGCGGCTCGGTCAGGCTATCGGAACCCCAATCGCTGGATTGCTGCTGCTTGGAGAGGTCGACATTGAGCACCTCGCGCACGAGGTCCTTGAGGCCATGGCGGTCGGTGTAGGTGCGGATCAGGCGGGAGGCAATCTTGGTGCAATAAATCGGGCCGGTCATGACGCCAAAGGTCTGGTACAGCACCGCAACGTCGAACCGCGCGAAGTGGAAGATCTTGGTGATCTCAGGATTGGCCAGCAGCGCCTTCAGGTTCGGCGCATCGGTGTGGCCCTTGGGGATCTGCACCACGTCGGCGCTACCGTCGCCGGGCGACAGCTGCACCACGCAGAGCCGGTCACGGTGCGGGTTCAACCCCATGGTTTCGGTGTCGATCGCCACCGCCGAGGTGTAGCGGGACAGGTCGGGCAAATCGCCGCGGTGCAGGCGTACGGTCATGGCGTTTCAAAACCTTGGGTCGAATCGGTCTGTCGGCATCATAAGCTAATCGGATGGGTTGCGATTTAGCCATTGGAGCCGGGCGGCGCAAGCGCGAGATGCCCTTAAAAGCCAGCTCAGATCGCCGCCAGCATGATGCAGATCATCGCCGCGACCGTGGTGCGGCTGGGGCCGTCGCGGAACGCATAGATGATGGGATCGTCGGGCATCTCGCGGCGATGCGCCATCATCAGGGCGCGGCCGAACCAGTACAGCAGCAGCGGGTTCAGCAGCCATAGCATCCAGGGGCGGCTGTACAGCGGCATCACTGCGGAGGAAGACACATAGAGCGAGAACACGGTCACCGCGTTCATCGCGCTCGCCGCCGCCATGGCGCCGATGATGTGCAGATCGGTGACGCGATAGTCGCGGTTGGAGGGATCGGCGAGGCCCGCCGTCTCGCGCATGCTGAGCTCGCTGAAGCGCTTGATCAGCGCCAGCGACGTGAACACGAACAGCGAGAAGATCAGCAGCCATTCCGACAGCACCACGCCGACACCGACGGCGCCGGCGATGATGCGCAAGCTGTAGAGGCCGGCGAGCGTCACGACATCGACCAGCATCTTGCGCTTCAGTACGAGCGAATAGGCGATGGTGGTGGCGAGATAGCCGCCGAGCACGCCGAGGAACAGCGGCGAGATGCAGAGGGAGGCGGCAACCGCGAACAGCCACAGCGTGGGGATCGCAAGCAGTGCCGAAGAGATCTTGAGATCACCGGCCGCAAGCGCGCGATGGCGCTTGGTCGGATGCTGCCGATCGGCGGCGAGATCCAGGAGATCGTTCATCAGATAGGCGCCGGACGCACAGGCCGAGAACGCCAAAAACGCCAGCAGCGCATAGCCGAGCGTGGCAAAATTCAGCTGATGCGCGGTGATAACAGGCACGAACACCAGCGTGTTCTTGGCGTATTGATAGACCCGCAGCGCCTTCGCCCAGGTTTTGAGACTGGCGCGGCTGCGGTTTTGGCTGTCGATGCGATCTATCGAGCTGCGATCGAACGGCAGCTTCTCGCCCGCCGCGAGATCGGCCGGCGTCACGACGCCATCGAAGCCGAGATGCGCGGCGATGCCCGCCGCGTGACCCGCAAAGCGCCCCGCGACGAGATAAATTTTTGCCCCCCGCGCCCGTGCCGCCAGGGCCTGGTTCAGAACATCGGAATCATAGGGCAGATGGGCGTAATCGATCTCGGCCCGCGCCAAAATATCCGTGAGCGCCGCCATGCCCGGGCGTCCGCCCGCACCGAAGCGGCCAAGCATGAGGGCAGGCCTGGAGAACAGCGTTTCCATCAGCAGCTCGGAGCGCAGCAAGGCGCCTTCGAGATCGATCACAAGCGCCCGCGCAGCCGCCGGACTTGCCGACGGTGTGGGGACGCCAGAATCGTACTGCCGGGCAGGCTGCTCCATCCGAAAACGCTCTATTGACCGCAACATGACCGGCCCAAGGACTGGGGGAGGCCGGGGAGCAGGGAAATGGACGGTCGGGAGCCTAGGGGGCATTCGCTAAAAGCGGCTTAATTCAACCGGAGATGGGGCGGCCGCCACGCGATGCCCCGGTCCAATCGATGCCCCCGGCTGTTGCCCGGATCCCACAACCCGCCGCGAGCTTCATATTCCAGCCGACCTTGTGGCATGCGCACCGTGGAAATCGTCCCGGCCTACCCTATCTGCCAGTTTCGCGCCCAACATGAATCAGGTGGTCATGACCGAACAGACGCTAGCTGTGCCGATCGACGATCAACAGGAACGCCCGCGCGGCTTTTCGCGCTACCAGTCACTCCTCATCGCGCTGCTCGCGTTCACGCAGTTCACGATCATCCTCGACTTCATCATCATGTCGCCGCTTGGCGCCATCCTGATGCCGGCGCTCGACATCACGACCGGACAATTCGGCATCGCGGTGTCGGCCTATGCGTTCAGCGCGGGATTTTCGGGCATTCTCGCCGCCGGCTTTGCCGATCGCTTCGATCGCAAGCGCCTGCTGCTGTTCTTCTATGTCGGCTTCACGCTCGGCACCCTGCTCTGCGCCGCCGCGCAGACTTACCATGTGCTGCTGCTCGGCCGGATCGTGACCGGATTGTTCGGCGGCGTGATCGGCTCCGTCGTGCTGGCCATCGTCACCGACCTGTTCGCGCTGCATCTGCGCGGCCGCGTGATGGGCTTCATCCAGACCGCTTTTGCCGCGAGCCAGGTGCTCGGCATTCCCGCCGGACTGTTTCTCGCCAACCACTGGAGCTGGCATGTCTGCTTCATCGCGATCGTCGGCCTGTCGATCGTGACGATCGCCGTCATCGGCTTCGCGATGGAGCCGGTGGATGCGCATCTGAAGCTGAAGCAGGACAGAAACCCGTTCCATCATCTGATCGCGACGATCGGAGAGCCGCGCTACACGCTGGCCTTCGCGGTCACGACGCTGCTGGCGACGGGCGGGTACATGCTGATGCCGTATTCCAGCGCCTTCACCGTGAACAATATCGGCATCGATATGGCGCATCTGCCGACGATCTATCTCGTCTCCGGCCTGTTCAGCATCGTCACGGGGCCGCTGGTCGGCCGTGCCAGCGACGCATTCGGCAAATACCCGACCTTCGTGTTCGGCTGCGTGATGACCGTCATCATGGTGCTGATCTACACCCATCTCGGCCACGTCTCGCTGGCGATCGCGATCACCGTCAACGTGCTGATGTTCGTCGGCATCTTCTCGCGCATGATCCCGTCGCAGGCGCTGATCTCGGCGATCCCCGATCAGAGCCAGCGCGGCTCGTTCAGCGCGGTCAGCGCATCACTCCAGCAACTCTCCGGCGGCCTCGGCTCGGTGTTCGCCGCAGCGATCATCGCGCAGCAGCCGGATGGTTCGCTGCTGCATTTCGAGCGGATCGGCTACGTCGTCGTCACGACGACGATCGTCACGATGGTGATGATGTATTTTGTGCAGAAGGCGGTGGCGGATCGGGCGGGGAAACGGGTGGTGTGAGGGGGAAGCAGGCTTATACAATTATAGATTGTATGATACTGCGTTGTAACTTTACACTAGACAAATCATTCCAGTTAAGATGACTTAGAGACGGGAGGAAGTAATGATAGCTATAGGGATTCGCGCGGCACCGAGCGCTGTGACGTTTGCTATCATCGACACCGACCAGAACTCTATCGTCAACGTCGAAAGAATAAAAATTCCTGCCGCCTTCGAAACGCCGGACGCCTTAAAATACGTTCGCTCGAATCTGCTCGATATCCTGAGGGAGTATGAAGTTGAGCGTGCAGGAATCCGCGTAACCGAGCCCAGCGCTGACGGTGCGAGCGTTGAACGCATTCAGATCGAGGGCGTGATCCAAGAGGCGTTCGCCAGCTCCGACCTCAAAGCCTACTACGTTGGCCAGATTGCTTCCATCTCGGCCCGAGTCGGATTCGACAGAGCTCGGTTCAAGCCCATGGTAGCCGGCGAAGATAGTCCAGGCGTAGAGAACTGGGAGAAGATGACGAAGGAAGCGCGAGAAGCAATCCTCTGCGCGATGGGAACCAAGGATGCTTAAGCCTTACCAGAAGGCCGAACTCACGTTTGATATTATCAAGGAGATCGGTCAGGACGGACAGAATTCAAAGACCTATATCACGCGCGACCATCAGCTGGACGCAGAGATCGTTACCAAGCAAATATTGAAATCGAAGCTGAACTCCCCGACCGAGTTTTTTGCCGAGTCCCAGGCACTATATGCCAGCGCGCATCCTAACGTGGTTCAGGTGCACTACGCGTGCTTCGATGCTGACCACGTCTACATTGCGATGCCCTATTATCAGAAGGGCTCAGTCAAAGGGCTGATGGCTACCAGATTTTTGACGGTCCGTGAGATCGTGATCCTGGGCACGCAGACTCTGAGCGGCCTGCACAACATCCACTCGAAAGACCTCGTCCATTTTGATGTAAAGCCGGACAACATCTTACTCTCGCCTCGCGGCGAAGCCCTTGTCTCGGACTTCGGGCAGGCCAAGCAAATGAACTTCAGTGGTATTGCCGCGCAGGATCGACACTATGGGAAAATGATACCACCAGAGGCCACTGTGACCGATCATTTCGATCGGTCATTCGACATTTACCAGGTTGGCCTGACGCTATATCGCATGGCTAACGGAAACGATCATTTCAACCAGCAGTTCGCGAAGTACGGGCCGCCGGCCACCTTCGATAAGGCGGCGTTTAGATATGACCTTCGCAATGGCAAGTTCCCGGATCGATCATCATTTTTGCCGCATATCCCGAGCACCCTCCGCAACGTAATCAGGAAGTGCCTGCAGGTTGATCCGAAGGACCGGTATGGCTCCGCCATCGATGTCGCTAACGCCATGGCCGGCATCGACGGCCCGTCTTTGGATTGGTGCTATGCACCCCAAGGGACCACAAGGCTCTGGACAAAGAACAAAAATGGAACAAAATACGATTTGACCGTTAACCCGGATGGAAGCTCGGTTTGTTTGAAATCCGTGAATGGCGGTAAGGCCAGGCGCGTCGGCGATGCTTGCAAGACAAAAATTACCGACCCAGAGTTGAAAAAGCTCTTCGGGAGCCATTGATGAAACTGAAGAATCGACCAAGAAGGTACGTGAAGCGCTCGGATCTGCCGGGGCGGCTTTTGCGTGCAAAGAAGGTCGTAGTCGGTTCTGAGAGAAGACCCAAAGACCGCAATTTCGCGACCGTTGAGATAGACGCAAACTTCTATTTCACCTTCTGCCAAGGCGCGGATCAAAAGAACCGCTAGGGCGTCTTACCACCCGCCTCCGAAGCTCGTTCAACGCCATAAGTGTCCTGTGGACTGCGCGCCCTTGGCGCCTCTAAGAGCGGCGAACCCATCCCCCGCCATGAGGCGCATATCAGCTAAGCGCGCGAGCTCATGTCGGCTCGTTCGAGTTTGACCTTGAGTCAAGGTGCGCGTGGCGCTTGGAAGAACACGCTGCCAACCCAAATAGTGGAAGTATAATGGACGACGATATTCTTGCTCATTGTGGGGCTTGGCTAAAGCCCGGCGTGCATTTGGTTGTATTGCCGTGGGCACGCGCCCTCGTCGAAGAACCCATCGAATTCGTAGAAGAAATAATCATCTTTCCGCGCGGAGAAGTCTCGTTTGCCTCACTTAACATTCAACAACACGGCGCCGAAGGGAGCTTGGCATGGTATCAATCCGCTGCTTCGGGCATCGACCTTGAAACCTTCGTCGATCATACGTTGATAGCGTTTCCTTTGAGCTTCGACTGGGATGCAATGCACGGCTACAGCCACCAAGGCCATCTGGATTTCATCGGGTTGCTTTCCGAGAAGGCCGATTCTCTCGCGCTGGATTTCATACGTTTCCAGCTTTGCCGCTTGGACCTTGTCGACACCGTTCCCGCCAAGGCGGGGCAAATCGACAACAATCACATGATGGCTGGGGTCTTGCTCTACAATAACGACATAAAGCAAGGCTGCATTATAGGCGGCGCTGCCTTCACTCATTTCCCAACAAGGGGATTGGGCTTGGTAGTCGACCCTTTTCACGCCCCGTTTTTGCCTCTGGACGGAGAGGTCGGACACCAGGTTGCTCATGCCCTGAAGCTATACGGTGCGTTGCTAGAGGTAGAGGATCAGTCGCTTAAGTTCGTTCAAGCGATTTCACTACTTGAATTTTTGTCTGATCCTTACCGTTATCAGAAGTTTGTAGACGTAAAGAAAACAGTCGCGCGGTACGTAGCCAAAACAACGGAAGATTATCATAATCTACTTGCACGTTTTAAGGAATTGACGGGCAACAAGGATCCGCAAACCGAAATTGAGAGAGGTTATCGGACCCTGATCGTCCACCTGGGAAAGAGATTGAGAGAGATCCTGCCTGATGCTGGTTCTCGCCGAGAGTTGTTCCGCGAATTGGATGGGTACTTACGTCCAATCATCGGGCACATGATTGAACATTCCGACATGAAATGGAGCTCCTATGTCGAAGTACGGAAAGAGATGAAGCCTTTTTTGCCTTCGTAGTAGAATACCCCGCTTGCATCTGTCGGCTTCGAATCCGCCCCTCTCCGCGAATCCCGCCGTGCGACACAGGCACCGGAGCCAGTTCGTCCGCCAAGTCCACCATCTGAAGAACTGAAGGGGAGTTCCGCTTACTAGAAAGGCCATCCAATATTGGTCATGGCGGTAAGTGCAGATCTCGGCGAAGCCGCTTGAAAACTTTATAACAGAATCGGTCGCGTCGGGCCGCTACCACTCCAAGAGCGGGGTGCGGGAGGGTGTGCGGCTCATTCAGAATCGTGAAGCGCGGTTAGCTGCATTGGACGCCGCGATCGCACGTGGCCTCGATGACGCTGATGCGAATCGGGTGAGATCAGCCCCGAAGTCTTTGACCGGCTGGAACGAAATGAGCCGGCAAGACGGCGTGATCGCCGTTATCATCGCGGAAGCTGAAGCCGACTACAGCGCTTCACATGTCGCCCCCCGGAATCAGGGCTTCCGCGGGTCATCATCGAAGAAATCACTTTGCCTCGGATCGTGCCGCTCGCGTTCCTCTGCGGGCGCTGTGGGGCGGCCGGCAAGCTGAGCCTCAGCCATGAAGTATCCGTCAGCGAAGACCCTGAGCATTTCGACCTTCGTCTTGTCGTCGACGCGCGGAATATCACGGGCATCGATGACGCGAAGTTCGCGCTCCGGCTCACGGCCTTTCACCTTTGGCACGCTGAAATCCAGAATCTGGAATTTGGCGCCTGCAAGATCAGGATCATCTGCCAGAAGCTCATCAACGAGCGTTACGAAAAGCGACAGACGCTCCTTTGCGAGGGGATTCTGCCGCCAGAAGCTGAACCAAGGGAACGTGAGTTGTCCCCCCACTCCGTACAAGAGCGGCGGATCGAAAGGCACCATCAGCCCGCGGCCAATGGAGTAGTACCGACGATCAATGGACTGTACGAAGTCGGGCGACACAGAGGCAAAGTGATCCCGGATCAACGGGAGCACCCCGAGCAAATTCTGCCGGACATCGGCACGTTTCACAGCCCGCCTGATACCTTCAACGATCTCGTCGTAAGGCTGATTGAACACCAACATATCGCGAGCGGCGAAGAACAAAGAATTATAGTTGAACGTTGGTGGGCTGTTCGCGAGCGTTACCAGCTTTTTGCAGGTGCGCTCAGATGTGGGCTGCCAATTCCGCGCGAGATGCTGAACGGACGGCACTTTCAGTTTTGCCACGTTGACCTCTCATTGCAAACTGTACGGCGCTACGCGCTTGGAGTAGAAGCGAACAATTTCCTCATCTGCGATCTTCATGCCCGGGTTCACCGAACCCGAGTGATTCCAAACATTATACCACGGACCGTCTTTCGCGTGAGTCAGCTCAACGAGGTCGCCTGCCCGAAGGCGCGAATAAAATTCAACGATTTTTGTGAGCACATCTGAGGTCGAGCTGTCGAATGTGTAACCTACAACTTGACTCTGGCCGGTGTATGCGTCGATTCGCGTCGCTCGGCTCCGAATCGGTGAGCGATCAAATGCTTTGAACTCTCGGTACAGATAGGGAAGTACCGGACCGAATTCCCATGCTTCGAATCTATGCGCGATCAGGGGAGCTTTTAATTCGATCAGGGACCAGACGTGGCAGAAGTAGACAATCTTCTGAAGGGAGAGGTTCGTCACTTCGACCCCTCGCTTGTCGCACTCATCTAGAACGAAGTTCGCGATTACGCGGCCGTCATGAGCCATTTGAGCGCTCCGCCGTTCCTACTATGTTCTACAAAATTATGAAGACGGCAGCAACCTTGCCGGGGGCGACGCGGTCGACACTTAGTATCGCAGCATCATCGGGAAAAGATGGTGCCCAGGAAAGGACTCGAACCTTCACGGCCGTTAAGCCACTGGCACCTGAAGCCAGCGCGTCTACCAATTCCACCACCTGGGCATGCCGTTTGGGGCACGGAGGCGGTTACTACGGTTCGGTGACGCGGTTGTCAAATGATGCTTGGAGGGTGCGTGGGGATGCGGATTGCGCATCGCACACCGGCCCGATACAAGCCTGATAACACGCACTCTTCCCGCAGGAACGGACCTAGGAATAGATCCCATGGCATCGAATTCGGAAACTCTCGTCACGGTTTTCGGCGGATCGGGGTTTTTGGGCCGGAATGTCGTCCGCGCGCTGTGCCGGCGGGATTACCGGGTCCGGGTGGCGGTGCGGCGGCCTGAATTGGCCGGATACCTCCAGCCCTCCGGCAAGGTCGGGCAGGTCCACGTGGTGCAGGCTAACCTGCGCTACCCGGCCTCGATCGAGGCGGCGGTGCGTGATTCGGATGTCGTGATCAATCTGGTCGGCATTTTGGTCGAGGGCGGCGCGCAGAGCTTTGACGCCGTCCAGGCCAAGGGCGCCGAGACCGTCGCCAAGGCGGCCGCGGCGGCGGGCAGCCGCCTGATCCATGTCTCGGCGATCGGCGCCGACGCCGAATCGCCCTCGCGCTATGCCAAGGCCAAGGCGGCCGGCGAAGCGGCGGTGCTGGCCGCGGTCCCCTCGGCCACGATCTTCCGCCCGTCCGTGATGTTCGGCCCCGAGGACCAGTTCACCAACCGCTTTGCGGCGCTGGCGCGGATGTCGCCGGTGCTGCCGGTGATCGGCGGCGCTACGAAGATGCAGCCGGTCTATGTCGGCGACGTCGCCACCGCGATCGCGGATGCTGTCGACGGCAAGGCCAAGGCGGGCGCGACCTACGAGCTCGGCGGTGCGGAAGTGCTGACCATGCGCGAGATCATCGAGGCCATCGTCGCCATCGCCGATCGCAAGCCCGCGCTGGTGCCGCTGTCGTTCGGCCTCGCCCGCTTCCAGGCCAACTTCCTGCAATTCGCGCCGGGCATGCTGAAGCTGACGCCGGACCAGGTCACGCTGCTCGCGCGCGACAATGTGGTGTCGGATACGGCGAAGGCCGCAGGGCTCACGCTGGAAGGGCTCGGCATCACAGCGGATTCGCTGGAGGCGATCGCTCCGCAATATCTCTGGCGCTTCCGCCCGCAGGGCCAGTTCCAGCGCAAGAGCGCGTGAGGGTTTCTCTTACCTCTCCCCGCCTGCGGGGAGAGGTCGGATCGCCCCCGGCGATGCGCAGCATCGTCCGGTGCGATCCGGGTGAGGGGGTACAAGTCTCTCTACGATCTCACGTGTGGAGAGAGGCCCCTCACCCCAACCCTCTCCCCGTAAGAACGGGGCGAGGGGGCGCACTGCCGCTGCGGCGACAACGCAATCCCATCAAACTCAAAACTTCAGCTTCTTGAACACCGCTTCCGGCAGCGTCTTGATGATCAGCATCACGAGGCGCCATTTGCCGCTGACATAGACGACGTCGGTCTTGTTCTCGACGGCGCTGAGAATCGCATCGCCGACGACCGGCGCGTCAACGGTGAGCGGGCCGATCAGCTTCATGCCTTCCGTCATCTTGGTGCGGACGAAGCCGGGTTTTACGGTGACGATTTGCACACCGCCGCGGCTCGCACGCGCGCGCAGGCCTGACAGGAACGCAGAGAAGCCTGCTTTCGCCGAGCCGTAGACATAGTTCGAGGCACGGCCGCGATCGCCGGCGACGGATGACACGCCGACGAGCGTACCGCTGCCGCGGGCCAAAAACTTTTCCGCGAACAGGCCGAGGATCAGCGACGGACCTTCGTAGTTCGTGCGCATGATCATGGTGGCATGCGCGAGATCGCTCTGCGCGGTGTCCTGCGTGCCCAGCAAGCCGACGATCGAGATGACGACATCAGGTAACGCGGGAAGACCGCTCACAAAGCCGTTGAACGAGGCGGTGTCGAGCACATCGAATTTGCTGAGACCGACTTCGACGTTGTAGCGCGCGCGCAGATCCGCGGCGTCAGGCTCCAGCGCGGCGACGTCGCGGCCGGCGAGGCCGACATCGTATCCGGCCTTGGCAAAGGCGCGCGCGGTGGCGCGGCCGATGTCGGAGGAGCCACCGAGCACAATTGCGGATTTGCGTGACATCACGGCTTAAACCTCATCGAACAGGCGTTGTGATAGCTTTGAGCGGATGTGTCCCGCGGGATCGAGCGATTTGCGGATTGCGTTGAAACGCGACAGAGCGGGATAGCCGGCCTCGAACGTCGCGCGCGACTGACGCGCGTCCTTGGCGAGATAGAGCCGGCCGCCGGCCGCCACGACGAGACGGTCGATCTCGTCGAGGAAATTCAGGATGTCGCCCTTCACCGGGAAATCCAGCGCCAGCGTGTAGCCGGGCAGCGGGAACGACAAAATGCCGTCGCCCTGGCCGAGTTTTTTCAGCACCGCGAGGAAGGAGGCATCGCCGCGCCTGGAAACGCGATCGAGGATCTCACCGAGCACGGCGCGCGCCCCCGCTTCCGGGATCACGCATTGGTGCTGGAGGAAGCCGCGCCGGCCATAGATGCGATTCCAGCCGGCGATACTGTCGAGCGGGAAGAAGTATGGATAGAGCGAGACCACATGATCGCCGCCGGCGCGTCGTGCGCCCATGCGGTAGTAAAGCTCGTTGAAGGCGCGGATGCTGTAACGATTCAGCGTCATCGACGGCAGGTCAACGGGCACGGCCAGCTCGGGATTTTTTCCGGCGGGAAATGTAGCAGCGCCATCGGCAAGCTCGTCTTTGCCCGCGTGTTCACCGAGATAGATCAGCGAGCGGCCGAGATCGCGCCCTCGCGCGGCACAATCGATCCATGCCACCGAATAGGTCGCGGCATCGCCCGCGTCGAGCGCGCGCATCGCGGCATCGAGATCCGACGCGGAGATCACCCGCTCGCGGATCCAGCCGGTCTCGACCGGCCGCAGCCGCATCGTCGCTTCGAGAATGATTCCGGTGAGGCCCATACCGCCGACGGTCGCTAAGAAGGCATCGGAATTTTGCTCGCGCGAGATCTCGATGGTCTCGCCCTCGCCAGTGCGCAGCAAGATGCTGTCGACATAGCGGCCAAAGCCACCTTCGCAATGATGGTTCTTGCCATGCACGTCGGCTGCGATGGCGCCGCCGACCGACACGAAGCGCGTGCCGGGCACGACGAAAGGCAGGAAGCCGCGCGCGCCAAACGTGTCGATCAGGTCCGACAGCAAGACGCCGGCTTCGAGACGGATGCGACCGGTCGCGGGATCGAACGACCTGACCCGGTCGAACCCGGTCATCCCGATCGTCCTGACAGCGCCGATCGCGGCATCGCCATAGGCGCGACCGTTACCCCGCGCCACGGAGCCGGTCACCACGGCTTCGCAAACGGCCTCGAACGACCGCGGACGCAGCACATCGCTATCGACGACCGGGAAACGCCCCCAGCCGCTGACGAGGGTCATGGCTTAGCTCCTGCGCAGGGGCGCGCGCGCGCTGCTCTGGAAACTGCCTACCGATCAAAAGCTTATATTGCGTTGAGGCGCGTCGTTGAGTTTTCGAGAGGTTAATGTCCCAGCGCCAGTGCGATCAGGCCGAGCGTGCCGACGATGACGCGCCACCAGGCGAACACCACGAAGCCATGGCGGGTGACATATCCGAGGAATGCCTTCACCACGATGATCGCGGTGATGAACGACACCACGAAGCCGATCGCGACAATGCCCATGTGGTCCATCGTCATCTCGGAGCGGTTCTTGTAAAAATCGTAGGCAAACGCGCCGATCATGGTGGGGATGGCGAGGAAGAACGAGAACTCCGCCGCCGAGCGCTTGTCGGCCCCCAAAAACATCGCAGCGACGATGCTGGCACCGGAGCGTGACACGCCCGGGATCATCGCAATGCACTGCGCGATGCCGATATAGAGGTACATCAGCAGCGGAAATTTGGTGGCGTCATGCTCGCGCGCCTTGAGATCGAGCTTGTCGACCCAGAGCAGGATGGCGCCGCCGACGATCAGCGAGAAGCACACCACCCACGGATTGAACAGCATGCTCTTGATGTATTTGCCGGCGACGAGACCGACCACGACCGCGGGCAGGAACGCCACCAGCACGCCGATCACGAAGCGGCGCGCATCGGCGTCGCCGGTGAACATGCCGACCGCGACGTCCCACAATTTCTTGAAGTACAGCACGACGATCGCGAGGATCGCGCCGAGCTGGATCAGAACCGTAAACGAATCCCAGAACGCGCCTTCACCAAGATGGAAGAAACGCTCCGCGAGCAGCAGATGCCCGGTCGAGGAAACGGGAAGGAACTCGGTCACACCCTCGATGATGCCGAGGATCACTGCCCGTATTGCATCTGACATATTTACGGTCCATTTCCGCTGGAAAAGCGGGGCTCTTCTCGCCTATTCGCCTCTTTGCTGCAATCGCAAAATGCGGCATCACGCCCTTGCTTCGCGGTTTTGAAAGACTAGTGTGGCGCTGCACAAACATTGATGGATTCTTAAGCGCCATCAAATAGTCAAAGGCTTCATGTTTACGCTGTTTCATCATCCGTTCTGTCCGCATTCGCGCTTCATCCGCCTGATCGCGGGCGAATACGGGCTCGACCTGAAGCTGGTCGAAGAGCGCAGCTGGGAGCGGCGCGAGGCATTTCTGCTGCTCAATGCCGCCGGCACCACGCCCGTCCTGGTGGACGAGGAGCAATCGCCGATTCCGGGCGCTTCCATCATCGCCGAATATCTCGACGAGGCCCATGGCACCGAGATGGGACCCAAGCGCCTGATGCCGGAGACGATCGCCGAGCGCGTCGAAGTGCGCCGGCTGATGGCCTGGTTCAACGAAAAATTCTTCGAGGAGGTCTCCCACCCTCTCGTCACCGAACGCATCTACAAACGCTTCATGAGCGAGGACAATGGCGGTGGCGCGCCCTCGGCCGACGTGATGCGAGCCGCCAAAGCAAATGTGCGCTATCATCTGGCCTATATCGGCTGGCTGGCGCAGACGCGTAACTTCCTCGCCGGCGACCGGCTCACTTACGCGGACCTCGCCGCCGCGGCCCATCTCTCGGCGATCGACTATCTGGGCGACGTGCCATGGAGCGAGGACGACGCAGCAAAGGCGTGGTACGCGCGGGTGAAATCCCGCCCGTCGTTCCGCCCGCTGCTGAGCGAATGGCTGGCCGGCGTGCCGGCGTCGCGGACCTACGTGGACCTGGATTTCTGAACTCCGATCCGACTGAACTGAAGGCGGCGCTTGAACGCGAGGCGCGCGCGCTCGGCTTCGACTGCATCGGCATCACCGAGCCCGGCACGATCGACAACGCCGGCAAATACTTCCTCGAATTCATCGCCTCCGGCGGCCATGGCGACATGGACTGGCTTGCCGCGCAGCCGGAGCGCCGGGTCGATCCGCGCGGGCTATGGCAGGACGTGCGCTCGGTGATCATGCTCGGCGTCAATTACGGTCCCGACTCCGATCCGCTCGCGATCCTGCAGCAGCACACGCACGCGGCAATCTCGGTCTATGCGCAGGGCGACGACTATCACGACCTCATCAAGAAGCGCCTGAAGGCGCTGGCGCGCTGGCTGGTCGCGACCGCGCCATCCGAAGTGAAAGTATTCGTCGATACAGCGGCGGTCATGGAGAAGCCGCTGGCGCAGACCGCAGGTCTCGGCTGGCAGGGCAAGCACACCAATCTCGTCTCGCGCGAGTTCGGCTCGTGGCTGTTTCTCGGCGCGATCTACACCACGCTGGCGCTGCCGCGCGATGGCGCCGAGATCGATCATTGCGGCTCGTGCCAGGCGTGCCTCGACATCTGCCCGACGTCGGCATTCCCCGCGCCCTACAAGCTCGATGCGCGGCGCTGCATCTCCTATCTCACAATCGAGAACAAGGGACCGATCCCGCGCGAATTTCGCAAGGCCATCGGCAACCGCATCTATGGCTGCGACGATTGCCTTGCGGCGTGTCCCTGGAACAAGTTTGCGCAGGAGGGCCGCGAGGCCAAGCTCGCGGCACGTGACGAATTGCGCGCGCCGTCGCTTGCAGAGTTGTCACGGCTTGATGATACCGCGTTTCGTGTGCTGTTCACGAAGTCGCCGGTGAAGCGGATCGGTCGCGATCGCTTTTTGCGGAATGTGCTGATTGCGATCGGCAACTCTGGCGAGGTGGCGCTGGCCGAGGAGGCGCGGCGATTGCTGGGTGATGAGAGCGCGCTGGTGCGCGGGGCCGCGGTGTGGGCGTTGGGACAACTGTTGCCTGATCAAGAGTTCGCGGCGATCAAGACGGATGCGACTGCCGGCGAGCAAGATGAGAGCGTTCGTGAGGAGTGGCAGGGGGTTTCCTAGCGCTCCGCTCTTTCCCCTCATCCTGAGGAGCCGCGCAGCGGCGTCTCGAAGGATCGAGGCCGATCTGCTGCAGCGGGGGCCTGCATGGTTCGAGACGGCGCTTCGCGCCTCCTCACCATGAGGGGCAGAGACTTGATTTCCCCGCGCGTTCCCGCAAAGTCGCGCATCATGACAAACATGCCTTTCTTCACCCGCGACGGCGATACATTCCACCCGACGGAAGTCGCCAATGGTCCGTGGGATCCGAAATCGCTGCACGGGCGGGTCATCGTCGGCCTGCTCGGCTTTGCCATCGAGGAGCGCCATTCGGGCCCCGAATTCGTGCCGGCGCGGCTCACCGTCGACATGTTTCGGCTACCGACCATCGACAAGCCGATCGAAGTGACGACGCGCCTGGTGCGCGACGGCATGCGTATCCGCGTGGTCGAGGCGGAGTTCGTTTCCGGCGGCGTCAGCATGGCGCGCGCCTCGTGCCAGCTGCTGCGACGAACACAGAATCCGGACGGCAACGTGTGGTCGCCGCCGAACTGGGAGGTGCCGAAGCCCGCCGACATTCCGCCGCCGACCGATCCGCGGCTCGGCATGAACGGCAAATGGACGACGCGACCGATCGTCGGCCACATGGGTTCGCTAGGGCCACGAAAACTCTGGATGAGTGAGGTACGCGAGCTCGTCGCGGGCGTGCCGATGACGCCGTTCGTCCATGTCGCTGTTGGCGCCGATTTCGCGAGCCCCTTTGCCAATGCCGGCGACAAGGGGCTCGGCTATATCAACAGCGACGTCACGATTTATCTGCACCGCCTGCCGGTGACGAACTGGATCGGCTTCGACGTGGTGAACCACCAGGCCACCGACGGTGTCGCGATCGGCGAATGCTGGCTCTATGATGAGCAGGGCCCGATCGGCACTGCCACGGTCGCAGCGCTGGCGCAGCGCAAGCCGATGGCGAAGCCGGCGACGCCGTAGGGGCTCCGCCGTCAGGCCAAATGCCGCTGCATCTCCGGCCGCGCCTTCAACTCCGCACCCTGCTTGCCGATGATCTTCGCAATCCGTTCGGCTGCAAACTTCAAATCAACGAACGCCGGTGCGGTGTTGGCGACCTCGTGATACCCAGCGATCTTGCCGTCGCGGAGCGTCATGATCGCGACGCCCTCGAACATCGCCCGCGCGCCGTTCGCTTCCGGCAAGGTCGAGCGATAGCTGAACGTGTATCGCGCATAGAGCGTGGTGCCATTGGTGACGGGGTCGTGCATGTCCCAGCGGAAATCGGTCGCCGTGCGATAGAACCAGTCGTCGATCATTGCGGCGATCTTTTTGCGGCCAGCGAACGCGCCGTAGAAGACGTCATGATAGATGCCGTCCTCGGTGAACAAGTCGGCGAACGCTTTGCCGTTGCGCTGTTCGACAGCGTCGCAGAAGGCGCGCAGCATGGTGGCGGTGGGCATCGGCGTTTCTCCCGGCTTGACGTTTGGCTACACCCTCACCCGATCTCCGCCACCGCGGCAAGAATGCGCGCGATGTCCTGCGGGCGGGACAGGCGGTGATCGCCGTCCTGGATCATGGTCAGCACGACGTCGTCGGCCGGCAGACGATGTGTCAGCGCGAAGGCGTGCTGCCAGGGCACGTCAGGATCCTGCGCGCCTTGCAGGATGCGGACGGGGCAGCCGAGATCGATGGCGCTGCCGAGCACGAGGTGATTGCGCCCTTCCTCGATCAGGTTCCGCGTGATCGGATAGGGCGAGCCATCGCCATAGTCCGACGGCCGCAGCCAGAAGCCCTTGGTCTCGATCTCCTTCTTCACCTCAGCTGAAAAATCCTTCCACATCAGCTCCTCGGTGAAGTCGGGCGCCGGCGCGATCAGCACGAGGCCCGCCAGCGACGCCTTCCCGGAACGCTTCCTGATCTCGCGCGCGAGCAGCAGCGCCATCCAGCCGCCCATGGAGGAGCCAATCAGGACCTGCGGGCCGTCGCAGAAGCGCTCGAACACCGCCACGCTATCCTCGAGCCAGCTTCCGATGGTTCCATCGGCGAAATCGCCGCCGGATTCGCCGTGACCGGAATAGTCGAACCGGACCATTGCGCGGCCGTGGTCCTTGGCCCAGCCATCCAGCGCCACCGCCTTGCCGCCCTGCATGTCCGATTTGAACCCGCCAAGCCAGACCAAGCCCGGTCCCCGGCCAGCGCGGCTGCGCACCGCGATTTTCCGCGCGGACGGGCCCACGCCCACATCGATGAAGTCGAGCACGGCATCGGGACTTGCGTCGGGACTTGCATTGGTCATGGAACGTTTACCCTGGCTGTGCAGTTTGAGCCGTCCGGGGGTGGTCCGCGGCGCAACCGGACGTCGGCATTGTCCCTTGGGACGCTTGCGGAACAGAAGCAAGGTGTCTATGTCGTGCAGCGTGCCCATGGGCGTGGCCAAAATGCCGCGCATTTGAGGGTTTTTCGCTTCCCGCCTGAGCGAATTGCTTGCCGGCAAACGCATCTTCCTGCAAAATAGCCGCTTCTTTCACAATCTTGGAGAACCACCCATTCGCCGTCCCAATAAAGCGCCGCCCACTGCCGCCAAAGACGGGCCGCGCATCAATGACGATATCCGCAATGCGCAGATCCAGCTGATCGATCAGGCCGGTGACAACCTGGGCACGATCGAGACGGTTGCGGCCATCCGCATGGCACAGGAAGCCGGCATGGATCTGGTCGAGATCTCGCCGAACGTCAGCCCTCCCGTCTGCAAGATCATGGACTACGGGAAGTATAAGTATTCCGCCCAGAAAAAAGCCGCCGAAGCCCGCAAGCGGCAGAAGATCGTCGAGATCAAGGAGATCAAGCTCCGCCCGATGATCGACGACCATGATTACGAAGTGAAGATGCGCGCGATGCAGCGGTTCTTCGAAGAGGGCGACAAGGTCAAGATCACACTGCGCTATCGCGGCCGCGAAATGGCGCACCAGGAGATAGGCACCAAGCTGCTCGACAAGATCAAAACCGACGTCGCCGAGCTCGCCAAGGTCGAGCAGGACGCCAGGTTCGAGGGCCGTCAGGTCGTCATGGTGCTGGCGCCGCGCTGAGCGCAGCTCGCCAGGACTGAAAGTTCAACGGCCCGTCCGGATCTCCGGCGGGCCGTTTTGTTTTTCCCTCCCTCGCGGGCGGTGGAGGGAGCGTACCGTCCTTGTGGCGATGGTTCGGCTCGAATTCAGGACCGCGTCGCCTGCCAGGTGCCGCTGCATTGGTCGCCGGAGATGATGCCTCGCCACGAGCCGGCACCGGCCACGCCGGCGAGACGGCCACCGCCTGTGGCGTGGGACGCGCCGACCGAGACCTCGACCGCGACGGCGCCGCCGCGATTGACGGTACCGGAGACCCGGCCGCCGCCGGCGGACGACACCCGTCTGCCGGTGACGGTGAAGGGGACGCTGTAGCCCGAGCTGCAATTGCCGCGGGTGGTGGCGAAGGTGACGTTCCAGATGCCGTCATAACCGCCAGCGCGGGCATCGGCCGTCGAGGGCAGCGCGGCTGTGACGAGCACGGCCAAAGGCGCCAACAAGCGCGCCAGATGGCGCGGGCGGGCGAATTCAGTCAGAGAGGAAAGCGATTGGGAAAAATGGGCCATTTTGGTCCTGCTCCAGGCGACACGGCTTGGACATATGGGGTGGCAATTCCGGATAGTCGCGGGCCAAGTTCAGGCGGTTCATCGTTGCCAATTGGCTTGTCCTCTGTCATAAGCCCAGCCTTCATCGCCCGGCTGATTAAGGGCTGCCGCGGCGGTGTTTCGTGCGGGTTTTGCGCTAGTTCGTAAAAACCTGAGCACAATCAACGCTCTAACGAGCATTTTAGACGGCCAGCCGCCTTCACGGGCGGCATTCTGTTATGGCCATAGGAGAGCAAAATGCCCAAGCTGAAGACCAAATCGGGCGCTAAAAAGCGCTTCAAGGTGACTGCCACCGGCAAAGTGATGTTCGCTCATCGCAGCAAGCGTCACGGCATGATCAAGCGGACGAAGAAGCAGATCCGTCAGCTTCGCGGCACCGCGGTGCTGTTCAAGACCGACGGCGACAACGTCAAGAAGTACTTCTTGCCGAACGCCTGACCGCATCCACGATCATTGCCATCTCCGCCGCACCTCGTGCGGCGATCCGAAAACCAAGTCATCTTGAAGGAAATTTGTCATGGCTCGCGTCAAACGCGGTGTGACCTCACACGCCAAGCACAAGAAAGTCTACAAGGCCGCCAAGGGTTTCCGCGGCCGCCGCAAGAACACGATCCGCACCGCCAAGCCGGCCGTCGAGAAGGCTCTGGTGTATGCTTTCCGTGACCGCAAGCGCAAGAAGCGGACGTTCCGCGCGCTCTGGATCCAGCGCATCAACGCTGCCGTTCGTCCGTTCGGCCTGACCTACAGCCGGTTTATCGACGGCATGGCCAAGTCCGGGATCACCGTGGACCGCAAGGTGCTGTCGGATCTCGCGATCAACGAGCCCGCGTCGTTCCAGCTGATCGCCGAGAAGGCCAAAGCCGCCCTTGCGGCCTGAAGCCTAAGCTAGCGGGCCTTCCGGCCCGCAGCCTTCAGCGCGCGTTGCGAATAACGCTGGGCGACCTCCGCCCGGCAAAATGCCGTGAACGAGAGATACATGGTGCCGGACTTGTTCCGGTACTTGCTGTCGCACACGCGCATCTCGCGTTGGTAGGCGTGTTTCCGCGCGGCACTGAGGCCGGGCATGAAGTCCGCCTCGCATTTCTTTTCGACGGCGGCGCCGAGCTGGACATCGCCGCTCGCGGTCAATTCGCAATCCCTGAACAGCTTCATCGCGCTTTCGCAGCTCTTCTGGGCGCTGATGGTGCCCGCGACTTCGTCCAGCGTCATGGATTTGTCCATGCAGACCATGGCGCGCGCCGGGGTGCCGGCGACCGACAGGACGACGGCCGGAACGGCAAGAAAAACAGCAAGGCAGGATTTCGAAAGCATCGCGAAGTCTCCCCGTATCCCCCTTGGTGCCGGGCCCCCGCGTGAGGTTCAACCCAGTTGGTCGGAGGCTCGAAATGACCGGCTTTTCGCTTGACGTTACGGCCTTCCGGCGGCGACAACCCAGCCGAATTTAGAGCCAAGGATTTGACAGTGTCCGACCTCGCAACGCTCGAAACATCCATCCTCGACCAGATCGCCGCCGCCGGCGACGAAGCCGCCCTTGAAGCCGTGCGCGTCGCGGCCCTCGGCAAGAAGGGCTCGATCTCGGCACTGCTTGCCACGCTCGGCAAGATGTCGCCCGACGAGCGCAAGACGCAAGGTGCGGCGATCAATCAGGCCAAGGACAAGGTCACCGAGGCGCTAGCCGCACGGCGCGACGTGTTGAGATCGGCCGCGCTCGATGCGCGGCTCGCATCCGAGACCGTTGACGTCACCCTGCCGCTGCGCGACGCGCCGGCTGAGGCCGGCCGCATCCATCCGCTGAGCCAGGTCTGGGACGAGGTCACCACGATCTTCGCCGACATGGGATTCTCGGTCGCCGAAGGTCCCGATATCGAGACCGACGACTACAACTTCACCAAGCTCAACTTCCCGGAAGGCCATCCCGCGCGCGAGATGCACGACACGTTCTTCTTCCATCCGAAGGAGGACGGCTCGCGCATGCTGCTCAGAACCCACACTTCGCCGGTGCAGGTGCGCACGATGCTGAGCCAGAAGCCGCCGATCCGCGTGATCTGCCCGGGCCGCACCTACCGCATCGATTCGGATGCGACCCACACGCCGCAATTCCACCAGGTCGAAGGGCTCGTCATCGACAAGCATTCGCATCTCGGCCACCTCAAATGGATCCTGCACGAGTTCTGCAAGGCGTTCTTCGAGGTCGACCACATCAACATGCGCTTCCGCCCGTCGTTTTTCCCGTTCACCGAGCCGTCGCTGGAAGTCGACATCCAGTGCCGCCGCGGCAAGGACGAGATCCGCTTCGGCGAGGGCGAGGACTGGCTCGAAATTCTCGGCTGCGGCATGGTGCATCCGAACGTGCTGCGCGCCTGCGGCATCGATCCCGACGAGTATCAGGGCTTTGCCTGGGGCATGGGCATCGATCGCATCGCCATGCTGAAATACGGCATCGCCGACCTGCGCCAGCTATTCGACAGCGACGTCCGCTGGCTGTCCCATTACGGCTTCAAGCCGCTGGAAGTGCCCACGCTTGCCGGAGGGCTGAGCTTGTGATGGCAAAGGCGCTTGCGCATACCTGGACCGTCGAAAAACTGTCCGCACTCGAGCTTGCGAGACTCAAGGTGGTCCGCGAGAACGCATCACGTAACGGAGTCGCTGACCTTGTCGCAATGTGCGATTCTGCAATTGACCTCCGGAAACCGACTGCTTCCGCACGGTCGCGGAAGGCAACCGATAGGGAAATCGGAGACCTCGTTACGGAATATCATTTTATCTGCCAAAACGATCGCGGGGTGAAGTTCAACTCCGATGGCACTTTCTGGAGTACGTCCTGGGTCGTTGCGGAGGAGGTGCTCCAAAAGAGCATGAGGTATGGAGCGAAGCTCGCTCTTCACAGTTCGAAAGCCGAATCGTCGTACCGGCAAGGTACAATTAGAGATTACCAGCGCATCGATGATTTTGCCGAGGGCGCCGTAGAATTCAGAATCGATTTTCTGGTTGCACCGGATGATACCCCACTTGTTTGGGCAGGATCCGGTGCAGGCGAAAAGAGAGCTAAATCCTCAGGGATGCGCGCCATCGGCGCCGCGATCGAGAGCGAAACAAAATGAAGTTCACCCTCTCCTGGCTGAAGGATCATCTCGACACCGACGAGCCGCTGGAAAAGCTCGCCGAGAAGCTCACCATGATCGGGCTCGAAGTCGAGAACATCGAAGACAAGGCGAAGGCGCTGAAGCCGTTCACCATCGCGAAGGTGATCTCGGCCGAGCAGCATCCCAATGCGGATCGCCTGCGCGTCTGCATGGTCGACACCGGTGACGGTGGCGCGCCGGTGCAGGTCGTGTGCGGCGCGCCGAATGCGCGGACGGGTCTCGTCAGCGTTTTCTCGCCGCCCGGCACCTACATTCCCGGCAAGGACATCACGCTCGGCGTCGGCACCATTCGCGGCGTCGAGAGCCGCGGCATGCTGTGCTCGGCGGCTGAACTCCAGATCTCCAACGACCATGACGGCATCATGGAATTGCCGGCGGACGCGCCGATCGGCGCTGCCTACGCCGCATGGGCCGGCCTCGGCGATCCCGTGGTCGAGATCAATCTGACGCCGAACCGGCAGGACTGCACCGGCGTGCACGGCATCGCGCGCGATCTTGCCGCGGCCGACATGGGCAAGTTCAAAGACCCCACCATCAAGCCGATCAAGGGCGAATTCCCCTGCCCCGTGAAGGTGACGGTCGAGGACGCCGCGCTATGTCCGGGCTTCGCGTTGCGCCTGGTGCGCGGCGTCAAGAACGGGCCGTCGCCGGAATGGCTGCAGAAGCGGCTCACCGCGATCGGGCTGCGCCCGATCAACGCGCTGGTCGACATCACCAACTTCATGACCTACGACCGCGCGCGCCCGTTGCACGTGTTCGACGCCAAGAAGGTTAAGGGCAATCTCGTGGTGCGCCGCGCCCGCGCCGGCGAGGCGCTGCTCGCGCTCGACGGCCGCGCCTACAATCTTGATCCCGCGATTTGCGTGATCGCGGACGAGGACGGCGTCGAATCGCTTGCCGGCATCATGGGCGGCGAAGCCTCGGGCTGCGACGAGAACACCACTGACGTGCTGATCGAATCAGCGCTGTGGAACGAGATCAACATCGCCCAGACCGGCCGCAAGCTCGGCATCAACTCCGATGCGCGGTATCGTTTCGAGCGCGGCGTCGATCCGGCCTTTATGGTGCCGGGACTGGAGCTCGCGACCAAGCTGGTGATGGAGCTGTGCGGCGGCACGCCGTCGGAGAACGTTGTGGTCGGCAAGACCTTCGGCGACGACCGCGTGATCGATTTCCCGCTCACGGAAGTCAAGCGTCTCTCCGGCATCGAGGTGCCGCAGGTCGAGATGAAGCTCATCCTCACCCATCTCGGCTTCATGATGGCGGGTCCCGGCCCCGTCGTGAAGGTCGCGGTGCCGTCCTGGCGCTCCGACGTGCACGGAAAGGCCGATATCGTCGAGGAGGTCGTCCGCATCTATGGCGTCGACAAGGTGCCGATGACGCCGTTCGAGCGCGGCGAGGACGCGCGCAAACCTGTGCTGACAACGCTGCAGCTCCGCACCCGCCGCGCCAGGCGCGCGCTCGCGAGCCGCGGCATCATCGAAGCGGTGACCTGGTCCTTCATCACCAAGTCTGCGGCAAAACTGTTCGGCGGCGGCCAGCGCGAACTCGAAGTCGCCAATCCGATCGCGGCTGACCTCTCCGACATGCGCCCGACCCTGCTGGCGGGCCTGATCGCAGCGGCACAAGCGAACGCCAATCGCGGCGTGAGCGATGTCGCGCTGTTCGAGGTCGGCCAGATCTTTAGGGGCGACCGCCCGGAGGATCAGTTCACGGCGGCAAGCGGCGTGCGTCGCGGCTTTGCCTCCTCGGAAGGTCTGGGACGGCACTGGACGGGCTCGGCCCAGGCTGATGTGTTCGACGCCAAGGCCGATGCGCTCGCGGTGCTGGCAGCAAGCGGCGCGCCGATGCAGGCGCTTCAGATCGTCGCCGGTGGACCTGCCTGGCTGCATCCCGGTCGCTCCGGCACGATCCAGATCGGCCCGCAGAACGTGCTCGGCTATTTTGGCGAGGTGCATCCGCGCGCGCTCGAGGCACTCGGTGCCGACGGTCCGCTGATGGTGTTCGAAATGATCCTCGAACGCGTCCCCGAAGCCAAGAAGAAGCCGACCCGCGCCAAGGCCGTGATCGAGCTGTCGGCATTCCAGCCTGTTACGCGTGACTTCGCCTTCATCGTCGACCGTAGCGTGAAGGGTGGCGACATCATGCGCGCCGCGCAGGGCGTCGACAAGAAGCTGATCACCGGCGTCAACGTCTTCGACGTCTACGAAGGCAAGGGCATCGACGACGGCAAGAAGTCGATCGGCATCGCCGTGACGATCCAGCCGCGCGAGAAGACCCTGACCGACCAGGAGATCGAAGCCGTCGCCGCGAAGATCGTCGCGGAGGTCACGAAGAAGACCGGCGGCGTCTTGCGGGGATGACGCTGACTGACTTTCTCCCGAAGGATGTCAGCCTCACCGTTGCGATGGCGCTCTGCGCCGTCGCCTTTGTTTCGGGGACCGCGCGGGGCTTCTCGGGCTTCGGCTCGGCGCTGATCTTCATGCCGCTGGCGAGCAGCGTCGCCGCACCGCGGCTGGTTGCCGCCTTGCTGCTCGTGATCGATTTCGTCGCAGCAGCGCCGCTGTTGCCCGATGCATGGCGCAAGGCCGACCGCAAGGCCACCGCCGTGATCGTGCTGGGTGCGCTGGTCGGCGTGCCCGTCGGCACCTATTTCCTCAGCGTACTCGAGCCCGTCACCACGCGCTGGATCATCTCCGGCTTTGTCGCGGCGCTGTTGCTGCTGCTGCTGTCGGGCTGGCGCTATCGCGGCAAGGACCACGCCTGGCTCTCGGTCGGCATCGGTGGCCTCTCGGGCTTCTGTAGCGGGCTGGCGCAGACGGGCGGCCCGCCGATCGTGGGCTACTGGCTCGGCCGCCCGATCGCATCGATCGTCGCGCGCGCCAACATCTTGCTGTTCTTCGGCGCGTCGGATTTCTTCTCGATGGTCAGCTATGCGACGACCGGCCTGATCAGCCGCGAATCGCTGGTGCTCTCGCTCATCGTCGGCCCGGTCTATGCGATCGGCGTCGCCTTCGGTGCATCGCTGTTCGGCCGCGCCAGCGAGAAGGTGTTTCGCGGCATCTGCTACGTGCTGATTGCGATCGCGGTGGTCGCCGGATTGCCGGTGCTGGACCGGATCTTGCGCTAGTTGCTCTACTGCCGCGGGGCGCGGCGGCGCTTCGTCGACTGTGTCGGCACATCGGCCGGCTCATCCTTCAGCGCTCCGATCTTGCGCAGGGCTGCATCCGCGGCGCGCTCACCACTTTCCCAGGCGCCGTCGACCGTGCCCCACAGCGTCTCGTGGCTGGCTTCGCCGGCGAGGAACATGTTGCCGATCGGCTCCGCCAAAACCTTCCGCGAGAGCTGACCGCCGGGGGAGGACGCCGACATTGCGCCCATGACGAAGGGTGAGGCATTCCAGCGAGTGACGCTGGTCTTCTGCACTGCGGCGGCAGCCTCGCTGCCGAACAGTTTCGTAATCCACTCTTTCGCAAAGGCGACCATCGCCTTTTCGCCCTGCTCGGAGAGGTCGCGTCCGAACGAGCCGCCGACGTCGATCGAGCACAGCGAGGATCCCCCGATATTGGCGTACATCAACGCCGTGCGGGTCGAATTGCTCTGCTCGACGAGAGCATCGTCACGCGACAGGCCGAGCGGATTGCCCGGTAATTGCAGCATGATGCGATCGTAGCTACCGAGGGTGAGCTTCGACACCGCGTCCAGCGTGCGCTTGGGAATGTCGGGTGCGAACTTGATCGCGCCCGAGGTCAGCACATTGGTCGACACCGTGATGATGGCGGCGCGCGCGGCGATCTTGCCGCCTGGCGTCTCGACGCTGACGTCGCGATTGCTCCAGACGATTCGGCTCGCCGGCGTCGACAGCGCCACCGGCGCCTGCTCGCCGAGCTTGTTGATCAGTGTCCCCAGTCCCTGGCGGCAGCCGATCGCGGCATTGCGGTCCTGCGCACGGGCCTTGTCGATCGCAGAAAGCTCCTTCAAATCCTTGCCGGCAAAGCTCGCGCCCAGCATGAACTCGGCAGCACCGGCCCAGTCGCCGAGATCCTTCGGCAGCACGGAGGCACAAGATGTATCGAGCTTGCCGCGCGAGGCTTCGTCGATGGCGCGGTTGGCCCGCACCAGCCCCGCCAAAAATTCCTCGGTCTCGCCGGCGCGCGCGTTGCGGCGGCCGATGCGCATCTTCTGGCCCGATGGTGCCGGCACCAATTCGAGCCCGGCATTGCGCGCCAGCCGGATCATCGGATTGGTCTCGGGATTGTGCATCCAGCGCGCGCCGCGGTCGAACGGCACGTCGAAGGTCGTCGTATCCGTGATGCAGCGTCCCCCGATCTGCGAGGCCGCCTCGACCACCACGACCTTGCGATTGGCCGCCATGATGCGCCGCGCTGCAGCGATCCCGGCGGCCCCTGCGCCGATCACGACGATGTCAACCTCGCGCGGCAGGGGTGCGGCGGTCGCGCGCAGGACCGGCATGGCGGCAAGAACCGCCGACGCCGATAGGAAACCGCGGCGCGTGATTGTCATGTCATGGTTTCCGGAGACTTGCGGCAAACAGGAACAGCCCGCGAACCTTGCCGCATCTGATGTTGCACGGCAACCATCATGGTGAATCAATCGTGCTTGATCTCACAGACTGATGAACCGAATGGCAATACGTTTCGACCATGATAGAGAAGGAAAAAGACGGCCGGAAAAGGCCGTAGGGGATTTTGAAATGGGGACGGTCCTGGACTCAGTCGGCAAGCTGATTGCCGCGTACCTCTCGAAGGAGGTGCCGGGCTACGAGCCGTTCACGCCGAGCGACCCGGAGCACCTGCGCGGCGTCATCGAGCCCGGCGACGTGCTGCTGGTCGAGGGCAACAACCGCATCTCGGGCATCATCAAATATCTGACGCAGTCGACCTGGTCGCATGGTGCGCTCTATGTCGGTCCGGTCGAAGGCGCGCAGGAGCCCGACGGCGAGCCGCATGTGCTGATCGAGGCCAATATCGGCGAAGGCGTCACCTCGGCGCCGCTGTCGAAATATTTCCCGTATCACACAAGGGTCTGCCGCCCGGTCGGGCTGTCCTATGAGGACCGCACCACGGTGTGCCGCTATGCGATCAACCGCATCGGCTTCGGCTACGACACCAAGAACATTCTCGATTTGATGCGTTTCCTGTTTCCGCTGCCGATCCCGCAGCGCTGGCGGCGCCGCATGATCTCGATCGGGTCGGGCGATCCGACCAAGATCATCTGCTCGGCGCTGATCGCGCAGGCGTTCGACGCCGTGCGCTATCCGATCCTGCCGAAGATCACGAAGGCCGGCAGCCGCGCCGCCCGCCGCGAGATCCTGCACATCCGCGATTCCTCGCTCTACATGCCACGCGATTTCGACATCTCGCCCTATTTCGAGGTGGTCAAGCCGACCATCGTCAATGGATTCGACTACACGGCCCTGCACTGGGCCGACAAGCAAAAGCCGCTCGAGGAGGTAGCAGGCTCCTTCGGGGTGTTTCCAGAAACGCTCCGTGCGCCGCCGCTCGTTCCTGAAGCGTTTGACGAAGAAGCGCCGGCTGAAGTTTCGGCTGAGCAAATGATGGGTGCGGCCGCCGCGGAGATGGCGGTCACGTTCTCCGAGCATTTCGTGCTGCTGAACGAACTCGCGACGTATCGCGCGCGAGGACGTGCGCGGGAGATGGCGGCGTAAATCCGCTCTCGTCCCTCTCTCCTCGTCATTGCGAGGAGCGCAGCGACGAAGCAATCCAGACCGCCTCCGCAGAAAAAGTCTGGATTGCTTCGCTTCGCTCGCAATGACGACGGTGAGAACCTACCGCTCCGCCCGCCCGATCACCGCCATCAACTCCGCGATCTTCTCGCGCTGGTCGGCTTTGTCGCCGCTCGATATCGCGTGCTCGACGCAATGGGCGACGTGGTCCTTCAATACCTCTTCCTCGACGCGGCGCAGCGCCGCGCGCACCGCCGAGATCTGCGTCACGATGTCGATGCAGTAGCGGTCGTCCTCGACCATTTTCGAGAGGCCGCGAACCTGGCCCTCGATCCGGCCGAGACGTTTTCCGACGGATGCCTTGATGTCCTTGCGCATGGGGTCTATATACCCCCCTAGGGTATATGTTGCAAGACCTGAACGACAAGGCCGGAGCATTGGAATGAACGACCCCGAACACAGGCATCAGCACAACTCGGATGCTCATTCCGGATGCGGCTGTTCAAGCAAGGCCGCAGCGCCGCCGAGCGAGAAACCCGCAGCCGCTTCGTGCTGCGGCGGACACGGCGATCATGCAGGTCACACCCATCATCATGACCACGGCGACGCGACGGCGAAGGTGCGCGATCCCGTCTGCGGCATGACGGTCGATCCCGCAACCTCGAAGCATCGGTTCGACCATCACGGCGAGACCTTCCATTTCTGCTCGGCCGGATGCCGCACCAAGTTTGCCGCCGACCCAGCCAAGTATCTAGCCAAGGACAAGGCGAGCGAGCCGGAGATGCCCGCCGGCACGATCTACACCTGCCCGATGCATCCGGAGATCCGCCAGGTCGGACCCGGCAGCTGCCCGATCTGCGGCATGGCGCTGGAGCCGGAGGTCGCGAGCCTGGAGACCGGACCCAATCCGGAGCTTGCCGACATGACGCGGCGGTTCTGGATCGGCGGCGCGATGGCGCTGCCGGCGGTGGTGCTGGAGATGGGCGGCCATCTCGCCGGCCCGCACAACTGGATTGATCCTGTGCTCTCGAACTGGATTCAGCTGGTCTTCGCCACGCCCGTGGTGGTTTGGGCCGGCTGGCCGTTCTTCGCCCGCGGCTGGCAATCGCTCCTGACGCGCAACCTCAACATGTTCACGCTGATCGCGATGGGCACCGGCGTTGCCTATGTCTACAGCCTGATCGGCACCATCGCGCCGCAGATCTTTCCTGCGAACTTCCGCGGCCATGAAGGCGCGGTCGCCGTCTATTTCGAGGCGGCTGCGGTCATCACCGTGCTGGTGCTGCTCGGTCAGGTGCTGGAGCTGCGCGCCCGCGATGCGACGTCGGGTGCGATCAAGGCGCTGCTCCGGCTCGCGCCAAAAACCGCGCGCCGCGTCGATGCCGATGGCGGCGAGCATGAGGTCGAGATCGACACGCTCCATGCCGGCGACCGCTTGCGCGTTCGTCCCGGCGAGAAGGTCCCGGTCGACGGCGTCATTCTGGAGGGGCGTTCCTCGCTCGACGAGTCGCTGGTGACGGGCGAATCCATGCCGGTCACCAAGGAGAGCGGCGCAAAGGTCATCGCCGGTACGCTCAACCAGTCGGGCAGCTTCATCATGCGCGCCGACAAGGTCGGGCGCGAGACGCTGTTGTCGCAGATCGTGCAGATGGTCGCGGACGCGCAGCGCTCGCGGGCGCCGATCCAGCGGCTGGCCGACCAGGTCGCAGGCTGGTTCGTGCCCACCGTGATCGCCGTCGCGATTGCCGCCTTTGCCGCCTGGGCCTGGTTCGGGCCGGAGCCGCGGCTGGCGTTCGGTCTCGTCGCCGCCGTCAGCGTGCTGATCATCGCCTGCCCCTGTGCGTTGGGCTTGGCGACCCCGATGTCGATCATGGTCGGCGTCGGTCGTGGTGCGCAGGCAGGCGTCCTGATCAAGAACGCCGAGGCGCTGGAGCGGATGGAGAAGATCGACACGCTGGTGGTCGACAAGACCGGCACGCTGACCGAAGGCAAGCCCAAGGTGGTCGCGATCGTGCCGGCGTCCGGCTTTGCCGAAGACGACATCCTCCGGCTCGCGGCCAGCGTCGAGCGCGCCAGCGAGCATCCGCTCGCCGACGCCGTCGTGCGCGCGGCCAAGGAGAAGCAGCTCACGCTCAGCCAGGTCGAAGGGTTCGATTCGCCGACCGGCAAGGGCGCGACGGGCAAGGTCGAGGGCAAGACCATCGTGCTCGGCAATGCCAAATACTTTGCATCGATCGGGATCGACACCAGGGCACTCGACGCGGAGGCCGAACGCCTGCGCGGCGATGGCGCAACCGTCATCAACATGGCTGTCGATGGCGCACTGGCCGGCCTGTTCGCGATCGCCGACCCGGTCAAGGCCTCGACGCCGGAGGCGCTGAAGGCGCTCGCGGCCGAGGGCATCAAGGTGATCATGCTGACCGGCGACAACCGCACGACGGCAGAGGCCGTGGCGCGCCGGCTCGGTATCGCCGAGGTCGAAGCCGAGGTGCTGCCGGACCAGAAGAGCGCGGTGGTGACAAAGCTGCAGAAGGCCGGCCGCAGTGTTGCGATGGCCGGCGACGGCGTCAACGATGCCCCGGCGCTGGCGGCGGCCGAGGTCGGCATCGCCATGGGCACCGGCACGGACGTTGCGATGGAGAGCGCGGGCGTCACCCTGCTCAAGGGCGACCTTGTCGGCATCGTCCGTGCGCGAAAACTGTCGCAGGCGACCATGAGCAACATTCGGCAGAATTTGTTCTTCGCCTTCATCTACAACGCCGCCGGCATTCCGATCGCCGCCGGCATCCTCTATCCCACCTTCGGTGTGCTGCTGTCGCCGATCATCGCGGCGGCGGCAATGGCGCTGTCCTCGGTAAGCGTCGTCGGCAACGCGCTACGGTTGCGCGCGACGCGGCTGTGATGATGACGAAATCCGTGTAAAACAGGTCCATTCGGCGATGCACGCGGAGAGGACCTGATGCAGCGGATTACGATCACGATCGAGGACGATCTTCTGGCGGAGATCGATGCCGCGGCCGAAGCACGTGGCTACCAGAACCGCTCCGAGATCATCCGCGACCTCGCGCGCGCCGGGCTGCAGCAATCCACCGAGGACACCGCGCAGACCGGTCAATGCGTCGCCGGACTCGTCTATGTCTACGACCACGCCGCCCGCGATCTCTCAAAACGCCTGGTGCAAGAATTCCACGGCCATCACGACCTCGCGCTGGCGACACTGCATGTCCATCTCGACGAGAACAATTGCATGGAGATGACGGCGCTGAAGGGCTCGGCCGACGAGGTCAAGCACTTTGCTGATCACATCATCGCGGAGCGTGGTGTGCGCTACGGGCGCGTGGTGATGATTCCGACGGGGGAAGGCAAGCCGGCGAAGGTGCGGAAGCATGGGCATAGGCATGAGTAGCAACCAGCTTCTCGTGCCCCGGACGCGGCGCAGCGCTTCTTCAGCGGTGCGCTGCAGAGCCCGGGCCCATCTCGCCGCTAGCGCAAGCTCCTGGGTCCCGGCTCTGCGTCGCGTCATTTCCTGCCGCGCCGCGTCCGGGACACGAGAACTACATTTGAGGCTTTAAGATCACGCCGCTTTCGCCGCACTCCCGCTCGGCAAACCCGCCCGCGCCATGCCGCCATACAGCGCTTCGTTCGGCATCTCGCTCTTGAGGATCGATCGCACCGCGATCAACTTCTCCATATCGATGCCCGTCGCAAAGCCCTTGCCTTCACAGAGGAACACGAGATCCTCGAACACGACGTTACCCGTCGCGCCGGGGGCGAAAGGGCAGCCGCCGAGACCGCCGAGTGAGCCGTCGAGGATGCGCGCGCCTTCATCCAGCGCCGCGGACGCGTTGGCGATGCCCATGCCGCGGGTGTCGTGGAGATGGATACAAATCGGCTTCGATCCTGAAAGCTTGACCGCAGCACGGGTCAGCTCGGCGACTTGCTTCGGCCCGGCATAGCCGACGGTATCGGCGATCGCGACGAAATCGACGCCGGCCTCGAGGCATTTGTCGACCAGACGCAGCACCTCCGCGGGATCGACCGCGCCGGTGATCGAGCAGCCCAGCGCCATCGAGATCGCGGCATTCACCAGCGGCTGGTGGGCGCTGGCGTCGCGCATCTCGCAGAGCCGCTTCACATTGGCGATCGCGGCGTCGCGCGAACGATGCGCATTGGCCTGGCTGTGCTCTTCCGTGGCCGAGACCACCGAGGCGATCTCGCCGACGCCGGATTCGAGGGCCTCATTGACGCCGCGCTCGTTGAGCGCGAGCGCGATGCCATGCGCGCCGGACAATGATGCGACCGTCGCAACGACATCGCGAACGTCGACGAATTGCGGAAACGTCTTGGCCGGCAGAAACGAGCCGACCTCGAAATGTCTGACGCCGGCGGCGTATTCCTCACGCACCCAGCGCTGCTTGGCCCCGGTCGACGGGATTTTCTTCACGAGCTGGAGTCCATCGCGCAAGCCGACCTCGCGCAGGCTGACGCGATCGGTTGGGTAAATCGTCTCGATCCGGCTCATGCGCGCCTCCCAGCGGCTTTTGACGTGATGTCGTTATTGTCGATCTCGGCGCGAACAGCGGACGTGTCGGCGCCCAGCGGCGCGACCTTCAGGCCTTCGCCAAAGTGGCTGCCGTTCCACTCGAGCGGCAGCGCCGGCACATGGAACGGTTTGCCGTCGGCGGTGATGTTGGTGACGAGGCCACCCGGCCGCAGCACATGCGGGTCGGTCAGGAGATCCTCAGGCCGGTTGATCGGCGAGAAGCAGATGTTGAGCGCATCGAGCTTTTGCGACAGCTCTGCGACGTTCCACTGCCGGATGATCTCGGCCACGCGCGGGAGAATCCGCGGCCGCGCCAGGATACGGTCGGTGGTGGTGCCCAAGGCGGGATCATCGAGAAGGTCCGCAAGGCCAAACTCGCGGCAGAAGCTCTGCCAGTGGCCCTCGGTCACGACACCGATGAAAATACGTCCATCGCCGGCGGCGTCAAAGATGTCGTAGATCGGCCACGCGTGTTCGCGCTCGGGCATCGAGCGCGGCTTGTTGCCGGTCATCTCGTATTCGACCATGTGCTGGGCGACCAGGAACAGGCAGTTCTCGAACAAGCCGACGCGGATATCGGCGCCCTCGTGCTTGCCGCCGCGCTTCTGATAGAGCGCGGCCAGAATCGCGATCACGCCGAACATGCCGCCCATGATGTCGTTGGCGGAGGAGCCGACGCGCTGCGGCTTCTCCTTGGTGCCGGTCATGGCGGCGAGCCCCGACATCATCTGCACGACCTCGTCGAGCGCGGGGCGATGCTCGTAGGGGCCGGACAGAAAACCCTTGTGGCCGGCCACGATCAGATGCGGATGCAGGCGGCGCAGTTCCTCGGGCCCGAGCCCCTGCTTGTCGAGCTGGCCATCGCGAAAATTTTCGAGAAACACATCGGCCGTATCCAGCAGCCGGTGCATGGTGTCGCGATCCTCAGGCTTCTCGAAGTCCAGCACGACACTTCGTTTGCCGCGGTTGAACAGCGGAAAGAACGCCGTCCCCATGCCGCCGAGGGAGCGGGTCTTGTCGCCGGCCGGCGGCTCGACCTTGATCACCTCGGCGCCAAGCTGCGCCAGGATCATGCCGCAGGTGGGACCCATGACCATGTGGGTCATTTCGACGACCCGCACGCCTTCGAGCGGCAATCCGGTCCCTGTCATGCGGCACTCCCTGTTCGTTCGGCCGGAAGACTAGGCCTTCACAAGCCTTCTGAAAAATATAATCTGTCGAAGATTACCTTCGCAGTTCTAGAACGCTAGATCGATATGGATTCGCGCCAGCTCCGCTATTTCATCGCCGTCTACGAGCAGCGCAACCTGTCGCGCGCGGCCGACCAGGTCAACGTCGCGCAGTCCGCGCTGAGCCATCATATCTCGAACCTGGAAGCCGAGTTCGCAACGCCGCTATTCGCGCGCAAGCCGCGCGGCATGGAACCGACGGCGGCCGGCGAGCGGCTCTACGAGCACGCGCGGATCATCCTGCGCGCGATGGCGGAAGCCGAAACCGAGGTGCGCGAGGGCGCCCGCGTCATTGCCGGTGATATCTCGATCGGCATGGCCAATTCCGGCGTCAAGGCGATCGGCGTCGAGCTGATGCGCATTGTGCTGACCAAATATCCCAAGCTCAAGCTGTCGCTTACAGAGAGCCTGTCCGGCGCGACGCTGATGCATTTGATGATCTCCAACGTCGATCTCGCGCTGGTCTACAATCCACCCTCGGAGAAGGAGCTGATCACGGAAGCCGTGCTCGAAGAGGAAATGTTCCTGGTCGGCATTCCAAAACTGGTCGGCAAGGGCAAGACGCCGATCCGGTTCGAGGAGCTGAGCCGGCTGCCGCTGATCCTGCTGCGATACGGCCTCGGCCTGTCCTCGCGCGCGCTGCTGGACGATCCGGTCCTGCTCAAGCGGCTGGAAGGCGGCGCCATCCTGCACGCCAACTCGATCACCGGCATGACCGGTGCCCTGGTGGAAGGACTCGGCTGCACCATCGCGACGAAACTGTTCGCGCGGGAGGAGCTCGCGGCCGGCCGCCTGGTCGCGCGCAAGGTGATCGAGCCGAAGCTGACCCGGACGCTCTATCTCTGCCGCCTGCGCAACCGCCCGATGACCTACGCCATGGAGGAGATGCGGCGGTTGATGCTGTCGCTGATCGCCGAGCAGGTGCGGGGCGGCAGTTGGCAGGCCGAGCTGGTCGGGTGAGGCCACAACGGTAGTGCGCTCCCTCGCCCGTTTTTACGGGGAGAGGGTTGGGGTGAGGGGCTGCCTCCGCATAAACGGCGACAGCCGGACTCGCGGATAGAGCCCCTCACCCCGCCCTCTCCCCGTAAGAACGGGGAGAGGGAGAAGAACCCCGAGTTCGAAAATCTCGAACGCTCCCATCGATATGTTCTTCTGGATTTCCACTCCTGACCCGCCAACATGGCGCGGTCCGGCAGAGCTTGCGACAAGCAACAGAGATGAGCCGCCGGGAACCGCGCGCTATCCGCGCGCCACGGGGAGGACATCATGAGCGTTGTCGGGATCGACACAGGCTTTGAGCTCGGCGCTGCGCCATCCGTACCTGACGAGATCTCGCGGCGGCTCGAGGCGATGCCGGGGACGTCCTATGTCTGGCGCCTCGTCATCTTGCTCTCGCTCGGCGGTTGCTTCGAGATCTACGATCTGTTCCTGACCGGCTATATCGCCCCGGGGCTGAGCCGCAGCGGGCTCTTGAGCACGACGACGCAGGCCTTCTTCGGCTTCTCCGGCATCGGCGCCTTCGTCGCCGCGACCTTTGCCGGCCTGTTTGTCGGCACCTTCTTCCTCGGCTTCCTCGCCGACCGTTTCGGGCGCCGCGCGATCTTCACCTATGCGCTGCTGAGCTACACGGCTGCGTCCGTGATCATGGCCTGCCAGACCTCTCCGGAAGGCCTGTTGTTCTGGCGCTTCCTCGCCGGGATCGGCATCGGCGTCGAGGTCATCACCATCGACGCCTACATCACCGAGCTGGTGCCGAGCCGGATGCGCGGGCGCGCCTTCGCGGTGAACCAGTCGATCATGTTCATCGCCGTTCCCGTCGTCGCCTTTCTCGCGTGGTGGCTGGTGCCGCTCGCGCCTTACGGTGTCGAAGGCTGGCGCTGGGTGGTCCTGATCGGCGCCGCAGCCAGCATGATCATCTGGGTGCTCCGGCTGTTCCTGCCCGAGAGCCCGCTCTGGCTGGCGCGGCATGGCCGCAACGAGGAGGCCCTTCGCATCCTCGGCTCGCTGGAGGCCGCCAGCGGTGGTGCCGGCTCACGGCCCCCGATCTCGCCTGCCCTTCAAGTCCGACATGTCGCGCACGTCAACTTCGCCGACCTGTTCCGCCCGCCCTATCTTTCGCTGGTCGTGCTGTTCATGGTGTTCAATTTTTGCCAGGCTTTCGGCTTCTACGGCTTTGCCAATTGGGTGCCGACGCTGCTGGTGGAGAAGGGCATCACCGTCACCAAGAGCCTGCAATATTCCTTCATCGTCGCGTTCGCCTATCCGATCGCGCCGCTGCTCGCCGCGAGCTTCGCCGACAAGTTCGAGCGCCGCTGGATCATCACGGGGGCCTGCATCGCCATCATCATCTTCGGCATGGCGTTCGCGCAATTGACCGAGCCTGGACTGCTGATCGTCTGCGGCGTGCTGCTGACGGCCTGCAACACGACGATGTCCTACGCTTACCACGCCTACCAGACCGAGGTGTTCCCGACGGAGATCCGGGCGCAGGCGTCCGGCCTCGTCTATTCCATGAGCCGGCTCTCCGCGACGTTCTCCGGCTTCATCGTCGCCTACATGCTGAAGGAGGCCGGCGTTACCGGCGTGTTCGGCCTGATCACCGCAGCGATGCTGATCGTGGTGATCGCGATGACGCTGTTCGGCCCGAATGTGCGCGGCAAACCGCTGGATGCGGTGTAGCTCCATCGTCATTGCGAGCGCAGCGAAGCAATCCAGAGTCTTTCCGCAGAGACAGTCTGGATTGCTTCGTCGCAAGAGCTCCTCGCAATGACGAGGAGAGAGCGTCTACGCACTCACGCCGCGAGCAGGTTCTGCAACGCTGCGCCGTTGGGGACGCCGAGGCCGGAGCAGGCATCCCAGCCGGGGCCGGCCTTGTACATGCCGTGCAGGCTGCCGGTGATGTCGTTGTTGCCGATCGTGATATCGCGGAACACGCCTTGCGCATGCGAGGCGTAGATCAGCGGGTTGATGAAGCCGACGGTCTTGCCGAACTTCTTGGTCGTGGCCTCGTTGATGCGGGCGATCAGCCCGGCCATCAGCGGCGCCACTGCGCTGGTGCCGCCGATGGTGATGCCGACGCCGTTGAGGAAGATCTGGTAGCCGGTCGCAGGATCGGCATCGCCGGCAACGTCGGGCAAGCCGCGCCCCACCGAATGCGACGGCGATTTCGGCACATGGGCGTTGGCCTGGTAGGCCGGCCTGGGGAATACGATGCTGACGCCGCCGCCGCCGGCGCCATCCTGCGGGCCGCCGTTCCAGACCACTTCGGTGATCTGGCCGTTCGGGGCCTTCAGATTGGTGCCGCCGCAGGCCAGCGCAAACGGGCTCGAAGCCGGGAAATCGGCGTGCGGCTTGCCGTCCCACCCCTCGCTCATGTCGGCCGAACCATTGTCGCCAGAGGCGACGCAGACGGTGACGCCCATCGCGGCGGCATCACGGATCGCCTCGTTGAGGCCGTCGACGAATTGCTGCGAGCCCGCCGGATCTTCCGGCCCGCCCCAGCTGATCGAGATCACCGAGGGTTTTCGCGCGGTGTCGTGGACCGCTGCTTTCACTGCATCGATAAAGCCGTTGGTGGTGTTGGGCGCGAAATAGACCACGATCTTGGCGCCCGGTGCGATCGCACCGGCGACCTCGATGTCGAGCACGACCTCGCCGTCGGCATCGGAATGGCCGGGCTTGTTGGCGCCGCCGTCGACGCTCGCGGGCGCGATCTGCGGCATCGGAATGCCCGCCTTCTTGAAGAAGGTCTTCAAGTCGGACGTCTTGTAGCCGGCGCCCGTCGGGTGGCCCTTCTGGTCGATGTCGTTGAGCTCGATGATGGCGATGCACTGGCCGGCGCCGGTCTCGCCACCGGGGAAATTGTAGAGCTGGGCGATCTGGTCGACCGAGAAGCTGCCGCCCTGTCCCGCGCGCGCAGTCGCACCCTTCTTCGCGATCTTGCGGCGGAAGTGCGGCTGGGCAACGGGACGATTGTCGAGACCATGCACGCCAACCACGATGCCTTCGAGCTCGGCCGGGATATGCACATTGCCCTTGCGCATGCGATAGGTCGCGCCGTCATGCTTGACCTTGTTGAGCTTGACACCAAAGGCTGCGCTCATCGCCTTCACTGTGCCCGTCAGCTTCACCGTGCGGGACGCGAGGTGTACGCTCTTGACGTTGAGTTCGTGATGATGCGCGAAATCGTCGATCTTGGCGACGTCGGCGGAATCGGCGCCCATCTGCTCGGCGAACTCGGCGCGGGAAAGATATTGCCGCTCACGCGGCGGTTGCGCACCGAGCGCCATCATTTGCTCGTCGTCGGCACGCTTGGCGCGCAGCCGGACGCTGATCTCGATTTCCTGCTTGGGATCGGCCGCGCCGACGAGCTTGGCCCCCTTCGGCAATTTACGGGCACTGTTTACCAGCGCGACGCGGTTAGTCGAGCTTGCCATGACTTCCTCCGTTTGTGATTGGAAGGCAGATTGTCGCACCTCAACTATAGGTGTAATCTGAACCGTCAATTGGTTCAGATAATAAGCAAAGTTTTTTCAGAAAAATCCTTATTCGGCAGACGAAATGCTTCGCAGGCTCAAACCGGCACAGAATTGGTCAATAGCTCGGACCATTCGGCGACAATGATTTCGATCTAAGATTGCAACCGTCGGCCCGCTTGGCCGACCAATGAGAGATGTTCGTCAAAATCAATTGTGGAGGATGCGATGCTGGCCGACCGTAAATGGGTTGAGAGAAATCTCGGTTTCGATCCGATCACGACACCGCCGCCGCGCGATACCTTTACGGTGAAACGCGTGGCGAAGGCGGCCGTGAAGAAGTCCGCAAAGGTCACGGCGGAAGATTTTCGACGCGAGATCATCGATTTCGATTCCGAATCCACCGAGGGCCGCGAGTTCTTGGCCTTCTCGACCTCGACCGGGCTGTCGCGCTTCACCGACATTCCCTGGCCGAAGGGGCTCGCGCCGCAGACCGGGCCGAAGCCGAAAGGCAACGGCAAGGGACCGCTGCCGCACGCCGATGTGCTGGTCGTGACCTGGACCGTCGACGAGGGCCACGCGCTCAGCCGCGTGCTGACGCCGGGCAAGGACTCGCGGAACGATTACCTGCCGTACACGCACAATTACGCAACGATCTCCAAGAAGATGCGCAATGGTTGCCCGGCCAAGGAGCTGAAGCGGCTCGGCACCTACTGGACCACGACGATCGGCAAGAAGAAATGCGTGATCTTCAAATCCGACTCGCACATGTCGCAGGACGGCCCGCAATTGCCGAACGTCGACGTCTGGCGCCAGATCATCACCGAAGTGCAGCCGACGCTGGTCATCACCACGGGCACGGCCGGCGGCATCGGCAAGGAATTCGAGGTCGGCGATGTCGTCGTCTCACCGATCGTGCGCTTCGACTGCCTGTCGAAGTTCAAGAAAGAGCCTTTCGCGCAGGAGCACTTTTCCAGCAAGTCCGCGGTGACGAAGAAGTTCACGCAGGCCAAGACGCTGTTCAAGGCCAATGCCGCGCAATTACCGAAGGACAACACCAGGGCACCGAAGATCTTTGTGGTGAAGCCGAGCGGGCTGTCCTCCTCCGTGGTCACCACCGACTTCTTCGGCTTCGATACCTCGGACAATCATTTCCATCTCCAGGGGCTCGGCGACGTCTCGGAAATGGGCGACGCCATCCTCGGCCTGGTCGCGCAGGAGATGGGTACCAAGGCGCCGCGCTGGCTCGCGATCCGCAACGTCTCTGATCCCCAGATCAAGGCCGAGGGCACCCTGAAGCAGCAGGAGCAGGTCGCCGCCCAGATCTACAAGGGTTTCGGTCGATGGAGCACGGTCTGTAGCGCCATCACCTGCTGGGCCAGCATCGCGGCGGAACCATAAGCCGCAGGCGGCGACAGGTCAGCGTCCCTTGCCGAAGCGGCTTTCCGTGTCTACCTCTCGCGGGTGATTTCGTGAGAGGGTTCCCGATGCTGGATGCCGCCATTAAGGCGCTGTCGCAAATGATGTCGCCGGCGATGCGCTCGATCCTGTGGCGATCGGTTGGGCTTGCGTTGGTGCTGATCGTCGTGCTGGCGATCGGATTGCAGCGGCTCCTCAGCTGGTTTGCGACCTATGGCGAGGTTTGGCTCGAGGGCCTGCTCGGACCCGGCTGGCATTCCTCGCTCGAAGTGCTTGCCTGGATCATCTCGATTGCCGCCGGTCTTGGCGTCGTGTTCGGCAGCGTTTTCCTGATGCCCGCGATCACCTCGCTGGTGGCGAGCTTCTTCGTCGACGACGTCGCCGATGTCGTCGAACGCGAATATTATCCCGCCGAGCGGCCCGGCGTTGCACTGCCGTTCAACCAGGCGATCACCGAGGGCATCAAGACCGCGCTCCTGACGATCCTGGTCTATCTCGTCGCGCTGCCGCTGGTTCTTTTCGCCGGCGCCGGCTTCCTGATCTTCTTCGTCGCCGCCGCCTGGCTGTTGGGGCGCGAATATTTCGAGCTCGCCGCGATGCGCTTCCGCTCGCCGGAGGAGGCGAAGGCGATGCGGCGCGACAACGCAGCCACCATCTTCACCGCCGGCCTCTTCATCGCCGCCTTCGTCTCGATCCCGATCGTGAACCTGGCGACGCCGATCTTCGGCATGGCCTTCATGGTCCACATGCACAAGCGGCTATCAGGCCCGCGGCCGGAGCTGATCGAGCCGGCACGGCAGATGCGGTGACCTCGATCAGCTCACCTGCACTCCGCATTTGCGCAGCAGCATCTTGGCGAAGCCGAACGGCGCCGGTGTAAACGGGCCCGGCGGGGCGCGGGTGATCAGCGCGATGACACCGAGCGCGGCCATCGCGAGCCAGAAGCACAACCAGAATCCATCGATATAGGCGAGCACGTTGGCCTCGCGCTGCACGACGCCGGCGAGCGTGCCGACGGCGCGCGCCTGTGCCGATCCCGCGCCATGGGGAGCAAAATGTTCGGCAAGCTGCTTCAGCTTTAGAACCACGTCGAAATCGCCGGTGATGATGTTCTGGCCGATATAGAAGGAATGCACCTGCTCGCGGACGCGCAACCACGTCCCCATCAGCGCCACGCCGATCTCGGCCCCGCCGAGCCGCATGATCTGGATGTAGGCGGCAAAGGATGTCGCGCGGCTCGGATCGATGTTGGACAGCAGCGTGATGATAATCGGCAGCAAGATCAGTGACTGCCCGATCGCCTGAAGCAGCACGATGCCGATGAAATCCTCGCGTGCCCAATCGTGAGTGAGCTGGGTCCCCCAGAGATTGGCCGCAGCAAAGCAGGCAAATCCCACGACCAACACCGTCCGCGTATCGAAATGCCGCAGCAGCCAGATCGAGAGCGGCACCAGCACAAACATCGGCAAAGCGCCATAAGTGAGCAGCAGCAGGCCGCTCTGCTCGGGCCTGAGCAGTCCGACGGCGGCGAGGAAATTCGGCACCAGCGACGCGTTGGACAGGCTTGTCAGCGTGTAGAGCAGGATCAAGATCAGCCCTAATCCGATATTGCGCGAGAACAGCACGTTCACATGCGCCCACGGCTGTCGTACCAGCGACTCGTTGACGAGGAAGCCCACGAACAGCCCCCCGCCGGCGGCGAGCAGCGCCATCACCGTGCCGGAGCCGAGCCAGTTCAGCCGGTTGCCCTGGTCGAGGCCGGCATAGATCATCGCGACCGACGCGCCGAGCAGCAACATGCCGCCCCAATCGGCCTCGCGCAGCAGCGCGCGGTTGACCGGCTCGCTCGGCGTGCCGAGATAGACCATCAGGCCCATCAAGGGCGCGACCACGACGCCCTGCCAATACAGCCATTGCCAGCCGAGATGGTCGACATAGAAGCCGACCAGCGAGGACGAGGTATCGAGCGCAAAGCCGACCCGGATCGAGTAGAGCGCGATCGCCGGTAACCACCAGCGGATCGGCAAGTTGCGCAGGATGATCATCAGCGCCGCCGGCACGAAAGTGCCGAGCAACAGGCCATGCACGACACTGAGCGCCATCAGTGTCGTGTAGTCGCTGACAAGAGGAATGATCAGCGACACCGCGGCGTAGACCAGGCTCGGAATGCCGAGTACGCGGCGCAGGCCGAACACGGTCGCAAGCCAGGCCACCGCCGGCGCGATGAGTATCTGCGAGCCGATGCCGGCCGTGGAAAGCCAGGCGCCTTCGTCGAACGAGAGCCCGAACGCGCCGCGCAGATCGGGCAATCCGACCGTGGTCAGCCGGCTGTCGAAATTTGCGAGGAACGAGCCGAGCAGCACGGCTGCCACCGCAAACAGCGGCTGCGGCGCGACGCCGCCGCGCGAGACGGGTCCGCGGCCGGCATCGTCATTTGCCGCCATTCGCGTCCTTCGTATCGATGCTGGTGACGACCGACATGCCCGGCACGAGCCGCGCCAGCAAGGGCTGGTTGCCGTCGAGCTGGATCCGCACGGGAATGCGCTGCACCACTTTCGTAAAATTGCCGGTCGCATTATCCGGCGGCAGCAGCGCAACCTGCGCGCCGGTTGCCGGCGCGATACGCTCGACCCGGCCGCGCAGCTTCTCCCGTGGAAAACTGTCGACGGTGATCTCGACCGGCTGGCCCGGCTGCACATGAGTGAGCTGGGTCTCCTTGTAGTTCGCGATCACATACACCTTCGGCAGCGGCACCACGTTGATGAGGTTGGTGCCGATATTGACGTAGTCGCCGGGCTGCACCTGTCGCTCACCGACGACACCGTCGAACGGCGCCGATACCTTGGTGTACCCAAGCTTGAGCTTGACGCTCGCCAGCGTCGCCTTGGTGGCGTCGAGATCGGCGGCACGCTGCTTCTTGGTGCCTTGCAGGACTTCGAGCTGATGCTGCTGGGCCGCGATCACGGCACGGCTCGCCCGCACATCGGCCTGCGCCTTGGCAAGACCCGCGACCGCCTGCTCGAACCGCTGCCGCGTGCCGGACTCCGTCTGCGACAGCGATTGCTGACGCTCCTGCTCCTGCTTGGCCTCGACCTCGAGCGCTTCCGCCGACAGCCGCGCGGCTTCGGCCTGTGCGATCGTCGCATATTGCAGCTCGATCTGGTTGCCCAGATTGTCGAGCACGGCTTGCGATGCCGCGACGGCGGCCTCCGATTGCGCGACTTGTGCCTCGTAGTCGGCGGGATCGATCTGGATCAGGAGGTCGCCGGCCTTGACGCGCTGGAAGTCGGTGACACCTACGGTCAGGACCTCGCCGGAGACGCGGCTCGCCAGCCGCGTCAGCTCGGCACGCACATAGGCGTCATTGGTGGTCTGGACCACGGCATTGCCGACCCATTCGTCGAAGCGCAGCGTCGCCAGCGCGACAAAACCGAGCGCGACGATGACGGCGAACAGAGGGAGCGCAAGCCGACTCCACAGCGAGCTCGCCGGCCGCTGTGTCGGTTTTGGTGGCGGGGCCGGTACGGCGGCAGGTGGCGGCGACGAGACTTGTTCCTGCTGACTCACGATAGGCCCCCAAAACCACTTTGACCAAACGCCGTTCTCACACCGTCTTCTCCGGCCATCGGCAGAGATCGTTGATCAGGCACACCTCGCAGCGCGGCTTGCGTGCGAGGCAAGTATAGCGGCCGTGCAGGATCAGCCAATGATGGGCATGCAGCATGAACTCGGCCGGGATCATTTTTTCGAGACCGAGTTCGACTTCGAGCGGCGTCTTGCCCGGCGCCATCCCGGTGCGATTGCCGACGCGGAAGACATGTGTGTCCACCGCCATGGTGTGCTCGCCAAAGGCCATGTTGAGCACCACGTTGGCGGTCTTGCGTCCTGCGCCCGGCAGCGACTCGATCTCGGCTCGCGTGCGCGGCACCTCGCCGCCGAAATCGCTGAGCATTTTTGCCGACAGCGCGATCACGTTCTTCGCTTTGGTGCGATAAAGGCCGATGGTCTTGATGTACTCGCGCAGGCGTTCCTCGCCGAGGTCGAGCATTTTCTGCGGCGTGTCGGCGATCTCGAACAATGCCCGCGTCGCCTTGTTGACCCCGGCATCGGTCGCCTGCGCCGACAGCACCACGGCGACCAGCAGCGTGAACGGATTGACGTGCTCGAGCTCGCCTTTCGGCTCCGGATTGGCCTTGCGGAAACGGGCGAAGACCTCGTGGACCTCGGCCGGCGTCCAAGGCTTGATGGCTTTAAGTGATTTTTTGGCGGGCGCCTTCGGCTTCGCAACCGTTGCCGTTGCCTTTGCCTTTTTCTTCGGCACGGCCGCTTTGCGCGGGGCCGGCTTGCGGGTGATTTTTGCCATGATCGGGATATACTGAGGGACGATGAGCACAGGCAACGAAATTGAGCGCAAGAATTCTGAAGATCCGCGCGAGGTGCAGATCTTCTCGGCGCTGCTGACGCCGCATCGCTCGCTGAACCGCACCGGTTTTCTCGCCTTGATGCTGTTCCTGAGCGTCGTCAGTTTCGTCACGGGCCTCGCCTTCCTGATGATGGGCGCGTGGCCGGTGTTCGGCTTCTTCGGCCTCGACGTTCTCGTGATCTGGTGGGCCTTCAAGGTCAATTTCCGCGCCGCGCGGGCGACCGAGGAAATCGTCGTCACGCCGTCGGAGTTACGGGTGCGGCGGGTCAGCCATCGCGGCCAGGTCGCCGAATGGGCGTTCAACCCGCTCTGGGTCCGGCTCGACCTGGAGATCGACGAGGATTTTGGCATCGAGCACCTCTATCTGATCTCGCGCGGCCGCCGTATCCAAATCGCCGGTTTTTTGGGGCCTGAGGAAAAAGCAAGCTTTTACAATGGCCTGGTCGAGGCGCTGAACGCCGCCCGGCGCGGCCCGACCTATAATCCGGTCACCTGATCGCCGGGTCGGAAATCGGGTGGTTTCGAACCGCGCCCTCTCCTACATTTCCACTCATGATGACACTCGCCATACATGACCAGCGCCTGGCCAGGCCGGGCTCCCAGAACGCCGCGCTGCGCGATTATGATTCGGTGCGCCGGGCGATCGCCTTCATCTCGGAGAAGTGGCGCGCGCAGCCGACCATCGAGGCGATGGCGGATGCGGCCGGCGTCACCCCGGATGAGCTGCACCATCTGTTCCGCCGCTGGGCCTCGATCACGCCGAAGGCCTTTATGCAGGCGCTGACGCTCGATCACGCCAAGGGACTGCTGCGGGATTCCGCAAGCATCCTCGACGCGGCGCTCGACTCCGGTCTGTCAGGGCCGGGCCGGCTGCACGATCTGTTCGTGACCCATGAAGCGATGTCACCGGGCGAATGGAAGAACGGCGGCGCCGGCCTGACGCTGAGTTACGGCTTCCATCCCTCACCCTTCGGGACAGCGATCGTGATCGCGACCGGCCGCGGCCTGTCGGGCCTCGCTTTCGCCGATCCCGGTGAAGAGAAGGCGGCGCTCGCCGACATGACGCGGCGCTGGCCGAACGCGACTTATGTCGAAGATCATGAAGGCACCGCGCCACTGGCGCAGCGCATCTTCGACTCAAAACTGTGGCGACCGGATCAGCCGCTGCGCGTGGTCATGATCGGCACCGATTTCGAGGTGCGGGTGTGGGAGACGTTGTTGAAGATCCCGATGGGCCGCGCGGTGTCCTATTCCGACATCGCCTGCAACATCGACAACCCGAAGGCCTCGCGCGCCGTCGGTGCCGCCGTCGGCAAGAACCCGGTATCGTTTGTCGTGCCCTGCCATCGCGCGCTCGGCAAAAGCGGCACGCTCACCGGCTATCACTGGGGCATCACCCGCAAGCAGGCGATGCTGGGCTGGGAAGCCGGGCAGTTGGGGATGCAGTGATTCTTCTCCCTCGCCCCGCTTGCGGGGAGAGGCGAAAAGCTCAGCCCGCCAGATCCAGCTTCGAGGCCACCGTCGAATCCGCATTCAGCCGGTAGATGATCGGCACACCCGTCGCGAGCTCGCGCTTCAAGATGCCTTCGGGCGAGAGCTTTTCCAGCACCATGATCAGCGCGCGCAGCGAGTTGCCATGGGCGGCGACCAGCGTGCGCTTGCCGTTGAGCACGCCGGGCAAAATCTCCTGCACATAGTAAGGCAGCGTGCGCGCCAGCGTGTCCTTCAGGCTTTCGCCGCCGGGCGGCGGCACGTCGTAGGAGCGGCGCCAGATCAGCACCTGGTCCTCACCCCATTTCTTGCGCGCGTCGTCCTTGTTGAGGCCGGAGAGATCGCCGTAGTCACGCTCGTTCAGCGCGAGGTCCTTCGAGGTCGGCAGGCCCTTCTGGCCAAGCTCGCCGAGGATGAGATCGAGCGTGTGCTGCGCGCGCGTCAGCACCGAGGTGTAGGCGACGTCGAACACAAGGCCCTGCGCCTTCAGCTTGCGGCCGGCCTCGCTGGCTTCCTTCACGCCGAGCTCGGTGAGATCAGGATCCTTCCAGCCCGTGAACAAGTTCTTCAGATTCCATTCGCTCTGGCCGTGGCGCACGAGCACGAGAAGACGTTCGCTCATTGACTGCTATCCATTCCGTTTATCTTTTGAGCATGATCTTGTCGGAAAACCGCTTCATACTTTTCCGGATCATGCTCCCTTCGTTCAGAGATCAGCGAGGCCGAGCACGTCGGCCATGGAGTAGTGCCCCGGCTTCTTGCCGTGCGCCCACAACGCCGCCTTCAGCGCGCCATGGGCGAACAGCATGCGGTCCTCGGCCTGATGCGACAGCGTGAGGCGCTCGAACGGGCCGAGGAAGCTGACGCTGTGCTCGCCGGCGACGGTGCCGCCGCGCAAGGAGGCGAACCCAATATTGCCCGGCCTCCGCGCGCCGGTGATGCCGTCGCGGCCACGCTCGGCATGCTCATCGAGCGGGATGCCGCGGCCGCTAGCGGCCGCCTGTCCCAGCATCAGCGCCGTGCCCGAGGGGGCATCGATCTTCATGCGGTGATGGGTTTCGACGATCTCGATGTCAAAACTTTCGTCGAGCGCCTTGGCGACGCGCTTGACCACGGCGGCGAGCAGATTGACGCCCAGGCTCATATTGCCCGATTGCACCACGACCGCGCGGTTGGTGACGCTCTTGATCACGGCGTTGTCGGAGCCAGACAGGCCGGTGGTGCCGACGACATGCACGATGCCGCGCTCGGCCGCGATCGCGACATTGGCGATGGTCGCGGCCGGCACGGTGAAATCGAGGATGCCGTCGGCCTCCTTCGACATCGCCCAGAGATCAGCGGAGAGCTTGATGCCGTTGGCCGGGAGCCCTGCGAGCACGCCGGCATCCTTGCCGAGCAGCTCGGAGCCCGGCGCCTCCAGCGCGCCTGCCAATACCGCACCTTTGCTCTCGGCAATCGCCCGCGTCAGCGCGCGGCCCATCCGGCCGCCGGCTCCAGCAACAATCAAGCGCATGTCGGACATGGTGCGATCCTCTCAGGTGCGTTGTAGCGGGGGGATGCAGTTCCGGCAACCGAGGGGGATCGGGCAGGGTTGCCCGCGGCCATCTTTCGAGACGCCCGCCTTCGGCGTGCCCTCAGGATGAGGTCCGTTTTGCGGCGAGATATCAGACCCTCATGGTGAGGAGCCCGCCAAAGCGGGCGTCTCGAACCATGCAGGCCCGGTACGTTTCGGGAAGGTCAGAAAAGATCGCGCCTCAGCCGTCCGATGGCTGCGGGCCGTCATAACCTTCGATGATGATGAGGTCGGCGATCGAGTGCGGCTGGCGCACTTTGATGTTGGCCTGGTATTCCGGCGAGTTGTAGCAGGCGATCGCGGTCTCGTAGTCCGGGAATTCGATCACGACGTTGCGGGTGCGGCTAGCGCCTTCGACGGTGGTGAACTTGCCGGCGCGGACGACGAAGCGGGCGCCCCATTTCTTGAAGATCGGACCGTTGGCGACGGCATAGGGCTTGTAGCCCTCGTCATTGCTCACATCGACGCGTCCGATCCAGTAGCCTTTTGCCATTGTTCTTCTCCCTGTGTTGTTGGTGGTTAGCCTAGCGCTTGCGCAATCTCGGCCTGGATGGATTCCGCGATGGCTTTGGGGTCGGCGGCTTCCACCACCGGCCGCCCGACGACGAGATAATCCGCACCTGCGCTGATCGCACGGCCCGGCGTCATGATGCGCTTCTGGTCGCCGCTGGCCGCGCCCGCCGGGCGAATGCCGGGCGTGACAAGGCTCATCTGATGACCGACGATCTTGCGCAAGCTGCCGACTTCCTCGGGCGAGGACACGAGGCCATCGACGCCGAGCACCTGCGCCTGCTGCGCGCGCGCCTCGACGAGCTCGGAGACGCCGAGCCGATAGCCCGCCGCGTGCAGATCGTCCTCATTGTAAGAGGTCAGCACAGTGACGGCGAGAATCTTCAGGCTCGCACTGCCGCGGCCCTCGACGGCGCCTTTCATCGTCTGCGGATAGGCGTGTACGGTGAGGAAGGTCGCGCCCAATCTGGTGATGCTCTCGACGCCTTGGGCCACCGTGTTGCCGATGTCGTGCAGCTTGAGATCGAGAAAAACCTTCTTGCCCTTGTCGGCGAGCTTTGCAACGAGCGGCAAGCCGCCGGCATAAGCGAGCCGATAGCCGATCTTGTAGAAGCTGACACTGTCGCCGAGCCTCGCGATCATCGCCTCCGCGGCATCGACGCTGGGCAGATCGAGCGCAACGATCAGACGGTCTTTCGGGGCGATTTCGGCTGGCGTCATGTCACCTCACATCATGCGTTGGGAAATGTCGATCAACTGCCGCACCAGCTCTTTCAACGAAGCGATATCGCTCTCGTTCTTCAGCCTGTCCATATCGTCATAGGCCTGGTCGGCAAAAGCGAGCGTGAACTGGCCGGCAATCACATTGGCGTGGCAGGACGTCAGGATCAGCCTGAGCGCCTGGAGCGCGCGGGCCGCACCCAATCGGCTCTGCGAGGCGCCGGCGAGCGCGAAGGCACGGTTGCGGAAGACGTCGCCGCGCGCCTCGTGCGGGTCCTGCACGCGGCTGACCCAGTCGATCGCGTTCTTCAGCAACGGCGGCACCGAGGCGTTGTATTCGGGCGAGACGAACAGCACGCCATGATGCGTGCCGATCATCCGCTTGAGATTGATCGCGTGCTTGGGCACGCCTGATTTGGCCTGGAGATCGCCGTCGTAGATCGGCAGCGGAAAATCGGCGAGCGAGATGCGGGTGATTTCGACGCCGGCCTGGGCGAATTCATATGCGGCGACCGCCGCCAGCTTCGCATTATGCGAGCCGGTGCGGAGCGAACCGGGAATGACCAGGATTTTGGGTGCTGACATCCAATTCAATGCGTTCGGCGAAACGAGCCCGCCGCGCAAAGAAAGATGCCGGCGGAATTAGTCCTTGCGATACACCCAGACGCGGGCCGGCGGAAGGTTCATCCAGATCCGGTCCGATGCCTCTGTGGACACGCCGGGCAGCGATTTCGGGATCGGCGGCACCACCGCATAGGTGAACTGGACGAAGGGCGCGCCGGGCGCCAGCGCCGTGAAGGCGTCGCGGATCAGCCGCAGCCGCGTCAGCATCGGTTTTGTGACCAGCGGCAGGCCGGAGACGACGGCGGAGGCGGGCGCGCTCAGCACGTTCCAGAGCGTGTCGCGCAGGCGATAGGCATCGCCCTGCACGACCTTGGCCTGCGGATAGCGATCGCGCAGCAGGGCGCAGAAGCCCGGATTATATTCGACGAGGACGAGGCGTTTCTGGTCGACGCCGCGCTCGATCAGGGCCGAGGTGATGGCGCCGGTGCCGGGCCCAAGCTCGACCACGGGAGCGTCCGAGTCGACGTCGACGTAATGCGCCATTTTGCGGGCGAGCAGCTTGCCTGACGGCATCACCGCGCCCATGTGCAGGGGCTTTTCGATCCATGATCTGAGAAAGCGCACCTCGTCATCAAGACGAGGTTTCTTCAACGCACGCGCGGACGATGGCAATGGCATGTCAGGACCGGACGGGACCGCAGGAACGCGGCGTGTCAGAAAATAGTCATAAACAGGTATAGGCCGAAGGCGGTACGGTCAAGACGAGTCAGCTCGCCCGATTGCTGAACAGATCCTTGACCTTGGTGAAGAAGCCGACGGATTCCGGCTGGGTATTGCCCGAGGACAGCTTTTCGAACTCGGCCAGCAATTCCTGCTGCTTCTTGGTGAGATTTTGCGGGGTCTCGACCGCGACCTGGACGTACATGTCGCCCGTCTGGCGCGAGCGCAGCACCGGCATGCCTTTTGATGCAATGCGGAATCGGCGGCTCGACTGGGTGCCGGCCGGCACTTTCACCTTGGCTTTCCCGCCGTCGATGGTCGGCACCTCGAATTCCCCGCCAAGGGCGGCCGTCACCATCGAGATCGGGACCCGGCAATGCAGATCGGCGCCGTCGCGCTGGAACAGCTGGTGCTGGGCCAGCGACAGGAAGATGTAGAGGTCGCCGGGCGGGCCGCCGCGGACCCCGGCCTCGCCCTCGTTGGCGAGCCTGATCCTGGTGCCGTCCTCGACACCCGGGGGAATGTTGACCGAGAGATTCCGCTCGCGGGTGACGCGGCCCTGGCCCGAGCAGGACGGGCAGGCATCCTCGATCATCTGGCCGCGGCCCTGGCAGCCGGGGCAGGTCCGCTCCAGCGTGAAGAAACCCTGCGACTGCCGCACGCGGCCGGCGCCGCCGCAGGTTGAGCAGGTCTTCGGCTTGGTGCCGGCCTTGGCACCGATGCCCGAGCAGGCCTCGCAGGTGACCGAGACCGGAATCTCGATCTGCGCGGTCTTGCCGCCAAAGGCGTCCTCGAGCGTGATTTCCATGTTGTAGCGTAAATCGGCGCCGCGCTCGCGGCCGCCGCGGCCGCCGCCGCGTTGTCCGGCCATGCCGAACAGATCTTCGAAGATGTCGGAGAAGGAGGAGGCGAAGCCGGCGCCGAAACCAGCACCGCCGCCGGGGCCGCCCTGCTCAAAGGCCGCATGGCCAAAGCGGTCGTAGGCCGCGCGCTTGTCCTTGTCCTTGAGGATCTCGTAAGCTTCGTTGAGTTCCTTGAACTTGACTTCGCTGGTGTCATCCCCGGGATTGCGGTCGGGGTGAAACTTCATCGCAAGCTTGCGGAAGGACGATTTCAGCACGGAATCGTCGGCGGAGCGTTCGACCTCAAGGGTTTCGTAATAGCAGCGCTTGGTGGACATGTCTGACTCGGCCTATCCAATCGCGATTCAAGTCGGGGCGAAACAACGTCGCCACGCGACCATATAAGCAGCCTTCCGCTGATCGGCAGAGGGCAGCACGGTGTCGTTCAGCATAACGGCTGGGAATTGATTGATCGTAACGGGGCCGATCTCAACAGAGCCTGCTCCCGTCGAACCCGGCACGAAGGCCTCTCCCCTGAGGGGAGAGGCCGACTGAGCGTGTGGGGTCCAAGCCGCCCGCATCATGACCCTCTTCGGGTTCAGGCGGACTTCTTGTTGGTCTTGTCGTCGTCGACTTCGGTGAACTCCGCGTCGACAACGTCGTCCTTGGCCGCATCCTTCTTGGCGTCGGCCTCGGCCTGCTGCGTGTAAATGGCCTCGCCGAGCTTCATCGAAGCCTGAGCCAGCGTTTGGGTCTTGGCCTTGATCGCTTCGGCATCGTCGCCCTTCAGCGCTTCCTTGAGGTCGCTGACGGCATCCTCGATGGAACGGCGCTCGGTCTCGGCAATCTTCGAACCGTGCTCGGCCAGCGCCTTCTCGGTCGAATGCACCAGTCCGTCCGCATCGTTCTTGGCCATGACAGCCTCGCGGCGCTTCTTGTCCGCCTCGGCATTGGCCTCGGCATCCTTGACCATCTTCTCGATGTCGGCTTCCGACAGACCGCCGGAGGCCTGGATGCGGATCTGCTGCTCCTTCGCAGTAGCCTTGTCCTTGGCCGAGACGTTGACGATGCCGTTGGCGTCGATATCGAAGGTCACCTCGATCTGCGGCATGCCGCGCGGGGCCGGCGGAATGCCCATCAGGTCGAACTGGCCGAGCATCTTGTTGTCGGCCGCCATTTCACGCTCGCCCTGGAAGACGCGGATCGTGACCGCGTTCTGGCTGTCCTCGGCGGTCGAGAACACCTGGCTCTTCTTGGTCGGGATCGTGGTGTTGCGGTCGATGATGCGGGTGAACACGCCGCCCAGCGTCTCGATGCCCAGCGACAGCGGGGTCACGTCGAGCAGCAGCACGTCCTTGACGTCGCCCTGAAGCACGCCGGCCTGGATCGCGGCGCCGATCGCCACGACTTCGTCCGGATTGACGCCCTTGTGGGGCTCCTTGCCGAACAGCTGCTTCACGACTTCCTGGACCTTCGGCATGCGCGACATGCCACCGACCAGCACCACTTCGCCGATCTCGGCGGCGGTGAGGCCGGCATCCTTCAGCGCCTTGCGGCAGGGCTCGACGGTCTTCTGGACGAGATCGTCAACCAGCGCTTCGAACTTGGCGCGGGTGAGCCTCATCGTCAGATGCTTCGGGCCGGTCTGGTCCGCGGTGATGAAGGGCAGGTTGATCTCGGTCTGCGTCGTCGACGACAGCTCGATCTTGGCCTTTTCAGCGGCTTCCTTCAGGCGCTGCAACGCGAGCTTGTCGTTGCGCAGGTTGATGCCCTGCTCCTTCTGGAACTCGTCAGCGAGATAGCCGACCAAGCGCATGTCGAAATCTTCGCCGCCGAGGAAGGTGTCGCCGTTGGTCGACTTCACCTCGAACACGCCATCGCCGATTTCGAGAATCGAGACGTCGAACGTGCCGCCGCCGAGATCGTACACGGCGATCGTGCCGGTCTTGGTCTTGTCGAGGCCATAGGCGAGCGCCGCCGCGGTCGGCTCGTTGATGATGCGCAGCACTTCAAGGCCCGCGATCTTGCCGGCGTCCTTGGTCGCCTGACGCTGGGCGTCGTTGAAATAGGCGGGAACGGTGATGACGGCCTGGTCGACCTTCTGGCCGAGATGGGCTTCCGCGGTCTCCTTCATCTTCTGCAGGATGAAGGCGGAGACCTGCGAGGGCGAATAGGTCTGGCCGTCGGCCTCGACCCAGGCGTCGCCGTTGGAGGCCTTCACGATCTTGTACGGAACGAGCTTCTTGTCCTTCTCGACCATCGGGTCGTCGTAGCGGCGGCCGATCAGGCGCTTCACTGCGAAGAAGGTGCGCTCGGGGTTAGTGACGGCCTGGCGCTTGGCAGGCTGGCCGACGAGGCGCTCACCGTCATCCGTGACGGCGACGATCGAAGGCGTCGTGCGCATGCCTTCGGAATTCTCGATGACTTTGGCATTTTTGCCATCCATCACGGCGACGCACGAATTCGTGGTCCCGAGGTCGATCCCAATGACCTTTCCCATGGTCCTGATATCCTTGTTTTTGCGGCAGGTTGGCTAGGCCCAGAAGGCACCCGAACCGAACCCCCTAAGATCAAACATTCGCGATATTGCGATGGTTGACGCTCATATAGGAGGGGGGGTGGGGCCCGCAAGGACCGAACGCAAGTTTCGGCCGTGAAAACATTGGGTTTTGGAAGATCATATCCGGGCTGGACCGCCCTTGCGGGTGAGGATTTATTAACAGGTTCAGGCTTCGGCCTGCCCCCGCCACGATGATCTGCCCGGCCCTGTTACCGGCGGGCCAAACCCGCTAAAAGGCGGACCGGCCGGACAGCCTCACGAGGCTGCTTCGCGCGACAAATCGGCCCGATGGCCGACCATCGAACGGCCTCAATGTGAACCAATCAGAGTGCCCATGAAGCTGATCCGCCCCCTCGCCGCGCTCGCCCTCCTCATTGCCACAGCACTTCCGGCCCTCGGCGCCGACGCCGTCTACCCACCGGGCTTGCGCCTCGGCATGGTGCCGCTGGTCGGCTTAAGCACAGCAAAAACCTTTCCCGGCTTCGAGAGCGAGGACGGCAACGTCAAGGTGCTGATCACCGAGCTGCCGCCGGCGGCCTACGGCGAGGTCGTGAGCGCCTTCAATGCCAATACGGCCGGCACCAACGGCGTCAAGCAGGACAAGATCGAGACGCCTGCGGGCCTTGCCTATTTCACCACCGAGAGCGGCAAGGCCGGCGAGACTCCTGTGCGGCGCTATTCGATGATTGTGCCGGGCGCCGGCTTCTCCGGCTATGTCGCGGTGCAGATCCCGGAGAATGCGACCAAGATCTACACCGACGAAGCGGTACGGCAGATGTTTGCGAGCACTGTGACCCGCAAGCAGGTCTCGGCCGACGAGCAGATCGGGCTGATGCCGTTCAAGATCACCGATCTCGCCGACTTCAAGGACGTCCGCACGCTGGCGCCGGGCTCCAGCATCATCCTGGCCGACGGCGACGAGAGCACAGGCTATGAGTCGAAGCCGTTCATGATCCTCGGCCTGATCGGTGCCACCCCGCAAGCCGCCGACGACCGCGCCCGTTTCGCACAGGAAGCTGCGCTCCAGATCCCCGGCGTTCGCGAATCGCGCGTCACCATGTCGGAGCCGATCCGCATCAACGGCCAGCAGGGTTTTGAGACCCGGATCGACGGCATCAGCGGCAAGGACAAGATCCCCGTGACCGTGGTGCAGTGGATCCGCTTCTCGAGCGGCGGCGCCTCGCTCCGCATCATCGCCAGCGCCCCGCGTGATCAGTGGCTGGCGGCTTTCGCCCGCTTCCGTTCCGTGCGCGACGGAATTCAGCCGAAGGGCTAGCTGCTGGACAGATCAGGCTGCATTTTCGGGCTTCTGTTCGCTCGCGCGCGGAACTAGGCTTCGCCTCCATTGGCTCACAAGGGGAGGCGAACGATGCTGGATCGGCGACAAGTCTTGGCGGCGCTTGGAACGACGGCCCTCGTAGCCCTCGCACCAAGCGCACTCTTTGCAGCAGCCTCGATCAAGCCCGACGATACCTCCGCACTGCTCGTGATCGACGTGCAAAACTGCTTCCTGCCGGGCGGCAGCCTTGCGGTGAAGGAAGGCGAGCAGGTGGTGCCCGTCATCAACAAGATGGCAAAAGCGTTTTCGAATGTGGTGATGACGCAGGACTGGCACACGCCCGGTCATGTTTCGTTTGCGTCGGTCCACGCGGGCAAAAAACCGTTCGAGACCGTCGATCTTCCCTACGGCAAGCAGGTGCTGTGGCCGGACCATTGCGTGCAGGGCACCGACGGCGCGGCACTGTCGAAGGACCTTTCGATCCCGCACGCCGAGCTCATCATCCGCAAGGGTTTTCACAAGGACGTCGACAGCTATTCGGCCTTCCTCGAAGCCGACGGCAAGACCTCGACGGGACTCGCCGGCTATCTCAAGGGGCGCAAAATCAAGCGCGTCTTCGTTGTAGGGCTGGCGACAGATTTCTGCGTCGCCTGGACCGCGCTCGACGCGCGCAAGGCCGGCTTCGAGGTTTATGTCGTGGAAGACGCCTGCCGCGGCATCGACAATCAGGGCTCGCTCGCCAAAGCCTGGGCCGATATGGCCAAGGCCGGCGTGAAGCGGATTCAGTCTGGCGATATCGCGGCGAGCGCGTAAGCGGCGCTTACGCCGCTCAGTTCGACTCGTTGCTGTTCGCGGCCGCCGCGGCCTTTGCGCCACCCTTGGCGACACCGACCAGCGCCGGACGCAGCACACGCTCGCCGATGGTGTAGCCGGCCTGCATGACCTGCACGACGGTGCCTGTTGGCACCGACGCATCGGGCACCTCGTACATCGCCTGATGGAAGTTCGGGTCGAACTTCTGGCCCTGCGGATCGAGCTTCTTCACGCCGTGCTTTTCCAGCGCGTTGAGCAGCGAGCGCTCGGTGAGCTCGACGCCCTCGATCAGCGAGGTCAGGCCGGCATCGGCCGCGGCGCGGGCATCGGCCGGAACGGCATCGAGCGCACGCTGGAGATTGTCGGCGATGTCGAGCACGTCACGGGCAAAGCCGGTGACGCCGTAGAGCTTGGAGTCAGCGACCTCCTTGGCGGTGCGCTTGCGCAGGTTTTCCATCTCGGCCAGCGTCCGCAACATGCGGTCGCGCGCCTCGGCGGCTTCCTTCTGCAACAACTCGACCGAACCGGGCTCGGGATCGTCGGGCATGATGTAGGGCTTTGACACCACGGGCTCGCCGGCTGCAGCGGTCGTGTCGTCGGGGTGCCCGTCTCGATCGGTCATCGGCTCTCTTCTCGAACTGGTCTCAAGGGATTGTTGGCCCGGATATCGTGCCTAAGCGTGCGAAAATCAAGCGCCTGTGATCGGAGGAAACGCCGGTCAGCCCCCCAAAAGGCGGCTGACGATGCGGGCGGCGTAGTCCACGGTCGGGATTACACGGGCATAATTCAGCCGTGTCGGCCCGATCACGCCCAAAACGCCGACGATATGGCCGGCGGCATCCCGATAGGGCGAGATGATGGTGGAGGAGCCGGACAGCGAGAAAAGCTTGTTCTCGCTGCCGATGAAGATTCGCACACCTTCTGCGGTCTCGGCGCGGCCCAGGAGATCGATGACGCCGCGCTTGGTCTCGAGATCGTCGAACAACAGGCGAACCCGCTCGAGATCCTCCAATGCATGCAGGTCTTCGAGCAAATTGGCGTGACCACGGACGATGAGCTGACGGTCCTCTTTCTCGCCGCCGGACCAGCTGGCAATGCCGGCCGAGATCACCTTCTGGGTCAATTGATCGAGCTCGGTGCGCGCTTCGCCAAGCGCGGTCTCGAGTTCCAGCCGCGCCTCCGCCAGCGTCCGGCCGCGTATCCTGGCATTGAGGAAATTGCCGGCCTCCGTCAGCGCCGAGGATGGAACCCCCGGCGGCAGCGTCAGCACGCGGTTTTCGACCTGGCCGTCCTCGCCGACCAGGATCACCAGCGCCTTTTCGGGTTCCAGACGGACGAATTCGATGTGTTTCAGCCGCGCATTGGATTTCGGCGTCAGCACCACGGCCGCGGCGCGGGTGAGGCCGGACAGCCGCGTTAGCGCCTCTTCCAGCGCCGCCTCAACCGACTGCGCGTGTCCGACGGAGGTCAGCTGGCTCTGGATCGCTTGACGCTCGGCGTCGTTGAGGTCGCCGACCTGCATCAGGGCGTCGACGAAGAAGCGCAGGCCAAGTTCCGTCGGCAGCCGGCCGGCGGAGGTGTGCGGCGCATAGACCAGGCCGAGCTGCTCCAGATCGGCCATGACATTGCGGACCGAGGCCGGCGACAGCGGCATGGCGATCAGCCGCGAGATATTGCGCGAGCCCACCGGCTCGCCGGTCGCGAGATAGCTTTCGACAATTTGACGAAAGATGTCGCGAGAACGCTCGTTGAGCTGGGCGAGGCCCGCGCGCGGCGCGATCAGATGGATCGGATCGTGATGGGCCACGGGCGTAACTCCTGTCAGACGCTCATAATTTGTCCATCCCTGAGGCATCTGACAAGCGTGGCGTTTGCGGGGTGGACAACCGGGGGTGAAAAAGCCTTGTTCTCCCCACTCACCCCCCCTACAAGCACCGCGAATAGCCCTTTTCCGAGAGTTTTGGAGGATTTCCCCATGCGGCCAAGCCGCCGTGCGCCCGACGAATTGCGCCCCGTGACGCTCGAGCGTGGCGTGGTCAAATATGCGGAAGGCTCCTGCCTGGTGAAATTCGGCGACACCCATGTGCTGGTGACGGCCACGCTGGAAGACCGCCTGCCGCCGTGGCTGAAGGGCCAGGGCCGCGGCTGGGTCACCGCCGAATACGGCATGCTGCCGCGCGCGACCTCCGAACGCACCCGCCGCGAAGCCTCTGCCGGCAAGCAGAGCGGCCGCACCGTCGAGATCCAGCGCCTGATCGGCCGCTCGCTTCGTACCATCGTCGATCTCGAAGCGCTCGGCGAACGCCAGATCACAGTCGATTGCGATGTGCTTCAGGCCGACGGCGGTACCCGCACAGCCTCGATCACGGGTGCCTGGGTCGCGCTCGCCGATTGCCTCAACTGGATGAAGGCGCGCAACATGATCAAGGCCAAGGTGTTGCGCGACAACGTCGCCGCGATCTCCTGCGGCATCTATAACGGCACGCCCGTGCTCGACCTCGACTATGCCGAGGATTCGGAAGCCCAGACCGACGCCAATTTCGTCATGACCGGCGATGGCCGCATCATCGAGGTGCAGGGCACGGCGGAACGCGAGCCGTTTACGCAGGAAGAGTTCCTGGCGCTGATGGCACTGGCCCAGAAGGGCATCGCGCGTCTGGTGGACTTGCAGAAACTGGCTGTCGCGTAGTCAATAGACCCATGCACCGCCGAATCACCGGAAAGCTCGTCATCGCCACCCACAATCCCGGCAAGCTCGCCGAGATGAAGGAGCTTTTGGCGCCTCACGGCATCGAGGCGGTGTCGGCCGGCGAGCTCGGCCTGCCCGAGCCCGAAGAGACCGGTAGCGATTTCCGCAGCAACGCTGCGATCAAGGCGATCGCCGCAGCGCAGGCGACCAAGCTTCCGTCCTTCGCCGATGATTCCGGCATCGTCGTCGACGCACTCGACGGCGCGCCCGGCATTTTCTCCGCGCGTTGGGCCGGTCCGAACAAAGACTTCGCCGCGGCGATGGCGCAGATCGAGCGCCTTTTGCAGGAGCGCGGCGCCACCACGCCGGACAAACGCAAAGCGCATTTCGTCTCCGCGCTCTGCGTCGCCTGGCCCGATGACCATCTCGAAGAGGTCGAGGCGCGCGTTGACGGCACCTTGGTCTGGCCGCCGCGCGGCACCGCCGGCTTCGGCTACGACCCGACGTTTTTGCCCGATGGACACGACCGCACCTTCGGCGAGATGACCAGTATCGAGAAGCACGGCCTGCCGCCGCTCGGCCTCGGCCTGTCGCATCGCGCCCGCGCCTTCGTGAAACTGGCGGAGATCTGCCTTGAGCCGCGCTAACGAAGCCTTCGGCGTCTACGTGCACTGGCCGTTCTGCCTGTCGAAGTGCCCGTATTGCGACTTCAACAGCCACGTCCGCCACGCCCCCATCGATGAGGCGCGGTTTGCGTCAGCCTTCGCGCGCGAAATCGAAACGACCGCGCAGCGTTCACCCGGCCGCGAGGTCACCTCGATCTTCCTCGGCGGCGGCACGCCGTCGCTGATGCAGCCCGCAACCGTCGGTGCGGTGCTCGACGCCATCGGCAAGCACTGGAAAGTTGCCAGCGACGTCGAAGTCACGCTGGAAGCCAACCCGACCAGCGTCGAAGCCACGCGCTTCGCCGGCTATCGCTCAGCCGGCGTCAATCGCGTCTCGCTCGGGGTGCAGGCACTCGATGACGCCTCGCTGAAGGCGCTGGGTCGGATGCACAGCGCGCGCGAGGCACTCGATGCAGTCGCCATCGCGCGCCGCTCGTTCGATCGTTATTCGTTCGATTTGATCTACGCCCGCCCCGACCAGACGCCGGCGATGTGGGCCGACGAGCTAAAGCTCGCGATCAGCGAGGCGGCCGAGCATCTGTCGCTCTATCAATTGACGATCGAGGAAGGCACGCCGTTCTTCGGCCTGTACCAGGCCGGCAAACTGAAGACGCCGGACGAAGCGGTGGCGCGCGCGCTCTACGACGTCACGCAGGAGACCTGCGACAAGCTCGGCCTGCCCGCCTACGAGATTTCCAACCACGCGCGGCGTGGCGCCGAGTGCCGGCACAATCTGGTCTACTGGCGCGGCGAGGAATATGCCGGCATCGGCCCCGGCGCACATGGCCGGCTCGACATCGACGGCATCAGGCACGCCACCGCCACCGAGAAGCGTCCCGAAGCCTGGCTGATGCGCGTCGAGACCAACGGCCACGGAAACGTCACCGATGATCTCCTCAACAGCGAAGAGCGCGCCGACGAATTTTTGCTGATGGGATTGCGCTTGGCGGAAGGCATCGACCCCGAGCGCTACAAAGCCCTCTCTGGCCGCTCGCTCGATCCCAAGCGCATCACGCTGCTGCGTGAAGAGGGTGCAATCACCGTCGACCCTACAGGGCGGCTGCGTGTGACGAGCAGCGGATTCCCAGTGCTAGACGCGGTGGTCGCGGATCTCGCGGCGTAACCCACCAATTTCGTCCAGTGCACGCGGAAGCATGGTGGGTTACGCCTTCGGCTAACCCACCCTACGGCACCGTTGTCCTGAACTACGCCCCAAAACTCTTCGGCGAGCCCGCAACTGCTACGCCGCCGCCGGTCGTCACCTTCATCACCGCAAGCCCGCGTTCATTCGTGCCATCCGCGCGGAAGCGGAACAGGCCGTCGATGCCTGCGAAGCCGGAAGGGTTGGTGAGCACATCCGGCGAGAAGCGCGTGGGACCCTGCGTGCGTGCGAGCGCGGCGACGAGGGCGACCGCGTCATAGGCGAGCGTTGCGGTGCGGATCGGCTCGGCGCCGTATTTGGTACGATAGCGGCCGGAGAACGCGCGAAAACCGGCCGGATCGGGCGCGGCGTAGAGACCGCCTTGCAAGCTCGCATTGGCATAGACGCGCGGATTGTCCCAAAGCCCGGTGCCGAGCAGCTGGATATTGCGCAAATTCGCACCCGCCGCGGTCATCGCGTCGGCCACCGTGACCACGGCGTCGCCGTCATCGGCAATGAACAGCGCATCCGCGCCGCCGAGCTGCTGCGCCACGGTGCGCGCCGGCGTGGCGCGATCGGCGCCGTATTTCTCGAACGCGACGATGCGGCCGCCACGCCGCGGCACCGCTGCCTTCACGGCGGCTTCGACAACATTGCCATAGGCGTTATCAGGCACGAGCACGGCTACGGAGCGCTTTCCGATGCTGGCGGAATATTCGACGATGCGATTGACGTCGGACTCCGGCAGGAAAGAGAGCAGATAGACGCCGCGGCCGGCGATGCTGGAATCAGTCGAGAACGCGATCACCGAGATGCTGCGCGTACGCGCGACCTGCGCCACCGCCGGCACCGACTGCGCGAACAGCGGTCCCAAAATGATCTCGGCGCCTTCGTCAACCGCCTGCTGCGCACCGGCCTGCGCACCTTGCGGGCTGCCGTTGTCGTCCTTGATCAGGAGCTGGATGTTGGGATTCTGGAACTCGGCCAGCGCCATCTCCGCGGCGTTACGCATCGACTGCGCGGCGAGGCCGGCATTGCCCGAGGCCGAGAGCGGCAGGATCACGGCGACCTTGACCCCGCCGGTGCCTGCGGTCGTGGCCTGCTGCGGGGGACCTGCCGGCTGGGCCGGGGGCGGGGAGGAGCTGCTGAACGGATTGGAGAACTGGCTGAGGCTCTGCTGCACGCCGGCGCAGGCCGACAGCAGCGGCGCGCCAAGCAATAGGCCGAGCGCGCTCCGCCGGGTTGCCCCTGATATCTGGGGCCCCTGAACGGGAGACTCCTCCGAAGTGGAAGATCTGGGATCACGCGGGCCGAACATGGCAGCTTCTCTTCTGACCAGCCGTCGGCCGGCCGATCACAACAACTCTTTCCGCGACAGAACCCGCGGATTCAGGCATATTGTCGACAAATAGTTAACTAAAACAAAAGGATAATGACCGCTTAACGCGGCCGCACCTTAAGGTCTGGCTAGCTGTTCACCGTCCGTCACCCCGCATCAAGGCGGCGTTTCCGCCCTGAATATGGCGCTGACGGCTCATTCCCTCTCGAATGTGATGCCTCACGGATCACATTCCAGCCTTCCCACCCCTCACCTCGGCCCGATCTTTTTCGGAGGACCGGTTCCCAGTCCCGGGGATCATGCCTAAGTTCGATTCATTATGCGCGCAAAGCCGGCCCCGATAAATACACCTGAAACTACGGATCCCGCCTCGCGCGGTTTCTCCATCGACGCCCATCGGCTCACCGCGCCGAAGGCGGCGCCGGGGCTGCACCTGGTCGCGACCCCGATCGGCAATCTCGGCGACATCACACTGCGGGCGCTTCAGACCCTCGCCGGCGTCGATGTCATCGCCTGCGAGGACACCCGCATCACGCGACGCCTGACCGAGCGCTACGCCATCACGGCCCAGCTCAAGCAATATCACGAGCACAACGCCGAAGCCGCGCGTCCAAAGATTCTGGAGGCGCTTGCGGCAGGCGGCTCGATCGCGCTGGTGTCGGACGCCGGCACGCCGCTGATCTCCGATCCCGGCTTCAAGCTGGTGCGCGAGGTCTGCGCCGCCGGCCACGCAGTCTATGCGCTGCCCGGCCCGTCCTCGGTGCTGGCGGCGCTGTCGGTCGCGGCGCTGCCGACCGACCGCTTCTTCTTCGAAGGCTTTTTGCCGTCAAAATCCGCTGCGCGAAAATCGCGCCTCACCGAGCTCGCGCGCATCGATGCGACGCTGGTGATGTTCGACTCCGGCAACCGCGTGCAGGACACGCTCGCCGAACTCGCCGAGATCATGGGCACGCGCGAGGCCGCAATCTGCCGCGAGCTGACCAAGCTGCACGAGGAAATCTCGCGCGCGACTCTAAGCGAGCTGGCGCGCGACGCCGATGCACTGGAAACGCGCGGCGAATTCGTGCTGGTGATCGCTCCGCCGCCGGCCGACGCCGAGATGCTGACATCGGATGCGCTGGACGATCTGCTGCGCGAGCAGCTTGGCGCGCACAGCGTCAAGGATGCGGTCGCGCATGCCGTCGCACTGTCAGGCCGGCCGCGCCGGGAGGTCTATGCCCGCGCGCTCGAACTCGCCAAAGACTTAAGGGGCGACGATGGCGAAGACTGAGGGCGCGGAGCCGAAAACCGCCTCGCCCGAGCGCGTCGCCGCGTTCCGCACCGGTATCTCCGCCGAGAGCCGTGCCGCAGCCTTCCTGATGGCCAAGGGCTACCGCATCCTCGCCAAACGCTATCGCACGCCGCATGGCGAGATCGACATTGTGGCGCGCCGCCGCAACCTCATTGCCTTTGTCGAGGTCAAGGCCCGCGCCAGCCTCGATGAGGCCGCCTATGCCGTGACGCCGCGCCAGCAGCAGCGCATCGTCAACGCTGCGCAAGGCTGGCTCGTAGCGCATCCCGAGCATGCCGAATTCGAATTGCGATTCGACGCCATGCTGATTGCGCCGCGCTCACTTCCGCGCCATGTGTTGGCGGCATTCGACGCCTCGACCTGAAAGGCAGACCATGAAACTCAACGTCGCCGTCCAGATGGACCCCATCGCCCGCATCAACATCAAGGGCGATTCCACCTTCGCGCTGCTGCTGGAAGCGCAGAAGCGCGGCCACGGCCTGTCCTATTACACGCCCGACAAGCTCTCGATGGTCGGCGAGGAGATCGTCGCGCCCGTCCAGCTCCTGACCGTGCGCGACGAGCCCGGCAATCATTTCACGCTCGGCGAGCCCAGGCGCGAGGTGCTCAACGGCTTTGACGTGGTGCTGCTGCGCCAGGATCCGCCGTTCGATCTCGCCTACATCACCTCGACGCATCTGCTCGAGCGCATCCATCCGAAGACGCTTGTCGTCAACGATCCCGCGTCGGTTCGCAATGCGCCGGAAAAGCTGTTCGTGATGAACTTTCCGCAGCTGATGCCGCCGACGCTGATCTCGCGCGACCTCGACGAGATCAACGCCTTTCGCGACAAGCATGGCGCCGTCGTGATGAAGCCGCTGCACGGCCATGGCGGCGCCGCGGTGTTTCGCGTGCTGCCGCAAGACATGAATTTCGGCTCGCTGTTCGACATGTTCTCGGTCACCTTCAAGGAAGCCTGGGTAATCCAGCAGTTCATTCCCGAGGTGAAGCTCGGCGACAAGCGCATCATCCTGGTCAATGGCGAGTTCGCCGGCGCGGTGAACCGCGTGCCGGCCGCCGACGACCTCCGCTCCAACATGGTGCGCGGCGGCGCGGCAAAGGAGACCGAGCTCACCCCGCGCGAGCGCGAGATCTGCGCCACCGTCGGTCCGGCGCTGCGCGAGCGTGGCCTCTTGTTCGTCGGCATCGACGTCATCAACGGCAACCTCACCGAAATCAACGTGACCTCACCGACGGGCATCCGCGCGATTGCAAAGCTCGGCGGGCCTGATGTCGCGGCGAAGGTCTGGGATGTCATCGAGCAGAAGCGGGCGAAGTAGGGCCCGTCACTTCGTAGCCCGGATGAGCGAAGCGACATCCGGGGAAACAACATCCCGGATGTCGCTTCGCTCATCCGGGCTACGGCATCAATTGCAACACTGCGAGCGCTGCTCCAGCCGCCCATCACTAACCACCCATTCACCATGACGCCGCGCGCGTCATTCGAATGCACGAGCGCGCTTGCGTGATTCTACGGGGCCACTGGCCGACCGGATAACGCGGCGTTCACCATCTGCTTAGAACGCGCATCATCACTGCCCATCACACTCGGCCTCGCAACACCCCTTATACTTTTACTGCCTACTCATCGACATGGGGAACCCGCCACGTGCGGTTCGAGTACCCCGCGTAAGAGTAGAAGCGTATGAACACCGCACGCATCATCGTTCTCGTCATCGCGCTGGGCGCCGGCGGCGTCGCCGCGTATCTGGCGAGCGGCTATCAGAACGCACCCGCACCCGTCCTCGCCATCGCCGAGAAGCTGCCGACGGTCGAGGTCCTGGTCGCGAAGAACGACATCCAGCTCGGCCAGGCCGTGAAGCCCGACGACCTGCAATGGCAGTCCTGGCCGGCGGCGACCGCCAGCAGCGCCTTCATCCGCCGCGACAACAGGCCCGAAGCGCAGACCCAGATCGCAGGTTCGATCGCGCGCGTGCCGTTGATGCAGGGCGAACCGATCCGCGAGCAGAAGCTGGTCAGGGCCGAAGGCTCCGGCTTCATGGCCGCGATCCTGCCCGCGGGCATGCGCGCCGTTTCTACCGAGATTTCAGCCGAGACCGCCGCCGGCGGCTTCATCCTGCCGAACGACCGCGTCGACATCGTCCTGACCCGCCGCCTCAAGAACCCCGATGGCGCGAACAACAACAACGGCCCGACCGGCGGCAACGACCTCGTCCTGTCCGAGGTCATCCTGACCAACATCCGCGTGCTCGCGATCGACCAGGCGCCGAAGGAAAAAGACGGCCAGAACGCCGTGGTCGGCAAGACCGTCACGCTCGAGCTCAAGCCGGACCAGATCGCGATCCTCGCGGCCTCGCGCCAGGGCGGCACGCTTCAGCTTGCGCTGCGAAGCCTCGTCGACGCCAACGCAGTCGACAGCCCGGCCGAAGACCAGGCGATCAAGCGTCCCGCCGGCGGCGTCAACGTGATCCGCTACGGGGTGCAGACACGACAACTGACGTCACAGAAGTGATGGGGACATCATGAACTACGGGGATGATCGGACGGGCATGCGCATTCGGGGGAAGCGCGCGCGCTCGTTCTGGACGGGGACGATGCTGATGCTGGGGCTGCTTGCGGCGCCTCGCATGGTCAGCGCTGCTGCAGATGCGCCGGTCGGCGACCAGGCACCGATGCAGGCGCCGGATCTCGGCATATCGTCGGTCGGATCGATCGCGCCGGCGAAGACGCGATTTCTCTCTCTTGGCGTCGGCAAATCCGTCGTCATCGACCTGCCGCGCGAGGTCAAGGACGTGCTGGTGGCCGATCCCAAGATCGCCAACGCGGTGGTCCGCTCGGCCCAGCGCGCCTATATCATCGGCGGCCAGGTCGGCCAGACCAACGTCGTGTTCTTCTCCGCCGACGGCCAGCAAGTCGCCGCCTACGACATCGCGGTCAAGCGCGACCTCAACGGCATGCGTGCCGCGCTGCACTCGACGCTGCCGGGCGTGCAGATCGAAGGCGTCGGCGACAGCGTGATGCTGACCGGCTCGGTGTCGAGCCCGGTCGAGGCCCAGCAGGCGGGCGACGTCGCCGCAAAACTCGTCGGCGGCTCCGAGAAGGTCGTCAACAACATCGTCGTGCGCGGCCGCGACCAGGTGATGCTCAAGGTTGTCGTCGGCGAAGTCCGCCGCGACATCGTCAAGCAGCTCGGCGTCGATCTCAGCGCCAGCCTGAACGCCGGCACCGCGGTGGTGAATTTCAACAATTCCAATCCGTTCTCGGTGAGTGGCGGACCACTGGTCAGCAGCAATGGACTTGGCGTTAGCGGCCTCGCCAAGGGCATGGTCACCGTCAACGCCACGATGCGCGCAATGGAGAGCGCCGGTGTGATGCGGACGCTGGCCGAACCGAGCCTGACGGCGATCTCGGGTGAATCGGCGACCTTCATCGCCGGTGGCGAATTCCCGATTCCCGCAGGCTATTCCTGCGATCCGGTTACCCACGTCTGCACCACCCAGATCACCTACAAGAAATTCGGCATCTCCCTGAACTTCACGCCGGTCGTGCTCAGCGAAGGGCGGATCAGCCTGCGGGTGATGACGGAAGTCTCGGAGCTGTCGAACCAGAACGCCATCACGGTGACACAGGCGCTGTCCTCGTCCTCGTCGAGCTCCATCACCATCCCGTCGGTCCAGACCCGCCGCGCCGAGACCACGCTGGAGATTCCCTCCGGCGGCTCGATGGCGATGGCCGGCCTGATCCAGCAGCAGACCAAGCAGGCGGTCAACGGCCTGCCCGGCGTCGACCAGGTGCCGATCCTCGGCGCGCTGTTCCGCAGCCAGGACTTCGTCAACAACGAGACCGAGCTGATGGTGATCGTGACGCCCTATGTGGTGCGCGCGGTTGCCCAGAAGGAATTGTCGCGGCCCGATGATGGCTTCGCGCCGGCTTCGGACGCGCAGACGGCGCTGCTCGGCCGCATGAACCGCCTCTACGGCATCGCCCGCCGCGCCGATCCGATCAGCAGCACGCCCGGCGATTTCGGCTTCATCATCGACTGAGGCGAACGGTTTGGGGACCGGGACAGGACTTCGGACAGGACATGGGGCAAGAGGGGATCAAGCGATGACGAAGACGACAGCTGATCGACGTCGCAACTTTAGCGTCGCGCTGGCGCTGACGGGCCTCTCCGTCATGCTGAGCGCGTGCAACACCACCGGCGAGATCGTCACCCAGACGGTGCCGACCGACTATCGCCAGCGTCATCCGATCGCGGTGCAGGAAGCCAAGAAGTCGATCGTGATCTTCGTCGGCAAGGCCCGCGGCGGCCTCTCGGCCGCGCAGCATGCGGACGTCGAGGGCATCGCCCGGGACTGGGGGCGCGAAGGCACCGGCTCCGTCGTCGTCGACGTGCCTGTCGACACCGCGAATGCGCGCGCCGCGTCCGCAACCTATCAGGAGATCCGTTCCGTGCTCGCATCCGGCGGCGTGCCGTCGCGTGCGATCATGCGGCATCCCTATCGCCCCGAGGATCCCGGCCTGCTGCCGACCATCCGCCTGAGCTATTCCCGGATCGCCGCGGTCGCCGGCCCCTGCGGGCTGTGGCCCGAAGACGTCGGTCCGTCCATCCTCGACCCCGGCTACAACGAGAACCGGCCGTACTTCAATCTCGGCTGCGCCACCCAGCGCAATCTCGCGGCGATGATCGACAATCCCGCCGACCTCGAGCAGCCGCGTGCGGAAACACCGGTCTATACCGCGCGGCGCGACATCGCCTTCGACCGCTATCGCAAGGGCACCCCGATTTCCACTCCCAATCCTGACGCCGATAAGGCCAAACTCAGCGAAACAGGCAAATGACCGGCGTCAACGACGAAGAAGCGGACGACCCGCGGCACCCCGAGGAACACATCGCTCCGGTTCCTCGCATCTCCGTGCAGGCCTTTTGCGAGACCGATCAGACGCTCGCCGCGATCACCGCGGCCGGGCAGGATCGCCGTCTCGCCAAAGCGCATCTCACCGCCAAGAGCGGCGGCCTTGCTGCGGCCATCGAAGTCTATGACACGATGCCGACGCCGAACGTGATCGTGATCGAATCCGACGGCACGCGCGACATCCTCGAAGGCCTCGACGATCTCGCTGGCGTCTGCGATCCCGGCACCCGCGTCGTCGTGATCGGCAATCCCAACGACACCGCGCCCTATCGCGAGCTGGTGCGCCGCGGCGTCAACGACTACGTGGTCGGACCGGTCGAAACCCTCGACGTGGTCCGCTCGATCTGCAGTCTATTCTCGGCCTCTGAGACCATCATCACCGGCCGCGTCATCGCGGTGGTCGGCGCCAAGGGCGGCGTCGGCGCATCCACTGTCGCGCACAATTTGGCCTGGACCATTGCGCGCGACCTCGCGCTCGATTCGGTCGTGATCGATCTCGACCTCGCCTTCGGGACCGCGGGCCTCGACTACAACCAGGATCCCGCTCAGGGCATTGCCAATGCGGTGCTGTCGCAGGACCGCCCGGACACGGCGCTGATGGAGCGCCTGCTCTCCAAATGCACCGAGCGCCTCAGCCTCCTTGCTGCACCTGTCACACTTGATCGCGTCTACGATTTCGGCGCCGAAGCCTTTGATGCGATCTTCGACACGCTGCGCATGACCACGCCCTGCATCGTGCTCGACGTTCCCCACCAATGGTCGGGCTGGACGCGGCGTGCGCTGGTCAATGCCGACGACATCGTGATCGTGGCCGAGCCCGATCTCGCCAATTTGCGCAATACCAAGAACATGCTGGGCGTGCTGAAAGCCGCGCGGCCGAACGACCGGCCGCCGCTGTACTGCATCAACCAGGTCGGCATGCACAAGCGCGCGGAGATCGACGTCAAGGCGTTCACCAAGACGATGGAGAGCCAGCCGCTCGCGGTGATCCCGTTCGATTCAAAACTGTTCTCGACTGCCGCCAATAACGGCCAGATGATCGCGGAGGTCTCCAAAGGCCACCGCACCACCGAGCTGTTCCAGAACATGGCGAATCGCCTCGCCGGGCGCGGCGAGGTCAAGAAGCCGAAGCGCTCGCTGCTCGGACCGCTCCTGAAAAGGCTGAAGGGCCGGTCGGGCCGCCCGTCCGCCCCGCATCGCAAGGCTTCGTAGGGACCAAAGCGTTTTCGAGCAAGGTGGATACCGGCTCGCGTCAGGAAAACGCGTCGAAAAAGAACCCAGAAAGAGGGCGGACTATTTGTCCGCCCGCTGCTGCTGCTTCTTCGTCAGCAGCTGGCGCAGCGCGGTGACCTTGGCGGCGGCCTGATCCGGCGGCAGATCGCCCTTCACGATGGTCTCGGCCTCGGCCTGCTTTCCTTGCAGCCCCACCACCAGCGCAAGATTGCCGCGCACGCGGGAATCATTGGGATTGCGCTCATAGGCGCGGCGCATCGTTTCCTCGGCCCGCGGCAAATTGTTCTGGAGCACATAGGACAGGCCGAGATTGGACAAGACCTGCGGCTCGTCCGGCACGATCTTCAGCGCGGAGGCGTAATATTGCTGCGCGTCCTCGCTGCGGCCGAGCTGATCGAGCGCCGCGCCCTGCGCCGACAGGATGCGCCAGTCGGGATCCTCAGGCGTATGCGCGCGGCTGAGCACGTCGAAAGCCTGCTGGAAATTGCCGTTGTCGGCGAGCGCGCGGCCGTAGCCGGCAAGCAGCGCCTTGTTGCTGGGATGGGCGAGCACGGCCTGCTCCATCACCGCGACCGCCTGGCCGCGCTGGCCAGTGTCGCGCAGCGCCTTGCCGTATTCGAGCGCGATGGCGGGATCGCTGGGCTTGGCGCGGTAACGCTCGCGTAAGCCGTCCAGGTCCGGCCTGCCGTCAGCCTTGCTTGCGGTTTCCGATTTGCTGCCGAGCGCGCCCGTCACATCGTCAAGGCTCATGGTCTGGCAGCCGCCGAGGACGAGCACCAGGAGCGCGGGAAGCAGGAATCTCGCCGCGGGAGAGGCGAGGGACGAACGCTTGGACATACTCTGATCACTCGGCAACTGATCAGAGATGCTTACCGATTAACGCTAAAGTCCCGTTAAGGACGCAGGCGCTCGGGTCTCAATCGGTGAATTCGGCACCGAATTCGCAGCCGATGCGCCAGCGCAGCCGGCATTGGCGGGAATAATCGGGCGCAAAGATGATGGTGAATTGCGGCGGCACTTCCAGAAACTCCGCCACGACTTTCACGCCGCCATCCGAAATATCCGTGATCGTGCAGTCCCTCGGCAGCGAGCCCGCGCCAAAATGAATCTTGGCGAGCCGGGTGCATCCCCGTCGTTCGCTTCTGCGGCGATTTGCAAGCATTTGAACTGTTCACCCGTTAGACCACGGCCCATCCCGCACCCCTAGGAGTAGCGAACATTCGTTGGGATGTGCTGAGAACAGCCGCTCGCATTCGAGGCGTAGTGTCGGGAGCGCGTTTACGACTGGTTAGGGCTTGCGCGGCCCTCGAATCGTTCATGTATTGTTCTTGCGGTGGGCGCCTCGTTCTGCTACCCCTAATTGTACGAAGGGGCAGGCTGGTTCAGGCATGGTTCAACGGGTTTCTACCGTCGCCTTTGAGGGGATCGAGGCCCGCGCGGTCGACGTGCAGGTGCAGGTCGCGCCGGGCCTGCCTGCCTTTGCCATCGTCGGCCTGCCGGACAAGGCGGTGTCGGAGGCACGCGAGCGGGTTCGGTCAGCGCTGATCGCTTCGGGCCTGGCGCTGCCGGCGCGGCGGATCATCGTCAATCTGGCGCCCGCCGATCTGCCCAAGGAAGGCAGCCATTACGACCTGCCGATCGCGCTCGGATTGATGGCGGCGATCGGCGCGATCCCGCCGGATGCGCTGACGGGTTTTACCGTGCTCGGCGAGCTCGGCCTCGACGGCTCGATCGCGCCCGTGGCCGGCGTTCTTCCCGCAGCGATCGGCGCCAATGTGCGTGAGGAAGGATTGATCTGTCCGGCGTCTTGCGGCTCTGAAGCGGCGTGGGCGAGCCCGGATATCCAGATCATCGCCGCACACTCGCTGATTCAGATCGCCAACCATTTCAAGGGCACGCAGGTGCTGTCGCGGCCCACCCCGAAGGTGCATGAGGCCGCCACCTCCACACTCGATCTGCGTGACATCAAGGGCCAGGAGAGCGCCAAGCGGGCGCTGGAGATCGCAGCCGCCGGTGGACATCATCTCTTGATGATCGGCGCGCCCGGTGCGGGCAAATCGATGCTGGCCGCGCGCCTGCCCTCGATCCTGCCGCCGCTGTCGCCGGGCGAACTGCTCGAAGTCTCGATGATCGCCTCCGTCGCCGGCGAGATCAAAGGCGGCGCACTAACGTCGCAGCGGCCATTCCGCTCGCCGCATCATTCCGCCAGCATGGCCGCGCTCACCGGCGGCGGCATGCGCGCCAGGCCAGGCGAGATATCGCTCGCGCATCAGGGCGTGCTGTTCCTCGACGAGTTGCCGGAGTTCGATCCGCGCGTGCTGGATTCGCTGCGCCAGCCGCTGGAAAACGGCGAGGTCTCGGTCTCGCGCGCCAATCACCGCGTCACCTACCCTGCGCGTTTCATGCTGATTGCGGCGATGAATCCCTGCCGCTGCGGCCATGCATTCGAGCCCGGCTATGCCTGCAAGCGCGGCCGCATCGATCGCTGCACCGGCGACTATCAGGCGCGTATCTCCGGTCCGTTGATGGACCGCATCGATCTGCGCATCGAGGTTCCCGCGGTGACCGCAGCCGATCTGATCCTGCCGCCGCCGGCGGAAGGCTCTGCCGAGGTCGCCGCACGCGTGGCCGCGGCGCGCGATATCCAGATCTTGCGTTACGCCGATGCGGGGCTGCCCAAAGTCCGCACCAATGCCGAAGCGCCCGCCTCGGTGCTGGAGGAGATCGCAAAACCCGACGCGCAAGGCGCCAAGCTGTTGCGCGACGCTGCTGAAACCATGCGGCTGTCGGCGCGCGGCTATCATCGCGTGCTGCGGGTGGCGCGCACGCTCGCCGACCTCGACGGTGCCGACAAGATCGGCCGGCTGCATCTCGCCGAAGCCCTGTCCTACCGCGCACTCGCGGAGGATGTGCGCCAGATGGCGTGATCATTCCGCGCATCAACCCGGCGGTAACGAGTTTCCTTTACGCTCTGCAAACCATAAGGCCATGAGTTCCAGGGGACAGTTCCCGAGCGGCCTTGGCGAGTAGAGTGTCATGTTGCGTTTCAAGATCCTGGCCTCGGTTGTTCCCCTGTTGGCGGCTGCGGTGTTCGCCCGCAGCGAGATCGGGTCGGTCTCGCATCCCTGCATCGCGCTGGGCGACACCTCGGCCGAGCTGACTTCCCTGTTCTGGACGGCCGGCGTCCATGTCGCCTTCACCGACGATCTGTCGCGGGCCACGGTGCGGGTCCGGATCACCGACGACGCCGACGAAGCGGACTTCGCGGTCGTGGACGACGGCCTCGGTTCCGAGACGGATTCCTGTCAGGCCAATCCGGCGACACGGCTGATCACGATTGCCGCGCAACCCGTCGACGGCGGCCCGGTGATCTATCTCTCCACCGACGGGCCGGCCGATTACCGCATCTATGTGCGCTCGAAGACGTTCTCGCAGCGCGAGGCCGCAGCCCTGATCGTCGGCGCCCATGGCGGCCAACGCCCGCTCCCGCTCCAGGCGGCCTCGCTCTGAGGCATTAACACCTCGTTAGCCTTGTTTGGAGGCCGACCCAAAGCCTCAAGCTGTTCGCAAGGTCGGCGAGACATCTTCGCACGCGGCGGTGGCGGGATTTCGGACATGAGTCGGGATCGGTGACGATGGATCGGACGTTCCGGATCAAGGTGCGCATGCGCCGCTTCAGGCGACAGTATCCCCGCATCGCCTTCGCGATCCGCTCCTTCATGATCTTCTCGGCGACGTTTGGCGGCGCCTACGGTTTCGTCTCCGGCAGCCGCTCGGAAAATTCCGGCTACGACCCCAACACCTTCGCGATCGGCGCGAGCTTCCTGTTCGCGCTCGCCTGCCTTGGCCTCGCCACGCTGAGCATGCGGCTGCGCTTCGTCAACAAGCGGATGCGCGCGCTCGCCGCCCACAACGAGGCGCTCATCGACCGCAATTGGGAGCTGAAGGAAGCCGAGGAACGCGCCCGCAACCTTTTTGAACAACAGGGCGACCTCATCGTGCTGCGCGATCATCAGGGCCGCATCACCTTCGCCAACGATGCCTATTGCGTGCTCGCTGGCCAGGAACGTGGGGCGCTGGTCGGCACGCGCTTTGACTTCGACGTGCTGGAACAGGGCGACGACGCCCGCGAGAGCAACGGCACGCGCATTCACGACCAGAGGATCACCACGCCACTCGGCGCGCGCTGGATCGCCTGGCGCGAGAGCTATGTCCGGCTCGATGCCGGCCAGCCCGCCGAATTACAAAGCGTCGGGCGCGACGTCACCGACCGCACCGAGACCGAACGTGCGCTGACCGACGCACGCGACCAGGCCGACGCCGCCAACCGCGCCAAATCGCGTTTCCTCGCGATGGCCTCACATGAAATCCGCACACCGCTGAACGGCATCATCGGCATGGGCGGCCTCCTGCTCGACACCACGCTGACGCCGGAGCAGGCGACCTATGCCCGCGCGGTGAAAACCTCCGGCGAAGCGCTGATGGCGCTGATCGAGGAGCTGCTCGACTATTCCAAGATCGAGGCCGGCAAGCTCGATCTCGAACAGCGCCCTTTCGCGCTCTCCACCCTGATCGAGGAGATCACCGAACTGCTGGCGCCGCGCGCGCAGGCCAAGACACTCGAGATCGCCGCCTATGTCGACGAGCGGCTGCCGCTGGAGGTCGTCGGCGACGCCGCGCGGCTGCGCCAGGTGCTGCTCAACCTCGCCGGCAACGCCATCAAGTTCACCGCGAGCGGCGGCGTCGCGCTGATCGTCGAGCCCGGCATCTGGCCGAACGAAATCAGCTTTCTGGTCCGCGACACCGGCATCGGTATCGCCACGGACGCGCAACAGCGCATCTTCCGCGAATTCGAGCAGGCCGACGAGCGCGTCGCCCGCACCTATGGCGGCACAGGACTTGGGCTCGCCATCAGCGAGCGTATCGTCAAACGCATGGGCGGCCGCATCACGCTCACGAGCGAGCCGGGCAAGGGCTCGACCTTCGAGGTCGCCGTGCCGCTCGCGCCATCGCAAGCCGACGCCGGGCAGACGGCGTTCCCGAGTCCCGATCTCACCGGCAAATCGATCCTGCTGGTCGCCGAGGGCATCGAGGCCTCGCTGATCGCGCGACGCCTGGAGCGCTGGGGCGGTCAGACCTGCCTCGTCTCGGATGCGACGGTCGCCGAGGCCCTCCTGCCCGAACGCTCATGGCATGCGGTGCTGGTCGATCGTGCTATTGGCGCCACCGACCATCTTGGCGAGGTCGCCCGCGCGCATGCGCCACAGCGGCTGGTGCTGCTGACATCGAGCTCGCGCCACGAAAAAATCTCGCCGACCTTCACCGGCTTCCTGGTGAAACCGCTGCGCGCGGCCTCGCTTGCCGCACGCCTCGCGCTGACGCCTGAGGTCGCCTCGCCCGACCTCGCACCGGAGCCGCTGCCTGAAACCACGCGTCAAGCACCGGCAAAGGGGCTTTCGATCCTTGTCGCCGAAGACAACGAGATCAACGCGCTGTTGATGCGCTCGCTGCTGACGAAACTCGGCCATCGCGTCGTGATCGCCGTCCATGGCGAGGCCGCGCTGGAATCCTGGCTGGCCGCATCATCGGCCGGCACGCCCTATGATCTCGTGCTGATGGATATCCAGATGCCGCAGCTCGACGGCATCGAGGCGACAAAGCGCATCCGTGTCCACGAAGCCGCCACAGGCGGCCACCACACGCCGATCCTGGCGCTCACCGCCAATACGCTGGTCGAGGATCGCTATGCCTGCTTCGAGGCGGGCATGAATGGATTTTTGATCAAGCCGCTCGATCGCGACAAGCTGGAAGAGGCGCTGGCCGGGCTGGCGGCGTCACGGCACCTGGCGGTCTGATTGAGAAATTCACGGGAACCTGATTTTGGGGCCGGCAATCTGTAATTGAATTCGCCCGCGTTGAGCGCCACGATCCTCTGGGGCATTTGCAGGAGGATTTCGCGCATGAACGCGCTTTGCCGGCTCGCATTCATTGCTCTTCTCGCTGGAATGTCTCGATCCGCCGCGGCTGATACGGCGCAGCTCATCGCCTCGCTCAAGCAAGGCGGCTACGTCCTGGTTTTTCGGCACACCGCGACCGACGACAGTCAAAAGGACGTCTACCCTTTCAAGTTCGACGACATGAGCGCTCAGCGTCAGCTCAGTGAAAAGGGCCGGGACACGGCGCGCCAGATCGGCGCAGCGGTCAAGGCGTTCGCGATCCCGATCGGCGATGTCTTCACGAGCCGGCTGAATCGCGCGGTCGAGGCCGGCAAGCTGATCTCCGGCCGCGATGTTCAACCCGTCGATGCCTTGACGGACAGCAGCAACGCCAGCGCCTCGGGGATGGCAAACCCGGCCGGCGCAAATGCGAAGGCCGGACAGGTCATGCGTCAGCTCGTCGATGCGCCTCCGAAGCCAGGCACGAACACGGTCCTCGTAACCCACAAGACAAACTTCGCCGACGCCTTCGGCAAGGACGCCGGGGACGTGCAGGAAGGGGAGGCCTTTATCTACCAAGCCCAAAGCTCTGGTGCCGCCATCTTTGCGGGGCGCATCAAGCCTGCGGATTGGACCATGAAAGCCGACAAGTAAACCGCACACCGACGATGCGCATCAACAAGGGTATGGGGTCAGCGGCCTACGCGGCGTAAGCAACAAAACGCGGCGCGGAGAGCTTGTCAGGCGGCCCCTGTCTTCCCTTGAAGACGGTGTTCGTCTGCTCGGCGCGCTTGCAATGCGGGCACACGAAGAGATGCGCGATGATCGGAACCGGCTCGTCCGCGAGCAGTTCCGAACGGTACCACCTCATCTCGATATGGCAGTCCGGGCAGGTCGGTGCTTCAAGCTGCTCCGCAGCACTTCTGAGACGGTCAACCATGGAGCCCTCGCGTCTTCGAAGGTCATAGCTGAAGACCTCGTGCCGGTCTGCAACAAAAAGACACTCTGCCCCAATTAGCCAGGGCCGCGCCGACTGGCGCGATTACAGCCTTCGCAGCGCCACGCTCTCCACCCTGTGGTCCGCGCCCTTCTTCAGGATCAGCGTCGCACGGGGGCGGGTGGGCAAGATGTTGTCCTCGAGATTGGCGAGGTTGGTGCGTTCCCAGATCGCGATCGCGGTGGCGGTCGCTTCCTCGTCTGACAGCAGCGCATAGCGGTTGAAGTAGGATTTTGGGTTGGTGAACGCGGTGTCGCGCAGCGACAGGAAGCGCCGGATGTACCATTGCCGCAGCGCCGCTTCGTCGGCATCGATATAGACCGAGAAATCGAAGAAGTCGGAGACCACAGGCACGGCCTTGCCGTCGCGCGGCAGCTTGCCGGTCTGCAGCACGTTGACGCCCTCGACGATCAGGATGTCGGGCTGGTCGATTTCGGCCCACTGGCTCGGCACGATGTCGTAGGTCAAATGCGAATAGACCGGCGCGCGCACGTGGCGACGTCCGGCCTTGATGTCGGAGAGGAAACTCAGCAGCAGCGGCAGATCATAGCTCTCGGGAAAGCCCTTCTTCTGCATGATGCCCTGCCGGTCGAGCACCGCATTGGGATAGAGAAATCCGTCGGTGGTGATCAGTTCGACCTTCGGGCGCGGCGACCAGCGCGCCAGCAGCGCCTGGAGCACGCGGGCCGTGGTGGACTTTCCGACCGCGACCGAGCCGGCGACGCCGATGACGTAGGGCATCTTGCGGTCGCGGATGTTGAGGAACTGGCGCTCTGCGTAATACAGGCGTTGCATCGCATCGACATAAATCGACAGGAGACGCGACAGTGGCAGGTAGATGTCCTCGACCTCCTGCAAGTCGAGGCGGTCGTGCAGCGAACGCAACCGGTCGAACTCACCCGGTTCCAGCGTCATCGGCGTATCGTCGCGAAGTCGCGCCCAGTCCTCGCGCGTATAGACGCGGTAGGGATTATATTGCTGCTCGGGTGCGCGAATATCCATGACGCGACTTCTCCACCTCGGCTAGTTGCCGCTTTTGCGCGACGCCTTTTCTTCCAACCCTGACATGTTCGTCCGCTTGTCCAGCGCGGCCTCGACCTCTTCCAGCTTTACGCCGCGGACCTTGAGCAGCACAAGGAAATGATAGAGCAGATCGGCCCCCTCGGCGATCAGATGCGCGCGATCGTTTTCGACTGCTGCGATGACGGTTTCGACTGCTTCCTCACCGAACTTCTTGGCGCAATGCTCGGCGCCCTTGTCCAGGAGCTTGCGGGTATAGGAGACCTCGCCGCCAGCCGCGGCGCGCGCGTCGATGGTCTCGGCCAGATCGTGGATCGTGAAACGCGGCATCGGACTTACTCGGAAACACATCTGGCAATAAACTTGGCCACGGAGGCCATTCCCTGCACGGCCTGTGTAGCATTTTTATGAGCAGGAGTCGTCAGGCATCGAGGCGCATGGGCAAGCCCCGGCGGGACATATGCTCCTTGGCCTCGCGGATGGTGAATTCCCCGAAGTGGAAGATCGAGGCGGCCAGCACGGCGGTGGCATGCCCGTCGCGGATACCGTCGACGAGGTGGTCGAGATTGCCGACGCCGCCCGAGGCGATCACGGGAACGGGAACGCTGTCGGCGATCGCCCGGGTCAGCGGGATGTCAAAGCCCTGCCGGGTCCCGTCGCGGTCCATCGAGGTGAGCAGGATTTCACCAGCCCCCAGCGAGACCACCTCCTGGGCATATTCAATGGCGTCGATGCCGGTCGAGTTGCGGCCGCCATGGGTAAAGATCTCCCAGCGCTCGCCACCGCCGGCGCGCTTGACCCGCTTGGCGTCGATTGCGACCACCACGCACTGCCCGCCGAACTTTTCGGCCGCTTCCTTGACGAACTCGCGCCGCGACACCGCCGCGCTGTTGATCGAGACCTTGTCGGCGCCGGCGCGCAGCAGCGTCTTGATGTCGTTGACCTCACGCACGCCGCCACCGACGGTCACGGGCATGAAGCAGGCCTCCGCCGTGCGCCGGACCACGTCCAGCATGATGCCGCGGTTCTCATGGGTTGCGGTGATGTCGAGAAAAGTCAGCTCGTCGGCGCCGGCGGCGTCATAGGCGATCGCGGCCTCGACGGGATCGCCGGCATCGCGCAGATCGACAAAGTTGACGCCCTTGACGACCCGACCGTCCTTGACGTCGAGGCAGGGGATCACGCGCACCTTGAACATGGATATCTCCTAGGCCGCGCGCGCGTTGCGGATCAAAGTGAGGGCAGCCGTGGGATCGAGCCGGCCGTCATAAAGCGCGCGCCCGGCGATCGCGCCGGCGAGCTTTTTCGCGCGCGGCGTCAGCATCGCCTTGACGTCCTCGATCGAGGCGAGGCCCCCCGAGGCAATCACCGGAATTGAGATGGCGTCGGCCAGCGCAATGGTCGCGTCGAGATTCAGGCCCTTGAGCAGACCATCGCGCGCGATGTCGGTGAAGATGATGGCGGCGACGCCGGCATCCTCGAACCGCTGTGCGATCTCCAGCACGGTCACTTGCGAGGTCTCGGCCCAGCCTTCAACCGCGACCTTGCCGTCACGGGCATCCAGCCCGACCGCGACGCGGCCGGGGAATTTCTTGGCCGCAGCCTTCACCAGCTCAGGGTCGCGCACCGCAGCCGTGCCGATGATGACGCGCGTAATACCCTTGTCGAGCCAGGCTTCGACGGTGGCGAGATCGCGAATGCCGCCGCCGAGCTGCACCGGGATCTTGATGGTCTTCAGCATCGCCTCGACCGCCTGCGCGTTCACCGGCTTGCCGGCGAAGGCACCGTCGAGATCGACGACGTGGAGATACTCAAAGCCCTGCTCGACGAAGCTCTCGGCCTGTGCCGCTGGATTGAGGTTGAACACGGTCGCACGCGCCATGTCGCCTTGCTCGAGGCGCACGCACTGGCCGTTCTTGAGATCGATCGCGGGAAAGAGAATCACGGTTTCCATCGCAAAAAGTTCGAGATCAGGGCCAGCCCAAAACGCTGGCTCTTCTCGGGGTGGAATTGAGTGCCGATGGCGGTGTCCTTGGCGACGATCGCGGTGACAGGCCCGCCGTAATCGGCGCGCGCGAGCACGTCCGCCTCGTTGGCAGCGTTGAGGTGGTAGGAGTGCACGAAATAGGCGTGCTGGCCCTTGGGGCCGAGCGGCAGCCGTTCCAGCACCGGATGCTCACGCAGCACCTCGAGCGTGTTCCAGCCCATGTGCGGGATCTTCAGGCTCTCGTCGCGCGGCGTGATCTTTTCGACATCGCCGCCGACCCAGTTCAGGCCTTCGGTGACGACGTGCTCCTTGCCGCGGCTCGCCATCAGCTGCATGCCGACACAAATCCCGAAGAAGGGCCGCGCCTTGACGCGCACCGCCTCGGTGATCGCCTCGACCATGCCGTTGACGGCATCGAGCCCGCGCCGGCAATCGGCGAAGGCGCCGACACCAGGCAACACCAGGCGGTCGGCGCTGTAGGCCTGATCCGGATCGCTGGTGACGAAGACCTTTTGCGGAATCTCGAGGCTGCGCGCGGCGCGCTCAAAGGCTTTCGCGGCGGAATGCAGATTCCCGGAACCGTAATCGATGATGGCGACGCTCATCTTGACCCTCCCGGTTCTGGAAATAATCCAATGATGCCGCCGGCCGGAATGGGCGGCGGGTTGGAGAATTGCTGACCCGGCACACCGCGGGTCGGCGGCGGGCCGCCGCGATCGACGGCCCATTGATCGTTGACGATGCCGCGCTGCTTCTGGCTCCAGCGCTCGAAGAAGCGCCGTTCGGCGGTATCCTCATCATCGGCGACGACGACATCGAGCTGGCGCCACTTGCCACGCGACAACGTCCAGCGGCGAAGGCTGGAGGCCTCAAAACCCATCAGCAGTGCAACAATGGTGTTGGCAAAGAAGATCGCGCTGCGGCCGACGCCGAGGCTATGCAGCCCGCCATCAAACGCAGCGAGGAAAATCACCCAGCCGATCAGCGCCAGCCAGAGCCGGTGCCAGAGCAGCCAGATCGGGCCGAACACCATCGCCCAGAGATGAAAACCGTCGCGCACGAACACGAACTTGTCGGTCGCGCGCAGATCGGCTCCGGCAGGAGAGGGAGCATGAACTGTGTAGACAGGCATGGTGATGCCCCGTTCCTAGGAATTCAGTGATGCGGCCAGCAGCGTTTGCCACCAGCCCGAGACGTCAGCCGCCGAGCGAGCCCTTGGTGGACGGGATCTCGCCCACAGCCTTCGGATCGATCGCGACCGCGGTGCGCAGCGCCCGCGCCAGACCCTTGAAGCAGGACTCGGCGATATGATGGCTGTTATCGCCATATAGGGTCTCGACGTGGAGAGTCACGCCGGCATTCATGGCGAAGGCCTGGAACCACTCGCGCACCAGCTCGGTGTCGAACTCACCGATCTTGTCGCGGGGGAAATCGGCCTTGAACACCAGGAACGGGCGGCCCGAGATGTCGATGACCACGCGCGACAGGGTCTCGTCCATGGGCATGTGCACGCCGGCATAGCGGGTGATGCCCGCCATGTTGCCGAGCGCCTGCTTGATGGCCTGGCCGAGCGCGATGCCGGTGTCTTCGGTGGTATGGTGATGATCAATGTGCAGGTCGCCGACCGCCTTGACCGTGAGGTCGATGCGGGAATGGCGGGCGAGGAGATCGAGCATATGGTCGAAAAAGCCGATGCCGGTCGCAATATTGGCCACGCCGGTGCCATCGAGGTTCACGGTGACCTCGATGTCGGTTTCCTTGGTCTTGCGCTTGATCGTCGCGGTGCGCATTGAAGGCTTTCGCTCTTAAATTTGCGCATGATCCTTCTCGGAAAACCGGTGCCCACTTTTCCGGATCATGCTGTTTGGGCCGAAAACGCCGGTCTTTTAACAGCCAAATGACGCCTTCGCTACTGCGGGAACGGCCGGTGGGGCCTCTACTTCTGCCTATGGTGAGCGAAATTGGGCCCGGAGCGGCCCGTTGTGCCGCTGCCCCCGACCGCCTAAATCAGGCCGGACAACGAGGTATTACATGCAGGACTCCCAGAACAGCTCGCCGGTCTGGCACGGCACCACGATTTTGACGGTCCGCAAGGGCGGCAAAGTGGTGGTCGGCGGCGACGGCCAGGTCTCGATCGGCCAGACCGTGATCAAGTCCAACGCCAAAAAGGTCCGCAAGCTCGGCAAGGGCGACGTGATCGGCGGCTTTGCTGGCGCCACCGCCGACGCCTTCACACTGTTTGAGCGGTTGGAAGCCAAACTCGAGCAATATCCGGGGCAATTGACCCGGGCCGCGGTCGAGCTTGCCAAGGACTGGCGCACCGACCGCTACCTGCGGCGGCTCGAGGCCATGATGATCGTGGCCGACAAGGACGTCTCCCTGGTGCTGACGGGCACCGGCGACGTGCTCGAGCCCGAGGCCGGCGTGATGGCGATCGGCTCCGGCGGCAATTACGCCCTGGCCGCAGCCCGCGCCCTGCTCGACACCGACAAGGACGCCGAGACCATCGTCCGCCGCTCGCTCGACATCGCCGCCGACATCTGCGTCTACACCAACCGCAACGTGACCATCGAAGCCCTGTCGGCCGGCTGAGCGGATGACATTGGCCCGCAGCACCGGCTCGACCCAACCCGCATTTCCGCCGCTCGCCTGGGTCGGCATCGCGCTGCTGTTATTGGCGCTACAGGCCTCGATCCTGTTCGCGATGGGGCGGGTGCCGATCTGCACCTGCGGCTACGTCAAGCTCTGGCATGGCGTGGTGAACAGCTCGGAGAATTCGCAGCACATCGCGGACTGGTACACCTTCTCGCATATCCTGCACGGCTTCCTGTTCTATGGATTGACCTGGCTGCTGTTCGCGCGCCTGCCGCTCTTTCGGCTATCCTGGCCGGCGCGATTGATCATCGCGATGCTGATCGAAGGCGCCTGGGAGATCGTCGAGAACTCGCCGTTCATCATCGAGCGCTACCGCGCCGGCACGATCTCGCTGGATTATTTTGGCGACAGCATCGTCAATTCGGTCTCTGACAATCTGTCCATGGTGCTGGGGTTCCTCGCCGCGCGCGTGCTGCCGGTCTCGATCACCGTCCTGCTCGGGCTCGCCTTCGAGATCATGCTGGCGCTTCACATTCGCGACAATCTGACGCTCAATATATTGATGCTGATCCATCCGATCGAGGCCGTGAAACAATGGCAATCGGGTCCGCCCATCATCTGACCTAAAATGCGGCTTGTCCTTGAGCACCTCCCGCCCTAGCTAAACAGACATGACAGACCTCTCCCCCCGCGAAATCGTTTCCGAACTTGACCGTTACATCGTCGGCCAGGCCGACGCCAAGCGCGCCGTCTCGATCGCGCTGCGCAACCGCTGGCGGCGGCAGCAGCTCGAAGGCTCCTTGCGTGAGGAGGTGCTGCCGAAGAACATCCTGATGATCGGCCCCACCGGTGTCGGCAAAACGGAAATCGCGCGGCGATTGGCAAAGCTCGCGAACGCGCCGTTCCTGAAGGTGGAAGCCACAAAGTTCACCGAGGTCGGCTATGTCGGCCGCGACGTCGAGCAGATCGTGCGCGATCTCGTCGAGGTCGCGATCGCCCAAATCCGCGAGAAGAAGCGCAAGGACGTGCAGGCACGCGCGCAGCTCGCCGCCGAGGAGCGCGTGCTCGATGCTCTCGTCGGCGCCAATGCCAGCGCGGCGACGCGGGACTCGTTCCGCAAGAAGCTCCGCGCCGGCGAGCTCAACGGCAAGGAAATCGAGATCGAGACGCAAGGCGGCGGCAGCGGCATGCCGATGTTCGAAATCCCGGGCATGCCGGGCGCGCAGATGGGCGCGATCTCGATCGGCGACATTTTTGGCAAGCTCGGCGGCCGCAGCAAGACGCGGCGGCTGACGGTCGAGAGCTCGCACGAGATCCTCGTCAACGAAGAGTCCGACAAGCTGCTGGACACCGAGCAGCTCACGCTGGAGGCGATCAGCGCGGTCGAGAACAATGGCATCGTGTTCCTCGACGAGATCGACAAGATCTGTGCCCGCGACGGCCGGGTCGGCGGCGATGTTTCGCGCGAGGGCGTGCAGCGCGATCTGCTGCCGCTGATCGAGGGCACCACGGTCTCGACCAAGCACGGCGCGGTGAAGACCGACCACATCCTGTTCATTGCCTCGGGCGCGTTCCACGTCGCCAAGCCGTCCGATTTGTTGCCGGAATTGCAGGGCCGCCTGCCGATCCGCGTCGAATTGCAGGCGCTGACCCGCGACGACCTGCGGCGCATCCTGACCGAGCCCGAGGCCTCGCTGATCAAGCAATATGTCGCCCTGATGCAGACCGAGGGCGTCACGCTCGACATCACCGACGACGCCGTGGACGCGCTGGCCGACGTCGCGGTGGCCGTCAATTCCACCGTCGAGAACATCGGCGCGCGGCGGCTCCAGACCGTGATGGAGCGGGTGCTGGACGAGATCTCCTTCACCGCCCCCGACCGCAGCGGCGAGACCGTCAAGGTCGATGCCGATTTCGTGCAGAAGCACGTCGGCGACCTCGCCAAGAACGCGGATCTGAGCCGGTTTATTTTGTAATTTTGGGCGGTCGCGCTATTGATGCCGCGTGACCGCACGCATCCTGCAAAACCCCTGGCGCCTGCTGCTCGCGATCAACGCGGCCGTAATCGTCGGCGTATTCGTCCACAAGATCCAGCTGCCGCCTTACGTCCCCTACATCCACCTCCTCGTCGACTACCATTTTGGCTTCATCAAGCGCGCGCTGGTTGGCGCCATCGTCGCGCTGTTCACGGACAAGGTGCCGGTCTGGCTGGTGTTCGCGCTCGGCGGCGTGACATGGCTGGTGACGCTCGCCCTGTACGCAAAACTGTTTCAGAAGATTTTCGGCTTCACCGCGAAAACGCTGCCGCTGTTCGTCTTCATCGCGGGCTCGCCGTTCTTCCTGAAGAATTTCATGCACACGCTCGGCCATTTCGACATCTATGGCTGCGCACTGGCGCTCGTCCTGCTGCTGATGCCGGCGGGCTCATTGCTGTTCGTGGCCTTGGCCGCGCTGTTCTCGATCATTCTCGTGCTGATCCATCACATCCATCTGCTGATGTATGTGCCTGCGATCATCACCATCGTCGTGATCAGGCACTATCTCGCCTACGGCTGCAATCGCAGCAACGTGGCGTTCGGCATCGTCGCCTTCGCCCTCGTCTCCGCACTGTTCTTCGCGGCGCAATTCCTGGGAACGATGCCGATTCCGGAGGCAGACTTCGTCGAATACCTGAAGAGCCGGATGGCCGATCCGTCACGGACCGATCTGCTGCAATTCGCCTACATCTGGTACCAACCGCTGGCCAGGGAGATTTCGGACACTTGGGGACGCTTGCCGCACAACATCCTTGGCGTGCCCGTGTTCGCACTGCTGATCTGGCTGCACATGCCGCTGTGGCGCTATTTTGCGAACCTGATCGGCGCGCTCGCGAGCGAGGCGCACCGCCGCCTCGTCATCGCGGCGCTGATCGGCGTCAGCCTCGCCTATCTCGTGATGTTCGCGATGGTGTTCGACTATTCGCGCTGGATCTCGAATTGGGCGGTCTGCATGTTCCTGATCCTGCACGCGGTGAAGATGCTGCCGGCCGCGCGTGAGGTCCCGCCGATTCCGGCGGAGGATCGCAACACGAATCTCTTCGGCCTTTTCGTGACGCTCATCCCGCGCGTCGGAATCGTGCGGCCGTTCTAGAATCGCGCCCGCCTGATCCGCACATAAAGCGCGCCCTCGCCGCCGTGACCGATCCCAGCCTCCTCGAACCCGACCACAAAAGCACGGAATTCCGGCAGGCTCAGCCATTCCGGCACTTGCCGACGCAGCACGCCGCTTTCGCCGCCGCTGCGGCCCTTGCCGGTGATAACAAGCACGAAGGTGAGGCCGTCATGATGGGCGCGGTGCAGGAAACCGGTCAGCGCGCGATGGGCGCGTAGCTGGGTCATGCCGTGCAGGTCGAGCCGTGCCTCGATCTCGCTGCGGCCACGCGACAGTTTTGTGCGCTCGCGCTTGCCGAGCGGGGCCAGCGGCGGCATTGCTGGTTTTGTCACGCGCAGCGGCGGCGCAGCAGCGGTCGGACGCGGTGATGGCGCAGGTCTCGTCGCCGGCGCTGCGGGTGAGGGCTCAGCGCGCGGCGGTGCATGCGCCTTCGCCACGCGATGCTTTCTCAGCGGCTTGACCTGCTTTGCGACCGTGTCCCACAGCTCGCGCTCCTCCTCGCTCAGCGCGCGGCGGCGCGGCGAGGGGCGAGGCTCCAGCACGGGCGGACGGGACGATCGCTTCATTGTTGCCGATGGGGACGATTCTTCGCGGGCCGCCGCGGCTCGGGAGCAGGCTCTATCACGGGTCGCGGCACCGGCAACGGGACTGGACCAGCGACAGCGACCGTCTCACTCTTGCCTTGCGCCACGGCCGCGGCCGGAGCCGCCGGCTTGGCCTGATCGGTTTGCGGAAACAGCCTTGCGATCTTCTCCGAGGGCCGCGGGTCCGGCACCGGCAGCTTCGCGGCACGCACGCTGGGATCGAGGCCCTTCGGCACCAACATGACAAAGTGCATGGGATGGCGCAGCCGGCCCGAGACCCGGCCGGCATCCGCGCCGGCACCGAAATAGAGATCCGCGCGGGCAGGTCCAATGATGGCTGAACCCGTGTCCTGCGCGATCATCAGCCGATGGAACGGCGTCTTGGCGCGATCGGACTCGATCGGCAGCTCGCCCTCGATGAAGAACGGCGTGCCATAGACATGCAGCGATTTATCGACCGCGATGGAGCGGCCGGCCGTGAGCGGAATCCCTTGCGCACCTACCGCCTCGTCCTTGTCGGAGAGGTTGACCTCACGGAAGAAGATGTAGGAGCGGTTCTGGCGGCGCAGCTCCTTGGCACCGTCAGGGGTCTGCGCCATCCACTCCCTGATCTTCTGCATCGACATCTCTTCCTTCGGAATGATGCCGCGTTCGATCAGGATGCGCCCGACGGCCGTATAGGGAAAGCCGTTATAGGAATCGTAGTTGAGCCGGAGTGTCGCGCCATCATCGAACTTAATCCGCGCCGAGCCCTGGATCTGGGCAAACAGCAAATCGGTCGGGTCCTTCAGCCAGGCGATCTCGAGCCCGCGTCCGGCGATCTTGCCATCCTCGATCTCGCCGCGATCGTAATAGGGCACCAGCTTGCGGCGGCCGATCTTGCGGTAAACAGGTCCCTTGTTGGGCAGGCTGACCGAATCCTGCTTGTAGCCGCGCACGAACAGGTTCGATGGGCGGCGATAGACCGGAACGTTGTAGATTTCGGTCTGCGTCCGCGAGCCCTCCAGCACCGGCTCGTAATAGCCGGTGACGAAACCATCGGGCTCGCCGAGGCGTGAGATGCGCAGCGGCGAAAAGTTCTCCTCGAAGAAAGTTTTTGCTTTCGCATCGTCAGCGAGCTCGAGCGTCTTGGCCGCCCGGCAGGGTTCGCTCAGTGAGCCGGCCAGCGCCTTCGGCTCGGCTGCGCCGGTCTGCGCATTGATCGTTCGGCAACTTGCGCGAAACGTCTTGTACGCGGCGAGATGGTCATCATCGCTCCAGCCCTTCACATCTGCCCAAGCCAGCGGAAGATATTGCGCACCGGGAATTTCGAACGGCAGGGGGAGCGGAGGATAGGGCAACGCCCGCGCAGGTATCGCAGGCAATTCCGGGAGATGATGGTGATGGCTGCGATAGTGGCGCCGCGCAGCCTCGGCGCCGAGTGAAAACGACGACAGCACCACGACACCAGCGCAAAGCGCCGTCGCGCTGTTCTTCAGGAACGCCTTAATTCGCGCTTCCGGTGCCAACCAGCTTCCAGTTCGGATCGCGAGAGGTGACGTCGCGGGCGAAAGTCCAGATGTCGGTGATGTCGGCAACCGTGTCGGCGCTGCCGTCGACGATGTTGCCAGCCTTGTCACGGGTGGCCGAAATCATCTGCGAGACGAAGCGGATGGTGAGCTGGGCGGTACGGTCGCGCAGCTCGGCGCCGGCGAGCTCGGCCTTGTCGATCGAGACGAAGCGCGTCTCGGTCTTCTGCTCGTTCTTTTCGCGGTCCTTGATGACGGAATCGAAGCTGTCATAGACCTCCGACGACAGCAACTCGCGCAGCGCGCGGCGGTCGCCATTGGCAAAGGCCAGCACGATCATCTCATAGGCGCCGCGGGCGCCGGAGATGAAATGGCGGGGGTCGAAGGTGGAATCCTTGTCGACGATGGCGTCGAGACCCTGGGCGAGCGCGGTGCCCGGTTCAGTCAGGCCCTTCCAGCGGTCGGCGGGCGGGGTTGGCTCGGCCGTCGGCGCCAGCGGCGCCTGGTCAATCACCTTGCCCGGCATGGTCACGACGTTCTTGTCCTGGGCACCCCCCAGCGCGTTGCGGGCGGCAGTATGATCGAACGGCGGCCGCTCGTTGCCCGTACGCTGCCCCAGCACGCTGCGCAGCCTCAGAAAGATGAAGACCGCCAGCGCCAGGAAGATGATGGTGTAGATATCCACGTCGTATTCGCTTTCTGGTCTACTCGAGAAGGGGCCGACTAGAAGGGGTCGTCGCCGGGAAAATCAATCCGGCCAGTAGACCGTTCCATACGGGAACGGCAAGTCTACATCACCATTTTAGGTCCGCGCGTCAGGTCCGTGGGATGTAGGCACGAAATCCTGCCCGGCCAATGGCGCCTTTTGGCACAGCGCCGATTGTAGCGCGTTTTATGCTTAAGGGGAAACCCGATCCAGCCCGGAAATCGCGCATCTTCAAGCATTTAAGGCGCAATTTCGCCGGAAGGCCGGCCTGAACGTCACAGTTGTGGGCACGGTTGGTATCCCCCGTCCGGGACCGTTCGTCCTTGTGGAACGAGGCAGCCCTATGTTAGCCAACCGCCGCGAAATTCAGCCCCAATCGGGTAAGGAGACACTTCGATGACCAACGGTAACGGCACCCCTCCCGAGGCGGCCCAGGCTCCCCAGCTCAACGTGCTGGCGCAGTACACCAAGGACCTCTCGTTCGAAAATCCGAACGCGCCGACCTCGCTCCAGCAGCAGGGCCAGCCGCCCCAGATCAATATCCAGATCAATGTCAGCGCCAACAACCTCAGCGATACCGAGTTCGAGGTGACGCTGTCGGTCGAGGGTAAGGCCGAGACCGCGGGCAAGATCATGTTCTCGTTCGAGCTCGCCTATGCCGGCGTGTTCCGAATCGCCAACGTGCCGAAGGAGAATATGCACCCGCTGGTCATGATCGAATGCCCGCGTCTGCTGTTCCCGTTCGCCCGTGAGATCATCGCGACCGCTGTCCGCGACGGCGGGTTCCCGCCCCTGATGCTGGATCCGGTCGACTTCGTCGGTCTCTATCGTCAGAACATGGAGCGGCAAATGGCCGCCGGTACCCCCGCGGGCCAGGCTTAACCTGCAGGCTAACCAGCCGGAGAAGCGGCTGGAGCGGGCAGGAACTCGCTCCAGATCGCCTTGTCGCCGAGCGTTGCGATGAAAGCCCGGTGGGCCTCGCGCTCGGCATCGGAAACCCGCGGCGCGAGCGGCACTGTCCGCTGCCGCCGCGGCGTATCGCCTGCGGTATTAACGCGAATGCCCTCGCCTTCCGACGCCAGCAGGAGTTGCGACTGCCGCGCCCCCACCAGATCGACATAGACCTCGGCCAGCAATTCGGCGTCCAGCAGCGCGCCGTGCTTGGTGCGGCGTGAATTGTCGATCGAATAGCGCGAACAGAGATCGTCGAGCCGGTTCGACACGCCGGGATGCTTGCGCCGCGCCAGCAGCAGCGTGTCGACCAGCCGCTCACGCGGGATCGCCACACGCTTGATCTTGTCGAGCTCGGCATTGATGAAGCCGATGTCGAACGAGGCGTTGTGGATCACCAGCGGCGCATCGCCGATGAATTCCAGAAACGCATCGACGACCTCGTGGAACAACGGCTTGGTCGACAGGAATTCAGCCGACAGCCCATGCACCGCGAACGCTTCCGCCGGCATGTCCCTCTCGGGATTGATATAGACGTGATACGTCTGTCCCGTCGGCATGCGGTTGAGAATCTCGACGCAGCCGATTTCGACCAGACGATCGCCGCGGAGCGGATCGAGGCCGGTGGTTTCGGTATCGAGAACGATTTCACGCATAATTTTAAGACGCCGTTTTAAGGCGGCGAATCAGGTTCGCCGCTGCGGCATCTTAACGACCTCGGCCAGGATGTGCGTGATTTGGGCGCGCACGGGTTCAAGTCCGTGTGACGTATCCACTACGAAATCGGCCCGCTTGCGCTTCTCGGCATCCGGCGTCTGCTTGGCGATGATGGCATCGAGTTTTGCTTCATCCATCGTGCCGCGCGCCAGCACCCGCTCGCGCTGAACCTTTGGCGAGGTCGAGACAACGACCACGGCATCGACCCGTTTCTCGCCGCCGGTTTCAAACAGCAGCGGAATATCCAGAACCACGACCGGCGCCTTGGCCGCTTCCGCGTCGGCGAAGAATTTTTGCCGGGAGGCACCGAGCATTGGATGGACGATCTGCTCGAGCTGCTTGATCCCGGCGGGATCGTGCACGACACGCGCCGAGAGCTTTGGCCGGTCAACCTTGCCGTTGACGGTGGTGCCTGGGAAAGCGGCCTCGATCGCAGGCGCGGCCTCGCCCTCGTAGAGCTGGTGGACGGCAGCATCGGCGTCGTAGACGGGCACGCCGGCTTCCGCGAACAATTTTGCGGTGGTGGATTTGCCCATCCCGATCGAGCCGGTCAGTCCCAGGATCCGCATCAGCGCCCAGCCATTTTTATCGTTCACACCGCAATTAGCTGCTCGCTGCGCAGGAACGCAAGCAGCGGCAGCAGCGGCAGGCCGAGAATGGTGAAATGGTCGCCCTCGATGCGCTCGAACAAATGAATGCCGAGACCTTCGAGCTGATAGGCGCCCACACTCGTTGTCACGGCATCGCCGGCGGCATCGAGATAGGCTGAAAGCCCCGCCTCGGTCATTTTTCGCACAGTCATGCGGGCCACCGAGACGTCCTCGAAAACAATTTCGCCGTCATGCGCGACGGCCACCGCGGAATTCAGCTCATGGATATGGCCGGCGAGATCCCGCAATTGCGCCAGCGCCTGCGCGCGGCCGGCGGGCTTGTTGAAGAGACGATCGCCGAGCGCCAGCGTCTGGTCGGCGCCGATCACATAGCTCCCGGGACGATTCGCCGAGACCGCCTTGGCCTTCTCACGCGCCAGCAGCAGGCCGATCTCGCGCGGATTGGAAAGTTTGGAAGCGGCCTGAATGCCGCGCTCGTCGATATCGGCCGTCACAGCCTCGAATTCGAGCCCGGCATTGGCCAGCAGTATTTTGCGCGCGCTGCTTTGCGAAGCCAGGATCAACGGAGATGTGCCGAGCCACAGACCCATCGCGAAAACTATTCCGTGGGCCGATTGCGCTGACGGTCACTGTAGAGCTTCATGATCGCGGCCGCCGTTTCCTCGATCGAGCGACGCGTGACGTCGAGCAGCGGCCAGTCGTGCTTGGCGCTCAGCTTGCGGGCGAACGCGACCTCCTCGGCGACCAACTGCTTGTCGGTGTAGGAGTCGCTGCTGGAATCGGCGCCCATCGAGAGCAGACGGTTCTGCCGGACCTGGATCAGCCGTTCCGGCGTGGCATGCAGGCTGACCACCAGCGGCCGCGTCAGCGTCTCCAATTGCGCGGGCACCGGAATGCCCGGAACCAGTGGCACATTGGCGGTGCGAATGCCGCGATTGGCGAGATAGATCGACGTCGGTGTCTTCGAGGTGCGGGACACGCCGACCAACACCACATCGGCATCGTCGAGACCTTCGACGTGCTGACCGTCGTCATGGATCATCGTGTAGTTGAGCGCGTCGATGCGCTTGAAATATTCCGCGTTGAGGACGTGCTGGGCGCCGACACGACCCGTCGTGGCAGCGCCGAGATAGGCTTCGAACAGTTGCATCACCGGACCGATGATCGACAGGCTCGGAACGTTGATGCCCTTGCACTTGTCCTCGAGCCGGGAGACCAGATCCTTCTCCAGCAGTGTGAACAGAACAATCCCCGGCGCCTCCTCGATCTCGTCGAGCACACGGTCGAGCTGCTTCTGGCTACGCACCAGCGGATAGACATGCTCGACCGGGGTGACATTGGCGTACTGCGCCGCGACGGCGCGTGCGACCGTAATCAGCGTCTCGCCGGTGGAGTCGGAGACCAGGTGGAGATGGAAATAATTGGTCGAGGTCGGCACAAAAACTCTTTGTATGAGGACGGTGTGGTCTGTGGATTTCTGTGGAGCTTAACCCCTTGGAAAGGGATGTGCGACACCAGCGGCGGGATAAGTGCCGATTTTGTTCACACCACTGCCCATCAGGATAAGTCTGAGGGGCTGCCGAGAGGGAAACGGGATTGTGCGGACAACCCGCTTGATAAGCCACCGACAGAGACGCGCAAGCCTTTGAAGCTGGCCAACTTATCGAAAGCCGCCAGGGCTGCCCGGGATATGTGGATGGATGTGAACAAGCGCGCGTGAACGTGCGGATGGAATCTTGTGAGTCAAATCCACGGTCACATAGACTCAAACCTTAAGAATCTAAGATTCTTATTTGAGGAAGGCGCTACGGACGGATAAGTGTGCAGGGTAAGACCTTAACGAGTTCTTACTATCCCCAGTTCCATTCGCTGGCAGCAATCCGGGCGCAGAACATGTTCGAAGACGTCTATCTCTGGATCAAGGCGCTGCATGTAATCGCCGTCATCTCCTGGATGGCGGGCATGCTCTATCTGCCGCGGTTGTTCGTTTACCACTGCGAAGCCGAAATTGGCTCGAAGCAGTCGGAAACATTCAAGGTGATGGAGCGCCGGCTGCTCAAGGCCATCATCAACCCCGCCATGATCGTCACCTGGCTCTTCGGGCTCTACCTCGCCTGGTCCGGCCATTGGTTCACATTCGGCTGGCTGCACGTAAAACTGGCACTGGTCCTGGCGATGTCCGCGGTCCACGGCTTTTTTTCCCGCTGGGTGAAGGACTTTGCCGCCGATCGGCGCCCGCGGAGCCAGAAATTCTATCGGATTATCAATGAGGTGCCGACCGTTCTGATGATTTTGATCGTCATCATGGTGATCGTGAAGCCGTTCTAGGCAGGGATCGTGAACGATCGCTCAGCGCTTCGGCTTGCGGAGTGGGAAGCGATTTTCTATATTGGGGACATCCCACCCAACGCAGGCGGATGTGGTTGTGTCTGAGCTTTCCAGAGGCCGGACACCCCATCAGGTTTGAAGCCTCACCGGCACTCACCTTGCCAGACCTGCGGACCTTATCTTTCTGACGTCCGCATTTCAGAGCCTCCTCGCACCCCCTCCCTTAGGTTACCCCACAGGACCACCCCAATGCGGGAAATTAAACTCCAGGACCTCAAGTCGAAAACTCCGGCCGAGCTCGTCTCGTTCGCGGAAGAGCACGGGGTCGAGAACGCCAGCACGATGCGCAAGCAGGAACTGCTGTTCGCCATCCTCAAGCAGCTGGCGCTGGCCGAAACCGATATCGTCGGTGAGGGCGTCGTCGAGGTGCTCTCCGACGGCTTCGGCTTCCTCCGCTCGCCCGATGCGAATTATCTGCCGGGCCCGGATGACATTTACGTTTCGCCCTCGCAGATCCGCCGTTTTGGCCTGCGCACCGGCGACACCATCGAAGGCCACATCCGCAGCCCGAAAGAGGGCGAGCGCTATTTTGCGCTGCTGAAGGTCAACACGCTCAATTTCGAGGACCCGGAAAAGGCCAAGCACAAGGTCAATTTCGACAACCTCACGCCGCTGTTTCCGAATCAGCGTTTCCGCATGGAAATCGACGATCCGACCCGGAAAGACCTGTCTGCAAGAGTGATCGACATCGTCGCGCCGATCGGCAAGGGCCAGCGCGCGCTGATCGTCGCGCCGCCGCGCACGGGTAAAACCGTGCTGATGCAGAACATCGCACATTCGATCGCGCACAATCATCCCGAATGCTATCTGATCGTGCTCTTGATCGACGAACGTCCGGAAGAAGTCACGGACATGCAGCGCTCGGTGAAGGGCGAGGTCGTGTCGTCGACCTTCGACGAGCCCGCCGTGCGTCACGTCCAGGTCGCCGAGATGGTGATCGAAAAAGCAAAACGCCTGGTCGAGCATGGTCGCGACGTCGTCATCCTGCTCGATTCGATCACGCGCCTCGGCCGCGCCTACAACACTGTGGTGCCGTCATCCGGAAAGGTGCTGACCGGCGGTGTCGACGCCAACGCGCTCCAGCGCCCGAAGCGGTTCTTCGGCGCTGCTCGTAACATCGAGGAGGGCGGCTCGCTGACCATCATCGCGACCGCGCTGGTCGATACCGGCAGCCGCATGGACGAAGTCATCTTCGAAGAGTTCAAGGGCACCGGTAACTCCGAGCTGATCCTCGACCGCAAGGTCTCGGACAAGCGGACCTTCCCGGCGATCGACATCTCCCGCTCCGGCACCCGCAAGGAGGAGCTCATCACCGATCCGCTGGTCCTGAAGAAGATGTACGTGCTCCGCCGCATCCTGAACCCGATGGGGACGATGGACGGAATCGACTTCCTGCTCGACAAGCTGCGCTCGACCAAGAGCAATTCGGAGTTCTTCGACTCGATGAACACCTGATTGCGGTGCAGCATGAGATCAGAGGGCGCCTTCGGGCGCCCTTTTTCTTTGTGCGGCTTTGCTGCGGGGAAGGTGCAGCATAGCGGCTAGTCGGGGCGCCAAGCCGGATTTCTGGGAAGCTGTTGATATATCTTCATAATAATTGGCTCGAGGGAAAACCGGTCGAGCCCGGGCGAAGAGTTTTGCAGCAAATTCGGCGGGTTATATTGCAGTGCAATATCGTAATTGCTGCAGGCTGGAGCGCAGCAAAATGGGCGTTGCAGCCGCCTGGAATGGGCCGTTTGCCTTTTCCGCGCCAGCCAGACAAATAAGCCATGCATCCGCGAGACCAGACTATCTTTGCGCTGTCGTCCGGCCGTGCGCCGAGCGCGATTGCCGTGGTGCGCGTCTCGGGCCCGCAAGCCGGCCTGGTGCTGACGACGCTCGCAGGCAAGTTGCCGGCGCCGAGGCAAGCCAGCCGCCGGCTGCTCCGCGATGGTGCGAGCCAGCCGATCGACGACGCGGTCGTGCTCTGGTTTCCGGGGCCGGCAAGCGCGACCGGCGAGGACGTCGCCGAATTTCATGTCCACGGCGGGCGGGCGGTGCTGTCGTCGCTCCTTGGAGCTATTTCTGATATTCCAAATTCTCGTGCGGCCGAGCCCGGCGAGTTCACCCGGCGCGCGTTCGAGAACGGCAAGCTCGATCTCACCGAAGCCGAGGGCCTCGACGATCTCATCCACGCTGACACTGACCGCCAACGGCGGCAGGCGCTGCGGCAGTTGAAGGGCCTGCTCGGCGACCGCGCGCGCGACTGGCGCGAGCGCATTATCGAGGCATCAGCGCTGATCGAGGCTGGCATCGATTTTTCCGATGAGGGCGATGTACCTGCCGAATTGCGGGCGCCGGCGGTCAAGGCGATCAAAGCCCTGCATGACGAAATTGCAAAAGTCCTTGCGGCACAGGGACAAGCTGAACGCTTGCGCGACGGCTTGGTGGTTGCGATCGCCGGTCCGCCGAACGTCGGCAAATCGACGCTGATGAATCAGCTCGCGCGCCGCGAGGTCGCGATCGTCTCGCCGCATGCCGGCACCACGCGCGACGTGATCGAGGTGCAGCTCGATCTCGACGGCTATCCCGTCACGGTGATCGACACGGCCGGTATTCGCGAGACCGATGATCCCGTGGAGCAGGAGGGTGTACGCCGGGCACGGGCGCGGGCCGAGGATGCCGACCTGGTGCTGTGGCTCACGGGTCCCGAGGAGAAGATCGAAGAGCGAGCGACCGGGACCGCGCCGGTCTGGATGGTCCGCAACAAGATCGATCTCGGCGTCTCGGCGGTCGGGATGGACGCCGACAGGTCCTTCGCGATCTCAGCGTGGCGAGGGGACGGATTGCCGGAGCTGATCAATGCGCTGGTCGAATTTGCGGCCGAGTTCTTTGGAACCAGCGAGGGCGCCCTGGTGACCCGAACCCGCCAACGGGATCTCTTGCATCGGGCATCAGACAGCTTGCGCCGAAGCCTGGAGCTTGTAGAAGACGGCGAGGAACTCGCCGCCGAAGAGCTGCGCGCCGCCGCCTATGCCCTGGGCCGGTTGTTGGGTCGGGTGGATGTCGAGGACGTCCTGGGGGCCATTTTCCAGAAATTCTGCATCGGAAAGTAGCGCTAGTTCTTCAATGTAGAACTAGCGCTTGTTCCATTGTTTGTGTTTCACGTGAAACGTGACTGGGGCGCGGTTCCAAGCTGTTTCACGTGAAATACGGCTGATTTGACTCCGGCAGCGCGAGCGGCGGTGGTTGGGAGCGGAGCGCGCCCCAAACTCGTCATTGCGAGGGGCCCTGGCGACGAAGCAATCCAGGCTGGTTCCGCGGAAAGATTCTGGATTGCTTCGCTACGCTCGCAATGACGGAGTTCGCAGCGGTAGCGCCAAATTGACGGCTCAAACCATTCCGTCCCGCGCGAGCTAATTGTTTCACGTGAAACAGTAGTCGGTTTAACGTGCTCTCTACTGTGCATGGGGTTGTTTTCGTAAAAATGAGTTCCGCTACCCCGCCCGCGTCCCGTTTCACGTGAAACAACCGCCTCACCCAGTTTCCACTTCCGGCTTTTCCGGCTCTGGGATAGAAGTCCGCCCATGCGACCAGAGCGAGAGAGTTTCGACGTCATCGTGATTGGCGGTGGCCACGCCGGCTGTGAGGCTGCGGCGGCGTCCGCTCGGATGGGCGCGGCCACCGCTCTGGTGACGCATCGTTTCGCGACCATCGGCGCGATGTCCTGCAACCCCGCGATCGGTGGCCTCGGCAAGGGTCATCTGGTCCGTGAAGTCGACGCTCTCGACGGTCTGATGGGCCGGGTGGGCGATGCCGGCGGCATTCAGTTTCGCGTCCTCAATCGCCGGAAGGGTCCCGCTGTCCGTGGTCCGCGGGCTCAGGCGGACCGGAAGCTCTATGCCGCTGCCATGCAGGCCGCGATCGGTGAGACCGAGGGTCTTTCGGTCATCGAAGGCGAGGCGGATGAGCTGATCGTTGTCGAGGGACGGGTGACCGGACTGCGCCTGGCGGACGGCCGGGAGCTTCGGGCAGGGGCGATTATCGTCACCACCGGCACCTTTCTTCGCGGTCTGATCCACCTCGGCGAGAAAAATTGGCCCGCCGGCCGCGTCGGTGAAGCGCCGGCCATGGGCCTTTCGACCTCCTTCGAGCGCGCCGGTTTCACTCTTGGGCGGCTCAAGACGGGGACGCCGCCGCGCCTGGACGGCAGCACGATCGACTGGTCCGCGGTTGAAATGCAGCCCGGAGACGAGCCGCCGGAGCCGTTCTCGGTGATGACCGAGCGGATCACGACCCCGCAGATCCAGTGCGGCATCACACGGACGACCTCCGCGACCCATGAGGTGATCCGGGCCAACGTGCATCGCTCCCCGATGTACTCCGGCCAGATCAAGAGCTCCGGGCCGCGCTATTGCCCCTCCATCGAGGACAAGATCGTCCGGTTTGGCGATCGCGACGGCCATCAGATCTTTCTGGAGCCAGAAGGGCTCGACGATACGACCGTCTATCCCAACGGTATCTCGACTTCGCTGCCGGAAGAAGTTCAGCAAGCGATCCTCTTCAGCATTCCGGGCCTGGAGCGGGTCAAAATGGTCCGTCCGGGCTACGCCATCGAATACGACCACATCGATCCCCGTGAGCTCGATCCGACCCTCCAGACCAAGCGTCTGCGCGGTCTGTTCCTGGCCGGGCAGATCAATGGCACTACCGGATATGAAGAAGCCGCCGGACAGGGCATCGTGGCCGGTCTGAACGCGGCTTTGGCCGCCAGCGGGGCCGCTTTGACCGTGTTCGACCGTGCAGACGGCTATCTCGGGGTGATGATCGATGACCTCGTCACCCGCGGGATCAGCGAGCCCTATCGGATGTTCACCTCCAGGGCCGAGTACCGGCTGACGCTGAGGGCCGACAACGCCGATCAGCGCCTGACCGAGAAGGGCATCGCTTTGGGGTGCGTCGGCAGCGCCCGGACGCAGCATCATCGGGCCAAGATGGAGGCCCTGAACGCTGCCAGGGCGCTCTCGAAGTCGCTGACGATCACTCCGAACGAGGCGATCAAGCACGGCCTGACCTTGAACCGGGATGGCCAGCGCCGATCGGCCTTCGAGCTGATGGCCTATCCTGATATCGGCTGGAGCCAGGTCCGCGCGATTTGGCCGGAGCTGTCGACCATCGACCCCGTTATCGCCACCCATCTCGAGATCGACGCCAAGTACGACGCCTATCTGGAGCGCCAGAGTGCCGACGTCGAAGCCTTCAGGCGCGACGAAGGGATGGTGCTGTCTGAGGTCGATTACAGCCTCGTCCCCGGTCTCTCCAATGAGGTTCGCGCCAAGCTTGAGAAGGCGCGACCGTTCACGGTTGGCCAGGCTGGCCGGATCGACGGCATGACGCCGGCGGCACTCGGTATCCTCGCGGCCTATCTCCGCCGTGAGGCTCGAAAGACTTCCAAAGCAATCGCATAGGCGTTTCACGTGAAACAGCGCGGACCTGGCGGGGACAAACCGCTATCGCGACGACCCGGAGTGGGCGAGGGCGTCATTCATCGACCGGAGCCCGAGCCGGCCCGGCCGAAGATCGACAAGGCCAGCGCCAACGATCGGTCGCTCGATGCCATCATCGCCGCCGACAAACGCGCAGCGCTGAAGCTCGCGCCCGTTTCACATGAAACGGAAGCCCGGCTCGATCGCTATATCGCGCTGCTCCGGGAGTGGCAGGCCAAGACCAATCTGGTCGCGCCCTCGACCTTGCCAAACCTCTGGACCCGGCACATCGCCGACTCGCTTCAGCTCGTCGATCTCGCGCCCACGGCAAAGCGCTGGGCCGACCTCGGCAGCGGCGGCGGGTTTCCCGGCGTCGTCTTGGCTTGTGCGATGGCTTTGATGTCGGGCGCGAGCGTCCATCTCGTCGAGAGGACCGCCAAGAAGGCTGCGTTTTTGCGCGAAGCGATCCGCGTCACCACATCTCCGGGAGTCGTACATCTCGCTGAGATCGGGGATAATGTGGATAGAATCACCGGTCCCGTCGATTGCGTCACCGCGCGCGCGCTGGCTCCGCTACATCAACTCATCGGCTTTGCGGAGCCGCTGATGCGCCAGGGCGCAAAGGCGTTATTTCTCAAAGGTCAAGATGTAGAGGCTGAATTGACCGAAGCCGCTAAATATTGGAATATTCAGCCACAGCTCCACCAAAGCCGTACCGGTGATGGTTGGATCGTCGAGCTGACTTCCGTCCAACGGCGCGGCTGAGGCGTTCAGGGGTTGAGTGGGGAATTTCGATGACCGCGATTGACGAACCGCAGCAAGGACAGGCCTCCGAGGTCCCGCAGGGACACCCGCGCATCCTGGCGCTGGCGAATCAGAAGGGCGGCGTGGGAAAAACAACCACAGCGATCAACCTCGGCACGGCGCTCGCGGCGATTGGCGAGCGCGTCCTGATCGTCGATCTCGATCCGCAAGGCAATGCCTCGACCGGCCTCGGCATCGATCGCCGCAACCGCTCCTGCTCGACCTATGATGTGCTGATCGGCGAGGCGAGCCTGCGCGAAGCGGTGGTGTTGACCGCGGTGCCGCGGCTGCACATCGCGCCCTCGACCATGGACCTCTCCGGCCTCGAGCTCGAGCTCGGCACCACGCCCGGTCGTGCGTACAAGCTGCGCGACGCGATCAGCGCGCTCAACAACAACGTCTCGCCCGATGCCGATTACACCTACGTGCTGATCGACTGCCCGCCATCGCTCAACTTGATCACCGTGAATGCGATGGCCGCGTCGGACGCAATCCTGGTGCCGCTCCAGTGCGAGTTCTTCGCGCTCGAAGGTCTGTCGCAATTGCTGCAGACGGTGGAGCAGGTGCGCTCGACGCTCAATCCGACCCTGTCGATCCACGGCATCGTGCTGACCATGTTCGACTCGCGCAACAACCTCTCGAACCAGGTTGTCGCCGACGTCCGGCAGTTCATGGGCGAGAAGGTCTACAAGACCATGATCCCGCGCAACGTGCGCATCTCGGAGGCGCCGTCCTACGGCAAGCCGGTGCTGGTCTACGATCTCAAATGCGTCGGCAGCGAAGCCTATTTGCGGCTCGCCACGGAAGTGATCCAGCGCGAGCGCGAGCTGCGCGTCACGCATTGACGATGCCGTAGGGTCGGTTAGCCGAAGGCGTAACCCACCCTCCGATTCGAAATTCAGTTCTGGAGTGCTGCACCGTGAATCCAAGGGAGCTGGCGATGGCCGACGAAGCGCGTTCGCGACTGGGCCGGGGTCTTGCAAGTCTGATCGGTGATGTCGGCGGCGAGGCGCAGCATGTCGATCGTCCGCGCGCACAGCGCAAGGTGCCGATCGAATTCATCAAGCCCAATCCGCGCAACCCTCGCCGCACCTTTTCGGACACCGAGCTCAAAGAGCTCAGCGAGTCCATCAAGCAGCACGGTGTGATCCAGCCGATCGTGGTGCGGCCGGTGAAGGGCACGCACGATCGCTTTGAGATCATCGCCGGCGAACGGCGCTGGCGCGCCTCGCAAATGGCCGGTCTGCACGACGTGCCGATCGTGCCGATCGACATCAGCGACAGCGATGCGCTGGAATTCGCGATCGTCGAGAACGTGCAGCGCGAAGATCTCAACCCGATGGAAGAGGCGCTAGGCTATCATGCGCTCGCCAACGAGTTCAAACGGAGCCAGGACGACATTGCAAAGGTCGTCGGCAAGAGCCGCAGCCACATCGCCAACATGATGCGGCTGACGAAGCTGCCGGCCGAGGTGCAGGCGCTGATCACGAGCGGCGAGCTGAGCGCCGGCCACGCCCGCGCGCTGATCGGCGTGCCCGATCCGCTCGCCTCTGCCAAGCGCATCGTCGAGGAGGGTCTTAACGTCCGCCAGGCCGAAGCGCTCGCGCATGAAGAGGGCGTGCCGGAGCGCAAGCCGCAAAAGGCGCGTGCCACCGGCGGTAAGGAAAAGGACGCCGATACGGTCGATCTCGAAAAGCGCGTCAGCGATGCGCTCGGCCTCAAGGTCACCGTCAGTCACCGCGATCCCGGCGGCTCGGTGCAGATCAACTACCGCAACCTCGATCAGCTCGACGAGGTAATGAAGCGGCTCGCGAAGGGCGCGCTGTAGCCGCACCCTCGGTGTCGTCCTGGCGAACTTCGCGGGGACGACAGTGGAGTGTGTGGTACGCACGTCCGTCCACACGTCATTGCGAGCGTAGCGAAGCAATCCAGAATCTTTCCGCGGAGGGATTCTGGATTGCTTCGTCGCAAGGGCTCCTCGCAATGACGGGGAGCGGCAGTTCAGCCGCGCCGCTTCGCGTTCGCGGCGATCGCCATCAGCGTGCGCTGGGCGATGGCGGCGGCCAGCGTCGACTGCTTGCGGGTGTCGAGCGCAGTGGTTGCGAGCTGCTCGATGATGCCGGCGAGCCGCGCCACGCTGAAATTGCGCAGCGCCGTTTCGACCGCCGGCTTTCGTGAAAAGTGCAGCCGCGGATAGCCGCCGTCGAGCACGGTGGACGCCGGCGTGCCGTCGGCTATCGCAAGTGCAGATTTGTGCAGCCATGCCGCCTGGCGCTGCGCCGCGGAGATGATGACGCCGGGATAGGTGCCGGCGATCATGGCCTTCGCGAATTCGGTCTCGACGATATCGGGCCGGCCGGCGAAGGCGCCGTCGACGATCGGATCGAGCTTCAGCTCGGAGGCATCGGCGACCACGGCCATCACATCATCCAGCGTGATCTCGCCCTTGCCATGCGCATAGAGCATGAGCTTGCGCAGCTCGTTGCGTGAGGCCTGGCGGTCGCCGCCGAGGAACGACATCAGCGCTGCACGGGCATCCTGCGCGATGCGCAAATTGGCGATGCGGAGCTCGTCTTCCATCAGCTTGGCGAGGTCACGCTCGGTGTCGGGATAACAGCCGATCGCCACGGCGGTCTTGGCCTTCTCGCAGGCTTTGCGCAGCGGTGACTCCGGGCGGAGCTCGCCGGCCTCGATCACGATGCGGCAATCCTTCACGCCCATCTCGGCCAGCGTATCGACACCGCTGGCAAAGCTGCGCGAGCCGGCGCGAATGCGGATGGCGCGGCGGCCGCCGAACAGCGGCACTGTCATGGCTTCGTCGACGAGGCGCGACGGCTCGGCGGAGAGCTCGTCGCCGTCGAGCTTTACAAGCGAGAAGGGATCGTTGGGATCGTCGACGGCGGAGGCGATCAGCGCATCGGCGCGCTCGCGCACGAGGCCGGCGTCGGGACCGTAGAGCAGGATGATCGGACGGCCCGAATCGGGACGGGCGAGGAAGGCGTCGATCTCTTTTCCGCGTAGCGCGACCATGCCGCCTCAAGCGCGTCATCCGGGGCGCCTTGGGGGCGCGCCGAGATAACGGGAATGAACTGAACTAAGTGCCCGCGGTGAAGAACGAGGCGAGCCGGGTATTGATGTTCTCGGCAATCTCGTTGGCGGCACGATCCTCCGCATCGCGCACGGCGCGGTTGCGGGAGAAGCGCTGGTAGGAACCGGGCATGTCATAGGACACGCGCGAGAACGTGGTGCCGGTCATCACCGACTTGCCGCTCACGACCTCGGTCAGATTGTACTGGCAGTCGATACCGTAGTTTTCACTGGTCGGCAGGCCGGTATTGGGATCCACGATCAGGGACGAACGACTGGACGAGAAACGGATCTCCAGGCGGTGCGTCGGCGGCATGCCCGTGGCCGTGCCGTAGAGCTTGAAGGCGAGGGCGTTGCGGACCTCGACGCCGACGCGGGCCTCGCGGGAGGCATTGGCCTTGTTGATCGGCGGAAGGTCGACCCCCATCAGCTTCTCGCGCAGGCCGGGGGTGCCGTCGGTATGCTCGGCATACATCGGCTGGAAGCAGCCAGCCGTCAGCGCCGCCAGAGCGGCGACCGCCAGCAAGCGGGCTGCGATGCGGATCCTAGCCGACAACATTCACGATCCTCTTGGGGACGATGATCACCTTACGGACGGGCTTGCCATCCAGGGCCAACTTTACCGCATCAAGGGCCAAAACGGCAGCCTCGATTTCCGGATTCTGGGCCGCTGTTGCAACTGTGACCTCGCCCCGCTTCTTGCCGTTGACCTGGACCACCAGGGTCACGCTGTCTTCAACCAGCAAATCGCGTTCGATTTGGGGCCAATTGGCCTCCGAAACCAGCCCGGTCTGACCCAGAACCTGCCAGCACTCCTCGGCGAGGTGCGGCATCATCGGCGAGAACAGCTGGACCAGGATCTGGCTGGCCTCCCGGATCGCCCAGGCGAGGTCGGGGGCGGGTTGGCCGGGGCGCTGGAGCACCTCCGCGAACGTATTGGTGAATTCACGGATATGGGCGAGGCAAACGTTGAAGTGCAACCGTTCGACGCCGGTGGTGACCTTGTCCAGCGCGCCGTGGGCGGCCTTGCGCAGGGAGAGCGCGTCGGCGCCGAACGAAGCCGGCCGGGCCGCGGGGGCAGCCTTGCCGAGTTCCTTGCAAAGGTCCTCGGCATCGTTCACCAGCCGCCACAGCCGCTGCACGAATCGCGAGGCGCCCTGGACGCGTTCGTCGCTCCAGATCACGTCGCGGTCAGGCGGGGAGTCCGACAGCATGAACCAGCGGGCGACGTCGGCGCCGTAGGTCGCGATGATGTCGTCGGGGTCGACCGTGTTCTTCTTCGACTTCGACATCTTCTCGATCGCACCGATCGCGATGTCTTCACCGGTTGTCAGCAGCGTGGCGCGGCGGCCGTTGCCACCAACCTCAATCTTCACCTCGGCGGGCTGCACCCAGCTGCCGTCGGCCTTCTGGTAGGTCTCGTGCACCACCATGCCCTGCGTGAACATGCCGGCGAACGGCTCATCCAGCGCAATGTGCCCGGTCGCCTTCATCGCACGGGTGAAGAAGCGGCTGTAGAGCAGATGCAGGATCGCGTGCTCGACACCACCGATATACTGGTCGACCGGCAGCATCCGGTTGGCGACCTCTGGCGTGGTCGGCGCGTTCTCGTTCCAGGGATCGGTGAAGCGCGCAAAATACCAGGACGAGTCCACGAAGGTGTCCATGGTGTCGGTTTCGCGCAGCGCCTTAGCCCCGCATTTGGGGCAGGTGACGTGCTTCCAGGTCGGGTGATGGTCGAGTGCGTTGCCCGGCTTGTCGAAGCTCACGTCCTCCGGCAGCACCACCGGCAGGTCGGCATCCGGCACCGGCACGACGTCGCATGTCGGACAGTGGATCACCGGAATCGGGCAGCCCCAATAGCGCTGCCGTGAAATACCCCAGTCACGCAGGCGGAAATTGACCTGGCGCTCGCCGACCGGCGCGTTGCCGCGCAGCTCGTTTTCAAGGCGTTTTGCGACTTCGTCCTTGGCCTGATCGATGGTCATGCCGTCGAGGAAGCGGGAATTGATCATGCGGCCGTCACCGTCATAGGCGGTGTTGGTGACGACGAATGTCTTGGGATCCTGGCCCTCGGGGCACACGACGGGAACGTTGCCGAGACCGTATTTGTTGACGAAGTCGAGGTCGCGCTGGTCATGCGCGGGGCAGCCGAAGATCGCGCCGGTGCCGTATTCCATCAGCACGAAGTTGGCGACATAGACCGGCAGCTTCCAGCTCGGATCGAACGGGTGCACCGCGCGAATACCGGTGTCAAAACCCTGTTTCTCCGCGGTGTCGATGATCGACTGTGCGGTGCCGATCTTCTTGATGTCGGCGATGAACTCCGCAAGTTTCGGGTTCTTCGCGGCGGCCGCCTGCGCCAGCGGATGATCCGACGAGATCGCCATGAATTTCGCGCCGAACAGCGTGTCGGGCCGCGTCGTGAAAATCTTCAGCTCGCTCTCGCCGGCAGGCGTCGTCGCCTGATCCAGAGCGAAGCGGACCAGCAAGCCCTCGGAGCGGCCGATCCAGTTGCGCTGCATCAGCCGCACCTTGTCGGGCCAGCGATCAAGGCCATCAAGCGCGGACAGCAGCTCCTGCGAGTACTTCGTGATCTTGAAGACCCACTGGCTCATTTCCCGTTGTTCGACCACGGCACCCGAGCGCCAGCCGCGGCCGTCGATCACCTGCTCGTTGGCGAGCACGGTCATGTCGACCGGATCCCAGTTCAGCTTGCGCTTCTCGCGCTCGGCCAGGCCAGCGCCGAGCATGTCCAGAAACATCTTCTGCTGATGCTTGTAATAGCTGGGGTCGCAGGTCGCGAATTCGCGGGACCAGTCCAGCGACAGCCCGATCGAGCGGAGCTGCTTCTTCATCGCGGCGATGTTGTCGTAGGTCCAGGCTTTAGGGGCCACCTTGCGCTCGATGGCGGCGTTCTCGGCCGGCAGGCCGAATGCGTCCCAGCCCATCGGGTGCAGCACGTTGAACCCCATGGCGCGCTTGAAGCGGGCCAGCACGTCGCCAAGCGTGTAATTGCGGACATGGCCAATATGGATGCGCCCGGACGGGTAGGGGAACATCTCGAGCACATAGTATTTGGGCCGCGAATCGTCGTTCTTCGAGACGAAGATCGCCTGCTGGTCCCAGGCAGCCTGCCAGCGTGGTTCGGAATCGCGGGCGTTATAGCGTTCGGAGGTCATGGAATCGTTGGGTTTTCGTGGATTCGGCCGTCTAAAAGAGGCCGGACTAGGCCATAGAAGTCCTCGGGGGGTCAATGGGTTGCCGCAGGCTGCTGCACCCCGGCAAGGCTGGTCCGCAAAAGTACGGAGCGGCCTATTGGGGTCGGATTAAGGGGTCGGTGCGAGGTTGGCTTTCAACAGCACCCGCCAGGCGATGGATTCAGGCTTCGACGATCTCGATTACGACTATGCCGCGTCCATCGCCGGACGGGCGGTGCGGAGCATGGCCGAGCAGCGGATTCCGCCGACGCCGACCAATTTTGCCGTCTGGTTCCAATATTTCGCAGGCAGCCATGACGATTTGCGCAACGCCATCGATCTCCTGATCGACCACAACCGCCCCTTCGATATCAGGACCAATCAGGATCTGTTTGAGACCTATGTCGCGCCCCAGGCGGCCGCCGCCGGGACGTCGGAGCGGCTGCATGCCCTGATGGGCGCCGCGAAGGAGTTTCTGGCGACCGCGATCGCCGACAACCATTCGCAAATGCAGGCGATCAGCGAGGTTGCCGACCAGGGCAAGGCCGGTGTCGACCCGAAGGCGCTGGTCGCCCAGCTCATGGACGAGCTCGCCCGCGCCGCCACCCGGGCGACGCATCTGGAGGCGGGCTTTGCCGAAAAGGCTCGCGAGCTCGACGTCATCAGAGATTCGCTTTCCAAATCCGAGGAGCGCGCGCGGACCGACACGCTCACGGGGCTGGCGAACCGGCGGGCACTCGATGAGTTTCTGCGCAAGGCGCAGGTGACCGCGGACTGGGGCGAGCCGCTCAGCGTGCTGATGCTCGATATCGACCGCTTCAAGACCTTCAACGACGATTTCGGCCACGGTGTCGGCGACCAGGTGCTGCGCCTGATGGCGAAGGTGCTGCGCGAAAAGGTCCGCGAGCAGGATCTGCCGGCCCGCTATGGCGGCGAGGAGCTGCTCATCGTGATGCCGGGCGCCGATCTTGCCACTTGCGCCGAGACCGCCGAGCGCATCAGGCACGCGATTGCCGAATGCACGATCACGCGCCGCTCGACCGGCGAAATCCTGCCCAGCATTACGGTGTCAATCGGTGTGGCGCAGTATCGTGCGGGCGAGGCGATCACGGATCTCATCGAGCGCTGCGACCGCGCGCTCTATCTCGCTAAGGGCGGCGGCCGCAATCGCGTGGTGACGGAGATCGAGTTCGATCGCGCCGGAGCTGCGGGCTAATCAGCCCGCCATCATGATTTCGGCCGCGCCATTGTCGATCACGGTGATGCCGTGCTCGACGACGTTGTTGCGGCCGCGATGCTTGGCGGCGTAGAGCGCGGCGTCGGCGGCTTCGATCAAATCGCCGGGGCGCAGACTCTCATTCGGCTTCGTCGCGGCGACGCCGATCGAGACGGTGACGATCATGTGGGCGGAGGTGATGTGCGGCAGGCAGAGCCTCAGCACGGCCGCGCGCACCTGCTCGCCAATCGCGACGGCGCGGTTCACATCCGTGTTCGGCAGCAGCAGGCAGAATTCCTCGCCACCATAGCGGGCCGCAAAGCCCATCGTGTCGGCGGCGATGCCGGACAGGGACTCGCCGAGCCTGGTCAGGCAGGAATCGCCTTCGAGATGGCCATAGGTGTCGTTGAACAGTTTGAAGTGATCGACGTCGATCATCAGCAGCGCAAGGTCGCTGTCGTATTGCTGCGCGCGCATCCATTCGAAATCGAGCCGGCTCTGGAAGCCGCGGCGATTGTTGAGCCCCGATAGCATGTCGATCGAGGCCATCACGGTCAGTCGGTCGTTGCTGGCGATCAGCTCGCGCTCGCGCTGGCTGAGCTGCGCGGCCATCGCGTTGAACGCGCGGGCCAGCGGCACGAACTCGGCCGGCAGCCGGTTGCGCGCGGCACGCGCCGACAGATCCCCCTGGCCGAGGCGCTTGGCCATGTCGGCCAGCATCTCGATCGGCTTGATCACGAGCTTCTCGGCGGCGATGAGCGCGCCGAGCAGGACGAACAGGACGACGAAAGCGAGCTGGAGATAGGCGGTGCGGATATCGCGGCTGACCGCCGCGGACACCTTGTCCTCGTCGATGCTGGCGATCAGGCGAGCGTTGGTGCCGGCGATGCGGATATAGCTCACTGCGCGGCGAGAGCCGTCGGCGGCGAGGAAAGAGAGCGAGCCTTCGTCCTGGTCCGACCGCAGCGCCTTGTCGGCAATCGCCGACATCAGCGGCATGTTGTCGAGGGGACGGCCGATCGCGCTGTGCTGGTCAGCCGGTGCGGCCAGCACGGTGCCGGCGCTGTCGACCAGCACGGCAGTGATGCCGGCACGGCCGCCGAGATTGTTCATGACCTTCGACATCCAGTCGAGGTTCACGGTGGCGAGCACGACCGCATCGGCGACGCCGCTGAACGCAGACACCGGGTAAACCGCCATGACGGTCGGTGACGGCACCGGCCGCGACAGGATGAAGTCACTCAGCACGAAACGGCCGGTTTCCTGCGCCTGCTGGAAGTAAGGCCGGTCACTGAGATCGAGGCCGACATACATGTTGTTGGTGGCGCACTGGATGCGGCCGTCCTGGCCGGCGATCAACAGCGTGCGGATCCAGGGCAGGTTCGACGGCAGGCTCGCGCGCAGCACGTCGCAGCTCTTGCTGATGCCGCCGGCGGAGGCGCGGATGAAGGCTTCCGATTTCAGGATGGTCTCGACCGACGAGATCACCTCGCGCTGCGCATCGGCGCTGTGCCTTGCGACGGTGTTGAATTCGGCTGAGGCCTGCGCGATTTGCTTCGCGCGCGCATCCTCGAGGGAACGGACGCGCTCGAACATCAAGGGCGTCACCAGAATCACCGCGAGCAACGCAAGCCGCGCCCGGATTCCGAGAACCTGCTTGAGTTTCGCTCGTTTGCGGTTGAAACTGACGTTTGCCATCTTCGCTACCCACCCCACTGGCCAAGGTAAAGCGAAGGGTTCAAAAACTCTTTCTTTAACTCGGTAAAATTAGAACTAGCTCCGCAACAATCAAGTCCGATCCGAAGTCATGACAGAAGAAAACGCCGCGCCGGTAACCGGCCATTCACCAAACGCGCTCGCCGCGGTCGAGGCCGAGATTGCACGTGCCTGCAAGGAAGCGCGTCGCGATCGCGCCTCCGTCACGCTGATCGCGGTGTCGAAAACTTTCGACGCGGATGCAATTACCCCGGTCATCGCCGCCGGACAGCGCGTATTTGGCGAGAATCGGGTGCAGGAGGCCAAAGGCAAGTGGCCGGCGTTAACGTCCGTTTACCCCGACGTTGTGCTGCATCTGATCGGGCCGCTGCAATCCAACAAGGCGAAAGAAGCGGTGGCGCTGTTCGACGCCATCCATTCGGTCGACCGTCCGAGCATTTGCCAGGCGTTAGCCAAGGAAATCGAATCCCAGAAAAAGCACCCGCAGCTCTTCGTCCAGATCAACACCGGCGAGGAGCCGCAGAAGGCCGGAATCGCGCCCGGCGACGCCGACGCCTTCCTCGCGAGCTGCCGCGACACCTACGGGCTGACGATCTCGGGGTTGATGTGCATCCCGCCGGTCGACGAGCCGCCGGCGGCCCATTTCGCGCTGACCGCCAAGATCGCGGCACGCAATGGCTTGAAAAATCTCTCGATGGGCATGAGCGCGGATTTCGCCACAGCCATCATGTTAGGTGCCACCCATGTGCGCGTGGGGAGCGCGATCTTCGGGCACCGGTAGGAGCCGTTAGCGCCGGTCGCGTCGAGTAACGTTTATTGATTTCGTCATTGCGAGCGCAGCGAAGCAATCCAGAATCTTTCCGCAGCGGCAGTCTGGATTGCTTCGCTACGCTCGCAATGACGGATGGGGCCAGTTACGCGAACCCCACCGACACCTTCCCGAGCACCCCAAAATCCACCGCAAAACGATCGCCGGCCTGGATCGGCAGCGGTGGATGGCATGTGCCTGTCGTCACCACCTCCCCTGCCCGCAAGGTGGTGCCGAGCCCGCGCAGCTCGTTGGCAAGCCAGGCCAAGGCAATTCGGGGATCGCCGAGCACGTTCTTGCCGTGGCCGAGATAGTGCTGGCCGCGCAGCGTGATCTGCGGCCGTTCCTCGACGAGATCCATCGCGCGCCAATTCGCCGATGTCGCCGTGCCCAGCACGAACAGATGGGCGCAGGCATTGTCGGCGATGAGCTGCGCCTCGCCGGCGCCGGCGAAATCGGAAAAGCGCGAATCGGGAATCTCGATCGCGGGATGCAGGCTGTCGACGGCGGCCAGCACCTCATCGACGGCGTAGGGTGCCGCGCGCGGCGGCAGATCGCGGCCCATGCGGAAGGCGAATTCCGGCTCGCCGACGCGCATCTCGTTGCCGCTCATCGACGCGGTGCCGCCATCGGCGATCAATGTGTCGGTCATGATGCGGCCGGCCAGCGGGCCCGCGACATTGATGTGCTTCTGTCCGGACTCGCTCGTCGCCGCGATCTTCCAGCCGAACAGCTTTCCGAGCGATTGCGTTTCGAGCGCGGCCTGGATCGCGTAGCCATCAGCACGGCTCTGTGGCCGCAACCGTGTCTCCAGCGCGTCAATCTTGCTGCCGTCGCGCCAATGTTTCACCAGGACGTGCGAAGCGGTGGCGATCTGATCCTTGTCGAGCATGTGCCCTCACCCGATGATGATTTTTGTTTTTGGTCCCAGCCGCCGCAGCAATTGTAGCATCGCCGCCCTGGTCATGGAGACGCAGCCCGCGGTCGGCCCGAAATTGTCACGGGCCAGATGCAAGAACACCGCGCTGCCGCGGCCGGCGCTGCGCGGTCTGGTGTTGTGGTCGATTTCGATGATGAAGTCATAGAGATGGTCGGCCCGTTTGAGCCGGTCACCGCCCTGCTCCCGGTCGAGCCGGATAGCCTGATTATAATGGCGGTCGTTGGGGTCCTCGCACCAGGCGTCGGTGTCGCCGATGGTCCTTGCCGGCAAGAAAGTCTGCGGCCGGCTGTGCCGGTCGCCCCGCCACCACAATTGCCTGGGATGAAAACTGCCCCTGGGAGTGCCGCCATCGCCCTCGCGCTTGTTCGCCAAAATGCCGCCGCGCCCCAGCGCCACCGGAATTGTCAGCGCGCCGGCCGTCAGCCAGCCCCGGCGCGGATTCCCGGCAGCAGGCTTAACGCGGATCGCGGATACTGGTCCGGAGCGACGATTTCTGTTATAACTGACTGAAGCAGCTTTGTTTTTCATGTGAACGTGCGATGTCGAATTCATTACAGGACATTCATCAAAACGCCCTGCTATTTTGAGTTAGAGTGCTTCTGGCTTGTGAATCGGTAACAGCCCACTACTTCAACACGAACAACAATAATAACGGCGACCTTAAACTTCCCCTCGCGGCTGGGCGCGGCATGCATGCGCGCCGAGCTGGACTCCAAAAGGATGATACCCCATGGCCAATGCCCGCAAGATCCTGATCGTGGATGACGATACCGATCTGCGCGATACGTTGGTGGAGCAATTATCGCTGCACGAAGAATTTGAAGCCTCCGCCGTCGATACCGGCGCCAAGGGTGCCAGCGCCGCAAAGGCCAATTCCCCCGATCTCGTCTTGATGGATGTCGGCCTGCCCGATACCGACGGCCGCGAGGTGGTCCGCTCCCTGCGCAAGGGTGGCTTCAAGGCCCCGATCATCATGCTGACCGGGCATGACACCGATTCCGACACGATTTTGGGCCTGGAATCCGGTGCCAACGACTATGTCGCAAAGCCCTTCCGCTTTGCCGTGCTGCTGGCTCGCATCCGCGCCCAGCTCCGCCAGCACGAGGCCAGCGAGGACGCGGTGTTCTCGGTCGGCCCGTATTCCTTCCGCCCGGGCTCGAAGATGCTGACCGCGGCCAATGCGCGAAAAGTCCGGCTGACCGAGAAGGAAACCGCCATCCTCCGCTTCCTCTACCGGGCCGGCCAGATGCCGGTCTCGCGTGAGACCCTGCTGCAGGAGGTCTGGGGCTACAATTCCGGCGTCACCACCCACACGCTGGAAACCCACATCTACCGCCTGCGCCAGAAGATCGAGAAGGACGCCGCCAACCCGGAGATCCTGGTCACGGAAGCCGGTGGCTACAAGCTGGTGCCGTGATAGGTTCTTTAGGGTCCGCGAATCGTTTTAGATCGCGAGCCCCTGAGCCTCGGACCTGAATGTCAATCGACGACGACGTAGCGCTTCTCGAGCGTGTCCCGACACTGCGCCTGTTGGGAGACGCGTCGTTGCGCATGCTGGCGATCGGCTCCGAGCAGCGTAACTTTGTTCGCGGCGATGTCCTGTTCAACCTCGGCGACGATGCCGATGCCGGCTTCGTGGTCGAGCGCGGCGCATTCCGGGTCGACGACGGCGCCGGCGCCGAGATGATTGCAGGCCCCGGCGCGTTGATCGGCGAGCTTGCGCTGGTGGTGCCGATGAAGCGGCCGTCGAGCGCGATCGCGATCGAGCACGCCTCCGTCATCCGCGTCGCGCGCAGCCTGTTCCAGCGCGTGCTCGAAAGCGACCCCGCCGCGGCGGTCCGTCTGCGCGACGAATTCGCGGTGCGCTCCAGCCAGATTGCGAGCGATATATTGATGGCCGGTGCGAAGCTGACGTCCTGAGGTCACACCTCCAGCGTCACCGTGACAGGCACATGGTCCGACGGACGCTCCCAGCTCCGCGCATCGCGAAGAATCTTGAAATCGCTGACAGCATCCTTCAGCGCCCGCGAGACCCAGATGTGGTCGAGCCTGCGGCCGCGGTCGCCGACGGTCCAGTCGGCGGAGCGGTAGCTCCACCACGTATAGACCTTTTCCGACATCGGGATGCGATCGCGCGCGACGTCGACCCATTCGCCGGCGGCCAGCGCTGCTTGCAGCTTCTCGGTTTCGATTGGCGTGTGCGAGACCACTTTCAGCAGCTGCTTATGCGACCACACGTCGTTCTCATGCGGCGCGACGTTGAGATCGCCGACCAGGATGTGGCGATCCTCACCGCGCGGATGCAGCGGTTCGCAGGCCTTCATCTCGTCGAGGAAGCGAAGCTTGTGGTCGAATTTCTCGTTCAGTGCGGGATCGGGAATGTCGCCGCCGGCGGGCACATAGAAATTATGCAGCACCAGCGGCTTTGCGATGTCAGCCTTCTCGCCGAACGACACCGAGATGTGGCGCGAATCCACCTTGTCGCAGAAGGTGCGGATGTCGGTGGACTCGAACGGAATCTTCGAAACGATGGCGACGCCGTGATAGCCCTTCTGCCCGTTCAGCGCGACGTGCTCGTAGCCGAGCTGCTTGAAGCGCTTCAGCGGAAAGGCATCGTCGATGCACTTGGTTTCCTGGAGGCACAGCACATCCGGCCGCGCGCTCTTGAGAAACTTCGCGACCAGCTCGATGCGCAGCCGCACCGAATTGATGTTCCAGGTTGTCAGGGAAAAACGCATGAGGAATGCGTCTTAGCATGGATTGGCGCGGGGAAAATGCTTGTCCACAGCCGTGGAATCGTAGGGTGGGCAAAGCGAAGCGTGCCCACCATGCCTACCGCGAAGAAGAGAGATGGTGGGCACGGCGCTTTGCGCCTTTGCCCACCCTACGGGAGCAGAGAGCTCATCCCGGCGCGGGGCCGTAATTGGTGAAGTCGATCTTGAACATGCCTGGATCGAGCTTCTTGGTCGCGTCGAGATTGTAGACCGCGATCGTGGTGTCGTATCCTTGCGGATCGGTGACGGTCCACTGTTTCAACTGGCCGTCCTTGGCGCCGATCATGAGCATGAGGCGGCTGGTGCCGACGAGGGCCTGCTTCTCTTCGATCGTAACGCTGATGAATATGTCGTCCGCGGTGACGTTGACGACGTTGGTGTCTTTCATCAGGTCGATGCGATCCGACAGCAGGAAGCGCAGCGGTGTTTGCGACAACGGATAGACGTCTTGCGTGGCGAGCTTGCGGTCCCGCACCACGACCGACGATCCGTCGGCGACGATGTCGATCGGGCTTGGCGCGTCATATTCGAAGCGCACCTTGCCCGGCTTCTGGATGTAGAAATCGCCTTGCGTCTTGCTGCCGTCGGGACCGACCTGAACGAAATTCCCGACCAGCGTCGACAGCGACGACAGATAGGCACTGACCTTGGCGGCCTGCGCCTTCTGGTTGGCGTCAAAAGTCTGGAAGATGCTGCTCGGCACGTTGCGGCGCGGATCCGGGATCACCGGATTCGGCGGCGTCTGGGTCGCGCCGGTGACAGCGGGCCCGCTCGCCGATGCCGCGCCATCGCGGCCCTTCGGCGCGGGTTTTGGCACCGGCACGGTCTGCGCAAACGACGTCGCGGTCACCATCGCGGCGGTGACGAGAAGCACGCCGGCCACGCGCGCGCTTCGCGCGGCGATGGAGGCAGCGAATCGAATGTCCGGATGTTTGATCAACGCGTCGTCCTGTGTGGCTGGGCGTCGTTTTAGCGTGATTTCGGGCAAAAGCAGATAACGATTTCGCGTGAAATAATGTTGCGAGGCTCCTCGCCTCACATATGGCTGTCTTCTTCCTCGACCAGAATCTCGCGTTTTCCGGCGTGGTTGGCGGGTCCGACGATGCCTTCCAGTTCCATGCGCTCCATCAGCGAAGCGGCGCGGTTATAGCCGATTTGCAGGCGGCGCTGGATGTAGCTGGTCGAGGCCTTGCGGTCGCGCTTGACGATGGCGACGGCCTGCGAGAACAGATCGCCGCCGCCATCCGCGCCCATGCCGCTGGCGTCGAACACGGCGCCGCCGTCCTCGTCCTCGGTCGGCTCTTCGGCGGTAACAGCTTCGAGATATTCCGGCTGGCCCTGCGTCTTGAGGTGACGCACCACCTTTTCGACTTCGTCGTCCGACGCGAAGGGTCCGTGCACGCGGCTGATACGGCCGCCGCCCTGCATGTAAAGCATGTCGCCCTGGCCGAGTAATTGCTCGGCGCCCATCTCGCCCAGGATGGTGCGGCTGTCGATCTTCGAGGTGACCTGGAAGGCGATGCGGGTCGGGAAGTTCGCCTTGATGGTGCCGGTGATGACGTCGACCGAGGGACGCTGCGTTGCCAGGATCACATGCAGGCCGGCGGCGCGCGCCATCTGCGCGAGGCGTTGCACCGCGCCCTCGATGTCCTTGCCGGCGACCATCATCAGGTCGGCCATTTCGTCGACGATGATGACGATGTAGGGCAGCGGGTCGAGCGAGAGCTTCTCTTCCTCGTAAATCGCCTTGCCGGTTTCCTTGTCGAAGCCGGTGTGCACGGTGCGCGTCGGCTCTTCGCCCTTGGCCTTCAGTTCGCCCAAGCGCGTATTGTAGCCGTCGATGTTGCGCACACCGAGCTTGGCCATGTTCTTGTAGCGCTCTTCCATCTCGCGCACGGCCCATTTCAACGCGACCACCGCCTTCTTCGGATCGGTCACGACGGGGGTGAGCAGATGGGGAATGCCGTCATAGACGGAGAGTTCGAGCATCTTCGGATCGACCATGATCAGCCGGCACTGATCAGGGCGCAGCCGGTAGACCAGGCTGAGGATCATGGTGTTGATGGCGACCGATTTGCCGGAGCCGGTGGTACCGGCGATCAGCATGTGCGGTGTGCGTGCGAGGTCGATGATGACGGGGTCGCCGCCGATGGTCTTGCCGAGGCACAGTGGCAGCTTCGCCACCGACTCCGTGGTTTCCTTGGCGACCAGCAATTCGCGCAGATAGACCTTTTCGCGATGCGCATTCGGCAGCTCGATGCCGATGGCATTGCGGCCGGGTACGACTGCGACGCGCGCCGACAGCGCGCTCATCGAGCGGGCGATGTCGTCAGCCAAGCCGATCACGCGCGACGACTTGATGCCGGGGGCCGGTTCCAGCTCGTACAACGTGACCACGGGACCCGGATGGGCCTTTACGATGTCGCCGCGCACGCCGAAGTCCTGCAGCACGCCTTCGAGCGCGCGCGAATTGGCTTCCAGCTCGGCCTTGCTGAGCGGCTGGCGATCGCCGGCCTTGGGCGCGGCCAGCACGGAGACGGATGGAAGCTCGAACTTGTCGGAGGATTTTTTGGAAGCGGCTTTTGGCGCAGCTTTCTTGCGCGGGGCACGCGCGGTGGGCTCTTCCTCTTCTTCCTCCTCGTCGTCCGCTTCCTCTTCGTGCGCGTCTTCGTAGTCCTCGTCCTCGGACTGCGGTGAGATCGACGGCGCGGCGCGGCCCCCGCCGAGCTTCGGCTCCTGGCGGCTGAACGCGATCGCCTTGGTCTTCGGCCCGCTCGAGACCAGCGAGCGGTAAGCGGCACCACACAGCCAGATCAGCCGTGCCTTCGTGCTCATCAGCGCGTGGAACAACCAGCCCAGCGACACCGAGCCGCGATCGCTCTCTTCGTTTTCGTCGAGCGGCTTGTCGTCATCCTCGATGTCCGCGAGTTCCTCGTCGTGCTCTCGCGCGCCGAGACCGCAGGCGATCAGGAAAGTCGCGGCCAGGCCTGCGAACAGGATCATGCCGAGTGCCGTGCGATAGATCGTGCCGGGCGGTCCGAAAATCACCGCAGGCGCGCGCACCAGGGCATCACCGACCACGCCACCTAAGCCGGTCGGCAGCGGCCATGCGCCGCCATGCGGCCAGCAGCTGACAAAGCCAGCCGCGATCACCGTGCAGAGGATCCAGCAGCCGAGCCGCAGCGCCTCTCGGTCGAACGGGCGGTGCGTCATCATGCGCCAGCCCCAGACCGCAACGGTCAGGACCAGCATGATGGCGCCGAGCCCGAGGATCTGCATCGCAAGATCGGCGCCGATCGCGCCGGCGTAACCAAGGATGTTGCGGATCGGCCGCGAGGTGGCGTGGCTGAGGCTCGGATCCTGCACGGACCAGGTCATCATCGCCGCCGAGGCGACGCCCGATAGCGTGATCAGGCCGAAGCCGGTCAGCTCGCGCACGCGCCGCGTCAACGCCTCGCGGATCGATGGCGGCAGATGGCCGACCAGTGGAATGACACGTTCGATTGCCGACATGCTCACGGGCCCCGCCTAACCCAGAGTCTCGACCAGGCGGTGCAGCGCTGCCGCCGTGGTCTCGCCATCCTGCACCAGCGCGAGGCGAATGTAGCCCGCACCGGGATTGAAGCCGTCAGGCTGTTGCCGCGCCAAAAAGCTGCCGGGCACCACGCGCACGCCTGCTTCCTTGAAGAGTTTTAGGCACACCGACACGTCGTCGCCGAGCTCAGACGTGTTGAGCCAGACGCAGAAGCCGCCGTCGGGCCGGCGATAGCCGTAACGATTGCCGATGATCTGGTCGGCGAGATCGAACTTGATCCGGTAGAGCCGGCGGTTCTCCTCGACATGTGCTTCGTCGCCATAGGCAACGGTCGCGACATGCTGGAGCGGCACCGGCACCTGGGGCGCTGCGATATTGCGCAGCTCGAGGAACATGCCGATGAACTTCTTGTCGCCGGCGGCAAAGCCGACGCGCAGGCCCGGGAGGTTGGAGCGCTTCGACAGCGATTGGAACGCAGCCACGCGGGTGAAGTCGGGGCCGGCGCATTCGAGTGCGCTGCCGGGGGCTTCGCGGGTGTAAATCTCGGAGTAGCACTCGTCGCTGAGGATCATGAAGTTGTAGCGATCGGCGAGTTGCTTCAACCGCCTGAAATAATCGGGCTTGGCGACGGAGCCTTGCGGATTGGCGGGCGAGGCCAGATAGAACGCCACGGTGCGCGCCAGCGTCGCTTCGTCGATGGCGTCGAGATCGGGCAGGAAGCCGTTTTCGACCGTGGTCGGCAGATAGACCGGCTCGCAGGCCGCGGCGCCGGCGCCGGCACCATAGACCGGATAGAACGGGTTCGGCATCAGGATGGCGGGCTTGCCGGGGCGCGGGCCGACATAGCGCGCGGCCGCGATCGCGGCGAGGAACAGCCCCTCGCGGCTGCCATTGAGGACGAGAATCTCGGTCTTGGGGTCGAGCGGCCGCGGCAGCTGGAAGCGCGACGACAGCCAGGCGCTGGCCGCGTTGCGGAACGGCTCGGTTCCTTGGTTCATCGGGTAGCGGCCGAAATCGGCGATGTGCTTGGCCAGCACCGGGCCGACGAAATCAGGCACGGGATGCTGGGGCTCGCCGACCGCGAGCGAAATCAGGGGCTTGCCCGGCTGATGCGGGGCCAGCAGCTCGTTCAGCCGGACGAAGGGCGAGCGCTCGCTATCGGAGCTTCCACTGGCCTGCGGCGCACGGGATGAAGCGGTCATGACCATTCTGGACGCCAGCACTCTTGGAACAGCCGGTCGCACCAAGGCGCCGGCGGGAAGCGGTTCAGTTCACCATAGATAGGGCGAGGTTAAGACGCGATTAACCATCGGCTGGCCGGTCCGTCCAGTGCGGGAATATTGAGGCCGGATAACAACGGGATGCGAGGCCCTCGCTTCTCATTGCACACGGCTCTTGATCGTGATCCTGCGGGGAACGTGGAGTTTCAGCGACGTCATGGCCGTGGGCCTGTCCCGGCCATCCACGGCCTCTCCTGCCGCGCTCAAGAACGTGGATGCCCGGGACAAGCCCGGGCATGACGAGTCCCGCAATGTTTGGAGCGCTCAGTGCCCCGGCAGCTTCTCGAACGTCGCCATGCCTGCGGGAATGGTGTGAAAATCCTGGCTGTCGCAGGTGTAGATCGCCATCTGCGGGTGGAACTGCTTTGGTTCGTCCAGCGTGCCGACCTTCAGGATCGCTGCCGGCAATCCCGGAACCTTGGTCACCAGATGCGTGCCGCATTCGGCGCAGAATTCGCGCGTCACGGCGCGCTCGAGGTCCTTGCGGGTGAATTGCTTGGGTTGTCCGGTGATGTAGCTGAAGCCGGCCGCCGGCATTGCGATGAAGGTGTTGGGCGCACCGCCCGAGATGTACTGGCACTCGCGGCAATGACATTGGGCCTGCATCATCGCATCGCCCTCGGCGACATAGCGCACTTCGCCGCAATAGCATCCGCCTTCCAAATGCATGACGACCTCCCTGTTTATTGTTCGTTGTGGTCGGTATTTCTGCGCCGGCAATCTGGAATGGCAATCTTTTTCTTCTGCGCGCGAGACAAAAAGAAAGGGGCTCCAACTTGCGCTGGAGCCCCTCAACGGTCGGGGCATTGCCGGGTATGTGCCCAAACCGTAGTTGTGGACGCGGCCCCGAGGAGAGCCGCGCCCGGGAGGATCGTTACATGTTGTAAGCGCGCTCGGTGTGCTCGGTGATGTCGAGACCTTCACGCTCGGTCTCGACATTGGCGCGGAGGCCAACGATCACATCGACGACCTTGTAGAGGATCGCCGAACCGACGCCCGACCACACCAGCGTGGTGCAGACGGCTTCGATCTGCGAGATCATCTGCGCGGTGAAGTCGTAATCGGCAACCTTCGGCGGGATCGCCGTGTAGTCGATGATGCCTGCACCACCCAGAGCCGGGTTCACCAGGATGCCGGTGCCGAGGGCGCCGATGATGCCACCGATGCAGTGCACGCCGAACACGTCGAGCGAGTCATCGTAGCCGAGCGCGTTCTTCACGACGGTGCAGAAGAACAGGCAGACCACGCCGACCACGAGACCGAGGACGATCGCACCCATCACGCCGGAGAAACCGGCGGCGGGGGTGACGGCCACGAGACCCGCGACAGCGCCGGAGATGACGCCGAGGACCGACGGGTGCCCCTTGATGATCCACTCCGCGAACATCCACGACAGCGCGGCGGCTGCGGTGGCGACGAAGGAGTTGGTCATGGCAAGCGCAGCGCCGCCGTTGGCTTCGAGGTTGGAGCCGGCGTTGAAGCCGAACCAGCCGACCCAGAGCAGCGAGGCGCCGATCATCGACATGGTCAGCGAGTGCGGAGCCATCAGCTCCTTGCCGTAGCCGGTGCGCTTGCCGATCAGCAGAGCGCCGACGAGACCTGCAATGCCGGCGTTGATGTGCACCACGGTGCCGCCAGCGAAGTCGATCGCGCCCTTCTTGAAGATCCAGCCGGCGTCGGCGTTGATCTCGTCGAGCTTGGCCTGAGCCGCGGTCTTCGCCGCTCCATCAGCCGCAGCAGCGAGAGCCTTGGCTGCATCCTGGATCGCGTCCGGGCCGGGCCAGTACCAAACCATGTGCGCGATCGGGAAGTAGATCAGCGTGACCCAGAGCGGGATGAAGAGAGCGATCGCCGAGAACTTCATGCGCTCGGCGAAGGCGCCGACGATGAGGGCGGGCGTGATCGCGGCGAAGGTCATCTGGAAGCACATATAGATGAGCTCCGAGATGTTGGCGTCGACCGAGAAGGTCGCGGCCTTCGAGTCGGTGGTGACGCCCATCATGAAGGCCTTGGAGAAGCCGCCGATGAAGTCGGAACCGCCGGTGAAAGCGAGGCTGTAGCCGTACACAGCCCAGATCACGGTGACGACGCAGACGGTGTAGAACACCTGCATCAGCACGGAGAGCATGTTCTTGGAACGGACGAGGCCGCCGTAGAACAGCGCGAGGCCGGGGATGGTCATCAACAGCACGAGCACTGTCGATGTCAGCATCCAGGCGTTGTCTCCCTTGTTGACCGTTGGCTCGGCATAGGCTGCGGTCGCAGCGAACAGGCCGACTGCGAGAGCCGCCAATCCCGCGCCATAGGGACGCTTAAACGTCATATTGTTTACTCCTGATTGAATTTTGGTTGAGCACGAAATCAGAGGGCCGCGGCATCGGCCTCGCCGGTGCGGATGCGAACCGCATGGTCGAGGTTGATGACGAAGATCTTGCCGTCACCGATCTGTCCGGTTTTCGCAGCGGACGTGATGGCGTCGATGGTCTTGTCGACCTGGTCGGAGGCGACAGCGACCTCGATCTTGATCTTGGGCAGGAAGCTCACGGCATATTCAGCGCCGCGATAGATTTCCGTATGGCCCTTCTGGCGGCCATATCCCTTGACTTCCGTCACCGTAAGACCGTGAACGCCGATGGCGGTCAGGGCGTCACGGACTTCTTCCAGCTTGAATGGCTTGATAATCGCCATAACAATTTTCATGGGTCCTATCCCCGCTTGGGCCCGGTCCGGACGTGGCCGGGCGTTTCTCGACTGGTTCGCCACGAGGGAGAAAGTTCACTACGCGGGCACAGCCATGACCCATAGAATCAAATGCCGTGCCAGATCGGGCGGCTTGCCTAACGGACTATGAAAACGGGTGTTTTCGCGTTTGACGCGTATTGCTGCGCAGTGCGCCATTACGTCGCGCTCAATGCGTGACCATGACTGATTAAAATTAGGGCACGACAGGCTGCCGACACAATGCTGCTCACGCGTCGGGCAGCCCGAAGGTATCTGAATATAGGATGAGAGCCTTGCCGTGCTGCGAAATATCGCGCACTTCGTGGTCGTGCTCACGGGATACGCGCAGATACGCGCAACAGATCGGCCGCCTTGAGCAGGATCACGCTTGCTGGAGGTATCCGGCTGGAGGCCGCTGTCGGCCATCAGGCGGCGTCGCGCTCCGCAAACACCCGGTCGATCAGTCCCCATTCGACCCCCTGCTGCGCGGTCATGAAGTGGTCGCGGTCCAGGGTCCGTTCCACCTCCTCCTCACGGCGCCCGCAATGTTGCGCGTAGAGCCGGATGAGGCGCCGTTTGGTTTCCTGCATTTCGGTGGCGTGGATCAGGATGTCGGACGCCTGGCCCTGGAAGCCGCCGAGCGGCTGATGCACGTGAAGGCTCGCATTGGGCAGCGCGGCGCGGTGACCGGGCTCGCCCGCCATCAGCAGGAACGAGCCCATGGAGCGCGCCGTGCCCATGCACAGCGTATGAACCGGCGCCTTGATGAACTGCATGGTGTCGTACATCGCGAGACCAGAGGTGACCACGCCGCCATAGGAATTGATGTAGAGATTGATCGGCTTATGCGGATTCTCCGCTTCCAGGAACAGCAGTTGCGCGCAGACGAGGCCCGACATCGCGTCATTGACCTCGCCGTTGAGGAAGATGATGCGCTCGCGCAGCAGCCGCGAGTAGATGTCGAAGGATCGTTCGCCGCGGGCGGATTGTTCGACAACCATAGGGACGAGCTGAAGCATGTCGCGCATCGGCGACCTCCATGTCTGCAGGGGATGAAGTCTGTTTGCTGTTAGGCGGCGAGCATCAGGCAGCAATTGGCGTTGGCCGCCTGCGGCAGCTTTGTTTGATCGTCGCAGGCTTGCTGGATGATGCGGAAGCGGGTGCCGCCGTCCTCGTTCGGCTCGATCCGGAAGATGACGTGGCTTTCGCGAAACGGCGGTTCGGAATCGCGAAGCCGGAAGCGCACCTCTTCGCCTGCGATCGATGATTCCGGTTCGGCGCCTGCGAGGTCACAATCCGGCAGCCAGCGCTCGCGCAAAGCCGGAATGGTTACGGCGCGCCAGACTTTTGCCGGCGGTGCATCGAATTCATATTCGAGCACGAGGGTAGCGCCGGGGCGATCAGGCTTCACAGCGTCGCTCATTGATCCATATCCTTCAAGAGATCGGCGAGTGCGTCCATGCGCTTCGGCCAATAGGCGCGGTAGCGCGCAAGCCAAGCCCCGATGGCGACGATTCCTTCGGGATCGACTTCGTAATTCACAAAGCGGCCCTGCCGCTGTTCGCGCACCAGGCCTGCTGAGCGCAGCACCGCGAGATGCTGCGACATCGCCGGTTGGCTGATCTCGAGCCCGTCGCGCAAGGTGCTGGCGTTCAGGCTTCCGCCAGCGAGCTTCTCAAAGACCTTGCGGCGCGTCGGGTCGGCCAGCGCCTTGAAGATGTCGGCTTCGATCATGGCGACACATAAGCACGTGCTTATGTGTCGTGCAAGCCCCGATTACTGAAGAGCTTCGCCGTGCTGCGAAATGTCGAGCCCTTCGAGCTCATGCTCGCGCGATACACGCAGGGGCACGAACAGCGCGACCAGCTTGAGCAGCACAAAACTCACGCCCGCCGCCCAGACGAAAGTGACGGCGACCCCGTAAACCTGGATCAGAAGCTGCTGCGGATGGCCCTCGATCAGGCCCGCCGTGCCGCCGATCGCACTGGTGGCGAACACGCCGGCCAGCAAGGTGCCGGTCAGGCCGCCGATACCGTGGACGCCGAACACGTCGAGCGAGTCGTCATAGTTGAAGCGGTGCTTCAGCCAGGTGCAGGCCCAGTAGCAGACCGCGCCTGCGATGATGCCGATGACGATGCCATGCCACGGCGCGACGAAGCCCGAGGCCGGCGTGATGGTGCCGAGGCCGGCCACTGCGCCGGAGATCATGCCAAGCACCGAGGGCTTGCGCCGCGTCGACCATTCGATCGCGCCCCAGGTCAGCGCGCCGGAGCAAGCCGCAAGATGCGTCGCGATGATAGCCAGCACTGCGCGCGAATTGGCCGCGCCCGCCGAACCGCCATTGAAGCCGAACCAGCCGACCCACAGCAGGCCGGTGCCCATCACCGCGAGCGACAGATCGAACGGCGAGAGATTTTCGGTGCCGTAGCCATGGCGGCGCCCCATCACCTTGGCCGCCACGAGGCCGGCGGTGCCGGCCGACAGATGCACGACGAGGCCGCCGGCGAAATCCAGCACGCCCATGCTGGCGAGGAAGCCGCCGCCCCACACCCAATGCGCCAGCGGAATGTAGACGAAGATGAACCAGGCGACCGAGAACACGAGATAGGCGGAGAACCGCATGCGGTCGGCGACCGCGCCCGCGACCAGCGCCACCGTGATGATCGCAAACGTCATCTGGTACAGCATGAACAGCGCTTCCGGGATCGTCTTGGCCGCCGGATTGACGCTGTCCATCGTCATGCCCGCGAGGAACCAGCGATCGAGCGATCCGATCCACGGCCCGTCGCCGACGAAGCACAACGAATAGCCGAACGCGACCCAGAGAATCGAGATGATCGTCACGGCGGCAAGGCTCTGCGCCATGGTCGCGAGCACGTTCTTCTTGCGCACCATGCCGGAGTAGAACAGCGCGAGCCCGGGGATCGTCATCATCAGCACCAGCGCGGTGGCGACGATCATCCAGGCGGTGTCGGCGGTGTTGATTTGGGAATCCGCGGCGTAGGCGGGTGCGGCAATAGCCGACGCAAATCCGATTCCCGCAGCCATAGCAGCTGCGCGGCGCAACAATCCCGCCATGTCGTTTCCCCCAGCAGTGATGACGTCGCACGCTTTGGCGTCGTTGCCCGGTGCGATCGAAGCAGAGCGTTTTCGAGCGAAGTGGATACCGGTTCGCGTGAAGAAAACGCGTCAAACAAAAGTTTAGAGTGCGTCGCTGTCGGTTTCGCCGGTGCGGATGCGGATCGCGTGATCGATCGGCGTGACGAAGATCTTGCCGTCGCCGATCTGCCCGGTACGCGCCGTCGCGGTAATCACGGCGACGGCCTTCTCGGCGATGTCGGAGGCGACCGCGATCTCGATCCGGAGCTTGGGCAGGAAGTTCACGACATATTCCGCGCCGCGATAGATCTCGGTGTGGCCCTTCTGGCGGCCATAACCCTTCACCTCGGTCACGGTCATGCCGTGGACGCCGATCGCCGTCAGCGCCTGGCGGACTTCATCGAGCTTGAAGGGTTTGATGATCGCGACGACGAGTTTCATGGTCAGGCCTATTCCCCGGGATGCGCCGCGCCGTATGTCCCCGGCGCCGCGTCAATCTGGCATCTTTCCGGGCAAATGGCATAAAAATGTTGCAGGTTGAAGCGGAAAAACGTTTGGCCAAGGGCGGTCGTGTGAACGGCCGCCTCTGTACAGGGCAGCGATTTGTCCATCACAATGCATTTTTGGCATGGATGCAGTGAACCGAAGCGGTGAACCTAAGCGTCTCAGCCGGTACATAAGTATGTTTGAGGGGGACGTTTCATGGCGAGCTGGTTCTACGCATCCGAGGGCAAACAGCAGGGGCCCTATCCGGACGGGCAATTCCGCGACCTGGTCGCGCAAGGGATTGTGCGCCCGGATACGCTGGTGTGGTCCGAGGGCATGGCCGGCTGGCAGAAAGCCGCCGAAATCCCCGGCCTGATCGGCGGCGGCGGTGCGCCCCCAATGATCCCGGCCGGCGGCCCGCCGATGATGGGTGGCGGTGGCTATGGTAGCGTCGGCGGCGGAGGCGGATCGCTGACGGCTGATTTCGACCTGCTGGGCCTTTTCGGCCGGACCGTCGTTTTCGTGATCGGCATGATCCTGGTCATTCCGGCGCCGTGGGTCGCGGTCTGGTTTTATCAATACATCACGTCGCACATTCGGGTGCCGGGCCGCCCGAACTTCGGCTTCGGCGGCCAGCCGATGGACATCTGGTGGGCGTTGATGGGCAACGCGCTGCTGACTTATGCCGGGGCCACCGGCATTTCCTACGCACCGCTCGTTGCGATGATCATCAATGCGTTTCTCGCTTGGGTGATTCTCCGCTGGATCGTCGCCAATCTCACCTCAAATGGCGAACGGCTGCCGATCTCGTTCCAGGGCAGCGCGATCAGCTATGTCGGCTGGTATCTTCTGATGCTCCTCTCGACCATCACCGTCATCGGCTGGGCCTGGGTGCTGGCGTACTGGATGCGCTGGATCTGCCGCAACACCATGGGCACGCGGCGCGAGATCGCGTTCAACGGCACCGGCTGGCAGATCCTGTGGCGTACGGTGGTTTTCTCGCTCGCCTCGAGCTTCATCATCCCCATTCCGTGGATGCTGCGCTGGTATGGCCGATGGTACGTGTCGCAATTCGCGCTCACCGATCGCGGCGCTGCCGCTCGCGGCTTCTGATTACTTCCGCTCGCGCACGGAGCCTTTCAGCGCGAGCGGAGACCACCGCTATGGCATCCGACTTGCGGTCGTTCCCGGCCGCGCACGACGTCTCAGGCGTGAATGGCCAGTTGTCCGGCGATCGCTTGCGCGACCGCGCGCATGTCGCGCGCAAGCGCCAGCGAGGTGGCGCGGTCCAGCTGGCTGCCGAGGCCGACGGCCGCGACGGTGTGCGAGATCGTCCCCCTTGAGTTCAGGACAGGTACCGCGACGATCGTCACGCCGGCAATGTAATTGCCGCGATCGATGCTGAATCCCTGCTTGCGCACCTGGTCGACTTCCTTGCGCCAGGCATCATAGGTCGGCGCGTTGTGCCAGCGCAGCAGGCGAAAACGCTTCTCGATCTCTTTCTCCGGCTGGCCGCTGAAGGCAGCGACGCAACGGCCCGTAGCGCTGATCAACGCCGGAAAGCGGCTGCCGATGTCGACATGAAGCCGCACCGGCGCCTGGCTGCGCGCCAGCGCGACGACGATCATGTTGTCCAGATCCGGCACCTCGACACCGATCGCCATGACGCCGTAGCGGCTCGATAACTCTTCGAGCTTCGGCCGCATCAGGCTGGGAAAGTCGGCGGCATTCTCGAGCACGGCGCGCGCCAGCGGCAGCATGCCGACGCCGACGCTGTAGCGCTTGGTCTGCGGATCGACCTGCAGCAAATCCTCCGCCAGCAGCGCGCGCACGATGTGCAACGCCGTGCTCGGCACCAAATCGAGAGTTTCCGCAATCGTCTTGAGACTCTGCGGCGTGGGGCTGCGGCTGAGCAGGCGGAGGATGGCGACGGCGCGCGTGACTGCGGGGACGGCACGGACGCGGGGTGATTTGGCATTCGGCATGAGCGTATCGGTACAACAGCGGCCGGAGCGCAACAACATCATCTCATCGCGGCGGCGCCTGCTCCGCTTAGATCGCTCCGGTCGCGCGGCAGCGATCGAAGGAGGATTGTATATGTACAATTGGTGGTGCTATTTGACAATTAGCGCGTCGTCGGTATCTTGCCGGCCATGACCAAGCTGACCGACTACACAAGCTACGCCGCCGCGCAGACGATCTTCTCCCCGGAGAAGCTCTGGGAATTGTTCGACGGCAATCGCGCGCAGCTGAACATCGCGCATGAATGCATCGACCGGCACGCCGGCCGTTCCAATCCGGCCGTGATCGTCGTTCGCGCGGACGGGCCGGACGAGGTGCTGGGCTTTGCCGAGCTCGCGGAAGCGTCCTCGCGCTTCGCGCATGATCTGGTGAGCCGCGGGATCAAGGCCGGCGATCGCGTCGCGATCATGCTCGAACCCTCACGCGCCTTCTACGTGTCGGTGTTCGGCACCATGAAAGCCGGCGCCATTGCGGTGCCGCTGTTCACGCTGTTCGGGCCTGATGGCGTCAAGCTGCGCGTCGACGATTGCAAGCCGCGGCTGATCGTGACCAATGCGGAGAAGGCGCAGCTGCTCGCCGGGATCGGCACCGAGGTGGTGGTCGCCGACGACGCTTTCCTCAACGAGCTGCAACGCTTCGCGCCGCACTTCACGCCCGACACGGCGGCCGACGCGATGGCCCTGTTTCAGTATACGTCGGGCACGACGCGCGAATTGCCCGAGGCGGTCAAGCACACCCATCGTTCGATCGTGACGCTGATGGTCGCCGCGCTGTACGGCACCGGCCTGCGCCCGGGCGATCGCTTCATCTGCCCGTCGTCGCCGGCATGGGGACACGGGCTCTGGCACGGCACGCTGGCGCCGCTGGCGCTCGGCATCACCATCGGCGCCTATGCCGGCAAGTTCAATCCGGAGCGCCTGCTGGCTGCGCTGGAGCAGCATCAATTCACCAACATCTCGGCGGCCGCCACGCATTACCGCATGATGCGGAATTCAGGCGCTGCCCCGCGCTACCGCTACGCGCTGGAGAAATTGTCGTTCACCGGCGAGCCGATCGACAGCGAGACGACAGCTTTCGTCAACGACACCTTCGGCCACCAGGTCTGCAGCATGTACGGCACCACCGAGATCGGCGTGATCCTGGTGAGCTATCCCGGCGCGCGCGATTTCGTCGTCAAGCCGGGATCCCTCGGCAAGCCGATCCCCGGCGGCCGCGTTGAGGTGCAAGACGCCGAAGGGCGGCCATGCGCGACCGGTGTGACCGGCGAGCTGAAGGTCTGGCGCCGTGGCGCGTGGATCGCGACCAAGGACCTCGGGCGCATCGACGAGGACGGGTACTTTTATCACGGCGGCCGGGCCGACGACGTCATCATCTCGGCGGGCTGGACCATGAGCGCGGTCGAAATCGAGGATGCGATCCTCAAGCATCCAGAGGTCCGCGAGGCCGCGGCCATCGGCGTCCCCGATCCGCTGCGCGGTCAGGTGGTGAAGGCCTTCGTGGTCACGGAACGGCCGGGCGATACGGCCTTCGAGCACGAGATCCAGGACGTCGTGCGCCAGCGCCTCAGCCATCACGAATATCCGCGCCTCGTCAGCTTCGTCACGGAGTTGCCGAAGACGCCGGCCGGCAAGGTCAATCGCAAGGTGCTGCGCGACCGCGAAGCGATCAAACAATCAGAAGCAACGAGCTAGAGGAAGGAACGTCACATGCTGGACAAGATCGAAACCAGATTTCCGAAGATCACCGAAGAGGGCCTCGACGATTTGCGCAAGCGCATCGGCGTCACCATCGGCGTGACCGCCGAGCCCTGGTGCTACGAGGCGACGCGCGACAACATCCGTCACTACGCGCACGGCATCGGCGACGATAACCCGCTCTGGTGCGATCCCGATTACGCCGCCAAGTCCAGCTATGGCGGCATCGTCGCGCTGCCGAGCTTCCTGTTCTCGACCAGCCGCATCGTGTCGGGTTATGTCGGCGGCATGCCCGGCGTCCACGCGATGTGGTCGGGCGCGGACTGGACGTGGCACAAGGCTGTCAGGCGCAACGACGTGATTTCGACCGAGGCCAAGCTGAAGGATCTCGTCGAGCATCAGACGCGCTTTGCCGGCCGGGCGATCCAGCAGACCTATCACGTCGATTTCTTCAACCAGCAGGGCGACCTCGTCGCCGAAGCCGACAGCTGGTGCTTCAGGACCGAGCGCGACCACGCGCGCGACCAGGGCACCAAATACAGCGAGGTCAAGGCCCGTGCGCCGCGCCGGTACAGCGACGAGGAGCTTGCCGCAGCCTACAAGCACTATGCCGACGAGCGGATTCAGGGCTCGCGTCCGCGCTACTGGCAGGACGTCACCGAAGGCGAGGCGTTGCCGGTGATGCTGAAGGGCCCGATGACGGTCACCGGCTTCATCGCCTATGCGCAAGGCTGGGGCGGTCTCTATATCCGCGCCAACAAGCTCGCCTGGAAGCTGCAGGACGCCCATCGCGGTCTCGGCATTCCGAACCGCTTCAATATCCCCGATTGTCCCGAGCGCGTGCACTGGGAAGAAGAGTTCGCGCTCGAAGTCGGCGCACCCGGCGCCTATGATTACGGTCCGGAGCGCTGCTCCTGGCTGACCCATCACCTCACCAACTGGATGGGCGATGACGGTTTCCTGCGCCGCGCCACCTGCAAGATCCGCCGGCACAATCCCGAGGGCGACATCCTGTTCATCAAGGGCAAGGTGAAGCGCAAGTTCGTCGAGAACGGCCGTCACCTCGTCGAGATCGAACAGGAAGCGCGCAACCAGGACGATGAGCTCTCCGTGCTCGGCACCGGCATCGTGGAATTGCCAAGCCGCAGCTGACAAATACCAACTGGGCGAATGAACATGCCCGAACCTGATCTCACGCGCGGAGCGGTGACCGGCCTCAAGGTCGTCGATCTCTCGCGCGTGCTGGCGGGGCCGCTGTGTACGCAGATGCTGGCCGATCATGGCGCCGACGTCGTCAAGATCGAGCCACCGTCAGGCGATGAGACCCGCGGTCTCGGGCCACCGTTCGATGCGGCCGGACAAGCGGCGTATTTTGGCGCCGTCAACCGCGGCAAGCGCGGCATGGCGCTCGACCTGTCGCGCGCGGAGGGGTGCGCCGTGCTCGACGCCCTGTTGAAGGACGCCGACGTGCTGGTGGAGAATTTCCTGCCCGGCACCATGGAGCGCTGGGGGCTCGGATACGAGGCGCATTTGTCGGCGCGCTTCCCGCGATTGATCTACTGCGCGATCTCGGGCTTCGGCGCTGACGGGCCGCTCGGCGGATTGCCCGGCTACGATGCCGTGCTCCAGGCCATGTGCGGCCTGATGAGCATTAACGGGACGCAGGATTCGGGCGCCACGCGCGTCGGCGTTCCCATCGTCGATTACGTCACCGGTTACAATGCGCTCACCGGCGTATTGCTGGCGCTCGCGGCGCGCGAACGGACCGGACGGGGGCAGCGCGTCGAGGTGACGCTGTTCGACACCGCGCTCGGCCTGCTGGTGCCACACGCGGCGAACTGGATCTGCTCTGGCAATGTGCCGGGCCGCCTCGGCAGCGCCCATCCCAACATCGCGCCTTACGACAAGTTCGCGGCGGCCGACGGCGAGATATTTCTCGGCATCCTCAATGACGGCCAGTTCCGCCGCTTCTGCCAGAAGGTAAGACGCGGAGACCTGCTGGACGACCCACGTTTCCGCACCAACGCCGATCGGCTCCGTCACGTAGCAGCGCTTCGCACCGAGCTGGAGCGTACACTGGCCCGATTCAAGTCCGACGATCTCTGCCGAGACTTGATGCAGGCGGGTGTTCCCGCGGGCGTGGTCAACACGGTGCCGCAGGCGTTCGCGCAAGCCCACGTCGCCCACCGCGATATGCTGGTCGAAAGCGAGGGCCATCGCGCACCCGGCATTCCCGTGAAGCTGGCGCAGACGCCGGGCAGCACCGGGCGGCGGCCGCCGCGCTTTGGCGAGCATGCCCGCGAAATTCTGGCGGATGCCGGTTTTGACGAGGCGATGATCGACCGCCTGATCGACGCAGGCATCGTCATGCCGCAAAGGAAGGACACCGCGCAACGATAAGAAGGCGACTAGGAAAATAATCAAAATAAATAGTGAGAGGAAACGATCATGCTGAAATCCGCGAGATGGGCCGTGGGATTGCTGGCCCTGCTATGGAGTTGCGCGAGCCTTGCGCAAAACTATCCGACCAGGCCGGTCAGGATCATCGTTCCCTATCAGGCCGGCCAGGGCACCGACGTCGTGGCGCGATACCTCGCCGACCATCTGTCACGCACGCTGGGCCAGCGCTTCTATGTCGAGAACAAGCCCGGTGCCGGCGGCAATATCGGTGCCGAACAGGCGGCGCATTCGGAGCCCGACGGCTACACGCTGCTGATGGGCACCAATGCCACCCAGACCATGAACGAATTCATGTATCCTTCGATGGGTTTCGCGCCCGACAAGGACTTTGCTCCGATCATCCTGGTCGGCAAGCTTCCGCTGGTGATCACGGCCAGTCCGTCGTTTGCCGGAAACAACGTGGTCGACCTGATCGCAGCCGCCAAGGCGAAGCCCGACAGGATCGACATCGCCCTGCCGAGCACGACGGCGCGTGTCATCTTCGAGTTTCTCAAGGATGTGACCGGCGCGCCGATGTTCGGCGTTCCCTACAAGGGCTCGGCAACGGCGATGACCGACGTGCTCGGCGGACAGGTGCCGCTGCTGATCGATACGGTGACCGCGGTGCGCACCCAGATCGAGGATGGCAAGCTGAAGGCGCTCGGCGTCACCGTGCTGAAGCCGAGCGAGCTGTTGCCGGGCGTGAAACCGGTCGCCGAGCAGGGCGTGCCGGATTTCGAGATGGCGGGATGGAATGCCTTCTACGCGCCCCGCGACACGCCGCAGGCCATCATCGAGCTTCTGAACGGCGAGTTCGCCAAGGCGCTCGCCCTGCCCGAGACGCGGAAACGACTCCAGGAGCTCGGATTCGATCCGGCCGGCGGCACGCCGACGGACCTTGCCCGATTCGAGAAACGGGAGCGGCTCAAATGGGGCCCTGTGATCAAGGCCACGGGCCTACAGGGCGGCTGATGCCCCTTGCAGCGAGATCAGGTTCTGCGCTCGCGCACAGAGCCTTCCTGCGCCACTGAAGCCACCAGCGTCCCATCCGGCTTGAAGATGAGGCCGCGGCTCAAGCCGCGTCCGCCTTGCGCGCTCGGCGAATCCTGGGCGTAGAGCAGCCATTCGTCGGCGCGGAACGGGCGGTGGAACCACATCGCGTGATCGAGGCTCGCCGGCATCATGCGCTTGTCGAACAGCGTGCGGCCGTAGCGCGCCATGATCGCGTCGAGCAGCGAGAAGTCCGAGGCGTAGGCGAGCGCGCACAGATGCAGCGCGGGATCATCAGGAAGTTTTGCGGCCGTGCGGATCCAGATATGGATGCGGCCGTCATCGACCTTCTGGCCGAAATAGCGGCCGATCTCGACCGGTCGCAATTCAATCGGGCGATCCATCTCATAATAGCGGCGGATGAACTCCGGCATCTCCTTGAACTGCGGCTGCTTTGCAACCTCCTCCGCGGTCAGTTTTTCCGGCGGCGGCACATCAGGCATCTTGTCCTGGTGATCGAACGCGCTTTCCTCCTCGGCGTGAAACGACACCATGATCGAGAAGATCGCGTTGCCGTGCTGGATCGCGGTGACGCGGCGGGTCGAATAGCTCTTGCCGTCGCGCAGGCGCTCGACCTGGTAGATGATCGGAACCTGCGGGTCGCCGGGCAGGATGAAATAGCAATGCAGCGAATGCGGCAGCCGGCCCTCGACGGTGCGGCAGGCCGCAACCATCGCCTGCCCGATCACCTGGCCGCCAAAGACCCGCTGCCAGTCCGTCTTCGGGCTGTTGCCGCGAAACAAATTCACCTCGAGCTGTTCGAGGTCGAGGATCGAAATCAGGTCGAACAGGCTCTTGGACATGGCGTGAACTTTCTTGCCGTCATTCCGGGTCGGATGCTCCGGAATGATACAATAGGGGCTTCCGCCCTTGTTTCACCTCACTGTTTCGCCCAGCTATAGTCTGCTAGCAAGACCGAGAATTGACTGGGATTTTGGTATGTCGGTACAGGGTAGCATTGTCATTGGCGGCGGCGCGTTTGCCGGCCTCGCGCTGGCTCTGGCGTTGCGTCAGGGGCTGGGACCTGAGATTCCCGTCATCGTCGCCGACCCGGCGCTCAGCCAACGGCCGAGCCGCGACCCACGCGCCACTGCGATCGTGGCCGCCTGCCGCCGCCTGTTCGAGGCGATCGGCGCCTGGGACGACGTCAAGGGCGAGGCGCAGCCGATCCTCGACATGGTCGTGACCGATTCCAAGCTGGAAGACGCCACCCGTCCGGTGTTTTTGAATTTTGCCGGCGATGTCGCGCCCGGCGAGCCCTTCGCGCACATGGTCGAGAACCGCCGCCTGATCGATGCGCTGGTGCTGCGCGCCGAGGCCGAGGGCATCGATCTCCGCGCCACCACCGTGGCATCCTACGACGCGCGCGCCGAAGGCATCGACGTGACGCTTGGCGACGGCAGCGTGATCGCGGCCAGCCTCCTCGTTGCCGCCGATGGCGCGAAGTCGAAGCTGCGCGAGCGCGCCGGCATCGCCACCCATGGCTGGGAATATGACCAATCCGGTATCGTCGTCACCGTCGGCCATGAGCGCGATCATGAGGGCCGCGCGGAGGAGCACTTTCTGCCGGCGGGCCCTTTCGCGATTCTGCCGCTCTCGGGCAAGCGCTCGTCGCTGGTGTGGACCGAGCGCCGCAGCGAGGCCGCGCGCATCATTGGACTGAGCGACGAAGAGTTTCATGGCGAGCTCGAGCAGCGTTTTGGCCTGCATCTCGGCGAGGTGAAGGCGCTCGACAAGCCGCGTGCGTTCCCGCTGTCCTATTTCGTCGCGCGCTCCTTCATCGCCGAGCGCCTCGCGCTGGTCGGCGATTCCGCGCATGTCATTCACCCCATTGCGGGCCAGGGTCTCAACATGGGGCTGAAGGATGTCGCAGCTCTGGCCGAGGTCGTGGTCGATGCCGCGCGGCTCGGCATGGATCTCGGTGGCGCCGACGTGCTGGAGCGCTACCAGCGCTGGCGCCGTTTCGACACCATGGCGATGGGCGTTGCCACCAACTCGCTGAACTTCCTGTTCTCCAACCAGTCGACGCTGCTGCGCACGGTGCGCGACATCGGCCTCGGGATCGTCGATCGCGCCCCGCCGCTGAAGAATCTCTTCATCCGCCAGGCTGCAGGGCTGACGGGCGAGATACCAAGGTTGCTGAAGGGCGAGGCGCTGTAGGATTTTCGTTGTCGCTACAATCGCCGCTGTCGTCCCGGACAAGCGAAGCGCAGATCCGGGACCCATACGCCGCAGCAATCATTTTGCGAAGACCAGGAGTTACCGGCTTCCCCCAAACTACTCCCTGTGGTTATGGATCCCCGCCTTCGCGGGGATGACAGCGAATTTGTTGCACAGCCTTCGCGAAACAACTCCGGGCTACGCGTCCTCAATCGATCTTGCGCGCCTCTTCCGGCAGCATGATCGGGATGCCGTCGCGGATCGGATAGGCGAGCTTGGCGCTGCGCGAGATCAGTTCCTGCTTCGCGGAATCGTACTCCAGCGGGCCCTTGGTCAGCGGGCAGACCAGGATCTCCAGCAGCTTGGGATCGACGCTGTTTTCGGGGCGTTCGGTGGGCGCGTTCATCGTGGTCTCCGGCGGTCGCCTGCCTCTAGCATAGAAAATCGCGGTCTAGGCGGAAACCATCCGCATAATTTCGTCAAGCAGACCCTGGAGCCGAGCCGCCGGCACCGGCGTGCCCGACAGGGCAAAGCCGAGAAACGTCCAGTACAGGATCTGCGCGCGGGCCTGCGCTGTTGCCGGGGCAAGCCCGCGTTTCCCGAGGAGTTGCTCGATATAATCGATCCTGCGGCGGTCGATCGCGCGGACCGCGGCTTGCGCGGCTGCATCGAACGCCGCCCAGTTGCGCACGGCACGCTCGACATCGAGCCGCGCGCCGAAGGTGCGCTGTAGCAGCGCTTGCAGCGGTTCGTCGCTTCCGGCCTCGACATCGGCGATGATCTGCTCCGCCGCGATCTCGCGCCAACGCTTCAGCACTGCGGCATGGAACGCGCCGAGATCGGCAAAATGCCAATAGAAGCTACCGCGCGAGACGCGCATAGCTTTTGCGAGCGGATCGGCCTTCAGGGCCGTGAAGCCATTTTTGGCGAGCGCCTTCAGGCCTTCCCTGATCCAGTCGTCGGCGGAGAGCTGCTCGGTCATGTCGGGTCCCGGAATCCGGCCATACACTAGTGTATTGACAGGCGATGGACCAGCGCCTATCTCACCATACATAGATGTATGGACAGATCCTCGGGAGCTTTGTCGATGCGTGATCTCTTGCTCCAATGTGCCGGCGTCGCCGCCATCGCCGTCGCCGTCATCCATGGCATCCTCGGGGAGACCAAGGTGTTTCCCCGCGCCCGGATCGAGCCGGAACGGCTCCGCACGTTGATCCGCCTGGTCTGGCAGGCCTCGACCGTCGCCTGGATCGGCGGTGGCGTGCTGCTGATCGCGGCGCCCTGGATGGACTCGGAGCCGGCGCGCCGCTGGATCGTCATCACCATGGCCTGCGTATACGGCTTGTCCGCGCTCGCCAACGCATGGGCGACGCGTGGCCGCCATTTTGGCTGGATGGCGCTCAGTGCCGTCGTCGCGCTCGCGGTTGCCGGCTACTAGCAACGCGGCTCTTGCCCGTGAGACGTAAGGCCGCAGCGGCCGTTCAAATGCGTGCTGCCTACGGAGCGCGCTGACCTTTTTCGGATCGTTAGAATAACTCTAAAGCCTGCTGGCTCCGAACCGGATTGACTTCACCCTCTGCTTTGCTTCCTTCGGTCCCGCTTCGCGCCACGCGCGCACACGACAGAAGAGGAGACGTTCGTGAAGGTCATTCGTGTTGTTGCCATCGCACTGACGATCGGGATTGGGATGAGCTCGGCGGCCATGGCCGACGGGTTCAAGGACTGCACCAAGCTCGACAAAGCGTCGTGGAAGCCGGCTAGCGAAGCCGAAGCCAAGGCCAAAGCGCTGGGTTACGAAGTGCGACGCTCCAAGATCGAAGGCTCGTGCTATGAAGTCTACGGCGTCAAGGAAGGCAAGCTCTACGAGCTGTTCTACAGCCCCGAAGATCTCAGCCTCAAGCACACGATTGCCAAGTGATCTGCGCCAAGTAAGGCTTTGAGGATAGTCCCGGCTTGATCGACGAAGCGGTACCGGAAGCGCGTGGGGTGTCCGACAGGACCCCCGCGGATCGAACTGGATCGCGGACGGTCGCAGTCTGGGACCTCCCGCTACGCCTCTGGCACTGGGCTCTCGCGGCCAGCATTCTGGCCGCGTGGTTCACCCCCACCGTCTACGACAGCCTGCACCGCATCATCGGCTATACGGTGCTCGGGCTCCTGGCCTTCCGTCTGGTCTGGGGCGTTTGGGGAAGCCGCTATTCGCGCTTCCGCATGGTCGGCATCAGGCTTCGTGCCGCGCCGGGCTATCTCTGGAACCTCAGGCGCGGCATCACCGGCCGCTATATCGGACTCAATCCCGCCGGCACCTTGATGCTGGTGGCGCTACTGCTGTCGATCGCCGTCTCGGCCGTCACCGGCGCGATGTCGGTGACCGTGACCTTCTTCGGCGTCTGGTGGATCGAGGACACCCACGCCGTCGCATCGGACGTCGTCATCATGCTGGTCGTGCTGCACGTCCTGGGCGTGGTGCTGATGGGACTTCTTCAGCGCGAGAATTTGATCCGCGCGATGATCACCGGACGCAAGCGCATCCGGCATCATAGCTGAGGTTACTGCAACGGCGGATCGCCGCTGGTGCGCTTCTTCGCGAGATCCATCTCGGTCACCGCGATCAAGATCTCGGCGCGGGTCTTCAGGTCCATCGCCTCGAGCATGGCCTGCTTCTCCGGGGAGCCATACGGTGACATCATCGCCAGCGCATTGACGAGCGCCTCGTTGGGGGCGCTCTCGACGCCTTCCCAGTCGACCTTGAGATTGTTGGCCTTCAAAAAGTCCGCCAGCACCGCCAGCAGCGCCTCGCGATCGACCTCGTCCTCGCCCATGCGCGCGGTGAAGTCGTCGACGAAGGCGAAGAAATCCACCTTGCACTGCCGGTAGTCGGTGAGCACCTCGAGCTCCTTGACCACCTTGAAGCGCGCGACGCCGGTGAGCTCAAGGATGTAGCGGCCGTCGCCGGATTCGGCGAGCTGGGTGATGCGGCCGACGCAGCCGACGCTGAACAGCGTCGGCTTGTCGGAGTTCTTCGGCGAGTGCGCGATGTCGGGCTGGATCATGCCGATCAGGCGATGGCCGTCGCGGAAGGAATCGTCGACCATCGCGAGGTAGCGCGGCTCGAAGACATTGAGCGGCATCTGGCCGCGGGGCAACAGAAGCGCGCCCGGCAGCGGAAACACCGGAATGATCTCCGGAAGGTCGGCGGGCCCGCGATATTCGATGTTGATCGGCATCTGGTCCCCGCTGACGTTACTAGAGGATGATACGTGAAAATGGGCAGCGGGTTTCCGAATAGATCATGCTCGAACACGCCTATGAAAACAGGACGATCGACAACCGCTTGCGCCCCTCGATGGTTGCATCATCCGTGCCGCCCCAGGCCTCGAAGAACTGCACCAGCTGCTTGCGGGCGCCGTCGTCGTTCCATTTGCGGTCGCGCTTGACGATCGCGAGCAGCTGCTCGGTGGCAGCAGTGCGGTTGCCTTGCGCGTTGAGCGCGGTGGCGAGGTCGAAGCGCGCCTGATGATCGAGCGGGTCTGCGGCGACTTTCTGTTCCAGCTCGGCCACCGGCCCCAGCTGCTCCGCCTGCTCGGCGAGATCGATCGCGGTCTGCACGGCTTTCACCGCGGGATCGCTGCGCTTGGATTCCGGCACCATGGCCAGCGTCTGCTTGGCCTGCTCCATCGCACCGGAGACGGCGTAGCATTTTGCGAGACCGGCGAGGGCCGCGATGTTGGTCGATTCATGCTGGAGCACTTCGGCATAGATCTGGGCGGCCGCAGGAGCATCGCCCTCGGCGAGCACGGCCTCGGCCTCCTGCAGAATCTCGGCGATGTTCGGCTCGCCCGGCGCCGTGACGCCCTTGGTGACCTTTTCGATGAAGGCGTTGATCTGGCTCTCCGGCACCGCGCCCATGAAGCCGTCGGCGGGCTGGCCGTTGACGAAAGCGATCACGGCCGGAATCGACTGGATGCCCATCTGGCCGGGGATCGCCGGGTGCTGGTCGATGTTCATCTTGACCAGCTTGACCTTGCCCTTGGCCGCCTTGACGGCCTTTTCCAGAATGGGGGTGAGCTGCTTGCAGGGGCCGCACCACTCCGCCCAGAAGTCGATCAGCACCGGCTGGAGCTTCGATTCCTCGATGACGTCCTTCACGAAGGTCTGGGTGGTGGTGTCCTTGATCAGATCGGCCGCAGCCGGGCCCGCTCCGTTACCCTGGTCGATGATCGTCACGGGATCCCCTCGTCTGATGTCTGGAACGGCGGCTCTTTAGCACGTCGCCAATGCATATGCTTCGCTGTCGGCTTCTAAATTGGGCCGGGACGGCCGAATTTCAATCCATCGGAGCCGATTCGCCCGTTCCGGGGTATTTCCGGGCCATTTGGCCGCATTCGGGTCCATATAGGGCCCGGATTGCGAATCTATCCCGCCGGTAGCTGTTGCATTCCCCGCCCGGTTTTGGCATACGACAGCCGTTGCCGGGCGCGTCACGCGGTCGACACAGGATGCGGGTGTAGCTCAGTGGTAGAGCACGACCTTGCCAAGGTCGGGGTCGAGGGTTCGAGCCCCTTCGCCCGCTCCAATTTTTCCCAGAGCATCCAGCCAAACCGGGTCGGGCCGTGGTTCGCCACGCCGCGGGTGGCTGCCTTGGGTCCCACATGACAATTCTGGTCACGGGCAGTGCAGGCCACCTCGGAGAGGCGATCCTCCGCACGCTTCGCGGGCGCGGCTCCCCTGTGCGCGGAATTGATCTGAAGCCCTCTCTCTTCACCGATGCCACCGGCTCGATCGTCGACCCAGATTTCGTGCGGCGACAGATGGAGGGCGTCACCGCCGTGATCCATTCCGCGACGCTGCACAAGCCGCATGTGGCGACCCACAGCAAGCAGGACTTTGTCGACACCAACGTCACCGGCACGCTCAATCTGCTCGAGGCGGCGGCCGTCGCCGGCGTACGTAGCTTTGTTTTCACCAGCACCACCAGCGCGTTCGGTTCGCAGCTTCGCGCCGAGGCCGGACAGGCTGCGGTGTGGGTCACCGAGGACCTGCCGCCGGTGCCGAAGAATATCTACGGCACCACAAAACTGATGGCGGAGACCCTGTGCGAGCTGTTCTTCCGCGAGCGCGGCCTGCCGGTGATCGTCTTGCGGACCTCGCGCTTCTTCCCCGAAGACGACGACGATCCGGCGATGCGGTCGGCTTACCCGCTGGAGAACGCGCAGGCCAATGAGCTGCTCTATAGACGGCTGGATATAGCGGATGCGGTGAGCGCACATTTGCTCGCCGTCGAACGTACACCGAAGATCGGTTTCGCCCGCTACATCGTCTCGGCCACGAGCCCGTTCGAGCAGCGCCATCTCGCGGCGCTGGCACATGACGCCGCCAGCGTCGTGGGCGAGCTTTATCCGGAGAGTGCGCAGCTTTACGCGGCGCGCGGCTGGCGGCTGTTCCCGGGGATCGACCGCGTCTATGTCAACGAGCGCGCGCGGCGCGATCTCGGCTGGCGGCCTGAATTCGACTTTGCTCATGTGCTGAACAGCCTGCGTGCCGGAACGGACTTTCGCAGCACGCTGGCGCGCGAGGTCGGGTCGAAAGGTTATCACGAGACAACGTTTGACGACGGGCCCTACCCCGTCCGGCTGCCTCCAAATTAAGCCACGCGCCATTTCGATTCCGCGTTGCAGCGAGATCATTGCCGCTGCTGCATGCGCGGCGAGAGAAAATCCGTCTCAATTTTTATTGAGCGCAACCGCTGCGCACGCGACGCGCTTCTCACCGCCGGCAGATGTGCTAACCTTTTTGCGTCTGCCTCTCGACAGACTCAAAACTTCGCCTCTCGACTAGCCATAACAAAATAACGTGCAGCCCTGACGGCTGCCATAGGGGAGTGACGCGATGACATCGATGTTCCATCGATCCGTGTTGGCGCTTGCGGCCGTGGCCCTTCTTGCGGGGACCAGCATCGGCAATGCGCAGGACAAGAGCAAACCGCTAAAGAAATACGAATCCGGCACCAAGGAATTCTGGACCCATCCGCCGGATGACTGGTTCCTTGGCGACGAGACCGAGGCGCAGAAGGGCCTCGCGCCGCCGTCGGGTCCGCCGACCGGTGCGTCGGACGCCGAGCTCGCCAACATCGTCAAGAAGGTCAAGCTGCCGGCAGGCTTCAAGATGGAGGTCTATGCCTCGGGCGTGCTGGCTGCGCGGCAGATGGCCTGGGGTGACAAGGGCACGCTGTTCGTCGGCTCGTTCGGCCTCGGCAACGTCTATGCCATCAAGGACAACAACGGCAAGAAGGAGGTCAAGACCATTCTCAAGGGGCTGAACATGCCCACCGGTCTCGCCTTCAAGGACGGCGCGCTCTACGTCATCGCCGTCGACAAGCTGATCCGCTACGACAACGCCGAGGCCAATCTGGACAAGCTCGGCGACGGCAAGGTCGTCTATGACGACATGCCGTCCTATGCCGCGCATGGCTGGAAGTACATCGCGGTCGACAAGGAAGGCTGGTTCTACATTCCGTTCGGACCGCCCTTCAATGTCGGCATTCCGCCGACCAGCGTCTCGCAGATCCGGCGAGTCGATCCCAAGACCGGCAACGCTGAAACCGTGGCGCTCGGCGTCCGCAACTCGGTCGGCGGCGACGTCGATCCGCGTACGGGCAAGTACTGGTTCACCGAGAATGCGCGTGACTGGATCAGCGACGATCTGCCCAGCGACAAGCTGAACATGATCTCGAAGATGGGCGAGCACTTCGGCTATCCCTATTGCCATCAGGGCGACCTGCCCGATCCGAAGTTCGCGATGGGCCACAAATGCTCCGAGTTCACGCCGCCGGCGCTGAACCTCGGCGCCCACGTCGCTCCGCTCGGCATGAAGTTCTATACCGGCGACCAGTTCCCCGCTGAGTACAAGAACAACATCCTGATCGCCGAGCACGGCTCCTGGAACCGCCACAAGTACCAGGGCGGCCGCATCATGCGCGTGATCGTCGGGCCCGACGGCAAGAACCCCAAGCAGGAGGTGTTTGCCTCCGGCTGGATCGAGGGCGACCAGGGCTATCTCGGCCGCCCCGACGACATCATCCTCGCCAAGGATGGCTCGATCCTCGTCGCCGACGACTGGGCCGGCGCGATCTATCGCATCAGCTACAGCAAGAAGTAGCGCACGGGCGAAACGGAGGCTGCGGTGGCCGGGAGGTGCCGCAGCCTCTTTCATTTCAAAATCACACACTGTCGTTCCGGATTGCGCGCGACCTGCGCGCAATCCGGAACCCATAACCCCGACTGGTGGTTATGGACTGCGGGTCTCTCCCGAGGCGAGTGACGTGCTTGTCAGTTCAGGATGTAATCATGCGCCGCCAGTTTTCTTCGTATGTCATCGGCGCGCTATCGCTCGCAGCATTCGCATTCGTCCCGGCCCAGGCCGCCGACAATGCCGCAATCAAGGAGAAGGCCGCGGTCTGCTCCGGCTGTCACGGCGAGAACGGCATTTCGCAGACGGAAAACATTCCCTCGCTGGCCGGCCAGCCCGATCAATTCATCCAGTGGCAGCTCGTGTTCTTCCGCGCCGGCTCGCGCAAGAACGACCAGATGCAGCCGATCGCCGAGGAAATCACCAACGAGGACGTCCGCAATCTCGGCGCCTATTTCGCGGCGATGACGCCGCCGAAGGCCGCAGAAGACGGGGATCCGGACCTGTCGAAAAAGGGCGCGCAAGTCGCCGTCGGCCGCCGCTGCGCTTCATGCCACACCGACAGTTTTGCCGGTACCAAGGCCGTCGCGCGGCTCGCGGGCCAGCGCGAGGAATATCTGGTCAAGGCGCTGCACGACTACAAGAGCAGCCAGCGCGTGGGTGGCGGCGGTGCCGCGATGGCCGATGTCGCCTATCACATGAGCGACGAGGAAATCACCGCCGTCGCGCACTATCTTGCGTATTTCAAATAGGGCTGGGCGAGTGTGATTAACCAGCCCGCTGCTTCTCGTACGCCTTCAGATGCGTGTACGCGATGCGCAGCTTCGGCACCGGGACCTTGGCCGCATCCGCACGTGCGATGAGATCGCCGATCACGTGATCGGCCTCGACGGGAAAGCCCCCCTTGATGTCGCGGAACATCGAGGCCGTCATCGGCGAGCCCTCGGTGGTGATCATGCCTTTGACGCGCTCGAAGAACGGGCCGCCCGGCGTGTAGCCCGACGCGGTCGCGATCGCACTGGTCTCATCGAGCATGCCGAGCAGAAAATCCCTGCCGCCGGGAGCCGCGAGGATGTTGCCGACGGAGGTGCGCATCAGGCTGGTGGACGCAGCCAGCGAGGACAAAAACACCCACTTCTCCCACATGTCCTGCATGATGTTCTGGCTGGCGGTGGCACCATTGATGCCGCTCTTGAAGGCCTCGTCGATCGCCTTGACCCGGTCCGACAATTTGCCGTCGCGCTCGCCGTAATTGAGCGACTGCATTGGCTGGAGATGCACCACCTCGCGCTTCTCGTTCAATGTCGCGGCGATGGCGCAGAGGCCGCCGAGCACGCGCTCCTTGCCGAATTTTGCGTCGAGCGTGTCGAGATGCTTCATGCCGTTCAGCATCGGGATGATCGCGGTATCAGGCCCGACCGCCGGCGCAAACGACTTGATGGCGTCGTCAAGATCGAACGCCTTGCAGCTGAGCAGCACGACGTCGAACTTGTCCTTGAGCGCCTCGGCCTGCACGGTCGGCGGATTTTTCAAGGTCACATCGCCATTCGGGCTCTTGATGACGAGGCCCGCGCTTGCGAGCTCACCGGCGCGCCGTGGCCGGACCAGGAAGGTGACATCGCGGCCGGCCTGCAACAGCCTGCCACCAAAATAGCCGCCGATGGCGCCGGCGCCAACCACGAGAATGCGCATGGAATTGTCCTTATTGTTGCTATTGGCGGTCTATCTATAGTCGTCATTGCGAGCGAAGCGAAGCAATCCAGAATGCTACCGCGATCACATTCTGTCGCTGAGGAAAGAAGGTGCTATTCGCCCTTCACCATCTCCTCGACCTCGCGCAGCTGCTCCTTGCCGAAAAACATTTCGTTGCCGACGAAGAAGGTCGGCGAGCCGAACGCGCCGCGGGCGACGGCTTCCTCCGTGTTCTTGATCAGCTTGCCCTTCACCTCGGGCTCCTGCGCGCGAGCGAACAGCTTTTGGGCATCGAGACCGGAGGATGCCAGCGCCTTGGCTGCAACCTCTGGGTCGTCCATCTTCTTCGGCTCGCGCCACATGTGGTGGAAGGCGGCGTCGACGTATTTCTCAAACACGCCTTCGAGCTGTGCCGCGATCGCCGTGCGCATCAGGTTCAGCGTGTTGACGGGGAAGTTGGGATTGAAGACGTAAGGCTGGACCTTGAAGCGCTTGACGAAGCGCTCGGTCTCGACCGCCTGGAATTCGCGCTTGTTCTTGACGCCGGCGAGCGTCTCGGCCGGCGACTTGTTGTTGGTCGACTTGAAGATGCCGCCGAGCAGGATCGGCACATATTCGAACTTGACGCCGATGCGGCTTTCGATCGCGGGGATCGCGAGATGGCTGAGATAGGCGTTCGGGCTGCCGAAATCGAACAGGAATTGCGGGGCTGTGCGGGTCAAAATCATTCTCCCTGACCTGGCTTTTGATCTGGCTTTTCATCCATTGTGGCGCAGCGCGCGCCACGGGTCCACCGTTTAATGATGGTCATAATATCTTGATGATCAGATCAAACGCCGGATCGCCCGCTTGCGCCACACCAGCAGGTAATAGCCCATCTGCAAAACGAACATGGCGCAGAAGACGATCGGATAGGCGGCCCACACGCCCTTCAGGCCCACGGTGCGGCTCAGGATCACCGCGGCTGGCAGTTCGATTGCGACAATGGCGAAGATCGACAGCAGCATCGGTGCCAGCGCTACGCCGGCGGCACGCATCGCGCCCGAAAACGTGGTGGCGAGGCCGAACGGCACCGAGCTCCACAAGGCGATGGTGAGCAGTCCCTCGGCCAGATCGAGCACAGCGCCGTCGGTGATGAAGATGCCGAGCACGACGCGCGGCGCGAGATAGATCAGCGCCACAAGCCCGCCGGTCAGCACGAGGTTGAATACCAGCCCAGTGCGTACGATGCCATCGAGCTTCGTCCTGTCCCCGCCGCCGACTGCCTGCGCGCCGAGGATCGAGACCGCGATCGAAATCGACATCGCCGTGAACTGCGTATAGCCCATCACCTGGTTCACCGCGCCATAGGCGGCGGTGGCGTCCGACCCATAAGAGTTGACGAGGCCGAGCAGCACCAGCTCGGCGATCGCCATCACCACCATGCCGATCGCGCTGGGCAGTCCGATGCCGAGAATTTTTCCGAGCACAGTACGATCGAGCCGTAGATGGCGCAGCAATGCGGCATCAGGTGCGAGCGCGTGCTTCTTCCGCAGCAGATAGACCGTCAGCACGAGCAGCGTCAGCGCGTTGGCAATCGCGGCCGCCCATGCAGGGCTGGTGATGCCGGCCCCGGGCAATCCAAACGAACCGCGGATCAGGATCGGCGTCAGGATCAGGCCGATTGTCGTCGACAACGCCAGCGCCAGCAGCGGCGTGAGCGCATCGCCTACACCGCGGATCATCGCCGTCATCAGCAGAAAGACGAAGCCGAGCGGCATCGTCAGCAGCATGATGCGGGCATAGGCGCTGGCCTGGTCGAGAATGTCCGCGGGCGTCGCGAGCATCATCATGAGTTGCCGGCTGAACAGTCCGCCTATCAGCGCGATCGATATCGACAGCAGCAGGCCAACGGCGAGTGTCGTGCCCACGACGCTCCTGATCTTGCCATGTTCGCCTGCCCCAAAAGCCTGGCCGATCAGCACCGTGGCGCCGGTGCTCAAGCCCATGACGAAGGCGAACAAGAAGAACATCACCGGGAAGAACACCGAGACGGCTGCGAGTGCCTCAACGCCGATCATCTGACCGAGATAGACATTGCTGACGGTGCCGAACAGCGATTGCAGCGCATTGCTCAGCATCAACGGTGCGAGGAAGCGCAGGAATGTCGTCCAGAGCGATTTTGCGGCGGACATGGATTGGCCTTTCATCAGGGCGTGCGAGGCCGTTGCCGCGCGAAGGACGCGCGGCCCGGCCGTCGATGGGATTGTGAGAAGTGCTGCGCCTAGGCGCGGTCGCTGGTGGCGAGTTTCACGATGTGGTCGCGGATGTCGGCCGGCCAGTCAGCAATCAGTCCGGTGAAGCGCCGCCGGTCATCCGCGAACAGGGCGCGCGAGGCCTCCTCGAATTGCGGCAGGTTGCCGGCCATGGTCGACATGAAGTGATAGGCCGCATCGCGCGCCTGCCGCTCACGGTCCTTGTCGCCGCTGACGCGCCTTGCCTCGTCGACGAGTTTTCGCAGCGCGACCGAAGCGCCGCCAGGTTGCGCGCTGAGCCACTCCCAGTGCCGGGGCAACAGCGTCACCTCGCGCGCGACCACGCCGAGCTTTGGCCGGCCGCGCCCGCGCGGCTCGGTCGGTGCTGCGGTCTCCTCAACCGGCGGCGGGATCAGCTTCGCCAGACGTGCCAGCACCTCGCGATCCCCGCCGCGCAGATCGAAGTCGATCGATCGGCCCGTGCCGTCCTCGAAGATGGTGATGGGTTCATCCGGCCGCGGCGCCATCCGCTTGACGACCAGCGCGACTTCTCCTGCCGGCCCGGACACCAAGCGACGCTGCCCTTGGAAGGCGGTGAAAGTCTTTTGCATTGAAATCATTGCCATATTGATCATCGTTGGCCGCTTTAATACCCGGGTAAATCCATGGGGTCAATATACCCGGGTGAAAATATCCATCCGGACGGCTCGACATTGCGTTCCCGGGCTGGCACCAACGCGCGGCTGATCGACCACGCCTAGCCCCGGGGACCACGCGATGCTGACCGTTCATCACCTCAACAATTCCCGCTCGCAGCGCGTGCTGTGGCTGCTCGAAGAGTTGAGCGTGCCCTACGAGATCGTGCGCTACGAGCGCCAGCCGGACATGCGCGCGCCGAAGGAGCTGCGCGCGATCCATCCACTCGGCAAGTCGCCCGTCATCACCGACAACGGCAACACCGTCGCTGAATCTGGTGCGATCATCGAATATCTCATCGCCACCTACGGCAACGGCCGGCTGATCCCGCCGCCGAACACGCCGGAGCGGCTGCGCTTCACTTACTGGCTGCACTATGCCGAGGGATCCGCGATGTCGCCGCTGCTGCTGAAGCTCTTGTTCACGCTGATGCCAAAGCGCGCGCCGGCGCTGCTGCGACCACTGGTGCGAAAAGTCTCGAACCAGGCGCTGACCACGCTGGTCAATCCGCAACTCAAGCAGCACATGGATTATTGGGAAGGCGAGCTTGCGAAGAGCGAGTGGTTCGCCGGCAACGAGTTCACCGCCGCCGACATCCAGATGAGCTTTCCGCTCGAAGCAGCCCAAGCACGCGGCGGTCTCGAGCTCGGCCATCCCAAGGCGATGGCGTTCCTGGAGCGCATCCACGCGCGGCCAGCGTACAGCCGCGCCCTCGAGAAGGGCGGGCCGTACCAGATCGGACGCTAGCTCGCTTTCACTAGTCCGCGTGCAGCACGCGGCCCTTCGTCTCCGGCAGCGCAAACGCGGCCATGAAGAACAGCGCGTAGGCCACGACCGCGAACATCGCGATCGCATTTGCAAGCGACGTCGACGCTGAGAGCGAGCCGACGAGGAACGGAAACAGCGCGCCGATGCCGCGGCCAAAATTGTAGCAAAAGCCCTGGCCGGAGCCGCGCAGCCGCGTCGGATAGAGCTCGGTCAGGAACGCGCCGATGCCGGAGAAATAGCCGGAGGCGAAGAAACCGAGCGGGAAACCGAGCACCCACAGGATCTCGTTGGTGAGCGGCAGCTGCGTGTAGAGCAGCACCACCGCCATGGCCCCGATCGAGAAGATCAGGAACAGATTGCGCCGGCCGATCCGGTCGGCGAGCCAGGCGCCGGTGAGATAGCCGATGAAGGAGCCGATGATCAGCGTCGAGAGATAGCCGGTCGAGCCGACGATCGATAGATGCCGCTCTTTCGTCAGGAACTGCGGCACCCAGAAGGTGACGGCGTAATAGCCACCCTGACAGCCCGTTGCCATCAGCGACGCCAAAATCGTGGTCTTCAGGATCGGGCCGGAGAAGATCTCCCAGAGCGCCGGACGATCGCCGCTCGCCGCATGCTTCGCGCGCGCCGCGACCGCAACCTCCGGTTCGGTGACGGAACGGCGGATGTAGAACACCAGCAGCGCCGGCAGCGCGCCGATCACGAACATCCAGCGCCACGCGGTCTCGGGCGGCAATGCCGAGAACAGGATCGCCTGCGACAGCACGGCGAGACCCCAGCCGACGGCCCAGCCCGACTGCACCGAGCCGACCGCGCGGCCACGATATTGCGGTCGGATCGCTTCGCCCATCAGTACGGCGCCCGCCGCCCACTCGCCGCCAAAGCCGAGGCCGAGCACGGCGCGCGCGATCAACAGTTGCTCGAAATTCTGTACGACCGCGCAGACCAGCGAGAAGAACGAGAACCAGATGATGGTGATCTGGAGCGTCCTGACCCGGCCGATATGGTCGGAGAGATAGCCGCCGAGCCAGCCGCCGATCGCGGAGGCCAGCAGCGTCACGGTGCCGGCGAGACCCGCAGAGGCGGCATTGACCTTCCACAGCGCGATGATGGTGCCGATCACCAGCGGATAGATCATGAAGTCCATGCCGTCTAGCGCCCAGCCCGCGGCGCAGGCCCAGAACGTCCGCCGTTCCGGCGCGTTCATGTCGCGATAGAAAGCGAGCAGGCTGGTGTCTTCGATCTCGGCGCGCTCGATGCGCCCGGTCGGATCGGTCGTGGCCATGTGCGTTTCCCCGGCAGTTTCTTGAAGATTGCTCGGTGGTAGCACGCATGTCGACCGGCGCAAGCAGCCGTGCGTGCTCCAATGCCATGCCACGGCGAGGCTACTGTCCCGCAGCTTCCGCGCCACGCGTGCGCGGATCGGGCGCGCCGAGCGGCCCGTTCGGCGTGATCGCGATCGAATTGGCCGAGGTCTGCCCCATCGGCTCGACGATGAGGTGGTCCATCGCCTTCAGCTCGAACAGGACATCGTCGGGGAAGCCGCGCTCGATGCGCACCTCGTCCGGCAGCCATTGATGATGCAACCGCGGCGCGGCAACGGCGGCAGCCACGTCCATCTTGTAGTCGAGGACGTTGACGATCACTTGCAGCACGGTCGAGATGATGCGGCTGCCGCCGGGCGATCCCGTCACCAGCACCGGCTTGCCGTCCTTGAGCACGATGGTCGGCGACATCGACGAGAGCGGCCGCTTGCCGGGTCCGGGCAAATTGGCCTCGTAGCCGACGAGGCCGTAGGCGTTGGAAGCGCCGACCGCCGCGGTGAAATCGTCGAGCTCGTTGTTGAGCAGCACGCCAGTGCCTTCGGCGACCAGGCCGACGCCATAGCTGAAGTTCAGCGTGTAGGTGTTGCTGACGGCGTTGCCGCGACTGTCGACGACCGAGTAATGCGTGGTGTTGGTGCCCTCGCGCGGCGCGGGAGGGGCGGACACGATCTGCTTCGACGGCGTGGCGCGATCGGTGGAGATGCCGGCGCGCAGCTTGGTGGCATAGTCCTTCGCGGTGAGCGTTTCGATCGGCGCGTTGACGAAGGCGGGATCGCCGAGATAACGCGCGCGGTCGGCATAGGCGCGCTTCATGGCTTCGATCAGCAGATGCAGCGACGCCGGCGAGCCCTGCTTCAGATCGGCGAGTTGATAGCCTTCGAGGATGTTGAGCGTCTCCACCAGCACGATGCCGCCGGAGGACGGCAGCGGCATCGAGACGATGTCGTAGCCGCGATAGGTGCCGCGCACCGGCGCGCGGATCACTGCCTGATAGGATTTCAGGTCGGCCGGCGTCATGATGCCGCCGGCATCGGAGATCGCCTTGGCGAGCTTGTTTGCAACGGCGCCTTCATAGAAGCCGCGCGAACCCTGTGCAGCGACGGCGGCCAGCGTTTCGGCGAGATCGCTCTGCACCAGCTTGTCGCCTTCACCGAGCGGCGTGCCATCAGGGCGTGAGAAGATTTTAGCCGAGGATGGCCAGCGCGCGAGCCGCCGGTGCAAGCCCGGCAGCGTGTCGGCCATATCGTCGGTGAGGACAAAACCGTCGCGGGCGAGCGCGATTGCAGGCTCTATCAACTGTGCCAGTGTGAACTGGCCCGAGCCGTACTTCTCAAGCGCCAGGGAAAGACCGGCGACGGTGCCGGGTACGCCGACGCCGAGTGCGGAATCTCGCGACTTCTCCGCATCAGGCTTGCCATCGGCGTCGAGGAAGATCTGCGGCGTGGTCGCGGCCGGTGCGGTCTCGCGATAATCGATCGTGATGTCTTCGTGACGCTCGGCCGAATGGATCACCATAAAACCGCCGCCGCCGATATTGCCGGCGCGCGGATAGGTCACTGCCATCGCAAAGCCGGTCGCAACCGCGGCATCGACCGCATTGCCGCCGCGTCGCAGGATGTCGGCGCCGACCTGTGCGGAGATCTTCTCCTGCGCCACCACCATGCCGTGCTCGGCGGGAACGGCATGCACCGTGTCGAGCGCGGGCGGGAGATAGGCCCGCCGCGCATCCTGTGCGGTGGCCGGCGCAAGACCAAACGCCAGAGTGGCAACGAAGGCGAAAAATGTCCGCCGTGTCGAAAATGACGACATCATCAAACTTCCGCCGTTGGCCCTCAGTCTTTCTCTGGGCCAGTTCACACGCGTCACTGCAATGCTATACGGTTTGCCCCGAGAGAGACAAAACTGTTCGTGATGAGGACTATGGAATGACGACGATCGCCCCGGATGCGCGCTTGGCCGGCGCGCAGCGGACCTATCCGCCGCGCGCAGCCGTCGTCAGCTGGATTTTCTTCGACTGGGCCGCGCAGCCTTATTTCACGCTGATCACGACCTTCGTGTTCGCGCCCTATTTTGCCACCAGCATCGCGCCAAATGCTGCCACCGGACAGTCGCTGTGGGGCTTTGCGATGGCGGCTGCAGGTCTCGCCATCGCGCTGATGTCGCCGCTGTTGGGTGCCATCGCCGATGCCTCGGGCCGCAGGAAGCCGTGGATCGCAGGATTCGGCGCGCTGCTGGTGCTGGCGTCCTGCACCCTGTGGATCGGCAAGCCCGGCGATCCCGGCATCATTCCGCCTCTGCTCACCGCGGTCGCGCTCGCCAGCGTCGGCGCGGAATTCGCCACCCTCTTCAACAATGCGATGATGCCGACTTTGGTGCCGCCGGAGCGGATCGGCCGGCTTTCGGGCACCGGCTGGGCTACGGGCTATATCGGCGGCATCGTCAGCCTGATCATTGTGCTCGGCTTCCTCGCGGCCAATCCAGAGACCGGACGCACGCTGCTCGGCCTCACGCCGCTGTTCGGGCTCGATCCCGCAACCCATCAGGGCGACCGCGCCGCGGGACCGCTGACCGGGCTGTGGTTCATCATCTTCGTGACGCCGCTGTTCCTGTTCACGCCGGACTACCCGGCGAAGCGTCCGGTGCGCGAGGCGCTGCACGCAGGCCTTGCTGAGCTGAAGCAATCGATCAGGAGCTTGCCGCAGCAGAAGTCGCTCGCCGCATTCCTTCTCGCCAACATGATCTACACCGACGGCCTGGTGTCACTGTTCGCGTTCGGCGGCATCTATGCGGCCGGCACCTTCGGCTGGCACACGATCCAGATCGGCACCTTCGGCATCATGCTGGCGATTGCCGGCACCTTTGGCGCATGGCTCGGCGGCAAGCTCGACGATCATCTCGGGCCGAAGCGCGTCATCGCCGGCAGCATGCTTGTTCTTTTGCTCGCCGTGGCGGCGATCCTTCTGGTCGACCGGGACAGCGTCCTGTTCGTCAAGGTCGCGCCGCCGCTGCCGGGCGCCCCGATGTTCTCGAGCGCCGCGGAGCGGGCCTATCTCGTGCTGGGTTGTCTCATCGGCGCTGCCGGCGGCCCGCTTCAGGCCGCCTCACGCACGCTGCTGATCCGCCTCGCACCGAAAGACCGCATCGCGCAGTATTTCGGCCTCTTTGCGTTGACCGGAAAAGTCACGTCCTTCATCGGCCCGCTGCTGATCGGCGTGATCACCGCGGTGACGGCAAGCCAGAAAGCCGGCATGGCTGTGCTGGTGGTGTTCTTCGTTGCGGGGTTCGCGCTGCTGATGCGCGTGCGGGAGCAATAAAACGCTGCGGTCGTCCCGGCCTTCGCCGGGACGACTCGCGGAGGGTTAGTGCCTGAAATGTCGCGTCCCCGTGAACACCATGGCGATGCCGTGCTCGTCGGCGGCTTTGATCACTTCGTCGTCACGCATCGAGCCGCCGGGCTGCACCACGGCGGTGGCGCCGGCCTCGATGCAGGCAAGCATGCCATCAGCGAACGGGAAGAACGCGTCCGATGCCACGACCGAGCCCTTGGTGAGCGGTTCGGCGAGCTTCAGTTCGTTCGCCGCATCCTGCGCCTTGCGCGCCGCGATCCGCGCTGAATCCACGCGGCTCATCTGGCCCGCGCCGATACCGACGGTGGCGAGATCCTTGGCGTAGATGATGGTGTTGGACTTGACGTGCTTTGCGACACGGAACGCGAATTTGAGGTCGCGCATTTCAGCGTCGCTGGGCGCACGCTTGGTCACGACCTTGAAGATCATGTGGTCGACCACGGCATTGTCGCGGCTCTGCACGAGGAGACCGCCGGCCACCGTCTTGGCGGTGAGGCCCGGCGCGCGCGGATCGGGGAGGCTGCCGGCGAGCAGCAGGCGCAAATTCTTCTTCCCACCGATGATGGCGATCGCCTCCTCGCTGGCATCGGGCGCGATGATCACCTCGGTGAAGATTTTTGTGATCTCGCGCGCGGTGTCGGCATCGAGCGCGCGGTTCATCGCGATGATGCCGCCGAACGCCGAGGTGGAATCGCAGGCCAGCGCCTTGCGATAGGCGTCAACGAGGTTCGAGCCTTCTGCGACGCCGCAGGGATTGGCGTGCTTGACGATGACGCAGGCCGCGGTGCGTTTGGTGTCGAACTCGCCGATGCATTCATAGGCCGCGTCGGTGTCGTTGATGTTGTTGTAGGAGAGTTCCTTGCCCTGGAGCTGCCGCGCGGTCGAGACGCCCGGCCGCTTGTCGGGCGTCGCATAGAACGCCGCGGTCTGGTGCGGATTCTCGCCGTAACGCAGCGACTGGATCAGCTTGCCGCCGAAGGCGCGGAAATCGGGCGCGTCGATCTCGAGCTGGCGGTTGAACCAGTTCGAGATCGCAGCGTCATATGCGCCGGTGCGTGCATAGGCCTTTGCGGCAAGCCGCCGGCGCAGCTTCAGCGTGGTCGCGCCGTTGTTGGCGGCGAGCTCGTCGAGCACGGCCTTGTAATCGTCTGCCTCGACCACGACGGCGACGTCGTCATGGTTCTTCGCGGCGGCGCGGATCATCGCGGGGCCGCCGATGTCGATGTTCTCGATGCAATCCTCGAAGCCCGCGCCTTTGTCGACGGTCGCTTCGAACGGATAGAGATTGACGACGAGCAGATCGATCGGCGCGATGCCGTGCGTCTTCATCGCCTCGGCATGTTCCTTGTTGTCGCGGATCGCGAGCAGGCCGCCATGTACCTTCGGATGCAGCGTCTTGACGCGGCCGTCCATCATCTCGGGAAAGCCGGTGAGGTCGGACACGTCCTTCACCTTGAGGCCGGCCGCGGCGATTGCTTTGGCGGTGCCGCCGGTCGAGACCAGCTCGACATCATGCGCGGCGAGCGCCTTTGCGAATTCGATCAGGCCGGTTTTGTCGGAAACGGAGAGAAGGGCGCGGGTGACGCGGCGGGGATGGTCAGTCATGAGCAAGATCCTCTGTCTTAAGGAGTGTCTATGCCCAGGCGCGCGGCTTCTCAGTCCCGCGCTTCCCGATGGTGCTCCATCCAAGGTCGCCAGTCGCGCGAGCGAGGGCTCGATAGCAGTTTTCAGCCAGTTTCACAACGCCGGACAGGACTGGCAGATGCGCATTTACAGCGGAAGTTCCGGCTCGCGCCGGGCGTTGCGGCGGGCATTGGTGATCGCCGGCGAAGCGGTGGAGCGCACAAAACTCCAGCGGATCGAGGGCGCCTGCCGCGCGTCCTGGCGGATCACGATCTGCGCGGTGCGGCGGGGGCCGTCATTGCCGGCCAAAAAGACGCTGTCCTCGAGGTCGACCTTGTCGTCCAGGGCTTCAAAGGTCCAGACGTCGCGGTTCGGCAGCACCAGCATGACGCCGCGCGCATCCGACAGCCGGCTCGCCTTCACCGCGGGATGCAGATGGAAGCGTAGCGCGAAATCGGCGTCAGCGCCCTTGAAGCGTCCGCCTTGCGGCGGCGACAGTGTGTCCTCGCCGTCAATGCGCGCGCCGTCATTGGCGATCATCAGCACACGGCGATGGATCGCGCCGAACTTGGCGAGATAGCCGTCGTGCGAGGTCGTCAGCAGCGTGCCATTCTGCACCACCTCGCGATAGCTCTCGACCTCGACAGGGCCGCTGGTGACGGGCGATCCGTGCAGCAGGCGCTTCATCGCCGACATCTCGACGAACTGGCATGAGGACGTCTCGTGATAGGTCAGCGTCGAATGCGCCGCCGTGCCGCGCGCGAACGGCCGCCAATTGTCGCGGCCCGTGGTCGGCATGCCGCAATTGGTGACGATGCGGCTGATGCCGGAAGACAGTTCGAACGACAGGCAGCCGGCATGGGCATCGTGGCTGACGCCGGCCGGCGGCGGGGGGCCGGTGTCGACGATCACAGTGGTCTGGCCGGCATCGAGGCGCTGGAAGCCGGTATGCGGCATGTTCGCCATCGGCGTGCCGTGGGTGTCGTCATAGGCGAGCAGCGTCGCGAGCAGGTCAGACGGCGTCGCGCTCATGCCGTTGAACAGCGCGAAATTGCCGTCGCCGTGCCGGAAGAAGCGCAGCATCGGCATCATGCGGTCGATCGCGTTGAGCAGCGCCGGCGGCGGCGCGATGTTGCGCGCAGCAAAAGTCTGCCGCAGCGGCAACAGGTCGATCAGCAGCTCGATCAGCGCGCCCGGATTGCGGGAGATGTGTCCACCGTCAGGCAGGATCTGCCGCTGCAATTCGTCCGAGAGTTTCTTCGACACGCCACGGATCTGACCGGCCTGGTTGGCGAGGCAGAGCGCCGCGTAGCACAGCGCGATCAGGACCTGGAGCTTTGGCACCCCGTCCGGGATGTCCACCATGGTGTAGCGCAGGAGCCGGATCTCGCGTGCCAGCGCGCGCAGATAACGGCGGTAGAATTTGTTGTCGGTGTCATTGAGCACCAGCGGTGCCTGCGACAGCAGCGAGATCACGCGCCTTGCCAGCACGTCGGCGCGCCGCGCGACGGCGCGGCGCTTGTTGGAGGGGTTCGCGATCCAGTCCTCGACCAGTGCGCGCGCATTGGCCCGCGTCAGCGCGGTGTCGGCGGCGCGCAGATGGCGCAGCCAGCCGAAGCCGAGCAGCGCGACCTCCCAATCCTCCGACGGCGGCTCGAGATCGAAGATCGAGCGGCCGTGGCAATTGACGATCTTGCCGGCGAAGACGAAGCGGCCGGCATAGATCTCGGCGGCGCGGGTCGCATCCGCGGTGCGCAGATCATGCGGCGCGATGATCAGCCGGTCGGCGCGGCCCGGCCAGACCCGCGACAACGCAACGGAACCGCCGCTCGCGCGCGCGAGCATGTTCCGCGCGAAGCGGTTCATCACCAGCGTCGAGATACGTCTGCGTTGAGCGACCGACACGCCTTGCCTTGTAGGGGGGAGAGGATTCCGACGAATCCTTATTAACCCCAAAATCGACCGTCTGACACCACCTTGAACGGCGCGAATCAGTGTCGTAGTCGCAAAAACCAGTGCAAAATCAGGATTTAACGAGCCGGGCTGCGAAGAATCCATCGAGCCCGCCGAGCTTGGGATCGGCGTTCGGCAGATGGCTGGGCAGGGTACGCAGGTCGCCCTCAGTGGTGATGATCTCGGAGAGCCCCGAGACCTCGGACGCTTCGATCGGCACGCGGCGTAACGCAGGCTCTGCGGCCAGCAGCGCGGCGATCGCGTGCTCGCCCTCTTCGGGTTCCAGCGAACAGGTGCAGTAGACCAGCGTGCCGCCCGGCTTGAGCAGCGAGACGGATTTCTTCAGCAGCCGCTGCTGGAGCACGGTCATTGCGGCGATGTCGGATTCCTGCCGGAGCCAAGCCACATCGGGGTGGCGGCGGATCGTCCCGGTCGAGGTGCAGGGCGCATCGATCAGGATGCCGTCAAAACCCTCGGGCGGGCCGGCCCATTCCACGGCGTCGGCGACGACAGTCTCGGCCTGGAGCGACAAGCGCGTCAGGTTTTCACGCAGGCGTGCCACCCGGGCGGGCGAGCGGTCCAGCGCCGTGACATGCGCGCCTGATTGCGCCAGCTGCGCGGTCTTGCCGCCGGGCGCAGCGCAGAGATCGGCAATGGACTTGCCCTTGATGTCGCCGAAAAGACGCACCGGCAGTGCGGCGGCGGCGTCCTGCACCCACCATTGTCCTTCAGTGAAGCCGGGCAGCATGGTCACCGCGCCGTGCAGGACAGTACGCACAGATCCAGTCGTCAGCACTTCACCGTGCAGCCGGCTCGCCCATTGTGCGGCGTCGGACTTCACGGTCAGATCGAGCGAAGGTTCGTGAGCGAGCGCCAGCGCCATGTCCCGCGCCGTCGCCTCGCCGTAATGTGCGCTCCAGCGCGCGAGCAGCCAGGGCGGCAGGTCCAGCGATTGCGCGGCGACTTCTTCAACCAGCGCCTGACCCTCGCGCGCGCAGCGGCGCAGCACGGCGTTGACGAGGCCGGCATAGCGCGCGGCGCGCCGGTCGGATTGCACGAGGCGAACCGAGAGATCGACCGCGGCGTGGTCGGGCACGTCCATCCATAGGATCTGGGCGGCACCGATCAAAAGCGCGCTCTGCGCGCGCGGTGCGTCGGAGGGAATGCCCTTGTCGAGCAGGCGCGACAGCACATGGCCGAGCGTGCCGAGCCGGCGCAGGATGGTCGCAACCAGACGCCGCATCAGCGCGCGGTCACGGTCGGCGAGTGTCTTCAATCCGGGATGGGCGCCGGTACCATCGAGCTGCTCGTCAAGCGTTCGGTGCTTGTGGAGCACGCCGTCGACGATGTCGGCAGCGATCCGCCGTGCCGCGAGACCGGGCACTTCGGACGGAGGGGCGAAACGTTGAGAGGGCATGCGGAAATTAAGGTTCTGAGCGAGCGGCAGTTCCGCCGATATGGGCGCATGCCTTGAGAAACCGATCTCTGGCACGCGAATATGCCAAATGTAAGAATAGCTTCCGGTTTTTTCAGCCCTCCCGGTCCGATTTCAGGAATGCGTTATTGGACGTCGCGCCATGGGTCGTCCTGGGCTAGAAAGCCGGACCATGAGCGACCAGCCCGTTCCCGATCGCAAGCCGCTCCCGCCGGCAGCCCAGCGCGCGCTCGCCGAGGCCGAGGACCGCCGGCAGGCCGCCGCGGCCCACGCCGAGGCTGCCCCGAAGGAGTTGCAGGGGCCGAAAGGACCCGAGCCCACCCGCTATGGCGATTGGGAACGCAAAGGCATCGCCTCGGACTTCTGAGCCTTATGCCGGACCGGCCCGATCCAGCTGCTACAGGTAATGGTGCTCCCGCAAGTAGCGGATGATGCGCTCGCAGGCCGCCTCGCTCGACAGTTCCGACGTATCGATGGTGATCTCCGGCGTCTGCGGCGCCTCGTAGGGATGGTCGATGCCGGTGAATACCGGCAGCTCACCCGCCCGCGCCTTGCGATAGAGCCCTTTGGGATCGCGACGCTCGCATTCGGCGAGTGGGGTCGCGACATGGATCTCGATGAACTCACCCGCCTCGACCCGATGCCGCGCCGTCTCACGTTCACTGCGGAACGGTGAGATCAGCGCCACCAGCGCGATCATGCCGGCGTCGACGAAGAGGGCCGCGATCTCGGCGACGCGCCGGACATTCTCCATCCTCTCCACGCTGGAAAAGCCGAGGTCGCGGTTGATGCCGTGGCGAAGATTGTCACCGTCGAGCAGCGCGGCATGGCGGCCGAGCTCGGCAAGCCTGCGGTCGACGAGATCGGCGATGGTCGATTTGCCGGCACCGCTCAGGCCGGTGAACCAGAGCACGCAGGGCCGCTGCTGCTTGAGCCGCGCCCGCACGGATTTGTCCACGGCAAGCCGCTGCCAATGAATATTGGCGGCCCCTCGCAGTGAAAGGTCGATCATTCCCGCCGCGGCCGTGCGGTGGCTGATCGGATCGACGAGGATGAAGCTGCCCATGTCGCGGTCGTCGCGATAGGCCTCGAACACCAGCGCCCGTTCGAGCTTGAGATGGACGTAGCCGATCTGGTTGACGTCGAGCGTGATGGCGCTTTCCTGCGCCATGGTGTCGATGGCGATGCGGTGCTTGAGCGTCGTGATCATCGCGCCGGTCGAGGCCGTGCCGCATTTCAGCACATAGCGCCGGCCCACGACCATGGCCTCGTCGTCGAACCAGACGAGATGAGCGGCGAGCTGATCCGAGACAAGCGGTGCGGGCCCGGCGGTCAGAACGTCGCCGCGGCTGACGTCGATCTCGTCGGTGAGCGTGAGCGTGATCGATTCGCCTGCGGCTGCGCGATCGCACTCGCCGGCGGGTGTGAGAATTCGTGCGACGTGGGCATGATGTCCCGATGGTTGCACGCGAATCGCGTCGCCCGTCGCGATCGTTCCGCTGGCGATCCGCCCGCAAAAACCGCGAAAATCCGCATGCGGCCGGTTCACCCATTGCACCGGCAGCCGGAACGGCCGCTGCGAGACGTCGCCGGCAACGTCCACCGATTCCAGATAGGCCGTGACGGTCGGTCCCGTGTACCAGGGCATCCGCGTACTCGCGGCGACGATGTTGTCGCCGTCAGGCGCGACGACCGGGATGCACTGGACCTGCGAGATCCCGAGCTGCCCGGCCAGGGTCAGATATTCGGCGGTGATGGAAGCGAAGCGGTCGCCGTCGAATTCGATCAGGTCCATCTTGTTCACGGCGAGCACGACATGGCGGATGCCGAGCAGCGACAGGATATGGCTGTGGCGCCGTGTCTGCGTGATGATGCCCTTGCGGGCATCGACCAGCACCACGGCGAGATCGGCATTGGAGGCGCCGGTCGCCATGTTGCGGGTATATTGCGCATGTCCCGGCGTATCGGCGACGATGAAGCGGCGCAGCTTGGTGGCGAAGAAGCGGTAGGCGACGTCGATCGTGATGCCCTGCTCGCGCTCGGCCTGCAAGCCGTCGACCAGCAGCGCGAAATCCAGATCGCCGCCGGTCGTGCCGGCCGTCTTGCTCTCGGAGGCCAGCGTATCGAGCTGGTCGTCGAGCAGCGTCTTGGAATCGTAGAGCAGGCGGCCGACCAGCGTGCTCTTGCCGTCATCGACGCTGCCGCAGGTGACGAAACGCAACGTCGGCCGGTCGTCCTGATCCAGCCGCGGCGCGTCGACCGGGGCAATCGTGGGGGCCTCGTGATAGGACATCAGAAATAGCCTTCCGCCTTCTTGCGCTCCATCGATGCGGGGCTGTCCCGATCGATCATGCGTCCCTGCCGTTCGGAGGTGCGTGACGCCACCATCTCGCTCACGATCTCCGGCAGCGTTGCCGCCGTCGAGCTCGTTGCGCCGGTGAGGGGGTAGCAGCCGAGGGTGCGAAACCTGACGGAGCGCCAGCGCGGCTGTTCGCCGGGATTCAGCGGTATCCGTCCGTCGTCCACCATGATCAGCGCGCCGTCGCGCTCGACCACCGGGCGTTTTGCAGCGAGATACAGCGGAACGATCGGGATGTTCTCGGCAAGGATGTAGTCCCAGATGTCGAGCTCGGTCCAGTTCGACAGCGGAAACACCCGCATGCTTTCGCCGGGCGCGAGCAGCGTGTTGTACAGGCTCCACAGTTCCGGCCGCTGGTTCTTCGGGTCCCAGCGATGCGCCGTGCTTCGATGCGAGAAGATGCGCTCCTTGGCGCGCGATTTCTCCTCGTCGCGCCGCGCACCGCCGATCGCGGCGTCGAAACCGTGATGGTCCAGCGCCTGCCGCAATGCCTGCGTCTTCATGACGTCGGTGTAGCGAGCCGAGCCGTGAGTGAAGGGGTCGATGCCCTGGCTCAATCCGTCCTGGTTGGTATGGACGAGCAGGTCAAGACCGAGCTCGCGCGCGCGCTGGTCGCGAAATGCGATCATCTCGCGGAACTTCCAGGTCGTGTCGATATGCAGCAGCGGAAATGGCGGCTTGCCGGGATGAAACGCTTTCATCGCCAGATGCAGCAGCACCGAAGAGTCTTTCCCGATAGAGTACAGCATCACCGGCTTGCGGAATTCGGCGGCCGTCTCGCGCAGGATGTGAATGCTCTCCGCTTCCAGGCGCTGGAGATGGCTGGTGGTGCGGTGGTGCGCCGGGGCTTCATCCGGCGCGGAGCGCGCCGGCGAGGCCTCCATGACAAGCTCGATCTGCCCGGTCATGCGGCTGTGCCCAGGCGTTCGCCGAACAAGCGAATTGCGGTGTCGGCGTCCAGCGAGAGATCGTTGATGCAGGCCGCGACCGAGGCGCGGTAGATGTCGTCGATGCCGTAGCGTTCGATGACCTCGATCTGCGCTTCGCTCAGCGATGCCGTTTTGCGGCTCCGGTAACGATACGCAGTATCCGATCCGTGAAGGCCGACCACGGTGTAGATTTTGGGCTCACTGAGGAACGTGACACCCGAGCCCTTCGATTCGATCTGCCCGCGTTCATTCCAATCGGTGACGGCGCTCTCGGTGAAGCGGGCGCCGAGACCGAGCCGGTCGAAAAGCTTTCGCACCGATCCGGTCGCGTCCTTGCTCGCTTCGTAGACGTAGTGCGTGACCGGCACGCCGTGGTGCCTTGCATAGCTCTCGACGCGACGTGCGTTCAGCGTGGAGATCACATAGTTCTGGATCAGTCGATCCTCGGGAACGCGGTCCGACCATTTTTCCAGCCAGGACGCGAGCGAGCTGGCGGGGTCGCGGTCGAGCATGATCATGTGAAGCTTGTCCGCCGGCCAGCCGGCCTCGATCAGCGGTTGGAGCGGCAGGAACAGGCTTTCGGCCAGTACGTAGGGCCCGCCCATTTCCTTGCTGAAGATATGCGGCTGCTCCGACGCCCGCGGCACGGCCCATGGCTCGCCCGCATTGCCAAGGAGCCGATGGCGCAGGACGACCTTCACCGGTTGGAAATAAGAGGGGATTCCGGCGACGCCGAACAGATTGGTGAGCGCGGTCGAGCCGACGCGGCAGCGCCCCCACGCGCAGTAGAGCGTCGGGAAGTCCTCAGGCCTCCAGTGCCGGAACGCTTCGCCGAGGCAGTCCCTCACCTCCCACATCAGTTCGTCCAGCGCCGCCGGCCTCGTCTGATATTTACCGTCCATCGCCAGCACCATCGTGTCGAGCGAAGGATGGTCGCGGCGGACCAGGTCGGCGAGACGGTCGGTTTCGTCCACGGAGGTCTTGAGGCTGTTCATCTGCGAATCTCTCGGGGTGAGGATGGTTTCGATCACGGCTTCGGCGCGGTGCATGTTGATATCGACGGCGCCGGCGAAGAAATGCGCGCCCTTGGTGGGGCCGCCGACCGCGTAGACGTTCGGATAGGGATTGCCGTGCCGGTCGTGGACGCGGCTGTCGTCATAACCGCAGCGAATTCCGCCGAGCGCGTCCAGGGCAACGAGGCCCTGCCGCTGCATGTCCTGATAGAGCGGGCTGCTGTCGAGCCGGTAGGACGGTCCCGTTGCGTCGATGACGCAGTCGATGTCGCGATGGTCGCCGTCGCCGAGATGTGCGCGAAACCGGCTGCCGATCTCGGTCACGGTGCGCAGACGGGCGCGCGTCGACAGCCTCCCTGATCGCATCAGGTCGCGGATCCGGAGCGCATTCTCCATAGGCATCGCGGAGCGGTTGCGCAGCCAGCCGGAATTGTAGACGTCCATGAACCGTGCTTTTTCGACGTCGTTCATCCGGCTCCAGGCGTCGCATACCACGTTGGCGATGCTGGCGAGATAACAGTGGACGTTGGGCTCGCTGGTCTCGGCCTGCGCGATGTTCAGCTCGAGATCGGCCAGCGCATCGCTCGCGATGTTCGCGCACGACAGATCGCAGTCGAGGCCGGTGATCTCGACCAGCAGGTCCGAGAGTCGGTGGGCAAACGCGTCTGCGCCGACCTGTTTGCGGTTGACGACATAGTGATGCAGGGCGTCGCGGAAATCGTTGGTGATCGCAGGGATCGCGACCGGCTGGACCGTGGGGAACAGGCCGCTTCTGGAAAGGCAGGTCATTCTGACACGATCGTGGGTCTTGGCGAGCGCGGTTACAGTATCAACCGCGCTGAGCCCGCTGCCGAGGATGCCGATCTCGGTGTCGTTGCGGTCGGTGAAGCTGAATTGCGCGTAGGGATCGCGAATGTAGTTCGGGTGCCCGGCAAGGCCGTAGTGATCCTCGGGCGCATTGTGTCCGGTGCAGAGGACCAGCACGGAGGAGATATGCGTGATATTGCCGTCCGTCGTCAGCAGGACATTGTGATCCGTCGAAAATCGCATGCGGATCACTTCGGCATGCTCGACGTGAACCGGCACGCCGGCGCTACGGCATCGCGCGATCGCCTCGTTGCGAACACTATCCAGGTAATCCCGATAGACCATTCGCGGCAGATGATCGTTGCGGCCGCAATCGAGGCCGCGCGCCCAGGCCCAGCGCAGAAACTCCTCCGCGTCGCCCGGGCGGATCGACATCTTCGCGGCCTTCATGTTGAGCAGGTGTCGGTCGCTCTGGGTGCGGTAGGCGACCCCTCCGTCGAAGCCCGATTTGTCGAACAGCTGGATGCCGCCGATCGCGCCCTCGTCGCGCCCGGATGCGGCGAGCTCCGCCAGGTGGCGCAATATCGTGATTCCGGTCGCGCCGCCGCCGACAATGCTGATGATCATCGCTCCACTCCCTGTTTGCCCCAGGCGCGAGCAGCCGCTCGGCATGGGGGCCTCCCAAAGCCGTTGTTGAATTCGAAGCGTCAGAAAGAAGACTTGCAGTTAGAAGACGTGCGGCCGGCCTCAGGTCGGCCGCACGAGGCGCGGGGCGTCAGGCGGCCCGCACCGTATCGAGGAATTTCGCGACCTCACTCTTGAGGCGGCCACTCTCGGTCGAGAGTGAGCGCGCGGATGCCAGCACCTGCGTCGAAGCCGAGCCGGTGGCGCTGGCGCCATGACTGACCTGGGCGATCTTGTCTGCGACTTCGACTGTACCCTTGGCGGCTTCACTGACGTTGCGTGCGATCTCGGCGGTCGCGGCACCCTGCTCCTCGATGGTGGCCGCAATCGTGGTGGAGATGTCCGAAATCCTGGAGATGGTTGCGCCGATCTCCTTGATGGCGCCGACGGAGTCTTCCGTCGCCGTCTGCATGCCGGCGATCTGCGCGCTGATTTCGTCGGTCGCTTTCGCGGTCTGAGCCGCCAGCGCCTTGACCTCGCTGGCAACCACCGCAAACCCGCGGCCGGATTCGCCGGCGCGTGCTGCTTCAATGGTGGCATTCAGAGCCAGCAGATTGGTCTGCTCTGCAATCGCCGTGATCAACTTGACGACGTCGCCGATCCGGCCCGCGGCCTTGAGCAATTCGTTGATGCGCGCGTCGGTGCGTTCGGCCTGCCTCACCGCCTCGCCGGCGATGCGGCTGGAATCGTGGACCTGGCGGCCGATCTCGACGACTGATGCGCTCATCTCCTCGGCGGCGGACGCAACGGCTCCGACATTGGCGGAGGCTTCCTCGGAAGCCGCGGCGACCATTCCGGAGAGTTGCTCGGTCTCTTCAGCAGTCCCCGACAGCGTGCCGGCGGCGGCTTCGAGCTGCTGGGAGGCCGATGACACCGAGTTGATGATGCCGCCGACCGAATCCTCGAACGCACCCGCCAGCCGGACCATCTCCTGCTTGCGCCGTGCGGCGGCCGCGGCCTCCTGATCCTTCTGCTCGGCCTCCATCTGCTCGATGCGGATCAGATTGTCCCTGAAGGTGCGGGCCGCACGGGCGTTGTCGCCGACCTCGTCGCCGCGGGCGGTGTAGGGAATCTCGACGGCCTTGTTGCCGCCGGCGAGCTGCAGCAGCACGTCGCCGATGCGCCGGATCGGCCGCGCGATGCTCAGCACCGAGAACAGGGCCGAGCCGGCCAGAACCAGGATCACGAGGACACCGACGGCCAGGCTGACCTGGGTTGCCTGCTCCAGCGCGGACATGAGCTGGCTCTGCCGCAGAGCCGTGTATTCATTGTTGGCGGAGACCAGCTTGTCGATCCGCGTGCTGATTTCCCTGGCTGCCGGAAGCACCCGCTCGTCGAGAATGCGCCTCTTGGCTTCCTCCGCCTTCACGGCTGCGCCAGTTGCAACCTTATAGCGTCCGGCGAGTGCGGCAAGCGTGTCTATACCGTCTGCGATCTCCTTGTCACCGGCGGACTGACGGACCTGTTTCAGGACGCGGATCATGGCGTCGGCGCGTCCGGAGACACGATCTTTTTGCTCGACGTCGCCCGTTGCCGTGAAATGCCAATCGGCGGCGCTGGCCGCCTTGAAGGACGCGTCGGCTTCGCGCAACGCGACCTCGATGTTGAGCTGGTTCTGTGACGCAGCGATTGCGGGCGACGCCAGCAGTTTCTCGAGGGCCTTGTTCCAGGCCTCCTCGATCTGGTTTGCCGCGGCGAATTCGGCGACGGCGGTGCCACGAGCCTGACCAAGATCGCTGCCGGCCTTCAGAGAGGCGTCGAGCAGGGTCTTCACCTCGCGACAGAGCTCTTTGGCTTCGGCGCGCTTGGACCGCTCCAATGCGGCGTCCATTTCGGTCGTGGCACTGGCGATGGAGCCGCGCAGCACGTCGAGATGTTTGGCGAGGCTCTCGGCGGAGGATGCAGATCCGATTTCCGCGATGGCAAGGCGTGCGCGGGTCACTGCGAGCTCGGCGCCCTGGGCATTGGCCTTGTTGGCGGTGTTGATGACCACCAGTCGGCTCAGGTCCGCGATCTGCTCGTTTCTGACTAGCTGGTTGCCGAGCATGCCGCCGACCAGAAGGACGCCCGCACTCGCGGTCAGTCCGAGCTTTGTACCGATGCGAAACCTGAACGATGGCATGCTTACCGCTCCCCCACACGCAAACCGAGTACTCCGCCCTATTACTAAATAGCGCGTGAATATTAAACTCCGTACAACTACAGGAGGTATCGATTGGAGAGTGTTTGGAACAGCGTGCAGCACATAGGTGCGATTTCCGCCGGATAGACGATCCCGGTGGTCGCCGCGACCGAGTGATGACCCATCCGGCCGGGTTCCCGATCGTGCCTTGCCGGTTTCCCCGACTCAGCCCTAGCGTGAGCTGATGCTTTTCCAGGATCGCCCCAATGCCTCTCGGCCGCAGTTCGGCGGCTCGCTGTTCGGCCGCCGCTTCTCTGGGCTGCTGCCATGGATGTTCGTGGTCGGCGTTGTCGTGGCGGTCGTGCTCACCTTCCGGCACGGAGCGAACTGGCCAATCCCGCACGGAGTCGACAGCCGGTCGCAGGACGCGGAGATCATCCTTCAGCAGTCCGGAAATCCCGACAGCCGCCAATCGATCGACGTCATCCGCACCATCGACGGCGACACCTTCCTTGCGCGCGTGCACCAACGCGATGGCCGCGATCTCGTCGCGCGCGTTCGCCTGCGCGGCATCGATGCGCCCGAGATGAAGGCGTCGTGCCGGGAAGAGCTGGATAAGGCTGAGGCGGCCACCGAGGCGCTACGCGGGCTGCTCCGCGAGGGTGGCGTCACGATCAGCAATCTCGGCACGGAAAAATATGGGCGCGTTCTTGCCGATGTCGCGACCAAACGTACCGCCAACGTCTCGGCCGCGCTGCTCGCGGGTGGTTACGCGCGCAGCTACAATGGCGGTCATCGCGACGGCTGGTGCACGCGCGGCTGGCGCTTCTGGTAACAAAAAGCCGCGTCAAATGACGCGGCTTTCGCTGTCCTGATCTCTTTGCTCAACGCGCCACGACCACCGTCGTGCCGACGGAGACGCGGCTGTAGAGATCGGTGATGTCGTCGTTGAGCATGCGGATGCAACCGTAGGAGACGAAGCCGCCGACCGAGCCCGGCACGTTGGTGCCGTGGATGGCATATTCGCCGCCGGCCAGCGTCATCGCCGCAACGCCCATCGGGTTGTGCGGGGAGCCGCCGGGAATGACGTCGGGGATGCTCGGCTTGTCGCGCTTCACTTCGGCGGGCGGTGACCAGGCCGGGTTGCGATATTTGCCGTCGATGCGGGTGGTGCCGGCCCACTGCTTGCCGGACTTGCCGACGCCGACCGGATAGCGCACCGCGTGGCCGTCATCGAGAATGAGATAGAGCCGGCGTTCGCTGGTTTTGACCACGATGGTGCCCGGCGAATAATTGGCCACATGCGACCCCACCATTTCCGGCCGCGCCTGCGCCGCCGTCGACATCAAGACCCCTGCCCCGATGGTGGCGGCCAGCGCCAATGCAATCTTCATCGACATCAATTTTCCCCTCAGCCCCGAACGGATCGTCCAAATTCACGCAAAACCGGCAATTGCCCGCTCACCCCGACATTCTTAACCGCGCTTGTTAACCGGATGGTTTCCACGCGCGGCCGCCGAGGGTCAGCCAGCAGAGGGAACAAAGGAAATGTTCGAAACAAAGTAAATGACCTGAAAACAACACTCGGCGGGAAAGATACAGCCGTGCCGCTACGCGCGCTGACAAGAGCGTGAGGATGTGAACGGGGGTTGTTTCGGGGGGAGCGGCAGCACGTGACGCGATCTCGTGTCCAGCACGCGGCGCGGCATGTCATGACGCGACGCGGAGCCGGGACCCAGTTCTTTGCACGTGGAGGCATGGGCTCCGGCTCTGCAGCGCACCGCTGAAGAAGCGCTGCGCTGCGTCCGGGGCACGAAGCCGTGCCTTACGCCGGCGTCTGCTTTCGGTACTGCCGGTTACTGACGAGGTCATCGACAACGCCGGGATCGGCCAGGGTCGAGGTGTCGCCCAGGCTGCCCGGCTCGTCCTCGGCGATCTTGCGCAGGATGCGGCGCATGATTTTGCCGGAGCGGGTTTTCGGCAGGCTTGGGGCGAACTGGATCTGGTCGGGCGAGGCGATCGGGCCGATCTCCTTGCGCACCCAGGTGACGAGCTCCTTGCGCAATTCCTCGGAGGGCTGGATGCCGGCCATCAGGGTGACATAGGCGTAGATGCCCTGGCCCTTGATGTCGTGCGGGAAGCCGACCACGGCGGCTTCCGACACCTTCTCGTGCGCGACCAGCGCGCTCTCGACTTCCGCGGTGCCCATGCGGTGGCCGGAGACGTTGATGACGTCGTCGACGCGGCCGGTGATCCAGTAATAGCCGTCGGCATCGCGGCGGCAGCCGTCGCCCGTAAAATACTTGCCCTTGTAGGTGGAGAAGTAGGTCTGCTCGAAGCGGGCGTGATCGCCATAGACCGTTCGCATCTGACCCGGCCATGACCGCGTCAGGCACAGATTGCCTGATGTCTCGCCGTCCAGCACCTTGCCGTCGGCGTCGACGATCTCGGGCACCACGCCGAAGAACGGCTGCGTTGCCGAGCCCGGCTTGAGTTTTGTCGCGCCCGGCAACGGCGTGATCAAAATGCCGCCGGTCTCGGTCTGCCACCAGGTGTCGACGATCGGGCAGCGGCCGTCGCCGATGACGCGGTGATACCACTCCCAGGCTTCCGGATTGATGGGTTCGCCGACCGAGCCGAGCAGGCGGAGCGAGGCGCGCGACGTCTTCGTCACGGGCTCGTCGCCCGACTGCATCAGTGCGCGGATCGCGGTCGGCGCGGTGTAGAAGATGTTGACCTTGTGCTTGTCGATGACATTCCAGAATCTCGAATTATCAGGGTAATTCGGCACGCCTTCGAACATCAGCGTGGTCGCGCCGTTCGCAAGCGGCCCGTAGAGAATGTAGCTGTGACCGGTGACCCAGCCGACGTCGGCGGTGCACCAGTAGATGTCACCGTCGTGATAGTCGAAGACATATTGATGCGTCATCGCGGCGAACACGAGGTATCCGCCCGAGGTGTGCAGCACGCCCTTGGGCTGGCCGGTCGAGCCCGACGTATAGAGGATGAACAGCGGATCTTCGGCGTGCATGTGCTCGGCCGGGCACTCCGTCGTCACCATCGCCGCCGCCTCGTGATACCAGAGGTCGCGGGTCGGATTCATGTCGACCGTGCCGCCGGTGCGCTTGACCACGACGACCCAGTCGACGCCGTCGGCTTTGGCCAGCGCCGCGTCGACATTGGCCTTCAGCGGCACCTTCTTGCCGCCGCGCAGGCCTTCATCGGCGGTGATGATCACCTTGGACTGGCAGTCGTTGATGCGCTGGGCAAGGCTGTCAGGCGAGAAGCCGGCGAACACGACGGAATGGACCGCGCCGATCCGCGCGCAGGCCAGCATCGCGTAGGCCGCTTCCGGGATCATCGGCAGATAGATGGTGACGCGATCGCCCTTCTTGACGTTGCGGGTCCGCAGGATGTTGGCCATCCGACAGACCTCGTCATGCAGCTCCTTATAGGTGATGTGCTTCGACTGCGAGGGATCGTCGCCTTCCCAGATGATCGCGGTCTGGTGGGCGCGCTTGTGCAGATGCCGGTCGATGCAATTATGGGCGACGTTGAGGATTCCGTCCTCGAACCATTTGATCGAGATGTTGCCGGGCGCGAAGGAGACGTTCTCGATCTTGGTCGGCGCGTGCATCCAGTCGATACGCTTGGCCTGCTCCGCCCAGAACGCGTTCGGGTCCGCGATCGAGCGCGCGTACATGTCCTTGTACTTGGCCTGGTCGATCCAGGCGCGCTTGGTCCATTCCGCGGGGACGTCGTAGATCTTCTCGGACATGTTTCCCTCCACATACGGCAAGCCGAGCATAAGCGATTGGCCAGCCGACTTTGATCGTTGAACGATTATGCGTCGGGCTAACCGGACCCGACAAGGTGCACAAGCTGGACCTTCGGCGAGCCGCCGGCCATGCGGAGAATCAAGCTGCACGGGCCGGCTGTCGCAAATCTGAAACAGGCCGAAAGGCTGCTTTCGGCTCTTTACCCAAATCTTGGGAATAGCCCGGCGCAGAGCCCCATGCGCCCTTGGAGGTATTTAGGAACCGTTCCTCACCGATTCGGGACTCGCAATACGGTTCGGAACACCCTAATTGGCTAACCCGGGTCCCAAGAGACCGTCCAAGAACCCCTTGGAACAAACATCAGAACAGCGGCATTGAACGGTAACAGGCAGGGCTAAGGCTTAACACTATGATGGATCAGCAGAATCTCGGGACGATGCGGCCCGCTTCGGCCGATCCTGCTGCCATTGCGCTGGCCAAAGCCCTCGGACAATGGCCGAAATCGGCCGGTTCCAGCCGTCCGAGCCCGAAAAAAATCTTCGACACGGCGCCCGCGGCGACGGTCGAGGCCCTCGCCAAGGAGCTGGGCCTGCGGCTCGGCGACCAAAACGAGCTGAAAATCCGGCGCATCAAGCGCGGCAAGGGCTATTCCTTCGTCCGTCCCAACGGCGCCCATGTCCGCGACGCCCGCACCATTCGCCGCCTGCACGCCATGGCGGTGCCGCCGGCCTATCGCGAGGTGCGCTACTCGGCCGATCCGACCACCCATCTCCAGGCGGTCGGTCGCGATGCCGCGGGCCGGCTGCAATATCGCTATCACGCCGATTGGGAGAAGGTCCGCGAGCATCGCAAGGCGCATCGCCTGGAAAAGCTCGTCGGGGCGCTGCCAAAGATCCGGCGCAAGGTGTCGGCGTTCCTGTCGGGCGACGAACCGACGCGTGAATTCGCGCTCTCGGCCGTGATCGAGCTAATCGCGCGGACCGCGATCCGTCCCGGCAATGAATCCTACGCTCGCCTCAACGGCACCCGCGGCGCGACCACGATGCTGAAGTCGAACGTCACGCTCGAAGACGACAGCTTCGTGCTGACCTTCAAGGCCAAGGGCGGCAAGGCGGTACGCAAGGAATGCGACGCGGCCAAGCTGGTGCGTGCCATCGGCATTTTGAACGGCGTTCCCGGCAAGCGGATGTTCCAGTATCGCGATGCCTACGGCATCGTGCGCGCGGTCAGCACCACGCAGGTGAATGCCTTCCTGCGCGAGATTGCCGGCATCAAGATTTCGCTGAAGGATTTCCGCACGCTGATGGCCTCGGCCGTCGTCGTGGAATCCTTGTCACGGATCACGCCGGCGGTCAGCCAGCGTGGCCGCAAGAAGCAAGTGCTGAACGCGATCCGCGCCGCGGCCGACCAGCTCTCCAATACGCCGGCGATCTGCCGCAAGAGCTATGTCCACGACACCATCGTCACCGCCTTCGAGGACGGCATCCTCGAACGTTTTGCGGCGACCATGAAGGGCCAGCGTTCGCAGGCGAGGCGCGAGCAGCTGTTGCAGCAGGTGGTCGCGACCGCGGCGGTGTAGCGAACTTCATGCTCGTAGCCCGGATGGAGCGAAGCGAAATCCGGGTTCGTGCGGCGTGAAGACTTTCCCGGATTGCGCTTCGCTCCATCCGGCTACGGCAGCGCCTAAACCCCGCCCATCTTGCAAACGAGCTTCCATTCCTCGGCCGTCACCGGCTGCACCGACAGACGCGAATATTTCACCAGCGCCATGTCGGCGAGCTTCTTGTCGGCCTTGATCGCGGCCATCGTCACCGGCGTTTTCAGGGGCTTGTCGGCCTTGATGTCGACGCAGACGAATTTTGCGGTCTTGTCGGTCGGGTCGAGGTAGGCCTCCTTGATGATCTCCGCGATGCCGACGATCTCCTTGCCCTCGTTGGAATGATAGAAGAACGCCTTGTCGCCCTTCTTCATGTTCACGAGGTTGATGCGCGCGGTGTAATTGCGGACGCCGGTCCAGGCTTCGCCCTTGGCGCCCTTCGCGACCTGCTGGTCCCAGGACCACACCGACGGTTCGGATTTCACCAGCCAGTAGTTCATCGCAACTTGCCCCAATCTCGGAAACGCCATCCCGCGTGCCGCGATGTTATAGCGGCGCGGCTGCCCGGGACAAGCGCGGGCAGCCGATATCCATTGCGGCACTCACTCCTTCAGATATCGATCGAAGAACTTTGCGATATCGGTGAAAGCTTCCCTCGTCTCCGGCACGTTGATGTTGAACTGGTACTGCGCGTGAGACTGTCCTTCATAGACATTGAGATCGGCGATCACGCCGGCGCGGCGCAATTTGCGATGCGTGCGGACCGTGTTGCTGAGGAACAGGTCGCGCGTGCCCGAGGTCAGGATGGTCGGCGGGAAGCCTTTGAAGTCGCCATAGATTGGCGAGATGTAGGGAGTCTTCAGATCTGTCCCGTTGGCGTATAGTTTCGCGGCGCGGCCGAGCCAGCCATCCCAGGTCACCAGCACATTGTCGACCCACTCATTGCTGGCATAGGTGTCGCCGAGCTTGTCGATATCGGACCACGGTGTGCCCGGCGCGATCGCCGCCGGCTTTGGCAGCTTCTCGTCCCTCGCCCGCAGCACCATTGCGAGCGTCATCGCGCCACCTGTCGACGTGCCGAAGATCGCCATCCGGCGCGAATCGTGCTCCTTGGTGACCTCCTTCCAGACCGCCATCGCATCGTCCATCGCGGCGGGATAGGGGAAATCTGGCGGCATGCGGTAGTCGACCGAGATCACCTTGAAGCCGCCGAAACCGGCCATCATGATTGCTTCCGGCAGTGCGGCTTCGCCGGGCCCGAACACATAGCCGCCACCGTGGACATGGAGCAGAAGGCGCCGACGATTCTCCGGCGGGATCTTGTTCGGCGTGACGATGAAGCAATGCACGCCGGCGATCTTCGTCTCCTCGACCTTGACGCCGAGCTTCTCCTTCATCGCGGGAATGCCGGCGATTGACAGTTTTGCGCGGCGATCTATCAGCTCCTTCCATTCGGCCGGGCTTTTCGGGTCAGCATTGAAATGCGGCGGAAACGGCGCGCCGATCATGGCCTGCATGTCGGAGCTGACGTCGTTCGAAGGATTGATGATCGACTTGACGGGAGCGACCCGCTTGCCGTTCTCGGCATTGGCCGCCGCCTCGTTCCTGGCGAGCTCGTCATAGGAGAGTGCGGCCTGGGCGCGGACGGCGTTGGGTAGCATAACGGCGGCAAGTGTGATGATGGCGATCGAAACGATCGCGCGATGCGGTTTGCGCATGCGTTTTCCCCTGGATCCGTTTCGTTGTTGTTGGACCGGGATCCTGCGGTGTGCCGCTAGGCTAGACCAGCGAGCAAAGCTCGTGAAGTACCGCCGTGAGGGGCGCGGCTATTCCTCGGCCTTGAACGGCCGCGTCAGCAGCCCCTCGATCGCTGCATCGATCGTCAGCCTGTTGTCCAGGATGGCGGCCACCGCTTGCGAGACCGGCATGTCGACATTCCCAGCCGCCGCGAGCTCGACCAGCACCGGCGCAGTGAACGCACCTTCCGCAAGCTTGCCCGCCGGCGCGGCTTCCCCGCGTCCGAGCGCAAGACCGAGCGCGAAATTGCGCGATTGCGCGGTCGAACAGCTCAGCAGCAAGTCGCCGAGGCCGGAAAGGCCCGACAGCGTTTCCGTGCGCGCGCCGTAGGCACGGCCGAGCCGCGCCAGCTCGCTGAAGCCGCGCGTGGTCAGTGCGGCGAGCGCGGAGGCGCCGAGGTTGCGGCCGACCACGATGCCGGCGGCAATCGCCAGCACGTTCTTGGCCGCGCCGCCGATCTCGACGCCGCGGACGTCCGTCGTGTGATACGGTCGGAAGGTCGCCGAGCCCAGTGCCTGCACGAGCGCGCTGGCTAAGGCCTCGTCCTTTGCCGCCAGCGTCACCGCTGTCGGCAGGCCGCGCGCAACGTCGTCGGCAAAACTCGGACCCGACAGGATCGCGGGCTGCGCATGGGGCGCGGCCTCCGCGATCACGTCGGTCATGAATTTGTGGGTGCCGTGCTCGATGCCCTTGGCGCAGGCGACGACCGGCGTCGGATTTGCAATGTGCGAGGCCAGCATGTTGACCGCACCGCGCAGATGCTGCGCCGGTGTTGCGATCAGCAGCATGTCCGCGCGCGCCGCGAGCGCCAGATCGCTCGTAACGACAATCTCCGGCGCCAGTCTTACACCGGGCAGCCGCGGATTGTCGCGGGTCGAAGCGATGCGCGCCGCATGCTCGGCGTTGCGTGCCCACAGCGTTACGTTCCGTCCGGCCCGCGCCGCCACCATCGCCAGCGCCGTGCCCCAGGCGCCTGCGCCGATCACCGCGACGGATTGGAACGCGGTCATGGTCAGTATCCCGCCCGCGTCTTGCCGTAGCCCGCGGGCGCCGTCGCATTTGCATCGAGCAGCCAGCGCGCACGGGGCTGGGCTTCCATCGTGTCGGTCAGGCCGAGAGCGAGGCGCTCGGCGCCGGCCCAGGCGATCATCGCACCATTGTCGGTGCAGAGCGCAGACGGCGGCATGATCAATTGCGTCTGCGCCTGCTTGGCAACGTCGTCCAGCGCGCGGCGGATCGCCTGATTGGCGGCGACGCCGCCGGCGGCCACCAGCGCATGCGGTGCGCCGAACCGCTCGCGGAAAAGCCGCAGGCCAACCCTCAGCCGGTCGGCCGTGGAATCCAGCACGGCGGCCTGGAAACTCGCGCAGAGATCATTGATGTCCTGTGGTGTGATCTCAGTCAGCCGGCTCGCCTCGGTGCGGACCGCTGTCTTCAATCCCGACAGGGAGAAATTGGCGTCGGGGCGGCCCTGCATCGGCCGCGGCAGCGCAAAGCGCGTGGCATCGCCGCTTGCTGCCGCGCGCTCGACCTGCGGACCGCCGGGATAGGGCAAGCCCAGCATCTTCGCGACCTTGTCGAAAGCTTCGCCGATGGCATCATCGACGGTGGTGCCGAGCCGCACATATTGGCCGACGCCGGTGACCGCGACGATCTGGGTGTGGCCGCCCGAAGCGAGAAACAGGCAATAGGGAAATTCGATGCCGTCGGTGAGGCGCGGCGTCAGCGCATGCGCCTCCAGATGGTTCACCGCGATCAGTGGCGTGTCGTGCACCATCGCGATCGCCTTCGCGGTGGTGAGCCCGACGATGACGCCGCCGATCAGGCCTGGCCCCGCAGCCGCCGCGACACCGTTGAGCTGGGCATAGTCGATGCCGGCCTCGTGCATGGCGCGGTCGATGATGCCGTCGAGCATTTCGACATGCGCGCGGGCGGCGATCTCCGGCACCACGCCACCGAAGCGGGCATGCTCCTCGATCTGGGACCGCACGATGTTGGACAGGATCTTGCCGCTGCCGTCAGGCGCGCGCTCGATCACGGCCGCGGCGGTTTCGTCGCAGGTGGTTTCGATGCCCAATACCAGCATTGGCGAATTGTTATCCAATTTGCGCCCTTCTCACCCCCCTTGCGCTCATCCGCAAAGCAGAGTTCTGGTAACGCGGTAGCATTCCGGGGTCGGCTTGCGCAATCGTCACGCGCAGCCTTCCCTCGCGAATGCGTCACCGTCACGCGGTTCGGGAACACCAGCGATGTCCATCCTTGTCACACGGCCGCATCCCGACAACGAGGCGACGGCGGACAATCTGCGCGCACGAGGGCATGTGGTGTTGCTAGCGCCGGTGCTCAAGTTCGAGCCGGTCGCTTTTCACGACGAGAGCGAGGCGAATTATAGCGCCATCATCGTCACGTCGGCCAATGCGATCCGCGCCGTCGCGCCGTTGTTGCAAGATCCTGGCTTACAAGATCCTGGCTTAAAGGACCTTGGCCTCCTCAAGCTGCCGCTGTTTGCGGTCGGCGAGCACACTGCGACTGCCGCACGCGATGCCGGCTTTGGCGAGGTGATCATTGCCGGCGGCGATGCCGCTTCCTTGCGCGACAAGGTCATTCAAAGTGTGCGCGAGAAGGTGCTGAAAAAGAAGGGTACGTTGCTCTACCTCGCCGGCGCTGATCTGTCGCGCGATCTCGGTGGTGAGCTCGGAGCCGAAGGATTCAGCGTGGTCACGCAGACCACCTATCGCATGGCCCCGGTCAAGATTCTCCCGCGCGACGTCTGCGACGGCTTTGCCGCGCATGGCATCAGGGCGGTGCTGCATTACTCCCGGCGCAGCGCGCGGGCCTTCCTGGAGGCGGCACGGGACGAAGGTGTCGAAATCTCGGCGCTGGCGATTCCGCAATGCTGCCTGTCCGAGACCGTCGCGGCGGTGTTGCGCGATGCCGGGGCGTCGCAGGTTCTGGTGGCCGCGTCGCCGGACGAAAACGCCTTATTTGGCACCTTGGAGCGTGCTTTGCGCACCCGTTTGGCGTAAGAGGTCGGGCCGAATCCGACGCAATCGGGTCCATTTTGGGCATGTAAGTGTGAGGAACCGTCACGATGGCCGACGACAAGCCTGAAGACGCAGGCAAGCCTGAAGACGTAGTTAGGCCTGAAGACTTGGGCAGCCCTGAAGACTTGGGAATGCCCCCCGAGTCCGGCCGCGCCAAGCGGACCCCGCCCACCATCGACCTCGAGGCGACCGAAGTCTCCACCCAGCCGCAGGACGTGGCGGGCGAGCCGGCGGCGCAGCCATCGGTCGAGCAGGCTGCGCATGATCAGGCCACGGTTGAAGAGACCAAGGCCGAGGAAGCCAGACCCGAGGCACAGCCCGCCGAGGAACAGGCTCCCGTCGCGTCTGCAGCTGTATCGCCTTGGGTGATCGCTCCATTTTCCGGCGCCGCCGCCGCCGCGGTCGTGATCGCGGTCGGTTGGGCGCTGGGCTGGCCCGCGGTGCAGGCGCCGCCGGCCTCGCCGCAAGTGACAAGCGCTGCGGTCGAGGCGCTGAGCGGTCGCGTGGCCGCGGTCGAAGCGAAAGCCGGTAAGCCCACGGCCGATCAGGCGATGGTGGCGCGGCTCGATGCGCTGGAGAAATCCGTCGGCACTTTGCGCGGCGACATCGCCAATTTGCGCGCACAGTCCGACAAGACTGCGGGCGCATTGAACGATGCGAAATCCACGCCGCGCGATGCGGTGGCCTCGCCCGGTCTTGCCGCCCTCGACGACCGCCTCTCGCAGCTCGAGCGCGCCAGCACGACCGCCCGTGCCGAGCTCGCGCAGCAGGGCGAAAAGATCGCCGATGCCAAGGTGATGGACGACAAGCCGTTGCGCCACGTGGTCGCCGCCACCCTGCTCGACGTTGCCGTTCGCCATAACGACCCCTATGCGGCGCAGCTCTCTGCTGCGCGGTCGCTTGCAGCCAAGCCCGAGGTGCTGAAACCGCTCGATAGTTTCGCTGCCGCCGGCATTCCGACGCCGGTCGCGCTGAGCCGCGAGCTCCTCAACATCGTGCCGAAACTGTCGCCGCCGGCAGAGGCGCAGACCAGCGGTACCGGCATCGTCGAGCGCCTTCAGGCGGGAGCCTCAAAACTCGTCCGCATCGAGCGCACCGACGGCGTCGGCAATGATCGCGGCGCCATTGTCGCGCGGATCACGGCAGCGGCGCTGCGCAACGACTTCGTCGAGGCGCGCCGCGAGCTGAAGACGTTGTCCGAGACCGATCGCGCGCCTGCGCAGGCGTGGCTGGACAAGGCCGATGCCCGCGATGCCGCGCTCGCGGCCTCCCGCAAATTCGCCGACGACGCCATGGCAAGTCTCGCCAGGCCTGCTCAATAAGATTCGCGCAACAATCAGCGCGTATAGGAATAGCCATGCTTCGCATCGTCCTTTTCCTCGTCCTGATTGCGCTCGCCGGCGCCGGCGCGGCCTGGGTTGCCGACCAGCCCGGCAATGTCGTGATGACGTGGGGGAGTTATCGCGCCTCACCGAGCATTCCGGTATTTGTCCTCTGCCTCGGCATATTCGCAGTCGCGATCGTCTTGCTCTGGAGCATCGTGACGACGATCTGGCGCACGCCGGGGCGCATGCGCCGCCGCCGTCATGACAAGCGTCATGCGCGTGGTCGTCACGCCATCACCCACGGCCTGCTCGCGATCGGCCATGGCGACACCGCGCTCGCCCGTCGGCACGCGGACGCGGCGCGACGTCACGCGCCCGATGATCCGCTCGCGCTGCTGTTGCATGCGCAGTCGGCGCAGCTCGACGGTAATCGCAACGAGGCGCAGCGCGCCTTCCGCGCCATGGCGGAGCGTGAGGATACGCGGCTGCTCGGCCTGCGCGGCCTGTTCATCGAAGCGCAGCGCGCCGACGATGCGGTCGGCGCCGTGATGATCGCGGAGGAGGCTATCAAGCTGTCGCCGTCCTCGACCTGGGCTTCGCATGCGGTGCTCGGCTTCCGCTGCGCCCGCGGCGACTGGAGCGGCGCGCTGGCGATCCTCGATTCGAATCTGTCCGCCGGCCTGATCGACAAGGCGGCCTATCGCCGCCAGCGCGGCGTGCTGTTGACGGCGCGCGCGCTTGAATTGGAAACCATGGACCGCGACGTCGCGCGCGAGAGCGTGATGGAGGCGATCAAGCTCGCGCCGACGCTGGTGCCGGCCGCGGTGCTCGCCGCAAAATTCGAGAGCGAGGCGCATCAGGTGCGCCGCGCCATGAAGCTGGTGGAAGCCGCCTGGCTCGCCAATCCGCATCCCGATCTCGCCGACGCCTATGCGCATGTGAAGCTCGGCGACTCCACGCGGCAGCGCTTGCAGCGGGTCGAGACGCTCGCGGCCAAGACGCCCGCCGACAAGCCCGGCCATGTCGAAGGCCAACTCGCGCTCGCCCGCGCCGCGATCGATGCCTCCGAGTTCGCGCGTGCGCGCGCGGCGCTCGCGCCTTACGTCAACGATCCGACCCAGCGTGTCGCGCTGCTGATGGCCGAGCTCGAGCGCATCGAGCACGGCGACAGTGGTCGCGCCCGCGCCTGGACGTTGCGTGCGGTGCGCGCCCGCCACGATCCGGCCTGGACTGCGGACGGCTATGTCAGCGATCGCTGGCGCCCGGTCTCCCCGGTCACCGGCCGGCTCGACGCCTTCCAGTGGCAGACCCCGGTCGCGAGCCTTCCGTCCGACAAGGGCGCCACGATCGAAGCCTCGGCCTTCGAGGAAGCGATGCTGGCGGCCCCGCCGCCGAAACGGGTGACGGCGGCCCCAAGCGAAAGCACGGCGGAACCGGCCGTGACGGTACCGGCTCCCGTGCCGGCCGCGCAGGACAATTCACCCCGTGAGGCCCAGGAAGCCGTCAAGGAATCCGTCGAGGAAGCCGTCAAGGAAGCCGTCAAGGAAGAGCTGGCGGCGGCGCCCGTCGAGCCGGTCAAGCCCGCCCCCGAAGCGGCCGAATCATCGCCCGTGGCGGCAACCCCGGTGTTCCGGACCCGCGCCGACCTCGGCAAGCCCGCGCAAGCACCTGGCCAGGCCGTCATCCCGATCATCCGCGCCCCTGACGATCCCGGGATCGATGACGAGGGCCCAAGCGATGAATTTACGGAACAAATCGGTACCTCGAAGGCCCAGGCCGGCGGCTGGCGCGGATTCTGGTCCCGTTGGGGCGCGTGAGGCGCATTTCGAAGCCGGCTCCACCTTGCCAATTCGGGCCATGCCCGATATCAGGAGCGCGCGTATCGGGACCGGTTTCGCCGGGCCCCGGCAGGGTTCGCCGCAATAGCTCAGTTGGTAGAGCACGTCATTCGTAATGACGGGGTCGGGGGTTCGAGTCCCTCTTGCGGCACCAGCGCCTTAACTTCATCCGATCGTCACAAGCCAGCTTCCTGCCCACTGAAACCGGGCGCATGCGCGTTGCGCTCCACGCGTGTGTCTCTACGATGCGCCGATGGGACATGCGGGTGACGGGGCAAGTGGTGGGTACGGATAGCAAGGCTGGGGTGGACCAGAACGCATGGTTGCGAATCTCGGGTCTCGTCATTCTTGCCGCAAGCGTCACATTCATCGTAGCCTCGCGATCGCTCGAGGTCTCGCGTCTGCATAGCCGGCTGTCCGTCCCGCCGCTCTATGACGACGTCTCCTATTTCCTCGACGCTGTGCGGTGGATGAATGCGGCAAAAGACCAAAGCGTCTTTGCCAGCGTGTGGGGCTTGCTGCATCACCACGCGCCGTTCGCGACGCTGGTGGCGATCATCGGGCTTGCGTTGTTTCCCGGCAGCTACATCGGACCCTATCTCGTCCACGCCGTTGTCGTCTTTGCATTTCTGCTCGGGATCGTCTGGCTGGTTCGGCGCCGGCCCGTGCTCGAGATCGCGGCGTGCCTGATTGCGGTGCCTTGTGTGCCGGTGCTGTGGCACACGGTCACTGAAGCGCGCCCCGATCTGCCTTCGGGTCTTGCCATCGGTCTTGCGGCTGGGGCGATCGTCTACCGCGGCGTACTCGATCGCGGCGCGCGCGCGCTCGCCGCTCTGGGCGTTGCCTGCGCACTGGCGGTCAGCATCAAGCCGACGTCATTCCCTGCCGCGCTTGCGCTTCTTGGCAGTGCCTTTGCGATCCGGCTATTTGCCGATTGCATCCAGGCTGGCGGATTGCGGCCGTCGCTTCGCACCGCGCTCAGCGCGCTGCTGTGGTTCGTGCTGCCGCTGATCGCGACCACGGCGGTGCTGATTGGGCCGGCCCTGGTCGAGACCGTCACCTACATCCTCAATGTGTTCGTCGGCCAGCGCGATCTCTGGACCACCGGCGAAAGTTTCTGGGCCGGATTGCTGCGCTTCTCGATCGGTGGCGAGGGACAGTTCGGCCTGCACTATTGGCTGGTCATCGGGCTGGGCCTGATGGGGCTTCGCCTCGTGCTCGCCGCCATCCATGGCAGGGACGCGCTGCTGGACGCTGCCGTTCTGCTGGCGGCTGTGCTGATCGCCTATGCCATTCCCTCCGTCGCGGAGATCAAGACCTATTACTTCGGTGCGATGTTTTATGGCCTGTTCATCGTCGCGATGGTCCTCAATGGCTGCGCCGGCCTGATGCTTGCCGAAACGCTGCTCGCCCGCTTTGGTCTCGGCAGCGATATCCGCCGCCACGCACTCACAGCCGCTCGGGTGCTCGTGCTCGTATTCGTCGTCCAGCTGTTCGTCAGGCACGTGGTCGTCGGTCCAATCAGCACGGCGACGCCGCTGAGCGCGCAGCAGCAGGAGAGTATCCGCCTTGCGACCGAGCGGCTCTGGTCGCTCTTACGCGACATGAGGCCGGAAAAAGCCGGCCCGCTCACTGTCGCCTTCTCGAGCCCCTATCCCGTTACGTCGGCGACCATCCAGCTCTATGCCGAACAGGCAAAGATGAATTTCGTCATGCGCAACGAGCTCTATCACCGGACTGCGCAGGCGACGGGCGATGCGCTGTTGAAGTCGGAGATCCTCGTGCTCTCGAGCTCGATACCGCACACGCTGCTCGGGCCGCGGGTTGGCGACGAACTCATCGCCCGCATGGATGCGGAAAAGGGCTTTTGCCTGCTCGATACCCAGACATTTCCTGACGTGACGCTGCGGGTCTATCGCCGCGGCTGCTGACCGCGGCCTGGCGGGTTCGAAATCGCATCGCAGCCTGCGTGATCTCGATCACATAACCCCGGACGGGCCTGCCGTACTGTCCCGGTCACGCAAACACGGGGAGATTTCATATGCGCAAGATCATTCTGGTTGCTGCCATGGTCCTGGCCTCCGCATCTGCTCAGGCAGGCGACCGCAGCCTGTCGATGTCGGCGGCGACTGACCACACCTCCGCCTCGCAAATCACCACGACGGCGGCCACCACGACGCAAATCAGCGAAATCGCGCCGGCCGTCGAGGCTCCGAAATATGTCGATCGTCCGCCGGCAATCCCGGCTCCTTCGGCTCCCGCCGCCGCCCCTGCGCCCGCTGCAGCGACCGCGCCTGCCGTGACCACGACGGCTTCAGCACCGACTGCAACTCAGCCAGCGTCGAAGACATCCGCGAAATCCAGCAAGCCGAAGCACCAGCGCGCCTCGACCGAGCGCCGCATCATCAGCGAGCTGCATCGTCACGGCATCTATTGGTAAGCCGCCGCTTCCTTCCAAATGCAAATGGCCGGGCGAAAGCCCGGCCATGCACGTATTGAAGCGGCGGTTTCGTTACTGCGAAACGGTCTGCACCACGCTCGAGATCGGACGCGTGGTCGTGCTTGCGGTCGGCACCTTCAGATCCTTCAGCACCGCCTCGTCATATTCTGGCAGCGACTGGAAGGTCGTCTTGGCCTTGATCTGCACGATCTTGTAACCGCCGGCCTTCAGCCGCGCGAGCAGCGTCGGCAGCGCCTCACCCGTGTGCTTCTGGAAGTCGTGCATCAGGACGATGCCCTTGCCGAGCTTGTCGAGCTTGGTCATCACGGTCTCGACGATCTTCTCAGGGGTGGCACCCTTCCTGAAGTCGAAGGAATCGAGATCGGTCGACCACATCGCGACGTTGCGGGTGCCGAGATAGCTCACCATTGCCGGATTGTGCTGAAGTTGCGGGAAGCGGAAGAACGGCGCCGGGTTGGTGCCGAGCGCGAGCTTCACGGCGCTAAAGCCCTTCTCGATCTCGTCCTTGGCCTGCTGCTCCGTCATCTTCTTGCTGTTGAGATTGAGATGCGACCAGGTGTGCGTGCCGACCGTGTGGCCCTGGGCCAGCACCTGGCGCAGGATTTCCGGATGCCACATCGCGTGCTTGCCGACCGAGAAGAACAGGCCCTTGGTGCATTCTTCCCCAAGCGCCTTCAGCACCGCGGGCGTGTTCACCGGCCAGGGGCTGTCATCGAAGGTCAGCACGACCTCCTTGTCGGTGAGGAAGTCGAATTGCTTGAAAGTTTCGAAGCCGAAGCCGGGGCCGCCTGTGGTGTCGATCTCGACCACGCGGGAGACGCCCAGCGCATTCGGATTGGCGCAGGCCTGCTTCTGCTGAACCGGCATGGCCGGAGCGGGTGCGGGTGCCTGCGCAAGTGTCGTCGGCTTGTCCGCGACGGTCGCGGTGGTCGAAACGTCGTCCTTGGCGGCGAGCTTGGCCTGTGCCGGCAATTGATCGGCGGCACGGGCGGCAATCGTCTTGGGAGCGCCCTGATCGGCGCGCGAGGAATAATAAAACCAACCGCCGGCGGCGATCACGACCGCCGCAAGGACACTGGCCAGCATCAGGCCCAACGCATTACGCATCGCTACTCTTTCCAATTACGCAACCAAACCTGCGGAATTCCCCGCGCGACGAGCCATTAATGCGAAGGAACAGTTAACGTGACACCAACACGACAGCGTTTGCGCCGGATTTTCAGCGAGATGCGCGAACGTGACCGAGGTCACAGTTGGGGCACGGCCCGTGACCATCATCACAGTAGAAACTGTTTTGGTGGAGCATCGTCATTCCCATCAACAACGGGCCCCGCCGAGCGGTGCCAATGGGAGCTTCAAATGACCAATTCGCTGACCACCAAGTCCCTGACTAGCAAGATCTGCGACACCAGCCTGGCTCTGGGCTTTGCCGCCATCATCTCGATCGTGTCGACGACCTCGAGCTTCGCCTTCTCGGCCGAAGCGCAGCAGCAGTGCACCGGCGACGCCTTCCGTCTGTGCTCGTCGGAAATCCCCAACATCCCGAAGATCACCGCGTGCATGATGAAGCATCGTACGGATCTGAGTGCCGGTTGCCGTGCGGTGATGGACAAGGACCTCGCCAAGGGCGCGTCGCGCAAGGTCGCTGACGCCCAGGACCAGTAAGAGCGCAACTCAAGATCGTTGCGTCGGTTAGCTCCCTTGCTTAGCACCCTCGCGATGTGCCCCGGCGTCAAGCCGGGGCCACGCGATGGCGCCATCCAGCCTGCCAATAAAGCCGTTGCGGCTCAGGGATCGTCGCACTAGCTTCGCCCGCACATTCTTCCGGGTAAGAGGCATTACGCGATGACCAGATTTCTTTTCATTCTTCCTTTGCTCCTGTGCGCATCCAGCGCATCCGCGCAGCAGCCCGGCCACGATGCCTGCGCGCGCGATGTCACGCGCTTCTGCCGCCCGGTGATGAACAATGGCGATCAAGCCGTGCTCGCCTGCCTCAAGCAGAATCGTACGCGGCTCAGCAAAGGCTGCGACAAGGTGCTGACGGACCACGGCCAGTAGGACGCGGCGGCGTAGCCCGAATTGCGCTGCGCTCTATCCGGGCTACGAAGTAAGAATTACGTACTGCTCCCCGCCGCGGTCGCGACCACCGGCAGCACTTCCGCGCTGGCACGGTCCGGCGTCTCTTCCTTCCAGCGTACCGAGCCGAACGGACGCTCCAGCATGCGGCGGATCCGTATCGGAGCGGGGCCGACGTGGAAATCGATCGCCTGCTGATGCAGCGCGCGTTCGGACTGGGTCGAGCGGTTGCGCTGGCGCAAATAATCGAACCAGGTCGGGCAGTGATAGCGCTCGGTCCATAATTCCGGATCGGCGATGTCGCGCGCGATCGACCAGCCGTAAGCGCCGTTGCGCTGCCGGGAGAGCTGCACGTCCTGCATCACATTGTGGAACGCGCGCGCATTTTCTTGGGCGACCCGGTATTCGATCTCGACCACCAGCGGCCCGCTGCGCCCGGTGATCGACAGCTTCACCTCGGGATCGGCCAGCACGTCGGCATCCTCGTTGCGCGCGCCGACACGCGGCATCGTGAGCCAGAATCCGAGCAGCGGTGAGATCAGCATCAGGCTGGCCGCCGTCAGCAGCGCGACTTCGACGCCGGCGTAATCGGTGAGATGGCCCCAGCCCCAGGCACCGATGGCGATGCCTCCGGAAATCGAGGCCTGGAATGCGGCGAGCGAGCGGCCCGCGACCCAGCGCGGCGCCGAGAGCTGCACGCCGATATTGAACAGTGCCACCGCCGCCATCCAGACCGCGCCGGCGAGCACCAGCGCGGCCGCGGTCAGCACCGGCTCGCTGCTCACCGCGAGCGCAGCCATCGCGAACGCCATGGAAATGGTGCAGGCGCGGATCGCGGCCTCGCCGCTCATGCGCTTGCGCAGTTCGTGGATATTGAGCGCGCCGACGACGGCACCCATGCCGAAGGCGCCGAGCATGATGCCGTAGGTCTGCGCGCCGCCATGCAGGAGATCGCGCGCCACCAGCGGCATCAGCGCCATGATGGCACCGCCGCACAGGCCCATCACCAATGTGCGCAACAGCACGATCTTGATCGGCGGCGAATTGGTGATGTAGCGGAAGCCCGAAACCATGGCGCGGTTGAGTTTTTCCCGCGGCAGCCGCGACGCTTCGGTGTTGCGCCGCCAGAGCAGCAGCACCACCAGCAGCGGCAAATAGAGGATCGCATTGCAGGCAAAGGCCGCGACAGCACCGAGCGAGGCGACGATGACACCGCCGACCGCGGGCCCGAAGCTGCGCGCGATGTTGTAGCTGATGCCGTTGAGCGCGACGGCCGACGGCAAGGCATCGGGCGGCACCTGCTCGCTGACCGAGGACTGCCAGGCCGGGCCAAACAGCGCGTTGCCGCTGCCGACGACGAAGCAGAAGGCGAGCAGCAATTCAGGGGTGATGAGGTTGAGCCAGGCCAGCACCGTCAGCGCCGTCGCGCCGGTCAGTGCGATCGCGAGCGCGATCAGCGTCACGATGCGGCGGTCATACATGTCGGCGATGGCGCCGGCCGGCATCGAGATCAGCATGATCGGCAGCATCAGGGCGGTCTGCACCAGTGCGACCTTGTCCGCCGAAGCCGCCATCTGCGTCATCGCCCACGCCGCGCCCACGCCCTGGATCAACAGGCCGAGATTGGAGAGCAGGCTGGCGAGCCAGATGCGCCGGAACACGGTGTACCGCAGCGGCGCGGTGATGCCGTCGGCCGCAATTTTCTGACGGTTCGTCTGCTCGGTCATATCCCCTTCCAAATGGGCTGGCAGAAGTGGTCTTGGAGTGATCTTGGAGTGATCTTGGAGTTGTCTTTGGGTGATTCCGGCAAGTTCAGTGATGCCTGCGAAAGTCCTTCGCTGTCCAGTGGTTAGGCCGCTATAAGCGGTGCAAAGACGCAGGTTTTGCCGGGAGGAACAGATGAAGCTGTCGCGACGGACGATCTTGCTGGGGGCGGGCAGCGTGCCTTTCGCACTTGCGAGCGCACGGAGGGATGCTTTCGCTCAAGCCGCGCCCACGGCGCAGTCTGCCGACGTGCCGCCGATCCTGTTCGTCCATGGCAATGGCGATTACGACGCGCTCTGGATGACCACGATGTGGCGGATGGAATCCAACGGCATCGCGCGCGATCGCATGCTGGCGATTAATTTCACCGATCCCAATGCACGGAGCGACGACAAGGTCGAGCAAGCCAACCGCTCCTCGACCGAGGACCAGCGCCGCGAACTTGCAGCTGCCATCGCTGAATTGAAGCGCCGCACCGGGGCGGCGCGCGTGGCGCTGGTCGGCAGCTCGCGCGGCGGCTATGCGATCCGCAACGTCATCAAGAACGGCGGCGCCGGCGATGTCAGCCACGCCGTGCTCTGTGGCACGCCCAATCACGGCGTGTTCGCGACCGACGATCAGCCGAACAACGAGTTCAACGGCCGTGGCGTATTCCTGCGCGGCTTGAACGAGGGCGAGAGCGAGGTGACGCCGGGCACGGCCTTCCTTACGCTTCGCAGCGACGGCATGGACAAATACGCCCAGGCCGACGGCCGCTTCATCGGCAAGCCCGGCACGCCGACCGGTGTCACGGTCGAAGGGCCGGAGTTGAAGGGCGCCACCAATCTGGTGCTCGGCGCGCTCGACCATCGCGAGACGGCGTCTCATCCGCGTGCCTTCCGCGAGATCTATAAATTCATTGCAGGGCACGAGCCCGCACGCATCGCGATCACTCCGGAACAGAGTGTCAGGTTGAGTGGCCTCGTCACGGGCACGCCCGGCGGCGTGTCGACCAATCGCCCGGTGGCCGGTGCAACCGTCGATATTTTCCGCGTCGATCATGATACCGGTGAGCGTAGGGGCAATGCCGTGCATAGCGCAAAGACCGGCGCCGACGGCCACTGGGGGCCGGCGCAGGTCGAGCCCTCCTGGTCGCTCGAATTCGCCCTCGCGTCGCCGGATGCGCCGACGACACACATCTACCGCTCGCCTTTCCCGCGCTCGTCCGACGTCGTGCATTTGCGCGCCGCCCGCCCGCTCGGACCGGCCGACAAGGATGCCGGAGCTGTCGTGATCATGTCGCGGCCGCGGGGCTATTTGGGCCTGCCGCGGGACGTCGTGCTGCTCGACGGCAAGGAGCCCGCCGACGTCAAGCCGGGTGTGCCCACGGATCCGGCAGCAACCTTGCGGCTTCCAATCGGCGAGGTTGGGCGTAACATCGTGGCCCAATTCAACGAGGAACGAATTGTGGCACGCCTCTGGCCCGCCGCCGAGAACAGGATTGCGATTGCCGAGCTGACTTACTAGCTATTTGCCTGCGCCACATCTGCGGGAGAGAGCCATGAACATCGCCAGCGTGCGTCGGCCCATCATCCCTCCGACGCCGCCGCGTGCACCCGACGACATGTCGTTCTTCGGCCGGGTCGCGCTCCTCCGGCAGAACATGATCGCAACCTGGGGGCAGCGCGCCTATGAGGAAGACGTCATCAAGGGACGTTTCTTCCTCCACAACAGTTTTATCCTGAACCGCCCGGATGCGATCCGGCATGTGCTGCTCAGCAATTACGAGAATTATTCGCGGACGCCGGCGGGCATCCGCATGCTGCGCCCCGTGCTCGGCGACGGCCTCCTGATCGCCGAAGGTCACGACTGGACGTTTCAGCGCCGCACACTCGCACCGGCCTTCACGCCGCGCGCGACCGCAAACCTCGTCCCGCACATGACGGCGGTGCTCGACGAGACCATCGCAAAGCTTGATGCGCAAACAGGCGCGCCGGTCGATCTGCGCGAGATCATGCAACGCATGACGCTCGAGATCGCCGGGCGCACGATGTTCTCGTTCGGCATGGACCGGCACGGCCCCACCTTGCGCAACTTCGTCATGGAATATGGCGAGCGGCTGGGACGGCCGTATGTCCTCGACATGCTGCTGCCGGTGTCCTGGCCGACCCCGATGGATCGGGCTCGCGGCCGCTTCCGCAAGCGCTGGACCGAATTCGTCGCGATGCTGATCGCCGAGCGGCGCGCGATGGGCAAGAAGGAGGGCGCGCCGCCGCGCGACCTGTTCGATCTCATGGACGAGGCGCGCGACCCTGAAACCGGTAAGGGCTTTTCCGACGCGCAACTCGTCGACGAGGTCGCGACCATGATTCTCGCCGGTCATGAGACGACCGCGACCGCACTGTTCTGGGCGCTCTATCTACTCGCGCTCGATCCGGATACCCAGGAAGAGGTGGCGTCCGAGACCCGCGGCGAGCATCTCGACAGCATGGCCGACATCGATCGCCAAAAATTCACCCGCGCGGTGATCGACGAGACCGTGCGGCTCTATCCCCCCGCCTTCCTGGTCGCGCGCGCTGCGCGCGCGAAGGACAATGCGGCCGGCATCGAGATCGGCAAGGGCGACATCATCATGATCGCGCCATGGCTATTACACCGGCACGAGAAGCTGTGGGATCAGCCGAACGCGTTCATTCCAAAGCGCTTCATGTCGAAAGAAGCGCCCGACCGGTTCGCCTATTTGCCGTTCGGCGCGGGGCCGCGCGTCTGCATCGGCGCGCCGTTTGCGCAAGCCGAATCCGTGGTGGCACTGGCCCGGCTGATCGGTGCGTTCCGTGTCGAGCTGGCCGACAGGGTTCCGGTGGTTCCGCTTGGCGTCGTCACGACCCAGCCGGACCGCTCACCCCTCTTCAGCATCACGCGTCGGTGACAGACATGCGTCTGGCCGATGACGTGATCCAACACAGATAGAGTTACGCCATGAGCGACATCCAGGCCCAGTTTTCCGTTTTGAAGCAGACCGCGGATGCGAAGGTGGCCGATGCGATCGCGCGGCTGATCGAGGACGGCGAGGATCACGAGCTCAACCGCGTCAACGTTCTCGACTTCGCTACGCAGCATGGTCTCGACGAAGAGCAGGCGATCTCGGGCTTTCTGCATTCGGCGCGACTCGGGCTGTTCGATCTCGGCTGGAACGTGCTGTGTCCGGGCTGCGGTGGTGTGCTGGGAGCCCACTCGACCCTGAAGGCGCTCAAGCCGGACGATTATCACTGCGCGCTTTGCGCCTGCGGCTACAAGGCCTCCGTCGACGATCAGGTCGAGGTCTCCTTCACCGTGAACCCGCGTGTGCGACGCATCGCGGCGCATGACCCCGACACGCTTCCGGTGTGGGAGTATTTCAAGCAGGTGTTCTGGAGCTCCGGCGTCGACTTCAACAAGGAATCGTTTGCGACGCTGGCCAACGAGGTGACGCTGGATACGATGGAGCTGCCGGCCGGCGAGAAGGCGACCATGTCGCTGCAACTGCCGAATGACTTCATCATCATCTTCGAGCCGGTGACGCACGCCGCACACTTCATCGACGTGCAGGGCGAACCGACCAAGGACCGCCAGCAGCTCGCCATCATGTACAACAGGGTGCAGGCGCCGACGGGGACCACGACGATGCGGCCGGGCCCGCTGCGGCTGTCGCTGGAGAACCAGGCCGGCGTGCGCGTGCTGCCGTCGGTGTTCATCGCGGCCGAGGCGCTTCACCACCTCATCGGCCAACGCAAGCCGTTCCTCACGGCCAAGCGGATGCTGTCGAACCAGACCTTTCGCGATGTGTTCAAGGCGGACAATCTCAGCCTCGACCAGCGGCTCCAGATCACCTCGCTCACCTTCCTGTTCACCGATCTGAAGGGATCGACTGCGCTCTACGAGCGCGTCGGCGATCTCGCCGCCTTCGATCTCGTTCGCGCGCATTTCCATGCGCTGCTCGAAATCATCTCCTCGGAGAAGGGCGCCGTGGTGAAGACGATCGGCGATGCCGTGATGGCGACCTTCGTCCGTCCCGAGCATGCGATCGTCGCGGGTTTGCGGATGCGCTCGGCGATGGAGGAGCTCAACAAGAAGCGCGAGACTGATGATCTCATCGTCAAGATCGGCATCCATGAAGGTCCGTGCCTTGCGGTGATGCTCAACGAGCGGCAGGATTATTTCGGCCAGACCGTCAACATCGCCGCTCGCGTGCAGAGCCTCTCGACCGCGCAGGAGATTCACATCACCGGCCCGGTGCTGGACGCACCCGCGGTCGCCGCGGTGCTCGAGCAGCGCGCGATCAAGCCGATCCAGAAACAGGCCGCATTGCGCGGCATCGCCGACAAGATGGTGGTGTACGAGATCCCGTGAGGGACGGGGCGATGCCGCCACACACTCCGTCATTGCGAGGAGCCCTTGCGACGAAGCAATCCAGAATCCCTCCGCGGAGAGAGTCTGGATTGCTTCGCTCCGCTCGCAATGACGGAGGTGGAACAGATTGCCGAAACGTAATCAGCGCGCGGAACTGACGCACGTTGCGCTGGTTGAGTTTCCCGCTCATATAATGCTGGTAACGGCCGCGCCCCCGCGGCGTCATCGATTTCGGGTGGACCCTATGCTCGACGGCCTGCGCCAATTCATCGCCGACATTGTTGCTCCCCATGCCGGGGATCGTGCATTCGGCGATAGCGATTACCGGCTTGCGGCGACCGCGTTGCTGGTCCACGTGGTCTCGCTGGACGGTGAGCCGACCGCGGCCGAGCAGCGCAAGCTGCACAACCTGATCGAAAACCATTTCGGGCTCGATCGCGGCACCGCAGACCGCTTGATCGCGGATGCGACGGAGGTCGAGGGCGAGGCGGTCGATCTCTATCATTTCACCAGCGTCATCATGCGCTCGCTCGACGAAGCGGGCCGCAAACGCATCGTCCAGATGATGTGGGAGCTGGTCTATGCCGACGGCCAGGTCTCCGAGTTCGAGGACAATGTCCTCTGGCGCGCTTCCGACCTGCTCGGGATTTCCCAGCGCGACCGGATCGACCTGAAACATGCGGTCGCGGAGCGCGCCGGCGGGCAGGTCAAGGACGGCGCGGTCGGCGGCTGAGCTGCACCGAGGTGGCCAATTGCCGGTTGTGCGGGCCACATGACGAAACTTTAATGTAACTCCTGACCGGCCTGGTTCCGGATTCGCCTGTAGATCCGGGAGGTTACTACTCTCCCTGTGGCGTATTCAGACGGCCATGCCGCCAGCGCCGCTTGCCTGTCGCGCCCGGCCTATGCTCTCGTTCCGCCATTACGGGGCCAAAAAACTTCAATTCAAGAGACTTGATCGTGACCGAGCGGGTAACGTTGATCACTGGTGCGTCGGCGGGCATCGGCACGGAGCTGGCGCGTGTATTCGCAGCCAACGGGCATCGGCTCGCGCTGACGGCACGGCGCGCAGACCGGCTGGAGGCGCTCGCGAACGAGCTCGCCGCCAAGGGCGGCAAGAGGCCGATCGTGATCGCCTGCGATCTCCAGGAAGCCGACGCCGGCGACAAGATCGCCGCCGCGCTCGCGAGCGAAGGTGTCGAGCTCGACAATCTCGTCAACAATGCCGGCTTCGGTGTGTTCGGCGACGCGATCGAGCGCGACCGCTGCGAGCAGGTCGGCATCGTCGATGTCAACGTTCGGGCTCTGACCGATCTGTCGCTGCGCTTTGCTGATCAGCTCATCAGGAACAAGGGCGGTCTTCTTAATGTCGGATCGGTCGCCGGCTTTCTGCCCGGCCCCGGCATGGCCGTCTACTACGCCTCCAAGGCCTATGTGATCTCCTTCACCGAAGCGTTGCGGGCGGAGCTTGCGCCGCGCGGCGTTCGCGTCACCGTGCTTTGCCCGGGTCCGGTGCCCACCGAATTCCAGGCGCGGGCCCGCGTTGGATCCGGGCACGATACGGCCATTCTCAACGTCTCTGCCGCCGATGTTGCAAGAGAGGGCTATCGTGGCCTGATGGCCAACAAACGGGCAGTGCTGCCCGGCCTCGGCATCAAGATTGTGCCGTTCGCGCTGCGTTTCTTCCCGCGCGGCTTCATCCTGTCCGCCACCAGCCGGTTCCAGCGGCAGAGGCACTAAAGCTCGAAGCGACCGTATTGGCCCGGAGCTTGCTTCCATATTTGGGAGCTTGTGTGCGCGAACTCACACGATGTTAACCGTCGCTTAGTTATGCTGGCGGCTTGAACCGATAGCACTCGCAGAGGCCATGTCGTTCCGGGCGAACAGGTTTGGTAGCGCAGAATTGGTGCCCTTCACCAGAAGGACGCCGAGCGCGGCCGCTTCCGAAACAAAGTTGCCGGTTCTCATCATTCTGCATCAGGAATCCTCGACACCCGGCCGCGTCGGCAATGCGTTGCGCGCGCTTGGCCATCGCCTCGACATCCGCCGGCCCCGCTTCGGTGATCCCCTGCCCGAGACGCTCGACCGGCATGCCGGCGCCGTGGTCTTCGGCGGTCCGATGAGCGCCAATGATCCCGACGACTACATCCGCCGCGAGATCGACTGGATAGACATTCCGCTCCGCGAACAGCGGCCGTTCCTCGGCATCTGCCTCGGGGCGCAGATGCTCGCGATGCAGCTCGGTGCGCGTGTCGCGCCGCATGCGCAGGCGCTGACCCAGATCGGTTACTACCCGATCCGCCCGACTGCGGCGGGCCACGCGCTTTGCCCGAACTGGCCCGCGCAAGTCTATCACTGGCATCGCGAGGGATTTCAGTTACCCATCGGCGCCGAATTGCTGGCGGAAGGCGACGATTTTCCGATCCAGGCCTATCGCACCGGCAATGCCTTCGGCGTGCAGTTCCACCCCGACGTGACCTACGCGATGATGCATTGCTGGACCACGCGCGGCTATGATGGCCTCAGCGCGCCCGGCGCGCGCGAGCGGCATCATCATTTCGCGGACCGCGCCGTCTACGATGCGGCGGAACGTGCCTGGCTCGACCATTTCATCGACGGCTGGCTGGCGCACCGGCCGGTACTGGCGCAAGCCGCCGAGTGATCGCGCCTTCGCGCGGATCCTTGGCGCAGGTCCTTGGCGCAAGTCCTTGCTTCATTCCTGAATATGCTAGGCTCGCTGCAAACGAGCGCGCGCGAACGCGTGCCGGCAAACAAAGGGAGAGCGCGATGACCTATGAACACATTCTCTATGACGTCAGCGACAAGGTCGCGACCATCACGCTCAACCGCCCTGACCGCATGAATGCGTGGACGCCGACGATGGAACGCGACGTGCGTCACGCGATGGAGGCATCGAGCGCTGACGACAATGTTCGCGTCATCGTGCTGACAGGCGCGGGCCGCGCCTTCTGCGCCGGCGCCGACATGGATGCGCTGAAAGGACTCGATCCCAACGATGTCAGGCGCGCATCGCATTTGCCGCCCTTCGACATGAACCGCCGTCCGGACTGGCAGACGCGCTACGGCTTCTATCCGTCGATCGGAAAGCCCGTCATCGCCATGCTCAACGGCGCGACCGCCGGCATCGGTCTTGTTCACGCACTCTATTGCGACCTGCGCTTCGCCGCCGACAACACCGTGTTCACGACAGCTTTCGCGCGGCGTGGGCTTATCGCCGAGCATGGCATGTCGTGGATGCTGCCGCATATCGTCGGCCACGCCAATGCGATGGATTTGCTGCTCTCGGCCCGGCGCGTGTCGAGCGAGGAAGCGCTGCGGATTGGATTGGTCAACCGGCTCTGCTCGCCCGAGAAGCTGCGCGAGGAGACGTATGCCTATGCGCGCGACCTCGCGGACATGGTTTCTCCGAGCGCGATGGCCGTGATCAAGCGGCAGCTCTACGAGGTGCCGTTCCAGACCCTGGCCGAAGCAACGATCGAGGCCAACCGGGAGATGATGGTGGCGTTGAACGGGAGTGATTTCAGGGAGGGGGTGGCGAGCTTCATGGAGAAGCGGCCGCCACGGTTTACGGGGAGGTAGGGCGGAGATCTGAGCAGGTAGCCCGGCTTCGCCCTTCGGGCTACGCCGCGGCAGCCTTCGCTACGAAGCGGCTTGCCGAGCCGAAGCAGGCTTAGCCTGCGAAGGCTGGTGGAGCCAGGCGGGATCGAACCGCCGACCTCGTCATTGCGAACGACGCGCTCTCCCAGCTGAGCTATGGCCCCTTTGCGGGCCGCTCTGGTTAATGCGGCCGACAACCGGGGGCCATTTAAGTCCCCGGCAGGGTCAAGTCAAGGACGGGTGTAAAAGCGGTTTTAGCCATCCGGGCACCGACTTCCCTTGTTTGGGCGGGGGGGAACCGATATCTAGCAAAAGGCGTCAATCTCGATCGCAGCCAGAGTTTTCAAAAGCCAGAGTCTTCAAAAGCCAGAGTCGTCAAAAATCATGCGTGCCGTTCTCGACATCGTCATCATCGTGCTCGATCTCTACGTCTGGCTGCTGATCGCCTCCGCGATCCTGTCCTGGCTGATCGCCTTCAACGTCGTCAACACCCGCAACCAGTTCGTTTCGGCGGTGGCGGAGTTCCTGTACCGGATCACTGAGCCGGTGCTGGCCCCGATTCGCAACTTCCTGCCCAGCCTCGGCGGCCTCGATATCTCGCCGATCATCCTGATCCTGCTCATCATGTTCATCGAGCGGGTGATCCTGTATTACATCTACCCGAACGTGATCTAAGCGGGCGGAGCGCCTTGGTCGCGAAGGAAGCTCCTAGGGAACCTTGGCGTTACGCGGCCACCGGAATCAGCATCGCGCTGCGGGTGACGCCGCGCGGCGGCCGCGACGATATCGACGGGATCGAGCAATTGGCCGATGGCCGCAGCGTACTCAAGGTACGCGTGCGCGCGATTGCCGATGGCGGCGAGGCCAACAAGGCCGTTCTGGTGCTGCTGGCGAAATCGCTCGGCGTCCCCAAGGCCAGTGTAAAACTGCTTTCGGGAGCGACCTCGCGGTTGAAGCAGATTGCGGTCGATGGCGATCCGGCGCGGCTTGGCGAAGCCCTGCGCAAGCTTGCTGCGGCCAAATCGACAGACTGAGGGAACTGACATGACCGCCAAGATCATCGATGGAAAAGTCATTGCCGCGGAACTTCGCGCTCGCGTCGCCGACGAGGTCGCCCGCGTCAAGCGCGAGCACAATCTGGTGCCGGGCCTTGCGGTCGTGCTGGTCGGCAACGACCCCGCCAGCGAGGTTTATGTCCGCTCCAAGCACACCCAGACCCAGGCCGCCGGCATGGCCTCGTTCGAGCACAAGCTGCCGGCCGACGTCTCGCAGAGCGACCTGCTGGCGGTCGTCGCCAAGCTCAACCGCGATCCCGCCGTGCACGGCATTCTCGTGCAGCTGCCTCTGCCCAAGGGCCTGAACACCGAAGCCGTCATCAATGCCATCGATCCCGCCAAGGATGTCGACGGCCTGCATCCGAACAATGCCGGCCGGCTCGCCGGCGGCTTCGAAGCGCTGTCGCCTTGCACGCCGCTCGGCTCCATCATCCTGAGCAAGAGCGTGCACGCCTCGCTCGAAGGCATGAACGCCATCGTCATCGGCCGCTCCAATCTGGTCGGCCGCCCGCTGGTGCAATTGCTGCTGAACGAGAACGCCACGGTGACCATTGCGCATTCGCGCTCGCGTGATCTGCCCGGGCTCGTGAAGCGCGCCGACCTCGTCTACGCCGCGGTGGGCAAGCCGGAGATGGTGCGTGGCGACTGGCTGAAGCCGGGCGCGACCGTGATCGACATCGGCATCAATCGTATCCCCAAAGAGGATGGCAAGACGCGTCTCGTCGGCGACGTCGCCTATCAGGAAGCGCTAGCTGTCGCTGGCGCTATTACGCCGGTGCCCGGTGGCGTCGGCCAGATGACGGTAGCGTGCCTGCTGGTGAATACGCTGCGCGCGGCCTGCGCGATTGCGGGCCTGCCGAAGCCGGCGGTGTAGTGAGCACGTGTGCCCCGGACGCAGCGCAGCGTGAAACGGTGCGCTGCTGAGCCGGGGCCCAGTGTGAGTGGCGGCATGGGTCCCGGCTCAGCGGTGCGTCATTGCATGCCGCACCGCGTCCGGGACACGAGACCTAGCCCTTCTTTTTCTTCTCGCGCTCGATGCCTTCGAGGATCAGCTTCTGTGCTTCTTCCGGGCCACCCCAGCGCAAGATCTTCACCCACTTGCCCGGTTCGAGATCCTTGTAGTGCTCGAAGAAGTGCTGGATCTGCTGCAGCGTGATATCCGGCAGATCGGAGTACGACTTCACCTTGTCGTAGCGCTGCGTCAGCTTCGAGGAGGGCACGGCAAGAATCTTCTCATCGCCGCCGGCTTCGTCTTCCATCATCAGCACGCCGACCGGGCGCACGCTCATGACGGCGCCGGGGATGATGGCGCGGGTGTTGATGATCAGCACGTCGCAGGGGTCGCCGTCATCGGACAGCGTGTGCGGGATGAAGCCGTAGTTACCGGGGTAACGCATCGGCGTGTACAGGAAGCGGTCGACCACCAGCGTGCCGGCTTCCTTGTCCATCTCGTATTTGATCGGCTCGCCACCCACGGGAACTTCGATGATGACGTTGACGTCGTGGGGGACGTTTTTCCCGATCGAGACCGCATCGATACGCATTCAAGGCTCCGTTGTTGCCGAGGTTAAATCGCGCCCGGCAGCGATTTTGGCGCTGTCATACGCGGGCTTGGCCCCCCAATCCATCGTGTTTTTGTGAAATAATGAATCCAGCGATCACCGGCGCAAGAGGCAACGGTATCGACGGATGGGAAGTGCTGCCGGCTAAGGTTTCAGCAGCTCAATTGGTCCAAGCGAAGGCAACCTTGTCGAGCGACTTTGGCCCGAAACGTTCCGAGGACCGCGCCACCATGCGGCCGCCCAGCGCCCGGTAGAACTCGGTCGCGGGATCGTTGTCCGAGAGCGCCCACACCACCATGCTCTTCAGCCCGCTCTGCATCAGGTCACGGCGGGCGGCTGTGAACAGGCGGCGGCCGAAGCCGAGGCCCTGAAACTCGGGGCGCAGATAGAGCTCGTAGATTTCGCCGTCGAAGTGCAGGCTGCGGGCGCGGTTACGACCATAGTTCGCATAGCCGGCGATCTTGTCGCCGAACACCAGCACGCTGACGCGGCTGCCCTTGCGGATCGCACTGTCCCACCACTGCGGACCGCGGCGGTTGATCAGCTTCTCCAGCTCGCCGCCGGGAATGATGCCCTGATAGGCGGAGCGCCAGGCTTCGTCATGGGTGGACGCCACCGCAGTTGCATCTGCAGCTTTGGCCGGCCGGACCTCGATCAGGGTTGTGCTCATGGGCGCAATCAAACCAAGTCGCCGCGCTGGCGGCAAGACCTATCGTTAATTATCGGTTAACCTGTGGACTTTCTGCATCAGTATTTTAACCATGTTGTACCGAAAAAAGACAGCGCGCCATTTCGAAGGGCACCGGCCTGCCATGCGTCGGTGCAAAACTGCCTTACGGCAACCAATGAACCGCGATGGCAACGCAAAAAATCCGCCGATACTGATTCGTTCCGACTAGTTTGGTGGTCACTCTCCGTGTTCGCCTCCGGCAATTCATGCGGCTCTTCAACACCCTTTTCGGCGGCCTTGCGCTCCTGCCTCTGCTGGCCCTGCTGACCGCGTCGCCTCTGTGCGCTCAGGTCACGTTCGGTTCGTCGGGCGGGGAGGGCGAACCGTTTCGCCGGCAGCAATGGCGCGTGCCGTCGCCGGATACCGACATTGCCGCGCATGCGCTGCTGTTTCGCCCCGCAGGCGCCGGTCCGTTCCGGCTCGCGGTGATCGCGCACGCCTCGACACAGAACGTATTGCGTCGCGCGCAAATGCCGCAGTCGGAATACCGCGCACTCGCAGCGTTCCTCGTCGCGCGCGGCTTCGCCGTGCTGGTGCCGGAACGGCTCGGCCATGGTGCGACCGGCGGCCGCTATGTCGAAGACCAGGGCGGATGTGACGAAGCGGATTACGCGCGCTCGGGCCGTGTGACCGCCGAAGAAATTTCGCTCGCGCTGGACTATTTGCGAAAGCAGGATTTCGTGCGCAAGGATGCCGCGGTCGTGATCGGCCATTCCGCCGGCGGCTGGGGCGCGCTTGCGCTCGCGACTGCCGACCCGAAGGCGATCTCGGCGATCACAGTGTTTGCGCCGGGGCGCGGCGGCCACGCCAATGATGAGCCGAACCGGATCTGCGCGCCGCATACGCTTGTTGCCGCTGCGGCTGAGTTCGGCAAGGCCGCACGCATTCCCGTTACATGGCTCGTCGCCGCCAATGACAGCTATTTCGCGCCGGCGTTCTCGAAGACATTGGTCGATGCGTTTCGCGGCAGCGGCGGCAAGGTCGACTTCCACATGTTGCCGGCGGTGGGCAGCGATGGGCATTGGATGATCGAGACTGAAGCGGGCGTCAAAGCCGCCGGCAGCGAGCTCGATCGCGTGCTGAAGCCGGTGGCGGTGAAAAAGCCATGACGCTGTATTTCCTGGTCAAATATCTGCATGTGCTCGGCGCCATCGTCATCCTCGGCACTGGAACCGGCATCGCCTTCTTCATGCTGATGGCGCATCGCACGCACGATGCGCCGTTCATCGCGCGCACGGCATCGGTGGTGGTGACCGCGGATGCGATCTTCACGTTCTCGGCCGTGATCTTCCAGCCGGTCACGGGCGGCTTGCTGATGATGCTGTCGGCGACGTCGATCACGGAACGCTGGATCGTTGCGTCGCTGGCGCTCTACGTGATCGCAGGCGTGTTCTGGATCCCCGTCGTGTTCATGCAGATCGAGATGCGCGATCTCGCACGCAAGGCGGCCGATCAGGGCGGCGCGCTGCCGGAGCGCTATTTTGTGCTCTTCCGCCGCTGGTTCGCGTTCGGCTTCCCCGGCTTCGGCGCGACGATGCTGATTCTGTGGCTGATGATCGCAAAACCGTTCTGAGGAATACGATGGATCAGCGAAGCATTCTCGTGCTCGGCGCCTCCGGCCTGATCGGCCGCTTCGTCACCGACGATCTTCGCGCACGAGGTTTTCGCGTGGTGGGGGTGGCACGCAGCCTGTCGCCGGCGCAGACAATGAGCGCGCTGGATATCGAGCTGCCAATTCTCTCGCTTGATGCTGCCGCGCTGACACGCCTGCTGAAGGAGCGCGCGGTGGATCTCGTTGTGAACTGCCTCGGCGTGCTCCAGGATGGCCCCGGCAGCGACACCAATGCCGTGCATCGCGATTTCGTCGCGCGCCTGCTTCAGGCGATCCCTGACAGCGGTCGCGCGATCCGGCTGGTGCACATCTCGATTCCTGGAGCGGCGGAAGCCGATCGCACCGCCTTCGCCACGACCAAGCGTGACGCGGAGCGGTTGATCGCGGCGTCCGGAATTCCTCACGCCATCCTGCGGCCCGGCTTCGTTGTGGCGCCGTCAGCCTATGGCGGCAGCGCCATGCTCCGCGCGCTCGCCGCCTTTCCGCTCGATCTGCCGACTGCGGAGATGGTGACCCCGTTCCAGCCCGTCGCGGTCGACGATATTTCGGCGACCATCGCCTGGCTCGCCGCGCGCGATATCGACGATGCCTCCGTCAAAGCGGTGAGCTGGGACCTGATGCTATCAGAGCCGATCACCATGGCCGGCGTCATCAAGCAGTTCCGCCTCGCATTCGGCACCGCCGGCTGGGCGCGTATCGCGATGCCGTCTTTCTTGCTCGATCTCGGCGCAAAGATCGGCGATCTTGCTAATTATCTCGGCTGGATGCCACCAATGCGCTCCACCGCCATCGCCGAGCTTCGCCGCGGCGTGACCGGCGATCCCTCCGCGTGGATCGCCGCCACGGGCATAGCGCCGAAGACGCTGACGGATACGCTTGGGCGACATCCCGCCACCATCCAGGACAAATGGTTCGCGCGGCTGTTTCTGATCAAGGCGCTGATCTTCGCCAGCCTGGTTGCGTTCTGGCTCGTATCCGGCTTCATCGCGCTGTTCGTCTCCTACCGCGCCGCCGTCGGCATCTTGAGTGCGCACAATTTTCCGCCGGCACTGGTCGATCCCATCACCATCGGCACCAGCCTGATGGACATGAGTATTGGTGGGCTGATCGCCTTCCGCCGCACCGCGGGGGTCGGGCTGGTCGCAGGCATCGTCGCTTCGCTCGGCTATATGTTCGGCGCAGCGATCCTCACGCCCGATCTCTGGATTGAGCCACTCGGCGCGCTGGTGAAGACCGGACCGGCGATCGTGCTGATGCTCGTTGCGCTGTTGATGCTGGATAATCGCTGATGCAAAAATGGCCCGACGACGACGTGATCCTGTTCGACGGCGTCTGCATCTTCTGCTCGCGCTGGGTCCGCTTCGTCGCGCAGCGCGACGCGGCGAAGCGATTTCGTTTCACACCGATTCAGTCAGACTATGGAACGAAGCTCGCACGCACGTTTGGCATCGATCCGGACGATCCCGACACCAATGCCGTGGTCCATGCCGGCGAGGTGTTTATGAAGTCCGACGCCGCGCTGACCGTGCTGTCGCATCTCCCGGGATGGCGCTGGACGCGAATATTGTTCGCGGTGCCGAAGCCGCTGCGGAATGCGGTGTACAGCCTCATCGCGCGCAACCGCTATCGCATCTTCGGCAAGTATGACGCGTGCTTCGTGCCTGATGCTGATTTGCGGGCGCGGGTGATCGAGTAATTCGTCATTGCTTCGCTCCGCTCGCAATGACGGAGATCGCGGCTACGATTTTCCGATTACCGCCAACACTTCCCTCGCCGCGCGCTCCCCGCTGTCCCGCGCGCCATGCGCCGTCGTGAAGAAGGTTGGCGACGTCGCTTCCCCCGCGAAGAACAATCTCCCATCCACCGGCGTGGCCAGCACGGCGCGGTCCCCCGCATGCCCCGGCAGCGCGTGTGAATACGAGCCTCTCGCGAAGGGATCATGCGCCCAGCGCGACGCGTACAGCGGTTTCAGCTTGCGGCGGATGTCATTGCCCAAAAGGCTCGCGATCTCGTCGATGCTGTGCGCGGCGATGGCGCCTTCGCCGGCGTTTTCCAACTCGCGGGCAAAACTGCCACCGAAAAAGCCCTCGATGCAGGGCTGGCCGAACGGGCGGATGTGGTAGGTGCCCATTTCGGTCCGCATGGTGGCGCCGCGCAGATTGCCTTCCCTGGGGAAGGCTTCGGCATCGTCGAGCGCCAGCGTCACCTTGTCGTCGACGCCGAGCGGCAGGCCGGCTGCGGCATCGACCTTCGCCGGAAGCGGCGGCGAAAAACGGATGGCCTCGTCCGCGATCAGATTGGTCGGCACGGTGAGGATCACCTTGTCGGCGGTCAGCGTGCCCAGCGAGGTCTCGATGCGAATGCGCTTGTCCGAATGATCGATCAGCGTCACGTTGCGGTTCAGCGCCACCGGGCAGGGCGCGCCGTAGGCTGCGATGAGTGCGCCGTAGCCGCGGCGGACGCGCCAATTGACGTTGGTGTCCTCATAGGCGTCCCAGTCCAGCGTCGACATGTCCTTCAGTTCGCAGCCGTTGATATAGGTCGAGATCGCGTCGATCATCGGATTCCAGCGATTGCCGGGCTCCAGGCTCCGGCTCGCGGGCTCGTCCTTGCCCTTCTGTGCGGACTGCCAGAGCCGCTCGTAGAACGCGTCCATCGCGCGCATAAAATCGTCGCGCTGGTTTTGCGGAAAGGCGTTGCCGAAGGCGCGCTCGCGCCAGGGCGGCAGGTCCTTGTTGACCTCGAAATCGAGTTGTCTTGCGATTGGAACGAAGGAATTCTTGTCGGCCGAGTGAAGCCAGCCGCAGCCGACGTCGAAGGTCACTTCAGGCGAGGCCTGCACCGTCCAGGCGCGGCCGCCGAGCCTGTTACGCGCCTCCAGCACGATGACGGAGAGGCCGGAGCCCTCCAGCGCACGCGCGGCACCGAGGCCGGCGGCACCGGCGCCGATGATCGCGACGTCGACGGAGGAGGGCAGGGAGGTCATGGGCGGGCTCTAGCACGTTCGCTGGGTGTGCTGAAGCCGGACAGATATACGTCTCTCGTGTCCCGGACGCGGTGCGGCGTGTAACGCCGCTCCGCAGAGCCGGGACCCAAGGTGATGTGTAGGTGGTGATAGTATCTGGGCCCCGGCTCAGCAGCGCACCGCGAAAGGCGTGCTGCGCTGCGTCCGGGGCACGAGAGCGGTGGCTGTTACGCCACCGCTTCCTTGGACTTTTCCGCGCGCTTGCGTTCGTTGGCGTCGAGGTGCCGCTTGCGCAGACGGATCGACTTCGGCGTGATCTCGACCAACTCGTCGTCCTCGATATAGGCCAGCGCCTTTTCCAGAGTCATGCGGATCGGCGGGGTCAGGCGCACCGCTTCGTCCTTGGACGTGGTGCGGATGTTGGTGAGCTGCTTGCCCTTGAGCACGTTGATCTCGAGATCGTTGTCACGGGTGTGCTCGCCGACGATCATGCCCTTGTAGACCTTCCAGCCCGGCTCGATCATCATCGGACCGCGATCTTCCAGCTTGAACATGGCGTAGGCCACCGCCTCACCCTGGTCGTTGGAGATCAGGACGCCGTTGCGGCGGCCCTGGATCGCGCCCTTGTAAGGCAGGTAGTTGTGGAACAGGCGGTTCATGATCGCCGTGCCCTTGGTATCGGTCATCAGCTCGCCCTGGTAGCCGATCAGGCCACGGGTCGGCGAGTAGAACACCAGCCGCAGGCGGTTGCCGCCGGAGGGCTTCATCTCGATCAGCTCGGCCTTGCGCTCGCTCATCTTCTGCACGACGACGCCGGAGTGCTCCTCGTCGACGTCGATCACGACTTCCTCGACCGGCTCCAGGGTCTGCCCGGTCTCCGGGTCCTTCTGGAACACGACGCGCGGACGCGACACCGAGAGCTCGAAGCCCTCGCGACGCATGGTCTCGATCAGGATTGCGAGCTGCAATTCGCCGCGGCCGGACACTTCCATCGCGTCCTTGTCCTGGGCTTCGACCACGCGCAGCGCGACGTTGCCCTCGGCCTCGCGCAGTAAGCGGTCACGGATCAGGCGGCTGGTGACCTTGTCGCCTTCGGTGCCGGCGAGCGGCGAGTTGTTGACGATGAACGACATCGACACCGTCGGCGGATCGATCGGCTGCGCCTGGATCGGCGTCTCGACCGTGGGATCGCAGAAGGTGTCGGCCACGGTGCCCTTGGGCAGTCCGGCAATGGCGACGATGTCGCCGGCTTCCGCGATTTCGACCGGCTGCCGCTCGAGGCCGCGGAACGCCAGGATCTTGCTGATGCGGCCGCTTTCCACCAGCTTGCCGTCACGCGACAGCACCTTCACGGCCTGGTTCGGCTTCACGGTGCCAGACGCGATACGCCCGGTGATGATGCGGCCGAGATAGGGGTTGGCCTCGAGAATGGTGCCGAGCAGCCGGAACGGGCCTTCCTCGACCACCGGCGGCGCCACGTGCTTGATGACGAGGTCAAACAGCGGCGTCATGCCGACGTCGTGCGAGGCGTCGGGCGAGGTCGCCATCCAGCCGTTCTTGCCCGACCCGTAGAGGATCGGAAAATCGAGTTGCTCGTCGGTCGCGTCGAGGGCGGCGAACAGGTCGAACACCTCGTTGACGACTTCGGTGATGCGGGCGTCGGGGCGGTCGACCTTGTTAATGGCGACGATCGGCTTCAGGCCGAGCTTGAGCGCCTTGCCGACCACGAATTTGGTCTGCGGCATCGGGCCTTCGGCGGCGTCGACCAGCACGATCACGCCGTCGACCATCGACAGGATGCGCTCGACCTCGCCGCCGAAATCGGCGTGGCCGGGGGTGTCGACGATGTTGATCCGGGTATCCTTCCAATGCACCGAGGTACATTTGGCCAGAATGGTGATACCGCGCTCACGTTCCAGATCGTTGGAATCCATGGCGCGCTCAACCTGACGCTGGTTGTCGCGATAGGTGCCGGATTGCTGCAGCAGCTTGTCGACCAGGGTGGTCTTGCCGTGGTCGACGTGGGCGATGATGGCGATGTTGCGGAGGTTCATGAGTGAGCTTCTTTGCGGTCGAACAATGGGTTAAGCGCGATCTCGCCGGTCAAGCCGGGACCTCTTCACGGACAACGCTGAAACGTGGAAAACGGGGCCTATTACGCCCAAAAGGGCCGCTCGGCTAGATCAACCGGGCACCCTGTACGTTTGCAGCGCAATATAGGCAAAAAACGCCAAAAAACAATGCGTTCTTTCGGGGTTGGTTGATTGAATTTTGTCCGGGAATTCCCGGGGGTTAGGGGCAATCCGGCACCAAACCGGTCCTTTGGCCCGAGGTGCCTCGATCAGCCCCGTACCGGGCTGCTGCTCGGCTCCGCGGTCGGGTAGACCCCGCGCAAAACTTCCTCGAAATGCATCTTCACGGCGTCGTTGCAGAGGCAGGCGCGCAGCCGCAGGCCATCGCGGTTGCGGACCAGAATCGACCCGCGCCTGGTCTCGAGCACGCCTTCCGCCCTGAACGACTGCAGCACACGGCTCGCATAGCTGCGTCCTACCCCGAGCAGCGTGGCAAGCTGCTCGTGAGTCAGCGGCACGCTGTTCTCGTCGCCGGTCCGCTCCATCGCCGCCAAAATCCATTTGGCCGTGCGCTGCTCGATCGAGTGGATGGCGTTGCAGGCGGTGGACTGGAAGATCTGCGCCAGCATGCAATCGGCGTAGCGGGCAAAGACATGGCGCAGCGACGTCGAGCGTTGCTTGGCCGCTTCCAGCCTGGCGACATTGACGCGCGCAAACGGCCCGCCAAATTTCACGCAGATGCGGGTGTAGGCCGGCAGGAAGCCTTCGCTGACGATGCCGCCCACCGCGCCCTCGCGCCCGACCAGAATGGTCTCGACGTCGCGGCCGTCCTCGTTGGGGACGAGAAACGTCGCAAGCGACGGTCCGCAAGGGAAGTGGACGACCTGGACATCGTCGCCGGGATTGTAGAGCAGGTCGTTTGCCGCGGTGTTTTCAACGGTGACATGCGGCGCCAGCAACGCGTAATCCGCCTGGCTCAAGCGCCGCAGCAGATTGTTGGCCGGCCGGCTGTCGACCTCGCTTGCCTTGTCGATACGCGCGTCCATCGTGATCCCCGCCATCCTCTCCTCACACTAGCGAGTTGCGTCCGTTCCTTGTGTGCACAAGTGGACAGACTGGAGAACTCTGATGTGGTGGGTTTCGTTCCGGGAACCCTCCGATGCGCTGGGCGCAGGCATCGTGTCGCGGCAGTCCTGATCTGAAAACCCTCACACCCAAAAACCTCACGTTCGAGATCCGATCATGGCACCCGCACTTCCCGATCGCTCAGGCCGGCCTGCCGACGTTCTGATCGTCGAGGACGACCCCATCATTGCGATCGATTTCGAGGACCGTCTCATCGGATTTGGCGTGACGAGCGTGCGGACGGTCGGGTCGGTGACGCAGGGACTGGACGCGATCGCCAAGCGGGCACCCGACTTCGCACTGCTCGATGTCGAGCTGATCCGCGAGAAGAGCTTTGCGATCGCCGAACGGCTGGTGGCGCTCAAGATTCCGTTCGTCTTCGTCACCGGCTACGGCAACGACGCTCGTATTCCGCCCGAATTCGCCAGCCGGCCCCGTTTGCAGAAGCCGTGCTCAAGCGACGCGCTGGAGGCAGCGCTCCAGGTTCGCGCCGTCGATTAGCAATCAGCCGCGTTTCGGATCGAGCGTGGTCGACCACAGCGCGACGTCGGCGCGGTCGCGCAAGGTCACAATCATCTGGCCCGAGGCGCCGTCGATTTTGACGTGACCGAAGAACTGCATGCCGGCGGACGGCGGCAGGTTCTGGCTGTCCTTGCCCGGCGCCTTGACGAAGCGCACTTCGGGCCCAAACGTATTGTCGAGCGCGTTCGGACCGAATGTGCCGGCGTGCAACGGACCGGAGACGAATTCCCAGAACGGCTCGAACTCCTGGAACTGGGCCTTGTTCGGATCGTAGTAATGCGCGGCGGCGTAATGCACATCCGCGGTCAGCCACACCGTGTTGCTAACAGGCGCCATCTTGATGAAGCGCAGGATGTCGGCGATCTCGAACTCGCGGCCGCGCACCGGACCGTCGCCCTGCGCAATCGCTTCCGAGCCGCCCTTCGGCGTGTCCGCGACGACCAGGCTGAGCGGCATGTCGGAGGCGATCACCTTCCAGGTCGCGCGCGAGTTGAGCAGGCCGCGCTTGAGCCAGGCGATCTGGTCGGGGCCGAGGAAGTAGCTGGCCGGGCCGTATTCCGTTTCGAGATTGGCGCCATTCGGGCCGCGATAGCTGCGCTCGTCGAGCACGAACACGTCCAGATGCGGGCCGTAGGAAATTTTTCGATAGACCCGGCCCGGCTCGACGATGCTTTCGCGCATCGGATACATTTCGTGGAAGGCGCGGCCCGCGCGCGCCGCGAGCAGCGAGATGTCGCGCACCTTGTAGGTCGCCGGCAACTCCTTCGACAGCGACCAGTTGTTGGTCACCTCGTGGTCGTCCCACTGCACGAAGATCGGCACCTCGGCATTGAAGGCGCGGACGTTGTCGTCGGTGAAATTGTATTTGTGCGCGGCGCGGTACTCGTCCAGCGTCTCCGCGACCTTGGCCTTTTCGGGGATCGTGACGTTCTTCCAAATCTTGCCGTCGGCGAGCTTGACCTCGGATTCGATCGGGCCGTCGGCATAGATGGTGTCGCCGGAATGCAGGAAGAAATCCGGACGGTGCTTGCGCATGGCGGAGAAGCTGACCATGCCGCCATCATCTGGATTGATGCCCCAGCCCTGCCCAGCGACATCGCCGCCCCAGATAAAACTGACGTCGCGGCGGTCGGCCGGCGCGGTACGGAAACGGCCGACCACCGCCTCGCCTTCGACCGCGGTATGCGAGAGATCGCGGAAGCGAACACGGTAGAAGATGTCCTGTCCGCCCGGCAGGTTCTCGATCAGCATTTTGGCGGTGAAATCGCTCTCGGGCAGCGCCGGGATCGGCGGCAGCGCGCGGGCGTCCTTGAAGGACTCCGTCGTGGCGACCTCGACCAGCATCTGCGACGGGCGGTCGGCACGCGCCCACACCACGCCGCCATCGACGGTGACGTCGCCCGACTGCACGCCATGGGTCACCGCCGGCCGGTCGGCCGCGCGCGACAGATGCGGCATCGCGATCGCGCCGAGAGCACCAGCACCGGTGGTGAGGAAGCGGCGGCGGGAGAATTTGATCTTCATGGCGATGCTCTCGATATTGCGTGGCGCGACCGCCAGGACGGCAGCCATCACGATCAAGCCAGACGCTATATTGAGGCAATGTGACGCAGCAATTACGTGCGCAAGCGTTCAAGCGTTGCCGGCGGCCCTGAACTGCGCGCCTGCGCGTTGCAGGTTCTGCGGCATGCTGAACAGCACGGCCTTGCGGTCGGCGACCGCCGCGTGGAACTGGTCGAGCACGATGTTGATGGCGGTGAGTGCAGCCTCTTCGATGGCGCCGTGGTCGAAGCAGCGCAGCGTGTCGCGCAGGATCTCGTCGGCCTCGGTCTGCATCTGGTCGAGCTCTTCGGTCGTCTCGCTCTTGCGCGCCGCGGTGATCATGTCGAACAGGCGGTCGCGCAGATGACTGTTGTTATCGCGCTCGTCTTTTTTCAGGTAGCCCGCGAACCAGGCGCCGATCGAGCCCATGGCCGAGAGCGCCATCAGGCTCCACCAGATGTAATCGCTGTATCTGTCGAGGAAGGTCTTCTCCTCGCCGTCGACGAAGGCGGCCGCACCCGGATGCACGGGGATCACCGCATCCTTGTCGGTGTCGGGCGTCTCGATTTTCGCCGCCAGCGGGAATTCCGTCACCAATTGCTGCCGCACGGCGAAGAGCTGCCGCGTGAACGCCGCGACGTTTGTCTCCGACAAGCCTTTGCGCGCCACGATATGGTGCGAGAAGCTGATCGTCTTGACCTCGTCGTCGGGACGAGCTGGTGAGCCGCCGAATGTGCCCGCGGGGATCTCGGATGCTTCATAGACCGGGTGGTTCTGCGCAATCGCATCCGCCGAATCGATCGCGAGGAAAGTCGGCGTGCCGGTATCCTTCGACGAGGCGGCGATCGCATCCGACGTGATCTTGCTGTTGACGGGACCGGCCGCGAGATAGGCATCGGCCTTCTGGGCCTTGATCGCCTCGGCGGCTTCGTTGGCGGGGTACTGGATGATCTCGACCTTGGCGGGATCGATGCCGTATTGCTGGAGGATCACCTTGAGCAGATTGACGTTGGCCTGGGTGCGGCCGACCACGCCGACCTTATGGCCGGCGAGCTGCGCGATCTTGGTGATCTTCGCGCCCTTCTTCTTGCCCTTGCCGGGCACGGACCACAGCACCACGACGTTCTTGCGCAGGGTCGCGACCGCTTGCGCATTTTTCGGCACGTCGACGTCGCCGCGCACGATGGCGAGATCGGCCTTGCCCTCCGCCAGCAAATCGGCGCTGGCAGTGGCGCCGTCGGTCTGGATCGGACGCAGTCGTACATAGCTCTTGTGCTGGGCGAAGCCTTGGGTCAGTGCCTGCATGACCTTGACATCGTCGCTATTGGCGGGACCGACCGCGACCTTCAGCGTCACCGGTCGCATGGCAAAATAATAGCCGCCGACCAGCGCACCGGCGATGGCGAGCACCAATGCGAGGGAGACAAGCGCAGTCCGTCGCGCCGCTGATCGCGGCGACGTCGGTACGGGCGCTTCGGCCAGGTCCAATCCCCCGGTCATCGATCTCCCAAACAGGCGCTTGAGGCTCAGTTTCATCTTGGCCAGCGATTTACGCCGGCAATTGTAGCAAATTTCTTGTCCTGCGGGGTTACATCTCCGTCATGGTTAGCGGATGGGCGAAATCCCGTATGAACCCGGGGCGTAAGCACGGCGTTAGGGTAAAGTTCCCCTGAAAACGGAGGCAAATCATGGCTGAGCGGCTGACGGCGGAAGCGCGCAAACAGGCGCTGGGCAGCATCCCGGGCTGGACCGAGGTTCAGGGTCGCGACGCGATCGGGAAAACCTTTGTCTTCAAGGATTTCAACGAGGCCTTCGGGTTCATGACCCGCGCGGCGCTGGTGGCCGAGAAGATCGATCATCACCCCGAATGGCGTAACGTCTACAAGACGGTAGAGGTGGTGCTGGCGACCCATGACGCCGGCGGCGTCACCAAGCTCGACATCGAGCTCGCCATGGCGATGAACGCCATCGCCATGCTGACACCAGCCTGACATCTTGCGAGGCGTCGCTGCATCCCCATGTTGTGACCGGCAGGAGCTGCGGCCATCCGCCGCGCCGATGCCATCCTTGGCTGAACGGGGAGTTTCCAACCATGGCTGCCGAACACAGCGTCGGCTTCGAGCCGGCCGATCGGCTCGCGGAAGATCGTGAGAGCGTGCGCCGCCGTTTCTGGCGCAAGCTCAAGCGTGTCGCCGCGCAACTGCCGTTCGCCGAAGATCTGCTCGCCGCCTATTATTGTGCGTTCGACCGGCAGACGCCGCGCCACGTCCAGGCGGCGCTACTGGGCGCGATCGCCTATTTCATCCTGCCGTTCGACTTCATCCCTGACGTGATGCCGGTCCTCGGCTTCACCGATGATGCCGCCGTGCTCGCCACTGCCATCCGCATGGTTGCTGGCCATATCACGAATGAGCACCGCGAAGCCGCCCGTGCTGTGTTGAAGCGTGGGGTGGATGAGGTTAAGGCGGATGTAGAAGCCGCGTAGTCGCCTTTTGCCGCGCATTCCGCTGTCATTCCCCGCGAAGGCAGGGAATCCAGTACGCCGCAGCCCATCGATTAAACCACAACCGTCTCGGAGTACTGGATCGCCCGGCCAAGCCGGGCGATGACACCGAATGTGTGGAAGGCGCTTGCTCCAAGCGCGCCCTTTACTTCTGCGCCCGCGCCTTCTCCGCGTCCCACGCCTGGAATTGCTTGAACAGCGTCTCCTTGTCCGCGTCGGACACGTTTGCAGCCGCGGGAGTCTGCTTCAAGAACGCCTCGAAGCGCTGCCGGGCCACCGGCTCGATGCCGTGCTTGTCGAGCCATTGCTGCGCCACCGGCAATCTGCTCCAGCCGGACAGCGGTGCGGCGAGCGAGACCTCCTTCCATTTAGGATGGAACGGCGGGTTCTGCAGCGCGGGGAATTTCGTGAAGAACGCGTCCACGAACAGCGCAAGCTTGCGATAGCGCTCGGTGTTGGGCGCCCAATTATAGGCCGCGAGCACCGCGGGCACCGCGATCGTGTCCACGCTCTCGCCGTCCTTGATCAGGTTCGGATAGTCCTTGGCCGTCAGCGTCGCCGGCAGATAGTCGCTCTGGAGCGGCTTGGCATAGTCGACCCTCGCAAGATGGAAGCGGCCGTCATTGCCGAAGGTCGAGACCGATTTGTACGGCTTGCCGCCGACCACGATGACGGCGTCGATCTCGCCGGCCTTCAGCTTCTCCATTGCGATACGCTGCTCGACATAGACGAACTTCGCCTTGATCCCGAGCCGCTCGAACACGGTGAGGGCGGTGACGAAGGTGCCGCCGTTCGGTAGGTCGACGCTGACGGTCTTGCCTTCGAGGTCTTTCAGCGTCGCGACCGATTTCGGCGCGATCACCTGCATCTCCTCGTTGTAGAGTTTTGTCACATAGGTGAACTGCCGCTTGATGTCCTTGGCAAAGCCCTTGCGCTCGAGATAGTCGAGCGTATCGGCGCGCACGACACCGAGATCGACGCCTTGCAGGAACAGGATGTCGGCGACGCTCTGCACCGAGCCGCGGCCGACGATCGGCAGCACGCGGATCTTGTTGCCGTCGTCGAGCACCGAGGCGAGGTCGGCGCCGAATTGCACATAAGTGCCGCCGATCGTGCCGGTGATCAGCGTGACGGTGTTGGCGTTCAGCGCCTGCTTGGTTGTGGTCGAGCCGAACTGGAAGATGGCTTTCAGGCTGTCCGACACTTTTGCCGGATCGTATTCGGTCTGCTCAGCTCGTGCCGAGAAGGCGCAGATCGTCATGATGGCGGCAAGCGCCATGCTCAAAGCGTTACGCATGATGTCCCCTGAAGAGTTTTAGTGAGATGGCCGGGCGAGGCGCTGTCGTGCCTCCGCCGATCCGAGGCTTGCCGCGCGCTGATACCAGTCACGTGCGACTGATGCGTCGGCGATGATGCTCCGCGCGTCGCTGATGCCCAGCACCGCCGGATCATAGGTTTGCGCCAGCAGGAGCGCGGCCGTTGCATCTTGCGCATTGGCTGCGCGCTCGAGCAGCAGGCGCGCCGCGGCGATGTCGCCGACACCGATCAGGCTCCTCGCGCGCGTCATCAGCCCCGTCAGCGTGTCGGCGTCGAGCGTCCTGACCGGCTCAGGTGGTGCCGGTGACGCGGGCCGTGCCACGACGGGCACCGGCATCTGCGCCTGCAATGCGATCTGATGAGCGGCCGCGATGGTGTCACGGCTCGGCGGTGCAGGGAGATCCTCCCTCTCGGCACTCGCCAGCCTCGTGTTGGTCACGCGCGCCGGATCCTTGAGCGGAGCTTGCCGCATGACCGGCGGATTGGCCGGAGCGATGGTTTGATCAGAAGCCGCGCCCGTCGGGCTGCCGGCATTGGCCACAATGAGGCTGCGCAGGTCGGACTGAAACAGCGCCGCCAGGATCGCGGCGGCGGATATCGCGAACACAGCCGCGAGAAGGCGCGGGACGATCCTGGATCCGGGGCGCAACGTCAGCGGCGCATATTCAAGCGGGTCCGGTGCCCCGAGCGGGTCGGACAGGAACAGCGGCATTGGATCGTCCTGCGGAAGATCGGCGCGGCTGGCGCGCGCACGGATGTAGGACGCGGTGGGCTCTTGTGATGCAGATCGGTTGGAGTCGAACGCCCTCGACTCCCTGGACGGACGGTATGCCGTCGTCTCCATGGTGATGCTCCCCATTACTGACGCAACGCAGGGACAGTCCCGGCTTCAGTCTTCTTTTTGTTGTCCAGAAGCGCCCCGCAAACTGGAACCGGTAAATCGCCGTCCGATTCAGCCCAAAAAGCGACGGCGGTTTGCGCGAATCGGGAGATATTTGGGTTTGATTACGGCGAGGCGGCGGAATGCACCGCAATTTTGGCCACGATGATTGAGGGGATTTTCACCAGGTGGCGCGCTGCGCAACTTCGTAAGAAAAGCGGGAGGCGTTGCGTCGCCTGCCACAAACTGCGCTGTCATTCCCCGCGAAGGCGGGGAATCCAGTACGCCGCGGCTTCTCGGCTAAGTCTCTGCTGTCTCTGGAATACTGGGTCGTCCGGTCAAGCCGGACGACGACAGTTTCATGTGTGGCGAGCGTGCGTGCAACGTCGCCGACATCCTCACGGATGCAGGATCACCTTGCCCATGGCCTGGCGTCCCGCGAGCACCTTCAGCGCATCCGCGGTTTGGGCCAGCGGGAAGGTGCGGTCGACATGCGATGAAATCTTTCCTTCCGCGGTCCACTTCACGAGCTTCTCGAGATTGGCGCGGTTCTTTTCCGGATTGAGCCGGGTCCAGGCGCCCCAGAACACGCCGCGGATGTCGCAGCCTTTCAAGAGCGCGAGGTTCAGCGGCATCTTCGGAATGTCGCCGGCGGCAAAGCCGATCACGAGGAAGCGGCCTTCCCAGGCGATCGAGCGCAGCGCCTGCTCGGCATACGTACCACCAACCGGATCGAAGATGATATCGACGCCCTTGCCGCCCGTGAGCTTGCGCAAGCCTTCCTTCAGATCTTCCTTGCCGTAGTTCAGCGTCAGCTCGGCGCCGTGTGCTTTGGCGAATTCCAGCTTCTCGTCCGACGAGGCGCAGGCGATCACCTTCAGGCCCATCAGCTTGCCAAGCTCGCAGGCAGCTAAGCCGGTGCCGCCGGCCGCGCCGAGCACCGCAAGCGTCTCGCCCGGCTTCGGGCTGGCGCGATCTTCCAGCGCATGCAGCGCGGTGCCGTAGATGATGATGATGCCCGCCGCGCGGTCGTAGTCGAGATTGTCGGGAATCTTCACGATCGATGCCGCCGGCAATGCGATCTTCTCGCGCGCACCGTTATGGCCGCAGGAGGCGACCACGCGGTCGCCGACCTTCACCTCAGTCACGCCGGGACCGATGCTCTCGATCACGCCCGCAACTTCGGCCGCCGGCGAGAACGGGAACGGCGGCTTGATCTGGTACTTGCCCTGGATCATCAGGATGTCGAAGAAGTTCAGCGCCGCCGCCTTGATCGCGATCACGGCTTCGCCGGGACCGGCCACCGGATCGGGCACGTCCGCAAGCACGAGATCGTCGGGCTGGCAATATTGCGAGCAGAGAATGGCTTTCATGGCGGCACCTTGGGGCGTTTCGATGTGGAATTATAGTTGATCTGTTTCTGCCGGATTTAGGCACGGGCGACAATCCGGATTCTTTGTCGAAAGCGGCTCGCTGGCCTATCCTCGCGTCATTGCGAGCGGAGCGAAGCAATCCAGAATCCGTCCTGCGGAAATAGTCTGGATTTCTTGGCTGCGCTCGCAACGACGAAATCCGCGGAGAAAGGGTTCAAACGATGTTTGAAACGGGTCTGCTCAAGGACAAGCGCATCCTCGTCACCGGTGGTGGCTCGGGCCTCGGCGCCGCGATGGGGCGTCGCTTCCTCACGCTCGGCGCCGAGCTCGTGATCTGCGGCCGCAAGCCCGACCGGCTGGAAGCAACCGCAAGCGAGATGCGCGCGCAGACCGGCGGCAAGGTCACCACCATCGCCTGCGATATCCGCGACGGTGCCGCTGTCGACAGCATGATGGACACGATCTGGCGCGAGGCGCCGCTCGATATTCTCGTCAACAATGCTGCTGCGACCTTCATTGCGCAGAGCGAGCATCTCTCCTTCCGTGCCGCGGATGCGATCCTGGCGCCGACGCTGCATGGTGCGATGTACTGCACGCTCGCTGCCGGCAAGCGCTGGATCGACGGCAAGCATAATGGCGTCGTGCTCTCGATCCTCTCGACCTCGACCATCACCGGTCGCGCCTTCACCGTGCCGTCGGCGATGGCGAAGTCGGCGGTGCTGGCGATGACCAAGAGCCTCGCGGTCGAGTGGGGTCCGAAGGGCATCCGCACCGTCGCGATCGCACCGGGTCCGTTCCCGACCGCAGGCGCTTCGGGCCAGCTCCGCCCCGAGGGCCGCGACGAAGGCTGGACCGCGCGCAATCCGATGGGGCGCACCGGCGAGCACAGCGAACTTGTCGACCTCGCCAGCTTCCTGGTTTCGGATCGTGCCGGTTACATCAATGGCGAGATGGTGGTGATCGATGGCGGCGCGCATCTGCGCAGTTCCGGCGCCGAGGATTTGTTGCGCTGGACTGACGCGCAATGGGCCGACCAGCGTGCCGCGCGATCCAAAGGCTGACCCGCTAACTGCCTTCCCAAATTGGACTTTCCCGGCTATCCCTGCCTCGGGGACAAAGCACGGCCGGGCCATCTTCCAGTCACAATATTGAGGGAACCACTCCAGCATGTGGCGGGCGCTATTTTTGGCTTTGATAATTGGCGTGACGGCGTGGGGAATCACCGATTCCGCGCGGGCGCAGACGGCACAACCGGCGCCCAAATCTGCACCGAAAGAGGCCGCACCGAAAGCGGCAGCGCCGGCGGCAAATACGACGGCCAAGTCGGCAGCAAAGCCCGAGAGCAAACCGGTGGCCCCGCCCGCAGCGGTTGCGGGCGGCGCGGAGCCGACCCTGATCGGCCAGTTCGGCACCTGGGGCGCCTATTCGGCTACGCCCAACGGCAAGAAGGTCTGCTTCGCGCTGGCAAAACCCTCGTCGTCGAAGACCAACCCGCCGAACCGGCCCCGTGATCCCGCCTATGCCTTCGTCTCGACCCGGCCGGCGGAAAAGGTGAACAACGAAGTCTCGGTCATGATCGGCTATGCGCTGAAGCCGGGCTCCGAATCCTCGGTTGAGGTCGGCGGTGCCGCCTTCTCGATGTATACGCAGGGTGACGGCCTCTGGATCAAGAATGCGGCCGAGGAGGAGCGGATGGTCGAGGCCATGCGCAAATCCGCCGATCTCGTGGTCAAGGGCGTCTCGGCCAAGGGCACCGAGACGACCGACACCTTCTCGCTGAAGGGCCTCGCCCAGGCGCTGGACCGGATTTCTCAGGATTGCAGGCGTTAAGGCTGCAAGCGGGATCACGGTCGCAATCGGCGGTTTCGGTTGCTATATAGGGGCGGTTCCAGATTTCTTCCGTCATTCCGGGGCGATGCGACGGGACGCAAGCGCGTCCCAGGTACATCGAGCCCGGAGTCTCGAGGTTCCGGGTCTGGTCCTTCGGACCATCCCGGAACGACCAAGCCATTAGGTCCATTCAATGCAACCGACGACCGAGCCGCACAACGCAATCCTCGTGGAGAAGACTCCACTCGAAACCTATGTGCCGCCGGCAAAGCCGTCGCTGATCGGCCTGTCGCGCACCGAGCTTGCCGATCGCCTCGGCGAGATCGGCGTGGCACCGGCGCAGCGCAAGATGCGCGTGCAGCAGCTTTGGCACTGGATGTACTTCCGCGGCGCCCAAAGTTTTGACGATATGACCTCGGTCTCGAAGGGCATTCGCGCCGAGCTCGCGCAGCACTTCACCGTCGATCGTCCCGAAGTCGTGGCCGAGCAGATCTCCAACGACGGCACCCGCAAATGGCTGCTGCGCTTACCGAGCGGCGACAATGTCGAGCGGGCGCACGAAGTCGAGTGCGTCTACATCCCCGAGACCGATCGCGGCACGCTCTGCGTCTCCTCGCAGGTCGGCTGCACGCTGAACTGCTCGTTCTGCCACACCGGCACGCAGCGCCTGGTGCGCAACCTCACCGCCGGCGAGATCGTCGGTCAGATCATGGTGGCCCGCGATCGCCTCAATGACTGGGCCGATCGCGAGGACGGCACGCGCCGCGTCACCAACGTCGTGATGATGGGCATGGGCGAGCCGCTCTACAATTTCGACGCGGTGCGCGATGCGCTGCTGATCGTCGGCGACAATGAAGGCATCGGCATCTCCCGCCGCCGCATCACGCTGTCGACCTCCGGCGTGGTGCCGAACATCGTGCGCGCCGGCGACGAGATCGGCGTGATGCTTGCGATCTCCCTGCACGCCGTGCGCGACGAACTGCGCAACGAGCTGGTGCCGCTCAATCGCAAATATCCGATCAAGGAGCTGCTGCAGGCCTGCCGCGACTATCCCGGCGCCTCGAACGCCCGCCGGATCACCTTCGAATATGTGATGCTCAAGGGCGTCAATGATTCGCTCGACGATGCAAAACTGCTGGTGAAGATGCTCAAGGGCATTCACGCCAAGATCAATCTCATTCCGTTCAACCCCTGGCCCGGCACCGCCTATGAGTGTTCGGACTGGGACCAGATCGAAAAGTTCTCCGAATACATCTTCAACGCCGGCTATTCCTCGCCGGTGCGCACCCCGCGCGGCCGCGACATCCTCGCCGCCTGCGGCCAGCTCAAGTCGGAAACGGAGAAGCTGTCGGCCAGCGAACGCCAGGCGCTGCGCGCCATGGCGGTGACGGATTGAGTTGATGCGCGCTCTCGCATCCCCGTCATTGCGAGCGCAGCGAAGCAATCCAGAATCCTTCCGCCGTGGCAGTCTGGATTGCTTGGTCGCGGAGCCTGTCATCCGGCCCGCCGGCGGCGGGACCGGCTGGCTCCTCGCAATGACGGCTACGGTGGCTTTCCGCGCATGTCCCTGATCGGCCGCCTCATCGTCATCTTTATCGGCTTTCTCGCCGCCTGTTTCGTCGGCGGCATGATCGTGGTCGTCGCGCTGCTGTTTCCGGAATTTTCCGATCTCGGCGCCGGGCCCGTCGATCAGGGCACGATCGATATTTTGCTGGGCTTCGGCTTCATCTTCGTCTCGGGCTTCGCCCTGGTTCCGGCGGCGGTGATCGTCGCGATCACCGAGGCGCTCTATATCCGCAGTGCGCTGGCTTATGCCGTTGGCGGCGGCCTCGTCGGGCTCGCCTGCTATCTCGGCCTCGTTCCCTTTCACTCCGATACTTTGCAGTTCGAGGGCATTGTGCGGCGTCATCTGGAGATCATGACCGGCGCAGGTATCGTCGCCGGCGTCGTCTACTGGCTGATCGCCGGCCGCAACGCCGGCGCCTGGCGCAACCCGCCGCCCCCGCGCAAACCACCCCCGCCGCTGCCGTCGAATTCACGGCCGGATGTACGGTAGTTTGTGCCGTCATTCCGGGGTTTTCATCCTTCCTCCACTCCGCTAAACCGCGCGCCATGAACCGTACCGGACTCTTCATCGCCCTGGCGCTGTGGCTCGTGATCGGCGTCGTTTTCGGCCTCTATCCCGAGCTCGATCTCAAGCTCGCCGCGCTGTTTTTCGACCCGGAGACGAAGACGTTTCCGCTCAAGCTGAACGATTGGGCCGGCGTCGCGCGTGACGCGGCGATGTGGGTCTCCTGGGCCTTCGTGCTGCCGCCGCTGGTCGCGCTCGTGGTCAAGATGATCCGGCCCGACCGTCCCCTCATGGTGTCGGGGCGCGCGATCGTGTTTCTGCTGGTCACCATCATCCTGTCGGCCGGCATCCTGACCAATCTCACCTTCAAGACCTATTGGGGCCGGCCGCGCCCGGTGGTGGTGACGCAGTTTGCCGGCGATCAGCAGTTCGTGCCGTGGTGGGATCCGCGCGGTGATTGCGCGCGCAACTGCTCGTTCTTCTCCGGCGAAGGCGCGACCGCGTTCTGGACGCTCGCGCCCGCTGCGCTGGCGCCGCCGGCATGGCGGCCGCTCGCCTATGCCGGTGCGGTTGTCTTCGGCGCCGTCACCAGCGGGCTGCGGATGGCGTTCGGCGGCCACTTCTTCACCGACGTGTCGATCGCCGGCCTCGTCACCTTCGTCGTGATCTGGTTCGCCTACGCGCTGATTTACCGCTGGCCGCGGACCCGGTTCTCGGACGAGGCGGTCGATGCCGTCCTGACCCGGCTGAACATGCCCGCCTACCGGCTCCGCCAGCGCCTGTTCGGCCGCAAGACGGGGGCCGAGCCCTCGCTTTGAGCCATTAAATGCGTGCCGAGGCCTGCGAAATTTGATATTCGCGCGGTCAAGTTCGCCCTCACATCAGCCCTTCGAGACCCGATTGGAAGCCCCATGACCACGATCCTGAAAAGCCTGCCCAAGGGTGAGAAAGTCGGCATCGCTTTTTCGGGCGGCCTCGACACCAGCGCGGCGCTGCTCTGGATGAAGCAGAAAGGCGCGCGCTGCTACGCCTATACCGCCAATCTCGGCCAGCCTGATGAAGCCGACTACAACGAGATCCCGCGCAAGGCGATGGAGTTCGGCGCCGAGAAAGCGGTGCTGGTCGATTGCCGCATGCAGCTCGTTCACGAGGGCATCGCCGCGATCCAGTCGGGCGCCTTCCACATCTCGACCGGCGGCATCACCTATTTCAATACCACGCCGCTCGGGCGCGCCGTCACCGGCACGATGCTGGTCGCGGCGATGAAGGAAGACGGCGTCAACATCTGGGGCGACGGCTCGACCTTCAAGGGCAACGACATCGAGCGCTTCTACCGCTACGGCCTGCTGACCAATCCCGGCCTGAAGATCTACAAGCCCTGGCTCGATCAGCAGTTCATCGACGAGCTCGGTGGCCGCGCCGAGATGTCGGCGTTCATGACCGCCCAGGGCTTTGCCTACAAGATGAGCGCCGAGAAGGCGTATTCGACCGATAGCAATCTGCTCGGCGCCACGCACGAAGCAAAGGATCTCGAGAGCCTCGACAGCGGCATCAAGATCGTCAACCCGATCATGGGCGTGCCGTTCTGGCGCGACGACTGCGCCGTAAAAGCCGAGAAGGTCGTGGTGCGGTTCGAGGAAGGCCAGCCCACGGCGCTGAACGGCCAGACCTTCTCTGATCCCGTCGCGCTGTTCCTCGAAGCCAACGCCATCGGCGGCCGCCATGGCCTCGGCATGAGCGACCAGATCGAGAACCGCATCATCGAGGCCAAGAGCCGCGGCATCTATGAAGCGCCGGGTATGGCGCTCCTCCACATCGCCTATGAGCGCCTCGTCACCGGCATCCACAACGAGGACACCATCGAGCAATACCGCATCAGCGGCATGCGTCTCGGCCGTCTGCTCTATCAGGGTCGCTGGTTCGATTCGCAGGCTCTGATGCTGCGTGAGACCGCGCAGCGCTGGGTCGCGCGCGCCGTCACCGGCGAGGTGACGCTGGAGCTGCGCCGCGGCAACGATTACTCGCTTCTAAACACGGAAAGCCCGAACCTCACCTATGCGCCGGAGCGGCTCAGCATGGAGAAGGTGGAGGACGCGCCGTTCACGCCGGCCGATCGTATTGGCCAGCTGACGATGCGCAATCTCGACATCGCCGACACGCGGACGAAGCTGAAGCTCTATAGCGACACGGGCCTCTTGTCCGGCAGCGAAGGCTCGCAGATCTTCAAGCTCGAGAGCGACAAGGGCTGATTGTCGTCCTGGCGAACGACGGGACCCATGCCGCGTGGATTCCAACGCCTTGTTGCGGAATACCCTAGGGTTGATAAGTTTCCTCTTCTTTCGGGAAGGGGGCACGATGAACAGGCCAGCCCACGGAATTATTTCGGGCGCAATAGACATTAACATTCTTCTGGGCTTCGTGTGCGGCGTCGCGTTTCTCGTCACGATGCTCGTGTTCGCGGTCAACTTTCCGAATCCGGAGCCATTTCAGCTTCGTGTGTACATTACGGTGTTGGCGCTTGCGGCCGGCGGGTTTGGAGCGATCCTGCCGGGCAAACTGGATATCAAGTACAAGTCTGGTGTCCGGGCCGGAGGCGCGCTCGCGCTCGTTGCGCTGGTCTATTTGAATCAGCCGGCGATCGAGCAACACGCCGTTCGCTATGTCCCTCCTGCCGAGCCGCCCGAGCCGGTTGCCGCCACCTATCTGGCGGCCCTCGACGCCGGCGATGTTGACAGCATGTGGCGACAGCTTGACCCCACCGCTTACGGGGTCAGCTTCAAGGACAAGGATCAGCTGAAGAAGCTCTACGACGACTTTCGCAAGCCGATGGGCACCGTGGTCAAGCGCGATCCATTTGGATTTGGTTCGGCTGAATCTCCGCCCGGCTTTCCAGCAGGGCTCTATACTACGCTGGGTTTTCGTACAAAGTTTTCCAATCTAAAGGGCTGCCGCCCGGAATCGGTGACCTTGCGCGCGACCCAGGACAAGAAGTGGCGCGTACTCCAAAATAACATTGGCGTCACCGACATTGATTGCTGAAGGCGAGGCCGGCGACGGGACTCATCATACGCTGCCCCGGCGCTGTCCGATTTCCAGACTGGAGGGCTTCATGTTCTCTCGCTTTTTTTCGGTGCTGTTTTTCTTGCTGTCGGCAAGCGGTTCGGGACAAGCATTTACCTGGGATACTGGCCGGCAAAATCAGCTGGATCAGTTTGCCAGGCAGTATCAGGCTCAACGAGGTCAGCCGACGATAGCAATCGCGGTTACCGTGAACGGGGCAACGGTATATACCGGCGCGATCGGTCCAGGCGGTGCCGCCATTCCCAATGGCGCGAATATTCGCTTCCGCATCGGCTCTGTCACCAAGCAATTTACCGCCAGCAGCATACTCGCGTTGATCGAGGATAGTGAGAAGGTGCCGTTCACTGGCAAGCCGCTCTCGCTCGATACACGTTTGGACGATTATCTTTCGAACATCGGCCAATGGTCGACGGTGCAGCCGATGACGATCCGTCGACTGCTGAACATGACCTCGAATATCCCCAGCTACACAGCCGATCAGTCGGCCATTATGATCGACCCGAACGTCGGCTTTGTACCGGGTCAAAATCCAATCGACCGCAACAATATGGTCCAAAGGATAAAGACGTTTCCGTTGCAGGGGCCACCCGGCGCTTTCGACTACAGCAACTCGAACTACTTTCTTCTTTCGCAGATCGTTCAAACCACAAAAGGGGCCAACCAAAGTTCGTCCATTCCGTTTTTTCACGACTATGTTCGGTCCCGAATATTCGGAAGGGCAGGGATGAAGTCGGCGGGATTTATCGGCGAGCCCGCGCCCGCAGGGGTGATCGACGCGCAACCGATCTACCTGTCTCCGCCCTTTTTCGACAAGCCGGATTGGCCGTTGGGTGCTGGCGATATTGTGGCAAGCGTTGCCGATATGGCGCGATGGAATATCGCGCTGATGTCGGGGGTCGTTTTGAGCAGTCCGTCGCTGGTTACCCTGACCAATCCTGCTGCGCCCGTTTCGACGCCGGGGAACTACACCGGATGCGCCTATGCAATGGGTTGGTTCATATGCCAGCTTCCCGGAGGAATGCGACGTCTCGAACATGACGGCGAAATCAGCGGATTCCGTGCGTACAACGGAATCGTCCAAGCCGGTAGTTCGTGGGCCTCCGTTACCGTGCTCGTGAACAGCGATGCAGCGGCCGACATTGCGGTTTTCGGCCGGAATATCCTCGCTGCCATGAATTGAAGCCGACCGATCTGCAGCAGAGGCTATCAACGAAAATGGCCGGGATTGCTCCCGGCCATTTTGCATTTGTGGCTCGCCTCAGCGCGGCGGCGCGGTGCCGGGCGGGGGCGGCGGCAGCGAAGCCTGCCCGCCGTTGAGCAGCGGCGTGATGTTGCGGACGGTGACGCGCCGGTTGATCGCGCTCGGTCCTTGCGTCTGCTCCTTCAGGTACTGCTCGCCATAGCCCTGCGACGTCAGGTTCTCCGCAGGCACACCGAACTGCTGCGTCAGCAATTCGGCCGCGGACTGCGCACGGCGATCCGACAGCGACAGATTGTCGACGTCGTTGCCGACCGCGTCGGTGTGTCCCTCGATCAGGAACACCACGCGCGGGTTAGCCTGGATCGCTCGGTTGAGACCGTCGGCGATCGCCTGCAGCTTCGCCGCCTGGTCCGGCGGGATGGTCCACGATCCCGTCTCGAAGTTGATCGTGTTGAGATCGATGCTCGGCATCTGCATGCGAACATTCGGGCTGTAGCGGATCTCGTCGAGCGTGTAGCGGCGATCGATCCGTTGCACCGGCGGGGCCACCATCGTCTGGTAGATTACGTCCGGCGAGGCCTCCTGGGCATCGACGATGTAGCGGTCGTAGGGAATGTTCACGACCGGCGGCGGCGCGTCGACATAGAAGCCGCCGACCGACTGCGGATCGCGGTAGCTGTTGTCGATGATGACGAGCTCCCGCCCGCCCTGGTCCCTGCGGATCCGCCGCAGCAACCGGCCGTCCGGACCGACCACGGTGATGATTTCGCTGCCGTCGGGACGGATCACGACGGTGCGGGTATCGCCGCCAACGGTATCGGTGCGGATGTCGCGGGCGCCGTAGCGGAAGCGATAGAGATCGTTGCCGCGGACATAGGTCTGCCCGCCCGGATCGCGGATGATGATGCGGTCCGGTTCGGTGTAGACGGTGCGGCCACCTTCGATGCTCTCGCGTCGCTGGTTGCGATAGTCGGCGATGGTGGCGCCGATCACGGCGCCGCCCACGACGGCCGCGCCAATTGCGAGCGGTGTCAGGTCACGCTGCTGCGGGCGCGGCGCAGGCGGTAGGGGCGTGGTGGTCGTGGGCGCGGCGCGGAAGGCCGGCGCGACCGTCGGCGGAGCGTATTGCGCCCTGCCGGGCGGCGGCGCTGCGGCCGCCGAGCCCGAGACGGTGCTCGGTGCCGCGACGCCTGCGGGAGGTGCTGCCGGCCGGGGCGGGACGCCCGCCTGCGGCTGGGTCGGCGGAGCTCCGGCTGCGGGCGCGCCGGCAGGAGGCGCTCCACCCTGACGTCCGGGCGGAGGCATCACAGCGCCGCCGGGAGCCGGTGTTGCTGTCGGCAGCGGTGTTGCGCCAGGTGCAGGCGTGGGGGGCGGAGCGGTCGTGGCACCGGGCGCGGCTCCCGGAGCCGTCGATGGTGATCCAGCAGTCGGAGGTGTGCCGGGGCGTCCGCCAGGCGGCGGCCCACCGGGGCGTCCAGCGGGCGCTGCGCCAGGCGTGCCGCCCGGAGCCGGCGTTGCGGTCGGTGCGGCAGGCGTAGCCGGGCGCGCTGCGGGAGCCACGGGTGCCGGAGCTGGCGTTGTCGTGGGGGCCGGCGCTGTCGTCGGCGCGGGCCGCACAATAGGAGCAGCCGCGGGCGGCGGGGCCGGAGGCGTAGCCGGACGTGCCGCGGGCGGTGCCGGAGGCGGCGGTGTCGGTGCGTGCTGTTGCGGAGCCGCGGCTGGAGGCGGGGTCGGTGCCTTGGGTGCAGCAGGTGGCGGGGGAGGCGGCGGCGGTGCCTGATGAGTCGGGGCCGCGGGAGGTGGTGGCGTCGGGCGTGACGGTGCGGCAGGTGGCGGCGCGGCGGGAGGATGCGGCGGTGCAGCCGCGGGCGGCGGCGCTGTGGGGCGCGCGGGCGCTGCAGGCGGTGCTGCGGCCGGCGGAGCCGGACGCGCAGCGGGCGGCGGGCCCTTGGGCGGAGGCTGCTTCGATTTGTCGTTCTCTGGCGGTTGTGTCTGCGCCTGCGCGACGACGAGCGGCGACGCGCTCTGCGCATGCGATGCGGTGTTTGCCAATTGCATCGCGGTCAGAGCCGTGGTGGCAAGCAGCACGAAACGAAGGTTGGTCATGATGGTCAACTTCCCCGGAAGGTTCTTTGACGAAGTGTTTTGATGAACAGCTACGCGTTAGGCCGGATTGTGGCGGGCGAAGGGGTCGCGGCCCGATTTATTTCTGCATGCAAATCACGTCACTATGGCGACGTTCATTGCGCATTCAGACGCTGGTTGCAATCGCTTCATATGTGATGCTTCGCCTCATCCATGATCTCGCTGCGGCATTGCGTCCGTCGCAGGATTTGGCGTGAGCGGGCCATTCGGCCCGCGCGATGGAATCTCTTCAGGCGTGTGCCCCGGCAACTCGTCGGGCCGCGGCGACTCGCCCGGCTCGCGCACCGGCGGCGAAATTTCAGGCTGCGGATTGCCCGGCGGAATTCCTGGTGGCGGCTCGGTCGGAGTCCCCGGTGTTGCCGGCGGAATCTCGGGCGGTTCGATCGGCATCGGCATCATCGAGATCAGTTGTTCGGAGAATGACAACGAGGGTGCCGCGCCGATGTTCCGCATCGGGTGGTCCTATTCCGGCGCGTGGCAGACGGCCTCGATGTTGTGCCCGTCGGGATCGCGCACGAATGCGCCGTAATAGTTCGGATGATAATGCGGGCGGATGCCGGGCGCGCCATTGTCGCGGCCGCCGGCGGCCATCGCGGCCTCGTAGAACGCATCGACGGTCGCGCGGTCTTTCGCGAGGATCGCGACATGCACCGGCTTGTTCAGCGCGCCTTCGCCGCCGATCCAGAAGTCCGGCTTGCCGTCGGCGCCGAAACCCGCGGCCGCATCGTGGCCGGTCTGCTCCTGCGTTACTTCCATGATCAGGCTGTAGCCAAGCGGCGCCAGCGCCTTGCTGTAGAACGCCTTCGCGCGCTCATAATCGGAGACGGGGAAGCCCAAATGGTCGATCATCACAACCTCCGTGGTTCGTTGTCAGCGCGACAGGAACGTATTGCTCCGCGTCTTGCGCGCGATCGCAAAGCCGCGCGCGACCATGTCGGCAATACAATCCTGCTGCCATTCGTTTTGTGACAAATGCTCGATCACCACTGCACGCGGCCATAGCGATTGCGGCGCGTCGCGGAAGAAGCCGATCAGCACGCGGTCCTCAAAACCCTCGACGTCGATCTTGAGCGAATCGACGTGGCCGATGCCCGCCTCGTCGAGGATGCGCGTCAGCCGCAGCGACGGCACCTTGATCGCCTCAGCGCTCGCCGTGCCGGTGACGACGTGCGTGGCGCCGAGATTGCCGCCGCCGCTCTCGATCATCAGCTCGCCGTCGCTGTCACCGGCGGCGGCCTGCACCAGGCGTACCTGCGTCGCGTTCGATGCGGCGTGGTTGAACGAGAGCCGTCCGAACGTCAGCGGATGCGGCTCGATCGCGACCACCTTGCCGGATGCGCCGACCTGCCGCGCCATCACCAGCGCAAAGGTGCCGACATTGGCGCCGACATCGACGAACGTGCCGCCCGCCGGTGTGTGCTGGCGCAGGAAGTCGAGCTCGTCGAGATTGTAGTCCGGATTGAACAGCGCGCCGCGTTCGGTTGCGCTGCCCTGGTGGTAGAAGCGGAACGAGGCGCCCTGATACTGGACGTCGAGGGGGCCGCTGCGCAGCAGGTTCACCAGCCGCGACATCCATGGCCGGAACGCGCCGCGCTTCAGCCCCGATTGCTGCGTGAGGCGAATGATCGCGGCCTGTGCCGCATTCGGCGCAAACGCGCCGAATGGCGCGGTCGAAGGGGCATTGTCGGGCGTCAAGCGGCGATCCTCATTGCAGGCGGCGCATGCATAGCCGGTTTTGGTGAGGACTCCAATCTTCGATCCGAGCCACAATCTCAGTGTCGTCCCGGCGAAGAGAGTATCACGCCGCCCTCTTCGGTGCCGGCTTGCGCTGGCGCAGGAAGCGGCCGAGCAGCTTGCGCTTGCCCTTGCGCGGGATCAGGTCGATGTCGCTGACGAGTTTTGCGCCGCCCTTGCGGCGCTCCAGCACGATCTTGCGGCTGTGGAAGGCCTCCAGCTCGACGCGATGCGCGACGCTGACGATGGTTGCTTTCGGCAACTCGCTTGTGACCATCTTCATCATCTTGTCCTGGCTCTTCTCGTCGAGCGCCGAGGTCGCCTCGTCGAGCACGACGATGTCGGGGTTGTGCAGCAGCAGCCGCGCGAAGGCGAGGCGCTGCTTCTCGCCGCCGGACAATGTCTGATCCCACGGCGCTTCTTCCTCGATCTTCTCCTTGAGATGATCGAGGCCGACCTTGTGCAGGGCCTCGCCGATCTCCTCGACGGTCCAGTCGTCCTCGGCACCGGGATAGGCGACGGCGCGGCGTAAGCTGCCTGAGGGGACGTAGGGCCGCTGCGGCAGCATGAACAGCCGCCGGTCGGGATGGAAATTGACGCTGCCGCCACCCCACGGCCAGAGGCCTGCGATGGCGCGTACCAACGTGCTCTTGCCGGTGCCGGATTCGCCGGCGACCAGCAGCCGCTCGCCCGGTTCAACGACGACTTCGGTCTCGCCGACCACTGCGGTGCCGTCGTCGAGCGTGACGGAGAGATCCTTCATTTCAAGCATGGCGTCATTGCTGGTCTCGCCGCGCTTGATGCGGCCAAGACCGTCGCCCTGTTCGGCGCGTTCGAGACCATCGAGCGACATCATCAGCGAGGCGATGCGGCGGGCGCAGGCGTTCCAGTCGGCGAGCCGCGGATAATTGTCGACCAGCCAGCCGAACGCGCTCTGCACGATGGTGAAGGCGGAGGCCGCCTGCATGACCTGCCCCAGCGTCATGCTGCCGTCGAGGAATTTTGGCGCGCAGAGCAACAGCGGCACCACCGGTGCAACCAGGCTCGAGCCCTGCGACACCAGCGTGGTGCGCATGTGCTGGCCGGCGAGCCGCGCCCATTGCCGCAGCACGTTGGTAAAGTTGCGGTCGATGCCGCCGCGCTCTTCTTCCTCGCCGCCGAGCAGCGCGATACTCTCGCCGTTCTCGCGCACGCGCGTCAGCGTGTAGCGGAAGTCAGCCTCGGCCTGGTTCTTGTCCTCGGAGACCTGCACGAACTGTCGGCCGATCGTCAGGATCGAGCCCGATGCGATGGCTGCATAGAGGACCGCGGCAATCACGAGGAAGCCCGGAATGGTGATGTTGGAGCCGCCGAGCGTCACGGTGAGCGCGCCGCCGATGGTCCAGAGCACGACGATGAAGGTCACGGCCGACAGCAGTGCCGAGGTGACGCCGGCGAGGAAATCGACCGGCGAATCGGTCGAGATGCGCAGGTCCTCCGCGATCCGGTACTCCGGATTCTTGTGGTCGCCGTCGACGAGATTGAGCTGGTAATAGCGCCCGTTCTTGAGCCAGCGCGTCAAGACGCTTGCCGTGAGCCAGGCGCGCCAGCGCCGCTGGATGCCCATGCGCGCAAACACCTGCGCCACGCCGAGCACGATGCTGCCGATTGCGAGCGGGAAGAACACCGCCGTCAGATGAAACACGCTTGCCGCCTCGCGCTTCTCGATGGCGTCGAAGATCGCGCGATTCCAGACATTGATGCCGTATTGGAAGCCGACGGTGAGGACGATCAGTACGCCGAGCCCGATCGAGTAGAGCCACGCCAGCCGGTCGCCATTACGGCCCCAGAAGCCGCGCGCGCTGATCCAGAAGCGCGTTAGCAAATAGTCCTTGCGGGCCTGCTCGGCCTCCTCGGGCGAGAGCTCCGGGTCTGGCTCAACGACCTCCGGCGGCGGCGGTGCGACCTCGTCGCCGTTCTCGCCCTTGATCTCGACAATGGGCGGCTTGCTGCCCTGCTTCTTGTCCTGTTCGCGCTTTCCGGCCGGCTTTTGCATGGCCGGATAACGCAAAAGAAATCAAACGGTTCCCGCGGGTTCCGCGCCCGGTGGTCATTCGGCGGCGCCGTCGCGCACCCGGCGCAGTCGCGCCGCTGTGTGCAGCACGCGCGACAGCTCCTTGATCGAGTAGGGCTTTTGCACGAGATCGAAACCGAGGCTTCCCTCCTGCGACAGCGCCTCGCTGAAACCGGTGGTCAGCACGATCGGCACCCCGATGCCGCGATCGCGGATCGCATGCGCGAGATCGAGCCCGGTCATCCCGGGCATCACCACGTCCGAGAACACGACGTCGAACCGATCCGCGTCCACGACCAATTCCGCCAACGCGTCGTTGGCGTTGTCGACCAGCGTGATGCTGTAGCCGAGCTCAGTGAGACCGTCGGCAGCGAAATTGGCGAGCTCGATATTGTCCTCGACCACCAGCACCGACATGCCGCTGCCGGCCGCTGCGGGGGCCGTGTTCGGCGCCTGCTGTTGCGGCAGCAAATCCGCCGGCACGCGCGGCAGATAGAGTGAGAACGTGCTGCCCTGTCCGACTTCGCTCGTGACCGTCACCTCGCCGCCCGACTGCCGGGCGAAGCCGAACACCTGAGAGAGGCCGAGGCCGGTGCCGTGGCCGACCTGCTTGGTGGTGAAGAACGGCTCGAAGATGCGCCCCAGTCGCGCGGCGGGAATGCCGATCCCGGTGTCGCCGACGGCGACGCGGACGAAGCCATGACTGCCGGTTAGATGGGTTACGGTCTCCGGAACTTCACTTGCCGCCGCGACCTTGAAGGCGATCCTTCCCTTGCCCTGCATGGCATCGCGCGCATTGGTTGCCATGTTGATCAGCGCCGTCTCGAACTGGCTGGCATCGGCATTGACCAGGCATGGCTCCGGCGGCAGCCGGATCGTGATCTCGATTGCCGGCCCGAGCAGCGTGGCGAGCATGTCGTGCAGCGACTGGATCCGCTCGCCGACGTCGAACACTTCGGGTTTCAGGGTCTGGCGCCGCGCAAAGGCGAGCAGCTGCGAGGTCAGCCTGGCGGCGCGTGCGACCGCATCCGCAATCGCGGTAATGTAGCGCTGCCGCCGTTCCTCCGTCAGCTGCGGCCGGTTCAACAAATCGACGGAGGCGCGGATCACGGTCAGCAGATTGTTGAAGTCGTGCGCGACACCGCCGGTGAGCTGGCCGAGCGCCTCCAGGCGCTGGCTGTGCTTGAGCGCCTCCTCGGCCTCGCGCCGCTTTGCAGCCTCAAGCTGGAGATGCTGGGTGCGCCGGAACGCGAAGGCGAGCAGCAGAAACAGCAGCGCCGTGGCCGGGATGCCGAATACCAGATGCTGGCCCATGGTGGCGAACCAGCGCGCGCGGATCGCGGAGGTCTCGAGCCCCGCGCTGATATAGATCGGATATTCGGCGACGCGCCTGTAGCCGATGCGGCGCTCGATCCCGTCCGATGGCCAGGCCATCGTCATGAGCCCGTGGGCGGGGTGCGCGGCGATCTCGCGCCCGACCGGCCCATTCGGGTCGAGCCGGAGGTCGCCGTCGAGCCGCGGGAAATGCGCCAGCAGCACGCCGTCGGTGCGTCCCATCGCAAAGAAGCTGCCGGGATCGGAGCCGATCCGGGCGTAGAAGCTCTCGAAATATTCCGGCAGGACCGAGGCCTGGATCACGCCGATGAAGCTGCCGTCATCGGTGTCGCGCCGCCTGCTCACGCCGAAGAAGCGCGCGCCCTGATAGGGCTGGCGCGGCGTCAGCGACGCCCCGATGAAGCTTCCGATGTTCTGGTCGACATGGGCATAGAAATAATCGCGGTCGGCAAAGCTCTGCTCCGGCGGCGGGGAGGCGAGGCTGTTGACCAGCGATCTTCCGTTCGCATCGAAAATCCATGCCGATTTGAGTTGCGGCAGTGAATCGCTGAGCCGTTTCAGGCGCTGGTAGAGCGCCGGCTCACGCGCGCGGATGACCTCGTCGGGAAGGCCGCGCACCACCTCGTTGATCTCGGCAAGGCTGCGGTCGATGGTCTCGAACACCTTGAGCGCGTGTTCATGCGCGACATCGAGCGTGCGCTCGATCTCGCGGTCGGCGATGTCTTTGGTCGATGTGTAGGAGATCGTGGAAGCGATGCCGAACAGCGCAATCGGAAGCGCCAGGGATGCAGCCATCATCCACTGCAACAGTCTCAGCGAATTGCGTTGCGCGCCCTGCACGGTCGCTCCGGTCCCCCGACCGCAGAGCTTACTTGAATTTCGCGCCGGGAAGGAAGCGGCTTATGGCGGGAACCGGAGGTTGCAATCCGGCGGCGCGCGCGTAGCCCGGATAGGGAGAAAAATTTCCTAAAATCCGCACTGGCCGTAGAATGCCCCGGCCATTGGGCCGGGGGTCGAGACGTGAAGGCGGCCTAGATCTGGCGCTCGACCATCTTGAGCTTGAGCTCGGCGATGGCTTCGGCCGGGTTGAGGCCCTTCGGGCAGGCCTTGGAGCAGTTCATGATGGTGTGGCAGCGATAGAGCCGGAACGGATCCTCGAGATTGTCGAGCCGCTCGCCGGTGGCCTCGTCGCGGGAATCCGAGACCCAGCGGTTGGCCTGAAGCAGCGCAGCGGGACCAAGATAGCGGTCGCTATTCCACCAATAGCTCGGGCACGAGGTCGAGCAGCAGGCGCAGAGGATGCACTCGTAGAGGCCGTCGAGCTTCTCGCGGTCCTCGTGGCTCTGCTTCCATTCCTTTTGTGGCGTCGGCGAGGTCGTCTTCAGCCACGGCTCGATGGAGGCGTACTGCGCGTAGAAATTGGTCAGATCAGGGACGAGGTCCTTCACGACCGGCTGGTGCGGCAGCGGATTGATCTTGACCGCGCCGTCCTTCACGTCGTGCATCGAGCGTGTGCACGCCAGCGTGTTCTGGCCGTCGATGTTCATGGCACAGGAGCCGCAGACGCCTTCGCGGCAGGAGCGGCGGAAGGTCAGCGACGGGTCGATGTGGTTCTTGATCCAGATCAGGCCGTCGAGCACCATCGGACCGCAATCATGGGTGTCGACGTAATAGGTGTCGACGCTCGGATTCTTGCCGTCGTCGGGATTCCAGCGATAGACGCGGAATTCGCGCGTTTCAGTCGCGGCCGCGGGCTTCGGCCAGGTCTTGCCGCCGGTGATCTTCGAGTTCTTCGGAAGTGCGAATTCAACCATTTCGATAAGGCTTTCGCTGTTCGCTCAGTACACGCGCGCTTTGGGCGGGATGTACTGCACGTCGTTGGTCATGGTGTAGTCGTGAACCGGGCGGTACTCGATCTTGACCTTGCCGGAGTCCTCCAGCCAGGCCAGCGTGTGCTTCATCCAGTTCTTGTCGTCGCGATCGGAGAAATCCTCGCGCGCATGCGCGCCGCGGCTCTCGGTGCGGTTGGCGGCCGAGTTCATCGTCACCACCGCCTGCGAGATCAGATTGTCGAATTCGAGAGTCTCGATCAGGTCGGAATTCCACACCAGCGAGCGGTCGGACACCGCGATGTCGGTGATGCCGCTGTGGACCTTCTCGATCAAATTCTGACCTTCGCTCAGAATGTCGCCGGTGCGGAACACCGCGCAATTGTTCTGCATCACATGCTGCATGCTGTCGCGCAGCTTTGCGGTCGGCGTGCCGCCGGAAGCGTAGCGATAGTGGTCGAGGCGGCCGAGCGCTAGGTCGGATGAGCTCGCCGGCAGCTCCGGCTGACTGGCATTGGGCGTGAGCTTTTCAGCGAGCCGCAGCGCTGCGGCACGACCGAACACGACGAGGTCGATCAACGAGTTGGAGCCGAGACGGTTGGCGCCGTGCACGGAGACGCAGGCGGCTTCACCGATCGCCATCAGGCCCGGAATGGTGGCGTTGTCGTCGCCATTCCGCTTGGTCAGCACTTCGCCATGATAGTTCGTGGGGATGCCGCCCATGTTATAATGCACGGTCGGCACGATCGGGATCGGCTCGCGCGTCACGTCGACATTGGCGAAGATTTTTGCGGATTCGGAGATGCCCGGCAGCCGCTCGGCCAGCACCGCGGGATCGAGATGGTCGAGATGAAGGAAGATGTGGTCCTTCTTCTTGCCGACGCCGCGGCCTTCGCGGATCTCGATGGTCATCGCGCGCGAGACGACGTCGCGCGAGGCGAGGTCCTTCGCCGACGGCGCATAGCGCTCCATGAAGCGCTCGCCCTCGGAGTTGACGAGATAGCCGCCTTCACCGCGCGCGCCTTCGGTGACGAGGCAGCCCGAGCCGTAGATGCCGGTCGGATGGAATTGCACGAACTCCATGTCCTGCATCGGCAGGCCGGCGCGCAGCACCATGCCGCCGCCATCGCCGGTGCAGGTGTGCGCCGAAGTGCAGGAGGCGTAGGCGCGGCCATAGCCGCCGGTCGCGAGAATCACGGTTTGGGCGCGGAAACGATGCAGCGTGCCGTCATCGAGCTTGAGTGCGATGACGCCGCGGCAGGTGCCCTGGTCGTCCATGATCAGGTCGATGGCGAAGAACTCGATGAAGAACTCGGCCGCGTGGCGCAGCGACTGGCCATACATCGTGTGCAGCATGGCGTGACCGGTGCGGTCGGCGGCGGCGCAGGTGCGCTGCGCCTGGCCCTTGCCGTAGTCCAGGGTCATGCCGCCGAACGGGCGCTGGTAGATCTTGCCGTCTTCGGTGCGCGAGAACGGCACGCCCCAATGCTCGAGCTCGTACACGGCCTCGGGCGCGTTGCGCACCATGTATTCGATCGCGTCCTGGTCGCCCAGCCAGTCCGACCCCTTCACGGTGTCGTACATGTGCCAGCGCCAGTCGTCCTTGTGCATGTTGCCGAGCGAGGCGGAGATGCCACCCTGTGCCGCGACGGTGTGCGAGCGGGTTGGAAAGACCTTGGTGATGCAGGCGGTTTTCAGGCCGGCCTCGCTGCAGCCGACCGTGGCGCGCAGGCCCGCGCCGCCGGCGCCGACCACGACGACGTCATAGGTGTGGTCTTCGATCGGATAGGCTTTGCCGTTGGTGGCGGGAGCGCCCTTGCCATTCGTCTCTGTGGCCATGGCCTACACTCCGGATGAGATCTTGATGATCGCGTAGGTCGCGGCGAGCGCGACGGCGATCGAGAAGAAATTGTTGAGCATGACCGAGATGAGCTTCAGCTTCTCGTTATGGACGTAGTCCTCGATCACCACCTGCATGCCGATCTTCATGTGCCAGGTGCTGGCGAGGATGAAGAGCAGCATGATGACCGCGATCGGCAGCGAGCCAAGAACCACCTTGGCGCCGGCCTGGTTGCTGCCGAGCGTCATCATGACGACGACGATCACCGGCAGCATCAGCAGGGTCATCGCGACGGCGGTGATGCGCTGACGCCAGAAGTCGGAGGTGCCGGAATGCGCGGCGCCGAGATTGCGGACGCGGCCGAGGGGGGTGCGCATGCTGCGCTTCGGGGTGTCGGGTGCGCTCATCGTACACCTCCGATCGCGTAGGCAATGATCCAGATCAGAATCGTCAGCACGATACCGCCGATCAGGGCTCCCCAGGTCAGGGCCTCGCGCTCATTGGCCTTGAAGCCGTAGCCAAGGTCCCACACCAAGTGTCGGATGCCGCTCAACATATGGTGCATCAGCGCCCAAGTGTAGCCGAACACGATCAGCCGGCCGATGATGCTGCCGGTGAACGCCTGGACGGTGGCATAGGCGGTGTGGCCCGAGGCCGCGGCGACCAGCCACCAGACCAGCAGCAGGGTGCCGGCGTAAAGTGCGATGCCGGTGGCGCGATGGACGATGGACAGCGCCATCGTCAACGTCCAGCGGTAGACTTGCATGTGTGGGGAAAGCGGTCGTTCGATCCGTGCGGTCATGGGCTTTTGATGTTTATGGCGGCCCGGCAGGGGGCACGCGGGGATCGCGAAAGGTCGGCTCTATTTACGGAGTCGATTTCGCCTGCGCAATCACCAAATCGCCATAAATCGAACCGCGGTTCAGCACTACACCATTGATGTAACAAGGCCAATCAGCGGCTTGGTATACCAGAGCGATGGTGTGTCGATAAAGAACGGGATATTAATTCACTCTTTGTTGGGATCGTCGAGGCGCATTGAAATCACTATTGGAACACCTCTAAACGGACCATGCCGTCCAAACTGCTGAGGGGGTCGGTCGGTCGCCTCGCCAACCCGTCCGCCGGGCGCTGGCCCGCCCTCCATCCGAACCCGTTTGGTTCGGCCCGGATATGCGCATCATGCAATCCACCCCAGCCGGGAGGCTCGGCCTGTCGACCGCGCGAATCAGATCGCCTAAAGCTCCGCACGCAGCTTTCCGCGCCGACGTGTCGGAGAAGTTGCGACCAGTCGCCGGGGCAGGTCAGGGGTGATTGCAGGTCTTGATATCAAGGAGATCGTCGAGCTCGCGCTGTTGCTGATCGCAACCGGCGCGCTCTCGGGATTTTTGGCCGGCGTGTTCGGCATCGGCGGCGGCGCGATCCTCGTTCCGGTGTTTTATGAATGCTTCCGCATTGCCGGCGTGCCGCTCGAGGTGCGGATGCCGCTCTGCATCGGCACCTCGCTGGCGGTGATCATCCCGACCTCGATCCGCTCGTTCCAGGCGCACTACAAGCGCGGCGCCGTGGACCTGTCGATCCTGCGCGCATGGTGGCTGCCGATCCTGATCGGCGTCGTCGCCGGCAGCGTGGTCGCGCGTTACGCGCCGGAGCGGTTGTTCAAGATCGTGTTCGTCTGCGTCGCCTATTCTGCGTCGGCCCGTCTCATTTTTGCGCGCGACACCTGGAAGCTCGGCGACGACCTGCCGAAGGGCCCCTTGATGCGTGTCTACGGCTTCTGCGTCGGCATCCTCTCGACGCTGATGGGCATCGGCGGCGGCCTGTTCTCGAACCTGTTGATGACCTTCTACGGCCGGCCGATTCACCAGGCGGTCGCGACCTCCTCGGCACTCGCGGTGCTGATCTCGATCCCCGGCGCGCTCGGTTACATCTATGCCGGCTGGCCGGCGGCGGCGACCTATCCCGCCGTGGCAGCGCTGCAAGTGCCATTCGCACTCGGTTATGTCTCGCTGATCGGCGCGGTGCTGGTGATGCCGATGAGTCTCGTGACGGCGCCGCTGGGTGTCAGAGCCGCGCATGCGATGTCAAAGCGGACGCTGGAGGTCGCGTTCGGCTGCTATTTGTTCGTCGTCGGCAGCAGGTTTGCGATGAGCTTGTTGGGGGGACAGTAGGCGCCACAAGCTCCGTCATTGCGAGCGTAGCGAAGCAATCCAGAATCATTCCGCCGAGACAGTCTGGATTGCTTCGTCGCAAGGGCTCCTCGCAATGACGGCGTTGGGAGTGCTCGCGATGCCAATCCTATCGTCGCAGTAGACGACGGAACGGTGTGAGGGCTGATCGGGTGCGGTTAATCCTTCAATCGCACTTCGCTATGGAGCCACGATCGGAGATCGCCGATGCCTTCGATGCGATCGGAATCGGAAAGCACTTTCAGTCGCGCGGCAATCACTTCGCCTTCGATCGCCAATCCAAGCTCTTTGCAGCGGTTCATCACGTAGGTGACCATCATCGAGGTTTTCCGCCAAGTCGGCTTCATGACCGAGAAAATGATCTCGTCGAATTGCTGCTCGGTCACTCCCGGCGGGAGCTTCACCTCATCCCATGTAAGCTCGCAGATATATGCGTATGGTTCCCGGTCGGACTTTGGGGGCTCAAGATCCGGGTACTGCTCGTAGATCGGCTGGAGTAGCTCGTTCTCCAAAGCGCCAACGATACCGTAAAAGCTCTCTTCCAGCTTGATCCGTTCGGCTTTGCCGAGCCCGGCAATAGCCATTCGGGCTCGATCCAGTGCCGCGCAGGCATCAAGCAGGTGATGATTGATCCGGACCGCCTCATCGAGCTTCATGTCCCTCAGCCCCCGGAGCATCTGCGCCCCTACTTCTTCGCGTAAAGATCCTTATACGTATCCCGCAGGACGTTCTTCTGCACCTTGCCCATGGTGTTGCGCGGCAGCTCTTCCACGACGAACACGCGCTTGGGCATCTTGAACTTTGCAATCCGGCCGTCGAGTGCCTTCAGCACCGCGGCTTCGCTGACCTCAGCACCCTTGTTGCAGACCAGCACCGCCGTGACGCCCTCGCCGAAATCGGCATGCGGCACGCCGATCACCGCAGATTCGATCACGCCCGGCATGGCGTCGATCTCGCTCTCGATTTCCTTGGGGTAGACGTTGAAGCCGCCGGAGATCACCAAATCCTTGCCGCGGCCGAGGATGTGGACGTAGCCCTTGGCGTCGATCTTGCCGAGGTCGCCGGTGATGAAGAAGCCGTCGTCACGAAATTCGGCCTTGGTCTTCTCCGGCATCCGCCAGTAGCCCTTGAAAACGTTCGGGCCCTTCACCTCGATCATGCCGATCTCCTCGCGCGGCAGCTCCTTGCCGGTCTCCGGCTCGGTGACGCGCACGGAAACGCCGGGGAGGGGAAAGCCGACCGCGCCGGGCACGCGCTCGCCCTCATACGGGTTCGACGTATTCATGTTGGTCTCGGTCATGCCGTAGCGTTCGAGCACGGCGTGGCCGGTGCGCGCCGACCATTCGCGATGGGTTTCGGCGAGCAGCGGCGCCGAGCCCGAGATGAACAGCCGCATATGTTTTGTCGTGTCGCGCGACAGCGCCTGGTTCTGGAGCAGGCGGGTGTAAAACGTCGGTACGCCCATCAGCACCGTGGCGCGCGCCATCAGCTTGATGATCAGATCCGGGTCGAGCTTCGGCAGGAAGATCATCGACGCCCGCGAAAACAGCGTCACGTTGGTCGCCACGAACAGGCCGTGCGTATGGTAGATCGGCAGCGCGTGGATCAGCACGTCCTTGTCGGTGAAGCGCCAGTAGCCGACGAGCGAGAGCGAGTTCGACGCCAGATTGTCGTGGGTCAGCATCGCGCCCTTGGAGCGGCCGGTGGTGCCCGACGTGTAGAGGATCGCGGCGAGATCGTCGTTTTCGCGCGGCACCGTCGTAAACTCGCGGCTCGCCTTATCGGCGGCCTCCGTCAGCGAGCCCTTGCCGTCGGACCCGAGCGTCTCGACCCCCGCCTTCACCTTGGCGGCGATCGGGGCGAGCCCTTCCGCCTTGGAGGGATCGCAGACCACCAGCGACGGCTCGGCATCGCCGATGAAGTAATCGAGCTCGTTCAGCGTATAGGCGGTGTTGAGGGGCAGATAGACCGCGCCGGCCCGCACCGTGGCCAGATACAGCACGATATTGGCGACGGATTTCTCGACCTGCACCGCGACGCGGTCGCCGGGCTTCACGCCGCGCGCGACCAGCACATTCGCCATCTGCCCGGCCCGCGCGATCAGGTCCCCATAGCTGATATGGGCGCCGTCCTGCGTCTCGATCGCCAGGCGTTTGGGATCGTCCAGGCCGTCGAACAGGCGGGAAAACAGATTGGCGTTGGCTGCTTGGTTCATGCAAGATTTCCTCGACCGCAAGGCAACAAGGCCGGTCAAAACCGAGGGTTGGATTAGCAAAAACCGCCCCAATGAAGCAACGGAGACAGTTTGCATGACCAAAAACGGGAAACGCGTGGCCTGGGTGACGGGCGGGGGCAGCGGGATCGGGGAGGCCGGCGCCGAGGCGCTCGCGGCCGATGGCTGGATTGTGGTGGTCTCCGGCCGCCGCAAGGACGCCCTGGATACCGTGGTTGGGAAGATCACCAAGGCAGGCGGGGTGGCCGAGGCCATTGCGCTGGACGTGGCCGTCGCGGCCGATGCCCGGAAGGTCGCCGATCAGATCGTCGCCAAGCACGGCCGGATCGACCTGCTGGTCAACAATGCCGGCATCAATGTCCCCAAGCGCAATTGGAAGGACATGGAACTGGACGGCTGGGACAAGCTCGTCCAGGTCAATCTCAACGGTGTGCTCTATTGCATGCATGCGGTGCTGCCGACGATGCGCAAGCAGCAGGACGGCTCGATCATCAACGTCTCGTCCTGGGCCGGCCGCCACGTCTCGAAGATGCCGGGCCCGGCCTACACCACCACCAAACATGCGGTGCTGGCCCTGACCCATTCCTTCAACATGGACGAATGCGTCAATGGCCTGCGTGCCTGCTGCCTGATGCCGGGCGAGGTGGCGACGCCGATTCTAAAGCTGCGCCCGGTGGTGCCGAGCGAGGCTGAGCAGGCCAAGATGCTGCAATCCGAAGATCTCGGCCGCACCATCGCGTTCATCGCGTCGATGCCGCCGCGCGTCTGCATCAACGAGCTGCTGATCAGCCCGACGCACAATCGCGGGTTCATTCAGACGCCGCACAACAGGGATTGAATCGCGCGATGTCGTAGGTGGGCAAAGCGAAGCGTGCCCACCATTCATACTCAATCACGAAGAGATGGTGGGCACGGCGCTTGCGCGCCTTTGCCCACCCTACGGCAGCTATAATTGCGTAGCCTCACGAACGGCCTCACCCATAGTTTCACGCATCACAAAGAATTTTTGTTCGAAACCCCTTCGCTGAACCTCCCGTAGTTCGGTCAACGACGCGCTACTGCTTCACGTCAAACTGTCGCAGGCGCCGTTGTTGCCCCAACGCAAACGCCGGCAATCGCCGGTCACAATTCAATCGGGAGTTTCTCCATGTCGAAGCGCATTGCCTATCTCACCGCTGCGGCCTTCAGCGCGCTGGCCATCACCGCGACCGTCGTCGCGCCCGCCCGCGCAGAGGAAAAGACCGTCATGGTCGGCGGCGCCGCGATGTTCCCGTCCAAGAACATCGTCGAGAACGCCGTCCACTCGAAGGACCACACTACGCTGGTCGCAGCCGTGAAGGCAGCCGGCCTGGTGCCGACACTGGAAGGCAAGGGCCCGTTCACGGTGTTCGCGCCGACCAACGCCGCCTTCGGCAAGCTGCCGGCCGGCACCGTCGATAATCTGGTCAAGCCCGAGAACAAGGCGACCCTGACCAAGATCCTCACCTACCATGTCGTGGCCGGCAAGCTCGAGGCCTCCGACCTCACCGACGGCAAGAAGCTGAAGACCGTCGAGGGCGAGGAACTGACCGTCAAGAAGTCCGGCGGGTCCGTGATGATCGTGGACGCCAAGGGCGGCTCTTCCACTGTCACGATCCCGAACGTCAACCAGTCGAACGGCGTGATTCACGTGGTCGACACCGTGCTGATGCCGGCGAGCTGATACCGGGCGCCCCTGTATAGTCCCCCTGACAGGGGCGAGCGGCAAGGCGAGCCGGGGCAACCCGGCTCGCTTTATTGTGACCAAGATGCTCCGCAGGCATCGATTCGATGTCCGGTGGGGCGTAACGAAAGCGGAAGGACCGGCGTATAATCCGTTACGCGACCCACAGGACGGAACCACCATGTCGAGCCTCACCGCCACCGACCAGCCCATCGACGCCACGCGCGCCAAGGTGATCCAGCCGGCTTGGGTCCGTGCGATGCACTGGACTAACGCCGTCGCCATGGTCCTGATGATCATGTCGGGCTGGCAGATCTACAACGCCTCGCCGCTATTCGACTTCCGGTTCTCGCACGACATCACGCTCGGCGGCTGGCTCGGCGGCGCGCTGCTCTGGCACTTTGCCGCGATGTGGCTGTTGATGATCAACGGCCTCGCCTATCTCATTACCGGTTTTGCAACCGGCCGCTTCCGCAAGAAGCTGCTGCCGATCACGCCGGCGGGCGTGATCCACGACGTCAGGGCGGCGCTGACCTTCAAGCTCAGCCATGACGATCTCACCGTCTACAATTCCGTGCAGCGCGTGCTCTATGCCGGCATCATCGTGGTCGGCATTCTCATCGTGCTGACGGGCCTGTCGATGTGGAAGCCGGTGCAGTTGCACTGGCTGGCGATGTTGTTCGGCGACTATCCGACCGCGCGCTACATCCATTTCTTCTGCATGGCCGCGATCTGCGCGTTCCTCGTCATTCACGTGATCCTCGCGCTGCTGGTGCCGAAGAGCCTGCGCGCGATGATCATTGGCCGCTGATTAGGAGAACCATCATGGCCAAGCGCTCATTCCTGATCCCCGGCGTCGACAAGCGGCTGCTGATCAAGGACTCCATCAAGGTGATGCCCGATCTCGCCCGCCGCCGCTTCATCGCAGGTGGCGCCAGCCTTGGTGCATTGACGCTGCTCGCCGGCTGCGACGTGATCGACTCGTCTTCGGCCGACAATTTGCTGGCGAAGATCTCGAAATTCAACGACGCCGTGCAGGATTTCATCTTCAATCCCGATGCGCTGGCGCCGACCTTCCCCGAGAGCGCGATCACGAAGCCGTTTCCGTTCAACGCTTACTATGATCTCGACGACGCGCCGGAAGTCGATGGTGACAACTGGAAGCTCGAGGTGCGCGGCCTCGTCGACAACAAGAAGTCATGGACGCTTGCCGAGCTCACCAAGCTGCCGCAGGTGACCCAGATCACCCGCCACATCTGCGTCGAGGGCTGGAGCGCGGTCGGAAGCTGGACCGGCACGCCGCTCCGCGACTTCCTCAAGCTGATCGGCGCCGACATGCGCGCGAAATATGTCTGGTTCCAGTGCGCCGACAAGGATGGCTACAACTCGCCGCTTGATATGCGAACGGCCCTGCATCCGCAGTCGCAGATGACGTTCAAATATGCGGGCGAGACCCTGCCCCGTGCCTACGGCTTCCCGATGAAGATCCGCGTGCCCACAAAACTCGGCTTCAAGAACCCGAAATACGTGGTGTCGATGGAAGTCACCAACGACTACAAGGGCGGCTATTGGGAAGACCAGGGGTACAATTCGTTCAGCGGCAGCTAGTCCCGCTGCCGTAGGGTGCCACTGGACATGATCGCTGCACCGGCCCTATTTTGCGGGCCGTATGAGTTCGAATTCAGCGATCGGAATGACCCACAAGACATGGCTGGCGGTGTCGCTGATTTGCGTTTTGGCGATATCCGCGCTGTTCGACGGCCTTTTCTATTGGCACGGCGTATACGGCAGGCCTGTGAGCGCTGCTCTTGCCGACACCGTGTCGACGATCTTGCTCGTGATGTGGATCATGGCTGACCAAAGGGATCACCCGCAAGTTGAACGTCCCTTCGACTACGGTTTTCTCCTGTCCGTGTTTTGGGTGCCGTATCTGCCTTATTATCTGTGGCGGACGAGACGCGTCGCTGGACTCTGGATGTTCGCCGGCTTCCTCGGCTTGTTCTCGCTGAGCTTTCTCGTTCAAGTGGCGATATGGATGGTGCTCGCAACGAACAATCAGTTTTTCGCCGTGCCGCGATGAGGCCTCGCCGCCAGAGGGACGTCAGGCTTGCTGCTTGAGCTTCCGCTGAAGCAGCGATAGCACCGCCCCCAACGCCAGCAATCCGGCCGAGACATTCAGCGCGTAACTCAAGCTCCCCAGCGCATCCGTGATCGCGCCGACCACGATCGGCCCCAGCGTCTGGCCGACCCCGAACGAGATCGTCATCGCCGCGATCGCGCGCGGCCACGTCTCGGGCGGATAGTTGAAGCGCACGAAAGCCGTGGTCGAGCCGACGACGGCGAAGAAGGCGACGCCGAACACCACCGCCGAGGTCGCGAGCCACGTCGGCGAATGTCCGAGCATCGGCAAGGCGGCGCCGAGCGCGTTGGTGCCGAGGATGATCGCGGTTGCAAGCCCGCCGCGATCGAGCGCGAGCACGCCGCGCCAGACCCACGGCGTGACGAAAGCGCTGAGGCCGATCAGGCTCCAGAACGCGGCCTGTGCTGCCGCCCCGCCGCCGCCGTCGCGGACATAGGCGATCATGAAGGTCATGTAGGCGATGTAGCCGGCGCCAAACAGGAAGTAGCCGGCGAGATAGATCAGCACGGGCAGTATCGCGAAGGCGGCGTGGCCGCCTTCCGAGAAGCGCGCGCCGCTCTCGATGCGGACCAGGAACAGCGGCACGGTCATGATGGCCGAGAGCAGCGTCAGGGCCCACCAGACGATCCACCACGAGCCGGGCCCGAAATGCTGCAGCGTGAACGGTGCGATCAGCCCGGATGCGAGAATGCCGATGCCCGGGCCGGCATAGTAGAGGCTGAGCAGGAAATTGGCTCGCGCGGGCTGCGACTGCGCGATGGTCGCGGCCAGCGCGCCGCCGGCGACGAAGCCGGCCGCGGCCCCGAGGCCGAGCACGAGCCGCGCCAGGCTCAGCGCGACGAAATTGCCTGTCAGCGCGCAAGTGGCGAGCGCGGCGAGGCAGGCCAGGGTCCCGCCGCGGATCGCCGCAGACCAGCCGACACGCTGGATCAGCCGGGACGCGACCAGCGCGCCCACGAGGTAGCCGACGGCGTTGATGGTGTTCATGAACCCGGCCGCCGAGTAGGACCAGCCGAGGTCCTCCCGCATGTCTGGCAGCACCAGCGCATAGGCAAAGCGGCCGATGCCGAGCCCGACCGTCGCCGCCAGCGACAGGGTCAGGATCAGCCGCGCGGGGTGTGCGTCGGGTGGGGGACGGTCAGGCGCGTGCAAAGGGGTACTCCGGCGCCGGCAGTGTGGCAGGCCCTGCCCGCCTTGCACAGCCGCGAGGCGGCAATGGTGTCTTGCCAAGCGCGCAACGCCGCTCTAGCACTCCGCCCGAAATTCGATCTCAGAGGAAACGACCATGGCGACCCACAAACTGCTGCTGCTCCCCGGCGACGGTATCGGCCCCGAGGTGATGGGCGAGGTGAAGCGGCTGATCGATTGGCTCAATTCGGCCGGGATCGCCAAATTCGAGACCGACACGGGCCTCGTCGGCGGCTCCGCCTATGACGCCCACAAGGTGTCGATCTCCGAGGGCGACATGGCCAAGGCGCTTGCTGCCGACGCCATCATTTTCGGCGCGGTCGGCGGCCCGAAATGGGATGCGGTGCCCTACGAGGTGCGCCCCGAAGCCGGCCTGCTGCGTCTGCGCAAGGATCTCGCCCTGTTCGCCAACCTCCGTCCGGCCGTGTGCTATCCGGCCCTGGCCGACGCTTCCAGCCTGAAGCGCGAGGCGGTCGAGGGCCTCGACATCATGATCGTGCGCGAGCTCACCGGCGGCGTCTATTTCGGCGAGCCCAAGACCATCACCGATCTCGGCAACGGCCAGAAGCGCGCCATCGATACCCAGGTCTACGACACCTATGAGATCGAGCGCATCGGCCGCGTCGCCTTCGAGTTGGCCAGGAAGCGCAAGAACAAGGTGACGTCGATGGAGAAGCGCAACGTCATGAAGTCGGGCGTGCTCTGGAACGAGGTCATGACGGCGGTCCACAAGCGCGAATACCCCGACGTCACGCTCGAGCATCAGCTCGCCGATTCCGGCGGCATGATGCTGGTGAAGGCGCCGAAGCAGTTCGACGTCGTCGTCACCGACAATCTGTTCGGCGACATGCTCTCCGACATCGCGGCGATGCTGACGGGATCGCTCGGCATGCTGCCCTCGGCCTCGCTCGGCGAAGTCGACGTCAAGAGCAAGAAGCGCAAGGCGTTGTACGAGCCCGTGCACGGCTCGGCGCCTGATATAGCAGGCAAGGGCCTCGCCAATCCCATTGCGATGATCTCGTCCTTCGGCATGGCGCTGCGCTATTCCTTCGACATGGGCGCGGTCGCCGACAAGGTCGACGCCGCGATCGCCGCCGTGCTGGCCAGCGGCCTGCGTACCGCCGACATCAAGTCGGAAGGCACGACGGCCGCCTCGACCACGCAGATGGGCGATGCGATTCTGAAGGAATTGCAGAAGCTGCACGCGTAACGGCAAGCAACGCTGTCGTAGGGTGGGCAAAGCGAAGCGTGCCCACCATGTCTATCGCGATTGCCGAAAGATGGTGGGCACGGCGCTCCGCGCCTTTGCCCACCCTACGGCACCTGCTCTCGGAGCCACCTTATGGACGCGCCCCGCCCCAAGATCGCGGAAACGATCATCCATGAAACGGTGCGCCAGCGCGAGGCGCAGATCGGGCGGCGCTGCGAGATCCTCAGCCATACCCGCATCGAATATGCCTCGCTCGGCGACTACTCCTATCTCGGCGAGAATTGCGAGGTCGCCGATGCCGTCATCGGCAAGTTCACGGCCATCGCCAATTCGGTCAGGATCGGCGCGCCGAACCATCCGATGGGCCGGCCGTCGCAGCATCGCTTCACCTATGTCCCGGAATATTACGAGGCGAGCGCAACGCGCGACCGCGACTTCTTCGCGGATCGCCGCGGCGACCGCGTGATCGTCGGTAATGATGTCTGGATCGGCCACGCCGCCATCCTGCTGCCGGGCGTGATCGTCGGCGACGGCGCGGTGATCGCCGCGGGCGCGGTCGTCAGCCGCGATGTCGAGCCCTACACCATCGTCGGCGGCGTTCCCGCGCGCGCCATCCGCAAGCGCTTTGACGCTTCCGTTGCGGAGAGCCTGCGCCGTATCGCCTGGTGGAATTGGCCGGACGAGCTCATCTTCGAGCGGCTCGGCGATTTCCGCTCCGAGGCGATCGAAGAGTTTTGCAGGCGCTACGATCCGGCCGCCAACGCATAAAGCGGCTGCGTCTTTCGTAAACAAAAATGGCCGGGCGTGAGCCCGGCCATTTTGATTCGGTCGTGTCCGCGCTCAGTACAGCGGGAAATTCTGCGGATAGCCGCCGAGATCGGCCGGCGTGGGGAGCGGCTGGCGATCGACCGGGCGGTTGTTGTTCTCGCGGGCGAAGGAGGGATAGCCGACGGCCGGCGGGAAGGCGTAGTCCGAGAATTTGCGGTCGCCCGGATTGACCTCGGTGCCGCCGTCGAGCCAGGAGCGCTTGCTCACATAGAGGCGGGTACGCCCCTGCTGATAGACCGCGTTGGGGCCGCTCGGGCCGTAATAGGGGCGGCCGCGATCGTCATGGCGCTTGGGCTTGGTGTCGGCCGAGGCCGGCGTCGCGATTGCCAATGCAACGACGGCGCCCGCCGCAAGCCAGGTTGCCAATTTGGTCGCGGCAGAAAATTTCGAGCTCATCACGTCCCCTTCAGGCGGCAAGCCGCCAGTCGATTTCGCTCCATACTAGCCCGGCCGGGGTGTCCGCAACTAGGTCTATTGGGTCACACCACGCCTGAATAATCGTGCGCGCCGGCAAAAGTTGCATGCAAACCAGCCACTTGGGCTTGATGCAGATCCTTGATGCAGGTCAAAGCGCCCCGCGCAATTGCGCATTCGCGACGCCCTGCAGCCAGTCCGACGAGCCTGCGGGGGTGCAGGGCCGGCGCTTGAGCTCGGCATGGGCGAATAATTCGGCGAGCTTCGGCTCGTTGCCGGAGGTCAGCAGCGTCAGCCGGTTCAGTATGCAGGCGACCGCCGCGCGCTGGGCGGGCATTGTATCGCCCTGGCAGGAGAAGCCGGAGATCTGGAGCGCCGGCTCCTCGCTGCGCTTGAGATAGCCGAGGCAGGACGGCGTCCCCGTCGTGCCGATCGGCCGGAACAGGACGACGGGGCCGAATTTCGTGTCGATCAGGCCGGCCTGCTCGAGCGGAGTCGTCGTGCTCAGGCCCATCTGGATCGCCAGATCCGCAGTCGCCGGGCGGGCCACGTCGAACTCACTGCCTTCCCTGTAGATATCGAGCTCGGCCAAGGGCTTGTCCGCCTCGCCGGTCCAGCGCATCACGTCCCTGCGGCCGCCCTCGGGGTGTCTGAGGATGGTGTAAGATGCTGTTTTTTCTGATGGATTGAGCTTGCTGAGGGCGAAGGCCGGATGCGAGCGATCGGCCACGCTCCAGCTGGGCTTTTCCGCGGGCTCATCGTCGCGCAGGCTGGGCAGCTGGCCGAGGCCCGCGAGACCCAGGATGGCAAACAGCACCAGAATCCCCACATAGGCGAACAGGCGCGCCAGCGTGCCGACAATCTCGTCGGCGAGATTGGCGAGCGCCAGATGGATCTGGGTGGGAGTTGCGGCCGTGCTGGCCTCAGGCGACTGCATCCACGTCCCTAAGGCATGGTCCAACGTTGTCTTGAGGCCGGTTCTCGCATAGAAGCGCTGCTCTTCCTGTTTAAGCGTCAGCTTCAGGAACGAGCTTTTTCATCGGAGAGTGAACGATGGGTTACAAAGTCGCAGTCGTCGGCGCGACCGGCAATGTCGGACGGGAAATGCTCAACATCCTCGATGAGCGCAAATTTCCCGCGGACGAGGTCGTGGCCCTGGCGTCACGCCGCAGCATGGGTGTCGAGGTCTCCTATGGCGACCGCACCCTGAAGGTCAAAGCGCTCGAGCATTACGACTTCTCCGACGTCGACATCTGCCTGATGTCGGCGGGCGGCGAAGTGTCGAAGGAATGGTCGCCGAAGATCGGCGCCGCCGGCGCGGTCGTGATCGACAATTCCTCGGCCTTCCGCATGGACCCGGACGTGCCGCTGATCGTGCCGGAAGTGAACGCGGATGCGACGGCGGGCTTCAAGAAAAAGAACATCATCGCCAACCCGAACTGCTCGACCGCGCAGCTCGTGGTCGCGTTGAAGCCGCTGCATGACAAAGCGAAGATCAAGCGCGTCGTGGTCTCGACCTATCAATCGGTGTCGGGCGCCGGCAAGGATGCGATGGACGAATTGTTCTCGCAGACCAAGGCCGTCTATACCAACCAGGAACTGGTCAACAAGAAATTCCCGACGCGCATCGCCTTCAACGTCATCCCCCAGATCGATGTCTTCATGGAGGACGGCTACACCAAGGAAGAGTGGAAGATGATGGCGGAGACCAAGAAGATTCTTGATCCCAAGATCAAGCTCTCCGCGACCTGCGTGCGCGTACCGGTGTTCGTCGGTCACTCCGAGGCCGTCAACATCGAGTTCGAGGATCCGATCAGCGCGGACGAAGCGCGCGACATCCTGCGCAAGGCGCCCGGCTGTCTCGTCATCGACAAGCACGAGCCCGGCGGCTACGCCACGCCGTATGAAGCGGCCGGCGAGGATGCGACTTACATCAGCCGCATCCGCGAGGACGCGACGGTGGAGAACGGTCTCGTGCTCTGGTGCGTGTCCGACAATTTGCGCAAGGGCGCCGCGCTGAACGCGATCCAGATCGCGGAAGTCCTGATCAACCGCAAGCTGATCAGCGCAAAGAAGAAGGCGGCGTAACAGCGGGATCTCGTAGGGTGGGCAAAGCGAAGCGTGCCCACCGAGGTCTCAACTGGGAAAGATGGTGGGCACGGCGCTTTGCGCCTTTGCCCACCCTACGAATTCAAACTGCGTCGAAGCAGGGCTACGCCCCGCTGCGCACGCTTCTGAATTCCTTCGCGACCTGGTCCAGCACGAATAGCGATCCCTCCGCGACGCCGAAATAGGCGCCGTGCGTCTGCATCTGGCCCGCGTCCACGGCCTTCTGCACGAACGGGAACGTCATCAGGTTTTCCAGGCTGCGGAACACCGCGGCCTTCTCGATGCGCTCGACGAACTGCGCCATGGTCTCGCGGTCGCGCTGCTCGACCACTTCGCCCGGCTTGATGAACATCTGCATCCATTTGCCGATGAAATCGCCGGGCGTCAGCGGCTCGATCTTGTCGACGAAGGCGCGGATGCCACCGCATTGCGCGTGCCCGAGCACGACGATGTGCTTCACCTTCAGCACCGTCACGGCATATTCCAGCGCAGCCGAGACGCCGTGCGCGTTGCCGTCGGGCTGATACACCGGCACCAGATTGGCGATGTTGCGGACCACGAACAATTCGCCCGGGCCGACGTCGAAAATGGTCTCCGGCGCGACACGGCTATCGCAGCAGCCGATCACCATCACTTCCGGGAACTGTCCCTTCACCGACAGCTCGCGATAGCGGTTCTGCTCGGCCGGCAGCCGCTGGGTGGCGAAGGCGTTGTAGCCTTCCAGCAAATGCTTCGGGAATGTGATCATGGCCTATGCCTAACCATAGACCAGAAGGGTGAACAAGCCTTTCGAATAGGCAAGCCAGATGCTATCGGCTTCGGTCAGAATAGGTTTGAGGAAACCGGAAGGAACATTTGCATGACCCGCCCGCGCCGCAGCCATCTGTTCATGCCCGGCTCAAACCCCCGCGCGCTGGAAAAGGCACGGAATCTCGCCGCCGACGGTTTGATCCTCGATCTGGAAGATTCCGTCGCTCCTGACCTCAAGGGGGTGGCGCGTGATGGCATCGCCGCCGCGATCGCGGACAAAGGGTTTGGCAAGCGCGAGATCCTGATCCGGACCAACGGCCTCGACACGCCCTGGTGGGCTGATGACGTCGCAATGGCCGCCAAGGCTGCTCCGGACGGCATCCTGGTTCCAAAAGTTTCAAGCATCGAAGATCTCCAGACCATCGGCAGCCGCCTCGCCGAGCTTGGCGCCCCGCCGACCGTCAAGGTCTGGGCCATGATCGAGGCCGCGCGCGCCGTGCTGCACGCCGAGGACCTGGCCGCCGCCGGTCGCGATCCGAAGACGCGGCTCTCCGGTTTCGTGTTCGGGCCGAACGACATCTCGCGCGAGACGCGCATCAAGATGCTGCCCGGCCGCGCCGCGATGCTCCCGATGATCACCCACTGCATCCTGGCAACGCGCGCCCATGGCCTCGAAATTCTCGACGGCCCCTATAGCGACATCGCCAATTCCGACGGATTCGCGACCGAATGCGCGCAAGCGCGCGACCTCGGCTTCGACGGCAAGACGCTGATTCATCCCTCGCAGATCGACGCCTGCAACGCCATCTTCACGCCGCCGGAAGAAGAAGTTGCGCGCGCGCGAAAGATCATCGCGGCGTTCGAATTGCCGGAGAACCTCTCGCGCGGCGCGATCCGTCTCGATGGTGCCATGGTGGAGCGCCTGCACGCCGACATGGCGAAGCGGACGATCGAGATCGCGGACGCGATTGCTGCGATGGGGAAGGGCTGAAGTCGCCCCATTCCGTTGTGTTCGATCGCGACGGAGCGCTGGCCGAGTCCGGCCTGGCATTGACACAGGCTGTCCGGCTTGGTTGCAATTTGATCCGCCTTCTTCCGGATGCGGCAATGTCTCGCGTCTAGCGTGCACGCTGCCGGTGATCGCACGCGTGTGTGCGCTGTTCTATTGGAAGACATGCAATTTCGCTTGAAATGGTTGATCGTGATCACAATCGCGCTGGTGGCGGTCGTGGTCGGGGAGTTCATCCTTGATCTCAGGGCTCCGCGATCGGCGCTGCGCCAGATGCACGCGATCACCACGACCCTGTCGGTCCGGACTGCCGATTACAACGCCTTCGAAGCGGCGATGGAGAAGAAGTACGGGCCCAAGGCCGCGTCGATCCTCGATCTCCACTCGTCCCGCATGACAACCAGGATCGACGGTAAACTCGTTGAAGACAGGCCCGCGCCGACCTGGTTTTCCGATGCGCGGGGATTCTTTCTTGTCGGAACAGAGGGGCACGCGAGCACCTTTCCGTTCGCGATCGATCCAGCGAAGCCGCCGGAGTTCGGTCAGCAGGGAGGATTGGGCGTTGGCTTTCTGAAGACCCGGTGGGGAAACAGACTCCCTGCGAAGTACCTCGATTTCGATGATCGCGAGGTGGTGACGGATACATGTGTCACGGTCTCATCGTCCGACTTCGGATGGCCGGGCCAGCTCCTTTTCATTCGGAGCGGGGCATTCTGCGTTCAATTCTGGAAGGGTAGCTCGCCCGGTTCGATGCTGATCGGTGTTGTCGTAACCGAGGGGGATCCCTGGATGCGGCCGTTCACGCGCCGTCTTTGCCGATGGCTCACATCCAAGGCGCTCGGCCGCATCGCGGCAACCGACCGCGAGGTGCCGCCGGACTATGCTGCCTGTGTGCTTGTTGATCGCCCGGACCGCCCGGCAGTGTCCGAGAAACTCCAGAGCTATGTTTACGAGGTCCGCCGTGACGCGACCTTGGCAACCATGAATTGAGCTATTTCAGGGTCGCACGCAAAGCAAAGTTCCCGGTCGCCATGTACCCTTCGGTCTGCCCATTGGATTGACGATTGGCGTTCACGTTGACGCCGACGGATTCGAGCCGGCAATTCTTCGTCAGGACCTGATCCGTCAGCGTGCATTCGCCGGCGGCCATCTCGTAGATCGTTCGGCGCGCGCGCTCTCTGAGCTTCACGGCTTCGTCGCTGTCGCCGGTCGGGCCGGGAAAGAACAGACTGACATTGACTTGAACCCTGAATGGCTCCTCGCGCCGTTCGTCCGCGCGCAGGCCCGACGGAACAAGCGCTATGATTGACGCCGCCATAATGCCGAGAAGAAAATTAGCCTGCCGCATGCCGACTCCTCCAATGAACCGAAGCTTTCCTCGCGGGCCGAACCGACCCACTGAAGCGCTCACATCTATTGGTTGTGTCGGGTGAGGCGCTAACGTTCGGTAAACGTCGGCGCGTCGCGACCTCACGATCCAGCGATTCCAATGTCGAGGCGTTGCCGCAATAGCCGTGATAATTCTCCGCGACGGTCCATGCAGCGACATCGCCAATCTCGACGGCTTCGCCACTGAACGCGCGCAAGCGCGCGATCTCGGCTTCGAGGTCAAGACGCTGATCCATCCCTCGCAGATCGACGCCTGCAACGATCGAGATCGCGGATGCGATCGCGGCGATGGGGAAGGGCTGACCTTCGCTTTGTGACATCGCGCACATTCATCCGCGGCCTGATCGATCATTGTGTCGTTCATGCGCTGCACGGTGCAGCCAAGAAACCGGATGACAACCATGACGACCTCCCGCATCGCCCTGTTCGCCCTCACCGCCATCCTCGGCTTCGGTTCGCTGGTTGGCTCCAGCTCCAGCTCGCAGGCCTACACCACGGATTTTCGCTGGGCCAACAATTCGACCTATGTCAGTTGCGTGCGGGGCGTGAACCAGCGCGCGCAAGCGATGCGCCCCCAGGAGCGCGGCCCGTCTGCCGCCAACGGTACCGCCGGCTGCAACCGGATTTTCTACGGTCGCTAAGCTCAGTCTCGTCCCTGGTTCAGAACACCGATCGCCCGCCTCGCGCGGGCGATTCGTTTTGCAGATCGCTTAACGCGGCGCCAAATCCGCGCGGTCGAGCGACTCCAGTGTCGAGGCATTGCCGCAATAGCCGTGGTAATTCTCCGCGGCGGTGCCGCTGGCGAGTTCGCGATCGCAGTGTGCCTTGTGATTGCAGAGCGAGCAGACCCGCTCCATGTCGCGCAGCAACAGTGGCTGCGCACGACCGAGCCCTTCCGTGCTGATACCGAGCTGCTCCAGCATTTTCGGCAGCTCGTCGGCGGCGTGCTTGCCGTGACGAACCAGCTCTTCCAGATCGTCAGGCGCGATTCTGAGATCGCTGGCGATCCGGTCGAAATCGGCGCGATCGAGCTGCCGTATCTCGTTCAGCTCGCGGCGATGCTTCAGCCAAGCGGCAAAGGACTCGATGAGGTCCTGGACGATGGGGTACGGCCTGCTTGCGGTGCTCATGCGAGGCTCCATTGGGATCGTGGAATTGGAGCGAGGTTAGGCACAATGATGCAGGAGCGCGTTGCGCTGGATCAAATTGAGAATGGGTCAAGGAAACAGGTCTCGTGCCCCGGACGCAGCGCAGCGCTTCTTCAGCGGTGCGCTGCTGAGCCGGGGCCCATCTCTCCGCATGCTGGGTCCCGGCTCTGCGGAGCAGCACCATAGCGCGTCGAAGACGCGCGTGAACGCGCTGGTGGCGCTGCACCGCGTCCGGGACACGGAGAGGACTACGCAAACCGCTCCGCCGCCCACGCATACAGGCTGCCGGCCATCGGCTTCTCGCCGCCGCGGCCCTTGGGTGAGATGTGCAGGCCGATGATCTCGGGGTTGGTGACGAGGCCGAGATAGCTCGAGGGATCGAAGAACAGTTTTGGCTCGGCATGCACGGCGTAGAACGACTGCTTCGGCAATGCGTTCTGCAATTCGCCGGTGCGGCGCGCCAGCGCCGTGAGTGCCGCCGGCCCGAAGATCGCAACGCGAATATCCGACAGGCGGTTCGAGCCGCCGCGCAGGCGGCGCATCGCGAAGGTGATGCGATGGCGCAGCGACAGCCAGTCCGGCGTCAGCTCGTCCTGCTCCATCAGATCTTCGAACGCTGTGACGATGCCGTGCTCCGCCGGCAGGTAGATCACGGAATTGCCGAGCTGGCGCGGCCGCTCCCAGGCGAAGTACGGTTTTGCCGGATCGATCTCGACGTGTCTCAGCAGCAGCACGTCGGCGTCGAGCCAGAGGCCAAGGCCCTTCGCCATTAGCTTCATGCGGAAGAAGTCGCTGAACTGCAGCGTGGTCCAGTCGCGCCAGCTGCCGTCCGGCTGCGGCGGCCGCAGCCGTTCGGAAAACGCATGCGGCAGGATCGCTTCGGCATCCGCGTTCGCGATGCCGGCAGGCAGGCCGGGAATGGTGTCAAAGCTGTAGACTGTGACCTTGTGGCCGGCCGCCAGCTGCGAGCGCAGACAGGTCTGGCGCAGTGCGTCCATCGGGCCGTGCCAGAAGGTGACGATGTCGGGCAGCATGAGGCAGAGCTATAAGGGATAACCAGGGCAAAGAAAAAGCCCCGGCGCGCATCGCGCACCGGGGCTCGAACGAAAATCTGAGATCAGGCCCAGGCGCGCTCGCTCTTGAGCTTCTCTTCATAGGTGTCGATCGAGGACTTCTTCTCCATGGTGAGACCGATGTCGTCGAGGCCGTTGATCAGGCAGTGCTTGCGGAACGGGTCGATCTCGAACTTGACCTTGCCGCCGTCGGGACCGCGGATCTCCTGGTTCGGCAGGTCGATCGTCAGCGTCGCATTGGCGCCGCGCTCGGCGTCGTCGAACAGCTTGTCGAGGTCTTCCTGCGAAACGCGGATCGGCAGAATGCCGTTCTTGAAGCAGTTGTTGTAGAAGATGTCGCCGAACGAGGTCGAGATCACGCAGCGGATGCCGAAATCCAGCAGCGCCCAGGGCGCGTGCTCGCGGCTCGAGCCGCAGCCGAAATTGTCACCGGCCACCAGCACTTTCGAAGTGCGATAGGCGGGCTGGTTGAGGACGAAATCCGGGTTCTCGCTGCCGTCGTCCTTGTAGCGCTGCTCGGAGAAGAGCCCCTTGCCAAGGCCGGTGCGCTTGATGGTCTTGAGGTACTGCTTCGGAATGATCATGTCGGTGTCGACATTGATGATCTTCAGCGGCGCCGCGACGCCTTCCAGCGTGGTGAACTTGTCCATGGTTGCGCTTTCCCGGGATGGTCTAGAGGAACCGGTATTTATCGCGATCGGGCCTCGAATCCTAGGCCGAATTCGGCAGGTCTAGTCTGCTTGCGCCTCAATCGCGGCCATATCGTCGTCCGAGAGGCCGAAATGGTGGCCGATCTCGTGGATCAGGACGTGGCGGACGATGTGGCCGAGACTCTCGTCGTGCTCGGCCCAGTAATCCAGGATCGGCCGGCGGTAGAGCCAGACCATGTTGGGCAGCCGCGCCACATCGCCAAAACTCTGCTGGGGCAGGCCGACGCCCTGGAACAGGCCGAGCAGGTCGAACTCGCTCTCGCATTCCATCTCGTCCATGACCTCCTCGGTCGGGAAGTCGTCGACGCGGAGGATCACGCCTTCACAGAGCCCACGAAACTCCGCCGGCAGGCGATCGAACACCTCATGGGCCATCGCTTCCATCTCGGCGAGCGTTGGCGCTTTCAATTCCGTCCACATGCAGCTTTCTTAGCGCGGGTTCCCCGGCGATGCATCCGGCTTTATAAGCGCGGCGAGGTTGACGGACGCCGCCAAAACGGGGAGCGTACGGCACCTCGAAGGGGACGTTTCAGGTGGGCGGGAAAATGCGAGCGAAAACAGCGCTGACGCTACTGTGCATGGGGTTGTTTTCGCAGTTTTCTGTTGGTGGCCAAGCTCAGGCCCAGACGGCCGGCACTGAAGTCCGTATGGCCCAGGCGGGCCCGCCCGACGCCCCGCCGCGCAAGCGGCCCCCGCCGCGGCTGCGCGTCACGCCCTATTACAGCCCGGACGGCGTCTATCCCCGCTACAATCCCGGCCCCGATGCGGTCCGCGAGTGCAACGCCACCTATGTGCAGGAATACCGGCCCAGCGGCACGGTGATCGTGCCGCATATGAGCTGCTACTGGCGCCGGGGCTGAACCCTTACTGCCCGCGCAACGCGCCGATCAGGCCAGCGCCGACGACAGCCGCGGACGCGCCATAGACCAGGATCGCCATCACGGACTGCGTCAGCGGGCTCGCTGAGCCTGCCTCGACGCCTGGCCCCTGCGCGGCAAGCGCCGAGCTCGCGCCGAGCGCAACGCTCGCCGTGATAGCGAGGCGGGATATCCGCAAACTTGGCAGAAAACCTGGCAGGAAACCTGGCATGACCATCTCCCTTAGTCGCTCGACCAGAAGATACGTTCGCCGTTGATCGCTGGTTTTGTCGGGGCGCGCAATGTTGCGCCGCTGCTTAGGAACTTAGCCCGGGCCCTCTGCATTCATGTCCGGGGCGCGTTCAGCCATAGCCGATTCAGGCCTGGGGCTCTAGGGCCCAGCTCTAGTCCTTGCGTCGTAACGCCGGGTCAGCGCGTGCACCGCAAGAACGATGTCAGGAGATCCAACGAAATGCAGTCCTTGAAAATGCTCGGCCTTGCGGCCGCTGGTGCGATGTTGATCTTCGCCGCACCGGTCGAGCGCGCGCAGGCGGTGTCGCTGATCAATCCGGGTGCCGCGCAATCGGTGCAGGATGAAGCGAGGCCCACCACCGAGGTGCGCTGGCATCGCGGCCACTGGCGCCGTCATCACTGGCGCGGGCACCGGTGGCATCATCGCCGCTGGTGATTGGTCGCATTGAGACAGGCCCGGATTTCGGGCCTGTTTTAACTTGCAGATGGCCGTGCGATGCCCGCATGTTCGCGCCGGAGGTCGTCATGGCGAAATGGATCGCATTGGCCGTTGTTGTCGGGCTCGCTGCTGCTTTGCCTCGCACTTCCGCGGCGCAGAGTGCGACGAGGCCGGAGGCCTCGGCCGGCACCGCGGTTTTCGATGCGCGACGGCACGCACGACACGACGACTTTACGCGGCCTGCGGTGCGCCGTGATCCACGCTACGACGCGCGGCCCGTCTATTACCGTCCCTATCCTTACGCCGTGCCCGCGCCGTTCGTGATCGGCTACGGGCCGTGGTGGTGACGCCGCCGTTCATTCATGAGGCGTTCACGTCGCTGTCTCTAATTTAATCTCGGGAGCGACTGTCAATGAGCAGCGAAGACGCAGGCCGGGAACGGGCGGCGCAACTCCGCTGTCCGGATTCAGGGAGAACGCGATGCTGAGGATGTTGGGTCTCGGTGCAAGCCCGATACGCTTGCTCGGGCTTGCGGCTGTTGCCACATTGATATTGTCGGCCGGGACTGCGCGCCGCGCCGAGGCGATGACACCGATCAATCCGACGGCGTTGCCGGCGGCGAAGGCTGCGACAGACGATATGATCCAGGTTCGCGGTGGACATGGCGGTGGCGGCCATGGTGGTGGCGGCGGCCATGGCGGCGGAGGTTTTCATGGTGGCGGAGGTTTCCACGGCGGAGGCGGCTTCCACGGTGGCGGGGGTTTTCACGGCGGTGGCTTCCGTGCCGCGCCGGCCTTTCACGGCGGCGGCTATCGCTACGGCGGCATTCGCCACTATGGCGGCTATCAGCGCTACGGGATCTATCGCCCGCATTACGGCTACCGCCACTTCCACCGGCGCTATTACGGCGGCTACTATCCCACCTATCACTATCCGCGCCGCTGCCGGATCATCTGGACCTATTACGGTCCGCACCGCGTCTGCCGCTGGCATCACTGGCACCATCCGTACCGCTATTGGTGAGCAGCTGTAGCGTCGAAATGAAAAGGGCGCCCCGAGGGCGCCCTTTGTTCATGGCGTGGCTCACAGCCAATCCTTCAGCTTCCCTGACGCGGACTTCCACCGCATCAGGTTCTCGATCTTCCACTGCTTGAACATCGCCGGCGGCCAACGGCTGAGCTTCGAGGTCTCCTCGACCTCGGGCTTGGCGATGACGCGCAAAGGCATCGCGCGCCGCCGGTTCTGGCGGGTCGCAGCGCTGATCAGATCGACATATTCAGGCTTGTTGGTGGCCATGAGATGCGTCCCCGCGAAACCGTCGCGAGGACGCAGTGTCGGTGCTGCCGATTAACGGCCGTTTGCCGCAATCGCTACAATTGCAGGGAGCGGCTCAGCGCCACTCCCGGACGTCGACGAAGTGACCCGCGATCGCGGCGGCAGCGGCCATTGCCGGCGAGACGAGGTGCGTGCGGCCCTTGAAGCCCTGGCGGCCCTCGAAATTGCGGTTCGAGGTCGAGGCGCAGCGCTCTTCCGGAGCCAACTTGTCCGGGTTCATCGCCAGGCACATCGAGCAACCGGGCTCGCGCCATTCGAAGCCGGCCTTGATGAAGATCTTGTCCAGGCCTTCAGCTTCCGCCTGCTCCTTCACAAGGCCGGAGCCCGGCACGACCATGGCGTTGACATGGGCTGAAACGGTCTTGCCTTCAGCAATCTTTGCCGCCGCGCGCAAGTCCTCAATGCGGCCATTGGTGCAGGAGCCGATGAAGATGCGGTCGAGCTTGATGTCGGTGATCTTGGTCCCGGCAGTCAGGCCCATATATTTCAGCGCGCGGTGCTTGGAGATGCGCTTGGCCTCGTCCGCGATCTTGTCTGGGTCAGGCACGATGCCGGTCACCGAGATCACGTCCTCAGGGCTGGTGCCCCAGGTCACGATCGGCGGCAGCTTTGCCGCATCGAGGCGCAGCTCGTGGTCGAAATGCGCGCCTTCGTCGGAGCGCAGCTTTTCCCAGTAGCGCATCGCCGCGTCCCAGTCCGCGCCCTTCGGCGCCTTCGGCCTGCCGCGCAGGAAGTCATAGGCCTTCTGGTCGGGCGCAACGAGGCCGGCGCGTGCGCCGCCTTCGATCGACATGTTGCAGACCGTCATGCGGCCTTCCATGCTGAGCGCACGGATGGCGTCGCCGGCATATTCCAGCACGTAGCCGGTGCCGCCCGCGGTGCCGATCTCGCCGATGATGGCCAGAATGATGTCCTTGCCCGTCACGCCGTCAGGCAGTTTGCCATCGACGGTGACGCGCATGTTCTTCGCCTTCTTCTGGATCAGCGTCTGCGTCGCCAGCACATGCTCGACCTCGGAAGTGCCGATGCCGTGCGCGAGCGCGCCGAACGCGCCATGCGTCGAGGTGTGGCTGTCACCGCAGACGATGGTGGTGCCGGGCAGGGTAAAGCCCTGCTCGGGGCCGATGACGTGGACGACGCCCTGGCGCTTGTCGAACTCGTCGTAATATTCGATGCCGAATTCCTTGGCGTTGTCGGCCAGCGCCTTGATCTGCTCGATGCTCTCAGGGTCGGGGTTCGGCTTGGTACGATCGGTGGTCGGTACGTTGTGGTCGACGACGGCGAGCGTCTTCTCGGGCGCATGCACCTTGCGTCCCGTGGAGCGCAGGCCTTCGAACGCCTGCGGCGAGGTCACTTCGTGAACCAGGTGACGGTCGATATAGAGCAGGCAGGTGCCGTCGTCGGCTTCGTGCACCAGATGGTCGTTCCAGATCTTGTCGTACAGGGTGGTCGGCTTGGACATGAGCTTGAGCTCCAGGAATGTATGTCAGCGATGAGCGCGTTCACGCGCGGGGCAACAGAGACGTCTTCAGCGCAGCCTTTAAGCTGCGGGACTAAGCTCTGACGTTGCCGAGGTCGCGAAGCGTCCGAAGAACCGGCCAGGCAGCCGCGAGCGATCGTCGATGACGATGCGCTTGATGAGTGCGGAGCTGGTCTGATCTGGAAACATTCCAGGAATATATAGCAGGCCGGTCTGGAATCGCGAGAGCTTTGACACGCACGGCTGACGCAACAAAAAAGCGCGGAGCCGAGCCCCGCGCTTTTTGAAACCTGGCTGGAAGCGGAAGCCTACTCGTTGACCGCCTTGGCGTGCTCGGACTTCTTCTCGACGATACGGGCGGACTTGCCGCGAAGGTTGCGGAGATAATAGAGCTTGGCGCGACGCACCTTGCCGCGACGCACCACCTTGATCGAGTCGATCATCGGCGACATCACCGGGAACACGCGCTCGACGCCCTCGCCGTAGGAGATCTTGCGAACGGTGAAGCTCTCGTTGAGGCCACCGCCGGAACGGCCGATGCAGACGCCTTCATAGGCCTGCACGCGGGTTCGCTCGCCTTCGACGACCTTCACGTTGACGATCACGGTGTCGCCGGGACCGAACTCCGGAATCTCCTTGCCGGCGGAGAGCTTGTCGAATTGCTCTTTTTCGAGCTGTTGGATCAGGTTCATGGGGTCATCTCCATCGGCGCGCCCAGCCGCAGGACGGGGGCTGCGCGAAATTCGTTGATCCAGCTATTGCGGATATGGCCGCTGCTATAAGGCAAGCCGGATCGTTTGTCACCCGTCTGTCGTGCTTTTTGGCGTTTTTCGGCGCCCGGCGCGATTCGGGGGCTTGGGCGGGATTTGAGCCCATAAATCGGGCCGCCGGGCCTCGGTGAGGGCCTCGGATTGCGCCCGCCGCCAGCTGGCAACCCTGGCATGGTCGCCCGAGGTCAGGATCTCCGGGATCGGAGTTCCCTCAAACAGCTGCGGGCGGGTGTATTGGGGGTATTCGAGCAGGCCGTCCGAAAAGCTCTCCTCGGTTCCCGAGGCTTCCTTGCCCATCACGCCCGGCAGCAGCCGGACGCAGGCGTCGATCAGCGCCATGGCCGCGATTTCGCCCCCGGAGAGCACGTAATCGCCGATCGAGACCTCCTCCAGGCCGCGGGCGTCGATCACCCGCTGGTCGACCCCCTCGAACCGCCCGCAGACGATCAGGGGGCCAGGGCCCTGGGCAAGCTCGACGACCCGGGCCTGGGTCAATGGCCGACCGCGGGGGCTCATCAGGAGGCGCGGTCGCTCAGGGCCGATCTCGGCTGCATCGATGGCGGCGGCCAGAATATCCGCGCGCAGCACCATGCCGGGCCCGCCGCCGGCCGGGGTGTCGTCGACGCTGCGATGGCGATCGGTGGCGGAAGCCCGGATGTCCCGCGCCTCGATCTCCCAGAGCCGGGAGGCCAGAGCCCGGCCCGCCAGGCTCACGCCGAGCGGCCCCGGAAACATCTCCGGAAACAGCGTCAGCACCGTCGCGCGCCAGGGTGGGGGGTTGGTCATCGGATCTCAGTCGTTGTCGTCCCGGACAAGCGCAGCGAAGCGGAGCGTAGATCGGGGACCCATAACCACCGCAGCTGGTTTTGCGATGGCTGGAGCTTAGCCAAAACCACGGCCTGTGGTTATGGGTCCCCGCTTTCGCGGGGACGACTCGGGGAGAGGCCTTCGCCTTCGTCCTTATCGCCCTCGATCTCCTGTGGCAGCTCAATCACCACGCGGCCGCCTGCGAGATCGACCTCCGGCACCACCGCGCTGGTGAACGGCAACAGCATCGTCGTGCCCCGGAGCGGAGTAATCTCGATGATGGTGCCGGCGCCGAAATTATGGATCGCGAACACGCGGCCGAGCGGCTCGCCGGTCGTGGTGACTGCGTCGAGCCCGATCAGATCGGTGTGGTAATATTCGTCATCGTCCGTCGCGGGCAGTTTTTCGCGCGCGACATAGAGCTCGATGCCGTTGAGGCGCTCGGCCTCATCACGGGTCGCGACGCCCTTGAACGTCGCGACCAGATGATCCTTGGCCTCACGCGCCGTCGCCACCTCGAACTGGCGCTTGCCGTCCTTGGACAGCAGCGGACCGTAGCGTTTGATGGCAAAGGGATCTTCGGTGAAGGTCCATAGTTTGACCGCACCGCGCACACCATGCGCGGCGCCGATCCGCGCGACGCAGACCAGCGCCGACATGATCTAGCCTTAACCCTTCGCGGCGGCTTCGGCCTGCGCCTTGCGCTCCTTGCGCGGCACGGCCTTCTCGGGGTTGTTGCGCACTTCGCGCTTCTTGACGCCGGCGGCGTCGAGGAAGCGGGACACGCGGTCGGACGGCTGCGCGCCCTTGGCGAGCCAGGCCTTCACCTTGTCCATGTCGAGCTTCAGACGGGTCTCGTTGTCCTTCGGCAGCAGCGGATTGAAATAGCCGAGACGCTCGATGAAGCGGCCATCGCGGGGAAAGCGCGAATCGGCGACGACGACGTGATAGACGGGACGCTTCTTGGTGCCTGCGCGGGCGAGGCGGATAACGACGGACATAGAGTTCTCCTTTAAAGTACAGTTTGTTCGGTTGATTGGTATTCCGCGTTGCGCGAGACCGATGCGATCCCCCGCGACGAATTCCTCATTTCTTCTTGCCCGGGAAACCGCCGAGGCCCGGCAGCATCGGCTTGCCGCTGAGCCCGGTCAGGCCGGGGACGTTCGGCAGGCCGGTGCGAAGACCGGCCGGCAAATCCTTCGGCAGGCTGGGCAGCCCCTGGCCGCCGCCCTGCATCTTCTCCTGCAACGCCTTCATCTCTTCCGGTGACGGCGGTTTCATGCCGCCGCCAAAGCCCATCGCCTGCGCAATGCCGGCGAGCGGGCCGCGCTTGCCCGAGCCCATGGCCTTCATCACGTCGGCCATGTTCCGGTGCATCTTGAGCAGCTTGTTGACCTGCTCGACGCTTTGGCCGGAGCCTGCGGCGATGCGCTTCTTGCGGCTGGCCTTGAGCAGGTCGGGATGACGGCGCTCGTCGCGCGTCATGGAATCGATCACCGCGACCTGACGCTTCAAGATCTTGTCGTCGATCCCTGCGGCCGCGATCTGGTTCTTCATCTTGGCGATGCCGGGCATCATGCCCATCAGGCCGCTGATGCCGCCCATGTTCGCCATCTGCAACAGCTGCTCGCGCATGTCGTTGAGGTCGAACTGACCCTTGCGCATGCGCTCGGCGGTGCGCGCGGCCTTTTCGGCGTCGATATTGGCGGCGGCCCGCTCGACCAGCGAGACCACGTCACCCATGCCGAGGATGCGGCCGGCGATACGATCGGGATGGAAGTCCTCCAGCGCGTCGGTCTTTTCACCGGTGCCGATTAGCTTGATCGGCTTGCCGGTGACCGCGCGCATCGACAGCGCAGCACCGCCGCGGCCGTCGCCGTCCACGCGCGTCAGCACGATGCCGGTGAGGCCAACGCGCTCGTCGAAGGCGCGGGCGAGGTTGACTGCGTCCTGGCCGGTCAGGCTGTCGGCGACCAGCAGCACTTCATGCGGGTTTGCAGCAGCTTTGATCGCCGCGGCTTCCGCCATCATCTCTTCGTCGAGCGTGGTGCGGCCGGCGGTGTCGAGCAGCACGACGTCGTAGCCGCCGAGCTTGCCGGCTTCCAGCGCGCGCTTGGCGATCTGCGGCGGCAGCTGTCCCGCGACGATCGGCAGCGTCGGAATGTCGAGGTCGCGGCCGAGCACGGCCAGCTGCTCCATCGCCGCCGGGCGATAAATGTCGAGCGAGGCCATCAGCACCTTGCGCTTGTCGCGCTGGACCAGGCGGCGGGCGAGCTTTGCGGTGGTGGTGGTCTTACCGGAGCCTTGCAGACCGACCATCATGATCGGCACCGGCGGCACGGAATTGACGTCGATGGTCTGGCTTTCGGCGCCGAGCGTGTTGATCAGCTCGTCATGGACGATCTTGACCACCATCTGGCCGGGCGTGACCGACTTGACGACGGTGGCGCCGATCGCCTGCTCGCGGACGCGCTCGGTGAAGCTGTTCACCACTTCCAGCGCGACGTCGGCCTCCAGCAGCGCGCGACGTACCTCGCGCATTGCGGCATCGACGTCCTTTTCGGTCAGCGCACCGCGCCCCGTCAGACGATCGAGAATGCCGCCAAGCCGTTCCGACAGATTGTCGAACAATGCCGTTGTCCCTTGTCCTGCTCGCCAAAAAGACGATCTTCCAAACACCTTTACGCCCGAGGGCGCATCGCGCTGTCGGGCGTTGGCCTCTGGCCTCAGGGACCAGTGGGCGGGTCGAAAAGAAAGCCTTTCCGAGAAAGTCGGCGGGTTAAACGCCGCTGGCGCCCGAAAGTCAAGGAAAGTTAGGGTGCCGGGGCCCGTCCGCGAGGGCAAGAGCCTGAAAATATGACCTTTTTGGCGACGGGTTCCTTTTCTCGCTGTGCGGCCCATATAGCCGGTGATGTCTTACCGTCTTAACCATTCTTAAGCCCGCCCTGTGCCGATCACCCGCCGTCGCATCTTTGGACTGCTTGCCGGGGCCGGCGCATTGGTCGGCGTGCCCTCCCTCTGGATATCCCGCATGAAAACCTATGACGGTCCCGCCTCCGACCATTTCGACGGCCTGACCTTCTTTGACCCGGACGGCGCGCCGCCGAGATCGCTCGGCGAGGTCCTGCGTTGGCAATTGGGTGGCCGGGGACAGCGGGCGGCCTGGCCGGACTGGGCGCCGAGCCCCCATGCCGATACCCCGCCGGCGCGCGTCGATGGCGACAAGGCGCGGCTCTCCTTTGTCGGCCATGCCAGCTGGCTGATCCAGGCCGGCGGCCTCAATATCCTGGTCGATCCCGTCTGGTCCTCGCGGGTCTCGCCCGTCAATTTTGCCGGACCGAAGCGGCACAACGATCCCGGCATTTCCTTCGACAAGCTGCCGAAGATCGACATCGTGCTGGTCTCGCACGGCCATTACGACCATCTGGACGTCGCGACGCTGTCGCGGCTTGCCAAGAATTTTGCGCCGCGCGTGGTGACGCCGCTTGGCAATGACGTGACGATGCGCAGTTCCGATTCCAGCATCAAGGCGGAAGCATTCGACTGGCACGACCGCATCGAGCTCGGCGGCGGCGTTGCTGTGACGTTGGTCCCGACCCGGCACTGGACCGCGCGCGGCATGTTCGATCGCAACAAGGCGCTGTGGGCGAGCTTTGTGCTGGAGACGCCGGCCGGGAAAATCTATGTCGTGTGCGATTCCGGCTATGGCGACGGCCTGCATTTTCGCCGCGTCGCCGACAAGCATGGGCCGCTACGCCTGGCGATCCTTCCCATCGGCGCCTACGAGCCGCGCTGGTTCATGCGCGACCAGCACATGAATCCGGAAGATGCGGTGAAGGCGCTGGCTGATTGCGGCGCGCAGGAAGCGCTCGGGCATCATCACGGCACGTTCCAGCTGACGGACGAGGCGATCGATGCGCCGGCGAAAGCGCTGGTGGAGGCGCTCGATGCTGCCAACATTCCGCAGCACCGGTTCGTGGCGATGAAGCCGGGGCAGGTGGTGGAGATTTAGCTCTATCCGCATACACAGCTCGTGCCCCGGACGCAGCGCAGCACGTTAGTGATGCGCTGCAGAGCCGGGGCCCATGTCGCCGTATTGTACTGTGTTGCTTTCTGGGTCCCGGCTCTGCGCAGCATCGCTACGCGCTGCAGCGCGTCCGGGACACGAGACCTACTGCTCTTTCGCCTTGATCGCCCAGCTCACACTCACCGTCACCGACAGCGTTTCCTCACCCGGTGCAACGGCGGCGCCGCCTGCTGCCATCGGTGCAACGGCCATGCGGCCCTTGAACAGCGGCACTAGGCCGCCGCCGCCTTCGGAGACGCTGAGCGGCGCACCCAATGTGACGCCGGTGGCTTTGGCGTAAATCTCGGCCTTGCGGCGAGCATCGACCACCGCCTGCGCGCGGGCGTCGTCGAGCAGCTTTGAGGCCTGCGTCACCTCGAAAGAAATGTTGCCGATATCGTTGGCGCCGGCACCGACCAGCGTGTCGATAATAGAAGCCACCTTGGTCACGTCGCGAATCTTGACCGTGACGCGGTTGCTGGCCCGGAAGCCGGTCACCGGGGTCGCGCTGCTCGTGCGGCTCGCGCCGTATTGCGGCTGCAGCGACAGCCGCGAGGTCTGATAGTCCTTCTCGGCGAGGCCGGCGCCCTTCAGCGCCTGTAGCACCTTGCCCATCGCGGCGTTGTTGGCGTCGGAGGCTTCCTTCGCCGATTTGGCGTCGTTGGCGACGCCTGCATCGATCTGCGCGAGATCGGGGGCTGCGGAGATCGTGGCTTCGCCGCTCACCGAAATGGCGGACGGAAAATCATCTGCGAGCACGGGCGTTGCCAGCAGCGTGGCGGCGAAGGCAGCAGCGAATACGACAGGCTTTTTCATCATTCTCACTTCAGCGGCACGAAAACATTGATCACGAGCTTGTCCTCCGCCGTCTTCAGGGGATCGGTGAGGTACTCCTCGATAAAAGTGTCCTTGGCTTCCAGTCTCTTGTCGTCGAGGTGATTGGTGATCGCCTCATAGGTGTTGTCCATGTTGTCGTAGGAGCCGCGATGGACGAATTTCAGCGCCTTGCCCTCCGGCGATTTGCCGATGCTCATGTCCTTGGGCAGCTTCTGCGGGTCCTGGTCGACCGGGATCTCGGCGAGGAAGGTGAAGCCGGTGTCGTCCGTCGAGGTGTAGACGATCATCGAATTGCCGGCGTGCTTGATGCCCTGCTTGTCCAGCAGCGTGTTCAGCGCCTTGAAGGCGTCGACCAGCGTGTCGAAGGCCGAATCCCAATTGGCGGTGCCCTTGACCATCACGACCTTCTTCGGTTCGAGCGTGGTCTCCTGGCCAAAGGGATCGGCGGTCTGCACCGGGGCCGGGGTGGCGGCGACAGTCGGGGCGGTCGGGCTGGGCGAGGCGCTGGCTGCGGGTGAGGGCGATGCTGCAGGCGCGGGCGAGGCGCTCGCCGCAGGCGACGGCGTTGCCACGGGGGCGGGCGAGGCACTTGCAGCCGGGGCAGGCGAAGCCGAGGGAGCCGGCGCAGGGTTTGTTGAAGGAGGGCTTGCTGAGGCAGCCGGCGCCGGGCTCGGGGTCTGCGCCAGAGCGCCGGACAATCCAAGCGACAAGGCCGCTGCCGGGATCAACGCGGCCAGAGCGAGACGACGGAAAGTATTCATTTTATTCTCCCCAGACCTTGCCCACCAAGGCCTTAACCCGACCGCGCATCCCGGTTTGCGCGAACTGCGCCGTTCTAACACGCGAGCGCCGAATTCGTCCCATGACAGATGCGTCATGGCCTTAGACGGCAAATCACTGGCCAAGCCGCCAAGGATCGCCATATAACACGGGCGAAATTCGGGAATTTTTATGAGCGCGCTGGCCAACCACGCATTTGCCAAGATGAACGGCATCGGCAACGAGATCGTCGTTGTCGACATGCGCGATTCCGCCTCAAAGGTCACGCCGGACGACGCCCGCGCGGTGGCTTCCCACGAGGGCGGCGTGCCTTACGACCAGCTGATGGTGCTTCAGAAGCCGCGGCTCGACGGCACCGAAGCTTTCATCAAGATCTACAACAATGACGGCTCGGAAGCCGGCGCCTGCGGCAACGGCATGCGCTGCGTGGTCCGCCGCATCTTCGAGAAGACCGGCCAGACCAATGCGACGTTCGAGACTGCAGCGGGCTTGCTCAATGCCTGGCAGGGCCCTGCGCCCGATCTCTACACCGTCGACATGGGTGCGCCGAAGTTCGGCTGGCGGGACATTCCGCTCGACCAGGAATTCCGCGACACCCGCTACATCGAATTGCAGATCGGGCCGATCGACAATCCGATCCTGCATTCGCCGTCCGTGGTGAGCATGGGCAATCCACATGCGGTGTTCTGGGTCGACGACGTCAACGCCTACGATCTCGGTCGCTTTGGCCCGCTGCTCGAAAACCATCCGATCTTCCCCGATCGCGCCAACATCACGCTCGCCCATATCGTCGATCGCGAGCACATCACGATGCGCACCTGGGAGCGCGGTGCGGGCCTGACCCGGGCCTGCGGCTCGGCGGCCTGTGCGACCGCGGTTGCGGCTGCACGCCTGAAGCGCACCGAGCGCAAGGTCGAGATGACGCTGCCGGGCGGCAAGCTCGGCATCGAATGGCGCGAGCGTGACGACCACGTGCTGATGACGGGCACCGCGACCTTCGAATATGAAGGCAATTTCGATCCGGCGCTGTTCGCGCCGGTCGGGTAATGCCTGTCGACATCGTCAACTTCGGCTGCCGCCTCAACGCATTCGAGGCCGAGGTGATCCGCCGCGAGGCGGAGGGCGCGGGCCTCTCCGACACCATCGTCATCAACAGCTGCGCCGTCACCAACGAGGCGGTGGCGCAGGCGCGCCAGTCGATCCGCAAGCTGAAGCGCGAGCGTCCGGAAGCGCGCATCGTCGTCACCGGCTGCGCCGCGCAGACGCAAAGCGCCATGTTCGCCGAGATGGACGAGGTCGATCGCGTCGTCGGCAATGACGACAAAATGCGCAGCGAAGCCTGGCGCGAGACGCGCGATGCGTTCGACATCGGCGCCAGCGAAAAGATCGCCGTCAGCGACATCATGGCCGTGAAGGAGATGGCACCGCATCTCATCGATGGCTTTGCCAGCGGCCTGCCGCGCGTGTTCGTGCAGGTGCAGAACGGTTGCGACCATCGCTGCACCTTCTGCATCATCCCCTATGGTCGCGGCAATTCGCGCTCGGTGCCGATGGGCGCGGTGGTCGAGCAGGTGCGGACGCTGGCCGAGCGCGGCCATGCCGAGATCGTGCTGACCGGCGTCGACCTCACCAGCTACGGCGCCGACCTGCCGGGCGCACCAAAGCTCGGCATGCTGACGAAGCAGATCTTGCGGCACGTGCCGGAGCTGAAGCGCCTGCGCATTTCCTCGATCGATTCGATCGAGGCGGACAACGATTTGCTCGATGCCGTCGCCGACGACGCGCGCCTGATGCCGCATCTGCACCTGTCGCTACAATCTGGCGACGACATGATTTTGAAGCGCATGAAGCGGCGGCATTCGCGGCAGGATGCAATCGCGTTCTGCGATCAGGTCCGTCGCCTGCGCCCCGACATCGCTTTCGGCGCTGATATCATCGCGGGCTTCCCGACCGAGACCGACGAGATGTTTTCGCGCTCGCTTGATCTGGTCGAGGAATGCGGCCTCACGTTCCTGCACGTGTTCCCTTACTCCCCACGCCCCGGCACGCCTGCCGCGCGGATGCCGCAGGTCGCGGGCGGTGCGATCAAGGCGCGCGCGAAGCGGCTGCGCGCGGCGGGGGAGGCAGCATTGCGGCAGAGGCTACAAGCCGAGATCGGCGCGACGCGCGATGTGCTGATCGAGAGCGACGGTCAGGGGCGCACGGAGCATTATCTGCCGGTGGTGATTGCGGGCGAACGTGTGGGAAGCGTCGTGCCGCTGACGATTGCCGGCAGTGATGGCGAGCGGCTGAGAGTCTAGCCGCTTACGACGCCCGGACCTGCCAGAACCGCAGCGTCCGCCGCGCATTCTCCGGGGTCATGCGCGCAAAATTGTTTTGCGCCCTCGCAAGGTCCGCCGGCTTCATCGCGCCCGTCGCAAAACGGCTTTCGAGCACGGCGGCGGCGGTGTCCCAGCTGAGCTGCGCCGCCTTGCACGGCACCAGCAGGCCGTCCTCGCGCAGGCTTTGCATCAGCGGACGAATCACTTCGACGGTCGAGCCGGACAGCGCCGCGAGCGCTGCGACGGCCTCTTCGTAGCGCCGCTGCCTGGCGAAGCCGAGGAGCACGGCCTCGGTGAGCTGACCGGCCGCCTTGAGATTCGCGATCGCCCGCTTGGCGCCTTCGAAATCACGAACCCCCGACATCTCGCGCTCGACGCCGACAGTGACGGCGGCGATGGAACTCTGGATTTCGTCGAATAGATCGGGCGGCGCGCGTGACAGCAATCGTGTGCGAACAGTATCCGTCGCCGTGCGCAGCAACTGGCGGCGCAGGTCCGAGGGCAGGTCGAGGCGGACGCCAACGCTCACGGCGAGCTCCGGATCGCTTTCGGCCTGTCCGACGATGACGGCGAATCCATTTCCGGACACGCGCGCGCCGGGATTGGCGGCAAGCCGCCGGCTGACGCTGGGATAGCGCCGCGCTAGCAGCGCGTCGGTGACAATTTCCTTCAGCCACCAGCGGCCGGCGACCGCGAGCAGATGCGGCTCGCCCTTGGATGAAGCGATCTTCACGAGTTCATCATCGTCGAGGCGCGCGGATTCCTGCAGCACCGGACCGGCGATACGAATCTCGTCATTGTTGGCAAGGCGGCGGATCACGGAGGGCGGCGCCTGCGCGATCGGTGCGAGCTGCGCGCTGATCTCGGCCAGCGCAATTCGCGCACCCATGTCGGCGATGGCGCGCAGCTCAATGGTGCCGATCAGGCGCGCAAGCACGTCGTCGAACAGCGCGATCTGCGCGTCGTCAAAGCTTCCGGCGGAGGAGAGAAACAGGTCGGTGACGCGGCGGGCGGTTTCGAGGCCCTTTTCCGCCGAGCCATGTCGAATGGCGGATTCGACCTCGTCGATGATGGATAGCTCGGCCGTGGACATGACGCGTTGCTCGTCCTGAGCGGATGACGGAAGCTTGTTCTAAGCAACTGCTATCATTAGAGACGAGCCCTGAACGTTTCGTAAACCATCGCTCGGTAGCCGAGCACTGCTCCTCATCCTGAGGAGCCCGCGTAGCGGGCGTCTCGAAGGATGGCCACGGGCGAGATGCGGGCCTGCATGGTTCGAGACGGCCGCTACGCGGCCTCCTCACCATGAGGGTCAAGCGCGACGCGGGTTATTCCCCATTCCACCCGCAGGAGCGGAGCTTTTCGTGCATGTGGGGCGGGGCCGGCGCGACCACGCGGACCGGCTCCTTGTTGCGGGAGATCGGCACCACGATCTCGCGGGAATGCAAATGAAGCTTCGGCTCGCCGAAGCGCGGGCCGTTGCCGTAAATGTTATCGCCGAAGATCGGCCAGCCGGTCGCCGACGAATGCACCCGCAATTGATGGGTCCGCCCGGTCACCGGTTCCATGGCGAGCCAGGTCACGCCATCGCCCCGGCCCATCACCTTCCAGTTGGTGACGGCCTTCTGACCCTCCGGGTCCGGCTTCTGCCACCAGCCGCGTTCGGCGTTGAGCCGGCCGAGGGGCATGTCGATGGTGCCTTCGTCCTCGGCAGGCCCGCCCTCGACCACGGTCCAGTAGGTCTTGCCGATCTTGCCGTGCTTGAAGAGCAGGCCGAGCGAGGCGGTCGCCTTGCGATGGCGGCCGAGGATGAGGCAACCTGAGGTGTCCTTGTCCAGCCGGTGGGCCAGCACCGGCGGCCGCGGCAGGCCGAAACACAGTGCGCCGAAGGAATCCTCCAGATTGGCGCCGCCCTTGGGGCCGCGATGCACCGGCAGGCCCGACGGCTTGTCGATGATCAGCATCAGCCCGTCGCGATGGAGCACGCGGGCCATGATCTCGTCGGCGGTCAAGGCGGGAACATCGAGCAATTGCAAGACTTTCGTTTACGGGCCGGAACGGCTAACACACCGCCATCATGAACGATACCACGTCAGATCCCCCCAAGCTGAGCTGGTGGCGCCGCCTGTCCAACGGGCTGAAGCGCACCTCGTCCTCGCTCGGGACCGCGGTCGCCGATCTCGTCACCAAGCGCAAGCTCGACCGCGCCATGCTCGACGACATCGAGGACGTGCTGCTGCGCGCCGACCTCGGCACCTCTGTCGCGGCGCGGATCGCGGATGCCGTAGGCACCGGGCGCTACGACAAGGCGATCTCGGCGGACGAGGTGAAGGATGTCGTCGCCACCGAGGTCGAGAAGGTGCTGTCGCTGGTCGCCAAGCCGCTCGAGATTGACGCGGCAAAAAAGCCGTTCGTCATCCTCGTGGTCGGCGTCAACGGCTCCGGCAAGACCACCACCATCGGAAAGCTTTCGCAAAAATTCGCCTCCGAGGGCCGCAGGGTGATGCTGGCCGCCGGCGACACGTTTCGCGCCGCAGCCATCGAGCAGCTGAAGGTATGGGGCGAGCGGACGAAGACGCCGGTCATATCAGCTGCGCAGGGCTCGGATTCAGCCAGCCTCGCCTTCAATGCGCTGACGGCCGCGAAGGAGCAGGCCGTCGACGTTCTCCTGATCGACACCGCCGGCCGCTTGCAGAACAAGGCCGAGCTGATGAACGAGCTCGAAAAGGTCGTCCGCGTCATCCGCAAGGTGGATGCGACTGCGCCGCATGCCGTGCTGCTTGTGCTCGACGCGACCGTGGGCCAGAACGCATTGTCGCAGGTCGAGGCCTTCCATCGCACGGCAGGCGTTACCGGCCTCGTGATGACGAAGCTCGACGGCACCGCGCGCGGCGGCATTTTGGTGGCGCTCGCGGAGAAGTTCAAACTGCCGGTGCATTTCGTCGGCGTCGGCGAAGGCGTCGACGATCTCGCGCCGTTCACCGCGCGCGATTTCGCCCGCGCCATTGCCGGAATCGAAAGTTGAGTATGGACAAAACCCAGCCGCATCCGCTGTTCAAGCTCGCGACCGAGCTCGGGCCGCTGCTCGTGTTCTTCTTCGTCAACGCGAAGTTCAATTTGTTCGCTGCGACGGGCGCCTTCATGGTCGCGATCGTCATTGCGATGATCGCCTCCTATGTGGTGACGCGCCACATCCCGATCATGGCGATCGTGACAGGCGTGATCGTGCTGGTGTTCGGCACGCTGACCCTGGTGCTGCACGACGAGACCTTCATCAAGGTCAAGCCGACCATCATCTACGGCCTGTTCGCCGCGATCCTCGGCGGCGGCCTGCTGTTCGGCCGCTCCTTCATCGCGGTCATGTTCGACCAGATGTTCAATTTGACGCCGCAGGGCTGGCGCATCCTGACGCTGCGCTGGGCATTATTTTTTGCCGGCATGGCGGTGCTGAACGAGATCGTCTGGCGCACCCAGAGCACTGATTTCTGGGTGAACTTCAAGGTGTTCGGCGTCACGCCGCTGACGATGATCTTCGCGATTGCCCAGATGCCGCTGACCAAGCGCTATGGTGTCGAGCCGGCGTCGCTGGAAGCGAGCGAGGCCGAGGCGGGGGACGTGAGGAAGTAATCCTCGTGTCCCGGACGCGCAAAGCGCGAGCCGGGACCCAGGCTCTCTCCAGCAATGCGATCGTGGTGACATGGGCCCCGGCTCTGCGGCGCACCGCTGAAGAGGCGCTGCGCCGCGTCCGGGGCACGAGCGCGAGGCTAACTCCCCGCCCCCAGCGCCTTCTCCATCTGCGGCAACAGCACCGTCCGCAAATTATCCGGCGTGATCGGTCCCACCAGCTTGTAGACGATGGTGCCTTCGCGTCCGACCACAAAGGTCTCCGGCACGCCATAGACGCCCCATTCGATCGAGGCGCGGCCGTTGGCGTCGACGCCGACACGGCCGAACGGGTTGCCGTAGCGGCCGAGGAAGCGCCGCGCATTGTCGGCAGCGTCCTTGTAGTTGATGCCGACGAGCTGGAAGCGCTTGTCTTTGGCAAGCTCAGTCAGCAGCGGCGCCTCGTCATGGCAGGGCACGCACCAGGACGCCCAGACATTGACGAGGCTGACCTTGCCCTTGAACCCGGCGGGGTCGAGCCCCGGCACCTGCGCATTGTCGGCCTGCAATCCATCGAGCTGCGGCAGCATCGTCTGCGGCGCCGGCCGTCCGATCAGCGCGGAGGGAATCCGCGAGGGATCGCCGCTGCCGAGCCGGAACCAGAACAGCAGTGCAAGTCCGATGAAGGCGAGTAGCGGCAGCACCATCAGGAAGGTGCGGCGCTGCGGCGTCGTTGAGGTCGATTGATCGCTCATGTGATCGTTCTTGGTGTGTCCACAGCACTCCGGCCCGAGCGGCGCGTGACGCCGCTGCGGTCGAGCTCGCGCAGGCGCTGCGTCTGGCTGCGATAATCGAGCACGATCCAGCCGATCAGGATCACGACCACAAGTGCCGCAGCCGCGTAAGACGTCACGATGAAGGACGCGTAGGGACCAAGCGACATGATCATGCGGCCCCTTTTGACGCGTTTTCTTCACGCGAACCGGTGCCCACTTCGCTCGAAAACGCTACGCGGCTCGCCTGCATCATTTGCAGGGAGCGAACGCGGCGGCGCAAAATCTCGTTGCGCATGGCAGCGATGTGCAGCGTGACGAACAGCAGCGTGAACGCGACCGCCATCACCAGCAGCGGAATCAAAAACGATTTGTCGAGCGAGGAGCCGCCCATGCGCATCACCGAGGCCGGCTGATGCAGCGTGTTCCACCAGTCGACGGAGAACTTGATGATGGGCAAATTGATCGCGCCGACCAGGGTCAGCACGGCGGCGGCGCGCGCCGCACGCGAGGGATCGTCGACCGCGCGCCACAGCGCCATCAGGCCGAGATACATCAGGAACAGGATCAGCATCGAAGTCAGGCGCGCGTCCCACTCCCAATAGGTGCCCCACATCGGCCGGCCCCACAGCGAGCCCGTGAACAGCGCGAGAAAGGTGAAGGCGGCGCCGATCGGAGCAGCCGCTTTCGCGGCGACGTCGGCGAGCGGATGGCGCCACACCAGCGTGCCCAGCGAAGCAATGCTCATCACGCCCCAGACGAACATCGACAGCCAGGCATTGGGCACGTGGATGAACATGATTTTGACGGTCGCGCCCTGCTGGTAGTCGTCGGGCGCAAGCGCGGACTGGTAAAGGCCGACGGCGAGCAGGATGACGGTCGCAGCCGCAAGCCACGGCAGCACCCGCGCCGTCAGCGCGAGGAACCGGGTCGGATTGGCGAGGTCGATCAGCGTCATGGTATTCTGATAATCACCGGGGGCTGCTCACGCAATCAGCACGAAAGCCCGCAGCGAAAATTGATCGGGGTCAAGGTCAATCAAGGCCATCTCAGTCAAGTCCGTGCCTCAGGCTCGCCGCCGCCGCGAACGGGCCGACCACGAGGCTGACCAGCGACAGCGCGCACAGGATTGAGAACGGGGCGCCGAAATTCATGGGACCGACGATCACGGCCTGCGAGGCCGCGACGCCGAAAATCAGCACGGGAATCGACAGCGGCAGCACCAGCACGGCCATCAAAAGCCCGCCGCGATGCAACGTCACCGCCAGCGCGGCGCCGATCATGCCGGTAAACGTCAGCGCCGGGGTGCCGGCCAGCAGCGTCAGCGCCACCGCGCCGGTTGAGACCATGTCGAGGTTGAGCAGCAGGCCCAGCACCGGGGTTGCGACAATCAGCGGCAGGCCCGCCGCCAGCCAATGCGCCAGCGCCTTCGCCGCGCAGGCGAGTTCCAGCGGCGTCCGGCTCATCGTGATCAAATCGAGCGAGCCGTCCTCATGGTCGGCCATGAACAGCCGGTCGAGCGTCAGCAGGCTGGCCAGCAGCGCGCCGAGCCACAGGATGGCAGGCCCCAGCCGCGACAGCAGCGCCAGATCCGGCCCCACCGCAAAGGGCATCAGGACGACGACGGTCAGGAAGAACAGCACGCCGATCAGCGCCCCGCCGCCGACGCGAAGGGCGATCCTGATATCCCGGCGGATGAGGGCTGACAGGGCAGTCATGGGGTGCTCCCATCGTGGCCCAGGGGCGGAGCGGTGCGCGGCCGCTTGGAAAACTGAGGGTCGTATCGCTTCATGCCATCCCCCCGATCCGAAGCTCCCGCGAATCGATCCCCAGCGGCGCGTGGGTGGCGGCCACGATCATCCCTCCGCGGGCGAGATGCTCCCGCATCAGGCCGCCGAACATGTCCTGACCGGCGACGTCGAGCGCATTGGTCGGCTCGTCCAGCAACCAGACCGGGCGGCGGACGGTCAGCAGCCGGGCCAGCGAGAGCCGGCGGCGCTGGCCGGCCGACAGGAAGCCCGCGGGCAGATCGGTGGCGTGGTCGAGGCCGACGGTGGCAAGGCTCTCGGCGGCGTCATTGCGCTCGCCGCCCAAGAAATCAGCCCAGAATGACAGATTTTCAACCACGCTCAGTGCCGGCTTGAGGGCATCGCGATGGCCGAGATAGTGGCACTGCTCCGGCAGCGTCATTTCAGCCTCGCCTCCGTCCAGTGCGATTGTTCCGCCGGCCGGAATGAGCAGGCCCGCGATCAGCCGCAGCAGCGAGGTCTTGCCCGATCCGTTGCGCCCCGTCACCGCCACGGCCTCGCCCGAGACCGCCTCGAAATCGAGCCCGGAAAACACCTCGCGGCCGCCCCGCACGCAAATCACCCCGCGTCCGGACAGCTGCATCTTGCCCTGGTTCAAACCGCTCAAAGCCAGGCCTCAGGAAAACTTGGGGTAGCGCATGGGAATTTTTGGCTCGCGACTTGCTGGGTTCGATTGCGGCTGTGGCGGCGCGGTTAGAAAGCTTCTATAAGCCGGGAACTACTTGATGCAGCACACTCAACCCGCCCCTGCAAGCGATCCAGCCGGTTTCGCTGACGGTGTTAAAATACCCCTTGCCGGGTATAACTAACAATTGGGATTCCCCTACATGACCTCGCTCGACAGCTTCAAATGCAAAAAGACCCTCAAGGTTGGCGCCAAGACCTACGTGTATTACAGCCTGCCCACGGCCGAGAAGAATGGTCTGAAGGGAATTTCGAAACTCCCCTATTCGATGAAGGTGCTGCTCGAAAATCTCCTCCGCAACGAGGACGACCGCACGGTCAAGAAGGCAGACATCGTCGCGTTCTCGAAATGGCTGCGCAAGAAGTCGCTGGAGCATGAGATTGCGTTCCGTCCCGCCCGCGTGCTGATGCAGGATTTTACCGGCGTGCCGGCGGTGGTCGACCTCGCCGCGATGCGCAACGCGATGCAGAAGCTCGGTGGCGATGCCGAGAAGATCAACCCGCTGGTGCCGGTCGACCTCGTCATCGATCACTCCGTGATCGTGAACTTCTTCGGCGACAACAAGGCTTTCGGCAAGAACGTCACCGAAGAATACAAGCAGAACCAGGAGCGCTACGAGTTCCTGAAATGGGGCCAGAAGGCATTCTCGAACTTCTCCGTCGTGCCGCCCGGCACCGGCATCTGCCACCAGGTCAATCTCGAATATCTCTCCCAGACGGTCTGGACCAAGAAGGAGAAGATGACGGTCGGCAAGAAGACCGGCACCTTTGAGGTCGCCTACCCTGATTCGCTCGTCGGCACCGACTCCCACACCACGATGGTCAACGGTCTCGCCGTGCTCGGCTGGGGCGTCGGCGGCATCGAGGCGGAAGCCTGCATGCTCGGCCAGCCGCTGTCGATGCTGCTCCCGACGGTCGTCGGCTTCAAGCTGAAGGGCGCGATGAAGGAAGGCGTCACCGCCACCGACCTCGTGCTGACCGTGACGCAGATGCTGCGCAAGCTCGGCGTGGTCGGCAAGTTCGTCGAGTTCTTCGGTCCCGGCCTCGACAATCTCTCCGTTGCCGACAAGGCGACCATCGCCAACATGGCGCCTGAGTATGGCGCGACCTGCGGCTTCTTCCCGGTCGATGCTGCTGCGCTCGATTATCTCAAGACCTCCGGCCGCGCTCCGGCGCGCGTCGCACTGGTGCAGGCCTATGCGAAGGCGCAAGGGCTGTTCCGCACCGCCAAGTCGGCCGATCCGGTGTTTACGGAGCTGCTGACGCTCGATCTCGGCGACGTCGTGCCGTCGATGGCCGGCCCGAAGCGTCCCGAAGGCCGCATCGCGCTGCCCTCGGTCGCCGAAGGCTTTTCGCTCGCACTCGCCACCGAGTACAAGAAGGCCGAGGAGCCCGCGAAGCGCTTTGCCGTCGAAGGAAAGAACTTCGACCTCGGTCATGGCGACGTCGTCATCGCCGCGATCACGTCCTGCACCAACACATCGAACCCGAGCGTCTTGATCGGCGCTGGTCTCTTGGCGCGCAACGCCGCTGCGAAGGGCCTCAAGGCCAAGCCGTGGGTGAAGACCTCGCTCGCTCCGGGCAGCCAGGTGGTCGCGGCCTATCTCGCCGATTCCGGTCTCCAGACCGATCTCGACAAGGTCGGCTTCAACCTGGTCGGCTTCGGCTGCACCACCTGCATCGGCAATTCCGGTCCGCTGCCGGAGGAGATCTCGAAGTCGATCAACGACAACGGCATCGTCGCCGCCGCCGTGCTCTCCGGTAACCGCAACTTCGAAGGCCGCGTCTCGCCGGACGTGCAGGCGAACTATCTCGCCTCGCCGCCGCTGGTCGTCGCGCATGCGCTCGCGGGCAGCGTCACCAAGAACCTCGCCGTCGAGCCGCTCGGTGAGGGCAAGGACGGCAAGCCGGTGTACCTGAAGGACATCTGGCCGACGACGAAAGAGATCAACGCCTTCATGAAGAAGTTCGTGACCGCCGCGATCTTCAAGAAGAAATATGCCGACGTGTTCAAGGGCGACGTCAACTGGCGCAAGATCAAGACGGTCGAGAGCGAGACCTATCGCTGGAACATGTCCTCGACCTATGTGCAGAACCCGCCCTACTTCGAAGGCATGAAGAAGGAGCCGGAGCCGGTCACCGATATCGTCGAGGCGCGCATCCTCGCCATGTTCGGCGACAAGATCACCACCGACCACATCTCGCCGGCCGGTTCGATCAAGCTCACCTCGCCCGCGGGCAAATATCTCAGCGAGCATCAGGTGCGTCCGGCCGACTTCAACCAGTACGGCACGCGCCGCGGCAACCATGAAGTCATGATGCGCGGCACCTTCGCCAACATCCGCATCAAGAACTTCATGCTCAAGGGCGCGGATGGCAACATCCCCGAGGGCGGTCTCACCAAGCACTGGCCGGACGGCGAGCAGATGTCGATCTACGACGCCGCGATGAAGTACCAGCAGGAGCAGGTGCCGCTGGTGGTGTTCGCCGGCGCCGAATACGGCAACGGCTCCTCGCGCGACTGGGCTGCAAAGGGCACCCGTCTGCTCGGTGTGCGCGCCGTGATCTGCCAGAGCTTCGAGCGCATCCATCGCTCCAATCTGGTCGGCATGGGCGTATTGCCGCTGACCTTCGAGGACGGCACTTCGTGGTCTTCGCTCGGTCTGAAGGGCGACGAAAAGGTCACGCTGCGGGGTCTGGTCGGCGATCTCAAGCCGCGCCAGAAGCTGACCGCGGAGATCGTCTCCGGCGACGGTTCGTTGCAGCGCGTTTCGCTGCTTTGCCGCATCGATACGCTGGACGAGCTCGAATACTACCGGAACGGCGGCATTCTGCACTACGTGCTGCGCAAGCTCGCGGCCTAAACGCGAATTTGTGAACGGTGGCTCACTGCGACGTGAGTAGAAGGTTAAACGAGGGCGGCCTATCACAAGGTCGCCTTCGTGCGTTACGACACGCCTCCGATGGCCCCGCCCGGCGGAAAACCTCGCCCCGGACGGTTGATAGTTCGATGCCCGTAAGACTACGGTGACCATCAGGCGATAGGATTTCCCCCACGCGTGCGAGGTGTGACGTTCAACATGACTGCAATGATGGCTTCTAATCTGGTTTCGCGCTGGTCCGGTGCACTCTGGTCGGGAGCACTCGGCATCTGCGCCATCGTCGCCGTCATTCGTCCCGCAGAAGCTGATCCCCGCGCCGTTGTCGAATTGTTTACCTCGCAGGGCTGCTCGTCCTGCCCGCCCGCCGACAAGGTCATCGGCGATCTCTCCAGCGATCCCTCGATCATCGCGCTGAGCATGCCGATCGATTATTGGGACTATCTCGGCTGGAAAGACACGCTCGCGGATTCGCGCTTCTCGGCGCGGCAGCGCGCCTATTCCCGCATGCGCGGCGACCGCGAGGTCTACACCCCGCAAGTCGTGGTCAACGGTTCGGCGCATGTCATTGGCAGTGATCGTGCCGGCATCGAGAGCGCGATCGGCAAGACCGACAACAGCGCGGGCGTGATGAGCGTGCCGGTGACGATGTCGCTCTCGGGCAAGCAGATCAACGTCTCGGTGGCCGCGAGCAAGGAGCCTGCGGTTTCGCACGGCGAGGTCTGGATTTGCTCGATCACGAAATCGGTGCCGATCTCGATCGCCAAGGGTGAAAATCGCGGACAGCAACTCACCTATCACAACGTCGTGCGCAACCTGCTCAAGGTCGGCGACTGGAACGGACGTTCGGAAAGCTGGACGGTGCCGCTGGAAAACCTCACGCGCGACGGCGTCGACGGCGCGGTGGTCTACGTCCAGGATGGCAGCCGCGAGAAGCCGGGCCCGATGCTCGGCGCTGCGTATACGTCGCTGCACTGAAGCGAACGCTTCGAGTCTCTGATCTCCGAAGACTACTCTCAATCCTCATGGTGAGGAGCGCGCCCTTGCGCGCGTCTCGAACCATGCAGGCCCGACTGACGCAGCTCGGCCTCGATCCTTCGAGACGCCGCTTACGCGGCTCCTCAGGATGAGGGGAGGGAGTTTAGCGCTACTCAGGGAAAAGCGGGTCGAGCCAGAAACATCCCGACACAAACAAAAAAGGACCAACTTGCGTTGGCCCTCCTTGTCGTGCGTACAGACCCGATCCTGTTCGACCCCGGGGGGCTGGGGGCTGAGGAATCCGGAACCGAAAGGACCGGGTCAACGCACACAAGTCTTTTCGCAATGCAGGGCGGCAGGCGCTTGGCGGAAAAGCGGCGACACTATGATTCCTGCTAACGATCCCGTGACGGATCGCCGCGACAGAGTTCCACCGTTGCGTGTGTCATGATTCGCCGCCGATCCGATCGGTTGAATGAGGAGCCTCTTGCGGAGGGGAACAGTTGGCGCAATCATGCAATTGTCATGATCCGCGTTTCCCGGACGGTCTTCGCGGACGCGATCATCCAGATGCGTCAGGAGGCGTTCCATGAGTCTATCGGAGGATGCCGATCCGAGCGGGCAGCGCGCGGCGGCGCATCCCGCCGCTGCGACGACGCACCCGAACCGGGTGACGTTCAACCGGATCGAGCTGCACCGCATTCTCAATCTCTACGGCCGCATGGTCGCCAACGGCGAGTGGCGCGACTATGCCATCGACTTCCTGAAAGACCGTGCCGTGTTCTCGGTCTTCCGCCGCGCCTCGGAAGTGCCGATCTACCGCATCGAGAAAGATCCGCGCCTGGCCCGCAAGCAGGGCATGTACAGCGTGATCTCGGCGACCGGCCTGATCCTGCGCCGCGGTCACGAGCTCGAGCGTGTGCTGCTGGTGATCGATCGGAAATTGGCGGTGGTTTGACGCGATCCTTAGCCCGGATGAGCGTAGCGACATCCGGGTCTTTGCTTGTGGTGTCCCGGGTATCGCTCCGCTCACCCGGGCTACGAGACCGAGCCTACGTCCCCGGCACCGTACCCGCGCCCTCGCCGAGATCGCGCTGCATCATCACCGTATCCAGCCAGCGGCCGAATTTCAGCCCGACACTGGGATGCGTGCCGATCATCTTGAAGCCGCCACGCGTGTGCACGCCGATCGAGCCGGCATTGGCGGAATCGCCGATCACCGCGATCATCTGGCGGAAGCCGCGCGCCTCGCATTCGGTGATCAGCCGCTCCAGCAGCAATGAGCCGATGCCGCGGCGGTGGAATGAGGGATTTAGATAGATCGAGTTCTCGACCGTGAAGCGGTAGGCTGGCCGCGGCCGGTAGGCGCCGGCATAGGCGTAACCGGCCACACGTCCCTCGAGGATGGCGACGAAATAGGGATAACCGCCGTCCACCAGCGCGCGATAGCGCCGCGTCATCTCGGTGAGGTCGGGCGGCTCCAGCTCGAACGTCGCGGTGCCCTCGCGGACAGCCTGCTGGTAGATGGCGGTGATGGCGGGGAGGTCGGCCTCAACGGTGGGCCTGATATCGGGTGCGGACATGGGGCGAGATTAAAGCCTTCGCCCGGCCGCTGGAAGGGGCCACAGCGCATCCACATACTCCGTCATTGCGAGGAGCCCTTGCGACGAAGCAATCCAGAAATGCATCCATGGAGGCACTCTGGATTGCTTCGCTTCGCTCGCAATGACGGCGCTCGCGCGGCACACCCCGCCCAAACAAAAACCCCGGCCTCTCGGCCGGGGTTCGTGTCCGTTCTCTCGTCCGTAGCGCTTAGTCGCGCTGGCCGAGGAGCTGCAGCAGCAGCGTGAACAGGTTGATGAAGTTCAGGTACAGCGACAGGGCGCCGGTGATGGCCGCACGCTCTGCGACGTCACCGCCGGCCGAGGCGTAGCCGTAGATGTAGTCGTTCTTCAGCCGCTGGGTATCCCAGGCGGTGAGGCCCGCGAACACCAGCACGCCGCCCACGGACACGATGAACTGCAGCATCGAGCTGGCCAGGAACATGTTCACCAGGCTCGCGATGATGATGCCGATCAGGCCCATGAACAGGAACGAGCCCATGGCAGTCATGTCACGCTTGGTGGTGTAGCCGTAGAGGCTCAGCGCACCGAACGTCGCCGCGGTGATGAAGAACACCCGCACGATCGACGTGTGGGTGAACACCAGGAAGATCGACGACAGCGAGACGCCCATCAGCGCCGCGAAAGCCCAGAACAGGATCTGGGCGGTCGAGGGCGCGAGACGGTTGATGCCTGCCGAGATCACGAACACCATGACAAGAGGCGCAAACATGAAGAGCCACTTCAGCGGGCCAAGGTACATCGCGCTGCCGAACGGCGTCAGATAGATCGCCTTCGCGCCGGTACCTATCCGAATCGCGTCGGCGGCTGAAGGGTCGGCTACCGCAGCCATGTAGACGCCGAGCGCGGCCAGGCCGGTGATGGCGAGGCCGATGCTCATGTAATTGTAGATGCGCAGCATGTAAGCGCGCAGGCCGGCGTCGACCGTCGCGGCGTCAACACGCCCGGCGGCCCTGCCGAAAGGAGAAGCGTAGTTACGGTCAAGGTCCGACATGGTCGAATTCCCGTTGGTTGGCCCGGTCCGGCATGAGGGTCGCCATGCCGCCGGTTCGTCAAATTCTACCTCGGATACCGATGTCTGCCGACTAAATTCTGGCTCACAATCGGGGCTCCGAACCCACTCGATATGTGGGAAACTAACACATTAGCTGCAACCGTCCACGCGCGGCTGAATGTCGCCCTTACCGGCAATTTAGACGAGCAGACGTGGTTAATCGCAGGAATCGTGCGATTTCGCTCCCGCGCAGCCACCCGCTACCATTTGTCACAAATTCCGCAACACCGTGGCGGGCTTTTTGTTCAACGCCAGCAGTGTGCCGGCGAGCCCGAGCCCGACGGTGACGATGAGGGCGGCCACGACCACGCCGGCCGCGCTGCCGGCCTGCCAGACGAAGCTCAGCGTCATCAGTCGCGTCACGATCATCCAGGCCGCGATGCTGCCGGCGATCACGCCGAACAATGCGGTGGCAAGCCCGATCAGGAGGTACTCGAGCGCATAGGCGCCGAGCAGCCGCAGCCGCGTCGCGCCCAGGGTCTTGAGGATCACCGCATCGTAGACCCGGTGGCGATGGCCGGCGGCGAGCGCCCCGCCCAGCACCAGGATCGCCGAGATCAGGGTGATCGCGCTGGCGCCGCGGATCGCCAGCGCCAGATTGGTCACGACCGCGCCGACCGTCTCCATCACCTCGCGCACGCGCACGCTGGTCACCATCGGGTAGGCGTCGGCGACCTGCTTGATGATCTTGCCGTCGGCCTCGGCACTGCCGCCGCTTTCCGTCAGCGTCGCGATATGGGTATGCGGCGCGCCCTTGAAGGCGTTCGGCGAGAACACCAGCACGAAATTGATGCCGAGGCCCTGCCAGTCGATGGTGCGCAGATTGCCGATTTTGGCGGGGATGTCGCGGCCGAGCACGTTGACCACGACCTCGTCCCCGACCTTGAGGCCGAGGCCGTCGGCGATCTTCTTCTCCATCGAGACCAGCGGCGGGCCGGAATAGTCGGCCTTCCACCATTCGCCCTCGACCACCTTGGAGCCCTTCGGCAGTTCGGCGGTATAGGTCAGGCCGCGGTCGCTTTGCAGCACCCATTCCGCATCGGTGGTGGGCTTGATGTCCTCGGCGCGGACGCCGCGCGCTCCGACAATGCGCCCGCGCAGCATCGGCACGTCCTCGACCGTCGCGCCCGGGGCGATCTGGCGCAAATAATCGTCGAACGGTGCGGCCTGCGTGCTCGGGATGTCGATGAAGAAGAACGACGGCGCGTGCTCGGGCAGCGCGGCCAGGAACTGCCGGCGCAGATTGCCGTCGATCTGGGTGATGGTGACGAGCACGGCTAAGCCCAGGCCAAGCGACAGCACGACCGAGGGCGTCAGCGCACCCGGCCGGTGGATGTTGGCGACCGCAAGCCGCAGCATCGGCAGCCGCGAGCGCGGCAGCCGCCGCGCGATCGTCATCAAGAGGGCCGCGATGCCGCGGAGCAAAACAAACACGACGACGGAGGACGCCACGAAAACCGCGGCGATCCGCTTGTCGAATGAGAGTCCGATCACCACCGCAATGAGCAGCGCGACCACGACGGCCATGAACACGAGATAGCCCAGGCGCGGCCGGTGCCATTCGGAGCTGATGGTGTCGCGGAACAGCGCGGCCACCGGCACGTCGTGCACGCGGCCGAGCGGCCACAGGCCGAAGGCGAGTGCGGTGAGCAGGCCATAGAGGAAGGACAGCGCGAGCTCGTCGGCATGCACGGCCGGCACCACCGGCAGCGGCAGCAGTTTTCCGAACAGGCCGACGATGGCGAACGGCATGGCGGCGCCGAGCGCGAGCCCGATCACCGAGCCGATTGCGGCCAGCAAGAGGACCTGCGCGAGATAGATGCCGAACACGTCGCGCCCGGTGGCGCCGACGGCCTTGAGGGCCGCGATCACCTCGAGCCGGCGGTCGATATGGCTCTTCACGGCATTGGCGACGCCGACGCCGCCGACCAGCAGCGCGGCCAAGCCGACCAGAGTCAGGAACTGCGTGAAGCGGCTGATGTTGCGTTCGAGCTGCGGCGAGGCGTTGGAGCGGCTGCGGACCTCCCAGCCGGCCTGCGGCGCAGCGTTGCGCGAATCCGCGATGAAGGCGTCCGTGGCGCGCTCGCTGTTGCCAATATCAGGCAGCTTCACCCGGTAGACCCAGCGCACCAGGCTGCCGGGCTGGATCAGCCCGGTCGCGCGCAGGCCCGCCTCGCTGATCAGGAAGCGCGGGCCAAAACCGATACCGCCAGCGAGCTTGTCGGGCTCGGCTTCGACGGTGCTGCGGATCTGGAACGTCGCGGACCCGACGGTGACGCGGTCGCCGGTCTTGAGCGACATTCGCGCCAGCAGTGTCGGATCGGCCGCAGCGCCGAATACGCCGTCGCGCTCTGCAAGCAGCTCGGACATTGGCAGTGGCGGCGCCAGCGTCAATTGTCCCAGCATCGGATAGGTGTCGTCGACCGCCTTCATCTCGACCAGCGCGAGCTGGCCGTCGACCGAGCGCGCCATGCCGCGCAGGGTCGCGGCGGTCGAGACGGTGCCGCGCGCGCGCAGGAAGGCGACCTCTTCGGGTTTCGCCTCGCGCTGGAACAGCACGAACGAGACGTCGCCGCCGAGCAGCGTGCGGCCTTCGCGGGCGAGACCGTCGCTCAGGCTCGCCGAGACCGAGCCGACGCCGGCGATCGCCATCACGCCGAGCGCGATGCAGGCAATGAAGACGTAGAAGCCGCGCAAGCCCCCGCGCAATTCGCGCAGCGCGTAGCGCAGCGACAGCGCGACGCCATTGGGCTTCGCGAACGGTTCGACAGCGAGGCTCATGCGGGTGCGGACTGCGTGTCGATACGACCCGAACGCAGGCGGATGACGCGATCGCAGCGATGCGCCAGCGCCGAATCGTGCGTCACCAGCACCAAGGTCATGCCGCGCTCGGTATGCTTGCTAAACAGGAGGTCGACGATCTGCTTTCCGGTGGTCTCGTCGAGATTGCCGGTCGGCTCATCCGCGACGAGGATGGCGGGATCGGGCGCCAGCGCGCGCGCGAGCGCGACGCGCTGCTGCTCGCCGCCGGACAGCTGCGTCGGATAATGATGCAGGCGATCGCCGAGCCCGACCGATTGCAGCTCCTGCGCCGCGCGCTTGGCGGCATCCGGATTGCCGGCGAGCTCGAGCGGCACCGCGACGTTCTCCAGCGCCGTCATGGTCGGGATCAGATGGAAGGACTGGAAGACGATGCCGACCTGCCGGCCGCGGAAGCGGGCCAGCGCGTCCTCGTCGAGGGCATTGAAAGGCGTGCCGTTGACCACCACCTCTCCGCTATCAGGACGCTCCAGCCCCGCCATCACCATCAGCAGCGTGGATTTGCCCGAGCCTGACGGGCCGATCAGGCCAATCGTCTCGCCCGAGCCGACGCGCAAGCTGATATCCTTGAGGATGTGAACGCGTGCCGCCCCCGAACCCAATGACAGATTGACGTTGGAGATGGCGATGGTGTCCGGCGTGCTGCCGGCGAGCGAAGAGGATTCGATGCGAGTGTCCATGGTCCGGTCATATGGCAACTCCGTACACGCGGTCGAGAGGCGTTACGGATTCTTCATGCACATAGCCGTGTTGATGCTCGCTTTGATGACGGTTGCGAACCCGGCTTGGGCGGAAGCGACAAAACCGCTCAAGCTTGTCGTTCTCGGCGATTCCTTAAGTGCCGGCCTCGGCCTCCCGGCCCAGGAGGCCTTCCCCGCAAAGCTCCAAAAAGCATTGCAAGCCAAAGGCATAGAGGTCGACATGACCAATGCCGGGGTGTCCGGCGACACCTCCTCGGGCGGCCGCGACCGGCTCGACTGGTCGGTCCCGGACGGAACCGAGGGCGTGATCATCGAGCTCGGCGCCAACGACGCGCTACGCGGCATCGATCCCGATTTGACGCGCGCCGCGCTGACCGAGATCGTTGCGCGTCTCAAGGCGCGCAGGATCCCTGTGATGTTGTGTGGCATGCTGGCGCCGCCGAACTACGGCGCCGATTATGCCGCGCGCTTCAATTCGATTTATCCGGATCTGGCGAAAAAATTCGACGTGCCGCTCTATCCGTTCTTCCTCGACGGCGTCGCCGCCGACGCCAAGCTCAACCAGGCCGACGGCATTCATCCGACCGCGGCCGGCGTCGACATCATCGTCGGCAACATGATGCCCACAGTGGAGGCATTTTTGCGCAACATAAGCGAGCAGCGATGATGAAAAGCGGGCAACGCTAACCCTAATTCCCAGGGTTTTACCGGGGTGAGGCGCGCGACTCTTCGCAGAGTCACACAAACGCGATAGGAATCAAGGTACAGATGATTCGTCGCCGGCTCTAAAATTTGGATATGATCTTTCCTTGAAGGGATCATGCCCAAGCATCGGGAGTGCGAAACGATGCCGCGTTTGTTCACTGGTCTGGAAATCCCGGCTGAAGTCAGCCAGACGCTTTCCAATTTGCGAGGTGGCCTTCCCGGCGCCCGCTGGATCGATCCCGAAAATTATCACGTCACCCTGCGCTTCATCGGCGATATCGACGGCATGTCCGCCAACGAGATCGCCTCGATGCTGTTTCGCGTCGACCGCAAGCCGTTCGAGGTGAAGGTGCAGGGCTTGCAGAGTTTCGGCGGCCGCAAGCCGCGCGCGGTGGTCGCCAGCATCGCGCCGAGCAAGCCGCTGATGGAATTGCAGGCCGAGCTCGAACGCTTGATGCAAAGGATCGGTCTCGACCCTGAGGGACGCAAGTTCATCCCGCATGTCACGCTGGCCCGCCTGCACGACGCCACCGACCGCGACGTCGCCGATTATCTCTCGATGCGCGGCTACTTCCCGAGCAAGGCGTTCACGGCGGAACGTTTTGTGCTGTTCTCCTCCCGCGCGTCCACCGGCGGCGGGCCGTATGTGGTCGAGGACGCCTACGAGCTGTGTGAGTGAGGTCTTTCTCGGCGCGTTATCTCAGTGGCGCCACGCCTGATCGACTGACGTCGGTCCTAGCAAAGTCCTCGCCTTTGAACAGCAGTGGTTCGCTGCGGGTCGTAGCCAGCGCGTAGGAGAAGCAGTCTCCGTAGTTGAGCGATGCGGCGTGACGTCCTTTGCCGTAGCGACGCCAAGCGCGTCGTGCCGTATCAACTTGGTTGGCGTCGACCGCCACGATCTCCGCGCCGATCTTGACAAGCCAGAGATCGAACTCACGCCCGCCTGCATCACCCAGCCGCGTCTCGATCACCATCGCAGCTTCAAGCACCGTTGCCGCAGAGATCAGGCGGACCGGATCATCTGCAATTTGAACTTCGAGGTCTGGCGCATCGGGCTCGTTGAGAGCGATGGCCACGATCGCAGATGCGTCGATCACCATCAGCGTGGCAATCCATGCTCGTCGTATCCGAGAATCTGCTCGGGTGTGCGGTCATCCACGACTCGCATTTCGCTCCAGCGTCGCCTGATCTCGGCCATGTCTTCCAGCAGTGCGGCTTTGCGAGTTTGACCGCCGAGCCGACGCAGGCGCTCCTCGATGGCGCGCTTGGTCGCCGTCGTGATGTTCTCGCCGGTCAATTGGGCCAGACTCCGCGCCAATTGCTCCGTTTCGGGGTCCTTGATGCTTAGTGCCATGTTGAGGTTCCTTGGTTCCTCAATAGGTATATTCTAGCCCACTGGAACGCAAGAATGGATGGTGGTGCGTGACGAGAACCGGATCGGCGCAGAGGTCCGTCCATCGCACGCGGTCTGTCCGTGAAGGACGCAGCGCATAAGCCGTTGCGTCAATACACAGTTGCAATTTTCGTCAGTCTCTGGCGGTAAAGAGCCATGCTCTCGACCCCCAGTTCCTCATTTCACGAGGCCTATCAGGCCCGGATCGCGTCCGGCGCGATCGAGCCCGACGCCGCACAGGCCGAGGTCGCCGAGGCCTATGCGGCGCTGGACCTGCGGCTTGCGAACTACAAGCCGCAGCGCAAGCAGGGCCTGCTCAGCCGTCTGTTCAGCAGCGACAAGGACGAGGCGCCGCGCGGGCTCTACATCCATGGCGAGGTCGGCCGCGGCAAGACCATGCTGATGGACCTGTTCTTCCAGCACTCCACCGTCGAGCACAAGCGGCGCGCGCATTTTCACGAGTTCATGGCCGATGTGCATGAGCGCATCTACGACTATCGCCAGAGCATCGCGCGTGGCGAGACCGCCGATGGCGACGTCATGGTGCTCACGGCGAATGCGATCTTCGAGGAGAGCTGGCTGCTCTGCTTCGATGAATTCCACGTCACCGACATCGCGGACGCGATGATCCTGGGGCGCCTGTTCGCAAAACTGTTCGAGCTCGGCACCGTCGTGGTCGCGACCTCCAACGTCGCGCCGGACGATCTCTACAAGGGCGGGCTCAACCGTTCGCTGTTCCTGCCCTTCATCAAGCAGATCACCGACCACATGGACGTCGCGCGGCTCGATGCGCGCACCGACTTCCGGCTGGAAAAACTTCAGGGCGTGCAGATGTGGCTGACGCCGGCGGATGGCGATGCCGACGAAGCGCTCAACCGCGCCTGGTCGAAGATATCCGGCAACGCCAAATGCAAGTCGCGCGACATCTCGATCAAGGGCCGCATCCTGCACGTGCCGTGCTCGGCCCATGGCGTCGCGCGCTTCACGTTCGCCGATCTCTGCGAGAAGCCGTTGGGTGCATCCGACTACCTCAGGCTGGCGCACGACTATCACACCATCCTGGTCGACCATATTCCAGTGATGGACGTCTCCCAGCGCAATTCCGCCAAGCGCTTCATCACGCTGATCGACACGTTGTATGACAATGCCGTGAAGCTGATGGCCTCGGCCGATGCCAACCCGATCTCGCTCTACCTTGCCCACGAGGGCAACGAGGCCAACGAGTTCAAGCGGACGGCGTCGCGGCTGATCGAAATGAGCTCGGAATCCTATCTGGCGCTGCCTCACGGTCGCAAGGATTCCACCGCCAGCGGCTCCACCAAGGGCCTGGTGGAGACTTAAGTCCTATCTCCCGCCCGTCATTCCGGGATGCGCCGAAGGCGCAGCCCCGGAATCCATAACCACCATCGGGAGTATGGATTCCGGGCTCGCGTTCCGCGCGCCCCGGAATGACGACCGGTGTGTGCTGGTTGGAATCCCAGCAAGCCCGACAATTGGGCATCCACCGACTTGAACGGCGGAAGCGAAAGGGATAACCACCCAGTCAGTTTTTCCCCTCCTGACGTGTCTGAAGGACAGGTTCACATGGCGCGCGACAAGATTGCTTTGATTGGCTCCGGTCAGATCGGCGGAACGCTGGCTCACCTCATCGGCCTGAAAGAACTGGGCGACGTCGTGATGTTCGACATCGCCGAGGGCGTGCCGCAGGGCAAGGCGCTCGATATCGCGCAGTCCTCGCCGGTCGACGGTTTTGACGCCCACTACACCGGCGCCAACTCCTACGAAGCCCTCGACAACGCAAAAGTCTGCATCGTTACCGCCGGCGTGCCGCGCAAGCCCGGCATGAGCCGCGACGACCTCCTCTCCATCAACCTCAAGGTCATGGAGCAGGTCGGCGCCGGCATCAAGAAATACGCCCCCGACGCCTTCGTCATCTGCATCACCAATCCGCTCGATGCCATGGTCTGGGCGCTGCAGAAGGCCTCCGGCCTGCCGCACAAGAAGGTCGTCGGCATGGCCGGCGTGCTGGATTCCTCGCGCTTCCGCTACTTCCTGGCCGACGAGTTCAACGTCTCGGTCGAAGACGTCACCGCCTTCGTGCTCGGCGGCCATGGCGACACCATGGTGCCGCTGGTGAAGTACTCCACCGTCGCCGGCATCCCGCTGCCCGACCTCGTCAAGATGGGCTGGACCTCGCAGGCGCGCCTCGACGAGATCGTCGATCGCACCCGCAACGGCGGCGCAGAGATCGTCAATTTGCTCAAGACAGGCTCGGCCTTCTATGCGCCCGCGGCGTCCGCGATCGCGATGGCCGAGAGCTATCTGCGTGACAAGAAGCGCGTGCTGGCCTCGGCCGCCTATCTCAACGGCGAATACGGCGTGAAGGACATGTATGTCGGCGTCCCCGTCGTGATCGGCTCCAAGGGTGTCGAGCGCGTCGTCGAGATCGAGCTCACCGGCAAGGACCGCGAGGCCTTCGACAAGTCGGTCGGCGCGGTGCAGGGTCTGGTCGACGCCTGCAAGAAGATCGCCCCCGATCTTCTCGGCCGCTAAGGTCAAAACAATCCCCGCCGAAGATCGAAACCCGGTCTTCGGCGGTTTCACTTCCGGACCCCGCTGCGCCACTTGTTGAGGGCTTTGCGAGATCCGGTCCGGCAGTCCAGAGATCGATGTCAAAGAATCCGAGTTGCAGTTCCTGTGGTATATGGTATGCCAGCCACAAGACTGAGGTGGGCCCATGTGGTCACCGCCCGCGGGTTCAGGGAGCGACCATATGAATATCCATGAATATCAGGCCAAAGCGCTGCTCAGCGAGTTCGGCGTAGCGATCTCCAAGGGCGTGCCCATCCTGAACCCCGCGGATGCGGACGCCGCCGCCAAGGCGCTGCCGGGTCCGGTCTATGTGGTGAAGAGCCAGATCCATGCCGGCGGCCGCGGCAAGGGCAAGTTCAAGGAAGCCTCAGCCGGCGACAAGGGCGGCGTCCGCATCGCCAAGTCGGCCGCCGAAGTCTCCGAATTCGCCAAGCAGATGCTCGGCGCCACGCTGGTGACGATCCAGACCGGCCCCGCCGGCAAGCAGGTCAACCGCCTCTACATCGAGGACGGCTCCGACATCGACAAGGAGTTCTATCTCTCGATCCTGGTCGACCGCGAGACCTCGCGTGTCTCCTTCGTCGTCTCGACCGAAGGCGGCGTCAACATCGAGGACGTCGCGCACAACAACCCTGAGAAGATCGTGACCTTCTCGGTCGATCCCGCGACCGGCATCATGGGCCATCACGGCCGCACCGTCGCCAACGCGCTGAAGCTGTCCGGCGATCTCGCCAAGCAGGCCGAGAAGCTCACCGCGCAGCTCTATGCCGCGTTCGTCGCCAAGGACATGTCGATGCTGGAGATCAACCCGCTGGTCGTGACCAAGCAGGGCCAGCTCCGCGTGCTCGACGCCAAGGTGTCGTTCGACGACAACTCCCTGTTCCGTCATCCCGAGGTGCTCGCGCTGCGTGACGAGACCGAGGAAGACGCCAAGGAAATCGAGGCGTCGAAATACGATCTCAACTACGTCACCCTCGACGGCAATATCGGCTGCATGGTCAACGGCGCCGGTCTCGCCATGGCGACGATGGACATCATCAAGCTCTACGGTATGGCGCCGGCGAACTTCCTCGACGTTGGCGGCAGCGCCAGCAAGGAGAAGGTCGCGGCCGCCTTCAAGATCATCACCGCCGATCCGAGCGTGAAGGGCATCCTGGTCAACATCTTCGGTGGCATCATGAAGTGCGACGTGATCGCCGAGGGCGTCACCGCCGCCGTGCGCGAAGTCGGTCTCAGCGTGCCGCTGGTGGTCCGCCTCGAAGGCACCAATGTCGAACAGGGCAAGAAGATCATCCGCGAATCAGGCCTGAACGTGGTGCCGGCCGACAATCTCGACGACGCCGCGCAGAAGATCGTGAAGGCCGTCAAGGGGGGCTAAAGCCATGACCCAGGACCATCTCGCCGCATCATCCCCACTTGCAGAGCATGCGCGTCTCGCCGCGTTCGCCGGCGAATGGAATGGCGAAGAGGTGGTCTTCCCGTCGCGCTGGATGGCGGGCGGGCCGGCGACCTCGCACACCGTCGCGCGCATGGACCTCAATGGATTCTACCTGATCCAGGACAGTGTCCAGATGCGTGACGGCAAGCAGAGTTTTGCGACCCACGGCATCTTCACCTTCGATCGCGAAGACCGGACCTACAAATTGTTCTGGTACGACTCGCTCGGCTACACGCCGCCCTCGCCCGCCTCCGGCGGGTGGGTCGGCAAGACCCTGACGCTGGTGCGCGGCTCGCTCCGCGGCAATGCGCGCCACGTCTACGAAATCATCGACGACGATTCCTATTCGTTGAAGATCCAGTTCTCGCCGGACGCGGAAGGTTGGGCTGACGTGCTCACCGGCGTCTACCGCCGCATCCACTGACCTCTCACTCGTTAGTTCGCGAAAGCAGACCTCATGTCCATCCTGATCGACAAGAACACCAAGGTCATCTGCCAGGGCTTTACCGGCAAGAACGGCACCTTCCACTCGGAGGCCGCGATTGCCTACGGCACCAAGATGGTCGGCGGCACCTCGCCGGGCAAAGGCGGCGCGACGCATCTGGGCCTGCCGGTGTTCGACACCGTGCGCGAGGCGCGTGAGAAGACCGGCGCCGACGCATCCGTGATCTACGTGCCGCCGCCGGGCGCGGCGGACGCGATCTGCGAAGCCATCGACGCCGAGATCCCGCTGATCGTCTGCATCACCGAGGGCATTCCTGTCATCGACATGGTGCGTGTGAAGCGCTCGCTGGCCGGTTCCAAGTCGCGCCTGATCGGGCCGAACTGCCCGGGCGTCATGACCGCCGGCGAGTGCAAGATCGGCATCATGCCCGCCAACATCTTCAAGACCGGCTCTGTCGGCATCGTCTCCCGCTCCGGCACGCTCACTTACGAAGCTGTGTTCCAGACCTCGCAGGAAGGCCTCGGCCAGACCACCGCGGTCGGCATCGGCGGCGATCCGGTCAAGGGAACCGAGTTCATCGACGTGCTGGAAATGCTGCTCGGCGACCCCAAGACCGAGTCGATCATCATGATCGGCGAGATCGGCGGTTCCGCCGAGGAGGACGCCGCCCAGTTCCTCAAGGACGAAGCCAAGCGCGGTCGCAAGAAGCCGATGGTCGGTTTCATCGCTGGCGTGACCGCACCTCCCGGCCGCCGCATGGGCCATGCCGGCGCGATCATCTCGGGCGGCAAGGGCGACGCCGGTTCCAAGACCGACGCGATGAAATCGGCAGGGATTACAGTGTCCCCGTCTCCCGCCCGCCTCGGCCACACGCTTGCCGAAATATTGAAGGCATAATTCACTCCTTCGTGCTTTTCCGGGCGAAGTTTCGCAGCAAATAGGGTAAATGGTGCCTGTCGCACTGGGCCTCTGCCGGGGAGCCCAGCGCCAGCGCCGTTTGTTATGCGCGAACCGAAAAATCGCCAGGAACTCAAGTATGTCTCGCCAAGACGCGAACGCAGCCTTTGCCCTCTCCTCCTTTTTGCAGGGCACCAACGCCACCTACATCGACGAAATCTACGCCCGCTACGAGAAGGACCCGTCCTCGGTCGATTCCGAGTGGCAGGAGTTCTTCAAGAGCCTCAACGACCAGCCCGCCGACGTCCGGAAGAACGCCGAGGGCCCGTCCTGGGAGCGGACCAACTGGCCGCTGACCCCGCAGGACGATCTGACCTCCGCCCTCGACGGCAACTGGGCCGAAGTCGAGAAGGCTGTCGGTGCCAAGATCGCCGCCAAGGCGCAGGCCAAGGGGGGCGACAAGGGCGTCAGCATTACGTCCGCCGAACTGCTCCAGGCCACGCGCGACTCCGTCCGCGCCCTGATGCTGATCCGCTCCTACCGCATGCGCGGCCACTTCCACGCCAAGCTCGATCCGCTCGGCATCGAAGCCCCCCGCAATCGCGAAGAGCTCGATCCGCGCACCTACGGTTTCAGCGAAGCCGATTTCGACCGCAAGATCTTCCTCGATCACGTGCTCGGCCTCGAATATGCCAGCCTGCGTGAGATCACCGCGCTCTGCGAGCGCACCTACTGCCAGACGCTCGGCGTCGAGTTCATGCACATCAGCAATGCTGCGCAGAAGGCCTGGATCCAGGAGCGCATCGAAGGGCTGGACAAGGAGATCTCGTTCACACGCGAAGGTCGCCGCGCCATCCTGATGAAGCTGGTCGAAGCCGAGGGCTTCGAAAAATTCTGCGACACCAAGTTCACCGGCACCAAGCGCTTCGGTCTCGATGGCGCCGAATCGCTGATTCCCGCGCTCGAGCAGATCATCAAGCGCGGCGGCAATCTCGGCGTGAAGGAAGTCGTGGTCGGCATGCCGCATCGCGGCCGCCTCAACGTGCTCACCCAGGTCATGGGCAAGCCGCACCGCGCGCTGTTCCATGAGTTCAAGGGCGGCTCGGCCAATCCCGACGCGGTCGAAGGCTCCGGCGACGTCAAATACCATCTCGGCGCGTCGTCGGACCGCGAGTTCGACGGCAACCGCATCCATCTGTCGCTGACCGCGAACCCCTCGCATCTCGAGATCGTCGATCCCGTGGTGCTCGGCAAGGTCCGCGCCAAGCAAGACCAGCATGGCGATCCGCCGGACCAGCGCATCTCGGTGATGCCGCTCTTGATGCACGGCGACGCCGCGTTCGCCGGCCAGGGCGTTGTCGCGGAATGCTTCGGCCTGTCGGACCTGAAGGGCTACCGCACCGGCGGTTCCGTGCACTTCATCGTCAACAACCAGATCGGCTTCACCACCTATCCGCGTTACTCGCGCTCCTCGCCCTATCCGTCGGATGTGGCGAAGATGATCGACGCGCCGATCTTCCACGTCAACGGCGACGACCCGGAAGCCGTGGTGTTCGCGGCCAAGGTCGCGACCGAGTTCCGGCAGAAGTTCCACAAGCCCGTCGTCATCGACATGTTCTGCTATCGCAGGCATGGCCATAACGAGGGCGACGAGCCGGCCTTCACCCAGCCGGTGATGTACAAGAAGATCGCGGCCCATCCGACGACGCTGGAGCTCTACGCCCGCCGCCTCATCAGCGAAGGCGTGGTGACCGAGGGCGAGGTCGACAAGGCCAAGGCCGACTGGCGCGCGCGGCTCGATGCCGAGCTCGAAGCCGGCTCCGGCTACAAGCCCAACAAGGCCGACTGGCTCGACGGCAAATGGGCCGGCTTCAAGATCGCCGATCAGGAAGAAGATGCGCGACGCGGCGTGACCGGCGTCGACGTCACCGCGCTGAAGGATATCGGCCGCAAGATCACCAAGGTGCCCGACGGCTTCCGCGCCCACCGCACCATCCAGCGTTTCCTCGAGAACCGCTCGAAGGCGATCGACACCGGCGCCGGCATCGACTGGGCGACCGGCGAGGCGCTGGCGTTCTGCACGCTGCTCAACGAGAACCACCATGTCCGCCTGTCCGGACAGGATTCGGAGCGCGGCACCTTCTCGCAGCGTCACTCCGTCCTGATCGACCAGGAAGACGAGAGCCGTTACACGCCGTTCAACCATCTCGGCAACGAGCAGGGCCATTACGAGGTCATCAACTCGCTGCTGTCGGAAGAAGCCGTGCTCGGTTTCGAATACGGCTATTCGCTCGCCGAGCCGAACACGCTGACCTTGTGGGAAGCCCAGTTCGGCGACTTCGCCAACGGTGCGCAGGTCGTGTTCGACCAGTTCATCTCCTCGGGCGAGCGCAAATGGCTGCGCATGTCCGGCCTCGTCTGCCTCTTGCCGCACGGCTATGAGGGCCAGGGACCGGAGCATTCCTCGGCGCGTCTGGAGCGGTTCCTGCAGATGTGCGCGGAAGACAACATGCAGGTGGTCTATCCGACCACGCCGGCGAACTACTTCCACGTGCTGCGCCGCCAGCTGCATCGCGAGATCCGCAAGCCGCTGATCGTGATGACGCCGAAGTCGCTGTTGCGTCACAAGCGGGCGGTGTCGCGTCTCGAAGAGCTTGCGAAGGGAACGACCTTCCACCGCATCCTCTATGATGACGCCCAGATGCTGCCGAACGAGGCCGTCAAGCTCGTTCCGGACGAAAAAATCCGCCGCATCGTGCTCTGCACCGGCAAGGTCTATTACGACCTCTACGAGGAGCGCGAGAAGCGTGGCATCGACGACATCTATCTGATGCGCGTCGAGCAGCTCTATCCGGTGCCGCTGAAGGCGCTGGTGGCCGAGCTGTCCCGCTTCAAGAAGGCGGAAGTGATCTGGTGCCAGGAAGAGCCGCGCAACATGGGTGCGTGGCACTTCATCGAGCCCTATCTGGAATGGGTGCTGAACCAGGCCAACGGCGTGAGCCGGCGTCCGCGTTATGTCGGCCGCGCCGCTTCCGCTGCGACCGCCACTGGTCTGATGTCGAAGCATCAGGCGCAGTTGAAGGCGTTCCTGGACGAAGCACTGAGCTGAACTTTTTGAACTGCGTCATGCCCCGCCCCCACTGCGTCAGTGCGCACAAGGGCGGGGCATCCGGCAAGTTGCGACGTGCTCGTGAATGCGATGCGTCCCGCTTGCTGGATGGCCTGCTTTTCGCGGGCCGATGACATCGGAATTCATGACCGCACCGGCGATCCCTTAAGGAAAAGACCATGACTGAAATTCGTGTGCCGACGCTCGGCGAATCCGTCACCGAGGCCACCATCGGCCGCTGGTTCAAGAAGGCCGGCGATGCCGTCGCCGTCGACGAGCCCTTGGTGGAGCTCGAGACCGACAAGGTCACCATCGAAGTCCCGGCGCCCTCCGCCGGCACGCTGAGCGAGATCGTCGCTGCCGACGGCACGACCGTCGCGGTCGGTGCGTTGCTCGGCCAGATCACCGAAGGCGCCGCCGGTGCCAAGCCGGCTGCCGCTCCTGCGAAGCCCGCAGCCGCTGCTCCAGCCGCCGCGGCTGCCGCTCCGGCTCCGGCCGCGAAGGCGCCGCCGGCCGATGCGCCGCTCGCCCCGTCTGTGCGCAAGCTTTCCGCCGAAACCGGCGTCGACGCCTCGACCGTTCCGGGCTCCGGCAAGGACGGCCGCGTCACCAAGGGCGACATGCTCGCCGCGATCGAGCGTGCGGCCTCCGCGCCGACCCCGGTCAATCAGCCCGCCGCTGCCGTGCAGGTGCGCAGCGCCTCGCCGGCCGACGACGCTGCCCGCGAAGAGCGCGTCAAGATGACCCGGCTGCGCCAGACCATCGCGCGCCGCCTCAAGGACGTGCAGAACACCGCGGCCATGCTGACGACCTTCAACGAGGTCGACATGACCAACGTCATGGCGCTGCGGGCCCACTACAAGGATGCGTTCGAGAAGAAGCACGGCTCGAAGCTCGGCTTCATGGGCTTCTTCACCAAGGCCGTCGTGCAGGCGCTGAAGGACATCCCGGCCGTCAACGCCGAGATCGACGGCACCGATTTGATCTACAAGAACTATTACCACATCGGCGTTGCCGTCGGCACCGACAAGGGTCTCGTCGTCCCCGTCGTGCGCGACTGCGACAACAAGTCGATCGCCGACATCGAGAAGGGCATCGCCGATTTCGGCCGCCGTGCCCGTGACGGCCAGCTCAAGATCGACGAGATGCAGGGCGGCACCTTCACCATCACCAATGGCGGCATCTACGGTTCGCTGATGTCGACCCCGATCCTCAACGCGCCGCAGTCCGCCATCCTGGGCATGCACAAGATCCAGGAGCGGCCGATGGCGATCGGCGGCAAGGTCGAGGTCCGCCCGATGATGTATCTGGCGCTGTCCTACGATCACCGCGTCATCGACGGCAAGGAAGCCGTCACCTTCCTGGTTCGCGTCAAGGAGAGCCTGGAAGATCCGGCGCGTCTGGTGCTGGACCTCTAATCCCGAGTGCTCTGCGAGCGCCGTCGCACAATTGCGCGACGGCGCGTGTCGAAACATGGAGGCGCGCGTGACAGATAAAGTCGTTGTCATCACCGGCGGCAGCCGCGGCATCGGTCGCGCCACTGCGCTTGCGGTCGCCGCGCGCGGCTTCCGTGTCGTGGTCGGCTATGCCAGCAACAAGCAGGCGGCCGACGAGGTCGTTACCCAGATCGCGGCCAGCAATGGCAAGGCCATCGCGGTGAAATGCGACGTCGCCGAGGAAAGCGACATCGTCGCGCTGTTCAAGGAAGCCGACAAGTTCGGCACGCTCGGCGCGCTCGTCAACAATGGCGGCATCGTCGGCCAGAGCGGCGTGCGCGTCGACGAGATGTCGGCCGAGCGCATCCAGCGCGTGATGGCGGTCAACGTCACCGGCTCCATTCTTTGCGCGCGCGAAGCCGTCAAGCGGATGTCGACCAAGCATGGCGGCAAGGGCGGCGTCATCGTCAACCTGTCATCGGTTGCTGCCAAGCTCGGCGCGCCCAATACGTATGTCGATTATGCCGCCTCCAAGGGCGCGATCGATTCCTTCACCATTGGCCTCGGTTACGAGGTCGCGAGCGAAGGCATTCGCGTCGCCGGCATCCGTCCCGGCCTGATCGATACGGAAATCCACGCCTCCGGCGGTGAGCCCGATCGGCACCATCGCCTGGCCCATATGGTGCCGATGAAGCGCGTCGGTACCGCGGACGAAATCGCCAACGCCATCGTCTGGCTGATGTCGGACGAGGCTTCCTACATCACCGCAGCCACGCTCGATGTGTCCGGCGGACGCTGACGCGCCGCGCGGACGCTGACATATCCTCATCACGCTAAACTCACGGGACTTTCTCTCATGGCACCCTACGATCTCGTCGTCATCGGCACTGGACCTGGCGGTTATGTCTGCGCGGTGCGCGCAAGCCAGCTCGGTATGAAAGTCGCTGTGGTCGAAAAGAACGCCACGCTCGGCGGCACCTGTCTCAATGTCGGCTGCATGCCGTCGAAGGCGCTGCTGCACGCCTCCGAAATGTTCGAGGAAGCCGGGCACTCCTTCGCCAAGATGGGCATCAGCGTTTCCGCGCCAAAACTCGAATTGCCGGCGATGATGAACTTCAAGCAGCAGGGCATCGACGGCAACGTCAAGGGCGTCGAGTTCCTGATGAAGAAGAACAAGGTCGACGTGCTCAAGGGCACCGGCAAGATCCTCGGTACCGGCAAGGTCGAAGTCTCCGCCGACGGCAAGTCGCAAATGATCGAGACCAAGAACATCGTGATCGCCACTGGCTCGGACATCGCGCGCCTCAAGGGCATCGAGATCGACGAGAAGCGCATCGTCTCGTCGACCGGCGCGCTGTCGCTGGACAAGGTCCCTGGCAAGCTCCTGATCGTCGGTGCCGGCGTGATCGGCCTCGAGCTCGGCTCGGTCTGGCATCGTCTCGGCGCCGAAGTCGTCGTCGTTGAATTTTTGGACCGCATCCTGCCCGGCATGGACGGTGAGATCGCCAAGCAGTTCCAGCGCATCCTGGAAAAGCAGGGCTTTGCGTTCAAGCTCGGCGCCAAGGTCACCGCGGTCGACACCTCAGGCAAGACGCTGAAGGCGACGATCGAGCCGGCCGCCGGCGGTGCCGCCGAGACGCTCGAAGCCGACGTCGTGCTCGTCTGCATCGGCCGCGTGCCCTACACCGACGGGCTCGGCCTGAAGGAAGCGGGCGTTGCGCTCGATCCCCGTGGCCGCGTGCAGATCGATCCGCATTTCGCCACCAGCGTGAAGGGCGTCTATGCCATCGGCGACGTCGTCGCGGGCCCCATGCTCGCGCACAAGGCTGAGGATGAAGGCGTAGCCGTTGCGGAGATCATCGCAGGCCAGGCCGGCCACGTGAATTACGATGTTATCCCAGGCGTCGTGTATACCACGCCGGAAGTGTCCTCCGTCGGCAAGACCGAGGAGGAGCTGAAGCAGGCGGGCGTCGCTTATACCGTTGGGAAGTTTCCGTTTACCGCCAACGGCCGCTCCAAGGTCAACCAGACCACCGACGGCTTTGTGAAGATTCTCGCAGATGCGAAGACCGATCGCGTGCTCGGCGTGCACATTATCGGCATCGAGGCCGGCGAATTGATCCATGAAGCCTGCGTTCTCATGGAATTTGGCGGCAGCGCGGAAGATCTCGCCCGCACCTGTCACGCGCATCCGACCCGCTCGGAAGCCATCAAGGAAGCCGCGCTTGCAGTGGGCAAGCGGGCCATCCATATGTAGGCGACGCCCAAGGCCGAATCGGGCGGGACAACACATGCTGCGCCGCCTTCTTCAACCGGTCTGGGTCCTGCTGGCGATCATCTTCCTGATCGAAGCCTGGCTATGGGATCATCTCGAACCGATCGTCGCGCGGGTTGTCGCCATCATTCCACTCGCCCGGTTCAAGCAATGGCTGTCGGATCGCGTCGATGCGCTGTCGCCGGCGATGACGCTGATCGTGTTCGCGGTCCCCGTCATCCCGCTGTTTCCGCTCAAGCTGGTCGGCCTGTGGCTGCTCACGCACGAGTACTGGACCAGCGCGGTCTTCACCATCCTGTTCGCAAAGCTGCTCGGCGTCGGCGTCACCGCCTTCGTGTTCGACGTGACGCGCGACAAGCTGATGGAGATGGGCTGGTTCGAGCGGCTCTATGCCCTGGTGATGAAGCTGCGCGCAAAAGCCGCGGAGCTCGTCGACCCGATCAAGCGGCGTATCCGGGAGATCATCAAGGGCAACGGCGAAGGCTGGTCCTCGCGCACGCTGCGTCTGATCCAGCGTTTTCGCAAGAGCGTGCACGAGGCGCGCTGAGCGCCGAATCGTCGGTCGCGTAGCCCGGATGAGCGAAGCGACATCCGGGACCTTTTGTTGCGGCTCCCCGCATATCGCTTGCGCTCATGCGGGCTACAAATTTGCCTCAGCCCCTACCCGTGCAGATGCAGCAGATGCGGCCACCATGCGCCGAGCACAGTCATGGCAAGTCCCGCAAAGGTCAGCAGGCCAGCGATGTAAGCGAGCGCGACCATGCCGGTGATGATGGTCGCCGACGCCAGCACGATGCCGATCTGGAAGGCCGCGGAGGCAAGCTCGAAATGGTGATATTTCGCGGTCGCCTCGTCGCGTTCATGTTCGGCGTCCTTGGCCTTCTCGGCGAGCTGCTCGGTGCCTTCCTTGGTCTCGGGCTCGGAGCGATAGCGCGCCGCGGTCTTCTGCCAGTCGTCGATCTGCTTCTGCACCGCGGCCTTGGTGGCGTCGTCGGTCGCGGAGCCCAGCGTCAGCTTGCCCTGCTCGGCCGCGGTCTGCACCACCGTGCGGCGGATGCTCTTGGCCTGGAAGAAGGCCCAGAGATTGGAGGCCTCGACATTCTTGCTGATCGATTCGGTTTGGGCGCCCTTGCCGAGCGTCTCCGAAATCGCCAGGAACAGCGCCAGCACGGCGATCAGAAGGGCGATCTTCCTGTTCTCGCCGGACGCGTGTTCAGCGTGCTCGGCGTGCTCCATGCTTTCGTGTGCGCTCATGATGTCCTCCTGCCTCGGTTCCGCAACGATTGACCGAACCGTGGGCGCCGCGCAAGAGGCAAGGACGTTATGACGTCAGTGTGTCAGCGCCTCTTTCACCGCCTCTTTCACCGTCTTGGATGCGCACTCGCATAGACTTCGAGCAGCCTTTCGGAATCGATGCCGGTGTAGATCTGCGTGGTCGAGAGTGAGGAATGGCCAAGCAATTCCTGGATAGCGCGCAGATCGCCGCCGCGCGATAATAGATGCGTTGCGAAGGAATGCCGCAGCGCGTGCGGCGTTGCGCTGTCGGGCAGGCCAAGCGCGCCGCGCAGCCGCTCCATCGCGAGCTGGATGATACGCGGGCTGAGCGGGCCGCCGCGGGCGCCGAGGAAGATCGGGCCTTCCGCCGGCAGCGGATACGGGCACATCCCCACATATTCGTCGACCAGCGCCAGCACGTTTTGCAGCACCGGCACCATGCGGGTCTTGTTGCCTTTGCCTGTGACGATCAGCACGTCGCCTTCGCCCGCGCGGGGCACCTCGCGGCGCTTCAGGCCGAGCGCCTCGGAGATGCGCAGACCTGATCCATACAACAGCGCCATCACCGCAGCGTCGCGCGCCAGAATCCAAGTCTCGCGGTCCTCGCCGGCGCGCTCGTCGGCATCGGCCAGGCGCTTTGCGGATGCCATCGGCAGCGGCTTCGGCAAGGTCTTTGCGACCTTCGGCGCGCGGATCGCCGATAACGCGCCGACCTTGCCCTTGCCTTCTCGCTCCAGAAAGCGGCCGAACGAGCGCAGGCCCGCCAGCGCGCGCATCAGTGAACGGCCGGCAATATCGTCGGCGCGGCGCATCGCCATGAAGGCGCGGATATCGGTGGCTTCGAGCGCGGCGAAGCGCTTGAGCGTCACGCGCTCGCCCCAATGGGCGCAGAGGAAATCCAGGCACTGCCGCAGATCGCGGCTATAGGCCTCCAGCGTCTTCGGCGACAGCCGCCGCTCGGCACCGAGATGCACCAGCCAGCGCGTCATCTCCTGCGCAATCGAGGGATCGGCGCTGGCGAGCTCGATTTGTGGGGCGGCCGCTTTGCTCATGCGCTCTGGACGTAATGATTCCGCACAGTATATCGCATCAGACCCGTTAACGTTCGCTAAGGCTGCCCTGTGCGGCTAGCCTCAAGGCCCCCAGGTTCCGATTCTCTCCTCATGGATCATTCGTCCCGCAGCGCGACCACCCCCGCCAACGCGACCCGCATGGTCGACGTGCTGGTGCCGGTCGCGCTCGACCAGACCTATTCCTACAAGGTGCCGCGCGGGATGGAGCTGAAGGCCGGCGATCTCCTCAGTGTGCCGCTCGGCCCGCGCGAGGTGCTGGGCGTGGTCTGGGCGGAGAACGCCAATCCCGATCCGCGCCTGCATAACCGCCTGAAGGAAGTCAGCGAAAAGCTCGACTTTCCGCCGTTGAAGCCTGAGCTGCGCTCGGTGGTCGACTGGGTCGCCAATTACACGCTCAGCCCGCGCGGCATGGTGCTGCGCATGTGCCTGCGGATGGGCGAGAATCTCGGTCCCGAACGGACGCGCGCCGGCGTTCGCCTGGTCGGCGATCCCCCCAAACGGCTGACGCCGGCGCGACAGCGCCTGATGGAGGTGCTGTCGGACCGGCTGCTGCACAGCAAGTCGGAAGCCGCCAAGGAAGCCGGCGTCTCCGCCGGCGTGGTCGACGGCCTCGTCGACGAGGGCACGCTCACGGTCGAGCCGATGCCGCCACCGCCGCCACCACCGGCCCCCGATCCGGATTTCAGCCGGCCGGATTTTTCGCCGCTCCAGCGTAGTGCTGCCGACACGTTGCGCGCGCTTGCCGCCAACGGCACCTTCCACGTGGCGCTGCTCGACGGCGTCACCGGCTCGGGCAAGACCGAGGTCTATTTCGAAGCCGTGGCCGAGGCGATCCGCCGCGGAAAACAGTCGCTGATCCTGATGCCGGAGATCGCGCTGACCGGACAATTCCTCGATCGCTTTGCTCAGCGTTTTGGCGTGCGGCCGATCGAGTGGCACTCCGAGCTGACGCCGCGCACCCGCGCGCGCAATTGGGCCGCGATCTCCGAGGGCACCGCGCCGGTCGTGGTCGGCGCGCGCTCGGCGCTGTTTCTGCCCTACGGCAATCTTGGCCTCATCATCGTCGATGAAGAGCACGACCAGGCCTACAAGCAGGACGAGGGCGTGCATTATCACGCCCGCGACATGGCGGTGGTACGCGCGCATATCGCCAAAATTCCGATCGTGCTGGCCTCCGCCACGCCCTCGGTCGAGTCCGAGGTCAATGCGCGCAAGAACCGCTATCAGCGCATCGCGCTGCCCTCGCGCTTCGGCGGCCAGCACATGCCGCATATCGAGGCCATCGACATGCGCCGCGAGCCGCCCGCGCGCGGCCGCTATATCTCACCACGCCTGGCCTCCGAGATCAGAAAAGCGATCGAAAAGCGCGAGCAGGCGCTGCTGTTCCTCAATCGCCGTGGCTATGCGCCATTGACGCTATGCCGTGCCTGCGGCCACCGCTTCGCCTGCACCATCTGCGATGCCTGGCTGGTCGATCACCGTTTTCGTCAGCGGCTGGTCTGCCATCACTGCGGTTTTTCGATGCCGCGGCCGCAGACCTGTCCGCATTGCGCGGCGGAGGAATCGCTGGTCGCGGTCGGCCCCGGCGTCGAACGCTTGCAGGAGGAGGCGGCTGCGCTGTTCCCGGACGCGCGCACCATGGTGCTGTCGAGCGACCTCATCACCTCGATCGAGACGATGCGCTCGGAACTGAACGAGATCGCGGAGGGCCGCGTCGACATCATCATCGGCACGCAGCTCGTCGCCAAAGGCCACAATTTTCCGCGGCTCAATCTGGTCGGCGTGGTCGACGCGGATCTCGGCCTTAGCAATGGCGATCCGCGCGCCTCGGAACGCACCTGGCAATTGCTCAACCAGGTGATCGGCCGTGCCGGCCGCGAGCAGGGCCGCGGTGTCGGTTATCTCCAGACCCACCAGCCCGATCATCCCGTGATGAAGGCGCTGATCGCCTGCGACCGCGAGGCCTTTTACGACAGCGAGATCGATCTGCGCGAGCGCACGCTCTATCCGCCGTTCGGCAGGCTCGCGAGCCTGATCATCTCCGCCGGCGACCGCCCGAGCGCCGAAGGCCTTGGCCGCAGGCTCGTTGCACTGGCGCCGCGCGACGAGCGCGTCGTGGTGCTGGGGCCGGCCGAAGCGCCGCTCGCCGTGATCAAGGGGCGTTATCGTTTCCGCATCCTGGTGAAATCGGCGCGCGGTTTTGACCTGTCGGATTATCTGCGCAACTGGCTCGCGGTGTGCCCGAAGCCGAAGGGCAATCAGAAGCTAGAGGTGGACGTCGATCCGCAGAGCTTTTTGTAAGGACTCTCGTCTCGTGCCCCGGACGCAGCGCAGCGTCCCTTCGACGGTGCGCTGCAGAGCCGGGGCCCATGTTGCGCAGGCGCTCGCGGCTTCTGGGTCCCGGCTCTGCGCCGCAACGCTCACGCGTTGCAGCTTGTCCGGGAAACGCATGACGCCAACAAAAAGCCCGCCGTCCCCCGGGACAGCGGGCTTATTTCACGCGCGTTGCGCGCCGTTAGGAGACGACTTCCGCGGTGACGCGGCCGACGCCGGCGCCGGTGAGGCCGATGGCGCGGGCGGCTCCCGTGGAGAGGTCAAGGACACGGCCGCGCACGAACGGGCCGCGGTCATTGATGGTGACGATGACGCTCGAGCCACCATGGGTGACGCGCAGCTTGGTGCCGAACGGCAGCGAACGGTGCGCTGCGGTCAAGGCGTTCTGGTTGAAGCGCTGGCCCGAGGCAGTCCGGCTGCCGGACTCGTTGCCATAATAGGACGCCATGCCGGAGAAGCTGTGGCCCGAGCCCGACGACGGGGTCATGGACGCATTGGCGTTGCGCCAATCCGAGCTGGAATCGTTCTGGGCGTGATGATGGTGCCGGTGGTGCCTGGATTTGGCAGAAGCTTCGGTAGCAGTTCCACCGATAAGGAGAGTTGCGGCAACGAAAGCGATCGCCGTACGCGGCCGGGTCACAGAGCCCAGCATCTTCAAAGACAGCATTTAGTGGTCCCTAAGCTAGTATTGCCACATATGTGGCAAGTGGAGCCCTCATCAGTTTGTGAGCGGGTTGCGTTTCGTTTCGCAATGAGGCGTGAATTAGGCAGTAAATCCGTTATGTGTCGTCATGAAATATCTTGTGACCCCTGCCGCTATTCAGCCAATATTCCGTAATCTTGCGCTTTAACGATTCATTAACTTATCTATTACATTCAAATACTGTAAATCGAAGTCATCACACTCGGTGTTTAGAATTGAGTAAGTATTCGGCGGGTGAAACCGGTAAGGGCGGAATCACGCCTCTGCGATCCGTGTTCATGGCCGCTATGCGCTGAGGGCAGGAACGAATGGGCGCGATGGCGCCGTCAGGCTCACGGCAATTCCGTGGCGTGGCAGGTCGTCATCCCGTTCATCGTCGAAGCGTCGTGGACTGCGACGAACTGGCGACAGAACGTCATGCCTTTAATTTGGCGTCATGTTGCACGTGCGCGCCTGCTATGTTAGCAAAGCCGCGATTTTAACGGACCCGGCACTTCCTGTGTCGGCCGAAAATCGAAGTCCCGCTTGAATTCCAAGGGCTTGGATCGCTAGGCGCCGCTTTGTGGCGACGGTTTTTCCCTTGCGAGTTTAACAGCAAAAAGAGCGCGTCTGTGGCTGCAGAAGATACGTCCGTTTCCGGTGTGTCCGGTCGTTATGCAACGGCCTTGTTTGAACTGGCCCGCGACCAGAAAGTGGTCGACGAGGTCAAAGCCGATCTCGCCAAATTCGAAGCCTTGCTGAATGAGAGCGCCGATCTGAAGCGCCTCGTCCGCAGCCCGGTGTTCTCGGCCGAGGTCCAGTCCAAGGCTCTCTCGGCCGTGCTGGCCAAGGCCGGCATCGCCGGCATCTCCGCCAATTTCCTCAAAGTGCTGACCGCCAATCGTCGCCTGTTCGCGGTGACTGACGTCATCCGCGCCTATCGCGCCCTGGTTGCCCGGTTCAAGGGTGAGGTGACGGCCGACGTCACCGTGGCGGAAGCGCTCTCGGACAAGAATCTCGACGCCCTCAAGGTTGCCCTGAAGTCGGTGACCGGCAAGGACGTCGCGCTCAACGTGAATGTCGACCCCTCGATCATCGGTGGCCTCGTGGTGAAACTTGGCAGCCGCATGATCGATAGTTCGCTTCGCACCAAACTCAATTCGATCAAGCACGCGATGAAAGAGGCAGGCTGATGGACATCCGCGCCGCGGAAATTTCCGCGATCCTCAAGGACCAGATCAAGAATTTCGGCCAGGAAGCTGAAGTCTCCGAAGTCGGACAAGTGCTGTCCGTCGGCGACGGCATCGCTCGCGTCTACGGTCTCGACAACGTCCAGGCCGGCGAAATGGTCGAGTTCGAGAACGGCACCCGCGGCATGGCGCTGAACCTCGAAACCGACAACGTCGGTATCGTGATTTTCGGCGGCGACCGTGAGATCAAGGAAGGCCAGACCGTCAAGCGCACCCGCGCCATCGTGGACGCGCCGGTCGGCAAGGGCCTGCTCGGCCGCGTCGTCGACGCGCTCGGCAACCCGATCGACGGCAAGGGACCGATCCAGGCCGACAAGCGCATGCGCGTCGACGTCAAGGCGCCCGGCATCATTCCGCGCAAGTCGGTGAGCGAGCCGATGGCGACGGGCCTCAAGGCGATCGACGCCCTGATCCCGATCGGCCGCGGCCAGCGCGAGCTGATCATCGGCGACCGCCAGACCGGCAAGACCGCGATCGCGCTCGACACCATCCTGAACCAGAAGCCGCTCAACGCGCAGCCGGACGAGAACATCAAGCTGTATTGCGTCTACGTCGCGATCGGCCAGAAGCGTTCGACGGTTGCCCAGTTCGTGAAGGTGCTGGAAGAGCAGGGCGCGCTGGAATACTCGATCATCGTCGCCGCCACCGCGTCGGATCCGGCGCCGATGCAGTACATCGCGCCGTTCACCGGCTGCACCATGGGCGAGTATTTCCGCGACAACGGCATGCACGCGGTCATCATCTATGACGATCTGTCCAAGCAGGCCGTCGCCTACCGCCAGATGTCGCTGCTGCTGCGCCGCCCGCCGGGCCGCGAAGCCTATCCCGGCGACGTGTTCTATCTGCATTCCCGCCTGCTCGAGCGCGCGGCGAAGCTGAACAAGGATCAGGGCTCGGGCTCGCTGACGGCGCTGCCGGTCATCGAAACCCAGGCCAACGACGTGTCGGCCTACATTCCGACCAACGTCATCTCGATCACCGACGGCCAGATCTTCCTGGAAACCGACCTGTTCTTCCAGGGCATCCGTCCCGCGGTGAACGTCGGTCTGTCGGTGTCGCGCGTCGGCTCCTCGGCGCAGACCAAGGCCACCAAGAAGGTCGCCGGCAAGATCAAGGGCGAGCTCGCGCAGTACCGCGAAATGGCGGCGTTCGCGCAGTTCGGCTCCGACCTCGATGCCTCGACCCAGCGCCTGCTGAATCGCGGCTCGCGCCTGACTGAGCTCCTGAAGCAGCCGCAGTTCGCGCCGCTGAAGATGGAAGAACAGGTCTGCGTGATCTGGGCCGGCACCAACGGCTATCTCGATCCGCTCCCGGTCAACAAGGTGCGCGCGTTCGAGGACGGTCTGTTGTCGCTGCTGCGCGGCAAGAACGTCGAGATCCTCAATGCGATCCGCGACAGCCGCGATCTCTCCGACGACAGCGCCGCCAAGCTGAAGTCGGTGGTCGAAGCCTTCGCCAAGACCTTCGCTTGATGCTGCATGGCCGGATCTTCCGGCCATGACCGCTTCGCGAGAGGCATAGGAATAAGAAGTGTGCCCGGCACCCGGCCGGGCATTGCGACAGGGACAGGCTAGCGGTCCGACGCTTCAGTCGAACCGCCGGGGTGAGCGAAGAATGGCGTCACTTAAAGACATGCGCGTGCGCATCGCCTCCACCAAGGCGACGCAAAAGATCACCAAGGCCATGCAGATGGTCGCTGCGTCGAGGTTGCGCCGCGCCCAGCAAGCGGCCGAAGCCGCGCGGCCCTATGCCGACAAGATGAGCGCGGTGATCTCCAACATCGCCAGCGCTGCTGCGGGTTCGCCCGGCGCGCCGGCGCTGCTGGCTGGCACCGGCAAGGACCAGGTTCATTTGCTGCTGGTCTGCACCGGCGAGCGTGGCCTGTCCGGCGCCTTCAACTCCTCGATCGTGCGCCTCGCGCGCGAGCGCGCCCAGGCGCTGATGGCACAGGGCAAGGAAGTCAAATTCTTCTGCGTCGGCCGCAAGGGCTATGAGCAGCTTCGTCGTCTGTTCGACAAGCAGATCGTCGAGCATCTCGACCTGCGCAGCGTTCGTCAGCTCGGTTTCGTCAATGCCGAGGACATCGCCAAAAAGGTGCTGGCGCGTTTCGAGAACGGCGAGTTCGACGTCTGCACGCTGTTCTACGCGCAGTTCAAGTCGGTGATCGCCCAGATCCCGACCGCGCAGCAGATGATTCCGCTGGTCGTGGAAGCAAAGGCGGCGAACGCGCCGTCGACGTCCTACGAATACGAGCCGGAGGAAGACGAGCTCCTCTCCGGCCTGCTGCCGCGCAACATCGCGGTGCAGATCTTCCGCGCGCTGCTGGAAAACAATGCTTCGTTCTACGGCGCGCAGATGAGCTCGATGGACAACGCCACCCGCAACGCCGGCGAAATGATCCGCAAGCAAACCCAGATCTACAACCGAACCCGTCAAGCCCAGATCACCAAGGAGCTGATCGAGATCATCTCCGGCGCCGAGGCGGTCTGACGCACGAACTAACGACGGTCGTTCAAGTAAAGAATTTCGAAGGAGAGCTTCATGGCTACAGCAGCTAACCCGGTCGGTCGCGTCACCCAGGTCATGGGCGCCGTCGTCGACGTTCAGTTCGAGGGCCACCTTCCGGCCATTCTCAATTCGCTGGAAACCAAGAACGGCAGCATCCGCCTCGTGCTGGAAGTCGCCCAGCATCTTGGTGAGTCCACCGTGCGCACGATCGCGATGGACGTGACCGAAGGTCTGGTGCGCGGCCAGGAAGTGACCGACACCGGCCAGCCGATCGAGGTTCCGGTCGGCGCCGGCACGCTCGGGCGTATCATGAACGTCATCGGTGAGCCGATCGACGAAGCGGGCCCGATCCCGTCCGAAGGCAAGCGCGCCATCCACCAGGAAGCGCCGACCTACACTGACCAGGCCACCGAAGCCGAAATTCTCGTCACCGGCATCAAGGTTGTCGATTTGCTCGCGCCTTACGCCAAGGGCGGCAAGATCGGCCTGTTCGGCGGCGCCGGCGTCGGCAAGACCGTGCTCATTCAGGAACTGATCAACAACGTCGCCAAGGCGCACGGCGGCAATTCGGTGTTCGCCGGCGTCGGCGAGCGCACCCGCGAAGGCAACGACCTCTATCACGAGTTCATCGAATCCAAGGTCAACGCCGACCCGCACAATCCCGATCCGAGCGTGAAGTCGAAGTGCGCGCTGGTGTTCGGCCAGATGAACGAGCCGCCCGGCGCCCGCATGCGCGTCGCGCTTTCCGGCCTGACGGTCGCCGAGCACTTCCGCGATCAGGGCCAGGACGTGCTGTTCTTCATCGACAATATCTTCCGCTTCACGCAGGCAGGCTCGGAAGTGTCGGCGCTACTCGGCCGCATTCCTTCCGCGGTGGGTTATCAGCCGACGCTGGCCACCGACATGGGCGCGCTGCAGGAGCGCATTACCACCACGAACAAGGGCTCGATCACTTCGGTGCAGGCGATCTACGTGCCGGCTGACGACTTGACCGACCCGGCGCCGGCGACGTCGTTCGCGCATTTGGACGCCACCACGGTGCTGAACCGCGCGATCTCGGAAAAGGGCATCTACCCGGCGGTCGATCCGCTCGACTCGACCTCGCGCATGCTGCAGGCGAATATTGTCGGCGACGAGCACTACACGACCGCGCGCATGGTCCAGCAGGTGCTGCAGCGCTACAAGTCGCTCCAGGACATCATCGCCATTCTCGGCATGGACGAGCTTTCGGAAGAGGACAAGCTGACGGTGGCCCGCGCCCGCAAGATCGAGCGCTTCCTGTCGCAGCCGTTCCACGTCGCCGAAATCTTCACCGGCTCGCCCGGCAAGTTCGTCGACCTCGTGGACACCATCAAGGGCTTCCGCGGCCTCTGCGAAGGCAAGTATGACCATCTCCCCGAAGCCGCCTTCTACATGGTCGGCACCATCGAAGAGGCGGTCGAAAAGGGCAAGAAGCTGGCGGCGGAAGCCGCCTAAGGGCGAATTGCGAGTAGGGAGTAGCGAATAGTCTCGCTGCTTCCGCTCCATTCGCTATTCGCTACTCACCATTCGCAGGTTCTCCATGGCCACCTTCCACTTCGATCTCGTCTCGCCGGAAAAGCTCGCATTCTCGGGCGAAGTCGACCAGGTCGATGTCCCCGGCGTCGAGGGTGATTTCGGCGTGCTGGCAGGACATGCGCCGGTCGTGGCTGCGATCCGCCCGGGCATTCTCACCATCACCACCGGCGGCAAGCACGAGAAGGTCATCGTGCTCGGCGGCCTCGCCGAAGTCTCTGAAAAGGGCCTGACCGTGCTCGCCGATGTCGCGACGTCGCTGGCCGAGCTCGACCGCGCCCAATTCGCCGCGACGATCTCGGAGATGGAAGAGGGTCTGAAGGAGCACGAAGGCGGTGAGCTCGATAACGCCATCGAGCGGCTCGACCACTACAAGAGCATCCAGCAGCAGCTCAGCTCCACGGCTATGCATTAAGCCCCGGCGCACTGCTCCGGGGCAAATCTCGAATTCCTGCTCGAAATTCCTGAACAAGTTCAGCGCTCGTCACGAAAGTGGCGGGCGCTGAAACTTTGTTGCACCGTGCCGGAGATAGCGGCATTCTGCCGCCGCGGATGAGGTTCCAGGGCAGGTCGCAGATGAAGCGCAAGATCGCAGCGATTTTCGCGGCCGATATTGCCGGTTACTCGAGACTGGTCGCGGAAGACGAGGAGGAGACGCTGCGGCGTCTGGCGTCCTACCGTGAAGTCATCGACGACTTCATCGCAAAGGCAAACGGGCGCATCTTCAACACGGCGGGCGACGCCGTGCTCGCGGAATTCCCGAGCGCGGTCGACGCGGTGCGCTGCGCGATCGACATCCAGGAATCGCTGCGGACCCGCAACATGGCCTATCCGCCGAGCCGGCAGATGTCGTTCCGGATCGGCATCACCATCGGCGACGTGGTCGAGCGCGACGGCGATCTCTTGGGGGACGGGGTCAACATTGCCGCACGGCTGGAGGGCCTCGCCGAGGTCGGCGGCATCTGCGTCTCCCGTGCCGTGCACGAGCAGGTTGCCAACAAGCTGTCGGTGCAGTTCGCCGATATCGGCGCGCAGGAAGTGAAGAACATCCCGACGCCGGTGCACGCCTACATGGTGGCGATGCGGCGCGAGGACGGCACCTACACCACGCCGAAGCTGAAGAAGGTGGCCAAGGCGGAGTCCGGGCCGAACTGGATGTGGCCGCTGGTGGTGGGCGTGGTCTCCGTCGTCGCGATCGGCGTCGGCGGATTCCTCTATTTCACCAAGCTCGAGACCACCCAATTGTCGTCGACCGCGACCGCGCCGAGCCCCGTTGTTGCACCATCACACAGCCCAACGCCCGCGATCGCGACAAAGGCGCCTGAGCCCTCACCCACGCCGACACAGAGTGCGGCGGCGGCGCCGACGCCGATGCCATCGCCGCCAGCCGCGTCGGGCGGAAAAATCGTCGTCGATGCGGTGCCGTTTATCGGTGAGCGCCTGCGCGCCTATCTCGGCAATGAATATTCCACCGCCGGCGATTACAAGGCCTTCGCCCTGAACGTCGGCGGCTTCACCGGCTCTTCGGTCAATCAGCCGAACGAGGAGGCCGCGCGCAGCGCGGCGCTCGACCAGTGCCAGAAGCGCGCCGACGCCGCGCAATCGCCGCGGCGCTGCGAGCTCTATGCGGTCGGCAACAATGTCGTCTACGCCCATGGTCGGCCGCCGATGCCGCCGCAGCCTTGGGTTCGGCACGACACCAAGATCGAGCGCGCGTTCGTGTCGAAGGACTTTCCGATGCTGCGCGACCAGGCCAGGAATCGCGTCGAAAACATCTACGTGCCGGCGGCGAAAACGCGCTCGGTCGCGCTCGGCCCGAATGGACAATATTTCATGGTGCTGGGCGCCTCGTCGGTCGATGAAGCGACGCGGCGTTCGCTGGAATCCTGCGGTGGCATCGCCGGTGTGGCCTGCATGATCGTCGCAGTCGACGATGTCTTCGTCGTGCCGATCCCGACCCTGCTCAAGCCCAACGGCTTCTTCCACGCCGCAACCAACTCTTCGATCGTGGCCGATGCGCGCGACGACGTCGTGCGCAAGCTCGGCGACGGCATGGGCTGGAATGCAGTTGCAGTCGGCACCGCGGGCCGCCCCGGTCTCGGCCTGAAAGCCGCCGACGAGCAGACCGCCGTCAACGGCGCACTCGCCGACTGCGTCAAGCACGACAGCGACTGCCACGTCATCGCGATCGGCCCGTTCACGGTGGGGCCGACGAATTGATGCCTGCTGAGCTTGGCCCCACTGAACGCCCCGACGACAGTGCGTTCCCTCCCCCCTTGCGGGGGAGGGCTAGGGAGAGGGGTAGCCCAGCAAAAGGTGTCGGCTATTGATCGTGCACCGAGACAGGTGTGCAGCGGACAGAATCCCCGTGTGGCACCCCTCTCCCTGCCCCTCCCCCGCAAGGGGGGAGGGAATGAGAGAACGGTGCTCCCCTCACACGCAAATTCCCCTCACTATTTCAGCCTCATCTCTATTGTGCATGGGGCTGTTTTCGCAGTTTTAGTTTGCGAATCCAGCAAACTCTCGCGCCACGGCCTGATAAACCTCGCGGCGGAACGGCACGACGACATCGGGGACACGGTCGAGGCGCTCCCAGCGCCAGGCATCGAACTCCGCAGGCTGATCGTTGCGCGGCGTCAGCGGATCGATCTCGTCATCCTTGCCGGTGAAACGCAGCGCGAACCATTTTTGCCGTTGGCCGCGGAATTTCGCGAGGCGATGCGTCTGCGGCCCGTCGTAAGGCGGGAACTCGTAGGTGAGCCAGTCGGTCTCGCCAAGATAGCTCGCGCTCTTGACGCTGGTCTCTTCCCAGAGCTCGCGCATCGCCGCATCGCGCAGATCCTCGCCCTCGTCGACACCGCCCTGCGGCATCTGCCAGTCGAGGCCCGGCAGGATGATCTCGGGTCCGTCGCCTTTGAAGCGGTGGCCGATCAGCACGCGGCCTTCGGCGTTGAACAACGCAATTCCGACATTGGGGCGGTAGGGCTTTTCATTCATCACGCGCGGATCTCTCGTCGTCAGTCCAGGCGATGCCTTAGCACCGAACCCGGGATGACAATTTGAATTAGTCATCCGCGAGCGACGAAAATTCCTTCACCACGCGCTCATAGACCGGGCGCTTGAACGGAATGATCAGCTCGGTCAGGTTCTTCATCGGCTCCCAGCGCCAGCTGACGAATTCGGCCTTGTGGCCGCCGCCGGGGTTTTCGACATTGATCTCGCTGTCCTTGCCTGTAAAGCGGACCGCGAACCATTTCTGGCGCTGACCGCGATAGCGGCCCTTCCAGGCGCGCCCGGCAATCGTGCGGGGGATGTCGTAGATCAGCCAGTCCGGGACCTCGCCGAGCCGCTCGACCGAGCGCACGCTGGTCTCCTCGTAGAGCTCGCGCTTGGCGGCGGCCCAATTGTCCTCGCCGGGATCGACGCCGCCCTGCGGCATCTGCCAGACATGGGTGTCGTCGATATGCTCGATGCCACCGGCACGGCGGCCGATGAATACCAGCCCCTTCGTGTTGATCAGCATCACGCCAACGCAGGTCCGGTAGGGCAGATCCTCGTAACGCGCCATTCCGCCAGACCTCTTGCGTGCTCTCAGTAAGGCTCGAACAGCCCCCATCGGGCCGCTGCCATACCAATCCGTTGATTTAGCTGGATTTTGATTTCAGCATCGCCGTTGTCAATGGCACCAGAAGAATACCTCGGTCGCCCAATGTCTTGGTCCAGGCGCCGATGCGCTCGATCGAGACCGGCAGGGCCGAGGCGGTGCCGATGGCGACGCCCCGCTCGCGGGCCGCCGATTCGAGCTTGTTCAGGGCGCGGTCGATCTCGGTCGGGGTCGGCACCACGTCGATCGCGATGTCGCCCTTGCCGAACGGCATCGCAGCGCTGGCGGTGGCCTGGGGCGCGATGCTGCGGGGCGAGGAGCCGTCGTCGAAGAAGCCGAGGCCGCGCTTGGACGCCTCGCGGATGATCGGCTGCATCGCCGCGTCCGTCGCGATGAAGCGGGCGCCCATGAAATTGGCGAGGCCGGCATAGCCTTGCATCCGGCTCAGATGCCAGTACAGGCGGTCCATGTTCTGGTCGGCCGTGAGCGAGGTCAGCAACGTCTGCGGCCCCGGATCGTTGTCCGGGAAGTCGTAGGGCTCCATCGGGATCTGGAGGAAGATCTCGTGGCGCTGGGCGCGCGCCCGCTCGGCAAGCTTTCCGGGATCAGATCCATAAGGCGTGAATGCCAGCGTCACTGCCGGCGGCAGCTTCATGATCGCGTCGGTGGTCTTGGCAGCGCCGACGCCGAGGCCGCCGATCACGATCGCGACCACCGGCATCTTAGCGGCCCTGGCGCGGTCGGCCTCCGCCGCATAGACGTTGAACGGCTTCATGTCGCCGGCAACCACCGGGATCATGCCGTAGCGCGATTTCTCCAGGAGTTTTTGGTCGATCCCGGCCATGACGGGCGGCGGAGCGGAAGCCGCCGCCGCCTCGCCCTTATCCGCAGCGTCGCCGGCGCCAATCACCACGTCGTGGCGCGTGCCGGTGGAACCGTCGATCATGGTGACGGTCTTCTGGTCGCCCGGCTGCTTCGGCGCTTCCTTGGTCTCGTGCTTGCTCTCCTGACCGTGGCCGGAGGCAGCCGGCTTCTCATCCACGGCCTTGTCGATAGCCTTGTCGGTAGTCTTGGGCTCGTTGATCGCGAGCCGCGTCATCGGTTCGCCGCCGAGCGGATCCTTGTTGAAGATGGCAAAGCCGGCAAAGCCGACCAGGAACAGGCCGAGCAGGGTGGCGAGCAGCTGCATGGCCGTGAACGGCAGCCGCAGCCGGCGTTTGCGGCGCGGCTTGTCCTGTCCGAGCGGGGTGCTCAGATCATCGGCCGTTTCAGTCATGCGCGATCCCGAATCACTGCGGCCGACGATACCACGCCGGGGTCAAGCGGCGGCAGGCCGGGAGAGGCCGGGGGCGCCAGGGTTCCAGGCAACCAGGGTTCCAAGCAAAAAGGGCGGCTCCGGGAGCCGCCCTTTTCGATAGATCGGATGATGCGGTCAGGTCGCCGCCTTAGTTCGCCGCTTTGGGCTTGTCGGCCGCAGCCTTGTCGGTGGTGCCGGGCGTAGGTGCCGCCGAAGCGCTGTTCTTGATGCCGTGGAGCAGATCGTCGGCGAGCTTGAGCGCCTTGTCGTCCTTGGCGTCCGGCGGGACGTAGGACTGCGAGCCGGTCTTCTCGTCGCCGTCGTTCTTGAGATGGCCGCGCAGCGAAGCCTCGCCCTTGGTGTCGGTGCGCGACTTCAGCTCGTCCGGCACGTCCTGGAGCACTTCGATGTCGGGCACGATGCCCTTGGCCTGGATCGACTTGCCCGACGGCGTGTAGTAGCGCGCCGTGGTCAGACGCAGCGCGCCGTTGCCCGAGCCGAGCGGGATGATGGTCTGCACCGAGCCCTTGCCGAACGAGCGCGTGCCGACGATGGTCGCGCGCTTGTGGTCCTGCAGCGCGCCGGCGACGATCTCCGACGCCGAGGCTGAACCGCCATTGACCAGCACGATGACAGGCTTGCCCTTGGTGAGGTCGCCCGCATGCGCGGTGCGGCGCTGGGTCTCCTCGGCATTGCGGCCGCGGGTCGAGACGATCTCGCCCTTCTCCAGGAACGAGTCGGAGACGGTGACCGCTTCCTCGAGCAGGCCGCCCGGGTTGTTGCGGAGGTCGATGACGTAGCCCTTGAGCTTGTCGCCGATCTGATTCGAGAGGTTGGCGACCTCGCGCTTCAGGCCTTCGGTGGTCTGCTCGTTGAAGGTGGTGATGCGGATATAGGCGATGTCGTCGGCCTCGACGCGCGCGCGCACCGAACGCACGCGGATGTTGTCGCGCACGAGCGTGACGTCGATCGGATTGTCCTGGCCCTTGCGGATGATCTTGAGCTTGATCTTGGTGTTGACGGGGCCGCGCATCTTCTCGACCGCCTGGTTCAGGGTCAGGCCCTGCACCGCTTCATCGTCGAGATTGGTAATGATATCGTTGGCCATGACACCGGCGCGCGAGGCGGGCGTGTCGTCGATCGGCGAGACCACCTTGATCAGGCCGTCTTCCATCGTGACCTCGATGCCAAGGCCGCCGAACTCACCGCGGGTCTGCACCTGCATGTCGCGGAAGCTCTTGGCGTCCATGTAGCTCGAATGCGGATCGAGGCCGGTGAGCATGCCGCTGATGGCCGTTTCGATCAGCTTGGTGTCATCGGGCTTCTCGACATAGTCCGAGCGCACGCGCTCGAAGACGTCGCCGAACAGATTGAGCTGGCGATAGGTGTCTGCGGTCGCGGCCCGTGCGCTGGAGCCCATGAAGACCGCGCGCGGCTGGGTCACGAACAGCGTCAGCGCCGCACCAGTGGCCGCGCTGAGGAGGATAACTGAAGTCTTGCGCATCATCCGCGAACCTTCTCGCCTTCATTTGTGGCCCACCATGGGCCTGGATCGATTGGAGTCCCGTCCTTACGGAACTCGACATACAGAACAGGTTGACTCGCGTTCGTGGCGAGAATGGAAGCGACTTGAGAAGTCGACCCCATGGACGCGACCGGCTCCCCCGTGAGCACAAACTGACCGATGTTGACCGAAATGCGCTCCATCCCGGCGATCAACACATGATACCCGCCACCGGCGTTGAGGATCAAGAGTTGTCCATAGCTGCGGAACGGGCCTGAATAGACCACCCAGCAGTCACACGGCGTTGTGACCTGGGAGCCGGGCTTGGTTGCCAGCGAAATGCCCTTCTGGACCCCGCCGACCCCGTCGGAACCGCCAAAGTCCCTGATCTTGTTACCGTTAACCGGCAGAGGCAGGAGCCCCTTGGCGGAGGCGAAGGCGATCGCCGGGGTCGTCCGGGACCGGTCCTTGAAAACGCCCGGGCCGGGCTTGACGCTGGCGGCCGCGTTTGCAGCTGCCTTGGCCTCGGCCTGCTTTGCGGCCTCGGCCGCCTTTTCAGCCGCCTTGGCGGCGCTTTGCAGGTCCTGCTCCATCTTGGCGATCAGCCCCTGGAGATCGCCGACCTGCCGTGACAGCGCGATGGCGCGCGAGTTTTCGGCATCGAGGTCTTTTTCGCGCGAGGCCTGCTGGCGCTGCCGCTCGTCGACGAGGGCGGTGAGCCGGGTCTGGTCGGTGCGGACCTTGTCGCGGTCGGAGGCGAGCTGATCGCGTTCGGTGGCGATGGTTTTGCGCAGGGCCACGAGCTCGCCGAGCTCGCCCGCGATCTTTTCCGCGCGGCCGCGCAGCTCCGGCACCACCGCGCCGAGCAGCATGGCGGTGCGCAGGGATTGCAGCGCGTCTTCGGGCCGCACCAGCAGCGCGGGCGGCGTGCGCCGGCCGGCGCGCTGCAGGGCCGCCAGCACCTCGATGATGTCGGCGCGGCGCGAATCAAGCGAGGTGCGCATCTGCTGCTCGCGGCTGTTCAGCGTCTTCAGCCGTGCTTCGGCTTCGTCGATCTTGGTCTCGACGGTGCGCACATTGGCGGCGGTGTCGATCAATTGCTGATTGAGCTGGGTGCGGTCCTGGCCGAGCGAAGAGATCTCCGACTTCAGCTTGGCCTGCGCCTCTTCCGCGCTCTTCTTGCTCGCGCGCGCGGCTTCCAGCTCCTGCTCGCGCTGCTTGATCGCGTCGGGCGAGACGGCCGCGGTCTGCGGTGTCGTCGCCGTCTGAGCTTGCGCGAGGCTTGCGCCCAAGATGCTTGAGCCCAAGACACTTGTGCCCGAGACGCTCGCAATCAGCAGCAGGTTGATGATCGGCGCTCGCATCGCTTTAGACAAAAGTGCTCGTTGTGGCGCGCATCACGCGCGGTGATAGGGGTGGCCGGCCAGAATGGTGGCGGCCCGATAAAGCTGTTCCAGAAGCATGACGCGGACCATTTGATGCGGCCAGGTCGCAGAGCCGAACGCAATCGCGAGCTTGGCCTTACGGCGCAATTCGGGCGAAAGTCCGTCCGCCCCTCCGATCACGAAGATAGTATGACCGGCACCCTCGTCGCGCCAGCGCCCGAGATGCCGTGCGAATACGGTGGAATCGAGATTCTGGCCGCGCTCGTCCATCGCCACCAGGATCGATTTTTCCGGGATATGCGCGGAGATCGCCGCGGCCTCCTCGGCCATCCGCGTCGCAGTATCGCGCGCGCGGCTCTCGGGGATTTCGTGGATCTGGAGCTCGCGGAATCCGAGCTTGCGGCCGGCTTCGTCGAACCGCTCGAAATAGCGGTCGGCAAGCTCCCGTTCGGGGCCCTGCTTCAGCCGGCCCACCGCAATGACAGCAATACGCATCTTCCGAGTCGTGCTCTCGAGGCCGCGCGCAAGTTGCGCGCGCACGACGCTAGCATGCGCATCAGCCGATTCGAAATCGGCTTAGGGAGCCCAAGTGCTGCGGGAGCCTCAGGGAGCCTGGATCGCCTTCGCCGCCCCTGGGCCCTGCGTGTACAATCTCTCGAGATTGTAGAACTCACGGACCTCGGGTCTGAACACGTGCACGATCACATCGCCGGAATCGATCAGCACCCAGTCGCAATTGGGCAAGCCCTCGACGTGGATGTTCTTGATGCCGGTTTCCTTGAGGCCCTTCGCCACGTTCTCCGCGATCGCGCCAACGTGCCGGTTGGCCCGGCCGGTGGTGACGATCATGTAGTCGGAGTATGCCGATTTGCCGCGAAGGTCGATGGTGACCGTCTCTTCCGCCTTCATGTCGTCGAGGCGGGAGAGGATCAGGCTCAGCGTCTTGTCGGCGTCGGGTTGCGCCTGCAAGGCCGCAGCTTGGGTCGATGTTTTACGCGCCGGTTTTGCCTTGGGTAAAACAGACTTCGATGAAGCTGTCTTGGACAATACAGATGTGGTCAGGGACCATTCCTTTCACTGTATCGCGAACGCCGAATCCAGCGCTCACTGGTTACACTACATCATGTGGGGTTAAGGGTTTCAATATGCCAGAGAGCCCCGTTTCCGTACAGTCTGACTCACTTCGTACCTTTCCAGCTTCCGTCCGGGTTCCGTAAGCCGGTCGACGAGAGATTCAGCTTCATTCCCGTCAGAAAGACCCAGGCCGGTGCCGGCTGATCCGCAAGCAATGCTGCCTTATTCTCGGGCAAGCGGTAGCGCGCAAGCGCCTGGGCGGCGGGCGAGGCGAGGGCGCGAAAACTCTGCGGCGGGCGATCGATGACCGCAATCGGCACCTGGTCGGCGATGCGCCGCCAGTGCTGCCAACGATGGAATTGAGCGAGGTTGTCGGCGCCCATAATCCAGACAAAGCGCAAGCCCGAGAGGCGGCGGCGCAAGGTGTTGATCGTGTCGATAGTATAGCGCGTACGAATGACGGATTCGAGACAGCTCACCTCGATCCTGGAATCGTTGGCGACGTCGCGCGCAGCCTGCATGCGCTCGCCGAGCTCATGCAGATTGCCGTTCTCCTTCAGCGGATTGCCGGGGGTCACCAGCCACCACACGCGATCGAGCTGAAGCCGTTTCAGCGCGAACTGGCTGATCGCGCGATGGGCCTGGTGCGGCGGATTGAACGAGCCGCCGAGCAGGCCGACGCGCATGCCTTCCGTGTAGGGCGGTATGGCCTGCGCGAAGAAACGCGGCGCGACGAAATTGTTACTCAATGTCCGCCCTGTGCGACATTACGGTCGCGTCTGCCCTGTGCCGTGGACGCGATATTTGAAGCTCGTCAATTGCTCGGCGCCGACCGGGCCGCGGGCGTGGAAGCGGCCGGTGGCGATGCCGATCTCGGCGCCGAAGCCGAACTCGCCGCCATCGGCGAACTGCGTCGAGGCGTTGTGCAGCACGATCGCGGAATCGACTTCGCTGAGGAATTTCTTCGCGGTCGCCTCATCCTCGCTCACGATCGCATCGGTGTGCTGCGAACCGTGGCTCTGGATATGCGCGATCGCGCCGTCGACGCCGTCGACCACCTTGGCCGCAATGATCGCGTCGAGATATTCGGTGTCCCAATCGTCTTCGCTCGCGGGCTTCACGCGCGCATCGGCTTTCTGCACGGCGTCGTCGCCGCGCACTTCGCAGCCGGCCTCGATCAGCATCTCGACCAGCGGCTTCAGATTCTTCGCAGCAGCCGCACGATCGACCAGCAGCGTTTCGGCCGCGCCGCAGACGCCGGTGCGGCGCATCTTAGCGTTGAGCACGATCGACTTCGCCATGGCGAGATCGGCGCTGGCGTCGATATAGACGTGGTTGACGCCTTCGAGATGCGCGAACACGGGCACGCGCGCTTCCTGCTCGACACGCGCGACGAGGCTCTTGCCGCCGCGCGGCACGATCACGTCGACGGCGCCGTTCAATCCGGACAGCATCATGCCGACCGCCACGCGGTCGCGCGTCGGCACCAGCGTGATCGCGGCTTCGGGAAGTCCGGCTTCGCGCAGGCCCTGCACCAGGCATTCATGGATGGCGCGGCAGGACCGAAAACTGTCCGAGCCGCCGCGCAGGATCACGGCATTGCCCGATTTCAGGCACAGCACGCCGGCGTCCGCCGCAACGTTCGGCCGGCTTTCGAAAATCACGCCGACGACGCCAAGCGGCACGCGCACGCGCTCGATGGTCATGCCGTTCGGCCGCTGCCAGCTCTCGGTGACAATGCCCACGGGATCGGCGATGCCGCGCACGATGGCGATGCCCTCGGCCATGCCTTCGACGCGCGCGGGCGTCAGCGTCAGGCGGTCGATGAAGGAGGCGATCATGGTGCCGGAGGCGCGGGCATCGGCGACGTCTTCGGCATTGGCGGCAAGAATGGCGGCCGAGTTCGCGCGGATTGCCCGCTCCATGGCTTCCAGCGCCCGGTTCTTCTGCTCCGGCGGCGCCAGCGCCAGCACGCGCGCGGCAGCGCGGGCACGGGTGCCAAGATCGATCATCAGCGCCTGAAGATCGGCATTGCCGTCGACGGCTTTGAGGGGGGCGGCCATAGCTAGTTCAACCTTCTGCTAAGGCAGTGTCCTAGCACGGAAATCCCGCTTTTGCGAAGGGCGGGGAGGGTATGGCAGGGGCCCGGTTCGCGCCGCCAGCTCGGCCAATAGCCTGGTTGTGCCGGTGGCCGGGCGGGTCCTTGCGAAGCGCTCAAATATCAATAAGTATCAATATTTGATAACGGAGCCGCCCATGGCGAGCAGCTACAGCATCGGCAAGCATTTCGAAGACCTGATCGACAATCTGCTTGAGAGCGGCCGCTATGCCACCGCGAGCGAGGTCATGCGCGAAGGCCTTCGCCTCGTCGAGGAGCGCGAAGAGCGGCGCAAGCTCAAGCTTGAGGCGCTGCGGGAGGAAATCCAGAAGGGGTTTGACAGCGGACCGATGGAAGAGGTCGATGTCCAGGAATGGATGAAGGACATCAAGGCGCGAGGACGGCAGCGACTGGCCGCGCGCAAACGTGGCGAATAGGTTTCGTAAGGCCCCGCAAGCCGATCTCGACCTCGATTCGATTTGGGATTTCATCGCGTCGGACAGCATTCGGGCCGCCGACAAGCAGATCGCACGTCTCGGCGAGATCTTCGAAATGCTCTTGGAGAATCCGCTGGCTGGGCGCGAACGACGAGAGCTGCGCGCTGGCCTGCGCAGCTTCCCGGTCGGCAACTTCGTGATCTTCTATGTCCCGTTGCCCGATGGCATCGAGATCATCCGCGTCATGCACGGCCGTCAGGATATCGGCGCCGGCGACATGCAGTAGCCGGCGTTCGTTCGGCCTCTACCCGCCCACCACCAGATCGTCGCGGTGAATCATCTCCGATCTCCCGCTGATGCCGAGGATGGTCATCACGTCCGGGGAGGAGCGGCCCTTGATCCGCTCGGCGACCTCGGCGTCATAGGCGATCAGGCCGCGACCGACCTCGCTGGTGTCGGGGCCGCGGACGATCACGGCATCGCCGCGGGCGAACTGGCCCTCGACCTTGATCACGCCGGCCGGCAGCAGGCTGGCGCCGGCGCGCAGCGCGGTCACCGCGCCCGCATCGATGGTCAGCGTGCCCTTCGGCTCCAGCGTGCCTGCGATCCAGCGTTTTCGCGAGGTGATGGGGTTGGCCGGCGTCAGGAACCAGGTGCAACGGCCGCCATTGGCGATCGCTTGCAACGGATGCTCGATCTTGCCGGAGGCGATCAGCATGTGGGTGCCGCCGGTGGTCGCGATCTTGGCGGCCTCGACCTTGGTGCGCATGCCGCCGCGCGACAGCTCGGACTCGGCGTCTCCCGCCACCGCCTCGATCTCCGAGGAAATGCTGTCGACGACCGGAATGAGCTTTGCGTTCGGGTTGTTCTTCGGCGGGGCGTCGTAGAGCCCGTCGATGTCCGACAGCAGCACCAGCAGATCGGCGCTCGCCATGGTGGCGACGCGCGCGGCGAGGCGGTCATTGTCGCCGTAGCGGATCTCGTTGGTGGCGACCGTGTCGTTCTCGTTGATCACGGGGATCGCGCGCCACTCCAGGAGCTTGCCGATGGTGGAGCGGGCGTTGAGATAGCGGCGGCGCTCCTCGGTGTCCTGGAGCGTCACCAGGATCTGGCCGGCGCCGATGCCGTGCGCGCCGAGCACCTCGGACCAGATCCGCGCCAGTTCGATCTGGCCGACGGCTGCCGCGCCCTGGCTTTCCTCCAGCTTCAGCGGTCCGCGCGGCAGCTTGAGCCGGCTGCGGCCAAGCGCGATCGAGCCTGAGGAGACGACGAGGACGTCGCGGCCCTCGCGATGCAGCTTGGCCATGTCGTCGGCCAGCGCGGCGAGCCAGGACGCCCGCACCTCGCCCCTGTCGGAATCGACCAGCAGCGCGGAGCCGACCTTGACGACGATGCGGCGGAATTGACTGAGTTCGGGGCTGGCCATGGTGCGTGCGACGAATTGCTCTGCGTTGGAAACGGCGGAGCGACAGGCGGCGCCGGGTAAGGCCTGCTTTTGCAGCAGGACGATGGCCGGCGCAAGGCGGGCCGGATGGTAAACGGCGAAGGTCGGCCTTGTCTCGGACGTCTGCCTGGCTCTAATTGCCGCCAACGATAATGGGCTGAAAGAGGAAACGAATGGATCGCCGCAAATTCTTGGCCGGATGTCTCGGGCTGCCGCTGCTGGCGCAGGCGGGCGAGGTGCAAGCGCAGGCCGGGCTGACGAAAGTCATCTTCCCGTTCGCGGCGGGCGCGGGCGGCGACACGCTATGCCGGCTGATTGCACAGGAGATGGCCCCGGCACTGCAACGGACCATCGTGGTCGAGAACCGCACCGGCGGCGATGGCCTGATCGGCATCAAGGCGGTGAAGGGCGGTAGCCCCGACGGCAGCATGGTGCTGGTGACGACAGGGCCCACCATGTACCTGCTGCCGATGGTGGAGACGATTCCGAGCTTCGATACGGCCAAGGATTTCATGCCGGTGTCGCTGCTCGCGCGCTTCGAATTCGCCGTCGTGGTCGGCCCAGGAATCGATGCCGCCGATTTCAAGGGATTTGTCGCCTGGCTGAAGGCGCATCCCGACAAGACCTCGTTCGGCGTGCCGAGCAACGGCACCATTCCGCACTTCATGGGCTCCAAGCTCGAAAAGGATCTCGGCATCCCCCTGACCCGCGTGCCCTATCGCGGCAGCGCGCCGATCCTCAACGACATCATTGGCGGCCACATCTCGTTTGGCATCACGACATTGGCGGATGCGCTGCCGCAGCATCGCGCCAAGGGCGTGAAGATCATCGCGGTCAGTAGCGCGGAGCGTTCGCCGTTCGCGCCCGACGTTCCGACATTGAAGGAGAGCGGCATCGATCTCGTCGCCGACGCCTGGTACGGGATGTGGCTCCCCGCCGGCAGTCCGCCGGAATTCGCCAGCAAGCTTGCTGCTGCCGCAAGCGCCGCGCTCGCCAAGCCCGAGGTGAAGGAGAAGCTCACCGCGATCGGGCTGATCCCGGTCGGCAGCAGCGCGGATGGGCTGACGAAGGAGCTCGCCGCCAACACGGCGTTCTGGCAGCCGATCGTCAAGGCGACGGGGTACAAGATCGAGAATTAACTCGCAAGCTCCGCCCCATCCCCTCATCCTGAGGAGCTTGCGAAGCAAGCGTCTCGAAGGATGAAGGCCCCGCTGTTGCAGCTCGGCCTGCATGGTTCGAGACGGCGCTATCGCGCCTCCTCACCATGAGGATTTTAGAGCTTCGCCCGTTGCTCGATCCCACCACGGATCGACGCAAGCTCGGTCTCATCCCAGACGCCGATCAGGATGCCACCCTTCACCTGCAGCTGATTATCCGCATAGTTCGCGATCTTCTCGCGTGGCGTGGTGATGTGGTCGTTCGGATGCAGCGCCCAGTCGAACAGCTCGGCCTGTAATCGTGCAACGATGCCGGCGCATTCCGGATCGTCGCCGCGATCCAGAAACTCTTCCGGATCGGTTTCGAGATCGTACAGCATCGGGCGGAAGCTGGAGGCGTGGATGTATTTCCAGCGGCCGTCGAACACCATGAACAGGCGGCAGCGCTCGATCGGCTGGTTCAGTTTTAGCCGGACATCCTGCATGGAATAGTCGTATTCGGAGAATGCGACCTTGCGCCAATCCGGCGGCGTCGGTCCGCGCAGCAATGGCAGCAACGAGCGCCCTTCGAGGATGTGGCCGGGCACCTTGCCGCCGAAATAATCGACGAAGGTCGGCGCGAGATCGATGCCTTCGACCAGCGCGTCGCTGCGCGTGCCGCGCGTGGCGTCGGCTTCCCTGGAGGGATCGATGACGATCAACGGAATCTTTGCCGACTGTTCGTGGAACAGATCCTTCTCGCCCATCCAGTGATCGCCGAGATAATCGCCGTGATCGGAGGTGAACACGATCATGGTTGTGTCCAGCAGGTCGCGTTCCTCCAGGAATTTCATCAGCACGCCCATCTGGTCGTCGATCTGGGTGATCAGGCCCATATAGGTCGGGATCACCTTCTCGCGGGCATCGTCGCGCGCCATGTTGCGGGAGTAGCGCATGTCCATATAGGCGCCGAACACCGGATGCGGATTCTGCCGCTCGCGCTCGGAGCGGATCACCGGAATCATGTCATCCGTCGAATACATGCTGGCGTAGGGCTCGGGCGCGATGTAGGGCCAGTGCGGCTTGATGTAGGACAGATGCAGGCACCACGGCCGGCCGTCGGTCTCGGCTTCGCCGATGAAGTCCATCGCGCGACGCGTCATGTAGGGCGTCTCGGAATGCTCGTCCGGCACGCGCGCGGCCTTGTCGGCGTGCACCAGCAGCCAGCCGTTCTGCAAGCTGCCGTCTTCCGCAGCGCCTGAATTGGCCCAGTGCTCCCAGGGATTGGTGGCGTCAAAACCCTGCTGGCGCAGATATTCATCGTATTTCGGGCGCGGCCGCCCGGTCGGATGCAGGCCGTCGTCGCGCTCGTAAGGTTCAAAACCGCATTCGGCGACATGCACGCCGATCATCGATTCCGGCGGGATGCCGAGCGCCTTCATGCCTTCGAGATCAGGCGCCATGTGGGTCTTGCCGACCAGCACATTGCGCACGCCGATTTTCTTCAGATGATCGCCAAGCGTCGGCTCGCCGACGCGCAAGGGCCAACCGTTCCAGTGCGAGCCGTGCGAGCGCATGTAGCGGCCGGTGTAGAACGACATCCGCGACGGACCGCAGATCGGCGACTGCACATAGGCCTTCGAGAACAGCACGCCGCGCTTGGCCATGGCGTCGATGTTCGGCGTCTTCAGTGTGGGATGGCCGGTGCAGCCGAGATAATCATAGCGAAGCTGGTCGCACATGATCCAGAGAACGTTCTTCGCGCGCGCCATGCCTCGCCCCTGTCGTTTCTTGATTGTTCGATGCTGCGCTATTGCGCTAGCCAAGACAAGCGGGCCGCCTGAGTGGTCGGATCAAGCCGACCACGGCTCCGCTTCAGCAGTGCTCTTGGCCTTGGTGGACACCGGAGCCTCGCCAATCACCTCGACAAGGGCGCGCAATGCTTCCTTGACGCCGTCGCCGGTGATGCCGGAGAGCAGCAGCGGAGTCTTCTTGGCGGCGCGCTTCAACCGGTCCTTCTGCTTTTTCAATTCGTCCGGCTCGACCGCGTCGATCTTGTTCAGCGCGACGATCTCGATCTTGTCGGTCAAGAGCCCGCCATAAGCATCGAGTTCCGCTCGCACCGTCTTGTAGGCCTTGCCGGCATGCTCGCAGGTTGCATCGATGAGGTGCAGCAGCACGCGGCAACGCTCGACATGGGCGAGGAAGCGGTCGCCGAGACCCACACCTTCATGCGCGCCTTCGATCAGACCCGGAATGTCCGCCAGCACGAATTCGCGGCCGTCTGCGTTCACGACACCGAGCTGCGGATGCAGCGTTGTGAAGGGATAGTCGGCGATCTTCGGCCGCGCTGCGCTGACCTTGGCGAGGAAAGTCGACTTGCCGGCATTGGGCAGGCCGACGACGCCGGCATCCGCGATCAGCTTCAGCTTCAGCCAGATCCAGCGCTCCTCGCCGGTCTGGCCGGGATTGGCGTTGCGTGGTGCGCGGTTGGTCGATGTTTTGAAATGGGCGTTGCCGAAGCCGCCATTGCCGCCTTCGGACAGCACGAATTTTTCACCGACATCGGTGAAATCGTGGATCATCGTCTCGCGATCTTCGTCGAAGATCTGCGTGCCCAAGGGGACCTTCAGCACGATGTTCTTGCCGTTGGCGCCGTGGCGGTCCGAGCCCGAGCCGTTCTCGCCCTTCTGAGCCTTGAAGTGCTGCTGGTAGCGGTAGTCGATCAGCGTGTTGAGGCCATCGGCGACCTCGATGATGACATTGCCGCCGCGGCCGCCATTGCCGCCGGAGGGACCACCGAATTCAATGAATTTTTCGCGGCGGAACGCCACGCAGCCGTTTCCGCCGTCACCGGAGCGGATATAGACCTTTGCTTCGTCGAGGAATTTCATGGGCCATAGGTAGGCCAGCCGGTCCCCCGCGGCAACCCGGACTTACCCCTGAATCGGCCGAAATTCCGCGAATTTCGGCCCGTGCTTAACCAGCAGGCCTTCGCCGGATCAGGAATTTCTGGATGCCCTCCAGCACCAGCTCCTTGCGCTGGTTGTAAACGGTGCTTTTCAGCGTCACCGTCCCGGTCGTACGGCCTGGCACGAGTTCGATCACCTCGAGCGCGGGGTAGATGGTGTCATCGGCGAACACCGGCGTGAGGAACCGGCTCGACTGCTCGAGGAAGCCGACCAGAGAGTCCTCGACCATGAACGGAAACAGCCCCGCGCCGGGCGCGGTGTGGATCAGGGTCTGGAAGCCGTGGGCCAGCAGATGCGGCATGCCGCGGGCGCGGCAATACTCGACATCATAATGCACGGGATGGGTGTCGCCGCTCGCGGTCTGGAACGCCGCGAACACCGCGGTGGTTTGCGTCCGGCTCGGCAGCACAAAACGTTCGCCGACGACGAAATCCTCAAACCAGCGTTGCGTAGGGATCATGCGGTGCTGGGTCGGATCGAAGTCGGTCATGTCTGGCTCTTCTTGTCGGTGCGGCACCTATCGCTACCGCGACGTGAAGAGTGCGACAATCCGTTCAATTCGACGAGGCCGGGCTTGTCGCGGGCGCTCACGCCATTAAAACGGCCGCAAGCGACTCTCTGGTCGCCTGATCCTGACGCTCCCTCCGCTCGTCATTGCGAGGAGCCCTTGCGACGAAGCAATCCAGACTGCCGCCTCAGAGACAGTCTGGATTGCTTCGCTTCGCTCGCAATGACGACCTCTCACAGTCCGACTTGTTCAATGCCCTTCTTCAAGAACCTCTCCGCCTATGACGACCGATCGGCGCGCCTCGCCGGCATCGGGCTCATGGTGCTGTCGATCTTCATGTTCTCGTTCGGCGACGCCATGGGCAAGTTCCTGGTCGGGACCTATTCGGTGGGGCAGCTGCTGTTCCTGCGTGGCAGCGCGGCGCTGCTTTTGCTGCTGCCGATCATCTGGCGGCATCGCCGGGATTTCGTTCACATGGAGAGGCCGTGGTTGCAGCTCGTCCGCGTCACGCTGTCGACGCTGGAGGTCGCCGCCTTCTTCATCGCAACGGTCTATCTGCCGCTCGCCGACGTCATCACCTATTATCTCGCCGGTCCCATCTTCGTCACCGCGATGTCGGCGATCTTCCTGCGCGAGAAGGTCGGCTGGCGGCGCTGGACCGCGATCCTGATCGGCTTCTGCGGCGTCGTGATTGCGCTGCGGCCGTCGGCGCAGACCGTCAGCCTGCCGGCGCTGATCGCGCTCGGCGGCAGCCTGTCTTTTGCAACGTTGATGCTGATCACCCGCAGCCTGCGCAAGACGCCCGACATCGTGATGGCGTCCTCGCAATTCGTCGGCACGTTCCTGCTGGGTGCGGTGATGTCGGCATTTCACTGGGTGCAGCCGACGCCGGGCAGTCTCGTGATCTTTGCGCTGGCGGGGGTCATTTCGGTGACCGCGCTGTTCTGCGTCAACCGCTCGCTCAAGCTGGCGCCGGCGAGTGTGGTTGTGCCCTACCAATATTCGATGATCGTCTGGGCCGTGATCTTCGGCTTCGTCGTGTTCGGCGATGTGCCTGAGGTCGCCACCATCGTCGGTGCCGCCATCATCATCGGCGCCGGGTTCTATATTTATCTGCGCGAGCGCGATCTCGGACGCCCGAGCGCCGAAGTGAATCCGCCAGCATAGTGCTTACCCTCCGAGGGAGGGTAAGCATCTGTGGCCTACCTCATCCTTCGCGCACTGCTCCAGCTCTTCAGCGACGACCACACGCCGCGCGAGAGGCGGAAGCAGTCGACCGGCGTGGACGAGCCTAGCGCCAGGAAGCGATGCAGCTGCACGCCGCTCCACTGGAAGCCGCACTTCTCCAGCACGTTGCGCGAGGCCGGATTAGTGACGCGTGCGCCCGCATAGAGGTGGTCGTCCTCGAGCTCCTCGAAGAAGAAGTCGATCGCGCCGCGCGCGGCTTCGGTGGCATAGCCCCGGCCCCAATGCTCGACGCCGAGCCAATAGCCGAGCTCGGCATTGCCGGGCGTGGAGCGATCGATGCCGACCATGCCGACCGGCCCGCTGTCGTGCTCGATCAGGAACGCGGTCTCGTTGCCGAGCACGGCCGTGCCGCGGATGAATGCGACGGCGTCGTCCTGCGAATAGGGAAAAGGGAGGCGGCGGGTGTTTTCCGCGACACGGCGGTCGTTGGCGAGGTGGGCAATGGTCTTGACGTCGGCGAGGGTCGGCCGCCGCAAGGTCAGTCGCTCGGTGGCGACGACGCTGGGTCTCGCCTCCTGCAAGGTCACGCTCGAGAAATCCTGCAACATGTCCGGCTCCGTCAAAGTCACTAAGTGGAAAGTGAACTCGTCAAACGAAAGGGGAGGCCGGTTTCCCTGCCTCCCCTGGAGCCTTCGATCTCTTTGATCTCAAGGACTCCGCCGGTTCGGTCTAGGACCCGGCGGACTCCAAATTTGATCCACCGTCTATTCAGCCGCCTCGGCGACCGGAAGTACCGAGATGAAGGTGCGGCCGTTGGCTTTGGCCTGGAACGTGACGCGACCCTCGATCTTGGCGAACAAAGTGTGGTCCGTGCCCATGCCGACATTAAGGCCGGGATGCCAGGTGGTGCCGCGCTGACGCGCAATGATGTTGCCGGGAATTACAACTTCCCCGCCGAACGCCTTGATACCGAGGCGCTTGCCTTTGGAATCGCGACCGTTGCGCGATGAACCGCCTGCTTTTTTGTGAGCCATGGCCCGTCTCCGAAACCTTACGTATTTCTAGATCAATTCCTTGACGGAATCATTTCAAAATCTCTCACGCATCAATTCGTGATTGCGCGTGATCAATTTATGCGGCGGCGTCTTCGGTCGTGGTCGCAGGCTTCGCGACCTTCTCCCGCTTCGGACGCGGGCCCTTGGTGGGCTTGGCGCCGTCCGTCAGGATCTCGGAGATGCGGAGGACCGTGATCTCGTCGCGATAGCCGCGCTTGCGGCGCGAATTCTTGCGGCGGCGCTTCTTGAACGCGATGATCTTGGCGCCGCGCTTGTGGTCGAGCACCTCGACCGCAACGGACGCACCGGCGACCGTCGGCAGGCCCAGGATCGGCGTGTCGCCGCCGATCAACAGAACTTCGTTCAACTGTATGATCGAGCCGACTTCGCCTTCGATCTTGCCTACTTCGAGAACATCATCCGGAACGACGCGGTACTGCCGGCCGCCGGTTTTGATGACTGCGAACATCGTTTTTTCTCCGTGTTCAAATCCCGGCCTCGCGACGGGAATCGTCCGGGCCGGCTTTTTGTCAGTCGCTATGGGTTTATTGCGAGTCTTGTGCGGGCGGGATTTATCCCTTTGAAAACCCACGCAAAAACAAGCGGCGCGAGAAACGCCCCGCGCCGGTTGCGGGACTTATAGCCGCCATCAGCCGGGAGTCAAGGAAAAGCGGGTGAAAAGGCCCGGATTTGAGAGATTTGGCCCGCTTCCACGGCCGGACTGGAATCTCGGCCCGCGCTGCAACCAACGGGTTCCCGCGCAGTTAGTCCGCCGGAACAGGTACGCGGGCAAGGGCACAAATGGCAACAGACGAGCTGGTCAAGACCACGACGGGCATCGCCCATCACGGCGCCGAGCGGCTGCCGTCGGTGGACGTCGACAGTTTCAACATCGAGATCAAGGACGAGGACGGTTTTCTCGGCGACCGTGCCAGCAAGGGCGCGTTCCGAAAAATCCTCGACCGCTGGCGCAAGCCGGGGCGCAAATCGGGCGAGGACCCCTTTGGCAAGGAGCCCTCGGAGAGCATCAGCAAGAAGGTCCTCGACGAGATGCTGGTCGGCGATGATGTCGAGGCTTCCGCCGTGGTGCACAGCGCCATCGAGGAGTTCGCCCAGGAGCTTGCCTACGTCACGCGTCGTTTCCTCAAGACAAAAGCCTGGGCCAAGACCGAGCGCATCGTGGTTGGCGGCGGATTTCGCGATTCCCGGCTCGGCGAGATCGCGATCGCGCGCACCGACATCATCCTCAAGGCGGAGGACTTCAAGATCGATCTGGTGCCGATCCGCGCGCATCCGGATGAAGCCGGCCTGATCGGCGCGCTGCATCTGGCGCCGTCATGGATTTTCGAGGCACATGACGCGATTCTCGCGGTCGACATCGGCGGCACCAACATTCGCTGCGGCGTGGTCGAGACGCGCTGGAAGAAGGCGAAGGATCTGTCGAAGGCGGGCGTGTGGAAGTCCGAGCTATGGCGTCATGCCGATGATGAGCCAACGCGCGAAGGTGCGGTGAAGCGTCTCATCAAAATGCTGAAGGGACTGATCACGGACGCCGAGAAGGAAGGCTTCAAGATCGCGCCCTTCATCGGCATCGCCTGTCCCGGCGTCATCAACGCGGACGGCTCGATCGAGAAGGGCGCGCAAAACCTGCCGGGCAATTGGGAGAGCAGCAAGTTCAACCTGCCGGCGAGCCTGCTCGAGGGCATCCCCCAGATCGGCGAGCACGACACCGCAATCCTGATGCACAATGACGGCGTGGTTCAGGGCCTCTCCGAGGTGCCGTTCATGCAGGATGTCGACCGCTGGGGCGTGCTGACCATCGGCACCGGGCTCGGCAATGCCCGCTTCACCAACCGCCGCAAGGAAGGCAACGGGAAAGACCGGGATTCTACTGAGAACGGCAAGGACAATAACAAGAAAAAGGCCAAGGCGGACAAGGAGTAACCTTGACTGGTTAGGTTAAGGACCGGTTTGCGTTGCGGCGCACGGGCCGCACGCTACGGTCGATCCGTCGCCTCACCTGGCCTGCGAAGCCGCCCTTCCTGGTCAGTTTTCAATGAGCGGCACGGGACCGCCAGTGTTTACCGCGTCTGGCGGTCCCACCTCGGGGGTTATCCCTGTGACCAGGTGATTCGGCCGCCAGCGGCCTGCCGGTCGCATCGCTTTGCGCCAAACAGACCGCGCCCAGCGCGCAAACGGCGCAAAGTCCCGCCGAAATCCGCGATCGGCCGCGTCACAGCCGCAACATCCTCGTTCTCAAACGGAAAACCGGCCGGATTTTCGCCCCCTCAGCCTTGTCTGGCCCGCCATCCTCGCTTATTAACGCCTCCAACCACGGGGGCTCGCCCCCGATTTTTGGCGCCTTGGAGAGGTGGCAGAGTGGTTGATTGTACCGCACTCGAAATGCGGCATAGGTGCAAGCCTATCGGGGGTTCGAATCCCTCCCTCTCCGCCAAATCGTCCAATGACCTAGAGTTGGGCCTAACTCTGGCTTCGGACCAGCGGTTCTAGAGGACTACCCGTCCGCGTAGCTTTCACCGCCCCCTCGGAATAGAGCCAAGTCTCTCTGCACTTGCAGAGCGCAGGGCTTTCCGTCTGAAGTTGTGTTGGCTGCGCGAGGAGGCAATTATACGAATCCTTCCGCCCCGCATCCCCTCACCGCTGATTCGTCGAAGGCTTTCTCCAAGTGAACGTTCAAATCCACAACGAGCTAAAATCCGACATCTGGGATATCGCAAACCGCCTTCGAGGCCCATATCGCCCGCCGCAATACAGGCTGGTTATGTTGCCGATGGTCGTTCTTCGCCGACTTGATTGCGTCCTTGAGCCGACTAAGGACGCCGTGCTGAAGCAATATAAGAAGCTGACCGCACAGAAGATGCCCAAGAATGCGATGGAGAGGCTGCTTGGAAAGGCGGCGGATCCCACGCGCCAGCACCCACTCTACAACACTAGCCCTTTCACCTTTGCGAAGCTGCTTGGTGATGCCGAAAACATAGCGCCGAACCTCGTATCTTATATCAACGGCTTCTCACCGACCGCCCGAGCGATCTTCGAGAAGTTCAAGTTCAACGACCAGATCGAAAAGCTTGATTCCAGCAACAGGCTTTTCACTATCGTCAAGGCGATGGCGGATGTCGATTTGCACCCCGACCGCATCGACAATCTGCAGATGGGGTACCTGTTCGAGCATCTGGTGATGCGATTCAACGAACAGGCGAACGAGGAGGCCGGAGACCACTTCACTCCGCGCGAGGTAATCCGCCTCATGGCGAACCTCGTCTATACTGGCGAGAAGGACGTTTACCGTCCGGGCATATACCGGACGATCTATGACCCGGCGTGCGGCACCGGCGGCATGTTGTCGGAATCCGAAAAGTTCATTCTCAACCAGAACAGCCAGGCCAATCTCGCCCTCTTCGGGCAGGAATATAATGACGAGTCTTGGGCTATCTGCTGCTCCGACATGCTCATCAAGGACGAGGACACGAGCAGCATTGTGCTTGGCGACACGTTGGGCGACGGCAAGACCCACGACGGTTTTCAGGGCAAACAGTTTCACTTTCTCTTGGCCAACCCGCCGTTTGGGGTAGAGTGGAAGGATCAGCAAAAAAATGTCGAAAAGGAATACAGCGAACTGGGCTTTTCTGGCCGCTTCGGCGCGGGGCTGCCCGCCATCAACGATGGCTCGCTGCTGTTCTTGCAGCACATGATTTCTAAAATGCACGCCTATAGGGAGGGGCATGAAGACGCGGTCGGCTCCAAGATTGCCATCGTCTTCAATGGCTCGCCGCTCTTCTCGGGCGACGCTGGATCGGGGCCATCGAACATTCGCCGCTGGATTATAGAAAACGATTGGCTAGATGCCATCGTCGCCCTGCCGGACCAGCTTTTTTACAACACGGGCATCTTCACCTATGTCTGGCTTGTGACCAACCGCAAGGTGCGCGATCGGCGCGGCAAGGTTCAGTTGATCGACGGTACGCGCTTCTTCGAGCGCATGAAGAAGAGCCTGAACAACAAGCGCAACGAAATCACCGAAGGTCAGATTCGACAGTTGACGCGCATCTACGGTAATTACAGCGATGGCGAAACTGCCGAGGTGTCCATTGACGGCACTCGTGAAACGCGCGTCGTCTCCCGTATCTTCGAGAACCGGGAGTTCGGCTTTCTCAAGGCTACGGTGGAGCGCCCCCTGCGCATGAACTTTGAGGCGACGCTCGAGCGCATCGTCAGATTAGACGATCAGGCCGCATTTGCTAATCTCGCCACCAGTAAAAAGCGCAAGAACGAGGCGGCGGCAATGGCGGAAATCGAGGAAGGCCGCAAGCTGCAAGTCGCCATCCGAGCCACGCTCGCCAAGCTGCAAGGCAAGGGTCGGTACATGGATCGCGAGGCATTCGAGTCGGACCTCGACAATGTGGCGAACGGAGTCGGCATCAAGCTATCCGCAACGATCAAGAAGGCGATTTGCGCCGCCCTGGGTGAGCGCGATCCTAACGCTAAAATCTGCCGCGACAGTAAGGGTAGGCCTGAGCCGGACAGCGATCTGCGCGATACGGAGAACGTCCCCCTGCCTGAGACTTTCGAGATGCCGAAGGCGTTTCTAGATGCTGCGAGCAAGAAGGAGAATGCCGCGCACAACGGGGCGTCACTACCTATGTTCTTCGGCCCGGATAAGCCAAACAAGTACCTTGTCGAGGCTATGACCCCCGCGATCGACGACTACATGGCGCGTGAAGTCTTGCCCCATGTGCCCGATGCGTGGGTGGACTACGATAAGACCAAGGTAGGCTACGAAATCCCCATCAATCGCCACTTCTACGTCTACAAGCCGCCTCGTCCGTTGGGTGAGATCGAAACAGATATCACTGCGTTGGAAGGCGAGATTGCTGGGCTATTGAAAGGGTTGGTCGAATGAGAGACCGGCTCGACGCGCAATGGTTGGATGACCTTCCATCGAATTGGACGGAGAAGCGCGCGGATTTTCTGTGCGATCCCTATCGCGTGACCGTAGATCCTGCGGATTTTGGTGACAATCTTGTTGCGCACTATTCCATCCCTCAAGTGCAGGACACAGGGGGGCCGCTGATCGAACCCGCGAGCGGTATCGATAGTTCGAAGCTCCTGATTGCCGCGCCGACTTTGCTCGTCTCGAAGCTCAATCCTCGTAAGAGAACCATTTGTATCGCCGAACCTCACCCTGATTACGTCACGCTCGCATCGGGGGAATTTGTGGCAATTAACTCTGATCGAATAGACCGTCGGTATGCCTATTATCTATGGAGCAGCGAGAAAGTTACGGATCGCCTTTCAGCGATAGTCCAGTCTGCAACGCGCTCGCATCAGCGAGTGAACCCCGCAGACATACTAAAGCTACCTTGGAGGTGGCCCCCACTCGAAATCCAGCGGCGGATTGTGCTGTTTCTGGATGAAAAGATCGCAAAGATTGATGCTCTAGTTGCAAAGAAGCGGACACTCTTGGGGCACTTCGCCGTAAAGCGTCAAGTCCTCATCACCAATGCCGTCACAAAAGGGCTCAACCCCGACGCTCCCATGAAGCCTTCCGGCATCGACTGGCTGGGAGACATTCCCGCGCATTGGAAAGTGAAGCGGCTCTCTTTCGTCAGTTCCGTTATAGACTGTAAACACCGAACTCCTGAATACATTGACGACGGCATCCCGCTGGTCAGTACTTCGGAGATAAAGCCTTATTCAATCGACTATCTGACCAAGCGCCGAGTCAGCGAGGATGAGTTTACCATCATGTCTGATGGGGAGCGCCGGCCGAGAGTGGGCGATATCATTTACAGTCGGAACGCATCCGTCGGTTCTGCCGCGCGGGTTAGAGCCGACGAGCTACTTTGTTTGGGGCAAGATTTGTGTTTGATCCGACCAAGGGTCATATCCTCGAACTTTCTGGAATACTTTCTCAACTCCGATGCGTGCTTGGAGCAACTAGCGCGGGAGCTTGTTGGCGCGACCTTCAAGCGGGTCAATGTAGATGTCATCAAGAAGTATTTTGTGGTGGTGCCCCCGGAGGACGAACAAGCCGAGATCGTTGACGCTTTGGACCGCGGCCAAAGCGAAGAGTGGGAGGCTGACGCGAAGGTGGCTCAGAGTGTAGGTCGCTTGGCTGAATACCGCGCGGCCCTTATAACCGCTGCCGTGACGGGAAAAATACAGTTAAACGTTACGCCGAAAGAGCCTGCTGTCGAAGAGGTTTAGCATGCCTGGACATATGGAGCGCCACTTCGAAGCTGCGATTGAGGTCGGACTCACTGGCCAAGGCGGCTATATGAAGCGAGCTCCCACCGCATATGACGAGGCGTTGGCGCTCTTTCCCAAAGATGTAACGGCCTTCCTCAAGGACAGTCAGGTCGCAAAATGGGAGCATCTTGAAGCGTTGCTTGGAGCCAGAACCGAAGCGACCGTGCTGGATAACCTCGCTAAGGAACTCGACATCAAGGGCACGCTGCACGTCCTGCGGCACGGCTTCAAGTGCTACGGCAAAATCTTCCGGCTGGCTTTTTTTCGGCCCAATTCCCGCATGAACGCCGAAGCGACCGAAGCCTACGCCAAGAACCAACTGACCATCACTCGGCAGGTCGCTTTCACCTCCGCAATGAAGAAGGCAGACGGCACGAACAGGCGCTGCATCATCGACGTGACGCTTGCCGTCAACGGTCTGCCTGTGGTGACGGCGGAACTGAAAAACCCTCTGACGGGACAACGCGCGATGGATGCCGTGCAACAGTATATGGAGGATCGAGACGATCGCGATCTTCTGTTCGCCTTCAAGAAACGCGCGCTGGTGCATTTCGCGGTGGACCCCGACGAAGTCTGGATGACAACGCGTCTCAAGGGCAAGGAAACGGTTTTTCTGCCGTTCAACAGAGGCAACAATCGCGGCGCGGGCAATCCACCCGTCGAAAGCAACTGGAAGACACACTACCTTTGGGATGAGGTTCTGCAGGCCGACAGCCTCCTCGATATTCTGCAACGGTTCATGCATCTTGAGGTGAAGGAACGGCAGATAAAGAGCGACAAAGGCGTACGGAACATCCGTAAGGAAGCGACGGTCTTCCCGCGCTATCACCAGCTCGACGTAGTACGAAAGCTTGTGGCGCATGCGCGCCAGCATGGATCGGGACGCAATTATTTGATCCAGCATTCGGCGGGTTCGGGCAAGTCTAACTCCATTGCTTGGCTCGCCCATCGCCTCGCCAGTCTGCACGACGCCAACGACGAGAAGGTGTTTCATTCCGTCGTCGTCGTTACCGACCGGCGTGTGCTCGACCAGCAATTGCAGAACACGATCTACCAGATCGAGCACAAAACCGGCGTGGTCGAAAAGATCGACGAGGACACGCAACAGCTTGTCCGCGCGCTATCAAACGGGACGCCCATCGTCATCACTACAATCCAGAAGTTCCCCTTCATCTCTCAGGCGCTGTCCACGCTGGAAAAGAAGGGGACGGGCGTGAAGATCGACACGGCAGGCAAACGCTTCGCCGTGATCGTGGACGAGGCGCATTCCTCGCAAAGCGGCGATACCGCGACCACGCTGCGGGGGATGCTGAACAAGGACGGAATCGAAGCGGCGATTGCCGCGCAGCTTTCCGACGAGGAAGACGGTGACCTTTCGGAGGAAGCCAGAGCCGCCATTCTGCGGGACTCGCTCAAGCGGATACGCCAACCGAACTTGAGCTTCTTTGCCTTTACCGCGACGCCAAAATTCAAGACCAAGACACTGTTCGACGAACCGGGACCATCGGGCAAGTCGCCGTTCCACGAGTACACCATGAGGCAAGCCATCGAAGAAGGCTTCATCATGGATGTGCTCCAGAATTACACGACCTACAAACGCTTCTTCGGACTCGTCAAGCAGGTGGAAGATGACCCCGAGGTGCCGCGTAAGCAAGCCGCGAAGGCGCTGACGCGCTACCTAGAGCTCCATCCTGTCAATATCGAGCAGGTGGTTTCGGTCATCGTTGAGCATTTCCGACTTTATGTCGTGCACGAACTTGGCGGCCGCGCCAAGGCTATGGTGGTGACCGGCTCGCGTCTCGCAGCTGTCAAATACAAGTTGGCATTTGACTACTATATCAAGGATCGCGGCTATTCCGGCATTCGCTCACTGGTGGCTTTTTCCGGTACGGTGGAGGACCCAGACAGTCCTGGCTCGTCCTACACGGAAGTGTCGATGAATGGCGGGCTTGCCGAAAGCGAACTGCCCGAGACCTTCGATCGCGACGATTATCGCGTGCTTCTAGTGGCCGAGAAATATCAAACCGGATTCGATCAGCCGCTACTGCAGACTATGTATGTGGTCAAGCGCCTCGCAGGCGTGCAGGCGGTACAAACGCTGTCACGCCTTAACCGCATCGCTTCCGGCAAGGCACGAACCTTCGTACTCGACTTCGCCAATGAGGAAGCCGACATCTACAAGGCATTCAAGCCTTACTACGAGACGACGCCGATTGGTGAAAACGCGGATCCGCACCAGCTGTCAGAACTGCAGCACAAGCTATTGGAATGGGCGATCTTCACACCTCAGGACGTGAACGCCTTCGCTGCGGTCTGGTATCAACACACGCGCGACCATTCCGCCTCGCAGCACAAGGTCATGAATTCTGTGCTCGATGCGGTGGTGCAGAGGTTCAAGGAGGAGGACGAGGGTGAGCAAGAGACCTTCCGGGGCCAACTCACAGCCTACCGCAACCTTTATGCATTTCTCTCGCAGGTCATCCCCTATCAGGACAGCGAGCTTGAGAAATTTTATGCCTTCGTTCGCAACTTGCTTTTGAAACTGCCGCCTCCCGGCGACGGGAAGGCATTCGTGCTGGATGATGAAGTTGCACTTCGCTACTTCCGACTCCAGCAAATGTCCGAGGGCTCGATTGACCTTGGCTACGGACAGGCTGACCCGTTGAAGGGGCCAACGGATGTTGGCACCGCTGGTTTGGCGGAGGAGGGCGTTGCTTTGTCCGCATTGGTAGGCAAGCTCAACGAGCGTTTTGGCACGGACTTCATCGAAGCCGATCAATTGTTCTTCGACCAGATTCGTGCCAGCGCAGAAGGAGATGAGAAAATTGTTGAAGCGGCCAGAGCGAACAACCTCGCTAACTTCTCGTCCTACCTCGAACGGATACTCGATGAGCTCTTTATCGACCGGATGGAAGGCAACGAAGAAATCTTTTCGCGGGTGATGACCGATAAAGAGTTTCGATCTGTCGCCCATGAACACTTGGCTCGCGAGATATTCAAGCGGGCGAGAGAGAAAAACGACTAAAGACGATTGGCGGGGGCTTTACCGATCGCTTTCCCCGCAATGATGACATCGTGCCCCTGTTTTGCCCGACGAGTCAAACGACGCGCGGTGTCATCCGAAATCCGCCGACACTACGATCGCCGCTTATCTCTGCCGATCTCGGGAAACGTGACCGGAAACCAAGCGACGGTATCGGCAGTAATGCGCTCCAACGCCGATTCGGATCCGTCACCACCCGGCGTGCGTCGCTCTCCGAATTTTGCTCGCGGCATCAGATGCTTCGCCAGATGTAGAGTACGCCGCGCCGGCGGCAGCCGGCTACTGTGCATGGGGTTGTTTTCGTCATTTTTGTTGTCCGCATAGTGGATGGCCCTGGGGCCTTCGTGTCTGCGCCGGCCCCAGGCCGGGTCATCGCTCGCTGCTGCGATCCGAAAATGAGCTATAGTCACCCGTCGTAAGGCCCCCGCCCAAGGATCTTCCGGATGACCGCCAAAATCGATCTCCTGACGCTGCAACTCTTCGTGGCGATCGTCGAGGAGCAGAGTATCGCCAAAGCGGCGGAGAAGAAGAACATCGCCGCGTCCGCGGTCAGCCGCCGCATCTCGGATATTGAGGACCTGTTCAAGGTCGAGCTGCTGCATCGCCATTCCAAAGGGATCGAGCCGACACCTGCCGGCTTCGCCCTGCTCGAGCACGCCCGCATCATCCTCGGAAACCTGAGCAAGCTCGAGACCGAGCTGACCGGCTACAGGCAGGGCAAGCGCGGGCTGATCCGGGTCTGTGCCAACAAGTCCGCGATCCTCGAAGCCCTGGCGGACGAGCTCAGCCTGTTTCTGGAACGGCATCCGTTGGTGCGTATCGACCTCGAGGAGGATTTGAGCCCGGCGATCGTGCGCGCGGTGGTGGAGAACCGGGCCGACATCGGCATTTTCGGCGGCAACATCGACGGGCAGGATCTGGAGTTGCTGTCCTATCGCAGCGACAGCCTGGTCGCGCTGGTCACGAGCGACCACCCGCTGGCGGGACGCAATAGCGTTCGCTTCCGCGAGCTGGTCGATTTCGACTTCGTCAGCCTGGAGAAGGGCAGCTCGATCGAGACGCTGTGCGTCAGGGCCGCGGCGGCGCTCGGGCAGCACATGAAGGTGCGCATCCGCGTCAGCAGTTTCGATGCGCTGTTCCGCGTCATCGATGCCAGGATGGGGGTCGGCATCGTGCCGCTCGAGATCGTAAGCGGCCGCTACGGCGTCGACAGCCTCGTCACCGTCCCGCTCGACGAGTCCTGGGCGCGACGCGACCTGGTCATGGGCGTGCGCGATTACAAATCGCTGCCTCCGGTCACGAAGTTGCTGGTGGACCATTTGCGGACCCATGACGATGCGCGTCACGTCACGAGCAGCGTCTCCGACCGGCTGACGGTCGTGCCAAGCGGGAGCTAGTACGGCTCGGCGGCTGCGAGCCATCGCCGGCCGCGATGGCGGGTTGCCCAACCGTCACTGCACATTTTTGGCGCGGACTTCTATCCTGCTTCCCAACAACGCTGACGGTCGCCATGATCGGCAGCAATACGGCACATCAGATGCCGGACAAGGGAGGACGGATCGTGGACAGGCGCGGTCGCACGCTGCTGGCCAAAATCTGGGACCAGCATGTCATCGCAAATCTCAGCGATGATACCGATCTGCTGCATGTGGATCGCCATCTGCTGCATGATCTCGGCGGCTCCCGCGGCCTGATCGACCTCAAAAACCGCAACCTTCCGGTCCATAATCCCGAGCTGACCTTTGCAACGCCCGATCATGCGATTTCGACGGCGTCGGGCCGTGCCGGCACCATCAAGACCGGGTGGGAGCTGCTGGCGGCGTTGCGGACCGAGACATCGGCCAGCGGCATCCAGCTGTTCGACATCGACCAGCCTGGGCAGGGCATCGTCCATGTCATCGGCCCGGAGCTCGGCCTCAGTCTGCCCGGCTGCCTGATCGTCTGCGGCGATAGCCATACCTGCACCCATGGCGGGCTCGGCGCGCTCGCCTTCGGCATCGGCTCCAGCGAGCTGACGCATGTGCTGGCGACCCAGACCATCATCCAGCGCCGCCCCAAGACCATGCGCGTGACCTTCGACGGCCGGTTGCCGTTCGGTGTCACGGCAAAAGATCTCATCCTCGCTTTGATCGGCCATGTCGGCGCCGCCGGTGGCACCGGCTATGCGGTCGAATATGCCGGCAGTGCGATCAGGGACATGCCGATCGAAGGGCGGCTCACCATCTGCAACCTGTCGGTCGAGCTCGGCGCCAAGATGGGCCTGATCGCGCCGGATGACACGACGTTTGCATATGTCCAAGGCCGGCCCTACGCGCCGCAAGGCGCGATGTGGGACCGGGCCGTTGCGGCGTGGCGTTCGCTTCGGAGCGACAGCGACGCCATGTTCGATCGCGAGGTGTCGATCGATGTCGGGGCCATCATCCCCCAGATCACCTGGGGCACCAGTCCCGAACATGTCCTTGGCGTCGATGGCCGCATCCCGGACCCCGCGGACATTGCCGATCCGGCGCGCCGCGGCGCGATCGAGATCGCGCTCGACTATATGGGCCTGAAGCCGGGTGCGCCGATCGCCGGCACGAAGGTGGATTGGGTGTTCATCGGCTCCTGCACCAATAGCCGCCTCAGCGATCTCCGCGCCGCAGCCGAGGTCGCGCGTGGCCGCAAGGTTGCGCCGGGCGTGCGCGCCTGGGTCGTGCCGGGCTCGGAGACCGTCAAGCGCGATGCGGTAGCCGAGGGCCTCGACAAGATCTTCATCGACGCGGGCTTCGAATGGCGCGAGCCCGGATGCTCGATGTGCCTTGCCGCCAACGGCGAAACCGTGCCGCCCGGCCAGCGCTCGGTGTCGACCTCGAACCGGAATTTCATCGGCCGGCAAGGGCCGCGCGCCCGCACCCATCTGGCAAGTCCGGCCATGGCTGTCGCGGCGGCGGTGTCCGGCGCCATCGCCGACGTTCGAACGATGGAGCGCTAGATGGCACAAGCCTTCACCAAACTGACCGCGACCGCCGCGCCGATCATGCGCACCAATGTCGACACCGACGTCATCATCAGCATCAACCGCATGATCGGAAATTCCGTCCGCGGCAGTCTCGGCAAATGGGCGTTCGGCTCGCTCCGCTATTTGCCTGATGGTTCGGACAATCCAGCGTTCATCCTCAATCGCGAGCCTTATCGCGCCGCGGAAATCCTGGTCACCGGGCCGAATTTCGGTTGCGGCTCCTCGCGCGAGGCGGCGGTGTGGGCGCTTCAGGAAATGGGCATCCGCGCCATCATCGGCTCCGGCTTCGGCGATATTTTCTTCGCCAACTGCTTCCAGAACGGCATTTTGCCGGTGGTGCTGGACAAAGCCGTCATCGATGGCCTTGCTGCGGAGATCGAAGCGAGCCAGGGCGCGGGACGTCTCGATGTCGATCTGCAGGAGCAGACGGTCACCTCGCCATCAGGCGTGCGGCACAGCTTCGAGATCGATCCGCGCCGGCGTGCGGGTTTGCTCGAAGGCCTCGACGAGATTTCGCTGACATTGCGACGGGACCAAGAGATTCGCGCATTCCAGGCCTCCGACCGCACCGCGCGGCCGTGGATTCACTTTGCAGGATCATCGGCAAGATAATCCGTCAGGACACATCAGGCATGAACACGCTCTCGAACACGATCAAGGTGGCTGTCGTCGGTGGTGAAGGCATCGGTCCTGAAGTGACCGACCAGTCCCATCGCATTCTCAAATGGTTTTCGGACCGGCGCGGCGCGCCCGTGGTTCTGCGCGAAGCCCAATACGGCCTCATCCCTTATCTCGCGACAGGCAAGGTGTTGCCGGATGACACGGTCGAGGCGATGGAGGAGGCCGACGCAATTCTCTGGGGCGCGACGGGCGGCCCGGAAACCACGGAGGTGCCTGCGGCGGCGCGCAAGGCGGGAAGCCTGCTGTCGCTGCGCAGCAAGTACGACCTCTATGCGAATCTCCGGCCGATCGTCGCCAATCCGGCGCTGGCGGATTCCGCGCCGCTCAAGGCCGAGGTGCTGAAAGGCGTCGACTTCATCATCATCCGCGAGCTCACCAGCGGCATCTATTTTGGCGAGCCGCGCGGTATCGAAACGCTGCCAGACGGCCAGCGCCGCGGCTTCAACACCCAGCAATACACCACCAGCCAGATCCGCCGGGTGGCGCGAACCGCGTTCGAGCTGGCGCGGACGCGCAAGGGCCGGGTCTGCTCCGTCGACAAGGCCAATGTGCTGGAAACCAGCGTGCTGTGGCGCGAGGAGGTCATAGCGCTGCATCAAGCGGAATTCTCCGATGTGGAGCTGACGCACCTCTATGTCGACAACGCCGCGATGCAGATCGTGCGGGCGCCGTCGCAGTTCGACGTCATGGTGACCTGCAATATTTTCGGCGACATTCTCTCCGATTGTGCCGCCATGGCGTCGGGCTCGCTCGGCATGCTGCCGTCGGTCTCGCTCGGGCCGCCGGACCGGCTCGGACGCCGCAAGGCGCTCTACGAACCGGTCCATGGCAGCGCGCCTGACATTGCCGGCAAGGGCATCGCCAATCCGCTCGGCTCGATCCTCAGCGTCGCAATGATGTTGCGCATCACCCTCAATCGGCCCGATGATGCCACGCTGCTGGAGCACGCCGTGAATACGGCCCTCGCCGCCGGCGCAAGAACGGCCGATATCGCCGAAGCAGGCGCAAAAAGATTGTCGACCCAGGAGATGGGCGATGCGGTGCTGAACGCGCTCGACAAGGTGGTCGGCAGGGAGAGGGAGCACGCGTGATGAGGACTCGGGTCACCAGACGGGCCGCATTGACCATTGTCGCCGGCGCCGGTGCCTCCATGGCGGCGGGGCGGGCGTGGGCGGATGCCCCGTCCGGCCGCGTGATCTATCCGGTGGCCATTCCGGTCTATCAGTCTCAATTCGTCGCCGACCGGGCCGGGTTCTTCAAGGAGGCCGGCCTCGACTGCAAGCTGATCCAGGGCGGCAGCGGCGTGAAGACGCGCGAGATCATCGCCTCGTCCCAGGGCGATATCGGCATCGGCGACATCACCCACCCGATGCAGCTGAGCAATCACGGCCGCAGCGCGCGGGTCCTGATGCCGGTCGATACCCGCAGCAACGCCGCGATCTTCATCATCCGCAAGGATTTGTTCGATCAGGGCATTACCACCCTGGAGGCGCTGGCGAAGTGGAAACGGCCCGACGGACGCAAGCCGATCGTTGCGGTGTCGTCGCTGGGAGGCACCAACCACGTCTGGGCCTCCTACTACATGGAAACCATGGGACTGGACGACAAGGTGACCTGGATCGGCACCGGCAATGTCGACACCATGATGGGCACGTTGAAAACGAAGCAGGTCGATGTTCTCATCAACTCGCCGTCGATCCTGAAGGATTCGATCGAGCAAGGCTGGGGCGCGCTGTTGTTCGATGGAACGGACGAGACGGTCTGGGCCAAGTACATCGGCGGCAAGGTCCCGGTGACGTCTCATTTCACCCTGCAGTCGACCATCGACAAGGACCCGCAGAAGATGCAGGCGTTCGTCACGGCGCTGTGGCGCGCAACGCAGTGGATCAAGGGGCACTCTCCGGAAGAGATCTACGATGCGATCGAGCCTTATGTCGGGAGCACGTCGCGCGATGCGAACCTTTTCGACATCGGGATCATGAAGAAAGTCACCGACTACGAGTGCCTCATCGATGAGGCCAGCTTCGCGCGCGGTCAGAAGGTGTGGTTTCGTGAAATGACCGGCATCAAGCCGCTCGCGATGGCCGATGTCGTCAGCACCAGCTTCATCGAAGCGGCACGCAAGGCTTATCCGGCTTGACGGTGCATGCCATGCCCGCGTCGTCGTCCGTCGCATCGCCCGAGATGCGGCGCATCGACGTGCGTGGATTGTGCAAGACCTTCCAGCTGGCGGGGACGGCCATCGAGGCGGTGCGCGATGTGTCCTTCAATGTCCGGCGCGGCGAATTTGTCGCTCTGCTGGGCCCGTCAGGTTCGGGCAAGAGCACCGTCCTCAACATGATCGCGACGCTGATCAAGCCGACCAGCGGCCAGATCCTGATTGACGGAACGCCCGTCGTCCCCGGGCAGGCGACGCCTGACGTCGGCTATGTGTTCCAGCGCGATACCCTGTTTCCGTGGCGCACCGTCGCCGACAACATCGGCTACGGCCTGCAACTGGCGGGTGTCCCAGCGGCGGAGCGAAAGGATCGTATCAGCGCTTGCGTGGCGCAGGCGGGGTTGCAGGGTTTCGAAAACGCCTATCCTTCCGCATTGTCGGGCGGCATGCGCCAGCGCGCAGCCTTGATGCGAACGCTGGTCGTTGAGCCGCAGGTTCTGCTGATGGACGAGCCGTTCGGCGCGCTCGACACCCATACCAAGATCGACATGCACGATGTGCTGCTTCGTATCTGGGAACGCGAGCAGCAGACCGTGCTGTTCGTGACCCATGATCTCGGCGAGGCCCTGACGCTGGCAGATCGCATCATTCTGTTTTCCGCGCGGCCCGGCCGGATCAAGGAGAGTTTTGAGGTGGATTTTGCCCGCCCGCGCAATGCCGTGAAGATCCGGGAGACGCCGCGTTATGCCGAGCTGTTTCAGCTGATCTGGCACTCGCTCGGCGAGGAGTTCATCAAGGGCCGCAAGCCATGAGGCGCGTGCGCCACCCCGGCAGAACGCTGGCATGGCAGGCGTTGATCTGCGCCTGCTTCCTGTCGATCTGGCAGTGGGGGTACGATCTCCATGGCCGCCTTCCGTGGCTGGTGCCGGATCTGCTCGACCCCTATTTCGTGTCCAAGCCGTCGCAGATTTTTGAGCATTTCCTGATCCTGAGCTGCCTCAAGTCCAAGCTCGGAATGTTCAACGGCTGGTTCAACGGCGAATTCGCCCGCTGCATGGCGCGATCCGAGAACAATCTCTGGATCGCGACCGCTGTCACCCTGAAGAACACCTTCTTCGGTTTCGTGACCGGCGTCAGCAGCGGCTTTGCCGCGGGCCTCGTGCTGGGACGTTCGGACCGGCTGAGCGCCATTTTCCAGCCGTTCATCACGGCGGTGAATTCGATCCCCCGCATCGCGCTGGCGCCGATCATCGTGCTGGCCTTCGGCATCGGCGATACCTCGAAGATCGTGACATCGTGGATCGTGGTGGTCTTTCTCGTGTTCTTCAATACGTTCGAAGGAGCGCGCTCGATCGACGAGGGCTTTGTCAATGCGGCGCGGCTGCTCGGCGCCAGCGAGTGGCAGATCACCCGCACGGTGGTGATCCCATCGACCATGGCCTGGGTTTTCGCCTCGCTGACACCTGCGATCTCCTTCGCGCTGATCGGGGTCATCGTCGGCGAGTTCATCGGCGCGGAACGGGGGATCGGTCGCCTGATCATCGAGTCCGAGGCGCGCGCGGAGGCGTCGGGAATGATGGTCGCCGTCATCGTGCTGATGCTGGTCGGCGTTGCGCTATCCGCGTTGATCTGGCGATTGCAGGCCTATCTGTTGCGCTGGCAGCAGCACAATCTCGCGGAGTAGCCGAACAATTGCTGCCTTGATCACGCGCCCGCCAGCACCGCCCGTGCCGTCGCTACAAACGCCTGCGCCGCGGGCGATAGCGTTCGGCCCTGACGTTGGAGCAGCGACACCGGCCGCGTAATGGCTGGGCGCACCAAAGGTCTTGCGATCAGCGTTGGAAACTGGTCGGTCGGCAGCATCGTCGCGGGGAGGATGGCGAGGCCGAGGCCCTGTGCGGTCATGGCGAGCGCGGTGTTGATCAGGGTCACTTCATAGGTCGGATTGAGGTGTTTGCCTTGCGCGCCGAGCGCCTGATCGATCTGCATGCGGATTCGCGTTTCGCGGCGCATCGCGATGGTCGGCAGCTGCGCGAGTTCGTCCCATGTGAGGGACCGCCGCGCGGCGAAGTCGGCGGTGCGGCGGCCGATGGCGCTCAGGCGTCCGCGGGTCAGTGTCTCCACTGTCATCTCCGCGAATTCACCCTCCACGCTGCCGATCGCGAACTCCGCATCGGTTGTGCCCAGGCGCGGAACGAGATCGTCGGCGGCAACATCGCGCATGTCGATCTCGATGTCGGGATGGGCCGCGCGGAATGTTGCGAGCACTGACGGCAGCAGCGCCGATGCGGCGCCGGCTGATGCCAGAAACGCGACGCGGCCGGCGCGCGCTTGTGCGAGGTCGCGCATGCGCCGCGACAGGCCCTGCGCATCGCCCAGCATCCGTTCGGCTGCGTGAAACGCCTCATCGGCGGCCAGCGTCGGCTGTACCGATCGTGTCGAGCGGTCGAACAGCTTGACGCCGAGCTGGACCTCGAGCTGCTGGATCAACAGGCTCGCCGCCGATTGCGTGATCCCGAGCTCGCGCGCGGCCCGCGTGATGCTGCGGGTCCGATAGACGGCGGTGAAGGCGCGTAGCTGCCGCAAGGTGACATTCATAGGCAAAGCTCATGAATTGATGAGTTCTTTCCGTCTTATCGCATAAGCGGGCCTGCAATAAAATGCATGCAGGTGCGGGCAACGAATCCGGGCGACAAGGGAATCGAAACGATGAGGACACAGGTGCTGGTGGTGGGCGCCGGGCCCGTGGGATTGACCGCGGCCATGGATCTGGCCTCGCGCGGGATCGACGTCGTCGTCGCGGAAATTCGCCATGCCGGCGATCCGCCCAGCGTCAAATGCAATCACGTCTCGGCGCGCTCGATGGAAGTCTTCCGCCGGCTTGGCGTCGCCGCAAAACTGCGCGACGCGGGCTTGCCCGCGGACTTCCCGAATGATTGCTCCTACCGGACCACGGCGACCGGCATCGAGCTTTGCCGCATCGACATTCCCTCCCGCGCGCGCCGCTACAGCGCCACCGGCGGCCCCGACACCTGGTGGCCGACGCCGGAGCCGCCGCACCGGATTAATCAGGTCTATCTCGAGCCGATCCTGTTCGGCCACGCCGCGGCCCAGCCGCGCATCACCATTTTGGCGCGCACGGAAATCACTGATATCGAGCAGGACGGTGATCACGTGACCGCGCTGGCGCGCAACCTCGACGGCGGCGACACGCTCCGGATCGAAGCCAGCTTCGTGATCGGATGCGACGGTAGCCGCTCGCTGGTTCGCAAATCGATCGGCGCCAGCCTGTCCGGGACACCGGTGATCCAGCGCGTGCAATCGACCTTCATCGAGGCGCCGCAACTCAAGGAGTTGATGGGCGCGCACAAGCCGGCATGGATGGTGCTCTCGCTCAACCCGCGCCGCTCCGGCACCACGGTTGCGATCGACGGTCATGACCGCTGGCTGATCCATAATCATTTGAGGCCTGACGAGCCCGAATTCGACTCGGTCGATCGCGATTGGTCCATCCGTGCGATCTTGGGCGTCGACGAGCGCTTCGAATACAAGATCCTCAGTAAGGAGGATTGGGTCGGGCGTCGCCTCGTGGCCGATCGCTTCCGCGACCGCAGGGTCTTCATCTGCGGCGATGCTGCGCATCTGTGGATGCCCTATGCCGGCTACGGCATGAATGCGGGCATCGCGGACGCCGTCGATCTCTGCTGGCAATTGGCGGCGCATCTGAACGGATGGGCGCCGGCTGCGATCCTCGATGCCTATGAGGCGGAGCGTCAGCCCATCACCGACCAGGTGTCGCGCTTTGCGATGGATCACGCGATGAAGATGATGGCGCAGCGCGGCGGTGTGTCGGCGGAGATCGAGGACGACACCCCGCGCGGTCACGCGGCGCGCGCCTCGCTGGCGCGAGCGGCCTACGATCTCAATGTGCAGCAATATTGCTGCGCTGGTCTCAACTTCGGCTACTATTACGATGCCTCGCCGATCATCGCCTATGACGGCGAAACGCCGCCGGCTTATGCGATGGGAAGTTTCACGCCCTCCACCGTGCCGGGCGCCCGCGCACCGCATCTGGTCCTGCGCGATGGACGATCGCTCTACGATGCGTTCGGAACAGGTTACAATCTGTTGCGGTTCGATCCGGCGATCGATGTGGTGCAATTGCAGTCCGCTGCAGAGGCGCGGGGCATTCCGCTGACGCTGATCGACATCGCGCCGGACGAAGCGAATGGTGCCTATGCCGAGAAGCTCGTGCTGGTGCGGCCCGATCAGCACATCGCCTGGCGCGGGCAGGCCGCGCCGGAACATCCGCAAGCCTTGCTGGCGTGTCTCAGCGGCGCGGCGGCGTAAGCAACTCATAAGAAAAATCAGGAGGAGAAATTGTTTCAAATTGCAAGGCGCCGCATTCTGGCCGTGCTGACGGCCGCGACTTTCGCCGTGCTGCCGCTGGAGGCAGGCGAGGCGGCCTATCCGGAGCAATTGATCAAGATCATCGTGACCTTCCCGCCCGGCGGCAGCGCCGACACGGTCATCCGCGCGCTCGAGCCGCTGGTCACAGCCGAGCTCAAGCAGAGCCTGGTGATCGAGAACCGCGCAGGCGCAGGCGGCAACATCGGCATGGCCGCGGTCGCGCAGGCCAAGCCCGACGGCTACACGCTCGGCGTCGCGCCCGCGGGCGCACTGACGGTGAACCCGCACCTCAATTCGTCGATGCCGTTCGATCCGAAAGATCTCGCGCCGATCACGCTGCTTGCGGAAATTCCCTTCGTGCTCGTGGCGTCCGCGGACATTCCAGCGCACAATGCGGCCGAGACGGTCGCGCTTGCCAAGGCAAAGCCGGGCGCGCTGTCGATCGGGCATGGCGGCAATTCGACTGCGATGCATTTGACGGCCGCACTGTTCACGCAGAAGACCGGGATCAGCATGGAGCTGGTCCCCTATCGCGGGACCGCACCGGCAGCGGTCGACGTCCTCGCGGGCCATGTCCCGTTTGCGGTGCTGGATATTCCGGCATCGAGGCAATTTATCCTTGAAGGCAAGCTCAATGCGATCGGCGTTTCCTCCGCGCGGCGTCTTCCATCCTTGCCCGATGTGCCGACTCTCGCCGAGAGTGGCATTGCGGATTTCGAATCCGTGGGCTGGTTCGGGCTGGTTGCTCCGGCCGGCACGTCGGCGGATGTCATCGGCAGGCTGAACGAGGCCTTCACGAAAGCGCTGAAGGACCCGGCCGTGGCCGAGAAGATCAGGACCCTCGGCGCCGAGCCTGCACCCACGTCACCCGAGCAGTTCGGCCGCTTCATTCAGAGCGAAAGCACCAAATGGGGCAAGCTCATCAGCGAGGCCGGCATCAAGGCGAACTAGAGGCGATCTCAGGCCACCCCAACCGGCCTCTCCAGATCGGCCCCTTCCGCTCCTTCGCGTGCGCGATGTCCACGGCCGTGCGTCTGAGCTAATGCGCGGCGATGCCCGAGCTCTCGATCACCCGCTTGTAGCGTGCGGTCTCCGCGACGATGAACGGGCCCATCTCGGCCGGCCCCTTGTCGGCAATCGACACCTGGCCGTTGGTGGCGAGGTCGGCGACGATGCCGGGGTCGGCGAGCACGGTGGCCAGCGCCTCAGAGAGCTTGCCCACGATTCGCGGGTCGGTCCCGGCCGGGACCGCGACCCAGGTCGAGCCGACGCTGACGGCGTCCGGGTAGCCGGCCTCGAGCACCGTCGGCGCGTCGGGCAGCGCGGCCAGCCGCGTCGTGCCGGTGGTGCCGAGCACCTTGACCTTGCCGGTGTCGATCAGCGGCCTGAGCACGGTGAGGTAGTCGAAGGAGACGTCCAGGATGCCCGACATCATGTCGGTCATCTGGCTCGAGCCCGACTTGTAGGGCACGTGGGTCAGCTTGATGCCGGTGGCCGCCTGGAACATCTCGCCGGCGAGGTGCTGGGCGGTGCCGGGGCCGGGGGAGCCGAAATTGAGCTTGCCCGGGTTGGCCTTCGCGTAGGCGACGAACTCAGCCAGCGTGCTGTAGGGCGCTGCCGCGGTCGCGACGAGGACCTGGTTCGCCGAGCTCACGCCCCGGACGTGGACGTAGCTCTTGAGCGAGTCGTAATTGAGCTTCCCCAGCCCCATGTTCGGCTGGATCGTCATAGGCCCGCCGGAGGCGAAGAGCACAGTGTAGCCGTCGGGCTGGGCCCGGGCGACGAACTCCGTCCCAATGATCCCGCCGGCGCCGGGGCGGTTCTCCACCACCACGGGCTGCCCAAGCCGCGTCCGCAGCAGCTCCGCGATCTTGCGCGAGACGAGGTCGGTGACGCCGCCGGCCGCGAACGGCACCACCCAGGTGATCGCGCGGTTCGGCCAGGATTCCGCGGTCGTCTGGGCCCTCGCGGCGCCCGTCTGGAACGCCAGCGTCGTCGCGGCGACCAGACACAGGAGCGCTCTCATCACCGTCGATCCGGGGCGACCGCCTAGGCTGCTGCGCGCGCCAGATCCCGCGACTTCCGCGGTGACGGTCTGCTCGACCGCGTTGTTGACCACCTGCCGCGAGGTCTGATGATAGCCGCGCTGCTGCGCCGGCATGAAGACGCCGAATTCCATGGATGCAGTCCGCCCTCGTTGCAGCGTGGCCGTTTATGGCCATGTTGACCGAAGGCTACAGCTTTGAGTTTCTCCCAACTATTGGCGCAGTCCGAGCATCTCTTTTGCAAAATATGAAAAGATCGATGGATCGCTTTCAGGCCATGAAACGGTTTGTCCGCGAGGGCAGCTTCTCGGCGTGCAGCTGCTTTCCGGCCCTCACGCCACCCCCGCCGGCTTCTCCAGATCCGCCCAGATCCTCGCAAAATAATCCTGGAATTGCGGGTCGGTGCGGAGGCCCGCGGGATCGCGGCCGGCGCGGGGCAGGTCGATCACGTGCCACGCGCGGACCGTGGCCGGGCGCGCGCTCAGCACCAGCACGCGATCGGCCATGGCGATGGCCTCACCGATGTCGTGGGTGACGAGGATGGCGCTCTTGCCGCGCTCGGCGATGATGCGGGAGACGTCGGCCTGCATCAGCAGGCGGGTCTGGAAGTCGAGCGCGGAGAACGGCTCGTCGAGCAGGATCACTTGAGGGTCGAAAGCGAGCGTGCGCATGATCGCGACGCGCTGGCGCATGCCGCCGGAGAGCGCCGCGGGTTTTGCGTGCTCGAACCCGGCCAAGCCATAGGCCCTGATCAGCTCCAGCGCGATCTCCTTCGCACGAGCCTTGGGTGTCTTCCGGACTTCGAGGCCGAGCATGACGTTGTCGAGCACGCTGCGCCACGGCAGCAGCAAATCCTTTTGCAACATGTAGCCGACATGGCCGGCGGCATCGTCGACGCGCTTGCCGCCGACCTCGACATGGCCGCGGGTCGGCCGCAACAGCCCGGCAATGGCGTTGAACAGCGTGGACTTGCCGCAGCCGGAGGGGCCGACGATTGCCAGCGTCTCGCCGCGGCGCAGCTCGAAATCAACTTTCCGGATCGCCTCGACCGGGCGCCCCTGCCCATCGAAGGTGACGCCGACACTTTTCGCGCGCAGCACGATCGTCGCGGACTCGGTGAGGTTTTGCGCGAGTGCATTCATCGCTCCACCTCCTTGCAGAAGTCGAGCAGCGTGTCGTTGAAGATCTTTGGCGTCACCACGCTGAAGGCGTGCGCGCCCCAATCGACCTCGTGAACCCGCGCATCAGGAATGGCGGCGGCGAGCTCGCGGGTGAGATAGGCCGGCACCAATGCGTCGTCCTTTGCGGAGGACAGTAGTGTCGGCACGTTGATTTCAGCGAGGCGCCTGCCGCCCTCGAATGCCAGAAACATGTCGATGCGCTGGTTCATTGTCGCGATGGACGGGAAGTGCTTGAGGATTTTCTCTTCCTCGGCATCGAGATGCGCGATGTTCTCGGAGATCCATTGCGGCGGGTAGAGGAACAGCGGCTGCGCCCGCACATAGGCCTGCGGGCCGGACTGATTGAGGAGTTGTTTGCGAATCTCGAAGCAGCGCCGCAGGAATGGGTCGGCACGGCCCCAGCCGTTGACGACAGCAAGGCTGCGCAGACGCTTCGGATGACGCAGCGCCAGCTCGAGGCCGACGATGCCGCCGATGGCGTGGCCGACCACATGCGCCGCGTCGACGCCGGCATGGTCGAGCACGCTAGCGATGTCGTCGGCCATGCCGGTGATGCTGCGGCTACCGGCTGCGCTGCGGCCGGTGCCGACGTGGTCGTAGAGTATGACCTGGTGGCGGCTCGCGAGCGCGTCGAGCTGCGGCGCCCAGAACGAGCCGCTGCCGCCCATGCCGGCGGAGAGCACGATTGGCGTACCGTGCCCGTGAACTTCGTAATAGATCTCGGCATCCTTGCCGCGTGCAAAAGCCATGGCGTCCCAGCTGTTGGATTGATGTCGTTCAGGATCGGTGGAGCAGGCGTCGCTCGATCAGATCGATCGCGCCGTACATCAGCAGCGCCACCACCATCAGCGTCGCGATGCCGACCCAGACCGCGTTGAGGTCGTAGAGCACGCCGGCGTAGTAGATCATGTAGCCGAGGCCCTCCCTGGATGCGATGTACTCGCCGACGACCGCGCCGATCAGCGCGAAGCCGACGTTGAGGCGGAAGGCCGCGACGATCCACGGCATCGCACCGGGCACGATGACGGTGCGCCAGGTCTTCACGCGGGACGCACCGAGCGAGCGCAGCAGCTTGACGAGATCGGAATCGACCTCCTTCGCTCCCTGGAGCGCCGTGATGACGGCGACGATGAAGGTGATGATCGCCGCAATCGCGATCTTCGAGGAGAGGCCGATGCCGAACCAGACGATGATCAGCGGCGCCAGCGCAATCTTCGGCAGGCCGTTGAGCGCGATGAGATAGGGCCGCAGCACGGCGGCGCCGGTCGGGACCAACCACAGTGCGAGCCCCGCTGCGCTGCCGAGCACCGTTCCGATCAGAAAACCGGCGATGGCTTCCCACGCCGTCAGCGCCGCGTCGCGCAACAGCTCGCCGCTGCCGATCAGCTTGGCTCCCTTGGCGATGATGCCGCTCGGCTGGCCATAGAGATAGACCGCGATCAGGCCGAAGCGGATCGCGAGCTCCCACGCCGCGAGCAGCGCGACCAGCAGTGCGATCTGCAGCAGCGCGATGCGGAGCGCGGACGGCAGCCTGAAGCGCGCGCCCGTCACCGCGGCCTGTCCGGCGTCGAGCACGGCCATTTCACGGCCTCTTGTGCGCGATCGAGGCGATCTCGACGAGGCAGGCCGGCTTGACCAGCCCGCACTGGATGCAGAAGCGCGCCGGCTTCTCGCCCGGAAAATACTCGGCATAGACCTTGTTGACCGCGGCGTAGTTCGCCCAGTCGGTGACGAAGATCGAGTTGAAGGTGACGTCGGCGAGGCTGGAGCCCGCCGTCTCCAGCACGCGCTTGATGGTCTCGAGGATGTGCCGGGTCTGGCCCGCCGCGTCGCCCTCATGGACGACGTCGTTGTTCGCATCGAACGCCAGCGTGCCCGAGACGTAGATGACGTTGTCGGCCATCATGCCCGGCGAGAACGGAGCGATGGGGGCGGTGGTCCCGGATGGAATGATGGCGCGGTCGGTCATAGCTGGTCCTCGTTTGCTGGAACGGCTTCGGTCTGGGCAAAGGCGCGACGAAAATCGCTCGCGGACGAGACCCAGCCGAAGAATGTCTCGATGTTGAAGACGGACGCCTTCTGGATGTAGTCGGGGCCGGCCTGGTGCGTTGCGTCCTCCAGCATCACCCCGAAATATTCGAGGTGGAATCCGTCGCGCAGCGTCGATTCCACGCAGACATTGGTGGCGATGCCGCAGAACACGAGGTTGCGGATGCCGCGGGCGCGCAAAATGCTGTCGAACTGGCTGTTGAAGAAGCCGCTGTAGCGCGTTTTGGGCACCACGATGTCGCCGGGCTTCGGCTGGAGATCGTCGACCAGCGCGTAGTCCCAGCCGCCCTTGGCGAGCAGCTTGCCTTGCAGCTCGGGCCGCTTGCGCATCGTCTTCAGCGCGTTCGACTTGTGCCAGTTCGGCGAGCCCGGCCCGCCGGCCTCGACATAGTCGGAATCCCAGCCGTTCTGGAAGAAGATCACGGGAACGCCGGCGCCGCGTGCGACGCTCAGCACATCCTGGATCGCCGTGATCGTCGCCTTGGCGCCGGAGATGTCGAAGCCGGCGAGATCGAGATAACCGTTCGGCGATGCATAGGCGTTCTGCATATCAACGACGACCACTGCGGTCTCGTCAACCGCAAGTCGGAGCGGCTCGGGCCGCGCCGGCAGGGTGACGTAACGCGGCTCGCGCGCGGGAGAGGTATTCACTGTCATGACGCGAGACCGAACTGCTTGGTCGCCTGCTCGGCGAAATGATTGTCCACCATCTGCGCGTAGGGGAGGGCGGATTGCACCGCGCCGCCGCCCTGTTCGAGCTGCATCGCGCGGTCCCATTCGTCGGCCGAGATGGTGGGGTTGCGCGGGATCGCTGTCTTCGAGCCGAAGAAGTTCTTGGTTGCGCTCGCGACCACTGACGGCGTGACCTTCGGGAAATATTTCTCGGCGACCTCGGTGAAGACCGCGTTGTTCTCGTGCATCAGTTTCTGCGCTTCCGCGACGGCGTTGCAGAAGCCTTGAACGGCGGCCGGGTTGCTCGCGATGGTCTCTTCCGTCGCCATCGCGGTGGTGAAGCAGAGTGGTCCCAGCGCGTCGGCAAAGGACAGCACCGGCACGAGACCGAACTGCTCGGCGGCGATGCTGACGTCCCACTCAAATGCGGTAGCGATGTCGGCGCGGCCGTCCTTCACCGCGGCAGCCTGCGCGCCCGGCGGCAATTCGAGGAAGGTGACGCCGGCCTCCTTCGGATCGAACTTGCCGATCGTCTTGATCGCGTAGGTCGGCACTTGAATGGTCGAGGACGGGAATTTCAGCGTGGCGATGGTCTTGCCGCGCAGATCCTCGATCGTCCTGATCTTGCTGTCGGGCCTGGCGATGCCCCACATCGACACGCCGCCGACGATTTTTGCGATGTTCTTGATCTTGCCGCCCTCGCGCACCGCGTTGACCGACATGCCCGGGCTGGTCACGCCAATCTGGCTGCGCCCGGAAAGCAGGATCGGCACCGGCAGCGCGATGCCGCCGGCGGTGGTGAGGTCAGCGTCCAGGCCGTGCTTGGCGAACAGCCCCTTGTCGGCCGCGACATAGAGCGAGTTGTACATGCCGAGCCGCAGGGCCTCGGCGATCGCCATTTTGCTGCCGGCCGCGACGCCTGGGGTGCTGAGGCCGGCCAGCGGCGCCGTCGCCGCGCCGAGCAGCGAATATTTCATGAGGTCGCGTCTGTTGATCACGTCCCAGTCCTTTGACTTGCGAGAACAACGAGTTAGCTCGTTTCCTGCCTAATTGATGATCATCCCCGATCTTCGCCCAAAATCCTTGCATTGGAGATTTTCATTAACAATCCGGAATAGAGAGATATATTTATAAGCAATGCTGATAGATCAGCTCGACCTGAAACAGCTCCGCGCCTTTGTCCGTGTCGTCGAGACCGGCAGCTTCAGCGCGGCGGCGCGCGCGCTCGGGATGTCGCAATCCGCAGTCAGCCAGGCGGTGCGCCAGCTCGAGGATGGATTGCGGGTGCGGCTGCTCGACCGCACCACGCGAAAGCTTCAGCTCAGCAAGGTCGGCGCCGATTTCATGCCGGGCATCCAGCGCCTGCTCGCCGATCTCGACCGCCAGCTCCAGGATCTGCGTGACTTGCGCGAACATCGCCGTGGCCACGTCACCGTGGCCTGCGTGCCATCAGTGGCGCTGCGGCTGATGCCACGCGTGCTCGCGGCGTTCCAGCGCGAGCATCCAATGGTGGCGGTGACGCTGAAGGAGATTTCGCGGCATCAGATCTTTGCGGCGCTACGCGGCGGCGATGTCGATCTCGGCATCGCCAATGTGCCCGGCGACGATCCCGAGCTCGATGCCTCGCGCCTGCTCGTCGACAACTTTGCTCTCGTGATGCGCCGCGATCATCCGCTCAGCGCGCGCGACGCGGTGAGCTGGGCGGAGGCCTCGAAGGCAGGTCTTGTGGTGATGGCGACAGGCACCGGCATTCGCCTTGAAATCGAACGCGGCGTCGCGGACCTCAATCAGGGCACCCCGATTCATGAAGCCGAGCATCCCGCGACATTGCTGGCGCTGGTCGAGGCCGGTGTCGGCGTCGCGCCTTTGCCGAGCCTTGCCTGGCCCGAGGCCGATCATCCCGTGCTGACCTGGCGCAAGCTGGTCGATCCCGTGATCGAGCGCGAGCTCTATCTGCTCTGGCGCATCGGCCGCGACCTTTCGCCCGCCGCGCGCGCGCTTCAGCGCGGCATTTTGGCGGGCGCGCAGGCCATTCGCGAGCGCAGTTTGGTCGGTTAGCGAGCGATGATAGGTTGAACCTGCCAGCGGCGAGGGCCGACCTAGCAACAGCCCGCCGGCGGGCACGGAATCAGGTAATTCAAGACAATGTTCGACAAAGCCTACCGGCAGCGCCTCGAAGCTGACCTCGCACAATGGGAAGCCGACGGCGTGATCGCGCCAACCGCGGCCCTCTCCATCCGCAATGCGCTGCCGCCGTTGTCGCCCGGCATCAACATCGCGGTGGTGGTCGGCATCGTCGGCGGCCTGTTGATCGCAGCCGCCTTCCTCGCCTTCGTTGCGGCGCACTGGACCGAGATTGCGCGGCTGCTTCGGTTCGCGATCCTGCTTGCCGGCATGATCGTCGCCGGCGGCCTCGGCGCGTGGTTCGCCGCGACCGGCCGTACTGTTCTCGCCGACCTCTGCGCCAGCATCGGCGCGATCATCTTCGGCGCGGGCATCGCGCTGGTCGGCCAGATGTATCATCTCGGCGACGACTTTGCCGGCGGCATGCTGCTCTGGGCGATCGGCGCGTTTGCCGCGGCAATGCTGACCAGCTCCCGCGGCGCGCTCGCGGTCGGCCTCGTCGCCGCCTGCATCTGGACCTGCATGCGCAGCTATGATGCGCCCGATGTCCTGCATCTTCCGTTCGTGGCGGTGTGGCTGATCGCCGCCGCTCTCGCGTTTGCATGGAATTCCCGCGTCGCCGCTCACCTCGTCGCGATCGCGGTGCTGCCGTGGTGGGTTGCGACGTCGCTTCGCTTCGACCTCGATGGCCTTCAGCCGTCGTTCGTGCTCGCGGACGGTGCGGCCCTGCTGTTCGGGGCCGGGCTCGCGATCGCCGCTGCGCGGTGGCCGCGGGCGCTTCTGCTTGGGAGCGTTCTGTCGATTTACGGTGCGTTTGCGCTGGCAATCGTCGCCTTCCTTGAGGTGACAACGGTCGACGACATCATCCGCTTCCGGACCGGCACGGCGTCAGCCCAGCCGCTGTGGGCGATCCTGTGCGGGGCTGCAGGCGTGATCCTTGCTCTCGCGTCCGCCGGCATCACCAGGCGTGCAGGTGAAATCCTTGCAGCATGTGCGATCGGGCTCGTGCTGCTTGCAGCGCCGATCTGGCCGGCATCTGCGGCCGGCGAGCCATGGTTCGCCTATGCCGCGCTGCTCTGCGCCATGTTGTGCCTTGTCGTCTCCGGCGTGCTCGACGATGTGCGCCCGCGGATCGTTGCCGGCTGGCTCGGGATTGCCGGTGTCATCGCGGGCATCACCTGGGCGGTCAAGGGCTCGCTGCTGCGCCGCTCGGCGTTCCTTGCGGCGGCCGGAATCATCACTGTGGTGTTTGCAACCGCGCTCAATCGCGCGCTGCCGAGGTCTGAGCGATGATCGAGTCCATCACAAAGTTCTGGCAACGCATCCCGAAAGCCGTGCTGTTCGGCGTCGCCATCCTGCTTCAATGCGTGCTGCTGGTCCTGATGGTCGCCGATCGCGTGCAGATCCTGCGCGAAGGCCGTGAGGTGACCTTGCAGACCCAGCCGGTCGATCCCCGCGATCTCCTGCGTGGCGATTACGTCGTACTCCGCTATGACATTTCGCAGCTGCCGGCCGGCGCGCTCTCCGGCAAGACGGCCGAGACGCGCAATCCTATCGTGTTCGTCAAGCTCGCACCCAATGCCAACGGGCTTTACGAGGCCGTCTCGGTGCATGCCGAGCCCGTCACGGTCACGGCGCCCGAAGTGCTGATCCGCGGCCGCGTCACCTATTCCTGCGGCGCGACCAGCCGCACCTTCTGCGACAAGCTGACGATCAAATACGGTCTCGAAAGCTATTTCGTGCCCGAAGGCGAGGGCAAGAAGCTCGAGCAGGCCCGCAACCAGCAGAAGCTCCGGGTCGTCGCCGCCGTGCTGCCCTCAGGCCGCGCCGCCATCAAGCGGCTGCTGCTCGATGGCGAGCCGGTGTATGAGGAGCCGTTGTATTAGCGGTCGATCGGCTTCGCCTTCAACGCCCGCCGCAGCACGTCCCACATCCGCGGATCATTCATGTGCGCCACGTTGAACCGCATGAAGGCGGACGCTGTCTGCGACACGCTGAACACATTGCCCGGCGCCAGCACGACATCCTCTTCGAGCGCGGCGCGGGCGACGGCTGTAGCATCCTGGCCGTCGGCGAGGCGGCACCAGAGGAAGAAGCCGCCGCGCGGCATCAGCCAGGGCTCGATGCCTAACGCCCCAAGTTTTCGTGCGACATCGCGGCGTGTGCGCGTGAGCTTTTGCCTCAGCTCCTCCATGTGCTTGCGATAGCTGCCGCCGGCCAAGACCTTGGCGATGATCTCGGTCGCGACCGGGCTCGGGCCGCCAAAGCTGGTGGCGACCTGGAGATCGACGAGATGCTCGATCCAGTCGGCTCGCCCTGCGATGTAGCCGCAGCGCACCGAGGCCGACAGCGTCTTGGAGAAGCTGCCGATGCGGATCACGCGGTTCAAGCCATCGAGCGCGGCCAGGCGCGGTGAGCGTTCCGGCTCGAAGTCGCCAAAAATGTCGTCCTCGACGATGGTGAGGTCGTGCGCGGCGGCTGCGGTCAAAAGCCGGTGCGCGGTCTGGAGCGAGATCGTCGCCCCGGTCGGATTGTGCAGCGCTGAATTGGTGATGTAGAGCCTGGGACGCTCGGCCGCGAGAATTTGCTCGAAGCGAGCGACATCAGGGCCCGACGGCGTATAGGGCAGGCTGACGATCCTGGCCTGATGCGCCCGCAGCAGCGCGCGAAAATTGAAGTAGCAGGGATCGTCGACCAGCACGGTGTCACCGGGACGAAGCAGGAAGCGGCAAATGAGGTCGGTCGCCTGCGTGCCCGAACCCGTCAGCATCAACTGGTTGATCGAGGCTTCGATCTCGTCTTCGGCGAGGCGTGTCAGCAGCAGCCGGCGCAGTGCGAGGGAGCCGGACGTCGAGCCATAATTGGTCAGCACGTGAGCTTCGGCGCGGCCCAGCGCGCGGGTGGCGCGGCGCAAGGCCGCTTCCGGCATCCACTCCGGCGGCAGCCAGCCGCAGCCGGGTTTTGGCACGGCATCGTCCGTGTCGAGCGATTGCCTGGAGACCCAGAACGGATCGACCTCGCGGGCGCGGCGCGGTTCGACGTCGGTCAACGCCAGCGGCGGCGTGACGGTTGGCGAGACATAGAAGCCCGAGCCACGGCGGGCGCGGATCAGGCCTTCAGCGGCGAGGCGATCATAGGCCTCCACGACCGTCGAAGGCGAAACCCCCATCGTGGCTGCGAGGCTGCGGATCGACGGCAGGCGGTCGCCGGCGCTGAGCGCGCGGCCGGCGATCTTGGCGCGGATCACGCTCATCACATCGATGGTTCGCGTTCCGCCACGTCCCTTCGATTGCGCCTCGCCGTCCAAGGTGTATGACCTTCCATACCCATACAGTTTTGCCGGATTGTACTGGATTGTCACTGGTCACGCCACGGGCAAAGGCCGAGTGTCGCGACTCAAAAAAATGGGGCGGACATGCAATCTGCGGGCAGCGGCTGGGGCAACGGGCTTCTCGGCGTCATCATCTTCAGCGGCTCGTTGCCGGCGACGCGCGTGGCTGTCGGCGGTTTCTCCGCGCTGTTCCTGACGTCCGCGCGCGCCGTCATTGCAGCGCTGATCGGGATGGCTGTGCTCGGCCTGATCCGCCAAGCGCGGCCTGGACGAAAGGATCTCGTCTCGCTCGCCATCGTCTCCATCGGCGTCGTGGTCGGCTTCCCCTTGCTGACCGCGCTCGCGCTCCAGCACATCACCTCCGCGCATTCGATCGTCTTCATCGGCCTGCTGCCATTGTCGACCGCGATCTTCGCCGTGCTCCGTGGCGGCGAGCGGCCGCAGCCGCTGTTCTGGCTGTTCGCGATCCTCGGCAGCGCAACGGTTGTAGGCTTTGCCCTGTCCAACGACGGCTCGGCATCGCTCACCGGCGATCTGCTGATGGTTGCCGCGGTCGTGCTGTGCGGGCTCGGCTATGCAGAAGGCGCGGCACTGTCGCGCCGGCTCGGCGGCTGGCAGGTGATCTCCTGGGCGCTGTTGCTGGCGCTGCCGCTGATGGTGCCGGTCGCGGTCTGGACCTGGCCGCCGACATGGAGCGGCGTCGGTGCGCCCGCCTGGATCGGGCTTGCTTACGTCTCGATCTTCAGCATGTTCGTCGGCTTCATCTTCTGGTACCGCGGCCTTGCGATCGGTGGCATCGCCCGCGTCGGTCAGTTGCAGCAACTCCAGCCGTTCTTCGGTCTCGCGCTCGCAGGCTTCCTGCTGCACGAGCCGGTCGCCTGGAGCATGATCGCCGCGACCGCGCTGGTGGTCGTCTGCGTCTTTTTCGCACGCCGTTATGCGTGAGGCTTTGCGCCTCACGCCTGATCCAGCACCGTCTTCGTCAGCGTGCTCCGCGCGAATTTTTTCAGCGGCATCGGCTTGCCGAACAGAAAGCCCTGCACGAGGTCGAAGCCGAGCTCGTTCACGGACACAAGATCGGCTCGGCTCTCGACGCCTTCGGCGACGGCGCATACGCCATAGCCATGCGAAAGCTCGACGATGTGGCGGCATACCGTGCGCTTGAGACGGTCGGTGGCGCTGCCGGTGACGAAGTGCCGGTCGGCCTTCAGCTTGATGAAGGGGATCTTGTCCAGGTCCATCAGCGAGGGCCAGTTGGCGCCGAGATTGTCGATCGACAGGCCGATATTGTGCAGGCGCATCTCGCGCGCGACCTCGGCGAGGAGATCGAGGTCACGGATCGCCTCCTCGCTGTCGATCTCGATGGTCAGACCGCCGAAGGCCGGATGCGTCGGCATGCGGCGGCAGAGATCGCGCACGGCCTGCGGCTCTTTCAGATAGGCCGCCGGCAGGTTGATCGAGAGATCGACCTGGCTCTGCCGCTCCAGCAGATAGTGCCAGTCCTGCACCGCGCGCTCGATCACGAATTCCGAGAGGTCACGGAAATGCGGATCGTGCGCTTCGGGAATGAAATAGGCCGGCGGCACCACGCCCCAGGTCGGGTGCCGCATCCGCACCAAGGCCTCGGCACCGCTGCGGACCAGCGTGCGCGCGTCGATCTTGGGCTGGTACCAGAGCTCGAGCCAGCCGGCATGCAAGGCTTCGCCGACATGCACGGCCGGGCTCGGCGCCGGTTCTTCCGGCAGCAGCATCGCGACGCGCTCGCGCAGCGTCTCCGCCGCAAAGGGCGTGGTCAGCGGCGGCAGCATCGCAAGGCCATATTCCTCGCCGACCTGCTGCACCGCCTTGACGATGATCGACTCGCGCGCGCCGACGGCGAGAACCTTGCCGTCGAAGGCTTCGCGCACCAATATCTCCAAAAATTTTCCAGGCTCGATGCCATCCGCGGCGATGCCGAGCAGGATCAGATCCGGCAGCTCATTGGCCAGCATCGCTTGCAGCTCGTCGGCGCTGGCGCATTCGCTGGTGACGAAGCCGAGATCCTCCAGCACCTCGCTCATGAAGGCGCGCAGATGGCGTTTGCCGTCGGCTACGCATGCGCGCGGCGTCACCTTTCGCCGTCCGAAGGTCTTTGGCCTCCGTCCGGCGAGCTCAACAATTCCATCGTCCATCGCAAACCGCTCCCGTTCCGTGTCGGTGTGTTAGCGACGTGAGCAGTTTCAAATATGGAGGGCTTCAGCCGATTGTTGAATTATCTGGGTAACGTTAAAGCCTGCATCATTTCTAAAATTGTCTGGATCACCTTGAAGAAGTTTTTACGTTTGCCCGCCCGTTGCGCGCTCTCGTGCGACAATCGTGCGACATTTTCGCAGTGCGCAGTTTAGCGGCGCGTGCGCCCGTGTCCTGTAATTGGACGAAGCCGCGCGCGCTTCGCCCAATTGAATAATGGACGCCTCAATTGCTCGTGGCCTTGTCGTGTTGAGCCATGCCGACCGCCTTGTAATCGTAGGTCGGATAGAACTCGGTGCGGTAAGGACCCCACGCGGTGTCCTCGATGATGCGATTGACTTCGCGCAAGCGCGAGGCCGGCAGGCGCAGCGTGATCACCTGGCCGATGCCCATCATCACGTACCAGCTCACGACCTCGGTTCCCGGCGGCGGGAAGGATTTGTAGTAGCCCTGCTTGTCGAGCTGCGCATTCAGCTCGTTCAGCGGACGGGACTGGTCGTGCTTGAAGAACACGGTGAGCAGGACCGCGTTGTCGGCGGTCGGCGCCGCATTGCCTTGCGGCGGCGAAGTCTGTGCCATCGTCGTCGATGTGAGCGCCAGCGCGCCCGCAAGCAAAGCTGCCACCGTCAATGTCCTTCGGTTCGATCTCATCGTGAACTCCTTCCCAATGCTCATGCGATGGATCGGAGAATAAGGGAGGGGCGCCTCGCCGAAGAACTCATTTTCGCGCGATGCGCGCATGTTTCGTCTTCGCTCGTGACGGTTCTGCGACAATGCGCGCGGGCCCAACGGCGCGAGTGTGAAGCACATCACATGCGTATTGCTGCACCTGCGCTAATGGTCGGGATAGCCGGTGGTGGGCTGTTTAGGATTACAGCTATGTCGATGCGGCGAATGATGCATTGGTGGTTCAGATTCGTGCTGTCAGGGCGATTTCTCGATCGCTTCCTGTGCCTGCCGCGCTAGCGCGAAATCAGGTCTGCCCGATCAATTTGCGGAACGCCGCCGCGCCATCCTGCACAACGTCACGTCCCTTCCAGGCCAGATAGGAAAGCTTGCCGCCGAGCGTGTCGTGGCTGCGCAGCCGGCGCGAGCCGAGGATATGTCCGACATTGGAGGGGAAGCGGCTGACCTCGGCCGAGACCAGCGCCGCGATTGCATCCATCAATTGCTGGAGCCGGATACCCCAATCGCAACTCTCGATGCCGTCGATGCGCACCTTGAGTGCATATTCGGTGTCGTAGATGTCGGCGAGCAGGTCGCGCGCGACGAGGATCCGGTTATGGCGCAGCGCGATCCGTAGCGCGAGCCGCTTGTCGTCGAGCCGGTCGAGCACCATGGGAACGACGCAGGCATAGGGCGTGGCGGCAACGTCGGCCACGCTCTTGCTCGCGGCAGCCTTGGTGGCGAGGCGCACCAGTTCCCATGACGTCTTCAGCCGCCTTGCCACCAGCGCCAGCGCGAAGGGCAGCGCGTCGGGGTGGGCCTTCCTGAAGGCGTTGAGTTGTGCGGTGATCTGGGCAACCTGGCCGTCGCCGAATTTCGTGATCTTCTCGGGCAGCTTTTCGTTGAACTTCGGCAGCGCGTCGCCGGCGCGCAGGACCTGCTGCATCTTCTTGACGTCGTCGAAGGCGGTGCGCGAGGCCGTGTATTGCGCGAGCTTGCCGCGGGCGAATTCAGCGCTCTCGGCTGAAGCCAGCGTATTCTCGAGCACCTTGACGACCTTGGTCTGGAAGATCGATGCGGTCTTCAGCACTTCCTTGGGGTTGTTGGCGGTCGCCTGGTCGTTGATCGCCTTGATGTAGTCGCGCGCCATGGTCGGCAGCATGTCGCGGCAGATCCACTCCCAGATCGGGGTCAGCGTGTTGCGCGAGATCCGCCCCATATTGGCATGCTCGGGCGCGCCGTCGATCAGCAGCAGCTCGAGCGGGGCAAAGAAGTAGCGTGAGGGATTGGTGGCGCGTGCCTGGGTCGATCCGTCCTTACGAAACTCGGCGCGAAGCTTGGCCTGCACGCCGGCCGAGCCCGGCATGTCGACGCCGCACAGTTCGAGCCGCTCGAGTTCGCTGAGCAGACAGCTGCGCGACAGCGGCGTCAGCCGCTGCAGGAACTCCGATAGCTGATCGATGTCGTTCATGGCACGCAATCTTCCGCAGCGTTTCCCGCAAGGCCTACAGGCCTGATGCATGGAGGCATTTGCGCGCTCTCAATCGTGATCAAGAGAAGCAAGTCATTGTTAATTTATCCGTAAAATTCGGGGCGGTCGGCAGGGCTGGTAACTGGATCGTTAACCGCCCAGCTGGCCCGTTGGCCGCCGCGCGGGCAGGTTTATCAACCTCCGCGGGCTCTTCGGCGACGCTGCGCAAGCATAAATTGTGCCGATGTCGATTTTTTAGCGTAAAACCGCCAAAATCACCGTAGTCTTACGGAGCAAAAAGTTAACCACAGATCGGTCCGGGTTCCGCTAAACAGGTCACATGGGGTCACAGAATGATACGGCCACCGATTCGCGGCCGTCGGAATGGTACGAAAACAGCACTGCTCCAACTGAAGAGCTCGATTTCGTCCGCCTGAATGCCGTCCGTGCCAAGGCGGCCGACGAAATGGCCGCCGCCATCGCCCGCGAGCTCAACGGCCCCCTGACCGCGCTCCTGCTCTACATGGGCGAAATCAAGCACCATAGCGACCAGCTCGCGCCGGTCTCGGGCGATCGGGTCTATTTGCAGCGGGTGGTGGAAAATGCACTGGCCCAGACCGAGCGCGTTTGCGGCCTGGTCAAGCAGCTCGCCGGTCCTCAGAAGGGGGGCTTGCCGATCCCGTCCGCGACCGAGGGCTCCGAATCGAAGGCTGCTCGCGCGCAGCCGCCGCAGCGCGTGCCGAGCGCCGAACTGCTGGGCCTGTCGGGCCAGAAGCGGCTGACCAAGCGCGAGCGCGAGGTGCTCCGGCTGATCAGCGAGGGTTATTCGAACAAGCAGGGCGCGCTTCGCATGCAGATCAGCCCGCGCACATTCGAGAGCCATCGCGCCGAGGCGATGCGCAAGCTCGGTGCCCGCAACACCGCGGATCTGGTCCGCGCGGCGCTGCTGCATTCGATCGACTGAGGCTGTTCTGTTGCGCCGCCGACCGGCGGCGCGCCAAGACCTCGGAAGGTCAGGACCTCGGAAGGTCAGGACCTCAGAAGGCTCTGAAACCCGATCGCGCTCAGAGATAGTCTTCGGCGAAAGGACGCGCGCGCGACGCGGGCCGCAGCGGCTTGATCTCTTCCTTCGGCGTGTTCGGGATGATCGTGATGGTCCAGCGCGGGGGAGTGCTCGAATCCTGCTCCAGCACCGAGCGCACGAAGCCAGTCACTGTGGCCTCGCCAGACGTCACCGTCGCCATGCGGCCGTTGAACTGAGCAATGCGGAAGCGACGGACTTCCTTCTGGTCCGCAGTCTCGTAGGTGAACATGGAAACCCTCCTGGTTTCCGGCGACTATCGCCTCCCATGATTAGCCTTCTGTGAAAATCGCCAACCGTAGAAGTACGGCGGGTTTTACACGCACTCCGCCAGAAGCGTTTTCGAGCGAAGTGGCTCCCGGTTCGCGTCAAGAAAACGCGTCAAACAGGAATCTATAGCCGGTCCGATGTCATCGGAGCGGCTCTACCTGTGCGGTTCCTGCGCGCGCGCGGCGGCGTAGGCGGCATCCATCCGGTCCAGCAGATCATGGAATTCGGCCTCGCCAAGCGTCTCCGCGGATTTCTCCAGCCGCAGCGAAAGGGCCACGAGCCTGACATAGCCGAACGTTGCGGCCGCGCTCTTCAGCGAATGCGCTTCGCGCGCGATCCTGGCGTTGTGCTGCGCAAGCGAAAGCGTGCGGAACAGCTGCAGCCGCGCGCGAGTTTCGCTCCAGAACACGGCACGCACCTCGCCGGCGCCGTCTTCGCCGATCTCGCGCACGAGCGCCGCATAGGCGCCCGGCTCGCGCGCGGGTTCGGCATCGAGCACTCTCTGCACAGGCGCGACGGTCAGTTCAAGCATGGGTCTGCCTGTCCACGGTTCTCTGTCGCTCGGTCCGTCCGGCGCGAGGCACGTTCGTGTCTACGGCATTTGAATTTCAGTTCCGGTAGCAGGACGATCCGTGTTTGCAGACCGGCATTAGCCGCAGGTTTACCACGCGACCGCGCCGGTCAGCGCGGGCCGAGCAGCCGGTCGTACTGGGCCTTCACGGTGGCGTAGCACTCGCACGCCGTCTGGCGCAGGCCGTCCAGGTTCAGGATCTGGATGTGTCCGCGGCTGTAGTGGATGAAATTGGCCTGCTGCAAGGTGTTGGCGACCAGCGACACGCTGTTGCGCCGCGCCCCGATCATCTGCGCCATCGCCTCCTGGGTCAGTAGCAGCCGGAAGTCGCCGGACAGGTCATGGGTGTGCAGCAGGCAGCGCGACAGTCGCGACTCCACCGGGTGAGCGGCGTTGCAGCCCGCGGTCTGCTGAACCTGTGCGTAGACCGCGAGCCCGTGACGCGTGAGCAACGTCCGCAGGGTGCTGCTCTGGTCGGCCGCGCCGCGCAGCCGGTCGAGATCCATCACGGAGGCGGCGCCGGGAACCAGCACGATCGCCGTGTTCAGCGCGCAGGCATCGCCCATGGTCGAGAGCGTTCCGAGCAGGCTGTCGCGGCCGATCATGGCGACCTGCACGTGCTCGCCCTTGGCGAGCTTCACCACCAGCGAGATGACGCCGCGGTGTGGAAAATAGGCGCGCTTGAGCGTCTCGCCGGTTTCGACCAGCACGGCCTCGTGCGGAAGATCGATCGTGCGCAGATACGGGCGGATCAATTCATAATCGTCCGCCAACAGCGCGGACAGGAAACCGTTGGATGGACGCACCATCGTTTCCAAAGCTGCCTCCTGTCTCCTGCGCCAGTCGATCGCGGCGAGTGAATTCATTCCCGGCGCGGGTAAGTTCCATCATCTTCCCGTCGGGATATATTGGCAATTGGTACATTGTAATCCGGGCAACTACGTCAGATGTCGCCTTGTGTGCACGGCGGCATGCGGCCAATCGCATCGGCGTCTGTATCATTGCCGGATTCCGAGTATGGCGGCGTGGTGGGCCTTCACCGCTGCATAGCAATCACAGGACGTCGTCTGTAGCGCGGGCAGGTCCATGATTGCGATCTGCCCGCGCGTGTAGTGAATGATGCCGGCGCGCTGAAGCGCATGCGCGACGAGGGAAATGGCGTTGCGCCGTACGCCGATCATCTGCGCCAGCGCCTCCTGTGTCAGCGGAAGGATCTCGCTGTCGGACAGATCGCGGGCGCGCAGGAGCCAGCGCGCGAGCCGTGCCTCGACCGGGTGCAGCGTATTGCAGAGCAACGATTGCTGCGCATGCGCGAGCAGGACCTGCTCATGCCGGATCATCAAGCTGCGAAACGCGATGCTTGCGGCAGCGACAGCGCGAAAAGCCGCTATTTCAAGCATGGAAGCCGTCCCTGGGAAAAGCACGACCGCGTCCGCCGGTGCGATGCCGTCGGCAAGCGCGGCACCGGCACCGACGACGTTATCGCGCCCCAGCATCGCCACCTCGATCATTTGTCCTTCGGACAGGCCCACCGCGATCGACACGGATCCACCGTGCGGGAAGTAGACATATCTCAGCGCGGCGCCCGCCTCGCCCAAGACAGATTCCCTGACCATTTCGACCGTCGCCAGATGAGGACGCAGCAGATCGAGATCAGCCGCGTCGAGCATTTGCAGCAACTGGTTGGACGGGTGGCCGCTCGCAATCATGCAGACTCAATCCGACGCGCTCGATGGATGATCGACGCCGGGCCCGGTTCGTCATCCAGTTGCACGGCGGCACAATCATATTCTAAAGGTTGTGGCGTCGTCCATATACCCGTTGGGGGGCAGACACGTTGCCGCATTTACGGCGGAAATAAGAATGGCGCGCTGATTCGTTTCTGGACCTGCGCGTCAGTCCCGCAAGGATTGCGCGGGAAAAAGCGGCAAGGAGGCCGTTATGAGCCGGAACCATTGCGTCGGCGCAGTCATCGGACGCCGGTCGAGCCGCGCAACCTCGTTCATGGGACGAGTGATTACAGCGACCGGATATTGCTTCGAACCGTGGCGCCGCATGGCCGCAGATTTCGGGTCCGTTGCCTGCATCTTCCTGGCTCCGCCAACGACGTTCGCGACCGTCAATTATTCGATCCAAACCAGAGGAGAAAGGCTTGCCCCACGGTTCAATTATTGAATCGCCGAAACGGGAAACTCAAACGGGGACAGAAAGTCTGCGCCATATTCTCGTTGTCGACGACGACCCGATGGTGTGCATGGCCATCGAGGTCTATCTGCAGCGAAACGATTTTCGAGTGACGATTGCCGGAGGAGGTGAAGCGGGACTGCGCGCGATCGAGCACGAGCAGTTCGATCTGATGATCATCGATATCTTCATGCCGCACATGCGCGGGTTCGAATCGATCAGGATCTTCCACGAGAGGGCACCCGCCATTCCGCTGATCGCGATGTCCGGCTACGCTTTTGCAAATCTGAATTCGCCCGCGCCCGATTTCCTGCGGATGGCGCTGGAGCTCGGCGCAGCTCGCTGTCTGCGCAAGCCGTTTACGCCGCACGCGCTTCTTGCTGCCATCAACGATTGCGTGGCGGAGCACCGTCCCGACGACATGACCTCGACCGCGCGCCTGGGTTAGCGCGGCGCCGGCCGCAGCAGCGACGAAGTAAGCGTTCGTTTACCGCAAATCCGGACCGTGCGGCGTCTCACCGTGCCCGAAGTTGCGGTCGCGGGAGCCGATCCGATTGCGGGTGATCGGCTTCGACTTCACGCGGGCCGCGCGTATCGCCCTTCAGGGGCAGACTTTTTTCGTCCGCGTCGATCTGCCGTTATCGGCGCGTTTACCTAACGCTCGTTCGCGTCACGGCTCGGCGCGGGTTTTGCCGAAAAGCGCTCTCGCATGCAGTCGAACCGCAAACTTGTCTTCAATATCCGTATTAGCACGGAGGATGAAATTAACGGGACCGTGAAAGGGGTTGTCTAACGATCTACAGCGAAGACTTCCGCCGATTCCAGACGTGGCGCAGGCGTCGAAGTTCAGCTCAGTAAGGCATACCCCATGGATGATCTGTTGCGGGAGTTTTTGACGGAGACCAGCGAGAGCCTGGACACCGTCGACAATCAGTTGGTGAAGTTCGAGCAGGAGCCGAACAACGCCAAGATCCTGGATAACATCTTCCGCCTGGTCCACACCATCAAGGGCACGTGCGGTTTCCTCGGACTGCCGCGGCTTGAAGCGCTGGCGCATGCCGGCGAGACGCTGATGAGCAAATTCCGCGACGGCATGCCGGTGACGGCGGGCGCGGTGACGGTGATTCTGGCCTCGATCGACCGCATCAAGGAGATCCTGGCCGGCCTCGAGGCGACTGAAGCCGAGCCCGAAGGCACCGACCGCGACCTCATCGACAAGCTGGAAGCGATGGTCGAGCAGGGCATGGCGGCCATGGCTGCTGGAACGGCTGCTCCTGTTGCCGAATCGCCGCCGCTGGCGCCGGAAGCACCTGTCGCTGCTCCCGTCGAAGCCAAGGGCGAGCTGATCGATCAGACCCTGGAACGCCAGTTGCGCCCCGGTGAAGTGTCGCTCGACGAGCTTGAGCGCGCCTTCCGCGAGACCGCGATCGAAGCGCCCGCGTCGGTTGCGCAGGCTGAGCCCGCTGCTGAAGCTCCGGCGCCCGCTGCCAAGGAAGTTGTGAAGGAAGCCAAGCCCGCGAAGGAGAAAGTCGCCATCAAGAAGTCGGCAGGCGACGAGGCCGGTGGCGAAGGCGCCAGCATCGCCAACCAGTCGATCCGCGTCAACGTGGATACGCTGGAGCATCTGATGACCATGGTCTCCGAGCTGGTGCTGACCCGCAACCAGCTGCTGGAGATCTCCCGCCGCAACGAGGACACCGAGTTCAAGGTGCCGTTGCAG
>NZ_FOBX01000030.1 GCF_900109945.1 Bradyrhizobium sp. OK095
GAATTCGGCCAATCGATCGGAGCGAGCCCTCCGTCGGTCGAAAACTTCCAGGGCAAAGGCGGAAGTAACTAGAGCCATAATTCCGAGTTATGTGATTGAAAATGTCTCGAAGTTGCAACTCATAATTTAAGGTCGGCAAGGTTTCAACGAGTTGATGATATAGAGCTCAGATTTCCCCTACTTCCGCAGAATCTTCACCAACTCCCCGTGCACGAACTCATTCCCGCACACCACGTGCCCGGTCACCAGCGCATCCCCCGGCGTCGCGATATCGCTCACCGTCCCGCCTGCTTCGCGCACCATGATCATACCGGCGGCGATGTCCCAGGATTGCAGATTGCGCTCCCAATAGCCGTCGAGGCGGCCGGCGGCGACGAAGGCCAGGTCGAGGGAGGCGGCGCCGAAACGGCGCAAGCCCGCGACGCGGTCCTGGATCGCGGTCATCTCGCGGCGGAATTCCTCGTGGTCGCCGCGGCCGATATGGGGCAGGCCGCAGGCCACCACGCATTCGTTGAGCTGGCGGCGGCCGGCGACGCGCAGGCGCTGGTCGTTGAGGAAGGCGCCCTTGCCGCGCTCGGCGATGTAGAGCTCGTCATTGGCGGGGTTGTAGATCACGCCGGCAATGATCGTGCCCTCGCGGACGAGGCCGATCGAGATCGCGAATTGCGGGATGCCGTGCAGGAAGTTGGTGGTGCCGTCGAGCGGATCGACGATCCAGGTATGGCTCTTGTCGGAGCCTTCTCGCGTGCCGCCTTCCTCGCCGATGAAGCCGTAGCCGGGCCGGGCCTTGGTGAGGTCCTGGTAGACGATCTCCTCGGCGCGCTTGTCGGCGAGCGAGACGAAATTAGCCGGCCCCTTGAGCGAGACCTGGAGATGCTCGATCTCGCCGAGATCGCGCTTGAGGCTGCGGCCGGCGCGGCGCGCGGCCTTGACCATGACGTTGATAGTTGCGGAATACAGCATGAGCTCTGGTCTTGATCGGGGGGGAGGGGCGCAAAACCGCGCCATTTGAGGGATTGGGTGCCCTGCGAGGGCCTTGAGGTCAAGTCATTTGGTCCCGAGCCATTTCCTGGCCGCGGCTTCGGCCTTGGACCGGTCTTCTGCCGGCAGGTCGGACAATTGCTTGTCGAGCTCCGGATCGCCCTTGCCGGATGTCTTGGCCACCAGGTGCCATTTGAAGCCCTCGACCTTGTCCACGGTCGTGCCCGCGCCGTTGATCAGCACCCAGGCCAGCCGGTTTTGCGCGATCGCGCTGCCCTGGCGGGAGGCCTTGCGGAGCAGCGCGATGGCCGCCGGCTGGTCCTTCGGCGTGCCGGTGCCGTTGAACAGCGCGATGGCGTATTCGACCTCGGCATCGACATTGTCGGCCAGCGAGGCGGCCTGAAGCAGCTGCGAGGCCTTTTGAGGGTCCTTCGGCACGCCGGTGCCTTCCTTGTAGAAGGTCGCGAGCGCGTATTGCGCCTCGGGCAGGCCGGCGTCCGCCGCCTGGCGCAAGAGCTCGGCGGCGCGCTTGACGTCCTGCGGCAGGGTCTGTCCGTCCAGATAAAGCAGCGCGAGATTATAGGCCGCCTTGGGCTCGCCGAGCTTGGCAGCGGAGGCCATCAGCTTGACCGCCTCGCCTTTGTCGACCGGGCCGCCGCGGCCGGACATGCGCAGCATGGCGAGCGCGAACATCGCCTCGCGGTCGCCGGCGTCGGAGGCGCGCTTGTACCATGCGAGCGCCTTGGCGTAGTCGCGGCGGATGCCCATGGCGTTGGAATAGAGCTCGCCCAGCATGGTCATCGCCTTGGGATCGCCGGTCCCGGCGCGGGCGTTGGCGAGGTCGAACGCCGTCTTGTACTGGCCGCGCTGGTAGGCGCCGAACACCAGATCGACACCGGGCGCATCGGTCGCAGGCGCGGGGATCACGGTCGCGGGCAGCGCCGGCTTGGGAGAGGCCGAAGGTTTTGGCGCAGGCGCAGCCTCTTTCTTCTTGGGAGGCGCGGGCGGCTTGGGCTTGGGCTTCTGCTTCTCGGCGGGTGCGCTCGGCGTTGCCACCGGCGGCGTGATCTGGAGCTGCGCGGCCGCGGGCGCCGTGAGCAGCAGCGTGGCCAAAATGGTGATGCGCGGGAGCTGCATGTCGGGCGCTAGCCGTGCTCCTCACCCGCAGGATCTTGACCTACAGGATCTTGGCTCACACGATCTTGGCCCACAGGCGCAGCCGCAAAGCCCTTCTTGATCGCAGCGTCGGCCTCGACCAATGCGGCCTTGGCTCCGCGCGGATCGGCCCAGATGAACTCGCCGACCAGCACGAAATCGGCGCCGCTGGCGGCAAAGTCGTGGGCCTCTTCGAGCGACGTCGCAAAGCCGACGCAGGGCGGCTCGAACAACTCGGCCCACCAGTCCAGCCGCTCGGCAATCGCCTGCGACGACGGCCGCTGGCCCTTCGCGTCGGGCTCGCCGAACAGTACATAGTCCGCGCCTATCTCGCCCGCATCCATGGAATGGTGCCGCGTCGTCAGCCCGCCGACGCCGGCGATGCGGTCGGGCTTCAGCGATGGCAGCGCCTCTTTCAGTGCGGCGATGCCGGGGAGGTGCGCCCCATCGGCGCCGCCGCGCGCGACGAGCTCGGGATAGCCATCGACGAGCAGCGCTGCGCCGGCCTTCTGCACCGGCGGCGCGAAGGCCTTGATGCGCGAAATCATGGTGCGCTGATCGGTCTCCTTCAACCGCAGCAGCACGGCGGCAACGTCGGCGGAGGCGAGCAGGTCCGGCAGCTCGGCGAGGAGTGCTGCGGGATCATCGACAACAGGCGTCGCGAGATAGAGACGCGGCGCAGGGCGCGGCGGAGGCGGTTTGTTCGACAAGATCTAGGCTGCCTTCTGTTCCAGGCTGGTTTGCCATTCGCCCCTCGAGGCGAGGCTGTTCATGCGTGCGCGATGGCTGAATGCGTTTTGTCCGGCTGCGACATTCTCGGCCTTGCCGGACCAGGCCTTCTGCGGTGCGGCCTGCAACGCGCGGCCGTAGGAGAAGGTCAGGCCCCAGGGCAGCGGGCCGAGCTTGTGCATGGCGTTGAGATGCGCGGTCGCCTCTTCGTCCGATTGGCCGCCGGAGAGGAAGGCGATGCCAGGCACCGCCGCGGGCACGCAGGCTTTCAGCAGGCGCATCGTCTTCTCCGCGACTTCCTCGACGGAGGCTTGCTTTGCGCATTTCTTGCCTGAGATCGCCATGTTCGGCTTCAGCACCATGCCCTCGAGCGCGACCCGCTGCACGCGCAATTCCTGAAACGTCTTGTTGAGCACACGTTGCGTGACCTCATAGCAGCGGTCGATGTCGTGATCGCCATCCATCAGCACCTCCGGCTCGACGATCGGCACGATCTGCGCGGCCTGGCACAGCGCAGCGTAGCGCGCCAGCGCGTGGGCGTTGACGCTGATCGCCGTCATCGAGGGAATACCGCTGCCGATGTCGATCACCGCGCGCCATTTGGCGAAGCGCGCGCCGCGCTCGTAATATTTTTTCAGCCGCTCGGCCAGCTTGTCGAGGCCGACGGTGACTGTTTCACCCGGACACATCGGCAGGCTTTGCGTGCCTTCGTCGACCTTGATGCCGGGAATGGCGCCGCTCTGCTCGATCAGCTTCACCAATGGGGTGCCGTCCTTGGCATCCTGCCAGATGGTCTCGTCATAGAGGATCACGCCGGAGATGTGCTGGCTCATGGCCTCCTTCGACCGGAACAGCATTTCGCGATAGTCGCGGCGGCTTGTTTCGGTCGATTCCACGCCGATCGCGTCAAAGCGCTTCTTGATGGTGCCGGAGGATTCGTCGGCGGCAAGGATGCCCTTGCCTGATGCGACCATGGCGGTCGCGATTCTGTTGAGCTCAGTCAGATTCATCGAGATGTCCTCCCAAAACGATTCTGCCCTTGCCTGTGAAAATAGACGGTTCTCGGGCAATTGCCGAGTTAAGTTCGTCGCAGGGTCAAGGGGGAGGTCAGTTGGGGCGAAAAGGAGCGGCTGGGCGACCCTTCACCTCGCCCCGCTTGCGGGGAGAGGTCGGATTTTGCGCGCAGCGTAAAATCCGGGTGAGGGGGTACAGGTCTATCGATAGGGCACAACTCGTGGAGAGAGCCCTCACCCCGCCCTCTCCCCGCGAAGGGCGGGGCGAGGGAGACGGTAGAGCGTGCCGGGCTTCACGCCACCGCGCGATCGCTACGCGACTCGGGGGGCGAGCTCGCCCTTGGCGTAGCGCTTGGCCATCTCGGCGGGGGTCAGGACCTTCTTGAACTTGGAGGCCTGGCCTGCGGTGTTGAACTCCTGGAGCCGCTGCTTGCACAGCTTGGTCATCGCTTCCATCGCGGGCTTCAAATACTTGCGCGGGTCGAACTCCTCCGGGTGCTCCTGGAACACCTTGCGGATCTGGCCGGTCATGGCCATGCGGTTGTCGGTGTCGATGTTGATCTTGCGCACGCCGTGCTTGATGCCGCGCTGGATCTCGGACACAGGCACGCCCCAGGTCGGCTTCATCTTGCCGCCGAACGCGTTGATGATGTCCTGCAGGTCCTGCGGCACCGACGAGGAGCCGTGCATGACCAGATGGGTGTTCGGCAGCTTGCGGTGGATCTCCTCGATCACCTTCATGGCGAGGATGTCGCCATCAGGCTTGCGCGTGAACTTGTAGGCGCCATGCGAGGTCCCCATCGCGATCGCGAGCGCGTCGACCTGGGTCTCCTGGACGAATTTTACTGCCTCGTCCGGATTGGTCAGCAACTGGTCGTGGCTCAGCTTGCCCTCGGCGCCGTGGCCGTCTTCCTTGTCGCCCATGCCGGTTTCGAGCGAGCCGAGCACGCCGAGCTCGCCCTCGACCGAGATGCCGCCGAGATGGGCCATGTCGGTCACGGTCTTGGTGACGCCGACATTGTAGGTCCAGTCGGCCGGGCTCTTGCCGTCGGCCTTGAGCGAGCCGTCCATCATCACCGAGGTGAAGCCGGCCTGGATCGCGGTCATGCAGGTGTCGGGGCCGTTGCCGTGGTCGAGATGCACGCAGACCGGGATGTGCGGATAGATCTCGGTGACCGCGTCCATCATGTGCTTGAGCATGATGTCGTTGGCGTAGGAGCGCGCACCGCGCGAGGCCTGGATGATGACGGGCGCGTCGACCGAATTGGCCGCCTCCATGATCGCCAGCGCCTGCTCCATGTTGTTGATGTTGAAGGCCGGTACGCCGTAATCGTTCTCAGCCGCATGGTCGAGCAATTGACGCAACGTGATCCGAGCCATGTGTCTTTTTCTCCGGTTTGGGCCCTTCAGGCCGCTAGCTGTTCGCCGATGAATGACTTGATGCCAAGTTACTTGGTGCGAAGCACTTCGACGCCGGGCAGGGGCTTGCCTTCCATCCATTCAAGAAATGCGCCACCTGCGGTCGAGACATAGGTGAATTGACCGGCCACCTGGGCCTGGTTGAGGGCCGCGACGGTGTCGCCGCCGCCCGCGATCGAGACCAGCTTTTTTGCTTTGGTGCGCTCCGCGGCATGCCTGGCGGCGGCCATCGTGCCGCGGTCGAAGGGCTGCATCTCGAACGCACCGAGCGGGCCGTTCCAGACCAAGGTCGCGGCGTCGTCGATCGCCGCATGGACGCGCGCGATCGACTGCGGGCCGACGTCGAGGATCATGCCGTCGGCCGGGATCGCATCGAGCCCATAGGCATGCGAGGGCGCGTTGGCCGCGAAATGATAGGCGACCACGGCATCGACCGGCAGGATGATCGCGCAGTTGGCGGCTTCCGCCTTCTCCATGATGCGCAGCGCGGTCGGGGCGAGATCCTTCTCGGCCAGCGACTTGCCGATGCCGACGCCCTGGGCGTGCAGGAAGGTGTTGGCCATGCCGCCACCGATCACCAGCGCGTCGACCTTGCTGACGAGGTTTTCGAGCAGGTCGATCTTGGTCGAGACTTTTGCGCCGCCGATGATCGCGATGACGGGCTTGGCCGGTGAGCCCAGCGCCTTCTCCAGCGCGACCAGCTCGGCCTGCATGGTGCGGCCGGCATAGGCCGGCAGCTTGTGCCCGAGGCCTTCGGTCGTGGCGTGGGCGCGGTGCGCCGCCGAGAACGCGTCATTGACCCAGATGTCGCCGAGCTTTGCGAGCTCTGCGACGAAAGCGGGATCGTTCTTCTCTTCCTCTTTGTGGAAGCGGGTATTTTCCAGGCACAGGATGTCGCCATCCTTCATTGCCGCCACGGCCTTGGCTGCGGGCTCGCCGATGCAATCGTCGGCAAACGCAACCGGCTTCTTCACGACCTTCGACAGCGCCTCCGCAACGGGCAGAAGCGAGTCCTTGGCATCGCGTCCCTTCGGCCGGCCGAAATGCGCGAGCAGGATGACCTTGCCGCCCTTGTCCGAGATCTCGGTGATGGTCGGCGCGACGCGCTCGAGCCGGGTCGCGTCGCTGACGCGGCCGTTGTCCATGGGCACGTTGAGGTCGACGCGCAGCAACACGCGCTTGCCCTTCAAATCGACGTCGTCGAGGGTGCGGAATTTATTGGTCATCGGAGGCCCTTGTCCCGGGTGCTACTAGCGGCGCGCAGTGCCGCTGTGCAGAACCGGGACCCACCTTGCGGCGAGTCCCGCGGTTAAATGGGTCCCGGATCTGCGAAGCAGCGTTTCACGCTGCATCGCGTCCGGGACACGAGAGCGGAGTTAGATCACCTTCGCGAACGCGACGGCGGTGTCTGCCATGCGGTTCGAGAAGCCCCACTCGTTGTCATACCAGGCCAGCACGCGCACCAGCGTGCCGTTCTGGACCTTGGTCTGGTCCTCGTGGAAGGTCGCGGAGTGCGGATCGTGGTTGAAGTCGATCGAGACGTTCGGCGCGCTGGTGTAGCCGAGGATGCCCTTGAGCTGCTGCTCGGAGGCGCGCTTCATCGCCGCGTTGATCTCCTTGGCGTCGGTGGCGCGCTTGGCGATGATCTTGAGGTCGATGACCGAGACGTTCGGGGACGGCACGCGGATCGAGACACCGTCGAGCTTGCCCTTCAGCTCGGGCAGCACGAGGCCGATCGCCTTGGCGGCGCCGGTCGAGGTCGGGATCATCGACATCGCAGCCGCGCGGCCGCGGTAGAGATCCTTGTGCATCGTATCGAGCGTCGGCTGGTCGCCGGTGTAGGCGTGGATCGTGGTCATGAAGCCGGTCTCGATGCCGACGAGGTCGTTCAGGACCTTCGCAACCGGCGCGAGGCAGTTGGTGGTGCAGCTTCCGTTGGAGACGACCAGATGATCCTTGCTCAGCGTGTCGTGGTTGACGCCGTAGACGATGGTGGCGTCGGCGCCGTCGGCGGGCGCAGAAACGAGAACGCGCTTGGCGCCGGCGCTGAGATGCGCGGAGGCCTTGTCCTTCGAGGTGAAGATGCCGGTGCATTCCATCGCGATGTCGACGCCGAGATCCTTCCAGGGCAGCTTCGAAGGATCGCGCTCGGCGGTCACCTTGATCTTGCCCTTGCCGAGGCTGATCGTGTCGCCATCGACGGTGACGGTGCCGGGGAAGCGGCCATGGACGCTGTCGAAACGGAGCAGATGGGCGTTGGTCTCGACCGGGCCGAGATCGTTGATGCCGACGACCTCGATGTCCGTGCGGCCGGACTCGGCGATAGCGCGCAGGATGTTGCGACCGATGCGGCCAAAACCGTTGATACCAACGCGGACTGCCATGTTTCGTCTCCTTCAATGACCGTTGTCATCCCGCCAAACGCGCAGCTAGCGCGTCAGCGAGGGTTTTTTAGGGCGGACGCCCGGTTCGGCCGGGCGGGGTTTGATCATATGAGGAATTACCTAGTCCTTTTTTCGGGCAAGCTCAACTCTCAGGAAACGCGCTTCAGGACGGCGTTAACCGCAGCCTCGGCGGTAATGCCGAAATGCTTGTAAAGGTCCTTCGCCGGCGCGCTCGCGCCGAAGGAATGCATGCCGATAAATTCGCCATCATGGCCGATCACGGCATCCCAGCCCCAGCGCACGGCGGCCTCGATCGCGACCTTCACCGGCGCGTTGCCGATGATCTCGGCGCGCTTGGCTTCTGGTTGCGCTAACAAAAGCTCGAGCGAGGGCACCGAGACCACCCGTGACGCGATGCCGCGCTCGGCGAGCTGCTTCTGGGCGGCAACCGCGATCTCGACCTCGGAGCCGGACGCGAACAACGACACCTTGGCCTCGCCCTGGGCCGCGACCAGCTCGTAGGCGCCCTGCTGGCAGGGGCTTTCGTTCGGCGCATTGGTGCGCAGTTGCGGCAGGTTCTGACGCGTCAGCACCAGCACGGTCGGGCCGTCGATGCGCGCGAGCGCAAGCTCCCAGCACTCGGCGGTCTCGATGGAATCGCACGGGCGGAACACGCGCATGTTGGGAATGGCGCGGAGTGCTGCCAGATGCTCGACCGGCTGATGGGTCGGGCCGTCCTCGCCGAGGCCGATGGAATCGTGCGTCATCACGTAGACGACGCCGGCACCCATCAGCGCGGCCAGGCGCATCGCGGGACGCGCATAGTCGGTGAACACCAGGAAGGTCGCACCGTTCGGCGCAAAACCGCCGTGCAGGAAGATGCCGTTCATCGCGGCCGCCATGCCGTGCTCGCGGATGCCGTAATGGATGAAGCGGCCTTTCGGCGTCTTGGCGGAGAAGCCGGTCGCCGACTTCGCCTTGTTGTTGTTGGAGCCGGTGAGGTCGGCGGAGCCCGCAAGAAATTCCATCGGCATCGCGCCGGCGATCACTTCGATCACCGCCTCCGAGGATTTGCGGGTGGCCGCATTCATCGGCTTTTCCAGCAGCTCCTTCTTGTACGCGCGGACCGCCTTGGTAAGCGAGGCCGGACGCTCATGGCGCAGGCGGCGCTCGAATTCGGCGCGCTTGCGGCTGCCGAGCTCGCCGAGCCGTCCTTCCCATTCCTGGCGCGCCACAGCACCGCGGCTGCCGGCCGCGCGCCAGGCCTTCAGCACGTCGTCGGGCACCGAGAACGGCTCGAGCGAGATGCCGAGATTTTCTTTTGCCGCCTTGAGCTCGTCGGGGCCGAGCGCTTCGCCATGCGCCTTCGCCGTGCCGGCCTTGTGCGGCGCGCCGAAGCCGATGGTGGTGCGGCAGGCGATCAGCGTCGGCTTGCTGGATTTCTTCGCACGGGTGATGGCGGCCGCGATCGCGGCCTGGTCGTGGCCGTCGATCTTCTCGGCGGCCCAGCCGCACGCCTTGAAGCGCTTCACCTGGTCGACGGAATCGGAGATCGAGGTCGGGCCGTCGATCGAGATGCCGTTGTCGTCGTAGAGGACGATCATCTTGTTGAGCTTCCAGTGCCCGGCCATCGCGATCGCTTCCTGCGACACGCCTTCCATCAGGTCGCCGTCGGAGGCGAGCACGTAGGTGTGGTGGTCGACGATCTTCTTGCCGAACTCGGCGGCGAGCATCTTCTCGGCGAGCGCCATGCCGACCGCGGTCGAAATGCCCTGGCCGAGCGGGCCGGTGGTGGTCTCGATGCCCTTGGTGTGGAAGTTCTCAGGGTGGCCCGGCGTCAGCGAGCCGAGCTGGCGGAACTGCTTGAGCTGGTCCAGCGTCATGTCGGCATTGCCGGTGAGATACAGCAGCGCATAGAGCAGCATCGAACCGTGGCCGGCGGACAGCACGAAGCGGTCGCGGTCGGGCCAATTGATTGCAGCGGCGTCGAATTTCAGGAATTGCGTGAACAGCACCGTCGCCATATCGGCGGCGCCCATCGGCAGGCCTGGATGGCCCGATTTCGCCTTCTCGACAGCGTCCATTGCGAGGCCGCGGATCGCGTTGGCCATACGATTGGGATCGACCTGCGTCATGTCTGAAATCCGTCTGGAATGAGGCGCTTGGCGGTGGATTGCGCCCGCGCGGAAAGGAGCCTTTCGGCCACTGAAAGTCGCGGCTGGGATAGCATCTCGGTTCCGGCAGGCCAAGGCAATCAAACGCCGGTTTGGCCGTAAAAGTTGCTTAGCAGTGCATAGTTTCGCGGCGGCGTTGCGCTAGGCTAGCTTGCCACGTAAACTTCTGCTTCTAACCGCTTGCCGAACCGAGTCTTTTGCCGGACGGCAAGCACCAGGAAAAGCCCAAGGTACGGTCCACGGGCAAGGCCACAGGTTCCGCCGCTGACTGCATGAACGATCGCGTTTCCAACAGCTCTGCCATGACGGAGTCCTCGGCCGTCGAGATCGAGATCGCGACCCGCAGGCTCATGGCGGCACTCGACGCGCTCGAAAGCGCGGTCGAGCGACGGCGCGATGCTGATCGCGACGAGAACGAGCTTGCGGCACGAATTCAGGCGCTGGGCGCGGACCGCTCGCGGCTCGCCGATGAGCTCGACGGCGCGCTGATGAAGTCGCGCAAGCTCGAGCGCACCAATCGCGAGATCTCCGACCGGCTGGATTCCGCAATCGTCACGATACGCTCGGTGCTCGATACCGGAGAGGACGGATGAGCCACATCAACGTCACCATCAACGCCCGGCAATACCGCATGGCCTGCGAAGAGGGCCAGGAGGTGCGGCTGCTCAAGCTCGCCGAAGGCCTGGAGACGCGGATTCAGTCGCTGCGTGGAAAATTCGGCGAGATCGGCGATGCGCGCCTGACCGTGATGGCGGCGCTGACCGTCTGCGACGAGCTGGTCGATTCCGGCAACCGCATCCGCACCATGGAGCAGGAATTGACCGAGCTCAGGGATTTCCGCAACGCCGCCGTCGAGCGCGCCAGGCTGACGCAGACGGCGGTGGTGAACGCGCTGAATTCGGCCGCCGCACGCATCGAGAAGTCGGCCCAGGTCCTGAACCGGACCGTCGGCAACGGCATCGCGATCGGCTGATTTCGGGCGGGCCGCCGGTTGGGCTGGCGATTCGTCAGTATCGTTGTTACATTGCCCAAGCGAGGCTGCGACGCGCGTCCGGAGCCATAATATCCCCGGGGCCTTATCGATCCTTAAGGGAACTGTCCCTGGCCGGGCCCGTGGGCTCGGTCATATGGTGCCCACCTACTTTCGTAGGGAACTCCGGGATCGAGTGCTTCAACGGCGTCCGCGGCTTCGCACTCGGCTTTCTGGCGATACGTTCCTGTCTAATTGCGTCCACGACAACCGGCGGTCCGATTTATTCTCGGTGTCATGCCCCGCCGAGTGCGCAATTGCGCACGGGGGGCGGGGCATCCAGTACGCCGCGGCGTCGAGGTTCAAGCACTGGCGTCTCTGGAATACTGGATCTCCCGCCCCAGTGCGCAAGGGCGCACAAGGCGGGTGATGACGGCGGAGCAAGCGCGCATGACCAACACCAAAGCCGAACTCCGTGCCAAAGCCCTCGCGGCGCGTGACGCGCTGAGCGAAAAGAAGCGCACCGCGGCTGCGACAAAGCTCGCCAAGCGCGGGCTGCCGTTCAATCTGCTGCCCGGCAGCATCGTCTCCGGCTACTCGCCGATCCGCAGCGAGATCGATCCGATGCCGCTGCTGAAGAAGCTCGCGGAGGAGGGCGCCACGCTGGCGCTGCCTTGCGTGACCGCGCGGGGCCAGTCGCTGATCTTCCGCATCTTCCATCCGAACGACCGCCTGATGCTCGGCCCGCTCGGCATTCCCGAGCCGTCGCCGGCAGCAAGCGAGGTCATCCCCGACATCATGCTGACGCCGCTCGCCGCGTTCGACCGTCTCGGCCACCGCATCGGCTATGGCGCGGGGCATTACGATTTCACCTTCGCGCACCTGCGCAAGACCAAGCAGATCGTCGGCATCGGGCTCGCTTTTGCAGCGCAAGAGATCCAGGCCGTTCCCGCACTAGCCCACGACGTGGCGCTGGATTATGTGCTAACGGAATCCGACGTTTTTGATTTCCGGAGTTCTGAAGTTGCGCATTCTCTTCGTGGGTGATGTCGTCGGCCGCAGCGGCCGCAACGCCATCGCGGAATATCTGCCGGGCATGGTCAGGGACTGGTCGCTCGATTTCGTCGTCGTCAATGGCGAGAATTCCGCCGGCGGCTTTGGCATCACGGAAGCGATCTACCAGGAGTTTCTCGATGCCGGCGCCGATGCGGTGACGCTCGGCAATCATTCCTGGGACCAGCGTGAGGCCCTGGTGTTCATCGAGCGCGCCGAGCGCCTGGTGCGTCCCGCAAACTATCCGCGCGGCACGCCCGGCCGCGGCGCCGCTTTGGTCGAGACCAAGAACGGCAAGCACGCGCTCGTCGTCAACGCTTTGGGCCGCGTCTTCATGACCCCGTTCGACGATCCCTTTGCAGCACTGGAGCGCGAGCTCGGCGCCTGTCCGCTCGGCGTTGCCGCCGATGCCATCGTGGTCGATTTCCATTGCGAGGCGAGCAGCGAGAAGCAGGGCATCGGCTACTTCTGCGACGGCCGCGCCAGCCTCGTCGTCGGCACCCACACGCATGTCCCGACGGCAGACCACCAGATCCTGTCAGGCGGCACCGCCTACATGACCGACGCCGGCATGACCGGCGATTACGACTCCATCATCGGCATGCAGAAGGAAGAACCGCTGCGGAGATTCACGTCGGGGATTCCGTCGGGACGGTTCGAGCCGGCGGCGGGTGCGGCGACGCTGAGCGGTGTGGCCGTGGAGACGGACGACGCGACGGGACTTGCGCTGAAGATTGCGCCGGTGCGCGTGGGTGGAAGGCTGGAGCCGACCAAACCCACATTCTGGATGCATTCCTGAATTTCCTCGGGAGTCCGTGGTGCCAAGACTCGTCGTCGTCCTGCTGTTGCTGCTGCTGTCGAATAACGCGCTCGCGCAGATCATGAGCAAGCCACGACCGTCGATGCGAGGGACCGTGTCTCCTGCCGATATCTCGGAACGTCTGGAGAAGTCCGCCAACGAGACGGGCCGAGTGGTGCCCAAGGCGGCGCGAGGCTCGGCGATCGATTTTGCTTGGCCGATGACTTCCGAAGAGTATGCCGCGATGGCAAAGCATGTGCTCGTGCTCGTCAGCGTCGTGACGCAAGATGCCGCAGAGCTTCCCCTGCGCCGCGTCCACATCAGGGCCGGCGGCAACGATATCGAACTGGTTCGCCTGAGCCATCAGTTCGTCGATGTCGCGAAAGGCTCCAGGACCTTTTCGGTGCTTGGCCGATATCGCGAAGATGGGTTCTATCTGGCGCCAGCCAGCGCAATGATGGCGGAGGGTTACCTGCAGGCCGACTTTGCGACGCGCCGAAGCGACTTCAACCTGTACAAATTGCCGGGCACGGCGCCGGATTTCATTCGGTCAGACAAAAATCCCGAGCCGCCGCCGAACAGCAAGCCGGATCCGGCAGCTGCCAGGGCGATGATCGTGCGGGAGTACAAGGGCTTCAAGCCTCCGACGTTTGAGCGGGCGGTGTTGCCGTTCTTGAATAAGTTGGCTGCTCTCGAGTTTTAGTCTGTGACCGCATCACGTCAGTGCGCGTAAGCTGCCGGCTTGAGAGGGCGACGCCGAAGTTCTGGTTGAGCTGAATTTTCGCGCGGCGTTGACGGTGCACCCTCGCCCCTTGTGGGAGAGGGTGGCTCGCCGCGTAGCGGCGAGACGGGTGAGGGGTCTCTCTCCGCGCGCGAAACTGCTTGTCGCGTTCGTGGATAGATACCCCTCATCCGGCGCTTCGCTGTCCAGCGGATGGATGGGTAACAAAACAGACCGGATCGATGGGTAACACTCGTTCATGATTTGGTCGGCTGCG
>NZ_FOBX01000037.1 GCF_900109945.1 Bradyrhizobium sp. OK095
GAGGCCGCCGTCAGCGCAAGCCGGCTCTCCATCGCCTCACGCCCCACCTGCAGCGTGTAGGCGATATCCGACAGATCAGCATCGCCAAGCGATCCTCGAAGCGATCCGCGCTCGATCGCCGCAACGAGCTGCAAGACCTGCTCCTTCAGTCGCTCACCGCTCTTCGCGGACAGCACCACAAGCGCAGGACGCGACCGGCTCACCACGGCAGCACGCGGCTCAGAGGCCCGCGCAACATACTCCTCGATCACAACATGCGCGTTCGAGCCGCCCGCCCCGAACGACGAGAGCCCGGCAAGCCGCGGCACCTCGCGCAGCACACCATCGCGCTCGATCACGGGACGGCGCCACGCCTCGCAGCTGCGCTGCACCACGAACGGGCTGTTCGCAAAATCAATATGCGGATTGAGCTCCCCTGCGTGCAGGCTCGGCACCAGCTCGCCGTGCTTCAGCTGCAGCACGATCTTCGTCAGCCCCGCGATCCCCGCCGCCGCCTCCAGATGGCCGATGTTGCTCTTCACCGAGCCGATCGCGCAGAACTGCTTCTCCGACGTGTCATGGCCGAACGCCTGCGTCAGGCCCGCAATCTCGATCGGATCGCCAAGCTCCGTCCCGGTGCCATGCGCCTCGATATAGCTGACCTCCCGCGCACGCGCCCCGGCCTTCTCCAGCGCAGCACGCACCAGCTCCCTCTGCGCCACTGGATTGGGCACCGTATAGCCGTTGGTCTTGCCACCGTGATTGATGCTGCTGCCGCGGATCACCGCATGGATCACATCGCCGTCGGCCTCCGCCTGCGACAGACGCTTCAGCACGACCACCCCGACCCCTTCCCCCGGCACAAAGCCATCGCCGCCCTTGCCGAAGCTCTTGCACCGGCCGTCCTGCGACAGCATCCGCATCGCGCAAAGATCGACATAGGTCCGCGGATGAAGGTAGAGGTTCACGCCACCGGCCAGCGCCAGCTCGCACTCGTCCCGATACAGATGCTCGCACGCCTCGTGGATCGCCGTCAGCGACGCCGAGCACATCGTGTCGATCGGCATGCTCGGCCCGTGCAGGTCCAACAGATACGACACACGGTTCGCAACCGAGCCGAACGAGGTGTGCGGCGATCCATCGCCGCCACGGCGCCACAGCTCAGGCCCATGCAGCGCAAAGCCGGTCTTGGTGATCCCCGCGAACACACCCACACGACCCTGATGCCGATCCCGCAACCGGTCGCGCGTATAGCCGCCGTCCTCCAGCGCATGCCAGCAGCTCTCGATGAACAGCCGCTCCTGCGGGTCGATATTGGCCGCATCCCGCGGCGAGATGTTGAAGAACAGCGGATCGAACTCCGCAAAGCCCGCGAGCTGCCCGCCCCATTTGCTGTAGCTCCGGCCCCGCGCCACCGCCTCATCCGCCGACGGATCGTAAAAGCCCTCCAGCGGCCAGCGGTCGCCGGCAAGCTCGCCGATGCAGTCCTTGCCCGACTTCAGGTTCTCCCAATAGGTCTCCAGATTGGGCGACCCCGGATAGCGGCCGCTGATCCCGACGATCGCGATCGGCTCGCGCGCCCGACCGGTCATCCTGCGACGCGCCGGACGCTGCCGCTCCGATCTCGCGGCGGCACGCGGCGCGACGACCGCAGGCCGCTTCCCCTCTTGTTCTTCCCGTTCCTCCAGCGCCGTCCAGCGCCGGCAGGCGGTCTCATGCTCCGCCGCCAGATACGCCGCGACACCTTCCAGCGTCGGGTACTCGAAGAACAACGTCTTCGACAGCTCGCCAAACACCCCGGCCAGCCTGTGGTTGAGCTGCATGATCAGCAACGAGTCGATGCCGTAGACTTCCAGCCGCTCGTGGGGATCGACCTGCTCCGGGCGCAGCTTCGCAAGCTCCGCCAGTATCAGCTTCAGACGATGCTCCGTCCGCTCCACCAGCAAACGCGGATCCATCGCAGGCACGGCATCGCTCTGCGGCCCCTTCCCGCCTGGCTCTTCTCCATGCCCCGCTCGCTCTCCGGCAAGCACTCCGCGCAGGGCGCCGGCCTCACCCGACAACACCGCGATCTCGTCACCCTCTCCACTCTCTCCGGCAAGCGCACGATAAAACGCCTCGAGCCCGGC
>NZ_FOBX01000048.1 GCF_900109945.1 Bradyrhizobium sp. OK095
CAGGCCAACAACCTGTCTGCCACGATCGACGCCAATGGTCTGCTCACGATCTCGGCCACCAACGACTACGCGTCCTCGACGCTTGGTTCGGCGGCTGCGGGTGGTGCGATCGGCGGTACGCTGACCTCTGCGCTCACCTTCTCGACGGCATCCGCGCCTGTCGCGGATTCGGTCGCGCAGACCAGCCGTGCGGCCCTGGTCTCGCAGTACAACAACATCCTGAACCAGATCGACACGACCTCGCAGGACTCCTCGTTCAACGGCGTCAACCTGTTGAACGGCGACCAGCTCAAGCTGGTGTTCGACGAGACCGGCAAGTCGAACCTGAGCATCACGGGTGTGACCTACAACTCCAAGGGTCTGGGCCTTGCCTCGCTGACCAGCGGCGTCGACTTCATCGACAACGCTGCGACCAACAAGGTGTTGACGAACCTGAACACGGCGTCGAGCACGCTGCGTTCGGAAGCCTCGACCCTCGGTTCGAACCTCTCGGTGGTGCAGGTGCGTCAGGACTTCAACAAGAGCCTGATCAACGTGCTGCAGACCGGTTCGTCCAACCTGACCCTGGCCGACACCAACGTCGAAGCCGCCAACAGCCAGGCGCTGTCGACCCGTCAGTCGATCGCGGTCTCCGCGCTGTCGCTGGCCAACCAGTCGCAGCAGAGCGTGCTCCAGCTGCTCCGCTAATCAGCGGACGACATCGCAAGCAAGATAGAGCGGCGGGGCTTCGGCCCCGCCGTTTTCTTTTGCGCCCGCATGCGCAGACGTCGTGCGATGGGGCGAAGACGATGCATCCGGATGCAGCCAATTGCTCACTCTGAGTTATGGTTGACAATTGGCAAACGCATCGCCGATGCACGAAAAAGCATCATTCAATCATGGCGATACACGAGCGCGTGATCCGGCTTTGACGACTCTTATGGTGAATCGAGACAAGGACTCGCGCGACACGCTTCATGCTTTGTTAGCCCCAAACGTTCACCGTCCCGGCATCGATTAATCCTAATCGAAGTTTGTTGCGTTGCGTACCAGAAGGGTAACAGCTTATGTCCGGTATCGTTCTCTCGTCCTCGGTTCGTCAGAACCTCCTCTCCCTCCAGTCCACCGCTGATCTTCTCGCCACCACGCAGAACCGTCTGTCGACCGGCAAGAGCGTCAACTC
>NZ_FOBX01000025.1 GCF_900109945.1 Bradyrhizobium sp. OK095
CTCCGCGCGCCGCCTCCACGCCAAATGCAAAGATCTATACCCAAGCCCCGTTCGGCACGCTTGACTTAAAAGCCCTCATATGAGGGTGGGCAAAGGCGCGCAAGCGCCGTGCCCACCATATCTCGCCGGGTCGGCTCAAGGTGGTGGGCACGCTTCGCTTTGCCCACCCTACGACACCGGTGCCGCCCTCACTCCACCCCGATCGTCGTCAGATCCTGGAACCAGTGCTGCGCCTGCACGAACTGCTTGATCTTCGGCGACAGCGCGTGCGGGTTGGTGTCGTGGACCACCCAGACCAGCACGGCATCGTCGACGATCAGCGCATGCGCCTGCGCGATCAGATCGTCCTGCTTGGCTGAATCAAAAGTCTGCTTGGCCTCGTTGATCAGCGCGTCGACCTTCGGGTTCTTGTAGCCGCCCCAGTTGACGCCGACAGGCGCGATCTGGTCGGAAGCGAAGAAGCGGACGATGGCGTAGAGCGGATCCGAGGTGACATAAGCGATGTTGTTGGCGGTGATGCCGGCGTTCATCTCGTCGGCCGCGCCCTTGCGCCAATGCGTATAGAGCGTCTCGAGCTCGACCACCTTGAAGTCGATGTCGATGCCGATTTCCTTGAAGCTCTGCTGCAAAAATTCGTTCATCGGCAGCGACAGCATCTGGCCGGTGCCACCCTGCGCGATGATGAAGGTGGCCTTCAGCGGTTTTGCTTTTGAATAGCCGGCTTCCTCGACCAGCTTCTTCGCCGCAGCGAGGTCGTACTTCAATTCAAACGTCGGCTTGCCGAACCACGGGCTCGACGGGTCGACCTGGCCCTTGGCGGGTTTGGCGAGCCCGTTCATCAGGCCGACGACCTCGTCGCGGTTGATGGCGAGGTTCAACGCCTTGCGCAGCCGGATGTCGGTCCAGGGCGAGCCCGGCAGCACGCTGAGATGATAATTCCAGACATGCGGCGTGACGTTGTCGACGATCTTCATGCCGGCCGCTTTGAGCTGCGGCACGGCGTCCGGCGCCGGCGTCTCGATCAAATCCACTTGCCCCGCGAGCAGCGCATTGGTGCGCGTCAGCGCTTCCGGCATCGGCACCAGCACGATCTTGTCGACCTTCGGAATGCGCTTCTTGTTCCAGTAATCCGGGTTCTTGCTGAGCTCGGCGAGTTCGCGCGGCACCAGTTTTGTCAGCTTGAACGGACCGGTGCCTGAGGGCTGGCTGGCGAACTTGTCCCAGTCCTTGCCGAGCTTTTCGTATTGCGCCGGGCTCGACACCAGGAACCACAGCATCTGATAGGGGAAGAAGGAATCGACCGTCTTGGTGGTGATCTCAACCGTGGAATCGTCGATCTTGGCGTAGCTGGCGACCGAGGGCAGGCGGGTCTTCACCTGCGCGCTCTGCCGCTTGTCGAATTGCGGCGCCTTGTCGTTGAGGACCTTGTCCAGATTCCAGATCACGGCGTCGGCGTTGAACTCGCTGCCGTCATGAAACTTCACATCCTTGCGCAGGGTGAAGCGCCACTTCTTCTTGTCGGTGTCGTCGACCTTCCACTCGGTGGCGAGGCCCGGCACCAGCTTGCCCGGCCGGTCAGAGACGTCCATCTCCCAGGCGACAAGCGGATCGTAGATCGTGTAGGCCGTGAACTGATAGGCGCCGGCGCCGCGATCGGGCTGGCCCGTCGTCAGCGGAATGTCCGCCATCGAGATGCCATAGCGCACCACCGTTTCGGCGCGCGCCGAGATTGCGGAAAACGCCAGCGCAAGCACGGCGAGACAAGTCGACAGTCGGATACGCATGGCCCAAAGCTCCCAGGAAAAACTGAAGCGAAAATCAGGGCCAAACCTGCAAGCTTGATGCCAGAATAGGCAGCGCGCTGCCATTGTACGCGTCCGATCACAAGGACTTGTCGTCGCAGGGGCAATTTGCAGAATAAGTTTCCCCATTGGCATAGCCATTGCATACGTTTGCATCAAAATTAATCATCGGAAGCCGGAAAAGGACTGAGGTTATGTTTATCAAGACGACGACACGCGCGGCACTGATCGCCGCGCTGGCCCTGACGACTGCGGCCGCTTGGCCGCGCGTGGCCAGCGCCGAAACCGTGCTGCGCATCGGCATGACCGCTGCCGATATTCCGCGCACGCTGGGCCAGCCCGATCAGGGCTTTGAAGGCAACCGCTTCACCGGCCTCACCATGTATGACGCGCTGACCGGCTGGGACCTGTCCTCGGCCGACAAGGCGAGCACGGTCATCCCCGGCCTTGCCACCGAGTGGAAGGTCGACGATTCCGACAAGACCAAATGGACCTTCAAGCTCCGCCCCGGTGTGACCTTCCATGACGGCTCGCCGTTCAATGCGGACGCCGTGGTGTGGAACGTCGAGAAGGTGCTGAAGCAGGACGCGCCGCAATTCGACGCCAGCCAGGTCGGCGTCACCGCGTCGCGCATGCCGACGCTGGCCTCCGCCAAGAAGATCGACGACATGACGGTCGAGCTCACCACCAAGGAGCCCGACAGCTTCCTGCCGATCAACCTCACCAACCTCTTCATGGCGAGCCCGGCGAAGTGGCAGGCCTTCTACGACAAGGCCGAAGGCGCCGACGCCAAGGCGAAGTCGCAGGCCGCCTGGACCGCGTTCGCCAAGGAGGCCTCCGGCACCGGCCCGTGGAAGATGGCAGGCTTCACGCCGCGCGAGCGGCTCGAGCTTGTCAAGAATGCGGCCTATTGGGACAAGGCGCGCGTGCCCAAGGTCGACAAGATGGTGCTGCTGCCGATGCCGGAAGCGAATGCGCGCACCGCGGCGCTGCTCTCCGGCCAGGTCGATTGGGTCGAGGCGCCCGCGCCGGACGCATTGCCCGAGCTCAAGCAGCGCGGCTTCAAGATCTACGCCAACGAGCAGCCGCATGTCTGGCCGTGGCAGTTCTCGCGCGTCGAGGGCTCGCCCTGGAACGATATCCGCGTCCGCAAGGCGGCAAACCTCTGCGTCGATCGCGAAGGCCTCAAGGACGGCCTGCTCGCCGGCCTGATGGTGCCCGCGACCGGCACCTTCGAGCCCGGCCATCCCTGGCGGGGAAAACCGACCTTCGAGATCAAGTATGACAAGGCGGCAGCGCAGAAGCTGATGCAGGAAGCGGGCTTCGGTCCGAGCAAGAAATTGACGGTGAAGATCCAGACGTCTGCGTCGGGGTCGGGCCAGATGCAGCCATTGCCGATGAACGAATATCTTCAGCAGGCGCTCGCCGAATGCTATTTCGACGTGAAGCTTGATGTCATCGAATGGAATACGCTGTTCACCAACTGGCGCCGCGGCGCCAAGGACCCCAGCGCAAACGGCGCGAATGCGACCAACGTCACCTATGCGGCGATGGATCCGTTCTTCGCGCTGGTGCGCTTCCTGCAATCGAGCATGGCGCCGCCGGTCTCGAACAATTGGGGTTTCATCAACGATCCCAAGTTCGACGAGCTGGTGAAGAAAGCACGGCAGACGTTTGATCCCGCCGCGCGTGATGCCGCACTCGCCGAGCTGCACGCAGCCTCCGTCGACGATGCCGCCTTCCTCTACGTCGCCCACGACGTCGGCCCCCGCGCCATCAGCCCGAAGGTGACGGGCGTGGTGCAGCCGAAGAGCTGGTTCATCGACTTCTCGCTGGTGTCGATGCAGTAGTCTATCGACTTGCTCAGTACACCCTCTCCCCTTGTGGGAGAGGGTGGCTTCGCGTCAGCGAAGCCGGGTGAGGGGTCTCTCTCCGCGAGTGACCCTCTCTCTCATTTGATAATGCTGTATTCGCGGAAACAACCCCTCATCCGGCGCTTGCGCGCCACCTTCTCCCACAAGGGGAGAAGGAAGAAAGAACCCAACGTGTTCGCCTATATCGCCAGACGCATCGTCTATGTCGTCCCGATCGTCATCAGCGTCGCGCTGGTGTGCTTTCTGCTCGTGCACATCACGCCGGGCGATCCGCTCGTAGCGGTGCTCCCCGCAGACGCCTCGCAGGAGCTCGCCGCGCAGCTCCGCGCCGCCTATGGTTTTGATCGCCCGCTGCCGGTGCAGTTCGGGCTGTGGCTGATGCGCGCGCTGCACGGCGACCTCGGCAATTCCATCGCGACGGGCCGTCCCGTGCTCGCCGAGGTCATGCGTGCGGTCGGCAACACCGTCACGCTCGCGATCGCGGCGGCCATCATCGGCTTCACGATGGGCATCCTGCTCGGCCTGATCGCCGGCTATTTCCGCGAGACCTGGATCGACAAGCTGGCGACCTCCTTTGCCATCGCCGGCGTCTCGGTGCCGCATTACTGGCTCGGCATGGTGCTGGTCATCATCTTCTCGGTCGAGCTGAACTGGCTGCCCGCGGTCGGCGCCGGGTCCGGCGGCTCCACCGCCTGGGCCTGGGACTGGGAGCACCTGAGATACCTCGTGCTGCCGGCGATCACGACGTCGGTGATCCCGATGGGCATCGTCACCCGCACGGTGCGCGCGCTCACCGGCGACATCCTCTCGCAGGATTTCGTCGAGGCCTTGCGCGCCAAGGGCCTGCATGAAACCGGGGTGTTCCGCCACGTCATCAAGAACGCCGCGCCCACCGCGCTTGCGGTGATGGGCCTTCAGCTCGGCTACATGCTCGGTGGTTCGATCCTGATCGAGACCGTGTTCTCCTGGCCGGGCTCGGGCTTCCTGCTCAATTCGGCGATCTTCCAGCGCGACCTGCCGCTATTGCAGGGCACGATCCTGATTCTGGCGCTGTTCTTCGTCTTCCTCAATCTCCTGGTCGACATCGCGCAAGCCGCGATCGATCCGCGCATCAAGCGGGGCTAGAAGATGAGCGAGCTTCCGTTGTCCGCCACCGTTGATGCCGCGCTTCAGGCCGCACCCGCCACCAAGGCACGCGGCTATTGGGCCACTGTCGGCCGCCGCATCCGGCGCGACAAGGTCAGCATGGCCTGCGCGCTGGTGCTGCTGCTGATCTTCCTCTCCGCGGTGCTCGCGCCATGGCTCGGACTTGAGGATCCCTACAAGGGCTCGATGATCCGCCGCCTTCGGCACATCGGCACATCAGGCTATCCGCTCGGCACCGACGAGCTCGGCCGCGACATGCTGGCGCGGCTGGTCTATGGCGGGCGGCTGTCGCTGGTGATCGGCATCTTGCCCGTGATCCTCGCCTTCTGCATCGGCACCTCGCTCGGCCTCGTCGCCGGCTATGTCGGCGGCAAGCTCAACACCGCGATCATGCGTACGATCGACGTGTTCTACGCTTTTCCCTCCGTGCTGCTGGCGATCGCCATCTCCGGCGCACTCGGCGCCGGCATCCTCAACTCCATCGTGTCGCTCACGGTGGTGTTCGTCCCTCAAATCACCCGCGTTGCCGAGAGCGTCACCACCGGCGTCCGCAACATGGACTTCGTCGACGCCGCGCGCGCCTCCGGCGCGGGGCCCTTCACCATCATGCGCGTGCACATCCTCGGCAACGTGCTGGGGTCGATCTTCGTCTATGCCACCAGTCTCATTTCGGTCTCGATGATTCTGGCCGCCGGTCTCTCCTTCCTCGGCCTCGGCACCAAGCCGCCGGAGCCGGAATGGGGCCTGATGCTGAACACGCTCCGCACCGCGATCTACGTCAATCCCTGGGTCGCAGCACTTCCGGGCGCGATGATCTTCGCGGTCTCGATCTGCTTCAATTTGCTCTCGGACGGCCTGCGCAGCGCCATGGACATCAGGAACTAGCCATGAGCGAGAGCAGCACATCCGTTGAAATGCTGGAGCCGGTCGAGGACGTCGGTGGCGTCGCGCAGCCGTTGCTTCAGGTCAACGGCCTCACAAAACACTTCCCGGTGCGTGGCGGATTATTCGCCGCAAAGCGCACCGTGCGCGCCGTCGACAACGTCTCCTTTTCCGTCGCCAAGGGCGAGACCGTTGGCATCGTCGGCGAGTCCGGCTGCGGCAAGTCGACCACCGCGCGTCTGCTGATGCATCTGATGCCGCGCGACACCGGCGACATCATCTATGACGGCATGGCCGTCGGCCAGTCGCTGTCCTTGCGCGAGCTGCGCCGCGGCATGCAGATGGTGTTCCAGGACTCTTATGCGTCGCTCAATCCGCGCCTGACCATCGAGGAATCTATCGCCTTCGGCCCCAAGGTGCACGGCATGGCCGACGGCGCGGCGAGGGCACTGGCGCGCGAGCTGCTCGGCAAGGTCGGCCTGGTCCCTGCAAATTTCGCCAACCGTTATCCGCACGAGATCTCCGGCGGTCAGCGCCAGCGCGTCAACATCGCACGCGCGCTGGCGCTGTCGCCGCGGCTGGTGATTCTTGACGAAGCCGTCTCAGCGCTGGACAAATCCGTCGAGGCGCAGGTGCTGAACCTGCTCGCCGACCTCAAGCGCGAGTTCGGGCTCACCTATCTTTTCATCAGCCATGATCTCAACGTCGTGCGCTATATCAGTGATCGCGTGCTGGTGATGTATCTTGGCGAGGTCGTCGAGCTCGGTCCGGTCGATCAGGTCTGGGATAGCCCCGCGCATCCCTATACGCGCGCGCTTCTAGCTGCGATGCCGTCCTCCGATCCTGATCGCCGCACCGAGAAGCCGCCGATCACGGGGGATCCGCCCAATCCGATCGACCCGCCCTCGGGCTGCCGCTTCCACACCCGCTGCGCGTTTGCGGAGCCGCTCTGCGCAAATGCCGCACCAAAGCTTACGGCCGTCGATAGAATGGGCCACGAGGCCGCGTGCTACATGGCGATCCCGGGTTCAGGCCATAGCCGCGCGCCCGCAGAGGAAACCGCATGACAAGACCGACACCGAAAGAGATCAAGCCGATCGCGCAGATCGCGGGCGTTCCCGTGGACGACGAGATCGCAACGCGTATCTCCAACTCCATCGGACCCGCCTTCGAAGGCTTTGAAGCCATCGCCGGCACACTGCCGTTCGACCTCGAGCCCGCGCTCTACCCGCTCGCGCAGACGCTGAAGGTGTCGAAATGAGCACCGAACCCGCCTTGATGACGCTGACCGAGGTCGCACGTGCGATCGCGATGAAGCAATTATCCTCGCACGAGGTGACGCGCGCGCTGTTGCATCGCATCGCGCAGTGGCAGCCGCACCTCAACGCCTTCATGTCGATTGAAGCGGAGGCTGCATTGAAAGCGGCCGATGCCGCCGACGCTGAGCTCGCCAAGGGCAATGTCCGTGGACCCTTGCATGGCGTGCCGCTCGCGCACAAGGACATGTATTACGACGCCGGGAAGGTCTCGACCTGCGGCTCGCTGATCCGCCGTGACTTCGTGCCGACCGTCACGTCCACCGCATTGCAGCGGCTGAAGGACGCCGGCCAGGTGCGGCTCGGCACGCTGCATCTCGCGGAGTTCGCCTACGGCCCGACCGGTCACAACGCCCATTACGGTCCAGTGCGCAATCCCTGGAACGTCGCGCACATCACCGGCGGTTCGTCCTCGGGCTCAGGCTCGTCGGTCGCCGCGCGTTTGACCTATGCGGCGCTCGGCTCCGACACCGGCGGCTCGATCCGCATGCCCGCGCATTTCTGCGGCGTCACGGGGTTGAAGACCACGGTCGGTCGCGTCAGCCGTGCCGGCGCGATGCCGCTGTCGCAATCGCTCGACACCGTCGGCCCGCTCGCGCGGACCGCTGAAGATTGCGCGCTGCTCCTCGCGCTGATGGCCGGTCTCGATCCCGCAGATTCGACCACCAGCCACGAGCCGCTGTCTGACTATGTTGCGGCGACCAAGGGCTCGTTGACGGGGCTGAAGATCGGTGTGCCCTCGTCCTTCTATGTCGACGATCTCGACAGCGAGGTCGCACGCGTGCTGGACGAGACCATCGCGGTGCTCAAGCGCGAGGGCGCCGACATCCTCACAGTCGAGCTGCCCGACCAGCGGCAATTGTCCGCGGCAAGCCAGCTCGTGCTCGCGGCCGAGGCTGCCGCCTTTCACAAGCGCTGGATGATCGAGCGCCCGCAGGATTATGGCCCGCAGGTGCTGATGCGGCTTCAGAACGGTCTCGCCGTTCCCGCCATCACTTATCTCGAAGCGATGCGCTGGCGTGGTCCGGCACTGGCCGCGCATAACGCCGCGACCGCTGGCGTCGATGCGATCCTCGCACCGGCGTCGCCGGTGCCGGCGCCGACGATCGAGGAGAGCGATGTCGGTGGCGGCCCGAATGCGCCGGCCATGGTGCAGCGCCTGACGCTGTTTACCCGCCCGGTGAATTATCTCGGCCTGCCGTCGCTGACCATTCCCTCCGGCTTCACCAAAAGCGGCCTGCCGGTCGGCATGCAGCTGATCGGCCGCTCCTTCGATGAAGCCACCTTGCTCACCATCGGCGCCGCCTTCCAGCGCGTCACCGACTATCACGACCGGGTACCCAAGCTGCCGTCATGACAAAGCTCGTCGATATCTCAGGCCTCAACATCCGCTTCACCGGCGAGCGCACGGTCTATGCCGTGAACGATCTCAGTCTCTCGCTCGGTGACGGCGAGGTGCTGGGCCTGCTCGGCGAGTCCGGTTCGGGCAAGAGCGTGACCCTGCGTGCTCTGATGCGGCTGCTGCCGCGCAAGCGCACGCAGATCTCGGGCAAGGTCAACGTGATGGGCCGCGACGTGCTCGCCATGAACGACGAGCAATTGTCGTCGTTCCGCGGTCAGACCGTGTCGATGATCTTTCAGGAGCCCGCGCTCGCGCTCGATCCGGTCTACACCATCGGCGCGCAGATCGCCGAAAGCGTGGTCCGCCACGAGGGCAAGAGCTTTGCGGAGGGCCGCGCGAGAGCGCTGGAGATGCTCGAGGTCGTACGCATTCCCTCCGCCAAGCGCAGGCTCGATGCCTATCCGCACGAGATGTCCGGCGGCATGCGCCAGCGCGCGATGATCGCACTCGCGCTCGCCTGTCGTCCAAAAATCCTGCTGGCGGACGAGCCGACCACGGCGCTCGATGCCACCGTGCAGATCCAGATATTGTTGCTCTTGCGCGAACTACAACGCGAGTTCGGCATGTCCGTCATCTTCGTCACCCACGACATTGGTGTTGCGATCGAAATCTGCGACCGCGTCGCGGTGATGTATGCCGGCCAGATCGTGGAGCAGGGCACGCTCCGCGACATCGTGCGCAGTCCGATGCACCCCTATGCCAAGGGCCTGCTCGCCTCGACGGTCCACGGCGCCAAGCGCGGGCAGCGCCTCGAAACCATCCCCGGCACCCCGCCCTCGCTCGCCGAAAAACCCCACAACTGCTCCTTCGCCCCCCGCTGCGCCGTGGCCCAGCCGCGCTGCGTCGAGAAGCTGCCGCCGAATGTCGAGGTCGGCCCGGGTAGGGCGGCGAGATGTGTGCTGGCGGAGCCGGCGGCGGTTATCTCGTAGCAAGTTGTTGTGGGTCTGAAGTCTCGCGACGGAAAGACTGCGCTCCATTCCCCTTGCGAGGCAAGCTCTACGAAAACTATCGGCCGGCCGACGAAGGGGTTCGTTTCGTCCGGCAGCGAGCGACCCAACGCTAGTTGCTCACGCACAACTCATGATACGGCCGCACCCTGGCAAAAGCGGGCGCTCGTTCGTCAAGAGCCGACTCCGCGTATCCCCCGCAGGAGCAGCGGCAGGATCATTCTCATAGTCCCATCCACATCTTCCGGATCGCAGGCGCCGCCGCTCAGGTGCACGGCGCGACCCGCATCGGCCATGATGTAGAGCATGGTGCCGATCAACATCTGAAAGGCCCAGACGATTTCTGGGTCGCTTCTCCCGGGCAACGCGCCCTTGAGCGCCCTGATCGTTGCCTTGGCGATGGGATCGAACATCTCGTTGATGATGCCCCGTTCCCCTGACCGGGGATCGGTCGCCTCGCGCGTCAGCAGCACGCCGAAGTTCGCGCTACCCTCGACGTTTCGCAGCGACAGCATCGGCATCATCACGGCCTTCAGGATCATTTCCAACCGTCGCTCTGGATCGCTCTCCGTTTCCGCGAGCGCGAGGCCGGCGAGGCGCTGCACATTGGTGTTGGGATCTCGAGCCTTGAACACTTGCCGGTAGAGACCGAGCTTGTTCTTGAAATGATAGCTGACGAGCGCAACCGGTACGTCGGCGTTGACCGCCACCTGCCGAAGCGACGTCCCCTCGAACCCCATCTCGGCAAAAATCTGCTCCGCCGCTTTCAGGATGCGATCCCGCGCGCTCGTATCGCCGGTGGCTTCGGCATGCCTTTGGGTTTTGGGCGGTTTGGCGCGATTCGATTTGTCCATGCATCTTATAAACATAAACGACTTTAAAAGAAAACTGATCATGTGTTCAAATATTGTATTTACATGATCAAAATAACTGGTATGTTGCGACCTACAGGCCAAGTCACCGGCCATTGGAGTGCCAGGCCATGTGGAAATTCACTTTGCTTGCCCTGACCACGGTCAGCGGCGCTGGCTTCGGCTCTGCGACCACGGACGCTACGGAGGCGGCAAACATCCCGCCTCGCTGACCGCCTGCTGACCCGACTTTTCACAAGCCGATTTTTTTGCCGTCGCGCCCGGCCACGACCTCGTGCGCCCAACGAACTGTCAACTCGAACCCAACGGAAAGGACTTGCCATGACCTCTGCTTCGACCATCCGTGATCCGCGTGCCGACCACTTGCTCACGCCCGAGAACGCCGCGCTGGTGATCATCGATTTCCAGCCCGTCCAGGTTGGATCGATCGTCACCCTGAACAAGCGGCTGCTGATCGACAACGTGACCGCGGTCGCGCGCACCGCGAAGCTCTACGGACTTCCCGTCGTTCTCTCGACCGTCAATGTCGCGACCGGGCGGAACGCCCCGACCATTCATCAGATCACCGACGCGCTGGGCGAGGTCACGCCGATCGACCGGACCGCGATCAACGCCTGGGAGGACGAGGGTTTCGTCGCGGCCGTCAAGGCCACCGGCCGCAAGAAACTGATCATGGTCGCGCTATGGACCGAGGTATGTCTCGTCTTCCCGGCGCTCGATGCGCTGCGCGAAGGGTTCGAGGTCTATGCCGTCGTCGATGCGGTGGCCGGTACGTCGGAGGAGGCCCATCGCGCCGGCCTCGACCGGCTCGTCCAAGCGGGCGGCGTTCCGATCAGCTGGATCCAGCTCGCCTGCGAGCTCCAGCGCGACTGGGCGCGCGAGGCGACCACAGCGGGTTTCGCCGAGATCGTCTTCTCCGAGGTCGGTCACTGAGCGCAGGCCTATCGTGCCGCGCCGAAGCGGTGCTCTTGGGAGGCGAGAACATGGACTCTCTCCATGTCTCGCCCTCGCCCCGATGCAAGGATCCGGTTGGGGGCGGAGCTCGTGGTTATCCCCAGAAGGGAAGAGGGCATGAGCGAACGGTGCGCTCTTTAATTCGAAATTCCGCTACGCCGAAGCCAGTTTGTCCCGATTCACCTCGAGCACCCGGCCGATAGCGGCTCTACTGTGCATGGGGTTGTTTTCGACTTTTTTGTTTGTTCGACCCCGGCGGGGAAGAACTGAACACCATTCAGACCCCATTCATCCCGGTTCCCGTTCCATGGCCCCCGTTCATGGAGAGGGACTTCAACTTATGTACATTTCTGGCCAAAGCCTCATCGTCATCCTGTTCGTCGGCCTGGTGGCCGGCTGGCTCGCCGGCAAGGTGGTGCGCGGAAGCGGGTTCGGCATCATCGGCGACATCGTGATCGGCATCGCCGGCGCGTTCGTCGCCAGTTTCCTGTTCCCGAAGCTCGGCATTCACATCGGCGTCGGGCTGGTCTCGGAGATCATCTATTCCGCGATCGGCGCCGTCATCCTGCTTCTGGTGGTCCGCCTGGTGCGCGGCGGCGGCCGGCTCTAGCTGCCGCTCGGTTCGTCGATCGGAACCTTTCGCCTCTCCCCAAGGCTGGTCCAAGGCTGGGGAGAGGCCGCGATGTCTGCTATAAAAAGCCGCAAAGACTGTGAAATACCGGACTTGCGTGCGGGGCCGTCAGGGGATGATGTGGCCCATCAGGATCTGGATTAATTCGGCTGCGTTGGTCGCAGAGGGAATACGGTGTTAATCCGGGTCGAGTACCCCTGAGCGGCCTATGAAATCAGGGGCTTTGCCCCTTACCGAAAGAGATCAGACTGATGGCAGCCGTACCCGGCGTTCGCCGTTCAGAGCTCGGTGACGCCTTGCGCGCTTGTCGCACGGCGTTCGTCGGCGTCGGCTTGATGAGCTGCATGATCAACCTGCTCTATCTGACCGGGTCGATCTTCATGCTGGAGGTCTACGACCGGGTGCTGCCGAGCCGCAGCGTTCCGACCCTCGTCGGCCTGATCATCCTGGCGAGCTTCCTCTACATGGCGCAGGGCGTGCTCGACATGATCCGCAACCGGATCCTGGGGCGGATCGGCACCGCGCTGGATGAGGCGCTCAACAAGCGCGTGTTCGACACCATCGTGCGCCTGCCGCTGCTGGTCGGCAGCCGTAACGAGGGCCTGCAGCCGCTGCGCGATCTCGACAATGTCCGCTCCTTCCTCGGCGGCATGGGCCCGAGCGCGTTCTTCGATTTGCCCTGGCTGCCGCTCTATCTCGCGATCTGCTTCGCCTTCCACGTCATGATCGGCGTCACCGCCCTGGTCGGCGCCATCATCCTCGTGGGCCTGACGCTGGTCACCGAATTCATGTCCCGCCAGCCGGCGAAGGAGGCGATGGGCCTTGCCGCCCAGCGCAACGACATCGCCCAGTCGAGCCGTCGCAACGCCGAAGTCATGGTGTCGATGGGCATGACCGGCCGGATGAACGCGCGCTGGAGCGAGGCCAACGAAAAATATCTCGCCGGCAATCAGCGTGCGAGCGACGTCGCCGGCGGCCTCGGCGCGGTGGCAAAAGTGCTGCGCATGATGCTGCAATCAGCGGTGCTCGCGGTCGGTGCCTATCTCGTCATCCACCAGGAGGCGACCGCCGGCATCATCATCGCCGGCTCGATCCTCTCCGCCCGCGCGCTGGCGCCGGTCGATCTCGCCATCGCGCACTGGAAATCCTTCGTCACGGCCCGCCAGAGCTGGCAGCGCCTCACGCGCTTGCTGGAGCAGATGCCGGCGCAGACGATGCCGACCCAGTTGCAGGCGCCCACCAGCCGCCTCTCGGTCGAAGGCGTCGCCATGGTGCCGCCGGGCGATCAGCGCCTGATCGTCCAGGACGTCACCTTCGCGCTCGAAGCCGGCAGCGCCCTCGGCGTGATCGGGCCGAGCGGCTCCGGCAAATCGTCGCTGATCCGCGCGCTGGTCGGCGTCTGGCATCCGGTGCGCGGCAAGGTCCGGCTCGACGGCGCGGCGCTCGACCAATGGGCCTCCGACATGCTCGGCCGCTACATCGGCTATCTGCCGCAGGACGTCGAACTGTTCGGCGGCACCATTGCGCAGAACATCAGCCGCTTCGATCCCGAGGCGAGCTCGGACGGCATCATCTCCGCGGCCAAGGAAGCCGGCGTGCACGAGATGATCATCAAGATGCGTGAGGGCTACAATACGCAAGTCGGCGAGCAGGGCACCTCGCTCTCCGCAGGCCAGGCCCAGCGCGTGGCGCTGGCGCGCGCGCTCTACGGCAATCCGTTCCTGATCGTGCTCGACGAGCCCAATTCCAATCTCGACACCGAAGGCGACGAGGCGCTGACCCGCGCCATCCGTGCCGCCCGCGACCGTGGCGCCATCGTCATCGTGGTGGCGCATCGGCCGATCGGTGTCGAGGCGGTCGACCAGGTCCTGGTGCTGCGCGATGGTCGCATGCAGGCCTTCGGCCCGAAGGAGCAGGTGCTCGCCCAGGTGCTCCAGCCGCGCGCGACCCCGTCGGCGCCGATCAAGATCGTCAGCGAAGGCGGAAAGTCATGAGCACGATGACGATCGGCGGCAAGCCTGCCGTAAAGCGGACCGTGCGGGACTCGATCCGTTTTCACCTGATGCTCGGGCTCGGGATCATCCTGGTCCTGGTCGTCGGTCTCGGCGGCTGGGCGGCGACGGTGCAGATCTCGGGCGCGCTGATCGCGCCGGGCCAGATCGTGGTCGAATCCAACGTCAAGAAGGTGCAGCATCCGACCGGCGGCGTGGTCGGCGAGCTGCGCGCCCATGACGGCGACCTGGTCAAGGCCGGCGACATCGTGGTGCGGCTCGACGACACCGTCACCAAGGCGAACCTCGCCATCGTGACCAAGAATCTCGACGCGGCTCTGGCGCGCGCGGCGCGGCTCCAGGCCGAGCAACGCGGTATCGACAAGATCGTCTTCCCGCAAGCGCTGCTCGATCGCGGCAACGATGCTGACGTCAAGACGCTGCTCGACGCCGAAACCAAGTTGTTCGACGTCCGCGTCAACGGCCGCGCCGGCCAGAAGGCGCAGCTTCGCGAGCGCGTTCAGCAGCTCAACGAGGAGATTGAAGGCCTGTCCGCGCAGGAGAGGGCCAAGGACAAGGAAATCTCCCTGGTGCAGCAGGAGCTCGTTGGTGTCCGCGATCTCTACGACAAGCACCTGGTGCAGCTCTCGCGTCTGACCACGCTCGAGCGCGACAACGCCCGCCTCAACGGCGAGCGCGCGCAATACATCGCCTCGCGGGCGCAGGCCAAGGGCAAGATCACCGAGACCGAGCTTCAGATCATCCAGGTCGACAAGGACATGGTCAGCGAGGTCTCCAAGGATTTGCGCGAGACCAACGACAAGATCGGCGAGATGATCGAGCGCAAGGTCGCCGCCGAGGATCAGCTCCGCCGCGTCGACATCCGCGCGCCGCAGGACGGCATGGTGCTGCAATCGACCGTGCATACCGTCGGCGGCGTCGTCACCGCAGGCGATGCGCTGATGCTGATCGTGCCGCAGGCCGACGACCTTCAGGTCGAGGCCAAGGTCAATCCGGTCGACATCGACAAGCTCCAGATCGGCCAGAAGACGCTGCTGCGTCTCTCCGCCTTCAACCAGCGCACCACGCCCGAGCTCAACGGTCTCGTCACCCGGGTCTCACCTGATGTCACCACCGACCAGCGCACCGGCCAGAGCTATTACACCATCCGCGTCTCGATGCCGGCGGAAGAGGTCGCCCGCCTCGGCGATTCCAAGCTGATCCCCGGCATGCCGGCGGAAGCCTTCGTCCAGACCGGCGACCGCACCATGCTGTCCTACCTGATGAAGCCGCTGCACGATCAGCTGATGCGGGCGTTCCGGGAGAAGTGACGCGCGGTAAACTCGATCTCGTAGGGTGGGTTAGGCGAAGCCGTAACCCACCACTTCTCGATCCGCGGAGGCAGAAGTGGTGGGTTACGCTGCGCTAACCCACCCTACGGTTCCTTCTTCTTTGCTATAGTTCGACTCAAAGCCCCAGCAACCCGGCGGTCGAACAATGCAATCCCCACCCTCCATCGCCACCAAATCCTTCAACGACGCCAGCCTTGCCGTCGCCCGCCTCGAAGAGATCTACGAGCGCAACACGAAATTCCTGCGCGACCGGTTCGAGGCCTATGTCAACGGCGAGGCGATCACGACGCGGGTGCGGGCCTACTACCCCTTCGTCCGCCTCACCACCGCGACGCATGCGCGGCTGGATTCGCGTCTCGCTTACGGCTTCGTCGCCGGCCCCGGCGTGCACGAGACCAGCGTCACGCGGCCGGACCTGTTTCGCGCCTACCTTACCGAGCAGATCGGGTTGTTGATCCAGAATCACGGCGTGCCCGTGGAGATCGGTGAATCCGCCGAGCCGATCCCGATTCACTTCGCCTATCGCCGCGACATCAACATCGAGGCCGCCATCACCACCAGCGAAAACTCGCCGGTGACGCGATCGCTACGCGATGCGTTCGACGTGCCTGATCTCGCAACGATGGACGATTCGATTGCGGATGGCACCTTCGAGCTTCAGCCCGGCGCACCGGAGCCGCTGTCGCTGTTCCGCGCCGCTCGCGTCGATTACTCGCTGCGCCGGCTCTACCACTACACCGGCACCGACCCCGAGCATTTCCAGAATTTTGTGATCTTCACCAACTACCAGTTCTATGTCGACGCCTTCGCGCAAGCCTGCCAGCAGCGGATTCAGTCCGGCGAGGCCGGGCTCGACGCCTTTGTCGCGCCCGGCAACGTCATCATGCGTGCTGGCGGAACGGCGGCCGGAGACGCGCCGGCGCGCACGCCGCAGATGCCGGCCTTCCACCTGGTCGCATCAGGCTATCGCGGCATCACCCTGATCAACATCGGCACCGGCCCGTCGAACGCGCGCAATGTCACCGATCACGTCGCCGTGCTGCGGCCGCATGCCTGGCTGATGCTCGGCCATTGCGCGGGCCTGCGCAACACGCAGCGGCTCGGCGACTACGTGCTTGCCCACGGCTATGTGCGAGAGGATCACGTGCTCGACCGTGAGCTGCCGCTGTGGGTGCCGATCCCGGCGCTGGCGGAGATGCAGGTCGCGCTCGAACAGGCGGTCGAGGACGTCACCGGCCTCGAAGGCTTTGAGCTCAAGCGCCTGATGCGCACCGGTACCGTCGCCAGCGTCGACAACCGCAATTGGGAGATTTCGGGGCCCGAGGTGATCCGCCGCATGTCGCAGTCGCGCGCGGTGGCGCTCGACATGGAATCGGCCGCGATCGCCGCCAACGGCTATCGCTTCCGCGTGCCCTACGGCACGCTGCTCTGCGTCTCCGACAAGCCGCTGCACGGCGAGATCAAGCTCGCCGGCATGGCCAGCGAATTCTACCGCCGCCGCGTCGGCCAGCATCTCGAGATCGGTCTGAAGGCACTGGAGCGGTTGAAGCAGCAGGAATCCGAGCGGCTGCATTCGCGCAAGCTGCGGAGCTTTGCCGAGGTCGCGTTTCAGTAAAGGACAACAGACCTGTCGTACGAATGCTGATGTCTCCGCGTGCACAGCGTCCTGGAATATCGCTGCCAAGGCAGGGTTATCAAATCGTCCGGGGCTGCTTGAAACAGGACAGGAGACAGACATGATCACAGCGATGATCAGGCTCGTCACGCTTGGTACGTTTGCGGCAGCTTTGTTGAGCTCGCCGGCGTTTGCCGCGGGGGGAGGCGGCGGTGGCGGAGGAGGCGGTGGCGGCATCAGCTCCACCGATCCCTATGCCGGGGCCTATGCGGATCAGAAGCCGCAGCCAACCTATCCCAAGCGCCCGGGTACCAAGGCAACCCAGAAAGGCAAGAAGCCGAACAACCAGTCCAGCATCGGCGATCCCGCTTTCGCGGCCGGCTACCGCATCGCCTATGACACCATCTACGAACGCAACGACTATGCGGCTGCGATCGTGCAATTGAAGTCGCTCGGCCATGACGACCATCCGAACGTCGCCAACCTCATCGGCTACTCCTATCGCAAGCTCGGCGACTACGAGCAGTCGCAGGTCTGGTACGAACGCGCATTGCAGGTCGATCCGAACCACGTGCTGACGTGGCAATATTATGGACTGTGGCAGCTCGAGCGAGGCAATCGCGAGCAAGCGCTCTATCACCTCAGTCGAATTGCATCCATCTGCGGGACGGATTGCGAGGAGTATCGATCGCTCGCCGCGGCACTGGACAGGCCGACCGGCACGGCGCTCGCCTACTGACGTCGGCGCGTGGCCGACTGACGTGAGCGCGCTGTTGATGAACGTCGCATGACCGCGATGTCCTCTGGCGCGGATGGTGACAACGCGCCAGATTTTCAGCATTGTTCCGTTCGGGGGCGCGAACGGGACAATTGGATGCCGCTGACGCGCGACAAGATCATCGGCCATGACCTGGAACGTCTGGCCTTTCGCTTCACCATGACCAGTGACGGCGATGTCGTGCAATGCCAGATCAGCGATGCCGCGATGGACGAGCTCGCGGGCATGCAGGGCACCGAAAGCAGCGCGCGGCAGGCGCAGTTCATGTCCCTGCGCGAAACCATCGAGCGGATCGCGTCGGATATCTATGACGAGGCGCCGCGGTTCAGGGGATATGTGGTGCGGATTTTCATGCGGCATCTGGGAAGGTAGCTGCTGCTCTATTCTCCGCTGTCATCGTCCGGCTTGACCGGACGATCCAGTACTCCGAGACGGTCGTGGTTGAATCGATGGGCCACGGCGTACTGGATGCCCCGCTTTCGCGGAGCATGACAGCGCGTTTGCGGCGATGCTATCGACTCACTTTGGGAACGATGCAATCACCCTTCGAGATTCCTCAGCAACAACTTCAGCGCCGTCGCCGCGAACACTTGCATATTCGCAAATCGGTCGCCGCTTGCCGTCTCCAGTGTGATCACCTCCGCCGCAGGTCCCGCGACTGCCATGCAGCTATGGCCGGCGGCGTCGCCGTAGCGGTTGCCGGTGGGGCCGGCTGCGCCGGTCTCGGACAGGCCCCAGTCGGCATTGAAGCGGCTGCGCATTTGTTCGGCCAGCAGCTTTGCGTAAGGCTCCGAGGAGGAACGAAAGCCCTTCATTCCTTCGTCCGAAATATCCATCAGCACGCGCCGGGCATCGCGGGTGTAGACCACGGCGCCGCCGAGGAAGTAGGCGGAGGCACCGGGGACCGCGAGCAGGCTGGCCGCGATCAGGCCGCCGGTGGAGGATTCCGCCACAGCAATGGTCTGTTTGCGCGCGATTAGTTTGGCCGCGACCTGTTCCGCAATGCCGACGAGCTCTTTCATCCCAAAACCCCTTATTCCTTCGCAACTGAGCTGCGCCTTTCTAGCATATGACAGAAGCCTTGGCCGAGTTGCGGGCGACGGGCAGGCCTGCTTGAATGGCGGACAAGAAACTGTGACGAGGAAACGCGAAGGAGACGTGATGGCGTCCCTGATTGCCGGCGGGGTGGATTGCGATGTGCATCCGGCCGTGCCGCATCTGACCAGCCTGCTGCCGTACCTGAACGATTATTGGCGCGATCAGGTGACGACGCGCGGCATGGTCGATCTCGTCTCGCAATCCTACCCGAAGAACTCGCCGATCGTGGCGCGGCCCGATTGGCGGCCCGAGACCGGCAAGCCGGGCGAAAGCCTGGAGGATATGCAGCGCCATGTGCTCGATCCCTTCCAGCTCGGCTACGCCATCTGCAATCCGCTCTACGGCGTGCAGATGGTGTTCTCGGAAGATTTGCAGGCCGCCTTCTGCCGCGCGCTGAACGACTGGCTGGTGAAGGAATGGCTCGACCGTGACAAGCGCCTGCGCGGCTCGATCGTGATCCCGACGCAAAGCGTCGACAAGGCCGTCGCCGAGATCGAGCGCTGCGCGCAGGACCGGCGCTTCGTGCAGGTGCTCATGCTGGTGATGGGCGATACGCCGCTCGGCAAGCGCGCGCTCTGGCCGATCTATGAAGCGGCGGAACGGCTCGACCTCCCCGTCGGCATCCACGCCGGTTCCGCCTATCACAATCCGCCGACTGCGGTGGGGTGGGGTTCCTACCACATCGAGGATTATGTCGGTCAGGCCCAGGCGTTTCAGACACAGCTCACCAGCCTGATCGTCGAGGGCGTTTTCGCAAAGTATCCGCGGCTGAAAATGGTGATGCTGGAATCCGGCGTCTCCTGGATCTCGCCCTATCTCTGGCGGCTGCACAAATTCTGGCGCGGGGTCCGGATGGAGACGCCCTGGGTCGATCGCGCACCTCTCGAAATTGTGCGCAGCAACATCCGCTTCTCGTTACAGCCATTTGATGCGCCGCCCGAGGCTGAGACATTAATTCGCCTGTTTGATCATATGCAGTCGGACGAATTGGTCCTATTCTCGACGGACTATCCGCACTGGCAGTTCGACGGCCAGGACGCGCTGCCCGAGGGCCTCACCCCCGATCTCGTGCGCAAGATCATGATCGACAATCCGCATGCGACCTATCCCCGCCTGAAAGAACTCCCTCCCGAGGAGGCAAGGCCATGAACATCCAGTTCCGCGAACAAACGGACTCCGTCGCTCCCCTTACGACCAAGGCCGCGATCGCGGACTGCGACATCCATCCGGCCCGCGCCGCGCGCACCGAGCTCTATCCGTATCTCGCCAAACGCTGGCAGCATCATCTCGAGGTCTACGGCGTCCATGCCTATCAGGGCATGATGGAAGGCCCGCCCTATCCAAAAGCCCAGCCCAACGCCTCGCGCCGCGACGCCTATCCGCCGGAAGGCGGCCCGCAGGGCTCCTCGCTGTCGTTCATGCAGAAGCAACTGCTCGATCCCAACAACGTGCAACTCGGTGTACTCAATCCGCTCAACACCGGGCAGGGCATCCGCAATCACGAGCTTTCGGCGGCGCTGTGTTCCGCCATCAACGATTGGCAGATCGATAAATGGACCAGCAAGGACAAGCGGCTGAAGGCGTCGATCGTCGTCGCCAATGAGGACGGGCTGTCGGCCGCCGCCGAAATCCGCGAGCGCGCCGGCGACAAGAACTTCGTGCAGGTGCTTTTGCTCAGCCGCAATGTCGAGCCGCTCGGCCAGCGCCGCTATTGGCCGATCTATCAGGCCGCCGAAGAGGCCGGCCTTCCCGTCGGCGTCCACGCCTTCGGCTTCGGCGGCAACCCGATCACGCCGTCGGGCTGGCCGTCCTATTACATCGAGGAGATGGTGGGACATTCGCAGTGCCAGCAATCGGCGCTGGCGAGCCTGGTTTTGGAAGGCGTGTTCGAGCGTTTCCCGAAGCTGAAGATGGTGATGATCGAGGCCGGTTTTGGTTGGGCGCCGTCGCTGGCGTGGCGGCTGGACAAGGTCTGGCAGCGGCTGCGCAGCGAGGTGCCGCATGTGAAGCGGCCGCCGTCGGAATATATCCGTGAGCAAGTGTGGTGGACGACGCAGCCGATGGAAGATCCGGAGCGGCGCGAAGATCTGTTCGATATCATCAAGTGGATCGGCTGGGATCGCCTCTTGTTCGCGACCGACTATCCGCATTGGGACTATGACGAGCCCTCGCGTGTGCTGCCGGCGGGGGTGAGCGAGGACAATCGCGAGGCGTTCTATCTCGGCAACGCCAAGAAGCTTTACGGCATTTCCTGATGGCGAGGCATGTCATTGCCCCGGTGGATGAACTGCCGCCGGGAACGCGAAAATTTCTGGAGATCGACGGGCGGCCCATCGCGGTCTTCAACATCAAGGGCGAATATTTCGGCCTGATGAACCGCTGCCCGCATCAAGGTGCGGCGTTATGCGAAGGGCCGTTGATCGGGCTCGCGCAATCCAGCGACCCCGGCGAGATCGAGTATACAAAACTCGGCGAGATCATCCGTTGCCCCTGGCACGGCTGGGAGTTCGACATCCGCACCGGCCAGTCTTATTGCGATCCCCGCCGCTTCCGCGCGAAGGCGTATCCGGCCCATGTCGAGCCGGGCGCGAACGTGGTCAAGGGCCCGTATGTCGCTGAGACTGTTACGGTGAGGGTCGAGAGCGACTACGTGGTGGTGGAGCTGTAGCCGCGCCGCACAGGAGGTGCGCTCCCTCGCCCCGTTCTTACGGGGAGAGGGCTGGGGTGAGGGGCTCTCTCCGCACATTCGAATGCCGCGAGACCTGTACCCCCTCACCCGAATTCGATCTGCGATCGAATTCGACCTCTCCCCGCAGGCGCGGCGAGGTTAAGAAGGAAGCGCGCGCCCCGGAATGACCCTCAGTGTCCCGCCGCCGGTTCGCCGACCGCATCATACGTCGTCACCGCCTGGCGCCCCCCGCGATAGACGACCGATGCCGCGATAATGCCGAGGAAGGCTGCCAGCATCAGCCAGTAGCCAGGCGAGGCCTTGTCGCCGGTGTGCTCGATCAGCAAGGTCGAGGCGAACGGCGTGAAGGTGCCGAACAGCGCGGCCGCAAGCGCGAAGGCGAGCGAGAAGCAGGTGGTGCGGACATGCGCTGGCACGATCTCGACCAGAGCACCGAGCATGGTGCCGCTGTACATGCCGAAATAGAACGAGAACATCATCTCGACTGCGAGCAGCTTGCCGAAGGTCGGCGCGGCCACCAGCCAGTGCAGCGCCGGATAGGCGGTGACCAGCGCCAGGCAAGCGATGGTGAGCAACACCGGCTTGCGGCCGATGCGGTCTGACAGTGCGCCACCGACCGGATTCCAGAAGAAGTTGGTGACCGCGACGAGCAAGGTGACCAGCAGCGCATCCTGCGTCGACAGCTTCAGCACCGACTTGCCGAAAGTCGGCGTGTAGACGGTGACGAAGTAGAACGTCGTCGTGGTCAGGATCGCGATCATCATGCCGAGGATGACGATGCGCCAGTTCGCGAGCGCCGACGAGAACACCTCCGCGGCGGTCGGGTGCTTCTTCATTGCCAGAAATGCCGGCGTCTCCTCAAGCGACCGCCGCAGGAAGAAGATCAGCGGGATGATCAGGCAGCCGACGAAGAAGGGAATGCGCCAACCCCAGGCGGTGACGGTCTCGGCCGGCATCATCTCGCTCAGGATAAAGCCGAGGATCGACGCCACGAAGATCGCGACCTGCTGACTGGAGGACTGGAACGAGGTGTAGAAGCCGCGGTTGCCGGGCGTCGAAATCTCCGACAGGTAGACTGAGACGCCGCCGAGCTCGACGCCGGCGGAAAAGCCCTGCAGCAGGCGGCCGAACAGCACGATGATCGGCGCGGCGACGCCGATCGTCGCATAGGTCGGGCAGAACGCGATCACCACGGTCCCGGCAGCCATGATCGCAAGCGTGACGATTAGGCCCTTGCGACGGCCGATGCGGTCGATATAGGCCCCGAGCACGATGGCGCCGACCGGGCGCATCAACGCACCGAGCCAGAATACGCCGAACGTATTGAGCAGCTGGGCCGTTTCGTTAGTCGAGGGGAAGAACGCCTTGCCGATGGCCGCGGCATAGAAGCCGAACAGGAAGAAGTCGAACTGCTCGAGGAAATTGCCTGATGTGGCGCGCAGGATCGCGCCGATGCGCGACTTGATCTCGGGCGGATTTGTTGAGTCTGCTGGTCCAGCCATGACGTTATTCCCCTTCGAGACGCGGCCGGACCGGAACTCATTTCACGGCAAGGCGACAGATCGATACTGCGACAATCTGTCTACCCCTTCCCGCGCGAGGCGGTACGAGTCAATCGAATTTGCCGGGGAAGTTGATGATTTTTCAGGCCTTATTTTGCGTTGCAGCGATCATCCATTCGCGGAATGCGGCGAGCTTGGGCGCCTCGCGGCGGCCCTCCGGTGAGACCAGATAGAAGCCGGCATCGGCCGGCAGCGCGATCTTGAAGGGGACGACCAACCGGCCTTTGGCGATGTCGTCCTGCACGTAGGAGGTCCGGCCCATCGCCACGCCGATGCCGTCGATCGCGGCCTGGATGGTCATGAAGATCATGTCGAAGGTGATGCCGGGTTGCCGCGCGATATCGGACGGCTGGCCCGCCGCCGTCAGCCACAGCCGCCAGTCGTCGCTGTTGGCGTTGGATGTGTGCAGCAGCGTGTAGCCTCGGAGATCCTCCGGTTGGCGCAGCGGCTTGTCGCCGCGCAGCAGCGACGGACTGCACACCGGGAACAGCTCGTCCGCCATCAGCCAGTCGGCGCGCAGGCCCTGCCACTGACCGCGGCCGTAGCGGATGGCGGCGTCGACATCGTCGCGCTGGAAGTCGACGAGGCTGGTCGATGTGGTGATGCGGACGTCGATGCCGGGATGCTGCTCCTGGAAATCGGTCAGCCGCGGCAGCAGCCATTTTGCCGCGAGCGAAGCCAGCGTCGAGATCGTCAGCACCTTGTCGTCGTCCTTGCGCAGCAACCGGTCGGTGGCCAGCCGCAGATCGTTGAAGGCGGCTCGGATGCCCGGCAAATAGTCGCGCGCCTCCGGCGTCAGCGCCAGCGCGCGGTTCTGCCGGATGAACAGGCGAATGCCGAGCTCCTCCTCGAGCCGGCGGATCTGATGGCTGATCGCGGTCTGGGTCACGCTCAGCTCGGACGCCGCCAGCGTGAAGCTGAGATGGCGCGCGGCGGCCTCAAAGGCCCGCAATCCGTTCAGGGACGGCAATCTGGCAGTCATCTGGCAGCAGGATACATGAGCTTATTTCATGCGAAGAGGTACAAATTGTCGTTTGTCGCAACGCACTCGGAAGCAGATATTGCGGGTCAAGTTAGCTCAAGGAGCTGAAAATGTCTACTTGCACTGATAATTCGATGACAAATCATCATGCGCAGGGCGTGATCGAGCAGATCGGCGAGACGCTTCACGTCTGGCACGAGCGCTACCGCACGCGGCGTGAGCTTACCAACTGGACCGCCCGCGATCTCCACGACGTCGGGCTGTCCTGGACCGACATTGCCCACGAGGCCGATAAACCCTTCTGGCGGGCCTGATTGGCCGCCAGGCCGGCGCCGCCTGACTTTGGGGGCGCCGGCGGTCCTGTTTTCGCCTTTGGTCGCTTTGGGGCTCGTGTCATGAGCACTCTCCGCCTGGAAGATTTGAAGCAATATTCCGATGTGCTGCGCACCCGGCAGGGTGAGCCGCTCAACGTGCGCTTCATCGAGCCGCGCGACACCGAGGAGCTTCAGCACTATTTCCGCTCGCTCACGACCCGCTCCCGCTACAACCGCTTCTTCGGTGCGATCAGCGAATTGCCACAAGGCCTGCTGAGCGAATTCCTCGATGTCGGAGCGCGCGAGCGTTTCACCGTGGTTGCGACCAAGATGGTCGACGGTTTTGAAACGATTGTCGCCGAGGCGCGCTACGCGCTCCATGCTGAGACGTCGACGCTGGAATTCGGACTGTCGGTTGACGATCGCTGGCAGGGCCACGGCATCGCCACCGCGCTGATGAAGAATCTCGAATGCCGTGCGGCCGCGCTCGGTGCCGAGCATATGTTCGGCGACACGCTGCGCTCCAACCAACCCATGATCTCGGCCGCGCGCAAATCCGGCTTCGCCTTCGTCAATCATCCTGATGACTGGAAGCTGGTGCGATTCGACAAGGAGATCAACGTCGCGCCGAAAGACATTCCCTGCGCGAGCTGGCGTCTCGCAGCACTTTCCCGTCAGGCCGAAAGCCCCTCAGCCTCGGTCTGACACCACTCCAAGCCCGGCTCAGGTCAAACCAGAGCCGGGCATTTTTTTGCGTTCGTGGATGGGGTAATGCGCCGGCCTACTTCCCCGTGAACACCGCCTTGCGCTTCTCGATGAAGGCCTGCACCGCCTCCTTGTGATCGGCGGTCGTGGTCAGGCGGATCAGCCGCTCGGCCTCGTGATCCCTGGCGGTTTCGAAATCGAACAACAGGGCTTCGTCGAGATTGTCCTTCATGTAGCGCAGCGCCAGGCGCGGGCCTTCGGCCAGCGACTTTGCCAGGGCGAAGGCCTCCGTCTGAAGCTTGTCGTCGGGTACGACGCGGTTGACGAGGCCGATCGCCTCGGCTCGTGCGGCATCGACGCGATCGCCGGTGAACAGCAGCTCGCGCGCCCGCGCGGTGCCGACCAGCCGGGTGAGCAGCCAGGCGATGCCGTAATCGCCGCTGAGCGCGATGCGGGCGTAGCCGGTGGCGACGAAGGCCGATTGTGCGGCGATGCGGATGTCGCAGGCCATGGCGATGGCAAGCCCGGCGCCGACCGCAGGGCCGGGCAGCGCCGCGATGGTCGGCTTGCGCACCGACACCAATGCTCCCGTGAGCAGCCGCTGCCGCTCCTGGAGATCGGCGACCTTGTCGTCAAAGGGCATCTCGAGCTTGGCCTTGTCGCGATGCGCGCCCATGCCTTTGACATTGCCGCCGGCGCAAAACGCTTCGCCAGCGCCGGTGAGCAGCAGCGCGCCGACATCGGGGTTCTCGCCGCAACTGCGGATCATCGTGCGCAGCGCCGGCGTCAGCGTGTCCGACATCGCGTTTCGCGCCTCCGGCCGGTTCAGCGTAATGACAGCGACGCGGTCGCGGATGACGCAGAGGAGTTCGTTGGTGCCGGTATCGATGGCGGTTTCCGTGGTCATGTCGCTCCCTCTCTTTCGTCATTGCGAGGAGCGAAGCGACGAAGCAATCCAGTCTGTTTCTGCGGAGACATCTCTGGATTGCTTCGCTTCGCTCGCAATGACGGTTGTTGTTACGTTATTGTCTCAAAACTTCTCCACCCAGGGGCGCAGCTCGAGCTCCCAGCTCCAGGCGCTGCGGGGCTGCTGCAGCACGTTCCAATAGCTCTCCGCGATCGCATCGGGATCGAGCATCGAATCCGGTTTGTCCGCGGCTTCCGTCCGCGCCGCGCTCTTGATGCCGCCGTCGATGACGAAATGCGCGACATGGATGCCCTGCGGAGAGAGTTCGCGCGCCAGGCTCTGGGCGAGGCCGCGCAGCGCGAACTTGCCCATCGCGAACGAGGCCGACTGCGCATAGCCCTTGACGCTGGCGGAGGCGCCGGTGAACAGGATCGCGCCGTGCTTGTTCGGCAGCATACGCTTTGCCGCCTGCTGCGCCACCAGGAAGCCGCCATAGGCACTGATTGCAATCGCCTGCGCGACGTCGGCCGGGACGAGATCGACGAACGGCCCGCGGGTGCGGCCGCTGGCGTTGTAGACGACGAGATCGGGTGTGCCGATCTCGCGCTCGACGAGGCCAAACAGCCGCTCGACCTCCTCCGGCTCGGTGGCATTGCAGGCATAGGCCTTGGCGCCGGTCTCGCTACAGAGCGCGCCCAGCTTCTCGATTTTTCGCGCGGCCAGTGCGACGCGGATGCCCTGCGCCGACAGCAGCCGTGCCAGCGAGGCGCTCAGGCCTTCGCCGGCGCCGACGATGAGGGCGATCTTGTATTTCGGGTGTTCCATGGGGTGATCTCTCGGAGACGGGAAGCGCTGATCTATGTATCCGCCGCGCGGACAACCAGCCGGGTCAATCACAATTCCGCAGAGCGAATTGCTCCTTCACGGCGGTCATGCCTCCCTGACAATTTGCGGCTTTATCCGCATCCGCGGCTGGAGCATGATCGACATCATCCAAAGCGGCAAGCGGTAAGAATTGTCGTCGGGCGGAAACGAAGAGGACGATCATGCACAAGCCGGTCACAGCGCAGCCACAAAATGTCGCGGCCGCACCATCTGGCCTGCTGGCGCCCGATACGTCAGGCATGAATTTCTACCGCGCCGATCAGGCACTGACGGATTTGCTCCGCATCCATCTGCCGGAGACGCTGTTCCGCCACATCGAGCCGCATCTCGATCGGCTGGGAGAGATGGCCGGTGGCCGTCTCGACGACTGCGCGCGCCTTGCCGACCGGCATACCCCGGTGCTGCATCAGCGCGACAAGTTCGGCCGCGATACGCAATATATCGAATACCATCCGGCCTATCGCGAGCTGGAGAACGCCGCATTCGGCGAATTCGGCATCCACGCGCTCTCGATCCGCAAGGGCATCATGGGCTGGCCGGACAAATATCCGGTGGCGGCAAAACACGCTTTCACCTTCCTGTTCAACCAGACCGAATTCGGCATGGGCTGCCCGATCAACGTCACCGACGGCTGCGCAAAACTGCTTTCGAATTTCGGCAGCGATGCGCTCAAAGCAAAGTATCTCGACGGCCTGACCCAGACCGACATGAGCAAGCTGACGCAGGGCGGCCAGTTCATGACCGAGAAGGAAGGCGGCTCCGATGTCGGCACACTGACGACGACGGCGGTGCAGGAGGGCGACCATTGGCGCCTCCATGGCGAGAAATGGTTCTGCTCGAACGCCGACGCCAAGGTCGTGATGCTGCTGGCGCGCCCCGAAGGCGCCGGGCCCGGCACGCGCGGCGTCGGCCTGTTCCTGATGCCGCGCTTCCTCGATGATGGCTCGCAGAACCATTACCGGATCGTGCGTCTGAAGGACAAGCTCGGCACCCGCTCGATGGCGTCGGGCGAAATCAAGCTCGAAGGCGCGATCGCCTACGCGGTCGGCAAGCTCGACCGCGGTTTTGTGCAGATGGCCGAGATGGTGAACTCGTCGCGGCTCTCCAACGGCGTCAAGTCCACCGCGCTGATGCGCCGCGCCTATCATGATGCGATGACTGTCGCAAAGAACCGGGTGGTGTTCGGTAGCCGCATCATCGACCTGCCGCTCGGGCGGCGGCAGATGCTGAAAATCATGCTGCCGGTCGAGCAGGCGCTATCGATGAGTTTTCTCACCGCCGACGCGCTCGATCGTGCGGAAGCCGGCAGCCAGGATGCGGCTGCGCTGCTGCGCATCCTGACGCCGACCTTGAAATTCCGCGCCACGCGTGATGCACGAAAAGTCTGCGGCGATGCGCTCGAGATGCGCGGTGGCATCGGCTATATCGAGGAATTCGCCACCCCGCGCTTGCTGCGCGACGCCCATCTCGGCTCGGTCTGGGAAGGTACCGGCAACATCGTCGCGATCGATGCGCTCCGGCGCGCCGTCGGCCGCCATGGCGCGGAGTCCGCGCTATCAGCCGATCTGCATGCGCGGCTCGATGACAGCGCCTCCGTGCCGCAGGCTTGGCGCGTCAACCTGCGCGGCCTCGTCGATCGTGCGGTCGGTTTTGCACGTGAGGTCGCGAGTAAGGCCGAGAACGAGGCCGATGCGCGCCGCGCCACGAGCCTGCTCTATCATGTCGCAAGCGCGGTCGCGCTCGCCTGGGAAGCGCACCGCATCCATGAGATGCGCGGCGATGCACGAAGGTTGCTGCTGTCGCGGCTGGTGATCGATCATCGGGTGTCGCCGAGCGATCCGTTCCGGCTGACGGAAAATGCCGTGCAAGCGAAGATCGCCGCGTTGCTGCTCGGCGACAGCTCAGCCTCCATGAGCGAGGTTGGCGAACTGGTTCTGGCGGCGTAGGCTACGCGCCACGATCAAACCAAAAAAAAGCGACAGGGAGTTCTCGATGAAGGCCGCCGTCCTGCATGAAGTCAACAAGCCGCTGGTCATCGAGGATGTCAGCCTGCCGAAGCCAGGCCCGCGCGAAGTCCTGATCCGGACGTCAGTGGCCGGTCTCTGCCACTCCGACCTGCACTTCATGGAAGGCCTTTATCCTCATCCGCTGCCGGCGGTGCTTGGCCACGAATCCGCTGGTGTCGTCGAGCAGGTCGGCTCCGACGTCACTTACGTGAAGCCGGGCGATCACGTCGTCACTTGCCTGTCCGTGTTCTGCGGCACCTGCGACAATTGCACCACCGGCCGTACCGTGCTCTGCACCGACACCACGGTAAAATTGCTGCCGGGCGCCTCCAACCGGATGCAGTGGTCTCGCTCAGAGAAGCTGCATCAGTTCCTGAATCTCTCATCCTTCGCCGAGCAGATGCTGGTGCACGAGAACGCCATCGTCAAAATCCGGAAGGAGATGCCGCTCGATCTCGCCGCGCTGATCGGCTGCGGCGTTATCACCGGCTACGGCGCGGTGGTGAACACGGCGAAGGTGACGGCGGGCGAGACCGTGGCGGTGATCGGCTGCGGCGGTGTCGGCATGGCCGCGATCAACGGCGCGCAGATCGCCGGCGCTGGCCGCATCATCGCTATCGACACCAATCCGGCAAAGCTTCAGCTCGCGACCAAGCTGGGCGCGACCGACATCATCAACCCCGCCGACGGCGACGTCGTGAAGCAGGTCCGCGACCTCACCAATGGTGGCGTGCATCACTCCTTCGAAGTGCTCGGCCGGAAGGAGACCGCGGAGCAGGCCTTTGGCATGCTCGCCTCCGGCGGCACCGCCACCATCGTCGGTATGATCCCGTTTGGCCAGAAGATCGAGCTGCACGGCTTTGACTTTTTGCGCGAGCGCCGGATCCAGGGGTCCTCAATGGGCTCCAACCATTTTCGCGTGGACATGCCGCGACTGGTCGATTTCTACCTGCGGGGACGGCTGCATCTGGAGGACTGGATCTCTGCCAAGCTGAAGCTGAGCGAGATCAACGAGGGCTTTGCCAACATGAAGGCCGGCAAGACGCTGCGCAGCGTGATCATGTTTGATAGCTGAGCCAAGTTATTTTACTCCGTCATTGCGAGGAGCTCTTGCGACGAAGCAATCCAGACTGTCTCTGCCGGACGATCTCTGAATTGCTTCGCTTCGCTCGCAATGACGGCGAACACTAATCATCAAACATCTTCGGCGGCACGAACCCGCCGAACTCGCGCTCGATCAGCTCGGCGAGCTTCAGCGGCGTGCGGTCTTCCAGCCACGGACCGACGATCTGGACGCCGACCGGCAGTCCGTCCGGTGCAAAGCCGGTCGGGATCGCGGTCGAGGGCAGGCCGGGAAGCGTGGCGATGCCGGGCCAGGCGAGCTGGTCGGTATAGACATGCTCCTTGCCGTCGATCGTGATGCGGCGCTTTTCCTGATCCGGCGAATGGTCGTGCGGATAGGCCGCCGTCGGCATCACCGGGCAGATCACCGCGTCGAAGGTTTTGAACAGCTCGCGCCATTGCGCGCGCAGCCGCGTGCGTCCGCCATTCGCCATCTGCCAGTCGCGATGGCTGAGCGCGATGCCGCGCAGCCGCTCGGCGCGGAGGCTGTTGTCGCCCTCAGGCAGCGCGGCCGCGGCCGCCGTCGCGCCGGCATAGATGTCGGGCGCGAAGCTTGCGGCGAGGAACGACAGCAGCATGCGCATATAAAGCCTCGAGGAGGCCGCGAAATCCGGCAGCAGCGGAGAGCTGCGCGCGATTGTCACGCCTGACTTGGCGAGGTTGTCGGCGAGCGTGTTGATGGTGCCGCGCACGGCGGTATCGGTCGGCAGCACCGGATCGGTGTCGATCACCAGCACACGGAAATCTTTGAAAGCAGTATGCCGCGCCGCCGGCAGCTCAAGCCGGTAAGCCAGACCTGCATCGATCGGATCGGGCCCGGCCATCACGTCGAGCACCAGCGAGAGATCGGCGGCGCTGCGTGCCATCGGGCCGATCACCGAGAGGTCGCGCTCGAACGGCAAGGGCGGCAGCGGCGGCGGTGTGTGGCCGCGCATCGCCACGAGATTGAAGGTCGGCTTGTGCGCATAGACGCCGCAATGGAAGGCAGGCACGCGCAGCGAGCCGCCGATATCGGAGCCGATCGACAGCGGGCCATAGCCCGCCGCGAGCGCCGCCGAGGAGCCACCGGACGAGCCGCCGGGCGTGCGGCCGAGATCGTAGGGGTTGTTGGTGGTGCCGTAGATGTCGTTGTAACTCTGCCAGTCGCCGAGCCCGAGCGGCACGTTGGTCTTGCCGATGACGATGCTGCCGGCGTCCTTCACGCGCGTGACCGGCAGCGCGTCTTCTTTTGCGATGAAATCCTTCTGGGCGGGAATGCCCCAGGTCGTCGGCAGGCCCGCGATATTCTAGGATTCCTTCACCGTCATGGGCAAGCCAAGCAGCGGCTTGCGCTCGCCGCGCGCCAATGCGGCGTCCGCGTCGCGTGCGGCGCTCAGTGCGCGATCAAAGTCCCGCACGCAGATCGCGTTGACCTTGCCGTCGTGCCGTTCGATGCGGTCGATCGCATCCTGCGTGAGCTCGACCGAAGAAACCTTCTTCGCGATCAACGCGGCCGACAGCTCGACCGCGCTCTTGAAACTCCATTCCGATTTCGCCACGACATGCTCCTGCATTTCATTGCAACAATGATGCGCAGAATTATCCGATGTCGCAACCGCCGTTTGACAGCAATTATCCTGTTACAAAAGCTACCTGGGCAACATCCGCTGCATGACACGGTCGCGATAGACGAAGATGTGCGCGAGCGCGGCTGCGACGTGAATGACGATGGTGACGAGCAACGCCAATTCCATGGCCTGGTGCAGTCCGTCGACTGTGCGCCCGGCGGCTTCGTTGTCGGACGCCAGCATCGGCAGCGGTACGAGGTAGAAGATCGAAACGGACCAGCCGCGGAAGGACGCAAACAGCCAGCCCGTCAGCGTGGTCGCAAGGACCAGCGCATAAAGCAGCCAGTGCACGGCTTCCGAGCTCAGCCGTTGCCAGGCCGGCAGCGAGCTTTCTGGCGCGACCGGATGGGTCAGCCGCCAGACCAGGCGGAGAGCGGTCAGAGCCAGAACTGTAATCCCGATCGAGAGGTGAAACGTCATCCCGGCGCCGGGCGTCATGCCGCGGTGGATGTCAGGCATCAGCCAGCCGATCGGGTATTGCACGGCAAGCAGCGCGACGATGAGCCAATGGATGATCTTGGCCGGTGTTCCATAGTGCAGTTGGGCCGTCATGGGGGCGCCCGATCTAGCGATGAGTTTCGCTCTAGGGTTGGAAGCTGCGCGCAAAGGCATGCGCGAACGGATTGATAGGGCCGCTGGCCATGCGCGCGTTGGCATCGGATGTCGCTCCGGGCACCGGAAATGCGTAGCCGATGATCGTTTTGACCACGAGGCGATCGGAGGCACGGGTCAATCCGTAGCCCACGCCGAAGTTCACACCGAAGTCGCCGACCTTGAAATCGGTCACCGCGAACAGCGTATGCGACTGGTCCGAGAGCTTCTTGAAATTCCCGATCTCGCCGAAATCGGCGTAGTACTCGAAGCCCGCGAACAGATCGTTGCCGAATTTTCGCGCCACGCGCGCGGCCGGGGTAAAGTCGACCTCGCCATAGCGGTCGAAGCCGACGTCGACGATCGGATTGACGATGAACTCGTACTGGGCATTGCGGATGCCGATGATCGGCCGGATTTCGAGGCCGAACCGGGTCTGCGCGAATCGTGGCATTTCGTAGCCGAGCTCGAAATTCACGCCGTAGAAGAAATTGCGGTCGGCCGCATGCGGCGAGACGAACAGGGTGCGCAGCTTGAAGGCATCGGACAAAAATTGCTGGTTCTGCACCGAGAACGGCAGATAGAGCCCGAGCTCCCACCAGTCGGTCATGCCATAGGCGAATTCCGGCGTGCCGTTGAGGCTGTTGTGGGACGGGATGCCGCCAGGAAAGGGCGGGTCCTTCTGTCCAAGCGCGACGTAGTTGAGGTGCTGCTGGATCGTGAACTGGCCGACATCGGCGATGCCGGCGTTGTAGACTTGGATCTCATCGGTGGCACGCGCGGCCCCGCCTGACGCAATTAGAATCGATCCGCCGATCAAGATCGCGGCAGCGACGGTGGATGAAAGATGCCTTTTCATCGTCATCACCGCCTACGCCGCCCCGATCAATATCCCCACCGCCAGCACGATGGCGCCGCCGAGCACGATCTGGAACACGGCCTGGAGGAACGGCGTGTCCATGTAGCGCGAGCGAATGAAGGCGATCGCCCACAATTCGAAGAACACGACGACACCGGCGATTCCCGTCGCGATCCAGAACGCGTTGGCCCAGCTGTCGGGCACGAGATAAGGCAGCGTGTGGCCGAGCCCGCCGAGCGTCGTCATCGCGCCGCAGGTGACGCCGCGCAGCCAGGGCGAGCCGCGCCCGGTCAGCGATCCGTCGTCGGACAGCGCCTCCGCAAAGCCCATGCTGATGCCGGCGCCGATCGAGGCGGCGAGGCCGACCAGAAAGGTCTGCCAGTTCTGGTGCGTGGCAAAGGCCGCCGCGAACAGCGGCGCCAATGTCGAGACCGATCCGTCCATCAGGCCGGCGAGGCCGGGCTGCACATATTGCAGCACGAACATCCGCCGCCGCGTGCGGTCTTCCTCGGCGCGCACGTCGGGCTTCAGGATTTCGTCGGTCAGCTTGGCGGCGATGTTCTCGTGGCTTTTCTCTGCTTCGGCGAGATCGCCGAGCAGGCGGCGCACACCGACGTCCTGCGCCTGTTCGGCGGCCTTCACATAGAAGCGCTCGGCCTCGAACTCCATGGTCTCGACTTCCTTGCGGATAGTGTCGAGCGGCAGGTTCTTGGTCAGCCAGATCGGACGGCGGCGCAAAAATCCCTTGACGTTTTCGCGGCGGATCGGCGGCAGATGCTGGCCGAAACGCTGTTCGTACGTCTCGAGCAGCATGTGGCGATGGCCACGCTCCTCCTCGGCCATCTGCTCGAACAGCTTTGCCGAATCCGGGTAGCGCTCCTTCAGATCCTCGGCGAAGCTCATGTAGATGCGGCTGTCTTCCTCCTCGGAGGCAATCGCGACCGCAAGCACCTCGCGCTCGGTCAGATCGGCAAAATTCTTCACGGTGTGTCCTGGTTGACTAGTTTAGAATAGTTCTAAAGTGATATAGTCTGCAAATCGTTCAGGGTCAATTCACGCGAAATGCCGGAATCCTTGCGCGCGTGGCGGCGATGAGCGCACGGAACGGCGTCCGGCGATGCAGGTTCGAATTCTTAGTGTGGGTTGACGGGGTGAATCATGGACAAGGTCAAGTTTCGGCTGAACGATCCGCGGCTGGCGCCACGCCGCACCAAGCTCGAAATCCCCGGATGGGCCGGCAAGCGCGAGCCGCGCGCGGACGGTTCGCGTGAGCAGGTCTGGCATTGCGTGCCCTTTTCCGAGGGTGCGCAATACGGCATCGAGCTGTTCTATCCCTATGATTTCGAGCTTCACGTGACGACCAGCGATGGTTGCTTGGTCCTCGAGGCCGATTGGGGTGAGCCGCCGGAAGGGGGAGCGGAATGGCCGCCGTTTCGCAAGTTTGGCGATGCGTTCTACACCTACCAGATACTGCTCGATCTCAAGGTCGAGAAAGGCATGGCAATCCGCACGGAGCCGCATCCGCGTTTCTATACCGATCGGACCGACACCGTGCCGATCGCCGTTCCTGCGCTGGTTCGCAATTGGTGGCCGATGATGTTCTTCTGCGTCTTCAAGGCGCCGGCCGAAGGCCGAACCCACATCTTCCGACCGAGCGAGCCCTTCGCACAAATCATCGTCATTCCCGAGGAAGCCAACTTCGAACTCGAGCCAATGAACGAGGAAGAGGCGGCGGAGCGCGAGCTTCAGGCCCGCCGGATCTACACCAATCGGCCCAAATTGGCGGCGGGTACCGAATGGACGTCTTCATCAGATACGGTGTTCGACGGCACGTACCGGCACCTGCATCGGGCGGCAAAGGAAAAGGCTCGCAACGAATAGGGCCGGTGGCCACGCTCGGACTTGGCGTTCCAGTCGTTGGCTTGATCTCCGCGCCGGCTGCGTGCAGCGCTCGCGGAAGATGATTCTGCCTGTTTTACCCGATTTGGATGCTGTCAAAAGCAAACAGGACCCGAAGGTCCTGTTCATCCCATTTCCCTCGTACCGTGACCTCAGTAATCGCGGCGATAGAAGCTGTGGTGATGGTGATGGTGGTGATGATGATGGCGATAATATCGCCGATACCGCGGCACCACCACGACCGGCGCGTCATAATAGCCGCGGCGATAGAAGCTGTGATGGTGGTGATGATGATGGTGGTGATGGTAGAACTGGGCGACCTGAAGCTCTTCGCCGGTCTTTGGCGGCGTCGCTTCATCGATGGCCTGGAGCAGGGCGCCGGCGTTCGGAATCGGCTCCAGCAGGTCGGCGTATGAATTCGCTTGCAAGACGTCGGTCGGCGCAGGCGCGGCGTCGGCTACGCCGAATGTCCCGAGCGCGGCGACCGCTCCTAATAGTCCAGCGATCTTCTTGTCCATCGTCGTTCTCCATTGGGCGCCGGACCCAGCTCCGGTATCACGCAACGTCAGACATTGCCGAATGTTCCCTGAACCGCGGATTAACGCCCTGTGACGGGATCGTGGCGCGGCTTCAACGTGTCGAGACGGTGGCGGTGCGGAGAAACTGCAGCAGCAGGCGGCTGACCTCGGCCGGCTGCTCCTGCTGCACCCAATGGCCAGCGCCATCGACGAGATGGCAGCCGAGCATGTTTGTGCAGCCGCGGCCTTGCATCGCCTCGAACACGCCGGGGCGTTGATAGGTGCCCCAATCCTGCTTGCCCGAGATGAAGCACGAGGGCACGTCGATGCTGCGCCCCGCAAACAGCTGCATCTCGTTATTGAGCATGCCCGACGTGCCGTAGCGATACCATTGCAGCCCGCCCTGGAATCCGGTGCGGCCATATTCGGCGCTGTAAAAAGCGAGGTCGCTGTCCGGCAGCCATTGGTTGGCGGCAATCGTGGCCTGCGAGGGCATCTCCTTCGCCACCGTCTCGGCCATGGTCTCGCCGGCGTCCATCACGTAATAGGTCGGCAGTTTTGCGAGCTCGCCCGCCGACCACGATTTTAGCGGATAAGGCTTGTTGTCGGTCCAGTCCGCGCTCTTGTGATGATAATAGGCACGCAGGAAATCATGCACGCCTTGCGGGGCATGCTGCATGTCAGCGTTGGCCGGGCGCATCGCGTAGTACCATTGATAGTGAATGCGCGGGCGCGGCAGCGCGGCGAGCTCGCGATGCACGGGATCTTCAACCGCAGGCTTCGCCGGTGCATCGACGGTGTTGAACGGCAGTGGCGGTGCTCCACTGAACGGTGCGCTCATCAGCGTCACCGAGCGAAACACATCAGGCCGGATCAGTGCGCACCAGGCCGCGACCGGGCTGCCGAAATCATGCCCGGCGAGATCGACCTGCCTGTAACCGAACGCCGACACCAAAGCGAGCGCGTCGCGCACCAGGTTGAGAAGCGAGAACGGCGTGAGGTCGCCGTCATAGTCCGCGGTCCATCCGGTGGTGCGGCCATAGCCACGCTGGTCGGGCGCGATCACGTGATAGCCGGCCGCGGCGAGCGCCGGCATCACCTTGCGCCAGGAGAAGGCGAGCTCGGGAAAGCCGTGCAGCAGCAGGATGCAGGGGCGCCCCTTGGTCTCGAAGCCGGCTTCGAGCACATGCATGCGCAAGCCGTTGATGCCGTCGACATAACGCGAGCGGATACCGGCGGGCAGGGGGATGTCGGGGAGCGCGGTCATCGTTTTCTCCACTCGGGTGGAATCGTAGATTCCATGGGGCGGTGAGCGAGCCCTATCCGTTAGGTTTGGGTTTCCACACTCGAACCACCGGAGAGTCTGATGCAAGCATCGACCGAGAGCACGCCCACCGCCGGACATAGTGGCACAATTTTCGTTGCAATCGAACTGAGCCAGCGGAGCTGGCTGGCA
>NZ_FOBX01000006.1 GCF_900109945.1 Bradyrhizobium sp. OK095
CCAAGCTCGGCGGCGTCTCGGGCGTGCTGACCGGTGCCGTGGTCAACGACAACCAGGCGACACCGGCCCCGATCACCGGAACCACCTTGCTCTATGATACCGGTGCGACCGGTGGCTTGAGCACGGGTGCTACGACCCAGTTCACCGACGGCTCGAGCTTCACCGTGGGCGGCCACACCATCACCTTCAAGTCGGGTGCCATTGGTGCTGCCACCGTTCCGAGCGGCTCCGGCGTCACCGGCAACGTCCTCACCGACGGCAGCGGCAACTCGACCATCTATCTCGGTGCGAGCGCCACCACCTCGACGGCGAATGTCGGCGACGTGCTGAAGGCGATCGACCTCGCCAGCGGCACGCAGACCGCGGCCAACGCGTCCGGTGTTGCGACGGTGACGACCACCGCCGGCCAGACCGTCTCGACGATCGCCGCCGGCTCGCTCCACGTGCAGTCCACGACGGGTGCCAATCTCGATATCACGGGCACCGCGGATCTGCTGCACTCTCTCGGTTTGAGCAATGCAACGGGAGGCGGCGCTGTCACGTCGACGGCGATCCGCACCGCCGGCACCGGCACGCTCTCGGCGATCCTGCAAACGGGCTCGTCGCTGAACGTCGACGGCCATGTCATCGTCTTCAAGGATGGCGTGGCGCCCTCGGCGGCGAACGTTGCGACCGGCTCCGGCGTCAGTGGCAACCTCGTCACCGACGGCAACGGCAACTCGACCGTCTATCTCGGGTCCGCGACCACGGCTGACCTCCTGAAGGCGATCGATCTTGCCACCGGCGTGCAGACCGCGACCAACGCGAGCGGCACCGCGACGGTGACGACCGCGACCGGCCTGACCGTTTCGTCGATCAACAGCTCCGGCCAGCTCAAGATCTCGACCGGCGTCAATGCCGACCTCGCCATCACCGGCACCGGCAATGCGCTGTCCGTGTTCGGCCTCGGTGGCAACACCGGCACTGCCTCCGCCTTCACCGCGGCGCGCAGCTCCGGCACCGGCGGCATCAACGGCAAGACCTTGACCTTCACCTCCTTCAACGCCGGCACGGCGGTCAACGTCACCTTCGGCGACGGCACCAACGGCACGGTCAAGACGCTCGATCAGCTCAACACGCAGCTTCAGGCCGACAATCTGTCTGCCACGATCGACGCCAACGGCCTGCTCACGATCTCCGCGTCCAACGACTACGCCTCCTCGTCGCTCGGTTCGGCCACGGCCGGCGGCGCGATCGGCGGTACGCTGACCGCGTCGCTGACCTTCACGACCGCCTCCACACCGGTCCAGGATACGGTTGCCCAGGCGAGCCGCGCAAACCTGGTCTCGCAGTACAACAACATCCTGAACCAGATCGACACGACCTCGGTCGACTCCTCGTTCAACGGTGTGAACCTGCTGAACGGCGACCAGCTCAAGCTGGTGTTCGACGAGACCGGCAAGTCGAACCTGAACATCACCGGCGTGACCTACAACTCCAGGGGTCTGGGTTTGGCCTCGCTGGTTGTCGGCGTCGACTTCATCGACAACGCCGCCACCAACAAGGTGCTGGTCAATTTGAACTCGGCGTCCAGCTCGCTGCGTTCGGAAGCCTCGGCGCTCGGTTCGAACCTCTCGGTCGTGCAGATCCGCCAGGACTTCAACAAGAGCCTGATCAACGTGCTCCAGACCGGTTCGTCCAACCTGACCCTGGCCGACACCAACGTGGAAGCGGCCAACAGCCAGGCGCTGTCGACCCGCCAGTCGATCGCAGTCTCTGCGCTGTCTCTGGCCAACACCTCGCAGCAGAGCGTGCTCCAGCTGCTCCGCTAATAAGCGATTGAAATCACAAAAGAAGTTACGGCGGCGGGGCTTCGGCCCCGCCGCTTTTTTGTTGGTGCAGAACCCGTGCGATACCGGGGAAGGGGCGCTAACCCCCCATTAACCCTGTCCCTTAAGTGGCCGTTAACCATACTTTAAAGGAGAGCCCCTAAAACTGGACAAAAGCCCGCTTCCAGACCCGCGTGGCCGATTCGTATCCGGTTCAAGAGGAAGACCTGCCAATGTCCAACATCGTTCTCTCGGCGTCCGTTCGCCAGAACCTGTTGTCGCTGCAGTCGACGGCCGACTTGCTGGCCACGACGCAGCAGCGCCTGTCGACCGGCAAGAAGGTCAACACGGCGCTGGACAATCCCACCAACTTCTTCACCGCGCAGGGGCTGGATAACCGGGCGAGCGACATCAGCAACCTGCTCGACGGCATCAACAACGGTGTGCAGGTGCTGCAGGCCGCCAACACCGGCATCACGTCGCTGCAAAAGCTGATCGACAGCGCCAAGTCGATCGCCAACCAGGCGCTCCAGACCACCGTCGGTTACTCGACCAAATCGAACGTCTCGACCACGATTCCGGGTGCATCGCCCGCCGATCTGCGCGGCACCACCAGCTATGCCAGCGCGATTGCCAGCAGCAACGTGCTGTTTACGGGGGCGCCGGGCGGCACGACGGCCGCGACGTCCGCCACCAAGCTCGGTGGCGTCGCAGGTGTGTTGACGGGAACTCCGGTTCTGGACAACCAGGCCACCGGCGCCAACATCACCGCGGCCACGAAGCTCTACGGCGACGGTTTGTCGGCCCCCAATGGCGGTCTCAGCACCGGTGCTACCACCCAGTTCGTCGACGGTGCGAGCTTCACCGTGAACGGCCATACCATCACCTTCAAGGCCGGCGCCGCGCCGAATGTCGTGGGCTCGCCCAACACCTTGCCGTCCGGCTACGGTCTGGACAGCTCCGGCACGCAAAGCGTCGCGACCGACGGCAGCGGCAACTCCGTCGTCTATCTCGGCTCCAGCGCCACCAATTCGGCTGCGACGGTCGGCGACGTTCTCAAGGCCGTCGATCTCGCCAGCGGCACGCGCAGCGGAACGATCAGCGGCGGCGTGGCGACGCTCAACGCCAACAACACCGGCCAGGCGGCGTCCAGCATCACCGCGGGTGCGCTCTCTCTCGAGAGCTCGACGGGCGGCGACCTCAACGTCACGGGTACGGCGGACTTGTTGAATTCGCTCGGCCTGACCAGCGCGACGGGCGGCGGCAACACGACGTTGACGGCTGCCCGCACCGCGGGCGTGAACACCCTCTCGGGTCTGCTCCAGACCGGCTCGACATTGAACATCGACGGGCACGTCGTCACCTTCAAGGACGGACCGAAGCCCACGGCCGCGGCGACCGGATCCGGCGTGACCGGCAACATCGTCACCGACGGCAACGGCAACTCGACCGTCTATCTCCAGACCGCGACGACCTCTGACCTGTTGAACGCGATCGACCTTGCGAGCGGCGTGCAGACGGCGACGATCAACACGGTCAACGGCACCGCCTCGCTCAACACGTCAACCGGCCAGACCAACTCCACCATTGCGGCCAGCGGTGCGCTGAAGATTTCGACCGGCATCAATGCCGATCTCGCCATCACCAGCACCGGCAACGCGCTGTCTGCGCTCGGCCTCGCCGGCAACACCGGTACCGCGTCGGCGTTCACCGCGGCGCGCACCTCCGGCGTCGGCGGCATCAACGGCAAGACGCTGACCTTCACCGCGTTCAACGGCGGCACACCTGTCAACGTCACGTTCGGTGACGGCACCAACGGCACGGTTAAAACGCTCGACCAGCTCAACAATCAGCTTCAGGCGAACCATCTGACGGCGACGATCGACGCCAACGGCCTGCTCACGATCACCACCGTCAACGAATATGCATCCTCGACGCTGGGCTCGGCGGTGGCTGGTGGCGCGATCGGCGGGACCATCACCAGCGCGCTAACCTTCTCGACGGCCCAGCCGCCGGTCCAGGATCCCGTCGCGCAGACGGCGCGCTCCAATCTGGTCAATCAGTTCAACAACATCCTCCAGCAGATCGACACGACGTCGCAGGACTCCTCGTTTAACGGCGTTAACCTGCTCAACGGTGACACGCTGAAGCTCGTCTTCAACGAGACCGGTAGCTCCACCCTCGGCATCAACGGCGTGGTGTTCAATGCGGCGGGCCTGGGCCTCAGCAACCTCGTCAACGGTGTCGACTTCATCGACAACGGCGCCACCAACAAGGTGCTGACCAGCCTGAATGCGGCCTCGAGCACGCTGCGCTCGGAAGGCTCCGCGCTCGGCTCGAACCTCTCGATCGTGCAGGTGCGTCAGGACTTCTCGAAGAACCTGATCAACGTGCTGCAGACCGGCTCGTCCAACCTGACGCTCGCCGACACCAACGAGGAGGCGGCCAACAGCCAGGCGCTCTCGACCCGCCAGTCGATCGCGGTCTCCGCGCTGTCGCTGGCCAACCAGTCGCAGCAGAGCGTGCTCCAGCTGCTCCGCTAATTTCGCGGCGCAAGATAGCTACTCGAGATATCGCGGCGGGGCTCATGCTCCGCCGTTTTTATGGAGATCGCTAAGGCAGGATTAGCCGAGATTGATGCGCATCATGCGAGGCGTGTTTACAGCTCGCACGTGCGCATCTAGCTTCGTGACGAAGGGCTCCGTGACCCGTAGTAATCCGGAGTGCTTCCAAGCACACACGTAAGCAAATCTTAAGCGCTGCTGCCTAGGGTTGGGAAAGAAATCCTTAAGCCCGTTCAACGGGCTAGGACATGTCCAAGGTGTGATTGATGTCGAATTCCGCTGCCTCGGCCTACGCGCGTGTTGCAACGACCACAGCATCTCCTCGCGACGTCGAGGCGCAGACCCTGCTCAAGGCCGCCAACAAGCTCCAGGATGCGGTCAACAACGCCGATCCGTTCAGCGAGCAGACTACCCACGCCCTGATGTTCAACCGCAAGCTCTGGACGATCTTCCTGAGCGAAGCCATGCGCGACACCAATCCGCAGCCGCTCGACGTCCGCCAGAAGATCGCCAACATCAGCGTCTTCGTGCTGAGCCAGACCGCGGCGCTCCAGATGAGCCCGCAGTTCGATCACTTCCGTCCGCTGATCGAGATCAACCGGAACATTGCTGCTGGCTTGTCCGGCCGTCCGTGATGATTGCCTGCCATGGCCGATCTCCTGAGCATCCTGTCGACCGCGTATAAGTCCAACGTTCTGTCGAGCACGTCGGGCTCATCGAAATATGTTCCGGTCGATTCTTCGCTCTATCAGGGCAGCTGGAGCGGCACCTATCCCGACGGCAAGAAGTTCTCGCTGAACGTCTCGCAGGTCAGCGGCTTTCGTGCACAGATCCACTACCAGAGCGCCGGCACATCCCAGTACCAGCAGGTGCTGATCAAGGACGGCTCGTTCCGCTTCGCGAATACCAAGTTCACGCTGACCGATATCGGCAAGGCGCAGGTCAAGAACGTCGTCACCGATAATGCGACCGGTTCGACCTATCTCGACACTGCCGTTGCCACGCTCGCCACCTGATCGTCAGGCGCTGAGATCCGTATTGAGCGGACGCGAGGGCTGCGACTTCAGATCCTCTGCATGGAAATAGGCCCGCCGGCGCAGCATCGCTTCGTCGGGGAACTGATTGACCACTGCATCGGTCCTGTCGTTGACGATCTGGAAGACGAGGGATGCCGACGCCTGGTCGAACACGACCTGGCGAGAGATATTCTCGCTCGTCTGCAAATCATTACGCGCAGGCGCGCTGATATCGCTTGCGGCGACCGTCTGGCTCACCGGCAAATCAGTTTGCACCGCCTCGTTCGCCGCCGTATTGGACGTCGTTACGATCTGCGTTGGGACCGGTATCCCCACCGGCCTGATGCTGAAATCTGTACTCATGGCAGCCTCCTGGTTGCCTCACGTGAGTCAAATCCCAACCCCTCTCAATACGCAACCATGGACCACCAGGTTTGAAGACCCGGTAAGCAAACGTGACTAACCGTGCGACGATATCGCCGCGCGGTTTTTCGTAAAATTGTCGCGGGTTTTTGCGTGCGCTCAGAGCGAGCGGCTGACGGCGAGCGGCGTGATGTGGCGCGGGCCGGGAGTGGCGCGGCGGCCTGCGGCCGTATAGGTGTTCGGCACGTTGCGCTTCTGGATCTCGGCATTGACGCCGCGCACGACGCTTTCGGAGACCGCATGTGCGGTCGCGAGCACGGTGAGATTGACCTGGAGCATCGCGCGGAACGCATCATGATGCCGATGCAGCGTCGAGAGCAGCTCGGGCGCGGATTTCGCAAGCTGGTCCTGGTTCGCCTTCAACTCGCTGACGGCGCTGACATAGTTTCGCGACAGCTCCTGCTTCTTGCTCTCGAGGGTCATCGCCTCGCGGACCTTGCCGGCGCGAACGAGCTCGGTCTCGTGCTCGATCAATGCGAGCAGGGCGTTCATCGCGTCCATCAGCTGCTCGGCGACCTTGCGCGCCTGGGCGTTGCCCGGCGCGGTGTTCGGGCGCTGCGCTTGCATCGGCTGACGTGAGGCATTGAACTGGTTCATATCGGTTGACCTTATGCCGTGCGGAGCGTTTTCGCCTGCTGCATGATGAGGGTGCGGTAGACTTCGGTTGCGACGCCGACGCCGCCAGCCTTGGCGAAGTTCTTGGAATATTGTTCGGTCAGCATCGAGCGCCACACGCCGGTGCCGGTGGTGTCGCCGAACGGGCCTTCGCCCTTCAGGCCGGACGTCATCTGCGAGAACATGCTGTTGAGGAACATCGCCTCGAAATCGGTGGCGGTCTTCTGCGCCTTGGACTGCTGCTGCGGCGAGACCTTCTGAAGCGCGGCGGCGAGCTCGAAGTCCGGCCGGCCGTTGCGGCTTTCCACGGAGAAAGCCGACGATGCGGTGGCGCGCGGAGTATTGATGGTGCTGGTCTGCATCACATCACCTCGATGTCGGCTTCGATCGCACCGGCGGCCTTGATCGCCTGGAGGATGCTGATCATGTCGCGGGGACCGATGCCGAGGCCATTGAGGCCGTCGACGAGTTGCTGAAGCGAGACGCCGTCCTTGACGAGGGCCAGCTTCTTGCCGTCCTCGGTCACGGTGACGCTGCTGCGCGGCGTGACCACGGTGCGCCCGCGCGACAGCGGATTGGGCTGGCTCACCTGCGGGCTCTCGGAAATCGTGACGGTGAGGTTGCCTTGCGCCACGGCGACGGTGGCGACGCGCACGTCGCGGCCCATCACGATGATGCCGCTGCGCTCGTCGATGATGATCTTGGCGGCAAGGTCAGGCTCGACCTGGAGCTGCTCGATCTCGGTGAGAAAGGCGACGACGTTGCCCTTGAATTCCGGCGGGATCGACAACTGCACGGTCGAGGGATCGATCGGCTCGGCGCTTTTGACGCCGAGATAGTCGTTGATCGCGGCCGCAATGCGCTTGGCGGTGGTGAAGTCGGCGTTGCGCAGCGCCAGGCGCACGTTCGGCAGGCGATTGAGCGCGAACTCGATCTCGCGCTCGATGATGGCGCCGTTGGCGATGCGGCCCACGGTCGGGACGCCGCGCACGATCTTGGCGGCCTCGCCCTCGGCCTGGAATCCGGAGATCGCGAGCGAGCCCTGCGCCACCGCATAGACGTTGCCGTCGGCACCCAACAGGGGGGTGACGAGCAGGGTGCCGCCCTGGAGGTTCTTGGCATCGCCGAGCGCGGACACCGTGACGTCCATGCGCGTGCCCTGGGTGGCGAAGGCCGGCAGATTGCCTGTCACCATCACGGCGGCGACGTTGCCGGTGCGGATGGTGGCGCCGCGGATGTTGACGCCCATGCGCTCGAGCATCGCTTGCAGCGACTGCTTGGTGAAGGGGATGTTGTTGAGGGTGTCGCCGGTGCCGTTGAGACCGACGACGAGGCCGTAGCCGATGAGCTGGTTCTGCCGCACGCCTTCGATATTGGCGAGATCCTTGATGCGCGAGGTCGCAGCTGCAGACGCGACCGAGAGCGCCAGCGCTGACAGCGCGGCGCAGGCCACTGCAAGAATCCTTACCCAACGAACGCCTGACATCCTCTGCTCCCCAAGGCCCCGAGAAGCCTCCTCAAATCTCGGACCATCTGCGACACTCCCATGTCGAGCTGGTCCGACGCTTTCCTTGCGAGCACTGTGCCAACGCGGGGCGGTGGGGTTAGGCGGTTGAATAGGTTGAATAAATCTGTTTCGACCGGTGTCGGCGGGCGTTGTCCGTGAGGAGCGAAACTGCCGCCTGTCGGCAGATTTTGCCGGGCCGTTTACGTGTCGTTAACCATAAAACGGCGAATGTGGCGCATCGATCACCCGGATTGCTGCGATGCGCATCTACGGACCGAATGGCACCACGCTTGGGACGCCGGCCAGCCAAGCCAGGCGGACGGGCTCCGGCAGCTTCGTGCTGCCCGACACCTCGTCGGCGCAGGAGACGCGGAGCGCTGCCGCACCGAAGGCCGCTACCAGTCTCGACGGGCTGCTCGCGCTGCAAGGCATCGAAGAGGATCCGGTCGAGCGCCGCAAGCGTTCGGTCACCCGCGGCAAGACCGCGCTCGACGTGCTCGACGATCTCAAGATGGGCCTGTTGTCCGGCAATCTCGACGCCTCGACCGTGCTGCGGCTGCGTGATGCTGCGGCGAATTTGAAATCGTCCTCGGGCGATCCCGGTCTTGATTCCGTGCTCTCCGAGATCGAGCTGCGCGTCGAGGTCGAACTCGCCAAGGCCGGGCAGGCGTAGTGCCTTACGCCGCTTCGTCCTTCAGCTGCGTGTCGTAGCGGCGCTGGGCGGCGAGCACGTCTTTCAGATTTTGCTCTGCCCAATCGCGCAGGGGATCAACTGCGCCGGCGAGTGTCACGCCGAGCTGCGTGATCGAATACTCCACCGTGACAGGCACGGTTGCGATGGCGCGGCGCTTGATCAATCCGTCGCGTTCGAGTGACTTGAGAACCTGGCTCAGCATCTTCTGCGAAATGCCTTCAATCGTGCGACGCAACTGATTGAAGCGCATCGGCCGCTCGCGCAGCAGCAACAGGATCAGCACCGCCCATTTGTCGCCGACGCGATCGAGGATCTGACGCGTGGGGCAGTTCGCGGCATAGACGTCGGGTTTCATCTCGGGGTCCTCAAGATCCATTCAAGTCGCTTGCCGGCTCGCCCGCCGGTTACTCCTGCGTAATCAGGTAAGCACAAAGTGCTCTCTTAACACCAGCATTCTTTTCGATATCTAGTTGCCATTAGTTACCACAGAAGCAAAGGATGCCTTCCATGAAAATCGCAGTCGCCGGTGCCTCGGGCCGGGCCGGGTCGGAGATCACCAAGGAACTGTCGCGACGCGGCCACGCGGTCACGGCTATCGCGCGGAACCCGGAGAAGATCGCTGGCCTGCCGAACGTCACCCCCACCAAGGGCGACGTGCTCGACCAGGCGGGCCTTGCCAAGCTGTGGGCCGGGCACGACGTCGCCGTGAGTTCCGTGCATTTCCTGGCCAGCGACGCGCTCAAGCTGATCGGCGCGGCAAGGGCGTCCGGTGTCGGCCGTTACCTCGTCGTCGGCGGCGCAGGCAGCCTGGAAGTCGCGCCCGGCGTGAAACTGGTCACAACCCCTGGTTTTCCGGCCCAATACAAGGCCGAGGCAGAGGCGGGCGGTGCCTTCCTCGACCTGCTGCGGCAGGAAAAGGACCTGAACTGGACCTTCATCTCGCCATCGGCCCTGTTCGTCGAGGGCGAGCGGACCGCCAAGTTCCAGCTCGGGACCGATCAGCTTCTCGCAGATGCGAACGGCAAGAGCTGGATCAGCTTCGCCGACTACGCGATTGCACTGGCCGATGAGATCGAGCGGCCGGCCCATCTGCGGCAGCGTTTCACGGTCGGATACTAGGCCTTCGGCCGCCCCCCGGGCCCTCCAGGATAAACCTTCCTGTGCAAGGGCTTGGGGGCGCCAGCCGGGCCATCAGGGAAACATTGTCTGTCACAGGAGGCCGCTATATAAGGCCCCGCTCAGCGGACCCCGTTCCGTTTGCGAGTCGTTGCTTAGACAGATAGGCCGCCCTTGGAAAAGTTGAAAAACTACCGACCGACCGAAAAAGAGCCTTTCATGAACGACAGGCAGAAGGAGTACTTCCGTTTGAAGCTCCTCGCCTGGAAGGATGAGATCCTCAAAGAGTCCAAGCTCACCCTGCAAACCTTGCAGGAGGAGAATGTGAACCACCCCGATCTCGCCGATCGGGCATCGTCCGAAACCGACCGCGCCATCGAACTCCGCGCCCGCGACCGCCAGCGCAAGTTGATCGCCAAGATCGACGCCGCGCTCCAGCGTATCGAGGACAACACCTACGGCTATTGCGAAGACACCGGCGAGCCGATCTCGTTGAAGCGGCTCGAGGCCCGGCCCATCGCGACGCTCTCGGTGGAGGCGCAGGAGCGCCACGAGAAACGCGAGAAGGTCTATCGCGACGAATAGAGTCCGGGCCGCAGCGATGCGGCTCTTTGTTTTTGGATGCAAGGCGCCATTTCGCGCCGTGATCAGCATTTTGCCTGTCGCTTGCCGACGCGCGTTTCAACGCGCGCGCAATCGCGAAAAATGAATCGCGATCAATGGGCTAGAGTCCATTCCTCCGAGCTCACGTGAGTTCGGATGAGAAACAGCCTTCACTTCAGGTGGGGTGAGTTTTGCGAGTCGCATCAACGAGATCGACTCGTATGCTGAGACGCTGAGCCAGCAGCTTCACAGATCGCTGCAATCAGGCCTCGAGCGACACCGCAAGGCGCGCATCCCCATAAAGCCTGGACCAGCTCAATATTTCCTTAAACGCCGGCAACAGGCCGTAGGCCGCATCCGTCAGCTCGTACTCGACCCTCAAGGGTTTCTCCGCGAAGGCGGTGCGAGACACCAATCCGTCCTGCTCGAGCTCGCGCAATTGCGTGGTCAGCATGTGCTGGGTGATGCCGCCGATCGATCGCCGCAATACGCCGAAACGAACCGCGCCGTTCATCAGCGCGGACAAGATCTCCAGCTTCCACTTGCCGCCGATGGCGCGGATCGCCCGCTTGAAGTCGGCGAGCTGGGCAGGGTCGGGGCTGCAATCGCAGTCGTCCTCGCAGGCACTGGTCAGGTTTTCCATACCGGTCTCGAAATCCATTCTACTTGTTCCCCCGGGAGATAGTGACCAGATCCGGCCTTGAGCAGGGTGGCGAACCCAATTCGCTCGCCCGCGCAATGAGGGGTATTTGGCAATGAGCACTGTCCTGGTCACCGGTGGGTCCGGATTCGTCGGCATCCATGTCGTCCTGCAACTGATGGCAGCCGGCCACACGGTGCGGACAACGGTGCGCCGGCCGGACCGGCAGGCCGATGTGCTGGCCATGCTGCGCGAGGGTGGGGCCGCTTCGCCCGAAAGCCTGTCCTTCTTCACCGCCGATCTCACGGCGGACGACGGCTGGCGCGAGGCCGTGGCGGGCTGCGACCACGTGCTCCATGTTGCCTCGCCGCTCTCGACCGGTGTTCCCAAGGACGAGAACGAGATGATCATCCCGGCACGTGATGGAACGCTCCGAGTTCTCCGGGCCGCGCGCGAGGCCGGAGTCAAACGGGTCGTCATCACCTCCTCGGTGGCTTCGATCGGCTACGGCCACCCGCCGCGGGACAAGCCGTTTGATGAGACCGACTGGACCAACCTCGATGGCGCGGATGTGCAGCCATACCCGAAATCCAAGACGCTGGCCGAGCGGGCGGCCTGGGATTTCGTCGCGCGCGAGGGCGGCGGGCTGGAGCTGTCGGTCGTCAATCCGGCTGGAATTTTCGGTCCGGTGCTGGGGCCGGATTTCTCCGGCTCGATCGAGATCGTCAAATCGCTGCTCGACGGCGCCATGCCGGCGGTGCCGCGGGTCTATTTCGGCGTGGTGGATGTGCGCGACGTCGCCGATCTGCATTTGCGGGCGATGACTGCGCCCGAGGCGAAAGGCGAGCGCTTCATCGCCGTCTCCGGCGAGACGATGTCGATCCTTGATATCGGCAAGGTGCTGCGGCGGGAACTCGGACCACGGGCGCGCCGGGTTCCGCGGCTCCAGGCCCCGGACTGGCTGGTGCGGCTCGCCGCAAACCGGATTCCGCTGCTGCGCGCGGTCGTGCCGATGCTCGGCAAGGTCAGGCATTCCACCAGCGCCAAGGCAAAGTCGCTGCTCGGCTGGCAGGCGCGTTCCAATGATGAGGCGATCCTCGCGACGGCCGAAAGCCTGATCCGGCTCGGCCTGGTCAAAGGCTGAGGGCACACGCCACCCGCGCTTGTCACGCCCCGGCGGGGATGCTGAAGTGCCGCCCTCGATTGTGACGCGCGGGAGCCGGCGCCGATGGACAACATTCTCGAAGCCGCAAAGGCGATCGCGCTGGCGCGCCGCAACCATGCGCCGCTCGCGGCGCTGGAACATCCCCCTGCCGATGAGGCCGAGGGCTATCAGGTCCAGCGCGCGCTGCACGATCTGCTGCTGCCGCATGTTGGTCCGCTGGTCGGCTACAAGATCGGCTGCACCAGCCAGGTGATGCAGGAGTATATCGGCATCCCGCACCCCTGCGGCGGCGGCGTGTTCCAGAAGGGCGTGCACGACAGCGGGGTGACGCTCGCCGCGTCCGACTATGTCCGCGTCGGCGTTGAATGCGAGATCGCGGTGCGGCTGAAGCGGAACCTCGCCGCCGGCGAGGCGCCGTTCACGGCCGAATGGGTCGGCGAGGCCGTCGAGTCCTATCATCCCGCGATCGAGATCGTCGACGACCGCTACGTGAAGTGGGAGACGATGGGCGCGCCGACACTGATCGCCGACGATTTCTTCGCCGCCGGCTGCGTGCTGGGTGAGAGAGTGCCGCGCTCGTCCGTGCCGGACCTGAAATCGGTCAAGGGCCGGGCCATCGTCAATGGCGAAGAAGTCAGCCACGGCACCGGCGCCGACGTGCTCGGCCATCCCCACAACGCCCTCGCCTGGCTCGCCAACCATCTCGCCGCCGAGGGCAAGGGTCTTCATGCGGGGCAGCTCGTGCTGACGGGTAGCCTCGTGAAGACACTGTGGCTGAAGGCCGGCGACAAGGTGCGGATGGAGCTGGATGGGCTCGGCGCGGTGGAGGCGGAGTTTACGTGAGGGGCGCACAGCGCTCCGACATTCTCCGTCATTGCGAGGAGCCCTTGGCGAGGAGCCCTTGCGACGAAGCAATCCGGAGTCTTTCCGCGGATGCATTCTGGATTGCTTCGCTGCGCTCGCAATGACGGAGTGTGAGGCGGCACTTGTGCGCCAGCTGACAGCGAAGCCGTGAGCTTGCACCATCCCCAAAATACATGCGGCCCTCGCCAGGGGAGCTGGCGAGGGCCGCGTAGTACATCGTCGTCCGCGCCTAGGTTCGCGAACACGATGTGGGAGCTCGGGAGAAACTTAGAAGGGCAGCAGCACGTCCATGACTTGCTGGCCGTAGCGCGGCTGCTGCACGTCCATGATCTGGCCGCGGCCGCCGTAGGCGATGCGGGCCTGTGCGATCTTGGTGGAATCGATGGTGTTGTCGCTCTGGATGTCTTCGGGGCGGACGATGCCGGCGACGATGAGCTCGCGGATCTCGTAGTTGACGCGGATCTCCTGCTTGCCCTCGACCACGAGGTTGCCGTTCGGCAGCACCTGGGTGACGACCGCGGCGACGTTGGTCTGGAGCGCTTCCGTGCGATTGACCGAGCCCTTGCCGTCGCTGGACGCCGTGGAGTCGGCGGTGAGGAGGCGGCCGGGCAGCACCTTCTGCGCCTGCACGCCCAGTGTCTTCGACCCGATGAAGTCGGTGACGCCGGAGTCTTCCTTGTTGGTGCGGCTGCGCTGGGTCTCGTTGGCGATGTTGGCCTTGTCGGTGATGTTCACGGTCACGGTCAGGAGGTCGCCGACATGGGTCGCGCGCTGATCCTTGAAGAAGGCGCGGCTGCCGTTGCGCCACAGCGAGTTCGGATTGTAGGAGGCGACTTCCGGCTTCGGCATCGGCATCTGCACCGGCTTGTAGCCGGGCTGCGTCGTCGGATTGTCGATCGCCGCCAATTTCGGTTGCTCGCCGATCTGCGACAGGCGGTCGATCGAGGAGCAGCCGCTCGCCAGCGCACAAGTCGCCAGCAGCAGGGCAGAGATCGCGAAGCGACGAAGACGGAAAGCCGAACTGAAACTGGACATGACTTACTCTGACTTGGCTGGGGCTTGCGAGGCTTGAACTTGCGGGATCTGGGCTTGGGCGATCTGGGCCGCCGACGCGGGGGCCTGGACCAGGTTCCGGAGGAGGGCTGCAGTGTCGACGGGGGCAGGCGCTTCGTCACGCTTGAGTGACGAGGTCTGCTCGACCTCGGGCGCCATCGGCGCGGACTGGCTCGCACCCTGGATTGTGATCTGGCCGCGGCCGGTGACGACACCGGTCAGCGTGCGCTTGGTCTGCAGGTTGAGGACGCTGACGGTGTCGCCCTCGGCGCCGCTCTCGATCGCCTTGCCGCGCGTGGTGAGGTAGATCCCGGGAACCTGGTAGATGACGGTGACGCTCTGGTCGCGCTGCACGAAGTCGGGCTTGATGATGTCGGCGACGCGGATCGGCGTGCCCGCCCGCATCGGTCGGCGCAGCTGCATGCCGACGGTGCGGTCGCGCGAGGCGGCCTCGCCGGAGATCTCGGCCTTCGGCCGGCGCTCCAGCGCGATGTCGGAGGATTTCAGAAGCTCGATGCGGTCGATGTCGCGGGTCAGCACGGCCACTTCCACCGTCTCGATCGCGGTTCCGGTGAAGCGCAGCTTGGTCGGCGCCGGATTGTTGTCGTTGTTGATCTCGAAGGCGATGTCGAAACGGCCGCTGCGCGCATCGTAGCGGGTCGCGACTTGCTGGAGCGTACCGCTGTTGGAGGCATCCAGCCGCATGTCGGCGACGCCGCGGTCGAAGGTGACGGTGATGTTGGCGGCGTCCCCAAGGCCAAAGCGTCGCTCGAGCGCCGAGGCCACCGCGTTTTCGAGGTCCTTGTTGGCGAGCGTGCGGGCGAGGCGGGTGACCTGGACCTCCTTGATGTCGCCGGTCATCACGCCGATCACCTGCTTTGCGCGCAGCACCGACAGCACTTGCGCAACCGGCAGGGCGCCGGTGGTGCCGAGATCGGGCGAACGATAGACCGCAATCAGCGCGGCCGATCCGGCATTGTCGATGAGATCGCCGACCCGAACCACGTCCGAGGTCACGGTGACGCTCGGACGCAGCGTCGGCGTTGCGATGAAATCGTCGGCGGCCTGCGCCGGCAGGGCCAGTGCGAGCAGCGCGGAGATCGTAGCGAGAGTTGAGCGGATCATCGTCATCACCTCAGCGGAACAGCGCCGTGGTCGATTGCATCATCTGGTCGGCGGCGCTGATCACCTTGGCGTTCATCTCGTAGGCGCGCTGGGCCGCGATCAGGTCGCTCATCTCCGAGACGACGTCGACATTGGCCTGCTCCAGGCTGCCTTGCGTGATCTTGCCGTAGCCTTCGGCGTTCGCGGTGCCGTCCTGCGGCGCGCCGGACGACGGGGTCTCGGTGAACTGGTTGTTGCCGACCGGCTGCAGGCCCGCCTTGTTGATGAAGCGGGTCACCCCGAGCTGGCCGACGATGGTCGAGGTCGAAGAGCCCGGCAGCGTCACCGAGACCTGGCCCTGCTCGCTCACGGCAAGGCCGGAGGCGTTGTTCGGGACGGTCATGGTCGGCTGCACGGGATTGCCCTGCGCGGTGACGATGCGGCCCTGATTGTCCATCTGGAAGGTGCCGTCGCGGGTGTACTGATAGCTGCCGTCGGGCATCAGGATCTTGAAGAAGCCTTCGCCCGAGAGCGCGAGGTCGAGATCGTTGCCGGTCTGCGACAGCGTGCCTTGCGTCATGCTGCGCGGCGTGCCGACGGTCTTGACGCCGCCGCCGATGTCGACGCCGACAGGCAGAATGGTGCCCTGGTCCGAGGCCTGCGCGCCGACGCGGCGGACGTGCTCGTAGATCAGGTCCTGGAACGCCGCGGTCTGCTTCTTGAAGCCGGTGGTGCGCAGGTTGGCGATGTTGTTGGAGATCACCTGAACGTTGAGTTCCTGTGCCGCCATTCCGGTCGCAGCGGTGTGGAGCGCTTGCATGTCAGTAATCCCCTAATCAGGCCGGAACGTCGGCGAGTTTTTCGATCGCCGATTTGTGCATGTCGCTCTGCTGCTGGAGCAAATTGGCGATCGCGGTGTAGCTGCGCATGACTTCAACCATGCGGCTCATCTCGCCGACCGAGTTCACGTTCGACTTCTCGATGTAGCCCTGCTCCACGGTGGACTTGGTGGCGGGCTGCTGGTTGGCGGAGCCGGCGCTGTAGAGATTGGCGCCGAGCTTGGTCAGCTTGGCCGGATCTTCGAACGAGACCATGCGGATCTTGCCGCGGATCGAATCGGTCTTGGCCGTGCCCTCGAGCACCGTGACGGTGCCGTCGGGGGCGACGTTGATATCGTGGTCGGTCGCCTGGAAGGTGATCGGGCCGCCGGTGCCGAGCACGAGGTTGCCGTCGGAGGTGACGAGCTGGCCGGTGCTGTTGAGCGAGAATTTGCCGTCGCGGGTGTAGCGCTCGCCGCCATTGGCCTGCACGGCGAAATAGGCGTCGCCGCTGATCGCCATGTCGAGCGGGTTCTTGGTCATCTCCATCGGCCCCGGACCGGTGTCGCGGAAGGTGCCGCGGTCCTGCACATAGGAGACCCGGCGGTCGGACGAGATGAAATTGTCCTCACGCGCGTTCGAGTTGAGAAACTCCTCGAACAGCGAATGGTCGGCCTTGAAGCCGTTGGTGTTGGCATTGGCGACGTTGTTGGCGATGACATCCATCTGCCGTTCCAACGTCATCTGCCGTGACAAGCCGATCAGAAGCGCGTTCTGCATCGGAAGATCTCCCCTGAGTGAGATCTGCCACTTCGCTCTCCCAAGCGCTTTGGCGGACCCCGTGAACGAGGCCGTCAGGTTCTCCCAAACCGTTCGGTCTCGGCCCTCTCTCAGCGAAAGCCGTGCCAACGCGGAAAGTTGTGCAAGTTCAATATCTTGAAGATTTTTCGAAGGTGCGGGCAGGCGGCAGAAAGGTTCTGTTAGCCATGTTTGCCCGGCAGATTTTTCCTAGCTGAGGCCCAATCGAAAGGTTCCGTTAACCATTATTACCGTAGCGTTTGTGAGTAAGAGGAGCGCATTGCGCTGGGGCATTTGTATCGCGTCACTGTCTGCCAGGGGGCTCTGCTCTTTCGACCCGTTTAAGAGATGAGCGAGCCTAACGACCATGGCAGAGAATGAAGCGGAAGGCGGCGCAGCCGCTGAGGGCGCAGAAGCTGCCCCCCCGAAGAACAAGCTCAAGCTCATCATCATGGCTGTCGGCCTGCTCGCCGTCCTCGGCGGCGGCGCGGCGACCTGGTTCTTCTTCTTCCGTCACGGCGATGACGAGCATCATGCCGAGGCGGCGGCCCCGCCGAAGCCGCCGGCCTTCGTCGACGTCCCCGACATCATGGTCAACCTTGCCGGCGCGCCCGGCGAGCGCGTGCAATATCTGAAGCTCAAAGTCGTGCTGGAGCTGAAGGAGGAGAAGCAGATCGAGGCGATCAAGCCGACGATGCCGCGCGTGACCGACATCTTCCAGACCTATGTGCGCGAACTGCGCTCCTCCGACCTCAACGGCTCCGCTGGCGTCTTCCGCCTCAAGGAAGAGCTGACCAAGCGCGTCAACGCGGCGGTCGCGCCGATCCAGGTCAACGCGGTGCTGTTCAAGGAAGTCGTGATCCAGTGACGATGCTGCGGAAGGGTACGGGCTAGCGTCATGGCCGGCAACGAGCAGATGGACCAGGATGCGATTGCCGCCCAATGGGAGGCGTCGCTCGATTCCGAGGATCCCGCGGAGGCCGCGAAGGCCGCTGCCGAAAACGAACTATCCGAGACCATGGCCCTGCAATGGGCGGCCATGGTCGAGGACGGCAGCCGCGATCTCGGCTCCGGCAAGAACTCCGGCGAGCGGGTGCTGTCGCAGGAGGAGATCGATAACCTCCTCGGCTTCACCGTCGGCGACGTCACGCTCGACGACCATTCCGGCATTCGCGCCATCATCGATTCGGCGATGGTCTCCTACGAGCGTCTGCCGATGCTCGAAATCGTCTTCGACCGCCTGGTGCGGTTGCTGACGACAAGCTTGCGCAATTTCACTTCAGACAACGTCGAAGTCTCGCTCGACCGTATCACCTCGGTGCGCTTCGGCGACTACATGAACTCGATCCCGTTGCCCGCCGTCCTCACCGTCTTCAAGGCCGAAGAGTGGGACAATTTCGGCATGGCGGTGGTCGACTCCAGCCTGATCTACTCGATGATCGACGTGCTGCTCGGCGGCCGCCGCGGCACCAGCCAGCTCCGCATCGAGGGCCGGCCCTACACCACGATCGAGACCGAGCTGGTCAAGCGGCTGGTCGAGGTGGTCATGGCCGATGCCGAACAGGCATTCCGGCCGTTGTCGCCGGTGACCTTCACGATCGACCGGCTCGAGACCAACCCGCGTTTCGCCGCGATCAGCCGTCCTGCCAACGCCGCGATCCTGGTGCGCTTGCGCATCGACATGGAAGATCGCGGCGGCAATATCGAGCTGCTGCTGCCTTACGCGACCATCGAGCCGATCCGGGGCGTCCTGCTCCAGATGTTCATGGGCGAAAAATTCGGCCGCGACACGATCTGGGAGGGCCATTTCGCCACCGAGATCAACCAGGCCGAGATCGCCGTCGATGCCGTGCTCTACGAGGCCGAGATTCCGCTCAAGCAGCTGATGCGGCTGAAGGTCGGCGACACGCTGCCGCTCGATATGCGCGCGGATGCCAACGTCACCGTGCGCTGCGGCGACGTCACGCTGACCGAGGGACGGATGGGCCGGGTCGGCGACCGCGTCGCGATCCGCGTGACGAAACCCCTGCGCAAGCCAAGTACGACACTTGCGATGTTCGAGAAGGTCGACGAGCAGAACAAGATGATGGAGGCCCCATGAACCACTCCCTGGGAATGGCGATCGAGACACTGGTGGCTATCCTGCTGATGCTCACGATCTGCTACTGTATCCTGCTGAACAAGCGGCTGACACGGCTGAAGGCGGACGAGCATTCGCTGAAGGCGGTCATCGGCGAGCTGATCACCGCGACCGAGATCGCCGAGCGCGCGATCGGCGGGCTGAAGCTCGCCGTGCGCGACGTCAACGAGAACCTCGGCAGCCAGCTTGCGGCGGCGACCCAGATGTCCGATCAGCTCTACAAGCAGCTCAGCGAAGCCGATAACGTGGTGCGACGCCTGTCCAAGATCGCGATTGCCGCGCGCCCCGTCACCAATCCGGAAACCATCGCGGTGCCCACGGCCAAGCCCTCGTCGGCGAAGGCGGTGGCGGCTGCGGCCGAAGCCTTCTCCGAACGCCGACGGTCCAACGGTCTTGCCGCATAAAGCCAGGGTATGAAGTCCTTTCGTAACATCCGCGTCATTCCAGTCGTCCTGGTCGCCGTCGCAGGCCTCGCCATGCTCAAGGTCGCGGGCCTCGTGATCAATGGCGGCTACGTGTTCGACTACCAGCCGAGCCAGGTCAAAAAATCCTGGGCGCAGGAGAACCTGAACTTCCCGTCCGGCCGCGAGGACCCTGATATCACCGGCTCGACCCATGGCGCGCCGAAGGAGGCGCCGAAGCCCGCGGCTCCCGAGACCAAGTCCGAAGGCAACGCGGTCAAGGCGGAGGAGGCCCCGCCGCAGATTCCGGCGTCCGAACGCGCGATCCTCGAACGCTTGCAGGCGCGCCGCCAGGAGATCGAGGCTCGCCAGCGCGAGATCGACATCCGCGAAAGCCTGCTGAAATCGGCCGAGAAGCGCATCGAGAACAAGGTCGAGGAGATGAAGGCGGTGGAATCCCGCATCTCCACGACCCAGGCCGAGCAGAAGGCCGCCGAAGCCCAGCGCATGAAGGGCCTCGTCACCATGTATGAGGGCATGAAGCCAAAGGACGCCGCGCGGGTGTTCGACCGGCTCGAGATGGGCGTGCTGATCGAGATCGCCTCGGCCATCGCGCCGCGAAAAATGTCGGACATTCTGGGACTGATGTCGCCGGAGGCCGCCGAGCGGCTGACCGTCGAGATGGCCCGAAGGGCCAATGGCGGCGGCGATCAATCGGCCTCGGTCGGCGATCTGCCCAAGATCGATGGCAAGCCGACGCAAAAGCCGAATTGAGGGCTCATACTTAAGAAGTCCTTAATTGCCAAAAACTACATTCGAGGGCATCGGCCGGCACCAGTGCCGGCGTGGACCGCCGAACCGGAAGATATGCCGCCAATGGCGCAGAAAGCTGCCGCTGGATTAGTGTCGCGAGCCCGCGCCTTGGCGTGGGTGCTGTCGCGTCATGTCCGAAAAGCGCGCGTGCTGGCGGCGTGCCTGCTGATCGGCTTCAGTGGACCCGCCCGGGCCGCGGATGCGATCCGGGGCGAGGCGAGTTTTTCGGCCGGCGGCGGCTTTGCCCGTCTGGTGATCAAGCTCGGCGAGGACGTGCCCTCCGAGGTGACGACGGCCGGCTCCATCCTCATCATCCGCTTCGACCGGGCCGTTGACGTTCCCGTCGACCGCGTGCCGGAAGGCGCGCCCGATTACGTCAACTCCGCCCGCCGCGATCCCGATGGCGGTGCCATCCGCCTGTCGCTGGCGCGGCGCGTCACCGTCAACACCATGAATGCCGGCGAGCGCACCTTCGTCGACCTCTTGCCCGAGGGCTGGAAGGGGCCGCCGCCGAGCCTGCCGATGGACGTGGTCAAGGAACTGGCCGAGCGCGCCCGCGTGGCCGAACGTGCCTTGCGCGCGCAGCGTGCCGCGGCCGAGACCAAGAAGCGCCCGCAGATCCGCGTGCGCGCCTCGATACAGCCGACCTTCGTGCGCTTCGCGTTCGAGATGCCCGATGGCGTCGGCGTCTCCTCCGTGCTCAACGAGCAGAAGCTCACGCTCGCCTTCAACGCCAATCTCAGCTTCGACCTGGCCGACGCGGTCGTCGCCGCGCCGCCGAATGTCGCCTCGATCAAGCAGAAGGGCGACATCGACCAGACCAGTGTCGAGATCGCGCTGATCGGCGATTCCGACGTGCACTCCTTCCGCGACGACAAGAATTACGTCGTCGACATCTCCTTCCAGCCCGACAAGGGCAAGATGGCCGCAACGGCCGAGTCCATGATCGCGCAGGCGAAGCCAGCGGCCCAGGGTCATGGACCGGCGCCGGCTGCGGAAAAGCCGGCGGCCGAGAAGCCCAAGGACGCTCATCGCGAGGTCGCGCCACCAACCTCCGAGACGATTGCGCGCGAAGCGAAGATCGACATCAAGCCCGAGGGGAAGTCGGAAGCGCCTGCTCCGATGCCGGCCGCCGAAGCGCCGAAGCCGGCGGCGGCTCCCATGGCTGAAGCTCCGCACGCCACGGAAGCGCCCAAAGAAGCAGCCAAGGAAACAGCCAAGGAAACTGCCAAGGAAACTCCCAAGGAGGCCCCGAAGCCCGCGCCGGCTGTTGCCGAAGCTGCGGCGACGCCCGCCAAGCCCGTGGTTGCCGAGGCGCCCAAGGAAGTCGTGAATGAAGCGCCGAAGGAGCCGGCGAAGGAGTCCGTCAAGGCAGCGCCCGCCGCGATGCCGGCACCGGCCGCGCCGCAGCCGGCCGGCGCCAGCGTCGATGCGCGCCGCGACAGCGATGGCTTGCGGGTGACGTTCCCGCTTCAGGTCTCGACCCCTGCGGCAGCGTTCCGCCGCGGCGACACCGTCTGGCTGGTGTTCGATACGCCGAAGCCGATCGATGTCGAGGCGATCCGCACCAAGGGCGGCGCGATGATCGGCGAGGTTAGCCGCATGCCGCTCGACAAGGGGCAGGCGGTCCGCATCCGTCTCACCCGGCCGCTGGTCTACTCGCTGACGAGCGAGGAGGTCGGCAAGGAGACCAACTGGCTCTTGACGCTCGCCGACAAGATCCAGGCGACGCCGCTGCCGCTGATGATGTCGCGCAACATCACCGATCCTGCGCTCGCCAACATCGCGATCCCCTTCACCAATCCGGGCCTGCTGCACAAGCTGACCGATCCCGACGCCGGCGACATGCTCTATGTCGTCACCGGGCAGCGCCCGGTGCGCGGCTTCATCAAACGGCAGGACCTCGTCGATCTCTCGCTGCTGGAATCCGCGCACGGCATCGCGATTCGCCCGAACTCCGACGAGGTCGGCGTCGAGGTCGGGTCCGACAAGGTCATTCTCGGCAAGAAGGGCGGACTGACGCTGTCGCCGGTCGACATCTCCGCCGAGCGCGCCCCGACCGCAGTGCGCCCGGTCTTCAGCCCCGAAGGCTGGCGCAAGGGCCAATCGGAGGACTTCTGGACGCGCCAGAGCGATCTGATCACGGCGATCTCCGTCGTCGAGCCGGCGCAGCGTTCGCTGCCCCGGCTCGACCTCGCGCAGTTCTACATGTCGCGCGCGATGTACTACGAAGCCAAGTCCGTCACCGATTTGATGCTGAGCGATCCCCTCAACAAGGAGGAGAGCGGCGCGCTGATCATGCATGCGATATCGAGCATCCTGATCGGCCGTCCGGCGCAGGGCCTGAAGGACCTCGCCAATCCCGTGATCGGCAACAGCCACGATTCCCAGCTCTGGAAAGCTCTCGCCTATGCGCGCCAGGGCAAATGGGCGGATGCGCGCGAGAAATTCAAGAACGTCGAATTCGCCATCGCCTCGCTGCCGCTCGACATCCAGCGCATCGTGACGATGGACGCGATGCGCGCCTCCCTCGAGGTGAAGGACTATGCCGGCGCCTCCAAGCGGCGCAGCGAGCTCGAGATCGTCGGCGTATCGGCCGAGGCCGCGCCCGGATTCGCCGTGCTGCGCGGCAGGCTCGCCGAGGCGCTCGGCCACGACAAGGACGCGCTCGACGACTACAAATTTGCGGTTGCCTCGAGCGACCGGCCGGCTGCGGCCGAAGCCAAGCAGCTCGAGGTCGCGCTGCGGCAGAAGCGCGACGAGATCAGCAAGGAAGACGCTCTGCGCGATCTCGAGACGCTGTCGATGACCTGGCGGGGCGACTCGATCGAGGTCAAGACGCTCCAGCTGCTGTCGCAGATGTATGCCGAGAACGGGCGCTACCGCGACGCGCTCACGGCGGCGCGCACCGCGACGAAGCTTCAGCCGAACGCGGAAGCTTCGCGCCAGGCGCAGGACCTCGCCTCCGACCTGTTCACGCAGATCTTCCTCGGGCCGAAGGGTGACGATCTGCCCGTCGTCGAGGCGCTCGGGATGTTCTATGAATTCCGTGAGCTGACGCCGATCGGCCGCCGCGGCGACGAGTTGATCCGGCGTCTCGCCGACCGTCTCGCCTCGATCGATCTGCTCGACCAGGCCGCCGAGCTGCTGCAATACCAGGTCGATCACCGTCTCGAAGGCGCCGCCCGTGCCCAGGTCGCCGCGCGCCTGTCCATGATCTATCTCGCCAATCGCAGGCCGGACAAGGCGATCACGGCGCTGCGCGCGAGCCGCATCAGCGATCTCTCCGGCGAACTCCGGCAGCAGCGCCTGCTGCTGGAGGCGCGGGCGCAGAGCGACGTCGGCCGTCACGACCTTGCGCTCGACATCGTCTCCAACGTTTCCGGGCGCGAGGTGCTCCGCCTGCGCTCCGACATCTTCTGGGCGGCGCGGCGCTGGCGCGAATCCGCCGAGCAGATCGAGCTCTATTACGGCGAACGCTTCCGCGACTTCAAGCCGCTCAACGCGGTGGAGAAGAGCGACATCATCCGCGCCGCCGTCGGTTATGCGCTCGCCGACGACTCGATCGGCACGGCGCGGTTCCGCGAGAAATACGCGCCGCTGATGAGCGAGAGTGCCGACCGTCTCGCCTTCGACATCGCCAGCAAGCCGGCCGCGGCCTCCAGCGCCGAATTCGCCGAGATCGCCAAGCTCGCCGCCAGCGTCGACACGCTCGACGGCTTCCTGCGCGAGATGAAGCAGCGCTTCCCCGACGCCACCGCCCGCGCGCCGCAGGCCAAGGACGAGACCGAGCACACCGGCTCGCTGCCGACGATCCCGGTCGTGCGGCAGATCAAGATGACGCGGTAGGAACCTGGCCCCGATTCCAGGGCTATTCCGCGCGAAGAGCGGCCCGACACGCCGCGACACCCTCCGTCATTGCGAGCGCAGCGAAGCAATCCAGAATCTTTCCGCGGAGGGACTCTGGATTGCTTCGTCGCAAGGGCTCCTCGCAATGACGAGGTGAGGCAGCTATCCCCCGTAACTCTGCACCAGGCTGCCCGCCACCAGCGACCAGCCGTCGACCAGCACGAAGAAGATCAGCTTGAACGGCAGCGAGATCGTCGCGGGCGGCAGCATCATCATGCCCATCGACATCAGCACCGAGGCGACGACGAGGTCGATGATCAGGAAGGGGAGGAACAAGAGAAAGCCGATCTCGAAGGCGCGCTTCAGCTCGGAGATCATGAAGGCGGGGACGAGGATGCGAAGCGCGAGCTCGTCGGGGGTGGCCGGCGGCGGCTCGCCGGAGAGGTCCAGGAACAATTTCAGATCCTTCTCACGCACGTTCTTCTGCATGAAGCCGCGCAAGGGAACGGAGGCGCGCTGGAGCGCGTCCTCGACGCTGATCTGGTTGGCGACGAGTGGGCGGATGCCCTCATCATAGGACTTTTGCAAGACCGGTCCCATCACGAAGAAGGTGAGGAACATCGCAAGCGCAATGATCACCGAGTTCGGCGGCGCGGTCGCGGTGCCCATGGCGGTACGCAATAGCGACAGCACGACCACGATGCGCGTGAACGAGGTCATCATGATCAGGATCGACGGTGCGATCGACAGCACCGTGAGCAGCGCGATCATCTGGATCGCGCGCTCGGTGACGCCGCCGCCACCAGCGCCGCCGCCGAGATTGATGCTGATGTCCTGCGCATGCGCCGGCATCGCGAGCGAGGCCGCGGCGATCAGGACAGAAACAAAAAGAACTCTACGCGGGAGGGCCGGCAGCCTCACGATGGCTTCGGACGGCCGAGCAGCGAGGCCATCTCGTCTTCGAGATTTTCAAAGCTGGTCTTTTCCACGGCAGGCTTCGCCGGTGGTGCCGGTGGTTCGCTGCGTGCCACGCGCGCGGGAGCGGCCGGCGGCTCCGGTGCAACCGGAGGCGCGACCGTTTCGCCGGCCGGGCGGCGCAGTGCTGCCTCTAATCGCTGCGCCATTTCGGCGAGATTCTGCTCGGCGTTCGAGGGCGCAGCAGGAGCGGGAGCCGGCGGCGGAACGGGCGGAGCCTGCGGGACGGGCGGCGGCGGCGCGGCGACGCGCTCGGCGCGGACCGGCGGCACCTTCACCGGCTCGCTCTGTCGCGGCGGACGCGGCATCAGCGGCGGCTCGGGGCGGGCAACGCGCGGCGGCAGCGGTTCGGGACGCAGCTCGCGCTCGGGGCGCGGCGCGATCGGCTCAGGCGGAAAGCCTGCCAGTGGCGGCTCGCTGCGGCGTTCGGCCAGAGCGGGCGCGGGCCGCCGTACCTCGTCGGCGAAGGACGGGCGCGCGGGCCGCGGCGGCGGTTCGGGCATCTGCGGTTCGGGATGATCGAGCAGTTCGGGGCGCGGGGCTTCGTCGGCCCAGTTGCCGGCATCGGGCATCGGCGCGAGGCGGGGCGGTTCGGCGGCGTTCGGGCGCTGCGGGAGCTGGTCGCGGCCGGGCGCGGCGCGGACGATGTTGGGCTCGACGACGATGTCGGTGGGGCCACCGATCATCAGGAGGTGCTCGACATTGTCACGCCGGACCAGCACCAGGCGCCGACGGCCGTCGACCGCGGCAGCATCGATCACGGCGAGCCGGGGCATCCTGCCGCGCTGGGTGTTGGCGCCGAGCCGCGTGCTGGCGAATCGACGGACCAGCCAAGCGGCGAGGCCGATCAACGCCAGAACGACGATGAACGCGACGATGAAGGTGAGAGGGTTAGTACCGTTCATACTTGTCCCCGGCAAATGGCGCTTTTCTCGTGCCCATGGTCAGGTGCGCCAACCATCGGCGTAGGATGCCCCAAACTGCGATTTCTTAATGTCCCACGGCAAGTTTTGCCGTCCCCAACTCTTAATAACCTATGAATCGCTCGATCCAAAACGACTTCTTGGCCCGTGCATGCGCCGCCAAGCGGTTGGGTTAATGCCGCTTTTGGGGACGTAGAATCACGGGGCACAGAACCGTGTCCCGAGCGGGGACATCCGCTGCGAGCATCCTTAACCACCTGTTAACCATACACGCGGCAAATTCTGCCTAGCTTCGGACCCCAAGGTTCGCAACTAGGCGGAAGGAGCCGCGACGATGTCCATCAATGACCTCCCGGTGCTGTCGGCGCTTCGCACCAAGATGCAGTGGCATCAGGAACGCCAGCGCGTCCTGTCCGAGAACGTCTCGAATTCCGACACGCCCAAGTTCCGGCCGCGCGACCTGGTCGAGCCGAAGCTCGACAAATCAGGCGCCGTCACGGGCTCGGTGGGCCCCCTGGCGATGACCCGTACCAGCGGCTCGCACATGACGCCGTCAGGGGCGGCTTCCGGATTCGACCAGAACAAGAATGCCGGCTTCGAGACCCGCCCCGCGGGCAACGCCGTCAATCTCGAAGAGGAGATGATGAAGGCTGCCAGCAACCAGATGGATTACGCAGCGGCGACCTCGCTCTACTCGAAGAGCCTGCACCTGCTCAAGACTGCGATCGGCAAAGGCTAGAGCTAGAGGAAGCGCATCATGGCGAATGACAGCAGCGACTTTGCCCGCTCGATGGCTATTGCGACCTCCGGCTTGCGCGCGCAGGCGGGGCGCATGCGGGTGATCTCGGAGAACATCGCGAACTCGGATTCGACGTCGCAGAGTGCCGGCGGCGATCCCTACCGGCGCAAGGTGCCGACCTTCTCCTCGGCGCTGGACCGCACCCTCGACGCGCAGGTCGTCACCCTCGGCCGGATCAAGCCCGACCAATCCAATTTCCGCACAAAATACGAGCCCAACAATCCGGCGGCGGATGCGACCGGCAATGTCAAATATCCCAACGTGAACCCGGTGGTCGAGATGACCGACATGCGCGACGCGCAGCGGTCCTATGAGGCCAATCTCAACATCATCAGTGCGACGCGCCGGATGATCCAGCGCACCCTCGACATCCTCAAGAGCTGAACAGGACATCTGAGCCATGGCAACACCGTCAATTGCCGCCAACGCCTATGCAAACCTCGCCCGCGTGCTGGAGAACACCAGTGCCGGCAAGGGCAGCGAGCCGAGCGGGCAGTCCTTCGCCTCGCTTCTGAAGGACACTGTCGGCAGCGTCCTGGAGTCCGGCCGCAAATCCGATTCGCAGACGATGGCGATGGCCGCCGGCAAGGCCAACGTGATGGACGTGGTGACGGCGGTCGCAGACACCGACGTCGCGGTGTCCACGCTGGTCTCGGTCCGCGACCGTGTGATCGCGGCCTATGAAGACATCATGAAGATGCCGATCTGATGGGGAGCGAATAGTGAGTGGCGAATGGCGAGTGCGGATGTCTCCGCTTCGCCATTCGCTACTCGCCATTCGCGCTTGTCGAAGCGTGAGACAACCGAAAGCGAGCAAGTAGAATGACCGGACCCGAAACCCTCGACGTCGCGCGTGATGCGATCTGGACCATCGTGATCGTGTCGTCACCGCCGATGATCGTCGGCCTCGTGGTCGGCGTCATCGTGTCGTTGTTCCAGGCGCTGACGCAGATCCAGGAACAGACGCTGATCTACGTGCCGAAGATTTTGGCCATTTTTGCCACCATGTTGCTGGCATTGCCGTTCATGGCCGACGCACTCCATTCCCACATGCTCCGTATCTCGTCGCGAATCATCGGCGGCTGAGGCACTATGCGCCCACCATGCGCATCGACGTCTCGCTGCTGCCGGCGCTTGCCGCAGCCTTCATGCTCGCCTTCGCCCGGATCGGTGCGATGGTGATGCTGTTGCCGGGCCTCGGCGAGACCAACATTCCGACGCGGATAAAGCTGTCGATCGCGCTGCTGCTCACGATGATCATCCTGCCGCTGCATCGCAACGCCTACCAGGTCGACATGGGCTCGCTCGCGCCACTGCTGGTGCTGATGCTGCATGAGATCGTGATCGGCATCGTGCTGGGGGCAACCGCGCGCGTGACGCTGTCGGCGCTCCAGGTCGCCGGTGCCGTGATCGCGCAGCAGATGGGACTCGGCTTCGTCACCTCGATCGATCCGACGCAGGGACAGCAGGGCGTGCTGGTCGGTAACTTCCTGACCATGCTCGGTGTGACCCTGCTGTTTGCCACCGACAGCCATCATCTGGTGATCGCGGCGCTGAACGACAGCTATACGATCTTCTCGCCGGGCGAGACCGTGTCGAGTGGCGATATTGCTGCCCTGGCGACGCGCGCGTTTTCCGCGGCGTTCCTGCTCGGCTTGCAGCTCTCGGGACCGTTCCTGGTGTTCGGCCTCGTCTTCAACATCGGGCTTGGCGTGCTGGCACGGCTGATGCCGCAGATGCAGGTCTATTTCGTCGCCGTGCCGCTCTCGATCTTCGCCGGCTTTCTGGTTCTCGCCGTCGTGCTGACTGCGATGATGGGCACGTATCTGGATTACTTCATCGGTGTCATGCACCAGATGATGCCTCTTAGGTAACGAGGGGTCGATGGCGGAAGACAACGATCCAGAAAGTCAAACAGAAGACCCGACACAAAAGCGCCTCGAGGAGGCGCTCGAACGCGGCGACGTTGCGAAAAGCCAGGAGATCAACACCTGGTTCATGATCGCGGGCGGCACGCTCGTGGTCTCGACCTTCTCGGGCTCGGTCGGCAGCGGGCTGATGGCGCCGATGCGCAACCTGCTGGCCAATTCCTGGATGATCAAGACCGACGGCAGGGCTATGCTCGTGCTGATGCAGCAGATCGAAGTCGCGGTGATCGCAGCGATTGGCGTGCCGCTCTTGATGCTGGTACTGGCAGCCATTGCCGGCAACATGCTCCAGCACCGCCTGGTGTGGTCGGCCGAATCGCTCACGCCCAAATTCAGCAAGCTGTCGCCTGCCGAGGGCCTCAAGCGCATCTTCGGCAAGCAGGCGGCGGCCAATTTTCTCAAAGGCATCGGCAAATTGATCGTGCTCGGCGTGGTCATGACCACGATCCTGTGGCCGGAGCGGCATCGCATGGAGGCGATGGTCAAGCTCGATCCGGCCGCCATGCTAAGTTCCATCATCAGCCTGACCGTTCATCTGCTCGGCGCGGTGGTTGCGGCGCTCGCGATCATCGCCATTGGCGACTATTTCTTCCAGTATCGCAGCTGGTTCCAACGGCAGAAGATGTCGCTCCAGGAGATCAAGGAAGAGTTCAAGCAGTCCGAAGGCGACCCGCACATCAAGGGCAAGATCAGGCAATTGCGCCAGCAGCGCTCCAGGAAGCGCATGATGGCAGCGGTTCCCAAGGCCGCCGTGATCATCACCAACCCGACCCACTATTCGATCGCGCTGTCCTACGAGCGCGGCATGTCCGCGCCGATCTGCGTCGCCAAGGGCGTCGACAATATCGCTTTCAAGATCCGGGAAGTCGCGCGTGCGCACGACATCCCGATCGTCGAGAACGTGCCGCTGGCCCGGGCGCTCTACGCCACCGTCGAAATCGACCAGGAAATCCCGACCGAGCACTACCATGCCGTCGCCGAAATCATCGGCTACGTCATGCGTCTGAAGAGCGGATTCGGTGCCGGGCGGCGATAAAAACATCCGAAAAACACCGGAAATGGCCGTAATCTGGGAATCAGCGTACCTTTCGCCCCTGCTGCCCTTGCGTCTGCGGGTCCAATTCAGGCAGGGAGGACCCCGCGCGCTGCGTAGCGCGTTGATTCTCTGCCGACAGGCTGCGCCAGTTTGAGATGACTGCCGAGACCGATCACGACCTCACGCGAGAGCCCGTTGCGGCGCACGAGCCGTCGCCGCGCTCGGGAAGCATTGTGCTGGTGCTGCTGGTGGCCGCCGGCCTGGTCGCGGTCGCGATCGGGCTGATGACGCTCGGGCGCGCGGCTGCGCAGCCCTATATCCTCGGCATCCTCGCCGTGCTGGCGATGGTCGGCCTGTTCAACCTGTTTGCCTTTGCCGCCGGCATCATCCGCTTCGTCGACCGCAATCTCGATGATCCCGTCATGGGGCGCATCGCCGATCACGCCTTCGATGGCCTCGCGGTCACCGATCCGCGCGGTCATGTGGTCTATTCCAACGCTGCCTATCTCACGCTGACCGGTGCCACCGGCCCGCAGGAGGTGCGTCCCGTCGAGCGCGTCTTCATCGGCAACCCCGACGTTTCCGAAGCCGTGTTCCGCCTGCTCAAGGCCGCCCGCGAGGGCAAGCGCCAGCAGGAAGAGGTGCGCATCTCCGGTCATGACGGCAGCCAGGGCCGCTGGCTGCGCATGCGGGTGCGCCCGCTCGGCACCGGCAAGCGCGAGGCGAAATACGCGGTGTGGTCGATCGCCGACATCACGCGAGACCGCGAGCGCCAGGAGGACGTGTTCCAGGAGCTCCAGCACGCGATCGAATATCTCGATCACGCGCCGTGCGGTTTCTTCTCGGTCAATCCGGCCGGCGAGCTTGCCTATGTCAACGCGACGCTGGCGAACTGGCTCGACTATGATCTGGCCGAGATCGGCTCCGGCGGGCTGAAGCTCACCGACATCGTCTCCGGCGACGGCGCCTCGCTGCTCACCGCGATCGTGGCGGTGCCGGGCGAGGTGAAGACGGAAGTCTTCGACATCGATTTGCGCATGCGCACCGGCAAGACCATGCCGGTGCGGCTCTATCACAAGCTCGCCTTCGGCGCCGACGGCGCGCCGGGGCCGTCGCGCACGCTGGTCATCAGCCGCGCCCGCGACGAGCGCAGCGATCCCGATCGTGCCGCCGAAGTGCGCTTCATGCGCTTCTTCGACCACACGCCGATGGCGATCGCGACCGTCGACCGCGGCGGCAATGTCGTGCGCGCGAATGCACGCTACGCCAAGCTCGGGCAGGCGCTGGGGCTCGACACCAGCAGCAAATCGATCTTCCGTGCGGTCAATTCGCGCGACCGTCATCTGCTGATCGCGGCCATCAACCAGGCTGCCGAGGGCCAGGCCGACGTCGCGCCGGTCGAAGTGGCGCTGGAAGGAACCAAGGAGCGCTGGGGCCAGTTCTTCGTCACGCCGGTGGACGCGGCCGAGAACGACACAGAAGCCGCCATCGTACACATGCTCGAGACCACCGAGCGGCGCGCGCTGGAGAACCAGATCAACCAGTCGCAGAAGATGGAGACGGTCGGCCAGCTCGCCGGCGGCATCGCCCACGACTTCAACAACGTGCTTTCCGCCATCATGATGGCGAACGACTTCCTGCTGAACGCGCACAAGCCGACCGATCCGTCGTTCCAGGACATCATGCAGATCAAGCAGAACGCGACGCGCGCCGCGACGCTGGTGCGGCAGTTGCTCGCGTTCTCGCGGCGGCAGACGCTGCGGCCGCAGGTGCTCGATCTCGGCGATGCGCTGTCCGACCTCGCGATGCTGCTGCGCCGCCTGATCGGCGAGAAGGTCAAGCAGGAAACCATCCACGGCCGCGACCTCTGGCCGGTCAAGGTCGACGTCTCCCAGTTCGAGCAGGTGATCGTCAACCTCGCGGTGAACGCGCGCGACGCCATGCCCGACGGCGGCAAGCTGATCATCCGCACCGCCAATGTCACCGCGGACGAAGCCGCCAAGCTTGCCTACAAGGGCATGCCGGCTGCGGACTATGTTCGGATCGAGGTCGCCGATACCGGCACCGGCATTCCCGCCGACATCCGCGACAAGATCTTCGAGCCGTTCTTCTCGACCAAGGAAGTCGGCAAGGGCACGGGCCTCGGCCTCTCGACCGTGTACGGCATCGTCAAGCAGACCGGCGGCTTCATCTACGTCGATTCCGAGCCGGGGCAGGGCACCTCGTTCCATATCTTCCTGCCGCGCCATCACGCCGAACCGGAGGCGCAGGTCGAGCAGCCCGCGGCCGTCGCGAGCAATGGCGCCGCGAAGGAAGCCGCGTCAGCGGAGGCCAAGCCGCGGACCGATCTCACGGGGCAGGGCACCATCCTGCTGGTCGAGGACGAAGAAGGCCTGCGCGCGCTGAACGCACGCGGCCTGCGCTCGCGCGGCTACACCGTGGTCGAGGCCGAGAACGGCGTCGAAGCCATGGAGTTGCTGGAGGAGCAGAGCGGTGGGATCGATCTCGTCGTCTCCGACGTCGTGATGCCGGAGATGGACGGCCCGACGCTGCTCAAGGCGATGCGCGAGAAGAATCCCGACATCAAGTTCATCTTCGTCTCCGGCTATGCCGAGGACGCCTTCGAGAAGAGCCTGCCCGAGGGGCAGCAGTTCGACTTCCTGCCAAAGCCGTTCACGCTCAGCCAGCTCGTGGCGGCCGTGAAGGAGACGATGGCGAAGCAGGGGTGACGTGGAGGGGCGGAGTGCCGTTCCCGCATTCTCCGTCATTGCGAGCGCAGCGAAGCAATCCAGAGATGACGAGGGAAAAAGCGGAATTTGCCGCGTTAACCCGCCGGTAACCGGAAACCATTGTTCCCCTGCGTGTCCGGCCAAACCCCGGTCAAATATGGGCTTTTGCCACATCCCCGCGACTGAGGGCCGCAGCCATAAGTTCCGAAACCATCTTCACTTTTCGGGAAGTCTGCCCATCTTAGGGGCATGTCCCCATGCCGGGGAATTGGGAAACGCACATGACTTTCTCGCTACGGTCCCGCACGCTCTTCAAGACGATTGCCGTCGTGCTGGCGCTTGCGCTGCCGACCGCGCTCGCCATCTCGTCCGCTGACGCCCGTGTCGGCGGCGGCATGTCGTCGGGTTCGCGCGGCTCGCGCACCTTTTCGGCCCCGCCGTCGACGACCACGGCGCCGGGCTCGGCCTCGCAGTTCAACCGCACCTACACCCAGCCGGGTGCAGGCATGAATTCGGCTGCGGCTGCGCCCGCGCGCGGCGGCCTGTTCGGCCGCGCCGGCGGCTTCATGGGTGGCCTTGCGGCCGGCTTCCTCGGCGCAGGCCTGCTCGGCATGCTGTTCGGCGGTGGCCTGTTCGGCGGCCTCGGCGGCCTGTCGTCGATCCTCGGCCTGATCATCCAGATCGTGCTGGTGGTGTTCGTGGTGCGGCTGGCGATGTCGTGGTGGCAGCGCCGCCACACGCCGCAGGCGGCTTATGCCAATGCTAACGCAGGCGCTGGCCCCGGACCGCAGACGAACTTTCGCAGCGGTATCGGTGGTTTCGGTTTCGGCGGCGCCAACAATGCACCGCTCGAGATCAAGCCTGAGGACTATGAGGCGTTCGAGCGCCTGCTCGGCGATGTCCAGGCTGCGTGGTCGAACGAGGATGTGGCCAAGCTGCACACGCTCGCGACGCCGGAAATGGTTTCTTACTTCGAGCGGGATCTCGGCGAGAACCGCGCGCGCAACGTCGTCAACAAGGTCACGAATGTGAAGCTGTTGCAGGGCGACCTCGCGGAATCCTGGCGCGAAGGCGAGACCGACTACGCCACGGTGGCGCTGCGCTTCGCGCTTACCGACAAGACGGTCGATCGCAACACCGGCGCAATTGTCGCCGGCAGCGAGCAGCCGGGCGAGGCGACCGAAGTCTGGACCTTCGCCCGCCGTCCGGGCGGCGCCTGGGAATTGTCGGCGATCCAGCAGACCAACTGATCGCAGAATTAGCGACATAGAAGGGCGTCGTGCCTCGGCACGGCGCCCTTTTTGTTTGGGCGGCAGGTTTCCTCTCCAGGCGGCCATTCGGGCGAAGCACTTAATTGCTTGTTGGCCGCGCCGAGCTCCCGCAATTTCGCGCCTGCGAGTTGGAGAAGGAGATATTCGGTGAGTCAGTCTGTCGCGCGCTCCAGGATAAATTCCAGGACAAATCACGAAGCCATCGTCAGGAATTCGTCCCTGCTGCTGGAGGCGATCGAAACGGCGTATGACCGGATCGAGGCCGAGCGCGACCGCAATTGCTGGATCCATCTTCGCCCGCGGGAGGAGGCGCTCGAACAATGCCGTAAGCTCGTGGCGCGCGCGCGGACCGGCGAAAATCTTCCGCTGCTCGGCATTCCCTTTGGCGTGAAGGACAATATCGATGTCGAGGGAATGCCGACCACTGCCGCATGTCCGGCGTTCAGCTACACGCCCTGGCATTCCGCGCACAGCGTCGAACGCCTCACCGCGGCCGGCGCAATTTGCCTCGGAAAGACCAATCTCGATCAGTTCGCCACGGGCCTGTCAGGCGCACGTTCGCCCCATGGCCCCTGCGCGTCGGTTGCCGATGTGCGCTATGTTGCGGGCGGCTCCAGTTCCGGGTCCGCGGTCGCCGTGGCGGCCGGGCACGTCGCTTTTGCGCTCGGCACCGATACCGGAGGGTCCGGCCGCATACCTGCCGGGTTCAACGACATCGTCGGAATCAAGCCCACAATTGGGCTGGTGTCATCACGCGGGCTGGTGCCGAATTGCCCGACGATCGATTGCGTTTCGGTGTTCTGCAATAGCGTCAGCGACGGCGAGGCAATCCTCGACATCATCGAAGGGTTCGATTTCGAGGATCCCTATAGCCGCCAGCCCAGGACCTTTTTTCCCGCCGATGCAGCGGCGCCATCGTTCCGGTTCGGCCGCCTTGCGACCTCCGATCTCGAATGTTTCGGCATGCCGGAGTGCGGCGAACTCTATGAGCACGCCTGCGAGCGTTTTGCACGGATCGGAGGAACGGCGATCGAGGTGGACTTCGCCCCGTTCCGCCAAGCCGGCGAGTTGATGTTCAGCGGACCCTGGGTGGCGGAGCGGCACTCGGCCATCGCTTCGCTTGTCGACGTCGAATCCAATTCCCTGCTCGATGTCACCAGGACCGTGCTGGCCTCAGCCGCCGGCTATTCGGCGATCGACACGTTTGGTGCCATTCACCGGCTGCACCGACTTCGCCGCAGCGCCGAGGCGATCTTTGCGGGCATCGATGCCCTGGTGGTCCCGACCGCACCGCGGCCGTTCACACTGGAGGAGATGCAGCGCGATCCGATCACCCTCAACAATCGCCTTGGCTACTACTCGTACTTTGCCAATCTGCTCGATCTCTGCGGCGTGGCCATTCCGAACGCGACATTGCCGAACGGCATGCCCATGGGCGTGACCCTGCTGGCGCCGGCCTGGCACGATCGCGCGCTGATCGGACTGGCGCGGCGGTTCGAGGCCAGTGCAGGCGGAGCGGCGTTCGAATTGAAGTTTGGCGGCTGAAGCGCGGATATTATTCCGCCGCCTGCCCAAGCATGGAAAGATCCAGGATCGAGATCACGGATCGGTCGTATCGGATCACGCCGTCCTCCTGGAGCCGCGCAAGCTGCACCGTCACCCATTGGCGGGTGGACCCGATGAGATTGGCGAGATCGCCGTGGGTGAACGGCATGCCGACGACGATCTCACCGTCGCGCTTCACGCCGTAGACGTGCGACAGGAAGATCAGCAGGCACTGCAGCCGCTCGGTGACCGAGCGCGTCCCGAGCATCTGGGCCATCGCCGAATAGCATCGCGCCTTGAATGCCAGGGCATCCAGCAAGGCGACGGCGATTGCCGCCGATTCCTGCGCGAGTCGCCGCAACGCCGGTCCGGGCATGAACGTCAACCGGCTGCGCTCGACCGCAACCGACGTCCACATGTGCGGTCCCGTGCCGAATATATCGGGGCCGCCGACGAAGTTGCCGGGAAACCAGTATGCGAGCGTGACTTCGCGCCCCGACGGCGCCGCATAATAGCTGCGTATGCGCCCCTCGCTGATCAGGTAGATCCCGGCCTGTGCGTCGCCCTGCGACCAAACCAGTTGGCCGGCTTCCACGACCTTCTCGCGTCCGATCGCGCGCAAACGATTGCAATCAGCCCGGTTGAGACCGTCCAGCAAGCCGGGCAGCGGCCTGACCAGATCGTCCGACTCCGCGAGCATCACACCTGCCGCTATCGCGCTGTTCGCTCTGTGCATCGCCGGCTCCGCATGTGAGACCCGGCATCGATTATTCAAGAACCGTGCCAGCCCGCTACGGTCCGCTGCGAGCTCCGGGCGATCAGTTCGCCTCCGACCGATTGAACGCCCGCAACCCTTCTGCGCGGATGACGTCGAGACAATCCTTCTTGAGGGCAAGATAAGCCGGCTCGAGCATGACGGAGCTCGACCGCGGGCGCGGCAATTTGACAGCGACTTCGCGCAGGATGCGGCCGGGTCCCGCGCTCATGATGAGAACGCGGTCGGCCAGCACGATGGCTTCATCGATGTCATGCGTGACGAACACGATGGTCGCCTTGATCCGGTCGCGCAGCGCCAGCAGATTGTCCTGCATCACCGCCCGGGTCTGTGCGTCGAGAGCCCCGAAGGGCTCGTCCATCAGCAGCACGCGGGGTTGATTGGCCAGCGCTCGCGCGATCGCTACGCGCTGTTGCATGCCGCCGGACAGCGTGTTCGGATAGGCGTCGGCGAAACGGGTGAGGCCGACCATCGCGATCAGATCGTCGGCGATGGCATTCGCTTCCGCCCTCGACCTTCCGAGCATCCTCGGGCCATGGGCGATGTTCCTGCGGACGGACTTCCAGGGGAAGAGATGCGGCTGCTGGAACACCATGCCGACATCGGGGCGCGGACTGTACACAGGCGCGCCCTCCACCAGGATGTCGCCTTCAAACGGCACTTCCAGTCCGGCGATCGTATTGAGCACCGTCGATTTGCCGCAGCCGGAGGGCCCGACGATGCAAACGAACTCGCCAGGTGCCACGTCAAAGGAAACACGATCCACCGCGATGTTCTGCCCGCGGTTGGTGTCGAAAACGATGCTCAGGTTCGAGACTTGAATGGCAGGTTGTTTCCGCGCCTCCTCGACAGAGGCCGACGAACTTGCCAGGGCCAGTTTCATGCTCGATCGAGGTCCCGACATCAGCGCCACCAGACAAGCCGTTCCGCAAGAGCCGCAAACAGGCGATCGGCAACGAACGAAATCAACCCGAGCGCCGCGAGCCCGCCCATGACCTGGCCCGTTTGCAAATTCTGCTGTGCGATCTCGATCCTGTAGACGATGCCGGCGAAAGCGCCGGCCAGTTCGGCCGCGACAAGCGTGTAAAAGGAGATGCTGACGGCGGTGCGCAACCCGACCACGATGTAGGGAAGCGCGCCCAGCAGCACGATCTCCTGGAGCATCTGCCGCCGCGGCGTGCCGAGCATCAACGCCGCCCGGATCAGGCCGCGGTCGACCTTCTGCACGCCGATGTGGGTCGAAAGCCATACCGTGAAGAACACGCCCCATACGACGAGGAACAATTTTCCCGCCTCCGACAGGCCGAACCAGAGGATGACGATCGGCACGAAGGCAATCGGCGGAATGGGCCGCAGGATATGGAAGAGCGGGGACAGCAAGCTCGAAATGACGGGGAATTGGCCGGTGAGAACACCGAGCAGGATGCCGAGCGCGCCGCCCATGATGAATCCGGTGGTGACGCGAAAGAGGCTGGCCAGCAGATCGCCAAAGAACTGTCCGCTTCGTATCCACTCGAGGACGGCCGTAGCAACCACCGTCGGCGGCGGAAACAGCACCATGTTGACGGCCCCGGAACGAGAGACCAGTTCCCAGAGGCAGACGAACAAGGGAAGCGACAGCGCCCCGACCAGAATATTGACGCGGCGAAGACGAACCGAATCCGGCCGCCGCGCGCGACCATCGGTGCGGACGGCCATCGCTCGTCGTGCTGAAGTGGCTTCCTGCATGGCCGTGCGGGCGTCTATTTCCACGAGAGGGTGACGCGTGCGGGATCGACCTTCTTCAGCGGCTCGGTGACGACGACCTTGCTGAAGTCGGGCATCGCCGCTCCCGGAGGATGGTTGCCGCTCTCGAGGCGCCATGCGGAGTGGGTCTTGAGAATCTCGATCAGCCGGTCGTCGAGACGCACCCGGTAAACATAGTCGGCCCAGATCGGGGCGAGTTCGTCCCGCTTCATGCCGACCGCGTCCGCCACCGCTGTGATCGCTTCATCCGGGTGTGCCTTCATCCAGACCTCGGCATCGATCAGTGCGGCGATGAACTTCTCGACCAGCGCCGGGTTGGCGTCCAGATAGGACCTCATGACCACGATATTGAACGTCTCGGAGTAGGTGCCTTTTGTATCGACCTCAGCGACGGCTTCGCCCAGGGCCTTCTTCGCGTTGGCGACGTGGGGCTCCCAGGTGTCGAACGCGTCGATGCTTCCGGCTGCAAGTGCCGGCAGCATCTCCTGCGGCCGCAGATTGACGAGGGTGACATCCTTGGGCGTCAATCCCGCCGACTTCAGCAAGGTCGCCGTGTAAACCTCGCTACCGGTGCCGGCCGTGAATGCGATTCGCTTGCCGCGAAGATCTGCCTTGGTCTTGACGCCTGCCTTGGCCGCGACGAGCGTCTTGAGATCGGAATATTCCATGCCGGCGATGAAGGCGATGGGCTGGTTGGCCATCGCCGAAGCGGTGACCGGGGCCTCCGCCGTCGTCGCGATGTCGGCACCGCCCCCGATCACCGTGTCCAGGCACTGCTTGCCGGAGGTGAAGTTCGAGACCGTGATGTCCAGTCCGTGCTTTTCGAAAATCCCCCTCGATTTGGCGACGATCGCAAGGCCGGAGATCGGTCCGAGATTTTGCGCCAGCCGGGCTTTGAGCAGTTCCGCGGCCGAGGCGCAGCCCGGAGCGAGCGCGAGGCAGCAAAGCGCGGCATAGCCGGCCATTGCCGCGATTGGGCGGACGGAATTCCAGTGCATGACGATCTCCCCTCGCGCCGCGCCGGCGGCAACCCCGATGTGATCGCGGATACCGCCCCGAACGGTCCCGCAGCAGATCCCCGCGTCCTCCCCTGGGCGATCGCTTGAGGATCGTCCCACACTGGTATGCTCGCCCGGCGCTACGGTCCCGGGAAGCAATTAATCGACACGGCTTTCGGGGCGCCCGTGCCACCGCCGCGTGCTACATTGGTCGGGACGCCCCACGCTCACGGACCCCTCCCATGAAATATGAGCTCTATTACTGGCCCGAGATCCAGGGCCGCGGCGAATATGTGCGGCTGGCGCTGGAGGAGGCGGGGGCGGCTTACGTCGACGTCGCGCGGGGGGCGCGCGGGACGGCTGCGATGATGAAGATGATGGACGCGAACGGCACGCCGCCCTTTGCGCCGCCGTTCCTGAAAGCCGGCAAGCTCGTGATCGGCCAGACCGCCAACATCCTGCTCTATATCGGCGCCCGCCATGGCCTCGCGCCGAAGACGGAAGCCGGAAAACTCTGGGTGCACCAGCTTCAGCTAACGATCACTGATTTCGTACTGGAGATTCACGACACTCATCACCCGCTCGGGCCTTCGCTCTACTATGAGGACCAGAAGCCAGTGGCGAAGAAGCGCACGGCCGATTTCTGGACGGAGCGCGTGCCGAAATATCTCGGTTATTTCGAGCAGCTCCTTGAGAACAAGGGCGGCGCCTATGTCACCGGCCGTAAGCTCACTTACGTCGATCTCTCGCTGTTCCAGATCGTCGACGGGCTGCGCTACGCCTTTCCCGGACGCATGAAGGCGTTCGAGGCAGACATACCCGGCCTCGTCGGCCTGCACGAGCGCATCGCCGCGCGGCCGAACATCAAGGCCTATCTGGCGAGCGAGCGCCGCATTCCCTTTAACGAGCAGGGCATCTTCCGCTGCTATCGCGAGCTGGATGGCTAAAGCGTTTTCGAGCGACGTGGATACCGGTTCGCGTCAAGAAAACGCGTCAAAAAGGATTCTAGCCGGTCCGGAGGGAGGCTGGCGGCAGCCCCCGTTCCGGACCGGCCGTTTCGGGCGCGATCAGTCGCCCGAACGCGTCGTGGCTCCTGAGCGGCTGTGCGCGCTCCGGGCCAGATCGATCGTTTGAATCATCGGGGACGGGAGCGAACTCATGCTCATCGGGGCAGGGGGGCTTGCAGAACATCGTCGCGTCTCCCGTTGAATGGGTGCGGGTTCCCTCTAGCGGGGTTCGGTTGTGGCGACGTCAGTCGATCGGAGGAGAGAAAACGCTTTTCTGGAAAGCGTCGACATATTGCTGGAGAGCGTGATTTGCGCTCACCACACGCCGGGCAGCAGGCGATAGCGCACGCGCGCTGCATAGTCGGCATAGCCCGGCAGGCCCTCGCGCAGCGTGCGCTCCTCGATTCCGATGCGGACTGCCAGCAACGCGACGAAGAGCGGCAGCATCGTCAGTCCCCACCACGCGCCCAGCAGCAGCGGCACGCCGGCGAAGAACAGCATCAGGCCGCTGTACATGGGATGGCGCACATGCGCGTAAGGCCCGGTCGAGATCACGCGTTGTGCGCGCTCGGCTTGCAGCTTCACCACTGGGGCCGCGAACGAGTTTTCGCGGAACACTGACATCGTGAACAGCGTGCAGAGCAGGAACAGCGCGAAGCCGAGCAGCTGCAAGGCGAGCGGCATGTCGGAGGCAAGGGCGCGCCGGTCGAGCCCCATCACGACCAGCCAGGCCAGCATCGCCGCGATGAACGCGGTGATGAAGGCCTTGTCGGCGGGCGGCTGGTCTTGCTGGATCACCGGACGCAGACGCTCGGCGAGCAGTGCCGGATCGAGCCGGTAGAGCCACCAGCCGCAGAGCGGGCCGAGCACGGCGGAGGTGATGAGGAACGCCCAGGCCGACGGCCAATGCAGCGTGCCGGCGGACGCGAACAACAGCGCGCCCATCCCGACGGTGAAGATCGTGTTCTGCAACAGCAGTCTGGCGATCATGGTCGATCTCGCTCCATCCCGCGCCGACCAATCGATAGCATTTTTCCGGCAAACATGAGGCCGGCGCGACGGGCTGGCTTCAGATCCTGATCGGCGGTGTAAAGGCCGCGATGAGCCGAACCAGATCAGCCTGCCGTTTGGTTCCGGTCTTCATGAAAATTCTGGTGAGGTGAGTCTTGATCGTCGTTTCGGCGACGCCCATGCTTCTGGCGACGTCAGGAACCCCGCCGATCTCGACAATGGACAGGAAGACGCGCAACTCGGTCGGCGTCAGCTTGAAGAGCTTGCGGATGAGATCGGGCGCGACGATCGTATCGAGCGCCGCCTTGCTGATGAACAGGACGGCGCAGGCGTCATAGCTGTCCCCGAACATTTGCCGGCGCCCCGCGGTCAGCGGCAGGAGATGCCCGACATAGTACGAGCCGTCGCGCGCCGTCAGATGCAGCGAGATGCTTGCACTCGTCATCGCGCGGTCGCCGAGAACGGTGCCCGCCAGCGCCTGCCGCAACACGCGATCGGCATTCAGGTCGGGCGTCACGAGCCGGCCATGGACCGAGCGAAGCACGTCGGCCTCGTCCAGAATGTCTCGGGCGCTTTGATTGGCGTGGGTGATATGACCGTTGGCATCGAGCAGCAGGACGGCGGATCGCAGGGCGTCAAGCGTGCGGGCCGACGCCGTCTCCAATGTGGTCTGCTGCTGCAGCTTCTGTCTGACCAGCATGGCCCGTTGCATGTGCGGCGTGAGATGCGAGATCACCTGATACATCCTGCGATCGACAGGACCGCCGGCCTTCATGATCGAGAGGCGCGACACTCCCTCGGCAGACTTGTCGAGCAGGATATTGGCGGCGTCCTCGAGGCCTTGTGGCCGGGTCCATTCGTTGTAGAACGCGGTTGTCCGAAATTCGTCGACATCGATCCAGTCCCGGATCGTCTGGATCTGACCGACCGATGCGTGGAGCACGCTGCGCGACGGATCGAGTGGCTCGTAGGTTTCGATGTAGGATTTGATATAGGCGGGCTCCACGCCGACAGCATGCGAGATTACGGCGCTGCCGGCGGCTCCGATCCAGACCAGTCCGCCGCTCTGGCCGCCCGCGAGATCGACAATGCTGCCAAGCGTCGCGGTCCATCGGGAATCGTCGAGCGATGCATCGTAGATGTCCGCCACCAGCGAGAGCAGCTTGTCATTCAGTTCCATCGGGTGTCCCACAGACTCATGGATGGGCTCGTTCGGTCTCGCAGATGAGCACGTCGAATGCGGAGCTTTGATGAGCCGGATCACACTTGATGCGACCGGGCAGATGCGCGCCCGGTTCAGCGCGGCATTTGCGGGCGCCGGGGAAGGCCGACGTGGTGCTGGTGGGTCGGGAAGGCTGAGCAGGGCAGGCGTGGCGAGGAACAGCCCCGGGCCAAGAGGATATTCATCCTGCTATCCGGCGAAGATGCGGCCGGACACGCGAAAAGCCCGATCGACCGGATCGGGCGTTTCGTCTTCGGTAAACCTGATCAGGCGAGCTGATCGATCCGCGTGCCCTGACCCGGCGGCAGCGGCGCGGGCGGCGTCGGCTTGTAGGTCGGGTCGCTGTCCTTGGTCTTGGTCTGGTCGTCCTGCTGCTTGGTCGTGTCGTAGCTCGGCACCACGATCGCGATCGGCGGCGGTGCTACGGTAGAAACACTCATCCACAAATCCTCACACATGGAAACAATTGACCTTGCCCTGCGAGGGACGAAACTTCCGTCAAGGCAATCGTTAAAATGCGAGGGATTTGGTGTGGTGATGGGCGCTCTTTTTGCGCCTCATCCGCGCTGTGCCACGCAGACGACGAGACCTCTCCTTGTCATTGCGAGGAGCCCTTGCGACGAAGCAATCCAGACTGTTTCCGCGGAGGGATTCTGGATTGCTTCGCTGCGCTCGCAATGACGAGGAGAGAGCGAGCGTCCCGCCTATTCGTCCTTGCCGCGCGTGATCACGATGGACGCGTCCGTCTTGGTGCGGGTGCATTCCATGTTGAGCCGCCGGTAGCGCATCGTGACCTTGTCACCGCGCAGCAGTCCCATGCGCTTCAGGCAGCGCGTCGCGCCCGTCGTGGTGTCGTCCTTGGTCACGGTGAAGACGATCGCCGCCATCGACCCGACCAGCGCAAAGAACTCCGGCGTCGGCTTGCGATCGCCCTTGGCATAGAGCTCGATGGAAAATTTGTCGCCGCGGCAGCCCACGGACAACTCCTTGGCTGCCGGGTGCGTCAGGTACACGATGTTGGCGGCGCGAAAGTTCACCTTGAGGCGGTCGACCTGGTTCGAAAGCTCCTTGGCGCTGTCGTCGCAGCGATCGGCGCGCGCGGGCGAGGCGAGGGTCACAAGGCCGGTGATGGCGGCGGCGACCAGAATCGCGCCGCGGACGTTCAGTTTGAAAATCATGATGAAAAGCCCCTTAGGGCGCGCATTCAAGCGTCGTCGCGTGCGAAGCGCAAGGGGTGCACCCAGGTCATCCCGGGCATCGTCATGGGCGGGTGGCTCCGCTGATAGCGGTCGCAAATGGGCCGCCAAGCCGCCGAATCGGGATGCCCCGGCCGCGCCGGAACGCCTTCCCTTTACGGCAAAAAAGCTTAGAACGCTTCTATGCTTAGAGGCCCGCGAGGGCTCCAAAACCCCGAGATTCGCCCCCATGAACGCTCCCACCGCCTTCCCCGACCCGTCAAAGCCCGTTCCGCCCTACAAGCACACCCCGCTGTTCCCGCTGGGCAAGGACGAGACGCCCTACAAGAAGATCACGGCTGAGGGCATCAGGGTCGAGAAGGTTCTGGGCAAGGACATGCTGGTGGTGTCGCGCGAGGCGCTGCGCGCGCTGTCGGAGGCGGCCTTTGGCGACATCAACCACTATCTGCGGCCCGGCCATCTGAAGCAGCTCCGCGCGATCCTGGAGGACAGCGAGGCGAGCCCGAACGACAAGTTCGTCGCGCTGGACTTTTTGAAGAACGCGAACATCGCGGCCGGCGGCGTGCTGCCGATGTGCCAGGACACCGGCACCGCGATCATCATGGGCAAGAAGGGCTGCAACGTCATCACCGACGGTGACGACGAGGCGGCGCTGTCGGAAGGCGCGCGCGATGCGTATCTCCGTCGTAACCTGCGCTACTCGCAGGTCGCACCCTTGTCGATGTACGAGGAGAAGAACACCGCCAACAACATGCCGGCGCAGTGCGAGATCTACGCCGAGGGCGGCTCTTCAGAGGTAGATTCGGCCTACAAGTTCATGTTCATGGCGAAGGGCGGCGGCTCTGCCAACAAGAGCTTTCTGTTTCAGGCCACGCCCTCTGTGCTGACCAAGGACCGGCTGCTCGCCTTCTTGAAAGAGAAGGTGTTGACGCTGGGCACCGCGGCATGCCCGCCCTATCACCTCGCCATCGTGATCGGCGGCACCTCGGCCGAGCTCTGCATGAAGACGGTGAAGCTCGCGTCCGCCCGCTATCTCGACGCGCTGCCGACTCACGGCTCGCCGGACGGCAACGCGTTCCGCGATCTCGAGATGGAGCAGGAAATTCTGAAGATGACGCAGTCGCTCGGCGTCGGCGCGCAGTTCGGCGGCAAGTATTTCTGTCACGACGTGCGCGTGATCCGCCTGCCGCGCCATGGCGCCTCGCTGCCGATCGGGCTTGGCGTGTCCTGCTCGGCCGACCGCCAGGTGCTCGGCAAGATCACCAAAGACGGCGTCTATCTCGAGGAGCTCGAGCACAACCCGGCGCAATATCTGCCGCAGGTCGAGCAGTCGCTCGGCGGTGAGGTCGTCAAGATCGACCTCAACCAGCCGATGAAGGACATCCTGGCGACGCTCTCGAAGTACCCGACCAAGACGCGGGTCTCGATGACCGGCACCATGATTGTCGCGCGCGATAGCGCACACGCCAAGCTGCGCGAGCGCCTCGAAAGGGGCGAGCCGCTGCCGGATTATTTCAAGAACCATCCGGTCTATTACGCCGGTCCGGCCAAGACGCCCGAAGGCTACGCTTCCGGCGCGTTCGGTCCGACCACCGCGGGCCGCATGGATTCCTTCGTCGACCAGTTCCAGGCTGCGGGCGGTTCGATGGTGATGGTCGCCAAGGGCAACCGTGCGCCTGCCGTGCGCGAGGCCTGCAAGAAGTATGGCGGCTTCTATCTGGGCTCGATCGGCGGTGCGGCGGCGAACCTCGCCGAGCACTGCATCAAGAAGGTCGAGGTGCTCGAATATCCCGAGCTCGGCATGGAAGCGATCTGGCGCATCGAAGTCGTCGATTTCCCCGCGTTCATCATCGTCGATGACAAGGGGAACGACTTCTTCAAGGAGTTGAATTTGGGCTAGCTCTTCACCTCGCCCCGCAAGAGCGGGGCGAGGGAGAAGATCAGGCCTTCTTGCCCGTGAACGGAAAACTGCCCATCGGGCCGATGCCCATCTCGCCGCTGATGCTGTCGCCGGAGACGGTGCCGACGAACTCGAGCGTCAACGGCATCGGATTGGTGATCGAGACTTTCCAGTTCACGGCATCACCGCTGATGGTGCCGTCGAAGATCTCGGCGGAATTGCCTTCGGCGCCCTGCGTGCCGGTCAGCGTACCGCCGGAGCTCAAGAGGGTCAGCGTCGCCTGGCGCTCGCCCATCGGCGTCGTCATGGTCAGATTCCAGTTGCCGTCTACGGACATTTCCGTCTCCCGAACAAATCCCGGCGGGCTACGACGATCCGCAGCCAGTCCTGCGCCGAAGCCTATAGCGCAACTCGCAGCAGCTGACTAACGCCGCGTGAGCGGCAATCAGGCGCGGGCGGCGGCGCGCCGGCGGCTGGTGACGATGAGCCTAAGGACGACGTATTGGACGGCAAAGGCCAAAATCTTGGCGCCGCCGGCGACCACCGAAATGTAGAACGCCCACAGCTTCAGATCGCCGGTGGAAGCGACCGCGATCGTGCCGGCGCCGAGGACGAACATCAGTGCGGCCCAGGCATAGCCCGCGGCCGTCACATATTCCGGAACGGTCTCGACCACGATGGGCGGCATGTAGCGCAGCATCCAGCCGCGCTTGAGCATGATGACGCCGATCGCGAAATGCGCGATCGAGGGCTTTGCCATCATGAAGCGAGGATCGTTGGTGAGGAGCGTGACCGTGCCGAGCACGATGACGAGCGCGAGGCTCGCATAAGTCATGAAGCCGAGCTCACGCCCCTTGACGCGGGCATAGATCACCTGCGCGATCGCGCCGGCAATCGCCACCGACGTTGCGAGGATAACGTTGTCGGTGACGAGATAAATCACCAGGAAGATGATGGCGGAGAGGAAGTCGGAGGCGAGGCGGGCGAATACGTCCTTCATCGTCTGTCCCTGCATCATCGGGTGGTCGGCAGCGCGCTAGCCGGCGCACCGTACTTGATCTGGCGATATTCGGGATACCACTTTGTGAAGTAGATCGCGCTGTTGCGCGCCGCGAAAGCGACCGCGAGGCTCGACCACACCGGCAGGCCGGGGAAGTAGATCAGCACGATGTTTGCTGCCATCATCAACAGCGCGGCCGCGGTCCATGCGCCCGTGATGATGTAGTTGGCGGTGAGGAAGCCGGGCATCGCTGCGGTCTCGGCCGGAACCGCTTCGACCGCATATTGCAACGTGAAGGGACGGCGGACCAGCATCGAGCCGAGCGAGATCACGAAGATGCCGATATCGACCGACAGCTTGACGGCGAGCGTGCCGAGCTTCGGATCAATCAGCACGAGGGTGAGGCCGATTGCAGCGAACAGGATCGCCGAGCCCACGGCCAGGATCTTCGCCGAGCGGCCGCGCGCGACGTCGATCGCGACGGTGGCGAGGCAGATCGCGGAGGCCGCGAACACGCTTGAAGTGGCCGACGTCACCAGCATCAGGAAGGTGTAAGCGCCGTAGGGCGCGAGGATCAGGAAAATCGCCATGGGCTGCCTCGGTCATGCCAATCTTTACGATGTAAAGATAAATAGTTCAGGGCCGGTACCGGGTCAAGCGAAATCTTTACAGTGTCAAAATGACGTAGGTAACTTCTAAAAACTGAGTTGCTGCAATGGCTTGATCGAGTGCCTCGTCGGCGAATTCCGCCCAGGGCAGGCGCGACAGGACCGGTAGCGTGCAGGCGATCAGGAGACCCATGGCGAGCAGGATGCCGCCATTGAAGATCGCAGGGCTGCTTCGCCGCAGCCGGATCGTCTGGCGTGCGAGCGCGGCGCAGGCCAAGACCAGGACGGCGAGGCAGTCCGCGGTGATGGAGGGCATGTGCATGAGGGACTCCTCTTTCTGCGCTGTCATTCCGGGACTCGCTATTTCGTCGCGACCCGGAATGACGAGGGAGAGTTACGCCGCGCCCACCCAATTGCCGTGAAAGCCGTCCGGCACGCGGTGGCCGAGCTGCACCAGCGCGACGGGACCGGCCTCGACATCGGTGGCGTTGAACACGGCGAGGTCGCTGCGGTTGTCCCGCGCGCGCCAGACCACCGCGAGCAACCAGCCGTCGCCTTCCGCCGCGTCCTTCGACCGTTCGACGAACACCGGCTCGGAGATGGTGTCGCCGGCCGGCAGCAGATAGTGGCCGAGCCGTTTTCCGGCGCCGTCGACATGGACGATGCCCGATAGCGCGCCGAACATCGGCAGTTTCGGATTGGCGCAGGCGTACCAGCCGTGACGACTTTTCAAGCCGGCGCGGCGATCGTCGATGCGGGGAAATTCGCCGGTGAGGTCGTCGAGATAGGTCTGCTGGAAGCGGTCGGTATTCCCCGAGAGATCGAAGGTCCAACGGCAATGGCGCGCAAAGGATTTCTCGGGATTCGTCGGCCGGCCGTCGGGATGCGGAAACAGCGGGGCCACCTCGAACTGCATGACGTCGGCGATGATGCGGTTGCCGTCCTCCCAGGCGTTCATGACGTGGAAGACGTAGCAGGCTTCACCGCGGAACCAGACGATGTCTTTCGCGGTATCGTTGCGCTTCATCACGCCGACATAGGCGCCTTTCTCCGGCTCCCAGGCGTAAGGCGGCTTGCCGCTCGTCGCGCGCTCGACGCTGCCGGTGAGGGGAAGGATCGGAAACAGCACATGGTTCTCGGTGACGATGAAATCGTGCACCATGCTGGCATAGGGCGCCTCGAACCGTTCGAAGCGCGTGGCCTTGCCGGACGCATCGATCGATCCGTAGGAGAGGGCTGATGTCAGCGGTCCCGCGGCGTTATAGCCGAAGAACACGAGCTCGCCGGTGACGGGATCGACTTTCGGATGCGCCGTAAAACTGCCGGCGATGCGGCCCCGATAATTGTGATAGCCGCGCGTCGCCAGCGTGCCCGGCTCGATCTCGGTCGGCAGATGCGCTTCTTCGAGCGCGAGCAGCTTGCCGGCATGGAAGATGATGTTGGTGTTGGCGACGCCGCCGTCGGTCACGTGGGCAGGCGCGTCCGGCAATTTGCGGCCGAAGCCATTGCCGAAGAATGCACGGCCGGCATCGTGCTCGGCCAGCCATTTCGGTGTGCGGACCCAGCGGTTGCGATAGCTGGCACGGCCGTTCTCAAGATGGAAGGCGTGCAGCATGCCGTCGCCGACGAACCAGTGCGCGCCGGGGGAATCGAACTGTGGGTTGGGCCCGTTGCGATAGAGCACCCCGTTCAGCTCGCGCGGCAATTCGCCGACGATTTTCAGGAAGGGCGCGTCGGCCTCGAACGGAATCGGCGCGATATTGTTGCGGCGCTCGGTGATGGCGGCCTGCTGCACGGCGTATCCCTCCTTATCTTTACATCGTAAAGATGAAATAACCTTGCCGGCGGCTCTGGTCAAGCAAAATCTTTACACTGTCAATATTGCATCATATAGCTTGGCGCATGGGCAAAAGTGAAACCAGGATAGAAACCGCGCGCGTCGCGCGCACCCCGAAGAAGGCGTCAGCCACGCCGTCGCGTCCCGTGCGGCGTAACGCGGCCGCGAAGGCCGAGACGCCCTATCACCACGGCGCCCTGCGCGAGGCGTTGCTTCAGGCCGCCGAACGGGTGCTGGAGCGCGACGGGCTTTCCGGCCTGACATTGCGCGCGGTGGCGCGCGAGGCGGGCGTTTCGCATGCCGCACCGACGCATCATTTCGGCGATCTCACCGGCCTGCTCAGCGAGCTCGCGGCCGTCGGCTTCCGCCAGTTCAACGCCGCGATGGCCTCGTCCTGCGATGCCGCCACGACACCGCTCGCGCGCGCGCTGGCGCGGCCAAAGGCCTATGTCGCCTATGCGCAGGCCCATCCCGGCATGTACGGCATCATGTTCCGCACCGAACGCCTCGATTATTCCAGGCCCTCGCTAAATGAGGCGGCCGAGGCCTCCTTCGCCGGGCTCGCCAATGCCGTCGGCATGATGCGGCAGGAGCAGATCAGCGGCGATGCGCTGACGCTAACCCAGGGCGCCGCCATCGCGCGCGCCTGGTCGATGGTGCACGGCTTCACCATGCTGCTGCTCGATGGGCGCCTCGAGGATATTTTGGGGCGGCTGCCCGAGGGCACCACGGCCGAACGCCTGCTCGAGGCGATCCTGATGGCGCCGGTCACGGGCAAGCCGCCCGCTCCCTGATCGAGCGGGACAGGCCTAAAGCATGATCCGGAAAAGTGCGAAGCGGTTTTCCGAAAAGATCATGCGTAAACAATAACCTAAAGCGCGATGACGATTCATCCCAATCTCATCGCGCTTTAGCGCATCGTCGCGAGCTCGACGGCACGGCCGCGCGTGCCGATGATCTTCACCTCGTCCTTGCCGCAAGCAAAACCGCGGGCAAAATCGTCCGCGGCCTTGCGGGCCAGCTCATTGGCGTTCGGGTTGGCGATGGCATCGACATAGGCGACATGGCAAACCGGCCCCGGCGGCAGCCGGGTCACGACCAGCATGGCCTTGGTGTTCGGCCGGCCCTGCTTGTCGGGATCGGTGCTGTCGGCGATGTGCCAGCGCTGGATGATCGCGAACGGTCTTGCGCCCGCGGCGCGCCATTCGATCGTAGTCTCCGACGAATTGAACGGGCCGAACCAGACCTGTGCCGCCGGCTCCTCGGCCGCCGCCCTGCGGTTGTGGCCGACCGAGACGATTTCGCGAAGATCGTCCTCTGAGATCAGCACCACGAGCCCGGCCTTGCCCGGGCACACGCGCCTCGTGCTGCCGTCGAGTTCGCTGGGCTTGCCGATCTGGCGGCAATCTTTTGGCGCGGTAGACGTGTATGTGCTGCCCAGCGATTGGGCGTCGGCATTGCCTGAATTCAAGCAGGCAAGCAGCACGGCCAGGCAAATGAACCCAATACCCCTCATGACGACGCCCTGATTGCAACGGGAACTCCCTCCATCAGACGTCTTCATTGTGGGCAAGGTTCAAACAGAGGCGGGATAGACCTGACAGCGGCGCGGAATCGTTCTAGAAGAGCGGCTTCGCTTGAGGCATCGGGCCTCGTTCGCGTCCTCATTTCTCTTGATCATGTCAGACATCGCTTCCAGCAAATCCTATCGTGTCGGCCGTTCCAAGACCGGACTCGGCCTCTTCGCTACCATGCCGATCAAGAAGGGCACCCGGATCATCCGTTACTACGGACCGATCCTGGACTCGCGCATTCCCGCGCAGGATGCGATCGAGAACAAATATCTGTTCGAGCTCAATAACCGCTGGACCATCGACGGATCGGTGCGCAAGAACCTCGCGCGCTACATCAACCATTCGTGCCGGCCTAATGCCGAGTCCGATGTTCGGCCGCGCGAGCGCAAGGTCTTCATTCGCGCCATCAGGAACATCGAGGCTGGCGACGAGATCAACTACGACTACGGCACCGACTATTTCAAAGCCTATCTGAAGCCGATCGGCTGCAAATGCCCGTCCTGCGAGGCCAAGCGCAAGAAGCTGCGCGCCGAGGCGCGGGTCGAACGCGCCAAGGTGAAGGCGCGCGCGGAGAGTAAGGCCAAGAAGGCGGGCACCAAGGCTGCCAAAAAGAAGAAGCTCAACGGCCACGCCGTCGGCAAGAAGCGCGCGCGAGCGTAGCCTGCGCTGTCGCATCTAGCTCCACTGTCATGCTCCGCGAAAGCGGGGCATCCAGTATGCCGCCGCTTCTCCGTATCCAGCAGACGTCTCGGAGTGCTGGGTCGCCCGGTCAAGCCGGGCGGCGACAGCAAGTCATGTGGCCTCACGCCGCCACCACATTCCCGCTCTTGCGCAATCCCACATACTGCAGCTCCGCAAATACTCCGGTCGCGATCGCCTGCGCCACGACCATGAGCTCGCCGGCAAGGTTCGGCGAGACCGTGCCGGAGAGCAGCAGCGCGATGCTGCCGACCGTCCAGGCGGCGTTGCCGATCACAACCAGCAGCACCAGCGGCTTCGGCACAGAGGGGCGCGAGGCAAGCCAGCCAACCAGCGCGGTGTAGGCGATCAGGAACAGGCCGGTCTCGCGCAGCAGCGCTTCGGGCAGGTTGAACAGCGCCGCGAACGCGCCAGCACCGAAGGTGAAGCCGAGCGCGGCAACGCCGCTGAAGATGGCGTCGGCGAGCAGTGCGCGGCGGAGGAAGGTGGATGCGTCGATCATCGTCAGTCTCCATGGTTGGGTTGGGCTTGGGGTGGAGTTCATTGCAATCCGTGCCACCAGGCACGGAGCAGGCGGGCGATGCGGAACGGGCAGAGGCTCCTGCCGACGCTGTGCTCGAAGGCCGTGACCTGCGCGACGACATAATCGCCGGTCGAATGCAGCAGCGGCTCGGGCATGTTGAGGCCGCGCGCCAGCATCCGGGTTGCGAATGCCATGGCCCAGGGTGCGATGTGGTCTGCGACGGTCCGGTAGAGCAGCAGCGCGATCATGGTCATCTCCTGTTGCGACCGAAGATGCGCTCAGGGCGAGCCCAATTCGATTACCTCGCGGGTAAGCAGGCAACCGAGGCTGCCTTGACGCGATCAGGCTTCTTGGATTGATTGGGCCACCATGTATCTCGGCATCGATCTCGGCACTTCGGCGGTCAAGACCGTTCTCGTCGACGGCGCCCAGCGCGTGATCGCGAGCGAGAGCCGGGCGCTCGCGACCGCCTCGCCGCTATCAGGCTATTTCGAGCAGGATCCCGAGCAGTGGATCGCGGCGACCTTTGCGACACTGGATGCCTTGAAGGCGTCGCATGGAAAAGAGCTGGCGGTGGTCGAGGGCATCGGGCTGTCCGGCCAGATGCATGGCCCTACGCTGCTCGACGCGGGCGGAAAGCCACTGCGGCCCTGCATCCTCTGGAACGACGGGCGCTCCGCCGCGGAGTGTCGCATTCTCGAACAACGCTGGCCCGGCTTGCGCGCGACGACCGGCAACAAGGCGATGCCCGGCTTCGCGGCGCCAAAGCTGCTCTGGATCGCGGCGCACGAGCCCGAGATTTTTGCGGCCACGAAGCTCGTGCTGCTTCCCAAGGCCTATCTGCGCCTGGTCCTGACCGGTGAAGCGATCGAGGATGTCTCCGACGCATCGGGATCGCTGTGGCTCGACGTCGCGCGCCGCGATTGGTCCGATGCCGCGCTGGCCGCGACCGGCCTGTCGCGTGAGCACATGCCACGTCTGGTCGAGGGCTGCGTGCCGGCAGCGACACTGCGTGGCGAACTCGCACAGCGCTGGGGCATGATGCGGCGGCCGGTCATCGCGGGCGGCGCCGGCGACAATCCGGCTGGCGCTGTCGGGATCGGCGCGATCCGGCCGGGAACCGCATTCATTTCGCTGGGAACCTCGGGCGCCCTTCTGGTGCCGACCAGCAGGATCGCCGCTAATCCGGATCGCGTGGTGCACACGTTCTGCCACGCCATCCCCGACATGTGGATCCAGGCCGGCGCGATCCTCTCGGCGGCCTCGTGCCTCGCCTGGGCCTCGCGCCTGTTCGGAATCGCCGAGGCGGAGCTGCTGGCGCCGCTTGGGGCGCGACCGCAGGCGCCGTCGCCGGTGAGTTTTCTGCCTTATCTCGCGGGTGAGCGGACGCCGCACGATGATGCCGCCGTGCGCGGCCTGCTCGATGGCTTGAGCCACGGCACCGACCGTAGCACGATCGTGCAGGCGGTGCTGGAGGGCGTAGCCTTCGCACTCGTCGATTGCCGCGATGCGCTCGCCGATGCCGGCATTGTGGTGACGGAAGCCGATGTCATTGGCGGCGGTTCGCGGTCGGTGTTCTGGGCGTCAGTGCTGGCAAGCGCGCTGAATGTTCCGATCCATCGCTTTGCCGGAGGCGAAACCGGGGCGGCGTTCGGTGCGGCGAGATTGGGGCGGCTTGCTGTCACCGGTGAGGCAATCGACGCCGTATGCACGCCGCCGCGACGCGTCGAGACGTTCGAGCCTGACCGCGCGCTCGTCGATGCCTATGCCGAACGGATTCCCGCCTGGCGCGAACTGTATCGGCCGCGCCACTAACGACCTTTCGATGTCGCGTTCCCGTCGGTTCGGTATTGCCCTGTGCTGCGGCGTTTTGTTTAATACGTGAACCGCGCTGATAAAAAGAGACGCGGGTGGGAAACGCATTGTGCGCCGGGAGGCACGATGAACGATCCGATCCTCGATATGCGCGGGGTCTCCAAATCCTTCTTTGGCATCAAGGCGCTGCGTGCCGTTGATCTCACCGTCTATGCCGGCGAAGTCCATGCCTTGATGGGCGAGAACGGCGCCGGCAAGTCGACGCTGATGAAGATCCTGTCCGGCGCCTACAGGCCTGATCCCGGCGGCGAGATCCGCATCGACGGACGCTCCGTGCGAATCGAGGGCCCGCTCGCCGGCCGCAACGCGGGTATCTCCATCATCTATCAGGAGCTGTCGCTCGCCCCCAATCTCAGCGTTGCGGAGAATATTTATCTCGGCCGTGAGATCTCGCGTTCAGGACTACTGGCGCGCGGTGCCATGCGTGAGGGCGTCGGCCCGATCCTGCAGCGCCTCGGCGCGGACTTCCTGCCATCGACCCTGGTGGCGCATCTGTCGATGGGCCAGCGCCAGCTCGTCGAGATCGCGCGTGCGCTGCACGCGAGGTCGAAGATCCTGATCATGGACGAGCCGACCACGGCACTGTCGGCCGGCGAGAGCGAGCGGCTGTTCGCGCTAATCCGCCAGCTTCGCACGGAGGGGCTTGCCATCATCTACATCTCGCATCGCATGGATGAGGTCTATGCGCTCGGTGACCGCGTCACCGTGCTCCGCGATGGCCGGCTGGTCGGCTCGCTCGACAAGCAGGACATTCGCGCCGACGCCATCGTCCGAATGATGGTCGGGCGCGACGTCTCCTCGTTCTACAAGAAGGATCACGATCCCGAGGCGGGGCGGGGGCATCCCGTGCTCGCGGCGATCGACATGGCCGACGGCCGGCGCGTCAGGGGCTGCTCGCTCACCGTGCATGCCGGCGAAGTGGTCGGCCTTGCCGGCCTGATCGGCGCCGGGCGCACCGAGCTTGCCCATCTCATCATCGGCGCGGCGCCGAGAATTTCGGGCCGTCTCGAACTCGAGGGACGCCAAATCGAGATCCGTACGCCCGGCGAAGCGTTAGAGGCGGGGGTCGCCTATCTCACCGAGGACCGCAAGGCGCTCGGCCTGTTTCTCGATATGTCATGCCTGGATAACATCAATCTCGCGGTGCTTGGGCGCGACGCCAAGCTCGGCGGGTGGCTGGATCGCGACAAGGCGCGCGAGCGCGCCGACCGGGCCTTCGCCGGCCTCAGCATCCGCGCCGCCAATGTCGCCGTTTCCGCAGGTGGCCTGTCCGGCGGCAACCAGCAGAAGGTGCTGTTGTCGCGGTTGCTCGCGATTGCGCCGAAGGTGCTGATTCTCGACGAGCCGACGCGCGGCGTCGATGTCGGCGCCAAGTCCGAGATCTATTCGATCATCGACAATCTCGCCAAGGCCGGCACCGCGATCCTCGTCATCTCGTCCGACCTGCCCGAGATCATCGGCATCTGTGATCGTGTCGTCGTCATGCGCACGGGGCACATCGCCGGCGAGATCAGGCGAACCGAGACAGCGCCGCTAAACCAAGAGGATATCATGGCACTTGCCACGGGGATGGAGCATCTCGATGCCTGACAACGGTGCCTCGAAGGCCCAGACCGTCTCGACGTCGACCAATGGCGCTGCCGCGGAGACGAGACGCCAGCGCGTGAGGATGCTGATCAGCGCGCTCGGAATGCTGCCCGTGCTGCTGATCCTCTGCATCGGCTTCCATTTCCTGTCTGAGGGACGCTTCTTCACCGGACAAAATCTCGGCATCGTGTTGCAGCAGGCTGCCGTCAACACGGTGCTGGCCGCGGGCATGACCTTCGTCATTCTCACCGGCGGCATCGATCTGTCGGTCGGCTCCATCCTCGCTGCGTCCGCGATGGCCGGCTTGATCATCTCGAAGCTGCCCGACCTCGGTGCGCTCTGGCTCCCGGTCGCGGTGCTGACCGGCCTCGGCTTTGGCGTGATCAACGGCGCGCTGATCGCGCTGTTGCGTCTGCCGCCCTTCATCGTGACGCTGGGCTCGTTGACCGCCGTGCGCGGGCTCGCGCGGCTGCTCGGCGCCGATACCACCGTATTCAATCCGTCTATTCCCTACGCCTTCATCGGCAACGGCTCGCTGACGCTTATTCCCGGCGTCGCGTCGATTCCCTGGCTGTCGGTGATCGCCTTGCTCGTCATCCTCGTGTCGTGGCTGGTGCTGCGCCGGACCGTGCTCGGCGTGCACATCTACGCGGTCGGCGGCAATGAGAGCGCGGCGCGGCTCGCCGGCATCAAGGTCTGGGCCGTGCTGATCTTCGTCTACGGCGTATCCGGTCTTTTGGCCGGTCTCGGCGGCGCCATGCAGGCGGCGCGACTTTACGCGGCCAACGGTCTTCAGCTCGGCCAGTCGTACGAACTCGACGCCATCACCGCCGTGATCCTCGGCGGCACCTCCTTCGTCGGCGGCATCGGTTCGATCTGGGGCACCCTGGTCGGCGCGCTGATCATCGCGGTCTTGTCGAACGGCCTCATTCTCACCGGCGTCTCCGATATCTGGCAATATGTGATCAAAGGCCTGGTGATCATCGGTGCCGTGGCGCTGGACCGCTACCGGCTGCAAGGCTCCGCCAGAACCTGAACAGCTCGGCGCGCAGCTGAGTTTGGCTCGCGCGATGTGAACTTCCGCTACGGCAACTGGTCTGCCGTGCCGGGATGAAGACAGACCAGGGAGGAAGCCAATGTTCAAGACGATCACGCTCGCCGGCGCCGCGACGGCGCTTGCCCTTAGCACCGCGCCGTCCTTTGCCAAGGAGCTCAAGTCGGTCGGAGTCTCGCTGGGATCGATGGGCAACCCGTTCTTCGTCGCGCTATCGAAGGGTGCCGAGTTCGAGGCCAGGAAGACCAATCCCAATGTGAAGATCACCGCGGTCGGCTTCGAATACGACCTCGGCAAGCAGGTCACCCAGATCGACAATTTCATCGCCGCCGGCGTCGACCTGATCCTGTTGAATCCCGGCGATCCCAAGGCGATCGGGCCGGCGATCAAGAAGGCGCAGGCGGCGGGGATCGTCGTCGTCGCGGTCGACACCGCGGCGGACGGCGCCGATGCCACAGTGACCACCAACAACGTCCAGGCCGGCGAGATTTCCTGCCAGTACATTGTCGACAGATTGGGCGGCAAGGGTGACGTCGTCATCGAGAACGGGCCGCAGGTCTCCGCCGTGATCGATCGCGTCACCGGCTGCAAGAACGTCTTTGCGAAGAATTCCGGCATCAAGGTGCTATCCAGCGATCAGGACGGCAAGGGCTCGCGCGAAGGCGGCCTCACCATCGCGCAGGGCTATCTGACCCGCTTCCCCAAGATCGACGCCATCTTCGCCATCAACGATCCCCAGGCGATCGGCTCCGACCTCGCGGCACGCCAGCAGAACCGCAGCGGTATCGTGATCACCGCGGTGGACGGCGCGCCCGACATCGAGGCCGCGCTGAAGGACCCCGCGGCGGCGCAGATCCAGGCATCGGCCTCGCAGGACCCGTTCTTCATGGCGCGGCGCGCCGTGCAGGTCGGTGTCGGCATCCTCAATGGACAGAAGCCGGCCTCGACCGTCGAGCTGTTGCCGTCGAAGCTCGTCACCCGGGACAACGTTGCCCAGTATAAGGGGTGGACGTCGGACCGGTCGCAGTAGCCGCTCCGCTTCCTTGCCGGCTCGGTCGGTCGGTGGCGCTGAGGTGCCAATTCGATTACCTCAGGGGTAATGGATGGGCCGAAATCTGCGTGCTAGGTTTTCGAGCATGAACGCATATGCATCCACGGCACGCACAGAGCCCAGCCAGCCGGTCCACATCGGCGACCATTTGCGCGAATGGCGGCAGCGCCGCCGCATGAGCCAGCTCGATCTCGCGGGCGATGCGGAGATTTCCGCGCGGCATCTGAGCTTCGTCGAGACCGGCCGCGCCGCGCCCTCGCGCGACATGGTGCTGCGGCTTGCCGAGCGTCTCGATGTGCCCTTGCGCGAACGCAACGTGCTGCTGGTCGCCGCCGGCTACGCGCCGGCTTTTCCGCAGCGCCCGCTGGAGGATCCCGCCTTGAAGCCTGCCCGCCAGGCGATCGACCTCGTCCTCAAAGCGCATGAGCCTAATCCGGCGCTGGCCTATGACCGGCACTGGAATTTGGTCTCCGCCAACCGCATGGTGGCGCCGCTGCTCGACGGGATCCCGCAGCGGTTGCTCGGCCAGCCCTTCAACGTGCTCAGGCTCGCTTTCCATCCCGAGGCGTTGGCGCCGCGCACGGTCAATCTCGCGGAATGGTGCGGGCATCTCTTGGAGCGGCTGCACCGGCAATGCGAGGCGACCGCCGATCCCGAGCTGATCAAGCTCTACAACGATCTCAATAGCTATCCCATTCCGGCGCGGTCGGCGCCGCTGTCGAGCGACAATGTCGCCATTCCCTTCAAGCTGCGCCATGGCGGAGAGATACTTAGTTTCTTCTCCACCACCATGGTGTTCGGCACGCCGGTGGACATCACCCTGTCGGAGCTCGCGCTGGAGACGTTCTTTCCGGCCGACGAGCGCACAGCCGAATGGCTGAAGCAGACGGCGGCGGAGTTGGGGTAGCCGTCCTGTGCGTATCTCGCCGCCGCTCCGTGTGCAGTCACCCAAATCTCTGGCCCGCCGGTGAAGCCGAGGCTAGGCTCCCCGAACCATGCCAAATTCTTCCGACGCCGTGACAACCTACATCCTCGCCAAGGATGGCAATCGTCCGTTCTTGATGAAGAGGGCGTTCGCTGAAGACGCCGAGTTGGACATGGTCGTCAAGACCGATGCCATTAGCTTTCCAAGTTCGGCAAAGGGCATCGGGGCGATCGAAGACATATTGGTGCGCCGGTTCGGTGCGGACTACGAGAATGTCTTCACCTTCTGCCTGGCAGAAGCCCCACCTGCCGCATCCGTGGATTTTTCCTGCCATTGGCTGGTCGGGATGTCCGTCAAGGCCAATGGCCAGTTGCGCGTCGGTTGCGGTCGTTACGACTGGCACTTCGGCAGCCAAGGCCGCGTTGAGAAGCTCGTCATCACGATCGAGCTGATGAAGGTGCTTCCGCCAGATACGGTCCCGGTCAGCATGGATTGGCTGTCCACGCTGCCTTATCCCTGGTGCAGCCCGGAGCGGGCCTTGCAGCAGGCGCCTGCGTTCGAGCAGCTCTCCGACATCAAGGCCTATCTGATGCAGGCCGGCCCGATTGCGTCGACGCCCTAGCGGGCCTGTCCAGCCCGGCGGTGCGGCTTGTTTTGCGAACCGTTGGGCTTATCTTGGGTCAAACCCGCATCGCCCGAAGGAGGCGCTCATGAGCACGCTGAAACCGCTCCAGATCGACGTCGTCTCCGACGTGGTGTGTCCGTGGTGCTATATCGGCAAGCACCGCATCGAAAGCGCGCTGGCGCTGGTGCCCGACGTTCCCGTCAAGCTGAATTTCCGCCCGTTCTTCCTCAATCCCTGGGTGCCGCGCGAGGGCATCAGCCGTGAGGCCTATCTCACCCAGAAGTTCGGTTCGGTCGAGGCCTATAAGGGCATTGCGGGGCGCGTCGTTGCCGCCGCGGGCGAGGAGGGCCTCGTCTACAAGCCGGAGCTGGTCGCGCGCCAGCCCAACACCACCGACTGCCATCGCCTGATCCTCTGGGCCGAGGCGATCGGCAAGGCGCCCGAGATGAAGCAGCGCCTGATGGAGCTGTACTTCCGCGATGGTGGCGATCTCACCGATGCGAACGTACTGGTGCAGGCGGCAGCCGACATCGGCCTCGATGCCGACGATGTACGCAAACGCCTTGCCACCGACGAGGACGTCGCGCGCGTTTCGGCCGACGCGCAGGAGGCCGCCGAGAAGGGCATCTCCGGCGTGCCGACTTACGTCTTCGCGCAAAAGTACGCCGTCTCCGGCGCACAGGATCCCAACATGCTCGCTCGCGCCATTCGTGAGGTCTCGGCGGAGATCAACGCACAGGCCGCGGAGTAGGATCCAGAGGTTGAATATGTCGACAGCTTGGGCGACTATTCGGGTTGAGAGGTCGTCATGAAGATCAAGATTGTCGTGCACGATGCTGACGAGGGAGGCTTCTGGGCCGAAGTCCCGGCCATCCCCGGCTGTGCCACTGAAGGCGATACCATGGATGAGCTCATGGCCAACCTTCGCGACGCGATCGAGGGATGCCTGTCCGTCGAAGTAGCACCGCCGGAGCCGGGTGGTACCGAGCGAATATTGGAATTGCCCGCATGAAGTCTGTCTCCGGCCGGGAGTTCGCAAGAATTGTCGAACGCCACGGTTGGAACCTACTTCGCGTCAGCGGAAGTCATCACATCTATGGAAAGGCGGGCAGCATCGTTCGTCTTTCCATACCGATCCACGGCAACAAGCCGATGAAGGCCGGGCTGCTGCATCATCTCATGAAGATGGCAGAGCTTTCGGACGCAGACCTGTAGCCCGCAGCTTCCGGATCGAGTGAACGATAAGTCGCGCCGTCTCGTGCACGAGGCCCTGGGTCAACAGCGCTGCGTGAATCAGCGCCACGACCGGATCGTTCCGCCGCAGCGGGATCAGCACGTCGCCGATGGCGAAACGCCCGCGCCAGATCGGGTTGATCATGGGGTGATCGGCGCTCGCCGTGGAATCCGCACTGGCGATGGCGGGGTCGGCGCAGAGGTGACGGGTGAGGTCGAGCGTAAGCTGCGCGCCCGGCGAATATTTCGCAAAACGTTCGTCGATGCCGAGCTTGAAGAAGAAGGCACGGTCCTGATGGCGCAGCACGATGCCGGCCGCGACCGGTGTCGTGCCGGCGCGAAGCGTGATGATCTCGCATTGCGCCGTGTCTGCCAGAGCCGGAACGGCGCGGCGGATGAAGGTGGCGTCGCCCGCATGCTGGATCAGCGCGGTGCCGCGCTTGCCCTTCCAGCCGCTGGCTTCGAGCTGCAAGAATGTTTCGAGCGCCGGCCTGATGTCGTCCGGCTTGCGCGCGACGTCGAACACGACGGCGCCGTGCTCTTCGAGGCGATGGCGCTGGCGGCGCAACTCCTTGAGCTTCTTGGTGCCGAGCGCATCGCGCAGCATCGTCTCGCCATCCTGCGTCGCATCGAGGCTGGCGCGAATGTAGGAAGAAAGCACGCGCGGTTTCAGGCCGTCGCGATTGAGAACTTCTTTGAGCGCATTCATCGCCGCGCCGTCGAGCGCGACGTCGTTCAGCACCAGCGCATGCGCGCCGGCCTCGCGCGCCTGCTGCAACAGGCGCGTGGCCGCCTCGATCGGGGCGCCGCGGTCGATCAGCGGGCTGCACAGCGTGCCATAGGGATGCGCGCTGACCAGCGCGGGCAGGGGAATCTTTAGGGCGCGCCAGAGCGAGATTACCGGCATCAGCCCGATCAAGCGCTTCGACGATCGGTCGAATGCGGGCAGGGCCGAGGCGTCGGTGCGGCCGCGCGCGGTGGCGCTGACGGCGAGCTCCCAGCCGGGCAGGTAATATCCGTTCGGCTCGACCGCCCGCTGCGCGAGCGCGCGCCATTGGCCGGGGTCGATGGATCTGAGCGGGACGAGCGCGCGCGCCATCGCAGCATCTTTTGCAGATGCCGGATTGATCGCTGCCTGATGCGCGATGTCGACCACGTCCCGTCCCCGTTCACGCGGGCTGAGCCCGTGTTAGATGGTCATGCTTAGCGCAAAGATTGGAAAATACCGTTGGGACGCGGCTTCAATTCGAGTGGTATTATTAACGTCTCATTGAGCATGCGGGCGGCAGGCGGCCGGATGCCTCGATGGAACGTGGGTGCTACTGGTCACCCGGCACGAAATGGTCACGGGCGCTCGCGCGTCCACCGCTGGCGGTGTCGGTGATGGCGATGTCTATGTCGCGCGAGGTCTTCGGCAAGTCGGCAGGGCCGACCTGAACCGACATCCTGACCTCGCGGGTCTGATCCAGTCCGACCTCGACAACGGGCTTGGCGTTGGGGCTGGCCTCGATGCCGGCGATGCGAACGGTTGCGCCGGGAAGTCCGGAGACCTCGAGCGCAAACGAGCGCTGCGCGCCCTTGTTGAGGATGCGGACAGTATAGTCGTTGCGCACGCCGCCATCCGAGAGCTGAACGAAGAGCGGATTGCGCTCGTGCAGCACGTTGACGTCCATCGTCGCACGCGTGGCGAGGGCATAGAGCATGATGCTGCCGACGATGGCGATGGCGGCGACATAGATCAGCGTGCGCGCGCGGATGATGCGGTAGATCGGCGTCTTGCCCTCGCGCCGGCGCTGCATGTTGATGTCGGTGTCGTAGCCGATCAGGCTTGCGGGGCGGCCGATCTCGCGCATGACGGTGTCGCAGGCGTCGATGCACAGGCCGCATTGGATGCAGCCGAGCTGGATTCCCTCCCGGATATCGACGCCGGTCGGGCAGACATTGATGCACTGGTGGCAGTCGACGCAGTCGCCGGCGAGACCGCCATGGGCGCGGGCTGCCTCCGCCTTCTTCACCGACATCCGCGGCTCGCCGCGGTCGGGGCGATAGGTGACGTTGAGCGCCCACTCGTCGGTCAACGCCGCCTGGATACGCGGCCACGGGCACATGTAGATACAGACCTGCTCACGGGCGTGACCGGCGAAGAGGTAGGTCGTCGCGGTCAGGATGCCGATCCAGAGATAGGAGGTGATCGGAGCCTGGAGGGTGGCGAGATCCTTCATTAAGGTCGGCGCGTCGGCGAAATACAGCACCCAGGCGCCGCCGGTCCACCAGGCGATCATGATCCAGAGAAAGTGTTTCAGCGCGACCTTTCGGACGTGTTCGAACGTCCAGTAGCGCTTGTCGCCCTGCATGCGCTCGCGCCGGTCGCCCTCGACCCAGCGCTCCACCGCGTAGAACAGGTCGGTCCAAACCGTCTGCGGGCACATGTAGCCGCACCACAGCCGGCCGGCGACCGCATTCATCAGGAACAGCGTCATCGCCGCGATGATCAGGAGACCGGTGAAATAGTAGACCTCCTGCGGCCACAGCTCGATGAAGAAGAAGTAGAAGCGGCGATGGGGAAGGTCGATCAGCACCGCCTGGCCCGGCAGGCCGGGCCCGCGGTTCCAGCGCATGAACGGCAGCAGATAGTAGGTCCCGAGCGTGACGCAGAGGATCGCCCATTTGATGCGGCGGAAAGGCCCGTGGACCGACTGCGGATAGACCTTCTTTCGCTTCTGATAGAGAGGCCCTTCGATGAAGGTGTCGTCGGTCATGTCGCGCTTCCCGCGTTTGAGCCAGTGAAGCCCTATTCCGGTGCACAGAAGAGGCGGTACAAGGTCTCCAGCACCGCGTGCGCTTCACGGCTCGCGAGGCTGTAGTATATCGTCTGGCCCTCCCGCCTGGGTTTGATCAGGCTCAAGGCGCGCATCTTTCCGAGATGCTGGGATAATGCAGCCGACGACAGGCCCGCGATGTCGGCGAGTTCGCCGACGGATTTTTCGCCGTCCAGCATGTTGCAGAGAACCAGGAGTCGCTTGGGATTGCCCATGGCGGTCAGGAGGCGGGAGGCCTCTTCGGCCTTCTCCTCCAGAGCGAGCAATTCCTGATTCCGGGGCTTGCGCTTCATGACTGTCCAATATATTAGTATATTCGAATATAAGAAACAACTGAAATATATGTATCCGGTGCTCGCGCCTGGGTTACTCTCGATCCGGAGGGTCAAAATGGTCGCCACGCCTTTCACGCCGATTGCCTCGCTCCTGGGCGGGGCGCTGATCGGGCTGTCCGCGGTGCTCCTGATGTGGGCGACGGGACGGATCGCCGGTGTCAGCGGCATCGCGGCGCGATTGTTTCCGCCCTATGAGGACCGCGAATTCGCCGGCCGGCTCGCCTTCGTCGCCGGCCTGGTTGTCGCACCCGTGCTGGTGCGTCTCGCCACGGGTAGCCTGCCGGCCCAGACCATCGAGGCGGGAACGCCGCTTCTGATTGTCGCCGGATTGCTGACGGGCTTCGGCGCGGTGTGGGGCAGTGGCTGCACCTCCGGCCATGGCGTCTGCGGGCTGTCGCGCCTCTCGCTGCGATCGTTGGCGGCGACGATCACCTTCATGGCGGCGGGCATCGCCACCGTCTTCGTGATGCGGCACTGGAGCTGACGGCGATGGCTATCCTCGTTCAATTCGTGATCGGCCTGATCTTCGGACTCGGCCTCATCGTCTCCGGCATGTCGAACCCCGCGAAGGTTCTGAACTTCCTCGACATCGGCGGAATTCCGGCAGGGACTTGGGATGCGAGCCTTGCCTTCGTGATGGCCGGAGCGGTGGCCGTGACTTTCGTCGGCTTCACCCGCGTCCTGAAGCTCGCGCGTCCGTTCTTCGCCGAACGATTCTATCTTCCAACGCGACGGGACATCGATCCCAGGATCGTCGCAGGTCCCGCGATCTTCGGCGTCGGCTGGGGATTGGCGGGTTTCTGCCCGGGGCCGGCGCTGACTGCGCTCGGATTTGGCTCGGCGTCCGCCGTCATCTTCGTCGCTGCGATGTGTGTCGGCATGGTGCTCGCCCGCTTCGTCGCCCACCTGCCGCTGCTGACGCGCTTCGTCGCGCCGGCCGATCCGCTCGAAACCTAAGGTAACCGCAGAGAGTAAGTCATGGACAAGAATTATCCCGAGATCACTCAGCATATCTCCGCCAATCTGCGCAAGCTGCGGAGCGACATTCCCGACACTATGAAGGGATTTGCGATGCTTGCCCAAGCCGCGACGCGTGACGGCGCGCTGGACAAGAAGACCAAGGAGCTGATGGCGCTGGCGCTAGGTGTCGCTGCGCATTGCGACGGCTGTATCGGCTTTCACACCGAAGCCCTCGTCAAGCTCGGCGCGACGCGCCAGGAGGTCGAGGAGACGCTCGGCATGGCCGTGTACATGGGCGGCGGACCGTCGCTGATGTACGCTGCGGACGCGATTGCGGCCTACGAGCAGTTCCAGCAACAGACGGTGGCCGCCTGAACGTTATCGCGCAAAGCAACACGTGAAAGGACCGGGCGAGCATCGAGGCCCGGGCCTTTCCGTCGGTGGCTTTATCGATTACCAGCGGTCGACACCGACGCCCACGCTGACGCCGGGCGCGCGAATGCCGACGCCGGCGCGCGGACCATCGTCCCAGTCGCGATAGGTGCGGCGCTCATAGTAGCGGTCGCGCGGCATGGTCGCGTAGGAGTCGCGCACGATGACGCGCGCGCCTCCTCGGGTGCGATAGCAATTGCCGGAATCATCGCAGACGAGCCGGACTTGCTGAATGAGTTCTGGGTTGGTGTATTCGCTGGTCGTGTAGATGTCGGCGGCCTTTGCGCCGCTCGCCGCAGCGAGGGCCCCGACGCCAGCCAGCATTGCAATCGTAAAATTCCTCATCCTGTCCTCCTCCGAAACTGCCCTCTGCGGTAACAAGAAGGGGAGGCGGGGATCGTTCCGGCCGTTGTGCAGGTTTTTCCCGAAACCGTCGCTTGCCGCGGCTTGTTCCTCGTCAGGTCGGGAAGATGAGGCACGTCGTCGTGCCATGGGCAAGCAATCGGCCCCTCGCATCTGTCACGCGTCCGTCGGCCGTTCCAATGCGACGGCCGCAATTCAGGACCTTGCCCTCAGCCGTGATCGCGCCTGTCTCCGGAGTGATCGGCCGCAGCAGCGAGATCTTGAACTCGAGCGTGGTCTGGCCGATTCCTTTCTCGAGCGTCGATTGGATCGCCAGCCCCATGCAACTGTCGAGCAAGGTGGCCGTGAGACCACCGTGCATGGTGCCTGCCGGGTTGAGGTGAGCGCCGGTGGGCACGAGCGCGACGACGACGCGGCCATTCTCCGCCTCCACGACATCATAGTCGAGGGTCTGCGCGATCGTGTTGAGGGGGAGTGTTCCTGCAGCGAGACCCTGAACGAATTCGAGCCCACTCATCTGGTTCTGACGTTCGGCGTCAACTGTTCCGTAGATCCTGGTGGCCATCGATGTCCCCGTTGTTGCTCAGCCGGCCGCGAGCCTGCGCTCGCTGCTCCTTTTTCGGAATGCCGAAGGCGGACGACCGTAGAGTTGCGTGAACGCCGTGCTCATACGTCGCACGCTTGAAAAGCCGGAACGTTCCGCCACGGCCGCGATCGGAAGATCGCTGGCATCGAGCAGGCGCTTGGCGCGCTGCACGCGGAGCGAGAGGGCCATCTGCAGCGGGGATGCGTCGAGATGCCGGGCGAACAAGCGTGTCAGATGACGCGTCCCGACTCCCAGCCGTTCGGCCAGTCGATCCACGCTGCTGCGATCCAGCTCTCCCGCTTCGATCAAGGCGAGCGCACGTTCGACCGTTGTCCGTGTGCCCTTCCACGCGGGACAGAACGGGGCGGTTTCTGGACGACATCTGAGACACGGGCGGAATCCGGCCTGCTCGGCAGCGGCGGCGCTTCGATAGAATGCAACGTTGCGCGCGAGGGGCGTTTTTGCTGGACAGACAGGGCGGCAGTAAATCCCCGTCGTCTTGACCGCGACGAAGACGACGCCATCCATTGCTGAGCCTCCCCTAAATCGGTGGACACCTATAGCTTAGGCAGCGAGAGGTGTGAGATGACGAAACGGCAGCGACGGACCTATTCGGACGAGTACAAGCGGCAGGCAGTTGATCTGGTTTTATCGAGCGGCCGCTCGGCGAAGTCAGTTTCGAAGGAGCTCGGGCTTGACGGTTCCGTGCTGAGCCGATGGGTGTCGGAGCGGGGCACGGTGGAAGCCGGCGGCAGCGCCGTGGCGCCGACATCGCAGGCGGTGCTGCCGTCGGCGGACCAAGCTGACATGATTGCGCGGTTGCAGCGGGAAAACGAACAGCTGCGCATGGAGCGCGACATTTTAAAAAAGTCGATCGCGATCTTTGCTGGACCCCGGACATGAGATTCTGCTTCATCGAAGATCGCCGCGCGGACTATCCGGTCGAGATCATGTGCCGTGTGCTCGGCGTCTCGCCCGCGGGCTACTATGCTTGGCGGTCGCGCCCGGAAAGCCCCCGAGCCGCGGCCAATCGAGAGCTGCTGGAGGATATCAAGCAGGTTCATCGCGACAGCCATGGCCGCTACGGCAGCCCGCGCATCCATGCCGAACTCAAAGCCCAGGGCCATGGTGCAAGCCGTGGCCGGATCGAACGGCAGATGCGCCACCATGGCATTCGGGCCATCTCGGCCGGGCCGAGACGATGCCGCACCACCGACAGCGGGCATGGTTTCCCGATCGCGCCGAACCTGCTCGGCCGGAACTTCTCGGCCGCCATGCGCAATCAGGTCTGGCTCGCCGACATCACCTATGTCTGGACCGGCCAGGGATGGTTGTACCTGGCGGCCATCATGGATCTTTACAGTCGTCGTATCGTGGGCTGGTCGATGGACGACCATCTGCGCGCCGAACTGCCGCTTGCCGCGTTACGGATGGCGATCAAGGGGCAGAGGCCCGGCGCCGGCCTGATCCATCATTCCGATCGCGGCGTCCAATATGCTTCAACCGAGTACCGCCACGCGCTGCAAGCCGCCGGCTTCCGGCCTTCGATGAGCCGCAGAGCCGATTGCTACGACAATGCCCCGATGGAAAGCTTCTTCCACACGCTCAAGACCGAGTTGGTCCATCACCGCCAGTATGCAACCCGCGATGAAGCCGTGCGCGACATCTTCACCTACGTCGAAGGCTTCTACAACAATCACCGTAGACACTCGGCCATCGGCTATATCAGCCCCGTCGAGATGGAGCTAAAATCGGCTTGAACCCTGTCCACTTTCTTGGGGGAAGATCATTGCCGCATCACGGCGGCGAAGGGCTTGGTAGCTTGCGTCGAACTTTGGCATGGCCTCGCTATAGTGGCCGAACCTTCGCGGCGCGAGTCCGATGCGATGATCACGTCTGAAAACGACCGAAGCTAGATAGGTTCGTAAGCCTCCGTCCCGCAGATGTCATCAGCTTCCGCGCGGCGGCGATCGACGACCTTTCCGCCATTGATGGTCACGACATAGGTCTGGGGGCCGAGCGAAGAGCCGGTTGCCGAAGTGAGCTGCGCGCGGACGCAGGCGGTCCAGCCCGGTCCGCGCACCTCGCGATGCGGCGCGGCGACATGCACCTCGCGTGGATAGGACGTGTTGAGGAAGACGATATCGATCTGCTCGCGCACCACGCGCTTGACGTCGGGGGGCGGCTCAGGTGGTTGCTGCTCGGTTTCCCTGATGCGCATGAACTCGGGCACCGGCGCGCGGCTGTCAGCGAAACCGCAGGCCCCGAGCGCGAGCGCGCCGGCCAGCAGCGCCACATGGGCAATAATCCGCAACATCCGTGAAGGTCCCCTGCGGGCCAACAGATAGGAACGAATGCGATCCGACGAAGTCCGCCCCGATCAAGATTTGCTGAGCGTCTGGAACCCGCGGCATTTGCTATTAGGGGATTGCAGGCTAGTTTGTACTCCAGACGAGGGGGATTGCACCAATGAGGATTTTGGTCATAGCAGCCGCGGTGCTGGCGCTGGCGGGCGGATCGGCCCAGGCGCAGATGGGCGCCGGCAGCAAGCGCCAGGGCAATGCGCCGAAGACCGACAACACGCCCAAGATCGACGAAAAGGCTTACAAGGCCGCGCTCGAGCGTATCCCCGAGCCCAAGGAGAAGTACGATCCGTGGAGCGGGGCGCGTCCGAACGAGCCCGCTAAAAAGCCCAAATGAAGTGAGGCGGGCGTTGCGGACCCGCCTGCGTATTTCGGCCGCGCTCCTTGCGCTCCTGCTAGGCGACGCCGCTGTTCGTCGAGGACAGCCTGATCTTCTGCTCGCCGTTCAACGAGGCGATCGCACTCGATCCCGACACGGGCGCGCAGAAATGGCGCTACGATCCAGAGATCGCGACCAATCAGCGTCCCGCCAACCGCTATGTCTGTCGCGGTGTCACCTGGTGGGTTGATGATGCCGCGCCCGCGAATGCCGTCTGCCGGTCGCGGATCTTCATGGGCACCAACGACGTCCGCCTGATCGCCTTCGATGCGCGCAGTGGAAGAGAGCTGTGGCAGGGCCGGCTGCCAGTGCCAGGCGTCGCCAATCCCATGACCTATCTCTGGAAGGGCGAGTAATATGTCGCGATCGGCGCCGGCGGTCACTCCGAGGTCGGCACCTCGATCGGCGACAGTGTCGTTGCGTTTCGCCTGGCGCGGCCCGGCGAGGGGCCCTCTCTATAGTCACGCACGATCGATCGTCCGGGTGGACGATTTTTTTGCGGCATCCTCGGCGATCGCACTCGCGATCATCGCGCTCGTGATCGCGGGCCTGCGCTGGCGTCGTCGACGTCGTATCACGCGAGCATGACGCGGCATTGTACGCGCGATACGAACGTACATTCACATCGTATGTACTACTGTACGAAAGCGAGGCCGATGCGCCTGTCGCTACGCCAAACGGCGCGGCAATTCCGCGCAAAATTGTCGCGCGCGATCGAGAGCGTGAATGATTGCGGCAATGTGACGGGAGCATCGAGGTCGATTGCAGCGCCGCTTTCCGATATGTTTCGTACCGTGCAGGCGATTCCGCTATTTTCAAAGGTGAGCGTTCCACCCTTGAAAACACGGTGACGCTGCGCTGCACGTTTCTCGATCATCGGCATTAATCCATAACGATGATTGTGAAGTAGTGCATAGAAATTGCGTTGAAATAAACTCAATACTGGCGCTACTTGCACAGCGCTTCAGACTTCGTTTACGACGTTGGAGCGGTGAGTCACCCGCCGAGTTTACCCAGCAAGCCTTTCCTTTATGGCGTTACGCGCCGATGGAGATTCCGATGAAGACCACGCTTTCGATCCTGTTCGCCGCAGCTCTCTCGCTGTCGTCGATGCCCGCCAACGCCACCAAGCTTGATCTCGCGACCATGAGCTGCAAGCAGTTCCTCGAGAGCGGCGACGACACCATCAAGATGGTGCTGACCTGGATGGACGGCTGGTACAAGGGCGACGAGGACAACGCGATCATCGACACCGACGTGTTCGTCGACAACGCCAAGAAGTTCGGCACTTATTGCGGCACCAATCCGAACGTCAGCATCGTCACCGCAGCCGACGAAGTTCTCGGCAAGTAATCTGCGCAACCTCTGACGCGCGATAGCAATCGCGCTTCAGCGTGTTGCCTTGATGCGATCGTCATCGAGAGCCGCGATGCGCCTTGCGCTTACGCGGCTCTCTGCTTTTCGGGCGATGCTCACCCCGGCAGCATCGCGAATGCGCTCGACACCATCGCCACCTGCTTGTTGTCGGACGCCGAGAGCAGCGTGACGCGGCCGAAGCTCATGGTGCGCCCGAGCCGAACCACGCGGGCATCCGCAAGCACATCCGAGGAGGACACCGCGCGCATGAAATGGGTGGTCTGGTCGACCGTGGTCATCGGACGGTAGCCGCGGTTGGCGGCGAGGTTCGCGATCACCATCGCGGTGTCGGCGAGCGCCATCAGCGCCTGGCCGCAGACCACGCCGCCGTTGCGGCACAGCCGCTCCGAGAACGGCATGCGCAGCAGCGCGCCAGGCTGCCAGTCCGGCGCATCCGCTGGCTGTACGTGCTCGATGCGCTCGACCGCGAGGTTGAGATCCTGGACCCAGGGCGCAAAGACCTCGCCGAGGATGCGTCTGGCCTCGGTGATGCCGAACTCCACTTCTGGCTGCGATGGCATTGCTGGCGTGTCCTCCCTTGTTACCGGATATTTCGGCCATTCTGCGCGGATCGGCGCGGCAAAGTCATCCGGCCTGGAGCCGCTCCGGTCGGCTTGAAAATGCCTGACTTGGCCCGATATGATGCCATGCTTGGGAGCGGGTGGACGATGTTGCGTCGGTATGTCCTGATGTTTTGGCTGGTGGCGCTCGGCCTCGCGCTGAACGGGTGCACCCGATGTGGCCCGATCTGGGACGATTGGCTGCACGCCCCGAAATCGTGCAGATCGGACCGGCTCTAGCGCGGCATTCGGCCCTGTACGGGCCGTCGGCAGGCGAGCCGTTGACAGGAATGACAGGGCGCGGTTGATCCGCCCCTAGTGGATGATCGAGGAGTGAATGATGAAGCTTTTCCGTATGGCGGCGGTGCTGCTGGCCGTGCTGGCAGGACCGGCCTACGCGCAAATGCCCAATATCAATTTGCTGCAGGAAGGCCCGGGCAAGACCCCCGAGGAGAAGGCCGCTGATGTCGAGCGCGAAAAGGCCTACAAGGAAACGATGAAGAAGATCCCCGACGCCAAGGCGTCCAACGACCCCTGGGGCGGCATGCGCGCCGATCCGCCGCCGAAGCAGGCCGCGCCGAAGGCATCGACTGCCTCCAGCGCGCCGAAGAAGAAGTCCGGCGCGACCGCGAATTGATCGTATCGCCCGATCGGAGGCGGCTGATGCCTCCGGCGGGGGACTCCTCTTCGTCCAGCCCGCGCCCTACATTGTCGGCAGTCGTTGCGCAGAGGAGGCGGGTCATGGCCGATCGTCCGCGGGATCTTGCCGAGCGGATGGCGCGCCGGCGCAAGATCGGCGGCAAGCCGGCGATGCGCACCGGCGATGGCTATCTGCGCGAGACCTTCACCCTGCCGCGCGTGGCGGCGCGGGCGAGGGCGGAGGCCTTCTTCACCCGCTATCCCAAGGCCGGCTATATGAGCGCGGTCGAGACTTGGCGCGAGCTGCCGGGCGGCGACATCGAATTCACGATGCGGCGGCTGCCCAGCGCGGATTAGCGGCCCGCAGCCGGTCAGCGTCTCGGCGACGATGCGGAACACGACCGCTCTCAGGCCGTCTTGCGCCCGACGGCCTTCAGTTCCCGATCAATGCGCAGCTGCACCCGCCGGATCGCCAGGAGATCGATCTTGGTCTCGGTCTTGCCGCTCTTGAGCTGCTCGCCGATGCGGAACTGCCACTGCCAGATTCCAGAAATTGCCGTCTTGGCGACGGTGAACTCAACGCCCCTGTGATTCATGGTCACCTCCCACGATTCACCCTCGATCACAGAAACATGTTGGGCGTCATAATATTCCCGGGACAAGCAAAATCTGCTGGTAAGCCTTGGATCGTTCACTGAAATCTCGAAACCGCGCGCGCTCCGAAACAAACGAAATCGGATTCCGAAAGATGCGGCTTCCACGAGGCGCCGCGGAACCATCAGGCCCTGTGCGCGGATGCGATCGGGCGCCGTTGAGGAACTCTGTTCATGGTCGGAGAACCACGGACGTTTGATCGTCCCGTGTTGCCTGACGGGTTCCGCAGGACTCCGGCGCAGCTGTCCTCGCGAGAACCTCTCGCGCTTCCATGTGGCTCGCCGGCATTCAAAAACGAAGAGGCGAGTTGTACCCTTTTCCACTTTTGCGTGCGCGCCATCTATGCTCTGGTCACGTCGAAGCACATGAGCGCGACGTCGCGGATGAGGAAGGCGTGATCTGGCTGAGACACCTTGCGCTGCGCTGGGGCGCACGGAATTTCTCGCTGGTCTGTCCGCGTTGCCGACATCCCGCGTCGTCGCCGATGTTCAGGCGCGGACGCTACATGCTCGGTGACGAGAAGCTCGTCTGCGAAGAGTGCGGCGAGACCAGTGTCGTCACCTTCTGGCGCTTCGAAGGCTTGTCGTGCCGCGCCGATCGCAATGACGCGGTGCGGCGTGCGCCGGTGCCGAACGCGCGGCACTGATCGAGCGCCCGCGGGTCCCGGCTCAACTCCATCTTGATGCACATGGCGGCATATGCCTTGCTTGCCCCGACCACGGCAATCAACACGGAAACCATCATGCTCGGCATTCCCCGCCACTACAGTCATTTCGTCTTCGGCGTGATCCAGTCCGGACTGACCTCGCTGATCGCTGCGGGGATCGCCAGCTTGCCCGCTGATGGCGCGATGCTGTTCGTGCGGCACTGGATGGTGTCGTGGCTGATCGCATGGGCTGCAATGCTGCCCGTGGTGCTGCTGGCGGCGCCCGCGATTCGCGCCTTCTCGCTGCGGCTGACGCGGGACGAGGGAAGCCGGCCGGCATGAAAAAACCCCGCTTGGGGAGAGCCAAGCGGGGGAGAAGGTTATTGGAGGCTGAGGTGCTGGGCTGCAACACCATAGCCAGACGACCCTAGCGGCCCGACCTTACGACAGCCTGACAAAGCCGGCAGATCCGGTTCAGCCGGCGCGCGCCGATGCCCGCAAAACAGGCCGCAGACTGGCCCCGCACCCGTCCCAATTTGGCCATCCGATCGCACAATTGGAGCCACACCCCTCGGCGAGATTCCACTCCGTCAGGTGCAGCCATGGGGGAAACGTGGTGCGCCGACAGCGGGGTGGCATCATGGATAAGGTCGAGCGGTCATTCGCCGCCGCGACGGCGGCTGGCTTCGTGGTTCTGGTGATTGGAATAGCGCTGCTGGCGCTGCTGTAGGGCCGCGCGCGCCTCAAAAACGGCAAAACAACCCCATGCACAGTAGGCCGCGGCGCTATTTCGCTGCGGGATCAATGGCTTAGATACGGTATTTAGATACCTTGAAGGCGCGTAACGACGGACAGAGGCGCTGTCCGCCGGAGCCCTCGACCCGCCCGATCCCGATCTAATGAACCTTGAGCGCGTCCAGCGGCAAATGGAGCTCGGCGGCACGCTCCTGGCGATCCTTCTTGCGGAACTCGTTCTCCTTCCGCTCGAACTTGATCATCTCCTCGCGCGCCGCCTCGAGCAGATGATTGCGCCTGGTGGCATCATGCTGCGTGCTTTCCGTCATGGCCGGGATCCCCATTGTTGCGGTCGAACCCGAAAGAAGTCCGCAGACCGCGGAAGGTTCAATGCCGCAGGATTGCGGAATTATGGCGGCGTCCTGGCCGAGCGTCCTTGATACACGTCAGCTTCAGGCGAACAAGCGCGCTGCGGCGCGCAAGCCGCGCGACTATTTCGGCGATTGAAGCCCGGGAGACTTGGCCCAGTCGTGCAGATGATTGGCCACGTCGGCCTGGCGGGCCTTCTTGAGTAGGGCCTCCCTTTCAGGACCGGGGGGAAGCTTTGAAGCCTGCCGCTGGACCTGCTCCACCCATGCCGAGAGCCGATCCTGAAGGGTCAGCTTTTGCTTGAAACGACGCCGTTTGAACATGGTGTGCTCCTTTCCATCCGAGGAAGGCCGGAGCGCGATCGGCGTTCTCATCACCGATAGCAGCCGCGGTCCGTGCGGTGATGGCCCATTAGGCTCCCGACTGACGGATCCGGTCTGTCCATTTGTGCACACAGCACGAATGCGGGCCGGCCAGACGACCTCACTTTTTGCGGAAGGGCAGCAGCGTGCGCTGCCGCCATGCTATCGTTCCGCGCGCATCGGAGATGGCCATGGGCTATTGGCTTTTCGTCATCATCGCGACTGGATCGATCCCGCTCGCCGGCGCGATGGCGCGTGAGCGCAGCAGGTCGTCGAAGACATGGCTCTGGGCCGCCGTGGCCGTCGGCCCCCTGGCACCGCTGGCATTGCTGATTCTCGGGGACGCGAAGATCCCGTCGTCCGCCAGTTGAGGCGGCTCGTCCGAATTCAAGGCGCGACGAAGTGAAGGACGACAGCGGCCATGACGCACATGCCGATGGCGATAGCTGCTCCGTAGCGGGGAGAGGGCCATGCCCCGCCAGCTACGAATATGAGCCCGGCCGTCGCAGCCAGCTTGAGGGCGTTCATGATCATCTGCAAAATATGGGCGCCTCCAGCCAATGACGACACTCACAAATTCGTAACGAGGCGGCCTCTCATCGTCCTTGAATGGCTTCGGACCAAAGCGCGATGCGATCGGGATCAATCGTCATCGCGCTTCGAATTGTTGTTGGCGCATGATCTCCGCGCAAACACGTTCCGCGTTTGTCGCGAGGGAAAACCGCGTCGCACTTTGCGCCGACGCGGCCGTTCGGGTCCGGATCATGCTTTAGTGGCAGGGCCTGCCGCGCATCTGCGCGTACCGGCTATGGCAGCCGTCGTGCAGTTGCCACCGCTTGGTGATCTTGAGCTTCGGAGCACACTCCGTGATCGGAGCCGCCGATGCCTGCGCCAGCGAGCCGGCGAAGATGGCGAGGGCCAGAGCAAATTTGAGAACCGACTTCATGTCTCCTCCAGAGGTTGTTCAAATGGGCCCGTCTTGTAGCGCTACGAATATAAACGCTACATTGTGTAGCATTAAAATACAAGCGCTGATCTGACGCGCGTTCTGGGCGTGGAGGTCGAAGGCCGACACCCAACTCCTGGTCGCGCCATAATAAGGGCACCCGCAAAAGCAGATTTGATCGTTAGGCTTCGTCCGCTAAATCCGCCGATGAGATGCGCATGACTGATCAGAAGGAAGTAGAACGCGACTGCCCCGAGTGCGACGCGACAGGCCAGGATCGGAACATGAAGCCGGTTCGCCTGGGCGAGAAGAACGATTTTCGTCCCTGCCCGAAATGCGGTGGATCGGGGAAAGTGAGAGAGGCCGCGAGTTGAGGCGGCCTTACTTGAGAGCGACATGACGACAGTAGTAGCTATCTCCGCAGCCTGCCTAATGGTGCTCGCCATAGTTTCGATGGTTGTCGGGTCTTACTTCTGGATTCGCGCCAGTTTCAATCGTCGTCGCCCGTCGCGGCGTTGGTTTGTCCACACGAACCCGCTTAATGCGGTGCTTTTTGAAGACGAACTGTTATCGGAAGGCCTGAAGTACAGAGGCAAGGCATTTCGGGCGATAGGGGTGGCGTTGATTTCAACCGCCGCTCTATTCACGGCATCCGCATTCCTTGCGCCTTTTTCAAACTAGGCCACTGCCGACAGTCGGGTACTGGCCGAAATAGGCCACTCGCAGATGCAAAACAGGCCACTCGACTCTTTCGGCCGCATCGCGAGAATGCATCACCATGGCTTCGGGAACCGAAATCCTCGTTTTGGCAGGAACCGTTTCGTCCGCATTTTCAATTTTCGCCGCCAACCGGGGATTGAAAATGAGGGATGACAAACGTCCTTTCGCGGAACTCTTATGGTATTCCGGTGGGCTCGTGCCCCTCGCGAGTATTTGCCTTATATGGGCGTCGATGGGAGAACAACCGATCATGCCGCAGAGGGTGATCCTTTTTATTGTCGGAGCTGCCATCGGCGGCTGCGCTCTACTCGCTGCTGGCGAAATACTCAGGCCAGTCAACATAGTTCAAGCACAGACGCCTACCGGTGGAGGAATCGCGGTGCCAAATTCCAATTCCATAGGCACAATACACAACAACCAAGGTATTATTACTCAAGGACAAATAGGTGGGACGAACGTCGTTGTCCCCAAGCCGCCCCCTCGCTCCATAGACGAGGATTTTCGAAATTTCATTCGAGCCAACTTTCCGGACAAGTCGAAAGAGATGGCACCAATGGTGCTAACTGGCGACGATGAACCAGAACGCTCAAACTTTGCTTCTCAAATTGAGGAATTTCTGAAATCGGACGGCTACAAAGTTAAGCCGAGAGTCTACTTTTTATCTCCGGGCGGCACCCCAATGGGAGTTGTTATCGACCAATTCACTGAGCCCAACGTCATCTTGATCAAGGTTGGCGTTAATACTCGTTCATAGGGCCATTCTAGGCAGGCGTTATGGGCGCCCGCCCTCAATTACCGTGAATTTCCGCCGCCGATCTGGCGGCGTCTCCGTGGGCAGCGCAGGGGCCACAGAGCGCGCGGCGCCCACAAGCTGCGCAATGCTCCAAGCCTTGTCAGCCACGCCCAGCGCCTTCGCTGGCGTCGTGCGCAGGGCTTCATGGGCGCGGCAGAGATTGTAGTGCGCAACGTACAGCGCGACGGCCGCAACGTGATTATCTAGCTTCTTGCTAAAGCCGTTCGTCAACCGGGTGAACCGACGCAAGGCCATCCGCAGCGAAAGGTTCTGGCGCTCGACGTAGCTGGTTGAAACGTACTGCTTGGGATCGCCCGATACTACGTCACGGCTTACCGCTACTACGGCTGCGGGCGAGTAGCGGCCCTGCGCTTCCTTTACCAAATGCGTTACGCTGTACGTCTTTACGATGGCGCCATGGGAAGCGTTCGGGCCGAAGGCATCGCGGATCGCTACGCGGTAGGGTGGAAGCCGTCGGCTGAAATCTCGGGCTGGCCGATGACGCGGCTACGGAGGTCGTGCAGAAAGTCCATGGTGCTTTCGGCATTCCGCTTGCCGACGCCCCAGCTAATGATTGCCTTCTGCGTCCCGGCCATGCCGATGAAAACGTGCTGATCGCCCTTGGCGTTGATCTCATGGCGCTGGACGTTCTTTTGCTTCTTGCCGACGAAGCTCCAAAGCTCGTCAAGCTCAAGGCGCTCCGTGCGGACGCCGACCATGATGCGGTCGTGCAATTCCATGCAGCCCATGCCGACGCGCAGGGCCAGGTTCGCAACGGTGCCACGGTTGACGCCAGTGAGGCGGGAAGCGGTGCGGATACCGACGCCTTCGCAAAGGGCGGCGATGACTTCAATCTGTTTTTCGCGGGAAAGGACGTTCATGAGAGGGCTCAATCCTCGTTAGGGATGGCCCGTCCGCGACTCTAGAAAATCCGCCCGCCAAGGCGTATATTCCGGATGGTTATCGCTTCGGGGCTCAATCCCGGGGTGGGTAGCTAGGGATCGGCAGCGCGCCAACGCGGTCGGTCCCACTCGATTGAAGGTTCGGGGTGCCGGATTCGGACCGACGTTTCCTACTTGTAGGGGCGGGCGGTCCTACCTCTAGACGACCCCTGAGAACTTGAAGCCGATTGCAGGGCCGTTGCGTTCCTCCCCCGAGGTTTGGCGCAGCGGCCCTTCCCTTTGTCCTCGCCCTTCGATGCTCGGCTAGCGCTTCGAAAGGCTCAAACCCTCCTAAACATGGCGTCGCTCCTTGCTAGGAATCAATCAACCATATTTCAGGCATGGGTGCAAGAAGTAGTTCTGAATTTCAGTTTGAGTATTTCAAAGGAATGTGCCATACCATTCGCCAGCGAAGGAGGAAGCGATGGCTTTGGAAATAAAACCACACCCCGCCACGACACGTTTTCCGTTCATCAATTTGGAAAAGGCGCTTACCCGGGCCCAAGAGCTATTCAGCGCGGATCAAAAGGGACGCGAGATGACCATCGGCGCAGCCTTCGCCGTGTGGGGGTATTCTGAAAAAAGCAGCGGCGGATTTCAAACGATCGCCGCGCTGAAAATGTATGGCTTGCTCAAGGATTCAAGTGGTGGGGATAGCCGCAAAGTCGGGCTAACGGATTCTGCGCTCTGGTATTTTCGCGATGAGCGCGATCACGAAAAGCAGAAGTTGGCGAGGGAATTTGCGCTCGCTCCAAAGCTGATCGCTGCGCTCTGGGACCAATGGCAAGCCTCGCCACCTGCCGATCCAGTAGCGCGGAGTCATTTGAAGGCGGAGCGGGGACTAAACGACCAAGGGGCGCGAACACTCTTGGCGATCTATAAGGAAAATCTTGCCTTTGCTGATCTCAAGGCTGGTGATAAGGTGAACCTTGTCGGATCAGAACCAGAGGAGCCGGAAATGGAACAGGCACAAGCTCCCAGCCCACTTGAGCGGGCACTGGGTCGCGCCCTTGCCATTCCTCCCACGCTACCCCGTGCGGATACTCTTCAAGAGGTATTCTATCTGGATGAGGGGCCAGTGACCTTGAGCGCGCCGTCGATGCTCTCACCTGAGAGCTATCAGGACGTGGCAGATCGGCTTGCGATCTTCTTGCGCGGCCTAAAGCGCCGATCTGATCTTTTCAAGATGATGAAAGAGGATGCCGAGAAGGGCATTGGTATCGTCAAAGACGACGACGTTTTCAAATGAAAGAGGCCGCCCACTGAGGCGGCCTTTTCTAAGTATCGGTCAATTCGAATAATGATCTAAGTGGGGCCAGCGAAATTGCGGGCCCCGAGCCGTCACTTATTTATCGTGACGACGATTTTGATGCTTATCAGCATGCGATCCGAGACCTCCATTCCGCCGCCATGCATTGCGGCTGATTGCAGGCCGCTAAGCCTACAGTTTCATTAGAACGTTAACGTAAGGCAATTCCGGGGCAGAATTTAAAACCGGCCACTGTGATTTTCAAATCAGGCCACCGCGCTCGGAAACAGGCCAGCCCCCGAAATCCCCAAAAGAACATATTGCGAACCTAGAACAAATAGGGTACATTGCTTTTATCGACGACCCGCCGCGCCAATCGTTTGTCCCGCACCCGAATCCTCGCCATAAGGAGCACGACCCGATGTCCACCACTGCCCTGCGTATCGTCGAAGGATCCTCCATGGACAAGAGTAAAGCTCTGGCCGCCGCGCTCTCCCAGATCGAGCGCCAGTTCGGCAAGGGCTCGGTGATGAAGCTCGGCAAGAACGATCGTTCGATGGATGTCGAGGCGATCTCCTCGGGCTCGCTGGGGCTTGATATCGCGCTCGGGATCGGTGGCCTGCCGAAGGGGCGCGTCGTCGAGATCTACGGGCCGGAATCCTCGGGCAAGACCACGCTGGCGCTGCACACGGTGGCGGAAGGGCAGAAGAAGGGCGGCATCTGCGCCTTCATCGATGCCGAGCACGCGCTCGACCCGGTCTATGCGCGCAAGCTCGGCGTCAACATCGACGAACTCTTGATCTCCCAGCCGGATACCGGCGAGCAGGCGCTGGAAATCTGCGACACGCTGGTGCGCTCGGGCGCGGTCGACGTGCTGGTGATCGATTCGGTTGCGGCACTGGTGCCGAAGGCCGAGCTCGAGGGCGAGATGGGCGATGCGCTGCCGGGCCTCCAGGCCCGCCTGATGAGCCAGGCGCTGCGCAAGCTGACGGCGTCGATCAACAAGTCCAACACCATGGTCATCTTCATCAACCAGATCCGCATGAAGATCGGCGTGATGTACGGCTCGCCGGAAACCACCACCGGCGGCAATGCGCTGAAATTCTACGCCTCCATTCGTCTCGACATCCGCCGCATCGGCGCGATCAAGGAGCGTGACGAGGTGGTCGGCAACACCACGCGCGTGAAGGTGGTCAAGAACAAGCTGGCGCCGCCGTTCAAGCAGGTCGAGTTCGACATCATGTACGGCGAGGGCGTCTCCAAGATGGGCGAGATCCTCGACCTCGGCGTCAAGGCCGGCATCGTCGAGAAATCCGGCGCCTGGTTCTCCTATGACAGCCAGCGTCTCGGCCAGGGCCGCGAGAATTCGAAAGCGTTCCTGAAGGCCAACCCTGATATCACCGCCAAGATCGAAACCTCGATCCGTCAGAACTCCGGCCTGATCGCCGAGCAGATTCTCGCCGGCAGCCCCGAGCGCGACGCCGACGGCGAGGAGCCGGGAGACGAGTAAGACTTAACCGGCAAAAGTTTTTCGCGAGGAGCGGGCGCTGAGGACGTTGAGTTGCCGACGTCTTCGGGGCCCGTTTCGTTTTGCGTTGTCGTGATCGGGTGGTGTGATGAAGCGTCTGATCTTGACTGGCTGGGGCTGCGGGAGTGAGCTTGCTCGATCGGGTTTGGCCGAGATCGTCGTACCGTTCCATTTTCAATTTGCGTGGGGACCGCTCCCGCCGGCAGAGAAGCTCTCGGCTTATTTCGCTGCCTACACCACGGATCTAGGACCGGCCGATCACTGGTCGGATTGGGTCCGCTGGCCGCGGGGCGCCAAGGGGCGCAAATTGTCGCTGGCGGAGTACTGCGAGGAGTATGACACGATCGAACTCTGGTTCGCCGCGACTGTCCGAGACCAACTGCAACTCGTCTGGTTGCTCGATCACCTCAGCAACTGTCCTTCGCTGGCGCCGAGGCTTGGGCTGCGATTGCTGGACTCCGATCTGATGTTCACTCCTGATTATGATTTCGCTAAAGCCGAGCCGCATATTCCCGTCGCGAAAGTCGGCGCGGAGGAGTTCGAGATTGCCAAACTGGTGTGGTCGGCCTACCGCGCGCCGACCCCCGAAGCCTGCATCGATCTGCTTCACCGCGATCTGAGTGCCTTGCTGATGCTGCGGCCGGCGTTGCTCGAGCTTTTGGCAGAACTTCCGTCTCCATTGACGGGGCTCGGTGCGACCGAGATGCGATTTCTGGAGATGCTTGTCTGGTATGCGAACACCAATCCGTTGTTCCATTTGTGGTCGCTGCGGGGCACTTACGTGTTCGGTGAGGTCGAACTGGGATATTTGCTCGAAGGCCTGGCCCTCGGCCCCAAGCCAGCTGTGTCCGGGCTGGGCGACGAATTACGCACCATCGACCTTGGCAATCTCCGAGCCCGGCACAAGGTCTATCTCCGCAGCCGCTTGTCGCTGACCGAATTCGGCAGGGCTGTCTTGGCTCATCAAGAAGACTTCAGTCGCCACAATCCCATCGACCGCTGGTGGGGCGGCACGCGGCTGACCAACGATCTGCTGTGGCGTTACGGCCATGTTCTAACGAAGCCCTGAGGCCGCGAGCATGACGCGGCTCATTCTGACGACAAACTCCTCCGCAGCTGGCGCCCTCGAACAGGCCGGCCTGGGTGATCTCGTGCTCGCGATCAATCGTCGGCTTGTCTGGGCGCGGCTGCCATCCGGCGCAGAGCTTGAAGCGTTCTTCGCGCCGCGTACGACTCAACCCTACGACCTTCATTGGCTGGACGATACGCCGCAATGGTGCCTCGAAAAATCGGGGGTGAAGAATCGTGGATTAATCGAGCTTTTCGCGGAGTGTGAATCGGTCGAGGTGTGGATGGGGCCAGAGCCAAATGCGCAATTGGTTCTGCTCTGGCTGCTCAATCATTGTCGCAGCAAAGGCGCAGCGGCCTCGGGATTGGTGATGCGTCACCTGGACATCGCCATCGGTAACATGGATTCGCAGCGACTTGCGAAGCTCGACCCGCCGGCTGTGAGACTGACGCAAGATCACCTCGAACTGGCCGGTCGTGCGTGGGAAGCCTATCGCGCGCCGATGCCGCAAAAATGGTTCGAGCTCCTGAAGGTGGATCTCGGCCTGCTGCCGCAGCTCGGCCGGGCTGTCGTGGACCTGCTTGAGGAGCTTCCGAACGTCAACACAGGTCTCGGAGCCACTGAAACGCGGATGCTGGAGTTGGTTGCGGCGGGCGAGGTGCGGCCTTTTGACGTTTTTCCGGGCGACCAGAAGCCCAACCAGCGGCGTGTTTTCTACTACTGGGAAATCGGCGCTCTTCTCGACGAACTCGCGAGGTGTCCGTCGCCGGCGATATCAGGACTTAAGGAGGGGCCGTTCACGCTGGAGATGCATATCTTCCCCGACTGGCATGCACAGTACAAGCAATCGCGCTTGTTGCTCACCGATCTCGGGAAAGCCGTGCTGGCCGGCGAAGATGATTTCCGCCGCCATAATCCGATCCACCGCTGGTGGGGCGGGACTGAACTGACCAACGATCGGCTCTGGCGCTGGGATCCAAAGAGCCGCTCGTTGGTGGCACCTTAGATACGCGTTCAGGATCGTAGGGTGGGTTAGCCGAAGGCGTAACCCACCACTGTTCGTCTCTGCGGAAGCAGAAGTGGTGGGTTACGCCGTCGGACTGCGCTTCGCGCAGCCGCCCGCTAACCCACCCTACGAATCCGCTACTCCGCGGCTTCCGCGTAATCGCTCACCGGCGGACACGAGCACACCAGATTGCGGTCGCCATAGACGTTGTCGACGCGCCCCACCGGGCACCAGTATTTGTCGGTGCGCGAGGTGCCCGCGGGGAAGCAGCCCTCGGCGCGGCTGTAGGCACGATTCCAATCGTCATCCGCGATGTCGTGCACGGTGTGCGGGGCGTGGCGCAGGGGCGACGCTGCGATCTCAAAGCGGCAGGCCTCGACCTCGGCGATCTCTTTCCGGATTGCGATCATCGCGTCGCAGAAGCGATCGAGCTCCGCTTTCGACTCCGATTCGGTCGGCTCGATCATCAGCGTGCCCGGCACCGGAAAACTCATGGTGGGCGCATGGAAGCCGTAGTCGATCAGGCGTTTTGCGATGTCATCGACGGTGACGCCGGACGTGGTCTTCAGCGGCCTGGGGTCGACGATGCACTCATGCGCGACGCGGCCCTTCGCGTTCTTGTAGAGCACCGGGAAGTGCGCATCGAGCCTTGCTGCGACGTAGTTGGCGTTGAGAATCGCGATCTCGGTCGCACGCTTCAATCCTTCGCCGCCCATCATCAGAATGTAGATGTAGGAGATGGTCAGGATCGAGGCCGAGCCGAACGGCGCGGCCGAGACCGGGCCGACCGGTGCGTCACCTTGCGTCGCCGGATGACCGGGGAGGAACGGCGCGAGATGCGCCTTGACGCCGATCGGGCCCATGCCGGGGCCGCCGCCGCCATGCGGGATGCAGAAGGTCTTGTGCAGATTGAGATGGCTGACATCGGCGCCGTAATCGCCGGGCCTGCTAAGGCCGACCTGCGCGTTGAGGTTGGCGCCGTCGAGATACACCTGGCCGCCATGGCCGTGCACGATGTCGCAGATCTCGCGAATGTGTTCCTCGAACACGCCATGCGTCGAGGGATAGGTGATCATGACCGCGGCGAGATTGGCGGAGTGCTTTTCCGCCTTGGCGCGGAGATCATTGACGTCGACGTCGCCGTTGGCCTCGCAGGCGACCACGACCACGTCCATGCCGACCATCGCGGCCGAGGCCGGGTTGGTGCCGTGGGCGGAGGAGGGGATCAGGCAGATTTTCCGGTGCGTCTCTCCGCGCGCGGCATGATAGCCGCGGATGGCCAAGAGCCCGGCATATTCGCCTTGCGCGCCCGAATTCGGCTGCAGCGAGATCGCGTCATAGCCGGTGATGTCGCACAGCCATTTTTCCAGCCGCGCGAACAAAGCGTGGTAACCCTTCGCCTGCTCGCGCGGGGCAAACGGATGCAGGGAGCCGAACTCGGGCCAGGTCAGCGGCATCATCTCGGTGGTCGCGTTCAGCTTCATGGTGCAGGAGCCGAGCGGGATCATGGCGCGGTCGAGCGCGAGGTCGCGGTCGCTGAGCTTGCGCATGTAGCGCAGCATCTCGGTCTCCGAGCGATGCGCGTGGAACACCGGATGCGTCAGGAATGCGGTGGTGCGCTTCAGCGCTTCCGGCAGCGCCTCGCGCGTGGTCGCGTCGATCTCGGCATAGGCAAGCTGGCCGCCGAAGGCGCGCCAGACCGCCTCGACCGTTGCCGGCGTCGTGGTCTCGTCGAGCGCAATGCGCAATGCCGTCTCACCGACACCGAGATTGATGGTCTCGGCGGCGGCGCGCGCGACGATCTCGGCGCGTTTGGCACCGGCATCGACGCTGAGCGTGTCGAAGAAGGTCTCGCTGTCAGGCGCAAAGCCGAGCTTGCGCAGGCCCGCTGCCAGCACGGCGGCGCGGCGATGCACATTGCGCGCGATCTGCGCCAACCCTTCGGGGCCGTGATAGACCGCATACATCGAGGCGATCACGGCGAGCAGCACCTGCGCGGTGCAGATGTTGGAGGTCGCCTTCTCGCGGCGGATGTGCTGTTCGCGGGTCTGCAGCGCGAGGCGATAGGCGGGTGCGCCGCGTGAGTCCACGGAGAGGCCGACGATACGGCCGGGCAGCGAGCGTTTCAGCGCATCGCGCACCGCCATGTAGGCCGCGTGCGGTCCGCCATAGCCCATCGGCACGCCGAAACGTTGTGCCGTGCCGATCGCGATGTCGGCGCCGAGCTCGCCGGGCGAGGCGAGCAGCGTCAACGCGAGCAGGTCGGCGGCGACGATCGCGAGCGCGCCCTTGGCCTTCAGCGCCGCGATTGCCGGTCTGAGGTCGCGCACCGCGCCCGAAGAGCCCGGATATTGCAGCAGCGCGCCGAGCACGTCGGTGTTGTCGAGATCGGTGAGGGGATCGCCGACGATCAGGGTCCAGCCGAGCGGCTCGGCACGGGTGCGCATCACAGCGAGCGTCTGCGGATGCACGTCCTTGTCGACGAAGAAGGCCTTTGCTTCGACCCGCGAGTGCCGCTCTGCCAGCGCCATCGCTTCGGCAGCAGCCGTCGCTTCATCGAGCAGCGAGGCGTTGGCGACGTCGAGCCCGGTGAGGTCGCAGATCATGGTCTGGAAGTTGAGCAGCGCCTCCAGCCGACCCTGGCTGATCTCGGGCTGATAGGGCGTGTACGCCGTGTACCAGGCCGGATTCTCAAGGATGTTGCGCTGGATCACCGCGGGCAAAATCGTGCCGGAATAGCCTTGGCCGATCAGCGAGGTGAAGACCTGGTTCTCGCGCGCGAGCTCGGCCATATGCGCGATCGCCTCGGTCTCGCTCAGCGGTTTGCCGAGATCGAGCGGGGCTGCCTGCCGGATCGAGGCCGGCAGCGTCTCCGCCATCAGCGCGTCGACACTCTTGGCGCCGACTGCCTCGAGCATGGCGGTGACATCGCGCGCGGAGGGGCCGATGTGGCGGCGAACGAACGTGGCGGTGTCGCCGTTAGATTTGCGGTGCGCGGTCATCATGGGTCCTCGCTAGATTTCGCTGTCGCCGTCATGCCCCGCGAAGGCGGGGCATCCAGTAAACGCAGGTATTCGTGATTGAGCCGATGGGCCGCGGCGTACTGGATCATCCGCCTTCGCGGATGATGACAGCGAGTATGGGGCAGCGACTCGGCTCATATCTTCACGCCGTATGCGCCTTGTAGGCGGCTTCATCCATGAGGCCGCCGAGCTCGCTCTTGTCGGCAATCTTGATCTTGAAGAACCAGGCCTTGCCTTGCGCGTCCGAATTCACCAGCGCCGGCTCGGCGGCGAGCGCGTCGTTGATTTCGGTCACTTCGCCGGACACCGGTGCGTAGATGTCGGAGGCGGCCTTCACCGATTCCACGACGGCGGCGGCTTCGGTCTTCTTCAACGTGCGGCCGATCTTGGGCAGTTCGACGAACACGACGTCGCCGAGCTGCGACTGCGCGTAGTCGGTGATGCCGACGGTGGCGACGTCGCCGTCGATGGCCAGCCATTCATGGTCGGAGGTGTACAGCGTCGTGGTCATTGTCTTGTCCTCAGCGTTTGTAGGTGTTTTTCAGGAAAGGCATGGCGGCGACGGTGAGCGGCAGTCGTTGGCCGCGCACCTCGGCGAAGATTTTCGCATCGAGCGCGCTCAGCGCTGTTGGCACATAGCCCATCGCCACCGGCGCATTCAGGCTCGGGCCGAAACCGCCCGAGGTGACCTTTCCGATCGGCTCGCTTGCGGTCGCGTCCGCAAACAGCAGCGCGCCCTCGCGCACCGGCGCGCGGCCCTGGGCAAGCAGGCCGACGCGACGGCGGCTCGCGCCGTGATCGAAATGAGCGAGGATATTCGAGGCGCCCGGAAAACCGCCGGCGCGCGCGCCGCCGGTGCGGCGGCTCTTCTGCACCGACCATTCCAGCGCGGCCTCGACCGGCGTGCTCTCCGTATCGATGTCGTGGCCGTAGAGGCAGAGCCCGGCTTCCAGCCGCAGACTGTCGCGGGCCCCTAAGCCGATCGGCATCACGTCAGGGTTTTCGAGCAGCGTCTTCGCGAGCCGTTCGGCATCGGCCGCGGGGACCGAAATCTCAAAGCCGTCCTCGCCGGTGTAGCCCGAGCGCGAGACGAAGCAGGCGAGGCCGGCGACTTTGTGCGGGCCGGCATCCATGAACTTCATGGACGGCGCCTCTGCACATAATTTCGCCAGCGCCGATTCCGCCTTCGGGCCCTGCAGCGCGATCAGCGCGCGGTCGGCAAGCGAATCGATCACGCAGTTGTCGGAGAGATTCGCGCGCAGATGCGCCTCGTCCTCGTCCTTGCAGGCGGCGTTGACGACCAGGAACAGGTGATCGCCGAAATTGGCGACCATGAGATCGTCGAGAATGCCGCCATCTTCATTGGTGAACTGGGCGTAGCGTTGCCGGCCCGGTGCAATCGCCAAAATATCCTGCGGCACCAGCCGCTCCAGCGCGCGGGCGGCGTCCTCGACCTTGCCCGACTTCGGCAGCAAGCGGATCTGCCCCATGTGGGAGACGTCGAACAGGCCGGCGGCGTTGCGGGTATGAAGGTGCTCCTTCAGCACGCCCGCGGGGTATTGCACGGGCATGTCATAGCCCGCGAACGGCACCATCTTGCCGCCGAGGGAGACGTGCAGCGCGTGGAGCGGGGTCTTTTTCAGGGAATCTTGGTCGTCGCGCACTGGCATCACAGGGTCCTCGGCGGTTCCCCGGGAACGATTCCCGTGGACACCAGTCGAAGCCCCATCTGTCGCTGTGCCTGAGAGTATTATCCCGTCGGCGGACGCAATCCGGACCCTAAGTCCGCCGGCGCCTCTTTCCAGATGCTGTCAAAGCCACGCGGTCCTTTTGCCTGAGAGTTTCCGGGGCGGTTGCTCCTTCGGCGCCGGCACCAAAGCCGGTCTCTCCCGACGTGGCCGTACGATACAGATGGGTACAGACCACAGGGCGGCCAAGCCTGTCAACGCGGCTCAATCGGCTTTCAACGGGATTGCGCGCCTGCGGCAACGCTTTGATCTCCTTGCACAGTTTCTGGACAGCGAAGCTGGCCTTGTCTAAAAGCGCATTGGCCCGCAGATATCAGCCCAAACTCAGCGGTTTGGATGGCGTATAGCGGGTCCAAGCACACCCGATTGGATGAACATGAGCGGCGTCAACGAGATCAGGTCGACCTTTCTGAACTTCTTTGCCGAGAACGGCCACGAGATCGTGTCGTCCTCGCCATTGGTGCCGCGCAACGACCCGACATTGATGTTCACCAATGCCGGCATGGTGCAGTTCAAGAACGTCTTCACCGGCGTCGAGAAGCGGTCCTATCAGCGCGCCACCACGTCGCAGAAATGCGTGCGCGCCGGCGGCAAGCACAACGACCTCGACAATGTCGGCTACACCGCGCGCCATCTCACCTTCTTCGAGATGCTCGGCAACTTCTCGTTCGGCGACTATTTCAAGGAGCGCGCGATCGAGCTGGCCTGGAAGCTGATCACCAAAGAGTACGGGCTCAAGAAAGACAAGCTGCTCGTCACCGTCTATCACACCGACGACGAGGCGGCCTCCCTCTGGAAGAAGATCGCCGGCTTCTCCGAAGACCGCATCATCCGCATCCCGACCTCGGACAACTTTTGGGCGATGGGCGACACCGGCCCGTGCGGCCCGTGCTCGGAGATTTTCATCGATCGCGGCGAGCACATCTGGGGCGGGCCTCCCGGCTCGCCGGAAGAGGACGGCGACCGCTTCCTTGAATTCTGGAATCTCGTGTTCATGCAGTACGAGCAGGTGACGAAGGAGGAGCGCGTGGATCTGCCGCGTCCCTCGATCGACACCGGCATGGGCCTCGAGCGCATGGCCAGCATCATGCAGGGCGTCGACAGCATCTTCGAGACCGACCTGTTCCGTCACCTGATCGATGCGACCTCGTCCGCGCTCGGCAGCGGGCCGGACGAGCAGACCGTGGCCTCGTTCCGCGTCATCGCCGATCATCTGCGCTCCTCCGCCTTCCTGGTCGCGGATGGCGTGCTGCCCTCGAACGAGGGCCGCGGTTACGTGCTGCGCCGGATCATGCGCCGCGCGATGCGCCATGCGCAGCTGCTGGGTGCGAAAGAGCCGCTGATGCATCGCCTGGTGTGGGCGCTGGTGCGCGAGATGGGCCAGGCCTATCCGGATTTGATGCGCGCGGAGAATTTGATCGAGGAAACGCTGCGGCTGGAAGAGACACGTTTTCGCAAGACGCTGGTGCGCGGCCTCTCGATCCTCGACGAGAAGAGCGCGTCCTTGAAGAAGGGCGACATGTTCGACGGCGACGTCGCCTTCACGCTGTATGACACCTACGGCTTCCCGCTCGACCTGACGCAGGACGCGCTGAAGTCGCGCGGCATCAGCGTCGACCAGGCCTCGTTCACGGATGCGATGGAACGCCAGAAGGCCAAGGCGCGCGAGTCCTGGAAGGGGTCTGGCGAAGCGGCCTCCGAGGCGATCTGGTTCCCGCTGCGCGAAAAGCTCGGGGCGACCGAATTTTTGGGCTACGAGACCGAGAGCGCCGAAGGCGTGGTGACCGCGCTGGTGAAGGACGGCAAGGAAATCGCCAGCCTCAAGGCCGGCGAGACCGGCGCGCTGGTGCTGAACCAGACGCCGTTCTATGCGGAGTCCGGCGGCCAGGTCGGCGATACCGGCGTGCTGGTCGGCGAGGGCGGCATCAAGTTCCGCGTCACCGAGACGCAGAAGAAGCTCGGCGATTTCTTCGTGCATGTCGGCACTGTCGAGGGCGGCGAGCTGAAAGTCGGCACCGCGCTGCAGCTCGAAGTGGATCATTCGCGGCGCTCTTCGATCCGCGCGCATCATTCGGCGACGCATCTCATCCATGAGGCGCTGCGCCAGGTGCTCGGCGATCACATTGCCCAGCGCGGTTCGATGGTCGCGCCGGATCGGCTGCGCTTCGACTTCGTGCATCAGAAGCCGATCACGCCGGAAGAGCTTGCCAGGGTCGAGGACATCGCCAACAACGTGGTGCTGGAGAACGACGAAGTCACCACCCGCGTCATGGGCGTCGATGAAGCGCGTGAGGCCGGGGCACGCGCCCTGTTCGGCGAGAAATATGGCGACGAGGTCCGCGTCGTCTCGATGGGCCGGACCGCGCGCGAGCGCGGCGCCAATGCGATGGGCTGGTCGGTCGAGCTCTGCGGCGGTACGCATGTCAGGCGCACCGGCGATATCGGCTTGATCACGCTGACCGGCGAGAGCGCGGTCGCCTCGGGCGTCCGCCGTATCGAGGCGCTGACAGGTAACTACGCGCGCAGGCACGCCAACGAGACCATGGCGCTGGCGAAGACCGCGGCGGCTGAGCTGCGCACTTCGATCGACGACGTGCCCGCGCGCATCACCGCGCTGATGGACGAGCGCAAGAAGCTCGAGCGTGAGCTCTCCGACGCCCGCAAGAAGCTGGCGATGGGCGGCGGCGCTGCGGCCAGCAATGGCGCGGCCACCGGCGTGCGCGAAATCGGCGACGTCAAGCTGATGGCGCGTGCGGTCGAAGGCATCGAGATGAAGGATCTCAAGAGCCTCGCCGACGACGGCAAGAAGCAGATCGGCTCCGGCGTGGTCGCCATCGTCGGCGTCACCGAGGACGGCAAAGCCGGTGTCGTGGTCGGCGTCACCGCCGATCTGACCGCGCGCTTCAATGCGGTCAATCTGGTGAAGGTGGCTTCCGAGGCGCTCGGCGGCAAGGGCGGCGGCGGCCGGCCCGACATGGCGCAGGCCGGCGGCCCTGACGGTGCCAAGGCGGCTGAGGCGCTCGCGGCGATCGAAAAAGCGATGACGGGCGCCTGAGGCCGTGGGCCTCGTTCCGCGAGGAATTGGGCTGCGCGATCCCGATTTGCGGGATCGCCTCTTCGAATTGCTGGAGCACGATCCCTTGGCCTATTCGGCCGGATCGCGCTTCATCAAGCTGATCATCGGCGTCATCGTGCTCGACGTGGTCGCGATGATCCTCGCCTCGGTGCCGGAACTGGACGATCAGTACGGCGCGTTGTTCGCCGCGATGACCATCCTGTCCGTGATCGTGTTCGCGCTGGAATATGCTGCGCGTCTCTGGACTGTCGCGGGCCACACGCCGCGAAAGGGCTCCGCGCTCGCCGACCGGCTCGGCTATGCCTTCTCCGCACTGGGGATCATCGACCTCCTGGCCTTCCTGCCCGCGGCAATCGTGCTCGCCACCGGCCGCCATGCGACGCTGGCGGCGCTCGGCGTGCTGCCGTTCTTCAAGCTCATTCGTTATTCGCCGGCGATGCGCTCGCTGCTTGCCGTCGTGCATGCCGAGCGGCGGGCGCTGATCGGCTGTGTCGTCATCCTGACCGGCGCGGTCTTGACGTTCGCCTCGCTGCTCTACGCCATCGAGCGCGAGGTGCAGCCGGACAAGCTCGGCACCATTCCGCAGGCGATGTGGTGGGCGATCGTGACGCTCGGCACCGTCGGCTATGGCGACGTCGTGCCGGTGACGGCGCTCGGCAAGATCATCTCGGTTTTCACCATCATCGCGGGCTTCGCCATGATCGCGCTGCCGGTCGCGATCATCTCCACCGCGTTCGCGGATGAATTGAAGCGCCGCGACTTCGTGGTGACCTGGGGCATGCTGGCGCGGGTGCCGCTGTTCTCGCATCTGTCAGCAGCCGAGATCGCCGATATCATGCGGCTGCTGCGGGCGCGCACCATCGAGCAGGGCGAGATTTTGGTCCGCCGCGGCGATGCGGCCTCGTCGATGTATTTCATCACCGCCGGCGAGGTCGAGATCGCGCTGCCGAGCCAGCAGGTGCGGCTCACCGACGGCACTTTCTTCGGCGAGATCGCGCTGCTGCACAAAACAAAACGCAGCGGCACGGTGACGGCGATGCGCAAGACGCGGCTGTTGCTGCTCGATGCCCACGACTTTCACGCCCTGATCGAACGCATGCCGACGCTCGCGGCGCATGTCCACGAAACCGCGAAAGCGCGGCTGGAGGAGACCGGCGATCTCGCCGCGGCGGAGCTGGCGCAGGCGGGGCGTGAGGGCACCGACCGCTGAGCGATCAGCCTTTCTTCAGGAAAACATACTCGGCCGAATAGGGCGCGCTCTTGAACTCGCCGGCCTTGTCGCATGCGCCATCGAGCTTGCCGCCATGGGTGTTGATGCGCTGGACGGTGGTAGCAGGCGTCAGCACGCCGCTGCCGCGGCGGGAGGCGACCTCGAGCTTCAGCCAGGGGATATCGGCAGCGGTTGCGCCCGGCGCGTTGCCGATGGCCTTGCCGACCACTGCGCTGCCGTCGGCGAGCTCCCAGTTCGGGCCGGCATAGTGGCGCCCGACCGTCTTGCCCTCGGAGAGCAGCGTCGCGATCGGCTCGCGAAAAGCCCAGGCGAGCTTGCCGTCGGCAGCCGCCTTGCACTCATAGACCTGCGCGCCCTCGGCGTGGACGCTGAGGACGACGGTCTCGCCGAGGGCGGCGATGGCCTCGGGAAGCGGGTCCGCAGCCGCGGCCGGTCCGATCAGGGCTGCGAGCAGCAGGGCGGGGGCAGCAAGCTTAATGAACATGGTGGTCTCCGCGAAAAGGGTCTCTGAAAAACGAACGGGCCGCGCTTTGGCGCGGCCCGTGATGATGTCCGACCCAGTCGGGCGAAATTGCGGACGGCTTACGCCGCCAACGCCTTCGTGAGATTCTCGGAGACCTTGTCGAGGAAGCCGGTGGTCGAGAGCCAGCGCTGGTCGGCGCCGACCAGCAGCGCGAGGTCCTTGGTCATGTAGCCTTCCTCGACGGTGTCGACGCAGACCTTCTCCAGGGTGTTCGCGAACTTGGCGAGCTCGGCATTGTTGTCGAGCTTGGCGCGGTGCGACAGGCCGCGGGTCCAGGCGAAGATCGACGCGATCGAGTTGGTCGAGGTCTCCTTGCCCTTCTGGTGCTCGCGGTAATGGCGGGTCACGGTGCCGTGGGCGGCTTCGGCTTCCACGGTCTTGCCGTCGGGGGTCAGCAGCACCGAGGTCATCAGGCCGAGCGAGCCGTAGCCCTGCGCGACCGTGTCGGACTGCACGTCGCCGTCGTAGTTCTTGCAGGCCCAGACGTAGCCGCCGGACCATTTCAGCGCCGAGGCCACCATGTCGTCGATCAGGCGATGCTCGTAGGTCAGGCCCTTGGCGTCGAAGTCCTTCTTGAACTCGCGCTCGTAGACGTCCTGGAAGATATCCTTGAAGCGGCCGTCATAGACCTTGAGGATGGTGTTCTTGGTCGAGAGATAGACCGGATAGCCGCGCAACAGGCCGTAGTTCAGCGAGGCGCGGGCGAAGTCGATGATGGAATCGTCGAGATTGTACATTCCCATCGCGACGCCGGCATCGGGGGCCTTGAACACTTCCTTTTCGATGACGGTGCCGTCCTCGCCGACGAACTTCATCGACAGGGTGCCCTTGCCCGGGAACTTGAAATCGGTGGCGCGGTACTGGTCGCCATAGGCGTGGCGGCCGATGATGATCGGCTTGGTCCAGCCGGGAACCAGGCGCGGCACGTTCTTGCAGATGATCGGCTCGCGGAAGATGCAGCCGCCGAGGATGTTGCGGATGGTGCCGTTCGGCGACTTCCACATCTGCTTGAGGTTGAACTCCTTCACCCGGGCTTCGTCCGGGGTGATGGTGGCGCACTTGACGCCGACGCCGACCTTCTTGATCGCTTCGGCGGCGTCGATCGTCACCTGATCGTTGGTTTGGTCGCGGTATTCCATGCCCAGGTCGAAATAGAGCAGCTCGACATCGAGGTAGGGGTTGATCAGCTTGTCCTTGATGTACTGCCAGATGATCCGGGTCATCTCGTCGCCATCGAGTTCGACGACGGGTTGGGACACCTTGATTTTTGCCATGGTCGGAGAAGCCTCTTGGGAACGGCGCCCGGGGGCGCAAACGGGAATATAAGCGGCGTCATAGCACCTGATAGCAGCGGGCGAAAGCCAAGTGATTATGCACTTTTAGCTCATCCAGCTTCCGTAGATGAGGGGCCGGCTGGCGCCTAACCGCAGGGGCGGGGGTTGAAGTTTCAGGCGAGATTCAAAAGTCGAATCCAACCCGTTATTTCCCTTGAGAATTTTGTCAGGACAGGCAAACGACAGGTGAACGGCCGGCCGGCCCCAAGATCGGGGCAAGACTGAGCCAAGGCCGGCTTTGAATCAATTCCTGAAGAGCGCCTTGCTTAGCAGTGTCTTGGCAAGGCCTTGAGAACCAGTGTGAAAGCGAAACGAGATGTCGGGGACTGACAAGAGCAAGGCGGGCCTTTCCCTCGACGGTCCCATCGTGATCCTGGTCGAGCCGCAGCTCGGCGAGAACATCGGCATGGCCGCACGCGCCATGGGCAATTTTGCGCTCGGCGCCTTGCGCATCGTCAACCCCCGCGACGGCTGGCCCAACGTCGCGGCCCAGCGGGCTGCCGCCGGTGCCGACCACATTCTGGAAAAGGTCGAATTGTTCGCCACGGTCGGCGAGGCCGTCGCCGATCTCGATTTGCTGTTCGCCACCAGCGCCCGGCCGCATGACCAGGCCAAGCCGGTGGTCGGGCCGGAAGCCGCCGCGGCCGAGATCGCGGGGCACGTCGCCACGGGCGGCAAGGCCGGTATCCTGTTCGGCCGGGAACGCTGGGGCCTGACCAATGAGGAGGTCGGCCTCGCCAACCGCATCATCACCTTCCCGGTCAATCCGGGCTTTGCCTCGCTCAACCTCGCCCAGGCCGTACTGCTGGTCGGCTACGAATGGTTCAAGCGGGCGACGGCAGGCGAGCTGCCGCACAGCATGCCGGAGCGTTCCGAGCGCGCCTCGCAGCACCAGATGCAGGCCTTCTTCGACAACCTCATCCGCGAGCTCGACAGGGTTGAATTCCTGCGCCCGGCCGAGAAGCGCGACACCATGCTGGTCAACCTGCGCAACATTTTTAGCCGGATGGAGCCGACCAAGCAGGACATGCACACCCTGCACGGCGTGGTGATGGCGATCGCCGAGGGACGCAAGGGCCCGGCCAAGGGCGGCGTGCTCGACGGCGAACAGGCCACGCGCCTGCGCGCGCTGCTCGCCGAACACGGGCAGGGCGGCGGCGTGCCCGACAGCGGCTCGACGGTGCGCGGCCTCGCCCGCTTGCTCCGCCGCAACCCGACCGACGCCGAGCGCCTGCTCTGGCAGGCCCTGACCCGCGACCGCCGTTTTGCTGGAGGGTTCAAGCGCCAGACCCCGGTCGGCCGACACATCCCCGACTTCGTCTCGTTCCCGCACCGGATCGCGATCGAGCTGGTCAACCCGGCCGAGGGCGAGATGATTGCGGCGGATCGCGCGTCGCGGCGGAGCTGGCTCGAGGCGCGGGATTATCGGGTGATCGAGATGCGGGCTGCGGATGTGGAACGGGATATCGAGGCGGAGCTGGTGCGGTTGCAGGGGATGGTGGAGCAAGGCGCGTAGGTCGCGTTTGTGATTGTCCGCCGGCAACCAAGGGCTGTGCAGATGCGCAATCGGTTGCTATGAAGTCCCCGGAATTGAAATGGGGACTGCATGTTTGGAATGACGGGCCGCGCACTCATTTGCGCGGCAGCAGGCACCGGCGTTTTGGCGCTGACGGCCTTGCTCGAAATATCAGGCGCCCGCGCGGAAATGCCCTTGACCTCCAAGTGCAACGCGGTCGGGAATTTCAGTGTCGATGACCGCATCGCGGGTTGCGGCGCCATCATTCAGGCGACGACGGGCATGCAGCAAGGCGTAATCATGGCGCACTTCCGCCGTGCCATGTTCTACCGCCAGAAGGGTGAACTCGACCTTGCGATTGCGGACTACAATCAGATTATCGAGCGCGACCCAAGTAATCTGAACGCCCGCATCGCGAGGGCTTCTGCGTTCATTCAAAAGCGAGAGCCCGCGGCCGCGCTGCCTGACTATACCCAGGTGATCGAGCTCGATCCGAAGAATACCTACGCATATATCGGACGTGCTCACGTCTATTCGGCGAGACGTGACTTCGTCCGTGCCATCGCCGATTACGACCAGGCCCTCCTGATCCACCCTGACAATGTCATCGCGCATGTCGAGCGAGGCCTTACTTACATCCGCAAGGGAGATCTCGATCGGGCCATGGCCGACTGCGATCGTGCGGTCGAGATCGGCCCGCAAACCGGCGGCGGCCAATTGTGCCGCGGCCGGGTCTACTTCGCCATGGGTAACCGAGCGCTGGCGTTGGCCGCACTCGACCAGACCATCCAGATCAAACCCAAAGGCGAAAACTTCTACTACTTCCGCGCCGACTCTTTCCAGCAACTGGGTGAGTTCGGCCGCGCTATCGCCGATTACGATCGAGTTATCGAGCTGAATCCACGAAGTCGAAATGCCTATGCCTGCCGCGGCGTCGCCTATGCTCGAAAAGGCGACTATGATCGCGCCATTGCCGATTACAACCAAGCGATCCAGCTGGCACATCAGGATCAAGGCAACCGCGGCGATCGGCAGACTCAGGTTCAAGGTCAGGACGGTGACCCCGTTCCCGCGTCCGACGCGACTGAATCAATCGTACTCGCTTCAGGGGAGGAACCCTTGCTCCGCGCTCGGGGAGCGGCCTACCAATGGAAAGGGGAGCTCGACCGCGCTATCGCAGACTATGATGAGGCGATCCGCCTCAATCCCAAGGACAAGGATGCCTTCGGGCTCCGCGCCAATGCGTACAAGGCCAAGGGAGACTTCGGCCGCTCGCTTGCAGACTACGATCACCTCGTGCAGCTTGATCCCAAGGATGCGCGCGCGTACTTTCATCGTGCGAGGGTCTATTGGCAGAGTGGTGCGTTCGGCAAGTCGTTGACCGAGCTGGACCATGCGATCCAGCTTGATCCAAAGAGTCCCTATCCGGTCTTATGGCGAGAAATTGTCGCAAAGCGCAGTGATGAGCCGAGCCGGCTGAGCGAGGCGGCCAAGCAGTTGGACGCGACGAAATGGCCCGCGCCGATCGTCAATCTCTTTCTCGGTACGACGACGCCTGAGCAGGTGCTCAGCGCTGCCGCGGACCCCGACCCGGCGAAGCAAAAGGGGCAGGTCTGCGAGGCGAATTTCTATATCGGTGAGCGCGCCCTGCAGAACGGTTCCAGGGACGAGGCGATGAAGCAGTTCGACCAAGCTGCAGCCGATTGCCCGAAGACGTTTATCGAGAAGCCGGCTGCCGACGTTGAGCTTGGCGCACTGCGAGCGAGCCGCTGATCTCGATCAGACGCGCGTAGCGCCGTGCCCACCAATTTTTGTCTCCGAGCGCGACGGTGGGCACGCTTCCGCCTTTGCTCTTCAAGCTACGGCGGACAAGTCGCATCCCACGAAAATGGCGCGAAATCAGGGGGGATCTGTTTCGCCACGCCGCGGAGAACTGGATGAGCTATGCGTCAAGGGTCGTTCTTCGTCTGCCGCTATCGAGCGAAGGTCTGTTGGCTGCCTTTGTCGAGCAGTGCCTTCGTGATCGCGTTGCTCTCATTGCAGTCGTTGGAGAAGGCGCCGCACGGATAGAGGACATCATCGACGAACTCGTCGTAGGCGACGGGATGGATGACACACGCTTTGTCGTGACCACCTCGCACTCGAACGAGACGATGGAAGAGGTTTTGGAGTTTGCCGGTTTGTGGAACGACGAGCGAAATCAGCCCGTCCAGATCGTATCTCTATAGCGCTGAGTGAGCCATGCGGCTGCGCGAAGCGCGGTCCGCGAGGCGTAACCCACCTCTTCTCGTGCGGCGACCAAAGTGGTGGATTACGCTAGCGGACTGCGCTGCGCGCAGCCGCGAGCTAATCCACCCTACGAACCGCGGCCGAGCTGCACGTCGCGCTCGACCGCAATCCATGTCGCCCTCGCAACGGCCAGCAATTTCCCGGCTTCGTCATGCGCGGCGGCCTCGGCGGTGCGTTTGCGGCCGTCGCGGCCGGTTGGCCAGGCCGTGATGACGCAGCGGTCGCCGGGGCGCGGGCGGGCTTCGATCCGGGCCGACATCCGTCCGAGCAGGAGCGGGGCCTTGTCGAAGCTGTCGCTCTCCTGATTGTAGTTGCAGGCATAGCCGGTCGGGCAGTCGAGCGCGGACCAGAGAAATTCATCGGCGACCAAGCCGTCCTCGGCGGCCAGAGTCGGGTCCGGCGTCCAGCTCGCTGCGAGAACGGCGTTTTGCGAATGACGTCCGAGCTGTCCAGCAAAGATGCGCAGGCCGTCGCCTTTCGCTCTCGCGGGGCCACAGACAAAGCACGTCGGCAGCGGGTGCTCGTGCGGCTTGACCGGCGTCAGCAATTCGGCGGCGCAGGCTTCCTCGAAACTGGCGGTCTCTAGTCGCGCGAGCTCGACGCTCGTCGCGCGCGCGGTCGCGACAACCGATGCACCATCGCGAAGCTCCCACGTTCCGTCGGCGGTCGCGGCGGCATCGAGCGGCTTGTCGAGAGGGGGTGGCGCGCGCAGCGTCACCTCCGCAGCCCCGGGAATGTGGCGGGCGAGCCGGCCGCAGACATAGCCGCCATTGCCGGAGTTCGGAGGGCCGCAATAGCGCTTATCGATGATGATCTGATTCAACGGTTGCTTCCTCTCCTGCCGCTCCCCGTGCACTTTATCGGATCTTGAGGACAATTCTTCCTTGAACCGTGCGGTTGGCCACGGCGCGCATGGCGTCCCCGACCTCCTCCAAAGGGAGGACGCTATCGATATGCGGACGGATTTGTCCGCCGGCCAGCAACTGCATCAAATTGTCATTTCCCCGCGCGGCCTCTTCCGGGAACTTCTCCGCCCAGGCGCCGGCGAAGACACCCAGGATGGAATAGTTCTTCAGGAGCGGCAGGTTCATCGGGATCTGCGGAATCTCGCCGCTGGTGAAGCCGATCGGCATCAGCCGTCCGCCCCACTTCATCAGCCGTGCCATCTGCTCGAAGATCGCGCCGCCGACATTGTCGAAGCCGATATCGATGCCGTCTCCAGAGGTGATCGACTTGATCCGGTCGCGCAGATCTTCGCTGCGATAGTTGACGACATCGCCGGCGCCGTAATCGCGCACCAGCGCAGCCTTGTCGCCGGAGCCGACACCGGCGACGACGCGCAGGCCGAGATGGCGGCCGAGGTCGACGGCGGCAAGGCCAACCCCGCCGGCTGCCCCCGTGATGAAAACGGTTTCGCCACGCTGCGCCCGGGCTCGCTCGACCAGCGCATAATAGGCGGTGCCGTAATTGTGCAGCACCGTCGCCGCGGCCTCGAACGCGACGCCGTCAGGCAGACGCACGCTCTTCGATTCCTTCGCTGTCATCCGTTCGGCGTAGCCGCCGGTCCAGCTGCTGCACGCCACGCGATCGCCGGGCCGAAATTTCGTGACCTTGTCGCCGACAGAGGCGACGACACCGGATGCTTCCGTGCCGGGCACGAAGGGCGTCGGTGGTCGCATCTGGTAGAGGCCGGAGACCACCAACTGGTCCATGAAGCTCACGGAGGCCGCATGGACGTCGATGAGGATCTCGTCGCCGGCCGGTTTTGGCTCGGCGATCTCACTGAGGCGCAGATCTTTCGGCCCGGTGAACGAACTGCATAGAACGGCTCTCATCGTACCCCTCCAATTTCTCTCAACGGCGTCGCATATCCCGCGACGAGCTTGACGAAATCGGCCTGTCGCGCGGTTCCGGTCTTTTCAAACAGGCGGCGGACATGCGTCCTGATGGTCGTGCCGGCAACACCAAGCGCTGCGGCCACTTCGGGGACGCCGCCGAGCTCGACGATCGCGAGCAGGACGCGCAACTCCATAGGCGTCAATTTGAACGCGCTACGCAGTGCTTCCGAACGAGACGGTATCGTCAGCGCCGCCTTGCGAACGAACAAGGCGGCCACGGCGCCGTAGTCGGCACCCGCGCGCCGGCGCGGGCCTGATGTCAGCGGCAGGACGTGGGCGACGTAGCGCTGGCCGTCCAAGCCGATCATCGGGATTCCGCCGGTGCCAGGGGCCGCGACACCGTGTCGGCTCGCTGCAAAAACCTGCCGCAATGTCTGGCTGACCGCGGGATCGCAGGCCATCAGGTGGCCACGGATCTCGAGCAGGACGTTGCACGTATCGAGCATGGCCTGTCCGGCGGTGTTGGCGTGAAGGAGCCGCCCTCCTGCGTCGACAAGGTAGAGGCTGGCGTCGAGCCCATCGAGGATGTCGGCGAACGCGGCGGCGTTCGCGGCCTCCGGTTCGAGCGTTTGGGCGACAGCGAGCGCGCGGCATGGAACAACGTTCATTGCGGCGCACCAGCGGGGCGAGGGGGTTGGCGCTCGTCCGCAGGGCGGCGCGTGAAAAGCCGCGGCACCAGCATGGGAACGCGCCGGCGATACTCCTGATAGGTCGCGCCGAACTCGCCGATCAGATCCCGCTCCTCGAACTGCAATGCGACCAGGATGTAGGCCGTGTTGGCGAGCGCGAACAGCAGATGGCCGGCGGTCATCTCGGGCGTAGCCCAGAACGCGAGTAGAAAGCCCAGCATCAGCGGATGCCGCACGATCTTGTAGAACAGCGGCGTCCTGAAGGATTGACCAGATATCTCGGCGCCGCGCAGCGCGAAGAATGCTTGGCGCAGGCCGAACAGATCGAAATGGTCGATCATGTAGGTCGAGGTGAGCGCGATCACCCAGCCGAGCCAATGGACGGCGGTCAGCAACGAGGCCGCGATGCCGCTCGCCTGCCAGATTGGCGCCGGGATCGGCCGCCACTGCCAGAACAGCAGCAGGAGGATCAGGCTGGAGAGCAGCACATAGGTGCTGCGCTGGCAGGGCGCGGGAAGGAGTTTTGTCATCCTTCGTTTGAAGGATGGCCGCGCCATGACGCTGTGCTGGACGGCGAATAGGCTCATCAGCAGCAGGTTGACGACGATGGCCTCACCCAAATTGGTGGGAGCGCCGACGTCGATCGACTTCGGCACGACATAATTGCCGACGAAACCGAGTGCATAGAGAAATGAAACCGTGAAGACGCCATAGCTCATGATGGCGTAGAGCAGGATTGCGAGGCGCGCGAACATGGTTTTTCCTATTGTGCCTGATACAGCGGTGCCGCATGCAGGTGCCTGAGCCGCCGGCTAGCGAGCGGGCTCGATCTGGCCCGATCGTACCCGCTGGACCGTCCCCTGCGCGTCCCCCGGGGCGGCCTGCCGGGGAGGAAGGACTTTTATGACGGCTTTCTCGCTGGGGACGTTCGGGTTCCCGGAGGTCCACGCCGACGGTCGCCAGATCAAGCTGGCCTTACGCAAGGGCCTTGCGCTGCTGGTCTATCTCGCCGAGGCCAAGGGCGCCGTCGCGCGCGAAATCATGGCCACGCTGCTGTGGCCCGAAACGCCCCGGGAGACCGGCCTCGCGCGATTGCGGCGGCTGCTTCACCGTATCGAGCTCACACTCGGCCAGCCGGTTTTCGAGACCGACCGCACCAGCTTGCGATGGTCGCCGGACGTCGAATTGCGGATCGACACGCATCTGTTCGAGAGCGCCTGCGATCGCGGCGAGTTTGAAGAGGCCTGCCGGATCTACAGGGATGACTACCTTGCAGGCTTCGCTCTGGACGAGTGTCGCGAATTCGACGACTGGGCGTTCTTCCGCCGGGAGGCGCTGCGGGGACGGCTGATGCATGCGCTGGAGCGTCTGGTGCAGGACCGGAATGCCGCCGGCGACCATTTTGCGGCGAGCGCGCATGCGGGACGTCTGGTCGAGCTCGATCCACTGAGCGAAGTGTACGGCCGGCATCTGATCCGCAGCCTGCTGCTATCAGGCGACCGCAGTGCTGCGGAGCGGCATCATGCGGCCCTGACGCAGCGGCTGCGCGATGAGCTTGGGGTCGCGCCGGAGGCCGAGACCGACGCGCTGATGGACGCCGCGGCAGCGCCGCTACGTGATGCCGCCCCGGTGACACGCTATGTCAAAGGCGCCGGCGTGCATCTGGCCTACCAGACCTATGGCAGCGGGCCGCTCGATATTTTGGTAATGCCCGGCTTCGTCTCGCATGTGGAACGCGGCTGGGAGCATCCCGCGAGCCGGACGTTTCTGGCGTCGTTGATGAAGCTCGGACGTCTCATCGTTTTCGATCGCCGCGGCATCGGCCTGTCGGACCGCGTCGGATCGGCGCCAGGCATCGACGTCACCGCTGAGGATATCGGCACCGTGCTGCGCGCGGTGGACTCGCGGCGCGTCGTGCTGTTTGGTGCATCCGAATGCGGGCCGGCCTGCGTCAAGTTTGCAGTCGATGAACCGCGCCGCGTGGCCGGGCTGATTCTGTTTGGCGCGCTGGCAAAAGGCTGCTGGTCAGAGGACTATCCGCACGCGTTGCGCGCCAGCCAGTATGACGCGTGGAGCAAGCACCTCATCGCGCAATGGGGCGGCCCGGTCGGGATCGAAGCTTTTGCGCCAAGCCTGGCCAATGATCCCCAGGCGCGCGCGTGGTGGGCAGGGCTGTTGCGCGCGGCCTCCAGTCCCGGCGGCATCTCGGCGGTTCTGGAGGCGTTCCGCGATGCCGATGTGCGGGATCTCCTGCCGCAGGTGACCGTGCCGACTTTGGTCTTGCACCGGCGGGACGACAAGGCCGTGCGGATCGCGGCCGGGCGCGATATCGCGAGCCGGATCACCGGTGCGGAGTTCGTCGAGCTCGACGGCAGTGATCACTGGTTCTTTGCCGGCGATCAGCAGCCGGTGCTGGAGGCGATCAAGCAATTCATGAAGGGGTTGCCGCAAGCGAAGCGGTCAGTGCCGTAGCCCGGATGAGCGAAGCGATATCCGGGGAACGGTCCCGCATATCGCTTCGCTCATGCGGGCTACAAGATAAGAGAGCTCACACCGCCTCCAGCTGATCCGCCGCGCGCTTCTTCTTCGCCTTCGATTGGCCGAGCAGGGGGCCGGCCGTCAGCGCTGCCGTATCCGCTACACCAGGGTCGCGCGAGATCATCGCCGCGACGATCGCGCCGTCGATCAACAGCCCGAGCTGGTGCGCAAGCACGACAGGCTCGCTCGATCCGAGCTCGCCGGCAAGCTTCTCGATATGGCCGAGCACGATCTTCTTGTGCTTCAGTGCGATGTTGCGGAATTGCTTGGCGTCCTTGTCGTGCTCGCCGACCGCGTTGATGAAGGGGCAGCCGTAGAAGCGCTCTTCCGCAAACCAGCTCTTCAGCGCGGGAAAGATGCGCGTCAGCTTTGCCTGTGCGTCGCCGCCGCCTTCCTCCATGGCGCCGATGAACCATTCGCGCCATTGCTTGCCCTCGCTCTCCAGCACCGCGTTGACCAGATTGGTCTTGGAGCCGAACAGCTTGTAGAGCGTGGTCTTCGCGGTGCCGGCTTCCTCGATGATCGCATCGATGCCGGTGGCGTTGATGCCGTTCTTGCAGAACAGATGCGTCGCGGCGCTCAAGAGGCGCCCGCGCGCGGACTCGTCTTCGCCCGCGCCGGCGTGGGGCGAATTGGATTTTTTCTTCGACGTCTTTGTCATGGTGGTGAACTTACCCGCAGCCGCGCCGCATCAGCAAGCCGCATCTGTTCCGCGCCGAAAAGATTCGCAAGGGACAACGCATCTGCATCGCCTTTGAGCAAGCGGCGGCTGATCAATCCGCAGGCAGCGCCGGCTAAGCGGCTCCAATGCCTCGCCTTTTGTTTTTCGTCTCCTCTGGCACGCTCCGTGCAAGGAAACAGACCGTTCGGTATCCTGCCGGATTCCACGGCTGCCAGGGAGAAAATGATGACTGCCGTCGTTCAAAAGATAGTGCTGACGGGTTGCCTCGCGCCCATCGACAAGAATGGCCTCGAGCAACTGATCGCCAACGGCAAGGCCAATCCGAAGGTCATCAAGACCTTGAAATGCAAGACGGTCGCGGAAGGGAAATTCCGCCACGCCAACTACATCCGCAATTTGCAGCCCTACATCGTCGACGAGCCGCCGGGCCTGCTGGGCGACGACACTGCGCCAAACCCGTCGGAAGCCTCGCTGGCCGCGCTCGGCTCGTGCCTTGCGGTCGGCCTGCACGCCAATGCCGTGCATCGCGGCTGGATCGTCAACAAGCTCGAGCTCGAGCTCGAAGGCGACCTCAACATCACCGCGGTCTGGGGCACTGGCGATGTCTCCGACAAGCCCGTTGGATTTACCGACGTCCGCGTCAAGGTCGACATGGAATGCGAGGGCATCTCGCAGGACGAGATCAACGCGCTGGTCACCCATGTGAAGCAATGGTCGCCGGTCGCCAACACGTTTACCCGCCCGGTCAATCTCGAGGTCGGCATCTAGTAGACGACAACCAGGACAAGGTGCGGGAGACGATCATGGGTTCACTGGCTTTATCACGGGCCGACATTTTGGATCAGCCCGCACCGTCCATTGCCGGCGAGGTGGCGCGGATTGCGAAGGAGCAGCTCGCGCCGCTCGCCGCCGGCATCGACGAGGGATCGGTCTATCCGGTCGAGGTGTTGCGCGCGTTCGGCACGGTCGGGGCGTGGGGCAGTCACGTGCCCCACGAAGGGCCGGCCGATCTGCGCTGCGCCATCCAGGCGATGGCGGCGATCGGCGAGGTCTGCGGGGCGACAGCCTTCATGGCGTGGTGCCAGAACACGCTGGTCTGGTACGCCGCCAACTCCACCAACATGAAACTCGCAAAGCGCTTCGGCGATGCCTTCTCGACTGGTCGCGTGCTCGGCGGCACCGGGCTCTCCAATCCCATGAAGAGCTTTTTCGGCATCGAGAAGCTGAAGCTGAAAGGGCGCAAGGTCGAGGGCGGCTATGTCGTGCGCGGTGCGCTGCCCTGGGTCTCCAATCTCGGGCCCGGCCATTACTTTGGCACCATCTTCGAAAGGGAGGACGAGCCGGGCACCGTCATGTTTCTCGCCGACTGCTCGGACCCTTCGATCACGCTGACGCCGTGCAAGCCGTTCCTCGCGATGGACGGCACCGGCACTTATGGCGTGCAGTTCCGCGATGTCTTCGTACCGGACGAGCTGATCCTGGCCGATCCCGCCGGTCCCTTCGTCAAGAAGATCCGCGCCGGCTTCATCCTGCTCCAGGCCGGCATGGCGCTCGGCGTCATCCGGGACTGCATCAACATCATGGACGAGGTCGACAATCCCCTCGGCCACATCAACCGCTATCTGCCGCAGCAGCCGGTGCATTTCCGCGATCTCGCCGCCGAGCTCGAGACGGAGACGATGGCGCTGGCGCGCGATCCCTACAACGAGGAGGAGACCTACTGGCGCAAGGTGATTGCGCTCAGGCTTCGCGCCGGCGAGGCCAGTGTCGCGGCGGCGCATGCGGCGATGCTGCATTGTGGCGCGCGCGGCTATCTCAAAAGCCACCGCGCGCAGCGGCGCCTGCGCGAGGCCTATTTCGTCGCGATCGTCACGCCGGCCACCAAGCAGCTGCGCAAGATGCTCGCCGATTCCTGAGTTGACCGAGTCCACCCAAGACGAACCTGAGACGCGACCCCGAGACCCCCAACCTCAACGGAGAGGCTGCCATGACTGACGTCCTGATCACTGCCGTCGAACTCGCCGATCTCTTGAAGAGCGAACCGTGTGTCGTCATCGACACCCGCAATCCCGATGCCTACGCCGCCGGCCACCTTCCGAACGCCGTCAACGTGCATGAGATTTTTACGTTCCTTGCGACCTCGACGCCGGAAGGCATGGCCGAGCTGAAGACCAAGTTCGCCGACGCGTTCGGCGGCGCCGGTCTCTCCGGCAAGGAAACGGCTGTGATCTACGAACAGTCGATGAACTCGGGCTTCGGCCAGTCCTGCCGCGGCTACTACCTGCTCACCATGCTCGGCTATCCCAAGATCAAGGTGCTGCATGGCGGTTTTGACGCGTGGTCGGGCGCGGGCTTCCCGGTGACGAAGGACGTGCCGGCGCCGGCAAAGGCCTCCTTCGGAATCGTGCCTGAAGCGGGCGAGATCCTGATCGACGCCAAGACCATGCTCGGCGCCGTCGGCAAGCCCGGCATCGCCATCCTCGACGTGCGCGATGTCGACGAATGGATCGGCGACAGCTCCTCGCCCTATGGCAAGGATTATTGCCCGCGCAAGGGCCGCATCCCTGGCGCGGTGTGGCTGGAATGGTACCGCATGATGAAGCCGACCGGCGAAGGTCCGCGCTTCAAGTCCAAGGACGAGATTCTTGCGGAGTGCGCCACGGTCGGCATCTCGACCACCACGCCGGTCTATCTCTACTGCTTCAAGGGCGCGCGCGCCTCGAACACGTTCCTCGCGCTGAAGAACGCCGGCGTGAAGGACGTGCGGATGTATTTCGGCTCCTGGAACGAATGGTCGCGCGATCCGTCGCTGCCGATCGAGCAGGGGCTGCCGATTGCGTCCGAGGTCACGACCAAGGCGGCGTGATCGCCGCTAACCGAGGGCCCGCGGACGGGGCGCGATCCCCAGCGCCTTGATCCGCGAGGCCAGCGTGGTCGGCTTGATATCCAGCAATTCGGCCGCGCCGCCGGGGCCGAAGACTTTTCCTGCGCAGGCCTCTAGCGCGGCGAGAATGTTGGTGCGCTCGTGGTCGCGCATCTCCGCCGACGTCATCACGGCCGGGCGCGCATCGGCCTTTTGCCGCGCCGCGCCGGTCGGAGCTTGCGCGCCGGAGGAATCGGGCAGGTCGATGCGCAAGCGGCCGTTCTGCGACAGGATCGCGGCGCGCTCGATCACGTTCTGCAATTCGCGAACATTGCCGGGCCAGTCGTAGCGCGTCAGCCGGCGTGCATCGCCTTCCGAGAGGCGCAAATTCGATTTCAACGCCTTGCCCTCGCGTATCAAAAAATGCTGGGCGAGCAGGGGAATGTCCTCGCGGCGCTCGCGCAAGGGCACCGTCTCGATCGGGAATACGTTGAGGCGGAAATAGAGGTCCTCGCGAAAGCGGCCGCGCTGCACCTCCTGCTTGAGGTCGCGATTGGTCGCGGCGATGACTCGGACGTCGACCGCGCGGGTCCGCTCCTGGCCGACGCGCTCGAAATTGCCTTCCTGCAACACGCGCAGCAGCTTGCCTTGCAATTCGAGCGGGATCTCGCCGACCTCGTCGAGGAACAGCGTGCCGCCATCGGCGAGCTCGAACCGGCCGATGCGGTCGCGCGTCGCGCCGGTGAAGGCGCCGCGGACATGGCCGAAGAATTCGCTCTCGAACAATTCGCGCGGGATTGCGGCGCAATTGACGCGGATCAGCGGCCGGTCGCTGCGGGTGGAATCCTCGTGGATGGCGCGCGCGATCAACTCCTTGCCGGTGCCGGACTCGCCGGTGATCATCACCGCCGCAGTGGTCGGCGCCACCAGCTTGACCTGGCGCAGCGTCTGCTGGACCGCCTCGCTCCCGCCGATGATGCCGCGGGGATTGGTCTCGATTCGGATTTCTTCCTGGAGATAGGCGTTTTCGAGCTCGAGCCGTTCGCGCAGGCGGTCGACCTCGGTGAGCGCGGCATGCAGCTTCTCGTCGGCCTCGCGGCGCTGGCTGACGTCGCGAAACACGACCACCGCGCCGACCACCACGCCGCGGTCGCGGATCGGGGTCGAGGTATATTCGACCCAGGCCGGCGAGCCGTCCTTGCGCCAGAACACTTCGCCGTCGACCTGGTGCACGGCGCCGTCGCGGAACGCCGCATAGATCGGGCAGTCATGGTTGTGATAGTGCCGGCCATCATGATGGGTGTGATGCATGATCGGGTGGATTTCCTTGCCGACCAGCTCTTCGGCGGTCCAGCCCAGCATGCGCTCGGCCGCGGGGTTGACGAAGGTGGTCTTTCCTTCCGCGTTGACGCCATAGATGCCTTCACCGGCTGCGCGCAGGATCAACTGGTTCTCGCGCTCGATGTCCTGGAAGACGCGCTCGACCCGCTGCCAGGTCGAGATGCCGCTGCGCATATGGTCTTCGGCGGCGGCATCGACATTGCGGCGGCGGCGCGCTTCGAGATCGGTGAGGGTGAGCTGAACCAGCGTGCGCCCGTCATGGGGCAGGACGCAGCCGGCATATTCCAGCCGGAGATTTTGCCCGGTGGCATGGCGGGGATTGAGCGCCGTGGTCCAGTAGGCGCCCTTGTGCAGCACGGCCTGGGTGAAGACGGTGAGGGCCGCGAGCTCGCCGGCGTGTAGCGTGCTCGCTTTGGTCTGCCGCAACAGGGCGCGGTCGTAGCCGAGCAGGGTGCATGCGGCCGGATTGGCATCGACGATCTGGTCACTGAAGGGGTCGACCAGGAGTGTGGCTTCGACCGAGGATTCGAATGCCGCGACCCGCGGGTCGATGGCCTGGGCCACAGCGTCGTGGACGAGCATTCGCGTCTGTGCCATTGCGAAATCTCGTAATTGAGCTACGAAATCTCGTATATCACGAGTTTTCGTAGTCGCCAAGCGTGACCGAAAATGCTGCGTCATCAAGGCGCTGGCCGGCCGAAAGGGGGGTGGCATGCTCTTTGCGTAATCCTTCCTGCAATGACGCGCAGGAGGTTCGATGTCCATTTTCGACAATCCGTTTGATCCCGATCGCAGCCTTCGCGCCGGCTGTGCCTGTGGCCAGCATCAATCTGCGGCGGAGCATGAGCAGGCCACGGCACTGCGCTGTGACCCCGTCGAGAGCGAGGAGAAGCGCTACGAGGGCGTCGTCGCCTCCGCCGTGATGCGCGCGATGTTTCCGCAGGATTTGGCGCGGCGCGCCTTCCTGAAATCGGTCGGGGCGTCCACGGCGCTTGCCGCGCTGTCGCAGTTTTTCCCGCTTCAGACCGCGACCGAAGTTTTTGCGCAGGCCGGCACGCCTGAGAAGAAGGACCTCAAGGTCGGCTTCATCCCGATCACTTGCGCCACGCCGATCATCATGGCGGCGCCGCTCGGCTTCTATTCCAAGCACGGCCTCAACGTCGACGTGGTCAAGACCGCCGGCTGGGCCGTGGTTCGCGACAAGACCATCAACAAGGAATACGACGCCGCGCACATGCTGGCGCCGATGCCGCTCGCAATCTCGTTGGGCTTGGGGTCGAATCCAGTTCCGTTCGCGGTGCCCGCGATCGAGAACATCAACGGGCAGGGCATCACGCTTGCCATGAAGCACAAGGACAAGCGCGATCCGAAGGACTGGAAGGGGATGAAGTTCGCGATCCCCTTCGACTATTCCATGCACAATTATCTGCTGCGCTATTATCTCGCCGAGCACGGCATCGATCCTGATACCGATGTGCAGCTGCGCTCGGTGCCGCCGCCGGAAATGGTCGCGAATTTGCGCGCCGACAACATCGACGGCTTCCTCGCGCCCGACAACATCTGCCAGCGCGCGATCTACGACGGCGTCGGCTTCATGCATCTGTTGTCCAAGGAGATCTGGGACGGCCATCCCTGCTGCAGCTTCGCCGCCAGCCGCGAATTCATCACGACCGCGCCGAACAGCTTTGCCGCACTGACGCGCGCCATCGTCGATGCCACCGCTTATGCGTCGAAGGCGGAGAACCGCAAGCAGATCGCGGAGGCGATCGCGCCCGCCAACTACATCAACGCGCCGGTCACCGTGCTGGAGCAGGTCTTGACAGGCACCTATGCCGACGGCCTCGGCGGCGTGAAGACCGACGCCAAGCGCGTCGATTTCGATCCGTTCCCCTGGCAGTCCTTTGCGGTCTGGATGCTGACGCAGATGAAGCGCTGGGGCCAGATCAAGGGCGATGTCGACTACAAGGCCGTCGCCGAGCAGGTTTATCTCGCGACCGACACCAGGAAGCTGATGACCGAGATGGGCCTCACGCCGCCCACGAGCGCCTACAAATCGTTCGCGGTGATGGGCAAGACGTTCGATCCGGCGAAGCCGGAGGACTATGTCGCCAGCTTCAAGATCAAGAAGGCGTCGTGATGATAACGCGCGCGCTCTCTTTACCTCGCCCCGCTTGCGGGGAGAGGTCGGATCGCTCTTGCGATCCGGGTGAGGGGGTACAGGTCTCTCGACGATCTCACATGTGGAGAGAAGCCCTTCACCCCAACCCTCTCCCCGTAAGAACGGGGAGAGGGAGATGACCACTACGTCCCTCCGCCTCCGCGCCGGCCTTGTTTCAATCGTGCTGCTCGCTGCGTTCCTCGGCATCTGGCATCTCGCCACGCGCTCGGCCGGCCCCACGACGGCCATGAGCCCGGAATACGCCAAGCTGATGGGCCTCACCGCCACGCAGGGCAAATCCGCGATGCCCGGCCCACTCGACGTCGGCGCAAAGCTCTGGGAGCATTTGCGGCGGCCGTTCTACGACAACGGGCCGAACGACAAGGGGCTCGGCATCCAGCTCGGCTACTCGATCGCGCGCGTCGGCATGGGCTATCTGCTCGCGGTGCTCGTCGCCATCCCGCTCGGCTTCCTGATCGGCATGTCGCCGCTGCTGAGCAAGGCGCTCGATCCCTTCATCCAGGTGTTGAAGCCGATCTCGCCGCTGGCATGGATGCCGCTCGCGCTCTACACCATCAAGGATTCTTCGATCTCGGCGATCTTCGTCATCTTCATCTGCTCGATCTGGCCGATGCTGCTCAACACCGTGTTCGGCGTGGCGAGCGTGCGCAAGGAATGGATCAACGTCGCGCGCACGCTGGAGGTCGGCACGCTCAGGCGAGCCTTCACGGTGATCCTCCCCGCAGCGGCGCCGACGATTTTGACCGGCATGCGCATCTCGATCGGCATCGCCTGGCTCGTGATCGTCGCGGCCGAGATGCTCGTCGGCGGCACCGGCATCGGCTACTTCGTCTGGAACGAGTGGAACAACCTCTCGATCACCAACGTCATCATCGCGATCCTGCTGATCGGGGTCGTCGGCATGCTGCTCGATCAGATCCTCGCGCGCTTCACGCGCATGGTCACGTTTCCGGAGTAGGGACCATGACCGACAAATTCATCTCCATCGAAGGCATCTCAAAGCGCTATCCCGGCGCGAGCGGTGCCACGACCACCGTCTTCGAAAATCTCTGGCTGTCGATGGCGCGCGGCGAGTTTTGCTGCGTGATCGGTCATTCCGGCTGCGGCAAGACCACGGTGCTCAACATCCTCGCCGGCCTCGATGCGCCGAGCGAGGGCGTCGTCATCGTTGACGGGCAGGCGATCTCGGGCACGAGTCTCGATCGCGCCGTGATCTTCCAGAGCCACGCGCTGCTGCCGTGGCGCACCGTGCTCGGTAATGTCGCGTACGCCGTGAGCTCGAAATGGCGGAAGTGGGATCGCGCCAAGGTTAAGGCGCATGCGCAGACTTTTATCGATCTCGTGGGCCTGACGGGTTCGGAGCACAAGCGACCGTCCGAGCTGTCCGGCGGCATGAAGCAGCGCGTCGGTATCGCACGCGCGCTGTCGATCACGCCGAAAATGATGCTGATGGATGAGCCGTTCTCGGCGCTGGATGCGCTGACGCGCGGCACGCTGCAGGACGAGGTGCGCCGGATTTGTCTGGAGACAGGGCAGACCGCGTTCATGATCACCCATGATGTGGACGAGGCGATCTACCTCGCCGACAAGATCTTTCTGATGACCAACGGCCCCGGTGCGGTGCTGGCCGAGGTCGTCGAGAACCCGCTGCCCAGGGATCGCGGCCGCACCGACCTGCACCGCCATCCGCTCTATTACGCACTGCGCAACCACATCATCGATTTCCTGGTGACGCGCAGCAAGACATTCGTCGCCGAGACGCCCGACCACGATCCGCGCAGCGTGCCCGTGATCCACATCGGCAAGCCCGGATTGACGATCGCATCAAGCGGCGACGAGCCACGACAGGCCTGGATACCCGGGACCAATCCCGGATTAAGTGCTTAAAAAGGGAGACCCTGACATGAAACGCGAAGACCTCACCGAAAAGCTGCTCGACATCAAGCGCGAGAAGGGCTGGACCTGGAAGCACATCTGCGAGCAGATCGGCGGCTATTCCGAGGTGCTGATAACAGGCGCGATCCTCGGCCAGATGAAGCTGACCAAGCCGCAAGCCGCGAACGCCGCAGAGCTGTTCGGCCTGACGAAGGCCGAGACCACCATGCTCAACGAAACGCCGATGCGCGGCATGCCGATGCCGCCGACCGATCCCCTGATCTATCGCTTCTATGAGCTCGTGATGGTCAACGGTCCGGCCTGGAAGGCACTGATCGAGGAGGAGTACGGCGACGGCATCATGTCGGCGATCGATTTCGACATGGTGATGGAACGCCTGCCGAACCCGAAGGGCGATCGCGTCAAGATTACGATGTCAGGTAAATTCCTGCCCTACAAATACTACGGCGCCAGCGGCAATGTGCCGGAGTATGGCTTCAAAGAGGATTGAGGCGGCGCGCGACACAACTTCGTCGCGATGACGCGACGCGCGCTTTCGAGAGCGGCGTCGCGACTTCTTGAAAGTGATCCGCGCCGGTATGGCGCTCCGAAGCCATCGGCTCCTTGACGAACAGTCCGGCGCCGGCTGTGCTAACTTGTAACGAGTTGCACAGCGTAGGCGTAAGGTCCGTTCGGACTGCGTTGCGCATTCCATGCGCAGTACCAGCCGCTGCCATAGGGCAGACCGGTATCCCATCCACTCGAGCTGATATTATCCCACTGCCAGTGCTTGACGTTGTCTTGGGGATTGGGCGGAAAAAACTGGCCCGAATAGACCATGATTTGTCCCTGCTGGGCCCTGAACGGCGCGGTGGTCTGCCAAGACAGCCAAAGATTGCCGTGCAGCTGATACGCGTTGAGGTACCACGTATAGGTGGCGGACTTGGTTTGGACCGCTTGGGCCTGGTCGGTGATTTGCCTCGCAACCATTTCGTTCATTATCGCCTCCCCTCAATGCTGTTGTTGATAATATTTTAGATTTTAGTTGCTGGATTTGCAACCAAAGGTCGATCACAAGGTGGTGTTGCCAAGGCTGGAAATTTTTGGAGCCAGGCCGGGCGGCGGCATCATGTTGGCGACCGACTTCGGCATAGCGATCGAGCGGGTCGCCAATCCGAAGGGCGACCGCGTCAAGATCACGATGTCAGGAAAATTCCTGCCGTACAAATATTACGGCGCCAGCGGCAACGTGCCGGAGTATGGCTTCAAGGAAGGCTGAGGCCCTTTCGTCATTGCGAGCGAAGCGAAGCAATCCAGAGTCTTTCCACAGCGGCAGTCTGGATTGCTTCGTCGCAAGAGCTCCTCGCAATGACGACGAGATGTGTCAGAGGATCGCGCCCGGCGTGTAGCGGGCGGCTTCAGGCTTGGCCTTAGCCAACGCATCGACCTGCTCGGCGAAGTGATCGACCTGAGCGCCGGCATCGCCTGAATTGGCGCGGCCGTGATCGAGCACGCGCTGGAGTTCGGCTTCGCCGAGGCCGAGACGCTGATCGGCGGCGAGACGCTGCAAGAGGTCGTTCTGCACGATCTTGCCGGTGCGCAGGTCGCGAATGGCGGCGACCGCGTGCTCCTTGATGGCTTCGTGCGCGCCTTCACGGCCGGCACCCTTCTTCACCGCTTCCATCATGACCGTGGTGGTCAGCAGGAAGGGCAAATAACGGTTCAGCTCGGTCGCGACGACGGCGTCGAAAATCTCCATCTGGTCGAGCACCGAGAGCAGGGTCTCGAGCAGGCCGTCCATGGCGAGGAAGGTATCGGGCAGCATGACGCGGCGGACGACGGAGCAGGAGACGTCGCCCTCGTTCCACTGATCGCCGGCGAGGCCGGCGGCCATCGCGAGATAGCCCTTCAGCACCACATGCAGGCCGTTGATGCGCTCGCAGGAGCGGCTGTTCATCTTGTGCGGCATCGCGGACGAGCCGACCTGGCCCTTGGCAAAACCTTCGCTGGCGAGTTCATAGCCGGCCATCAGGCGCAAGGTCTTGGCGAAGCTGCCCGGACCGCTGGCGAGATCGACCAGCACGCTCACCGCACGGAAGTCGAGGCTGCGCGGATAGACCTGGCCGACGGCATCGAAGCTCTTGGGCAGGCCGAGGTGCTTGAGGATTTGCTGCTCGAGCGCGCGGGCCTTGCCGGCATCGCCGTTGAACAGGGTGATCTGGTCGAGCCGCGTGCCGACCGCGCCCTTCAGGCCGCGCGCGGGATAGGTGTCGAGCACATTGACGAGGCTCTGATGCGCCAGCAGCAACTCCTCGCCGAACATGGCGATGCGCTTGCCGAGCGTCGTGACCTGCGCGGCCACGTTGTGGGTGCGGGCCGTGAACGGCATGTCGCGGAGCTGTTTTGCGTGTTTCGCAAAACGGATCAGCGCGGCGATGGTCTTGGTCTCGATCAGCTGCAGTCCGCGGTAGACCTGGAGCTGCTCGACGTTCTCGGTGAGGTCGCGGCTGGTCATGCCCTTGTGCAGGTGCTCGTGACCGGCGAGTTCACAAAACTCCTCGATGCGCGCCTTGACGTCGTGGCGGGTGATGCGCTCGCGGCGCATGATGGACTCAAGGTTAACCTGGTCCTTCACGCGCTCGTAAGCCTCGATCACGCCATCCGGCACCGGGATGCCGAGATCGCGCTGACCTTTCAGGACGGCGATCCAGTAGTCACGTTCGAGGCGGACCTTGCCTTCACCGCTCCAGATGGCGCGCATGGCGGGCGAGGCATAGCGTTCGGCGAGGACGTTTGAGATATGATCCTGGGACATGCCGCTCATTTGGCATCGCCCGGGGCTGTCTGCAAGCTGTTATGGAGCGAGCGGCGAACGGGGGTTGCCCCGCCATTCGCCGCTCCCCGTCGGCTTATTTCCCGGCCTTCACCTCGGCAGCCGCGACCGCGATCAATTCGCTCATTTTGGCGCGAATCGCCTGCTCGGTGATCGCCACGCTCTTGGCGGCGAAATCACCCATGACCTTGCGCAGGACGTCTGCATCGCCGGCTTCCTCGAAATCAGCCGCGACGACCTCCTTGGCATAGGCGGTGGCGGCTTCGCCGGTGATTCCGAGCTTTTCGGCTGCCCACAGGCCGAGCAGACGGTTGCGGCGGGCTTCCGCCTTGAACTTCTGCTCCTCGTCGAGGGCGAACTTCTTCTCGAAGCCTTCCTCGCGCTTGTCGAAATTGCTCATGCCTTGTCCAATTCCCTGCTGGCCGGACCGGGAGGCCCTCGTTGCGAGGGCCCCGGCGCATGCCTAGATAGGGGGCACGAATCGGCAAAACAACGAGCCGTTAAGCCGCAGGCAAGGCGGTATAAGTTGGCATCGGATGAGCCGGATCGATTGTACTGGGACGGCCAATCAGATAGGTTGCCTGAGGCTCGGTTCCTGTTCTGTTTCCTTGGTCTTTCCTTGGGTTCCAGACGGGCTCCAGGCCGTTCACGGCAGCTCCGCTGTGTGTCGTCGTTCTAGTCAACCGGAGCACACCAAAGACATGGATTTCAACAAAACACGGTACATCCCCATGAGCCGTCGGCGTCGCATTTATGAAGGCAAGGCAAAGGTTCTGTATGAAGGTCCCGAGCCCGGTACCCTGATCCAGCACTTCAAGGATGACGCGACCGCGTTCAATGCGAAGAAGCATCAGGTGATCGAGGGCAAGGGTGTCCTCAACAACCGGATCTCGGAGTACCTGTTTCAGCACCTCAACGACATCGGGGTGCCGACCCACTTCATCCGCCGCCTCAACATGCGCGAGCAGTTGATTCGCGAGGTCGAGATCGTGCCGCTGGAAGTGGTGGTGCGGAACGTCGCCGCCGGCTCGCTGTCGCAGCGCCTCGGCATCGAAGAGGGCACGCAGCTGCCCCGTTCGATCATCGAATTCTACTACAAGAACGACCAGCTCAACGACCCCATGGTGTCGGAAGAGCACATCACCGCGTTCGGCTGGGCGACGCCGCAGGAGATCGACGACATCATGGCGCTCGCCATCCGTGTCAACGACTTCCTCACCGGCCTCTTCCTCGGTATCGGCATCCGCCTCGTCGACTTCAAGATGGAGTGCGGCCGGCTGTTCGAGAACGACATGATGCGGATCATCGTCGCCGACGAGATCTCGCCGGACAGCTGCCGTCTGTGGGACATCAAGTCGAACGAGAAGCTCGACAAGGACCGTTTCCGCCGTGACCTCGGTGGCCTGCTCGAGGCCTACACGGAAGTCGCCAAGCGTCTCGGCATCCTCATGGAGAACGAGCGTCCGCAGGGCTCCGGCCCGGTGCTTGTGAAGAGCTGAAGAGGAACTTGACGTGAAGGCACGTGTCACCGTTACCTTGAAGACGGGCATCCTCGATCCGCAGGGCAAGGCCATCGAAGGCGCGCTGAAGTCGCTCGGCGTCGACGGCGTCGCCAGCGTCCGCCAGGGCAAGGTGTTCGACATCGAGCTCGCCGGCGCGGACAAGGCCAAGGTGGAGGCGGCGTTGAAGGACGCCGCCGACAAGCTGCTGGCGAATACCGTGATCGAGAACTATGCGATCGAGATGAAAGGCTGAGAGCTTGCAATGGCCGAGGTCAGCAACGAGTTGATCTTTGAGGGTCTTAAGCAAGTGCGGCAGAGGCTCGATCGCGTTGATCACAAGATCGACGAGATCAAGTCCGAACTGAACGCGCTCCGAGGCCATCAGATTTCAATGCAGCAGGACCTCCAGAACGTTTACGGGATACTCGGACGTTCTGACATGAGGTTTGATCATATCGAGCGCAGACTCGAGTTAAACGAAGTTCCCGCGCAATAAATCGGCTTCACAGCCACCCCACGCGGCGGAAGCGCCAGTACAGGCCGGCGCAGGTGAGCGCCATCATCCCCATCACGACGAAGTAGCTGTATTCCCATTGCAGCTCGGGGATGTATTTGAAGTTCATCCCGTAGATGCCGGCGACCGCGGTCGGCACGGCGAGGATCGCAAGCCATGAGGCGAGCTTCTTCGACACCGCCGTCTCCTGCGCCTGGCCGACCAGCAGACTTGCTTCGAACGCAAAGGCCAGCACCTCGCGCATGGAATCGATGCGCTCCTGGATGTTGCGGACGTGGTCGGTGACGTCGCGGAACAGCGGCTGCATGGTCGCGCGCACCATCGCCAGTTCGTCATGCTCCAGCCGGCGGCACACTTCCACGAGCGGGCCGATCGCGGTTCTAAGCCGCAACAGGTCGCGGCGCAGCATATAGAGCCGCTCGATCTGCGCCTTGCTGATCGGCTTGGAGAGCACGTCGTCCTCGATACCCTCGACCTCCTCGTGGATGCTCTCCAGCACCGGGGAGTAATTGTCGACGATGAAATCGAGGATGGCGTAGAGGATGTAATCCTCGCCGCGCGCCAGCGCCCGCGGGCAGCTTTCGCAGCGTTCGCGCACCGGCGTGTAGGACGTCGAGGCGCCATGGCGCACCGAGACCAGATAGCCTTCGCCGACGAAGATGTGCGTCTCCCCGAAGGCGATGCGGCCCTCGATCAGCTGCGCGGTGCGCGCCACGATGAACAGGGCCTCGCCATATTGCTCGATCTTCGGCCGCTGATGGGCGTTGTTGGCGTCCTCGATGGCGAGATCGTGCAGGTCGAACTGCTTCTGCACGGCGCCGAGCAGCGCCATGTCGGGCTCGTGCAGCCCGATCCACACGACGTGGCCGGGCTTGGCCCGCCAGCCCGAGGCCTCGCTGATGGCGATATTGGCAACGCGCCGGCCGTCGACATAGGCACCGGCAGCGACGACGCCCTCGGCGGGCACCGGTTCTGAAGGAGATGTGGGCAACGACGGGACATTCATGGCTTCCATCCCGGGCAAAATCGTTGGGCAGACGAGCCGTGGCTATGGCCTGTGTACAAGGGCGCCCGGCAAGGCTAGCACTGGTAAAATCCCCGTCAAATGGCTATGTCTCTTGACGAATTGGCCCTTTGGGCCAGCCCGATTCCCGTCATCGCCGGAACCCGAACCATGAAAGCCGCCATCCTCGTCTTTCCCGGAATCAATCGCGAGCGCGACATGGCGCGCGCATTGAGGCTGATCTCCGGCAACGAGCCCGCGATGGTCTGGCACGCCGAAACCTCGCTCCCCGCAGGCACCGATCTCGTGGTCGTGCCCGGCGGCTTCTCCTATGGCGACTATCTGCGCTGTGGCGCAATCGCCGCGCGTGCGCCGGTGATGGATGCGGTGCGCGACTATGCGGCCAAGGGTGGCCTCGTGCTCGGCGTCTGCAACGGTTTTCAGATCCTCTGCGAGTCCGGCCTGCTGCCGGGCGTCCTGATGCGCAATGCGCGGCTGAAGTTCATCTGCAAGGATGTGCATCTGCGGGTCGAGCGTTCCGACACCCCGTTCACCCGCGGCTACAATGCCGGCCAGGTGATCCGCGTGCCGGTTGCGCATGGCGAGGGCAATTACGAGGCGGATGAAGAGACCATCAAGCGCATCGAAGGCGAGGGGCGGGTGCTCTATCGCTATTGCTCGGCCGACGGCGCGGTCGACGAGAGCCACAACATCAATGGTGCTGCGCATTCCATCGCCGGCCTCGTCAACGACAAGGGTAATGTGCTCGGCATGATGCCGCATCCCGAAAACCACGTCGAAGACATCATGGGCTGCACCGACGGCCGCGGCCTGTTCGCCGGCCTCACTGCTCATCTGGAAAAGGCCGCGTGATCTCGTTTGTGCTGAAGCGGCTGTCGGCCGCCATCGCTGCGCTTGCGTTTGCAACGGCCGCGTTCGCGCAGGATTTCCCAAAACGTCCTGTGACCATGATCGTGCCGTTCGCGGCCGGCGGCACCTCGGACGTGATCGCGCGCACGGTCGCCGAGCAGATGGGCATCGCGCTCGGCCAGACCATCGTGATCGAGAACGTTGCGGGGGCCGGCGGTTCGACGGCGCTGGCACGTGCGTCCCGCGCCGAACCTGATGGCTACACCATCGCGATCGGCAATGCCGGCACCAATGCTGCGACCTACACGATCTACCCAAAGCTGCCGTTCACGCCCGACTCCTTCGTGCCGATCGCGATGGTGGCGAAGACGTTCGGCATCATTGCGATCCGCAAGGACTTTCCGGCGAAGGACCTCAAGGAGTTCATCGCCTACGCCAAGGCCAATCCGGGCAAGATCAATCTCGGCCATGCCGGCGTCGGCTCGTCGAACTATTTGATCTGCAAGAGCTTCGTCACCGCCGCCGGCATCGATGCGACGCTGGTGGGCTATCGCGGTGCTGCGCCCGCGCTCACCGATGCGATCGGCGGCCAGATCGACGGCGTCTGCGATGCGGCGGCCTCGGTGTCGCAATCGGTCAACGAGAAGCTGGTGCGGGGGCTCGTGGTCGGCTCGACCGTGCGGCTTGCGACACTTCCCGATCTGCAGACGTCAGCTGAAGCGGGCCTCCCCGAATTCGAGGCGCAGGGCTGGAATGGGCTGTTTGCGCCGAAGGGCACGCCGCCGGCCATCATCGCCAAGCTGAATGCAGCAGCGCGTACCGCGGTCGAGACCGACGCGGTGAAGAAGCGTTTTGGCGAGCTCTCGACCGTTGCGCCCGATCCCGACGAGCACACGCCGGAGCTGCTTCAGAAGCTCGTGACGCGCGACGTCGAGAAGTACCGGAAAATGCTGGCGGACGACGCCAAGTAATTGCTGTCTTTCGGCTGCGATCTCGTGAACCTCGATCGCGTTCGAGACGACTGACTCCTCGTCGCCATCAAGGCGTGCGCGTCCGGGGTCGCAGATTTCTGCGGAGGTGAGCAACTCAAAGTTGTTTCATCGCGACAGTTGCGATATCAGGAAGCCTGCGCTGCCGTTGTGCTCCTGGATGTCACATGCCCGTCGCTTTGGTCGTTCTGCTGCTCGATATCTCGCTGATCTATCACGCGTCGCGAACCGGGCGGTTGCAGCCCTGGGCCTTCATCATCCTGATGGTGCCGTTGATCGGCGCGCTCGCATATATCGCGGTCGAGCTCGCGCCGGAATGGTTTTCCAGCCCCGGCGCGCGGCAGGCGCGCCAGCGCGTTGCCAACCGCCTCGATCCCGAGAAGCGCTATCGCGAGCTGTGCGACCGGCTGGCCGGCACCGACACCATCGCCAACCGCGCGGCGCTGGCCGAGGAGTGCGCGAAGGTCGGCCGCTATGGCGAAGCCGAGCAGCACTATGACCACATCCTCAAGCTTCCGATGGGCCACGATCCCGCCTATGCACTCGGCAAGGCGCAAGCCGAATTTTCCGCCAAGCGCCCGGCCGATGCACTGGCGACGCTCGACAACCTTCAGAAGCAATGGCCGGATTTCGACTCCGCCGACGCGCATCTGCTCTATGCCCGCGCACTCGCCGAAGTCGGCCGGCTGGATGAGGCGCTGGAGGAATATCACGCCGTCGCCGGCTATTTCCCGGGCGCCGAAGCGCGGGTGCGCTACGGCATGCTGCTGCAAATGGTCGGCCGCAGCGCCGAGGCGCGAATGGTCTTCAACGAGCTGCTGATCCAGATGCGCCGCGCCCCAAAATATCTGCGTGACGCGCAGGCCGAGTGGCTGTCGATCGCGGAAAAGCAGATCTCGGCCTGAGCGGGATGTGCCAAGCAGAATCGCTTCAGGTTGGGAGCCTCATAGAAACACCAGCGATATCCAGGGCACGAAGGTAATCAGCAGCAGGCCCAGGAACAGCCAGGCGAGATAGATCCAGATCCTGCGCATGCCGGCATCCGGCGGAACACCGCCGATGATGCAGGCGGCGTAGTAGCAGAGGCCGAACGGTGGGGCGAACAGGCCGAGGCCCATGGCGAGGATCACCACCATCGCATAGTGCACCTCGTTGATGCCGAACGTTGCTGCCACCGGGAACAGCAGCGGGCCGAACAGCACGATGGCCGGGATGCCCTCCAGCACGCTGCCGAGCACGATGAAGGCGACCACCGAGATCAGCAGGAAGCCGTAAGTGCCGCCGGGCACGCCGGCCATGCGCGCCGCCAGATCATGCGAGAAACCGGATTGCGCCAGCGCCCAGGCCATCGCGCTCGCAGCCCCCACGATGAACAGGATCGAGCCGGACAGCGAGGCGGTCTGCACCAGCATCGGCAGCACGTTCTTCCAGACCAGGCTGCCGCGATAGATGATCAGGCCGAGCACAAGGCAGTAGGCGATGCCGATGGTCGAGACTTCGGTCGCGGTCGCAAAGCCCTCGACCACCGCGCTGCGGATCAGGAACGGCAAGGCCAGGGCCGGGAGCGCGGCCCAGAATGTCCTTGCCACCACCGACATCGGCGCGCGCGCGACCTTGATCGCGGCATTCTCCTCCGCGCCCGCCCGATAGCGCGCGACGAAGGCAAGCACGATCGCCAGCACGATCCCCGGCAGGATGCCGGCGGTGAACAGTGCCGCAATCGACACGCCAGTGACGGAGGCGATCGCAATCAGCACGATCGACGGCGGAATGGTCTCGCTCATCGCACCTGAGGCCGCGAGCAGCGACACCAGCTCGCCATCCTTCATGCCGCGCTTACGCATCTCGGGAAACAACACCGGGGCAATCGCCGCCATGTCGGCGGTCTTGGAACCGGAGATGCCCGAGACCAGCAGCATGGCGCCCAACATCACGTAGGACATCCCGCCGCGGACATGGCCGAGCACCGACGCCAGGAACGCGACCATGACGCGCGCCATGCCGGTCTGCTCGACCAGTTGTCCCAGCAGCACGAACAACGGCACCGCGAGCAGGATCAGCGAGCTCATGCCCTCGTCGATCCGCCCGACCACGACCAGCAGCGGCGTCCGCGTCGTGGTCAGCAGGAAAGCGACGGTCGCCAGACAGAAGGAAAACGCGATCGGCACGCCCGCCATCACGGCGCAGCCGAGCAGACCAACGAAGAAGATCAGCAGGTTCCAGTTGCCGAGCGACTTCAGCGAGGGACCTGCGAGATAGAGTACGCAGGCAATCGCCGCGAACAGGACGGCGACGGCAAGCAGGTCTTTCGCCGATCGCTTGACGAGCGTCAGGCAGATGCTGACGAGCGCGATAATGCAGCCAACCGGAATCGCCGCGGCACGGACCATGCCGGACCAGCCGAGCGCCGGCGTCTCGACGAAGGCCTGGTCCTCCACATAATCCAGCGCCGGATGCAGGATGATCGCGAGGAACAGCGCGACGCCGCCGGCGGCGAGCGTCGATGCCCAGGCCTCGGCGCGCGGCGAGAGATACGACGTGAAGAAGGTCAGGCGCATATGCGCCGAGCGCTGCACGGCAATCGCGCTGCCGAGCATCGCCAGCCACAGGAACAGGATCGACGCCAGCTCGTCCGTCCAGATGATCGGCCGGTGGAAGAGTCCGCGCGCGACGATGCCGGCAAACAGGATGACGACCTCGGCGACAACAGCGATCGCCGCGGGGATCTCCACCAGCCAGCGCAGCGACTGCTCCAGCCAGCGTCCGCGCAACGGTCGCGCCTCGCCGAGCGTTACCGTTTCCGGCATGCCGATCGCCGCGCTCATGCCAGCGCTCCGGCCGCGGCCTCCAGCGTCTTCCAATTGTCCTCGCCGAACTTACCGCGCCATTCCTTGTAAAAGCCGGCGGCCGACAGCTCCTTGCGGAAGGCCTCCTTGTCGGAGACCTCGAAGGTGATGCCTTTGGCGATCAGCTGGTCCTTCAGCGTCAGATTGAGCTTTGCGGTGTCCGCGCGCTGCTCCATCGCGGCCAGGTCGAATTCGCGCCGCACGATCGCCTGCAACTCGTCGGGCAGCGCCTTCACAGAGCGGCGGTTGCCGAGGATGAAGAACGGATCCCAGATGTGGTTGGTCTCGGAGATGTATTTCTGCACCTCGTAGATCTTGCCGGCCTCGATGGTGACAAGTCCGTTCTCCTGACCGTCGACAAGATGGGTTTGCAACGCAGTATACAATTCGTTGAAGTTGATCGAGGTCGGGTTGGCGCCGAGCGACTTGAACAGCGAGGTGAAGATCGGCGACACCGGCACGCGGATGCGGTAACCGGCGAGATCGGCCGGCGTCCTAATCGGCTTGGTGAACGACGAAATCTGCCGGAACGTGTTGTCGGCGGGCTTGGCGATCACCAGCGCGCCAGTCTTTTCGATCTGGGTCGCGATCAGCTTGCCTAGATCGCCATCCATCGCATTCCAGACCTGGCCGTAGTCCGAGAACGCGAAGCCGACATTGGCGATGCCGGCGATCGGCGCCACCGTCGACAGCACCGAGCCGGCGATGTTGAGGAAATCGACGCCGCCGCTGCGGATCTGGGTCAAGAGATCGGTGTCCGAGCCGAGCTGTGAGGCAGGAAAGAACTTGATCTCCAGCCGGCCGCCGCTCGCTTCCTTGACCCGCTTCACGGCCTGATCGAGGCGGGTGTTGATCGGCTGCGTCAGCGACTGGCCGGTAGCGAGCTTGTATTCGAACTCCGCCGCCTGCGCCGATCTGGTGCGAATCGCGACCAGCGGAACGGCCGCGGCCGCCACCATGAAGTTGCGCCGTGAAATCCTGTGGCCCTTGCCCGACATCGTTGGTCCTCCCTTGATGATCTTGTGCGGCGCCTTTGTCGGCGCACGTGCTCATTGCCGCGCGCAGGCTTTTCCGCGCCGGTGTCGTCTAAATCGCTGTAGCTGGTGAAAGGGCCTGGCCTTGCGTTCCTTCCCCCGGGCGGATCGGCGCCTTGCGCCGTCCTGTTTCCTCGTCGGAGCCCGTCTGTCGCGGGCTGCCTTGAGCTCGAAGCCTAGATCGCTGGTCATGCACGACAATTGAATTATATTCGCCGTCACTTTAGCTGGCCTAAAAGGTTTCCTGATGCAGATACCGTTCCGCGCCATCATTGTCTTCCACGCGGTGGCGCGCGCGGGCAGCATTTCCCGCGCAGCGGACGAATTGCGGGTGACGCCGTCGGCCGTCAGCCAGCAGATCCAGGCGCTGGAGCTGCATCTCGGCACGGCGCTGACCTCGCGAGTCGGGCGTAACATCACGCTGACCGAGGCCGGCGAGCGCTATTTCGAGATGATCAGCCGCGAGATCGAGCACGTCACCGACGTGACGCAGCATGTCCGCGGCATCCGCTCCGCCACCACGTTGACGGTGCGCGCCGCGCCGAGCGTATCGAGCAAATGGCTGCTGCCCCGGCTTGCGAGCTTCGTCGATGCCAATCCCGACATCGAATTGCGGCTCGACGGCACCAATGAACCGACCGATTTCCGCAAGGAAAATGTCGACCTGGAGATCCGCCACGGCGAAGGCGGCTGGGCCGGTCTGTTCGTCGAAAGCCTCGGCAAGGAGCGGTTCCTTCCGCTGTGTGCGCCCTCGTCCTTTGCGGCGGGCAGTCTTTCCGCTCAGGACCTGCTCAGGCACCGGCTGATCCATTCGGTGAAATCACAAATGCAATGGCCGCGCTGGTTCACGGAGGCCGGCATCGAGCCTGCCGAACGCTGGAAGCGCGTGCTGTTCGACCGCAGCCACATGGCGATCGACGCTGCCGTCGACGGTCTCGGCATTGGGCTTGAAAGCGAGCTGCTGGCCTGGCGCGAATTGCGCGACGGCCGCCTGGTCTGTCCGGTGAAGGACCCGCCGGAGGTTACGCTGACCACGCAGTGGATCGTCTGCCCGCATGGCCATCTGCGCCACCGCAAGACCCGCACCTTTCTCGACTGGCTGCGCGGGGAGCGCGACGCCTGGAGCGCGCGGCAAGGCGCGCCGATTGTTTAGCGCGCCTACATCGTCGCGGCAGATAATCTGAATTGCCCTCGGATTCGCCGCTGCCTAACGTTTCGGTGCAAGGCGAACGCGGCCGGACTTCACGGCTGCAACAACGCCGTCACCCGAGGAACGCTTAAGGAAATCCAGATGAATCTCCATCGCATGCTGCTGGAGCGCAAGGCGGCCGGCAAGCCTGTTACCATTGGCCTGATCGGAGCAGGAAAATTCGGCCTGATGTTCCTGTCGCAGGTGCGCCAGACCGACGGCATGCATCTCGTCGGCGTTGCCGACCTGAATACCGCCCGCGCCCGGGCCCAGCTCAAGCTCGGCTGTTGGCCCGAGGAACAATATGCGGCAACGTCGATCGACGATGCTCTCAAGCACGGCCGCACCATCGTCACCGACAATGCTGACGCGTTGATCACCCATCCGGCGATCGAGGTGATCATCGAGGCGACCGGTGATCCCGGCGCCGGCATTCGTTTCGCGATGAAGGCGATTGAGAACGGCAAGCATATCGTGATGGTCAATGTCGAGGCGGACGCGGTGGCTGGTCCCATCCTGGCGCGCAAGGCGAGGCAGGCCGGCGTCGTCTATTCGCTGGCCTGGGGCGACCAGCCGGCGCTGATCGCCGATCACGTCGACTGGGCGCGCGCGGCCGGCTTCAAGGTCGTCGCCGCCGGCAAGGGTACGCGCTACCACCCGACCTATCACCAGTCGACGCCGGATACGGTCTGGGACATTCTCGACAAATACATGAAGATCAAGGATCGCAACTCGATCAACCCAAAGATGTTCAACTCCTTCGTCGACGGTACCAAGTCGGGCATCGAGATGACGGCGGTATGTAATGCGACCGGGCTGCATGCGCAGAGCGAGGGCTTGTCGTTCCCGCCAGCGACGCGTTTCGAACACGCCGAAATCTGCAAGCCGAAATCCGACGGCGGCATGCTGGAGAAGTCAGGCGTCACCGAGGTCACTTCATCGGTCTATCGTGATGGCACCGACGTCCCGCAGAGCCTCGTGATGGGTACCTATGTGGTGTTCGAGACCGACAGCGCCTATTCCGAGGAATGCTTCCGTGAATACAGCATGCTGCAGGACAAGACCGGAAAATATGCCTCGCTGTACCGTCCGATCCACATGATCGGGCTCGAGCTCGGCATCTCCGTGGCTTCCGCGGCACTCCGCAAGGAGCCGACCGGTGCGCCGATCATGTTCAATTCGGACGTGGTCGCGACCGCCAAGCGCAAGCTCAAGGCAGGCGAGATGCTCGACGGCGAGGGTGGCTTTTGTGTCTGGGGCAAGCAGACTCCTGCCGAGGCGTCGCTCAAGGAAGGTTATCTGCCGCTTGGTCTCGCTCACAACGTCAAGCTCAAGGCCGACATCGAGCTGGGCCAGCGCGTGAGGTGGTCGGACGTCGAGTACGATCCGGACAGTCTCGCCGTGCGGGTGCGCCGCGAGATGGAGGCGGCCTTCCGGCAACCAAACATTGCTGCTTGATTGGCGCAAAAAAGCGAAGACAACCGAGATTGCTGGCGGACGACGCCAATAGCGTCCGCTAGCGCAGCTTGAACTTCTCCGCCGGCACCGTCATCGCGGCGACGCCCGCCATGACCAGCAGCAGCCCCAGCGCCAAATTCGACGGCACGCTCTCGCCGAGCAGCAGCACGGAGAGGCCGACGCCGATCGGGATGCGCAGATAGCCTTGCGCGTTAGTGGTCAGCGTGCCGAGCCGGCCAAGGCAGATATAGAACAGCATCAATCCGAGCGCGCTGGAGACGATGCCCATGACGATTGTGGCTGTGATCGCCGTCGGCGTCGGGTGCAGCGTCCAGGGCTGGTCGATGATCAGCGCGGGCGGCAGCAGGATGAGGCCGCCGAACAAGAGCGAGCCGGCGGCCACCACCATGGGGTCGTATTCGGAGAGCCTGAGGCCGAAGATCGTCGCGCAGGCAAAGGAAATGGTGGCGAGCAGGATCGCGATCTCCGCGATGATCTCGCCACTGAGGCCGCGCAGCGCGTCGAGACCGACGATGGCGATGGTGCCCGCGAGGCCCAGCATCGCGCCGGCAAGCTTCAGCAGTGTTGCCGGCTCGTGCCGCGTGATCAGCGAGGTAATCAGGAACGCGAAGATCGGCGTCGTCGAGGCCAGCACCACGGTGTTGGAGGCCGGGACATATTGCTGCGACCAGGTGATGATCAGGAACGGGAAGGTCGAGTTGATCAATTGCTGCGTGGCGAACAGCTTCCAGGCCTTTGCGTCGGTCGGGAGCTTGATGCCGCGCATCCACAGGATCGCGAACAGGAAGGCGGCCGCGATCAGCGAGCGCGTGGAAATGAAGGTGATCGGCGGGATCGTTGGGAGCGCGAGCTTCGCAAGCGGATAGGTCGAGCTCCAGCAGCAGGCGAGCGCGACCAGCAGCGCATAGTCGCGCCAGTTGCGCGCGCCGGTGGCGGCCATGGATGGCAACGGCGCTGACACGGAGGCCGCCGCGCGGCCCGTCGGCGATGTGCTCTGCGGCACCTTGTTTCTGCTCCCCGGCGCGAACGCGCTTGGCCAAGTCTGGGCGAGGGGGCGGCAAAAGGGAAGGCGGCGAGCTATGCGTTTGGCTGAGGGAGTGGCTTCCGCTTCGCCCGCTTGATCGTTCCGGAGAAGGTGAACAGAAGGCGCTCGCCTGCGGCCATCTGCCCGCGCAGGAAGATCAGCGAACCGCCGGCGCGGGTGACCTCGCCGGTGCATTCGATCAGCTCGCCCTCGTGTCCGGCATCGAGGAATTCGCAGCCAAAATTGACCGTTACGCCGCGGCCCTGCAGCGCATGGCGGCCGATCGCGAACAGGCAATAATCGGCAAAGGCCATGAAGCAGCCGCCATGGACGTTCTGGGAGCCGTTGAGGTGCTTTTTCTCGACCCGGAAAGCGCAGCGGACGCTGCCATCGGCCTCCAGGCGGTGCCAAAAGGGGCCGATATGGTTCTCAAAGCTGTCGCGGATCCAGGTCTGCCAGCCCTCGAATTCCCCCTCGGTTGCGACATGCAGCTCGGGGCGGGGAGATGGGGCGGTTTTGGTCAATTCGTGCAAGGAAATGGGCCTTCAATTACGGGTCTTTAGCCCTTAAATCCGATCTGTCAGCGCGTTGCAATTCCTGTTCCCGCACCGACCTGCCGCAAAACGTGGGACAGCGGGAAAATGCGCCATAAAGGGCTTTTCGTGAGCCCTCGATGTTCCTAAGAACGGCCAACCGCCGCCGAAAGCTCCGAATCCATGAAGAACGAACCCAAGATCACCCCCGAGCTGATCGCCGCCCACGGGCTCAAGCCCGACGAGTATGAGCGCATCCTGAAGCTGATCGGGCGGGAACCGACCTTCACCGAGCTCGGCATCTTCTCGGCGATGTGGAACGAGCACTGCTCGTACAAATCCTCGCGTCTGCATCTGAAGGGGCTGCCGACGAAAGCGCCCTGGGTGATCCAGGGCCCGGGCGAGAACGCCGGCGTGATCGACATCGGCGACGGCCAGGCCGTGGTCTTCAAGATGGAGAGCCACAACCACCCGAGCTACATCGAGCCCTACCAGGGCGCGACCACCGGCGTCGGCGGCATCTTGCGCGACGTCTTCACCATGGGTGCGCGCCCCATCGCCTGCCTCAATGCGCTGAGTTTTGGCGCGCCCGAGCATGCCAGGACGCGGCATCTCGTTTCCGGCGTCGTTGCCGGTGTCGGCGGCTACGGCAATTCCTTCGGCGTGCCGACGGTCGGCGGCCAGGTGCGATTCCACACCCGCTATGACGGCAACATCCTCGTCAACGCAATGGCGGTTGGCCTCGCCGACACCGACAAGATCTTCTATGCGGCGGCCTCGGGCGTGAACATGCCGATCGTCTATCTCGGCTCCAAGACGGGCCGGGACGGCATCCACGGCGCCTCGATGGCCTCGGCCGAGTTCGACGACAAGTCCGAGGAGAAGCGCCCGACCGTGCAGGTCGGCGATCCCTTCGCCGAGAAGCTTTTGCTCGAGGCCTGCCTCGAGATCATGGAAGCCGATTGCGTCATCGCGATCCAGGACATGGGCGCGGCGGGGCTGACCTGTTCGGCGGTCGAGATGGGCGCCAAGGGCGACCTCGGCGTCGACCTCGATCTCGACGCGGTGCCGACCCGCGAGACCGGCATGAGCGCCTACGAGATGATGCTCTCGGAAAGCCAGGAGCGCATGCTCATGGTGCTCAAGCCCGAGAAGGAAAAGGAAGCCGAAGCGATCTTCAAGAAATGGGGCCTCGACTTTGCCGTCGTCGGCTACACCACGCCGACCAAGCGTTTCGTGGTCAAGCATGGCGGCGACGTCATGGCCGATCTGCCGATCAAGGAGCTCGGCGACGAGGCACCGCTCTATGACCGTCCGCATGTCCCCTCCGCCGCGCTGCCGGTTGTGCACGCGCGCGAGGTGCCGGCGCCGATGGGCCTCGGTGCCGCGCTGGAGAAGCTGATCGGCACGCCCGACATGTGCAGCAAGCGCTGGGTCTGGGAGCAGTATGACCACGTCATCCTCGGCAACACCATGCAGCGCCCCGGCGGCGATGCTGCTGTGGTGCGCGTGCAGGATGGGCCGAAGGGGCTGGCGCTGACCGTCGACGTCACGCCGCGCTATTGCGAGGCCGATCCTTATCAGGGTGGCATGCAGGCGGTGGCGGAAGCCTGGCGCAACATCACGGCCGTTGGCGGCAAGCCGCTGGCGATCACCGACAATCTCAATTTCGGCAATCCTGAGCGGCCCGAGATCATGGGCCAGTTCGTCGGCTGCTTGAAGGGAATCTCGGAAGCGTGCCGCACGCTCGACTTCCCGGTCGTCTCCGGCAACGTCTCGCTCTACAACGAGACCAACGGCCGCGCGATCCTGCCGACGCCCTCGATCGGCGGTGTCGGCCTGCTCGACGATTTCACCAAGTCGGCGTCGCTGGCCTTTAAGGCCGAGGGCGAGGCGATCCTGCTGATCGGCGACACCCATGGCTGGCTCGGCCAGTCCGTCTATCTGCGCGATATCTGCGGTCGCGAAGAGGGCGCACCGCCGCCGGTCGATCTCGCCGCCGAGAAGCGCAACGGTGATTGCGTGCGCGGCATGATTCATGCGGGCACCGCGACCGCCGTGCATGATCTCTCGGATGGCGGCCTCCTGATCGCGCTCGCGGAGATGGCGATGGCGAGCGGCATCGGTGCGAAGCTGCTGGCGGCACCGACCTCGCTCGTCCCGCAGGCCTATTGGTTCGGCGAGGACCAGGCCCGCTATCTCGTCACCGTGCCGGAAACGGAGGCCGGCCGCGTGCTCGCAAAAATGCGCGGCTGCGAGGTGCCGTGCGTGCGGATCGGTACGACGGGTGGCGATGCGATCGCGATCGCGGGCGAAGCGCCGGTTGCGATCGATACGCTCAGGACATCGTTTGAGCGCTGGTTGCCGGAGTATATGGGCGGGAAGGCGGCCTGAGCTGCTGCCAAACACTCCGTCATTGCGAGCGCAGCGAAGCAATCCAGTCTTTCCGCGGAGGAAATCTGGATTGCTTCGTCGCAAGGGCTCCTCGCAATGACGCGTTAAGAGACCTTGGCCTCACAACACGTGCGAGGCGCCCGGAATTTTGCGCAGCGCCGCCGTCAGGCTCCAGCTCAGCATCACCGTGAGCACGAATCCAATCGCTGCTTTCACGATCGCCGGCAGGCTGGTGTCGTACAGCGCATATTGGATCCACAGCGCGATCGGATAGTGCACCAGGAACATGCCGTAGGCATCCCCCTGCATGCGGTCGAGCAGGTTCGGGCCCGGCGCCTTCGAATGCAGGAAGAAGGCGAGGATCGCGAGCAGGATTCCGGCAGAGAACAGCACGAAGAACGTGCCGTAGAGCGCCTGATACCAGTGCGGCTGAGGGTCTGGATTCCCCAAAACATCGCGCTTGATGTAGATCATCACCCACATCAGGCAGTAAGGGATCAGCGTGGCGATCACCCATAGCCAGCGGCTTTTCGGCAGCTGGCCGTCGGCGCTGAGGATACCGCGATCGAAATTCGCAGCACCGACGCTGACGCCGATGAAGAAATAGGCGAAGTAAAGCAGGACGCGGCTCGCCTGCACCGAGAACGGCCCGAACTCGAACCATCTGCTGCCGCCGAAATAAATCAGCGCCGGTACGTAGGCGATGATCGAAACGACAGCGAGCGTCAGCCAGAATACGAACGGCTGGTCAAATCCGCGCAGCGAGACGCGGTTACCGGGATCGACCAGATGCGCAGAGACCCGGTAGAGCAGGCTCGCGGTCAGGTCGAAGGCCAGCAGCACCCACACGAACCAGATCGGGCCGCTCGGCCATGGGCCCACGGTGATGGTCTTCCACCAGAACGCTGCGAAGGTCAGCTCGGGATCGGCCCGCAGCGCGATCGCGTAATAGGCGAGCGGAATAACGGTGAACGCCGCGATCGCGAACGGCAGCCCGAGCCGCAGCAGGCGATCGCGCAGGAAGACTGACGGCGCCTTGCGCGCGATGCCGGGCCAGGTGAACAGTCCCGACAGGAAGAAGAACATCGCCATGAAGAAGCTGTCGGTGGCGAGCACGACGACGTCGAAGCCGATCCAGGAGGCGGGATCGGTGTGACCGAAATAGGTGTAGGGAATGACGGCGTGATGCAGCAGCACCACCAGCGTCAGGAAGGTGCGGGCGCGGTCCAGCGACAGGTTGCGCGCCTTGCTCTTCGGCGCCGCATGAGCCTCAGCGCCCACAGTCGCTGAATGTGAGATCGTGATCATGGTCGCCCGGTCGTGTCCTGCCCCTGGGAATGTTGCCGCCGGGCCCTCGATTCAGCAAGGCCCTTGAAGTCGCGGGCGCATCCTTACGGCAGTGCAGTAGAAATTGGAACCGGCCGCTCGGTTGGGAAGTTGAAGAAGGCACGGATAATTCAACGACCGCCGGTCTGGAGCTGGGCAATGACGATCCTGAAATGGGCGCTGATCTTTTTACTGATCTCGATCGTGGCCGGCGTGCTCGGCTTCACCGGCCTCTCGGCCGCCTCCGCCGATATCGCCCGTTTCCTGTTCTACGTCTTCGTCGTGATCTTCCTGGTGCTGCTGGTGCTGGGGCTCACGATCTTCAGGGCGTAGCCGAGCTTCGCATAGACAGTCGGCCGTCACGCCCGGGCTTGTCCCGCCTGCGCGGCCGAAGCCGCTTCGGCGCGGCGAAGGCCCGGGCATCCACGATCTTTCTTCCGGTAGCCAAGAACGTGGATGGCCGGGACGAGGCCCGGCCATGACGGCGGCGTACGGCTACGTGCGCTAGCCTACTTCCTCGATCTTCACCTTGTCCGGATAGAAGGCGAGATGGCCGGAAATCTCCGTCATCGCGGGGAAGGGGGTCTCATAGGTCCAGATCGCGTTGTCGAGCGTCTTGCCGTCGGCCTTGACGCTGTAATAGCTCGCATCGCCCTTATAAGGGCAATGGGTGACGCGTTCGGTGCGCTCCAGCAGGGCCATGTTGGCGTCCTCCCGCGGCACATATTGCACCGCCGGATATTTAGCCTCCTTCAAGATCAGCGCCTTGCTGGTCTCGGCGATCACGACGTCGCCGGCCGTGACCCGGACGCGCCTCGGGTTCTGGGTGATGGTGATGGGGTGGTCGGGCCCTGGGAGCTTCATGACTTCACGCCTTTTCGATCAATCTACCGCGCGCGGCACTTTGTCGTGCCTTTATCCGGATCGGATCAGGGATATAGTGCCTGAAGGCGTGACGTAGAAGGCCATTCACGCTAAGTTTGGCCCTGCCGGCAAGTTTGGCTTAGCAGATCCGGACCCCGGCAAGCGATTCGACGACGAGGCTGGCTTGCGGCCGAGATCTTGCAGCCGAGATGAAGGAGCACGACCCGAATGCCCATGGACGCCCACGATATCGAGGCGATGATCAAGGCAGCGATCCCCGATGCCGAGGTGACCATCCGTGACCTCGCCGGTGACGGCGACCACTATGCCGCGACCGTGATCTCGGAATCCTTCCGCGGCAAGTCCCGCGTCCAGCAGCACCAGATCGTCTATCAGTCCCTGCAAGGCCAGATGGGCGGCGTGCTGCACGCGCTGGCGCTGCAAACCGGCATACCCGGCACCTGAGCTGACCAGCGCGACAGGGGGCGATGATGGCTGCGGATAATGCGCGCGGCGCGATGTTTCGCGTCATCCTGCCGAACCAGCCCAGCCGCGTCACCAATGCCGAGCTGTTCTTCGACCTGGTCTTCGTCTTCGCCGTCACGCAGGTGTCGCACACGCTGCTGCACCATTTCACGCCGCTCGGCGCTGTCGAGGTCACGCTGCTGTTTCTGGCGGTGTGGTGGGTGTGGGTCTACACCGCCTGGGTCACCAACTGGCTCAATCCCGAGCTGACGCCTGTCCGCATCCTGATCTTCCTGATGATGCTGGGCGGCCTCGTGCTGTCCACGACGATCCCGACCGCCTTCGACGGCCGAGGCCTCTGGTTTGCAATCGCCTATGCGACCATGCAGGTCGGACGCACCGCGTTCTGGCTGTTCGCAACCCCGCGCCACCGGACGCCTGTGCGGCACAATGCGATCCGCATCCTGGTCTGGCTGTCCGGCTCCGCGATCTTCTGGATCCTCGGCGGCCTCGCGCACGGAGAGGAGAGGCTGTGGTTCTGGATCGTGGCGCTGACGATCGAATACGTCTCGCCGGCGGTCCGCTTCTGGGTCCCGAAGCTCGGCTTCTCGTCGGTCGAGGCCTGGGCCGTCGAGGGCGGCCACATGGCCGAGCGCTGCGCCGGCTTCATCATCATCGCGCTCGGCGAAGCCGTCGTCGTCAACGGCGCAACCTTCGCCGAGCTGGACTGGACCGCGGACAACATTTTGGCTTTCCTCTCGTGCCTGGTCGGCGCCATTGCGATGTGGTGGGTTTATTTCCACAAGGGCGCGGAGGCTGGCTCAGAGCAGCTCTCGAAGTCCGCCGAATCCGGCCGGCTGGCGCGGCTTGCCTACACCTATCTGCACATGCCGATCGTCGCCGGCATCATCCTGACCGCGGTCTCGGACGAACTGGTGCTGAAGCATCCGACCGGCCATTCCGACGTCCGCACCATCGTCAGCACGATCGGTGGTCCCCTGGTGTTTTTGGTCGGCACCACCCTGTTCAAGCACGCGATCCGCGGCTTCCTCCAGCTCTCGCACGGCATCGGCATCGTCCTGCTTCTGGCGCTGAGCTACTTCGCCTCGGATCTGTCGCCGTTATGGCTGTCGGTGGCCACGAGCGTGATCATGATCGTGGTGGCGGTGTGGGAATCGGTGTCGTTGGGGACCAAAACCGAGGGATAGGCGAGGCATGCGGGGCCTCATCATTTTCGGCGTCGCGGTGGCGGCAATATTGATCATCGAGGAGGCCACGCAGGGATCGGTGCTTGGCCAAGGCCCGTCGGCTTGCCGGGCTATCGGGGGCAAGCCTGCGATCGGGCGCTGCGTAACGCCCGCCTGCTACTGGCAAGGCGATTGCGGACAGTGGGCGAACCCGACGCAGTGGCTCGATCGCCTCAAGCCGGGAGACCCGATCTCAAAGGTTGTTTTCTGGCTCGGCGATCCGCTCCAGCGCGACGGTGAGTATTTTTCCTGGTCTTGCGGGAAGCCGAACAGCCATACCTTCCGCGCCGTCATCCGGGATGAACGGCTGGTGATGCTGGAGCCATGCAAGCCTGAATGAAGGCTGCGGAGAGCGTTTACTCCGCCACCTCCAGCGCGTGCACCGAGAACATCGTCGCCGCATCCGTCCAGCTCTCGCGGACACGCCAGCCAGCGCCTTGCGCCAGTGCGGCGAAGCGGTCGAGGCTGTATTTGTAGCTGTTCTCGGTATGAATGCTTTCGCCCGGCCGGAACGAGAAATTGGTGCCGAGCAGGCGCACTGTCTGGCTCTTCTTGCTGATCAGGTGCATCTCGATCCGGTGTCGCTCGCGATTGTAGATCGCGCCATGGGTGAAGGCGGACAGATCGAAATTGCCGCCGAGCTCGCGGTTGATGCGCACGAGAACATTGAGGTTGAAGCGCGCGGTGACGCCGGCGGCATCGTTGTAGGCGTCGTGGAGCACGCGCTCTTCCTTTTCGAGGTCGGCGCCGATGATCATCTGCGCGCCTCGGCCCAGAATTGCGCGAGCGCTCCTCAGGAAGGCCTGGGCTTCATGCGGCTCGAAATTGCCGATGGTCGAACCCGGGAAGAAGCCGACCTTCGGCATCGATGCGACCGCCTTGGGCAGCTCGAACGGCGTGGTGAAGTCGGCGGCCACCGGATAGATGCCGAGCGAGGGAAAATCCCGCTTCAGGCCGTTGGCCTGCGCCTTCAGGAAGTCGCCGGAGATGTCGACGGGGACATAGGCCGCGAATCTGCATTGGTTGAGCAGCAGGCGGACCTTTGTGGTTGCACCCGCGCCGAACTCGACCAGTGCCGCATGCTCCGGAATGATCTTTGCGATCTCGCGGCCGCGTTCCTTCAGGATCGCAAGCTCCGTGCGTGTCGGGTAATATTCAGGCAGCCGCGTGATCGCCTCGAACAGCTCCGATCCGGTCGCGTCATAGAAATATTTCGGCGACAGTTTTTTGGGCTGCTGCGAGAGGTCCTCGATGGCCTCGCGGGCGAAGGCGGTGGTCTGCTCGTCGGGAAGATGGGCTTCGGCCAAAGCGCTGGCGTGCACATTCATGATACTCTCCTGAACGCGCTGTCCGGCGCGCATTGATCGTCGGATGAGAACTAGACGTAATCGGCGAGCCGCAGTCCGGTGAACTGCCAGCGATGGTGCGGATAGAAAAAGTTGCGATAAGTAATACGGCTGTGGTCTTCGGGAGTTGCCAGCGAGGAGCCACGCAGCACCAGCTGGTTGATCATGAACTTGCCGTTGTACTCGCCGAGCGCGCCTTCGATGGCGCGATAGCCGGGGTAGGGTGAGTATGAGCTGCGGGTCCACTGCCAGACGATGCCGAAGGCATCGTTGAGCTGGCCGGCGCGCACGGCGACCTCCCATTCCATCTCGGTCGGCAGATGCTTTCCGGCCCAGCGCGCGAACGCGTCGGCTTCGTAATAGCTGATGTGGCAGACAGGCGCGGCGGGATCGACCGGCTTGAGGCCGGCGAGCGTCATTACCTCCCATGCGCCATCGACCTCGCGCCAATGGCCCGGCGCCTGCCAGTCTTCCTTGCTGGCCGCGGCGAAGCCGTCCATCAACCAGAGCGTTGCCTTCGCGTAGCCGCCGTCGCGCATGAAGGCGAGCCACTCGGCGTTGGTGACGAGATTGCGGGCGACCTTGACGGGGCCGACGAGGGCACGGTGCGCCGGCTTCTCGTTGTCGAAATGAAAACTGTCGTCGACATGACCGACGGTATGGATGCCTTCGTTGAGCGTCAGCCAGTCGTCACCGGTGCGCGTCGCGGACGGGAAGCGCCAGTCCGGGTTGTAAGCCGGATAGACCGGGTTCTGTGCGAAGGCGTGCAGGATGTCGGTGAACATCAATTCCTGATGCTGCTGCTCGTGATTGAGCCCGACCTCGACCAGCGGTGCCAGGGCCTGGAGCTTGTCTTCGCTGGTTTCGCGGAAGAATTTGACGACCGCCGCATCGACATGGATGCGATAGGCCCCGACCTCGTTGGCGCTGGGACGGGTGATGTCACCACGATGATTGCGGGCATGACGGGGGCCGGCGCTGACGTAATAGGAATTGAACAGGAATGCGAAATCGGGATGGAAGGGCCGGTAGCCGGGGGCGTGCTCGCCGAGCAAAAATTGCTCCCAGAACCAGGTGGTGTGGGCCCGGTGCCATTTAGTGGGGCTCGCGTCCGGCATGGACTGGATCTGCTGGTCCTCCGGCGAGAGCGGGGCGGCCCGGCGCTCGGTCTCGTTGCGGACGGCGAGAAACGCGGCATCCAGCCGCCGGGCGAGGCTGCCCGGTTCAAAAGACGGTGACGAAAGCGGCGGACTGGCCGTAGCGGAGGCTTGTTTCGTCACGTTTTTCTCCAGACAGGACAAGAGAACGTTGTTGGCGTTGCCAGGTTCCAAAACCGGGGTTCGTCCTAGATAGGGGCTCCGTTACGGTATGAAAGTCCTCCCCGGTGATGATATTCGTGCCATCATGTAATGGGCCCGGCGCCCTCAGGACCGCTCGCCGGACCAGCCATCCTTGGGCTGTTCGCCGCCATTTTACTTTGGATGCACAACGGTTTGGGCTACATATATAGGGAAGGATCGGGTTAAATCGGCTGAGCCGGCCCGAAGCAATTGTTGGGGGCTCCGCCCCAGAAGGACACGGATATGAGCATCGCGGAATTCATCGCCAACGAAGTCAAGTCGAACGACGTGGTTCTGTTCATGAAGGGCACGCCGCAATTTCCGCAGTGCGGTTTCTCCGGCCAGGTCGTCCAGATCCTCGACCACATCGGCGTCGGCTATAAGGGCCTCAACGTCCTCGAATCCGGCGAACTGCGCGACGGCATCAAGACTTTTTCGAACTGGCCGACGATCCCCCAGCTCTATGTCAAGGGCGAGTTTGTCGGCGGCTGCGACATCATCCGCGAGATGTTCCAGGCCGGCGAATTGCAGCAGCTGTTGTCCGAGAAGGGCGTTGCAGTCGCGGCCTGATAAATGACCTCGCTGTCGCGCCGCATTGGCGGTGCGGAGCTGGAGGTCATTGTTGCTGACATCACGACACTGAGCGTTGACGCCATCGTCAACGCGGCCAACACGTCGCTCCTTGGCGGGGGCGGCGTGGATGGTGCGATCCATCGGGCGGCCGGGCCAGACCTGGTGGCCGAATGCCGTATGCTCCACGGTTGCAAGACGGGCGATGCCAAGATCACCAAAGGTTACCGGCTCAAGGCCGCGCATGTCATCCATACCGTCGGTCCGGTCTGGAACGGCGGCACAATCGGCGAGGACGACCTGCTCGCCTCCTGCTATCGCCGTTCGATGGAGCTGTGCGGCAAGCACGGACTGACATCGGTGGCATTTCCGGCTATTTCGACCGGCATTTTCCGCTTTCCCGCCGACCGGGCCGCGAAGATTGCGATCCATACGACCATTGACGCTCTGCCGGCTGCGCCTTCGGTCGGCCATGTCATATTTTGTTGCTTCTCCGAGGCAAGCGCCGCTCTCCACACGGACGTTTTGGCGCGCTACGGCAGCCCTTGTGCCTGATAACGGCGTCAGTACACTCCGCCCGCCCATGTTCCGGGGAGGGGATATGATTTTACGTTCTGGACTGCGCTCGTTCGCCTGCGGAGCGCTTGTATCGCTCGGCGCGATGTCATTCGTGCGCGCCGAGGGAACCTACGAGATTCCAGCCGGCGCGCATTTCAATCAGGAGAAGCTCGCCAAGATCAGCGAGTTCTTCAAGAACGAGGTCGCCACCGGCAAGATCGCCGGCGCAACCGTGCTGATCAAGCAGGGTGGCAAGCCGGTCTTCCGCGAAGCCTTCGGCGTGCAGGACGTCGCCAGCAAGGCGCCGATCACCGACAAGACGATCTTCCGCCTGTTCTCGATGAGCAAGGCGATCACCTCGGTGGTCGCGGTGCAATTGATCGAGGACGGCAAGATCAAGCTCGACGATCCCGTCTCGAAATACATTCCTTCGTTTGCCAATGTGAAAGTCGGCGTCGAGAAGAAGGCCGATGACGGCACCAAGTCGCTCGAGCTCGTGCCGCCTGATCGCCCGATGACGGTGCACGATTTGATGACGCACACGTCAGGCGTCACCTATGGCTTCTATGGCGATAGCCTGGTCCGCAAGGCTTATCGCGATGCCAATATCTATGCCGGCGATTTCGACCTCGCCGAGTTCGCCGAGCGCATCGCAAAATTGCCGCTGCACAATCAGCCTGGCGCATTGTGGCAATACGGCCATTCCACCGACATTTTGGCGCGCGTCATGGAGATCGCGGCCGGCAAGCCGCTGATCGACATCGAGCGGGAGAAACTGCTCGATCCCCTCGGCATGGTCGACACCGGCTTTTTCGTCACCGCTCCCGAGAAGCAGAAGCTGCTGGCGCAGCCGGTGCCGAACGACAGCGATTTCCGGGTCGGCCGGATCAACGATCCGACCGTCGTCAAGAAGATCCAGTTCGCAAGCGGCGGCATGGTTACGACCATGGCTGACTATGAGCGCTTCACGCAGATGCTGCTCAACGGCGGTACCCTCGACGGCAAGACGATCCTAAAGCCCGAGACGTTCAAGCTGATGACGACCGACCAGATTGGTCCGGGCTCCGGCGTCGATCGCGATTATTTCTACTTCCCGGGCGACGGCTTCGGCTTCGGCCTCGGCCTCGCGGTCCGCACTGACCCCGGCAACGCAAAACCGCCGCCGCCAGGGGATCTCGGGGAATTGAAATGGGACGGCGCCTCCGGCTGCTATTTCGTGATCGACCCCAAGCAGGACATGTTCTTTGTCCTGCTGGAGCAGACCCCGACCGAGCGCCAGCGCGTGCAGCGGACATTGAAGCAGTTGGTCTATGAAGCCATGGAGAAGTGACATGAACGGGCGCCGCGTGCTGATCGCGGCGCTCGTTCTTCTGTTCGGCGTCGTCGGTGTGCAAGCGGGCTCCGAGCAGCGCGCCCACAATATTTCGCAAGAAGGCCTGGCAAAGGTTTCCGACTACATCCGGAACGAGGTCGCGACCGGGAAGATTCCGGGGGCCATTCTGTTGCTCCAGCAGCACGGCAAGCCGGTCTATTACGAGAATTTCGGTGTCCGCGACGTCGCGACCGAGATATCGATGAGCGCAGATACCATCTTCCGGCTCTATTCAATGTCGAAGCCGATCACATCAGTCATGGCGATGATGCTGGTCGAGGAGGGCAAGCTCTCGCTCGACGATCCCGTCTCCAGATACATTCCCGCCTTCGCCGGCATGAAGGTCGGCGTCGAAAAGAAGGCCGAGGACGGTAAGATCGCGCTTGCGCTCGAAGCGCTCGAGCATTCTATCACAATCAAGGATCTGCTCCGCCATACCGCAGGGCTGCCGTACGGCTATTACGGCGGAGAGTTGGTGAACAAGCTTTATGCCGACGCGGGTCTCTTCAACAACGGCGATTCGACCAATGCCGAGTTCGTCGCGAAGATCACTGCGTTGCCGCTCGCCGAACAGCCCGGCACGAAGTGGGATTACGGCCACGCCACCGATGTGCTCGGCCGCATCGTCGAGGTGATCTCGGGAAAGACGCTGCTCCAGTTCGAGAAGGAGCGGCTGCTCGATCCACTCGGCATGACCGAGACCGCGTTCTTCGTCGCCGATCCCGCCAAATTCCCACGCATTGCCGAGCCGATGCCGGGGGACCGCAACATCAATCCGACGACGCAGGTTCGCGATATCAGGCGGCCGGTGAAGTGGGAGTCGGGCGGCGGCGGCATGGTCGGTACTGTCGGCGATTACGCCCGGTTCGCGCAGATGCTGCTGAACGGCGGCAGCTATGACGGCCGGCGTTACCTCAAGCCCGAGACCATCGCGCTGATGGCATCGGACCATATCGGGCCCGAGACCAAGATCGCACGCGACCAGAACTATTATCCGGGCGCAACCAGCGGCTTCGGTCTCGGTTTTGCCGTGCGCACCTCCGTGCCGCCGGCGACCTCCTGGCCGCTCGGCGAGTATCGCTGGGACGGCGTCGGGGGCACGTTCTTCTTCATCGATCCCGAAGACGATCTGTTCGGGGTCTTCATGGTGCAGACGCCGTCGCAGCGCGGCCGGATACAACTGGCGCTGAAGACGCTGATCTATCAGGCGATGGGGCGGTGACTACGCCCCGCGCACGATCTCGCGCACGTAGCCGATCATCTCCTCGACTTGGCCCGCATTGACGTCGAGATGGGTGCAGGCGCGGATGCGGCCGTCCATCATCGCGAGCGTGACGCCGCGCTGGCGCAACGCTGCGACCATCTTGTCGCCGGCAATTCCGGCGCCATCGGGTTTGAAGAACACGAGGTTGGTCTCGGGTTCCTGCACCTCGACACCTGCGATCTGCGACAGCCCGCGGGCGAGCGCGCGCGCATTGGCGTGATCGTCGGCGAGGCGATCGACGTGATGATCGAGCGCGTAGATGCAGGCGGCCGCGCAGATCCCGGCCTGCCGCATCGAGCCGCCGAGACGCTGCTTCCACTGCCACACCGCATCGATGAAGGCGCGCGAGCCCGCAAGCACGCCGCCGATTGGCGCGCCCAGGCCCTTGGAGAAATCGATCCAGGCCGAATCCCAGCCCGCGGTCATGTCGCGCGGGGAGATGCCGCTCGCGACGGTCGCGTTCAGAAGGCGCGCGCCGTCCATGTGGGTGACGAGACCATGTTGTTTGGCGATCGCGACGATCTCGTCGAGCGCGGCCTTCTTCCAGATCGTGCCACCGCCGATATTGGCGGTCTGCTCGACGCTGACGACCGTCTGCGCCGCTTGGTAGCGCGTGCGCGGATGTAGTGCCTTGCGAAAGGTCTCCGGCGTGAACTGGCCGTCGGCGCCCTTGAGCTGTGTCACCTGAAAACCGCCGATCGCGGCATGCGCGCCGCCTTCGCGGGCGATGATGTGTGCGCTCTCATGCGCCAGGATCTCGTCGCCGGGACGGCAATGCACCAGCGTCGCGGTGACGTTGCACATCGTGCCCGAGGGCATGTAGACGGCGGCTTCCTTGCCGAGCAAATCCGCCACGCGCTCGCACAGCGTATTCACGGTCGGGTCGTCGCCGACCTGCTCGTCGCCGACCTCCGCCCGCGCCATCGCCTCGCGCATCGCAGCCGTTGGCTTGGTCTGCGTGTCCGAGAGCAGATTGATGCGCACCGGCGGCGTCTTGGGATCGATCGGAGGAGGGGTGTAGAGCATGGCTGATCTCGTCATCTGGTCGAACAATGCGACGTATTGCGTGCGTGTCCTGATGACCTGTACTAGCCACGAGAACGTTGAGCGACGCGCAGTCGCGCGGCGAGGAGGATTTCGTCTGGGGTGTCCGCCGTGAAGATATTGCAATCTGGCTGGGCGAACAGCCCCTGATATCGGCAGAGCTGCTCATCGCGGGAGGGGGTCTCCCACGTTCGAAGCGCTGCTTCGGTCGGCGCTGCCGAAGGCAGAGTGTTGGCGAACTGGTCGTCCATGCGAGACATCGATGACACGCTACCAAACAAAAAGGCCCCAGAAAACTGGGGCCTTTGAGCAATGGAACGCGGAGATATCAGCGCGAATAGAATTCGACGACCAGATGCGGCTCCATCTGCACCGGGAACGGCACGTCGGAGAGGTGGGGGATGCGCACGTATTTCGCGGTCATCTTGCCGTGGTCGACTTCGAGATAATCGGGGGTGTCACGCTCGGGGAGCTGGCTGGCTTCGAGGACGTGGGCGAGCTGCTTGGAGGCTTCCTTGACCTCGATCACGTCGCCGATCTTGACCAGATAGCTCGAGATGTTGACCTTGCGGCCGTTCACCTTGACGTGGCCGTGGTTGATGAACTGGCGCGCGGCGAAGATCGTCGAGACGAACTTGGCGCGGTACACGACCGCGTCGAGACGGCGCTCGAGCAGGCCGATCAGGTTCTCGCCGGTGTCACCCTTGAGGCGGCTGGCCTCGACATAGATGCTGTGGAACTGGCGCTCGCTGATGTTGGCGTAGTAGCCCTTCAGCTTCTGCTTGGCGCGCAGCTGCACGCCGAAGTCGGAGAGCTTGCCCTTGCGGCGCTGACCGTGCTGGCCGGGGCCGTATTCGCGGCGGTTGACGGGGCTCTTCGGGCGGCCCCAGATGTTCTGGCCCATACGGCGGTCGAGTTTGTACTTGGCTTCACTGCGCTTAGTCATCGCGTCCTCGAGAGGTTCATGGTTTGAGGAAACGCGCCCTCCTGTGTGACGGGCAAGCCCGGCACTGACAGGTCCGATCCCAAAGCTTAAGGGAGTGGACCACGGGTCGCGAAACGCTTCGCGGGCCGAAATCGGCCCGCGAGCAAGCGGCTTTTAGGGGAGTTTGGGGTTCGCTGTCAATGCGAATGGCCCCGGAATCAGGTCCCGACCGCCCGGATCGGCTTTGACCCCGCTGCCCGTAATTCGGCAGCGATTTCAGTATTCAGGATCTGTTCCAGCCGGGTCAGGACCCGGGCGATGGGGGCAGCATCGGTAACCCGGTGGTCCCAGCGGATCACGACATGGATGGTCTGGTCCGGCTCGACCACCCCATAGCTGACGATGTAGGGGCCGGGGGTGATCGGGTGGAGCTCGCCACCGCCATAGGCAGCTACCGAACTCACCGCAAAACTGCCGAACCAATTGCCGCGCTGGCGGCCGAAATTCAGCCCGATCGCCCAGGACAGGCGCCGCAGCGGCAGCGGCAGGCGGGTCGCCCGCATGATCTTGCGGAACATCGGGATTTCATCGATCGGTGCCGTCTTGGCGTGCCGGATCTCGGCATCGATCGCGGCCAGCACCATGGCCTCGGGGCCTGCGATTCGCTGCAGCAGCACGCATTCCTCACCGTCCTCGACCCGGGCGATGGCGACCGAGGCTACGCTCTTCGGCAGCTCGTAGAGCGACGGCCAGGGCCATTTGGCATAGACGGTGCGCAGGACCGGCTCGTCCCTGGCGACCAGGGCGAAGGCCTTGACGAACATCGCGGCCCAGCCGGCGGGCGCCATCGCGCCCGCGCGGGCCTCCAGCAGGGGGCGGATATTGAGCGAACGGGAGAGTGAGACGAACGGCACGTCCATCGACGCGCGCATGAGATCGATAATCAGGCGGCGCGGCAGCGAAATGGTCTTGGCTTTCCCGCGCATCGCGCTTCGGTTCCCGAGGATTAAAATCTGTGCAGCGAGCGGGTTCCCCGCTCGCCGCTTGCTGTAGCACGAACCAACCCGCTTGGGGCCGGTCGGTTCGGCCTTATCAGGGCGCCGGCGAGGCCAGCGGTTTGGTCTTGTCGACGACGTAAACGCCAAGCACTTTCATGGCCTTGTCGCCGTGAGCCTTGGCGTCGTGCACGACCCCTGCCGGGATCTGGTAGGAATCACCAGGTTTCAGGGCTTTCTCCGGCTGGCCGTCGATGAGAAGATTCAGCTCGCCTTCGAGCACGTAGCCGGTCTCGATTCCCGGATGGGTATGGCGTCCCGCCGCGCCGCCCGCAGGGACTTCCGCGATGGCGGTGATGGTGTTGTAGCCGTCCGGAAATTCGACCTTCTGGAGTGGGGTGCGTTTGATGCCGGGCTGCTGGGCGAAGGCGGCAACGGCAAGGCCGGTGAAGGCAAGCGCGAGCAAAGTCTTTTTGAGCATGGTTTTTCCTCCCTGGAACGACTGAGCCTAGCAGCGCAGCAGCTCCCGGCAAGGCAGCAATCGGCCTGTTCAGCGCCTGACGCCGTCGAACGCCGCCATGATGCCGCGCTGGAACAGCGACCAGTCGAAGCCGAGCGCGATGGCGCGGTAGCCGCGGTCGACCAGCTGGTTGGCCTGGTCAGCAGTGCGGGCGACGCCGCCGATCGGCACGCCGCTTTTGAGGATGCCGGCCTCGGCGCGGGCGACCAGATCCAGCAATTCCGGATCGTCCATCTGCCCGCGCTTGTTGATGGAGGTCGCGAGATCGCCGGGGCCGATCACCGCGACGTCGATGCCGGGCGTGGCCATGATCTCGTCGATGCGGTTGACGGCATCGACATGCTCGATGGTGATCATGCAGAGCATCTCGTCATCGGCTGACGCCATGTAGTCCGGCATCGACTGGCCCCAGCGGAACGGCGCGTGGAAGGGGCCCCAGAGACGATCGCCACGCGGCGGATAGCGCACGCTGCGCACCGCCTTTTCGGCCTCGGCGCGATTGGTGATCATCGGGAAGTTGATGCCGAAGGCGCCGATGTCCATCGGCGCTTTCGCAAGCCATGGCTCGTTCGCCGCGATCCGCACCAAGGGTGTGCATGGCGTGCCTGTTGTCGCGGCGATCATCGCATGCGCTTCGGTCAAGCCGATCGGGCCATGCTCGAGATCGACGATGATCCAGTCGAGCGAGCGCGCCATGATCTGCACCATCTGCACGCTCGGGATCGTCGCGATCGCGCCGAAGGCGGGGCGCCCCTCGCTCCACAATTGGCGGAGGCGATTGAGCGGCGTTGCGGGGACCGACATTAGAGGACCTGCGGACAGATGACGACGGCGAAGCCTAGCAGCGTGCCGTCGTGGCGCAAGGTCAAGCCAGTGCGCGGCCGCCGAAGAACGGCGTCAGCGTGGCGCTGAGGCCATGCACGCGGTTCGATGTAAATATCATCTTGGCGCCGGATTGCGCGATGCCACCGCTATGCGCGCCAAGCAGGTCCGAGACGCGGCGGGCGATGGCGGGGGCCGGATCGATCCACGCGACCGGCCATGGCGCGAGCTTTTTCATCCGGTCGAGCAGCAGCGGATAATGCGTGCAGGCGAGCACGATGATGTCGGTGCGTGCGCCAGCGTCTGCGGCATCGCCGACGAAGCAGGGGGCGAGCTCGGCGAGAATGTCACCGTCGCTGATCTCGTGGCCGCCGAGTTCAGTTTCAGCCAGCGAGGCGAGTTCGGGCGAGCCGACCAGCGTTACCTCGCAGCCCTGCGCGTAATCGCGGATCAACGCCTTGGTGTATTCGCGCTTCACCGTGCCCTTGGTGCCGAGCACCGAGACGCGGCGGGTCTTCGACTGCGCGCAGGCCGGCTTGATCGCCGGCACGGTGCCGACGAAGGGCAGGGAATAAGCGGCGCGCAAGTGAGATAGGACCAGGGTAGACGCCGTATTGCAGGCGATGACGACGAGGTCAGGATCATGGGTGCCGATCAATTCCCCCATCAGGGGCACCACGCGGGCGATGATCTCGTCCTCGCTGTGGTGGCCGTAGGGGAAGAAGGCGTCGTCGGCGACGTAGACGTAATGTGCGTCGGGGCGTGCGGCCACGACCTCACGCAGCACCGTGAGCCCGCCAAGGCCGGAATCGAACACCAGGATCGTCGGGGAATTGGTCACGTCGCTACCCTAAGCCGCCATGGTTACCATTCGGTTTTTGGGGCGGTTTTGCGGCAAGGGTCGTATGAGGCCTGTTTGGAACGATTCAATTTCACGATTGCCGCATGTTCCCGCTATCAGCAAGGATATTGCACTGCGGATGGGGACAACTCCGCAAAATTCCGGGGGCTGACATGATCAGAAACACCAGTAACGGCTGGGGCAGCGTGTCCCGGGGGCTGCACTGGATCTTGGCGCTGGCGATCGTCGGCATGATCGGCTTCGGCTGGTGGATGAACCACATCCCGGCGCGGCCCGACCGTTTCTTCTACCGCTCGATCCATGCCGATATCGGCTACATGATCCTGCTGCTCACCGTGCTGCGCCTGGTCTGGCGCGTCATCAACCCGACGCCGGCGCTGCCGACCGACAGCCTGCGCTGGCAGAAGCTCGCCGCCCGCATCAGCCATGGCGCGCTCTATCTCGCCGTGATCGTGGTGATCATGCTCGGCTGGGCGCATTCCGGCGCACATACGCCCGACTATTCGGATTTCTTCGGCCTGTTTCACGTCCCGCAATTCACCTCTCCGGACAAAGCGGCGGCGAACGCCTATGAGGACCGCCACATCCTGTTTGCCTATGTGCTGCTCGCTTTGATCGCGGTTCACGTCGTCGCGGCCCTCTGGCACCACTTCATCCGCCGCGACCGCGTCGTGGCGCGGATGGTGACGGACGAGGCGGGGTAGGGCGGCACGCTCGGCTCTCGTGTCCCGGACGCGCTGCAGCGTGCAACGCTGCTGCGCAGAGCCGGGACCCACGCCGTACGGATTGCTCTGAGACATGCGCCCCGGCTTTGCAGCGCACCGTCGAAGAGACGCTGCGCTGCGTCCGGGGCGCGAGAGCGAGATGCGACACTCGCATTGACGGGGTATGATGCAACATCGCGACTGACCCAACTCACGCTTGCAGGAGACGCCATGCTCACCATCCATCATCTCGGCAAGTCGCAGTCCGAGCGCATCGTCTGGCTCTGCGAGGAGCTTGAGATTCCCTACGAGCTGAAGCGCTACACGCGCGATTCCGTCACCATGCTGGCGCCGCCTGACTACAAGGCGCTGCACCCGATCGGGGCCGCGCCTGTGATCACCGACGGTGATCTCGTGCTCGCCGAGTCCGGCGCCATCGTCGATTACATCATGGCCAGATACGGCAAGGGGCGCCTCGTGCTCCGTCTCGACGATCCTGATTTCGCGCAGTTTCTGTACTGGTTTCACTTCGCCAACGGCACGCTGCAAGCCGGTATGGGCCGGCTGATGATCCTCAACCGGCTCAAGCTCGCCGAGGACAATCCGATGTTGGCCGCGAGCAGAGGGCGCACCGACCGCGCCTTCGATCTGGTCGACGCGCGCGTTCGCGACGCCGAATATCTGGCCGGCAACGCCTTCACCACCGCCGACATCATGATGGGCTTTTCGCTCACCACGATGCGCTACTTCCAGCCCTATGATCTCCAGCGCTGTCCGAACGTGGTCAAATATCTCGGCCGGGTCAGTGCGCGACCGGCCTATCGGCGCGCGATGGAGAAGGGCGATCCCGGCATGGCGTTGCTGCTGAGCTGAGCAGACAGCGATCAGAGCGGCATGTGCTTGGTCGCGCGCTCGATAAGGTCGTCAAGTCTCGAGATGAATTTTGCCAGGATCGGCGAGTTGTTGGTCTTGTGATAACCGACGACGAGGTCGATCGTTGGCGGCTTGCCCTTGAGCGGGCGGCTGACGACAGACCAGGGCAGGAAGTTCTTGATATAGCCCGGTATCAGGGCGAATCCGCGCGTGGAGGCGACCATCGATACTGCCATGGCGAGGTTGTCGGCCTCGTGCGCGGCCGCGATCTGCCGGCCACTTGTGGCGAGGTAGTGGTCGATGACCTTGCGGAGCGCGGGCGCGGTGTTGGACACGTTGATGAAGGGCGTCCCTTCCAGTTTCGCCAGGTCGATGCGGTCGAGCTTCGCCAGACGATGGTCGCTCGGCAGCACGGCGACCAGCGCTTCCTCGACCACGGTCCTGTAGGCGAGGTCGTCGGTGCCGGGTTCGCGCCGCATGAAAGCGAGGTCGAGATTGCCGCGCATCAGACCCTCCGCGAGCACTGGCGAAAAGTCGCTTGTCACATTCACGTCGATCGTCGGCAGTTCGTCGCGCAGGACCCGCATGGCTTCCGGTAGCCAGTCGATCTCCTGACCGGTCAGAAATCCGAGGGCAAAGCGCGACTTCTCGGGGCGCGCTGCGCGCCGCGCCGCTTCGATCGCCGCATCAGCCTGCGTCAGGGCGAGCCGCGCGTGATCAAGAAACACCCTTCCCGCGGGCGTCAGCTCGACGCCGTGCACGCTGCGCACCAGCAGAGGCACGCCGACCTCGTATTCGAGGTCGCGGATCTGGCGACTGAGCGAAGGCTGCGCGGTGTGCAGCCGCTTCTCCGCAGCCAAGGTCAGGCTGCCTTCCTCAGCAACAGCGATGAAATAGCGGAGATGGCGTAGCTCCATGAAGCATACCTCCTGGGTATGCCCCGCAGCTTACAAAGTCTTTTTCAAAGCCGCCAGTCTGCACCAAATATCACTCCAACAAAGGGAGCTGCACCGACACCATACCTGATTGGCAGGGGTTGGGGTGCGGGCGCCCGGCGAAGGAGAATGATTATGACCGACCTCAAGGGAAAGACTGCTCTCGTCACCGGCGCCTCACGCGGCATCGGCCGTGCCTCGGCGCTAGCCCTCGCGGCGCGCGGCGCGCAGGTGCTGGTGCATTACGGCCAGGCCGCGAGAGAGGCAGAGGCCGTTGTCGCCGAAATCCGCCAGAACGGCGGGCGTGCCGATGCTATCGGCGCCGATCTCGGCGCGCCGGACGGGCCGCATCAACTGGCGACACGCGTGCGCGGCATCGTCGGCGACCGGCTTGATATTCTCGTCGCCAACGCCGGCGTCGCCAAGTCGGCTGTGATCGAGGAGACGACGGTCGCGGATTTCGACCGGCTGTTCGCCGTCAACGTCCGCGCACCGTTCTTCCTGGTGCAGCAATTGCTGCCGATCCTGCACGAGGGCAGCAGCGTTGTGCTCGTCTCCTCACTCGCCGCGCGTGCGGTGGTTGGTACGCTGCCGGCCTATGCCGCGACCAAGGGCGCGATCGATACGCTGGTGAAGCATTTTGCCGTGGCGCTCGGTGCCCGCGGCGTGCGGGTCAACGCGGTGGCGCCCGGCGTCGTGGCGACCGAAATGTCGTCCTTCGCCAAGACCGATGCGGGTCGCGACTACACGCTCGGCATGCAGACGCTGAAGCGGATCGCCGAGCCCGACGACATCGCGGACGCGGTTGCCTTCCTCGCCTCTCCCGACGCGCGCTGGATCACGGGCGACACCATTCACGTCGATGGTGGCTCGAAGCTCTGAGCCGCCGTCGCTTTCTCTCAACTCCCAAACTGGAACGTCACCATGTCAAAGAAACTCGAAGGCAAAACTGCACTCGTTACCGGCGGCTCCCGTGGTATCGGCGCTGCCATCGCCAAACGGCTTGCCGCCGATGGCGCCAGGGTCGCAATCACCTATAGCCGGGGTGCGGACGCTGCGACCTCCGTCGTCAAGACCATTGAAGCCGCAGGCGGCAAGGCGATTGCGATCCAGGCGGATGCTACCGATCCAAAGGCCGTGCAGGCTGCGGTCGACAAGACCGTCAATGCGTTCGGCAAGCTCGACGTGCTCGTGAACAATGCGGGCACGGCGATCCCCAAGAAGTTCGAGGAGACCACGCTGGAGGAATTGGACCAGGTGATCAACCTCAACATCCGCGGTGTCTTCATTGCCACGCAGGCCGCACTGAAGCAGATGAACGACGGCGGCCGGATCATCTCGATCGGCTCATGCGTCGGCGAGCGCATGATGACGCCGGGACTGGTGCCTTACTCGGCAACGAAGGCCGCGATCCGGATGTTCACGCAAGGCCTGTCGCGCGAGGTTGGGGGGCGCGGGATCACCGTCAACAACGTGCAGCCCGGACCGATCGACACCGATCTGAATCCGGCGGCTGGAGACTGGGCCACACCGCAGAAGGCCGCCACGGCGCTCAATCGCTATGGCAAGGTGGAGGAGGTTGCTGCACTGGTCGCGTTCGTCGCCAGCCCCGAGGCGTCCTACATCACGGGCGCAAATCTCACGGTCGACGGCGGCACCAACGCCTGATCGCGGGCTGGCCCGGCAGCCGGGTGGCCGAAGCGCATTCGGCTGCCCGGTTCACGCGATGCGGTTCGTGGTCGGCGCGCGCGCCGCGTTGAGCTGTTTCTGCAAGCGATCGATGTTTTGCAGCAGGCGCTGGCTGGTCAGCACCAGGAAATAGTAGCCGAACTGCGGGTCCTGGAAGTAGATTTCGAGCAGCCGGTCATAGGTGATGGTCAGCACCTGTCCGTCTTCGATGCATTCGATCGTGCCGGTGCGCCGGTTGTCCGGCGTCAGGAAGCCGAGCTCTCCCATCAGGGCGCCTGGTCCGATCTCGACGCCGATTTCCTTGACCAGGAACTTGCCGGTGACCGTGAGCAGCATCTCCTTGGCCGGGTCGCCCAGCTTGAAGAGCGTGTCGCCGCTGCGATATTTGCGCTCGGTCATGAACGGCTTGAGCCACTCGATGGACATGTCGCCTTCGGCCGCATGGCGCGCCTTTTTGACCAGTTTGAGCATTTGCCGCAGGCGCAGGGCGTTGATCGGAAGCAGCAGCAGATACAGCAGGAAAGTCGAGACGTTGGCGGAGAGCGCGCCGAAAACGGCAAAGAAGGCGCAGCCGATCATGTTGGCAACACGCAGGGGCACCATCGTCCGCATCAGAAGCGTGGCGACGAAGAAGCCGGCGCCGACCGCGGCGAACATATTGGCCAGCGTGATGTTGTGGACGACGATCTCCAACATCCGGTTGAAGATCGCGTCATAGGTGACGTTGTTGGGATCGAGGCCCATCTGGACCAGGATCTTCGCGATCCTGAGATTGTCCGTCGCCGCATCGAGAATGCGGTCGAGGATCGACGAAATATCTGCGCTGCCGGACGGCATGGTACTAACCCCGCGTAAGGCCTTCAGTCCTGGTCGGTATTGGTGGCACGTATAGCCGAAATCGAATGACGACCGCTTGAAATGAAGCCTTTGGCCGTCATGCCGCAAGAGGCAAATTTTAGCCTGATCGGGCGTTTCGGCAATTGCCCGTTGGTTGTGCGTATGGCTGCGGTGCGCGCGTGATTCGGGGCCCTTGGGGGCGGGCTTCGGCGCCGTAGACGGACCTCTTGGACGAACCTCGGTGCCCCGGCGAGGCGGGGCGCCGATGGTCTCCGGCTTACGGCTTGGCGGCGGGTTGCACGACCTGCTGCTCGACGAGGGTGAGGTGCCCCGGCAGCGCGCCGGCACGCAGCAGCATGGCGACGCTGCTCGCTTCCTCCAGGGTGAAATTGCCGGAGATCTGGCCCGAGCCGCCGGTGATGGGCTCGCGGATCACCGGGGCGGAGATCACCTTGTCGTCGAGCACGATGGCGAAGGGCTTTCCGACGTTCTCTTCCGTGACGTGGGCGAAACGCCGCGTGCCGCGGCCGTTGAAGCGGAACGAGGCGATCGGCTCTTTCGTGCCGGCCGCAAATCCCGGGCCGGCATAGCTGATGTCGTCGCCGTCGAGCGCGCTGTCCTTGGCGACCAGATAGGGGCGCTTGTCCTTGAAGCCGAGCAGGACTTCGGTGCCCGCAGGCGGCGCGCCGGATTGCGCCTGCTCGGCCGGCATCGAAAGGTCGACCAGCCGCAAGCTGACTTTGACCTTCGTGGCGAAGATTGCGGTGACGCGCTCGGGCTCCATCATGCCCGGGATGAAAATGCGGATGCGGTCCGTGCCGTCAGGCTGGGCGCTGGCAAGCTTGATATCGGCGTCCTTCAGGCGCTGCTCGATCATGGCGATGGAATCTTCGACGAGATCGTGCAGCCGTGCCGCGGATGCGGCATCGGTCGGCGCGAGCCTGACCAGTCCGTCGCCGCTATCGGTCATGGCGAGCGCATGCGATGGCAATCCCTCCGCGTTTGACGCTAGCTTGCGCTTCAGCTCTTCGCGGCCCTTGGCGTCCGGGATCTTCAACTCGACGCCGGCATCGCGGATGGCAAGGCCGGAAAAGGCGATCTTGCCTTCGCGCAAGGTCTTGTAGACGTCGTCGCGCAAATCGGTCACGACGCTCTCGCGCAAACCGTCGGTGTCCACCTTGTAGACGATGCGCGAGCCGCCCAGCTTCTCCATCTTGTCACTGATGAAGGCCGCGATCTTGGCGCGCATCTTGTCGATCTGACTGTCCGTGGCGAGCGCCGCACGGGGCAGCGCGATCGCGATGGCGATCGAAAGCGCGACAGTGAGCCGCCTGGTTCGATCCCGCTGCGCCTTGGTCATGGTGTCCTCGCGTGTCGTGGCGCGGTGCCGTTCGGCGAGGCCGCTGCCAGTCCTTGGTCCGCGCATCGCGCGGCGAGGTTCATTGTGTTCGACATAGTCTCGGAAAAATAAGCTGCATCAATGGCTTAAAATCGTAACCGGGATACGAATTTGCGTAACCGGGACACACGTGGTAATTTGGTGGTTCGTGGAGCAAGATAATCGATGATCCCTGCGAACAAGCGCGTCAGGAAATATCGCAGCCAGGGTGGCGCGGCCGACCTCGTGCGCGTCGAAGTCCTGATTCCGCCGGCTGCACGCGATGAGGTTTTGGCGCTCGCCTCGCGCATGCGCGCGGAGCACCGGCTGACCAAAGAACTGCAATCGCTGCTCGACAGTGCACTCCGTCTCTACGGACCGCGCATTCTCGACAATGTCGATCTCGATCGGCTTCCAGATCTGCGGTCTCGAACTGCGGTCGCCGCACGCGCCATGATCGAGCGTGGCGATGCGAGGGCTTTTGCGATGGGCAGGAAGATGCTTGACCGCGTCAGCACGACGGAGGACTGAGATGGCCCTCAGCAAATTGCAGAGCGACATTCTGAGACTTCTCGCGGGAAATCGCTCGGACAGCAGCTATCTTGCCGGCGGCCTGATGCTCAACAAGGACTGGGAGCGACGATCCGACGACATCGACATCTTCCACGACACCGACGAAGAGGTGACCGAGAGCGCAATGGCTGATCTCGCCGTCCTCGATGCCGCCGGCTTCAAGACGCATCGCGACTACATCATCTATGGCTGCGTCGATGCGACAATCTCGCGCGCTTCCGAAACGACGATCATCCAGTGGTTTGCGGAGACGCGGCTTCGGTTCTTTCCGCTCGTGAAGGACGAGCAATGGGGCGCGCGGCTGCATCAGGCAGACCTGGCCATCAACAAGGTGCTGGCCGGCGCGGGCCGCTCGAAGGCACGCGACGTTGCCGACCTCGTCGCCATCGGTCGCGATTATTGTCCGCTCGGACCGCTCGTGCTCGCAGCGGCCGGCAAGCCGCCGAATTTCTCTCCAGGCCGAACCATCGATGAAATTCGCCGTCATGCCCTGTCGATTCCGGCCGAGGAGTTCGCCGCGGTGAAAGGCCTGCCGTTCGAATGGTCGGCGGCCTTCATTCGCGACGAGGTGCTTCGTCTGATCGAAGCCGCGGATCGCTACGTGATGAGTGCGCCGCCCGAATTGACGGGAATACTCGCCGTCGACAAGGAGGGCGTGCCGATCGAGATGTCGGACTCAAATCGCGCGGATGTAATCCTGCGAAAGGCAACCGCGGAGCCCGAGGTGATGCCTGTGCCAGTCGATTTCAACGCGGTTGGCTGGACATCGGATCGTCCATAATTCGAGTGCTACCACCGTAACCGTTAGGCCATGGACGAACGCCAAATCATCCATCATTGTGTTCCCGTTCGACCGGCGATCGGTCGAGGCCCCGCCAAACCAAAATGTCAAAAGACAGGGGGCGGGGACATGCATCTGAGGGAGGACGGAATTCCATGGCGGGCATCCACGCGCTCGATCGGTTCATCGGCAGCGACTATCCGGAGCTTTCGACGGACGCGGAGGTTCAGGCCTTCGAGCAGGTCCCTTACGCCGACCGCGTCGCGGCCGAGAGCACCTATGATGCCATCAGGCTCGGTGCTGCGCGCAATCCCGACGGGGCCGCGATCCAGTTCCTGCAAAATGCCGATCCCGCCGACGCGCCGCTGGTGGTGACGCACCGCGATTTCATCGCGCGCGTCACGCAGGCTGCCAACATGTTTCACGCCCTCGGCGTCGAGAAGGGCGACGTCATCAGCTTCATGCTGCCGCTGGTGCCCGATGCCTTCGTGACGCTGTTCGGGGCCGAGACCGCCGGCATCGCCAATCCCGTCAATCCGCTGCTGGAGCCGCACCAGATCGCCGAGATCCTGGAAGCCGCGAACACGAAGATCCTGGTGGCGCTCGGGCCGATGCCCGGCACCGACATCTGGCAGAAGGTCGAGCAGATCCGCCCGCAGCTGAAGCATCTCAAGGCAATTGTGCAGGTGTTCGGCGGCGGCGACCCCGCCAACGGCATCTATGCCTTCAACGACCTGATCAAGCAGCAGCCCTCCGACCGGCTCATCAGCGGGCGGAAGATTTCGGGGAGCGACATCGCCGCCTATTTCCACACCGGCGGCACCACCGGCACGCCAAAGCTGGTGCGGCATACTCACACCAATCAGGTCTATCAGGCCTGGGCGCTCAATCTGCTGCTGAAGTCGAAGCCCGGCGCCAACATGCTGTTCGGCATGCCGCTGTTTCATGTTGGGGGATCGCTGACCCAGGTGCTGCTGACGTTGTCGGCCGGCGGTTCGCTGGTCGTGCTGTCGCCGAGCGGCTGGCGCAATCCGAATGCGGTGAAGAACATCTGGACGCTGGTCGAGCGCTTCAAGCCCGAAGCGCTGTCGAGTGTGCCGACCGTGCTGGCCGCCACGCTCGGCGTGCCCACGGGCAATGCCGATATCTCCAGCCTGAAATATGCGGCAGGTGGCGGCTCAGCGATCCCGGTCGCGGTGGGCTCGGCGATCCAGGAGAAGCTCAAGCTGCCGGTGGTCGAGGTCTACGGCATGACCGAGACCTCGAGCGTGCACACGCTGGCCTATCCGTCACGGCCGATCCGGCTCGGCTCGGTCGGTCTGCCCATGCCTTATGCGCGCGTGCGCATCGTGCAGCTCGATGCCGACGGCCGCCTGATCCGCGACTGCAAGCCGGACGAGATCGGCGTCGTCATCATGGCGGGCCCCGGCGTGTTCGGCGGCTATCTCAACGACGCCCACAACAAGGGCGCCTTCGTCGACGAGGTCTGGGTCAATTCCGGCGACCTCGGGCGGCTCGATGCCGACGGCTATCTCTGGATCACCGGCCGCGCCAAGGACCTCGTGATCCGCGGCGGCCACAACATCGACCCGGCGCCGATCGAGGAGATCATGTTCCAGCATCCGGCCGTCGGCTTTGCTGCGGTGGTCGGCCAGCCCGACGCCTATGCGGGCGAATTGCCGGTGGGCTATGTGCAACTCAAGCCCGGCGCGACCGTCGAGCCGGGCGAGCTCGAGTCATGGGTGCGCGAGCGCACGCCGGAGCGCGCTGCCGTTCCGGTGCAGGTCATTCCGATCGACCCAATGCCGGTGACCGGCGTCGGCAAAGTGTTCAAGCCGCAATTGCGTTGGGATGCCGCGCAGCGCGTGTTCATGAAAGTGCTCGCACCGCTCGTCGATCGCGGCATCGACTGCAAGGTCAAGGTCGGCGCCCACGGCAGCCACGGCTCGATCGCCACGGTGACGCTTGCGGGCCTGCCGGCGGACCAGCGCGAGGTCGTTGCCGGCGAGGTGCACACGCTGCTCGCGCCGTTCGTGATGCGGCATGAGGTGGTGCAGGCGTAACGGCAAAGCAGCAGCGGGTGTCGGCCTCATATCGTCAGGAGAGCGACGCTTCGCCGCACGATCAGGAAGCCCATTCAAACGCCTGTGTGACTGATGTCACACAGGGAAAAGTTGGCAATCGGGTATGCTACCGAATAGTCTCATGGAATTGCATCCGGGGGGACGCACGTGATTCCGCTTCGGCTATTTGCTTTGTTGATATTTGCGATGGGTTTTGCCTGCGGACCGGCGCATGCGGACCGGCGGGTCGCGCTCGTGATCGGCAACTCCGCCTACAAGAGCGCGCCCAAGCTCGGCAATCCCGTCAACGATGCCACGCTGGTCGGCGGGATGTTCAAGAAGGCCGGCTTCGATAGTGTCGACGTCAGGCTGGATCTCAGTGCCAGCGAGATGCGGCGCATGCTGCGCGAGTTTGCCGGCAGAACGCGCGACGCGGACATGGCGGTGATCTATTACGCCGGCCACGGCATCGAGCTCGACGGCACCAATTATCTGATTCCGACCGACGCCACGCTGGAGACGGACGGCGACGTTCTCGACGAGACCATCCCGGTCGAGCGGGCGCTGTTCGCGGTCGAGCCGGCCAAGCAGCTGCGCCTGATCATTCTGGACGCCTGCCGCGACAACCCCTTCTCGAAGACGATGAAGCGCACGCTGGCTTCGCGCGCGATCGGGCGAGGCCTCGCCAAGGTCGAGCCGACCAGCCCCAACACCATGATCGCCTTCGCGGCGAAGGCGGGCTCGACCGCATCCGACGGCGATTCCAAAAACAGCCCGTTCGCGGTCGCTCTGGTCGAGCACCTGCCGAAGCCTGGACTCGATCTGCGCAAGGCCTTCGGCTTCGTGCGCGACGACGTGCTCAAGAGCACAAACAACAAGCAGGAGCCCTTCGTCTACGGTTCGCTCGGCGGCGACGACGTGGCGCTGGTCCCTGCCAAGCCCGTCGTGTCCGGTCCCCAGGCCAATCCTCAGGACAGCGTCCGGCGTGACTATGAGCTGGCACTGCAGCTTGCCACGCGCGACGGGTGGGAGGCATTTCTGGCGCAATATTCGGAGGGCTTCTACGCCAACCTGGCCAAAGGTCAGCTGAACAAGATCGCCGCCGAAGAGACGCGCGCGGCGGCCGAGCAAAAGGCCAAAGCGGCCGAGCAGGAGAAGGCAAGGCTCATCTCCGAGCGCGCCCAGAAGGCTGAGCAGGACAAGGCTGCAGCGGCTGCCAAGTCCGCCGAAGAAGCGCGGATTGCGGCCGAGAAGCAAAAGCAGATCGAGCAGGCGAGGACTGAGGCGGCCGAGCAGCAGCGCAAGGTGGCGGAGGCTGCGGCTGCGAAAGCGCTCGCCGAAAAGCAGGCGGCGGAGAAGGCCAAGGCTGAGCTTGCCGCCAAGCAAGCCGCGGAGAAGGCGGAGCAGGCCGCAAAGCCGGCCGCCGATCGGCAGATACCTGAGGCCGAGAACCAGAAAGTCGCCGCCCTTTCGCCTGCGCCGACGTCCACATTATCCGCGGCCGATCTGGCAAAATCTGTGCAGGGCGAATTGCGGCGCGTCGGCTGCCTGTCCGCTGCTGCCGATGGCGACTGGAGCGCCGCGTCGCAGCGCTCGCTGACGCTGTTCAACAAATACGCAGGCACCCAGTTCGACGTGAAGCTCGCGAGCGTCGACGCGCTCGATGCGCTGAAGGCGAAACCGGGACGGGTCTGCCCGCTCGTCTGCAATTTCGGCTTCAAGGCCGACGGCGATCAATGCGCGAAGATCGCCTGCCGCGCCGGCTATCGCGTCGGTGACGACAACGAGTGCGAGAAGGCTCAGGAGAAGAAGCCAGTCGCGACGCGTGAGGATTCAAGGAGGCGGGACCAGGATCGCAAAGACGCGGAATCGACGGCACCCAAAGCGCAGTCATCTGGGCAAATGATCTGCAACAACGCGGGTTGCAGGCCGATTGCCAAGGGATGCCGACTCGGCACGACCAATCATCCTTCGAATCCCGCCTTCAAGTTGCCAGCCGAAATATGCAACTGACGCGGACGACGCGAGGCTTGCGCGCCTCGCCACAAGCGAGCATCATCCCCCAAAAAATGGGGGGAAAATCGATGCGTCAACTCTCTCGCCGCCGTCACCTTCAGCAATTGTCGGGCGCGCTCGGGGCCGCCGCGCTGTCCGCATGGTCGAGGCCGGCATCCGCTTCGGAGGCGGACATTCCGCCCGAGGGCATCGGCAAGGGCATCAAGCACATCTCCTACAGCGACATCGGCGGCCGGCCCGACAGCGTGCAGGTGATGTTCAACCGGCAGCATATCTATGTCGGGCACATGTTCAGCGACGGCGTGACGATCCTGGATGCGTCCGATCCGCGTGCGCTGAAGCCGGTCAATTTCTTCACCGCGGGGCAATACACCCGCACCCACCATTTGCAGGTGGCGGAAGATATGCTGCTGCTTGCGAACGGCGCCAACATCGTCGCGATGCAGTCCTACGACAACATGCGCGGCTATTTCGAGAACACGCTGGTCGACAGCATTACCAAGGCCAAGAAATTCCGCTCCGGCCTTTCGATCCACGACATCTCGAAACCCGGTGAGATGCGCGAGATCGCGTTCCTCGAAATGCCCGGCTTCGGCATCAACCGTCTGTGGTGGCCGGGTGGCCGCTATGCCTATGTGTCGGCCCATCTCGACGGATTCACCGACCACATCCTTTGCGTGGTCGATCTCAAGACCATCACCAAGCCGGAGATCGTCGCGAAATGGTGGCTGCCGGGCATGAACCGCGCGGCCGGCGAGCCGGCGACGCCGAAGGGCAAGCGCTTCGCGCTGCATCACATGATCACGGCGGGCGATCGCGGCTATGCCGCCTGGCGTGACGGCGGCTTCACCATCCACGACATCAGCGATCCCACCAATCCAAAACTGCTGTCCCACATCAACTGGTCGCCACCCTTCGCCGGTGGCACGCATACGCCATTGCCGCTGCCGAAGCGTCAGCTCGCAATCGTCGCGGATGAAGCGAACGCGGACCAATGCGCCAAGGGCCTGTTCCATACCTTCGTGCTCGATGTGCGCGCGCCGCAAAATCCGGTGCCGATCGCAACCCTGCCGACGCCGCGCGATCGTGACTTCTGCACCAACGGCACCTTCGGTCCGCATAATCTGCACGAGAACCGCCCGGGCGCGTTCCAGAGCGAGGACACGATTTTCGCGACCTACAACAATGCCGGCGTCAGGGTGTTCGACATCAAGGACGCTTTTGCGCCGAAGGAGATCGCGTACTGGGTGCCGCCGATACCAAAGAAGCTGATCGATCCCCGTCCGAACGTCGCGCTCGCGGCAAAAACCTGTGACGCCTATGTTCGGCCTGACGGGCTGATGTTTGTGTCCGACTGGAACGCCGGCATGCACGTGCTGCAATATCAGGGATGACGGTGCCGTAGCCCGGATGAGCGCAGCGATATCCGGGACAGTGTCGGGATCGGGCATAGAGCGGTCCCGGGTGTCGCTACGCTCACCCGGGCTACGGCAGCTGCGTGCGCGATCCTACCCCGCCGGCATCCGCGTCTCGACCAGCCGCGCCCAGAACGACGCGCCGTGGCCCAGAATGTTGTCGTTGAAGATATAGGCCGGGTGGTGGCACTCGTTGCCGTCGCCCATGCCAACCAGGATCATCGCGCCGGGGCGGGCTTCCAGCATGAACGAAAAATCCTCGGCGCCCATCATGGGGATGAACTTGTCGTTGACGCGCTCGGTGCCGACGATGTCGCGGGCGATGTCGGCGGCAAGGCCGGCTTCGCGCGCATGGTTCATCGTCACCGGATACATCCGTGTGTATTTCGTCTCCGCCGAGCCGCCATAGGCGCGGGCGATGCTGTCGGCGACCTCAGTGATGCGGCGCTCGACCAGATCACGCACTTCAGGATCGAGCGTGCGTACGGTGCCGCCGAGCTCGGCGATCTCGGGGATGATGTTGAAGGCGGTGCCGGAGTGGAACTGCGTGATCGAGATGACCGCCGATTTCAGCGGATCGACGTTGCGCGCGACGATCGATTGCAGCGCGTTGACGATCTGCGAGCCGATCAGCACGCTGTCGACGGATTTGTGCGGACCCGCACCGGCGTGGCCGCCCTTGCCGTGAACGATGATCTGGATGTTGTCGGAGGAGGCGAGCATCGCGCCGGGCGTGGTTGCGAAATGGCCTTCGGGCAGGCCGGGCATGTTGTGCATGCCGTAGACCTCCTGGATGTTCCAGCGCGTCATCAGGCCGTCCTCGACCATGGCCTTGCCACCGCCGCCGCCTTCCTCTGCGGGCTGGAAGATCACGACCGCAGTGCCGTCGAAGTTGCGCGTCTCGGCGAGATATTTGGCGGCGCCGAGCAGCATGGCCGTGTGGCCGTCATGGCCGCAGGCGTGCATCTTGCCGGGGACTTTTGAGGCGTAGGCGACGCCCGACGTCTCCATGATCGGCAGCGCGTCCATGTCGGCGCGGAGTCCAACGGTCTTGCCGGAGGCCGATTTGCGGCCGCGGATCACGCCGACCACGCCGGTGCGGCCGATGCCCGTCACCACCTCGTCGCAGCCGAATTCGCGCAAGCGGTCTGCAACGATGCCGGCGGTGCGGTGGACCTCGTAGAGCAGCTCCGGGTTCTCGTGGAAGTCATGGCGCCAGGCCGCCATTTCGTCGGAGAGGGCGGCGATACGGTTGACGATGGGCATGGGAGGGTCCGTTTCTTATGATGAATTCGGTGGGTGGGTCAGCGTAGCGTAACCCACCGCCGTGTCACAGGAGAGCTTGTCGATCAGGCCGGCGCGCGAAGTCGAGGGTGACCGGGGGGGCCTGCGGCCGGGGTCACAAAAATTAACTGTCAATCACGGATCATTGACTGACAGATATTGAAATCTGTCAGCGGGACGTGTATATCCGTTCTCGGACGCTCCGATTGGGCGTCACGTGGTCACCCCACCGGAGTGGGGACCGCGGCCGAATGGAGACTTACGACAATGACGACCGAAATCATCAATCTCACCGGGACCTTTGGGCATTGGCTCAATTTACTGGTAGCGCGCCAGATCGCGGCGCAGGCTGCAAAACTGCCTCATTAAGGCGAGAGCTTTCCGAAACGACCGGTTGGGGCGCTTCGGAAGCAGCTCCATCGCCGGGTGAACCCTGAACGGGAACAAGGTGCTGGCATGAATGAAGCCGTTATCCTGACGCCGGAGCGGATCCTCGAAGTCACCGAGGACGTCTTGCGGCGCTACGGACTTGCCAAGGCCACCGTGGTTGACGTTGCCCGTGCGCTCGATGTGAGCCACGGCAGCGTCTATCGCCATTTCCCGAGCAAGGCTTCGCTGCGCGAGGCCGTCGCCAAACGCTGGCTGGACCGCATCGACGCGCCGCTGCTGGCGATCGCCAAGGAGCAGGGGCCCGCGGCTGACAGGCTCGACCGCTGGCTGCGCACGCTGTTCGCGGCCAAACGTTCGCGCGTGCTCGACGACCCCGAGATGTTCGACACCTATCTGACTCTGGCGCGCGAGGCCTGCGCCGCCGTCAGGTGCCACAAGGACACCATGATCGACCAGATCGCGGGGATCCTGACCGACGGCGTGAAGCAGGGCGCGTTCGCTGTGGACGACGCCAAGGTCACCGCGCGCGCGCTGTTCGATGCGACCGTCCGCTTCCACCATCCGGCGCATGCCGAGGAGTGGAAGGACGCCGATTTGCCCGCGCGCGTCGATGCGACGCTGGCGCTGCTGCTGCGTGGGTTGAAGGCCTGTTGATGGCCTGGAGCCGCGAGCAACGCTGGGGTTTCTCTCCTCGAACTCGCAAGTCACTACGCGGATAGAACCCCTCATCCGGCGCTTTGCGCCACCTTCTCCCGCAAGGGGAGAAGGAAGACGGCGCGTATCTCTCACAACATCCCGATCTAGATCCGCGCCAGCCCGCATGTCGCCGCAAGCCGCACGAGCTGCGCATCCGTGCGTGCGCCGGTCTTGGTCTTGATGAGGTAGTGATAGTTCTGCACCGTCTTCACACTGAGATTGAGATGCGACGCGATCTCTTCGGTGGTGGCGCCGCCGGCGAATTGGCGCAAAATCTCGATCTCACGCTCGCCCAGCTGATCCAGCGCCGAGCCCGCCGACAGGCTGTCCTCGGCCAGAATATGCGCGATGTCGTCGCTCATGGCGCGTTCGCCGCGGGCGACGCTGCGGATCGCAGTGACGACAGCGGTTGGCTCGCTGCTCTTGGTGACGAAGCCGCTGGCGCCGGCGCTGAAGGCTGCCTTTACCAGCACGGCTTCGTTGTGCATGGTGAAGACGAGAATCCGCGCCCGCGGATTGCGGGCGCGGATGTTGCGGATCGCTTCCAGCCCGCTGGCGCCGGGCATCGAGATATCAAGCACGACGACATCAGGGTCGTGCGTCTTGAAGGCGCTGTAGGCATCCGCGGCATTGTCGGCTTCGGCGAGGACATGCAGATCGCCCTGGCTTTCCAGCACGCGCCGGTAGCCTTGCCGGACGATCGGATGATCGTCGACCAGAAGCACCGAGATGCCTCTTGCTGCGACATCGCTCATTTGGACCTCACGCGGCGAGGGGAATGGTGGCGGCGACGCTGAGGCCGCGCTTGGCAGGCAGGATCGACAGCGATCCACCGGCCGCCGCGATACGCTCGCGGATGCCAGTGAGGCCGAAGCCGGCCGAGCGCGCGACGCGGTCCGCATCGCCGCCGCCGTCGTCCTCGACGCTGATCAGAAGCGCATCGTCTTCGCCCGCGCGCCGCTCGACGCGCAACGAGATTTCGCGGGCCGCACCGTGGCGGAGCGCGTTGGTCAGGCATTCCTGCGCCACACGATAGGCGGTGGTGGCGGCCGGGCCGCTGATGTCGGTGAGATCGCCTCTGAGATCGAGCTGGATCGTCGGCCGCACCGCGCTCTGCGAGCGCCAGCTGTCGACGAGATTGACGAGGCTGGCCTCCAGCCCGAGTTCGTCGGGCAGCGGATTGCGCAGCCGCTTCAGCGCATCGCGCAGCGAGGCCATCAGATGGTGTGTGGCCTGCGAGATCATGCGCGCGTCCTGCGCAATGCCGCTCTTCTTGCTCTCCTTTGCGCTCGCCGTCTCGATGGTGTTGGCGAAGGCGAGGATGGCCGAGAGATTCTGCCCGAACTCGTCATGCAGCTCGCGGGCGAGCGCGCGGCGCTCGTCGTCGCGGATCTCGATCAGGCGCCGCGTCAGCGTCGCGCGCTGCTCGGTTGCTTCCTCCAGCCGGCCGCCGAGCTCGCCGACGGCGCTGCCGATCATCGCCAGCTCCATCGAGCGGAAGCGCGGCAGCTTTGTGCGATACTGGCCGCGTGCCATGCGCTGCAAGGCGGTGACGATGGTGCGCGCCGGCGCCAGCGCATGCGCGATCGCAAGCGAAGCCAACAGCGCGATCGCCGCCGCCATCAGCAGCGCGACGTCGATCACATTGAGGATGTACTCCCAGGCCAGCGAGATGGCCGCTGCGGCATCCGGCGTCGCGACGACGGTACCGGCAGTTGCGGCGCGCGGACTGACCGGCCGCACCACCTCGGCGTGGCTGCCGAGGAAGATCGGCACGATCGAGGCGAACCAGCGCGGCGGCGCCTTGCCCAGCCCCTCGCTCTGGCCGCAGAGCGGCTTTTCGAATGCGATGGCCGGCTGGAACTCGACGCAGACGCCGGGCGAGATCAGCTTCATCGTCTCCAGCGTGCGCCATTCCGGAACCGGCAGAAGCTGCTCGCGCGTTCTGCTGCTGCGCAACAAGAACTCGTGCCAATACAGCGCTTGAAGAGCCTGGGCGACCCGTTGGGCCGACGCCGCAGTCGCCCGGTCGACGCTGCGATAGGCATCGAACGTGGCCCACACGGTCGCCGCGCCCAGGCAGAGCACCACGATGAGCAGCAGACGGGCGACAAGCTGAAGCACGAGGCGCATGCGATCACCCTCCACGATTGGTAAGCTCAGCCTAACAACGCCGCCGCGCCTTGCCAATTGCGGGGAACGGCAGGAATGCAGCTCGGGCAAATTTCCCAAGCCGGATTGGGCATGGGTCTTTGGACCGGGCGCGGCGGCTTTGATCTAATTGGCAGGAATCCTTGTAAGCTAATCGTTGCAAGCCAGTCCTTGCAGGCCAGGAGCAGTGCAGCATGAGTTCGATGACGATTGGACCGATCGCGCCGACCGCGACCGACCCATCCGAGCGCAGCGCGCTGCTGTTCTGGATGATCTTCACCGGCCTTTCGATCTTCGCCGTCGTGCTGCTGTGGCGGTTCGGCCTGATCCGCCTGATGCTGGCCTCGGACCGCACCTACATTTCCAGCGTCATCGCGGGGCTCTACATCCTGACCTGCTGCCACTGCTTCCTGCGCACGCGGGCGATCGCGCGGGAGGGGGCGGCGGCGCGGCGTTGCCGCGAGGCGCTCGCGGCGCCCGACGGAGGCAAGGCACTCGATGCCAGCACGACTGCCCTGCCGCGCGGGCTGGTGCGCGATCATATCGACAGCCTGGTGACCAAGGCCGCCGCGCAGGACTACCGGCCGGTTGACCAGACGCTTTTGCTGCGGACGCTGGCCGACCGGCTGCGCGGCTCCAACGGTTTCGGCGCCTTTGTCTCGGATACGCTGATGAAGCTCGGCCTGCTCGGCACCATCGTCGGATTCATCATCATGCTGGCGCCGATCGCAGGGCTGGATGCCGCCGACAAGGTCGCGATGCGCTCCTCGATGGGGCTGATGAGCGACGGCATGGCGGTCGCGATGTACACGACGCTCGCCGGCCTCGTCGGCTCGATCCTGGTCCGCATCCAGTACTACATGCTGGATGCGGCGACCCAGCGGGTGTTCTCGGATGCGGTGGTTCTGACCGAGACCTATGTGACGCCGGTTCTCGAGCGCAAAGGTTCTGGAATCCCGTCATGATGGATGATTTCGGTCTCTATCCACGCGAGGAGCCGTTCGATCCGCTGGGCGTGATGCTGTTCAAGGCGCTCCAGGTGATCGCGTTCCTGTTCTTCCTCGCACTGCTCGCGGTCTCCCCCGATGCCAAGGACGGCAAGATCGACTCCAAGGCGGAGTTCATCATCACGCTGGATTGGCCGGACAGCCACCCCGACGATCTCGACCTGTTCGTGCAGGATCCCGCCGGCAACATCGCCTGGTATCGCCACCGCGAGGCCGGCTTCCTGACGCTCGACCGCGACGACCGCGGTGGGGCCAACGACTTCATCATGGTCAACGGCAAGAAGATCGCCTCGCCCATTCGCGAGGAGATCGTCTCGGTGCGCGGCATCATCGCCGGCGAATACACCGTCAACGTCTCGCATTTTGTCGCCACGACCGGCGAGCCCGTTACGGCCAATGTCAAGGTGCAAAAACTCAATCCGACCGCGCAGGTGGTCTTCGACAACAAGTTCACGCTCGACCACACCGGCGACGAGAAGACCGCGGTGCGGTTCCGGCTCGATGCCGAGGGCAAGGTCGTCAATGTGGACCAGCGGCCGAAATCGCTGCTGGAGACGTTCCGCAGTAGCTGGCGCAACGGCGGCGATCTCGACCCGAAGACCGGTGTGAGCAAGAACGCTGTGAGGGTACGCCGTGACTAGTCTGCAAACGGTCATCCTCACGCTGTCGGTCGCCTACGCCGTCATCGGCGCGCTGCTCTTGGTCGTGCTGGTCTACGCACGGCTGCACTGGTCGCTGAAGGCGGTGGCGGTGGTCGTGACCAGCGCCTTCTATGTCGTCAGCTTCACGGAGATGCGCGGGCTGCTTGGCTGGGCCACCGCCGACCGGCTCCCGGCCTCCTTCAAGCTGCTGAAGGCCCGCATCGTCGAGCCGCATTCGCTGGAGGGCGATCCCGGCTCGATCTATCTCTGGGTCGAGCAGCTCGATGAGGACAATCGCCCGAGCGGCATCCCGCGCGCCTTTCGCGTGCCCTACAATGACAGACTGGCCGACAAGACCCATGCAGCGGAGAACGAGATCGCGCTGGGACATCCGCAGGGCGGCCGGGCCGCCGATTTCGGCGGCGGCGATGGCAGCCTCATCGACATGGTCCGGGAATATGTGACGCCCAAGACCATCATGGAGACCAGTGGCGGCGATTCCTCGACCGGCGAATTCATGGCACCGCCGGCCGGCGCGCAAGGCGCGGCCTTGTTCACCCCGATTCCACCGCCCCGGATGCCGCCGAAGGACGAGCAATAGGCTCTTCACTATCCCGGAAGCCTCACGCTGGAAAACAGCCCCGCGCTGGCGCATGTTCTTGACGTCCCTCAATTTGGCCTTATCGGCTTCCAATAAGAATCTGAGGGTGGAGGGTGCGTGCTTCTCGCGGTTTTCTCGGATATCCATGGCAACCGGCAGGCGTTCGAGGCCTGCCTGAAGCTTGCCCGGGCGAAGGGCGCGGAGCGGTTCGTCCTGCTCGGTGACTTCGTCGGCTATGGCGCCGATCCGGAATGGGTCGTGGATACCGCGATGGAGCTGGTGGCCCAGGGGGCCGTGGCCGTGCGCGGCAATCATGACGAGGCGGTCAACTCCACCACCGAGACCATGAACAACGAGGCGCAGATCGCGATCGAATGGACCCGCGGGCGGCTCGACGTGGCGCAGCGGCGGTTCCTCGCCGAACTGCCGATGCTCGTGGATGAGACGGAGCGCCTTTACGTCCACTCGGAGGCCTCCAGCCCCCAGCGCTGGCACTACGTCCGCACGACCGCGGATGCGGCCAAGAGCCTGATCTCGACGCCCGCCCATGTCACCTTTTGCGGCCACATCCACCGCCCGGCGCTGTATTCGATGTCGGTGACGGCGAAAATGACCGGCCTCGTGCCCAAGACCGACGTGTCCGTGCCGCTCCTGCGCGGACGGCAATGGCTGGCGGTGCTCGGCTCGGTCGGCCAGCCCCGCGACGGCGATCCGTCCGCGGCCTTCGTGCTGTTCGATACGGTGTCGTGCGAGATCACCTATTGCCGTGCGCCCTATGACATCGAGACGGCCGCGAGCCGGATTCGCGAGAACGGCCTGCCGCCCTGGCTGGCCGACCGCCTGTCGCAGGGGCGTTAGAGGCCGATGCCGAAACCCCTGGTCAAATCAGGCGCGGAGATCGACGGCTACACCATCGGCGAATGCGTCCATGCCGGCGGCATGGCGACGCTGTGGACGGTCACCCATCCCGGCATCGACGTGCCGCTGCTGATGAAAATTCCGCGGGTGTCGGAGGGCGAGGACCCCGCCGCGATCGTCTCCTTCGAGATGGAGATGATGATTTTGCCGCGGCTTGCCGGGCCGCACGTTCCAACCTGCTTCGGCACCGGCGATTTCGCGCACCAGGCCTATGCCGTGATCGAGCGCATTCCTGGCACCACGCTCTACAAGCGGTTGCCTGATCTGCCGCTACCTTACGAGGAGGCGCGGCAGCAGGTCGCGAAGATCGCGACCGCGCTTGCCGACCTGCACCGGCAGAACGTGATCCATCACGACATCAAGCCGAGCAGCATCATGTTCCGCGACAGCGGCGAGGCGGTGCTGATCGACTACGGCCTGTCGCATCACGATCATCTGCCCGATTTGTTGCAGGCGGAGTTCCGTCTGCCTTACGGCACCGCGCCCTACATGGCGCCCGAGCGGCTCCTGGGTGTGCGCGACGATCCGCGCAGCGATTTGTTTTCGCTCGGCGTGCTGCTGTATTTTTTCACGACCGGCGAACGTCCCTTCGGCGAGGGCGAGACGCTGCGCGCGATGCGGCGGAGGCTGTGGCGCGATCCGTATCCGCCGCGAAGTTTGCGTGCCGACTATCCGCCCTGGCTCCAGGAGGTGGTGCTGCGCTGTATCGAGATCGATCCGGCGTGGCGCTATCCGACCGCGTCCCAGCTCGCCTTCGATCTCTCCCATCCGGACCAGGTCAAGCTCACGACGCGCTCGGAGCGGATGAAGCGCGATCCCCTCAGCGTGGCGTGGCGCCGCCGCTTCAACCAGGGTGTCATGCAGCCGCGCGCCAAGGCGGATGTCGCAGCTCAAATCGCTTCGAGCCCGATCCTTGCGGTCGCGCTCGACACGGTGGAAGGCGCGCCGGAGCTGAACGAGGCGCTGCGTGTCACCACCGAGCGCATTCTGGCCACGCTGCCCTCGGCACGGCTCGCCTGCGTCAATGTGCTGAAGTTGAACCGCATCGCCATCGACAAGACGCTGGACGAGCAGGGCTCCAACAAGCATATCGACCGGCTGGTCGCGCTCAGGCATTGGGCGACGCCGCTCAAGCTGGATGAGAGCCGGCTGTCGGTTCACGTGCTGGAAGCGGTCGATCCTGCGGCGGCGCTGCTGGAATTCGCCGAGGTCAACCAGGTCGACCACCTCATCATCGGCGCTCGGCAGGGCTCGTTTCGGCGCACGCTGCTCGGCAGCGTCTCGGCCAAGGTCGCCTCGGAAGCGGCCTGCACCGTCACCGTGGTACGGCCGCCGCGGATGGCTGCGGCGAAACCAGGCGCCGGCGTGGTGTGGGGCTAGGAAAGATCAGGCCGCGTGAGCGGTGTGACTGGTGCGCTTGCGGCGGATCGGCCAGGAGAATTGCGGACCGGGCTCGCCGTGGTCCGCGCTGCCGCCGAAATACTGGATGATCTCGCGGCAGGGTTCGCAGTTGAAGAGGTTACGCGACGCGGACGCCTTGGTCATTTCCTTCAGGCAGTTCGGGCAGTGCGGCTTCATCGCTTCAAGTCCGGAAAAAGAATGTCAATGCCGGCGCGGTGACCGGAGCGGGTGATCCAGGTCCGCCGTGTCGGGCCCGGTGTCGTCGCGCATCTCGCCTTCGGTCCGTTCGAGCCGTCCGAAGAAATAGTCGAGGTCCGGATGCGGGCGCCGCGGGATGCGGCACCGGCGCTTCGGCTGACGCTTCACGAGTGCGAACTGCACGGTGTCAGATCCGATGGCGACGGATGTGACGCGCCGAACGTGCATGGACCTGCACCGGTCCGGCCGACGGGCCAAACACAACAAACGCACAAAAACCAATCCACAACGCCACGCCAGTCCAAACCAGGGTCGTCGTCATGATGTGCTCCCGCGATAACAGGCAGGAATCACTAGCGGTGATTTGCACGAATCAGGGAAGCCCGGAGGAGTACGGACTTAGGTTGCAATTTTAGGCATTTGCGCGACGCAACGCCCGTAGAAGCCGCAGATGACGGGGCGTCTGCGCGCTTCAGATCGCTTCGCCGCGTGCGCCCGCGGCGGCGTTGCGGATCGCCGTGATATTGGTCTTGTACGCCTCTTGCGTGCCGCCCTTGAACACCGAAGTGCCGGCGACGAAGGCGTTGGCGCCGGCCGCGGCCAGGGGACCCGCGACGTCGGGACCAACGCCGCCGTCGACCTCGATGTCGATCGACCGGCCCGCCGTCATCGCGCGGATGTCGCGGATCTTGGAGATCGCGGAGGGGATGAAAGCCTGGCCGCCGAAGCCGGGATTGACCGACATCACCAGCACGAGGTCGACGAGGTCGATGACGTATTCGAGCACGCTGATCGGCGTGCCCGGATTGAGCGAGACGCCGGCCTTCTTGCCGAGCGCGCGGATCGCCTGGAGCGAGCGGTGCAGATGAGGACCTGCTTCCGCATGCACGGTGATGTGGTCGCAGCCGGCTTTCGCGAAGGCTTCAAGATACAGATCGCAAGGTGAGATCATCAGATGCGCGTCAAAAATCTTCTTGGTGTGCGGGCGCATCGCCTTGATGACGTCGGGGCCGTAGGAGATGTTGGGGACGAAGTGCCCGTCCATCACGTCGAGATGGATCCAGTCGGCGCCGGCGGCATCCACCGCGCGCACCTCTTCGCCGAGCCTGGAGAAATCCGAGGCCAGGATCGAGGGCGCGATGGCCAGGGGGCGGGGGGCGAAGGCTTGGGTCATGGCGCGGTTTCCCGTGGCGGCCGAGGGATGAATGGCCTCGCCTAACATGGGCCTCCGTGGCGGGCAATGCAGGGACGGCGTGCTTCCTGTGGGCGGAAATTTCTGCCGCGACCGGCATGAATTGCCGATGTTCCCCGGCCGCGCCAGGCGCGGCGAATGCGGATTTCATTGAGCTTTTTGCGCTGGCACGACGCTTGCTGACTTTACCGCCAGGACATTGGCCGCGGCATGCCGCATCGGTTGGAGTTGTGCAATGTTGTTTGCCCTGAGTGCCGTATCGAGCGCGCTCGACGCGATCCAGTCGCTGACGAATTCGAAATCGTCCTCGTCGACCCAGAAGACGGGGTCTTCGCAGAGCGCGACGACCGATCCGTTCGCGATCGACAGCAGCAGCAACAGCACGTCCAGCGGCGCGACCTCGTCGGTCAATTCGGGCAATTGCGCGCAGATCTCGCCGGAGACGATGAGCGCACTGATCGCCGCGCAGAGCCAGTCATCGGACAGCACAAGCAGCGCGGCGACCTCGACCTCCACCTCGTCGAGCTCGACCTCCTCGACGTCGACGAGCCGGGACGCTGCGCTGAAGGACCTGTTCTCACAGATCGACGCCGACGGTGACGGCAAGATCACCAAGTCCGAGTTCGAGAAGGCCCTCGGGGCCGGCGGCACCAACACGGCGCAGGCCGACGACGTGTTCTCGAAGCTGGATAAGAATTCGGACGGCAGCGTCAGTCTCGACGAGATGTCGAAGGCACTGAAGAGCGGCCATGGCGGTCATCACCACGCGCAGGATGCGAGCGGTTCGGGCGATGCCTCCGGCAGCGGCTCGGATTCCTCGTCCTCCTCGAGCGGCGGATCGACCTCGACTACGACGACCGGCGCTGACGGCGCGACCACCACGACCGTCACCTATGCCGACGGGTTCAAGATGTCGACGACGGTCCCGGGCGCCTCCAGCTCCTCAAATGCGAACGGCGGCGGCAGTTCGGCCTATGATCTGTTCGCGCAATTGATGCAACGGCAAGGCGGGCAGGGGCAAGGCGCCTCAGCGACTGCCGGCTCGTCCATGTCGATGAGCGTGTGAGGCTCTCTGTCATGCCCCGGCTGGATCGGGGCATCCAGTACGCCGCGGCCTCTCGGTCCAATCACTTCCGTCTCTGAAATACTGGATCGTCCGGTCTTCGCCGGGCGATGACACGCGATGCGTGGTGGGAGGCGCGTGCGCCTTACGTGCCGAACCGATCCTTCCACGCAGGCATCGCTCCGGCGAACGGCAGCGCCGTTGCATTGTAAATGCCCCGCGCGATCGCGCGCGCGACCACGTTGGCGGCGATTGTGCCGAGTTCGGTGAGGCCGACCAGCGGCTCGATCGGCTTCTCGCAGGTCGCAGCCGCAAACAGCACGTCGCCGTCGGTCGGCGCATGCACGGGGTAGATGGCGCGGGCAAATCCGGTGTGCGCGATCATGGCGAGCCGCTTGGCCTGGGGTTTGGTCAGCGTGGCATCGGTGACGACGAGGCCTATCGTGGTGTTTTCACGCGCGCTCGCCGCGGGGCCGCCCTTGATGCGCATCGCCAGCATGTCGGGCGTGAATTTGGGCGGCAGGCCGCGCCCGCCGAATTCATCGTTCTCCTCGAACGGGGCGGCCCAGAACCACGGCCCGTCGCCGACGGTTGCGCTGCCGACCGCGTTGACGACCATGAGTGCGGCGACCTTGATGCCGTTGGCGAGGACCGCCGAGGCCGAGCCGAGCCCGCCCTTGAAGGTTGCGGTGGTGGCCCCTAAGCCTGCGCCGGCGCTGCCCAGCGCGAAGTCGTGGCCCGCGGCCACGGCCGCGGCGTAGCCGAGATCGCGATAGGGGGCGAAGCGGCCCCAGCCCTTGTCGCCGCCGTTGAGCAGGTCGAACATGATCGCACCCGGCACCAGCGGAATCACGGCGCCCCGGATATTGAGGCCGCGCCCCTGTTCGGCGAGCCAGGCTTGCACGCCGCCGCCGGCCTCGATCCCGAAGGCGGAACCGCCGGACAGCGCGATCGCATCGACCCGTTCTTGTGTGCTGGCAAGATCGAGCAGCGCGCCCTCGCGCGTGCCGGGGCCGCCGCCACGGACGTCGATCGCCGCGATCGCCGGGGAATCGAAGATGACCGCCGTCGCGCCGGAGCCGACTTTCGCGTCTTCGGCATGGCCGACGCGAACGCCGGCGATGTCGGTAAGAAGGTTTTTCAAGGCGGCTCCGTCGGCTGAAAGCAGTTCGCCTCAGCGATAGCCCACGGATGCCGCAGGCTCAACTGGCGAGCGCCGTCCTGAGCATCTTGGCCAGCTCGGACTTGCGGTAGGGCTTGGCCAGCAGCAGCACGCCGGAATCGAGCCGGCCGTGATGGACGATCGCGTTCTCGGTGTAGCCCGAGGTGAACAGCGTCTTCAGGTCGGGCCGCCGCCGCACCGCCTCGTCGGCAAGCTGGCGGCCGTTCATGTGGCCCGGCATGATGATGTCGGTGAAGAGCAGGTCGATGCCCTTGTCGGCATCGATGATGATGAGGGCTTCGGCCGCGTTGGCGGCCTCGAGCGTGGTATAGCCGAGGCTCTTGATCTGGGTCACGACGTATTGACGGACCAGCGCGTCGTCCTCGACGATCAGGATCTTCTCGTCGCCGCCGGTGATGGGCACGTTCTGGAGCACCTCGAACTCGGTCTCCTGAACGCCGGTGGAGCGCGGCAGGTAGATCTTCACGCTCGTGCCGTGGCCTTCCTCGCTGTAGATCTTGATGTGCCCGCCGGATTGCTTGACGAAGCCGAACACCATGCTCAAGCCCAGGCCGGTGCCCTTGCCGACCTCCTTGGTGGTGAAGAACGGATCGAACACCCGCTCGATCAGGTCCGGCGGGATACCGGTGCCGGTGTCGCTGACCGCGATCATCACATAATTGCCGGCGACGACGTCGGGATTCATGCTGGCATAGCCGTCGTCGAGGAAGATGTTGCGGGTCTCCAGCACCAGCGTGCCGCCGTCGGGCATGGCATCGCGCGCGTTCAGCGCGAGATTGAGGATCGCGGTGGAGAGCTGACCCGGGTCGATCAGGGCCGGCCACGCATCCTCGGTGAGCTGCGGCATGATGGTGATCTGTTCGCCGAGGGTCGGATGCAGCAGCTTGGCGGCCTCGAGCGTCAATGCGTTGACGTCGATCTCGCGTGGCTGGAGCGGCTGCTTGCGGGCAAAGGCGAGCAGGTGTTTTGTCAGTTGCGCGCCGCGCTCGGCGGCGTCGTCGATCAGCTTGGTGATCGCGGCGAGCTCGGGCCGGTCGGCCACTGCATCCGCCAAAATGCCGATCGTGCCGGTGATGACGGTCAGCACGTTGTTGAAGTCGTGGGCAACGCCGCCGGTCAGCTGGCCGATCGAGTCCATCTTCTGGACCTGCCTGAGCTGGGCCTCGGCGGCCTGCTTCTCGGTGAGGTCTCGGCCGATGAAGAAGTGGCGCTTCACGGGCTCCGACCAGGTGCCCATCCAGTTCAGCGTCACCTCGTGACCGTCGTCGTGATAATAGCGCGCCTCGAAGCTGCGCTTGACCGCGCCGCGCCGCGCCGCGCGCATCTCGCTCCGCGTCTTCTCGAGGTCATCGGGGTGAATGAACTCGGTCGCACTGTGCCCGACCATGTCGTCCGGGCTCAAGCCGAGAATGGCGGTGACGCTGGGGCTGACCTGGACGAAATTGCCAAAACCGTCAGTGACCAGGATCAGGTCCTGCGAGGTCTCGAAGATGCGCTGGCGCTCTTCGATCTCGCGGTTGAGCGCGGACTCCGCCCGCTTTCGCTCGGTGATGTCGCGGACCACTTTGGAGGCGCCGATGATGTTGCCGTCGCGCGATCGCAGTGGAACCTGGCTCAGCACCACGTCGATGGGCTGGCCGTTCTTGTGCAGCCGCACGGTCTCGTGCTGGTCGATCACCCCGCCGTTGCGGGTGCGGGCCAGCATTTCATCGACTTCCTCGCGCTGTCCCTCGGACATGATGATGTCGACCTGACGGCCGACCGCCTCCTCGGCGGAATAGCCGAAGACGCGCTCCGCCGCATGATTCCAGGACGTGATGGTGCCGTCGAGCGACTTCGTGATGATGGCGTCGTTGGAGGACTCCACGACCGCGCTGAACAGCCGCTCGCGCTCGGCATAATAGTTTCTCTCCGTGCTCGACTGCCGCTGTAGCGCGCCGACCATGCCCGCCGTGTTGGCCTGGAGGCGCACATTCTCGATGAGCAGCACCGCGAGCACGAAGCTCGACGCAGTGAGGCCGTAGAGCCGGCCGGCATAGAAGCCGAGATCGAAACGCGAGACGTTGACGATCGCCGACAGCGCGATATCGAACAGCCAGGCGCACATCGTGACCATGAGCCAGACGTCGATCACGGTGTGCGGCTTGCGAAACCACAGCGCGAACAGCGCGGCGAAACTCAAGGACCACACGAACGACACCACGCCGATCATGGTGTTGGTGTAATGGCCGTCCTTCAGCAGGATCGGCAGCAGGTCGTGCTGCGCCGTCATGAGCCAGGCGAAAACGGCCGTTGCGACGAACACGCCGGCGACGGAGAGAGCAACCGCGCGCGACGTCGAGCCCGTAATCCTGTTGCCGCCATTGTTGTCCTTCCGCGAGGCATAGGCCAGGACGAACAGCGGAAAGCCGCCGTGCCAGATCATGTAGAGCCAGACGGTGGTCTGCGGGCCGGCGCCGAACAGTCCGGCCGGGGCAAACAGCCCCGGGAACGTGAGGGCGTGGGTTATCGCGGCCGTGGCCGTGAACAGATAGCCGGTCGACAGCAGCAGCAGGGCGCGGCTGCGCAGGACGGCAAACTGCGACAGCAGCAGGACGGCAGTGATGATGTCGCTGACCGCGAGCGCCGACTGGTAGCTCGCCACGAAGGCCGGCACCTGCACGAGCGGTGTGCCGGCAAACGGTACCGCCAGCGCGAACAGGATCGCGGAGATGCCGACGATCGCCAATGCCGCCTTTCGGTCGCTCGGCGTCGCCGCCAAGGTCGACAGGAATGTGCTTCGGTCGTTGGGCGCTAGCACGTCGATCTCTCGTAAGCCGGCATAGTGACCTCGTACGTCAATCTCTTCCGGCCGGGTAGCCGCGACCTTCATGGTAGCGCGCTCCGGCCGCGCATCCTGACAGAAAGCGCTTGCGACTCAACCGAGGGTTACAGCTTACTTAACTTGGAGGGGGACTCGGAACAGGTAAGTGGTAAGGAGTGCTTTACTGGGACGGACTCATACTGCCTTGCCGCCGTTTTGCGGTGAATTGAACCAATTAATGATAAGGATCCGGGAGTTGTTCCCATGCCCCGTGTGCTCATTGTCGACGACCAGAAGGACGTCCGCGCGATGGTGGCGATCGTGCTTCGGGTCAACCATTATGACGTAGTCGAGGCCGAGAGCGGCGCGGCGGGCCTGAAGGCTTTCGGCGAAGGCGTTTTCGATGCTGCCATTGTCGATATTTTCCTGGCCGACGCCAGTGGCGTTGACGTCATGTTGGCCATTCGTGAGCGAGTTCCCGGCTTTCCGATCGTCGCAGTCTCCGGCATGACCGCGCTGGATTTCGTCGGTGAGGCGCCCGATCTGGCCGACGTGGTGTGCCTGCAAAAGCCGTTTCGTCCGAACGATCTGCTGCAGGCGCTGCGGAAGGCCCAGGCTGCGGCGGGTGGCGAACTCTCCGCCGCCGTCTGACCGTGCGGCAAAAGGAAACGCCCCGGCGAACCGGGGCGTTGTGGTCGATCTGGTCAAAGGGCGATCCGGTTAAAAGGACAGCCTGCCTGTCTCAGGTGCCGTTGCCCTTGATCTCGGTGTAGCCGCCCTTGGCATCCCACTTGTAGACGACGTAGTCGAGCTGCTTGATGTCGCCCTTGGCGTCGTACTCGATCGGGCCGATCACGGTGTCCCATTTGCCGGCCTTGATGGCCGCCATGACCTTCTTGGCGTCGGTGGTGCCGGCCTTCTTGGCCGCCTGAGACCAGACCTGCATCGCCGCGTAGGTGTAGAGCGTGTAGCCTTCGGGGTCGATGTTCTTGGCCTTGAAGGCGTCGACGATCTTCTTCGCGGTCGGCTTGTTGCGCGGATCGGGGCCGAAGGTGAACAGCGTGCCTTCGCCGGCGGGGCCGGTGATGGAGGCGTACTCCTTGTCGGCGAGCGCATCGCCGGCCATCAGGATCGTCTTGAGGCCCTGGTCACGCATCTGGCGCAGGATCAGACCGCTCTCCTGGTGGTAGCCACCGACATAGACGAGGTCGATGTTGTCACGCTTCAGGCGCGAGACGATCGCGTTGAAGTCCTTGTCGCCCTTGTTATAGGACTCGGAGAGCTTCACGGTGACGCCGGCCTTGACGAGGGCTTTCTTGGTCTCGTCGGCGAGACCCTTGCCGTAAGTGGTCTTGTCGTCGAGAATCGCGATGTTCTTGCCCTTGAAGTTCTTGGCAATGTACTGCGCCGCGACCAGGCCCTGCTGGTCGTCACGGCCGCAGACGCGCGCCACGTTCCAGAGGCCGCTGTCGGTGAACTTCGGATTGGTGGAGGCCGGCGTAATCTGGAGCACGTTGCCGTCGGCATAGGCTTCGGAGGCCGGGATCGACGACGACGAGCAATAGTGCCCGGCGACGAACGGCATTTTCGCGCTGGCGATCTTTTCCGCGACCGAGCGCGCCTGCTTCGGATCGCAGGCATCGTCCTCGACGTCGAGCGCGAGCTTCTTGCCGTTGACGCCGCCGGCGGCGTTGATGTCAGCCACGGCCATCTCGGCGCCGTTCTTCATCTGGCGGCCGAAAGCGGACTCGCCGCCGGTCATCGGACCTGCGACTGCGACGGTGACATCCTGCGCGAATGCCGCGCTCGACAGCGCGAGCGATGCGCCGAATGCCAGACCGATGAGCTTCAGTGATTTCATGAGATACCTCGCGGGTGGTCGCCTGTGGAAGTTGCCGGATACGCCCGGTCCAAACCGGCGCCATTCTTGAATGAATCCTGGGAGAAGTCACCGGCAAAATACGGGCATTGGTGGAGATATCTCGCCACATTCGGCCGCACGTGCTCTGCCTTCGGGCAGTCTCAGCCGTGCCGGCCGCCTTCCAGGTAGGCTGCGCGAATCTCGGGGCGCTGCAACAACTCGGCGCCGGTGCCCGCCAGCGTGATCAGGCCATTGACCATGACATAGCCGCGGTGGGCGAGCTTGAGCGCGTGGTTGGCGTTCTGCTCGACGATCAGCACGGTCAGGCCGTCCTGCCGGTTCAGGGTGCGGATCGCGTCGAAAATCTGGCGGGCGATCAGCGGCGCCAGCCCGAGCGAGGGCTCGTCGAGCAGGAGAAGGCGCGGACGGCTCATCAGGGCGCGGCCGATCGCCAGCATCTGCTGCTCGCCGCCGGACAGCGTTCCGCCGCGCTGGGCGTAGCGCTCCTTCAGGCGCGGAAACAGTGAGAACACGCGCTGGAGCGTCGCGTCGCGTTCCGCATCCGTGCATCCGGTGGCGTCCGCCCCCATCTGGAGATTTTCCGCCACGCTCATGCGCGGGAAGATGCGCCGCCCCTCCGGCGACTGCGCGATGCGCAAATGCGCGATCTCGTGGGTGGGAACGTCAGTGATGTCGCGGCCCTCGTACAGGATCTGGCCGGAGCGGGCGCGCGGCTTGCCGAAGATCGTCATCATCAGCGTCGATTTGCCGGCGCCGTTGGCGCCGATCAGCGCCACGATCTCGCCGGCATTGATCTCGACGTCGACGCCCTTGAGCGCCTCGATCTTGCCATAGGCGGCGCGAAGGCTGCGGATCGCGAGCAGGGGCGCGGGCGACGTCACGACCCGCTCTCCATCACGGCTGCGGCTTCTTCCTCGTCGGTGCCGAGATAGGCTGCGATCACCTTTGGATCGTCGCGGACCTCGCGCGGGGAGCCTTCCGCGATCTTGACGCCATGGTCCATCACCACGATGTGGTCGGAGATTTCCATCACCACCGACATGTCGTGCTCGATCAGCAGGATCGAGGTGCCATCGTTACGGATCGAGAGCAGAAGTTCGCTCAACGCCGCGCTTTCGCGGGCATTGAGGCCGGCCGCGGGTTCGTCCAGGCACAACAGCGCGGGCTCGGTGCACATCGCGCGCGCGATCTCGAGCCGGCGCTGGTCGCCATAGGCGAGATTGCCGGCGGCATCGTCGGCGCGATCGAGCAGGTTGATCCGTCTGAGCCAGTCGGTGGCCAGACCAATCGCGTGCTTCTCGGCATCGCGGTAGACGGGCGCGCCGACGAGGCCGAGGAAGGTGAAGCCGGACGCACGCATCAGCGCGTTGTGCTGCGCCACCATCAGATTTTCCAGAGCGGTCATGCCGGGGAACAGGCGGATGTTCTGGAAGGTGCGCGCGACCTTGGCCTGCTTGGCGATGCGGAAATCGTTCAGCTTCTCCAGCGCGATCGTCCTGCCGTCGTCATGGCTGAGGCGAATGGTGCCGCCGCTCGGCTTGTAGAAGCCGGTGATGCAGTTGAAGACGGTGGTCTTGCCGGCGCCGTTCGGCCCGATCAGCGCGGTGATCTTCTTCCGCTCGGCCGAGAGCGACATGTCCTGCACGGCGACGATGCCGCCAAAGCGCATGGTCAGCCGGTCGACGCTGAGAATTGTGTCGCCGCTCATCCGTGCCCTTCCTTGACGAGGTCGGAGGAGATTGCCTGCGCCTTGGTCAGGTACACGGTCGGTGCGCGATGGCCGATCAGGCCGCGCGGCCGCCAGATCATGATCAGCACCATGGCCATGCCGAACACCAGCATGCGGTAGGTCTCGAGGCTTCTAAACAGCTCGAAGCCGCCGATCATGGCGAGCGCTGCGAGCGCGACGCCAAGCTGCGAGCCCATGCCGCCGAGCACGACGATGGCGAGCACCAGCGCCGATTCCTGGAAGGTGAAGGATTCAGGGCTGATGAATCCTTGGCGGGTGGCGAAGAATGCGCCGGCGAAGCCGCCGAACATCGCCCCGGTCGCGAACGCGGTGAGTTTTGTGGTCGTGGTGTTGATGCCGAGCGCGCGGCAGGCGACCTCGTCTTCGCGCAAGGCTTCCCAGGCCCGTCCGATCGGCAGGCGGCGCAGCCGGATCGTCACCCAGTTGGTGAGCAGCGCGAGCGCCAGGATCAGATAGAACAGGAACACGATGCGGTGGGTCGGCGAGTATTCGATGCCGAGTTTTGCAGCTAAACCGTTATCACTGTTGTCGAGTGGGATGCCGAAGAACGACGGGCGTGGAATGCTGGAGACGCCGTTGGGGCCGCCGGTGAGCTCCTGCCAGTTGATGATGACGAGGCGGATGATTTCGCCGAAGGCGAGCGTCACAATGGCGAGATAATCGCCGCGCAGGCGCAGCACGGGGAAGCCGAGCAGCACGCCCCAGAACGCCGCGAGGATGCCGGCGAGCGGCAGGCAGACCCAGAACGACCAGCCGAAATTGGTGGCGAGCAGCGCGTAGGAATAGGCGCCGACCGCATAGAAGGCGACGTAGCCGAGATCGAGCAGGCCCGCGAGTCCGACCACGACGTTGAGGCCCCAGCCCAGCATCACATAGGTGAGGACGAGAATCCCGAGGTCGAGGATGTAGCGCTGGTCATAGAAAATCACCGGCACCAGCAGCGTGACGAACAGAAGTGCCGGCGCGAGGTAGCGGCCGACGAACGACATTCCACTTTGCACGACCGGCGGCACCAGCTTCTCGACGCCGGTCGGGCCGATCCACTGCCGCAGCAGCTCGATCACGATCGAGCCGCCGAACACCGCTGCGACGAGAGCTGCGACCTCGCCGAAGCGCGTCCAGTAGGTGAGCTGGCCGTCGGAGCCCGCCTCGGTGCGGATGCCGACCATCAGCGAGAACAGCACCAGCGCGATGACCGCGTTGACGAGAGCTGTCTTCAGAAGGGCGGGGATGCCCGTTGCAGTTTTTTTGGCCGTATTGGTCGAGGGAGCTGTCACGCGGCGGTCCGTCAGACTTTTTCGACTTCGGGACGGCCGAGCAGGCCGGTCGGCATGAAGATCAGCACGACGATCAGGATCGAGAACGCCGCGACGTCCTTGTACTCGACCGAGAAATAGGCTGACCAGAACGTCTCGATCAGGCCGATCGCAAGACCGCCGAGCATGGCGCCCGGCAGCGAGCCGATGCCGCCGAGCACGGCCGCGGTGAAGGCCTTGATGCCGGCGACGAAGCCCATGAAGAAATCGACCAGGCCATAATAGAGCAGGTACATCAGGCCGGCGACCGCGGCGAGCGCGGCGCCGATCACGAAGGTCATGGAGATGGTGCGGTCGACGTCGACCCCGAGCAGCGCCGCCATGGTCTGGTCCTGCTCGCAGGCGCGCATGTCGCGCCCGAGCCGGGTGCGCGACACCAGCCAGGTGAAGATCGCCAGCAGCACGATCGTGGTGACGACGACCAGGATCTGGACGTTGGAGAGCCGGATCACGAAACCGTCCGCGCTCTCGTGCAGGGTGTAGCCGCCGGTGATCAGAGGCGGGATCGGTTTGACGCGGGCGCCTTGCGCGACCTGCGAGTAATTGGTCAGCACGAAGGACATACCGATCGCCGAGAGCATCGGGGCGAGGCGGAACGAATGTCGCAGCGGCCGGTAGGCGATGCGCTCGATGGTCCAGCCATAGAGCGCGGTGATTGCCATCGACACCAGCAGCACGATGAGCAGGATCACCGGGATCGCGGTCAGGCCGAGCGAGACCAGGATGAGAAAGGTGATCAGGGCGATGAAGCCGCCGATCATGAAGACATCGCCATGGGCGAAGTTGATCATGCCGACGATGCCGTAGACCATCGTGTAGCCGATCGCGATCAGGCCGTAGATCGAGCCCAGAACGAGACCGTTGATGAGCTGCTGGGCGAAATAATCCATGGGCTGCCGTTACCAAACCTGACGCGGCTCAAAGGGAGCTTTTCGAGAGAAGGTGCTTTGAGTTTCTTCTCGGGCCCCGGCAGCCCCTAAGCATTCTTCCCGTTTTGTAACAGGAGGGAACTGGCTGCTGCAACTGGGCTGGGCTCGGCATAGAGGCTTGTACAGAGGTCATTTCGGCTACGGATGTCACGCCCCGGTTCCACAGGTGCGAGGAACCCGGCTCCAGATAGCAACCAAAATGGATGCCCGTCGTTGCCTCAGCTCTGACGTCCAACAAGGGAGCTTCCCGACATGACGAACCAGCAGAACCAGAATCCGGGCCAGCAGGGCCAAAACCCCGGTCAGCAGCAGGGCGGCGGCCAAAAACCCGGCCAGCAGCAGCAGGATCCGCAGCGCCAGGGTGACAAGCCCGGCCAGCAGCAGGGCGGTAAGTCCGGCGAGCATGGTAAGGACCACAAGTAGACTTGCGAGCTAGGAACTAAGGCTAGTGAAGGAAGGCCCCGCCGCAAGGCGGGGCTTTTTTCGTTAGCCGGGCCGCCCGGCGGCCCGGTTAAGGTAAACAAAGGGTTTAAATTGCCGCCACAGTCTGATGCGAGTTAGCTCCCGGCAAAGCCTTCCATTGAAGGCGCGTGGCAGGCGAAGCGGGAAGCGGCATGTTCGGGAATTGGCGGATCGGCTCGGTCAACGGCGCGCTACTGGCGGCCTATTTCATTCCGGCCTGGACCCTGGTCGCCTTCAACATCATGGTGGCACCAGTGCACGGCCTCTACGAGCGGCCGAGCGTCGCGGTGGCGCTGTTCCTGAGCGACAATCTTCAGATGGCGGGGATGGACACGGTGCGTGCGGCCTGGCTGCTGGCGCTGGGCCGGCTGACGGTCGTGGCGTTCTTTGCGATCTATCTCGCGCTGCTGTGCATTCCCCGAATCCGCAAGAATGGCGGCAGCGACGAGGCGCTCGGGATCGCGCTTGCGATCGGCAGTATCATCTCGTTCGCCAGCATGGTCATGGCTTCGAAGGTTGGCGAGATGGCCGCGCTGCGGCTGCACGCCACCGAGCTGCTCCTGCTGCTCGGTGCCGCCATCGTGGTGGTCATCGAACGGCCCGAGGCACCGCCGAAGACCGTCGAGACCGCGGCGCCGCTAGCCCTTGAGCAGGCCGAGCTCCTGCACAATCGCTGAGGCTTCCTTGACGGCGTGGTTCGCCGCCGGCACGCCGCAATAGATCGCCTGCTGCAACAGAATTTCCTTGATGTCGTCGGGGGTGAAGCCGCCCTCGGCCAGCGCCGCCCGCACATGCAGCCGGAACTCATCCCATTGCCCGAGCGCGACCATGGTGCCGATCACCAGCACACGCCGCGTGCGCTCGTCGAAATGCGGCCGTGTCCAGATCTCGCCCCAAGCATAGCGCGTGATCATGTCCTGGAAGTCGGTGTTGAACGCATTGCGGTTGGCGATCGACTTGTCGACCCAGGCATTGCCCAGCACTTTTCGGCGCACGTTCATGCCGGCATCGCGGCGCTTCTGGTCGTCCATGGGCATCCTCTAGTCAAAATCGCGGTCACGCCAATGTAGCGTACCCCCGCCGGAGCCGACAGGCCGTTGAGGCGACGCTCACATCTTTCGGCGAAGCTCTATCTGAGGTAGCATCAACCATTGCACGCGCCTGAGGCCTTCGTTTCGAGGGAGTGAATTGCCATGGTCGAGACCGCGCCCGACTATATTGCCATGTTCAATACGGCCGACGATTACCACGAGTTGAACGCGGGCGCGCATCGCAAGCCGCCTAAGGTGCTGAGCGCGCCTTCCATGGTGTGGCATCTCGCTTTCTGGACCAATTTTCAGGAGGTTGGGCGTGGTCGGGCGCAGCCGGTCAATCCGGAATGGGCGCCGAACAAGCGCCCTAGGGAGATCAACAAGGCCCTCGACGGTTTCGTCCGGCAGCTCTGGATCGGGCTGGAAGCGAAGCTCGGCGGACCGGTCGATGTCACGCCTCGGATTGACGGCGTCAACCTGCTGTTCGGGAGCGCCTACCGGCAGCCACTGGCCGACGATGTCAAAAAGCAGCTCACGCGCCGCCAGAACGATATCTTTGCGAGCACCAACCGCGTCGTCAGCCTGCAATTTGTTTGGCAATCGCTCGACGTCACGATCCGTTTCGAGACCCAGGACGAATATTTCACGATGTCGGCCTTCGTCGAACTCGATCGGCTGCGCAGCGGGAAGGCCTCCGACATCGGCGAGCTGAACGAGACGGTGGACCGGATCAAGGTCTATCTAAATCCGAGCCGGCCTTCCGCCGTATCACCGGGCTCCGGTAGCGGCCAGCCTGCTTCGCCACCGCAGCCGGTCGACGATCTCATCAGGGACATCAACCGCTATTCGTTCCACCAATTCTGGCGCCTTTTCGACGATGAGGTGCTGTCGCTCGGCGGCGCCTTCCGCAACGACGCCATCTTTCAGCGCGTCTGCGCGGATTTTCGTGGCTTGATCGCGTCCGAGCAAACCGTGCGCTTCGGAGATGATCGCTTCTTCAAGTTCAGCGGCCCGCCGAGCTGGGGAGCCGAGGCCAAGCAGATGCTGCTACCCCTGATCCAGCATCGCGTCCGTGCCGATCACACGCGTTACGAATGCGCCGTCAACTACATGCTCGATGGTCGCGCGCTGTATCTGAGCACGCTCGGTCCGCAATTGCCCGGGAGCGCGGACGACGAGCGGATTCCCGTTGAGTTTATCGTCTACGCGCACCAGTGGGTCGATGACAGGACCGTGGTCAACAAATGGCAGCTCGGGCGCCTGGTCAGCCAGATCCTCCAGCTCGGCACGTTTCGGCTATGCGCCCTCAAGGACGTCAAATGGTTGCACAATGCCGGGCTCGAGCTGGCTGCTCTGGAGGAGGCTACACAGAGAGCGCGCCGCGCAATTGCGCGAACGGAGACATACGAGACGCGCGCGGGCCAAAACGCCCAGGCGACTGCGGCCGAGCGGAACCGCACGGCCATGAACGAGATCGCCATGGCTCATAAGCGGCTCAACAACATCACGGGCAGATTTCTGAGAAAGACCGGTAGCGGTCCGCTCTTCCGGATCGAACGATCCCGCTACTACGTGCGGCAGTTCGAGCATAATGTGAAGCTGTTGCGCATTCTGCGCCTCGAAGGCGACCAGCCCTATGACCAATTCATCCGGCGCCGGCTGGGACCGGAGTTCGATTCCATCGACCGGCTGGGTGTCCGCTACGAACGTGCAACGGCGAGCATTGTCAGTCTCGACCAAAACTACCTCTCGATCACGCAGAACTCGCTGGTGGAGCGCGCCACCAAGATCGACGAGGACACGAATTCGATTCAGTCGGAGATCGGGCTTATCCAGCGCGGGGGCGAGTTCATTCTGTTGACGTTCCTCGTGCCGTATTACGTGTCCCATCTGTTCGTGCTGATCGCGGGTGAGGAGCATTGGCGGGGCACGACCCCGATGACCATTGCCGTCTGGCTCTTCTTCGCGGGCGTCGCCCTGTACCGCACCTTCAGGGGGCGACTCGATGCCGGATTTTTCTGGATTGCTTTCACAATTATGATGGTGTTGTCCGCGACGTCGACCATTGGCCTCATCGTGAAACTATGGGAGGCCCCGCAGCAAACTGCGCATGACGAGGAGGCGTCGCGCAAGACTGGTGCGCAAGAATCCGCGCCGCCAGCCGGTCAACCGCTATCGCTTCAGGGAGCGGGGCCGGCGACCCCCGCGCCGGAGCCTTTAATCGTTGCCCCGGCGGTGCCGGCGCCGGACGTTAGCCCGCAGCCGCAGCCCTCCGGCGAGTCGCGCTAGGCAGCCTCAGCGCTGCGTCAGGAATCCCACCACCGCGTCGGTGAAGGCGTGCGGCTGCTCGACATTGGAAATGTGGGCGGCGTCGATGATGGTCATGCTCGCACCGGGAATGCTCGAGCGGATCAATTCACCCGCCGAGATCGGCGTCGCCATGTCGTGACGGCCGGCGATGACAAGCGTCGGGCTCTTGATCTCAGGCAACAACTCGCGCTGGTCGAGCGTCGAAAGCGCCTCGCAGCAGGCCAGATACCCTTCAACCGGGGTGGCGAGCAGCATCGATTTCATCCTTGCGGTGATGTCGGGCTCGCGCTCGCGGAAATCCTGGGTCAGCCAGCCCGCGATCACGGCATCGGCGACCGCGGCGATGCCGCCCTTCTTCACCGCGTCGATACGCTCCAGCCATTTGGTCGGCTCGGCATAATAGCAGGAGGTGTTGGCGAGGATGAGCTTGCCGAAGCGCTCCGGCGCGTTGGCGCCCAGCCATTGCCCGACCATGCCGCCCATCGACAGGCCGCACCAATGCACCTTCTCGATGTTGAGATCGTCGAGGATCGCCAGCACGTCGCGGCCGAAGCGCTCCAGCGTGTAGGGCGCGGGCGGCACGTTGGACTTGCCGTGGCCGCGGCGGTCGTAGCGGATGACGCGAAATAGCTGCGTCAGCGCCTTCATCTGCGGCTCCCACATCTGAAGCGTGCAGCCGAGCGAATTGGAGAGCATCAGGGTCGGCCCGCCGTCGCGGCCTTCGACGGAGACGTTGATCAGGCAACCGTCGGCATCGATCATGGGCATGCGGCGTCTCCGTCGTATCTTATTCGCGGTCGAGGCTGTCGAGCAGCCGGTCGATCAGGGTTTGGGAAGCCCCTTGATAGGCCATCGGCTCGAACAATGCCGCAATTTTTTCCGGCGCGAGGTGCGCGGCGACCTGCGAATCGGCTGACAGCACCTCGCGCAGATGCTTCTTCTCGGCGACCGCACGCTTGCTCGCGGCCTCGATGAGATGATGCGCATCGCTCTTGCCGATTTTCTCGGCCAGCGCGAAGGTGACGGCCTCGGCCATGATCAGCCCGTGCGTCGCATCGAGGTTGCTGCGCATGCGCGCGGCATCGACGTCGAGGCCTTCGGCGATATCGACGATGGCGGCAAGCGCCCCTGAGGTAACAAGCATCAATTGCGGCAGCGTCGGCCATTCCGCGTGCCAGGGACCGGCGCTGCGCTCGTGATCCTGCACTTGTGCAGCAAAAATCGTCGCGGCGAGCTGCGGCGCCATGGTCGCGCAACCGAGCGCGCTTGCGGCTGCGACCGGGTTGCGCTTGTGCGGCATGGTGGAGGAGCCACCACGGCCTTCGCCGGCGGGCTCAAAGGCTTCGCCGACGTCGGTCTGCATCATCAGCGAGACGTCGCGCGCGATCTTGCCACAGCTTCCGGCGAGGATTGCGAAGGCCGATGCAGCCTCCGCGATCCGGTCGCGATGAGTGTGCCAGGGCGCTTCCGGAAGTGGCAGGTTCAGCTCCTGCGCCAGCCTCTCGGAAACTGCGAGCCCCTTGTCGCCAAGGGCTGCCAGCGTGCCGGCCGCGCCGCCGAATTGCAGCGCCAGACCCTCGCGGCGCAATCGCCGCAGCCGGCAGCGAGCGCGCGCAAGGCTTGCGGCATATTCGGCCGCCTTCAGCCCGAACGGCATCGGCAGCGCGTGCTGGAGCCAGGTCCGCGCCACCATCGCGGTGTTGCGGTGGTTGCGTGCCAGCGCGGCAAAACCCTTGATGGCGCGGCTGAGGTCGGCGTCGATCGCATCGATGCCGGCGCGCAAGGTGAGCATGGTCGCGGTATCGATGACGTCCTGGCTGGTCGCGCCCCAATGCACGTAGCGCGCAGCCTCCGCATCGGCCTTGCCGACGTTGGCGGTCAGCATCTTGACCAGGGGGATTGCGAGGTTGCCGGATCGCGTCGCGGCTTCCGCCAGGGCGGCCACGTCAACGGAATCAGCCTTGCAGGCGGCTTCGATCGGGCGCACCGCGGATGCGGGAATCACACCCGTGGCGGCCTCGGCCCGTGCCAAGGCTGCCTCGAAATCGAGCATGTTCTGGAGCATGGACCGGTCGTCGCAAACGGCGCGCATGGCCGCGCTCGACAGCATCGGCGCGAGCAGGGGGGAGAGGGCTGTGCTCATGTTGCGCGGGACCTAATCACCATGCCCCGGCTGTGCCAATCCCAAACCGTCCGGACAAGGCTTTTTGCAGGTGCGAATATGCATTGCACGTGACCGGGGGGCACCCTTTCCTTTGCGGCCTCTGTGCGTTACTTGAGCAGCATTATAGTGACGCATCCCGGGAGGCACCCCATGGCCATGACAATGAACGGCGAAGTCCAGCTTGCGGCGCCACGCGAGGCCGTGTGGGAGAAGCTCAACGACCCCGCGGTGCTGAAGGCCTGCATCCCCGGCTGCGAGGAGCTGGAGAAGACCGAGGACGGCGGCTTTCGTGCGACGGCGAAAATGAAGGTCGGGCCGGTGTCGGCGCGCTTCAAGGGCAAGGTCACACTCAGCGATCTCGACCCGCCGAACGGCTACAAGATATCAGGTGAAGGCGAGGGCGGGGTCGCCGGCTTCGCCAAGGGCGGCGCGGTGGTCAAGCTCGCGGAGAAGGACGGCGGCACGTTGTTGTCCTACGAGGTCGAGGCGCAGATCGGCGGCAAGTTGGCGCAGCTCGGACAGCGCCTGATCAATGGCGCCGCCAAGAAGCTGGGCGACGAGTTTTTCACGAATTTCGCCAAGGCGGTACAGGGCTGAAGGCCATCCTTTTGGCATGGCGCCTTGCGTCCCGGGTGATGTTGCCCCCGGGCATAATGGCCCATATGATGGGTTGGAATAATTATAAGAACCGCTTCGACGGGACCCGTCGGGGCGCTGATAGAGAGTGCTTATGGCAAAAATCTCCCTTATCGTGAACGGCAATCCTGTGACGGCCAACGTCGATCCCCGCACCCTCCTGGTGCAGTTCCTGCGTGAAAATCTGCGCCTGACCGGCACCCATGTCGGCTGCGACACCTCGCAGTGCGGCGCCTGTGTGGTGCATCTCGACGGCAAGGCCGTGAAGTCCTGCACCACGCTTGCCGTGATGGCCGACGGCCACGAGGTCAAGACGATCGAGGGGTTGGCTGCCGACGGCGCGCCGCTGCATCCGATGCAGGAAGCCTTCCGCGAGCACCATGGCCTGCAGTGCGGCTTCTGCACGCCCGGCATGATCATGACCGCGATCGACATCGTCCACCGTAAGGGCAACGAGCTCGACGACCATACGATCCGGGAAGAGCTGGAAGGCAATCTCTGCCGCTGCACCGGCTACCAGAATATCGTCGCCTCGATCTCCGCCGGCGCCAAGGCGATGGCGAAATCCGACCTCGCCTAAACCGCGCGCGCATTCCGCGATCAGGACATTCAGATGTACGAATTTAAATACCATCGCCCCGGCACCGTTCGGCAGGCCGCTAACCTCCTGGTGAAGAACGAGGACGCCAAATTGGTGGCCGGCGGCCACACGCTGATTCCCGTCATGAAGCAGCGTCTCGCCAGCCCGCCGCATCTCGTCGACCTCTCCCATATCGAGGGGCTCAACACGATCGAGATGAAGGGCCGCGCGCTGGTGATCGGCGCCACCGCCAAGCATGCCGAGGTCGCGGGCTCCGCGATCGTCGGTGAAGCCATTCCGGCGCTGGCTAATCTCGCCGGCCAGATCGGCGATCCCGCCGTGCGCCACAAGGGCACGATTGGTGGCTCGCTCGCCAACAACGATCCGACCGCGGACTATCCGGCCGCGGTGCTCGCGCTCGGCGCCACCATCGTCACCAACAAGCGCCGCCTCAAGGCGGAAGAGTATTTCCAGGGCCTGTTCACGACGGCGCTCGAAGCCGACGAGATCATCACCAAGGTGATGTTCCCGCTGCCGAAGAAGGCGGCCTACATCAAGTTCCGCAACCAGGCCTCGCGGTACGCGCTGGTCGGCGTGTTCGTGGCGCGGCGTCCGTCGGACGTGCGCGTTGCCGTCACCGGCGCCGGCTCGGATGGCGTATTCCGGGTCGAGGCATTCGAGGAAGCGCTGAAGAAGCGCTTTGCCGCGAAAGCGCTCGAAGGCATCGAGGTGCCGGCGGACGGCCTCAACAGCGACATCCACGGCAGCGCCGAATACCGCGCGCATCTCATCGGGGTGCTGACACGGCGCGCCCTCGACGCCGCCAACGCCAAGGAGTGAGTGAACCTCACGCCTCGGCCAAACTTGTCCCCGGTGAGGGCGTAGCGAGACTGGCTTTTTCATGACCTCAGCGGCCAATACGTCCGGTGCCAATACTTCAGGTGTATTGCCGGCCTCGGTCGATGCGATGCTCGAACTTATGACGTCGCGCGGCTATCTCGCGGAGCGATCGCTGGCGACGGTGACCTATCTGTCGCTGCGCATGGGCCGGCCGCTGTTTCTCGAAGGTGAGGCCGGCGTCGGCAAGACCGAGATCGCAAAGGTGCTGTCGGCGGCGCTCGGACGGAAACTGATCCGGCTCCAGTGCTACGAGGGCCTCGACGTCTCCTCCGCGGTCTACGAGTGGAACAGCGCCGCGCAGATGATCGCGATCCGGATGGCGGAAGCCGCCGGCGACACCGATCGCGATCAATTGTCGTCCGACATCTTCGCCGACCGCTACATGATCAAGCGTCCGCTGCTCCAGGCGCTGGAGCCCGACGTTGCGGGACCGCCGGTTCTGCTGATCGACGAGCTCGACCGCGCCGACGAGGCGTTCGAGGCGTATCTCCTCGAAATCCTCAGCGACTTCCAGGTGACGATTCCCGAATTCGGCACCGTGAAGGCGCCGCACCCGCCGATCGTGATCATCACCTCCAACCGCACCCGCGAGATTCACGACGCGCTGAAGCGGCGCTGTCTCTATCACTGGGTCGATTATCCCGCCGCCGACCGCGAGCTCGCGATCGTCAAATCGCGCGTGCCGGGCATCTCGGCAAAGCTGTCGCAGCAGGTCGTTCGCTTCGTGCAGGCGCTGCGCAACCAGGATTTCTACAAGTCGCCGGGTGTCGCCGAGACCATCGATTGGGCCACCGCACTGTCAGAGCTCGACGCCCGCTCGCTGACCCCGCAAGTGGTCGGCGACACGCTGGGCGCGCTGCTCAAGTATCAGGACGACATCACCCGCATGCAGGGCGACACCCTGCAAAAGGTGCTGAAGGAAGCGACGAGCGAGAATTGACGCGCGTGCGTCACGACTGAACTCGTCATTCGGCGCGCCGCGACGGAATGACGAGTGAGAGTGCTGAACCATGGCCATCAACCACCTGGCGCCCGAGCAAACCGAGCAGTTTGCCGACAACATCGTCGGCTTCGCTCGCGCGCTGCGTTCGGCCGGCATGCCGGTGGGCCCGGGTGCGGTGATCGATGCCATGAGCGCGCTCCAGGTGATCGACATCGGCAACCGCGCCGACGTCTTCACCACGCTGGAGGCGATCTTCGTCAAGCGCCATGAGCATGCGCTGGTCTTCAAGCAGGCCTTCAACCTGTTCTTCCGCGCCTCGGAAGAGTGGAAGCACATGCTGGATTCGGTGCCGCTGCCGGAGCAGGCCAAGAAGAAGCCGCAGGCCGGCTCCCGCCGCGTGCAGGAGGCGATGTCGCAGCCGCGAATGACCGAGACACCGCAGCACCAGGAGCAGGATCTGCGCCTGTCGGTCTCCGACAAGGAGATCCTTCAGAAGAAGGATTTTGCGCAGATGAGCGCGGCGGAGATCACCGAAGCGCTCCGCGCCATCGAGCGGATGCGGCTGCCGCAGGCCGAGCTGCTGACGCGTCGGCATCGGCCCGATCTGCATGGCCTGCGCATCGATTTGCGTCGCACGCTGCGCGCATCCTTGCGGACCGGCGGCGAGATCATCGACATCCATCGCCTCGGGCGGATCGAGAAGCCGGCGCCGATCGTGGCGCTGCTCGATATCTCGGGCTCGATGAGCGAGTACACCCGCCTGTTCCTGCATTTTCTCCATGCCGTCGGCGACGCCCGCAAGCGCGTCTCGGTGTTCCTGTTCGGCACCCGGCTTACCAACGTCACCCGGGCGCTGCGCCAGCGCGATCCTGATGAGGCGCTGGCGAGCTGCTCGGCCTCGGTCGAGGACTGGGCCGGCGGCACAAGGATCTCGGCCTCGCTGCACAACTTCAACAAATTGTGGGCGCGGCGCGTGCTGAGCCAGGGCGCCATCGTGCTGCTGATCTCCGACGGACTGGAGCGGGAGGCCGATTCCAAGCTCGCCTTCGAGATGGACCGGCTGCATCGGTCCTGCAGGCGGCTGATCTGGCTCAATCCACTGCTGCGGTTCGGCGGGTTCGAGGCCAAGGCGCAGGGCATTAAAATGATGCTCCCGCACGTTGACGAATTCCGTCCCGTGCATAATTTGAGTTCAATTCACGAGCTGGTCAGCACGCTCTCCCGGCCGCTGCCGCCGCATCACCGCAGCCTGATCCGCTCCGCAGCCTGAGAGGCAAAGCCATGCTCGATCGCGACGAGGATATTCTGAAGGCGGCGGAGGACTGGCAGAAGGCCGGCCGTGGCGTCGCGCTGGCGACTGTGGTGGAGACCTGGGGCTCGGCCCCGCGTCCGGCGGGCTCGAGCCTCGTCATCAACGACGAAGGCACCTTCCTGGGCTCGGTCTCCGGCGGCTGCGTCGAGGGCGCTGTGGTCACCGAGGCCATGGACGTGATCCAGAGCGGCAAGCCGAGGATGCTGGAGTTCGGCGTCGCCGACGAGACCGCCTGGAATGTCGGGCTGTCCTGCGGCGGCACCATCCGCGTTTTCGTCGAGAAGGTCGGCTAGCCGTGAAGCTCGCAATTTTGCACGAACTCAACGTAGAGCGCGCAGCGCGCCGCCCTGCGATCCTGGTGACAGACACCGAGAACGGCGAGCAGCGCCTGGTGAAATCCGCGGATTTCGCCAAAGACCCGCTGCACGCCGAACTCGACAAGCAGCTTCGCATGGGCAAGAGCGGCAATGTCGAGGCCGGCGGCAAAAAACTGTTCCTCAACGTCTACGCGCCGACCGCGAAGCTCGTCATCATCGGCGCGGTCCATATCAGCCAGGCCCTGGCGCCGCTGGCACGCTCGCTCGGCTACGACGTCACCGTGGTCGATCCCCGCACAGCCTTTGCAAGCCCGGAGCGCTTCCCTGATATCCCGCTGGTCGCCGAATGGCCCGACACCGCGCTGCCGCCGCTCAATGTCGATGCCTACACGGCTTTCGTCGCGGTGACGCACGATCCCAAGATCGACGATCCCGCGCTGCTGCACGCCTTCGAGCGCAACTGCTTCTATATCGGCGCGCTCGGTTCGCGGAAGACGCATGCCAAGCGCGGCGACCGGCTGCGCGCGCAGGGTGCCAAGGATACTGACATCGCGCGCATCCGCGCGCCCATCGGGCTTGCGATCGGTGCGGTCTCACCGTCGGAGATCGCGGTGTCGATCATGGCCGAGATCACGGCGGTGCTTCGGCTACCTCCGAAAGAAAAAGAAGAAGCGGCATGAAGTTCGGACCGGCGAGCCCCAAGGATGCGATCGGCGGGGTGACCGTCCACACCCTGCGCCAGGGTGCGCTGGTGCTGAAGAAGGGTACGACGATCGGCGCTGCCGAGGTCGAGGCGTTGACGCGCGCCGGCATTAAGGACGTCGTGGTGGTGCGCATGGAGGAGGGCGACGTCTCCGAGGACGTTGCGGCCGCCGGCATCGCGCTTGCCATCGGCGGCGAGGGCATCCATGTCGAGCGCGCCTTCACCGGCCGTGCCAATCTGTTCGCCGCAAGTCCGGGCGTGCTGGTGATCGACCGCGCCGCGGTGGACCGCATCAACAATATCGACGAAGCCATCACCTTCGCGACGCTCACGGCCTACAAGCCGGTGGTCGAGGGCGAGATGGTCGGCACCGTCAAGATCATCCCGTTCGGCGTCGAAGGGAATTTGCGCGATGCCGCGGTGAAGGCCGCTGGCCACGACGTGCTGAAGATCGCGCCCTACGTCATCAAGCGCGTCGGCGTCGTTTCGACGCTGCTGCCGGGTCTCTCTTCGAAGGTGATCGACAAGACGCTGCGCGTCACCGCCGAGCGGCTCGCGCCGGCGGGTGCCAGCATCATCGCGGAGCGGCGGGTCCAGCACGACGAGCGTGCGCTGTCGGCCGCGATCAAGGAATTGCTCGGCCTTGGCGCCGAGCTCGTCATCGTGTTCGGGGCCTCCGCGATCGCCGACCGCCGCGATGTGATCCCGGCCGCCGTCACCGGGATCGGCGGCGAGATCGAGCATTTCGGCATGCCGGTCGATCCAGGCAACCTTCTGCTGATCGCGCGCGCCGGCGGCGTGCCGGTGCTGGGCGCGCCGGGCTGCGCGCGCTCGCCGGTCGAGAACGGGTTTGACTGGGTGCTGATGCGGCTGCTCGCCGGCATCAAGGTGACGCGGTCCGAGCTGATGGGCATGGGCGTCGGCGGCCTGCTGATGGAGATCGTGACGCGGCCGCAGCCGCGGGCCAAGCCCGAGATCGAAGGCAACAGCAATATCGCAGCCATCGTGCTCGCGGCGGGCCGCTCGACCCGGATGGGCGGGCCGAACAAGCTCTTGGCCGAGCTCGACGGCAAGAAGCTGGTGCGGATCGCGACCGAGCAGGCGCTGGCCTCAAAGGCATCCGAGGTGATCGTCGTCACCGGCCATCAGACCGATCTGGTCGAGCAGGCGCTGCAAGGCCTGAAGGTGCGCTTCGTCAAGAATCCGGATTTCGCCGGCGGTATCGCAAGCTCGGTCAAATCAGGCATCGCGGCCGTGCCTGAGGCCTGCGACGGTGCCGTGGTTTGTCTCGGCGACATGCCGCTGATCGACGCCGGCCTGATCGACCGCCTCATTGACGGCTTTGCGCCGGATCGCGGCAACCTCATCGTCGTGCCCGTCAGCGATGGTCGTCGCGGCAATCCCGTGCTGTGGGCGCGCCGCTTCTTCAAGGAGTTGATGGCGCTCGACGGCGACGTCGGCGCGCGGCATTTGATCGCCAAGCACACCGAGGCCGTCGCTGAAGTGACCGTCGACGGCGAGGGCGCCTTCCTCGACATCGACACGCCGCAGGCGCTGGAAGCGGCGCGGCGGGGATAGTGCCTTAGGGTGGGCAAAGCGAAAGCGTGCCCGCGAATTCCAGATTGCGCTACGGACAGATGGTGGGCACGGCGCTTCGCGCCTTTGCCGGCCCTACAGCAGGTCCACCGCTCGCCTATTTCTTGGTGTTCGAGAGTTTCTCGCTCGCGGCCTTCAGATTGACGCCGCTCTTCGTCAGCAAGGCCTTGTCGCCACTGGCGAACGTGAACGTGTCGGCGCCCACGCTGATGCCGTTCCAGGCGATGGCTTCGGCGAGCGACAGATACCACAATCCCTGGAAGCCCGTATTATTGTTGAGCTGTCCGGTCCAGACGGCCGTCGAACCGCAGCCGACGAAGTTGACGCTGAAGCTGATGGCCGTTCCTGTGTTGCCGGACGCGAGCCAACCCGTCGCGCCCTGCGGCTTGCCTTCGTCGCAGCTGTTCGCCGCGTTATTGGTGTAGGTCCCGGCCATCGCTCCCGTATTCGAGTTGTAGCTTGTGATGGCGAGCGTCGATCCGTACTGGTTGGTCCAGGTCCAGTTCACCGCCTGCGCATGCAGTTGTCCGATCAGGCACACCGACGCAAGCATTCCCAGAAGCATTCGATTGATTTGACGCATGGTCGTTTCCTCCGGCCTCTGCTTGGAGCTCGTCCCCTGCAACCACTTTAAATGAAGAGGTTTAGCTTTACAACTAAAAGATGTATATATTGACTCGTTCGTGCCGCGCGGCTTTTCAACCACTCGTTCACCATCTGGAAACGACCGGCGCTTACAGTCCTCTCCACCTGCCTTGGGGGGAGGGGTTTTTCCATGACTTCGAACGTTGTCGCGCGTCGCTGCGCGATGTTTTTCTTTGCGCTGTCGGTTTGTATCGCGGGCGCTCGCCACATCACGGATGCGCATGCTGCAGGCGCCATTGCGGTCGGCAAATGCGGGGCCTATGGCCAGGCCTTCGACTACGGTGCCGAGCACGAGGCCCGTGCAGCTGCGCAGAAGCAGTGCAAGGGCGACTGCACGACGGTGACGATGAAGCGCGCCTGCGCTGCGATGTCGGTCGATCTGTCCAACCCTTGCGGCGCCTATGGCTATGCCGTCAAGCCGAAGATCTCGGCTACGCTGAACGCCGCCACGCGCGAATGCTACAAATTCGGCGGCAAGGAATGCGTGATCCGCGCCTGGGCCTGCGACGCCAAGGGCTAGGCAGAATATCCGGAAAGCCAAAGGGGTGCGCACGCGGACCCATCGTATCGCTCAGTTCTCGACCAAATGCTGGCCGACAGCATACACATGACAGGCGGTGCCCCTGTTCAGGCAGTCCGCGACGGCGTTGTCGCGCGCCTCTGCGGCTGTTCGGCCGGCGGCTGTGCCGCAGCCTCCCTTGTCATTGACGGCAAATGCCTTGGCGTCGCTGCGATAAGTCACATAGCCGGAAAATACCTTCTGGCAGCCGGGCGATAGTCCAGGCGGTGATGGAATCGGGGCAGGCTCCGGCAGATCAATCACGACCGCGGTCGGCAGCTTGAGCTCCGCAAGGAACGATTCCACGACAGGGAGCCAGGTGCTGGACGCAGCCATCGTGATGAGGTCATGGCCATCCGTTCCGAAGGCTGGCAGGATCTGCAATCGCACTGGCGCGCCGCCGGCCGCGTACGCGGCGGACATCTGACGCGCCAGGTCGGGACCGTATGACTGGTCGTTTTCAGCATAGAGCCAGAGAGCGGGCACGCGGGCGGAGCGGCCGAGCGCCGCGACCGTGTCGACGAGACGATCAGGGCTGCAAGCTTCGCCCGGCTTGGCCATCGAGTGGTAACCGCCATCGAAGTTCAGGATACCCACGACCCCAGTCGGATTTCGCTCCGCGACCGCGAGCATGGTAAGTCCGCCAGTCGAATGGCCAAGCAGCAGGATGCGGTCAGGATCGACCCAGGGCTCGCTTCGAACCGCAGCAATCGCCGCAATGGTATCGGCCGCCCCTATGCGCACGGCCGGAAGGTAATCGCAGGGTGTTGGCAGTTTCTCGGAATAGCCTCCTCCCGACAACCCGAAGCCGCGGCGCATGATGGACAAAGTCGCATAGCCGCGCTGCGCCAGGGCGACGGCCGCTGCGTTGAAATTGGTCGGAGTGCGCTTTGCAATGTTGCGGAAGAATGCGTCGTCCCATCCGCCCGGCGTGCCATGGGTCATGACCACCAGCGGAAATCGGCCGGTGCGATCCGGGCGAACGACATAGCTGTCGAGCGTCAAATCCTTACCGGACAGGTTGACGGGCAACAGCATGGGCGCGCTGATCAGACCGGGCAGGAGCCCGCGGTCTTCGGCATGCGCAACGGTGACGAACGACAGAAGCAGCGCGATCAGGATTCGCATACGAAACCCTCGGACTGGGACGCTTGGGCAGTCCTATCATGGCATTGCATGATGTAACGAGTGCGAAGACGATATGGGGAAATCCGATTTGGCCCATGAGGGCTACTCGCCGGACGCAGAAAGTGCGTGAGCCGCCCCTGGGCCGGCGGCGCCGGGGCTGGTCTTCCAGCGCGATGGCGCTAGACTGGCACCATGCAATTCGACACCAAGATCGCGGTCGTGATCCGCACCGACCTGGAAGCCTGGCAGAAGCTCAACGTCGCATCCTTCCTCTCAGGTGGCATCGCGGCCGCCTTTCCCGAATGTATCGGCGAGAATTATGAGGACGGCTCGGGGACGAAATACCTGTCCCTGATCGGTCAGCCGATCCTGATCTACGGCGCCGACGGTGCGGCGCTGACGCGCGCGCTCGATCGTGCGCTGACGCGCAACGTCAAGCCGGCGGTCTATACCGAGGACATGTTCAAGACCACGCATGACGCTGCCAATCGCGAAGCGGTGAGGGCGGTGGCGCGCACCGACCTCAATCTTGTCGGTATCGCCATGCGCGCCGAGCGCAAGGTGATCGACAAGATCGTCGACGGACTCAAGTTCCACAGCTGACGCGTCTTCGCGCGTCGCGTCGTCATCGCGATGTCACGATCGCGCAAGGGCTTGCGTAAACTTTGTGCGGTTTGACCCCAATCAAAGGGCGCGCCGCCCGGCATCGCTAGTCTGCTTTGCATAATGCAAAGGAGCAGACCGATGCCGACCATGAAAGCCGCAATCGTCAGACAATTCGGCAAGCCACTGGTGATCGAGGATGTCCCGGTGCCGCAGCCCGGTCCCGGCGAGGTTCTGGTCAAGGTGAAGGCGTGTGGCGTCTGTCACACCGACCTGCACGCCGCCTCCGGTGACTGGCCGGTGAAGCCGGTTCCGCCCTTCATCCCCGGTCATGAGGTGGCCGGCATCGTTGCTGCCCTCGGGCCCGGCGTGAAAAATCTGAAAGTCGGCGATGCCGTCGGTGTCGCCTGGCTGCATGACGCCTGCATGTCTTGCGAATATTGCGAGACCGGCTGGGAGACGCTGTGCGAGCACCAGCACAACACCGGCTACAGCGTGAATGGCGGTTTCGCCGAATATGTCATCGCCTCGGCGGCCTTCGCGGCAAAACTGCCGGCGACGATCGACTTCGCCGCCATCGCGCCGATCCTGTGCGCCGGCGTCACCACCTACAAGGGATTGAAGGAAACGGAAGCAAGGCCCGGCGAGTGGGTGGTGATCTCGGGCGTCGGCGGGCTCGGCCACGTCGCGATCCAGTACGCCAAGGCGATGGGGCTCAAGGTCGTGGCCGTCGATATCGCCGAGGACAAGCTGAAGCTCGCACGGGAAGCCGGCGCCGATCTCGCGGTCAACGCGCTCGCGGCCGATGCCGTGGACAAGGTGTTGGCGGCGACCGGAGGCGGGGCGCATGGCGTGCTGGTGACGGCGGTCTCGACCGCCGCCTTCGCCCAGGCGCTGAAGATGGTGCGCCGGAAGGGCACCGTCAGCCTCGTTGGCCTGCCGCCGGGTGAATTCCCGACGCCGATCTTCGACGTCGTGCTCAAGCGCATCACCGTGCGCGGCTCCATCGTCGGCACACGCCGCGATCTGGATGAGGCCATCGCATTCGCCACCGACGGCAAGGTCAAGGCCGAGGTGACCAAGGTGCCGCTTGCGCAAATCAACGACGTCTTCGAGCGCATGAAGGCCGGCAAGATCGACGGCCGCGTGGTGCTGGACTTTGGCTAAAGCGTTTTCGAGCGAAGTGGCCGCCGGTTCGCGTAAAGAAAACGCGTCAGAACATGAATCGATCGCCTCACCCCGGCGGCATGCCTGCGAATTTCGGCAGGTCGGGGTCGAGACGATCCCAGTCATGCCCGCGCGCGGCATAAGTCACCACCTGCGGCTTGTAGCGGGCAGGCTCGTCGAGGCTTGCGGCGCGGATGGTGAAGATGTCGGGCATGGCGGCAAAGGTCAAATAGACCGGCACGCCGCACTGCGTGCAGAAGCCGCGCGTCTTCACATTGCCGCTGTCGCCGACCATGTCCCAGTGCTTCGCGTCGCCCGTCACCGTGACGCCGGCGCGCGCGAAGGTCATGTACGAGCCGTGGCCGCCGCCGCTTTCGCGCTGGCAGTCCCGACACTGGCAATGATTGCTGAACAGGGGCTCACCGGTGATCGCATAGCGGATCGCGCCGCAAGCGCAGCCGCCGGTAAAGGGTTTTGTCATCGCGATAACTCCTTAACTCTCTTCGCCGCTGATCTCGTCGAGCTGTCTGACGACCTTCTTCCAGCCGCCGCTCATGACCGTGTAGGCGGACTCGTTCTTCGGCAGGACGAAGCCCGCATGCACGAGACGGATCCGCGTGCCGGCCTCGACCGGCGTGAGGGACCAAGTGACGACGGTGTCGAGCGGCGCGCCGTAGCCGGTGTTGCGCGCATCGCCACCCGTCCAGGCGTAGACGAGGCGCCTGAAAGCCACGACCTCCAGAACCCGGCAATGAATGACGCCGTCCCAGTTGCCGCCCGGTTTGGTCTGGAAGGTGAAGGTGTTGCCTTCGACGGCTTCAAACCCGGTCGGTGGCATCAGCCAGCGCGCGATCAGCTGGGCGCTGGTCAGCGCCTTCCAGACCGTCTCGGGCGCATGCGGGAGCACCTCGTCGATGACGATGTCTTTTGTCTCGGCTTTCAACGCGGCTGCACTCACGGATCGATCTCCTTCAAAAGGTCACGCAGGTTCTGGAAGCGCTCGCGCCAGAAGACGCCGTAATGATCCATCCACGTGACCAGCGGTTCGAGTCCTTGCGGCGCGGCGCGGTAATAGACGTTGCGGCCCTCGGCGCGCTCGGCGACGAGGCCGGCCTGCTTGAGCGATTTCAGGTGCTGCGAGATCGCGCCTTGGGTGACGCCGCTGCCGCGCGTCAGCTCGGCAACGCTGATCTCCTCGCTCCCGAACACGCGCTCGAACACGGCGCGGCGGGTCGGATCGGCGAGGGCGCGCATCACGATGGTCACAGGGTTCGGGGCGGCTTCGATCATGGCAATTCAATTAGCGATGGCTAATGCATTAGTCAATACTAATCCGTTGCGGCGCCATCGCGTGCGATGTTGTTGACTATGACTGACCAGTCAGTCATAAATGTAGAATGACGAAGAAGCTGACCAAACTCGCCACGTCGTCAGCATCTCGCGCCAATGCGAAGGGTGCTGCGTCCGCTGGCGGCGAAGAGGCACCTGCATCGAACCGCGCCACGCGCGCGGCGGAGCGGCGGGCTGCGATCGTGGACGCTGCGATGGAGGAGTTCATCGCGCGCGGCTTTGCCGCGACGCGGCTCGACGACATTGCGAAGCGCGCAGGCGTCGCGAAGGGCACGATCTACCTGCACTTCAGGGATAAGGAATCGATGTTCGAGGAACTGGTGCGCACCGTGATCGTGCCCGTCGTAGCGAAGCTCAATGCGCTGCCGCCGCCGACAGGCTCGGTGCGCGATCTCGTCGAGGCCTTCGCCGGCAATTTTTTGAAAGAGGTGATCGGCACCAGGCGCGGCGATCTGGTGCGCTTGATCGTGGCGGAGGGGCCGCGCTTTCCGTCCGTGGCCGATTTCTACTACCGCGAGGTCGTCTCGCGCGGGATTGCCGGCATGCGTGCGCTGATCGAGCTCGGCATTGCCCGCGGCGAGATCCGTGAAAAAGACCTCGCGCGCTATCCGCAGATTCTGGTCGCGCCGGCGATGATCGCCGTGATCTGGCAGAGCCTGTTTGCGCGCCACGCACCGCTCGATGCGCAGGACATGCTGCGCGTCCATCTCGATTTGATTTTTGGCGAACGGAGGACGACATGAGGTCGTCACGGATTATGTCTCACCTCATCCTGAGGAGCGCGGAACGCGCGTCTCGAAGGATGCAGGCCCGGCTGTGGCTCCTCGCCCTTCGAGACGCTGCTTCGCAGCTCCTCAGGGTGAGGGGGCGACAGCGGTATGCGCTGCGCCTCTGTGCGATCGCGGTTCTGGTCCTCGCGACCGGCCTTGCCGGCTGCAAGGAGAAGCGCGATCCCGGTTTCCAGGGCTGGGTCGAGGCCGACATGATTTTCGTCAGCCCGGACGAAGCGGGCCGGGTGACGAAGCTCAACATTCGTGAAGGCGACGAGGTCAAGGTCGGCGATGCCCTCTATTCCGTCGACGACGATCTCCAGCTCGCCGATCTTAACCAGAACAAGGCGACGCTTGCGAATGCGCAGCAGACTTATGATCGCGCGGCCTCGCTGAGCAAGACCGGCTCGGGCACGCAGGCCAATCTCGACTCCGCGGTGTCCTCCTTGCGCGTCGCGGAAGCGCGGGTGGTGACGTCGGAGACGCGTTTGGCGCGGCGCAAGGGCTCCGCCCCGGTCGCCGGCACGATCCAGCAGATCTACTTCCGCGAGGGCGAGATGGTGGCAGCGCAGCGGCCGGTGCTCTCGATCATGCCGCCCGGCAACATGAAGCTGCGCTTCTTCGTCCCCGAGACCGAGCTGCCGAAGCTTGCGATCGGCGACACCGTGCGGATCGCCTGCGATAATTGCGCGGCCGATCTTACCGCAAAGATCTATTTCATCGCGACCTCGGCCGAATACACCCCGCCTGTCATCTACAGCCTCGAAGAGCGCAACAAGCTCGTCTATCTCATCCAGGCTCGGCCCGCGCGCCCCGATGCCTTGCGCGTGGGGCAGCCGATCGACGTCTATCTCAATCCCAAAACGCCGGTGGCGGACAAGCGATGAGCGGCCCCCCCGGCAACGGCATCGCGATCGACGTCAAGGGCCTGACGAAATCGTTCGGCGGTCGCGAGGTCGTGCACGATTTGTCGATGCAGGTGAAGCGCGGCTCGATCTACGGCTTCCTCGGTCCCAATGGTTCGGGCAAGACCACGACCATCCGCATCCTCTGCGGCCTGCTGACGCCCGACAGCGGCGAGGGCACCTGCCTCGGCTACGACATCTTGCGCGATGCCGACAAGATCAAGCGCCAGGTCGGCTACATGACCCAGCGCTTCAGCCTGTATCAGGACCTGTCGGTCCGCGAAAACCTCGAATTCGTCGCGCGGCTCTATGGTCTGGCGGATGCGCGCGGCGCGGCGCGCGAGATGATCAAGCGGCTCGGCCTCTCGGGCCGCGAGGAGCAGCTCGCGGGCGAGCTCTCCGGCGGCTGGAAGCAGCGTCTGGCGCTTGGCGCCTGCACGCTGCCCAGTCCAAAGCTGTTGCTGCTGGATGAGCCGACGGCTGGCGTCGATCCCAAGGCGCGGCGTGATTTCTGGAACGAGATCCACGCGCTCGCAGCGGATGGACTCACCGTACTGGTCTCGACCCATTACATGGACGAGGCAGAACGTTGTCACGAGATCGCTTACATCGCCTACGGCCATCTGCTGACGCATGGCACGGTGGAGGAGGTGATCGCAGGATCGGCGCTATCGACCTACACGGTGACCGGCGAGGACTTGAACGAGCTCACGGCCGCGCTCACAGGCAAGCCCGGCGTGGACATGGTGGCGCCGTTCGGCACATCGCTGCACGTGTCTGGCCGCGATGTCGCCGCGCTCGAAGCCAGCATCGGGCCGTGGCGCGACAAGAGCAACCTGCACTGGCACCAATCGGCGCCGTCGCTGGAAGACGTGTTCATCGAATTGATGGGCCGCTCCAAGGACAATTTCCAATGAGCGCCGTCGAGCATCCAGCACACGAAATCCGGGATCGCTTCGGCTTCTGGAAGCGCTCCTATGCGATGCTGATCAAGGAGTTCATCCAGCTCAAGCGCGACCGCGTCTCGTTCGCGATGATCGTGATGCTGCCGGTGATGCAGCTGCTGCTGTTCGGCTATGCCATCAACACCACGCCGCATAATCTGCCGAGCGCGGTGCTGCTCCAGGAGGATTCCGATCTCGCCCGTTCGGTGCTGAAGGCGCTGGAGAACACGAAATATTTCCGCTTCCTCTACGAGGTGCACGACGTCGAGGAGTTCGACAATCTGCTGAAATCCGGCAAGGTGCTGTTCGGCGTCGAGATCCCGCGCGGCTTCGAGCGGGCGGTTCGGCGGGGCGACAAGCCCGCGCTGCTGGTTGCGGCCGATGCCACCGATCCGGTGGCGGCCAGCGCCGCGATCGGCTCGCTTGGCATGGTCGTGCAGACGGCGCTCAAACACGATCTCTATATCGGCGATCCCCCGGAAATGCCGTTCGAGATCCGCGCCCATGCGCGCTACAATCCGGCGGCGTCCTCCAGCCTCAACATCGTGCCGGGCCTTGTCGGCACCATTTTGACCATGACCATGCTGATCTTCACCGCGCTCTCGGTCACGCGCGAGGTCGAACGCGGCACCATGGAGGCGCTGCTGTCGATGCCGATCAAGCCGGTCGAAGTGATGTTCGGCAAGATCATCCCTTATGTGCTGGTCGGTTTCGTTCAGGCCTTTCTCATCATCGGCATCGGCGTGTTGCTGTTCGGCGTGCCCGTGCTCGGCAATCTGTTCCTGCTGGCGCTGCTCTCGACGCTGTTCATCGCCACCAATCTGTCGATCGGCTACACCATCTCGACGGTGGTGCAGAACCAGTTGCAGGCCATGCAGATGGCCATGATGTTCTTCCTGCCGAGCATTCTGCTGTCCGGCTTCATGTTCCCGTTCGCCGGCATGCCGGCCTGGGCGCAATATGTCGGCGAATGCCTGCCCTTGACGCATTATTTGCGCATCGTTCGCGCCATCATGCTGAAGGGAGCCACGATGCAGAATCTGCGCTTCGACGCGCTGGCGCTGGCAATCCTGATGCTGGTCGCCATGACCATCGCCGTGACGCGCTTCCGCCGCACGCTGGATTGAGGCAAACTGCCCCTGAATCGAGGGGGTGAAATGGTCAGCTTTGCGAGCAGGAAGACGCGGCAGGACGCCGCTCTGTCGGAGGATTTCGAGCGCGAGCTGACCCGGGAGGTGCTGCGCACCGAGCTGTTGCGGGTGAGGGCGCTGATCACGACGGGCTGCGTCATTATCTTGTTCCTGACAGCGACCTACCTGATCGACCCGGTTCTCGTGAACCGGGTCTGGCGCGGGACGGAGGGCCTCGTTCGTGAATACGCCCTCCTGGCGGGCTTCATCCTCTTCGAGGCCTGGGTCCATAGCCAGATCAGGCGAAACCTCAAGCTCGATCGCGACCTCCCGGTGATCAGGCGCTATATCGGCGCTTTCATCGAAACGTCGCTGCCGACGGTCATCCTGATCCTGCAGATTCGCAGCATGGGTGCTGCGCCTGCGCTCGGCTTCGTGCTGCCATTGGTTTATTTCATCTTCGTCATTCTTTCGACGCTGCGGCTCGATTTCTGGCTGTCCACCTTCACGGGATTTGTGGCCGCAGCCGAACTCCTGACCGTCGCGCTGTATTACAATTCGGCGAGCGACACTGGCGAACCGCTGATCTACTTTCACGCCGTGCGCAGCACCATCATCCTGATCTGCGGCGTGCTCGCGGGCGCCGTCGGCGCGCGCTTGCGGCGGCAATTTGCCGCGAGCATTGCGGCGGCCACCGCGCGCGACCGCGTCACCAATCTGTTCGGCCAACACGTCTCGCCGCAGGTGGTGGAGCAGCTGATGGCGGCGGGGACGAGCACCGGCGGCGACCTCCGCCGCGTCGCCGTGATGTTCGTCGATTTCCGCGGCTTCACTGCGGGTGCGCAGTCGCGCACCCCGCAGGAGGTGGTTGACCGCCTCGACGGCGCCTTCGCCGTGCTGGTCGACATCCTCGACCGCGAGGGCGGCATCGTGAACAAGTTTCTCGGCGATGGTTTTCTCGCGCTGTTCGGCGCGCCGCTGGAGGCCTCCGATGCCGCGCACCGCGCGGTTGCCGCCGGCCGCGAGATGCTGACTGCGATGGATCGCATCAACGCGGAGACGAGCTGGCCGCTGCGGATCGGAATCGGCATCCATTTCGGCGAGGTCGTCGCCGGCAATATCGGCTCGCCCCGCCGCAAGGAATACACGGTGATTGGCGACACCGTGAACTTCGCCTCGCGGCTGGAGGCGCTCAATAAGGAATTCGGCTCGCAGTTCCTGATCTCCGCGTCCGTGCGTGAGGCGCTTGGCGACGACGGCAAGGATGCTGTCGCGCTCGGCGAGGTCACGGTGCGCGGTTACGAGCAACCGGTCGCCGTGTTTCAACTGGGGTGAGGGGGCCGCTCTCGTTTCGTTGAAGGCGCGTGATGAAATATCGCGCGGGAATATCCGCTCCTGCACTCAGGAGGTCGAAAACGCTCGGCTTCCGTTTGTCACGCGGAGAAGATCCATGACCCGATTGCCCCTTGTTGCAGCTGTCCTGCTCGCCGCCGCCGTCTACCAAACCCAGGCCGCCGCCGCCCCGCGCCGCGCTCCTCCGCAGGCGACTGCGGACTGCGTGAGGGCTCCGGCGGAGGGCGCGTATGCCTCGGCGCCCTACACGCAGCCGCCCTGCATGCCGAAGACCACGAACTGAGATCAAGGCAGGCGAGACCGGGCTGGAGAAACCGCCAGCCCGGTCTTGCGTCTCGCAGCGCTCGGTATCCCGGTAGTGCTTGACTCCGTTTTCATCTAGTCATCTATATGACTATATGAATTCAGCCCCACGCGACGAGCGCCTGCCACGCTACCAGCTTCTGCGCGACGACCTCGCCGCGCGGATCAACCGCAATGAATGGCGGCCGGGCGAGCCGATCCCGTCGGAGGCCGAGCTTGGGGCGCATTACGGCGTTGCCATCGGCACCGTGCGCAAGGCGATCGACCAGCTCGTCAGCGACAATGTGCTGGAGCGGCAGCAGGGCCGCGGCACGTTCGTGCGCCGCGCGCGCTTCAATTCCTCGCTGTTCCGCTTCTTCCGTTTCCAGTCCGAGAGCGGCGAGCGGCGCGTGCCGCAGAGCCGTATCATCAGGCGCAAGAGCGTGCCTGCAACATCCGCCGTCGCTTCGGCGCTGCGCATCCCGGTCGGCGAACCCGTGATCAGCCTGTCGCGCCTGCGCCTGATCGACGATGTGCCGCTGCTGGCGGAAGAAATCTGGCTCCAGCAATCGCGCTTCGCGAAAATCCTCGAGATCGACACCGCCGAATTCGGCGACCTGCTGTATCCGCTTTACGAGGAGCGCTGCGGCGAGGTCGTGGTTTCGGCCGAGGAAATATTGACGGTCGAGACCGCCAACGAGATGCAGGCGCGCCTGCTCAGGCTCGAAGCCCATGCCCCGCTGATCGTGATCGAGCGTCTTGCGCTCGACCTGGAGCGGCGGCCGATCGAATGGCGCCGCTCGCGCGGGCCGGCGGACCGCTTCCGCTACCACGCCGAGATCAGGTGAAGCGGCTCTTCAACGATACCAAGCAACAAACGCATACAGGGGTAGGAAACATGTCGAACTGGTACAGTGAAAGCTCGCCGCTGGAGCGGCGCACGTTCTGGGCAAGCTTTGGTGGCTGGGCGCTGGATGCGCTCGACGTCCAGATGTTCGGCCTCGCGATCCCTGCGCTGATCGCAGCGTTCGGCATCAGCAAGGCGGATGCCGGCCTGCTCGGCTCGGTCACGCTGTTCTTTGGCGCGTTCGGTGGCTGGATCGGCGGCGCGCTCGGCGATCGCTATGGCCGCGTCAAGGCGCTCCAGATCACGGTGGCCACCTTTGCGCTCGCGACCTTCGCCTCTGCGTTCGCGATGACTTACACCCAGCTCCTCGTGCTCAAGGCGATCCAGGGCCTCGGCTTCGGCGCCGAATGGGCCTGCGGCGCGGTGCTGATGGCCGAGATCATCCGCGCCGAACATCGCGGCAAGGCGCTCGGCACGGTGCAGAGCGCCTGGGCCGTCGGCTGGGGCGCAGCCGTGCTGCTCTCGGCGCTGGTCTTCACCTATGCGCCGGCCGACATCGCCTGGCGGCTGCTGTTCGCACTCGGGTTGTTGCCCGCGCTCCTCATCATTTTCATCCGCCGCGGCTTGAAGGAGCCGCCGCGCGCTGTGGCAGCCGAGAAGACCCCGTTCTTCGCCACGCTCTCGGGCATCTTCCATCGCGATGTGCTGCGCGCCACCCTGATCGGCGGCCTGTTCGGCATCGGCGCGCATGGCGGCTACGCCGCACTCACCACCTTCCTGCCGACTTATTTGCGCGAGGTGCGGCATCTCTCGGTGCTGGGCTCCAGCGGCTACCTCGCCGTGATCATCGTCGCCTTCTTCTGCGGCTGCGTTGCGAGCGGTATCGTCAGCGACCGTATCGGACGGCGCGCCAATGTCGCCTTGTTCGCCAGTGCCTGCATCGTCACCGTCCTGATTTATATTTTTGCGCCGCTGACCAATGGCGAGATGCTGCTGCTCGGCTTTCCGCTCGGCTTCTTCTCCGCCGGCATTCCGGCCAGCATGGCGGCGTTGTTCAGCGAGCTCTATCCCGCCGGCGTGCGCGGCACCGGTGTCGGCTTCTGCTACAATTTCGGCCGTATCGTCTCCGCCGCGTTCCCGTTCCTGGTTGGCTATCTCAGCGACCATATCGGGCTCGGGCCCGCGATCGGCATCGATGCGGCCTTTGCCTATTCGCTGGTGCTGATCGCTGTGGTGTTGTTGCCCGAAACCCGCGGCAAGGTCTTTGAACAGACCGCAGCGACGCGCGCCTGAGGCGGGATGGGGAGACGTCACCATGACATTCGTCCCGCGCGGCCTCACGCGCCGCCAGTTTGGCGCGGGTCTCGCGTCGCTCGTGATGGCGACCGCGACCACAGCCAGGAGTGAGGCGGCCTTGCCTGTTATCGACACCCACGCCCATGTCTTTCACCGCGGCCTCAAGCTCGCGCCGGGCCGGCGCTATGCGCCCGACTATGATGCGCCGCTGGCGCTCTATCTCGAGCAGCTCGACCGCAACGGCATGACCAACGGCGTGCTGGTGCAGCCGAGCTTCCTCGGCACGGATAATTCGTACCTGGTCGATTGTTTGAAGACAGCCGGGACACGGCTGCGCGGCATCGCCGTGGTCGATCTCGCCGTGTCCGCGGACGAGCTGCGCACGCTCGACCGCGCCGGGGTGGTCGGCATCCGTCTCAATCTCGTCGGTCAGCCTTTGCCCGATCTCGGCGCCGCAGAATGGAAGGCGCTGCTCGGAAACGTAAAGGCTCTCAGTTGGCAGGTCGAGATCCAGCGTAACGCCTCCGATCTCGCCGTGCTCGTGCCACAGCTGCTCGATCACGGCGTGATCGTCGTGCTCGATCACTACACGCTGCCGGATCCAAAGCTCGGTGTTACCGATCCCGGCTTTCAGTCCGTGATGAAGCTCGGCGCGGCGAAGAACGTCTGGGTCAAGATCTCCGCGCCATATCGCAACGGTGCTGCCGGCGAAGATTTTGCGAAGGCGGCTTATCCGCTGTTGCGCAACGCCTACGGTCTCGACCGGCTGCTGTGGGGTAGCGACTGGCCGCACACGCAGTTCGAGGCCACGCAGAGCTATGAGAAGAACCGGCAATTCCTCGACGGGCTGATCGCCGATCCGGGCGAGCGGGCGCAGGTGTTGGCATCGCCGAAGCAGCTCTTCCGCTTCTGATACGCCGTCCGCGATTGCTCCGATTGCACTCAATTTTGGGGCATGACGGACGATGTCGCCGGCTTGTAGAGTGCTGCGCGAATGCAGCCGATCGCGGCTGCGATTTGCGTGGGGGAATTCAAGATGCAGCGCCGCTACATCACCGTCGACGTGTTCACCGACCGCGCTTTCGGCGGCAACCAGCTCGCCGTGGTGCTCGATGCCGGCGGACTCACGACCGCGCAGATGCAGGCGATCGCGACCGAGTTCAACTATTCCGAGACCACCTTCGTGCTGCCGCCGCGCGACAAGGCCAATGACGCCGAGGTGCGCATCTTCACGCCGGTGAGGGAGCTTCCCTTCGCCGGCCATCCCAATGTCGGCACCGCCTTCGTGTTGGCGAGCCTCGCGAAGGAGCCGAAGCCGCGCTTCCTGTTCGAGGAGAAAGCGGGCCTCGTGCCGGTCGACATCTTCCGGGAGCAGGGAAGGGTGATCAGCACCGAGCTGACGGCGCCGCAGCCGCTGTCGAAGCTGGCGCAGCTTCCCGCCGAGGACGTCGCGGCCTGCATCTCTTTGACTGCTGCCGACATCAAGACCGATCGCCATTTGCCGCAGGTCGTCAGCGTCGGGACGCCGTTTCTGGTGGCGGAGCTGCATTCGCGCGATGCGCTCAAGCGGGCGAGCCCTGACGCGGCGGCCTTCGGCAGGGTATTGCCGCGCGACGGCGCCTTCTCGGTGTGGTTCTACACGCGTGACATATCCGCGTCGGAGGCGTCTTGCGACCGGCAGGCGCGGATGTTCATGCGCGGCACCGGTGGTTTTGCCGAAGACCCCGCGACCGGCAGCGCCACGGTCGCCGCCGTTTCACTGTTCGCCGATCTCGATCCGACGCGCGACGGCGAGTTGAAGCTCACGGTCGGCCAGGGCTTTGACATGGGCCGGCCGAGCATTCTGCGGACCCGTGTGCGCAAGCAGGATGGCAAGATCGTCTCGGCCCATGTCGGCGGCAGCTGCGTGCAGATGATGGAAGGGACGTTCAAGCTGGCGGGGGAGGGATGAGCTCTCTCCGTTCGTCATCCTGGGCTCGCGCTATGCGCGCCCCGGAATGACGGCTATAGCTACACCTGCCGTCCCGCCAAATTTTTCACCGCAACCCCGTCGCGCTCCTCGATGATCTCCGCGATCATCTGGCGGTGACAGTGCGTATGGTCGCGCTCGTAGCAGAGCAGGCACACCGGGCCGGCCTTCATCACCAGCGCCGAGAGCTCGTCCATCTCTTCCCGCGCCTGCGGGGTCTTCAGGTGCTTCGAATAGATCTTCTCCAGCACATCGTATTGCCCGCTACGTGCGGCGAGGCGGCCTTCCCTGGGCGTCCCGAGTGCGGCGAGATGGACGTAAGCGATACCGCGTTCATCGAGCCCTGCGGCAAGCTGCTTCTTGGAAAAGCCCGGCCGGCGCGATGATGTCACCGCACGCACGTCGACCACGAGCTTGACGCCGGCCTCTTGCAGCTCGTCCAGCACCGCCTTGGGCGGCGTCTGCTCATAGCCGATGGTGAAGAGCTTCTTTGCCTTTGCCATCAGCCATCCTCAGCTCACCCGCGCGATCAGTTCCATGGCGCCGTGCGGCGCGCGCACCTTGCCCTCGTGAATGACATAGGCGAACACGTCGCGCGGCTCTTTCTTCGGTTTTGTCGTCTCAACCTTCGGCAGATCGTCGGGTTCGCCGCCCTCGGCCCAGGCCTGAAAGCGCCCGGCCCAGGCGTCCAGCTGCTTCGGCGGATAGCAGGTCTTGATCTCGTCATTGCCCTTCTGAAGACGGGCATAGACGAAGTCGCTCGCGACGTCGGCGATGGCGGGATATTTGCCGTGCTCGGCGAACACGACGGGCGTCTCGAATTCGCGGATCAGCGCGATGAAATCGGGCGTACAGAAACTGTCGTGGCGAACCTCGACGACATGGCGCAGCGCGCGCCCGTCGAGCTTGCGCGGCAACAGCTCGAGGAACTTGCCGAAATCGGCACCGTCGAACTTCTTGGTCGGCGCGAACTGCCACAGCACCGGCCCGAGATGGTCACCGAGCTCCAGCACGCCGGAATCATAGAACCGCTTGACGGAGTCGCCGGCCTCGGCGAGCACCTTGCGGTTGGTGGCGAAGCGCGGCCCCTTCAGCGAGAACACGAAACCATCAGGTACTTCGCCCGCCCATTTGCGAAAGCTCTCCGGCTTCTGCGAGCCGTAATAGGTGCCGTTGATCTCGATCGAGGTCAGCTTGGAGGCCGCGTAGGACAGCTCCTTCGCCTGCGTGAGTTTCTCCGGGTAGAACACGCCGCGCCAGGGCTCAAAAGTCCAGCCGCCGATGCCGATGAAGATGTTGCCTGATTTTTTGGACGCGGTTTTTGCTTTGGCCACGGGAGGATCTCGCATCGACGGGGAGGGACCTCATCCTAATCAAACCAGATGTGATTGGCCAGTTGGCGCGTCCGGTCTAAGCTTGCAACATACCCGCGCAAAGGAGAACAAGAATGCGGATGCTGACGGTGGGAGCGGCGCTCGTGATGATGACATCTGCTGCCATGATGTCTTCAGCCATGATAACTCCAGCAATGGCCGATGACGACGATGCCAAGGGTGCGCAGAAGCTCGCCATGCAGGGCCGCGACGATTATTGGCATTGCCTGGCACGGGAATATTCGCGCGACTCCAATCAGGGCATGTCGGAACAGGATTTCGGTCGCTCGGTCGCGGGGGCCTGTCCGTCGGAGCGGCAATATTACCGGGTGGCGTTGCTCGACTATCTCACCACGCAATATCCGACCATCGAAGGCGGCGCTCATCTCGCTACCGCGAACAGGGCCGTGGAAGCAGCGCAAAAGGACATCGTGACGGCCTTCGTCAAGCACCGGCCGCCGCAGAAATAGCCCCAAAGAGGTTGCGGTCCCGTGGCCCTTCCGGCCCCGCGTTCATCCGTGGTATCACTGGTCCCATCTGAAATGGGGATGGGTTTCCATGTCGTCTGAGTCGGTGGGTGGCATTCTGGGCGCGATCGTCGCGGCGGTCGTGCTTGCGGCCGCCGTCGTCCTCGGGCCGATCGGCCAGTACGGCAAGCCGCCCAGGCCGGTAAAGGTTGAGCCAGCCCCGGCTACGGCGCCCGCAGCCCCCGCCGCGCCCGCACCGCGGGGGCCTGTGATCAAGGAAGTCCCGAACTAATCCTGAAAAGGCTGCTTTCGCCCCCTTGAAAAGCGGTTTTGCCGTCCCCATTTAGCTTTTAACGGCGACGTTGAGCGAAAACTCCGGCGCTGGAACGACCTTGGAATAGCTTGGCCTGCGCCGGATGTACGCGCGGTCCGCCGTTCCGGGGTCGTTGGCATTTTGGGACCTCTTTTTGGGCCCGCTCCCCAGAGAAAACCCCGGCTCTTAGCTCAAGAACTTGGCAGCGCAGGACGCGGCGGATATACGCTGCCGTCATGAATGAAGCGATCAGACCGGGCACCGAAAACCCACCGCAGGCCCCGCAGGCGGGTTCACCGGCGCCGCAATTGTCGGTCGTCGTCCCGACCTTCAACGAGCGGGACAACGTCACGGTGCTGTACCGGCGGCTGGAGGCTGTCCTCACAGGGATCGCTTGGGAGGTCGTGTTCGTCGACGACAATTCGCCCGACGGCACCTGGGACGTCGTGCGCGCGCTGGCCCAGCGCGACAACAGGGTGCGCTGTGTCCGCCGCATCGGCCGACGCGGCCTGTCGGGGGCCTGCATCGAGGGCATCCTTGCCTCGAGCGCGCCCTATGCGGCCGTGATCGACGCCGACCTCCAGCACGACGAGACGCAGCTGCCGAAGATGCTGTCGCTGCTCGCGAGCGGGCAGGCCGAGCTCGTGGTCGGCAGCCGCTACATCGAAGGCTACAAGACCGAAGGTTTCAACAAGCAGCGTGCCGGCGCCAGTGCGCTCGCGACCGAGTTCGCCAGGAAGATGCTGCGGGTCGAGATCGCCGATCCCATGAGCGGCTTCTTCATGGTTCGTCGTGACCGGTTCGAGGAATTGGCGCCGAAACTGTCGGTGCATGGCTTCAAGATCCTTCTCGACCTCGTTGCGAGCGCGGATGGCAATTTGCGCGCCGTCGAGATCCCCTACACGTTTGGCGCCCGCCAGCATGGCGAGAGCAAGCTCGACTCTATGGTCGCGCTGGATTTTATCGGGCTGGTGCTGGCGAAGTTCACCAACGATGCCGTCTCGCTGCGTTTCGTCCTGTTCGCGATGGTCGGCGGCATCGGCCTCGTGGTGCATCTCACCACGCTGTTCGTCGCCCTTCAGATCTTCAAGGCGCCGTTCGCGGAGGCGCAGGCTGCCGGCGCTGTCGTCGCCATGACCGGCAACTTCATCCTCAATAACTTCCTCACCTATCGCGACCAGCGGCTGAAGGGTTTTGGGCTGCTGCGCGGCCTGATCGCGTTCTACATCGTGTGCAGCGTCGGCCTGCTCGCCAATGTCGGCGTCGCCTTCTCGGTCTATGATCAGGAGCCGATCTGGTGGCTGGCCGGCATGGCCGGTGCGCTGATGGGCGTGGTGTGGAACTACGCGATGTCCGGACTGTTCGTCTGGCGCAAGAAATAGCCGCAGGATGGGCGGGGCTGACGCGCGGATCGTCCGCAATACCGCGCTGGTGATCCTCGCGCTGGTGGCCCTGCGGCTCGTCGCGGCCGCGTTCACGCCTGTTACCTTCGACGAAGCCTATTACTGGATGTGGTCGAAGAACCTCGCCGGTGGCTATTACGACCACCCGCCGATGGTCGCCTACGTCATCCGCGCCGGGACCATGATCGCGGGCGACACCGAGCTCGGCGTCCGCCTGGTCTCGATCCTGCTCGCGCTGCCGATGAGCTACGCAATCTATCGCTCCGCCGCGGTCCTGTTCGGCGGCGCGCGGGTGGCCGCGACCAGCGCCATCCTGCTCAACGTGACCATGATGGCCTCGGTCGGCACGCTGATCGTGACGCCCGATGCGCCGCTGCTGGTTGCCTCCAGCTTCGTGCTGTTCTTCCTCGCCAAGGTGCTGGAGACCGGCCGCGGGGTCTGGTGGATCGCGGTCGGCGCAGCCGTCGGCGCGGCGCTGCTGTCGAAATACACCGCGATGTTCTTTGGCCCTGCGATCCTGATCTGGCTTGCGGCTGTGCCCAAGCTGCGGCGCTGGTTCCTCTCGCCCTGGCCCTATCTCGGCGGCCTTGTTGCGCTGGCGCTGTTCTCGCCGGTGATCCTCTGGAACGCGGATCATCAATGGGTCTCGTTCGCAAAGCAGCTCGGTCGCGCCAAGATCGAGGATTTCCGTCCCGCTTTCATCGCCGAACTGATCCCGACCCAGATCGTCTTCGCAACGCCGCTGGTCTTCATCCTCGGCGCGATGGGCCTGCATGCGCTGACCTGGCGCCGGGCCGGCGCGCTGGCCTCGCGCGTGCTGATCGAGACGATGTTCTGGACCATCGTCGCCTATTTCGTCTGGCATTCGCTGCATGCCCGCGTCGAGGCCAACTGGTTCGCGCCGGTCTATCCGCCCTTCGTGGTCGCGGCTGCGGCCGCCGCCAATCTCGTGCAGTGGAAGCCGCGCGCGCGACGCCTGGTGGACTTTTGCCTGCGCTGGGCTGCACCCGCCGGCATCGTGATGTTTGCCGCGCTGATCGTGCAGGCCAATACCGGCTGGCTGTCCGGCTATCGCCGCGACGCGACCGTGCGCAGCGTCGGCGTCGGCTGGCGCGAGCTCGCCGCGGAAATCGAAGCCGTCCGCGCGCGCAATGGCGCGACCTGCGTGCTGGCGCCGGATTATGGCACCACGGGCTGGCTTGCCTTCTATCTGCCGCGCGGCTCTTGCGTGGTGCAGCAAAACCAGCGCATCCGCTGGGTCAACATGCCCGAGCCCGATCCGAAGTTGCTGTCGGGGAAGCTGATCTATGTCGACGAGTTGCGCCCCGACGGCCATCCCGCCGTCCACGACCTCTTCGCGAAGGTGACGCAGGTCGCGCAATTGCAGCGCAAGCGCGGGCCGCTCGTCGTCGAAACCTACGGCATCGATCTGCTGGAAGGCGCCAAGGGTGACGTACTCGACCGTTCACCGCCGCCTGAACTCCAGCCTTGAGTTTTCACAGGATCTTGCCGTTGAGCGACAACTCCTTGATCCGCTTGTCCCAGTCGATCAGGGAACGGTACCATCCCAGCGTATGGGTGGTGGGATCGTCGCCACTCACCGTGCCCCGCTCCAGAGCCTGTTTTATTTCCACGATACCTTCATGGACGCGGGAGGACGGATCGAATTTCAGGCGCTGGATGATCTTGGCAAAGGACAAATTGTAGGTCCGCTTGTCCGTCGCATCCGGGATCGTATGAGTGACGATGTTCGGGATGATGTCCTTTACGAAGTTGGCGAGCTGCTTGATTTGATAATTGAGGTCGTCGCTGCCGACGTTGAAGGTTTCGCCTGATACGACCGGCGCTTCGCTCTCGATACCCATCACCAGGGCGCGGCAGACGTCGTGAACGTGGATGAACGGCCGCCATTGCTCGCCGCCGCCCATGACGTAGATCACCCGCTCTTTCCAGGCGCGTAGCGTCATGACGTTGATGGCGAGGTCGAAGCGCATACGCGGAGCAAGGCCAAACACGGTGCTGTTGCGCAGGATGACCGTTTCGAATGTGTCGCTTTGCAACTTGCGCAGCTCGTCCTCGACATGAAGCTTGCTCTCGGCATACAGCGTCTGTGGACGGCAGTCGGCGTGCTCGTTCAGCGACACCTCTTGGCCGTGGCCATAGACCGATGCCGAGCTCGAATAGACATAGCGGCGGACGCCAGCCCGTTTAGCCGCGCGAGCCAGACGAACGCCCCCCTGATGGTTGATCGAGACCGTCAGCTCGGGGTCGATTTCGGCGGAGGCGTCGTTGCTCAGTCCCGCCAGATCGATGACAGCGTCCATGCCCTCGAACTGCTGAGGGTCCACGGTGCGGATGTCGTCGACGAGCATCTTGATGTTCGGGTGAGAAGCCGCCTGCATGAATCGATCCCGACCGAAAAAACATCGATCGAGTGCAGTCACCGAATAACCCTTTTGGGCCAGCATCTGGCACAAGGGAATGCCGATGTAGCCACCTGCTCCAGCGACGAGAACTTTCTGCATGTCCTAGACTTCTATGTTCTGGGGAGACATCGGTTGGTTGCGGCTTTGCGACTAAGGCTTCGTTCTGTTTTGCGCCGACTGGCGCGCGTACCGTATGGCGGCAACGATGAGATCGCATTCTTCGTCGGTCATGTCGTTGTAGACCGGGAGCGCAACGACGTTGTAAGCAATCCTTTCCGTCACGGCCAAATTCACTTCCCTCTGCGTATTGTAGGCGGTCATGTGGTGGCAGGGCGGGCTGTAATACTTCCGGACAAAGACATTGTGCATCTCGAGCGCTGACGCCAGTGCATCCCGGTCGAGTCCGAACTCCCCGGCGTCGACGACGACCGGCAGATAGAGCCAGTTCGTCTGTACGCCTGCGGGCTCTCGCCCCACGCGCAAACCAGGAATTTTGGAAAGTCCGGTTCGCATGCGCTCGACAGCGTGTCGGCGCGTCGCAATGGCCTGCTCGAACGTCTTGAGTTGCTCGAGGCCGATGAGGGCCGATATCTCAAGCATTTTCCCGTTCAAGCCCGGCTCGTGACAGTCGGCGCCATCGACTTGCCCGAAGTTGCGCATCGCCTTGACGCGCGTGAGCAATTCCGCGTCGTGGCTGCAGACGCAGCCGCCCTCCATCGTTGCGAAGGCCTTGGTGGCGTGAAAGCTGAACATCTGCGCATCTGCGCAGCCTCCCACCAATTGGCCATTGATGCGCGTGCCGAACGAGGGCGCGCTATCGACCAGAAATCTCAGCTTGTAGCGCTCGGCTACGCGGGCGAGCGAAGCGTAATCGCTGGCGATCCCATAGGCGTCGACGGCGAGGATGGCGACGGTACGGTCCGTGATCCTGCGCCCGACATCATCAGGGTCGAGGCGCATCGTCTGGTCGTCGAGAATGTCGGCAAAGACCGGTTCGGCGCCAACCCATTTGATGGCATGCGGTGTTGCGCTGAACGTGAACGACGGCACGATCACTTCGCCGCCGCTAATTCCCGCAGCCCTCAACATGGCCATCATCCCGATCTGGCCGTTGCAGAAAACCAGCGTCGGGACGCCGAGATATTCGCTCAGGCGCGCCTCGAATTCGACGACCCAACGGGAATTGTTCGTGACCTGGCCCATCTCCAACGCTGTCTCGAAAGCGGCCAAGAACTTTTCGGTTCTTGGAAACCTCGGGCGCACAATATGGAGCGGGTCCCTGGCCAGCGGCGCGAGAGATTCAAGCGGGACTGCGGCGGTCATCTCGAGTCCTGATCATCGATACAAGTCTGCGACGAGTTACCGATATAGATCGAGACTTGTGTGGAGCATTCGCGCGCGACGCGATCCGCGATTGACAGGCGCATTTGGACTAGCCGCCGACTGGCGAATCAATATTCTAGTGGCGCTCTCCGGCATCCATCCGCTAACGGTCCTTTTGGCATATGAAGAACTTCGTCATTAATCTCGATCGCCATCCGGAGAAATTCGAGAACTTTCTGAGGCGGAACGCAGGCTGCGGAATCGCGTTCGAGCGTTTCTCCGCGACGAATGGCCTTGAGCTGACCGATCAGGAGGTAATGGCGATGCGGCTTGTCGCTCCGGGTTCGCAGTTCACCCGGGGAGCCGTTGGCGGCGCCGCTTCGCTGTGGCGGATATTGAACTGGATTGCCAAACAGAATGAACCCGCCCTTGTGTTCGAGGACGATTGTACCATCCGCTACGACATCATCGCACGTCTGGAAGCGCTGCTTCCGTCCCTTGATAGCTGGGATCTTCTGGTGCTCGGATACAATACGGATTCAGTACTGGATCTTGAGCTCGCGCAAGGGATGAAGTCGATGATGGTCTTTCGACCCGTCCACCCGGATGACGCGAGCGATGCCGCTTTCCAGAGATCGAATTCTCAGGTCGCAGCCTTCCGGCTCAATTGTTGTTTTGGCCCAGCCGGGACGGCAATCTCTCCTGCGGGAGCGTCGAGGTTGCTGGAGCTGTGTTTCCCGATGGACAACCGGCCCGTCAGAATCGAGGCGCTCGGAAACAGAATGCTGCCGACGATCGGATTGGATGGAATGGGGAACAGCACTTATCGCTTCTTCAAGGCGTATGCTTGTTTCGCGCCGCTGGTGGTGCCGCGCAACAACAACGCCACGTCGACGACCTATACTCACGATGCGCGTGTTTGGGGCTAGCAGGGCGTCGCACACGATGAAACTCGCGATCATGCAGCCGTATTTTCTGCCCTATATCGGCTACTATCAGCTCATTTCTGCCGTCGATCTCTTTATTGTCTACGACAACATCAAATATGTGAAGAAAGGCTGGATCAACCGCAACCGGATGCTGATCAACGGCAAGGACGCATTGTTTTCGCTCCCGTTGAAAAAGGATTCGGATGCCCTGGATGTTCGCGACCGGGAGTTGGCGGCTGATTTCGACCGTACAAAGCTGCTCAATCAGTGGCATGGAGCCTATCGCACCGCGCCCTTCTTCAAGCAGACCTTTCCGCTTCTGGAAGCGATTGTGGGCTTTCAAGACCCCAATCTATTTCGCTATCTCTTCCATTCGCTGAAGATGACCTGCGCGCATCTCGGTCTGAAAACCGCCCTGAAAATATCGTCCGAGGTGCCGATCGATCATTCGCTCAAGTTCCAGGATAAGGTGCTCGCATTGTGCGAAGCGGAAGGCGCGCAAAGATACATCAACGCGATCGGCGGCCTGGAGCTCTACGATTCCAATGCTTTCAGTGCCCGCGGAATCGAATTCAGGGCCCTTCGCGCAAAGTCATTTCCCTACGAGCAGTTCGGTCAGCCTCATGTGCCATATCTATCGATCGTCGATCTGCTGATGTTCAACTCAGTTTCGAAGTTGAGCGAGATCATCGCCGAAAACTACGATCTGGTTCAACAGGACGTGTAGGCCCGGACTGCGTCCATCCGGACGCAGTCCAGGGTCGAAATCGGCGCCTTATTCAAATACGACGTAGCTCTGCTGCGGCGAGATCGTGTTGCGGCAGATGCGATAGCCCTGGGTGCCCCAGGCCTCGCGCAAGGCCAGGGTTTCGCCAGGATTCTCGGCAAGGACCAACTCGTCGAACCCGACGATGCTGTTCTTCGCCAGATAGGGCCGAATGAGCTCGAGGCATCTTTTCGTCGGCTCGTAGAGATCAAGGTCGAAATAGGCCAGCGAGATGATCGTCTCGGGGTGCCTTTCCAGGTACACGGGAAGAGTTTCAGTCACGTCCCCCTTGACCAGCTCGAACTTGCGAAGGTGGCTGCGCGGCGCGAGTTTCTCTTGCGCCGACAGGATGTCTGCCAGCACGTCTTCATAATTGGGCGTGACGGCGAGCCCACCGACCTTCAGCCCGTCGAAATCGCCGTCCTGCGGCGCCACCGACGGGAAGCCCTCGAACGTATCGAAGCCGACGACCTTGCGGCTCATGTTGTAGGGCTCGTAGATGTGCCGCATCGTCGTGAACAGTGCCATGTTCTGGCCCCAGCGCACGCCGAATTCCATGATGACGCCATGCGTGTGCAGGGTCATCGAATAGAGATCATGCATGAAGAGAATGCGCGCCAGCGACGGGCGATTGAGAAACAGGCCGAGGTTCGCGTGGAATTCACGCGGAGGCATCGGCGACGTCTTCATCAGTTCCTGCAGCCGGCTGTAGGCGGCCACTTCGTCCTGGGCAGCAAAGGTAAAGTTCTGCGCGTCCTGTGGATCGTGTGATGTCATGATTTGTGCTCACAAGCTTTTCATGTTGATGAGAGGAGAGACAACGCTGAGCATCTCGATGCTTAGTCCGCGAGCCGCCTGAGATTTTTCGCGCCGGTCTTCAGTCCGCCATAGTAGTAGTCGTGGAATCCCGCTGCTTCCATCAGCTCGAATACCTTTTGCATGTTGTACTCAACCCGATGCAGCTCGAAGCTCTCGCCGTCGAAGGTTGCGAATGCGGCCCGTGGATCGCCGTCGCGCGGTTGTCCGACTGACCCCGGATTGCAGTATGTCTTCTCGCCGAAGCGGTGGAGACTTTGCACGTGGGTGTGGCCGCTTACAAAATACGCTCCAGAGAGCCGCTCGAAGTATTCTTCGTTGGGGGTGATGATGTACTCATCGATCGGATCGGACCAGCCGCCGTGAACGACTTGAATGGTTCCCACCTGCATTTGCGCGCGGAAGGCTTGTAGCCAATTCACGTTCTCGGACGAGATCACCTTCCTCTGATAGACCAGACATTCGTTGACGCTCTTGGACCTGATGCAGAAGCCGCCGAAGCCCAGGTACCAGTCATGGTTGCCAATGACGCTTTTGATCTCGCGCCGTCTCAGCTCGTCGCAGCATTCGTTCACCTGGGAATAATAGCCGACCACGTCGCCCACGCAGAAGATCTCGCTGACGCGCATGCGATCGAGCTCGGCGAGAACCGCCGTCAGTGCCTCGAAATTCCCATGGATGTCAGAGATGAACGCTATTTTCATAGAAGATATGATCCTCCGTGTAGCGGACGGCTCGACCGCGCTTGATGTCGGGCTGGACCGGCATCCGGTTCTCGATGGCCATGTCAACCGCCATCAGGCTTTCGTTATATCCAAAGGCGGCGCGTATCGACGTGGACGACGAGATCCTGGGATTGATCTCGAGCAGCTTCAGGCCGTCGTCGGTCCTGCGAAACTGAAAATTGGTCGGCCCGACGGGAGAGAACGCCTCGCATAGATCCCGGACCGCCTCGGAAAAGTCCGTCTCATCGACAACCTCGGCTTTTTCCGTGAACCCGTCCTTGGAGAGTTTTCGTCGAAGTGCCATGATCGCCGAATAGCTCCCGCGTCCATCGCAAAACGCGGACACCGTGAATTCCTCATCATCGCGTCCGACAATGGGTTGGGCCATGAGCGTCGCCTTGGTCGCGGGATCAATTTCGTTGAACTGCTCCGCGGCCTTGACCACCACTATTCCCTTGGATCCGAAACCCCGGCGAGGTTTGAGCAAAAACGGCAGGCCGCATTTCTCTTTGAGAAAATCGAAGTCCATTTGCAGATAGCTCGGGATCGCACAGGGCAGCTTCAGTTCCAGCTGCCGCTCGTAAAACGCCCATTTGTCGGAGCATCTGGAGATCAGGTCGGGTGAATTCATGACGACCTTGGTTCCGGTCGATTGAATCTCAGCCAGTCGGTCCGCCCAGCTGTACATGTCTGCATCGATGCCGGGGATCGCCACGTCGACGTGATGCTTGCGCAGCAGTGAGAGAAGCCGATCAAGGTAATCCGGCGCGTCCGTCCTGGGCACCGGTTCAAAGATGTCGCAGAATCCCGGCGCCACCGAATCGGTATAGATCGAGGTGCCGATGAGCTTCATCGGCCTGTTCGACCTTTTCAGGGAGCGCAAAATTCCGTAGCCGACGATGCCGGCGGCGCCGGAAACCAATATGGTTCTCACCACGCCTGCCTTCGATGAGCCGCTTCCATCTGCATTCCGTGCGCAATGGATATGCGGGGAAAATAGCCGAGCAGCCTGAACAGCGTCTTATCACAAGCAAAGCCATTGCTCGGGATGTCAGGCTTGTCTTTCAGGAATCTCACCTTGCTCTTGCTCTCAAAGGCGGAAATAGCCGCCGCAGCAATTTGAGAATAGGTGACATTGTCGGGGTGCGCGCAGCGATAGGTGCCTTCGATCTTCGTCGCAATGACGGCCGAGATGATCCTGGCCACGTCCTGCGCGTGAATGAAATTCCGCAAGGGGTCATTCGAACCAAAAAGGTCTATGTCCTCATGTCGCTGTGCCTTGTCCATGATGGTGTACAGGAACGGCTGATGCTTTCGAAACTGCGCGCCAACACCATATAGCTGAGAAGGCTTCATAACCGCGACCGGCAGCCGCAATTCTCGACCGCAAAACTGCGCGATGTCTTCAGAATGCTTCTTTGAGAGTGAGTAAGCGCCGAAGAAGGGCGACTCGCTCTCGAGATCCGAAAAAATGCTGGAGATGTGCACAAAGTGTTTTGCATTTGCCTTCGAGCTGGCATGACAGAGCTTTATGACGCCGAGCACGTTGACATCCATCGCTTGCAAGGTGTTTGTCAGATCCTTGCCGCCGAAAGCTGCGGCCATGTTCACGACGCAGTCGATCCCGGCGGGGATTTGGATATCGCGCGAACATAAGTCTAGTTCGACGTCACAGCCCTTGCGCCCGGCCGTCAGTACCTCGCACCGTTCGCGAAGAAGCGGGATAAGCGTCTGTGCCAGCGAAGAGGTCCCGCCAACGATCAAGACCCTCATGATCGCGCCGGATCGACCGGAGTGAGTTGGGCAAGCATCGCACAGGATAGTTCCGGATATTCAATTCCGATCTCGCACATGGCCTGAACGATATTGTCCGCGAGATTCAACGACAGGATCTGACTTGTCGCGAGGGGCTTCAGATAGATGCCCTCCATTTTTTCGAGCTTGTAACCGGCGTCGCTCACAAGCTTGGTGAGTGAGCGGACCGTGAAGTACCGCCGATGCCCGAGGAGGAGATCGTTCTCCGAGAGGGCCTCCATGTCGGGCAGCATCCCCGCAAGATGTCCCAGTCTGCGGTTCATGACCTCGGCGTTGGGGACCGCCACAAAAAGCTTGCCCGTGGGCGTTAGAAATTTTCTGAAGCGGTTCAGGATCAGAAGCGGGTCGTCGACATGCTCGAGAATGAATCCCATGACAATGAGGTCGAATCGTTCCTCGGTGTCGAATTCCTCGAAATAGGTTTCGATGATGTCGCTTCTGTTGTCAGGAAATTTCAGCTTGAAGTTATCGATGACCGCGGGAGAGCCTTCAAGGACGACATGGCGTGCACATCGGTCCGAAAAAATCGCGGTGGCAAAACCGTGCCCCAGTCCCAAATCCAGAACGGAGCGCGGATCTTTGACGACGTGAGCAATCCGTTTCGGATACCAGGTCAATAGAATTTCGTTGTCGAAATCGTATATGTTCTCGCCTTGATAGGCGGCGACATGGACGTCCAGTTGATTGTTCGTCGACAAATGACCGTCCTCTCCCCCGAAGGCCAGATCCAAAGACCGGACAAAGTGCGCCGGTCGCTGTTTGCTGCCATATCAGCGGCCCCCTTGATTCGCCACGCGGCGGCACGGCGCGCCGAATGCCGCGTCCAGCTTCGTGCAAGCTCCAAGGAATAATTGTGGAGTGGCGACCTTCCCGAAAGTTCGGGAGGCGGGTCGTTGCAGGCTGCCCCCTGATCTGGAAGGTTCCTCGATGAATTATCACGACGGCACTCTCGCAAAAACAAACGAGATCTCGACAGAGCCGTCTTTGCTGACGCGGGATGAATATTACCAGATCTGCCTTCGACACTTGAAAACGGGCGAGCTTGAACAGGCGGAAGCCCGTTGCCGGGAAGGGTTGGCCTCGGATGCAAGCCATGCCGGCTTGCTTCATCTGATGGCCGGCGTGTCTCTCCTCAAGGGAGACTACGATGCCGCCATCAACTGGGCCGGCCGTGCGCTCACAAACGACATGAAGGCGACCTATCTCGCAACGTTCGGGACGGCCCTGCAAGGCAAAGGGATGCAGGAGCAGGCGCTCGAGGCGTTTGAGCGAGCGGTGGAGCTTGATCCCGTTGATCCGTCAATCTGGGAGAATTTTGGCAACGCCTTGAACAGGGCAGGGCATGTCAACCAGGCGAGCCTTTGCTTCGTCATCGCGCGGGCCTATCAGAAGCTGCCGTTCCTGGCGGAATGCCGCTCTGCTCCCCGGAACGGCTGGAATGCCTTGACGGAGCAGTTCAATCCTCACCTTCGAAACCTCGCGCGGTCAGGCGCGATCCGCGATCCCATCCATTGCTTCTGGTCGGACGCGCTGCTGAGCGGGTTGTCGTATCTCTCGCTTCAGTCGATGATCCGCCAGGGCCATCCGGTTACGCTTTACACCTACGACGACGTGGCCGTGATGCAGGCGCTTGTGCCGTCCGGAGTCATGGTGGTCGATGCCGGCAGCGTCGTGCTGACTTCGACCTACCACCATGCTCTCGTGCACAGCGAGATCCGCTACTTCAGCGACATCTTCCGCTACGCCGCCCTTCAAGAGTTTGGCGGATGGTGGCTCGATACCGACATCATCCTCGTCAAGCCGCTGGATTTTGCGTCGGAGCATGTGTTTTCCACGCAATGGTCGGGAGTCGAGAACGGCCATGTTTGCGTCGGCGGCGCGATGCGCGCGCCCAAGGGCTCGCTTCATATGGCCAATCTGTACGCCCTGTCGCTCCAGCGTCTTTTGGGCGAACGGCGTGTCGAATACGGCGCGGTGGGCCCGTTGCTGTTGAGCGAATATCTGCTTTTGTCAGATGACGAGAAGCTCCGGTCGTCGATCCTGCCTCCGACGGCCTTCAATGCGATCGACTGGTGTGAAGTAGATTTGCTGGTCTCCGAAAGCCGGGAGGGCTTCGAGATCTTGAGCGACCCCCGTGTCACGGGCGTTCATCTCTGGGGGAAAGTTTGGGCCGAGCGAGGGCTGCGCCTCGATGCCGTCCCCGACCAGAGCGTAGCGGGTTATCTGAAGAAGATCGTTATCGAGCCGAATGAGTTGACGCAGCTCGCGGTGTAATTCGACCGGGCTCAGGCGCAAGGCTGAGCGGAGTTCAGTCGATCATCTCAGCCCTGGTGGCGGTCTGACTGGGCCTGTCCTGGTCGCGCCAGAACCAGACGGTCACGATGCCGGAGCGGCCACGGACCTGCGTGAGCAGGGGACCTGTCAGGATGCCATCGGGGGCGCCGTGGAAGTCGGCCGCGTCCAGCAGCGTATCGGTCAGCGCGAGCCGCGCACAATTCTGGGCCGCAACCTCCATCAAGCGGCTCGCGACGTTGACGGTGTCGCCCGTCGCCGTGATGTGCTGGTGGCTTTCGCCGAGGCGGGAGGCGACGATCGGGCCGAAATGCGCGCCGATCTTGAAGCCGAGCTGGCCGCGGATCGCTGATGGCAACGAGGCGATCCAGCGATCGATACTGCGATACAGGTCAATCGAACATTTGAGCGCGCGCGCCGCGTCGTCGGGCATCGCGTGTGGCAGGCCGAACAGGATCATGGCGCCGTCGCCGAGAAACCCGGTGATCAGGCCGTCGCAATCGACCGCGGCCTTGTCGATCAGCGCATGAAACGCCTTCAGAAGATCCTGGAGCTCGTCCGGGTCGATCCCTTCGCTCAGCGCCGTGAAGCCTGAGAGATCGATAAAGACCACGGCCGCATCCTGCCGGACCGGCGTGGATAGAAAGTTCGGATCGCGCGTCAGCCATTCCTGCACGGCGGGCGCCTGGAATTGCGCGAGCGACCGGCTCTTGGCGGCAAGATATTGCGTGCGGCGGCCTCCCGCCCACAGCTGCACGCCGGCGAAGACCGCGACCGGCGGCACGGCGGCGGCGAGCGTGGTTGCGGCGTTCAGCCAGACGCCGTGCGTGAACGCGAACAGATTGAGCCCGGCCCAGGCGATCATCACCACAGCTGCCGCGACGATGCCGAACGCGCTGCGCCGCCAGGCGAGCAGGCCGACCAGCAGCATCGGCAGCAGGATCGCGGTGAGCGCGTCGGCGATGTGAACCCTGCGGTCGCGCACGATGTTGTCGCCGGCGACGAGATGCGTGATCGCGGTCGAGATCACCTCGACGCCGGGCATCAGGGAGTCGAACGGCGTCGGATAGAAGTCGCCGCCGCCGGCGACCGCGGCGCCGATCACGACGATCCGGTTCTCGATCGCCGCGCGATTGAGTGTGCCGTCGAAGATGCTCTGGGCGCTGACGGTGCGGATGGTGCGGCGCGGGCCGTAATAGGTGATCGGCAGCGCGAAATCGGTATCGGTCGGCACCGCGCGATCGCCGAGCATGAGTTGATCGGGCGCGATCGTCAGCGGCTTGTCGAGCGCGCGCGTCGCGACCCGCAAGGGAAATGACAGCTCGACCTTGTCGCGGGTCCGGAACAGCATCGGCACCGAGAGCGGCGAGCCCGATTGTCCGGTGGCGACGTTGACGACGCCGACCTCGGCGTGATCGGTGAAGGCCGGCAGCGGCAGCAGGAAACGCTCGGCCTGCGGCAGGGCGGCGAGGGGACCCTGGCTGCCCGGCTCCACCGTCTCGCTGGCGGACGGGAAGATCGCCGCGGCGGCAAGCACCACGGGACCGGTGGCGAGCGTGTTGGCCAGCGTAGCGTCGCCGATCGCGGCGCTGCGGTCGACCAGCAGCAGATCGATCGCGACGACCTTCGGCTTGAACTGAACGATGGTGTCGACGACACGGGCAAGATCGGCGCGCGGCAGCGGATAGCTGCCGCCGCGTTTGACCACGGTATCGTCGATCGCGACGATGGTGACGAGATCGGGCGGCGTCTGCACGCCGCGGACCTGCGTCCGCAAATCGGTCAGCGTCGCCTCGAGCCGATCGAGAAAGCGCAGACGGCCGTTGGCGTGAGCCGCATAAATGCCTGCGCCCCACAGCGCGGTGAGAGTGAGGGCCACCAGGATCTGAAAGCGTCTCGTCATGACGTATTGCAATCTTCTTTGTCGCCCGCGCCTTGCTGCGCGGGCCTTAATTGTTCAGGTCGTATTGGCCCAGTCTCGTTACTGACCAAGTCTCGTTACTGACCAAGTCTTGTTACTGACCAAGTCTCGCCATCAGCGCGTCGACGCGCGGCTGGCCCCATGTCTTGACGGTCAGCGGGCCGGTTGCCTCGACGTCGACGCCTTCGCCCGGTCCGAGCACGACGCCGCGTCCGCGGCTCCTGCGGGTGACGCCGACACGGCCATCAGCGACGAAGACCGAGGTTTTGGCATCGGCGACATCGACCGCCCATTTGGTGCCGCGCACTGCGGCGATGGCCTGTGGCGTCAGCACCTTGAAGGGGTTGCCGCCGGGCTTCTTGGGCACCTCGACCAGCAGCGCTTTGCTGCTCAACTCGACGGAGTCTATATGTCCGTCGCGGTTGGCGTCCTTAAGTTCAAATCTGGCGCCGCTTTCGGCAACGATGGTGATGCCGTTGTCGCAGTGCCAAACTTCCGTGCCGGCGGCCGCTGGCGACGCCGTGCAGCCCGCATTGGCAGCAGGCTGTGCATTCGCAGACCCGATCAACTGAAACAACGCCAGAGCAAAAAAACCAGCGCCCGCGATCCCTCTCATGCCAGCCTCCATTTGCGTGCGTGGCACAGTTCAAGGCAATGTTGATACGGTACCGTATCACACGCAGAGGCTGCTGAAAAGTGCCGCTCTCGCAGCTATTTCCTCGTTCCGGTCTTTTCCAGTCCGGCGCGATCAACTTTCGGTCAGGCCGAACTATCTTTCTTCTCCCGCTCCAGGCAGGCGGGGAGGACGACGCAGAGCGAGCGCGCGCCAGCCTCGCGCAACGCTTCCCCGCTATCTTCCGGGTATTGAAGACCACGAAAAGGACTTGGTTGGTGGGTTTAGAGAGGCGGCCGGCGACGTCCGCTGAGCGTGCTGAACCGGCCGAGAATCATGGTTAACAGTGTCGCCTAAGTCCGTAATTCTGCGGGCTTTTTTCTCGAAATGGCACAGCGTTAACGAGTTGCCCTACATCTGCCCGAACTTAATCCGCATTTAACTAAAAGTCGCCTTAATGACGCTCCGACCTCCTGCGAAATGCTGTTCCCGGATCGTGACCAGCGGCACTTCTAAGGGGGACTTAGTGACACTGTCCTGGACGCAAGGCGAATGAGTACGAGTATCGCTGCGCAGAGTAACGCGGCACGTAAGTTCAAAAATCCTGGCAAGAATTCATATCGGAAGCCTTCCCGGAAAATGACCCCGCAAAACGTGCTTGGCGCCGCTGTGATCGGCTGCGTCGTGCTTACCGGCTGGACCGTCTACAACAATATCTTCGCCGCCAGCGCCTTCCCGACCGTCGACAGCGCCGGTTACGACGAGCCCGTGATCAAGCGCGCGCCCAAGGTTGCGCTGCGCGAGGCGGGCGACGCCATCAAGGAAGCGTTTGCGCTGCTGCCCGACCGCTTGCAGGTCGTAGCCCCGATTTCGCGCGAGATGTTCAACGAGCGTTTTGCCGCGGCGGCCACGCAAGGCGTGGACTCGAACGCGGCGAGCGCCGTGCCTGCGACCAGGGTCGCCGAGGCCCCGAAGCAGAGCGTGATCGCGAGGGTCACCGAAGCGCTGAAGCCCGCGGCGTCGGCCAAGATTGCTGACAAGGGTGCGGACAAGGCCAAGCGCGCACCGGACGCGCAGATGCAGCTGGCTTCGGCCGACCCGGCCGAGATCGTGCCGGCGCCCGAGGCAAAGCCAAAATCCTTCGCCGACCGCGCCAAGGCCGCGGTGATGTCGATCACCGGGCCGCGCCAGTCGATGGTCGAAAAGCTCTGGGGCAAGCGTGAGCCGTCCGGCGGGCTGCTCGCCTATGCCTCGGCCGATGCCAGCGTGACGTCTGCCATCGCGCCGAAGGAGCAGAACCCCATGCTCGGTGGTTCGTTCCCCTATGAGCGCGACACCGCAGTCTATGACATCACGGCCAAGATGGTCTATCTGCCCGACGGCACCAAGCTCGAGGCGCATTCCGGCCTCGGCTCGAATCTCGACGATCCGCGCTCCTCGCGCACCCGCATGCGCGGCGTGACGCCGCCGCACATCTACATGCTGAAGCCGCGCGAGGCGCTGTTTCACGGCGTGCCGGCGCTGCGCCTGACCCCGATCGGCGGCGAGAACGCGATCTACGGCCGCGACGGTCTGCTCGCGCACACCTTCATGCTCGGGCCGAATGGCGATTCCAACGGCTGCGTGTCGTTCAAGGACTATTACGCGTTCCTCGACGCCTACCGCAACAAGGGCATCCGCAAGCTCGCGGTGCTGGCGCGGGTCGAGTGATCTCAGCTCATATAAGATGATGCAAAAGGGCCGCTCGCAGCGGCCCTTTTCTTTTGTGCTTCAGCCCGGCCAGCACTGTCCGCCGCCGTCGATCCTCAGCACCTGGCCGGAAACGAAGGCGCCCATGGGGCCTGCGAAGAATTCGACGACGCGCGCCACCTCGTCGACGGTCGCGATGCGGTCGAGCGTGCCGGTCTCGACCATCCGGTTCGCGTCCACCGCGCGCGTGCCGAGGAAACGGCCGGTGCGGGTATCGCCGGGCGCGATGCAGTTGACGGCGATGTCGTAGGGGCGGAGCTGGTCGGCGAGGCATCGCGTGTAATGGGTCACGCCGGCCTTCGACACCGCATAGATCGCGCCCTGGGTGCGTCCCTTGAAGGCGGCGACCGAGCCGAGCGTGACGATGCGGCCGCGTTTCCGTTCCATCATGCCCTTCGCGACCGCCTGGCAGGTCAGGATGGTCGAGAGCAGATTGCGCTCCAGCACCGCGCGCACATCGGCCTCCTTGATGTAGACCGCGTCGTTCGGATCAGGCTTGCCGCCGGCGGCTGCGATATCGCCGCCGGCATTATGCACGAGAATGCCAATCGGGCCGAGCGCGGCCTCAGTCTCCGCAATCACGCGTGCGATGTCTTCGCCCTTGGTGAGGTCGCCGAGCACGCGCTGGCTGCGGACGCCGAATTGCTGGCCGATCTCTGCGGCCACCGCGGTGAGCGTCGTGCCCTCGCCATATTCCGCCGGCCCGTTCTCGCGCATGCCGTGGATGGCGACGTCGGCGCCGAGCGCGGCGAGCTTCTCTGCAAAGGCGCGGCCGAGCCCGCGCCCCGCGCCGGTCACGAGCGCAACCTTGCCTGCCAGAATCTTCGCCGTGTCATGCGATGTCATGATCTTGTTCCTGTCGAGAGATGTCAGTCCGCTGCGGGATTAAGGCCGATCGCCGTCGCCTGCGCTGCGTGATATCGCACGATCAGCGTTTGACGAAAACCAGGTTACAGGCGCGCGCCTCGTTGCGCTTGCCGTTGCCCCGGGTGCGATCGAACTGCGCATCGACCGTGAAGGCGTAGGGAGAGCCGGGTGGCAGGTTGTTGAGGGTGTAAGTGCTTGCTCCCGTCGTGCCGCGCGCGCTCAACGTCGTCTTGCCGTTCGCCGGGATTTGACCGTCGATCTCCAGCCGGTTGACGCCATTTTGGTTTTGAGCCTCGGCGTGAAACACGCCGTTCGCAACGGTGCCAGCCAATCCCCTGGTAAAACCCTGTGCTTTGCCTGCGGTAGGGCAGTTCAACGTCACGTCCCAACTGCCGTCGAAATCCTTGCTGTCCGTCGTCCTCACGTTGCCGGCAGGTGCCAGCGCCGTCTTCTGCTTCAGGCCTTCGACCCGCGCCTTGGCGAGGGTGGCGAAGATGCAATTCGGGAATCTGGCGAGGTGGTCTTCATAGGCGGCCAGCGTGCCGATGCTATCAGCGGCTTTCCAATGGGCCTCTGCGGCGGCGCATGGATCAGCCTTCGGCGCGGCCTGGGGCGCTGCTGGTGCCACCGTGACCGACACAGGTCCGTTCAGATAAAACTTGCCGATGATCGACAGCGACAGCTCCGGCAACTGGGTCTTGCCGCTGTTGTCATAGACGTCGCTGCTGATGTCGCGAAAGACGTCGCCGATTTCCTGCGGCTCCTCGATGTGTTTCAGGAACGCCGTCGTATAGGGGCTGTTGCGGCCACTGCCATCGGCGGCGACCTGTCCCGATTGCGTCGAGAACGACACGATCGTGCCGCGCGGCGCCTCGACCTTCGACAGTCCGCGTCCGATCGAGGCCGCGCGGGTCGCCGAGCGCTTCAGCATATCGGCGAGCGGATTGTCGCGGCAGGAATCCAGCACGAGGATCCGCAGGTTCTTGGCCTGCTGCAAATCGTTCACGATGTCGTCGACCCGCACGAAACGCTTGAGGTCGGCTTCGTCGGTCAGCACGGCATCGACCGGCATCAGATAGTTGACGCCGTTGTACTGCATGGCATGGCCGCTGTAATAGAACATCGCGACATCGGCCCGGCTTGCGGCGCGCGCGAAGCGGATGGTCAGGTCCTGCATGTCGGCCTGGCGGAGGTCGATGCCCTGGAGCACCTCGAACCCGCTGCGCCTGAGCGAGCTAGCGACGTCCTCGGCATCGTGCGACGGGTTGGGAAGCTGCGCCGTGGAGACATAGGCGCCGTTGCCGATCACCAATGCGACTCGCGTGTCCGCCGAAGCGGGGGCAAGGCTTAGCCAGAAGGCGAGGAGGGCCAGGACAAATTGCCGCAAAATTCCAGAAGGAGCACGCATGAATGCCTTCCAGGGGAAATATTGAAAAATATTCCTCCAGATTAGCGCATGCCGCGCCGGCATCAATGGCCTCGTGATGGAACCGTCAGATTTGGCGGCCGTGACATCCTGTCACGCCGCGCTCGTCGCTATGGTTTTCCGCAGCGCCATCTCGGTCACAATCGCATCCCGCACCGCGGGGCGCGCCTGCATGCGGTCGAGATAGGCCGACAGGGACGGCCATTGCGCGATGTCGATCCCTGCCGGACGGAGCATCAGCAAGGCCCAGGTGAGATGAGCATCCGCGACGGTGAAACTGTTGCCGACGAGGAATTCGCGGCCCGCAAGATGCGCCGACGGCACCGCCAGCGTCTGTGTGATCCTCGCACGCGGCTTGGCGAGCGAGCCATCGTCCTTGTACCAGAAGGTCGGGAACAAGAAGGCCTTGTGGATCTCGGTGCCGATGAAGCTCAGCCATTCCTGGAGGCGATAGCGGTCGGGATCGCCGAAGGGGGGCGCAAGGCTGGCTTCCGGTTTCACGTCGGCGATGTACTGCAGCACGGCAGCACTTTCGGTCAGCCGGTCGCCGTTCTCAAGCACCAGGACCGGCACCGCGCCCATCGGCGAGATGCCGCGAAAGTCGCTGTCGTCGTCTACGACCTTCTTGGTCCAGATATGGGCGAGGTGATATTGCGCCTCGATGCCGGCCTCCATCAGCGCGATGCGGCTGGCGAGCGAGCAGGCCATCGGAAAGAAGTACAGTTTCAGCATCGCGTTGCTCCGTTATCTCAGCGCTTCGCCCTGCGCGATGATCGCAAAGCGATCCGACAATTCGGCCAGCGCGACCTCGTGAATGGTCCTTGCCGAGAGTGCGCCGCCGCGTCCGTCGGGCAGATCGCGCGTCGCGCAGGCATCGGCGGCGATCGTCGTGCGCAGGCCGAGATCGAGCGCGGCGCGCGCGGTCGAACTCACGCACATATGGGTCATGAAGCCCGCCAGCACGATGTTGGTGCGGCCGGTCGCGGCAAGGCGTGCCTGCAAATCGGTGCCGGCAAAGGCGTTCGGCAGTGCCTTCTCGATCACGGCCTCGTTCGCGAGCGGCGCCAGGCTTGCCACGATCGCGCCGCGCTCGGCTTCGCGGTCGAACAGGCTGCCGGCGCGGCCCTTGTGCGCGATGTGGAAGATCGCCGCGCCGCTCTGCCGCGCACGGGCGAGCAGTTTTGCGGCGACAGCGATCGCGGGCTCGGCGTCGGGCAGGGCGAGGGGGCCAGAGCGGTATTCGTTCTGGATGTCGATCAGCACGAGGCAGGATTGGCCGAGCTTGGGCGGGTTGAGATCGGCGCCGGACAATTCGAGCAGGGTCTTTGGAGCGGTCATGCTGGTCAGGCCTTCCAAGAGGTATCGGTTGGTCCGACCTTAGCGCGGCGACGGCCTGCCAATGTGCAGGACTATTGCAGCATATGGCTGCGAATTTGCAGGCGAGCGCAGCGCCTGCTAGGCTTGCCGCCGATGAACTGGGACGATCTGCGCATCATCGCCGCGGTGAGGGACGAGGGCACCTATGCCGGCGCCAGCGCGCGGCTGCGCATCGACGAGACCACCGTCGGCCGCAGGCTCGCGCGCATCCAGCGCGATCTCGGCGTGCCGCTGTTCGACGCAGTGGATGGCCTGCGACGGCCGACCCGCCATTGCGAAGCGGTGCTCGAGCATGTCGGTGCGATGGCCGGGCATGTCGCGGCGATCGATCGCATCAAGGAGAGCCAGCCCGGCCCGGTCGGCCGCCTGCGCATTGCCTCGACCAACGCGGTCGCCGAAGAGCTGCTGGCACCGCATGCAAGTGCCTTCCTGCGCGATCATCCCGGCCTGACGCTGCAATTCCTCACTGCCAGCGGCAACGTCAAATTCTCGCGCTGGCAGGCCGACCTCGCCATTCGCCTGCGCAAGCCGGAGAAGGGCGACTTCACCATCTCCAAGCTCGGCGAGGTCAGGCTGTATTTCTTCGAGCCCGTGGATCGCGCCGGCGGCGAGCCGGTCGCCTGCGTCTATCCCGACGAGCTCGACGCCATCCCCGAGCAGCAGTTCCTGCGGGCGAAGCGGCTGAACAACGTCCGCTGCGTCACCGACAATGTCCGCATCATCAGGACCATGATCCGGTCGCATCACGCCGTCGGCGTGCTGCCCGAGCACAGCTGCGCAGAGTTGCTCGCCGACCGCAGCCTGCGTGCGACGGCCCTCATCAGGCGGCGCGACGTCTGGCTTTTGGTACAAAACCACCTCAAGCGCGATCCCGCGACGCGGCTCACCATCGAATGGGTGCGGCACTGTTTCAGGGACCTTGCGCATCGTTGACTGCCGGTCGCTCCTTGCGTGAACGCAATTCGCCCGCCACGCCACTAAGTTCGGAGCTTGCGGGGATTGCATGCCCGCTAAGGTTGCGTATTCTCGCGACATCACAGTCTGATCGGGCCGATACATGACCACGCTCCAGCAAACCATCCGTCCCTCGGCGCAATCGCGGGAATGGAAGGCGATCGTCATCCTGATCCTGCTGGTCCCGGTGCTGTGGTCGCCGCCGTTCCTGTTTCGCTTCTTCCTGTATCAGCCGTTCAACATCCCCTCGAATTCGATGGCGCCGACGCTGATCGTCGGCGACTACGTCCTGGCCGCGAAGTCTGCCTACGGTTACGACCGCTATTCGTTGCCCTTCGCGCCGTCGTGGTTTTCGGGGCAGATCTTCGCCGCCGGTCCCGATTACGGCGACGTCGTCGTATTCCGGACGCCGAAAGACACCTCGGTCGACTACGTCAAGCGCGTGGTGGCCCTGCCGGGCGACCGGGTGCAGATGCGGGGCGGCCAGCTCATCCTCAACGACAGGCCGGTGACCCGCGTCGCGCTTCCGAGCGTGGCGGGCGGGACCGTCTGCGGCACCGACGACGGCGTGAAAATCAAGCGCTGGCGCGAGACGCTGCCGAATGGTGCGAGCTATTTGACTGACGACTGCGTCGACAACGGCTTTTTCGACAACACCAACGTCTACACCGTGCCATCAGGCCATTTCTTCGTGCTCGGCGACAACCGCGACAATTCCACCGACAGCCGCATGATGTCCGCGATGGGCTTCATCCCGATGGACCATCTGGTCGGCAAGGTGACCCGGATCTTCTGGTCGCTCGGCCCCAATGGCCGGCTGCGCGGCGAGCGGATGGGGAAGGTGTGGTGAGGGCGCACCGTCATTCCGGGGCGCGCCCTCTTGGGCGCGAGCCCGGAATCCATAACCACAGGCGGATGGAATGGCCTACTATGTCTACATCCTCGTCAGCAAGAAATACGGCACCCTCTACATCGGCGTGACCAACGACTTGGTCCGTCGTGTGTACGAGCACAAAACGAAGGCCGTGCCCGGCTTCACGAAGAAATACGGCGTCGACAAGCTTGTCTTGTTCGAAATCTACGACGATCCTTCCAGCGCGATTGCGCGCGAGAAGGAGCTCAAGAAATGGCGGCGCGATTGGAAGACGCGATTGATCTAGGAGCAGAACCCGAACTGGGATGATCTGTATCCCGGGATAACCAACTAACGTTCGTGGTTATGGATTCCGGGCTCGCGCCCAAGGGGGCGCGCCCCGGAATGACGGCCAAAACAAAAACCCCGGCATCGCTGCCGGGGTTTCGTAGTTCTTGAGGTGGTTGGACCTTAGAAGTCCATGCCGCCCATGCCGCCGCCCGGGGGCATCGCGGGACCGGAGCCGCCCTTCTTGGGCAGCTCGGCAACCATGGCTTCCGTGGTGATCAGCAGAGCGGCAACCGAGGCTGCGTTCTGGATCGCGGTACGGACCACCTTGGTCGGGTCGATGATGCCCTTGGTGACGAGATTGACGTATTCGCCGGTCTGGGAGTCGAAGCCGTAAGCGTAGGTCTTGTTCTCCAGGATCTTGCCGACGATCACCGAGCCGTCTTCACCGGCGTTGATCGCGATCTGGCGAGCGGGAGCCGACAGCGCCTTGCGCACGATCTCGACGCCGGTCTTCTGGTCGTCGTTCTTGGTGCGCAGGCCCTTGAGCTGCTCGGAGGCACGGAGCAGGGCGACGCCGCCGCCCGGGACGATGCCTTCCTCGACAGCCGCGCGGGTCGCATGCATCGCGTCATCAACGCGATCCTTGCGCTCCTTCACCTCGACCTCGGTCGCGCCGCCGACGCGGATCACCGCGACGCCGCCAGCGAGCTTGGCAAGACGCTCCTGGAGCTTCTCACGGTCGTAGTCCGAGGTGGTTTCCTCGATCTGCGCCTTGATCTGCGCCACGCGCGCTTCGATGTCGGCCTTCTTGCCGGCGCCGTTGACGATCGTGGTGTTCTCCTTGTCGATCATCACCTTCTTGGCGCGACCGAGCATGTTGAGCGTGACGTTCTCGAGCTTGATGCCGAGATCTTCCGAGATCGCCTGGCCGCCGGTCAGGATCGCGATGTCCTGCAGCATGGCCTTGCGGCGATCGCCGAAGCCCGGAGCCTTGACGGCGGCGACCTTCAGGCCGCCACGGAGGCGGTTCACGACGAGCGTGGCGAGAGCTTCGCCTTCGACGTCCTCGGCGACGATGACCAGCGGCTTGCCGGTCTGCACAACGGCCTCGAGCAGCGGCAGCAGCTCGTTCAGCGAGGAGAGCTTCTTCTCGTTGATGAGGATGTAGGCGTCGTCCATCTCAACGCGCATCTTGTCGGCGTTGGTGACGAAGTAGGGCGAGATGTAGCCGCGGTCGAACTGCATGCCTTCGACGACGTCGAGTTCGGTCTCGAGCGACTTGGCCTCCTCGACGGTGATGACACCCTCGTTGCCGACCTTCTTCATGGCGTCGGCGAGGAACTTGCCGATCTCGGTGTCGCCGTTGGACGAGATGGTGCCGACCTGGGCGATCTCGTCGTTCGAGGTGACCTTCTTGGAGTTCTTGACGAGGTCGGCGACCACGGCTTCCACCGCCAGGTCGATACCGCGCTTGAGGTCCATCGGGTTCATGCCGGCGGCAACCGACTTGGCGCCTTCGCGCACGATCGCCTGGGCGAGCACGGTGGCGGTGGTGGTGCCGTCGCCGGCCGCGTCAGCGGACTTGGAGGCGACTTCGCGCACCATCTGCGCGCCCATGTTCTCGAACTTGTCCTCGAGCTCGATCTCCTTGGCGACGGTGACGCCGTCCTTGGTGATGCGGGGAGCGCCGAACGACTTGTCGAGCACGACGTTGCGGCCCTTCGGACCGAGCGTGACCTTCACCGCGTTGGCAAGAATGTCGACGCCGCGCAGCATCTTGTCGCGCGCATCAACCGAGAATTTGACTTCTTTGGCTGCCATCTGGAATTTTCCTTAGGTAATTTTGACTGGAGGGAGAGAGGGGCTGTTAGGCCGCCTTCTTCTTGGAAGCGGGGACGTCGAGGACGCCCATGATGTCGCTTTCCTTCATGATCAAGAGATCGACGTTGTCGATCTTGACCTCGGTGCCGGACCACTTGCCGAACAGCACGCGGTCGCCGACCTTCAGGTCGATCGGGATCAGCTTGCCAGCTTCGTCGCGGCCACCGGGGCCGACGGCGGTGATTTCGCCCTGGGAGGGCTTTTCCTTGGCACTGTCGGGAATGATGATGCCGCCAGCGGACTTCTCTTCTGCGTCGATGCGCTTGACCACGACGCGGTCGTGAAGCGGACGGAATTTCATGCAGTCCTCCTAAGTAGCTGTTTGTATTGGTGGTTTTGGATTGTTAGCAATCTATGCTCGCGAGTGCCAGCACAGGCGTAGCTCAGATAAGGCAGGAAATTTGCGGGGGCAAGGGCTTCTAGCAGAAAAATCGGCACTCTGAAGGCCGGGGTGCCAGATTCCTTTACCATCGTTAACCGGTGCCGGGGCCGTATTAGCACGGAGGCATGTCTGCTGCTAACGCATTGAATTTCAACAGCTTGTTAAACTTTTAGGCTTGAGATGGATTGTCAGTTTGCGTCACATTTGTCTCATGTGAGCGCATCTCCACCGGGTGGCTCGTAAGCAGCGTACCGGCAAGCCACCCCTTGAATATGCGCTCCTGCAAAGGAGGTTGGCATGGTCTCGCGGGTTGGGGTTGTTTCCGACGATTTCCGGAAACAGGTGCTGGGTTACGGGCTGACGACGGCGGAAATTCTCTACCGGATGCCGGATCACAAGTCGTTGCTTCAGACCTATGTCTGGCAGAACTACGACATGTTTCCGAAATTCCCGGCGCTGAAGGATTTCCTGGCGTTCTGGCAGGAGAAGCTCGACGGTCCGCTGTTCTCGGTGACCGTCGCGCATTCCAAGCTGATCAAGCCGGCCGAGCTCCGCGCGGTGGATGGCGTGTTCAGGCTGCATTGAAGCAGGGTGCCGTAGGGTGGATTAGCGAAGCGTAATCCACCACAGCTCTCGACGCAGATGCAAAAGCTGGTGGATTACGCCTTCGGCTAATCCACCCTACGATTTCGCATTCTGTGCTAGCCTCCCCCCATAACAACAGGGGAGGCGGCCCATGGCCAAGAAAACAAAATCGCGCAGCGCAGCTACAGCCGCCGTGAAAAAGCGGAGCGGAGCCAAGTCCGCGGCAAAATCCTCCGCGCGCAAGGCTGTGAAGGCGCGCACGACCACAACCAAGGCTGCGCCAAAAAAACCCGCACGTCCCAAGCAGCGCATCGCCATCAGCCATCACCGCGAGGAAGATTTCAAAGCCGACGGCTTGCGCACCTACGCAAAATATCGCGACCTCGGCATCGCCGCCGCCAGCCACGGCCTCGCGCAAGCTCACGTCATTCGCCTGCAGGGCCCCTGCGATCCCGCGGAGGTCTCGAAGCTGCACGTCCACCACGTCGACTTCCAGATGGTCTACGTGCTGAAGGGCTGGGTGAAGACCTATATGGACGGCGAGGGCGAGACGCTGATGAAAGAAGGCAGCGCCTGGACCCAGCCGCCGAAGATCAAGCACATGATTCTGGATTACTCGGATGACGTCGAGCTGCTGGAGGTGATTTTGCCGGCGGAGTTCAAGACGGTGGAGTTGAAGGCGTAGGCTTTCTCCTCGTCATTGCGAGGAGCTCTTGCGACGAAGCATCCAGGAATCTCTCCGCGGATGAAGACTGGATTGCTTCGCTGCGCTCGCAATGACGAACGGCGTCCGAGATTGCACCGGCCGCCTACCGCTCGAGATAGCCCAACTCCGCGCTCATGACCTTGCGAGCATATTTGCTGAAGGCATCGATCAACCGGCCAGGCGCGGCATGAGGTGGATAGAGCAGTGCGATCGTCACGGGGACAATAGGGGTGAAGGGGCGCGTGATCAGAGCCGCGCCAGAGCTTTCGTCATGTGCGGCAATCGGGTTGATGATGCTGATGCCGAGGCCAGCTGCGACCAAGGCACAGACCGATGCGCCCAGATCGGTCTCGGCAACAATGCGGCGTGTGATGCCGGCCTGCGCGAAGATCGTATCGATGCGGCCGTGAAGCGGACTCCCCGTGGCGAAGGAGATGAAAGCCTCATCGGCGAAATCGGCAGGGCGCAACGTCTTCTTCTGTGCAAGACGATGGGCCTTCGGCATGATCGCGACGCAACGGGTCTTGAGCACCGGCTCGACATGCACTCCGGCAACCTCGTCGTAGAGCATGGCCAACCCCATGTCGCAAAGCCCGGAGCTGACCCAGTCGTGCACGGCGCTCGCCGTGCCGGATCGGATCGAGATCATCACGTGCGGATAGTCCATTTTGAAGCGCGCCGCGATGTGCGTCAGCAGGCCGCCGGCCAGGCGCGGCATCGCCGCAACGCTGAGCCGCCCCATGCCGAACGAGCGGATGCTGGCTGCGCTGGCCTCCAGGCCGGCCAGGCCGATGAAAGTCTTCTCGACTTCCTGGAAGAAGCGCGATCCGTCCACGGTCGGGCGGAGGCGGCCGCCACTGCGATCGAACAGCGCGAATTGCGTGATCGCTTCCAGCTGTCCGATCAGGCGGCTGATCTGGGGCTGCGAGGTATGCATGCGCTGGGCTGCCTGCGTCATCGATCCCGTCAGGAAGACGGCCCGAAAAGCCTCCACATGCTTCAAGCCCATGCGTCTGGTGGCCATATCAAATCCGTATAGGAGAGTGTGAAACTGGAATTTCATCTGACCGGGCTTTTGGACGATAGTCCAGAGCACGAAGCCGTGCGCACGGAGCTGTCCTGTCGTTGCTCCCTGGGCGTGGACGGCGTCACGGACATTCGCGAAGAGGGGACGACATGAAAGCGACGACGATCAAGGCACTCGCCACGGCGACCGTCGCGGTATGTCTTCTCTCCAACGAGGCCATGGCCCAGGGGGCGGGCAGGCTGGACAAGATCCGTGAGAGCGGCTCGATCACATTGGGGTATCCCGAGACCTCGGTGCCCTTCGCCTATCTCGACGCCAACCAGAAGCCCATCGGCTACACCGTGGAAATCTGCGAACAGGTGGTGCAGTCGATCAAGACGGCCCTCAAGCTCCCCAAGCTCGAGATTCGCTACGCTCCCATAACCTCGGCGACACGTATTCAGCTGCTCGCCAACGGCACAATCGATCTCGAATGCGGCAACACGACCAATAATGTCGAGCGGCATAAACTGGTCGCCTTTGCTCCAACCACCTTCGTTGCGCAGGTCGTTCTCGTCGCGCGGAGGGATGGTGGGGTCGATGTCAACGACCCGAATTCGTTTCGCGGCAAGGCCATTGCCGCCCAGGCCGGCGGCCAGACGTTCAAGGTGATTACGCTGATCAATGCCAAGAGCAATCTTGGTATCACGGTCGTGCCGGGCAAGGACACCGCCGAGACCTTCTTGATGCTGTCGACCGGCCGGGTGGCCGGCACGGCCAACGACGACGGTCTCGCCTATGCCACGGTTGCCACCTCCAGGACTCCGGATGACTTCGTGATCGGCAGCAAGGGTCTCGAGACCGCGCCTTACGGCATCGTCGAACCCAAGGATGATCCTGCCTTCAAGAAGGTCGTCGACGAGGCCGTGATCGACATGATGAAGAACGGACGGATTGCGGCGCTCTACGACAAATACTTCAATTCACCGATCCCGCCGCATGGTCTCAATCTGAAATTTCCGATGAGCGCCGCCCTCGAGCGCGCGTTGGCCAACCCGACCGATTCCGGCGACCCCGCAGCCTACGAATGAAGCGCCGGGCGCTTGAGAGGTCCCGCAATGGCACATAAAACTGAGACGAGCCCGGCGGGCGCCGAGTTGCTGCCCGTCGACCTGCGCAGCGATACGGTCACCAAGCCGACCGAAGCGATGTATGCCCGCATGGCCTCGGCGTCGACCGGCGATGACGGGCTGGACGGTGATCCCACGGTTCAGGAGCTGGAGTCCGTCGCGGCTGCGGCGCTGGGCAAGGACGCCGGCCTGTTTGTGCCGAGCTGCACAATGGCCAATCTTCTGGCGACGCTGGCGCAGTCGGAGCGCAGCGAACAAATCGTGTTGGAATCGAATGCCCATATGTACACCTCCGAACGGGGAGCGGCGACATTCACCGGGCTGTTCTGCCTCGCTGTCGCCGGCACCGCCGGCGCGATGGACCTGAATTTGCTGGAGCACGCCCTCCAGAGCGACGGGCATAAGCTGAAGACCGCCCTTGTCGCGATGGAGACCTCGCACAACAATGCGAGCGGCGCCGTATTGCCGCTGGAGCATATGCAGGCCGTGCATGCCATGGCTTCGGCTCGTGGCGTCCCGGTGCATCTCGACGGAGCGCGGCTGTTCAACGCAGCCACTGCGCTCGAATTGGCGCCGGATCAGGTTGCGAGGCATTGCGACACGGTCTCCCTGTGTCTGTCGAAGGGCCTGAGCGCGCCGGCCGGTGCCGTACTCGCCGGGCCGCGCGCCGTGATCGATCGGAGCCGCAAATTTCGCCGCATGCTGGGAGGCACGCAGCGCCAGATCGGCATCCTGGCCGCAGCCGGACTGGAAGCCGTTCAGGTCATGGGGGCGCGTCTGGCGGAGGATCACCGGCGTGCGCGAGTCCTGAGTGACGCGCTGAACGGGATGCATCCGAAGATCAGCGCGACAATCCCGCAAACGAATATCGTGCAGGTTGATGTCTCTCTCTCCGGGCGTGACAGCGCCGCGTGGTCGGAGGCTCTGGAGAGGGCAGGTCTGAGGGCGAGGCCCTGGGGCAGGCATCGCTTGCGTTGTGTGACCCATCGCCATATCGTTGACGCGGATATTGATCGCGCGGTCATCGCATTTCGCACAGTGGCTGGAGCTTTGGTTTAGAGCATCACGGCGGAGGATCGAATGGCGTTGAAACCATTGGAATTGAGAGAGCTTACCCCGGAAGAAAGGGAGGCGCGTGAACGCGCGATCAAGAAAGCGAAGACAGTGGCCCAGAACGCCGTGAAGGTCGGCCCATTGAAGAAAAAGAAGAAGATTTAAGCAACACAATCCCTAAACCAAATGTACCCGCGCCCAGGAATGACTGTGGCTGTGAATTAGCTGATCACCCCCACCACCGCGCCCATCAGACACGTCGTCAGGGTGCCCGATACGATCGACTTCAGCCCGAGCGCGTTGATCTCGTCGCGCCGCTCCGGCGCCATCACACCCAAGCCGCCGATCATGATGCCGAGGCTGGCGAAATTGGCGAAGCCGCACATCGCATAGAGCATGATCAGGCGCGAGCGCGGATCGATCGTGCCGGGCGGTAGCTTTGAAAAGTCGACATAGGCGATCAGTTCGTTGAGCACTGTCTTGGTGCCCATCAGGCTGCCTGCCGTCACCGCCTGGTCCCACGGCAATCCCATCAGCCAGCACACCGGCGCCATTACGAGGCCGAGCAGGCGCTGCAGCGAGATCGCGGCGCCGCCGATATCAGGCAGCAGGCCGAGAACGGCGTTGACGAGATAGACCAGCGCCACCAGCACCAGCAGCATCGCGACGATGTTGATCAGCAGCTCGATCCCCGCGCCGGTCCCTTTGACGATCGCATCCATCGTGCTGGAGACTTCCATCTCGGGATCTTCCAGCGCGCCGCCGGTACGCTTGTCGGATGTCTCGGGGACCATGATCAGACTGATGAGGATCGCGGCCGGTGCGCCCAGCACGGAGGCGATGACGAAATGCGCGGGCGCATCGGGGATGAGGGGCGCCAGCAGCGTCGCATAGAGCACCAACACGGTGCCGGCGATGCCGGCCATGCCGCCGGTCATCACCAGAAACAACTCGCTGCGTGACATCTGCGCCAGATATGGCCGCACGAACAGCGGCGCTTCGACCATGCCGAGGAAGATGTTGGCGGCGGTCGAGAGGCCCACGGCGCCGCCGACGCCCAGCGTCCGCTCCAGCAGCCAGGCCATGCCGCGCACGATTGGCGGCAGCACCCGCCAATAGAACAGCAGCGTCGTCAGCACGCTCATCACCAGCACGATCGGCAGCGCTTGGAACGCCAGGATGAAATCGGCGCCCGGCACTTTGACGTCGAAGGGCAGGGTACCGCCGCCGACATAGCCGAACACGAAGGAGGAGCCGGCGCGCGACGCCGCCGAGATCGCGCCGACCGCGTCGTTGATAGCGCCGAACGCGCGCGCGACGAACGGCACTTTCAACAACACGATCGCGGTGACGAAGGTCGCGACGAGGCCGATTGCCGCCTGCCGCAACGACACGGCGCGTCGATTCTCCGCCAACGCGTAGGCGATCGCCAGCAATGCGAAAACGCCGAGTGTCGATTGCAGCCGCAGCATGATGTCCCCAAACCTCCAATGATTATGGCCGCGCCTGCGTTGCAAAGGCAATGCCGGAAGGCCCTAGGCGCCGCCCGCTGTTGACAAGCCGGTCTGTGTCAGCCACCCGGGACGCACGTCCATGGGAGCGACGGTCAGGGGTGACCCAACAGGCGATGTCAGAGCAGCCAATAGCAGCGAATCCGCCGGTGACCGCCGGCGAGCTCCTCGCCCACCGCGCCTTCCTGTTCTTCCTGCTATCGCGCAGCCTGTCGCGCTTCTCCAGCCAGATCGCGGCGGTTGCGATCGGCTGGCAAATCTACGACCTCACCGGCTCGGCCTTCGACCTCGGCATGGTCGGCCTCGTGCAATTTCTGCCCACCGCGCTGCTGGTGTTCGTCGCCGGCCACGCCGCCGACCGTTTCGAGCGCAAGCGCGTGGTCCAGCTCTGCCAGCTCGTGGAAGCGGCGACCGCGCTCTATCTCGCCATCATCACCTATCTCGGCGCGGTCAGCGAGGTGCAGATCTTCATCGCGACCTTCGTGCTCGGCATTGCCGGCGCCTTCGAGAGCCCGACCACCGCAGCGCTGCTGCCGGCGATCGCGCCGCAGGGATCGCTCCAGCGCGCCACCGCCGTCTCCAGCGGCGCGGCGCAAGTCGCGACCATCACCGGGCCAGCGCTCGGCGGCTTCGCCTATGCGATCGCGCCGCATCTCGCCTATGCCCTGATGCTGCTGTTCTGGATTTTCGGGATGATTTTGACCGGCTTCATCCGGCCACGGCCCCAGGCTGTCGCCAAAGCGGGGACGGACTCGGACAACATCTTTGCTGGCGTTCGCTTCATCCGCAGCAATCCGGCGATCCTCGGCACCATCTCGCTCGATCTGTTCGCGGTGCTGTTCGGTGGCGTCACCGCGCTGCTGCCGATCTATGCCCGCGACATCCTCCAGACCGGCCCGATGGGGCTCGGGATCTTGCGCGCCGCGCCCGCGGTCGGCGCGTTGGCGATGACTATGGTGCTGGCGCGTCACGCCATCTCGCGGCATGTGGGATTGCGCATGTTCCAGGCGGTGATCGTGTTCGGAATTGCCACCGTTGTGTTCGCGCTGTCGTCGTGGATGTGGCTGTCGGTACTGTCGCTGGCGATCCTCGGCGCGGCCGACACGATCAGCGTGGTGATCCGCTTCTCGCTGGTGCAGCTGGCCACGCCCGACGAGATGCGCGGCCGGGTGGGGGCGGTGAATTTCCTCTTTATCAATGCCTCCAACCAGCTCGGCCAGTTCGAGAGCGGCGTAGCGGCGGCCCTGTTCGGCGCCATGCCCGCGGCCGTGCTCGGCGGCGTCTGCACGGTCGCGGTCGCGCTGCTGTGGATGAAGCTGTTTCCCAGCCTGCGGCGGGTTGAGACGCTGGAATAGAGAGCTCCGCTCTCTCCCCCGTCATTGCGAGCGCAGCGAAGCAATCCAGAATCTCGCCGCGGCGGCAGCCTGGATTGCTTCGCTGCGCTCGCAATGACGATTGTTGAGATAGCGCGCGGACTTAACTCGCGTCACCCCGCCTGCCGGCAACAATAGGCGTCCTCTTGACGCCTACTGTGCATGGGGTTGTTTTCGCAGTTTTTAGTTCAGCCGCGTCCGACGAACGGCATCTTGCTCGCCATCACCGTCATGGTCAGCACGTTGGCATCGAGCGGCAGGCCGGCCATGTAGGCGACGGCATCGCCGACCGCCTTGGCGTCCATGCGCGGCTCCTGCATCATCTTGCCGTCGGCCTGCATCACGCCGGGGCCGGCGACCATGCGATCAGTCATCGGCGTTGCCGCATTGCCGATGTCGACCTGGCCGACCGCGATGTCGTACATGCGGCCGTCGAGGTTGGAGGCCTTGGTCAGGCCGGTGATGGCGTGCTTGGTCGAGGTATAGGCCGCCGAGAACGGCCGCGGCGCATGCGCCGAGATCGAGCCGTTGTTGATGATGCGGCCGCCGCGCGGCGTCTGGTCCTTCATGATGCGGAAGGCGTGCTGGGTGCACAGGAACGGGCCGGTGAGATTGGTGTTCACCACCGCCTGCCACTGCTCGAGGCTGAGGTCCTCGAAATTGACAGGCGGCGCGCCCATGCCGGCATTGTTGAACAGCACGTCGAGCCGGCCATAGGTCGACTTCACCTTGTCGAACAGCGCGGCGATCGAGTCGGGCTTGGTCATGTCGGCGGTGACGCACAGGCTCTTGCCGGCGGGGCCGAGCTTCGCGGTCTCCTCGAGCATATCGGGCCGGCGGCCGACCAGCACCACGGTGAAGCCGGTGTTCATCAGCGCCAGCGATGCGGCGCGCCCGACACCGGTGCCGGCGCCCGTCACCACTGCGATCTTGTTTGCTTCACTCATCGTTTCCTGCCTTCTCTCTTCAAGTTTTTGGCTGTCAGGTTTTGGGTTCTTTTTCGTTCTTGTAGGGCGGCCGCGGAATGTTCTGATGCGCGGCGCGCAAGGCCGCCGACCAGCGCGAGCGCAGATCGTGGAAATAGGGCTCGCCCGCCTCGATGCGATGGTTGAGATCGGCATCGCAGGCATCCGCCCGCACCACCAGCACGTCGATCGGGAGACCGACGCCGAGATTGGACCGCATGGTCGAGTCCATCGAGATCAGGCCGGTCTTCAGCGCCTCGTAGAGCTCGACGTCGTAATGCATGGCGCGGTCGAGCACCGGCTTGCCGTATTTGTGCTCGCCGATCTGCAGGTAGGGCGTGTCGGTGGTGCACTCGATGAAATTGCCTGCCGTGTAGACCATGAACAGGCGCATCCGTGCGCCCTTGATCTGGCCGCCGAACAGGAAGGAGACGTCGAACGACACGTCCTCGGATTTCAGCGCCGGGCCTTCAGTGGCGTGTACCGCCCGGATCGCCCGGCCGATGCGCTGTGCGGCCTGGAACATGGTCGGCGCGTTCATCAGCGTCTCGATGTCGCCCGTGTTGGGGTCCTCGAGGCCTTCGGTCAGCGTCGACAGCACCGACTGGCTGATGGCGAGGTTACCCGCGCTGGCGATCGCCATGATGCGGTCGCCCGGCTTGGAGAAGATGTGCAGCTTGCGGAAGGTCGAGACATTGTCGAGGCCGGCATTGGTGCGGGTATCGGCGATCATCACCAGACCGTCCCGAACCAGAATTCCGCAGCAATAGGTCATTTCCGGTCCCCGAACGCGTTTGCGCGGAATTACTAGCCAATTTCCGGGAGGCATGAAACCCCCGATTACCGGGGGGAGCATGCATCGATGGGGAGGGAAGGCCTGTCTTATTCAGGGCCGTCGACGAGAAAAGCTGCGTCGACGGGGACGCCGAGCGCCGTGACCAGCCGGTTGGTCTCCGCGGCCATGCCGACGATGGCGAGCAGTTCGCCATATTCGGCCTCGGTCATGCCCTTGGCCCGTGCGGCGGCGGTGTGGGAGTGGATGCAATAGCTGCAGCCATGCGCGATCGAAACCGCGACATAGAGCATCTCCTTGACCTTGGGATCGAGCGCCCCCGGCGCCATCACCTCCTTGATGCTCTCCCAGGTCCGCCGCAGCGTCTTCGGATCGTGCGCCAGCGCGCGCCAGAAATTGTTGACGAAGTCCGACTTCCGGACTTTGCGGATGTCGTCGAAAACGGCGCGCGCCTCGCTGGAGAGTTCATCGTAGGAAAGCAGCTTTACGGTCGCCATGGGGGGTACCTCGCAGGGTCTGGTCTGACCCTGCGATTGTAGCACGGCTGACGCGATCAGCCGGCCTGGTCGGCGGAGTGGCGCAAGGCCAGCTTGCCGACGTCGACATATAGCCTCTGCTGCGCGTGAGCATGCTGGGCACCGACGTGGAGGTCGCGCAGGCGCCGCTGCAGCGGCGAGCTGTCGTAGACTGCGCTGCTTCCCGCCAGCGCAAAACAGGCATCCGCGATGCTGACACAGGTCGTGGCGAGCCAGACCGCGGACCCGGACCCCTCGATCATGACGTCATCGTCGTTCAGCGTACCGGCCAGCGCGCGACGCCAGTGGCTGGCGACCTGGACCTCGTGAAACGCCTGCGCAGCCCTGAGGTTGGCGGAAATCCGGCCGAGTTCGTACTGGAACGTCTCGGACTCCCGCATCGGCACGGCCGCATATAATTGCTGCTTTCCGGTATGGGCGAGCGCGAGCAGGTCGTCGACAGTGCCCTCGGCCATGCTGAGCGAAAATGCCCCGTGCAGCAATGGCAGCCATTGCCGCAGCGTCTGATACAGCGGCCCCGACATGCGGGGAGCCGCGTCGAGATCGAAGACATGGGTCTCGGGAACCAGCCGCTCCCGCAGCGCGATGTGATGGCTGCCGGTGCCCTTGAGCCCGGCCGCGTGCCAGGTGTCCTCGATCTCCCAATCGCGCGCCGGCAGCGCTACGGCGCGAAGCTGCGGCTTGCCGTGCGGGCCGGGGATCGGCTTGCCATTTTCGGTGACGATGCAGAACCCGCCGATCCATTCGGCATGCGTGCAAGAGCTGGCGAACGGCCATCGGCCCTTGACGCGATAGCCGCCCGACACACGCTCCGCCGTTCCGGCCGGCTGGGAGGAGCCGCAGATCGCGACATCGGGTCCATCCTGATACATCTGCTGATACAATTCAGGGCGCGCCGCTGCGGCGAAAAGGGCTCCGATTCCGCCGACAATCGAGATCCAGCCGATCGAGCCGTCGAGACGAGTCAGGGCCTTGATGACCTCCAGTCCAGCCGGAAAATCGAGCTCCAGCCCGCCATGGCTCCGCGGTACGAACATCCGAAAGAGTCCGATCGACCGCAGCCGCTCCACCAGGTCGGGAGGGACATGGCGCGCAGCTTCGATTTCAGCAGCGCGTGCCGTGATCTCTGGAGCCAGCTCCCGGATCTCCGCAAGCATGCGCTCGTGGGGATCACGCAGCGGCAGGGAACGCTTGCCGATTTTTTCTTGAAGCTGCATCTGTCTTGACCTCTGTTGCGGGTAACGGATCGCAACGGAGGTTGGACAGCGGGCGCTACGGGGTGGTTTCAGGGCGGCGGTCGCGGGTTACGGCTGTAACGCTAGCTCTGCCGCTGGGACTGCGATTGCGACTGGCCGCCGCGGCCGGCCTGCTCGACCTTGACGGCCACCGACAGCGTCTCGGCGCCGCCGCCATAGCGGGTGCCGCGCACGGGAGCTGCGCCGAGATAATCGAGCCCGATCGCGACGCGAACATGGGCGTCGGTGGCACAGATGCTGTTGGCGGGATCGAAGCCGACCCAGCCGAGACCGTCAACATAGGCTTCCACCCAGGCATGGCCGGCGTCCTGGTGCACCGTGCCGTCGGACCGCAGGAAGTGACCGGAGACGAAGCGCGCCGGCACGCCGCCGGTGCGGGCGCAGGCGATGAAGATATGCGCGTAGTCCTGGCAGACGCCGCGCTTGAGCGTGAACGCTTCGGCCGCCGACGTGCCGCTGTTGGTCGGGTCCTCGTCGAAGGTCATGTGATCGCTGATTTGCGACATCAGCGTGTGGAGGAAGCCGAGCTTGTCGCTCTCGGCCTCGCTGCGCAACTGCCGTGCGACCGCCATCATCGCCGGATTGACGGTGGTGAGGTCGGTGGAACGCAAAAACATGTCGGCCGGAAAGCGCTCGTCGGCGCCGCGCAGCACGCCACCGGTGTCGTGGGTCTCGATCAGGCCCTCGGCGGTGATCTTGATGTCGCTGACGGGCCCGCATGACAGCACATGGGTGACGTTGCCGAAGGCGTCCTCATGGGTGTCGAGCCTGGTGTCGGTCGAGACGTCGATTTGCCACTCCGCCACATATTGCCCGTCATGGCTGCACGGCGTCATGCGCAGAATCTGGATCACGCTCGTGGCCGCCGGCTCGTAGCGATAGGTCGTGGTGTGCAGGATTCGCAGGCGCATGGTGGACCGTTGTTCTGGCGTCATCATTCCGGTTTCGCCCCGCGGGCGCTCCGGGATGACGGCAGTATCAGATCAAATACTGCTTCGTGATGATTTCGCCCAGCCTGGAATTGTCCGAGATGAATTCCTGAATGAATTCATGCACGCCATGCTGGAAAATGTCGTTCATATTGCTGTGTTCGAGCCGGTTGCGGATGCCGCGGGCGTGGCGCTGGGCGGGGCCCTGGCGGCCATAGGCGACGCCGATCTGGTCGAGGTTACGCGTGAGATTGTCGTAGCAGCTCGCAAGCGAGCGCGGCAGCGTGCCGTTGAGGATGAGCAGATCCGCGACCAGCCAGGGTTTCAGCGTCTCGCGATAGACCCAGTGATAGGCCGTCAGCGCCGACACCGAGCGCAGGATCGAGCTCCACTGATAGAAGTCGAGCGGGCCGCCGACATGCTCTTCCTCGGGCAGCAGCACATGGTACTTCACATCGAGGATGCGTGCCGTGTTGTCGGCGCGCTCCAGGTGCAGGCCGAGCCGCGAGAACCAGTAGGCGTCGTTGCGCAGCATGGTGCGGTAGGCCGAACCGTCGAAGCGCAGCGAGGTCTCCTGCACGAAGCGCAGGAATTTTGCGAGATCCTCGCGCGTCGAGGTGCCCTTGCTCCAGACCTCCTGCAATTCGATCCAGGCCGAGTTGATGGTGTCCCACATCTCGCTGGTGAGCGCGGTGCGCACTGAACGCGAGTTCAGCCGCGCCGCCTCGATGCAGTTCCGGATCGAGGACGGGTTGTCGGCTGAGAACGAGAGGTAGTCGACGACGTTACGTTCGTTGGCTTCCTCGTAGGTCTGATAGAAGCTGGTGGCGACGCCGGCGGTGAGAAGTGCCGAGTCCCATTCATTGGTCTTGCCGATATAGGCGGCGGGGAGCGCGGTGACGCGCAGCGTCGCATCGATGGTGCGCGCGAGATACTCGGCCCGTTCGACGTAGCGGGCGAGCCAGTAGAGGTTTTCGGCGGTACGCGACAGCATCTCTCTACTCGTCCAAAATCCAGGTGTCTTTGGTGCCGCCGCCCTGGCTCGAATTCACCACCAGGGAGCCTTCCTTCAGTGCGACGCGTGTGAGCCCGCCGGGCACGATCGTGGTGGTCTTGCTGCCCGTCAGCACGAAGGGCCGCAGGTCCACATGGCGCGGTGCGAGGCCACTTGCCGTGCAGGTCGGGCAGGTCGAGAGCGCCAGCGTCGGCTGCGCAATAAACCCTTCCGGCTCGCGCTTGAGTTTTTCGCGGAACGCTTCGATCGTGGCCTTGGTCGCGGCAGGGCCGATCAGCATGCCGTAGCCGCCGGAGCCGTGCACTTCCTTGACGACGAGATCGCCGAGATGGTCGAGCACGTAAGCCAGATCCTTCGGCTCGCGGCAGCGCCAGGTCTGAACGTTCTTCAGGATCGGCTCCTCGCCGAGGTAGAATTTCACGATCTCCGGCATGTAGGAGTAGATCGCCTTGTCGTCGGCGATGCCGGTGCCGACGGCGTTGGCGAGCGTGATGTTGCCGGCGGCGTAGGCCGACATCAGCCCGGGCACGCCGAGCGCGGAGTCGGGACGGAAGGTGAGGGGATCGAGGTAATCGTCATCGACGCGGCGGTAGATCACGTCGACCCGCTTCACCCCCTCGGTCGTCCGCATGAACACTTCGTTGTTCTTGACGATGAGGTCGCGGCCCTCGACGAGTTCGATGCCGAGCTTGTCGGCGAGGAAGGAGTGCTCGTAATAGGCGGAGTTGTAGACGCCGGGCGTGAGGAGAGCGACCGTCGGCTCGCCTGAGGCGCTGTTCGGCGCGACCGAGCGGAGCGCAGACAGCAGCTCATCCGGATAGCGCTCGACCGGCGCCACCCTGTGGCGCGCGAACAGATCCGGAAACAACCGCATCATGATTTCGCGGTTTTCCAGCATGTACGACACGCCGGACGGCGTGCGCGCATTGTCCTCCAGCACGATGAAGTCCTCGGCGTCGACCCTGATGATGTCGATGCCGGCGATGTGCACGTAGACGTCGTGCGGCACCTGCTGGCCATTCATCTCGGGCCGGAACACCGGGTTCTGGAAGATCAGATCTTCGGGCACGATCCCGGCGCGGAGGATGTCGCGGCCGTGATAGATGTCGCGCAGAAACATATTGAGCGCACGCACGCGCTGCTTCAGCCCCTTCTCCAGCAGCGTCCATTCCTTGCCGGACATGATCCGCGGGATCACGTCGAACGGAATCAGGCGCTCGGTCGATTCGGACTCGCCGTAGACGGCGAAGGTGATGCCGATCCGGCGGAACAGGAGCTCGGCTTCCTGGCGGCGATATTCGAGCGCCTCGGGAGGCGTCTCCTTGAGCCAGCGCGCCAGCTCCTGATAGGCAGGGCGAAGGTCCCCACCGGGAATATTCATTTCATCAAACGCGAGTGCCATAGAACCCGACTTGTCTCCGCAAGGCGTTGCGCCATGTGACAGGTCGCTGAGCCTTGGGTGAAGACCGCAACGTCCTGGCCATGCGGCAAGAGTGCATGACTTTCATGTGGTAGCAAGGGGCGGGCCAGCGCGATAAGCATGGACTGGCAGGATTTACCGGGGATGGCTGGTGGCTTGCCTGAAAAAATGGCTGAGGTCTGCTTATTTCGGCAGCAAAACCGCGTGACTTCAACGCGTTACCTCGGCAAAGTCGGGCCGACAGGTGAGGGACTTACGGCATGAGCGAGATCGTCACGGCGGGCATTCTGGTCATCGGGGATGAAATCCTGTCCGGCCGGACCAAGGACAAGAATATCGGCTTCATCGCCGAATACCTCACCAATATCGGCATCGACCTGAAGGAAGTCCGGGTCGTCTCGGACGACGAACCCGACATCATCGCCGCGTTGGATGCACTGCGGCATCGCTACACCTACGTCTTCACCACCGGCGGGATCGGGCCGACCCATGACGACATCACCGCCGACAGCATCGCCAAGGCCTTTGGCGTCGGCATCGACCATCATCCGGAGGTGGTCGCCCGCTTCCGCGAGCGCTGGAGCGAGCAGGACCTCAACGAGGCCCGCCTACGCATGGCTCGAATCCCCGACGGTGCCGAGCTGATCCAGAGCGCGACCATCCTCGCCCCCGGCTTCAAGATCGGCAATGTCATTGTCATGGCCGGCGTGCCCTCGATCATGCAGGCGATGATGGACATCGTCTCGCCCAAGCTGAAATCGGGCGTCCGCATGCTGTCCGAATCGGTCCGCGCCAACGCGCGGGAAGGCGACATCGGCAGCCCGCTGCGGGAAATCGCCGCCGCCCACCCCGACACCATCATCGGCAGCTATCCCTTCATGGACGAAGAGCAAAAGCCCAACACCAATCTGGTGGTGCGCTCGCGCGATGCGGACAAGCTCGCAGCCGCAATGGCCGCGGTGAAGGACATGCTGGCGGGATTGAACATCACCCGGTAGCGCCGGTAGACGAAGCAGGAGACGACAATGGCTGGTGAAGCCCCGGAATTGAGTGCGCAGGAGCGCGCTGGCAAAGCTTTCCCGGTCTCGTGGGACCAGTTCCACCGGGATTGCCGGGCGCTGACCTGGCGGCTCAACGAGGTCGGTCCGTTCCACGCGGTGATCGCGATCACCCGCGGCGGCCTGGTGCCGGCTGCGATCGTGGCCCGCGAGCTCGGCGTGCGCGTGATCGATACGGTCTGCATCGCCAGCTACGATCACGACAAGCAGGGTGAGCTCCAGGTCCTCAAGGGCATTTCGGACGCGGCGATGAAGCTCGGCGGCGGCACCGGCAAGGGCCTCCTGATCGTCGACGACCTCGTCGACACCGGCAAGACCGGCAAGCTGGTGCGCAAGATGCTGCCCGATGCGCATTTCGCCACCGTCTACGCCAAGCCGATGGGCCGCCCGCTGGTCGACACCTTCATCACCGAGGTGTCGCAGGACACCTGGATCTTCTTCCCCTGGGACACCGCGCTGTCCTATCACCCGCCGCTCCGCGACGGGGCGGCGTGACCATCGCTCGCAATGACGGGCGGAGGCAGCCATGCCCCTGCAAAATCGCGTCACGCCGACCGGCGACATCATCGCCACACCACATCGCGGCCTGTTCACCGGCAACCGCGGCATCATCCACGATCCCGCGACCAGGACGCTGCTGAAGAAGCGTTGGTCATCGCCGGCCTGGATCACCTGCCTGTGCGAATTCCGTGGCTGGCGGCGGCCGGTGATGGCGCGGCGGAGCTGGACCGAGCTGTTCTTTCTCGATGAGGCCACTGCCTTCGCCGCAGGTCATCGTCCCTGCTTCTTCTGTCGCCGCGACGATGCCACGCGTTTTCGCACCGCATGGGAGACGGGCAATGGCGCAGGCAAATTGAGTGCAAAGGCGATGGATGCCCAGCTGCATCTGGAACGGCTCGATCATGGCCGCAAGCGCCTGCACGCGCTGCCGATGTCATTCGCGGAATTGCCCGATGGCGCGATGGTGCAGCAGGGCGAGGAGAGCTTCTTGGCGATGCGGGGCCGGGCGCTGTTGTGGTCGCTAGCCGGCTATGCTCGCGTTGAGCGCGAGCCGGAAAGTCCGATGTTGCTGACGCCGCCATCCACATTGCGCGCGCTCTGCGCCGGATATCAACCGCTGCTGCATCCCACGGCTTTCGATTAACGCAGCGGCTTACCCTCTTCGTCCACAGACCTCCGCGCATCGCGCAGCGCCCATTCGCGGATCACCTGGCGGCAGCGGATGAGCTCGGCCTCGCTCGCGGAGTTCGCATCCTTCGCGACGCGCTCCACCATCGCCTTGCAGTTCAGCAACACGGAGCGATCCTCCGCGCACGCCGGCAGCGCCATCGCCGCGAGAGTCGCGACGACGAGTATCGCTCGGACCACCATTATCCCAGCTTCTCGCGCGCCAGCGCGGCGCCGGCGCCGAGTGCCATCAGCTTGGCTTCGGCGATCTCGCGCCGCATCGGTGCCATGCCGCAATTGGTGGTGGCGATGATGTTGCTCTTGGGCACGAATTTCGACACCGCGTCGATCACCTTGACGACGTCCTCGGCGGTCTCCACCGTATCGCTGGCAACGTCGATGACGCCGGCCTGCACGATCTTGTTCTTGAGCAGCGCGAGCAGATCGAGCGGCACCTTGGAATTGCGGCACTCGATCGCGACCTGCTGGATCGGGCTGGCATCGATCGCCGGAAAAATCTGCTCATACTGCCGCCATTGCGCGCCGAGCGTCTCCTTCCAGTCGGTGTTGGCCTTGATGCCGTAGCCGTAGCAGATGTGCACGGCGGTGGCGCAGGTCAGCCCTTGCGCGGCGCGCTCCAGCGCCTTGATGCCCCAGTCGTTGACCTCGTCCATGTAGACGTTGAAGGCGGGCTCGTCGAACTGCACGAGATCGACGCCATCGGCCTGCAACGCCCGGGCTTCCTCGTTCAGCAGCTCGGCGAAGGCAAAGGCCATCTTGACGCGGTCGCCATAGTAACTGTCGGAGATGGTGTCGATGATGGTCATCGGGCCGGGCAGGGTGAATTTCAGCTTCTTCTTCGTATGCGTGCGGGCGACGCGCGCCTCGTCGGCATGGACACGCCCCTTGAGCCGGAGCGGCGCGACCACCTGCGGTACCATCGCCTTGTAGCGGTCTTTCCGGATGCCCATCTCGACCTTGTGGGCGAAGTCGATACCTTCGATCTTCTCCAGAAAGCCATGCACGAAATGCTGCCGGGCCTGCTCGCCCTCGGTGACGATGTCGATGCCGGCGTCTTCCTGGACCTTGACGGCCAGCATCGTCGCATCGCGCTTGGCGCGGACAAGCTCGTCACCCTGCGACTTCCAGGGCGCCCAGAGCATGTTGGGCTCGGCGAGCCATTCCGGCTTCGGCAGTGAGCCGGCAATCGTGGTTGGAAACAGCATGGCGGCCCTCCCGGCAGGTTGTGTTGCGCCCCTTCCTGCCATGTCTTAACGTCAAGGTACAGAACAACAAAAGTCGTCATTTCAACCGGCGATAGCGACAGGGAAGGCCAAAGGAAAGGTCATGATCGATCTCCATTACGCGCCGACGCCGAATGGCTGGAAAATCTCGATCATGCTGGAGGAACTCGGGCTTCCCTACACGGTGAAGCCTGTCAACATCCGCGCTGGCGAGCAGTTCAGCCCCGAGTTTCTAACGATCTCCCCGAACAACCGCATTCCCGCGATCGTCGATCATGAGCCTGCCGACGGCGGCGCGCCGTTCTCGGTGTTCGAGACCGGCGCGATCCTGATTTATCTGACGGAGAAGACCGGCCGCTTCCTGGCCAGTGATCTGCGCGGCCGCTCCACCGCCATCCAGTGGGTGAGTGGCAGATGGGAGGTCTTGGTCCCATGCTCGGCCAGCACGGCCATTTCGCGCTCTATGCGGCCGAGAAGCTTCCCTATGCGATCGAGCGCTACCGCGACGAGGCGGCGCGACTCTATGGCGTGCTCGACCGGCAGTTGGCCAGGACCGGCGCCTATGTCGCCGGCGATTATTCCATCGCCGACATCGCCTGCTTCCCCTGGACCATGACCCACAAGGCGCAGGGCTTTACGCTCGACGACTATCCGAATGTGAAACGCTGGTACGCCGAGGTGCGGGCGAGGCCGCAGGTACAGGCGGGGCTTGCGATCGGGAAATTCGTGAAAGAGCCGTTCGATGAGGAATCACGCAAGATCATGTTTGGCCAGCGTGCGAAGGAAGTGTTGGGGAAGAAGTAGTGTCAGCCCCTCATGGTGAGGAGCGCCGCAGGCGCGTCTCGAACCATGAAGGCCCGACTTTCACCTGCGGCCATCCTTCGAGACGGCCGCTGCGCGGCCTCCTCAGGATGAGGACCGTCAGAAAAGGAAACGCCATGATCGAATTCTTCTTCGACTGTTCCAGCCCCTGGACCTATCTCGCCTTCCACAACATCCAGCCGCTCGCAAAAGAGCTTGGCGCCGAAATCATCTGGCGGCCGATCCTGGTCGGCGGCATCTTCAACACGGTCAATCCGAGCGTCTACGCCCAGCGCGAGACGCCGGTGCCGCTGAAGGCGCGCTACATGAAGAAGGACCTCGCCGACTGGGCGCGCTCGGCAGGCCTTGCGATCAAGATGCCGCCGACGGTGTTTCCAGTGAACAGCGTCAAGGCGATGCGCGGCTGCATCTGGCTCGGCAAAGACATGGTGCCGTTCGCGACCGCACTGTTCGAGACCTATTGGGGCGACGATAAGGACATCTCGCAGGACGCGGTGCTGGCCGAGATATGCAAGAAAATCGGCATCGACGAGCAAAAATTCTTCGCCGGCATCTCCGAGCAGGGCATCAAGGACCAGCTCAAGGCCAATACGGAAGAAGTCGTCGCCCGCGGCGGTTTTGGTTCGCCGACGATCTTCGTCAACAAGACCGACATGTACTTCGGCAATGATCGCCTGCCGCTGATCCGCGAAGCGCTTAAGCGCAGCAAGGCGAGTGCGGCCTGATGGTGCGGGCTGTCGTCTGCCGCGCGCTCGGCGCGCCCGAGACGCTGCGGCTCGAAGAGTTTCCATCGCGCGCCCTGAAACCGGGCGAGGTGCGCGTCGCGATCCGCGCGGCCGGGTTGAATTTTCCTGATGTACTGATGGCAGCGGGCGAGTACCAGCTCAAGCCGGAGCTGCCGTTCACGCCTGGCATGGAAGCGGCTGGCGATGTCACCGAGGTTGGCGCGGACGCGAGGGGAGTCGCTGTCGGCGACAAGGTCATCGTGAAGATGCGCCATGGCGCGTTCACCGATGAAGCGGTGGTGACACCTTCACAGCTCACGCCGATGCCGTCCACCTTCGATTATGCGGAAGCTGCGACCTATCTTGCCGGCCACGGCACCGCCTATCACGCGCTGATCGATCGCGGCCGGGTCGAGCCGGGCGAGGTGCTGCTCGTGCACGGCGCCGGCGGTGGCGTGGGATTGGCCGCCGTCGAGATCGGCAAGATGCTCGGCGCGACCGTGATCGCGACGGCTTCCAGCGACGAGAAGCTAGCCATAGCCAAGGCGCGCGGCGCCGATCATCTGATCCGCTACGACCGCGAGCCGTTTCGCGATGCCGTGAAGCGGATCACCGACGGCCGTGGCGCGGACGTCGTGTTCGATCCCGTCGGTGGAGAGGTGTTCGAGAACTCGATGCGCTGCATCGCCTGGGGCGCGCGGCTGCTGGTGATCGGTTTTACGGGCGGCATCGGCTCGGCCAAGACCAATCTGCTGCTGATCAAGGGCGCCAGCGTGCTCGGCGTGCGCGCAGGCGAGGCGGTGCGGAAAAATCCAGCGCTCGGAGAAGTCCGCCTGAAGGCGCTTCTCGCTTGGGCGGAAGAAGGCAAGCTGCGCCCGAACATCTCGCACCGCCTGCCGCTCGCGGATTATGCCAAGGCGATGCGGCTGCTGCTCGACCGCAAGGCGATCGGGCGCGTGGCGCTGGTGATGGATTGACCGTGCCGTAGGGTGGGCAAAGCGAAGCGTGCCCACCATTCCGGTTTCAGCTGCTAGTAGATGGTGGGCACGGCGCAAGAGCGCCTTTACCCACCCTACGAAAGCTCACTTGTATTCCCGCTCCGACCACCACGGGAAATAATCCGGCATATCGCTCGACACCTTGTTCTTGAACTGCGCGGGGCGCTTCTCCAGGAACGACACCACGCCTTCCTTCACATCGTCCGAGCGGCCGCGGGCGTAGATGCCGCGGCTGTCGACCTTGTGGGCTTCCATGGGATCGTCGGCGCCCATCATGCGCCACATCATCTGGCGGATCAGCGCGACCGATACCGGTGCGGTCTTGGCGGCAAACTCCTTGGCCAGTGCGCGGGCGGTCGGCAGGAGATCATCGGGGGCTACGACCTTGCTGACGAGACGGCCGGCGAGCGCCTCCTGCGCCGGGAAGACGCGGCCCGAATAACACCATTCCAGCGCCTGCGAGATGCCGACGATGCGCGGCAGGAACCAGCTCGAGGCGGCCTCCGGCACGATGCCGCGCTGGGAGAACACGAAGCCGAAGCGTGCGGCGTCGGACGCGATGCGGATGTCCATCGCGAGCTGCATGGTGACACCGATGCCGACGGCAGGGCCGTTCACTGCGGCGATGACGGGCTTCAGGCACTTGAAGATGCGCAAGGTGACCTGGCCACCGCCGTCGCGCACCTGGGAATCGCTGTAATCGACCTTGCCGTCGGCGAAACGTTTCACCGGCCCACGGCGGGCGTCGCGATCGAACGTATCAGCGCCCGAGGACAGGTCAGCGCCCGCGCAAAAACCGCGGCCGGCGCCTGTCACGATGATGGCGCGGACATTGTCGTCCTTGTCGGCGGCGTCGAACGCGTCGATCAGCTCTGCCTGCATTTGCGCGTTGAAGGCGTTGAGCTTGTCGGGCCGGTTCAGCGTGATGGTGAGGATCTGCTCGTCGACCTCGTATTTGATCGTCTCATACGCCATGGTTGGTTTCCTTCCCTGTCTTGAATTCGTTCTCGATGAGACGAGATGCATGGTCGCCAGCGTCCGTCTTGCGCGGACTGGGCATGCGGCCATGACTTAAGCGCAGCTACTTCGCCGGCGGCTTGGGCCAGGGCTTCTGCGCGCCGCGCAGGCCCTCAAAGGCCTTGGCCATGCCGAGCACGCCGATATCATCAAAACGGCGGCCGACGATCTGCACGCCGATGGGAAAGCCCTTGGCGTCGAAGCCGCCATTGACGGAGACGGCGGGGTTCTCCGACATATTCCACGGCACGGTATAGCAGATGTGCTCAAACGGTCTCATCGGATCGTTGGTGGGCGAGGCCCAGTCCGCCGGATAGTTCACGTTCGGCGCTGTCGGCGAAATGAGGTAGTCGAGCTCGCAGAACATCTTTGCTGCAGCGTTGCGGATCGCCATGGTCTGATTGAAGCCGCGGATCACGTCGACGCCCGACAGCTTTGCGCCGGACTCGCCCCATTTGAAAATGTAGGGCAGCACCTTTGCCTGTTCGGCCGGCGTCAGCTTGGCGAGATCATCCCACATCCGCGCGCGCCAGAAATCATCGAGGCCATCGAGCATGTCGCGCGTGAGGATGCCGTCGACTTCGGTGACGACGCTGCCTGCGGATTCGAACGCCTTTGCGGCTTTCACCGCGACGTCACGGACCGGCTTTTCCGCGGGCAGGCCGACGCCAGCATCGAGCATCAGGCCTATCCGCAATTTACGCGGCGACTTTTCCAGTCCCTTCCAGTTGAGCAGTTCGGTGGGCAGGCTCATGCCGTCGCGCCGGTCAGGCTTTGCGATCACGCTCATCATCAACGCGCAATCGTCGACCGTGCGGGTCATGGGGCCGGCGACACGACCGACATAGACAGGATCGATCGGCACGCGGCCAAAGCTCGGCTTCAGACCGACGAGGCCGCACCAGCCCGCGGGCAGGCGGACCGAGCCGCCGATATCGGTGCCGAGATGCAGCGGGCCATAGCCGGCTGCGGCAGCAGCGCCGGCGCCCGCGCTGGAGCCACCGGGATTCTTGGAGAGGTCCCAGGGATTGCGCGCCAGCGCATGGAAGCTGGAGAGCCCCGAGGACAGCATGCCGTAATCGGGCATGGTGGTTTTTGCGAAGATGATCGCGCCTGCCTCGCGCAGCCGCGCGGCGGGCGGCGCATCCTTCTCGGCCGGCACCAGCTTGACGCTGGCAGCGCCCAGAGGCACCGGCACGCCCTTGGTCGCGATGTTGTCCTTCACCGTGACAGGTACGCCGTCGAGTGCGCCTGACGGTTCGCCCCCGGACCAGCGCGCCGTCGAGGCCTTGGCGGCCTCGCGCGCGCTGTCGGGATCGAATGCATAGAGCGCCTTCAGATGCGGTTCCCACGCAGCGACGTGGGCAAGCAAATCCTCCAGCACCTCGCTCGGCGAGAACTGTTTTGCTCGATAGCCCGCGATCAGATCGACCGCGGAGAGATCGTGCAGCGAGGTGACCGCCTCTTCGACGCTCTTTTTCTGCATTGCTAGCCCACCGGCATGCGGGTTTCGATGATCCGGGCGAACATGCTGGCGCCGATCGGCAGGATCTTGTCGTCGAGCACGAAGCCGGGATTGTGCACGGGCACCGTGCCGTCATGGCCGACCCAGAAATAGGCGCCGGGAATGGTCTGCAGCATGTCGGCGAAATCCTCGCTGCCCATCTTCGGCTGGGCGCGGGTGATCACCTTGGCGGGATCGACGATCGTGCGCGCGACCTCCTCGACCACCTTGGACTGCTCGACCTGGTTGACCAGCACGTCGAAGGTGTCGCGGATGTCGACGTCGATCGCGCACTGATAGGCGCTCGCGATGCCGGCGCAGATCGTGCGGATGCGTTCGGCTATCAGGGTGCGGACTTCTTTCGAGAAGGTACGGATAGTGCCGCACAGATGCGCGTCGCCGGGAATGACGTTGTAGGCGGAACCGGCGTGGATCTGCGTGATCGAGACGACGGCGGCCTGCAGCGGCTCGACGTTGCGGCTGACGATGGTCTGGATCGCCTGCGCCAGCGTGGTCGCGATGATCACCGCATCCTTGGAACGTTCGGGCATCGCGCCATGCGCGCCGTAGCCGGTGATGCGGAGGTCGAAGAAGTCGGCGCTGGCCATCGCAGGTCCCGGCAGGATCGCGATCTCGCCGTGGTTGAGATCGGGCGCGTTGTGCAAGCCGTAGAGCTCGTCGCACGGAAACTTCTCGAACAGCCCGTCCTTGATCATCGCGCGGGCGCCGCCGAGGCCTTCCTCGGCCGGCTGGAAGATCAGATGCACGGTGCCGTCGAAGTTCTTGGTTTCGGCAAGGTAGCGCGCGGTGCCGAGCAGCATGGTGGTGTGGCCGTCATGACCGCAGCCGTGGAAGCGACCGGGAATTTTCGAGCTCCATTTCAGATTGGTGTTCTCTTCCATCGGCAGTGCGTCCATGTCGGCACGGAGCCCAATGCGCTTGCCGCTTGAGCCCTTGCCCTTGATGACGCCGATCACGCCGGTGCCGCCGAGACCGCGATGCACCTCGATGCCCCAGCTCTTCAGCTTGTCGGCGACGATGCCGGAGGTGCGCACTTCCTCGAAGCCGATCTCGGGATGAGCGTGGAGGTCGCGCCTGATAGCGGTGAGTTCGTCGGCGTAGCCGTCGATGCGTTCGATCGTGGGCATGTGTTCCTGTCCGGTTAGCGTGAAGGGGGATTGAAAACGGGGCCGTTCGGCTTGATGCGGATGCCCGGGCGCAGGCGCGTCCAGGGCAGCGAAGCGGTGTCGGCCGGCATCGCGCCGGGCGCGGCGCAGATCATCAGCTTTTCCGCGATCGGCTCGAAGTCGGCGCGGAAATGCACCGAGCTCTTGTTGACCAGAATTTTTTCAGTGGTCGGCTCGATGCCGACATAGCGATACATCGCCTGGTCGGCGAGCTGCGCCTTGTGCGAGGACACGACGATTCGGACGTCGCCGATGCGCAAGGCTGCGGAGGGACCCATCTCCATCTCGCGGCCGCCATAATAGGGGCCGGATGCGATGAAGCGGCCGTCGGAGAGCTTTTCGACGACGAAGGTTTCGCGATAGGGCTCGTCGCCGGGAATGCCGGACTTGCCGCCGAGCGAGAGCGTCACGGTGGCGCCGACGCCGGCTTCATGCGCAGCCTTGGCCGAGACCGGATCGTAGATCGCGCCGGTCGCGGCGCTCGCCTTGTTGCGCACCAGCGCACGCAGCATGCCTGTCGTGTCGGAATCGCCGCCGGCGCCGGGATTGTCCTGGGTGTCGGCGATGATGATCGGCCTGCTCGCGCCCTTCGAGAGTTCCATGGCGTGCCGCACGCCGTCATCGGGTGTCCAGATCTTGCCGTCGAAATCGTCCTCGTGGCTCTCAATCAGCTTGACGATCGCGTCCGCCGCGCGGTCGGCGTCTTCTTGCGTCTTGCCATAGGCGAACACGCTCGGCCCGCAGTCGCGGAAATCGGCGGCGGGGAAGCCGGGCGCAAAGGACAGCGTCGGAACCGCATCGCTTTCCAAGGCTGCGAGTTTCTCGTAGATGCCCTTGGTAGGGAAGTCGTTGGTACATTGCCAGCTGATCGCGATCAGGAACGGCAATTGCCGGAACGATTTTGCGAAACGCTGCTTCGTGTCCAGAAGCAAAGCGAGGTGCTTTGCCGAGGCGCGGCCGGTCTCGGCCATGTCGATATGCGGATAGGTGCGGTAGGCGATCAGCGCGTCCGCGTGTTCCATCATCTCCGGCGTGACGTTGGCGTGCAGGTCGAGGCTCGCAACCAGCGGAACGTCCTTGCCGATGACGCGGCGCACGCGCGCCAGGATCTCGCCTTCGCCGTCGTCGAGATGCTCGGTCACCATGGCGCCATGCAAATCGAGATAGACCGCGTTGAGCGGGCCGGCGGCTGCGATGCCGTCGACCATCACCTTCACGATACGCTCGAAGGCGTCCTTGGTGACATGCGCCGAGGGGCTCGCGCCGCACGCGATGGTCGGAACGAGTTCCCAGCCGCTGGCTTCAGCACTGTCGACGAAGCCGGCGAGGCCGACATTGATGCGGCGCATCACCTTCAGCACGTCGGCACCTTCAGTCATCGCCGGCCAGCCGCCGCCATGCTGGAAGTCCGCGAATGTCGCCTTCGTCGGAGCGAAGGTGTTGGTCTCGTGCAGGAAGCCGCCGACGGCGATACGTGTCATCAATTCAAGTCCAGCGATTGAAAGTGCGCGACGTTAGCCCTGTGCTTGCGGCGAGAGCAAGCCGGGAAGCAATCGCGCTGCGCATGGCGTCAGATCGTTTTGGGAATACTTGCGCCATTCGCCGTCATTGCGAGCGCAGCGAAGCAATCCAGAATCCCTCAGCGGAAACAGTCTGGATTGCTTCGCTGCGCTCGCAATGACGAGGGGAGAGAGCTACGCGCTCGCCGCCACGCCTTCCGACACCGGCCGGAAGTTCGCAAAGTCCCAGCCGCGACCTGGCGCTGCCTCGAGCAAGGCCCTGGTGTAGGCCTCCTTCGGATGCGTCAGCACTTCGGCGGCCGGACCCTGTTCGACGACGCGGCCGTGCTGCATCACCACGACTTCGTCGCAGATTTGCGCCGCGACACGCAGATCGTGGGTGATGAACAGGATGGCGATGCCGAGCCGCTTCTGGATCTCGTCGAGCAGTTCCAGCACCTGCGCCTGAACCGAAACGTCGAGCGCGGAGACCGCTTCGTCCGCGACCAGCACGTCCGGGTCGAGCGCGAGCGCACGCGCGATTGCGATGCGCTGGCGCTGGCCGCCGGAGAACTGGTGCGGATAGCGCGTCACCGCGTCCGCCGGCAGGCCGACCAGTTCGAGCAGCTCGCGCGCCCGCTTCATGGCATCGGCATGCGAGGTGCCGTAGTTGATCGGGCCCTCCGCGATGCTCTCGCCGACGGTGATGCGCGGGTTGAGCGAGCGGTAGGGATCCTGGAACACGATCTGGATCTTTTGCCGGTGCGGCTGAAGCAGGCGGCGCGAAAGGTCGGAGATCTCCCGGCCGGCGAGGCGCACGCCGCCGGAGGTCGGATCGATCAGGCGCACGATGCAGCGTGCCACGGTCGACTTGCCAGAACCGCTTTCGCCGACGATGCCGAGCGTGCGGCCCTTGCGCAGCGTCAGCGTCACCTTGTCCGCGGCGACGACCTCGCGGCCTTTGCCGAAGAACGCGCGCTCCTTGTAGACCTTGCCGAGGTCATTGGCTTCCAGCACGACGGGCTCTCTGGTCTCGGGTCGCGCCGCGCGTGGCACCAGGCTCGGCACCGCAGAGAGCAAATTGCGGGTGTACTCCATGGTCGGATTGCGCAGCACGGTGTCGAGCGGACCGGTCTCGACGAGGCGGCCCTGCCGCATCACCGCGACGCGGTCAGCGATTTCGGCCACGACGCCCATGTCATGGGTGATGAACAAGACGGCGGTGCCGTGATCACGCTGGAGGTCGCGGATCAATGTCAGAATCTGCTTCTGCGTGGTGACGTCGAGCGCGGTGGTCGGCTCGTCGGCGATCAGGAGTTTCGGCTCGAGCACGAGCGCCATCGCGATCATGATGCGCTGGCGCTGGCCGCCGGAGAGGCGGTGCGGGTAGGAGGCAAAAATGCGCTCGACCTGGGGCAGGCGGACCTGCTCCATCATCTCGAGGATGCGCTTCTTCCGCGCCCTGGCGTCGAGTTTGGTGTGGGCGCGCAGCACTTCGTCGATCTGGCGGCCGACCGGCACGACAGGATTGAGCGCGGTCATCGGTTCCTGGAAGATCATCGCCATCTGCGTCGCGCGGAGCTGCCGCAGGCGGCGGTCGGTCGCGGTGAGAATCTCCTCACCGACCAGCTTGACGCTGCCGGCGGTCGGAACCAGCGTGCCCTTCGGCAAAAGGCCCATCGTGGTGAGCGAGGTCACCGACTTGCCCGAGCCGCTTTCGCCGACAAGGCACAGCGTCTCGCCCTTGTGCACCTGGACCGAGATGCCGTCGATGATCTTTGGCCCGTTCGGCTTCTTGCCGACGGAGACGACGAGGTTGTTGATATCGAGGATGGGGTTGCTCATCACTTGATCGCTCATTACTTGCCTTCCCGCTGCTTCATGCGCGGATCGAGTGCGTCGCGGGCGGCGTCGCCGATCAGATTGATGCTGAGGATGGCGATCGAGAGCAGCAGGCCCGGCCAGAAGATCAGCGTCGGCTTGAGCTGAAAGTACTGGCGGCCCTCGGCCATGATGTTGCCCCAGGTCGGCGTCTCCGGCGAGATGCCGGCACCGAGGAAAGACAGGATGGCTTCGGTGAGGATCGCAGACGCACAGACGTAGCTGCCCTGCACGATCAGGGGCGCGATCGTGTTCGGCATCAGATGCCGCCACATGATCTTCGGCAGGGACGAGCCGACCGAGATCGCGGCCTCGACATAGGGCTCTTCGCGCGCGGAGAGCACGACCGAACGCACCAGGCGCGCCACGCGCGGGACTTCGGGAATCGTGATCGCGATCAATACGGTCCAGATGCTGGCGCCGGACAGCGACACCACGGCGATCGCGAGCAGAATGCTCGGCATCGCCATCAGGCCGTCCATGACGCGCATCAACACGGCATCGACCAGCTTGAAGAAGCCGGAGACGAGGCCGATCGCGAGCCCAATGACGACCGCAAGGAGCGCCGAGCCGATGCCGATCAGCAGCGAGATGCGGCCGCCATAGATGACGCGCGACAACAGGTCACGGCCATAGGCGTCGGTGCCGAGCAGGAATTGCGCCGAGGAGGGCTTGAGCCGTAGCGACGGCGCGAGCTGGATCGGATCATGCGGCGCGATCAGCGGCGCGAGGATCGAGACCAGCACGATCAGCGCGAGCAGGATCGTGGCCACCGCGATGATCGGCGTCGAGGTGAGGAAGCCGAAACGCGGCCGTAGCGGCGACGTGATCGGAATGGAGGACTGGGGAAGGCTATCGACCGTCATTGTTGTTATCCTTGACCCTAGTACCTGATACGGGGATCGAGCAGCGTGTAGGCGACATCGATCAGGAGATTGACGACGACGTAGATCAGCGAGGTCAGCAGGATCATCGCCTGGATCACCGGATAGTCGCGTGCCAGCACCGCATCCACCGTCAGGCGGCCGATGCCGGGGATGTTGAACACGCTCTCGGTGACGACGACGCCGGAGATCAGCAGCGCAAAGCCGGTGCCGATCACGGTGATGACGGGCACAGCCGCATTGCGCAGCGCGTGCCGCATCATCACCGCGACCTCGTTGATGCCCTTGGCGCGTGCGGTGCGGACGTAGTCTTCACCCAGCACGTCGAGCATCGCTGCGCGCGTCATGCGCGCGATCAGCGCGATGTAGATGAAGGACAGCGCACAGGTCGGCAGGATGATGCGCTCGAAGAACGGTCCGAAGCCGTTAAAGATGCTGCGGAAGCCCTGCACCGGCACCCAGCGCAGGTCGATCGCGAACACCTCGATCAGGATGTAGCCGACCACGAACACCGGCACCGAGAAACCGAGCACGGAGAGGCCCATCACGAAGCGGTCGATCCAGGTGCCGTGCTTCCACGCCGCGAGGACCCCCAAGGGCACCGCGACGATGACGGCGAGGATGATGGTCGAGAGCGCGATCGAGATCGATGGCTCGACGCGCTGGCCGATCATCTTGATGACCGGAAGGTTGGAGATCAGCGAGGTCCCGAGATCGCCGTGCAGCAGCTTGCCCACCCAGGTGATGAACTGCACGATCAGCGGCTCGTTGAGGCCGAGCGAGTCGCGAATGCGCTCGAGCCGTTCCGGCGTCGCGTTGTCGCCGGCGAGAATCGCGGCGGGATCGCCCGGCGTCAGCCGCAGCAGCAGGAACACGAACAGCGCGACGACGCCCATCACGGGCACCGCGGCCAGAACGCGGCGAATGAGATAACCTAGCATGCACCTATCTCCGGCTGCGGAATGTGTGGGGCCCCAGGGCGCCCGTGGTTTCGATCGTGTCTATCATGCGCGCCTGTCATTCGGGCTGGGAAAGCCGGCCGGAGATGCCGGCTTTTCGGGGCAAATTGTGTGCCAAGGGCAGGGCAGCCGCAAGGGGCCGCCCGGCCTGGGACATTGACCACTCAGGATGCATGACGCAGCTTTCGCTCAACCCCAAGTTCAACGCGAGCTGATGGAACGGTCGGCGGTGCGTTGAGGCCGCGCCAGCCGTCGATGGTTCCGGCAATCATCTGCGCGGTGGCGGCCGACAGGGTCCAGCCGAGATGGCCGTGGCCGGTGTTGAAGAATACGCCCGGCATCCGCCCTGCGCGCACCACCGGCATCATGTTCGGCATCATTGGCCGCAGTCCGGCCCATGGGATGACGCGCGACGTCTCGACAGCCGGAAAATTGCTGCGCACCCAGTCGACCAGCGGCTGCACGCGGTCGGCGCGGATGTCGCGGTTGAAGTCGTTGAACTCGGCGGTGCCGGCAACACGAAAACGATCCGCGCCGAGACGGCTGGTGACAATCTTGGCGGCCTCGTCGAGCAGGCTCACGGTCGGCGTCGCGTTGCGGCTCTCGGCGGTGTCGAGCTGCACGGTGATCGAATAGCCCTTCACAGGGTAGACGTTGACGCGCTCGTCGAGCAGGGCGGCAAAGTGACGGCTGGCCACGCCGGCGCAGACCACGACGCCATCCGCCTTCAGCATGCCGCGCGCGGATGCGACAGCATCGCTTGCGGCAAGATCGTCCCAGCCGATGACAAAGCCGCCTTGGGCTTGCGCGATCGAATCGATGTTCGCTTCATGGATGAAGGTTGCGCCGCGACGTTTGCAGGCCTCCGCGAGCCCGCGGGTAAACTTGTGGATATCGCCGGTCGCATCCGACGGCGTGTAGAAGCCGCCAAAATAGTCCTTGCGCAGTGTTGGCTCGATGCTGCGGATTTCTTCTGATGTCACCGGGCGGCGATCGAGCCCACCTTCCTGCAACAGCGCATTGACGCGCAGGCCGGATTCAAAGCCCTTCTTGTCGTGATAGATGTGGAGGATGCCGCGGCGTTCGAGATCGAAGTCGATGCCTTCGCGCTCCGCGATCTCGAACAGATGCTTGCGGGCTTCGATCGCGAGCCGCGTGGTCTCGATCGTATTGGCGCGGTAGTTGCCGATATTGGCGACGAACTCGCTCATCCAGGAATATTTGTGCCAGTTCGGTCGCGGGTTCATCAGCAGCGGCGCATCGCGCCGGAACATCCAGCGCAGGCCTTTGAGGATCGTTGCGGTGCTGTTCCACACCTCGGCATTGCTGGCGGAGAGCTGTCCGCCATTGGCGAACGAGGTCTCCATCGCGGCGTAGCGGTGCTTGTCGAGCACCGTCACCTCAAAGCCGCGTTCGAGCAGGGCATAGGCAGTCGTCACGCCGGTGATGCCGGCGCCGATGATGGCGATATGGGTCATGGAAAGTTCAGGGCTCCCGTGAGTTAGAGACGGCTGACCGCACGGCCACAAGGCCGTTCGGCGCCCCATCTGTCACGGTTACCTGAGAGCTTGATCCGGCGCGGACCTCAGTGAGGGCAGACCTCACGAGACCTTTGCAGACTATCCCCTTCGGTGGACGTCACGATCTCAAGATCGTGCCGCCTCTCTCCAGATCGTCCTGACGATACAGTCCTTTTGCCTGAGAGTTTCCGGGGCGGTTGCTCCGTCGGCGCCGCAAAGAAGGCTAGAGGCCTTCATTGCGATCTCTCCCGCATCGTCGCGTGGACCAGCGAGCAGTACGATGCGCCTCATTTTTAGACAAGGCTAAATTTCAACCGCGACTGCCAACGTATTGTGCAGTGCGAGATTGATTCAATTTACGCCAGTGTTGCCAGCAAACCCGCCATCAGCCGGCCGCGCTCGACGAGGCTATCCACCTCGATAAACTCCTCGAGCGTGTGGCCGTTGCCGCCGCGCACGCCAAGGCCATCGAGCGAGGGGATGCCCATCGCGCCCGTGAAGTTGGCATCGGAGCCGCCGCCCGAACTCGCATGCGGCAATTCAGCACCGAGCGACTTGGCGATGCCGCGCGCCTTTTCATACAGCGCCATGGTGCCCGCATCCGGCTCCCACACGGGACGGGTGACACCGCGCGTCACCTTGAAGGTGACGTCATTTGCCGTGCCCGACAGTGCCAGCATGCGCTCGACGCCGCGGTCGAGATCGGCCTGGCGCTTGGCCATGGACAGCGCTTCGCCGGTGGCGGTCGTGGCAACGCAATTGACCCATTGTCCGCCGTGCACGACGCCGACCGAGAAGGTGCAGTCCTCCGTCGTCATCGCGTCGATCGCGAGAATCTGCCGCGCCATCTCGCGGATTGCCGAGCGTCCCGCCGACAATGTCGCGCCGGCGTGGCTCGGCCGGCCCGTCGCTTCCAAATTGAATCGCGCGATGGCGTAACGTCCGGTGGTGACGCCGTTGTCGGCGCGGCCGGGCTCGGGCACCAGCACATATTTGTTGCGCGCGGCCTCGGCTTCGATGATGTCGCGCGTTGAGGGCGTGCCGACTTCCTCGTCGGGCGTGAACAGGATGGTAATCGGCAGCGGCGTGGTGACGGAGGCGCGTGCCAGCTGCCGGATCGCTTCCAGCGAGAGGTAGTTGCCGCCCTTCATGTCGTAGATGCCGGGGCCGTAGCATTTGTTGCCCTCGCGACGCCATTTCAGCTTCTCGATGGTGCCAACGGGGTGGACGGTATCCATGTGCCCGGCGATCAGAATGCCTGGCTCACCCTGCTTCGGATGCGGGAAACGCGCGCGGATGACGCCGCCAAAGCCTTGCCGGCCTCCGATGCGTTCGATCGTCGCACCCATAATCGCCATATCCCGCGCTGCGATATCGAGCATGCGGTTAACGGCGCTCGCGTCCCAGGTCGGGCTTTCGCATTCCACCCAAATGCGCAGGCCTTCGAGCATCGCCTCGGAATCGAAGGGAAGATTGGCTGGATTCATCTTAATGTCTCTCAAGCTTCGAAGTGGAACGCGCATTGCATTGGTGCGTGGCAGGACTGACGGAGAGTGTTGTAGAGCCAAACCGATCCTTGTGGAGCCCGTGCGCGCGACGCCATGGGCTGCACCGAAACCGGATTGACGCGCTCAAGACTGTCTGCAAGTCTCGAAAGATGAAGGCATTGCATGAGGTTAGTTCGCCTAAGGAACGATCCTGATGCTCAACCAATAACCTGCCTTTGAACAGTTTCACGTCAGGAGAACTTTTATGTTGAGCTTGATGCGCCGGGGGCGACGCGCGTTCGCCTCCACACTTGCGCTGTCGGTCGTCGCGCTGTCCACGGCGATGGCTTCGCCGGTATTTGCGGCCGGCAAGACCATCACGGCAGTGATGCATTCGGATCTGCGCATCATCGATCCGATCTTCACCACCGCCTACATCACGCGTGACCATGGCTACATGGTCTATGACACGCTGATCACGACGGATTCGAATTTCAAGATCCAGCCGCAGATGGCGGACTGGAAGGTCTCCGACGACAAGCTCACCTACACCTTCACGCTGCGCGACGGTCTGAAATGGCATGACGGCGCGCCGGTGACGGCAGAGGATTGCGCCGCGTCGCTGAAGCGCTGGGCGGCGGCCGACGGCATGGGCCAGAAGCTTTTGCAGTTCACGGCCAGCATCGAGGCGACCGACGCCAAGACCATCACGCTGAAGCTGAAGGAGCCCTACGGCCTGGTGCTCGATTCGATCGGCAAGCCGTCCTCGCGCGTCGCCTTCATGATGCCGAAGCGCCTCGCCGAGACTCCGCCGGACAAGCAGATACCGGAGCAGATCGGCTCCGGCCCGTTCAAGTTCGTGCAGGGCGAATTCCAGCCCGGCGTGAAGGCGGTCTATGTCAAGAACACCGACTACGTGCCGCGCAAGGAGCCGGCGAACTGGACCGCCGGCGGCAAGGTGGTGAAGGTCGATCGCGTCGAGTGGATCACCATGCCGGACGCACAGACCGCGGTGAACGCACTGCAATCCGGTGATATCGACTTCATGGAGAACCCGCCCTGGGATCTGCTGCCGGTGCTTGAAGGCAATCCCGATCTCAAGGTCGATGAGCTGAACAAGTTCGGCTTCCAGACGCTCGGTCGCATGAACTTCCTCTATCCGCCCTTCGACAATCCGAAGATCCGCCGTGCGGCACTTCTGGCGATGAACCAGAAGGACGTGCTCGACGCGCTCGTCGGCAATCCCAAATACTACAAGATCTGCGGCGCCTTCTTCATCTGCGACACGCCGTTCGCGACCGATGTCGGCTCCGAATCGCTGGTCAAGGGCAACGGCATGGCGGAAGCCAAGAAGGCGCTCGCCGAGTCCGGCTATGACGGCACGCCCGTCGTTGTGATGGTGCCCGGCGACGTCGTGACGCTGAAGGCGCAGCCGACGGTCGCGGTGCAGTTGCTCCGCGAAGCCGGCTTCAAGGTCGACGCGCAGGCGACCGACTGGCAGACGGTGGTGAGCCGCAGAGCCAGCCAGAAGCCCCCGAAGGACGGCGGCTGGAACATGTTCTTCACCAACTGGGTGAGCGCCGACGTGTCCAACCCGATCGCCAACTTCTCGATCGGCGGTCAGGGCAAAGCAGGCGGCTGGTTCGGCTGGGCGGAGAACGCCAAGATCGAGAAGCTGAAGGACGATTTCGTCCGTGCTGCCTCGCTCGACGATCAGAAGAAGATCGCGACCGAGATCCAGAAGGAAGCCTACGATCAGGTGATCTACGTACCGCTCGGCCAGTATCTGGCGCCGAGCGCGTGGCGGAAGTCGCTGACCGGCGTGCTCGACGGCCCGGCGACCCCGGTGTTCTGGAACATCGACAAGTCCGAGTAAGGCCAAGTCGGTAAGGTCCAAGGTGCATCCCTGCACCTTTGGTTCCGATCATCACGCGGCGCCGCTGCCATCAGCGGCGCCGTTTGCAAGAAGAATTTTCCAGGAGAGCTTCGATGTTCCGACTCGTGCGTCGCGCGTTTGCCTCCAAACTTGCGCTTTCGGTGGTGGCGCTTTCGGCACTGGCCTCGCCAGCTTTCGCCGCAGGCAAGACCATTACCGCCGTGATGCATTCGGATTTGCGTGTCCTCGATCCGATCTTCACCAGCGCCTATATCTCGCGTGATCATGGCTACATGGTCTATGACACGCTCATCGCGACGGATTCGAACTTCAAGATCCAGCCGCAGATGGCCGACTGGACAATCTCCGACGACAAGCTGACCTACACCTTCACGCTGCGCGATGGTCTGAAGTGGCATGACGGTACGCCGGTCACCGCGGAAGATTGCGTTGCCTCCCTGAAGCGCTGGGCCGCTGTCGATGGCATGGGGCAGCAGATGATGCTGTTCACCGCGAGCATCGAGGCGACCGACCCCAAGACCATCACGCTGAAGCTGAAGGAGCCGTACGCGCTCGTGCTGGAATCGATCGGCAAGCCGTCCTCGCGGGTCGCTTTCATGATGCCGAAGCGTCTCGCCGAGACGCCGGTGGAAAAGCAGATACCCGAGCAGATCGGCTCCGGCCCCTTCAAGTTCGTGCAGGCTGAATTCCAGCCCGGGGTGAAGTCGATCTATGTCAAGAACACCGATTATGTGCCGCGCAAGGAGCCGGCGAGCTGGACCGCCGGCGGCAAGGTGGTGAAGGTCGACCGCGTCGAATGGATTACGATGCCGGACGCGCAGACGGCGTTGAATGCGCTTCAGTCGGGTGACATCGATTTCATGGAAGTTCCCGCCATCGAAATGTTGCCCGCCATCGAAGCCGACAAGGATCTCAAACTCGAAATCCTGAACAAGTTCGGATTCCAGACCGGCGCACGGATGAACTTCCTTCATCCGCCCTTCGATAACGTCAAAATCCGCCGCGCGGCATTCCTGGCGATCAAGCAGAAGGACGTGCTCGATGCGCTGATCGGCAATCCCAAATACTACAAGACTTGCGCCGCGGCCTTCATTTGCGACACGCCGTTCGCGACGGAGGTTGGCGGCGAGACGCTGGCGAAGGGCGGCGACATTGCCGCGGCGAAGAAGGCGCTGGCCGAGTCCGGTTACGACGGGACACCCGTCGTGCTGATGGCGCCGGGCGACGTGCTGACGCTGAAGGCTCAGCCGATCGTGGTGGCCCAGCAATTGCGCGAAGCCGGCTTCAAGGTCGATTTGCAGGCCACCGACTGGCAGACGGTGGTGAGCCGGCGCGCCAGCCAGAAGCCCCCGAAGGAGGGCGGCTGGAACATGTTCGTCACCAACTGGGTCAGCGCCGACGCGAGCAACCCGATCTCCAACGTCGCTGTCGGCGGGCAGGGCAAGAAGGGCGGATGGTTCGGCTGGCCGGAGGACGCCAAGATCGAGCAGCTCAAGGACACCTTCGTTCGCGCTGCCTCGCTCGACGAGCAGAAGAAGATCGCGACCGAGATCCAGAAGGAAGCCTACGATCAGGTGCTCTACATGCCGCTCGGCCAGTATCTGTCGCCCAGCGCCTGGCGGAAGTCGCTGACCGGCGTGCTCGACGGCCCGGCCACCCCGGTGTTCTGGAACATCGACAAGACTGAGTAAGAGCAAGACCGAGCAAGAGAAGGTGCCGTCCTGCACCTTATCGTCCCGATCATCACGCGGCGCCGCTGTCATCAGCGGCGCCGTTGTCGTTTGCCGGGTGTCGTTTGCCGGTCATGTGACGCGAAGGGGTCGCGCTTTTAGCTCTTCCAGTTTCCAATTGTTGCTATTTGTTTCCAATCTGAAATAGATGGTTCGTCTTCGGACATTACTTGCTTCCCCCTCCCGCCGATTTGAATCCGTAGATTTGATTCCCTTGCCGATCGATTTTGCATTCCAGGCGATGGCCGAACGGTCCGATCGTGCGCCAGCGCGATGGCGCCGGCCGTTTCTACGCTGGCTCGATGGCATCGAGGCGGGCTGGGCGGTGCCGCTTCTCATTGCGTGCTTCGTTGTGGTCTGGACGCTCTATCTGGCCATCGCCTATGCCGGTGGTGGCCTGCATCCCGATACGCTCGAGGCCTGGACGCTGGGACGGTATTTCGCCTTCGGCTATCACAAGCATCCGCCGCTGATGGGCTGGATCGCCGCGAGCTGGACCTTCGTCTTCCCGTCCAGCGACTGGTCGCTGCAGCTGATGGCGATGGTGAATGCCGGGCTCGCGCTGTTCTTCGTCGATCTGGTTTCGCGCCGGTTCGTCACCGGGCACAAGCGCATCCTGGTGCTGCTGCTCCTGATGCTGACGCCGGCCTATCAATTCCATGCCCAGCGCTTCAACGCCAATTCGGTGCTGCTGGCGGTCTGGCCGCTGGCGACCTGGTGCTTCCTGCGCGCGTTCGAGACGCGCTCAGCGCTGTGGGCGGTTGCGGCGGGATGCGCGACGGCGCTGGCGATGGTCGGCAAATATTACTCGATCTTTCTCGTCGCGAGCTTTGTGGTTGCCGCGCTGGCACATCCGGCGCGGCGCGCCTATTTCACCTCCGCTTCGCCCTGGATATCGACTGTCTCCGGGCTCGCGGTTCTGTCGCCGCACATCTACTGGCTGGAGACGACGGGCGCATCGGCCTTCACGTATGCGCTGGCCCACGCCAACGGCAACGCCGCGAGCTCGATCGGTGAGGTCAGGAATTTTCTGCTGGGGCTGGCGGCGGCGATGAGCGTGTCGGCCGTGCTCTGGATATTCATCGCGGGTACGCGGCTCAAGCAGTTTCCGGCCGATTTCGCGGCCATGAGTCCGGGCCTGCGGCTTCTGTTCTATGTTGCGGTCGGCACGATCGTGCTGCCGGTCCTGACGTCGCTCGCGATGGGGACGGATCTGCCGTCGCTGTGGGCGTTGCAGGGAATGTTCCTGTTCGCCGTGCTCGTGGTTTGCGGGACGCGCTATCCGATCGAGCGCTTCTACACCGTCAACGTCGCGGTGATCACGGCTGGCGTTGCGCTTGCCGCCGTCCTGGTCGCAGCGCCGATCCACGCCGTCTATCGCAACAATCACGGCTATGAAGAGGGCCGGAATTTCTACGCGCAGGCGGCGAACGAATTGACGCGCGAATGGCGCGAGCTGACGAGCGAGCCGCTGAGCGCCGTGAGCGGCGATGACTCGCTCGCTTTCGCGACGGCGTTCTACAGCCCCGACCATCCGAATTATGCGCGGCCCTTCGAGTACCAATACAGCTGGGGCCTGCCGCGCAAGACCACGCTGGATCGCGGCTGGGCCGCGCTCTGTTTCCGCGGGCAGGACTATTGCGGCCGTTGGATGGAGTGGGTTTCCGGAAGCGCCGGGCATTTCGTCAAGCGCGAGTTCACCGTGCAGGCGACCTTGTGGGGGCGCTCCGGTCTCACGCGAGAGGTCGTGATATTGATGGTGCCGCCACGCGGAAACAGCGCGGCGCCCGAGAGCGCTGCCGACGATTTCAGCGCCAGCAGACGTCCTGCGGACTAAAGCGCGATGAGATTGGGATGAATCGTCATCGCGCTTGAGGTTGTTGTTTGCGCATGATCTTTTCGGAAAACCGCTTCGCACTTTTCCGGATCATGCTTTAGGCTTCGCGCTCAGCAATGGCTGTCGCGCAATTGCTCGAGGCCCTCGCTTGCGAACGGCGCGGTGAATGCCGTCTTGTCGGTCTTCGGCACGGGGCGCTCCGTCGCCTGCCGATCCGAAGCAGTATGATCTTCGCGGTGTTCGGGTTCCATTGCAGCGGCCTTTCGAATTGCTGCGGTACAACATCGAGGTCGCCGGCAAGTTCCTTAAGCGATCGGGCGATGATGCGGCTTGAACAGCCGTCCCTTTTCCACCACCAGCACGATCGCGAGCGCCGCGACCGTCGACAGGAAGAAGCCGACCGAGAACGGCAGCAGCGTGCCGTCAAAGCTCTGGCCGATCGCCATGCCGACCACGATGCCGATCAGCGTCGTGATCGAGCCGTAGAGCGAGGAGGCGGTGCCGGCGATATGGCCCTGCGGCTCCATGGCGAGCGCGGTGAAGTTGGCGACCATCATGCCGAACGAGAACATCATCAGCGCGGAGAGCACCATGAACAGGGGTAGCGGCAGCATGCCGAGGCTTTCCGTCAGCAGCATCACGCCCGCGACCGCCGTGTAGAGCGTCAGCGCGCCGTGCGAGATCACGCGCATGCCGAGCGTCCCGACAAACTTGGCGTTGAGGAAGCCGGCGACGGCGGTGCCGGCCGCGATCGCAGCGAAGGCGAGCGGGAAATAATGGCCGAGATGATAGATGCCGACAAAAACCTGCTGGGCCGAGAAGACGTAGGCGAACAGCGCGCCCATGACGCTGCCGGCGGCGAGCGCGTAGCCGATGGTCTGGCGATTGGTCACGGTCTGCCAGTAGGCCGCGAGCACGTCGCGTGGCGCGAGCGACCGGCGTTCGCTCTCAGGCAACGTCTCCGGCAGCCGCAGCACGGACCATGCGAGCGCGAGCAGGCCGTAGAGCATCAGCACGACGAAGATGCCGCGCCAGTGCGTCACCAGCAGCACCGCCTGTCCGAACGAGGGCGCGATCACGGGCACCGCGATGAAGATCATCATCGCCAGCGACATTACGCTCGCCATGCGGCGGCCGACGTAACAGTCGCGCACGATCGAGGTGGCGATGACGCGCGTTGCGGAGGTGCCAAAACCCTGGAGGGCGCGCGCCAGCAGCAATGTCTCGAACGAGGGTGCTGCAATCGCCAGGACGCTCGCCACCGCATAGACCGCCATGCCGCCGAGCAGCACCGGACGTCGGCCGAACCGGTCGGACAGGGGCCCCATGATGAACTGGCCCACACCAAAACCGATCAGGAAGGTCGACAGCACGAGCTGGAGGTGGTTGGCGTTGGGAATGTTGAAGGCTGCTCCGATATTGGGCAGCGCCGGCAGCATCATGTCCATCGCAAGCGGATTCAGCGCCATGATGGACGCGATCACGATAACGAATTCGGGAAAACCCATGGGGCGGTGTCCCGAGGACACCCAATCGTCGGCGTTGACGTCGGACAAGAAGCTCACCTCTGAAATTCAGAGGCTTTATCTATCGTCCATGCTGCGTTGCACAACCCTTGTTTCGGGATAGCTGGCAGGCGGGGGCGGCCCGGCAACGAGCTGTTCACCATAAGACCGGGGACGCCGAACCGGGGAGATGAATCCGCAACCCATCCTCTCCATTGTGGCCTGACCGGGCGCTGCGCAGGGCGCCGAGGGAACCCAAGACGACAACTCAAGACGACAACCCAGAACGACAAGGTATTTTCGCGGTGTCCGACGTCACCGGTACAGCACGATGGTTGGGACCCTCGGCCGGCATGGCTGCGAGGCGCAACGGCTGGCTTGCCGGCCTGATCGTGCTGACCGCGCTGCTGGTGCTCGGCAATCTCGCCAAGGATGCCGCCGTTGACGTCGACTATGGCTGGGACGTGAAGGTCAACTGCGCCGCAGTCGACGCCCATGCCGCGGGGCTCGATCCATATTTCGTCAAGAATCTGGCGGGCACCACCTTCTCTTATCCTTATTTGCCCTTGACCCTGGATGTCTTCCGGCCGCTGTGTGCTGGTGGCTTTCTCATCCACCACTACAGGGGTGTTTATCTCATACTCGCGGTGCTCTGCGGCCTGCTTCTGCCCGGTCTCGGCCGACCACGAACGCGCTCGCGCGACGTTGCGCTCAGGGTGCTCTGCGCGCTCGGCGCTTTCGTCGGCTTCGAATGGGTCGTAGCGTCGGGGAATTTCGCGCTTCTGAGCGGCCTGCTGACCGTGATCGCTCTGCATCTTCTGCTTCGTTCGCCTGCGTCTGCCGCAACCGAACGCTGGACCTTCGCCATTCGTCTCGGCGGCGCTGTGCTGCTCGGCCTCGTGACCTCCTTCAAGCTGGTGTTTTGTCCCGTGCTGGCGGCGCTCTACTTTCTGCCGCTGCCGCCCGGCCGCAAGTTGACGCTGATCGCTGGTGCGGCGTTCGGCTTCGCGATGATGATCCTGTTATCGAAGCTGCTGTACCCCGATCCGTTCGCGAGCTGGCTGCTTGCAATCGGAGGACAGATCCCAAACCAGCACGCGGTCGATCTGTTGGAGACGAATCCGTCGCTGCTGCTGCTGGCACAGAGCTTGATGGAGCATGCCGGGCTCGGCGCCCCCAAGCCGGCACTGTTGGCGGCCTATGTGCTCGGGGCTTTCGCGCTCGTGCTGGGGCCGCTCGTGCTGTCCGTGCTGCGCGCCGCCCGGAGCCAGCCGGGAACGGCAGCGGGATCGCTGCGGGCGCAACTGGACCGCTGGCTGATGGATCATCCGCGCACCGCGATGCGCGTCACTGTCCTCGCCATGTTGGCGCTGTATCTCAGCTCGCCACGCTTGAAGGAATATGCCTTCTTCGAGCTTGCGCTCTATGCCGCGATCCTCGTCGTCGATCTCCCAGCGTTGGCGCTGGCCGCCTTCTTCACCATCGGCCTCGCTGTTCCTGCGCTGATCTCGATGACAGGCCACACATTCGAAGGCGGCTTTGGTCTGCTCATCGTTGCCCTGACATCCTTTTGGATCCTGCTGCTCGATTTTCGGGCCGAGCCGGAGCGCCTGGATGCGGACGGCACAAATTCATGACAGCGTCAGTTTTCGAGGTGGCGCTCGGCGGACCATCACTCGATCGACGCGGCCGCGGGCCGGGCACCATCAGCCCCCACGCAATTTCCGACACACGATCGTGTAGGCTCTTCGGTCGATTGGGCTTGCTCCTCCAGTCGAATCCCGACGGATTGCATTGCCGGAATTTACTCCACCTTAGATAAATTGGCCGTAAATCATCGCCAAAGCTCGCATCCGGCGATCGGCCGGTGCACAGCCCTCAGGCTGGCTTTGTTCCGAGGGAAGCGATGGATCAGCACGAGGTCTGGCACCAGCCGACGTTGGACAAGGTTGCCAACGCGATCGGGCCGTTCTTCCTCCGATCGGCAGTCTATCTGTTCCTGATCTCGTTCGTTGGCCTGTTCTACCTCTTGAACGGGCCGGTTCTGCTTGGTCACTACGATCTGGGTTGGCATCTCGCCGCCGGCGACCTCATCCGTGAGCGGAACAGCATCCCTGTCCAGGATCCCTGGTCGTTCACCCACAATGCCAAGACATGGTTCAACCTGTCCTGGCTTTGGGACGCGCTCGCCAGCGCAACGTTTCAATATGCAGGATTCGGCGGCCTCGTCCTCTTTGCTGTGCTCTCTGGCGCGGCGATCATCGGCATTCTCACGTCCATCTGTCTCGGCTTTGGCGCATCGCCAATAGCGGTGTGCATCGCCGTGTTTCTGGGATGCCTGCTCTATCCCGCTTACGAAGCGTCGCCGAACATCTATCTCGCTGTGTCGCCGAACACATGCACAATGTTGTTTTGCGTCGTCTTCTACCGTGAATGCCTGAGCCGAACGCGGTGGCTGGTGCTTCCTCCATTGATGGCGCTTTGGGCCAATCTGCACGGCGGCTTCCTGCTCGGATTTTTCGTGATCGGCGTATTCTTCTGCGTAGCCCTGCTCCGGCGCGCCTGGCCCGATCTCAGGATATATGCGCTCGCCGGAATCGGAAGTTTCGCTGCGACATTCGTCAATCCGCTCGGCTGGAAAATCTACACCGGTGCAGCCGCGACGATGGGGCACTTCGTCCAGGGCAATATTGGCGAGTGGCTGTCTTACTACCACAACATGGAAATGCCAGGCAGCCTTCCCGGCATTCTGTACATGCTGAGCTTCGTCGCGCTGGAGCTGCACTTTCGCAACTCCAAACCAATCCCGCTCGAAACACGCTTGATGTCCTGGTTGTTCCTGCTCCTTGGGCTCTATCAGTTCAGGTACATCGCCTTCTTCTTCATATTCTCGACCGGGCCGCTCGCCCTTCACATCGATCGGTTGCTGCCTGCGCGATTCACCAATGGCGATTTTCGCGGACCTCTGCTCGCCGCGGGCATCGTAGGATTATGCACGCTGCCGATCGGTTACCTGCGCGTTGCGCCCGATCTCGCACTTCCGGAGATGCTGTCGCGCGAAGATGCCGGCTATCTGCAAAAGCACTTCGCGGGCGCGCGCGTCCTGAACAACTGGAATGTCGGCGGTTACCTGATCTTCCGCACGCGCGGCGAGGTGCCCCTGTTCGTCGACGGCCGCGCCGCCACGGCTTATCCAGACGATCTCCTGCGCGACTATTTCAGGCTGGTGAGCTGGGACGTGGACCAGACGGCGTGGGACCTTGTGCTCGACAAGTACCGGATCGACGCCGTGCTATGGGTCAAGGCGCACGACCAGCTGCGGCACTTTCTCGTCGAGAAGCGCGGCTGGCGCGAGCAATACATCGGCGCGTACGAAACTGTGTACGTCAGGCCCGATTTTGCCGACGTAGCCAAAAAACCATGACAGCCGGCGCTGCAACACTATCCGAGGCCGTCACAGTCCCAGCCGTCAAGGCCACGAGCTTCGCGGAGCGGCACGGCATGCTTTGCGCAGTGCTGTTGTTGGCCGCGGCCCTGCGGCTGCCGCTGGCCTTCTGGCCGAACATCAACCATGCCGACGAGATCTATCAGTATCTGGAGCCCGCCTGGCGCTTGCTCGGCCATGAGGGCGTCGTGACCTGGGAATGGCGCGACGGCATCCGGAGCTGGTTTTTGCCGACCCTGTTCGCGGGGCCGGTCGCGCTTGGAGACTGGCTTGCCCCAGGCGGGTGGGGCGCCTTCGTCGTGCCGCGCCTCCTGGTCGGACTTGCCTCGTTGTCGATCGTGCTGACGGCATGGCATTTCGGCGCACGAATCTCGCGGGCGCACGCCGTCGTCACGGCGGTGGCCGCCGCTGTCTGGTTCGAGCTTGTCTACTTCGCACCTCACACGCTGAGCGAACCGCTGGCAACGGCCGTCATCTTGCCGGCAGCATTGCTGCTGACCGGCGAACTTTCGCGAAATCGCCTTTTCATCGGCGGTGCGCTGCTCGCGCTCGCCTTTGTCTGGCGGTTTCAATATGCGCCGGCCTGTGCCGTGTTCGTGCTCGGCGCGTGCTGGAGGGATTTGCGAAACGCGCTTCCGCTGATCGGTGGAGGCTGCCTTGCTCTCGCGGTCGGGGCCGGCATCGACGTTGCGCACGGATCGACGCCATTCGGATGGCTCATCCAGAACATTCAGCAAAATCTCTTGCATGATCGCGCATCGGAATTCGGTGTCGCGCCGGCATATGCCTACGTCCTTCTGACTTCGGTTCTCTGGTCGGGCGCGACGCTGCTGATGTTTCTGGCACTTTGGCGTGGCTGGCGGCATGCCCCTCTGTTGATCGTCGCCGCGATCGTGAATGTCGCGTTTCACAGCGTGATCGTGCACAAGGAATACCGGTTCATCTTCCTGTCGATCGCGCTGCTGATCGTCGCCGCGGGACTTGGTTCGGGCGATTGGGCCGAGATGATGCGCCGGAAGCGGGCTTGGCGCGTCTCCGGGATCCATGCTGTTTGCGCGGGCTGGCTGCTGCTGTCGCTCGGATTGTCGGGCGCAACCTACATCATGCGCGACAATTGGACTCGGGGCACGGGCGAGGGGCGGCTGGCCGCGGAACTCGACGCGGATCCGGACCTCTGTGGCCTGGCCCTGTACGGCACGCACGACCCGTTCTTACCCGGACGCGGGCAACTTGCGCTCGGCCGCCCGGTCTATTCATTTTATCGGGACGACCCCCAAGCCAGGGGGCGGCTGCCGATTCTGGTTAAGCAGCACGAACGCGGCTTCAACCGTATCATCGGCCCCTCGAGCCTCGCGAAGGAATTGCCGGCCGATTTCATGCAACGAACCTGTGCCCTGACGAGCCACGACATCACGGCCTGCGTCTTCGTGCGACACGGCGCTTGCGATGCGGCTGCCGCCGGTCCCTTCGCAATCAACGCCGTCCTTATGCGCCTCAATTACTGATTGTCGGCGACGTCCTGGCTGGCGCAGCGCCGGCAGGTGCGTTCGCCGGAAAACGACCGCGCTAATCGTGGTGCGGGCAGCCGGGGTCGAACCGGCACAGCGCTTGCGCACCGAGGGATTTTAAGTCCCTTGCGTCTACCAATTCCGCCATGCCCGCTTGATCCAACGAGATCAAACACTTAAGTCCACCTTCGGCCGTCTGGAATTGGCGCTTCGCAAGGCCGGGTGGGTGGTTCTTCCTTAAGCGAGCCGGCCGCACAAGGCAAAGCCTCAATCCGGACATCTGTTGTTGCTTTAGGCATTCTCAATCCACGGGGACTATTCATCCGGCATGGCTGTTTCGTTCATAGCTGCTTCGTTTTCCTCTTCCCTGCGCGGCTCAGGCGCGCTTCTCGTGCTGCTTGCGGCAGGCGCCGTGCTGTCCGGCTGCGCCAGCATGAGCGAGACGGTCGCGCCGGCCTTCGCCGATCCCGCGGCATACGAATTGTACGATTGCAAGCAGCTCGAGGCCGAGCGCAAGGCGCTTGCCGCCCGCACCGCTGAATTGCAGAAGCTGATGGACAAGGCGGAGACCGGGGCCGGCGGCGCCGTCGTGTCCGAGCTCGCCTATCGCAATGACTACGTCTCGGTGCGTGGGCGGGCGCAGCTCGCCGAAGACGCCTGGCGCCGCAGCAGGTGCCGGGAAACGCCACCAGGTGCGGCGGCGCCGGCCGCTGCGCCGCAACGGCCGGACATCAAGCCGGCCCCGAAATCAGGCAGCGCCGTTCGCTGAGCCCACACGACTGCGCCCGCGTCAGACGCGCCAGCGGTAGATCCAGTCCTGCCGCGCCAGCATGCGGTCCGGGCCGAGCGCGCGGATCGCAAGATCGCGCGCAATCGCGAGCGGCCCGCCGAGATGATAGATGCGGCCCTGTTGCCGGGCGGTCCGCTGCACCCGCCGCACCCGCGCCTGGCGCGCACGGCCATATTGCTTCAGCGCGGCGGTGATATCAGCGGTGCTCTCGGCGGCCTCGAGGCTCAGATGCTGCGCGAGCGTGGCGGCATCCTCGATCGCCATGCCGGCGCCTTGTGCGGCGAAGGGCAGCATCGCATGCACGGCGTCGCCAAGCAGCGCGACCGGGCCGTTGCTCCAGGGGCAGCCGTCGGGCACGCCGAACAGCGCCCATTTCCGCCAGTTGTCGACGGTCGCCAGCATCATCCGCGCCGCCGGCGGCCATCGTGGCGCAGCGAAGGCGTCCATCACCTCGCGGGGATCGCCGGGCGTGCTCCAGCCCGGCCTGTTCCAGGTGCCAGGGAGCACCGCGACCACGTTGATCTGGCGGCCGCCCGCGATCGGATAGGCAACGAGATGCGCGTTCGCGCCCATCCACAGCTGCACCCGCCGCGCGGTGAAATCCTTCGGCAATTGCGTGGCGTCCAGCGTGCCGCGCCAGGCGATCAGCCCGGAGAAGCGCGGCTGCACCTCGGGAAACAGATGCTGGCGGACCGTCGACCAGATGCCGTCGGCGCCGATCAGCGCGCTGGCGAGATCGCTGCGGCGGATCGTGCCGCTGCGATGCACCACCGTCAGTCCCTTCGCGTGAGGCGCGAAATCTTCGAAGGTCGCGCCGAGTTTGAGGTCGATATCGGGATGGTCGGCGATGGCGCCGGCGAGTGCGGATTGCAGATCGGCGCGATGCACCACCCAATAGGGGGCGCCGGCGCGCGCAGACGCCGCCTCGCCGAGCGGCATGCGCAGCAGCTCACCGCCGGCCCGCGCGCTCATGATCGAGACCGCCTCAGGGACGACGGCGCGCAGCTTCAGCCGTTCGGCAAGTCCAAGCTCGACCAGCACGCGGCTGGCATTGGGGGAGAGTTGCAGGCCGGCGCCGACTTCCTCGAGCCGCTCGGCCTTTTCCAGCACGACGATGCGGAAGCCACGGGCGGCGAGCGCAAGTGCGGCCGTCAGTCCACCGATGCCGGCACCGGCGATGACGATTGTTCGGGAGAGCGCCACCCCTGACCGATGGACGCGGTCAGGCGACCTTGTCTTTCAGCACGCATTCCGGCGGACGGGCTTCGCCGGCCTTCAGGTCCGCCGCGAAGCGGTACAGCGTCGAGCAGTACGGGCAGATGATCTCGTTGTCGTTGCCGAGGTCCAGGAAGACGTGCGGATGATCGAACGGAGGGTTGGCGCCCACGCACATGAACTCTTGCGAGCCGATCTCGATGACGGGGACGCCGGCATCGTTATGGAAGTGCGGGACGACATGGTCGGACATCGTAACTCATCCTGGAGTGGTAGTGGCGGCAGACACAATCAAAAACTGGCGCGGCATCTTTAAGGCGCCGCGGACCATACTGGGGGGTACCGATGATTGCTAGTCCAGGGGAACCGAAAGGACCGCATTGCCCCATGCTCATTTACTCATGCAAATTCGACACAATCTTGCGGCCTGAGAGAAGCCCTTCTTTCGTCGGGGACGTTGTGTCGCAATTTTGGCATACTATGTCTGTGGACGAGTGGAATTGCGGCAAAAGACGAACCATCAGGCGCAACCGATCTTGGACCGTCCGGGCTTTTGGCATGAAGTGGCTGCGAATCAGCACAGCGTTGACCGGGATCGCGGCATGCAGCTTCCTGCTCGCCCAGGTCGCGCCGCATGCCCGCGAGGCCGGCGCGATTTTCGTCGCCCAGGATGATCCGGCCGCGCTGTCCGAGCTCAAGCTCAATGCGGCTCTCGCGCAGAACGACCATCTGGTCCAGGACAATATCGAGGCCGCGCTCGCCGCGGGTGACGCCGATCTCGCCGACAGCTTTGTCGCGCTGGCGCGTGACCGCAATATCGCGCTGTCCGACGACCTGCTCAACCGCGTCAGCGACGCGGTCAAAGACGAAAATTCCACCTCGCATTTCGCCAAACGCTTTGCCACCGGGCTCGTCACCGGCACCGCCGACGATGTCGCGAGCCTGTCGGGAACGGTGGCCGGCGATCTCTTCGTCATCGGCGATATCAGGGACGTGGTGCGGGAAGGCAAGCACCTCGCCATGGGCGAGGACACCGACCGCCTGGTGCTTGGCCTTGCGACCGCGGGCCTTGCGGTGACGGCCGTGACTTACGTGTCGGTCGGCGGCGCCGCGCCGGTGCGCGCGGGGCTGACACTGGTGAAGGACGCGCGAAAAGTCGGGCGGCTCGGCGAGGGGCTCGCGGCGTGGGCCGGCCGGTCCGCGCGCGAGGTGGTCGATGCGCCGATGCTTCAGAATGCGGTCGCCAAGGGCTCGGTGTTCCGCCCCGGCGAGACTGTGAGCGCGATCAAGGCTGCGTTCCGCGCCGAGAAGGCTGGCGCGCTGGTCCGGCTCGGCAAGGACGTCACGCGCGTTGCCGAAAAGACCGGCACGCGCGGGGCGATGGACACGCTGCGCATCGCCGAGGGCCCGAAGGATGTCGCGCGCGCAGCCCGGCTTGCGGAAGCGCAAGGGAGCAAGACCCGTGCGATCATGAAGCTCTTCGGTCGCGGCGCGCTGCTGCTGATCGGCGGCGCATTCGATCTGGCGCTCTGGCTGTTCGGTGCGGCATTGACACTGTTCGGCCTGTTATCCTCGATCAAGGCCACGACCGAGCGGCTCACCCAGACCTGGTGCGATCGCAAACGGGCGCGGCGGCTCCGCCGGGCCCAGATCGCCGCCGAGGCCGCTCTGGCGAACGCGGCCGTCACAGCCTAAGATCACCCTTTCCCCACAACATCGCGGAACTGATGATGCCGAGCTTTCACAACGGCGCCGTTGAAATTGCCTATCTCGACGAAGGCGAGGGCGAACCGATCATCCTGGTGCACGGCTTTGCCTCCAGCAAGAACGTGAACTGGGTCTATCCGACCTGGGTCTCGGAGCTGCGCAAGAACGGCCGCCGCGTCATCGCGCTCGACAATCGCGGCCATGGCGACAGCGCAAAGCTCTACGAGGCCGCGCAATATTCGATTCCCGTCATGGCGGGCGACGTGCTCGCGCTGATGGATCATCTCGCCATCCCGCAGGCCGACATCATGGGCTATTCGATGGGGGGGCGGATGACGGCCTGGCTCGGCCTCAACGCGCCGCAGCGCCTGCGCTCGGCGATCCTCGGCGGCATCGGCATCGGCGGCCTGATCGAAGGCTCCGGGCCCGGCGAGAACGTGGCGAAGGCGCTGGAGGCGCCCTCGCTCGACGACGTCACCGATCCCGTCGGCCGCACGTTTCGTGCGTTTGCCGACCAGACCCGTTCCGACCGCCGCGCGCTGGCGGCCTGCCTGCGCGGCACGCGCGATCTCATGACGAAGGATGACGCCGCGCGCATCGACGTGCCCGTGCTGGTCGCGGTCGGCTCGACCGACGACGTCGCTGGATCCGCGAGTGCGCTCGGCGCGATCATTCCGGGCTCGGAAGTGCTCGATATCCCCGGTCGCGATCACATGCGCGCGGTCGGCGACAAGGTCTACAAGACGGGCGTGCTCGATTTCCTGTCACGTCGCGGCTGAAGGCAATGTTGTCTGAGGCCGTCGCGAAGCGCGAACGCTGCTCGCAGCCCCTTCAATTCGTCGTGGTCTTGCCGCCGCGCATGGACACGAGCTTGTCCGCACCAAATCCGAGAATGAGCCAGGCAGTCTCATCGAAACCGTCTGCGAGCTTTCCCTCGTGAGAATACACGATCTGAGCAGCTTCCGACTTCGACGGCGGTCCCAGCGCCGTGATGACCTGCTGACGCGACATACCCAAATGCAGCTTGCCGTCGAAGACGACGGGCGCAAACTTTTCCGGGATGACGGCGCAATCGGCCGAGGCCCCGGCGTCCTTCTCGGTGAGCTCTTCAACGATTTCGGTGACGAGATGGTCCGGGCCGCCGATCTCTCCGCTGGACACCACCCATAGTCGATGCTGCGCGCGCCGATAACACAGCCAATAGAGGCTGCCTCCAGCGTCGCCCTGGTGTTGGATGGTCCCTTCGCCCACGGCTTCGCGGACAGCGCCGAGCCGCGTCTCTTCGAAGCGGCCGGCGAATGCGCCCAGCGAAAAGCGGGTCGCCAATCTCTTCACGACGGTCGGCGGCACGCGCTCGAACGCATGTTCGTCGAGGGGCGGCGGCGGTGTCTGCGCGGAGCAGTCGTTCGCGGGGATCGCGAAAAGGAGAAGCAGCAAGACGAGCGTCTTTCGACCATCAACTCCGAATTGCCTGACATTGAAGATTGAAGAGAGGCAGAACATCGTCAAACGTCCGAAACGGGCCAGAAGCGAACCTTCGCCGCATCGGGCGGTGCCCGTGGACTCGCCATTCGTCGTCGACGACCCACGCCAGGTTCAATTTGCATTCAGGACCACCGGGCTCATATCGGCTGGGCTCTATTGGTGGTGGAGATTGACGGCGCGCCGGCGAACCAGAAAGTCCCTTGGCGCTACAGAGCACCATGGACTTCTTTCGATCGGAAGACCTTGATGAGTCGATGAACGGAGCCGACCCGTGGAATTTTTGCTGAGAATGATGCTCGCTACCGCTCTCGTGACCCTTGCTCCAGCCGCCGCCCAGGCGCCGAAGAAAGCCGTCGCTTCTCCTGCCGTGCAGAAGGAATTCGATGGCTTCATCGAGAAATTTCGCGCGGCGCTGAAAATAAACGATTCCGCCGCCGTCGCCGGGATGACACGATTGCCGTTCATGAACGACAAGGCAATTCGCGACGCGGCGCAATTTCGCGCCAAGATCTATCTGACCTCGTTCACGGCGAAAAATCGCGCGTGCATCCAGCGCGGCAAGGCCGTTTACGACCCCGATCAAGAGAACAATGACAGTTACGTCGTCGTCTGCGGAGACGATATCTTCGTCTTTGCCAGGACGCCGGCGGGGTTCCTTTTCACGGATATAGGCGCGAATGACTGATCACTCGATCACCTCGTCGGCACGGGCGAGAAGAGCTGCCGGGACGATAAGGTCGATTGCTTTCGCTGTTTTGGCGTTGATGATCAGCTCTTCCTTCGTCGGCCCCTGCACCGGAAGGTCCGCGGGTTTTTCGCCCTTCAGGATACGATCGACGTAAGTTGCGGAGCTGCGATACAGATCAGCCGTATCCGGGCCGTACGACATCAGGCCGCCGGCAGCCACCTGGAAGCGATTCCAGTAGATCGCCGGCAACTTCCTGGCGTTGGCCAAATTCACGATCAGGTCGCGGTGGACGTTCGAGAAAGTTGCGGCCGTGATGATCAATCCGCCGCCTCCTTCAGCAGCAAAGGAACCAGCTTCACGCTCGATGTCTTCTGCCCCGTGAACGGCAACCGAAATCGGTTCGATCGCCAGCGACTGCGCGGCCGTTTCGAATGACGCCTTGAAGCCCCTGAAATTGTGATTGACGGGATCGCCGAGCATCGCAACCCGCGTCAGACGCGGCGACATCTCCTTGAGCAAACCAAGCCATTTTCCTCCGATATCGTACTCAAAGGGAGTAAAGCCGGTGATGTTACCCGACGGTCGCGCCAGACTGGCTACCAAACCTCCGGCAACAGGGTCCGTGACGTTGATGAATACGACCGGCACTGTCGCGGTAGTCTCGCGCAGGGCCAGCGCCGGCTCCGTCCCAGTCGTGAGGATCAGTGCGGGAGACGTGCTCACCAACTCCTTCGCCAGGGACCGCGCCCGTTCAATGTTGCCCCGCGCCCAGCGGTAATCGATCTGGATGTTTTGACCTTCAATCCAGCCGAGTTGCCGCAGTCCGGCGCTGAACGCTCCCAGATATTTCGTGACCTGGAGGTCCCCCTCGGTCGCTCCGAACAGAACGCCGATCCGCCGCATTGATCCGTCTGTCTGAGCTTTTGCGATGAGCGGCCATGCCGCTGCACCGCCTGCAAGGCCAATAAATTCACGTCGCCGCATGCCAGTCCCCGCAATCAGTATACGTCAGTATACCCGTCCAAACTCTGCAGTTGGAAGACGCGCGGGCCGGTTGACCGAATATGCTGATGGCCGCTCCGTAACGACCGATGCTTCACACCGCCTTGTCGCTGAACGCGGCGGGAAGCGTGGTGAGGAACGACATGACGCGCTGTGTGCGCAGGGGCGGGCGGCGGTCGGAGGGGCGCAGCATCCATAGGGGTTCTCCAGGCGCGCGCCAGGGCGCAAGCACTTCGACCAGCCGGCCGGTACGAAGGTCTTCGTCGACGAGCCACGCCGGCCCCCAGCCGACCCCAAACCCATTCGCGATCAAAGCGAGCGAAGCGTGCGCGTCGTCGCAAATGTGCTTGGGCTTGGGCGTGACGCGAATGGGTGCTTTGCCGTGCGGGTCGGCGAAGCGCCAGGTCAGGATCTGACCGCTCGCGGGATTCCGGAAGCCGACGTGGTCGTGCGCGGAAAGCTCGTATGGAGTCGCCGGCGCGCCGCGCGCGTTCAGATAGGCAGGCGAGGCGCAAGCGATCCAGGAGAACGTGCAAAGCCGCCGCGCCCGATGGCCGGGCGCGCGGTCGAGGCGCCCTGAGCGGATCGCGACGTCGACGCCTTCCGCCGCGAGATCGAGAATCTCGTTGCGGAATTTGACCTCGATCTCGATTTCCGGCCGTTCCCGCAGGAACGCGGGTAGTCGCGGCAGGATGCAGGCGCGCGCGAACGAGGCGGGGGCGGTCACGCGCACCCGCCCGCCATCGTCGCGCGCGACTTCGCCGAGCGCGGATTGGACACGGGCGAGACTTTCGACCAACGCGCGTCCCGCCGCCATCAGCCTGTCGCCCTCTTCGGTCAGCGCCAGCGAATGGGTGGAGCGATGCAGAAGCCGCAACCCGCGAGCCTTTTCGAAGCGGGCGACCGCCTTGGACATCGCCGAGGTGGTCGTCCCCGCCCGGCGCGCGGCTTCGGCGAAGGAGCCCGCCTCGACGACGCGGACGAAGGCGAGGAGACGCGAGAGGTCGGGAGGTAAAGTCGTTGTGGACATGCAGTCCACATAGTCATGGCCACGTAGTCACTACAAGAGCCAATCCCGAACGGCTAAACAGCGAGCGTCAGCGCGCATTCTGAGGCGCTAGAAACGCGGGAAGTCCCATGAACCTCATCGAAATCACCCTGCAAGCCCTTGACGCCGCCGAGCGCGCGATTCCAGCCGGCCAGCCGGTCTATATGCTGAATCTGCTGTGCTACCGCGCGAATGCGCGTTACGAGGATGGATTCGGCGCCGCGCCCTGCTCGGGCCGCGAAGCCTTTAATGAACGCTATAGGCCGGCATTCCGGCGTCTCGCGGCCGGTAAGTCGCTCGTGCGGATGTTTTCAGGGCCGGTCCTAACGAGCCTCGTCGGCTCGCCAGGCGAACGCTGGGACGAAGCGGCGATCAATGAATACGGCGATTTCGCCACCTTCCGCTCGATCGTCGACACCGAGACTTACCGGCGCGAAGTCGCCCCGCATCGGCACGCGGCGCTCGAGGATTTCCGGCTGTTCGCGCTCGCCAAGGCGATGTGAATGCATTGAGGCGACGGCGGCCTCTGTTATCGGACTCCGGCTTTGCCAACGCGGACAGGCTGTTGAACGCCAGGTCAGTCCTGGGTGCTTCTTTTCGATGAATGCGCTCGCTGCTCGGACGAAACAAGCGCGAGGACGCTTCATCCCAAGCTCATCGCGCTTTGCTGTCGTCGCCAAACCGCCGCGCCAGCGCCATCAGCACCACGAAGGTCGCAACCCACACCATCCGCGCGCCGTAGCGGTCGTGCGGGCCGGAGATGACGGCGCAGATGAAGGCGTTGCCGAGCAGCGCCAGCGTCACGGTCGCCGCCAGCAGCGTCAGATCGTCCAGCCTGCGTTTTGCCAGTGCATCGCCGAGCAGCACGACCAGCGCCAGCATCGAGGCGAGGGCGACCGGCACGTGCACCCAATTGATGACGGTGAAGTCGAGCTGCCAGTTCTGCTGCCGCGCCGCGCGCATCGGTGCAACTTGCGAAGGAATGTAACGCTCGATGATGCCGTAGGTGTGCGGGATCCAGACACTGGCGCCTTCGCCGGTCGCGACATGCAGCAATTGCTGGCCCATCGCCCTGAGCGCCGCGCCGGCCTGCCAGGCCGGATAGTCGGCAAGCGATTGCACGACGATGGTGCCCATCTCGTCGTTCATGCCTTCGAAGCGGCCGAGCGTGTTGAACATGCTGTTGCCCCACAGGAACGCGTCGGCGGTCGCCGGCAATTCATGGCGATAGGGACAGAGCTTGAAGTTTTCGCGCGGGCAGCGGTCATCGAGAAAGCGCGCGACGATGCCGTCCTGCATCATGCGGCCGAAGGCAACGCCGGTGCCGCCCGGCGTCCAGGCCCATTTGCCTGACAGCGCGTGGTTCGCCGACACCAGCATCAGCCCGCCGACGACGATGGTCAGGCTCGCCTGGACCAGTGCTGCGAAGGACAGGCGTGCGCGCAAAAACGGACGCATCGTCCAGCCGGCAACGCAGAGCCCGAGCAGCACGCCCAGCGTAGCGCTGTGGGTCGCGGCGGCGAAGGCGGTGAAGACGAACAGCGCGACTTTCTCGATCGCCGAGATCCGGCTGCCGCCGACCACCAGCAGGAACAGCGACAAGATCGAGAGCCCGGCAAAGATGTCGGTGAGCAGCATGCTGGCGAGCCAGGGCAGTGCGGTCGACAGGATCAAGAGCAGGCTGATCGCGACAAAGAGGAAAGTTTGCATCAGGCCAAGCACGCGCAAGGTGAGCTGGAGCAGCCACAGCGTCGCCAGCGACTGGACGGCGAGGTTGATCCAGAATCCAAAACCCTCGCCATAGTGCAGATAGAGGCCGAACACGGTGGAGCGGCTGGGGACGAGATAGCCCTCGTACCAGCGCGCGAGATAACCGCCGGTATCCCATTGCAACAGCGGATAGCCGTTCCAGAGCGCCGGCGCGATCATCAGGAGGGGCAAGAGGACGGACAAGGCGAGAGCGGCAAGCCGCAGCCAGAAGGTATCAGCGGCGCGCGCGCGCAATTGGTCGGTGGTGGTGGTCAAATCCGCTCCGTCGTCGCCGGGACCATGCCTGCAATAAGGGTCGGGAGAGAATTCACCAATAGTTTGACGCGCTGCGGCTTGAATTTGCCAAAAGCCTGACCATTTTTAGCCAACCTTGCCGCTTGGGGGCGTCAGAAGAAACCGTTGTGTTTCAAGGCGTTGGCATGCTTTTGCGGGGCAAGGCGCTGTTCACTCGGAGGCAAGCCCGTCGGGACTTTGTCGCCTAGACTGTGTTATAGAGCCAACAAAACCAGCCAACTCGAAAGAGCAGATCCATGGCAGTGCACCAGGTCAATCCGGGAGGAAAGCTCGCATCGCTCGATCCGATCTGGGAACGGATCCGCGGCGAGGCGGAGGACATCGTCCATCGCGAGCCCGAGCTTGCGACCTTCATCTATTCGATGGTGCTGCATCACAGCCGCCTGGAAGATTCGGTGATCCACCGTCTCGCCGACCGGCTCGATCACTCCGCGCTGTCGGGCGATCTCGTGCGCCAGACCTATGACGAGGCGCTGCGCGACGATCCGGATCTCGGCAACGTCTTCCGCGCCGATCTTGTCGCCATCTATGATCGCGATCCCGCGACCTCGCGCTTCATCGATCCCTTGCTCTACTTCAAGGGCTTTCACGCGATCCAGACCCATCGTCTCGCGCACTGGCTTTATCTGAGGGGCCGCAAGGATTTCGCGTACTACCTCCAGAGCCGCGCGTCTGCGGTGTTCCAGACTGATATCAATCCCGCCGCGCGCATCGGCCGCGGCATCTTCCTCGACCACGCCACCGGCTTCGTCTGCGGCGAGACGGCGTTGATCGAGGACGACGTCTCGATCCTGCACGGCGTCACGCTCGGCGGCACCGGCAAGGAGAACGAGGACCGTCATCCAAAAATCCGTCACGGCGTCCTGATCGGCGCCGGCGCAAAAATCCTCGGCAACATCGAGATCGGTCATTGTGCGCGTATCGCGGCGGGTTCGGTCGTGGTGAAGCCGGTGCCGCACAACGTCACGGTTGCCGGCGTGCCCGCCAAGATCGTCGGCGAAGCCGGCTGCGCCGAGCCGTCGCGCACCATGGATCAGATGATCAACGCCATGGGCCTTTGAGGCGGGGCTTTAGGCTCGCGAGCTAAGGGCCGGATTCTCCAGCTCTTTTCGTCCCCAAATTCTTTGGCAATTCATGCTGGCGGTTCGTCGCGTCTCGTCCTAAAACGCGGCCAGCCAATTTCGATCGGAGACTTGCCGTGGACGTCAAAGAAGTCAGAAAGCTCGACGCGTATCTGAAGCGCGTATTCGGCAATCCCAAGATCCGTGTCGTGCCGCGGCCGAAGAAGGATGATTCCGCCGAGGTCTATATCGGCGAGGAATTCATCGGCGTGCTGTTCGTCGACGACGAGGACGATGATCGCTCGTTCCAGTTCCAGATGGCGATCCTCGAAGACGATCTCGTCGATCAGGAATAGTTTTCAACACCGTGGTCCCTCTCGTGTCCCGGACGCACTGCAACGCCCTTAGCGTTGCGGTGCAGAGCCGGGACCCACGCCGCATTGATTGCGCGCAGAGACATGGGCCCCGGCTCTGCAGCGCACCGTCGAAGAGACGCTGCGCTGCGTCCGGGGCACACATCGACGATCAGCCCTTCATCGCCGCGCCGTCATTGAAGTCGCCACCGTTCGTAGCTCGCTGACGAATTCGGCGATTGCCGGATTGCGCCTTTCACCGGTGCGAAAGGCCACGAAGATCCGCCGCGTGATGATCGGTAGGATCTCCTTCAGGCGCAACGTGCCGATATGGTCGCGCCCGCGCAAGCCCGGATTGATCGACACCGAGCAGCCTGCCTCGACCATGGCGCGCACAACTTCAAAACTATGGCAGCGGGCATTGATGATGGGATCGAAGCCGGCATTGCGGCAAGCACCGACAATCACGTCCGAATAGGTGGCGGACGTCGTGTCGAGAACCCAGCGCTCGGTCGCAAGCTCAGGCAAGGTGAGGTGAGGGCGCTCGGCCAAGGGGTGGTCGCGCGGCAGCAGGACGTGGAGGTGGTCGTCGAGAAGATGCAGCATCTCGACCTGTGTCTCCGAGAGGCTCGCCGACGTCGTGAGGTCGTCGACAATCGCGACGTCGGTTTGCCAGGCGCGTAGCGCAGCCAGGCTGTCGTCGGGCTCCAGCTCCTCGAAGATCGTCGCCAGATCGGGGAAGCGCGCCGACATCGCGCGGATCGTCGGCGGAATCAGAGATGCGGCGACGGAAGGAAACGCCGAGACGCGCAACTCGCCGGCGACGGTCTTCTTCAGCTCCGCAAGGTCGGTCTTCGCTTCCTCCAGAATGCCGATGACCCGCCCGGCATGGTCGACAAGTCGCTGTCCCGCCGGGGTGAGCCGTACGCCGCGGCCCCTGCGTTCGACCAATTCAACTCCGGTCTCGTCCTCCAGCTGCGCGATTTGCTGCGAAACGGCCGACGGAGAGATCAACAAAGCCTCAGCCACCGCTGCCATTGTTTTTCGCAGCGAAAGCTCACGAAGCGTGCGGAGTCGGGCGAAATCCATCCGTGAGCTCCCTCAAATGCCCAGACAACGATCATGCATATTATCTAATGTATATCGCAAAATTAATTAAGTAGACCAGAATTGTTTTGGCCCTGTAGCCTTCCTTCCCAGAGCAGTTCGGGTGTTCACAAGAGGAGCACATCCCAAGCCCGGCTGAGACGCGTTGGACGACAACAGGCAGAGGGGTTCTCGGATGGCTCGTTTCAAATTTCTGGTCGCTGCGCTGGCCGCAGCATCGCTGTGGGCGCCGGGCGCATCCGCCACCGTCCTCGACAACGTCAAGCAGCGCGGCGTCCTGAACTGCGGCACCGACAACACGGCCCCCGGTTTCGGCTACCTCAACACCAAGACCGGCAAGATCGAAGGCCTCGATGCCGATTTCTGCCGCGCCATGGCGGCTGCCGTTCTCGGCGATGCCAGCAAGGTCAACTTCGTCATCGTCACCGACAAGAGCCGCTTCAACGCCTTGCAGACCGGGCAGGCCGATGTCGTCTTTGCACATACGACCGTCAAGCCGGTGCGCGAATCCGCGATCGGCATCGATTTCCTGCCGATCAATTTCTACGACGGCACCGGCATGATGGTGAAGTCGGCGTCCGGCGTGAAATCCGTCGCGGAGCTGGACGGTGCGACGGTCTGCACGACGCAGGGCTCCGGCACCGAAGCCACGCTCGCCGCCTTCGTCCGCGCGCGCGGCTTCAAGACCACCAAGGTGCTCACGTTCGAGAATCTCGAGAAGCTGTTTGGCGCGCTCCAGAGCGATCGCTGCAACGCGATGTCGACGGACAAATCCGCGCTTGCGGCCTGGCGCGGCAACTCCGGCAAGCCGGACGACTACACGATCCTGCCTGAGACGCTGAACAAGTCGCCATTCGCCGGCTTCGTCATCGCCAACGATTCCAGATGGCGCAATCTGCTGCGCTGGGCGACGTTCGCGCTGTTCCAGGCGGAAGAGTGGGACATCAATTCAGCCAATCTTGCCGACAGGATGAAAGACGAGAGTGCGTTCGTGCAGAAATTCCTCGGCGCGAAGGACGGTTTTGGCAAGGATTTCGGTGTCGCCGACGATTTCGTCGCCAGCATGATCAAGTCCGTCGGCAATTACGGCGAGATCTACGACCGTAACCTCGGACCCAAGACACCCTATTTCATCGATCGTGCCGGCACGCCCAACGCGATGTGGACCAAGGGCGGCGCCGAGTACTCGCCTCCGTGGAACTGAGCAGATGAGGCGAGCCGACCGGTTCGCCTCGATCTCGGGAGGGCGTCGTGAGCACAGAGATCGCCGAATACCACAGCATCCCGCCGGCGCGTCGCGGCCTGCTGATCGCGTCAAGATGGCTGTTACAGGCTGCGATCGTCATCGCGGTGGCAGGGCTCGTCATCTGGCTTGGCTTGGCTGTCCGTGAGGCACTCGCCCGCAAGGGCATCCAGTTCTCGTTCGGCTATCTCGGCAATGTCGCGAATTTCAGTCTCAGTGAAGGCTTCGTCCCTTCATTTGAGGGCAACTGGCCAATTCTGGAGCCGTTCTCTCCGTCCAACAGCAATCTCCAGGCGCTGTTCGCGGGCCTTTGGAATTCGCTGAAGGTCGCACTTTCGGCGATCGTCCTCTGCACCATGTTCGGCACGCTGGTCGGCATCGGCCGGCTCTCGACCAACTGGCTGGTGCGCAACCTCTGCTTCGGACTGGTCGAGGCCATCCGCAACACGCCGCTGCTGATCCAGATCGTATTCTGGTATTTTGCGGTGGTGCTGCGGTTTCCTCCCGCGAACGCCGCGTCGAACTGGTTCGGCGGCCTCCTTGCCAGTCGTTCGGGTGTGTTCTTGCCGGGACTTGCGATCTCCGAGCGCGCCGGCGTTGCGTCCTGGGGATTGCTCGCCGTTACATTCGCCTTGGTCGTCGGCTGCGTGGTTCTGCGCGGATTGCGCCTCCGGTTGATCCTCCTGGCAGCGGCGGTCGCAGCCCTGATCGGAGCCGGCTTTGTCGGCTTTCCTCTCGGCCTCGATTTGCCGGTCGCCACGCGGTTCGGCGCGCGCGGAGGCTTTTCCATTTCACCGGAAATGACGGCACTCCTGCTTGCGATCGTCGTCAACAGTTCCGCCTATGTCGCCGAGATCGTCCGCGGTGCGATCGAGGCGCTGCCGAAAGGACAATGGGAGGCGTCCGCCTCACTCGGATTGTCGCGTTCCCACACGCTGCGCGACATCATCCTTCCGCAGGTTTTCAGGATCGTCCTGCCATCCCTTGCCAACCGATATATCAGCCTGACGAAGGACACTTCGCTCGGGATCGCAATCGGCTTCCCCGATCTGTTCAACGTCTACGGCACCGTCTCGAACCAGACCGGACGAAATCTCGAAGGCGTCGTGATCGTGATGCTGACCTACCTCGCGCTGAGCTGGATCATCAGCGCCTGCGTGAACGGCATCAACGCGCGCATGAATGGGCGGAGGGCGCGATGACCACGTTGGCGCTGCGATGGGTCCATCGCAACCTCTTCGCCAAGCCGTTCGATGCCGCGCTCTCGCTGGTCATCATCCCGATGCTGGCCTGGGCGGTCTATGCCTTTGCGCACTGGGCGCTGGTCGAGGCGCATTGGCAGGTCGTCGGCGGCAGCTTCAAGGTGCTGATGACCGGGATCTATCCCGCCGACCAGTTGTGGCGGGCATGGTTCTCCGTTGCGACGCTCTGCGCGATGTTCGGTGCCGGCCTCGGCCTTTCGGTCCGCCCGGGGCGAGCCGCGTCGACGGTTGTCGCATTGGGCGTGGCGTTGACCGGTGTCATGGTCGCGGTCGCGATCGACGTGCATTCTGGCATGCTTGCCGCCGGCAGCGCCGCGCTCGGTGTTGCTGCATGGTGCGGCGTCCATCACTTGGCTGCTGACCAGCGCATCGTGCTGTCAGGACTTCTTGCGGGCGTCGTGGCCATCTTCGTCGTCCTCTCGCCGCCGGGCTTTGAGGTCTGGGGCGGTCTGCTGCTCAGCGTCGTCCTGACGATCGCGGTCTCGATTCTGACCCTGCCTTTCGGAATCCTGCTCGCGCTCGGCCGGCAAAGCCGCATCACCAGCCTGCGCGTGATTTCGACAGCCTATATCGAGACGATGCGGTCTGTGCCGCTGATCCTCGTCGTCTACTGGATCTGGATCATCGTGCCGCTGCTGGCGCCGGATACGTCCGTGCCCGGCCTGCTGCGCGGCATGGCCGGCTTTGCCCTCTTCTTCGCGGCCTATGTCGCCGAATATGTCCGCAGCGGACTTCAGGCGGTTCCGAAGGGCCAGATCGAGGCGGCACGCTCGCTCGCCATGAGCAGCTGGACGCTCAATGTCGATATCGTCCTGCCGCAGGCGCTGCGGGTTGTCGTTCCCTCGCTGGTCGGACAGATCCTCGACATCTTCAATGGCGCGACGCTGGTCTTCATCATCGGCCTCACCGATTTCCTGCGCGCCGGACAAATGATCCTCGCCGATCCCCAGAACAGCGGCCGGACCTACGAGATCTACGTCTTCTTATTCGCCGTCTATCTCGCCATCGGCGGGGCGATCACCTACGCCTCGCGCCGCCTCGAAGCCCATCTCGCAAGGGGATCACGATGAACGCCATCCAGATTCCGGCAGCCGCGACGTCGCGCGAAATCATCGTCAGCATCATCAGCCTCAACAAGTCCTTTGGTGCGTTCCATGTCCTGAAGGATGTCGATCTCGACGTCGGACGCGGCGAGGTCGTCGTCATCATCGGCGCCAGCGGCTCGGGGAAGTCGACCTTGATCCGCTGTGTCAACGGCCTGGAGATGTACCAGAGCGGACGACTGACCGTCGACGGCTTCAGCATGCCCACGGAGGCCGATCGCGCGATCGGCGGCGAGAGGGAATTGGCCAGGATCCGCAAGGGAGTCGGCATGGTGTTCCAGCAGTTCAATCTGTTCCCGCATATGAGCGCGATCGACAATGTCGCGATTGCGCCGATCCGCGTGCGCGGCCGCAAGCCCGACGAGGCGAGGGCGAACGCGTTGCGCCTGCTCGACAGGGTTGGCTTGCGCGACCACGCCCACAAGCTTCCCTCCCAGCTCTCCGGCGGCCAGCAGCAGCGCGTCGCAATCGCCCGGTCGCTGGCGATGGAGCCGCACATCATGCTGTTCGACGAGCCGACCTCCGCGCTCGACCCCGAGATGGTCGGCGAGGTGCTCGACGTCATGCGCGAGCTTGCGCGCGAAGGCATGACGATGATGATCGTGACCCACGAGATGGGCTTCGCCCGCGAGGTCGCCGACCGCGTCGTCTATATCGATCACGGGCGCATCCTGGAGACAGGCACGCCGGCGGAGATATTCGACCGGCCGACACACGAGCGAACCCGAACCTTTCTCTCGCGCGTGCTTCGTCACTGACGAAGGCTTCGCGCAGAACCACTCAAGAATTCCAACCTAGAAGAGGATGACACATGTCACTTTCGACGGGCGCCGCTCAAGCCCATTCCACCGACGTCAACTGGCATAGCTTCTTCGGCGCGGGCGCCCGTCAGATCGGCGCTGACGTCGTCGCGCTGATCGACCAGGACCGCAAGAGGGAGGCGCTGTCCCTCAACATGATCGCGTCCGCCTCCTATGCGCCGCTCGGCCTGCGCCAGATCGAAGGGACCCATCTCGTCAACCGTGCGCCGATGGGCTTGCCCGGCCGTCGCAGCGTCGCCAATTGCGAGGAACTCGACGCAATCGAGAACCTTGCGATCGATCGGGCGAAGGCGATCTTCGGCGCCGAATACGTCAACGTGCAGGCACTGTCCTCGACCATCGCCAATGTCGCGGTCCTGCGCGCGATCCTGCCGGCCGAAGGCGCGCGGCTGCTGACCTTCGACGAGCTCGCCGGCGGCCATGTCAGCCACGGCGCGATCCGTCATATCACCGGCGCGAACCGCGAGGTCGTCTCCTTCGGCGTGACCCGTACTGGCGCGGTCGATCTGGACCAGGCCCGCGACCTCGCGCGCAAAGTGAAACCGCATGTCTTGCTCGCCGGTCCATCCTCGTATCCGCGCGAGATCGACTTTGCTGGATTGAAGATCATTGCCGACGAGGTCGGCGCGTTGCTCTTCACCGACATTGCGCATGTCGCGGGGCTGATCGCGGCCGGCCTCCATGCCAATCCCGTTCCCTTCTCCGACGTGTCCACAAGCTCGACGCAGAAGACATTGTGTGGACCGCGCAATGGCGCCTTCGTCTTCGCCAAAGAGCGCTTCGGCGCCGCCATCGACGCCGCCGTCTATCCCGGCCTGCAAGGCCCGGCAGCCTCGAACATGATTGCGGCGCGGGCCGTGCAATTGGACATGATCACCCGCCCGGCCTTTGCGCAGCTCATGCGCGACGTCGTCGCGAATGCAAAGGCGTTCGCTGCGGGCCTCGAGGAGGGGGGCATAGAGCTTTACACCGGCGGCACGGACTCGCACATGATCATGGCTTACACCGGCGAGAGCTGGACCCAGCCGGAATTGGTCGCGGGGCTCGGCGCTTACGGCGTCATCGGCAACGCCATGCGTGCGCCAGGGCAAGCCGGCGAACCACGTACCGCTTTCCGGTTCGGCAGCGTCGCTCTGACGATCCGCGGCTTCGATACAAATGAGGCCAGGAAGCTCGGCCGCGAGGTTGCGGAGATCTTGCGCGCCGGCCCAAGCGCTGCCGTCGATCCCGCGCGTCTTCGCAGGTTGAAGGATCTGGCCAACGCCCATCCCATTCCGTCCTTCGTCGATTGATCCCGCACGCGGAGCCATTGATCATGAGCCGCCACTACGACGTCGCCGCGGTCCGCCGCCAGTTTCCCGTGACCGAGCGCCTGCTTTATCTCGATTCCGCCCATCAGACGCCTCTGGCGACCAGCGTTCGCGAGGCGCTGCTCGGCTTTTATCGGGAAGGCAGTGAATTGGGAGGCCCCAAGCCAGTTTGGCTTGAAAGGATCGAGCAGGTCCGTGCCCGGGTCGCAAAACTCCTCAACGCTACGCCGGCCGAGATCGCCTTCACCAAGAACACCTCCGAGGGCATGAACATCGCCGCCAACGCATTGCCGCTCACGGCGGGCGACAATGTGCTGCTGATCGAAGGGGACCATCCCAACAACGCCTATGCTTTCCTCAATCTTCGGCGCAAGGGAGTTGAGGTTCGCTTCGTGCCGCTGACCGGTGAGACGGCCCGTGCCGAGATGTTCGCGCCCCATATCGATGCCCGCACGCGTGCGATCTCGCTCTCCCATGTCACCTTTCACGCGGGACACCGTTTCGATATCGACGGCATCGGCGCGCTCTGCGCGCAGAAGGGGCTCTATTTCGTCATTGACGCGATGCAGTCGATCGGTGTCGTCCCGCTTGATGTTGCGAAATGCGGAGCAAGCCTGATCGGGGCGGGCTGCCACAAGGGGCTGCTGGTGCCGCAGGGCCTCGGCATCCTCTATTGCCGGCAGGAGCTCGACGAACTCCAGCCGGCCTATCTCGCCATGTCGAGCCTCGCGCATCCGCCGGGCGACTACATCGCGCGCGCCGACAACATGACGCTGAAGAGGGGCGCCGGGCGGTTCGAGATCGGCAATCTCAATTTGCCCGACATTCATGCGCTCGACGCCTCGCTCACGCTGATCGAGAGCGTCGGCCAATCCGCCATCGAGGCGCATCTCCTTGATCTCGGCGACCGCCTGATCGAGCGCATGGACGATCTCGGTGTCCGTCTTGTGGGGCCGCGCGACCGCGCCGATCGCTCGCCGCACATCTACGTGCTGGATCTGCCTGCGGATTCGTGGGCCGACTATCTCACCAGCCGGAATGTGCGCGTGTCGCCGGAGCGCGACGGCATCCGCATTTCCTTCGGTCTGTTCAACACGGCCGAGGATGTCGACCGGTTCGCGCAGGTGATCGCCGAGCGCGGCACCCTGCCGGTTCGCGCAGGCGCGGCCGCCTGAACTTCGTGACGAAGCGTGTAAATCGGCGTTCAAATTTGACCCCAATGATTCAAAGCAACCGCCGGCTCTTGCCGCGCGTCAGTCGCGCGATATGGACAGGCCCGCGAGAAGCGGCGCGTATTCGGCGAGCCTGCGGGATACGAACTCGGTGAAGAGCCGCACGCGCTTTGTCTTGCGAGACTCCCCCTGTGTGAGAAGCCACAGCGTTCCGTAGATGTGCAGGTCGGTGCCCGGCACCCTCACCAGCAGGGGGTCGGCATCTCCGACGAAGCACGGCAGCGTCGTGATCCCGAGCCCTTGCCGTACCGCAACGATCTGCGCCCCGGCATCCGAGACCCTGAACGGAACGCCCGTGGCGCGCACCTCTCCCTCGCGGACCCAATCCGGAATTCCATGGATGCTGATGACGATCCACCTGACAGGATCAGGCGCGCCCGCGCGCCACGCGGCTAGCCGGTCGCGGGACATGTAGACGCCGCCGAACAGCTCCGGTCCCTTCAGGCCGTGAAGATTGAGCGGCAGGGTTTTGCGGTCGTAGACGACGCGGATCGCGACGTCGGCCTCCCGGTTGGTCAGATTTGCCAGCTCGCCGAACGACAAGATGTCCATCTCGATATCCGGATGCAGACGCGCGAAATCGGCGAAGTCCGGCATCAGCAGGTGGGTCGCAAGCGGCGGCGCCAGCGTCACCCGCAGAAGCCCGCGCACGCTCTGGTCGCGCCCGAAGACGCGCGTCTCCAGCTGGTGCGACGACGCTTCCATCTGGCCTGCGAACTCGAGGACCTCCTCGCCCGCAGCCGTCAGGCGGTAGCCTGATGGCAGCTTTTCGAACATCTGGACCCCGAGGCGTTCCTCGAGCTGGGCGATACGTCGCAGCACGGTCGCGTGGTTCACCCCGAGGCGCTCGGCGGCAGCCCGCACCGAGCCTCCGCGCGCGACGGCAAGAAAGTAGCGAACGTCATCCCAGTCTATCATGGTGCAATCCCGCACCGCGCGGTGCGCCTTCCAAAGCCCAGCATCTAACACATCGAACAGAAGTACGGGCGGCCATCATAGCCTATGCCGGCAGGCGCGGCCCAATTCCGAACGGCGGACACCCATCGTCGCGGCTGGTGTCAGTCGTCCAGCCGGATCGATTTCGCACCACCGATGTGCGCGCTTCCGCACTGAACGCCTGACCCCGGCGGACCCATCTGCAGGTTCTCGGGGGCAGATGCTGCCCCGACACCACGAAAGGAGAAATTGTGGGAAAGCTTGAAGGTAAGGTTGCAGTCATCACGGGTGGATCGAGCGGCATGGCGCTGGCGAGCGCCAGGCGGTTCGTTGAAGAAGGCGCCTATGTTTTCATTACGGGCCGGAGGCAGGAGACGCTCGACGAGGCCGTCAAGCTGATCGGCCGGAACGTGACCGGCGTGCGCGGCGACGCGGCCAATCTCGACGACCTCGACCGCCTGTTCGACACGGTGAAGCGGGAGAAGGGCAAGATCGATGTGCTGTACGCGAGCGCCGGCACGGGCGAAGCCGTCCCACTGGGCGAGATCACCGAGCAGCATTTCGATGCGACCTTCGGCCTGAATACGCGCGGCACGCTGTTCACGGTGCAAAAGGCGCTGCCGCTGTTTAGCGATGGCGGATCGATCTTCATGACCGGATCCGTTGCTTCGCTGAAGGGTTTTCCCGGCTACAGCGTGTATGCGGCGAGCAAGGCGGCGTTGCATGCATTCGCCCGCGGGTGGCTCAACGAGCTGAAGGGCAGGAATATCCGGGTCAACGTGCTGCACCCGGGCCCGATCGCCACACCGATGCAGGACCAGGTTCTCACCGCGGAGGCGAAGCAGATGTTCGAATCCCTGATCCCGCGGGGAACGATGGGGCGTCCTGAAGAAATTGCGACGGCTGCGCTGTTTCTGGCGTCGGACGATTCCAGCTTCGTGAATGGGCTGGAGCTGTCCGTCGACGGCGGCTTCTCGGCGATCTGAAAATAGGAGACGCATGATGAGCTACGCAATTGTCGGATTCGGCAAGATCGGCCAGGCCCTTGCCCACGCCTTCGCCCGTAAAAATATCGACGTATCAGTCGCGAGCCGCCAGGCGGCCGAGGCGTTGGCGCCGCAGGCTCGGGCGATTGGACCCACGGTCGTCGCCAAGTCGCTGCGGGATGCACTCGAGGCCGACACGATCTTTCTGGCGGTCCCGTTCGGCGAGCATCGCGAGGTCGCGAAGGCCCTGCCGAGCTGGAAGGACAAGACGATCATCGACGCGACGAACGGGTTTGGAGAAGAGCTGGACGGTCTTCTGTCCTCCGCCGTCGTCGCGAAGGCGTTCACCGGCGCCAGGCTCGTGAAAGGTTTCAATCACCTTGGTGCGACCAAACTGGCTGCCGATCCGGTCGTCGAGGGCGGCCACCGCGTCGTCTTTCTCGCGAGCGACGACGAGGACGCGACCGCTCCCGTGGCGGCCTTGGCCAAGCAACTCGGGTTCGCACCCGTCAAGCTGGGAAAGCTCAACGAGGGCGGCGCGCTGGTGCACGCACGCGGCCGCATCTGGGGCCCGCTCATCTTCCAGGACTTGTTCAGGAAGGAGCAGTAATCCGACCGTGGGGCGATATTACAGGCTGAGTGACAACGAAGCGGCTTGATTGCTGCGACGCCGACAGGCTTCGGGATCGTCCGATGCCTGTCGGTGGCCGCATCAACTCGATCGCGCCATGATGCCATCATGCGCCTGTTTTGCCCGACGGGTCAAGTTTATTTCGAAAAATACGAAGTCCAAAAAGAATACGAAGTCATGACAGGCGCTTGGCTACTGTGCATGGGGTTGTTTCGTATTTTTGCGTTGAGCTCCCGCGCTCAGCCCTTCGGCCCGCGCAGCTGCGCCGTCAGCCTATCCATCGCTTCCGCCGCGTCGCGCCATTGCGACAGCCAGCTGCGCGGAAAGCGGAAGGTGAGGTCGGCGCTGCCGACGCGGCGTTCGGACAGGCACATGCCGGGCGTCGCCCCATCGCGCGTGCAGCGCGCCGTCAGCGCGGGGCTTGCGGCGGAGTAGAAGTCCTCGCTGCCGTACGGCGTCTCGGCGCGGAACATCCGCATCGTCAGCCCGTCCTCTAGCGTGGTCGCGGCCTGGTCGAGATAGCGCGGATAGATCGTGGCTGTTCGCTGCTCGGGCGCGAGCGCATCGTGATGGGCGGCGATCGACAGGAAGATGCGGTCGATCGGCTGCATCGTCGTTTCCACCGCATCGGCGGTGACGTGCTTCGGCGCGCCGGGCGGCTCCAGCGAGGGATAGAGGAAGTCGAGGTCGATGCGCTCCTGCGGCCCGGAGTGCCGCTGGATCTTCATCCGGATCGCCGTCACCGGCAGATTGAACAGCGTGCCGCCGATGCTCACCGGCAGCTTGTCCGGAGCGCTCGCGCCGCCCGTTTCCCAGGTCGGCCACAGCAGATAGGCGACCAGTGCGACCGCGCAGGCCGCCGCCGCTCCGCCGAGCGCGATCGGCACCACATGCGCTCGGGTGCGCGTGCGGGGAGAGCGAGGGGATACTGCCGAAAACAACGTCATGAGTGCGCACGGACCCGAAGTCGGCCGATGGCCGACGAATCAGCGGCGAATATGCCACGCGGCGGCGATTTTGCGGAAGGTCCCAGGCTACCGGGCACGGAAGAGGGCCCTGCGCGGACCGGGCGGCGGCGTTAACCCTCGCTTAAGGATAATGTAGCGTTAACCGGCACTATTTGTCACAGGAAGGCTCCGGCGTTGCGTAAGGGCGGACCGTTCCAATGACACCTGAAGCTCTCAATACATTCTTCGCGATCTGCATCGGCTTCGCGTTCGCGGGCGCGCTCGTGAACGGATACCAGGCGGCCACACAGCGGGCCGCGGGCTTCGGCCTGTTGCAGGACGGCGTGGCGCCGAAGACGTTTGCGGCCGTTCCGTTCCTGGTTTTCGCGGCGCCCTTCATCATCATGCGCAACACGCTGCGCGGCATGCGCCTGGAAAGCCGCCGCGTCGAGTTCGTGGCGATGGCGACCGTCATCGCCGGCTTCTGGAGCATGATGAGCGGCACCTTCTTCCTGATGACCCTGCGCGCGACCGGCGTTTTGGGCTGACGCCTTGCAGGGCTGCCTGCTGCGGCGGCCCTTTGCCTCCGCGCCGTCGTTTCGCTATGGCTTGGGTTGACGCGACAGGAGACCTCCATGGCGATCTACGAGCTCGACGGGCAGGCGCCCGATCTTCCCTCGGACGGAAATTACTTCATCGCGGAGACCGCGACCGTGATCGGCCGTGTGCGCCTGAAGCCGGGCGCGAGCGTCTGGTTCGGCGCTGTCCTGCGCGGCGACAATGAGTGGATCGAGATCGGCGAGGGCGCCAACGTGCAGGACGGCTCGACCTGCCACACCGACCTCGGATTTCCCATGGTCATCGGCAAGAACTGCACCGTCGGCCACAACGTCATCCTGCACGGCTGCACCATCGAGGAGGGCGCGCTGATCGGCATGGGCTCGATCGTGATGAACGGCGCGAAGATCGGCCGCAACAGCATCGTCGGCGCCGGCTCCGTCATCACCGAGGGCAAGGAGTTCCCCGAACGCTCGCTGATCATCGGCTCACCCGCGCGCGTGATCCGCACGCTCGATGACGCCCAGGTCCAGAAGATGGGGAGCGCGGCGAGGTTCTATGTCGCCAACGGCCCGCGCTTCACGAAAGGCCTGAAGCGGATCGGCTGACGCCGATGTGGACCTGTTGATCCAGCGCGGTTCCATACCGTAACAATACCGGCCGGTAATTTAATCCTCCGCTAGCGCTGCAACGGTATGATGAGGCGTTTTCAACCAGGAGGAGCGGCGCCATGGACGCTGCGGCGCTGGGATCCCGGCTTAATGCCGGAACCAAACTCTTTAAGAAATTTGTTCAGTTCGCGCGCGGCGCCGACACGCTGAGCGTTGCGGAGAAGGTCTACAGCATCGCCGGCTTCCTCGCGATCGTGACCACCTTCCTGCTGGTGATGTCGATCCAGTCGGTGCGATTGCAGACGACCTATCGTCACATGCACGCCACCTCCGCGGAGGCCGCGATCAATGTCGGGCGCATCAACGCGCTGATCTATGCCATCGTGATGGAATCGCGTGGCATCTACATGTCCGGCGATCGCGGCTCGATGAAGCCGTTCGCCGATGGGCTGGTGCGCCGCAACCGCGACCTCGCCGACGCAGTGAAGGGCATGGAGCGGACGGTGAGCGCCGACGACGCCGAACAATTCGCAAGCTTCCGCCAGCGCATCGCGCAGTTCATCGAGTTCCGCCAGGAGCTGGTGCGGCGCGGGCTGGAGATTAGCCCCGCGGCGGCGCGCGAATTGGGCGATAATGATGCCAACCGCACGCTACGCAACAAGCTCAACAGCGATCTCGAGGGACTCGAACGCATCTACCGGGAGCGCGCCCGTCAGGCGGACGAGCTCGCCGACGAAAACCGCTATGCCGGGGCCTATCTGTTCGTACTTGGGCTTGCGGCCCTCATTCTTGCGGGCCTCAACGTCGTCGTGATGCGCGGCTCGGTGGTCGGCGCGCTCGCCGAGATCACGCAGGCGACCGACCGGATCGCCGACGGCGACGTCAAGAGCAAGGTGCCGCATCTCGGCCGTCACGACGAGATCGGACATCTCGCACGCGCCGTGCAGCACTTCCGCGACGCGGTGGCGCGGATCTTCGAGCTGGAAGAGCTCGAGCTCGGTACCGCCCAGGCGCGCGACGCGGCGATGACCGAGCGCGACAAGTTCAACGACAAGTACCAGGCCAAGAAGTGGCAGCTCTCGGCCGCGATCAACAGCATGCCGCAGGGCCTGATCATGCTCGACGGCAAGGCCAATGTGGTCGCCATGAACGCCAACTACCGGCAGATCTACAATCTTCCCGAGACGATCCAGGCGGGATCGACGCTCGAGGAAATCCTCCAGCATCGGGTCGAGAGCGGGCTGTTCAGCGGCGACGTCGCGAAATTTCTCGCGGCGATCCTCGATCGGATCGCCAAGCGCGAGCCGGCCGCCAATGAGATCGCCTTGAATGACGGCCGCATCATCAAGATCTACGAGCGTCCGATGGACGGCGGCGGCTGGGTGTCGGTGCAGGAGGACGTCACCGAACAGCGTCAGCGCGAGCGCATTCTGGAGCGGATGGAGCGCTTCCTTGCCACCATCATCGAGAACGTGGCCGAGGGCATCATCGCCAAGGACGCGCGCAATTTGCGCTATGTCTTCGTCAACAAGGCGGCCGAGAAGATGATCGGCATGTCGCGTGGCGAGATCATCGGCAAGACCGCGCGGGAACTGTTCTCCCCGGAAGCGGCGGAATTGATCGAGCGGCGCGACCTGCAGCTTCTGGCGCAGCGGCAGCAGCTCGAGCCGATCATCGACACCATCGACAACCCGGCGCGCGGGCGCCGCGTCATCTCCGCCCGCCGGGTCCAGATCGGTGGCGCCGGCGAAGAGTCCCACATGTTCGTGACCATGATCGAGGACCGTACCGAGAAGATGGTGGCGGCAGCATAGCTGCTGGGAGCGTGGCGTCAGCTTCCCTCGGATTCGCGGGCTTCGATGCTTGCTGCGACCTTCTCGTGACCGGCCGACCACAGCGCATGCTCGTCGCTGCCGTAGAGGTACGGATTGGCCCCTGCCGGAATGTTCTCGCGCGCGGCGCGTTCGCCCTCTGCAAAGGGATCGCGATCGGTCATCTTGATTTGGCCTTTCTGGCTTTGGGGCGCACGGCCGGCTTGTCCGCGTCGCCGTTCAGCCGCACGCTCTTGCGCAAGGCATCCCTGAGATCGATCGGGATGCCGTGCTTCTTCAAGAGGTCGGCGAAGGCTTCGTCCGCGAGCTCCTGAAAATTTGCCATCCTGTCGCGTCCCAATTGCTTCAACTTGTCCAACGTATCCTCGTCGAACGCGATCAGTTTGCGCATGATCGTGGCTGCCTCTGTGTTTCAAGCTGATGCGACGGAATTTGTTCCGGAACGCGTCCTGGTCAGGGCCGTTGACGACTAAAGGGAGAATTTCCGATGGCCGTATCGTCTGCAACTGCTTCCATGAAAACCTTGATCGTGATCCTCAGTCTCGCCGCGATGCCAACCGTTGCGTTCGCGCAGGCGACCGGCGGCACGGCCGGCTCCTCTGGATCCACCGGAGGCGTCGGCAACTCTCCATCGGCGCCTCCCGGCACCAACAGCCTCGGCACGGCGCAATCGTCTGGCGCGGGCTCCGGCGTCACCACAGGCACCGGCGCGGGTGGCTCCCCCGATGCCGCCGTCAATGCCGAGAACCGTATGCTTGACAAGAAACTCAAGAGCATCTGCCGCGGCTGCTGATGCTCGCGCGGAAGTGAGGCAGGGAGACTGTCAGGAACGCCTGTGTGACGTTAGCTTGGCCTCGCACTGTAGTGTGGACGGTTTCCACGCGGAGGATCGAGTAATGTTACGGAAGATGATGATGGCGGCGCTGGCCGTCGCGGCGGTCGGACTATCGGCGCCGCAGGCGGCACAGGCCGCGGGCGGTTTCGGTCACGGTGGCGGCTTCCATGGCGGCGGTGGCTGGCATGGCGGCGGCGGCTGGGGCCATGGCGGCCACTGGCATGGCGGGGGCTTCTGGCCCGGCGTCGGGATCGGCGTAGGTGCCGGCTACTATGGCGGCTATTACGGCTACGGAAACCCCTACTACGGCAATCCCTACTACTATGGTACCGGATACGACGATGGCGGTTATGGTGGCTGCTATGTCGTGCGGAAGCGCGTGATGACGCCCGCGGGATGGCGATACCGTCGCGTCGACGTCTGCGAGTGAGGCGGGAGGCCTGCCGGACCTGTTAAAAAACAAGGTCGTTGACGCAATATACCGTCAACGACCTTGCCAGCCCCGGACATTGAAATCGGCTCACGCCATCCGGTAGCGGACAGCATGGCGTGGAATCACACGGGCGAATGTGATCCAGTTCACAAGTCAGAAAATTTAAGTCGCGAGCTATCCGCGCGAGCGCTTGCGCGCGCTGGCATGGACGCGGTGATGTACCGGTTTCCTGCGGGTAACCGACGGCGTCTCGGTCTCGGTGGCCCGCGCACTGGCGAAGGACTGCCGCAGATTGTCGATGGACTCGTTCAGCGTCGTGACCTGCTCGGACAGGCGCTTGGTATCGGCCTGCTGTGCCGCCATCAGACGTCTCATCGTCTGGAGCTGGTCCTGCACGACCTGGAGCTGGTCGATCGATTCCTGCTGGGTCGCCTCCAGGCCCTTGGTCTTCTCGACCAGCTGCTCGGAGGCCTGGGCGGTGCGGGTCTGGAGCTGCCGCGACGTCACCACCCGGTCGGGCTCCGGTGCCGCGCCGGTATAGGCGCGCCAGATCGCGATCGAGGTCACGCCGGCGATCAGCAGGAGCAGGGCGGCGGCGGTCAGCGCGATCGGCTGGGCGCCAAGGCGAAGCAGGGGGTTGGACGGTGCGTCCTCTGCGAGATCGATCATCGCTGACAAAACCCAAATTGAAACTTGGTGAGTGGCGAAGTGCGGCAGCCCAAAAGTGGCGACCGGGGTGTCCCGAAAGTGTTACTGTTCGGCAACAATTGGGACCAAAAAGAGGCTGAAGCCCAAAAAAGCGGGCGTTCCCCCCTTGCGTCCACGTCGGGAGCAGAATTCAGGGCTGAAACGACGAAAACGGCCCGGAATAGGTCTTCGAGCGCGGGGCAGCATAGGGGCCGAGCCGGGACGTCTTCAGGCCCAGCCGTACCAGTGATTCTGCCAGCGTCACCGCTGCGGCGACGCCGTCGACCACGGGCAGGCCATGCGTGGCGGCGAGCTCGGCGGTGAGATCGGCCATGCCGGCGCAGCCGAGGACTATGGCCTCGGCGCGGTCGTCGCGGATCGCAGCCGTGATCTCGGTGGAGATTTTTGCCAGCGCGTCGGAGTTGCGCTCTTCCAATGCCAGCACCGGGACCTCGGCGGCGCGGACGCGGGCGCAGCGCTCGGCGAGGCCGTACTTCTGCAAATTTTGCTCGATCGGCACGATGGAGACACCGAGCGTCGTCACCACGGCAAAGCGGGCGGCGATCAGGCTCGCCATGTGAAAGCCGGCCTCGCCGATGCCGATCACCGGCGCTTTCGCGGCGGCGCGCGCGGCGTCGAGGCCGGTGTCGTCGAAGCAGGCGATGATGTGCGCATCCGCGCCGTCGCGGTCGGCGTCACGGATGCAGCCGAGCATGCCGGGCACGGCGAAGGCCTCGTCGTAAAATCCCTCGATGGAAACAGGTCCCATTGTCGGCTGGCGCGCATCTATCACTGTGTCGGGCAGCGCGATCGCACGCGCCGCAGCGGCGATCTTCGCCGTCATCGTAACAGTGGTGTTGGGATTGACGACGTGCAGTCGCATCAGATCAGACAAGCCCTTTGCCGGCGTCCGAACCCTTGGCCGCCTGCCGCTTGTTGAGCACGTGGATGGTGCCGAGCGCAAGGCTGATCACCGTGAACGAGACGGCCGAGATCACGGTGCCGAGTGCATAGATATCAGGGTTCGTCACGGTGGTGGTGAGGCCCTGGAGATCCAGCGGCAGCGTGTTCACCGCCCCGATCGCCTGGCTCGAGCGCGCGAGCTCGTCCCAGGACAGCGTGAAGCCGAACAGGCCGATGCCGATCACCGACGGCAGGATGATCGGCAGTACGACATGACGGAAGGCCTGCCACGGCGTCGCACCGAGATCGCGCGCGGCTTCTTCGAGGCGCGGATCAAAGCGGTTGAAGATCGCGAACATGATGAGCAGGCCGAATGGCAGCGTCCAGGTCAGATGCGCGCCGAGGCCGGAAGTCAGCAGGCCCATCGAGGTCTCGAAATTCTCGTTCCAATGCGCCTTGATCAGATCGTCGATGATGCGGAATTCCAGCGAGATGCCGAGCGAGGTGATGATCGAGGGCACGATCAGGCTGGCGATCGCCGAATAGAACAAAATGCTCTGCGCCTTGAACTTCCTGCGGAACGCCATGCCGGCGGCGACCGACAGCACGACGGTGACGATCATCACGATGACACCCAGCAGCAGCGAACGGCGGAAGGCCGCGCCGAGATCGACGATGCCGGTACCCTGGAACAGTTTTGCGATCCAGAACGTCGACACGCCATTCATCGGGAAGGTGAGGCCGCCCGACGGCCCCTGGAACGACAGCACGTAGATCGCGATCATCGGACCGTAGAGAAACAGCGTGTAGGCCGCGAAGAAGATCGCGAGCACGTAGAAAGAGCGCGGGCGTCCCTCCTTCATCGCCTACAGCTCCTTCTTGATGTCGACGATGCGCGACATCATGGTGATGATCAGGAACGTAATGACGAGCAGGATCACGGCATTCGCGGCCGCGGCCGGGAATTGCAGCGCGTTCACCCGTGTCTCGATGATCTTGCCGGCAGAGGCGATCTGCTGGCCGCCCATCACGCCGATGGTGATGAAATCGCCCATCACGATGGTGATGACGAAGATCGAGCCGATCACGATGCCGGGCTTGGCGAGCGGGATGATGACGTTGACGAGCGTCTGGAAGCCGGTGGCGCCGGCGTCATAGGCGGCCTCGATCAGCGACTTGTCGATGCGCACCATCGAATTGAAGATCGGCACCACCATGAAGAAGGTGAAGAGGTGCACCAGCGCCAGCACCACGGAGAATTCAGAGAACAGCAGCCATTCCAGCGGCTGATTGATCAGCCCGCTCTTGACCAGCCCGGAGTTTACGAGGCCGTTGCGGCCGAGCAGCGGGATCCAGGCAATCATGCGGATCACGTTGGAGGTCCAGAACGGGATCGTGCAGAGCAGCGACAATCCCATCTGCCAGGTCTTTGACTTCACATGGAAGGCGAGGAAGTAGGCGACCCAGAAGCCGATGAAGAGTGTGATCGCCCAGACCATAACGCAGAGCTTCAGCGTCTTCACATAGGTTCGCCCGATCGTGCAGAGATCGGGGAGCTGGGCGATGCAACCTTCGAACGTGTCGGTGTAGCCGCGGCCCGAGAAGGCCGGCAGCAACTGGTATTCGTTGTAGTCCCAGAACGAGACGATGACGACGAAGACCAGCGGGATCAGGAAGAAGGCGAGGAACACCAGCATCATCGGCCCGGCCTGGAGCCAGGAGATGAAGGAGGGCGACAGGCGCGCCGCTTTCGCAGCGCGAATCGTGTCGGGTCCCCGGACGAGATCCGGGGACGCCTGTTTCAGGATGTCTTCCGACGTATCCATCACGCCGCGATGAACTCGTTCCACTTGCGGACCATGTAGTCGTTCTCGTCCATCACGGCGTTCCAGCAGGCGACGCCGCCCATGCGGTCCTCGTAGGAGCCGCCATCACGCACGGCGCCGGCCTTCTCGAGCACCGAGCCGTCGGGCGCCTTGATGTCCTTTTCGGCGGCCTTGCCTTCCATCCAATAGGCCCACTCGTAGGGCTCCATGTGCGCCTTCGCGGTCGACAGTACGGCCGAGTAGTAGCCTTGGCGGTTGAGATAGGCGCCGGCATAGCCTGATAGAAACCAGTTGACGAACTCGTAGGCCCATTCGAGCTTTTGACCCGACACGCCCTTGGAGACACAGAAGCCCGAAGCCCAGGAGCGGTAGCCCTCTTTCAGCGGCTGGAAGGTGCAGGCGATGCCCATCGAGCGCACTTTCGTCACGGCGGGCGACCACATCGACTGGATCACGGTTTCACCGGAAGCCATCAGGTTGACGCTCTCGTTGAAGTCTTTCCAGAACGCGCGGAACTGGCCGGCCTTCTTGGCTTCGATCATCACCTTCATAGTGAGATCAATCTCTTCCTTGGTCATGTTGCCCTTGTCGGCATATTTGTACTTGCCGGTGGCTTCGACGACCATCGCGGCATCCATGATGCCGATCGAGGGGATGTTGAGGATCGAGGCTTTGCCCTTGAATTCGGGATTGAGAAGTTCAGCCCAGGAGCTGATCGGGCGCTTGATGATGTCCGGACGGATGCCGAGTGTGTCGGCGTTGTAGACGGTCGGGATCAGCGTGACGAACTCGGTCGCGGTCTTGGAGAAAGTCTTGGAGTCCTTGCCTTCGAGATAGAGCACCTTCCAGGGCGCGGTGCCCTGGTTGCCGATCTTCTTGCCGCCGGGGGTCTCGCCCTTGGTGAAGACGGGCGTGATGTTGTCGAATTCCTTGATCTTCTTGGAGTCGAGGGCAAGGATGTTGCCCGACGGCACCAGCTTCTTCAGCGAGAAATATTCGGTGTCCAGCACGTCGAAGGAGTTGGGCTGCGTCATCACGCGCTTGGTGACATCGTCGGTGGTCGCGGTGATGTATTCGATCTTGATGCCGGTGTCCTTCAGGCACTGCTTGGAGATGTCGTCGCCCTCGTTCACGGCGGTGCCGAGATAGCGCAGCACCTTCGGCTCGGCCGACATCACATAGGGAAAGCCGGTGATGGCGCCGGAGCCGGCGGCAAGGCCCGCGAGACCCGCGGTGCTCTTCAATAGTGTGCGGCGGCTGACGCCGGTCTTCCTGGTCGTCTCGGTCATATCGCTCACTCCTCTGTGTTGCGCATTTTCTAGAATAACGGCGCTATTGCAGGCGTTGCGCCTTGGCGGGATCCCAGGTCACCAGCGCGCGATCGCCCGGACGTAAAGGGCGGGCGTCGAACACGGTCTCGGGAACGTGGGCGAACAGGGCGGTGCCGTCGTCGAGCGCGAGCGAGACGGCAACATAGGAGCCCTGGTACTCGGTCTGGGTCAGCAGCGCAGGCGCGCCGAACGCGCCGTCAACGAACGGCATGATGCCGAGTTGATCGGCGCGCACGGCGATGAGTTTGCCGGCGTCGCTGAGGACGTTGTGGCCGCCGATGAAGCGCGCCACGAATTCGGTCTGGGGGTGGTGGAAGATGTCGCGGGCCGAGCCCTGCTGCTCGATCTTGCCCTGGTTCATCACCACGATGTGGTCGGCAAGCGCCATCGCCTCTTCCTGGCCGTGGGTGACCTGGATGAAGCTGATGCCGAGCTCGCGCTGCAGCCGCTTGAGTTCGCCGCGCATCCTGACCCGCAGGAACGGATCGAGCGCGGACAGCGGCTCATCGAGCAACAGGATCTGCGGCTCGGTGATCAGCGCCCGGGCAAGCGCGACGCGCTGCTGCTGGCCACCGGAGAGCTGCGCCGGCAGGCGCGCCGCATAGGGGCTCATCGCGACGAGCTCGAGCAGTTCGCCGGCGCGCTTGTGCCTGATGGTGCGGTCGACGCCGCGCATTTTCAGGGCAAACGCAACATTGTCGAGCACGGTCAGGTGCGGAAACAACGCGTAGGACTGGAACATCATCGCCGTGCCGCGCTTGGCGGGCTCGAGGTCGGTGACGTTCTGCGGGCCCAGGATGATGTCGCCTTCGCTGACCGCCTCATGGCCTGCGATCATGCGCAAAGTCGAGGTCTTGCCGCAGCCGGAGGGGCCGAGCAGGCAACAATAGGTGCCGGCCGGGATCTTGAGGTTGACGGTGTCGACGGCCAGCGTCGTGTCGTAGCGCTTGGTGACGGCGACCAGTTCGAGAGCGGCAGGAGTGGCCATGGCGTGTCCGCTGGGAGGGCGATGCTTCGGCTTTCTCCGCAAGGTCCGTGCCAACCGCGCGAAGGCTGCCGAATTCCAAAACTGTGCAGTGAAGTCAGGTCGTTAGATCGAATCCGGCGCAGCGGCCCGGCCCGCCGAACGGGCAGTAATATGCACACAAAATGTGCGCGGATTGTATAAAGTTTCGCCTGTGATTGGATACAGCTCGTCGACTAACATTCCTGGCCGAACGTCGATCGAGCCCTCGGGCACAACCCCCTTGAACTGATGGCCGCCAAGACCCGCCAAAAATCCGATGCGCCAGACGCGAGCGATCGCGTCAGCCGTATCAGGGAAGGCGTGACCGCGGCGATCCTCGAGCATCGCCTGCTGCCGGGCACGAAGCTCGGCGAGGACGAGATCGGCGAGATCTACGGCGCGAGCCGCACGCTGGTCCGCACCGCGCTTCAGCAACTCGCGCATGAGGGCATTGTCAATATCGAGAAGAACCGCGGCGCCTTCGTTGCGCGCCCGACTCCCGCCGACGCGCGCGAAGTGTTCGAGGCGCGCCGCCTGATCGAACCCACCATCGTCGACCACGCGATCGACGCGGTCTCGCCGATCTGGATCGCTCGCCTCCAGCAGCATCTCACCGAAGAGCGTGAGGCGGAGCTGCGCGGCGACGCGCGCGCGTCAGTCCGGCTCTCCGGCGAATTTCACAAGCTTGTCGCCGAGATGAGCGGCCACAGCATCTATCTCGGCTTCCTGAAAGAACTGATCGCGCGTTCCTCACTCATCATCCTGCTTTACCGCCGCCACGACACGCCGGCCTGCGGCACTGATCACCACGCCGGCATCGTCGCCGCGATCCGCAAGCGCGACAGAGAGGCCGCGCGCGCGCAGATGCTGTCGCACCTGAACGAGATCGAGGCCGAGCTGTTCTTGAAGGATCCCGCCGCCGACGAGCTGCGGCTCGCGGATGTGCTCGGCGCGTGAGCGAACCGCAGCGCTTGGCTATGGCAGCGGGGATCCTTCGTTACGCCTGACGATCTTCATCACAAGCAGACCAGCGCCAAGGATCAGGAAGAGAACGCCGACGAAAGTCGTGCCACCGGATTCAAAGGTCACGCCGACCGCCGTCAGCAGGCATCCGATGATGATCGCGAAGAGTCCGCCGAGCTTCTTGACCAGCAGAATGTGTCCGTCACTCGTCTGTGCCACCATGTTGCGCCTCGCTCACTTGATGCCGGGCCGTCTTCGAGATTTCCTCCTGCCCCATCCTCCATCACGCGGCCCGCGCGGGATCGTACTCCAACGCAAGGTGGTTGCAATCTGGAGTTGACGGTGGTCGTATTCCGCTGTCCGTCTTTTGATTAGAGTTCGACGCATGCGAGACAGAAGCACTTACGCATATGCCAAAAATTCCCGCTGCATCGCGCAATCGCGGCGATCTCGCATGGAGTCGTATGGCAGGGCTGCAAAATATCCCTAAGGTTGCAAATTGACTCGGCCCGGTCGACGGAATCAACTGTCCGCGAGCGTCGAGTTCTAGAACGGAGCCGACATCAGTTGAATCCGTTCTGCGGAGTGCTGCCATGGCGCGACCTGTGGCTGACGAACGAGAGACGGCTTATGTCTCGACGGGCCATCTGCCCGGTCCGGAGATCGTGCAGTCGCTGGTGACCGAGGCACAGCGACGGTTCCAATCAAATCGCGACGGAAGCAACTCGCAGGTCTACCCCGCGCTCGCGCGCGTGCCGAGTGAGCTGTTCGGCGTCTGTGTCGCCGGAACCAGCGGGCGGGTCTACGGCGCCGGCGATGTCGACCACGAATTCTCCATCATGAGCGTGTCAAAACCGTTCCTGTTCGCGCTGGTCTGCGAGACCATCGGGCCAGAGGAGGCGCGCGCGCGACTTGGGGCCAACGCGACCGGGCTGCCGTTCAACTCGCTCGCCGCGATCGAGCAGGGCAGCGGCCGCACCAACCCGATGGTGAACGCCGGCGCGATTGCCACGACCAGCCTCGCGCCGGGCGCCAACGCCGCGGCGCGGTGGGCCTTCATCCATGAAGGGCTGTCGCGCTTTGCCGGCCGCAAGCTGCCGCTTAACGAAGAGGTTTATGCGTCAGCGTCGGAGACCAATTTTCGCAACCGCAGCATCGCGCGGCTGCTGGAGAGCTACGACCGCATCTACTGTGACGCGAAGGAAGCGACCGACCTCTACACGCGGCAGTGCTCGCTCAATGTGAGTGCCCGCGACCTCGCGGTAATGGGCGCGACGCTGGCCGACGGCGGCGTCAATCCGGTCACGAAGCAGCGCGTGGTCGATGCCTCGGTCTGCCATTACGCGCTCGCCGTCATGATTACGGCCGGGCTCTACGAGACATCGGGCGACTGGCTCTACGACATCGGTCTGCCCGGCAAGAGCGGGATCGGCGGCGGCATCGTCGCGGTGTCCCCGGGCAAGGGTGGCTTTGGCACCTTCGCGCCGCCGCTCGATGCCGCCGGCAACAGCGTGCGGGGGCAGCTTGCCGCAAAATTCCTGTCGCAGCGGCTCGGCATGGACCTTTTCGTATCGAAACCGGAAGAGTGAACCAATGCTCAAGAGGTCGGGGGCGCAGGCCTGGCCGACAGCAACGTCGATAAAGCCGGAGGATTTCATGGCCACGCAGACAATGTCGATCGGCGGTGTTCAACATGAAGAGCAGGTGTCATGGATTCCCATGATTTCGATCGCGCTCGGCCAGATGATCATGTCGTTCAATGTGGCCTCGCTGCCCGTGGCGATGGGCGGGATGGTCGCGAGTTTCGGCGTGGCGCCGACCACGGTTGCGACAGGCATCGTGGCCTATTCGATGCTCGTTGCCGGCTTCGTCATGCTCGGCGCCAAGCTCGCCCAGCGCTTCGGCGCCTTGCAGGTGTTCCGCGTCGCGGTCGTTCTCTTCTTCATCTCGCAAGTAATGATGACGTTCAGCCCGTCGGCCTCGGTCATGATTTCCGCGCAGGCACTCTGCGGCGCATCGGGATCGGTGATCGTGCCCTCGCTCGTTGCCCTGATTGCCGAGAATTATGCGGGTCGTCAGCAGGCAACCGCGCTCGGTGCGCTCGGCTCGGCGCGCGCGGCCGCCGGCGTGCTTGCCTTCGTCATCGGTGGTGTGCTCGGGACCTATATCGGTTGGCGGCCGGCGTTCGGGATCCTGATCGCGGCCTCAGCCATCGTCTTCCTGATGAGCTTCCGTCTGAAGCCCGATCGTGGCCGGCCCGATGTGCAGATCGACCTCGTCGGCGTCGCGCTTGCCGCCACCGCAATCATCTTCATCGCCTTTGGGTTCAATAATCTGAACGGCTGGGGCCTCGTGGTTGTGAGCCCCAACGCGCCGTTCGATCTGCTCGGCCTGTCGCCCGCGCCGGTCCTGATCGTGCTAGGAATCGTGCTGGGGCAGGGATTTCTGCTCTGGACACACCGGCGTCAGGCCGCGGGCAAGACGCCGCTTTTGGCGCTGGAGGTGATCGACTCGCCGCAGGAACGTGGCGCGGTCTTTGCGCTATTCGCGGTGGTGGCGCTGGAGGCTGCGTTGAACTTCACCGTGCCGCTCTACATCCAGATCGTGCAGGGGCGGACGCCGATCGCGACCGCGATCGCGATGATGCCGTTCAATCTCACGGTCTTCTTCTCGGCGATGCTGATCGTCAACGTCTACGAGCGGCTGACGCCGCGGCAGATCGGCCGCTACGGCTTCGCGCTTTGTACTGTTGCGCTGGTCTGGCTCGCCTTTGTCGTGCGCAACGACTGGAGCGAGGTCCCGGTGCTGTTCGGGCTCGTTCTCTTCGGCATCGGCCAGGGCTCGCTCGTGACCTTGCTGTTCAACGTCCTGGTGACGGCATCGCCAAAGGCGCTCGCCGGAGACGTCGGCTCCTTGCGTGGCACGACGCAGAACCTGGCCGCGGCGCTCGGGACAGCGGTGGCCGGAGCTTTGCTGGTCGGTCTCCTTAGCACCATCGCGCTCGGCAAGATCACGGCAAGCCCGATGCTGACGCCGGAGCTTCAGGCCCAAATCGATCTCGACAACATCACCTTCGTCAGCAACGACCGCCTGCGCAGCGTGCTGGAAGGCACCAGCGGATCGCCCCAACAGGTCGCGGAGGCCGTGCGCGTGAACACCGAGGCGCGGCTGCGGGCACTCAAGATCGGGCTTCTCATCATGGCAGGTCTCGCGCTGATCGCGATCATCCCGGCCGGGCGCCTTCCCAACTATCTGCCGGGCGAGATTCCCAGCGATGAGGCGGTTGCGAAAACCTGAGTTGAAGAACGGGCAGGGGATTTCGTGAAGGAGAACCCCGGAAATGAGGTCAATGAGTGAGATGGATCGACGCGCCGCGCTGCGAACGCTGTTCGGAGGCGTGATCCTCGCGGGTGGAGGCGTGAGCCTGTGGTCGCGCGATGCTGCGGCTTTGCCGGAGCTCTCGCCTATCGATCATCCCGTCACTCGCAAGCGCGAGCCCGCCGCGCGCACCTATGCACAGCAAACGGCCCGCCCGTTGCCGGCACCGGCCCGCCGCCCACCGCATCGTCCACCGCCGCGGCCGCCGTCGTGGCATCGCCGACGCCGGCGCTGGGTGTGCTGGTGGCACAGGGGCCGTCGCCATTGCGGCTGGCGCTGGAGATAAACTGAGGAGGATGACATGACGACCTACGACCACAGTGCGCCGATGGGCGCGACCGGACTGCCGCAGCCGCCCCGCTGGGTGTGCGTGCTGCTGGGTGTCTTCATGGTGTTCACTGGGCTGATGGTGCTGGGCGACGTCGCGTTCTTCACCGTGGTCAGTGCGTTGTTCATCGGCTGGATGGCCATCGCCACGGGCGCCTTCGAGATCTTTCACGCGTTCTGGACCAAGGGCTGGGGCGGCTTCGTCTGGCAGGTGGTGCTCGGCATTCTCTACATTGCCTTCGGCATCATCCTTGTCAGCCAGCCGCTGACTGGCGCGTTGCTGCTCACCTATGTGCTTGGCCTCGCGTTGCTCATCTCCGGCGTCGTGCGCATGTTGATTGGCATCGGCCGCTGGCAGCAGGGCGGCGGGATTATGGTGGCCTCCGGATTGTTCGGCGTGCTCGCGGGGCTGGTGATCCTCACCGGCTTTCCGGCGACCGGGCTCTGGGTCTTGGGAATGCTGCTCGGTATCGATCTGTTGTCGCACGGCATCGGGTGGCTGACCTTCGCATGGCGGCCCCTGAGCGCAACAGCGTAGCAGCCCGTCGGCGTGGAGAATTGATGATGTCGGGATTGAAGGCGCGGGCCGGACTCGCGGCGTTGCTGGCAACGCTTCTATGCAGCGCGTGGCCTGCGCTGGCCCAGCAGGACTCCGCCGTCCTGTTCCACAATGTCAGGATTTTCGACGGAAAGAACGCTGCGCTCTCGGCCGCGTCCAACGTTCTCGTCAGGGACAGGAAGATCGAGAAGATCTCGACTGGCGACATTGCGGCCGCCGGTCAGATGATCGACGGCGGCGGCCGCGTGCTGATGCCGGGACTGATCGATGCGCATTGGCATGCGATGCTGGTCCGTCCGACGCCGATGGCCGTGCTCGCGGGCGATATCGGCTACAACAATCTGCTCGCCGCGAGCGAGGCGACTGCGACGTTGATGCGCGGCTTCACCACCGTGCGCGACATGGGCGGGCCGAGCTTCGGCCTCAAGCGGGCCATCGACGAGGATCTCGTTGCCGGCCCCCGGATCTATCCGTCGGGCGCGATGATCACCATTACCGGCGGCCATGGCGACTTCCGGCAAATTGCCGATCTGCCGCGCACCATCGGCGGCATGCTCAGCCGCATGGAACGGATCGGGGGCAGCATGGTCGCCGACAGCCCGGACGAGGTCCGCGTCCGCGCGCGCGAGCAGCTCATGCAGGGCGCTTCGCAGGTCAAGCTCACCGCGGGCGGCGGCGTCGCGTCGCCGTTCAGCCCGCTCGATGTCTCCACCTTCACCGAGCCCGAGCTGCGCGCCGCGGTTGAAGCCGCCGACAATTGGGGCACCTACGTTGCGACGCACGCCTATACGCCGGTCGCGATCCAGCGCTCGATCGCAGCCGGCGTGAAATGCATCGAGCACGGTCACCTCATGGATGAGGCGAGCGCGAAGTTGATAGCGGAGAAGGGGATCTGGCTCAGCACGCAGCCGTTCCTGGATATCTCCGGCGCCGCTGCGCTTGGTCCGGCGGAGCAGGACAAGATGCGGCAGGTGGTTGCCGGCACCGACCGCGTCTATGCGCTGGCCAAGAAGTACGGCATCAAGACCGCGTTCGGCACCGACGTCCTGTTCTCGAAAGCGCTGGCGGACAAGCAGGGTGCGATGCTGGCTGCGCTGACGCGCTGGTACACGCCGGCCGAAGCGCTGACCATGGCGACGTCGACCAATGCCGAACTCTTGAGCCTGTCAGGCCCGCGAAACCCTTACCCGGGCAAGCTCGGCGTCGTGGAGGAGGGCGCGCTCGCCGATCTCCTGCTGGTCGACGGCAATCCGCTCGACAACATCAAGCTGGTCGAAGATCCCGCTAAGAACTTTGTCGTGATCATGAAGGGCGGCAAGATCTACAAGAATAGTCTCGCGCATTGACGCGCCTCTGCGTGGGCGCTTCCCTGCGAAATTGGACCGCTTCTAGTCCCGATCGCCGGGAACCAGCTTTTTGTGCCGCGAACCAGTGCAGGTTTCCGGAACGGCTGGGGACCGCACAGGACTTGTCATAATCTCGATCTCGGGCCTGTCATCGGCGGCGTGGCTTCTAAGCGTCTCCAGAACCAGAAAGAATTTCTCTGCTAGCATGAGTGAGGCTCGCTGACGCTTTCATCTCAGTTTCGAGAACGATGAGATTCACCAGCAATTCGACCACACGCGAATCTCGACAGCAATTTAATTCGTTACGCCAAGTTGAATTGTGACAAACCGCGCAGGACTTTGGGCGCGTGTGGACGGTGATGCGTTACGACGTAACGTGACTATTCCTCCCGGGCCTTACCGGCTATATGCTGGCGCTCTGTCATCGAACTGTCATGTCATCGGAAATGCTGAAATCAGACGCTACGCCGGCTCGCAAAACTGTGGGCGCACCGGACGTGAATCCTGTCCCCAAGGACAACAAGAGAACGCAAGTCGTCGCCGGCTTTCTCAGGCACATTGAACCGGCCGGTCCAGGTGCGGAGCCTGCGATCGTCGAGGGCGCTGTGATTGATCAGACGCCGTCGCCGGACGTGACGCCCGCACCGGAACCGGCCCAGTCGAACGCCGCCGCGCGTACCACCGGTGAGATAGAGCTCAAGCTTCTCGTCGATGCCGATCGCATGGCGCATTTCAACGCCGCACCTGTCATCGCGGCCAACGCGCGCAACAAGGGCTCGCGAAAACATCTCAAATCCGTCTATTACGACACGCCCGAGCGCCTGCTTCGTCGTAACGGCCTCAGTCTGCGGGTGCGCCAGAGCGGCGCGCGCTTCGTGCAGACCGTGAAGACCGAGGCCGCGGACGATCCGCTGCGGCGCGGCGAGTGGGAGGCGAGCGTGCCGTCGCTTGCGCCGGATCTCACTTTGGCAATGCCCTTCATTCCGGAGAAGCTTCGCGGCCATCTCGAAGCGCATCCGCTCGAAGCCGTCTTCGCCGCCGATATTCATCGTCACGCGCGGATGATCGACCTGCCGTCCGGTACCGTCGAGATTGCTTTCGACCAGGGTGAGCTGACGGCCGGCCATCGCTCGCTGCCGGTGAGCGAGATCGAGCTGGAGCTCAAGGGCGGCGCCGCGAGCACGATCTACGAGATCGCCTTGCTGCTTGCGGAGCAGGGGGCGGTGAAGCCGTCGATCCGCACCAAGTCGGCGCGAGGATTTGATCTCGCCGCCGACAAGCCGCCGGCGGCGCGACGCCCGCGCAAACTCCGCCTCGATGCGTCGGTCATGTTAGATGAGGCTTTCGCGACGATCCTGCGCTCCTGCTTCCTCCATCTGCTTCAGTCGCTGCCGGCGGCCGAGGACGGGCGCAATCCGGAGGGTGTGCATCAGCTGCGCGTCTCGCTGCGCCGGCTGCGCTCTGCGCTCGATTTGATGCGATCGGTCGGCGCGCTCAGCAATCTCGATGCGCTGCGTTCGGAAGCCAAATGGCTGGCGCAGGACCTGTCCGCCGCGCGCGACTGGGATGTGTTCCAGCTCGAGACCTTGCCGACGATCGCAAACGCCTGTCCGTCGGTCGCGGGCTTTGACGCGCTGGGCCGGGCTGCGGCGGGGCGTCAATCCGACGCTTACCGCAAGGCGCATCACGCACTCGCCGATCGCCGCTGCGCCGTGTTCCTGATCAGCCTCGGGAACTGGATCGAGACGCGCGGCTGGCGCAACGGCATTGCCGCTGAAGATCTCGGCCAGCTCGCTGAGCCCGCCGTCAATTTCGCGCAGCGCATTTTGTCCGGGCAGTACGCGAAATTGCTCAAGCGCGGCCGCCGCTTCAAGTCGCTTCCCGCCGAACAATTGCACCGGGTGCGGCTCGCGACCAAGCAGCTGCGCTATCTCAGCGAGTTCCTGCTGCCGCTCTTTGCCGATCAGAAGGCCGCGCGAAAATTCTCGCGACGGCTCGCCGGCTTGCAGGAGGAGCTCGGCGCCTTCAACGACATGGCGGTCACGGCATCGTTGCTCGACGGCCTCGGCGCCGAGCCCGACAGCGCCATCGCGGCTGCGGCCATCGTCGGCTGGCAGGCGCGCGCATCGGTCGGCGTGCAGCCCGCCCTGCAAAGCACATGGCGCGATTTCACCGCCGCGCGCGTGCCGTGGTCGTCGCTGGGCTGATCGCGCACCCCAAAAAAGTTGCGCCCAGCCATTGGGGGATGGCTGGGCGCGCGCGAACCGGTCTGGGACGGGGAGGGGTGGGGATGTGACCGGGTCGCGTAACCTGTTGTCTCGTTCCTACTGATCGAATTACTGATCGAGCTACTGATCTCTTGCGCTGGCGGTGGAGACCGCCGGCTTGGTATCGCCGAGCGAGACCCAGACGTTGGGATCGGCCTGCGACTGGCGCTTGACGAAGCGGTAGCCGGTCTCCGTCCAGGCAATGACGTTCTCGTTCTGATTGTCGAGAACGAACTCGCCCTTGTCGGTCTTCACCGTCAGCACCGCGTGTCCTTCGCCCTTCTTGTCGCGCACGACGGTGATGAGCAGAGCCTCGCGAGGCCATCCGGCATCGATCAACATCTTGCGCTTCAGCAACACGTAGTCTTCACAGTCGCCGTAACCATCGGTCGGCAGCGACCACTTCTCGATCACGCCCCAGTGCTCCTGGTCGGTCAAAGGCTTGACGGTCTCGTTGACCCAGCGATTGACCTTGACCAGATCGCGCCACGCGGTCTGCGACATCACGATGTCGCGCGGCTGCGTCGGCCCGCCCTGGCACTGCGCGGAATTGTCCGCACAAAACTCGACCCAGCCGATCGGCGCACGCGTGGTGTCGCCGAGGCTCGCATAGAGCAGACGGCTCTCACCGGCCTGCACTGTCGCGCTGATCCCGAAGAGCATGGCAGCCAGCGCCAAACCCTTCCCCTGTCCCCTGAAGTCCAACATTGCGGCCCCCGTTTCTTGTTGGGACCACAATGCGCCGGAGCTTTTGAGTTGCCGCTAAGTCAGCCAAGTCAAGTCGAGACGAATGCAAGTAAAACAAGCGGCGAATTCGATCTATACTTGAATCGAATTCGACTAAAATTTGAGAATACTGCAATTGATTCAAATTTTAGCGGTTAACGCGGAAATGCTGGCGGAACCGATGGTTCCATGCGCGGGCGGGCCGCGCGTTAACCCGCGCGAGGCCGTCGCCGGACACGAAAAAGGCGGCGTCCGCATCGCGGAGGCCGCCTCTCAGGCTGGAAATACAGAGGTTTTGGTGCCTTCGCGCTTTACCGCGCGGTAACGCTCTCTTCGAGTGTCTCGATCGGCTGCGAGTGCAAGAACTCCAGCGCGAAGCCGTCTTCGAGGTTTCGGACCACGCGGCCCTGGACCCGGCCGAGCAGAACCGTCGATTTCAGCGGCGGGCGGTTCTCCGCGGCAATGGCGGCCCCGGACAGAGAAAGGTCGATGATGCGGCAGGTCATCTTGGTGCCGTCCTCGAGCGTCAGCACCGCGATCGGGTTGCGCGGCACGATACGGTCGTGGCGGCGGTCTTCCGGCAAATTGAGGATGTCGCGGTTGGCGAGCCAGGTCAGCTGGGCCGCGAGCTTGTCGCGCTTGCGGGGCGTAGCACCCACCGTCATGGCGAAGCCATTGTCGATGATGCGGGTGATCTTGCCCTCGACGCGGCCGATATGGTCGAGATAGGCGACCACGCGGTCGCCGACATTGCCGATGCCGGGGGCGAGCAGCGCGAGGCCCCCCGGCGACATGTTGATCACCTGGCAGGGGAATTCACGGCGGTCCGGCAGCATGTAGCGGCCGAGCAGGTGAACCTTCACCCGCTGGAAACGCCGTCGTTCCTCGGCGGCCGGAAGAAATTTTTTGTTCGCCAACGCCATTTTCACAACCCGACCCCCCGCCTGGCGGAGTCCGGCACGACCCTAAGGTGCACAGGGTTAATGCCGCGTTAGGATTGGGCGCGGCGATGACGGACAGACACAATGCGCTCGAAAAGCCACATCAGGGGCAAGCAGGCCAGCATGGCAAGCGCGCCGAGGTCCAGCGCGGCCGCCGCAGTCCCGGCCGATTTGGCCAGCCGCCCGGCGATCGCCGGACCCAGCGTCATCGCTCCATAAAAGACGGTATAGAACACGCCCATCCCGATCGCCCTGGTTTCCGGGGCGAGCACGCGGGCGGCGAGACTCATGATCGGACCGGCCGGAAAGCCGCCGATCAGGCCGATCAGGACGAGGACCGTGATCACGGCCTCCGACCGGCTCAACCAGACCAGCAGCGTGGCCACCGCGATGCTGGCTACGATCGCTAACATAAAGGGTCGCTTGAAGCGGTCGGCGAGAAAGCCGCCTGATGGCACCGAGATCACCGACAGCCACATCACGACGCTGATCGCCGAGCCTGCTGCGGCGATGCTCCAGCCCCGTTCGGCCAGCAGCGAGGGGCCGAACGAGAAGATCATGGCGAAGCCGACATTGGAGAGGCCCCAGATCACGCCCGCGACGATCAGCGCCAGGAGAGTCAGCGGATCAAGGCGCTCGGTGCCGGTCACGCCGGCCATTGTCCCCGGCGGCGGCTGATAGAGCGTGATCAGAATGATGCCGATCGAAGTCAGCGCACCGGCCGACAGAAACACCGCGCTCGCGCCATAGGCCGTGCCGATCGCCGGCTGCACCAGCAGCGAGATCGCAACGCCCGCCGGCCAGGAACTGATGAACATCGCCATCGCGGTGGCGATCTCCTTCCCCGTAAACCAGTCGGTGGCCATCTTGGCGAGCTGAACCGTCAGCAGCACGCCGCCGACGCCGGAGACGAGGCGGCCCGCGATCTGCCAGCCCCAGACGTCGGCGGTGGCCATGACGAGGCTGCCCGCCATCATCAGCAGCAGCGCCGCGATCGTCGTGGGTTTGTCGCCAAACGTCCGCCCGATCGCGCCGCCCGGCAGCGCCAGTACGACGCCCGGCGTGAAATAAATCCCGATCAGGATGCCGATATCGGCGAGGCCGACGCCAAATCTCTGTTGCAGCAGCGGCGCGACCGCCGCCACGCTCTGGAGCTGGAACGCAATGGTGAAGCGAACGGCGAACAGGACCGCAAGAATGCCCCAGCGATTGCGCAACGCGTCAACTCCCCCGCCATCATGGCAAGCGTGCTGCGGCGGGGTGAAGGAGTCAATGGGCTACATTCTGAGGTTGTGCCCTCACGCCTTCTTCGTCGCGCGCGGATACAGCAAGCAAAGCAGTGCCAGCAGTACGGCCGCGGACAGCCCGAGCGACCAGTGAATGCCGATCGCCGCCCCGAATACCCCAACGGTGATGCCGCTGAAGGCCCGCATCCCGAGCCCGGCCATGTTGTAGAGGCCGACGACGCGGCCGCGGATGTCGTGCGGCGCGTTCAGCTGTACCAGCGCCTGCGCCATGGTGTTGAAGGACAGCTCGAAGAAGCCGGCGAAGAACAGCAGCACGATCGCGACCGGATAGATTTTCACGGCGGCGAAGCCGAACAGCGCCACGCTCCAGAGCATCGCGAGTGTGATAGCGGTGCGCGGCGTGCCTTTCAGCCGTCCCCAGGATTCCAGCGCGATGCCGGCTAGCAGCGCGCCGCCGGCATCGGCTGCGAGCAGCACGCTATAGGACACGCCGGGATCGCCATGGCCGAGATCGCCGGCAAAGCCCGGCATCTGGGCGTGATAGGCATTGCCGATCATGAAGGATGTGAGGCCGGCAAGCCATGTCATCGCCGTTAGCACCGGCTGGGTGCCGATGGCGCGCATTGTCTCGATGATGTCGGCGAAGCCGCGCATGGCGAAGCGCCGCACGGCGACGCTCTTGTCGCGCACCGGCGCCCAGAATAGCCACAGCAGCATCGGCAGGTAGAACAGCGTGTTGAAGATGATGCCGTGCGAGGTGCCGAGCGTCAGCATGATCACGCCGCCGACGGCCGGTCCGACCAGGATGCCGAGATAGCGCGCCATCGCGTTGAGCCGCACCGCGCTCGGCAAATCGGCCGGGCCGACGAGGTCGTAGAGCAGCAACTGGTTCGGCGTCTGCCACAGCACGCCGGCGCAGCCGTGGATCACCAGCAGCAGCATCGCGTGCCACATCTGGATCGTATCGGTGATGAAGAAGAAGCCCCATCCGGCCGAGGCCACGATGAACAGCAGCATGCCGCATTGGATGATGCGGCGCGGATCGAACCGGTCGGCGAGCCCACCGACCGCAACCGAGAACAACAGGAACGGCAGCCAGTGCGACAGCACGGCAAAGCCTCCCAGCGTCGGCGAATGGAATTTCTGGAACACCACCCAATAGCTGATCACATGCTCGATATTGTCGGCCATCATCGCCAGCACGTAGGCGATGAACTGGAGGCGATACGGCACCGACTTCATCGCCGCGAACGAGCCGGACGCGGCCACGGGATTTTGGGGGAGGGGGTTCAAGCGATCACCTGGGTGGGACTCTTGCGGCCTTACACTTTTGCCGCCAACCGCTCAAGACACTTGGATGCGCCCGAGCATCTGCCATGCACTGCGGCCACGAGCTCAACGTCATCCTGAGGTGCTCGGCTTGCGATGCATTTGCGTCGGAAGCCGAGCCATCGGAGGATGGGCTACAGGCGCTTGCGGCCCATCCTTCGAGGCGCGCAAGAGCGCGCACCTCAGGATGGCGCTGAGCTTGTAGCGGCGATGTGTCCCGAAATGAGCGAAGCGCAATCCGGGACCGCTGGCCCCGCCTTCCGCTGTGCTTCTTGCTACGGGCTAAACGAACGCCAGCCCGGCAGCGATCAGCACCATCAATCCGAGCGTAACGTTGAGCGCGCGCTCGCCACTCGGCGACAGCAGCAATCGACGCAGGAACACCCCGACATAGAGCCAGATGATGTCGACCACAATCATGACCACGACCAGCAGGAACCACTTCGCAAGCGTGTCGTGTTGCGCGCTCTCCTTGATCAAGGTGTATGACGCAAGCAGGGACGCGAAGGCCAGATAGGCCTTCGGGTTCGTCATGCCAAGGAGAAATCCGGCCGCAGGCGAGGCGTGTGGGCCGCTGCGTTCCTCGGCGGTGTCTCCGACAGGGGACGATGCGATCTTGTAGGCGAGATAGATGAGGTAGACCGTGGCGGCGATCGTCATGACACGCAGTGCCGACGGAAACGCCGCCAGCAGCGAAAACAGTCCTGCAGCGGTCACGCCGGCGGCGATTGCGAGCCCCACCTGAAGTCCGAGAAAGTACGGCAATCCCCCGACAAACCCCCGGGCGCGACCGACCGCAATGAGCGCCGCGATCGCGGGACCCGGCGATCCCAGCAATCCCACGGCCGCAGTCAGGAATATGCCGAGTGCGACCATGTCCATTGCGAAACCCCCTCCGACGCTGTCGTTGGGTGATCCCTAGCGGGCCCGCACCAAACTGAGAAATTAATTATTTCGATCAGCCGCATCGATTTTCTGGATTGCGGGAGGGGGGAAGAGGATTGTGCGTTGAGTCCGTAGCCCGGATGGAGCGAAGCGTAATCCGGGGACGCCGGCCCCGAATTTGCGCTTCGCTCCATGCGGGCTACGAGACTGCGGCTTGGCACGAGCGCGCGTCTCACATACGCTTCTCCGCACCATCAATCATAACAAGCGGGCATCGAGGAAACAGCCATGGAACAGATTCGCGTCTGCACCCACGCAGGCCCGGGCAGCGAGCCCGTCATCCGCACCGTGCCATGGCCGAAGGTCTGCAAGAAGGCCGCGCTGATCAAGGTTGGCGCCTGCGGCGTCTGCGGCACCGATCTACATATTCTGAAGGGGCATTGGCCGAAGCCGCTGCCCTGGCCGTTCACGCTCGGGCACGAGATCGGTGGTGTCATCGTCGAATGCGGAGACGAATTCACCGAAGACTTCATGAGCAAGCCACTGAAGGTCGGCTCGAAGGTGATGATCCCGCCGCTGATGCCCTGCGGCAGCTGCTATTACTGCATCCATTATCCTGAGACCGCCAACAAATGCCTGACGCCGGTCTATTACGGCCGCTATCTCGGCTTCGACAAGGCGCCGCACATGTGGGGCGGCTGGGCCGAATATGTCTATGTCGATCTCGACATGCTGCCGGGCACCAAGATCTACAAATTGCCCGACGACATGTCGCTGCGCTTGGGGGCGCTGTCGGAGCCGCTGACGTCCTGCATCCGCGCCTTCAACCGCGCGACCCGCGCCGGTGGTTTCAGCTGGGGCGACACCGTGGTGATCCAGGGCTCGGGCCCGATCGGCATTCTCGCGGTGGCGGCCGCGAAGGAGATGGGAGCAGGACGCGTGATCTGCGTCGGCGCGCCGGAGGAGCCGCGGCTCAAGCTCGCACGCGAGTTCGGCGCGGAGGCGACGGTGAACATCGAAGAGATCAAGTCACCTCAGGATCGCATCGCCCGCGTGCGCGAGATCGTCGGTGGCTTTGGCGCCGATCTGGTGATGGATTGCTCGGGCCATCCGAGTGCCGGCCCCGAAGGCATCGAGATGCTGCGCGACGGCGGCACCTATGTCGAGATGGGCCAGTTCACCGATGCCGGCTCGATCGAGACCTCCTGGCACCGCATCTGCACCAAGGATCTCAACGTTCTCGGCTCATGGGGCTTTACCGGCAACGATCTGCCACTCGGTGTCGACATGCTTTACCGCACGCGGGACAAATATCCCTGGCTGAAGATGCAGACGATCTATCCGTTCACGGAAGCGGGCGTCGCGCAGGCGGTGAGGGATGCGATGGCGATGAAGACGGTGAAGTCAACCATCGTGCCGTGGCCGGAATTGGTGGAATAGGCAATGGCGTCAATTCAGCACGATCTCGCGGCATTCCTGGTCGAAGCCAAGCGCCGCACCTATGCGGGCCTCGACGACGATGCGACCGTGGCAAGGCCGCTGCTCGCCGGTTCAAAACAGCTCGAGCATCGCGCGCCGCCTTATGCCTATCGCGATATCTATTTCGGGATGGGATTTTTCGTTGGCCAAGAGACGGTGTCGCGGGACGAGGGCGTGATCTGGTCGATGAGCTACAGCGGCGGCGTCCGCGCCGAGATCACGGACCGGGACACTTTCCTCGCGATCTACAAATTCCTGCGCCAAGCGCTGCTGGCCATATCCGTCGAAGAACCCTATCGCGGGCCGCGCCTATTCGAGCTGGCCCGCATGGTCTATCGCAACGAGGTCGAAGGCGGGCTGGATCGCTTCCATGGCGTTGAGACGATTGCGCGACAGAATGGCGAGCCGCTGTATGAGCTGCGGTACAGTGGCGGCCTGCTGCGATAAATGATCCGTAGCCCGGATGGAGCGAAGCGTAATCCGGGATTCTCGCCCGTGTCTCCCGTATTTCGCTACGCTTCATACGGGCTACGTGCGGGCGTTTGGAATGAAGGATACGACGATGGACGAACAGACATCCGAACCAAACCGGCGCTCGCCCTTCCACGCGATCCGCGCGATCGACTACACCGTCATCTTCGTGCGCGACATGACCGCGATGCGCCGCTTCTACGAGGACGTTCTCGCCTTATCCGTGCTGCGCGAGCTCTCGCCCAACTGGATCGAGTACGGCCTCGGCAGCAATACGCTGGCTTTGGCCAGGCCGAGCCGCACCGCCGCCGATGCACCGACGCCGGCGGGGAGTGCCTCGCTGCAACTGGCCTTCAAAGTGTCCGCAACTGAGGTCGATGCATGCGCCGATGAGCTCGTGCGCCATGGCGTGGCGCTGCTCTCGCCGCCGACGAACCAGTCGTTTGGACACCGCACGCTGTTCTTCCGCGACCCCGACGGGAATTTGCTGGAGGTTTACGCGGAGATCTGAGACGCCCAAAAAGTTCCGTCGAAAATCCGCGAACTATTCACGCAGCGGTGAAACTTAGGCCCCAGTTCCGGCTTTCAGTTCGCGGGAGAGGTATCGTGAAGCAGATCCTGAAACCCGTCACTTACATCCTGGCCGCCATCTACTTCCTGGTGGATGCGGTCTTCATGGCCGTGGCCATGCCAATATCGCGCTGGATTGCGCGCCATGTCGAATTCAAGCGCTTGCGCGCCTGGATCAGATCGCTGCCGCCTTATCCGTCGCTCGCGCTGTTTTCCGTGCCCGTGATCATTCTGGAGCCGATCAAGCCGGTGGCTGCCTACCTCGTCGCAACCGGCCAGGTCGTGAGCGGTGCGGCGGCGTTCATCGGTTGCGAGCTGCTCAAGCTGGTGCTGGTCGAGCGCCTGTTCCATCTTACGCGTGACAAGCTGATGAGGATTCCGGCGTTCGCGTGGGCCTACGGGAAATTCACCGAGGTGAGGGCGTGGCTGCACGCCACCGAAGCCTGGCGGGTCGTTCGCGCCTTGAGCCGCACGGCGAAAGACTATGTTGCGTGGGCACGCGCGCGGCTGGTCGGCGGCTTCAGCAAGCTGGTGACCTCCAGGGACTAGAATCGCGCCACGCGCGTTGCCCTCTATGCGAGCTTGCGCGCTGCGGCGGTCGCCTTGTCGCCGGTGTTCGGCGTGCCGCTGGGCTCGATCAGCAGGAGATGAACCTCCTCGCGTGCCACCGGGCGATGCTCGACACCTTTGGGCACGACATAGAGTTCGCCCGGACCGAGCGTCACCGTGCGGTCCCGAAGCTCGATGTCTAGATGGCCTTTCAGGACGAGGAAGAAATCGTCGGTGTCGTCGTGCTTGTGCCAGGTGAACTCGCCCTTCACCTTCACCACCATCACGTCGCAATCGTTGAAGGTCGTGATCGTGCGCGGCGACCAGAGGTCCTGAAAGGTCGCGAGCTTGTCGGCAAGCGAAATGCTGTCGGCCATGTTTCCCCCTATCTTGCTCTCTCGTGAGGCACGATTTGGGATCGAATTGCGAACGCGACAAGACTGGCCGCCCGATACCCAGCCACGGCTGATCGCGCGCAGATTGAGCGAGAGAGGCGCGAAACGCCTCCGCTTTGGTACAAAATTTCGCCGTATCCGACAAAATGACTCGAAAACGCTGGATGTCGCGGGTCGGGCGGCCGGTAAGCTTATTCTCGATGCCGCCAAAGCCATGCGTCTTAGGCATGGTGATTTGCCTGCACTTGGCGTAAAGAGCGTGCAAATCAAATCACCACGCGTGCGGCCGGACCACATTTGCCGCGCATGCAGCTTCAGGTCGCGCGGCTTAACGTTCCGCGCCTGGACCAACCAAGGTTTTATCCCGTGTCTTTCCCGACCATGAGTGCGCCGCTCGCCCGAGCTTTGGCCGAGCGCAACTACGACAGTCCGACCCCCGTTCAGCTCGCTGTGCTCAAGGACGAGGCAGCCGACCGCGACCTCCTGGTTTCGGCCCAGACCGGCTCCGGCAAGACGCTGGCCTATGGTCTGGCCATGGCCCGGGAACTGCTCGGTGACGCCGAGCGGTTCGAGCGGGCGGGCGCGCCGCTCGCCTTGATCGTGGCGCCGACCCGCGAGCTCGCACTTCAGGTCCATCGCGAACTGGCCTGGATTTATCAGCACGCCAACGGGCGCGTCGTCTCCTGCGTCGGCGGCATGGACCCGCGCCGCGAGCAGCGCGAGCTTGAGGCCGGCGCCCATATCGTCGTCGGCACGCCCGGCCGGTTGTGCGATCATCTGCGACGTAACCGGCTCGACATCTCGGAATTGAAGGTCGTCGTTCTCGACGAGGCCGACGAGATGCTCAATCTCGGTTTTCGCGAGGACATGGAGTTCATCCTCAAGACCACGCCGGAGACGCGCCGCACCCTGATGTTCTCGGCGACCTTCCCGCGCGGCATCGTGGCGCTGGCCAAGCAGTATCAGCAGCAGGCGTTCAGGATCGAGGTCGCCGGCGACGAAGGCGGTCACGCCGACATCGAGTACCGGGCGATCCGGATCGCGCCCGCCGATGCCGAGCACGCGGTCGTCAACGTCTTGCGTTTCTATGAGGCGCCGAGCGCGCTGGTGTTTTGCAGCACGCGCGATCACGTCAGGCATTTGCAGGCGGCGCTGCTGGAGCGCGGCTTCTCCGTGGTCGCGCTGTCGGGCGAATTGACGCAGAACGAGCGAACAACGGCGCTGCAGTCGCTCCGGGACGGACGCGCGCGCGTCTGCGTGGCGACCGACGTCGCCGCCCGCGGCATCGACCTGCCGAGCCTCGACCTCGTCATCCATGCCGACCTGCCTAATGACGCCGAGGTCATGCAGCATCGTTCGGGCCGCACCGGCCGCGCGGGCCGCAAGGGGACCAGCGTCCTGCTGGTGCCGCCGATACGACGGCGGCGCGCGGAAATGCTGCTGAATGCCTCGGGGATCGACGCGGTCTGGGGCACGGCCCCGCAGGCGGAAGAAATCCGCAAGCTCGATCATGGGCGCATGAAGGACGTGTTGTTCACGGAGGAGGCCACTCCCGACGATCTGGTGCTCGCGCAGGCGCTGCTGGCCGAGCGGTCAGCTGAGGATATTGCCGCCGCACTCGCGCGGCTCTATCGCGCGCGGCTGCCGTCGCCCGAAGACATCCTCGATCCCGGCGAGCGAAGTAGCAGCCGGCCGCGTGACGATCGCGGTCGCGACAATGTCCGTGCGCCGCGCGACGACGCCCGCAATTCGCGCGGTGATGATCGCCCCGAAAGGCTTCGACCGAAATCGGGGAAATCGTCGCCGAAACACGGCATGGGGGAGGCCACCGTCTGGTTCCGGGCCAACATCGGACGGAAAAAGAACGCGGAAGCGCGCTGGCTCTTGCCGATGATTTGCCGTCGTGGCGGCATCGACAAGGGCGACATCGGCGCCATCAAGATCATGGACACGACGACCGAGTTCGAGATTTCCGAGCGGGTCGTGGAATCCTTCGCTGCCAAGATCAAGCGTCCGGACAAGGAAGACAATATCCGCCTCGAGCAGATGGCGGACGCGCCGCAGCGGCAAGCGCCTGCGGAAGAGCGATCACACACGCCCCGGCGCGAGAGCCAGGATATCGATCATCGTGAACGGCGCGATGATCGCCCGCGCGACAAGAGTGAATTCAAGCCACGCGGAAAGCCGCACGGTGAGCGCGCGCCGAAATTCGACGATGCGCCTTCCTTCGGAAAGAAAAAGCAGCACAAGAACAAGCCGGGCCACGCGGAGCCCGCGGTCACGCAGTGGCCCGGGAAGGGCGCGCCCGGGAAAAAGGCGAAGAAGAAGCATCGCGGCTGAACGGCCGCCTGTTAGTGCCGACAACAATGATGCCGCCGGATCGCTCCGGCGGCATCATGATCTCTGGGACGTGTGAGCTCAGCGGCCGCCACCACCACCACCTCCGCCTCCGCCGCCGCCACCGCCACCGGCATCACGCATCGCCGAAATGTAGCGGGGGTCGGTCTGCTTCATGTAAATGGGCGAGGTATCCCGATCGGTGCGAACGCGGCGTCCGCCCTGCTGCGGGGCTTCGATGAGGCCGGTGCAGCCCTCGAAGAAGGCAAACTCGCAGCCATAGGTATGGACCTGCGCGGCGTTGGCGCTGGTCGCGCCGAACGCGGCTGTTGCAGCGAACGCAAGCAATGCAACTTTCGACAATGTGAGTTTCATGGAAATTCTCCAGCCTCGGTGTGGCGAGACCGGAACGGCTCGCACACAGCTTCGACGGGGGCCGGCTGTGTCAGGTTCGAGGCGGGCCCTTCACGCCCGCGTGACCCGGTCCGCGAGGTCGCGGAGCATGTAGATCGCACTGTCGCCGTAGGATGCGAGCTTTGCGCGTAGTTCCGCATCCGCAATGACCGGCCGAAAGCCGAGACGCTCCCACAGCGGCCGCGTGGCGTAGACCGAGACGAGCGCGAGCATCGCGATGCCGGAAGCACGTGCCAGCTCTTCGATCGCTGCAACGTAAGCGCGCGAGGTGCCGCCGCGAAAGTCCGGCAGCACGGCAACGTCGTGCACGTACAGGCAATCCGCGTCGTCGGGCAGTCGTTCGAGGAAACCGTCGAGTGGCGGAATTCGGTGCTGCGTCCAGGGATGCGCAAGGCCGTAACCAACGATCTCTTCGGTGGTGACGAGCACGCGGCAGCCTTCGGGATAGAGCCGCATCTTTTCCGCGAACACGTCGGGACGTTCCGGCAGGCCGGGATGAATGCGCGCCGCGATCGCGCTGATCGCCGGCAGATCGGAGGCGCGCGCGGGGCGCCAATGCGGCTTGCTCATGTCGGTCCGTCTCACGTCATCCAGTTTATTCCGTAGCGAAGATGCGCGCAGCGAAAAATATCGTTGCCGCGGCGCAAGGAATACGACGCCTCGTGCGGCGTCCTATTCCTGCAAGCCAATTGCATGACAGGAGATATCATGACGTCCCCGATCCGCCTCGCGCTCACGCTCGCCGTGTCGCTCGCAATCATCCCCGCCGCCTTCGCCGCGCCGCCGACCAAGACCGGCAAGACCGACAAGGGCAACGTGCTTACCGACGCCAAGGGCATGTCGCTCTACACCTTCGACAAGGACGCGGACGGCAAGTCGGTCTGCAACGGTCCGTGTGCGACGAACTGGCCGGCGCTGAAGGCCGAGGCCAGCGATGCCGCCGCCGACGGCTACACCATCATCACCCGCGACGACGGTTCGAAGCAGTGGGCCCACAAGGGCAAGCCGCTCTACACCTTCGCCAAGGACCAGAAGGTCGGCGACATCACCGGCGACGGCTTTCTGAACGGTGCCTGGCATCTGGCGATGCCGTAGGAAGGATGCCGATAATCGGCAGCTGAGATTGGTCTCGTGCACCGGACGCAACGCAGCGTCTCTTCGACGATGCGCTGCAGAGCCGGGGCCCATTTCCCCGCGCAGCCGCGTGTAGCCTTCTGGGTCCCGGCTCTGCGCAGCAACGCTACGCGTTGCAGCGCGTCCGGGACACAAGAGAGAGCTACCTCAGCCCCTCATACACCATCAACCCGCGTGCGATCTGCAATTTGCGGATCGCGCGGGGCAGGAGTTTCTCCGGCTGGTGCAGATAGCGCCAGGAGGTGAGGGTGAAGCGACCAAGCGCGCTGCATTCGTCGCCGAACGGTGCGAGCACGCCAGTGACGCTGACCGGCGTATGCGGGCGGGCGTTGAAGGGCAGCAGCAGCAGCTCGAGATGCGCCTTGCTGCCGTCTTCGCGTGCGGCGGTGACGCCGGCGATCGCACCCAACGTCTCGTCGGCGACGATGGTCGTGATCTCCTCGATCTCGCGGCGGCTCGCCTCGTTGAACAGCGCCATAAAGCTCTGGTCCTTGAGATCGCACCCGGCGAGCGCGCAGACGCGCGTTCCGGCGACGCGGAACGGGAAACCGAGATTGGGCTCGCAGGAGAGGACAAAAATGTCACCGAGCAGCCCGCGGACGGCGGCCGGATCGATATCGGCCCTGTCAGGGGCCCGCGCAGTGCCGCGCTTGTTGTCCCAATATGCGAAGAACTCGCGGCTCGACGGATGTTTCATGACCGAATGCTAATCCCGGGGTGCAACCTCGCGGGACAGACCTGTCCCGCTTCAGTGCACCCGCGATCCCTGTGTTGTTGTGCAGGAGGGGATTTGCAGCGTCCATGCCGCAGGGGCGTTTTCGTACCCGTTAAGGCTGCCTTTGCGTCGTTAACGTTAAATTAACTACGCGCTTCCCGTCCGCGGCCCCGCTGCTATGGTGATCGCGGTCGCAAGCCTCGCCGCTTTCTCCAGGTTCTCGGCGGGGCCTGTACACAGGCGTCAAACAGTTTGGCCACGGGCCGGGGAGGGGTGGGGATACACCTTCATTCCTCTGGTGCCGGAAGGCCGACACGGACAGGCAGGGCTTTCCCAGGGCCCTGCCTTTTCCTTTTGTGCACTTGCGCAAGGCCGGCAAAGGCGACTATCTCCAAGGCTGTTGCTCAGATCGCGCCTGAAAGCGAAGCTGCCTTGGATTCTCCGCCAAATTCTCCGCCGCAAGATCCTCAGCCGGACCTGCCGGCCGTCACCGAGGAGGCTCCGCGCGAGCCGATCCTGACGCTGCCTTTGGCGCTGACCGCCTACATCCTCCTGCTGGCGGTGATCCATCTGCGGGTGTTGCTGCCGCCGGAGCTGGAGAACTGGACCATCGACGTCTTCGGCTTCATCCCGCAGCGCTACGATTCCTCGCTGCTGAACTTGCAGATCCCCGGCGGGGCCGGCGCAAAAGTCTGGAGCTTCGTCACCTATTCGCTGCTGCACGCCAATCTCACCCATATCGGCTTCAACGTGCTGTGGCTGCTGCCGTTCGGCAGCGCGCTGGCGCGGCGCTTCGGCGCTGTCAGGTTCTTCCTGTTCATGGCGGTGACGGCGGCGGCCGGTGCGCTCGCCCATCTCGTCACCCATGAGCATGCGATGGCGCCGATGATCGGCGCCTCGGCCTCGGTGTCGGGTGCGATGGCAGCCGCGATCCGCTTTGCTTTCGGGCGCGGCAGCTTCCTGTCGTTTACCCGTTCCGACGCCGATACCGCCGCAAAGGTTCCCGCATTGCCGCTGTTGCGTGCGCTGCGCGATGGCCGCGTGCTCGGCTTCCTCGCGGTGTGGTTCGGCGTCAACATCATCTTCGGCGTCGGCGCGATCGGGGTCGATGCCGAAACCACGAGCGTCGCCTGGCAGGCCCATATCGGCGGCTTCCTTGCCGGGCTCCTGCTGTTCGCGCTGTTCGATCCCGTGCCGCGCGTGCGAAGCGATGCTGCGGATGCGTCATCACAGGACGTTTCAGACCGTATTTGAAGCGGCGCTTGCGGCGCGGCCCGAATTCATCCATCATTCCGTTGAAGAATGTTCCGAAGCGACAAGCCCGTAGAGGTTTTGCTTCGTAAAGCGCCCGAGCGTGAAGCCGGCGCCAAAACTGTTAGTTGAAGACTCGAAGAACAAGTCCGGACCGCCAAAAGGCGGACGGCTCCGATTCAGGGAGGCGACAATGACGGTACGTTCCATTCTCAATACCAAGGGCCACCAGATCATGAGCGTCGAGCCGGACGCCAAGCTGTCGGCCGCGACAAAGCTGCTCGGTGAGAAGAAGATCGGCGCGGTGCTGGTGATGAACCAGAGCCGGCTCGAAGGCATCCTGTCCGAGCGCGACATCGTGCGTGTGATCGGCGAGCGTGGCGCGGCGGCGCTTGAGGAGCCGGTCTCTCAGGTCATGACCCGCAAGGTCGTCACCTGCAAGGAGACCGACACGGTCGCCGAGCTCATGGAGATGATGACGACAGGCAAGTTCCGCCATCTGCCCGTCGTCGACAACGGCAAGGTGGTCGGCCTGATCTCGATCGGCGACATCGTCAAGCGCCGCGTCCAGGAATACGAGAACGAGCAGGAAGCCCTGCGCGACTACATCAAGACGGCCTGAGCGGACTTTACGCGTCCGCCTCTCACTCGTCCGCTGGAGACGCGTTACCCGCGGGCGCCGGTGCGAGCACTGCGATCGCCTCCTGGATCGACTCCAGCGCGCGCTCGGCGGCGCGGGTGCCGTGTGCGATCAGATCCTCGCTGCGGTGGAAGTCGAACCAGCCGAACTGGCCGACCCGCGGCGTGATCAGAAGATCCGGCGGATCGCCGGCAAGGCGGGCGCGCGTAATGCGGTCCTGCATGATGTTGAAGGCATCGACCATCACTGAGGAGATGCCGGGCCGTCCGCCGCTGCCGAAGAACTCGCGCTTCATGGTTTTCTCCGGTGAGAACAACCGCGGAAAGCGCCGCTTGGCAGTCGTCTCTTCTGGCTCGGCCGCGACCGGCTGGGGCATCGCGCCGTGCGAATAGATCGTCGTGGAATGGGTGAAGATGTCGCTGGAGAGATTTGCCGCGATGACGATTTCGGCGCCGAGCGCGCGGGCGGCCGAGACCGGCACCGGGTTCACCAGCGCGCCGTCGACCAGCCAGCGGTCGCCGATCAGCATGGGCTGGAAGATGCCGGGCAGGGCATAGGAGGCGCGCATCGCGTCGACCAAGCGGCCACGCGTCAGCCAGATCTCGTGGCCGGTACGGACCTCGGTCGCGACGGAGGCGAATTTGATGGGGAGGTCCTCGATCAGGGTCTCGCCAACCGCGTCCTCGAGGCGGTTTGCCAACTTCTCACCGCCGAGCAGGCCGGAGCCGTTGAGGCGGATGTCGAGATAGCCGAGGATGTTGCGCATCCCTTGCAGACTGCGTCCCCACTCTTCCAGCGTATCGAGCCGGCCGGCCGCATGGAGGCCGCCGACCACGGCGCCGATCGAGGTCCCGACCACGACATCGGGCACGATGCCGTTGGCAGCCAGGGTTCTCAGGATTCCGATATGGGCAAAGCCGCGCGCCGCGCCGCCGCCGAGTGCAAGGCCGATGACTGGCCGGCGGATGCTACCAAGGCCGACCTTTTCGCCGTTCGAGCCGTTCGCGCCCCGACCCTTCAAGATGTCCAGCACTAAAACTCTCCTACGCCGGGGCCCGCCCGGGTCATCAGACTAGGCACCGCACTTGCCGTCCGCCAGAACCGGGGCGAAGCATGGTTTATGCCGCTTTGGGGAGGGCGCTGGGCAGGAGTATGGCGAGTGGCGGTTGCCTGAAGTCTAATCACGCAGGCGTCAACCGGGTTCCATAGAACAGTATCAAGGCCGTAGTTCCTGGGGTATCAAAGGCTTGAATTCGCCGCGTTTTCGGTGAAAAGCAGGTGACATGACACGCGGGGGTGACGGCATCATCGGATGGCGGCGCAGCGGCAGGCTGCTGCCGGCGCTGATCGTTGCCGCGTGCCTTTTTACCCTCGGCCAAAGCCCTGCGCAGGCGCAGCTTTTCTCCGATCGTCCGCCGCCGGTGCCCCCGGCCTCGGTGCCCGACCCCGGCGGGCCTGCGAACCTGGCGCCGCCCTCGGGTCCTGGCGCTGGCCCCCTGAGCCTGCCGCCGACCTTGACGCAGCCGGTGACGCCGAGCATGCCCCCGCCGGCTGTCACGACCGTGCCGTCGGCCCCGCCGCTCAACGCGGCCGTGCCCGGACAGGGCGTGCTGTCGCTGACCGCGAAATACGGCAAGGACACCCCGGCGATCACCAGCGGCCTGGTCTGGAGGGTCTTTGCCGACCGTCCCGACGAGAACGGCACCTTCAAGCTGATCAAGGAAGATCGCAACGCCACGCCCAACATCGTGTTGCCGCCCGGCAATTACGTCGTGCACGTCGCCTTCGGTCTCGTCAGCGCGGTGCGTACCGTCAGCCTGAAGGCCGAGACCGACCGCGAATCCTTCGTGTTGCCGGCGGGCGGCCTGCGCATCGAGGGCCGTGTCGGCACCAGCCGCATTCCGCAGAACCAGATCTCGTTCGCGATCTACAAGGGCAGCCAGTTCGAAACCGGCGAGCGCGCCTCGCTGGTGCCGAATGTCGCCGCCGGCGACGTCGTGCTGATCCCTGAGGGCACCTACTACATCATCTCCAATTACGGCGATGCGAACTCGGTGGTGCGCTCGGACATCCGCGTCCAGGCCGGCAAGCTCACCGACGTCACCATCACCCACCGCGCCGCCGTGATCACGCTCAAGCTCGTCAGCGACAAAGGCGGCGAGGCGCTTGCCAACACCGCCTGGTCGGTGCTGACCCCCGGCGGCGACGTCATCAAGGAATCGATCGGCGCCTTCCCGCGCGTCGTGCTCTCCGAAGGCGAATACCGCGCCATCGCCAAGAACGAAGGCAAGGTCTACGAGCGCGGTTTTAATGTCGTCAACGGCGTCGACGGCGAAGTCGAAGTCGTCGCGCGCTAGTCTTCGTGTCCCGGACGCGGTGCGGCGTGTAACGCCGCTCCGCAGAGCCGGGACCTAGGAAGCCCCGTGTTCATCTGATGGATGGGCCCCGGCTCAGCAGCGCACCGTCGAAGAGACGCTGCGCTGCGTCCGGGGCACGAGAGTGTACTTTCGACGCACAACCGCTTCCTCACCGTCATTGCGAGCTCAGCGAAGCAATCCAGAATCTTCCTGCGGAGAGACACTGGATTGTTGCGCCGCGCAGTCAGTGCGGGCCATTCATGAATCCCGATCATTAGTTCATGCCGATTTTATCACCTAATCGCAGGCCCGCGGGCGGCTTAAATTCGCAGCCGAACATGATCTTCAAAGGAGAGCTGCAAATGCAGACACGCAAGCTTGGCAAGAGCGGTCTCGAAGTCTCGGCCCTCGGCCTCGGCTGCATGGGCCTGAGCTACGGCTATGGCCCGGCGACCGAGACGTCGCAGGCGATCGCGCTGATCAGGACCGCTGTCGCGCGCGGCGTGACGTTCTTCGACACCGCCGAGGCCTATGGTCCGTTCGCCAACGAGGAGCTGTTGGGCGAGGCGCTGGCGCCGTTCCGCGACAAGGTGGTGATCGCCACCAAGTTCGGCTTTAGGGGCGGCAAGGTCGAGGCCGGGCTCGACAGCCGGCCTGCCAATGTCAAGGCGGTGGCGGAGGCCGCCTTGAAGCGGCTCAAGACCGACCGCATCGATCTGTTCTACCAGCACCGCGTCGATCCCGACGTGCCGGTCGAGGACACCGCCGGCGCGGTGAAGGATTTGATCCGCGAGGGCAAGGTGCTGCATTTCGGCCTATCGGAGGCGGGCGCGCAGACCATTCGCCGCGCTCATGCGGTGCAGCCCGTTACTGCATTGCAAAGTGAGTATTCGCTGTGGTGGCGCGAGCCGGAGCAGGAGATCCTGCCGACGCTGGAAGAGCTCGGCATCGGATTCGTTCCCTTCAGCCCGCTCGGCAAGGGCTTTCTGACCGGCGCGATCACCGAAAGCACGACGTTCGACAGCAGCGATTTCCGCAACATCGTACCGCGCTTCTCATCCAGCGCACGAAGGGCCAATCAGACGCTGGTTGAACTGCTCGGCGAGATCGCAGCAGCGAAGAAGGTGACGCCGGCGCAGATCGCGCTGGCCTGGCTGCTGGCGCAAAAGCCCTGGATCGTGCCGATTCCCGGCACCACCAAGCTGCACCGGCTCGAGGAAAATCTCGGCGCGGCGGTGGTAACGTTGTCTCAAGCCGATCTTGCTGCGATTGCGGACGTGCTGGCGAAGGTCGCGGTGGAAGGCGATCGCTATCCCGCCCATCTCCAGGCGCGAGTCGGCCGCTAGAGCCCGTCATTGAGGTTCGGTGAGCATTCGCTTACCGGACCTCTCATGCCTGTGTTCCGATTTGAATGCCTTTGTGAGCGCTACCAAGCTGTGTCGGAAGGCCGACGAACACCGGCAGCATCGGCTTATTCCACGGTTGCTGCGACATCGTCACGGCCGGTGGATGATACGTAATTCCGATAATCAATTTTATTCTCTTTCCATCCTGCTGCGTTATATGTCGGGCATCCGTCTAACGGGGGAGGCCGGAGCAGGCGTGCGCTTGCGAGACCGGTAGGAGCAGGGGACCCAGCCCGTCGGCATGTTCGAAGTGATCCTTAACAGGCGCAAAAGGTTTGGTTGGCGGTGGCAGGTGTGTGACCAGTCCGGCAAGATATTTGCCGACGGGTTCGAGCGCACCCGGCCGGCCGCCAAATATCATGGCGAGCGCGCATTGTTCTTCCTGTTGTCGCAGGCCTATCTCCGCAATCGCTCCGCGGCGTCGAGCGAGGACTAGCGGCGCGCGTCAGACGTCGACGACCAGCTTGCCCTTGGCGGCGTGATCGCGGATCAGAGCGTAGGCGTCACCGACATTCTCCAGCGTGAAATGCCTGGGATCGAGCAGGGGCATGAGCTTGCCGGCTTCAGCCAGGCGGCTCGCCTCGGCCATGATCTCTCCGTGATGTGCGCGGCCTTCGCCTGACAGCAGCGGCAGCAGCGTGAAAACGCCGGAATACGTGGCGGCGCGGAACGAGAGCGGCGCAAGCGCATGCGTGCCCCAGCCGAGCGCGCTTACCACATGGCCAAAGCGGCGCACCGCTTCGAAGGAAGCATCGAGCACCTTGCCGCCGACGGTGTCGTAGACGACGTCGAAGCCGCGGCCGCTCGTATGCCCTGCGACGTAGGCAGCGATAGCGGTGTCCCGGTCGATGAAGGTCGCGCCGAAAGCTTCGATGGTGGTGCGCTGCGATGCCGAGCCGGTCGCGAAGACCTTTGCTCCGAAAGCACGCGCGATCTGAATCGCGACATGGCCAACGCCGCCCGCGCCGCCGTGGATCAGCACCTTCTGGTCCGCCTTCAGGGACGCACGGTCGATCAGGCCTTCCCAGGCCGTGATGAAAATGAGGGGCAGGGCGGCCGCCTCCCGCATGCTGAGATTGACGGGCTTCAACGCCAGAAGGTCGGCATCGACGGCCGCGAATTCAGCCAGCGATCCCTGCACACCGCCGACGCCTCCGGTCATCCCATAGACCTCGTCGCCCGGCTTGAACCGCGTCACCTCGCGTCCGGTCTGCTCGACCACGCCGGCCAGATCAATGCCAGGGATCGCGGGCAGCGGATGGCGCGCATGCGCCGCGGCGCCGGCGTGGATCTTGGTGTCGAGCGGATTGACCCCGCTCGCGCGCACCCGCACCAGCACTTCGCGTGGACCGATTTCCGGCGTGGAGACGGTTGAGAGGCGCAGCGGCGCGGTGTGCGTCTCGAGGATGGCCGCGCGCATGGTCGATGGTCTCGTCATGGTCGTCTTGCTCCGTTGTCGGCCTCCAATATGCCCATGATTTTTTGCATGGGAAGGAACAAGGATGTACGATTGTCGTGCAATTTTGTATGGCCAATTTCTTATGACAAGGACGTCCGATGGAGTGGAGCGATCTGCGCATCTTTCTGGCGATTGCGCGCGAAGGCACGCTCGGCGCCGCCGCGCGAAAGATCGGCCAGACCCAGCCGACCATGGGCCGGCGGCTTCGTGCGCTGGAACAGTCGCTCGGGCAAACGCTGTTCCAGCGCACCTCCGACGGCTTTGTCCTCACCGACGAGGGCAGCGCCGTGCTGCGGCACGCGGAGCGGATCGAGGAAGAGGCGATTGCGCTGGAGCGGCACGCCTCCGGCGCGGAGACGCAGCTCGATGGCCTTTTGCGGTTGTCTTCGTCGGACTGGTTCGGGACGGTGATGCTGTCGCCGGTGATTGCCGCGTTCGGCAAGCGACATCCCAAAGTGACCGTCGAGCTTTTGACCGATGCACGGCTCTACAGCCTGCCGCGCCGCGAGGCCGATCTGGTCTTTCGCATCAAGCCGTTCGACGAGCCCGAAGTGATTTCCAGAAAGCTGCTGCACATTCCATACGCGCTCTACGGCAAGAAGGGCAGCAAGCCGCTCCGGGCCGGAGACGGGAGCGGCATCCGTGTCGTCACCATGAATGCCGAATTTGCCGACATGCCCGACGCCGTCTGGCTGAAGCGCACGCTGCCGAAGGCGGAAGTCGCCTCACGCAGCAACAACCGGCAGGCGCAGGCCGAGCTCTGCGCCAGTGGCGGCGGGCTCGCCGTGCTGCCGCGTCCTCTCGGCGACCGCGACCGCCGCCTGGTCGCGCTCGACATCGGCACGACGCCGCCCGGCCGCGACACCTTTGTGGGCTATCACCGCGATCTCAGGCGTCTTGCCCGCCTGCGTGCGTTGCTCGATCTCGTGATCGAGCGGCTGGCGGGGTGAGGGCCACGGTATCTTGCGTGACCCGTCGGGCAAAACACCCAAACTGTCGGTCAATGGGTTAGTGCGAAAATATTCCACTTTACCGAAATTCGGAAACGGCGTATGCATCGCCGCAACCCGGCCCAAGGAAGAGGGGCGTATCGCGATCGTCACGAACGCGGGCCGGGCGGTGATGGACGCTGATAACATCGGCGCGAAGGCTTTCGCAGGGCGGGCAACCGTGAGCGAAGGCGTCGCGCGCACGACCGGTGTGATCGGCGTACGGCAAAATCGTGTGGTCCTGACGCCCGGGGTCTGTGCGTCAAGTCTTGCGGTGATGTGGCGGCCCGACCGGGCGCGCGCATCAGTCATCTGCAAGACGACGGGGGCAATAGTGCATCGCTCCCCGGGGAGAGCACGACATACGCCGTTCCAACCATTGCGCAGGGAAGGCCGGGATGCCCCGGTTGCCCTGTTACCCGCTGTGCAGTGTAGCGCAATCTACTCATGGCATAGCGGACAATGGGAGCCAGCCGGCTCCCGGTCTTCCCTGCGCCCTCTTTCAATTGAGGGTGAGACGGCGAAGCAAAGCTCGGGCGAGATGAGCCGCGAGGATACGAACCTATGTCAGCTATTCAACGAAGGTCTCTTGCCCCGGACGCTGCGCAGCACGAAGTGATGCGCTGCAGAGCCGGGGCCCATGTTGCGGCGTGCTGTGTGGCTTCCTGGGTCCCGGCTCTGCGCAGCAACGCCAAGAGCGTTGCAGCGCGTCCGGGACAGGAGAGAGTGGCTTCCGTCGCAACGACGGAGTTGATGCAGTTTCGCGCAAACAAAACCGTCATAGTCTCTAACGCGCACTAACCAACGCCTGACTTAAAACTGTCATAATCGCCAAATGGAACGCGCAACTGCGTCCTTTTTACACGGCATTAAGCGCGCCTGCATTGGATGCGCGGGGAAAGTGCGTTGGGGACTGCAATGACTGCCGCGAAGAAGATGCCGGGAAAACCGGCCACCGAAATGTTTGACGACATCCCGGTGCTTCAGCGCAAATGGCGCGCCGCGTTGAAGCCGGGCGAACGGCTGCCGCGCTATGAAGACGTGATGCTTGGCAGCCTCGGTCGGCTCGCCGATCACATCGCGCTGCTGAAGAATGACGGTGCGCTCGAACTGTCGCGCAGCGGACGCTACGTGCAGAAATGGCTCGGCGAGGAGCGCTGGGACATTCCGGTCGCGGAATTGTCGCCGGATTGCGCGACCGCGCTGTCGGAAGCGGTGGCGAACGCGCTGAACAACGGACGGCCGCACCAGGCGAGCGCGCATTGCGTGCGCGACGGCATGGTCCGGACCTACGATTTGCTGGCGCTGCCGACCGCCTCGCGCTGGGGCGCCACGCTGGTCGGCGCCTATGTCAACGAGCGCGGCACGCAATACAATTTGCTGGATGCGATTTTCTCCTCGACCGAGGACGCGGTGATCTCGCTGGCGACGTTGCGCGACGCCGGCGGCAAGCCGTTCGATCTCCAGATCGTGCACCACAACACGAGCGCCGGCATGCTGCTCAAAGCCGCAGGCGCCGGCCTGTTGTGGCGCCGGATCGGCGAGGGCGACACCTTGCTGGCCTCGCCCGACATCATCAAATTCCTGCTCAAGACCGTCGCCGGTGGCCGCGGCGGGCAGCTCGAGATCGAGCACGATGGCCGCAATCTCTGTCTCAGCGCCACCGCCTTTGGGGACGTGGTCTCGCTGACGATCTCCGACGTCACTGCGCTCAAGCGGCGCGACGCCTCGTTCCGCCTGCTGTTCGACAACAACCCGATGCCGATGTGGGTGTTCGATGCCGAGAGCAAGGAATTTCTCAGCGTCAACGATGCCGCAGTCCAGCATTACGGCTACAGCCGCGCCACCTTCCTGCGCATGAAGCTGCCCGAGATCTGGCCGGAGGACGAGTGGGACAGCCACGCCGAGGCGCTCGAACGCGTCGGCGACACCTATCATTCCTCGCGCAACTGGCGGCACCTGTGCGCCGACGGTAGCGAGATCGAGGTGCTGACCTTCGGCCGACGCGTCGCCTTTGACGATCGCGACGGCTATCTGGTCGCGGTGGTCGACATCACCGAGCGACGCAAGGCCGAGGCGCGGATCGCCCACATGGCGCATCATGACGGGCTGACCGACCTGCCGAACCGCGAATATTTCCGGGAGCGTCTGAAGCAGGCGCTCGACCAGGCCGGCGGCAAGCGCGTCGGCGTGCTCTACATCGATCTCGACCTATTCAAGAACATCAACGATTCCTTCGGGCATCCGGCGGGCGACCGCCTGCTGAAGGAAGTTGCCGAACGCCTGACCACCGCAGTCCGCGGCGCCAATCTCGCGGCACGTCTTGGCGGCGATGAGTTCGCGGTGATCCTGGCGGCCGACGTCTCGCCGAACGAGGCCAGCGCCTGTGCGACCCTGCTGATCGACATGCTGAAGGCGCCCTATGACCTCGACGGCCAGGAAATGGTGATCGGCGCCAGCATCGGCATCGCGCTGTCGCCGGGTGACGGTACGACGTCGGAGGAGTTGATGCGCAACGCCGACATGGCGCTGTACCGGGCGAAGTCCGACGGCGGCGGCGTGCATCATTTCTTCGAGCGCGAGATGGACCTTCAGGCGCAGAAGCGTCGCGACATGGAGCTCGATCTGCGCCGCGCGTTTACCAATGGCGAGTTCGAGCTGCACTACCAGCCGCTGGTATCGATCGCTTCCGACCGCATCTCCGGCTTCGAGTCGTTGTTGCGCTGGCATCACCCCGACAAAGGCATGATCTCGCCGGCGGAGTTCATTCCGGTTGCCGAAGACATCGGCCTGATCACCCAGCTTGGCGAGTGGGTGTTGCGCGAAGCCTGTGCCGAGGCCGTCAAATGGCCTGCCGACATCAAGGTCGCGGTCAATCTCTCGCCAGTGCAATTCCGCAGCCGCAATCTGGTTCAGGTCGTGATCTCGGCGCTGGCGCAATCCGGCCTTTCGCCGAAGCGGCTTGAGCTCGAGATCACCGAGTCGATCTTCCTGGCCGAGACCGACGCCAATCTCGCGATCCTGCATCAGCTGCGCGAGCTCGGCGTCAGCATCTCCATGGATGATTTCGGCACCGGCTATTCCAGCCTCAGCTATCTCCGCAGCTTTCCTTTCGACAAGATCAAGATCGACCGTTCCTTCGTCAAAGATCTGGCAGAGCGGCCCGACTGCGTCGCGATCGTGCGCGCGATCTCCGGGCTTGGCCGCAGCCTCAACATCATCACGACCGCGGAGGGCGTCGAGACCGAGGATCAGCTCGACTGGCTGCGTGCCGAAGGTTGCAACGAGGTGCAGGGTTTTCTGTTCAGCGCGGCGCGGCCCGCCGGAGAGATCGCAAAGCTGCTCGCCGATTTCGGCCAGCGCGCCTCACGGGCGGCGTAGCCCCTCGGGGTAGCAGTCATAGACCAGCGCCTTGAAGGCGGGCGTGATGCGGCTGCGCTCGTTCTGGGTCTGCTGCATCATGAGGTAGACCATGTCGAGCTTGGGATCGACGCCGAAATAGGTGCCGCTGCCCGCGTCCCATTTCAATTCGCCGAGCGAGCCGGGCGGGGGAGGCTTTGCGTTGCCGGGATCGGTGCGCACACCGATGCCGTAGCCATAGCCAAAACCGTCGCCCGGGAAATAGAAATAGTCGCGTCCCACACCCGAGCCTGGCCCGATGTGATCGGTCGTCATGGCCTTGAAGGCTGCGGGGCTGAGGTATCGCTTGCCTTCGAATTCGCCGCCATTGAGCAGCATCTGCGAGAAGCGCTGATAATCGGTGATGGTCGAGAGCAGCCCGCCGCCGCCGGATTCCCATTCGGGATGGTCGAGGCGGTCGCGCTCGCCGGCGAGCAGGACCGGGTCGTTCGGCAGCGGCCGCGCCATCCGCGCGCGCTCCTCCGGAGTCCTCAGCACGAATTTTGTGCTGCTCATGCCAAGCGGATCGAAGATGCGTGCTTTCAGGAATTCGTACAGCGTCTGTCCCGAGATGATCTCGATGACGGCGCCGAGCACGTCGGTGGAATGGCCATAGCGCCACAGCGTCCCGGGCTGACGCGTGAGCGGCAGCTTCGCGATGCGGTCGGCGAATTGCCTGTTGTTGAAGGGGCCTTCGAAAATATTGGCGGCCTCGTAAACCTGCATCACCCAGGGGGCGCCGATATAGTCGTAGCTGATGCCCGAGGTGTGCCGCAGCAAATCCTCGATGTTGACGGGGCGGACCGGCGGCTCGAGTTTGAGCTTCGATGTGCCGTCCGGCTCGATGCCCACCTTGGTGTCGGCGAACAGCGGGATGTATTTCGACGCGGGGTCGGTGAGCGCGAGCTTGCCCTCGTCGATCAGCATCATCGCGCCGAGGCAGGTGATCGGCTTGGTCATCGAGTGGATGGCGAAGATCGTATCGGGCGTCATCGCGAGGCCCGTCCTGGTGTCGCGCACACCAAAGGTCTTGAAGTAGACCGGCTTGCCGTGCTGCTGGACCAGGATCACCGCGCCCGGCAGCCGGCCGCTTCCCACCTCGTCGTTGAAATAGTCGGTGATGCGGTCGAGGCCGTCGGGCGACGGGGCGGGGACGTCGGTCGCGTGGCTGCGCGCCATCGAGCCGGCCAGCAGCGCGGCTCCGACAAGAAATTCGCGACGCTTCATCCGGGCTTCCTCCCTTGCCGGGATCAAAGCCGCAAGTCGTTCAAGGCGTCAACAAGACTTCGATTAAAATCGCGTCACGATTTCCGAAAGGAACGGTCGCGGCCGATCCTCGCTCGGCTTGGTCGGCTTGCCGATATGGACGAAGCCGGCAAGCTTCTCGTCAGGCTTGAGGCCGAGGCCATCGAGCACGTCGCGGTCGAACGAGAACCAGCCGCTCAGCCAGCAGGCGCCGTAACCGAGCGCGGTTGCAGCCGTGACGATGTTCATGACGCTGGCGCCCGCCGACAATTCCTGCTCCCACGCCGGCACCTTGGGATGCGGCTTGGTGAAGCTGACGATGCCGATCACCAGCGGCGCATCGGTGAGGCGCTTGCGTTCGGTTTCGACGTCGGCCGCTGGCGCGCCGGGATTTTTGCGGGCAAACACCTTCGCGATCACCTCGCCGGCGCGCATCCGCGCATCGCCTTCGAATATGATGAAGCGCCAGGGCGCAAGCTTGCCATGATCGGGCACGCGGGCGCCGATGGTGAGGATGGTCTCGAGTTCGGCCGGGGAGGGACCGGGCCCGGTCATCTCGCGCGGCTTGACCGAGCGGCGGGTCTTCAGGAGTTCGATGGCGTCAGGCACTGCGATATCCTCTTCGGCTGGTCGTCGGGCGTGCCATGCCGAGATAGGCATGCACGCCCGCAACCGAAAGCGAGTTTAGATCGATTTCAGGGATCAGGCCGCGTCGCGAGCCCGCCGGACATCCGGCGGGGTGGCCTCTTCGACGAGGGCGGTGATCGCCTCCGCCGTCGTCATCACCGTCTGGCCGTCGCTGCCGAGCCGTCGGATCGAAACCGACTGCGTCTCGGCCTCCTTCTTGCCGCACACGAGCAGCGCCGGGGTCTTGGCCAGCGAATGCTCGCGGACCTTGTAGTTGATCTTCTCGTTGCGAAGGTCGATCTCGGCCCTAAGGCCCGCGCGACGGACCTGCTCCAGCACCTGCTTGGCATATTCGTCGGCTTCCGACGTGATGGTGGTGACCACCACCTGCACCGGCGAGAGCCAGAGCGGGAAGTTGCCGGCATAGTGCTCGATCAGGATGCCAATGAAGCGCTCCATCGAACCGCAGATCGCACGGTGCACCATCACCGGCGCCTTCTTGCCGCTGTCATGGTCGATGTAGAACGCACCGAACCGCTCCGGCAGGTTGAAGTCGACCTGCGTGGTGCCGCACTGCCAGTCGCGGCCGATGGCATCGCGCAGCACATATTCGAACTTCGGGCCGTAGAAGGCGCCTTCGCCCGGATTGATCTCGGTCTTGATGTGGTTGTTCTGAGCCTGGATCTGGCTCAGCACGGTGGCCATCACGCGCTCGGCGTGATCCCACATCGCATCGGTGCCGACGCGCTTGTCAGGCCGGGTCGACAGCTTCACCGTGAGATCGCCGGTGAAGCCGAAATCCGCGTAGGTCGACAGGATCAAATCGTTGATCTTCAGGCACTCGTCGGCAAGCTGGTCCTCCATGCAGAAGACGTGCGCGTCGTCCTGGGTGAAGCCGCGCACGCGCATCAACCCGTGCATGGCGCCTGATGGCTCGTAGCGATGCACCACGCCGAACTCGGCGAGCCGCAGCGGCAAATCGCGGTAGCTCTTCAGGCCATGCTTGAAGATCTGCACGTGACCCGGGCAGTTCATCGGCTTGAGCGCAAACCAGCGCTTGTCCTCGGCCTCGTCACCGGCCGACTGCGCCGCGAACATGTTCTCGCGGTACCAGCCCCAATGGCCCGAGGTCTCCCACAGCGACTTGTCGAGGATCTGCGGCGCGTTGACCTCGCTGTAGTCGCCGGCGAGGCGCCGGCGCATATAGGCGATCAGCTGCTGGAAGATGGTCCAGCCCTTGGCGTGCCAGAACACGACGCCCGGACCTTCCTCCTGGAAGTGGAAGAGGTCGAGCTCGCGTCCGAGCTTGCGGTGGTCGCGCTTCTCGGCTTCCTCGATCTGCTTCAGATAGGCGTCGAGATCCTCCTGCTTGGCGAAGGCGGTGCCGTAGATGCGCGTCAGCATCGGATTGTTGCTGTCGCCGCGCCAATAGGCGCCGGCCACCTTCATCAGCTTGAAGGCGTTGCCGACCTTGCCGGTCGAGGTCATGTGCGGGCCGCGGCAGAGATCGAACCAGTCGCCCTGGTAGTAGATCTTGATCGGCTCGTTGCCGGGGATGGCGTCGACCAGCTCGACCTTGAAGGCCTCGCCCTTGTCGCGGAACACCTGTTTTGTCTTTTCGCGATCCCAAACCTCTTTCGTGAAAGGTTTGTCGCGCGCGATCAGCTCGCGCATCTTCTTTTCGATTCCCGCAAAGTCTTCCGGCGTGAACGGCTCGTTGCGAAAGAAGTCGTAATAGAAGCCGTTCTCGATCACGGGGCCGATGGTGACCTGGGTGCCCGGCCACAGCGTCTGCACGGCCTCTGCCAGCACGTGTGCGCAGTCATGGCGGATCAGCTCGAGCGCGCGCGGATCGTCGCGGTTGATCAGCTCGATCTTGGCATCGGCTTCGATTGCGTCGTCGAGGTCGCAGACCACGCCGTCGAGCGCCATCGCGACCGTGCGCTTGGCCAGCGACGGCGAGATGCCCTTGGCGATCTCGAGGCCGGTGATGCTCTGGTCATATTGGCGCTGGGCGCCGTCGGGGAAGGTGAGGGTAACTTTGGCGGCGGGGTTCACGGGTTTGAGATTGCTCAGGCTGTATTGGAAACCGGATTCGGATTTTTTCTGGTCGGTCATTGCTTTTCTCCTGAAGCTCACTCCTGCGAACGAGCGCAGGTAAGCGGGAACGAGCGATATATCAGGCGATTCGGCCTGTGCAATCCGGCATTTCCAAGAAAGTGGCGCGCAAAAGCCGGGGCGGTGCTCCAACTATTTCGAACCGCGCCCTTTAACTGGTCGCGCGGCTGCTCTACATGCATCTGCATGGAAAATCCGCCCGCTGCCGGCCGTTTCACGCCAACCGCCCTGATGCTGGGCAATCTCGTCACCGGCAGCTCGGTGCTCGCGCCGGCGGGCATGCTGCCGGAATTGTCGTCGGGGCTCGGCATCAGCATCCATTCGGCCGCGCTGCTGATCACCTTCGGCGCGGTCACGCTCTGCATCGGCTCGCCGCTGACGGCCTGGCTCACCAGCCGGATCGAGCGGCGGACGCTGCTGACGACGACGCTTGCGGTGCTCGCTCTGGGCAATCTCGCCTCGGCCTTCGCGCCCGACTACACGAGCCTGCTCGTCATCCGCCTGGTGATGCTCGCGGTCGGTGCGCTCTACACGCCGCAGGCGGCGGGGACGGCGGCGCTGATCGTGCCGGTGGAGCGGCGTGGCAGCACCATCGCCTATATCTTTCTCGGCTGGTCGCTGGCTGCCGCCGTCGGCCTGCCGCTGATCACCTTCATCGCCAGCCGCTATGGCTGGCGCGCGGCCCATGGCGGGATCGGCGTGCTCGGCTGCATCAGCTTCCTGTTGTTGCTGCTGCGCCTGCCGTCGGGCCTGAAGGGCACGCCGGTGGATCTGAAGACCTGGAGCGCAGTCGGCCGGAATAGGACGATCCTGTTGCTGCTTGCGATCACGATGCTGCAAATGTCCGGGCAGTTCGTGGTGTTCACCTTCATGGGCCCGCTGCTCAAGAAGCTCACCGATGCCGGCCCCGATGCGATCGGCATGGTGTTCGGCATTTACGGCGTCTGCGGCTTCCTCGGCGTCGTGATCGCGACCCGCATCGTCGACACCTGGGGGCCTTATCGTACCTCGCTGCTATTCACCTGCCTGCTGCTTGCAGGCGTCACGGGATGGGCGCTCGGGGCCGGCACGCTCGTGTTGATGGCGGGTGCGGTCGCGATCTGGGGTCTCGGCTTTGCCTCGACCAATTCGATGCAGCAGGTGCGGCTGGTTGCGGCCGCGCCGCAGCTTGCGTCGGCGACTGTCGCGCTCAACACCTCCGTCCTCTATATCGGCCAGGCGGTCGGCTCCGCCATCGGCGGATTGCTGTTCGCCCGCGAACTGCTGCATCCGCTCGGCTTCGTCGCAGTCGGCTTCGTCGTGGCGGCGCTGGTCCTGGTAATCCTGACCAGGCCCCGGCCGACTGCGGCGGCCACGGCCTGAATCCCGCGTTTTCCTGTGCGCAAGGTGCTTGGCAAACGGCGCGTCAGAGCGCTAGAAGGCGAGGCATGGGGACCAAAGAGAGTTGACTGAAATGAGGATGATTCTGGCGGTTGCCGCGGTGCTCTATTCAGCTTCCGCGTTCGCGCAAACCGACAAGCCACCAATGATCGGGGACAAGCCGCTGGTGCAGGTCAAGCCCAAGGGGACCAAGGCGGTGGGGACCAAAGAGGCAGCGGCCAAACCGGCCGCGGCGCCGAAGGGCAAGCCGCAGTCGATCGCGGCTCGGCTCCAGGCCTGCCTCGACATCGACGACGGCACCAAGGACCGCCTCAACTGCTACGATGGGGTGATGCCGCCGGCGCCAAAGCCCAAGCCGGCGAAGGCCAAGGGCTACGCCGATTGCCGTTTCTTCAAGGAAGAGGATGAGCGGCTGGCCTGCTACAACGGTTTCGCCGAGAGCATTCCGAAGCTACCCAAAACCTGAAGATCAATACCTGAAGACCAAGAGCCGGACGGCTAGTCGCTGATCCGGCTCAAAACGGCCCTGAAGGCCACGCCCGGTACTTGCAGCGCGGTGCCTTCGAATTCCGCCGTGTCGCCGTCCTCGCGGCCGGCGAGCGTCAGCGTGATCCTGTCGTTCCCGAACAGCGGCTTGAAGGACGGATCGTCATTGTAGCGCTGGGTCGAGATCTTGACCTTGATGCTGTCGCCTTCACCCGTGTAAGTGCCGATGAAGGCGAAAGCGGAATTGCCGCCGCGCATCTTTCCGTCGGTCACATAGACGACGCCGGAGCCGGTTCCATGAACCGTGTGGAAGTCGACCTTGTACAGTCCCTGACGCACTACCTGTCCTCGCAGAATTCCAAGTGCAACTTGGCCGGCAAACTATGATCGTGGCCAGCGGAAGCAATCCGGTGGGTCCCGGAGATATCGGCCATCAACATCACATTTTGATCAAAGCTTGAGAGAATTGCAGGCAGCGCGGCCAAATGCCGGCTCGCGCAATATTTGGATTAGCGGCCCGATGCGGAAGAGCTGGTGGTCGCCACGCGCGTCAGCGCCAGTGCGGGCGTCGCTGACATCTTCACCAGCACGTCCTTCAGCGGATATTGCGTCCACGCGCGGTTGACGTAGTCACGATGGGTGATGCCGTCGCCGGTCTCGACGAACACCACGCTGCCGGGACGCAAGGGGCCGTCCATGTCCTCGGAGACGCCAATGCCCTTCTGCCTGAGCATGCTCATCAGCTCGCGGTCGCGCCGTGCGGTGCCGCGGGTGTAAGAGCTGACGAAGAAACCGGAGCGGTGGCTCTCGATCCACGAGGCGAACTTGTCCATTTCGCCATAGACGGCATCGAGCAGCACCACGCCGCGGACGCGGTCGCTGATGCCGCCGACCTCGAGGCTCCACGCGGTCGGCAGGAAGCCGCCGCTGTAGCCGACGATGACGATCGGCATGTTGGCGAAGGCGCGGGCGCTGTTGGGATCGCCGGTGAGCCGGGCGAGATGGCTCGCGGACTCGTCCATGAAGCGCTTGAGGCCGCCGGCCTGCCAGAACTTTCCGGCGCTGGAATCGGCGGCATCGATCGCCATCTGCGGCGCGAGCAGGATGGCATTGGCGCCGGAATCGGTGATCTGCTGCGGCACCAACTGCCGGTCGCGCACGTCGCGTTCCAGGGTCGCGCCATTGCCGTGGAAGAACAGCACGATCACGCCCGGCTTGCGCACGTCGAAATGCTCGGGGACGTGCACCAGCACGCGGCTGTCGCTGTAGGTCTCGTCCTGCCAGTAGACGCGCCCCGAATAGCTGCGATGGCCGCGGCGGTCGCCCTTGGAGATGTTGAGGAAGGGCGCGTCGGAAGCGGGATTGTTGCCGAAATAGGGGAAGGCCGACGATTTCATGCTGACGAGCGTCGTCAGATCGTCACGTGCCGGACGCTGGTAGGGGACTTGCGGTGCGAGCGAGGCCACCTTGTACGGCGCCTGCTCCGGTTGCTGCTGCACGGCGCGCTTGGGCGAGAAGTCCGACGTCTGCCGTTGCAGAAAACTCTCGCTCGCGGAGGGGAAGCGTTCCCTAAACTGCGGGGCAGGGAAGCGATCCTCGAACGTGTCGCCGCTTGCAATTTGTTGAGGATTGGTTTTCGCGACCACCTGGACATTGGCTTGCGAGTTCGCTGCGAGTGCCGCCGGGTTGGGCGCATTGCCGCATTGAACCAGCGTCAGCGACAGCGGCACCAAGGCTGAGATCAGGCCGATCCGGAGCGCACGACCGCGCGAACCGGACGTGGTCCGGTCGGCACAACCATCAGCTCTCAGTTTCGGAACGGCCCCGACCATCCACCCATGACCCCAAGTCACGACCCAAGTCACACGTCCATCGGCAATCTCTAGGCAATTGAGCCGACTGGCGTTTAGGCGACGTTAAGTGTCCGGAGAAACTTCCCCACATCCGGAATGCTTAAAAGGACCATGTAATCGTGTCCTGATTGTGGGGGACGGAAACGGGATTCTCCGGTGTTTGTGCAGGTATATCGCCCTCGATCGTGCATTAGGGGTGTTCAAATACCTATTTCTGCCGCCTCATTTAACCCTTGTTAACCCTGCTTGAATTGACTGGACCAAACTGCACGATGCTCCCATCAGGCGTGACGCCTGAGGTTTAAGGACCCCGATGACGGCATCAGATGCGGGACCCGCGCCCTGGACCGGGCGGCTGACCGGAGGTGGCTCCGGGGTCTCCGTTCTGGTCGCAACCGCCATCGTTGTTGCCGACATGGTCGGGGTCGGCGTCTTCACCAGCCTCGGCTTTCAGGTCAAGGACATCCCCTCGGGCTTCTCGATCCTGTTGCTGTGGACCGTCGGCGGCATTGTCGCGCTGTGCGGGGTGTTCTCCTACAGCGAGCTAGGGGCGATGTTTCCGCGCTCGAGCGGCGAATACAATTTCCTCGGCCGCGCCTACCATCCTGCGTTCGGCTTTCTCGCCGGCTGGGTCTCGGCGACGGTGGGCTTTGCAGCACCCGTCGCGCTCGCCGCGATGGCGTTCGGCGAATACGCCAAATCGGTCGTGCCCGGTCTGCCGCCGATCCCGCTCGCCATCGGCGTGGTATGGCTGGTCTCGCTCGTGCAACTGACCGGCGTCAGGCACTCCTCGACCTTCCAGCTGATCTCGACCATCCTGAAGGTCGTGCTGATCGTCGCCTTCCTGGTCGCCGGCTTCATCATCGGCGTGCCGCAGCCGATCGCCTTCACGCCGCAGGCGGGCGATCTCGCGCATATCGTCAGCGCGCCTTTCGCGATCGGGCTCGTCTTCGTGATGTACTCATTCTCGGGCTGGAATGCCGCGACCTACATCATCGGCGAGATGAACATGCCGCAGCGGGATCTGCCGCGCGCGCTGCTCGCGGGTACGCTGATCGTGCTCGTGCTCTACGTCGCACTGAATGCGGTGTTTCTCTACTCCACGCCCGTCAGTGCACTCGCCGGCCAGCTCGACGTTGCCCGCGTCGCCGGCAGCGCGATCTTCGGCAATTTCGGCGGACGGATCGTCGGCGCCATGATCTGCTTCGGCCTGATCTCATCGATCTCCGCGATGATGTGGATCGGCCCGCGCGTGATGATGACGATGGGGGAGGACATTCCGGCCCTGCGCGTGTTCTCGAAGCGGTCGGTGAGCGGCGCGCCGGCCTATGCCATCCTGTTTCAGCTCGTGGTCGCCAACCTGCTGCTGTTCACGCGCAGCTTCGAGGCGGTGCTCGACTTCATCCAGTTCGCGCTGCTGTTCTGCTCGTTCTTCACGGTCGCCGGTGTCATCAAGCTGCGCATCACCGATCCCGATCTCCCCAGACCCTATCGTGCCTGGGGATACCCGTTCACGCCGCTCGTTTTCCTGCTCGTGACCGGGTTCATGATGTACTACCTTTTGACTGAGCGGCCGATGCATTCGCTCTCGGGGATGCTCGTCATGCTCTCGGGTCTGTTGATTTATGCTGTTTTCCGCAGGCGGCCGGTCGCCGCTGGCAATTCATCACATCGCGAATAGACATGGTTCGACCCCTCAGAATTGCGGCCGTCGCACTTGCCTTGCTGGCTGCGGCCGTCTCGTCCGTACGTGCTGCCGACGTCACCTTCGACGATACCGCGCGTTTCCTCGCGGGCATGCAGCCCTCGGCAGACTCGCCGCTGGTGCCGCTGACCAGGGATCCCAGCTGGCAGCATCACGCAAAATTCTTCGACGGCGCCTTCTCCCAGCTCGAGCAGCGGCAGCTCGCCAAGATCCGCACCTGGTCCGACGTCAACCTGGCTGCGCCCAGGCCGACCATGTTCTACATGTTCAGCGGCCCGGATTTTCTCTACGCCAACGCCTTCTATTCCAAGGCCAGCACCTACGTGCTCGGCGCGCTGGAGCCGGTCAGCGCTGTGCCCGATCTGACGCGGCTGCCGCACGGTTCGGTCGGCGCTGCGCTCTATAATGTCGAGCGCTCGCTCGGCTCGATCCTGAGCTTTTCCTTCTTCATCACCAAGCAGATGAAGGTCGATCTGCACGCCAACCAGGTCAACGGCACCTTGCCGATCCTCTACGTTTTCCTCGCGCGTTCCGGCAAGACCATCCGCAACGTCGAGATGGTCGCGCTCGATGCCAAGGGCGGGATGCACACCGGCAATGATAATCCGGGGTCGAACGCCACGCACGGCGTCCGCATCACGTTTGCCGGCCCCGACGGCGAGGCGCGCACGCTGTATTATTTCTCGACCGACCTTTCCAATGCCGGCGCGCGTAACACGGGATTCCTGAAATTCTGCGAGACGCTCGGGCCCGGCAACAGCCTGCTCAAGAGCGCGTCCTATCTTCTGCACAAGGGCGACTTCGCGGCCGTCCGCGACTGGCTGCTGGCCAACAGCGCGACCATCATCCAGGACGATTCCGGCATTCCACTTGCCAATTACAATGCGCGGCAGTGGCGGTTCTTCCCGTTCGGCCGTTATCTCGGGCCGATCGGCGAATTCCCCGGCCGGTACCAGGAGCGCTACGCCGAACTGTTCACGCGCGCCCAGCCGATCGATTTCGGCGTCGGCTATCGCTGGCGCATGCACGAGTCGAACTTGCTGCTGTCCGTGAAGGTGCCGGCGACCGAGATCGCGCCGGCCGCGGAGACCACTTCATCCGCCGAGCCGCCGCCCAAACCTGTTCGTCCGAAGCGGCTACGTCCGCCCGAGCCGATCCCGCCGCCGCCCGGGCGCTTCTACTGGTTTCGCTAGGCTATTTGCCGGGGCCCGGCGTCAAGAGTTCTGGGCGACAACGACCAGTACTTCCGCTTTCTGCCGGCCGAGGCTCCTGACTTCGTGCGGCGTCTCGCCTGAGAAATACAGGCAGTCGCCCTTGCCGAGCGTCAGCTCCTCGCCGTCGAGCTTGATCGCGATCTTGCCGTTGATGACGAACAGCAGCTCCTCGCCCGCATGCGAGGCGCGCGTCGCCGATTTGTGCGGCGGGCTCAGCAGAAACGGCTCCATCATTTTGCGGGTGCGGCCGGTTGCCAGCGGCACCACGCCAAAATTGTCCTGGAACAGCGGGACATTGCCGCCTTCGCGGCGGAACAGCGTGTAGCGCGGGGCGGGCTCGGCGTTCGGGTCGAAGAAGTTGGCGACATTGACCTCGAGTGCGGCGGCCATCCGCAGCAGCGCGGCCAGCGAGGGGATCTTGAGGTTGCGCTCGACCAGCGAGATGTAGCCGCGCGTGAGATCGCTTTGCTTCGCAAGCTGGTCCAGCGTCAGGCCCTTGGCAATCCGCGTCTGGCGGATGTTGGCTCCGACCGCTGTCGCTTTGCTGACGTCAAGCACGCATGAGTCTCCCGAACTGCTGAGGCCCCTTTTTGCAACAGATGCCGCCCGACTGCCAGCCCGGCGCCGCGCGCTGCTCATTTCGGGAGCCTGCTGCTGTATTCTAAAGGAAAACTACCGCGCGGAAATTTCAAGCAGTGCCGCAGATATTGTGAGCATGTGCGCTGGCATATCGCGGAAAATAGCCAAAAAATAGTGCAAATGAAGCACTCTGCCGCGACCGGCGGCATTTGCCGCATTCCGTGGCGTTGATTTCCAGCAGTAAACATGGTCGATTTTTACCGTTCCCGGCTGCCGATGGGCTCCGCGGACAGAACCAACTGCTTCCCTTGGTGCCGGTACTTTCTGGAGAGATCGATGACCGTAGCAGACGACGTAACCCTGAACGTAGCGCCGGACGAGGCGGCGAGCTTGCGACGGATCGTGTGGTCGAGCGTGATCGGCACCGCGGTCGAATGGTACGACTTCCTCATCTACGGCGCGGCGACCGCGCTGGTCTTCAACAAGGTCTTCTTCGCCGCCGGCAACCCCACGCTCTCCACCATCGCCGCGTTCGGCACCTACGCCGTCGGCTTTCTGGCGCGGCCGCTCGGCGCTGCGATCTTCGGTCACTACGGCGACCGGGTCGGCCGTAAGGCGATGCTCGCGATCACGATCATGGTGATGGGCATCGGCACCTTCCTGATCGGCCTGTTGCCAACCTACCAGCAGATCGGCATCGCCGCTCCGGTGCTCCTGATCGTCTTGCGCTTCCTCCAGGGCATCGGCCTCGGTGGTGAATGGGGCGGAGCCGTGCTGATGGTGGTCGAGAACTGCCCGACGCATCGCCGCGGCCTGCTCGGCAGCATGGTCCAGATCGGCAACCCAATCGGTAATCTCGCCGCGATCGGCATGTTCGCGCTGGTGGCGAGCCTGCCGGAGAGCGACTTCATGACCTATGGCTGGCGCATTCCGTTCCTGCTCTCGATCCTCCTGGTCGGCGTCGGTCTCTACATCCGCCTCAACATGGAGGAGACCGCGGCCTTCCGTCAGGTCCAGGCCAAGAAGGACGTCGCGAAGATGCCGATTGTCGAGATCTTCAGGCATCACCGCCGGCCGTTCTTCACCGCCGTCGGGCTCAAGATTTCCGAGATCGCCTATGCCAGCATCGGCGGCGTGTTCGTGATGTCCTACGCCACGGCCAATCTGGGGCTGTCGCGCGGGGTGGTGCTGAACGGCGCGTTCGCCGCGTCGCTGGTGGCGCTGCTCGCCATTCCCTTGTTCGGCTGGCTGTCCGACATCGTCGGCCGCAAAAAGATGTTCTACGCGAGCTGCCTGTTCTCGGCGCTGTTTGCGTTTCCGCTGTTCTGGCTGCTCAATACCCGCGATCCCACCATCGTCATCTGCACCATCGTGGTCGCGATCACCTTCGGCCAGATGGTGATGTTCGGCATCGGCGCGCCCTGGTACTCCGAGCTGTTTTCCGCGCGGCTACGCTACAGCGGCGCCTCACTCGGCTTTCAGGTCGGTGCGGCCATCAGCGGCGGGTTGACGCCGTTGATCGCGGCGTCTCTGATGGCGTGGAGCGGTGGTGCTACCTGGCCGGTCTCGCTGCTGCTCATCGCCTGCGCCGCCATCACCGCGACCGCGACGACGTTCGCGCCGGAGATGGCGAACAAGGAACTGACCTGATCCCGCGGCGCGCCGCTGTCGGCGGCGCGCCATCGCTTCTCATAAGGATTTTGTCATGCTCGATACCATCAGCGCCGGCTCGGCGCAGAATGCAGCGCAGCTTGGTTGGACCGGCGTGGTGCGCTTCCTTCATCTCACCCCACGTGCGTTCCTGCCGATGCGCGCAACTGAATCGATCAATCTCGTCGCCGGCAGGGGAATCGAGGGCGACCGCTATATGATCGGCAACGAAGAGGGCTTCTACTCGCACAAGCCCGAAGAGGGCCGCCAGGTCACCCTGTTCGAACTCGAGACGCTGGTTGCGCTCAAGCGTGATGCCGGCATCGAGCTCGGTCCCGAAGAGCACCGGCGTAACGTGACGGTCGAGGGCGTGCCGTTGAATCATCTCGTCGGCCGCCGCTTCTGGCTGGGCGAGACGCTGCTGGAAGCGACGCGATTGTCGATTCCCTGCCGGCACATCGAGGAGATCACCGGCAAGGCGATCTTCGATCCCCTGATCAATCGCTCCGGCCTCAACTGCAAGATCCTGCAAGGCGGCGTCGTCAAGGTTGGCGACACCGTACGGAACGCGGCATGAAGGTGCGCCCGATCACGACGGTCAAGACGGTTGTCGCCGGCATCGAGGAGGCTGGCGACGGGATCAAGCTGTTCGTTCTGGTTGATCCCGACCGTTGGGAATTGCCGCCGTTCAAGCCCGGCGCGCATATCGACCTGCATCTGCCGAACGGACTCGTGCGCACCTACTCGCTGTGCAACGAGCCCGCGGACAATGCGCGCTACGTCATTGCGGTGAAGCGCGAGTCGGACGGGCGCGGCGGTTCGCGCGCGCTTCACGATGATATCAAGCTCGGCGATGTCATCGGCGTCTCGCTACCCCGCGGCGGGCTCGATCCCGATGCGGGCATCGCGCGCTATGTGTTCGTGGCTGGCGGCATCGGCGTGACGCCGTTCTTGTCGATGGCGCGGCATCTCGAACGGACGAAGCAGGCCAACTTCACGCTACATCTGATCGTACGCGAGGAGGTGCCGCTCGCGGCGTATCTCGGTTCACTGATCGAAGGGGGGCGGATCGTGCTGCACCGGACGTCCCGGACCGGGCGTCCCGATCTTGCGGCACTGGTCGGGGAGGGCGGAGCGGACACGCTGGTCGCATGCTGCGGACCTGAAGGCATGACCGACGATTTCGAGCGGGTGACCGCAAGCTGGCCCGCAGCCAATGTCCATATCGAGCGTTTCGTCGCGCCGCCGCCGGTCATCGATCCCGACGCCAAACCGTTCACGCTGTCGCTGGCGCGCTCGGGGACCGAGATCCAGGTTCGTGCCGGCCAGACCATGCTGGCCGCGTTGCAGGAAAAAGGCATCGACATCGCGACCTCCTGCTGCGGCGGCATCTGCGGCGCCTGCAAGGTCGGATGGATCGAGGGCAAGCCGGTGCACCGCGACCGCATCCTGTCGCCGTACGAGCGCGAGCGCTATCTCATGGTCTGCGTCGCTGGGTCGGATACGGAACGGCTGGTGCTGGACCTCTAGGATCCGGCACTACCAGTGCACGCTTTGGCTGGGTTCGACGAACGCAGTCGTGCTCGGCCGCGTGGCGAGGCTCGTCGCCAGATACCAGCCGGAACCGAGCACGAGTGCAAGCAGGGCGACGATCGCGAGCATGTCGATGGTTCTGGGGTCGTGGTGATGCCGGCTGGGACCTGACTGCGGGCCAAGCCTGAAGTGAAAATGGGGGCTGATTTTCCAGCGCATTGTTGTTTCCTCCCCGGGGAGCACCAAAACAACGCGACGGAAAAGTTCCGGTTCCGCTCAGGGCAGCGATGCGCAAAGCACCGCAGCATACTTATGACGCGTTGACGCCGCGCCAGCGCGCGTAACGCCAGGGCAGGTACCAGCGCGCACCTTGCGGCGCGGTGAGAGGCACGTTGTCGATGCCCGATGTGCCGAAGGGGTTGCAGCGGAGCAGGCGCGCCAGCGTCATCCAGCCGCCGGCCCAAAGCCCGAACCGCTCGATCGCCTCGTCGCCATAGACCGAGCAGGTCGGCAGGTGCCGACAATTGTAGCCGACCAGCGGCGAGAGTGTGTGTCGGTAGAGCCAGATCAGCGCGCGTCCGAATCTGCGCGGGAGACGGAGCGCACCCTCGACGGGAGTGGAACAATGTTCGCAAGCTGAGTGCTTCATGTGCGCTGTGCTGCGACCTTGAGCGATCTATTGTGCGGTTCCAGCGCAGGGAACAGCGACGTGTTGTTTGCGCGCCATACTTTGCCTGCTTTCAGGGAGCAGTGCAGCAAGTACCTATGGACGATCTGTATTCCCCCGGATACCATTTTTGTGACGTTCATGTGTAGACTCGTCGGAACGTCGAAACGGGGCTTGCCTGACTTGCTTTAGGGCTTGGGGAAGGGACCAGTTTGAAACTTCTGAAGTCGCTCAATCTTCGCGGCTGGTTGCTGGTGGGAACCGCTGCTTGTGGGGTCGTGTTGGCTGGTGCCGTCGCGACGTCAGGGTCCCCGGCTCGGGCCGGGGCCGCGCTCGAAGAGCGCAAGCTGCCGATGAAGTTCAACTGGGTCGCCTGTGAGCCGAACTGCCGCGGCTGGGTCAGCGCGGTCGGCATCATCACCTCCGATACGCCCAGGGATTTTGAGGATTTTGCCCAGGGACGCCAGCTCGGCGGCGCCACCGTGGTGCTCGATTCCAGCGGCGGTTCCGTCAACGACGCAATCACGCTCGGCCGGCGCTTCCGCAATCTCGGGCTTCTGACCACGGTCGGCATCAGCCTCCAGAACCGCGGCGGGCAGTCGGCCCGTCCGGCGGTCGCGTCCGAGGCCTATTGCGAATCCATGTGCGTGTTCCTGCTGCTGGCCGGCAAGAAGCGTTACGTGCCGGACGCCGCGCATGTCCGCGTCCACCAGATCTGGATGGGTGACCGCGCCGACGATGCCAAGGCGGCCAGCTACAGCGCCCAGGACCTGATGATCGTGGAGCGCGATATCGGCCGGCTCGCCAAATACACCTTCGACATGGGCGGTGCCGGCGATCTTCTGTCGCTCGCGCTCAGCGTCCCGCCCTGGGAGGATCTGCACGAGTTGGACGCCGGCGAGCTGAAGCTCACCAATCTCGTGACGACCGATCTCGTGGCCGACGTGCTGCCGCATGTGGACGTCACCGCTCCGGCCATGGCGGAGCTTGCGTCGAAGACGCAGGCCAGATTCGGTGCGGAACAGGAACAGCCGGCCAAGTCGACCAAGACGGCGGAAGCCGCGGTGCCGACCGGGGCTGCGCAAGTGGCGGCGTCGCAGAAGTAGCTCTTCGCGCGCCGCCGACTGACCTCAGCGTAGATGGACTAGCTCTGTGCCGCAGCCGGCTGCTTGGCCTTGGCTTCGATCTGGCCGATGGCATCGACCACGGCATCGAAGGTCAGAAGGGTCGAGGCGTGGCGCGCCTTGTAGTCGCGGACCGGCTCGAGGAACTTGATCTCTTCCCATTTGCCTTGAGGAGGCGTGCCGTTCTCCTTCAGCATCTTGCGAACGGTTTCGCGTAACTCACGGAGTTCGCTCGCAGTCGAGCCGACCACGTGACTTGCCATGATGGATGAAGAGGCTTGCCCGAGCGCACACGCCTTCACGTCATGGGCGAAGTCGGTGACGGTGTCGCCCTCCATCTTGAGATCAATCTTGACGGTCGAGCCGCACAATTTGGAGTGGGCGGTCGCGGTGGCATCGGCGTCCGATAGTCGTCCAAGGCGCGGAATATTCCCGGCCAGCTCGATGATCCGCTTGTTATAGATGTCGTTCAGCATGCGATGGAGTCCAACACTTCCGGGCCGGATCGGCCTTGGCGGGTGCCGTCCAGGGTCCTATATAGGATTGGAACTGGCGGAAAAACAGTCCAGCGGTGCGGCAGGGGTGATCCAGATCTGCGCTGCCAGCGTATTAACCCAAGGACCTTTTTCGTCAAAACTGTTCTCTTCAGGCGTCCGGCGGCATATGCCGCCCCGTCTGCCGGTGACACTCCGGCCGCAAGGCCGTCGAACGGAGTAGACATGGACGCTGCAATCAAATCCATCCGCCCGGGCAAGCCCTCCGACAAGCTGCCCGAGAGCCGCCCGGGTGAGCTCGATCCTGCCGAATTCCTCGCGGCCGCCGTCCGCGCCGACCAGCCGCGCCCCGCGCGCGCCGAGGCGGAAGCTGCGGTGAAGACGCTGCTCGCCTATATCGGCGAGAACACCGAGCGCGAGGGCCTGCTCGACACGCCGCGCCGCGTGGTCGAGGCCTTCGACGAACTCTACCAGGGCTACCACCAGTGCCCGGCCGAAGTGCTCGACCGTACCTTCGGCGAGACCGCCGGCTATGACGACTTCGTGCTGGTGCGCGACATCGAGTTCACCTCGCAGTGCGAGCATCACATGATGCCGTTCTACGGCAAGGCGCATATCGCCTACACGCCGGTCGAGCGCGTCGTCGGCCTGTCGAAGCTTGCGCGCCTGACCGACATCTTCGCCCGCAGGCTCCAGACCCAGGAGCACATGACGGCGCAGATCGCGGCGGCCATCGACGAGATCATGAAGCCCCGCGGCGTTGCCGTGCTGATCGAGGCCGAGCATACCTGCATGTCGGTGCGCGGCGTCGCCAAGCATGGCGCCTCCACCTTCACCAGCCGCTTCACCGGCATGTTCCGCGACAATCCGGCGGAGCAGGCCCGTTTCCTGTCCCTGGTGCGAGGCATGCGCTGACCTCGCGCGTTAGCTGGCGAGGTCTGTCGTGTCCGCTCACTCCCATGAGATCGAGGAAAGCCTCGCCTTCCTCCCCAAATTCGACGCGAGCGGCCTCGTGACGGTCGTCGCGACCGACGTCGCCACCGGCGACTTGCTCATGGTCGCGCACATGAACGACGAGGCACTGCGCAAGACCATTGCGACCGGCGAAGCCTGGTACTTCAGCCGCTCGCGCAATGCCTTGTGGCGAAAAGGTGAGACCTCAGGTCAAACCCAGCGCGTGGTCGAGATTCGCACCGATTGCGACCAGGATGCGGTCTGGATCCGCGTCGAGCAGATTGGGGCGGCCTGCCATACGGGTCGGCGGTCCTGTTTCTATCGCAAGATCGAGGCCGAGGGCGGTGGTGCCAAGCTCCTCTTCGTCGATGCGGACAGGCTGTTCGATCCGGACGCGGTCTATAAGAAATAGCTCGCTGTCATTCCGGGCGCGCGCAGCGCGAGCCCGGAATCCATCCTGCGGCATCACGTGCGGCTCAATGGATTCCGAACTCATCGCTTCGCGATGCCCCGGAATGACGGCATAGCCAAATTAACTCCGCATTAACCATACCTGTCCCACGGTGATACGACAGGGCGCCGAATTGCCGGCGTCGCTCAAAGCCGCGCGGGGCGGGCACTCCATCATGTCGGTCGACAATTCCAGTGCCTCTCAGACGGCGGGTCTCGATCCGTCGCGGGCACGCGTCGCCGGTGCAATCAAGCAGGTCTCCAGCCGGACCGGCGTCAGCTTCCAATACATGCTGACCACCGCCAAGATGGAATCGGATTTCGATCCGGCGGCGGGGGCCACCACCTCGTCCGCGCACGGGCTGTACCAGTTCATCGACCAGACCTGGCTCGGCACCGTGAAAGAGGCGGGCACCCAGCTCGGCTATGGCAATTATTCCGATGCCATCACCAAGACCTCGTCAGGTACTTACACCGTCGATGATCCCGTGATGAAGCGGTCGATCATGAAGCTGCGCGACGATCCGGAAGCCGCATCCAGCATGGCGGCGGCGCTGACGCAGTCGAACAGCTTTAAGCTCACCGGCCTGCTTGGCCGCCGGCCAAGCGATAGCGAACTCTACATGGCGCATTTCATGGGCGTTGGCGGCGCGGCAAAACTGATCGCCAATGCCGAGGACAATCCGCATGCGGTCGGCGCGCGGCTGTTTCCGAATGCGGCCTCCGCCAACCGCTCGATCTTCTATGCCAAGGACGGTAGCGCCCGCAGCGTCTCCGAAGTCTATTCGGTGCTGGACGCGCGTTACGCCGGTGCGGCGAATTCGAAGACGACCCGCAGCGCGATGGCGATGTATGGCGATACGCCGTCGACGACACAGGTCGCGAGTGCCAATGGCGTGCAGCCCACTGCGCCGATGGTCGACAACGCCGCTTATCTCCAGACCTTTCCGGATGTGCGCGGTGTGACGCCGGTGAGCACCACATCGTCAGCATCAACGACGGTCGCAGACAATACGCCGGTCACACCGGCATTCCGCTCGATCTATCAGCCCGGCGATGTCACGCAGCCGGTCTCGACGACAGTGCAGAAATTGTGGGGCGCCAACGCCTCGCTGACGTCCGTCGCATCACCGACACCGGACGTGCGCCTGCCGCAGCCGCTCGATCTCTTCAGCGATCGCAGCGGCACGTTCTCGAGCTGATACCTCGCTCCGAGCGCCTTTGTTCCCTTAACAAATCATCAACAAAACCAGCCAGTTATGGTGAACGCTTTGTTAAGCGTCGTGGTTTATTTTGTGTTGCAGGTGATCAGACGTCACCATTTTCGTTGGGTTGCGTAGGCCGGAAGCACCATGATCGTTCGGCAGTTCATCAATTGGATCAGGACGGCGCCCGCTGGCGAGCGGGCCGAGGCAACGCGGGCGTTGGCCCGGGCCTGGCTGATCTCAGACCTTTCCCATGACGACCGCGCCGCCGCCGAAGGCGCGCTGCTGATGCTGCTCGACGATCCCTCGCCGCTGGTGCGGCAGGCGATGGCCGAGGCTTTTGCGCGTAGCACGGATGCCCCGGCGTCGATCGTGCGGGCGTTGTCGGCAGACCAGCCGACCGTGGCGCTGCCCGTGCTCGAACATTCTCCGCTGCTGATCGATGCCGATCTCGTCGACATCGTCGCAACCGGCAATGATGAGGTGCAATGCGCGGTTGCTCGCCGCATCGCGCTGCCGGTCTCGGTCTGCGCCGCCGTCGCCGAAGTCGGTTGCCCGGCGGCAGCGCTGGAGCTGATCGAAAATCCCAATGCCGAGCTCGCGCCATTCTCCTGGAATCGCATCGTCGAGCGTCACGGCCATCTCGCCGCGATCCGCGAGGCAATGCTGGTGCTGGAGGACCTGCCGGCCGCTACGCGCGCCGCGCTGGTGGCCAAGCTTTCCGAGACCCTTGCGCAATTCGTCGTGGCGCGGAACTGGCTGAGCGCCGACCGTGCCGAGCGCGTGACGGTCGAGGCGCGCGATCGCTCCACCATGAACATCGCAGCGCGTTCGCGTGGCGAGGACATGCAGGGCCTGGTGCATCATTTGCGCGTCACCGGACAGCTGACCGCGGGCCTGATCCTGCGCGCGCTGCTGTCGAGTAATCTCGATTTATTCGACGCATCGCTCGCCGAACTCGCCGACCTGCCGCTGGCGCGCGTCTCCGCGCTGCTGCACGACCGCGGCGGCAACAGCCTGCATGCGCTGCTTCGCCGCGCCGGGCTGCCCGAGGCGACGTTTGCGGCGTTCCAGGTCGCGCTCGATGCCTGCCACGAGCAGGGCTTTGTCGGCAGCGACGACGGCGCGGCGCGGCTGCGCCGGCGCATGGTCGAGCGCGTGCTCACCCATTGCGAGACCGACCGCGGCGCAGCCGAGCCGCTGATGATCCTGCTCCGCCGCTTCGCCACCGAATCGGCACGCGAAGAGGCAAGGCTGTTCTGCGACGAGATCGTCGCGGACGATGCGATCGATCCGGTGTATGACGATCTGATTGCGGCCTAGCAGGATCCGCAAACTCCGTCATTGCGAGCGCAGCGAAGCAATCCAGACTGCTCCCGCGGAGGGACTCTGGATTGCTTCGCTGCGCTCGCAATGACGAGGAGAGAACTATTCCGCCGGCACGATGCTCGGCGCCAAGATTACCTCGAGATGCTCGGGGCGGTCGCGGTTGACTTGGGCGAGATAGTCGTCGGCGACTTTGCGCAGGCGGCGGCTGAGCTCGGCGGAGACGCTGATGCTGTCGAGCTTGGTGTTCTCGTGCACGATGGCGAGGATCGCGTTGATGTGGTGCGTGAACAGCTCTGCCGGCACCTTTTCGAGGTCAGGCGCGTGCTCGATGACGCGGCACAGGCTTTCGGCGACTCCCGCTGCGGCCGGATAGCCGAACGTCGCAGCGTCGCCCTTGATGTCGTGCGTGGCGTGGAACAGCTCGTCACGCCGGTCTTTGCTGAAGCCCTCATGGCGGATGGCGACGTAGGCGGCCGACAGGCGATTGACCTCGGTCGTCATCCAGCCCTTGAACTCGCCCGAGAGGTCTGCCAGCGCCTGCTCGGCGCGGCCGATCGGATCGTCCATGTCCTTTTCCTCGACACGGCGCAAAACCTTGCGCAGCGGATTGGGCTGCGTGATGATTTGATGCGTGGCGAAGGCCGTGACCTCGATGTCTTTTGCGCTGTTCTTCGCCATGATGTCTGCCCCGATCGTGAGACGCTGAGCTAGATGGAGGAGCGGGCCTTGTCGAGCAGCGAGGGCTGCTGGAGCACCTCGTGCTTTTCGCCGACACGGCGTTCTGGCCCCATATACGCGGAGCTGGTGTTGCGGCGGCGGTCAGGCCCGAAATAGGTTTTGGTCTTGATGAAGGGCCGGGGACTGGCGACCACGTTGAGGATGCGCTGATAGAGCCCCTTGGCCGAGATCGGCTTGGCCAGGAATTCGGTGACGCCGGCATCGCGTGCCACGGTGACGCGGCGCTTCTCGGAATGGCCGGTCAGCATGATAATCGGCGCGTAGGGGTTGCCCTTGGATTCCGGCTGCCGGATCATTTGTGCGAGTTCGAGCCCGTCGAAGATCGGCATCGCCCAGTCGGCGATGACGATGTCGGGCACGTAATGGCTGTACATTTCCAGCGCGGTGGCGCCGTCCTCGGCTTCGTAGACCTCACGTGCGCCGAACGAATGCAGCAGCGTCCGCAGGATGCGGCGCATGTGCGGATTGTCGTCGCAGATGAGGAAGCGCAGCTTGTTGAAATCGATGCGGAACATGGAGCCCAGGCCGAAGCGGTCAACTTTCGTTAACCATATCGCGCCGGGGGTTAACGAAGCGTTGCTGCTGCACTTGGCCGCGTGGCCGAAGGCGGGGGTGGATTAATATCGTAATTCCGCCATTTTTTATTGTAAAACAATAAAAATAGTGAGTTACACAGGAGCTAGTCCGATGAGCGTGATCGCGTTTCCTTATTCTGTCCCGGTCGAGCCGCGGTTGCGGCGCATCGGACGGATCGTGGCCGTCGGCTCGCTTGTCTGCGCCGCGGGGGCGGTGCTTGCGGTGCCGTTGCTCTGGTCGAGCGACGAGGTGCTTCGGCACTGGATCGCGACCCAATCCCCGCTGGGGGCGCGGCCATTCACGCTCAATCTTGGCACGCGCTTCGTCGGCGCGCTGACCAGCCTCATCGGCTTAGCGCCTGCCATCTACGCCATGTTGCAGCTCTCGATGCTGTTCTCCCGTTTTTCGCGCGGCGAGGTCTTCGTGACCGACAATGCCTGGCGCATCCGCCGGATGGGCCTTGCGCTGATCGTCAATGCGCTGATCTCGCCGCTGGTACAGATGCTCACCACGATCAACCTGACGCGGGCCAACCAATCAGGCCAGCTCGTGGTCATGTTCGGGATCGAACAGTCGCAAGTGCTGTCGGTCCTGGGCGGTCTCGCGCTCGTGGCGTTCGCAACCGTGATGGCCGATGCCGTGCGTCTGTGGCACGAGAACAGCGAGATCATCTGACCATGCCGATCATCGTCAATCTCGACGTCATGCTCGCCAGGCGCAAGATCAGGTCGCGCGAACTCGCCGCGCGCATCGAGCTCACGGAGGCGAACGTCTCACTGCTGAAGTCGGGGAAGGTGAGGGGCATCCGCTTCGACACGCTGGAGCGGATCTGCGCCGTGCTCGACTGCCAGCCCGGCGATATCCTCGAATACGTTCCGGATAACGCCGAAGACGCGTTGGAGCCTCGCGTGGCCGGCCGGAAATCAGCCTAGCCAATTCCCTTTCAAGTTTAGCTTGGAGATGCCTGCGATGAACCGCCGGTTGCGCGTTCTTGCGAGCGCGGCTGCGCTCATGCTTGCCGGTTGCAGCTCGGTGCCGCTGACATCGATCCCGCCGCTGGCCCGCATCGATGCCAAGACGACGGATCTGTCGATGCTGCGCGTCGCCGTGCAATTGCCGGATGCGCTGCGGCCGCGCTCCGGCGGCGTCAAGCTCGACGTCGTCACCAAAGTGGCGGGGGAGGCCGAGACAAAGACGAGTTTCGCCATGATGGAGATGAGCGAAGCGCGAGATCGCACCGGCTTGCCGGTACCGCCGCAGGGCTCTTCGACCTACGCCTATCGCCTGTCACCAACCGATGCTGCGCGCTTCGAGGCGTTGCGCGCATCGATGATCGAGCAGGGGAAGCACGGCAAGCGCGGGTCGATGGGGCTCGGCATTGGAGCCAGGGAATTCTGCCGCGCGAACGCAGCGCCGCAGGCATCGCTGCCCGTCACGATTTATCTGATGACATCGGAGACGAAGAGCTTCGTTCCCGTCGTCAAGGATTTCGATCTGCTCGGGGATCCCACCATGGCGGGAGGCCTGGACTCGATTCAGACTTGCGGCCGGTGATCCGCGACTGACGCTCAGGAGCCGAATTGCTCGCGCAGAATCCGCTCTTCCAGGCTGTGGCCGGGGTCGAACAGCATTCGCATCGAGATGGTTTTGTCGATCAGGACCTCGACGCGGCGGACGTCGCGGACCTCATCGTGGTCGGCGACCGCCGCCACGGGGCGCTTGTCGCCCTCCAGCACCTCAATCACGACATAGGCTGTGTTGGGCAGCAGCGCGCCGCGCCAGCGGCGCGGGCGGAAGGCGCTGATCGGCGTCAGCGCCAGCAGCGCCGCGTTGATCGGCAGGATCGGTCCCTGCGCGGACAGATTATAGGCCGTCGAGCCCGCCGGTGTCGCCACCATGATGCCGTCGGCGATCAGCTCGGGCATACGCTCGCGCTCGTCGATCAAGATGCGCAGGCGTGCGGCCTGGTAGGTCTGCCGGAACAGCGCGACCTCGTTGATGGCGTGATGCAGATGGACGCGGTCGTTGACGTCGGTCGCGCGCATCAGAAGCGGGTTGATCTCGGATTCATGCGCCGCCTCGAGGCGGGCCCGCAGATCGACCGTCGAGTACTCGTTCATCAGGAAGCCGACGGTGCCGCGGTGCATGCCGTAGATCGGCTTTCCCGTGTGCATGTGCTGGTGCAGCGTCTGGAGCATCAGCCCGTCGCCGCCGAGCGCGACGACGATGTCGGCTTCCTCGGGGTCGCAATTGCCATGCTCCCGGGTGAGCTGGCCGATGGCGGCCTGCGCCTCGCTGCTTGGGCTCGCGACGAAGGCGATCCGGTCGTATCGCGCTGGCTTGGTCATGGCTTCCGGGCAGGGCCGCTGGCTGGAGAAAGTCCGCCGCGCTCGTCTATACGACCTTGGCCTGTATTGTCGAGGCCGGCCTCTCCCGGCGCCGGCAGCCCGGTGATCCCCCAAACCGTCGCAATTCCTCGCTAGCCTTCCGGTGCGCACCGGCTCTCACGGCCGGGCAGGGAGAACGATCATGGTCACGAGCTTGCCGCTGTTCCGCCGCGCTTCCCTGGTGCTGGCAGTATCGGCTTTTGCGCTCGCAGGCTTTGCGCGCGCGGACGATCCACCGCAGCCGCGCGCCGAGACGACCGCGCCAGCCGGACAGAAGGGCGGACGCGGCGGTGGCGCGCAGAATTCACCGTCCACCGCTGAGCCGCACCGTCTGCCCTCGGATTCGACCACGAAGCAGACGCTCGATTTGCCCGGTCGCACCCTCAACTTCGCCGCGACCGCCGGGTCGATCCGCGTGTTCGACGGCAAGGGCGAGCCGCTGGCCGACATCGCCTATACGTCCTACGAGCTCGACGGCGCCGACCGCGCGACGCGCCCCGTGACGTTCCTGTTCAACGGCGGACCCGGCGCGTCTTCGGCATGGCTCCAGTTCGGCGCGGCCGGGCCGTGGCGGCTGCCGCTCGATGGCGAGGCGCTGTCGCCGTCGGCCTCGCCCGAGGTGAAGCCGAATGCGGAGACCTGGCTCGACTTCACCGACCTCGTCTTCATCGACCCTGTTAGCACCGGCTACAGCCGCTTCATCGCCAGCGGCGAGGACGCGCGAAAATCCTTCTACTCCGTCGACGGCGACGTCAATTCGATCGCGCTGGTGATCCGCCGCTGGCTCGAGAAACATGATCGACTGACATCGCCGAAATACGTCGCCGGCGAAAGCTATGGCGGCATCCGCGGGCCGAAGGTGGTGCGCCAGTTGCAGCTCCAGCATGGCGTCGGCGTCAGGGGATTGATCCTGGTGTCGCCGCTGCTCGACTTCCGCGAATTCACCGGCACGAGCCTCCTGCAATATGTCGCGACGCTGCCGAGCTATGTGGCGGTGGCGCGCGAGGCCAAAGGTCCGGTCAAGCGCGCCGATCTCGCCGATGTCGAGGCTTACGCGCGCGGCGAGTTCCTGGCTGATCTCGTCAAAGGCGAGGCGGACAAGGAGGCGACCAACCGTCTTGCCGACAAGGTCGCCGAGCTCACCGGTATCGACCAGGCGGTGAGCCGCAGGCTTGCCGGCCGCTTCGACGTCGGTGAATTCCGCCGTGAGCTCGACCGGAGGAACGGCAAGGTGACGGGACGCTACGACGCCTCTGTGCGCGGCTTCGATCCATATCCGGATTCGAGCAGCTCCCGTTTCGGCGATCCCTCGGGCGACGCGCTTCAGGCGCCGTTGACCAGTGCCGCGGTTGACGTCCTCTCGCGAAAACTCAACTGGCGGCCGGACGGCTCCTATGAAGTGCTGAACGGCGCCGTCGAGGGCAATTGGGATTTCGGCCGTGGCATCAACCCGCCGCAATCAGTGTCGGAGCTACGCCAGATCCTCGCCACCGACGCCAAGCTGAACGTGCTGGTCGCGCACGGCCTGTTCGATCTCGCCACGCCCTATTTCGGATCAAAGCGGGTGCTCGACCAATTGCCCGCGTTTGCGACGCAGCGGGTGAAATTCGTGGTCTACCCCGGCGGCCACATGTTCTATTCGCGCGACGGCTCGCGGCAGGCGTTTCGCGGCGAGGTCGAGGCGCTGATCAGGGAGTAGGGCGCCGCTTGCGCGGTGGGTAGCGCCGCGCGATCTCGCGCGCCACGACGCTCGCCGGCTTGATGTTGGCTCCGCCAAGCCAGATGTCGCTCACCTTGCCGCGCTTGTCGCGGACGCGGCGCACCGGCTCGCCATGGCTGGAATAGCCGGCCGCCCAGGCGAGCTTGCCGGTGTTGCGACCGGTGACCTCGATCTCGGCGGCATCCATGAACGGGTTGTTGAACTGCGGATTGGCGACCAGCACCCGGTTGCCCATCGGCACGAGGTCCGCGGCGCCCCAGATCGTCCACCAGCGGCCGGTCCAGTCGCGCACGCGGCGGTCGGGTGCGCCGCGCGTTTTGAAGATGCGTAAAATCTGCATCGCGCCGTCCATCCAGAACGGGGCTGCGCCGTCGATGGAGTTGCTGAGAATGCTGATCGCGAGCTCGCATTCAGGAATGGAGCAGGTCCGGGAGATGTAGCCCTGAAAGCCGCCGCCATGGCCGAACCAGTCCCAGCCATCGGTCTTCCCGGCGTTGACGCCTAAACCGTAATAGCCCTCGAAGCTTTGCGGGACGCGCCAGTGATGCCGTGTCATCTCGCGGCGGCTCGCGACCGACAGCATGCTCTTTCTGGCATTGGGTGCGAGCTGCGCGAAGAAGCGCGCCGTGTCGGCGGCGGTGGCGACGAAGCCCGCGGCGGATGCCATCGCATGAGCAGGATTGTCGCCGGGGATCACGCAGCGCTCGCCCAGCGGCAGTTTTCGCGTGTGGCCACGCGCAAACGATGCGCCCTTGGGAAGCGGCGCGTCCGGCTCCGTCTCGCGCAAGCCCGCGGGCTCGATGATCTCGCGCTTGATCCAGACCGGGTAGGGCTCCTTCGTGACGGCTTCGATGACAAGACCGATCAGGCCAAAGCCGTGATTGGAATATTTGAAGCGTGTGCCGGGCTCGATTGCGGTGGGAAGTTTCAATTCCGCAAGCAGCTCCCTGGCGTCGAGATAGGGGCGGCTGTCGATGAACTGGCCGGAATCGGCGCCGTCGCGCGTCAGCCCCGCGCTGTGCGAGAGCAGCTGCGCGATCGTGGTCTCGGCAACGCGCGGATGCAGGCCGCTGACGTATTGACCAACGGAATCGTCGAGCCTGATCTTGCGCTGCTCGCGCAGCTTCATGATGCCGGCCGAAGAAAAACTCTTCGAGTGCGAGGCGATGCGGAAGCGGTGGCGCGGGGTGAGCTTTTCGCCGGTGTCGAGGTTGGCGAGGCCGAACGCATGCTCGGCGACGACTTCGCCGCGATGGACGAAGGCGACGATGACGCCCGGCTGCTGGATTGTCGCGTGCTGGAATTCGATCCAGGAGCCGATGTAGTCGATCGCGGATCGCAGCCAATTGTCCATTGCGCACCAATTTGCGAGGGGAAGATTGGTGCGAGAGGCTAGCCGAGAAAGCGGAACGGGCACAACCCGCAAGGTTGTGCCCGTTCGCTCTAGATCGAAGATGCGATGTCTCAGTAGACGAGCGTCGCGCCGGTCGGCTTGTCGAGCGCGGCGGCGAGCGAGCGATACTCGGAGCTGTCGGTGCCGGCGAGCGAGGCGATCTTGTTGAGATGATACTGCGCCTGCTCACGGTTGCCCTGCTCGAGTTGCCAGAGGCCGTAATACTGCCAGGTGCGGACGTGGTTCGGATCGTCCTTGAGCGCCAGCTCGTAATAGATCTTCGACGACTGGTAATCGCCGATCTTGCGATAGGAGTACCCGATCAGGTTCGCGACGTCGGCGACGTCGTTGCGCTCGAGCGACTTCAGCTGGCCGATCGCGCCGGTGTAGTCGTGGTTGTCGTAGATCGTGGTGTAGGCGGTGCGATAGGCCGCGAGGAATTTCGGATCGCTGATGGAGGAGCTCTTCTTCTTGCCCTTCTTGGACGAAGAGTCCGACTTCGGGGGCGACGAAGGCTCGTCACTGCCGGCGGCGTAAGCGCTGGACAGTACGGGCGCGACCGCCAGCGTCATGGCGACAAGTCCCGGCACTACAAGCATTGAGAGTTTGCGCATCTAAGTTCTCCCGTATGGAACGTGGCGATCCTACACGATTGCCCAAAGACCGGAACACCCATGGGGCAAAAACATTCCCGCATCGCACGATCTATTCACCCCGGCGCAGATGACAAACTTGTCATCCAGATGAACGGAAGCCTGCAATCGGCTTCAGACTGGGTTCAGCGCGCCTCCCCTAGGCTCACACCTATGATCGAAGGGTCGGCAAGAGGGCGCCGCCTCAAGATCCTTCCAAGAGGAGACACACCATGTTGAAGACCATTTCCGCAGCCTTGCTCGCCGCTTCCGTGATCGCAGCCCCGGCCTTCGCGGCCGAGGCCGGCAAGACCACCACGACCACGCCGGTGATCAAGGCCGACCAGAGCCAGACCAAGGTGTCGACCACCGCCGCGAAGCCGGATGCCGGCGTCAAGGCCGATGCCAAAACCTCCGCCGTGAAGGCTTCCGATACGAAGCCCGCCGACGTCAAGGCGGACGCCAAGGTCGACACCAAGTCGAAGGCGATGAACGCGAACGCGGCGGTCACCCCCGACGAGCACAAGACCGTGCGCACCCATCGTCACCACTACAAGCATCTGTCGGCCAAGAAGTCGCTGAAGGCGCAGCCGGACATGACCAAGCCGGTGACCATCGAGAAGCGCAGCTAACGACTGATCCCGCGCGGCGGCATCCAGCATTGCCCCGCTGCCGCGCGCGGACTTCAGGCCCGGCCCGTTCGTCATGCCTCGTGCGAAAGCGCGAGGTGCTGGCGGCGGGCCGGTGCGTTTCGCGAGCCCAAACAAAAACCGCGAAAACAACCCCATGCACAGTAGCCGGTGTCAGCTGAATCAATGGCTTGATGGCGTTGTATTGCGGATTTTGCGAATCCGTTGACACGTCGGGCAAAACACCTCTAGACATGCATCATTGCAACCTTGGGCTGGAACGTCTTCCGAGTCTGTTCGAGCGGAGAGCGTGAGCTGTGGGGCGATCGGCGAAACGTGCGGTGAGCTTGGTCTTGATCCTAGCATTGCCGCTGGCGCTGGCGGGCTGTTTTGGCAGCGACGGTGACCGCCCATCCCTGATGGAGGGGACCCAGGCCGGAGGGCCGCAGCCGTTTCCCGACAATTTCCGCAGTGACACGCTGGCCTTGATGCGCAGCTATCTGAACAATCCCGTCGGCGTACGCGAGGCCAGCATGGCCGAGCCGGTGCTGCGCGAGATCGGCGGGCGGCAGTTCTACGTGAGCTGCCTGCGCTTCACCCCGCGTGAGACTGACGGCAGTTACAAGGGCGTTCGGGAGCGCGCCGTGATCTTCGTCAACGGACGGGCGGACCGCGTCTTTGACCGCGCTGGCGAACTCTGCACCGGCGCGGTTTACGCACCCTTTCCGGAACTTGAAAAGATGACGCGGTAGCGCAAAGCCCGCCTTCATCGCCCGGTGCTAGAACAGAGGCCACCGGAGCCGCTGGATCACATTTCGGCGAGCTTTGAACGGGGTGGTTTGCCTCGCGACAAATCGTTACGGCAGGCCTCGTAACAGGCAGGCCTTGCGCCCACCATAATATGTGTCGGCGCAAGCAGACGTGACGGAACAAAATCGCGTTGTTGCCGCCCTGTCACAGTTACGAACGATCAACGTTCCGGCATCGCCGCGAAGCAACCCAATTCACGCCACGTTGTTTCCTGAGTGTCGTAAATGAAAGAACGGGGATGACCATGAAGACGATTTTGCTCGGTGCAGCAGCTTTGCTGGCGCTGGCGGCACCGGCCGCCGCAGCCGACATGCAGCCGCGCACGTACACCAAGGCCCCGGCCTATACGCCGCCGCAGCTGATCTACAACTGGACCGGTTTCTACATCGGCGGCCATGTCGGCGGCGCGTTCGCCGGCGATAGCAGCTTCCAGTCCAGCGACGCCCGCTTCCTGGGCGGTGTGCAGGGTGGCTTCGACTACCAGTTCGCGCCCAATTGGGTGGTGGGTATCGAGGCCCAGTATTCCTGGCTGCCGACTAACAACAACGGTGTCACGTTCCCGCTGGGTACGCAGGTGACGTCGAACACCGACCAGCTCGGGTCGGTGACCGGCCGGATCGGCTATACCTGGGGCCCGGCGCTGGTCTACGCCAAGGGCGGTTACGCCTGGCGCAATGGCGGTCTTGGCGTCAACGTCGCCGGTGTGCCGCAGGCCTTCACCGCCACCGGCAACAACAAGGACGGCTACACCGTCGGCGCCGGCCTCGAATACATGTTCGCGCCGAACTGGTCGGCCAAGGCCGAGTACCAGTACTACAACTTTGGCAGCACAACGATCACCTCCGGCCCGGCCGACGTCGTCGGCGTTCGGGGTCGGGAGGACGAGCATACCGTCAAGGTCGGTGTGAACTACCGCTTCGGCTGGGGCGGTCCGGCAGCCTCGCGCTACTGACCCGCCAGCGGCGATCCAAAGGCAATCCAGGATCTGACCAATCCAGGATCTGACCAATTCAAGATCTGAAAAAGGCCGGCTTCCCGCCGGCCTTTCGTTTTCCGGCCTGTTGTTTTCCAAGGCCTTGTTTGTTTCCAAGCCCTTGTTCGCCAGCCTCTTGTTTGCTTTGCGTGAACCATCTGGCGCGTCATTTGCAAGCAAACATTCCGGCGCGCGCTTTCTCACGCGTGTCATGGGGCTGGCGTAAAGCAAAAATAATTTTTGCGACTTACGGAACTCGTGCTCCGGAAGGCGTTATATGAGAATTACCGGGCTGGTGGGACGACGGACATGCGTATCTTGATGTCGGCTGGTGTGCTCTCGTGCTTCATTTCCTTGCCATGCGCTGCACAGACAATCCTCAAGTCCGAGCCTCTGATGCTGGCACCCTATGAGGTGGCCTTCGTCAAGGACGCCTCCTGTCCGTCGGGCAAGGTGCTGAAGGTGACGGGCGCGATCCGCGGACTGCACCGCCGCAAGGCCTGTGTGGCTCTGGCCGGCGAGCAGGCGTCACTGGCAACAGCGACCCCCTGAGGCCACTTCCGGCCGGTCGGATCTCAGGAATTCAGCGGAAGCTCCATCCTGGACTGCCGTTCAGCCTCGGCCTTGTTCCTGGCGGGGTCCTCGCCTTGGGCGGCCCGGCAGGGCTTGATCTCGTAATCATTGTCGAGCACGCGGCGCGGCCCGTGGCGATCGTCGTCCGTGCTGACGTCCACGACGAGGCCGCTTCGCTCCGCGAGCCCCCAGACGTCGGCCTCATCGGGATAGGCCTTGCTGATTTGGGCGTCGTTGCAGAACAGGGCGTAGGGCATTCTTTCCGCTCCGGGAAAGCGCGTTAACGACCTCGCCGAAGAGGGGTTCCGGCTCGATCACGGGGCCGTGATCACGAGGTGCGGCCGCCGGGCCCTGAGTCCTTAATGAGTCCTGAATCCCCCCAAAAAGAAACCTTGGGACTCATTTGCCGGAATCAGCAGATGTTTCCGGCCATGACGACCGACCTCAAAACCTGCTGCGGGCACATGCTGTTGCCACTGACGCTGGCACTGTTCGGCGCCTGTGCGGCCAATCTCTGGCTGGTGTGGTCGTGGTTGTAGGGACCTGACTGATCCGCCGGCCTTATTCTTCGGCTGGCGGTCGAAGTGAGGGATCACGGATCGCGGCACGGAGCCTGGTCAGGGTCGCCGCGCAATATTCTTCGCGTTCGCGCTCGAAGCGCTCCTGATGCCTGCGAAAATTGGCGATGCGGGCCTGCATTTCGGTGCGGAAATCGCCGCTGGTACGGGGCGGCGCGACCATGACGGACGGGGGCGGGGGCGGTGCGGCGGCTGGCGGCGGTTCGATCTCGACCGTGAATCTCTCGACGGAAACAGTCTTTACGGCGACGGTCTCGACCCATATGGCCGGTGCAGCCGCGGGGACTTCCGGCGGATGGAGGTCATCCTTCTTGCCGGTTACCGATTGGACGAAGGCCAACGTCTGCGCGATCAGTGCGTCGCGCTCCCTGATCCACTTCATGGGTCACCCCTTGTTGGGGCCATTCCAGCAAAGCCCGAGGGACGAATCAAGAAGGCATCCTGCAAGGGATTGCATATTTTTCCCGAGCGCCCGACAGTGCTGGCATGGATGCCGGAAAAGAACGCTCGGACGAGGCGGAGGGCTTGCGGCTCGTTCGCGCCTTCCTGTCGCTGCCACCCGACAGGCGGGCGGAGGTGATCGCCTTCGTCGAGGAGTTGGCGCGCGCGCATGCCCAGCCCGGGGAGGGCGAGGGTATCACCCCGACGTGAGCGCTTTCGCTCGCGCGGATTGACGTTCGGCGCGACATCGACAGGCCTGCACTCGGAGATCTGCTTCTCAGAGGCGTGTCCAAAGACGGGCTCATGCCCAGCAAAACGGCTGAAGCTTACGTGAGGCTTACGGACCTGCTTCAAACAGTTAGTTTTCCGTAAGACGACGAAGCTCATTTGGCATTAATTTTTAACGTCCACAGGTTCCAATGGCGTTGCTGGGAATGCTTCGGTCATTGCAGACCGGACAAAAACAATTGGGCGGCTGAGATGAGCTTTTTGAACAATCTGAAGATCGTATGGAAGGTCGCGCTGATCGTGACCGTGATGGGTTGCGCGATGATCGGCGTCGCCGCCTTCGGCACGCGCGAGCTCTCCGCGACGGTCGACGGATTCGGCGAGCTCAATGCGGCACAATCGGCGGCGCTCAACCTCACCCGCGCCCAGCGCCGCGTCGAGACCTATCACGCGGCACTCTATGCGGTCTTCACCGAGTCGACCGAGGCTGGAAACGCCAATCGCCTCAAGGTCGCCAAGCAGAACCGCGATGAAATTCGCCAATACCTGGACGCGGCCGAGCAGGACGATCCGACGCGGACCACCGAGATCAAGAGCCTCAGCGATCAGTTGAAGGCCGTCTTTGCCGGCTGCGACCCGGTGCTTCAGGCCGGTTCGCAGGCAAGCAGCCCCGAGGAAAACACCGCGGCCGCCAATCGTGCGCATAAGGAATGTGACCCGCTGATCGACGCGGGTTTGGAGCGCGTCGCCAAGTTCACGGGCGAAGTGTCCAAGGTTGTTGCGCAGCGCAAGGAGATCATCAACCGCGATGCCAAATCCGCGACCTGGACCGTGACGGGCGTCAGCGCCGGTGGCCTGCTTATGGGAATAGTGATCGCGCTCTTCATCGGCCTCAAGGCGATGTCGCAGCCGATCGCGCGCCTCAAGCTCGCCATGGAAGGCCTCGCCCGCAACGATTTCAAGATCGAGGTGCCCGAGAAGGACCGCAGCGACGAGATCGGCGACATGGCCAAGACCGTCGAAATCTTCAAGACCAACGGCCTCGAGGTCGAGCGCCTCAAGGCGGCGCAGGTCGAAGTCGAGCGGAAGGCCGCCGAGCAGCGCAAGCGCGACATGGTCGACCTGGCCGACGGTTTTGAGCGTGCGGTCGGAGAAATCATCGAGACCGTCGGATCCGCCTCCACCGAGCTCGAAGCATCGTCCTCGACGTTGGCTTCCACGGCGCAGCGCGCGCAGGAGCTGACCTCGGTTGTCGTGATGGCTTCGGGCGAGGCCACCGGCAACGTGCAGTCGGTCGCGACCGCCACGGAGGAGCTGTCCTCCTCGGTCAACGAGATCAGCCGCCAGGTGCAGGAATCCGCGCGGATGGCCGGCGAAGCCGTCACGCAGGCCCGCACCACGACCGAGCGCGTCAGCGAGCTCTCGGTCGCGGCCACGCGCATCGGCGACGTCGTCGAACTGATCAACACCATTGCCGGCCAGACCAATCTTCTGGCGCTGAACGCCACGATCGAGGCGGCGCGCGCCGGCGAAGCCGGTCGCGGTTTTGCGGTCGTTGCCGCCGAGGTGAAGACGCTGGCCGAGCAGACCGCCAAGGCGACCGGCGAGATCAGCCAGCAGATTTCCGGCATCCAGACCGCGACCCAGGAATCGGTCAACGCGATCCGCGACATCTCCGCGACGATCGAGCGGCTGTCGGAAGTGTCGTCGACCATTGCCGCGGCCGTCGAGGAGCAGGGCGCCGCGACCCAGGAGATCTCGCGCAACGTGCAGCAGGCCGCGCACGGCACCCAGCAGGTCTCCACCAACATCACCGACGTGCAGCGCGGCGCGGCCGAGACCGGCTCGGCCTCATCGCAGGTGCTCTCGACCGCCAAAATGCTGGCGACCGACAGCAACCGGCTGAAGGACGAAGTCGGAAAATTCCTCCGCACGGTGCGCGCCGCCTGAGCCGGCGCGGCGGCATCCGTCCGCCGCACCGACAGCGCCTATTGCAGCAGGACTGCAAGAACGACGACGAACAGCACGGCCGTCATGATGACGGCCGTCACCGCACCGGCGACCATTTTGGCTTTCTCGTTGGCGGTGGTGGGGCGCATCGGACAAACACTGGACGGTTGACGCAAGCAGGTTCGCTGGCGGAGAGTTTCCGCCAAGACGCTCTGCCTGTACAGTACGCCCGTGACGGAAGTTCAACTCACGGCTCGCCCGATGATCGCCAATCGTCCACCCGTGCTCGCCCATGAGCGGTTCGTCGCCGATCGCGTCAATTTCACGGGCCTCGATCTCGCCGCGCGGTTCGAGCGGATCGCGCGGACGAATCTGTGGGGCGCGGCCAGCTCGGTGTCGGGCCTCGGCTCCGAGGACCCCGCCACCGCCGCGATCCGGGACGCGCTTCCTCAACTGATGCAACGGCTCGGTGTACGCTCGCTGCTCGATGCGCCCTGCGGCGATGCCGGCTGGATCGGCCGCATGACGCTCGACATCGACTACACCGGCATCGACATCGTGCCGTCGCTGATCGCGGCCAACCGCGGACGTGTGGCCCGCGGCGAATTGTCCGGTCGTTTCCTCGTTGCGGACATCACGCGCGATGCGCTGCCGCAGGCCGACTTGATCCTTTGCCGGGATTGTCTGGTGCATCTGGGGTTCGACAACATCGCCCGTGCCGTCGAAAACTTTCGCGCCAGCGGCGCGCGCTTCCTGCTGGCCACGACGTTTCCCGAATGGGACGGCAATCGCGACTGCGAGGACGGCGACTGGCGCGCACTGAGCATGGAAAAGGCGCCGTTCGACTGGCCGGTGCCGCGCGAACTGATCAACGAGCGCTGCGAGGAGGGTGTCGGCGGCTGGCGCGACAAGAGCCTTGGGCTATGGCGGCTGGACGAATTGCCGGATCATGGGCCTGTGCGCGCCTGATGTGACAAGGTGTTGCGGCCGTCAACGCCGAGACTTGCGACAGGGCAGGACCAGCACCATTGCGGCGGTTTGCCTGACGACACTTTCGACCGCGACCGCGATCTGCGTACTGTATTTGGCGCTGATCACGCCCGCCATGTACTCGCTGCTGGCATAGGCGATCACGACGCCACCGGACAATTCCGCGCAGCGAAAGCCCTGAAGGTAGGTGTCGTAGGTCTTGGCACCGAGCATGAAATTGAGCTTGGCTTGAATGGCGAAGTCCTCGTTGTCGGTCAAAATGGGCATGCACACTCCGACTTCTGTGCTCCGAGATACGGAGCGGGCCGGTTGGCGTTGTGCATGGGGGCATTTAAACTCCGGCGGAACCAAATGCCGGGTGGGCGCCAGCGTGAGGAAACGGAGTGTGTTCGATGACCGATGCCAGATGCAGTTGCGGCGCTATCGCGCTTTCGCTTCCGGGACCGTCCAGTCTGGTTGTGGCTTGCCACTGCACCGACTGCCAGCGGCGAACCGGCGCGCCGTTCGGCGTCGGTGCGTTTTACCCGGTTGAGGAGGTGAAGATCTCGGGAGCGCCGAGGGAATACGTTCGTGCCGCCGAGAGCGGCGGAAAGGTCCGCTTCCATTTCTGCGCCGATTGCGCGTCAACGGTTTATTGGAGCGCGGACAATCTGCCTGCGATGATCGGCGTCGCCGTCGGTGCGATCGCGGACCCGAATGGCCCGGCCCCGATCAAATCGATCTTCGAACGGTCGAAACATCCGTGGGTCGAGATCGTCGGCGCCGGCATCGAGCACCTGGAACACGGCGGCGCGCGAAAAAGTTCAAGCTAAGGGACAGGCATCGAGCGCTGGCGCCGGCTGAGGGGATTGAACCCCCGACCTTCGGTTTACGAAACCGCTGCTCTACCGCTGAGCTAAGCCGGCGACGCCAGGAAACGAGCAGGCCGGCCTGCGCCGGGGCTGTCCGCCGGAGAAGCGCTGTGGCGCGAATGCGCGGGATTTTACCGTGCCTTGCTCAGGTTGCCGCCTGATTGCGGCTAGGCACTGCATGGCACGAACCGCAAGGGTCGCCCCGCTGACGGCATCGCGTCCTATTGAGCCGGGTAGGACGGCGAGCGTCCTGGAAAACTTCGATCAACGGTTGTCGGTAAGAGGCGGCCAGTCTAAGTTGAGCGAATGGACTGGCGGTTCAAGGCATTGGCATTTCGAGCGCTGGAGCTTCCCGGTGGCGTGCAACTGCATTATTTCCTGCAGCGGCGCGTTACTCGCAACTGGCCGCGTCGGGCCGCGACATTGGACGCGCTGGCAGCCGTCGCCAAGCGTATCGTGGACGATGCCGTCCGGCATACGGGGGCGGTTCCTGCGACCGTTCTGGAGGTTGGAGCTGGTCGGGATCTCGCCGTCCCGCTGGCGCTTCGGCGTCTCGGTGTAGGAGTGGTCATCGCGAGCGATGTCGAGCGTCTGGCGAAGCTCGATCTTGTCCGACATGCGGCTGCCCGGCAGCTCGCCGGGGAAGTTCCGATTGGAAGTTGGGACGATCTTCAGCGTTTCGGGGTCGATTACCGTGCGCCGCATAACGTATCTGCCGGCGACGGACCGGTCGATTGTTCCTGCTCGAATGAAGTTCTCGAACACGTTCCGACCGAGCAGCTAGCTGGTCTTCTGAAGGCCCTGCGTGCCGTCACGAAAGGCGTCACCACGCATTCGATTGACTACAGCGATCATTATGCGCGTTCCGACCGGTCGATCTCGCGGCTCAATTTCCTGCGTTACTCGGACGGTGAGTGGCGCCCCTTCAACAGTGGCAGGCAGTTCGTCAACAGGCTGCGGCACAGCGATTACGTGCGGATGTTCCGGGAGGCTGGGTTCAAGATCATCGAGGAGTCATCAACGCTGGCGAAGCCGCCTCCAGAGATGACGATCGCGCCTCAGTTCAGGCGTTACGATCCCGAGGATCTCTTTGCCATCAAGGGGCGGATAATTGCCGTCTGATGGTTCGCGTCTGCCATGAGTGCTGATCGTTCTCGCCGGGAAGCTATCGGCCTATGCATTACGCCGGTGGTCCGAAGTGAGCTACGGCAGTACCACGTAGTAGCGTCTTCCATTCGTCGTCGGATCGGTATCGTCGCTTGCTCTGAGAACCAGCGATGCCCACCCATTGGTGTTGAACGGCTTTATCTCGTATCGGCCTGAAGAGAGTGGGCTCGTATCTTCATAGACCACGATCCGACTCCATTCTTCGGGTGTCGTGAAGATGTGAGCCGTTGCGACGATCCAGCGGGAATCCTTTTGTGGAAAGATCTGCTCCACCTTGCGCCCCGGCGGCATTGGCGCAAGGACGATGCCGCTGCCGGCCCAGAACATGACAGGTAGAGCCAGCACATAAAGTGACAGGCACAGCGCAATGATCGTCCCGACGCGGCCGGCTTCCACGTCCCGTCGCAGGCGCTGCAATCGTTGCTGGAAATCGGGCATCAGCACATCACTGGAACAACTGATCTTCTTTTGTGTCTGTCGAACCAAGTGCTGGAGACCGCAGAAACGCCAGATAATTCAGGCATCGAGCACTGGTGCCGGCTGAGGGGATTGAACCCCCGACCTTCGGTTTACAAAACCGCTGCTCTACCGCTGAGCTAAGCCGGCGACGCCAGGAAACGGGCAAGGAACAAGCAGGCCGGCCTGTGCCGGTGCTGTCCGCCTGTGCGCGCCGCAATATCAGACTTGGTTGGAAAGTGCCAGAACCCGCGCAGGCGTTTCGCCGGCATGAAACAGGCGGCCCACCGGGCCGCCTGAAACCGTTCCAGCGATGGAAGAAGGCCTCACTGGCAGGGATGCTGCCAGCCGTCTTCGCCTTTGAACCAGGTGCCGGGCCGGCACACGATGCCGTTGCGGGCCGCATAGGCGTCCCAGCTGCCGTACCAGCCCATTTCGCCGTATCGGCCATTGTTGCCGCCGGAATTGTCATAGGCATAGGAATTGTCCCAGCCGCGGAACGGTGCCGACGCAACGGCTGCCGCGGTGCCGACGGCGGCACCAGCGACCGCGCCCGCAGTGTCCACCGGCCAGAAGCCGGATTGCGGTCCGTCATTCGGATTCACTTGGCCCCGGGCCATATGTCGTCGGCGATAGGCGCGATCGGTGCTGGGATTGCTGGGGCCGAGATTTTGGCATTGGGGATCCTGGAACAGCCCCGTGCAGCGGCCCGAATTGTCGACTGTCGTTTGCGCGAAGGCCGGTGTTGCCAGCGTGGACGCGACGATTGCGGCCAAGCCAAGAAGTCTTGGGCTCGTCATGGCATTTTCTCCATGTTGTTGTTGAGACCTGTGCTAAGCGCGCCATCCCGCACTCGTTCCGCGGATTCTCGCACGCGGGGTCACATCGACGTGAGCCCGCCCAGGCTGTGTGGTTTGTGCCACGCAACCTGATGCGCTCCGGCTCGTGCTGCGGATTTGCGTCCCGTTAACGCTTGGCTAGCGCAGCCCGCGGCATTTGAGCCGCTATCGACCCTTGCGTGTTAGGCTTACCGGCATTTGGTGAGCTGGCCTTAACTCTCTCTGTGTCGCAATCGGTTAGGTTGTCGCCGGATAAACGGGATCCTCTCATGCGCGCCGTGGCACTCGCTGCCCTCTTGATCGGACTGCCTGCGACGGCATTTGCCGGCGGCGGCTTCGATATCGTCGTTCCCGGTCGTCCCGGCGTGCCCATCATCATCAACGGCATCGATGCGTCCTATAGCGTCGTCGAGGGTGTCTGGGGCCTCGGCAAGAACGTGCAGGTGCAGCCGACGATCTATGGCGGACGCTATATCGCCGAGCGGCAGCCCGACGACGTCGGCCATTATTATCCGACATTGGGCCTGCGGCCCGGCTACGGCCGGCTCGAGGTCGAGCCGCCTGCGAACCGCAAATTGCCAAAACCCGCCGAGAGCTATCACCAGAGCTGGGGCGCGCAATCGGCGCCGCTGCCGGCGCAGATGGATGTGCCCGTCGATCCGCCGCCGGTGATCCTGGCGCCGGAGATCAATGTCAATCCGCAGCATCGTCGGCCGCGGCCGCGTGCAGAGGTGCCCGGCAAGCCGCCGGGTTAAGAAACGTCAAAAAACGGAAATCAACAGGAGAGAGTAATGCGTCAGATGATTTCAGGACTGGTCGCGGCAGCTGCCGTGATGTTCGTCGCCACCGCGCCCGCCGCGGCTTGCGGCTTCAATCCGTGCCAGCCGGTTGCGCCGGTCTATTCCGGCTGTAACACCGGTTGCGGCGGCTATGGCGCCGGCTACGGTGCCTATGAGCGTCTCGCCGAGCCGACCACGCAGTATTATTACGTCAACCAGGGCCCGACCTACACCGGCCCGGGCGCCTTCGCGCCGTATCCGACCTATCGTGAGGACGCAGTCGTTGCCCCCGCGAACTATGGCTACGGTCATGGTTATGGCTACAGCAACGGTTACGGCAACGGCTATGGCTATCGCGCCGCCGCCGTCGAAGCGCCGGCCGCCTATCCCTATCGCCGCCCGTACTACCGTCCGTACCGCTACGGCTACGGTCCGCGCGCCGGCTATCTGCCGCGCACCCACTACGGCTACGGCCCCCGCTACGGCTACGCGCACCGTCGTTACGCGCCGGCGCCGTATTACGGCGGCCACCGCGTGCTGCGCCGCTATTACTGATCTCTGATCGGTTTGATCTGACGAGACGCCCGTCCGCATGATGCGGGCGGGCGTTTTGTTTTGTTGATTCTTGTTTTGACGCGTTTTCTTTACGCGAACCGGGATCCACTTCGCTCGAAAACGCTATCTCTTCATCAGCCCGAGCCGGCTGGCGCCGACATAGAGCGAGAGCACGGCGGCGTTGGAGACGTTGAGGCTCTTGATCTCGCCGGGCATGTCGAGCCGCGCCACGACACTGCAAGTCTCGCGCGTCAAACGCCGCAGCCCCGTGCCTTCGGCCCCTAGCACCAGCGCGAGCGGCTCGCGCAGGACGACATCCGAGAGATCCTCGCTGCCTTCGCTGTCCAGCCCAACGGTCTGGAAGCCGAGCTCGTTGAGCGTGGTGAGTGCGCGGGCAAGATTTTGCACGGTCACCATCGGCACCAGCTCCAGCGCGCCGGAGGCGGCCTTGGCCAGCACGCCAGTTGCTTCCGGACTGTGGCGCGCGGTGGTGACGATCGCCTTCACCGCAAACGCGGCTGCGGAGCGCAGGATGGCGCCGACGTTGTGCGGATCGGTGATCTGGTCGAGCACCAGCACCATGCCTGCCTGCTCCAGATCCTCGATGTCGGGCGAGGGCAGGGGATCGGCCTCTGCGAGCAGGCCCTGGTGCACGGCGTCGGGCGACAGCTGCCGGTCGATGTCCTGGGGCCGGACGATCTCGGGGGCGACGTGGGTCTCGATGTTGTCGTCCGCAAGCCGCTTTGCGGCGTTCTCGGTCAGCGTCAGCTTGCGGATCTGGCGCTGCGGGTTGGCGAGCGCCATGGTCACGGTGTGCCAGCCATAGAGGATGACGGGCCCGTCAGTCTGCGAATCGCGGTCGCGCCAAGCCGGCCGACCGGCCGATTTCCCTGTTCTGTTGAAGGGCTTAGCCCCGCCGCGGGGGCCCCTCGGGGCGAATTTTTTGTCCTTCATGGGCTCGCTTGTGTCACGGGTGCCGGAATATGGCAATTTGGGCGCCCGGGAGGGTCATTTTAGCTGTTCGCCTCGGTTGACTTTGCCCCACCGCTTCGCCCATAACCGCGACCGGTCGCGTCCCCATCCGGGCTGTCGCGGCCTCATGTTCCATGGCCGTCTTCGGTCGCCGGTAAGGTCCGGCCCGATTGTGCTGCCGTCGAGCGGGGGAGTGTCCCGAGTGGCAAAGGGAGCTGACTGTAAATCAGCCGTCTTATGACTTCGAAGGTTCGAGTCCTTCTTCCCCCACCATCCTTCGCTCGCTTCGCGAGCTACGGCCGGGCAAGCCAGCCAAGATAGCGGCCACGCGAAGCGAGCCAAGGCTGCCGCGCCGAAGGGCGCAGGCGGACTGTCTCGACCGCTACCCCATCATCTCCCGCACCATTGCGCGCCACCGTCTCCGGCGAGCCGACATAGAGCGAGCCGTGTTCGGCTTCGCTTACGAACTGTCGCGATGACAAATCGAGCGACATCAGACGTTTGTCATCTGGACGCGCTAGACTTGCGTTGCGAGCAGGTACTCGTTCGAATTGATGCCGCATTCTTGTTTCTGACTATCGCTCGAAACATCTCTTGGTTGGGCCTCTGATGACAAATTCAGCACCGGTTTTCACCGCTGGCAGTGACGATCCCTTCATGCGCGTGTCGACCAGCGCAACCGGAGCGCAGGCGGATGGCGTGAGTTCCCAGGCCGTGTTCTCGCCCGACGGCACGAAAGTCGCGTTCGAGTCCTCTGCTGACAATCTGGTGTCCGGCGATACCAACGGCCAAGGCGACGTCTTCGTGAAGGACCTGAAGACCGGTGCGATCACGCTCGTGTCAACCAATGCCAGCGGGGTTCAGGGGGATGGCTGGAGCTACCAGCCAGTTTTTTCGGCCGATGGGACCAAAGTGGCGTTCGCATCGGGCGCCCACAATCTGGTGCCGGGTGATACCAATCAGACTTTGGACATCTTCGTAAAGGACCTGACCACCGGTGCCATCACGCGCGTGTCGACCAGTGCCAGCGGGGCACAGGCGGACTTCCAGAGTACCAACCCGATATTCTCGCCTGACGGCACCAAGGTTGCATTCCTTTCCGACGCCGACAATCTCGTGCCTGGCGATACCGACCATTTGCGCGACCTCTTTCTGAAGGACCTGAACACTGGCGCGATAACACGCGTGGGGCCCAGTGCCTACAACGCGGAAGCCGGCGATCGCGGGGATCAGAATGGCGTCGCCCCCTCATTCTCCCCCGATGGCACCAAAATCGTGTTCGCGTCTTCCACAGGCCGTGGCCAGGGTAACGACATCTACATCAAGGATCTTTCCACCGGGACCACCACATTGGTGTCGGTCAGCGCTAGCGGCGTTCATGGGAATTTCGGCAGCTACGATCCGGTGTTCTCGCCCGATGGCACCAAGGTGGCGTACTATACCTTTGCCGATAATCTTGTGCCGGGTAGTTCCAATTTCGGAATGGGCAACATTGTCATCAAAGATCTGACCACAGGCGTGATTACGTTGGTATCAGCCAGTGCCGACGGAGTCCGGCAGGACAGCGGCGGAGCCCAAAAACCCGTGTTCTCGCCTGATGGTACCAAGATCGCGTTCTATTCCAGTGCCACCAATCTCGTGCCAGGTGTCAATGGCTATGAGGTCTATGTGAAGGACCTGACCACCGATGCCATCACGGCCGTCTCGACTAATGGGGGCAGGCCGTTTGAGATCGGGACCAGTCAGACTCCCGCGTTCTCGCCTGATGGCACCAAATTGGCATTCGAGTCTTCAAACAGCATTCTGGTGCCGGGCGATACCAACCGCCTCCAGGACATCTTTATAAGAGATCTTTCTAAGCCTTCCGTCACCCAAGCGAATCTGACGGACAATGGCGCTGCCCATGTTTCGACATCGCGGACGGTGTTCATTGTCGGCACCTACACGGCCGTGGCGTCACCGCAAGACGGCAATCTCGGCACAGCCACGGCCACCGTCGACGTCACCGATGGCAAGGTGACGTGGAGCTATGATGTCTCTCACGCCAACATTGCCCCGCTCGCGGCCGGACAGACCCATGCCGACACCTTCATCTTGATCCTCGGCAACGGCAGCGGCGCATCTGTGACGCAGAACATTACCGTGACGCTGACGGGAATCGATGACGCGCCCGTGATCAGCTCGGGCACGACCGCAAGCTTCGCGGAGAATGGTACGGCCGCCGCCTACCAGATCGCGGCGACTGATGTGGACAGTCCGACGCTGACCTATTCGCTCTCCGGCACCGATGCGACTCTGTTCAACGTATCGGCTGCGGGCGATGTGACGTTCAAGTCCGCGCCCGACTTCGAGGCGCCGAAAGACGCGAACCGCGACAATGTCTATGACATCACCGTCGTGGTAAGCGACGGGACCAAACTCACCACGAAGAATGTCGCGATCACGGTCACTGACGTGAATGACACCACCGGCGGCGGTGTCCTGACCGTCACCGGCTCGATGGGCTTCACATCGATTGATCGGGCAACGATCAATATCAGCGTGACCGGAAATTTGCATGAGACCGGCAGTTCCGGTGTCATCAGCAACAGCACGATCAATGATCTCGGTTCGCTCAACGAAACCCAGGCGATGCTCGCACTCGTGAACGATACTGTCACCGGCGGCTCCCTCGGTGCGATCGTCGCCAATGGCGGCTCCATCACCTTCGACAATGTGCATCTCGACGGGGTCTCGCTGGGCGCGACATCCGGCGGACTTATGGAATCCGTTGCAGGCAGCACCAACACGTTCAACAATTTGACACTGAAGGTGGGTGCCGTGTTTGACGGCAATGCCGGAAGCGTTCTGGATGTCAGCGGCACGCTGAACAATGGCGGCAAGATCGAGCTCTTCAATGCCGCGAAAGCCGTCTTGACCGGCGACACCGCAATGATCGGCAATGGCGAGATCAAGCTCGATCCGGGCGCCTCGATCCTGAACAGCGGTGCGCATCACACGCTCGACCTTGAAGGCGGCACGATCGACGGCGCCGGGACGATCGGAAACGGAGATCACAGCCTCACTTTGGATATCGGCTTCTCCGGGACGCTCGATGCGAACGGGTCTCAACCCCTTGAAGTGAATACCGGCAATGCCGTGACCAGCAACGGCCTGATCGAGGCCTTGCAGGGCTCGTTCAATTTCGACGACGCCGTGTTCAACACATTTGGAACGGTCACCGCCGATCAGGGCGGCACGATCGACTTTCGGAATGGCTTGACCAATGGCGGCATCGTCAATGTGCACACCGGCAGTGAGGTGGATGTCTCGGGCAATTTCGTCAACAACGGCACTGTCCTGGACAGTGGCGTGCTCAAGGTCGAGAATTTGAGCGGGACTGGAACCGTCAGCGTCAATAACGGGACATTGGCGGTTACGGGCAATCTGGGCGGCAATGTCGTTCTGACGGGGACGAACTCATTTGTCTTCGGACCCGATGCCAGGCAAACATCCGGTGTCATCTCGAACTATACGCCAGGCACGACTTTGGTGCTGGATGGTTTCGACACCAAGGTGGACGAGGCCTTCAACACTCAGACCAATATCCTGACGCTGACCGATGCGGATCATCATATGATGACGCTTCACCTCGCACCTGGATCCCTGATCCCGCAGGCCCACGGCGCGGCGTCGGATTTTCTCATCTAGCGGTGGACGGTTCAGGCAAGTAAATCCCGCACCAGCGGCACCATAAAACACCGTATCGGATCATGCTCTGCGATCTCACTCACAGTCGGCGGGAGAATCCGCCAAGGCATGCCCTTGCATTTCGCTTAGTAGGCGTTGCGCGATGCGAAGATACTGACGAAGGTCCTCAACACAATTCTCAGGTCGAGCCAGAACGACCAGTTATTGATGTACCAACGGTCGTATTCCACACGTTTCTCCATCAGATCCACGGTAGGGGTATCCCCCCGAAATCCGTTGATCTGTGCCCATCCGGTGAGGCCCGGCTTAACGTGATGTCGAAGCGAATAATCCGCGATCAAATTGTTATAGTGGTCGTCGTGCGCGAGAGCGTGCGGTCGCGGTCCAACTAACGACATATCCCCTGTAAGAACATTGAGCAATTGCGGTAATTCATCCACCGAGGTCCTCCGCAGGTACCGACCGATCCGCGTGATCCTTGCGTCAAGCTCCAGCGCTCTCTTGACGAACCCGTCGTCTTCCATGACCCTCATCGTTCGGAACTTGTAGATCTGGAATGAGCGGCCGTTAAAGCCGCCGCGTCTCTGACGAAATAGCACCGGCCCAGGGGAATCGAGTTTGATGATGATCGCGATGATCAGCAACGGTGCAGACAATATAATCAAAGCCAGTGCTGCAAAGGCGATATCGAAACACCTTTTCGCCAAGAGCTCGATGAAGGAGAGCGGCGCACGCTCGCGCCCCGTCCCGTTCGGGACTGGCACGGCGGGAATGCCTTGGCCTGTCGCGTGTGCCGATAGGATGATGACCGACCTTTCGTAGATGCGCGATCGGATGTGTTCGCCGATCAGAACGGTCAAGCAAATGTATGCGCCGAAAATCCAGAGCACGGTGTCGGTCAACTGCCAGTCCAGAAGGGGACCGAAAATCATCAGCAGGATCGATGGAACGATGACTGCAAAAAGCCCGATGACGAGTCTCAGAAAAAACCCGAAAAACAGCTCCTTGCGGTGAACCGGCTTTAGTCTGAACGCCAGTCGCCGTTCAGCGAGGAAGTCAGCCGCGGCGTCACGGGAGTCTGTCATATCCGACATGGCTAGGACCTCTCCCATTGCCGTCTCAGCCGCTTGAACAAGACGCTGATCTGATAAACCGATATCAGGAGGAATGTCGCGCTCGCACTGATCGCGCCTCCCCCGAGTATGACAGACGTGAGAAACGCTTCCGGGACCGGGTTGTGGTCGAGGGGGAGGGCTTTATTGATGTATTGAATGCCCGCAGCAACGCCGCGGGAGAGCCCATATACGGTAATGCTTGCGAGCGCCGTCTGAACTTCAGAGCTGACGAAATGAAGGTAGGGATTTTCAACGACGGTATCGACAGTTTTTGTCGAGACTTCTGGCACTTCTGGAACGTTGGGGGCGTCCATGACCAGGATTCCGTTCTGGAAAAAGGCGTCGAGAAGCATAACACCTTGTTCCCGGGGAATGCAATCTGATCGCGAAATCAAGTGGCGGTGCAAGCGGGCGTTGGCGCGACATCTGAAATCAGCTTCGCACCAAGTCTTCTCGACGAGGCTCTGGTGAGCACAGACCGGGAGGCTGACGCCACCGGTCTTACCCCATCATCTCCCGCACCAGCGGCACCACCTTGCGGCCATAGAGCTCGAGGCTGCGCATCAGCCTCTCGTGCGGCAGGGGACCGGCCGAATATTTCAGCTGGAAGCGCGAAATATTAAGCGCCTTGGCCGTCGTCGCGATTTTGCGTGCCACCGTTTCGGGCGAGCCGACATAAAGCGAGCCGTGCTCCGCCTCGTTGACGAACTCGTCGCGACCCATCGGCGGCCAGCCGCGTTCCTTGCCGATGCGGTCGCGCATGGCCTTGTAGTCGGGCCAGAGCTCTTCGCGCGCCTGTTCGTCGGTCTCAGCGACGTAGCCTGGCGAGTGCACGCCGATCGGTTGCGCCGGGCGGCCGAATTCCTTGAAAGCGCGGTGATAGAGATCGACATAGGGCGCAAAGCGCGCGGGATCGCCGCCGATGATGGCGAGCATCAAAGGCAGGTCGTAATGCGCGGCGCGCACCACCGATTGCGGGCTGCCGCCGACGCCGATCCAGGTTTTGAGCTGGCCGTTCTCCACCTGGGGGTAGACGAGCTGGTCCTTCAGCGGGGGACGCAGCTTGCCTTCCCACGTTACGGGTTTTTGCGACAGCAGTGCTGCAAACAGATCGAGCTTCTCCTCGAACAGCTCTTCGTATTTGCGCAGGTCGAAGCCGAACAGCGGAAAGGATTCGGTGAACGAGCCCCGGCCGAGGATCACCTCGGCGCGACCGTTGGAGAGCGCATCGAGCGTGGCGAAGCGCTGGAACACGCGGATCGGGTCGTCCGAGCTCAGCACCGTCACGGCCGAGCCGAGATGGATGCGTTTGGTCCGCGCCGCGATCGCCGCGAGCACGGTCTCGGGCGAGGAGATCGCAAAATCTGAACGGTGGTGTTCGCCGAGGCCAATGAAGTCAAGGCCGAGCTCATCGGCCAGCACGGCTTCCGCGACGACATTGCGGATCACCTGCGCATGGGGAAGCATGGCGCCGCTCGCGTCCTTCGTCACGTCGCCAAAGGTATCCAGTCCGAATTCAAGCGGTGCGGTCATCGATCAGGTTCTCTGAGGGGAGGATCGACGACATTTAAGGGACGGTCATGCCGCGGCAAGGCCGCTTCGGGAAATGCTCGGTTTCCGTTTTGGACGTCATCCGGCGGTTGCATCGCACGCCGTGCCGGCGACGTCTCACGGGATCAATACGGCCGGCTTGGCGCTGACGCCGCTCAGCGGGTCGGCGCCAGCCATTTCTCGAGCTTGCCGAGAATGCCCCAGGCGGTCGTGCCGAGGAAGACCGGCAGTGCGGCTTGGCCGAGTTGCTCGAAATTGCCGAACAGCGGCACGGCCGTGTCCAGATGCGGGCCGACCTGTTGGAGCACCGTCGTGAGGACGGTGCCGATGATGCCGATGGCGCTCTTCTTGCCGTCGAGCAGATTGCCGATGGTCTGTCCAAGCGCACCGTTGACCTGTCCCAAGCGGCCGTCCGTGGTCTTGTCGGCCAGGATCGTCAGGAGCTTGATGAAATCGTCCACTTGCCTGGTGGGGGCCGGCGCCGTTCCGGGCTGTTGCGGCTGTTGCCGCGCGGCGATCGCCTGCGATATGGCCATCGCCGATTGCACCAGGGTCGGGAGATCCTGCTGGCCGGCCGGGATCGGCGGGATGGTGCCGGTGCCCGCGATCGGGCCGAGATCGGTCGGGACGTGAATGTCCACCGGAGTGGCGTGGGCGAGCGCCAGATATTGCTGGAAGTTCTCGCCGTAGAAGCGGCCGTCATCGGCCTTGAAGCCCTGTTGCGGACCGGCGCCGACCCGCACACTCCCATGATTATACGCGATCGCGACGTACATCATCTCTTCGTCGGTCAGCGACGATTTCCGCGTCCCGTAGGCGCGTCCGCACGCGGCATCCAGCTCCTTGATGAGGCGCTTGATGCATTCGGCCATGTCGTACCAGCCGCGGGTCAGGAAGAAACTCGGATCGGTCTTGAAGAACTGGATGTCGTACTGGAAGATTCCGTAGCCGTGACAGAACTTGTCCGGATTCTGCGCCACTCTCGCATAAGTGCGGTTGACTTGCGCGACGTCGATCAGCGCCTGGCGGGCGACGTCGAACATGCTCGAACCCGATGGCACGGCGAGAAGATCCGCCTTGCTCGTCGGAAATGCGCTGCGCTTCGGCGCATCGAGCGTGTCACCGACGCAAAGCTTGAGCACCTCGCTGGCCGGCTTGGTCCTGTAGATCGGGCCCCAGCAATCGGAATAGGTCTCCTGCATCGCGATCGCGGTGGCCATGTCGAGCGTGTAAGGCGTGCCGCGGCAGGCTGCGGTGATCGCCACGCCGAACTGGGTCTTGAACCATCGAATTGCATCCTGCTCGGACATGCCTGCCATCCTGGTCGTGTTTCGACGCGGGCGAACTTCACTTCAGTCTTCGTGGTTTGGCGGCCGCCTCATTGCTTCGGCGGCGTGGTCGGCGGCATCCACTTCTCAAACTTGCCAAGCGCGCCCCAGGCCGTGAGGCCGAGGAAAATCGGCAATATTGCCGGCGCGAGCGGGCCGCCGATCGCGGTTGTCACCGCCGCGGGCAGGCTCGGACCGACGACATGAAGTACCGCCGTCAGCACCGAGCCGATGATGCCGATTGCGCTCTTCTTGCCGTCGAGCAGATTGCCGACGGTGTCGCCGAGCGCGCCATTGACCTGGCCCAGTCCCTTGGGGCCGCCGAAATCGCCGGTCAGTGCGCCCAACACCTTGATGAATTGCTGGAGCTGGTCCGGCGTCGCCGCAGTCCCGCCCGTGGGTAGCTGCTGCTGACTGCCTGGTCCCAAGGTCTGGAAGACCTTGAGTGCCTCTGCGATCAGCGTTGCAATATCAGGCTGTCCGCCGGCTGGCGGCGTGGTTGGATTGGTGGGCATCTTGGCGGCCTCCAATTGAGCTAGCAGCTGTTGCACCAGGTCGGGGGAAGTTGAGTCTCTGTGGAATGGGAACGGAATGAACGGGATGGTCAGCGGGGCGTTCACGAACTCCCAGTCGACCTCGCCCTTGTCGATGAGACCGATGGCCTTCGCCGCAGCCGGCGTGAGATCGATGCCGGCGCCGTTCGTCCTGTGTCCCTGGCTGTCGACGCCGGACTCGGCCTGGGGTCTTGCACCGGTCTTCCAATATGCATCGTCGGTGTCCCAGGGGCCGATATGCACGACCTTGCAGATCACCGTCTTGCCGTCCTTCGACACGCTCACATTGGGGCGCGGATCGGAAATGTGGGCGGGCAGCGCCACACCGAGTTCGGTGTCGTCGATCATGTGCCCGTCATAGGCGCTGGTCTTCGGATCAGATGCGCCGCCGAACACGGTCGCAATGACGCGGCTCTGCATCTGTGCCGGCGCGTGAACGCTGTCCGCCGTCGGCGCGATCGCCGCGGCGGGCGGCCTGCGGATGGCGATGCAGCGGCTCCTGGGGAAGTTCGACAGCTTGACCTGATGGTCCTGGTTGCCGCCGCGGCAAACATAACTGTTGCCGTTGGTCTCCTCGTAGAGCGTGACGTGATGGCCGCCGCCGGACCATTCGAACACCAGCACGTCGCCGGGTTGCGGCGTACCGCCAGCGTCGGTTCCGAACTGCCGCCAGGCGAGTGCCCACAGGAAGCGCGAGTCCGCGTCGCCGCCAAACACCGGCTTGATGCCGTTCACCGCCATGCAATAGCCGACGGTGAGGCCGCACCATGCGATGGAGTCGTGTGTGTATTCTCTGCAATAGTCCCTTGTGTCCGGGAACAGCTCGCCGATCTTTTGCGGCCAGCTCATGATGACGGGATTATCGCCGCTATCGAGCGCCCGTGTGCCCGTGATTTGCCGCATCGTTGCCAACCAGGGAGGGATTGTCGCGGCCATGGCTATGCCTCTCTACGTTGCACGCACCAAGGGTGCGGCAGATTGAGGAACGCGTTCGGGGCTTTGTGGGGTGAGCTGTTCCGCCGGGCGGATGCCATGGCGCGGCCCGCAAGAAATCTGCGGAAGCATGGTCGCCCTGCTGGCAGGGGTGACGCTACGGTTACGCAAAACAATAATCCCAACAGCTCAAAGTAATATGGTCTGATTGAAGCAACTGGGGAATGAGCCGTCAAGGGCGGCGTTTTGGTGCAGTGCCCGCATCGTGTCGTCGGGGGCTAGTTCAGGACGGGCGGAGAGGCCGGTCCGAGCCGGCGACCTCAACCCGACCGGGCGAACATCCCGACCAGGGTCTCGCGCAGCCAGCGCTGCGCCGGCACGGTGTCGTTGCGCTGGTGCCAGAACAGGCTGACGATGCGCGGCGGCGCCTTGAGCGGAAGCGGCATGGCGTGCAGCAGCGGCGCATGGCGGGACTGCGACCGCAGATCGCTCGGCAGCACGGCGATCAGGTCGGACTGCCGCGCGACCTCGTAGGCGGCGCTGTAGTGATTGACGGTCGCGACCAGATTGCGCGATAGCCCGCGCGAGGCGAGGAAGAGGTCGTAGGACGGCATGGTCTTGCCCGCGAGGCTGACATCGACGTGGCCGGCGTTCAGGAAGGTGCGGGTGCTCAGCCGCTTCCGGGCGGCGAGGGGATGGCCGCGCCGCATGAAACAGGAATAGTCGACGGTCCATAGCGACCGCGAGCGAATGGCGGCCGGCTGCTGCGCCTCGTTGACATAGACGCTGAGCACGCAATCGACCCTGTTGTCCTCGAGCTGGTCGGCGATCTCGACGACGGTATTGGGGACGGTGTGGATGCGCGCCTTCGGCGCGACCTGGCCGAGATGGGTCAGGAGGTCCGGCATCACCAGCGAGGAGACGTAGTCCGACATCGACAGGCTGAACTCGATCTGCGCGCGGGCGGGATCGAATACCTGCTCGTCAAGCGCGCCACGCACGCTTTCCAGCGCCTCGCCGATCGGCTCCCACAGCACCACGGCGCGCTGGGTCGGACGGATCCCGGTGCCGGATCTCACGAACAGGGGATCGCCGAGCGCGGTGCGCAGCCGCGCCAGCGCATTGCTGACGGCAGGCTGGGTCATCGTCAGCGCGCTCGCGGCACGCGTGACGCTGCCCTCGGTCATCAGCGCCTCGAAGACTTTCAAGAGGTTGAGGTCGAGCGCGCGGAACGACACGGACATTCACCATGGTGATATATTAGATCATGATTATAAATTATGACGATAATGTCACTTTGTCTATGGTTCCCCCAGGGACACGCGGAGCGCCGGGCCGCCAGACTGAGGGGACTTTCATGTCGATGATATCGGCGCGCATCGAGCGCCTTCCGTTCGCACGCTTCCACAAGCATCTGCTGTTGATGGGCGGGCTTGGCTACACGTTCGACGCGATGGACGCGGCGGTGCTGGCCTTCATCCTGCCGGTGCTGCGCACGGCCTGGAATCTGACGAGTGTAGAGATCGGCGTGCTCGGCAGCAGCACCTATATCGGCTTCCTGTTCGGCGCCCTGTTCGCCGGCACGCTGGGCGATCTGATCGGCCGCCGCGCCGTGATGATGTCGGCGCTTGCCCTCTATTGCGTGGCATCGATCGTGAGCGCGATGGCGGACACATGGCCGTCCTTCTTCGCCGCGCGGGTCGTTGCCGGCATGGGCACCGGCGCGGAGAGCGCGATCATCGCACCCTATCTCGCGGAATTCGTGGCGCGGCGTTACCGCGGCAGTTTCACCGGTGCACTGGCCGGCTTCTTCTCCTTCGGCTTCGTCGCCGCGGCTTTGCTCGGCTACTTCATCGTTCCCTCCTATGACAATGGCTGGCGCATCGTGCTGGTGATCACGGCGGCGCCGGTCGTCATGCTGTTGTGGTGGCGCAAGTCGCTGCCGGAATCGCCGCGCTGGCTGGAAAGCCGGGGACGGGAGATGGAAGCCGAGTCCGTCCTCGACAGGATCGAGGCCAGCTTTGCCCGCGCGGGTCATGTCCTGCCGCAGCCGGTCGTCGAAGCAACAGCGCCGACGGGGACCGGCGGGACGCTGCGCGCCAATTTCGCGGCGCTTCTGGCGGGCCGGCAGGCGCGCATCACTGTCATGACCTGGATCATGTGGCTGGCGATCACCTTCAGCTATTATTCGTTCTTCGTCTGGATCCCCGGCCTGCTGGTCCAGAACGGCATGAGCATCACCAAGAGCTTCGCCTATTCGATCGCGATCTATTGTGCGCAGATTCCCGGCTATTTCAGCGCCGCGTATTTCAACGAGCGCATCGGCCGGCAGGCGACGATCGCGACCTACATGGTGCTCGGCGGCGCCAGCGCGCTCGGGCTCGCCTTCGCGCAGAGCGACCAGCAGATCATGGCGGCGGGAATCTTCCTGTCGCTGTTCATGAACGGTACCTATGCGGGCGTCTATGCCTATACCGCCGAAGTGTTCCCGACGCCGGTCAGGACCACGGGCGCCGGGCTCGCTTCCGCAATCGGCCGCATCGGCGCGATCGTCTCGCCGATTTTGGTTGGCTATCTCTATCCCAATTTCGGCTTCGCCGGCGTGTTCGGCGTCACCACGACGGTGCTGCTGCTCGGGGCTCTCACCGTCGTGCTGATGGGCGTGCGGACCCGCGGCCGTTCGCTGGAAGAGATCGCAGCGGGTGAGGTTGCATGACGCGGACCAAAGTTGCGGACGATCCCTACAAGAGGGATTCCTGGCTCTGCGCCGTCGCGGCGGCGCAGGGCAGGGTGGATCAGCCGGATGCGCTGTTCGCGGCACTCGACGAAGCCATGAAGGCCGCGATCGGGCACAAGCTGTTCACGATCCTGACCTATGACGGCGACAGCGGAGAAGCGGCGCGGGTTTATTCCAATCTCCCCGGGCCGTATCCGGCCGGCGGCCGCAAGCGCCTCGCGCCGGGCCCGTGGACCGAAGCCGTTCTCGACCGCGGCGAGGCCTATATCGGCCGCACGCGGGATGATCTGCGCAAGGTGTTCTCCGACCACGAGCTGATCGCCTCGCTCGGCTGCGAGAGCGTGCTCAACATGCCCGTGCGCTGGCGTGGACGGACGTTCGGCTCGCTCAATCTGCTGCACGAGGCGGGCTGGTATGGCGAGGATGACATCGCTGTGTGCCTTCCCTTCGCCCAGCTTGCCTTGCCGGCGCTGCTTGCGCCAAGCCACTTCTGACAGGATTCCGCGATGCCCAGCATCCTCTTCAAGAACGCCGCGCTGCTCGATCCGCTGCAGCCGGAACTGCTGACAGGCCATGACGTGCTGGTGGAAGACAGCCTGATCAAGGAGGTCTCGGACCGGCCGCTCCAGGTCATCGCCGATCGCACCATTGATTTGAAGGGCAAGACGCTGATGCCCGGCCTGATCGACCTGCATGTGCATGCGATCGCCGTCGAGCTCAATCTTGCGCAGCAGGTGCACATGCCGAACGTGCTGGTGACGCTGCGCTCGACGCTGCTGCTGCGCGGTATGCTCAGGCGTGGCTTCACCACGGTCCGCGATGCCGGCGGCGCCGGCCATGCGCTGAAGCAGGCGATCGACACCGGCCTGACCGACGGCCCGCGGCTGTTCGTCTCCGGCCGCGCGCTCAGCCAGACCGGCGGCCACGGCGATATGCGGGCGCGTTCGGATTATCTCGCGAGCGACGCGCCGTGTCCGTGCTGCGTGCGTGTCGGCGCGCTGGCGCGCGTTGCCGACGGCGTCGACGGCGTGCGCAAAGCGGCGCGCGAAGAACTCCAGATGGGCGCCGACCAGATCAAGATCATGGCCTCCGGCGGCGTCGCGTCACCGACCGATCCGGTCGGCGCCTTCGGCTACTCCGAGGACGAGATCCGCGCCATTGTCGAGGAGGCGCGCGGCCGCCACACCTATGTGCTCGCCCACGCCTACACCGCCGCCGCGATCGAACGCGCGGTCCGCTGCGGCGTGCGCACGATCGAGCATGGCAATCTCGTCGATGCGCCGACCGCGCGGCTGATGGCCGAGAAGGGCGCTTATGTGGTGCCGACGCTGGTCACCTACGAGGCGCTGGCCAATGAAGGCGCCCAATACGGCCTGCCGCCCGAGAGCGTCGCCAAGATCGCCGACGTCCGCGACGCCGGCCTGCGGTCGCTGACGATCTATCGCGATGCCGGTGTGAAGATGGGGTTCGGCAGCGATTTGCTCGGGCCGTCCCAGCGCCTGCAGAGCGACGAATTCCGCATCCGCGCCGAAATTCTCGGGCCCCGCGCCGTCATCGCCAGCGCGACAGTGATCGGCGCCGAGGTGCTCGGCATGGAGGGCAAGCTCGGCCGCATCGCGCCCGACGCGATCGCGGACCTGCTGGTGGTCGATGGCAACCCGCTGCGCGACGTGGCCTGCCTGCTCGGCCAGGGCGAGCACATTCCGCTGGTGATGAAATCAGGCCAAGTTCAGTTCGACCGGCTGAAATCGTAGCCGGCGGCAAGCCTTCGTCACCCCGGCCCGGAGCGGCGCAGACTGGACGGCGTTCGCCCGTAGCGGCGGCGAAAGCACCGGTTGAACGTCGAGAGGTCGCCGAACCCTGCCGCGAGAGCGATGTCGCCGATCCGATTCCGCTGTCGCGCGGGATCGAGCAGCATGGCGACGGCGAGCTTGAGCCGTTCGTTCGTGACAAAGGGCGCAAAGTTCAGGCCGCTGCGTTCGAATAGCAGATAGATTGATCGTTCGGACAGGCCCAATCGCTGCGCAACATGTTTCGCCGACAGGGCCGGATCGCTGAGATGGGCGCGGATGTCGGTCGTCGCCGCGGCGAGACGCGCCGCCGGGATCGCGCTTTGCGCTGCCGGCTCGGAATTGTCGTCGCCTGACCGCAAGGAGGTCGCGATCAGATCGACGATATGTTCGTTGATGATGTGGGCAAAAACGGGATCGGCGGGAACGCCGCCCGCCGCGAGTGCATCGACATAGGCTTGCAGCAAGCGTAGCGCGATATCGTTCGAAGGTAATCGACGAAGCAGCTGCTGGTCGATGTCGGGTATCCTGCTGCGAAACAGCGTGCCGTCCAGCCGGACGTTGGTGAGTTGGACGCGGCCCTCGATCGCGAGCGAGCCCGTCGCGCCGTGAAGCAGCAGGATGCTGTCGTCCGCGTCGCGCGGCAGCGTCTCGTCTTCGTCAAGGATGCGATAGTCGGATCGCCTGACCCAGCTGAATGCGGGTCCGTTGTTGCCATCCCCATCGTTCGTGCGGGCCTCGCGCGGCTTGATGTCGAGCCGCATATGATGACGTCCGAGGTCCTGTAGCCAGATCGCGAGCCTGTCCTCCGATGGCAGGACGTCGGTGCTGAACAGGAAACGCGTCATGCGCTGGGTCGTCAAACTGATCGTGCCTCGCCAGATCCGAGGCTTTGTCGTGCGCTTTGCCGACCCGGTTCGAACCGGCATCAGGGGAGCATGAGCTGTCGCCATTGTCGGTGTGACGCGTCCGCAACAGACGCAACGATTTCGCATTGTTGCGCCAATTGCAGTGCCGGCTGCAGGGAGCGCCGAGACCTCGGAGCAGCATCTTCTAGGATTGCCCTCGAATCCAGTGACTGTCCGCGTGCGCCAGTATGCGGGCTGATGCGACATCGGCAAGGAAGCGGTATGAAGAAGGTCTTGGCGGCGGCCCTGTTGGTTTTCGGCGGATGCGTTTCCGCGGAGGCCGGCGAGATCAACTGGACGGGATTTCACGCCGGGCTGAACGGAGGCTATGGCTGGGCGAGCGGCGGCGTCACCGCAAATCCTGGTGATCCGCTCACGCAGAGTCTGTCATTCGGTCAGCCCGTCGTTCCGCCGGTCGCGGCCTCTCGCAATGCCAATGGCGGGCTCGGCGGCGGGCAGATCGGCTATGACTGGCAGTTCGCCGGTCGCGGTGTCGTCGGTGTCGAGGCCGATATCGCTGCGGCCAGCCTCAAAGCCAGCGCGTCGACACCGGTCACGCTTTTTGGGACGCAGCCCGCGACATTCGACGTCAGCCGCAAGATCGACTGGTTCGGCACGGTCCGTGGACGGATCGGATTTCTCGCAACGCCGGATCTCCTGATCTTCGCCACCGGCGGCTTGGCCTATGGACGCGTGAGTGAATCGGCCAGCGTGTCGCTGCCGCCCGGGGCGTCGAACTCGATCGGCAATTTCGGCTATGCTTTCGCGTGCGGTCCGTTCTACGGATTTGCGTCGTGCTTCGCCGGCAATTCGTCGCGCATCGCGACCGGCTGGACGGCCGGCGTCGGCGGCGAAAAGCGCTTCACGCAAAACATCAGCCTCAAGGTCGAGTATCTTCACGTCGACCTCGGCAGCGGCAGCTTTCCTGCTGTCGGCAGCCTCTACGCCGGCACACCGTTTGCGCCGAGCTTTCTCAATGCGCGTTCCAGTACGGCGATTGATCTTGTCCGGGCCGGGGTGAACTATAATTTCTGAGCGTGGATCGTAAGCTCAGGTTCTCCAGGCCTACCGCCACATCCCCCGCATCCGGGCGCCGATGTCGACCTTTGGCCCCTGCGCCGCGGCGCGCGCTCCGGCCGCGCCTGCCTTGGGCCATGCGGTGCGCTCGAACAGATAGACCAGGGATTCCGGGATGAAGCGGGTGCGCGAGGCGTAGACGTGGCGGTCGCCCTTGGCTTGCTGGCCGTGGACGAAGAAGCGCTGGGGAACGACGAGGTGCAGATCGTCCTTAGCGCGGGTCATCGCGACGTAGAGCAGACGGCGCTCCTCCTCGAGCTCGGCAGAGGTGCCGGCACCGAGGTCGGAGGGCATGCGGCCGTCGACGACGTTGAGCACGAACACCGACTTCCACTCCTGGCCTTTTGCGGAGTGGATGGTGGAGAGGATCAGATAATCCTCGTCGCGCAAGGGAGGCCCGGATTTGTCGCTGGTCGCATCCGGGGGATCGAGTGTGAGCTCGGTCAAAAATTTTTCGCGCGAGGCATAGCCGCTCGCGATCTGCTCGAGCTGCATCAGATCGGCGCGGCGCGTCTCGGAATCCTCGTGGATGCGATCGAGATGCGGTTCGTACCAGAGCCGCACACGTTCGAGATCGACCGGCCATTCCGAATAGCGCAGGTTCGCGACCGTGCGGACGAAGCCGGTCCAGTCGTCGCCGGTCCGCGCCGGCACCGGAAGCTGGCCGAGTGCGGCGAGAGGATCGGTGCTCTCCGCCATCTGGTCGAGCACGCGCTGCGCGGTTGCGGGGCCGATGCCGGGCAACAGATGCAGGATACGGAAACCTGCGACGCGGTCGCGCGGGTTTTCGGCAAAGCGCAGCAGCGCCAGCACGTCCTTGACATGCGCGGCATCGAGGAATTTCAGCCCGCCGAATTTGACGAACGGAACGTTGCGGCGGGTCAGCTCGATCTCGAGCGGGCCCGAATGCGAGGACGTCCGGAACAGCACCGCCTGGTGCTTGAGCAGCGCGCCTTGCTCGCGGTTGGCCAGCACCTCCTCGACGATGTAGCGCGCCTGGTCGGCTTCGTCGTGCACGGTGACGAGCTGCGGTTTTTGCGTGGCGGTGCGGTCGGTCCAGAGGTTCTTGGTGAAGCGTTCGCGGGCAAGGCCGATGACGCCGTTGGCCGCCGCCAGCACCGGTTGCGTCGAGCGATAGTTGCGGTCGAGCGTGATCATTTCCGCGCGGGGCGAAAAGCTCTGCGGAAAATCCAGGATGTTGCGCACGGTGGCGGCGCGGAAGGAATAGATCGACTGCGCGTCGTCGCCGACCACGGTGAGGCCGCGGCCGTCAGGCTTCAGCGCTAAAAGGATCGAGGATTGCAGGCGGTTGGTGTCCTGATATTCGTCGACCAGCACATGATCGAAACGGCCGCCGATCTCGTCGGCGATCAGCGCGTCGCTCATCATCTGCGACCAATAGAGCAGGAGGTCGTCGTAATCGAGCACGTGCTGGGCCTGCTTGGCCTCGACGTAAGCTGCGAACAGACCCTTCAGCTCGGCGGCCCAGCCGGCGCACCAGGGATAGTGCGCCCCCAGCACCTTCTCGATCTCCATCTCGGCGTTGACGCAGCGCGAGTAGATCGACAGGCACGTGCCCTTGGCCGGAAAGCGGCTCTCGGTCTTCGACAGGCCGCGCTCGTGCCGGACCAAATTCATCAGGTCGGCGGAATCCTCGCGGTCGTGGATGGTGAAGGCGGGATCGACGCCGATCCGCTCGGCATATTCGCGCAGCAACCGCGCGCCGATGCCGTGGAAGGTGCCGGCCCAGGTGAGCGCGTCGCGCATGATCGCGGCATTGTTCTCGCCCAGCACCTTGCGGGAGATGCGCTCGACCCGGCCGGCCATCTCGGCCGCCGCGCGGCGCGAGAACGTCATCAGCAGGATGCGGCGCGGATCGGCGCCCGCGACGATCAAATGCGCGACGCGGTGGGCCAGCGTGTTGGTCTTGCCGGAGCCGGCGCCGGCGATGACGAGCAGGGGGGCGCCCACGGTCGCGCCATCGGCCACGCCATGCTCGACGGCGCGGCGCTGCTCCGCATTGAGCGTGTCCAGATATGTCGCCACGAATCGCCCCGGTGAAACGGCCAGAGTCGGCGATCCCGTCGCGAATCGCAATGCGGCTGGACGGAACCGGGGTTAAGACCTAGGGAAAAGGCGTCCCGAAGTTCCAGCCCGAAGAGCGGGCCGTTCATCGCTTTCGGCGGGCGCCTGATCCAGCGCTCCTATGCTGTGCCGGACGCGTAAGGCGGCGGCTCACCCTTTTGTCGTGCCGAACCCGTCAGCCGGCACGTAAAGCATGACCGGGCGGATTTCATAGACCGCCGACGGATTGACCTGACGCAGCTTTCGCGCCGCCTCGATGGCCTCTTCCTCCGTGTCGTAGTCCACCAGATGGAAGCCGAGAAGCTGCTCCTTGGTCTCGGCAAACGGGCCGTCCAGCACGACGCCCGCGCCCGGGCCGCGCAGGGTGTGCGCCTTTCGGGTGCCATCTAGACGAGCGGCCGGCCCAAGATGTCCGCTTGCCCTCAAGGGCGCCTGAACCTCGATGACTTTGGCCACGACCGCGGCGTCCTGCTCCGGTGTCCAGGACAAGATCTCGTCTTCCACATGGTAGGCCAGGATGGCGTAAAGCATCGTCACCTCGTTTGTTTTCGCTGCCCGGGTCCGAAGGACGTATCACCGCGGCCCGCGCCGACAACCCCCTCCGCAAAATATTGCGTCGTGCGGCTCTCGACGAAACCATCCTGAAACCCGATTGCGGCCCGTCGGCGTGAACGCCGCCTGAAGCCGACGCGACTGATGACCACTAAGAAGGCTGAAGAATTCGGAGGCTTCCATGTCGGGTCACACCATCAAGATCATCTGCGACGCGGGACGGGCGGCACAATCCGAGCCGGTCGACTTGCATGACCAGGGCGGTCATCACCGCTATTACGGCAGCTCGGCCGAGAACGGCGGCGAGCGCATTGTCGAGAGCCGGCGCGGAAAACGGCCGCGCGCGCTCAATGTCTGCGGCTTCTGAAGCCCCCGGCGAGACTGTCTTTCACCATGGACGTCCTGCAAATATCGATCGCCGCGCTGCCGTTCCTGCTGTCGCTCGTGAGCCGGAGCAGCAAGGCGATCGCGCCGTGCCTGCTCGCGAGCATCTTCACCGTGCTCCTCGGCGAGGAGCCTCACCGGGCAGTCGTTGCCTGGTGCGTCGGCGTGCTGATCGCCGCTGTAGCGTTACGTGAACGGCTTCGCACGATCTAAAGCGCGATGAGATTGGGATGAATCGTCATCGCGCTTCAGGTTATTGTTTGAGCATGATCCTTTCGGAAAACCGCTTCACACTTTTCCGGATCATGCTCTAGGCCCGGCGCCGTCACGGCGTGCTCAGCACCTGCTTGACGAGGGCCTCGCGCAGCGTCGCCAATTCGCCGCTCGCCTCCATCTGCGCGATCACCTTGCCGACCTTCGGCACCAGGTCGCGATGACGCTCGTGCAGATAGTGGTAGATGTGGATGCGCTCGAGTGGCGGTGAGAGCGGGTGGATCCTGGCCTGCAGATTGAGCTTCCGCACCGCGACCAGCCCGCTGAAGAGGTCGGTGACCATCAATTCGAAACGGTCGGCGTCGAGCATCTTGACCATGCTCTCGAGGTTCGTGGTCGCCGTGACCTCAGCCATGCCGCGCGTACCGGCTTCCGAGGAGCCGACGCCGCGGACGATGCCGATGCTGTAGTCGCGAATCGAATTCCAGCCGGCGACGTCGAAATGCAGCTTCGTCGTGAACACCGTGGGCTCGATGTAGTTGATCGCCGGGGTGACCTGGACCAGCGTCGGGTAGTCGCGGGACAGCGTTCCGATCCGCTGGATCTCGCCGTCGACCTCGCCGGCGCTCGACAGCGCCAGGGCCCGCTTGCCGGGGACGTCCTCGAATTCGAGCTTGATGTCGAGCTTGGCGTAGACCGCTCGCAGCATCTCGCCGCCGACATATTGATCGGGGATGTCGGCGATGCGCGCCAGCCTGATCAGCTCCTGCGCCTGCGATGGAGCAGCTAGCAGCAACGACAGGCAGGCGACGGCTATCCGCCACATCACGCGTCTCCTTGATCGTGCATTGCTACCACTGGATTCGAAAGACCCGCGCGATCTACCGTGGGTGGCGTCTGCGCGACGGCTGCAACTGCCATCGCATCGCCGGCGATGCAGGCGGCCCCAGACTTTAACCGATGTCATTCTAGCACGCGAAGTGATAGTTTATGCGAGAATCCTGCTGCTGGGCGCAAGATATGACCCCGCCGACCTCAAGCCGCCCATGGGCCGGCAGGATCACCGCGCACACCGCGTGAAGGGAGAATCTATCGAATGCTCGCGGCTGCGGCCGGCCGGAGCAGGGTGCCGCCATTCCGGGGAGGTGGTGCATGGGCAACTCAGGCGATCAGGAGTCCGAGCGCAGCCGCGCCGTTGTCCCTGCGGTCGCGAAGCAGGATGTGAGCGGGATCGGCGCAGCACTTGCGCCGGCGATGTTAGGGACGCTGTTGTCGCGGATTTTCAATTGGTCACGCAGCGGCGTCGGGCCGCGCCTCCTGGCCGCGGTGCTGTTGTTCTCTTCGATCGTCACGCTGGTGTTGACCGGGCTTCAGCTCTATCTCGATTACGACCGCGAGGTCGGGGTCATCGAGACCCGGCTCGACGAGATCGGCCGCAGCACCACCGGCAGCCTCGGCGAGAGCCTGTGGAATCTCGATCAGCACCAGCTCAAGCTCCAGCTCGACGGCATCCTGCGGCTGCCCGACATCCGCGCCGCCGCGGTGCGCGAGATCGCCGATCGCCCCAATCCGATCCGTGTCGCGGTCGGCGAGCCGGGTGCCCGATCGATCGTGACGCGCGACTATCCGCTGAACACCACCGTGCAGGGGGTGGCGCGCACGATCGGCGTGCTCCATGTCGAGGCGACGCTGAGCCAAGTCTATCAGCAATTGCTGAACCGCGCCCTGGTCATTCTGGCGAGCCAGGCTGCGAAGACGTTTCTGGTCTCGCTGTTCATCATCTACATGTTCCATCTGCTGGTGACACGGCACCTGGTTGCCATCGCCGACTTCGTCGGCAAATACAGCCTGACGCGGCCGCCGCCGCCTTTGCACCTGGAGCGCCGGCCGCCCTACGATCCCGACGAGCTGGACAAGGTGATCGTCGCCTTCAACGCCATGTGCGGCAATCTCGAACGCGCCTATGGCGAGCTGCGCGAGGCCAATGCCAGTCTCGAGCGCGACCTCAAGATCCGGCGCCGCGCCGAGGACGACGCGCGTGCGAGCGAGCAGCGCTTTCGCGATTATGCTGAGACCGCGTCCGATTGGTTCTGGGAAACCGGGCCGGATCACGTGTTCACCTATGTTTCGGAACGGATCGACGCCTTCGGCATGGACCGGGCGAGCATCATCGGCCGGCGGCGTTTCGACACTGCGCTCGATCGCGAGTCCGAAGCGGAGAAATGGCGCGAGCATGTTGCGATGCTGGATCGCCACGAGCCGTTCCGCAAGTTCGAGTATCACCGCCCTGACGTCTCCGGCCGCGTGCGCCATTTTAGCGTCAACGGCCAGCCGGTGTTCGCTGCGGACGGACGCTTCATGGGTTATCGGGGCTCGGCCACGGACTTCACCGAGCAGCACGAGACCGAGGAACGGCTGCGCCAATCCCAGAAGATGGACGCGATCGGCCATCTGACCGGCGGCGTCGCGCACGACTTCAACAACGTGCTCACCGTCATCACCGGGACCATCGAGATCATCCAGGAAGGGCTCGCGGACAGGCCTCAATACGCCGCGATCGCGCAGCTGATCGACGATGCAGCCGCGCGCGGCGCCGAAATCACCTCGCAGCTCCTGACCTTCGCGCGCCGCCAGCCGCTGGAGCCGCGCGAGATCGACGTCAACGCGCTCGTGGTCGAGACGGCGAAGCTGCTGAGGCCGATCCTGGGCGAGCATATCGAGATCGTGACCCGGCTCGCGGACGACGCCTGGTCCGCGATGGCGGATCCCTCGCAGCTCTCCTCCGCGATCGTCAATCTCGCCGTCAATGCGCGCGATGCGATGCCGGGCGGCGGCAGGCTGACGCTCGAGACCGCGAACCGGGAGCTCGACGGCCTGCGCAGCGTCGCCGACGGCGATGTCGTGCGCGGCGCGTTCGTGATGGTCGCGGTCACCGACACCGGTCACGGCATTCCCGCCGACATCTGCGATCGCGTGTTCGAGCCGTTCTTCACCACCAAGGGGGTGGGACGCGGCACCGGGCTCGGGCTCAGCATGGTCTACGGCTTTGCCCGCCAGACCGGCGGCACCGTGGCGATCGAGAGCGAGGAGGGACGCGGCACGGTGATGCGATTGTTCCTGCCGCGGTCGAAGGGCGAGGTGCCGGCCAGACCGGCCGTGGTCCAGGCGCCCGCCACGGTGCGCGGGCACGAGACCATTCTGGTGGTCGAGGACGATCCGCTGGTGCAGGGCTATGTCGTCGCCCAGCTCGGCAGCCTGGGCTATCGCACGCTGGTGGCCGGCGACGGCGCAGCCGCGCTCGCGCTGGTCGATCAGGGCGCCAAATTCGATCTGCTGTTCACCGACCTCATCATGCCCGGCGGCATGAACGGGCGGGAATTGGCCGAAGCCGTCCGGCTCCGCCGGCCGGGGGCGAGGGTGCTCTACACGTCCGGCTATACCGACGACACCATCGTTCACGAAGGGCATCTCGACCCCGGGGTGGCGCTGCTGTGCAAGCCATACCGGAAGGCAGAGCTGTCGGAGAAGATTCGCGAGGTGCTCGCAGGCGAGCCGTCCGCGTGAGCTTCGTCCCAATGAAAAGGCGCGGCGGGGAGGCCCCGTCGCGCCCGATTTCTTGCTCGCTGGTCCAGGGCTGAGAGCGCCCCAAATGCCAAGCCCGTTTCAAAGCTTAGCGGGCGATCCCAGCGAGGTGACAGCGCTTGGTAAGAGACACTGGAACAGATGATCAAGCGCGAAAACCGCTATTGCAGAAGGGGTTTTGTTGATGGTGCGGTGCGTTCGGGCGCAGGTCGGGCGCAGGTGTTTAACTTGTTGGATTTGTTGGATTATCGGGTAAGCAGGTGTGCGTTGGTTCTTCTTCATTGCCAGCAAGTTCAATGGGTTGGGCGGGCTGGCTGATTGTCGGGCGCTCATCGGGCGAGGGGACAAGTCACGAAAACTCTGGGTTGTTCATGGATTCCCCCGCATGATCGCGCTTTCGGACGCAAGTTGCGCAATGTTTGACTTTTTTCAGTTTCGATGATTAGGCAACTTTCGGTAGTCACGTTACGATATGGCGCGTAAGGGGTTTTCCGTGGTTAGTTTGAACATAAGTGACAAGCTAATTCCGCCTGAGCAGTCCATTGAAGGTCTTGAGGGAGACGAGCTCAAAGAGGCAATTAAGGATTGGTTTCTCTCGAACTTCGAGGACCCGGCCGAGTCCACGCCGTATGAAAGTCGCGAGGGAGGATATCAGTACATTTGGGGCGGCCCTTATGATGCTCGGGAACAGATTGAGGGCTACTTCGGTGATGCGATCCCTGAAGAGATCGTTGAAGCTGTAGTCCAAGACCTAGAAAACGATGTGGTGGACTGGGCTCCGCACGGCAACCGCATCTACGACGAAGACCCGCCGGAAGATGACTACGCCAATCTGCAGCGAAGCCTGGATATTTTGGAAGAACGTCTCGCTGAGGTGCGATCCGTCTCTCCGGCAATCGGCGACAACAATCCCCCTGAATCCATTGGAGTGCCGCCATATACGAGCGACGATGAGGGAGAAATCCGACAACTGATCAAGTTGCTTCGGGAGCCTGAACCAGTGCTGTCGCAAAACGCTGACAACATCTTGCAAGCAGCGACGCTGTTCAGAACGCGCGGTGAAAAAATTCGAGATTTCTTCACAGCGCAGGGAAAGAAGTTTGCCGATGGCTTTTCTGGACAAATGGGAAAGCGAGCCGCTGATGCTATTTGGTTAGGTCTCGCTGCGGCATTGCTTGGAGCATATAATGCGGTTTGGTCGTTGTTGTCCCACGCGATGTCTAACCCACCGTTCTAGCCGCCATGACTAGATGAGCACGTTGACCAGCCGATCTCGGCGTCGCAATCACGCAACATCATCGCTTCACACGTAAAGCCACAACATACGTGACTCAAATACGAGTAAAATCTCACCATCAAATATTTTTCTAAGGTGAGGTAATGAATGAGTTGGCTCTTTTCGCGGGCGCTGGTGGAGGAATACTCGGAGGACATTTGCTCGGATGGCGTACCATTTGCGCAGTCGAGTGGGAGCCATACGCAGCAAGCGTACTTGCCGCCCGACAAAATGACGGCTTTCTCCCGCCTTTCCCAATCTGGGATGATGTTCAAACCTTTGACGGGCGACCATGGCGCGGAATTGTTGACGTCGTTTCTGGCGGCTTTCCCTGCCAAGACATCAGTGGCGCTGGGAAAGCTGCCGGAATTGAGGGAGATCGCTCTGGCATGTGGAAACACATGGCGCGGATTATTGGCGAAGTTCGACCCAGACACGTCTTTGTGGAAAACAGCCCAAGGCTCCTTACTCGGGGGCTCGACCGAGTTCTCAGTGATCTGGCCTCGCTCGGGTATGACTGTCGATGGACAGTGCTGGGCGCTTACGATGTCGGAGCGCCCCACCTCCGCGAGAGGATCTGGCTTGTGGCCAACGATGACCGCGAACGACTGCAAGCCAGCCGGCAAAGTGGAGGTGATGGAGTATCGCCAAAAGAACTGTCGAACGACCGTGATGAGATTACGGTCGGCGGCCACAGAACCACATCAGATTGGCCTGGCACTGAACCCAACGTGGATAGAGTGGTTCATGGGGTGGCCTTTAGGGTGGACCGGCTTAGGAGCCTTGGAAATGGACAAGTTCCTCAAGTGGCAGCGGCAGCATGGCATCTTCTTCACGCCAACGACAATGAACGCGGAAAACGATAATTTACCTAAGGCATCCAACGACAACATTTAGCAGTAGTGACCTTATCCTTGCCTCATGATCCTCTTCCTCAAGTCTTCCGCTGATACAGACCAGCTGCTTCCGCTACCTGAGAAGCTGCGGCGTATTTTCATGCTGCGCGTGAAGGAGGCGAAGACCGATGAGGATAGGGCTCGAGCGCAGCGCGACCTGGAGAAACTGACCTCCAAGACGCCAGCAGAGCAGGGCGTAGCCACATAAAAACGCCGCGCAGATCCCTCCGCGCGGCGTCCACTTCTTGTGGCTTTTGCGGTCTGCGCCCTAAAATTCCGCTCCGATTTCTCGGGCGCACCTCGGGCGCACTTTTTTTCCGAAAAAGCCGGTCACCGTGAACTCACGGCCCGTTATTGGCTGTCTCCGAGGAGAAAACCAGTGTGAAGCCGTGAATTGCCGTGACTTTGTCGCACTGGATCACCTCCTTTCGTTGGTTGCGGAAGACCTCAATATAGGCCGGGACGCCGCCGCTGTTAAGGGGGAGGGCGGGAAGAAGCGGAACCCAGCCCGTGCGCAAGGGCCGGAAAGCCACTGAACGCCCAAGATGCCCTCCTTGGGGCAGTTGAGACCGCCGCCGGGCCGTGTTAGGGAGCCCCACACGCGGGTGTAGCTCAATGGTAGAGCAGCAGCCTTCCAAGCTGAATACGAGGGTTCGATTCCCTTCACCCGCTCCAGCCCCTCACAGCGCTAGCGAGACAGTCGGATTCATTCTGACAGACGGGCTGCTCTAGATGCCCCGATGCTCGCTTTCCGATCCGCTGTTTCGTGCATCCCACAGTGACGGGCCAAACTCAGCCGCCTGCCAGGTGAAAACCACGGGACTGTGCGGCAGGCGATCGTTGTCCTCATAAGCGCCGCAAAGCCACGCTGCTTGGGTTGCCACCTCAGCGGAGCGCCGTAAGGCTCTGGTGTTGCGCCGTTCGAAATTTTTTCTGACCTAGCCCAAGGATTCCGCCGTCTCGTTCGTCTCAATTGGTGAATGCCTGGAAAATCTCTTCCCGGCGCCCCGGTCTATGGGTGGAACGACTATGGTAGGGATAAGGTGCGTACGATCGCGGTCCTGGGCGGGACTGGCGGAGGGACCGGATAACAGTCCCAATTGTCTTGCTCAATCCCGTCGGCCTTGAGGAAAGGGCATGGGGAGCGTCATTCAGCTCGTGACTGCAGAGGTGGCTGAGCCGCCGGGTGGCGGCGCCACGGATGACGACCTCGTGAGTCTGGCCACGCAGGGCAATCGTGCCGCATTCGAAGCCTTGTTGCGGCGTCACTACGACCTCATGCACCGGGTTGCGTGGCGCATGACCGGCTCCCAGACTGACGCGCAGGACATCTGCCAGGATGTCTGCTGCGCGCTGGTGGAACGGATCGCTTCTTTCAGGGGGGAGGCGAAGTTCACGACCTGGCTGATCGGAATCGTGCGCAATGCCTGCCATGATCACCATCGGCGCCATTCGACGTTGGCGCGCCTGAAAGGCCACCTCGCCGTGCTTGCGGGAATGGCGGCGCCGCCGGATGGCAGAGATCTTTTTCGTCGCAGCTGGCTCGCGAGCGAACTGGCGCGGTTGTCGCCGTTGCTACGAGAGACGGTCGTGCTCGTGGTCGGTGAAGGCATGACGCACGCGGAGGCGGCCACGGCGCTCGGCGTCACCGAGTCGACCATCTCCGGCCGCATGCACGAGGTGAGGCGACAGGCGAGTCTCGCGAAGGACATTGGCGATGAGTACTGATCACGACATCATGCGTTTGCCCGACCCTCCGCCGTCGGTGCCGGACGCGCGTGACGCGGCCGTGCAACAGGCGTTGCTGCGCTTCGACCAAAAAGGCGCCGAGAACGGCCAAGGAATTCCGACCGAGATCCGTCTCATCGAGCGAACCGCCGCGCCGTTGCGGCCGTCGCCCGAGAGGACCGTCATGAATCGTAAGCGATATCTCCTGGCTGCCAGCCTGGCCTGCATTGTTGCCGGATCGGGCACTTATCTCCATCTCATGCAATCGCCGCAGTTGCAGGACACCGCCACGCCCGTCGAACAGCAGGTGGCTAACAACGACGTTGTTGTTCAAGCTCCCTCGACAGAACAAGCAAAGAAGGAAAGCGAAAGCCAGGCCCAGCCGCAAACGCAAATCCAAACTGCCACTCCGGCCGCAAAGCCCAACCAGGAAGCCGCTGCGGCTTCGATTGCGGCGCCCCCGGCGCCCGCCAAGCCGCTTGCGGAAGATCAGCGCGTCGGCCATTTGGCTCCGCAGGCGTCTTCCCCGGCGGCGTCCGGCCGAGTGCAGGGTCTCATGCCGCCTGTTGGCGCTCGTGGCCGCTTTGCGGACGGGAGTGATCACAGTCTCACGCGCGCGCTGGCGGACCTCCAGCGCGACCGCAGCCAGCGTGAGCCCGCTGTTGGCGCGTCCGAGCCTGTCGGCCGCGACAAGTTTGCGAATGCGCAGGAAAACGCCTTCAAGGTCGCGCGCGATGCACCGGTCTCGACATTCTCCATTGATGTCGATACGGCGTCGTACGCGTTCGTCCGCGCCCAGCTCAACCGCAATGTCCTGCCCCCGGCCGCGTCCGTTCGAACCGAGGAGCTGATCAATTACTTTCCTTATGGCTATGAAGCGCCCGCATCGGCGAGCGAACCGTTCCGGGCCAACGTTGCCGTGTTTCCGAACCCCTGGGCCGAAGGCCGCAAACTCATTCGCATCGGTGTCAAGGGTTATGCGCTGCAACAGACAAACCGGCCGCGCGCGAATCTGGTTTTCCTGATCGATACATCGGGCTCGATGCAGCCGCAAAACCGGTTGCCGCTCGTGAAGCAGTCGCTCGCCATGCTCGTTACCCAGCTGAAACCCGAGGACCGCATCGCGATCGTGACCTATGCAGGGAATGCCGGCACGGCGCTCGAACCCACTTCCGTATCCGAGAAAGCGAAAATCCTGGCGACGCTCGATCGGCTCGAGGCGGGCGGCAGCACGGCGGGCGCCGAAGGCATCAGGCAAGCCTACGCGCTTGCCGAGCAGAACTTTGACGCCAGCGGCGTCAACCGCGTCATCCTCGCGACTGACGGCGACTTCAATGTCGGGATCACGAACAAGGATGAATTGAAAGGTTTCGTCGAGCGTCAGCGCGAGAAGGGCATTTTCCTGTCCGTGCTCGGCGTTGGTGCGGGGAATTACAACGACGCGTTGGCGCAGACGCTGGCGCAGAACGGCAACGGCGTCGCCGCCTACATCGATACGATCAACGAAGCGCGCAAGGTACTGGTCGAAGAGGCAAGTTCGACGCTGTTTCCGATCGGCAAGGATGTGAAGATTCAGATCGAGTTCAATCCCGCGACCGTCGCCGAATATCGGCTGATCGGCTACGAGACCCGACTTCTCAATCGCGACGACTTCACAAACGACAAAGTCGATGCCGGCGACGTCGGTTCGGGGCAAACCGTGACGGCGCTCTACGATATCGTGCCTGTTGGCGGGCCTCGAACGGTCGACGATCTCAGGTACGGTGCGCGAGCCCCCGCGAGCGGTTCGCCGCCGCCGGCCGAATATGCCTTCGTCAAGATCCGTTACAAGCTGCCGCGATCCGATCGCAGCGTGCTGATCAGCACACCCGTCGATCGCGGGTCCGAACACGCCCGGTTCGAGGACGCGCCGCTCGATGCCCGCTTTGCAACCGGTGTGGCCGCGTTCGGCGAGATTCTACGCGGCGGAAAGCACACCGGCCAGTTCGGCTATGACGACGTGCTGCGTATCGCCTCGGCAGCGCGCGGCGACGATCCTTACGGCTATCGCTCCGAGTTCCTCCAGTTGGTGCGCGCGGCCAAAACCGCGAGCGCGATGCAGCCGCCGCGCCCTTGATCGATGTCCGATTCAGTGGGCTGTCCCGACCATGCGCTCCCCCATTCTGACGCCATCCCGAAATGATGACTGTCACGGCTGATGGCCGGCGCAAATTCGCGAGGGCTTTCAATTTCTGTTCCGATTTATGATGATCGTCTCCAATAAGCTTGGCTTGTGGCAAGCGTGGTGACGATCGTCGATGTCCTTGAGCAGGAATGATCGCGCCTCCCAGCTGATGCGATCCGGCGACGCAAGGTGAGCGCAAGACCGTGCGCATGAATCAGCTGCCAACTCGTCGATTCCAGGGATCGCGCGCGTGACATCTGTGTCGCGCACCAATCACCGAGCGGTGGCGAGCCGATCTATCGACTGTCGACAATCGCAAGGAATCTGCCTGTTAGAAAGGCGAGCATGTTGTCGAACATCCACTCCAGATCGCGGGAGTGCGCATTCCGCCTTGAATGCACAAGCATTGATCAAGAAAAGCAAATTAGTGCGGCTTGCTAAGGAAATGTACGTCTGACTATGCTGCGTCGCAGCGATATCTTTCCTGGCGGTTCCAGGCGCGACAACGGAGGCACAATGACGTGCTCTGCTCTCAAGATGCTCTCGTGGTGTGGCGCAATGGCCGGCCTCATTGCTGGAGGGCTAGTCGCCCCCACGTCGCCCGCCGGGGCAGCCGGCGTCTTGAAGGTGGCGATGACCGCGGGCGATCTGCCGGTCACGACGGGAAATCCAGACCAGGGCTTTGAAGGCTTTCGGTTCGTCGGCTGGAATTTGTACGACGCCTTGATCAATTGGGATCTGTCGAAGAGCGACACGGCATCGGACATCAAGCCTGGCTTGGCGACCGAGTGGCACATCGATCCGGCCAACCACAAGCGCTGGATCTTCACCTTGAGACAGGGCGTGAAGTGGCATGATGGCTGCGACTTCTCGGCCGACGACGTCATCTGGAACTTCCAGCGCATCAGCGATCCCAAGGCGCCGCAGTTTTTCACGCAGCAATTCGCGCTGTCCCGGGCCTACCTGACGAACTTCGACAGCATCGAGAAGATCGACGACCATAGCGTCGCCATCACTACGAAATTCGTCGAATCGCTGTTTCCGTACGACATGTCCTACGTGCTGATGATCAGCCGCTGCCGGGCGCAGGCGCTGAATTACGACTGGACGGCCTACGCCAATCAGCCCTCAGGCACCGGCCCCTATCGCTTCGCCGGCATGACCGCGCATGAACGCATGGAGCTGGTGCCGAACAACGACTACTGGGACAAGGCGCGCGTTCCGAAGCAGGACCGTCTGGTGCTGCTGCCGACGCCGGAGGCTGCGACCCGCACCGCAGCGCTGCTCTCCGGCCAGGTGAATTTCATCGAAGCGCCGGCGCCGGATGCGATCCCCGTGCTGAAGCGCGCAAATATGCAGATCGTCTCCAACGTCTATCCGCACAACTGGCCGTATATTTTGAACTTCACCCGCGGTCCCTTTACGGACCTTCGGGTACGCCAGGCGGCGAATTACGCCATCAACCGTGACGATGTGGTGGACCTCGTCGGCGGCATGGCGACGCCCCAATATGCCGAGGTGCCGCCGAGCTTGCCGTATTACGGCCATCCGGTGATCTACAAATTCGACAAAGCGAAGGCGCGCGCCCTGTTGAAGGAGGCCAACTGCCTGCCCTGCAAGGTGACGCTGGCGATCTCGACATCAGGTTCGGGACAGATGCAGTCGCTGCCGATGAACGAGCTGGTCAAGCAGCAACTGGAAGATGCAGGCTTCGAGGTCACGCTCAATGTCATGGATTGGAACGCGCTGCTGGATGTCAGCCGCTCCGGCGTCCCGAAATATCCGAACGTCGACGGGATGAACGCCTCGCGCGGCCTGCTGGATCCCGTGAGCGCCATTATCAAACCGGTTGCCACCGCCTATTGGTCGCCCGCCGGCAGCAATTGGGGCCATTTCGGCACGCCGGAGGCAGACGGGCTGGTCAAGCAGATCTTCGAGGAGTTCGAGCCTGAGAAGCGGCTGGCTCTGCTGACCAGGCTGCACGAATACGAATCCGAACAAGCGCTGATGATCTTCGTCGTGCACGACCTCAATCCGCGCGCGCTCTCGCCGAAAGTGCATGGTTTCGTGCAGGCGCAGAACTGGTTCCAGGACCTGACGCCGATCACGGTCGATCCTTAAGCAGGAGCGGGAATGCTCGGCTACGTCATCCGCCGTATACTATTCGCGATCCCGATCGCGCTCGGCGTCAGCGTCGTATGCTTTTCCCTGGTGTATCTGGCGCCGGGCGACCCGTTGCAGACGGTGCTGCCGCCGGACGCGACGGCCGAGACCATCGCGATCGTCAAGCACGCCTATGGCTTCGATCGGCCGGTCCCGGTGCAATACGCGATCTGGCTGTGGCACGTTCTGCACGGTGACTTCGGCCGCTCGATCGCCAGCCAGCGCGCGGTCACGCTGGAGGTGTTTGGCGCGCTCGCCAATACGGCGATGCTGGCGCTGTTCGCGGCGCCGCTCTCGTTCATCGTGGGCTTCGGCATGGGAGCGCTGGCCGGCTGCTTTCCCGGGCGGGCCACGGATCGCATCGTGACGGGCGCGGCGGTGATCGGTGTCAGCCTGCCGAACTACTGGCTGGGACTGGTCCTCGTGATCATCTTCGCGGTCGAACTGATGGTGCTGCCCGCCAGCGGGATGGGGCAGTCCGGCTCGGCCGCCTTCACACTATGGCACTGGAGCGACGCGCAATTCCTGGTGCTGCCCGTGACTACGCTGGCGATGATCCCGATTGGCATCATCGCACGCACCACGCGCGCGGCGGTGGCGGAGGTCCGCAGCCAGGATTTCGTCACCACGCTGCGCGCCATGGGGCTGGGCGAGGGCGCGGTGATCCGGCACGTGCTCAAGAATGCCTCGCCACAGGTGCTGGCGGTGATGGGGCTGCAATTCGGCTATCTGATGGGCGGCTCCATTCTGGTGGAGACGGTGTTCACCTGGCCCGGCAGCGGCTTCCTGCTGTTCAAGGCGATCATCAACCGCGACATCCCGGTGCTGCAGGGCACGATCCTCGCGCTCGCGCTGATCTTCGTCGCCACCAATTTGATCGTGGACCTGTTGCAAGCGGTGCTGGACCCGAGGATCCGCCGAGCATGAATGAGAGAGTGGTGGTGGCGCCGGGCGCGATCCCGGCGGATTCGGAGATCGCGGATAATGAAGTCGATTTGGCGCCCGCGATCAAGGTGCGCGGCTATTGGCAGTCGGTGCTGCACCGTCTGCGCTACGACTGGATGACGATCGGCTTCGGATTGGTGGTGCTGGCGATCGTGATCGCGGCGATCGCGGCTCCGCTGATCGCGCCGTTCGATCCATACCAACAGAGTATCGTCGGCCGTCTCAAGCCGTTCGGCTGGCGTGGCCATCCCTGGGGCACCGACGAGTTGGGTCGCGACATGATGAGCCGGCTGATCTATGGCGGCCGTATCTCGCTGCTGATGGGCCTGGCGCCGGTTTTGATCGCGACCGTGGTCGGCGGCATGCTGGGCGTGATCGGCGGCTTCGCCGGGCGCGTGGCCAATACCGCCATCATGCGCACTATGGACGTGTTCTACGCCTTTCCGTCCATCCTGCTGGCGGTCGCGATCTCCGGCGCTATGGGAGGCGGCATGATCAACGGCATCATCTCCTTGAGCCTGGTGTTCACGCCCGCGATGTGCCGCGTCGCTGAGACGGCGACCGCGCAGGTGAAGAATCTGGACTACATCGAGGCCGCCCGCGCCAGCGGCGCGAGCACGCTCACGATCATCCGCCACCACGTGCTGGGCAACGTGCTGGGACCCGTGTTCATCTATGCCTCCAGCCTCGTCAGCGTCAGCATCCTGCTCGCTTCGGGCCTGTCCTTCCTGGGCCTCGGCGTGCAGCCGCCGGAGCCGGACTGGGGCCTGATGCTCTCGACCTTGCGCCAGTCGCTCTATGTCGACCCGCTGGGCTGCGCGCTGCCGGGCATCGCGATCTTCGTCACCTCGATCTGCTTCAATCTCGTCAGCGACGGCGTGCGCGGCGCAATGGACGTGCGCGGATGAGCGCCGCCGTCGAGATGCAGCCCTATGTGGATCCGCGCGACCGCGGCGGCGCCGCGCAGCCGATGCTGATCGCGCGCGAGCTGCAGCGCCATTTCCGGGTGAAGGGCGCCGGCACGGGCGCGGTGGTGCGCGCGGTGGATGGCGTCTCGTTCACGCTGTTCAAGGGTGAAACCCTTGGCGTGGTAGGCGAGTCCGGTTGCGGCAAGTCAACGCTGGCGCGGCTCTTGCTGCATCTGGTGGTGCCGGACTCCGGCGAACTGGTATTCGACGGCGACGCCGTGGGTGAACGCGGCGGCGTCAACGTGGCTGACCTGCGCCGTCAGGTGCAGATGGTGTTCCAGGACAGCTATTCCTCGCTCAACCCGCGCATGCCGGTGCAGGATTCCATCGCCTTCGGCCCTATGGTGAACGGCCGCAGCAAGACCGAGGCGCGCCGGATCGCCCACGAGATCCTGGTCAAGGTGGGCCTTCGGCCGGATCTGTTCGGCCCGCGCTACCCGCACGAGCTGTCCGGCGGCCAGAAGCAGCGCGTCAACATCGCCCGCGCGCTCGCGGTCGGACCGCGCATGGTGATCCTCGACGAAGCCGTCTCCGCGCTGGACAAGTCGGTCGAGGCCCAGGTGCTCAATTTGCTGCGACAGCTCAAGCGCACTTTGAACCTGACTTATTTGTTCATCAGCCACGACCTCAACGTGGTGCGCTATATCAGCGACCGGGTACTGGTGATGTATCTGGGACAGGTGGTTGAGCTTGGCCCGGCGGCCGAGGTATTTGCGCGGGCGCGCCATCCTTACACACGGGCGCTGCTCGGGTCTCGCCTGTCGATGGACGCCGGACGGCGGATCGAGGCACCGCCTCTGGTGGGCGACCCGCCTAGTCCGATCGACCCGCCCTCGGGTTGTCGTTTTCGCACCCGATGCCCGCATGCGGAGTCCGTGTGCGAAGCGCGGATGCCGACGCTGGGACACTGGGAGGACCGCTCCTCCCATGTTGCGGCGTGTCATATGACGAGGCCGGATTCCGGTCACAGCCTGGCGGGGTCCGCCTGATGGACGGTCACACCGAGGCGGCCGCGCCGCTGCTGGACGTGCGGGATCTGACCGTGAAGTTCGTGAGCCGCGAGGCGACGGTGACCGCCGTCAACGGAGCCACGTTCAGCCTGCGCGCGGGCGAAGTACTGTGTCTTTTGGGCGAGTCCGGCTCGGGCAAGTCCGTCACGCTGCGCGCATTGATGCGGCTGTTGCCGAAGCAAGCGCAGGTGGCCGGTCGGGTTGAACTCGGCGGACAGGATGTTCTTGCGTTGCAGGGAAAGGCGTTACGGGCCTTTCGCGGCGGCGAGGTCGCGATGGTGTTCCAGGAGCCGATGACCGCGCTGGACCCGGTCTATACCATCGGCCAGCACCTGGTGGAGATGATCCGCCGACACAAGGGCGGCACCAAGGCCGAGGCCCGCGCCCGCGCGATCGAGTTGCTGGAGTTGGTCAAGATCCCATCCGCCGCGCGCCGGTTCGATGCCTATCCGCATGAGCTGTCGGGAGGGCTGCGGCAGCGCGCGATGATCGCGATCGCGCTGTCCTGCGGGCCGCGGCTCTTGCTGGCAGACGAGCCGACCACAGCGTTGGACGCGACGGTGCAGATCCAGGTGCTGATCCTGCTGCGCCGCCTGCAGCAGGAACTGGGGATGGGCACCATCTTCGTCACCCACGATTTGGGTGTGGCGGCGGAGATCGCGGATCGCGTCGCGGTGATGTATGCCGGGCGAGTGATCGAAGAGGGGCCCGTCGCGGACGTGCTGCGCGCGCCGAAGCATCCTTACACCGCGGGGCTGCTTGCCTCCACTGTGCACGAGCAGGCGCCCGACCAGGATATCGCCGCGATTCCGGGGAGCCCGCCTGATTTGCGGCGGCTGCCGGGTGGTTGCAGCTTCGCGCCGCGCTGCGGTCTCGCCACCGAGGCATGCCGCCAGGCCTTCCCCGACCCGGTTTACCCCGCGCCGGGCCGAATGGCCCGCTGCCTCCGCGTCGCGGACGTGTTGCCAAGTCCGCTAACAGAGCTCGCATGAAGGACAATTGTGCATGAGTGAGAAAACGAAGTTCGTGAACCATATGGTCGCGTCGATCTCGACCTGGCATGGCGTGCAGCCGCCGAACGAGGTGGCTCTGCGGATGCTCGGTGATCTGGAGAAGCTGATCCGCGACTTCGAGGCGCTGCGCGGCACCATGCGCTTCGAGGATGAGCCCGCGAGCTTCGAGGCGGCGCTGGTTGAAGCGGCATCGATCGGGGTGCGCGCATGACGGCGGCAGGGCTTGATCTCGCCGACCTGTCGCTGGTCGACGCGGCGGATGCGGTGCGCAAGGGCGAGGTGAGTGCGGTCTCGCTGCTGGAGGCGTGCCTGGCCAATCTCGACTCTCATGAAGCGGCGGTCAACGCCACGATCTGGGTGGACAAAGAGGCTGCATTCACTGCGGCCCGTGCCGCCGATGCCAAGCGCGCCAAAGGCGGACCGCTCGGGCCGTTGCACGGGCTGCCGCTGGCGCACAAGGACATGTACTATCAGGCCGGCCGGCTCTCCAGCTGCGGCTCGGCCATTCGCCGCGATTTCGTGCCGGATTACAGCGCGACCGTGATCGAGCGGCTCAGCGCTGCCGGCGCTTATGCGTTCGCCGGCCTCAACATGGCGGAGTTCGCGCAGAACGGCACCGGCCACAATCGTCATCACGGCGACTGCCACAATCCCTGGAATCTTTCCTACATCACCGGCGGCTCCTCCAGCGGATCGGGCGCGGCGGTCGCGGCCCGCTTCACCTTTGCCGCACTGGGCTCCGACACCGGCGGCTCGATCCGTCTTCCCGCCGCGGCCAATGGCGTCAGCGGCATCAAGCCGACGCAGACCCGCGTCAGCCGCTACGGCGTAATGCCCTTGTCGTTCTCGGCCGACAATGTCGGCCCGCTCACCCGCACCGCGCGCGATTGCGCCCGGATCATGTCCGTCATCGCCGGGCACGATCCGCGCGACCCGACCAGCGCCGAGATGCCGGTGCCTGATTACGAGGCCGGGCTGACCGGCGACCTTCGCGGTGTCCGTATCGGCATGCCCTCGACCTACTTCCTCGACGAGGTGGACGTGCCGGTGCGGGCAGCGATCGAGGCTTCAACGTCCGTGCTGGCCGGGCGCGGCGCAACGATCGTGCCTCTGACATTGTCGCTGATGGATGCGGTCGCGACCTATGCCGCAGCGGTGTCGCGCGTCGAGGGCGCCACCATCCACGCGGAGTGGATGCGCCAACGACCGCAGGATTTCGCGACCCATATCAATGCGCGGATGTTTCCGGGCTATGCGATTCCCGCCACCTATTACGTCGAGGCCTTGAGCCGGCGCGGCCCGATCCTGAAGGAGTTCGCCAAGGAGGTGTTCAGCCAGGTCGATCTCCTGGTCACGCCCACCATCCGCACCTGCCTGCCGACGCTCGCGGCCACCGATATCGACAACGGCCCGCCGGGAACCGAACAGGTGGCGCTCGGCATCTCCACCAACACCCGGCCGTTCAACTATCTCGGCCTGCCGTCGATGAGCATTCCCTGCGGCTTCGATCCGAACGGCCTGCCGATCGGGCTGCAGATCAGCGGGCGTCCGTTCGCGGAAGCCGCGGTGCTGCAGGCGGCCGACGCCTATCAACGTGACACCGACTGGCATGCGCGCCGGCCGGCGATCGCAGCAGTCTGAACAATCAAACTCTACAACGACAAGAAGGATGATCATCATGCCGGAAACGCCCGACGAGGCCGCGCTTGTTCTTGAATTCGACGTGCTCGCCAAACGCGCTGGCCTTGCCATTCCCGAAGACCGCAAAGCTGCGCTGTTCGCGGGTTTCAAGGATCTGCGCCGCATGCTGGCCACGATGCGCCAGCCGCGTACCGCGGCAGATGAGCCGGCAGGCACATTCTCGATCCAGAGCGTGACGCGGGGTCTTTGATCATGAGCGATACGAAATTGTTCGAGCTCAGCATCGCCGACGCCGGCCGCAAGCTGCGCGACGGATCGATCACCTCGAGCGCGCTCACCGAGGACGCGCTGTCGCGCATTGCCGCGATCGATCCCGCGCTCGACAGCTTCATCACCGTGACCGCCGATCGCGCCCGCGCCGATGCCGTGGCCGCGGATGTCGCCTTCGCCAAAGGGATCGACAACGGGCCGATGCAGGGCGTGCCTTACGCGCTGAAAGACATCTACGACACCGCCGGCATCCGCTCGACCTGCCATTCCAAACTGCGGCTGGATCATGTGCCGGCCGCCGATTCCGTCGTCGAGAGCAAGTTCAAGGCGCAAGGCGCGGTGCTGCTCGGCAAGCTTGCCACCCATGAATTCGCGCTCGGCGGTCCGAGCTTCGATCTGCCGTTTCCGCCGGCGCGCAATCCCTGGAATCGCGAACACATTCCCGGCGGCTCGTCCTCCGGCTCGGCCGCTGCGGTTGCCGCCGGGCTGGTGCGCATGGCGATGGGGTCGGACACCGGCGGTTCGATCCGTGGCCCCGCCGCTTATTGCGGCACGGTCGGGTTGAAGCCGACCTACGGCCTGGTCTCACGACGCGGTGTGTTTCCGCTCTCGACCACGCTCGACCATTGCGGCCCGTTGTCGTGGACGGTCGCGGATAGCGCGATCGCGCTGCAGACCATCGCCGGCTATGACGCGCTCGATCCGGCCAGCGTCGATATTCCCATACCGAACTATCTGGATGGGCTCGATCGGGGTGTGGACGGGCTGCGGATCGGCCTGCCCAGGCATTTCTTCGCCAAGACGGAAGATGTGTCGGCCGAAGTGGTTGCGGCGATCGACAGCGCCGCGGAGCGGCTTGCGAAGCTCGGCGCCGTGGTCGAGGAGATCACGCTGCCGGACTACGACCTGTTCAATGCCTGCGGCCGCATCATCATGTACACCGAGGCGTACGCCATTCACGAGCAGGACTTCCAGAGGCGGCCGCTCGATTTCGGTCGGCTGACCTATTTGCGGATGTCGCTCGGCGCTTTCGTAACCGGGGCAGATATCCAGCAGGCGATGCGGTTGCGTCGCGAGCTGTCGCGCGCGGTCAATCTGCAGCTCAAGACCTATGACGCGCTGATCACAGCCAGCGCCCTGATACCGGCGCCGGCCTTCGCCGAGCTCAATCCGAACAGTCCGCCCAACTGGCCGATCCAGACCATGCCGTTCAACGTCACCGGCAACCCGGCCATGTCGATCCCGACCGGCTTCTCGGCGTCGGGCTTGCCGCTGTCGATGCAGATCGTCGGCCGCGCCTTCGATGAAAGCATGGTGCTTCGCATCGGCGCCGCCTTCGAATCCGCGACAGGGCTGAGCGCCCGGCGCCCGACGCTCGCTCAAGGCTAAGGCATGATCCGGAAAAGTGCGAAGCGGTTTTCCGGAAAGATCATGCGCAAACAACAACCTAAAGCGCGATGACGATTCATCCCAATCTCATCGCGCTTTAGGCGATAGGCGTGCCTGCGGCCATAAGGGTTGCGAGCGGCTGACTGGCTGTGATGATCATGGATCGCCGCTCGCTGGCAGCCCCGCAGCCCTCGTCAGAGCGCAACGTCCCGGTTGACGTTCTTGTACAACAGATAGACCGACTGGCTCGAACCGGTGGGATAGAACTGCTGCGGGCAGAACGATCCCATCCAGATGAAGTCATCGATCCAGATTTCGTGCCAGCTATTGCCAAGATAATACAAGCCTTGCCCCTCCAGCATGAGCAACCCGTGCTCCATGATGTGGGTCTCGACGGCTGGAAAACAGACGCCGGGTTGGAAGAACATCAGGTTCATCTCAAAATCGAATCGCAGATCGCCCATGGGCAGCAGGTGCTTGAAGCCGCGCCCCTGTAGTCCGGTATGGTTCGTCGTCGGCATCGATTGCTGTTGAGCGATGATTGACGGCGGTGTCGCGATGCCCTCAGCCGCCTCATAACGTTTTTTGAGCGCGATGACGCGCGCGGGCGCGCCGGGAGGGCAGTGCATCGTGAAAGACGTACCCGGCGGAACATAGGCAAAGCCACCTTCTGTCAGCGAGGCCGGGGCTTCGGTCCCAATGCGGATGTCGACGGCGCCCGTCACAACATAGAAGAAATGCTGAAGATCCACGCAGATTGGTTGGGCGGTGCCGCCCGAGGGCTCGATCTCCAGCATGAACTGGGCGAACTCGGCGCCGAGCGTCGGCGCCGCCAGAAAGCGCACGGTCGTTGACGACCACGCCGGCAGCCGGCTCTTCAAGACGCCTTCCGGCGGGATGAAAGCGAAATTGCGGCCCACGGCTGCGCGGCTGTGTCCGATCGCGCCAGGACGAACGATGCCGGGTTGGGCGGGCAGATCGGTGGGGTGCATCTCAAATTCCCTTCCAGACATGACGTGAGCCGGCGACGTTCGACGCTGTCGATGCGCGTGGCGCGCCTTAACATTATTTGAAGTCGAGATCCTAAAATATCGGTTTGCCACTTGCCGGATACCAAGGCCGAATAGAGCGCGAGGCGCCACGCGTTTCCGGCGACAAGGGTGATTCCGATGGACATGGAGCTGTCGTCCGAGCAACTGAAGCTCAGTATCGAAGCGCGAGTTGGCCGAATCCACCTTCGCGCACAAGGCGGCGGAGATCGATCGCGCGGAGGCCTATCCGTTCGATTAAGGTATTCGTTCAATGTGAGCCCGGATCGCCTGTCGCTCGGCATCGATCCAGCCATGCTCGCGGGCTTTGGCCACCATCTCCTGATAGCGCTGATCCCAGTCTGCATCGTCGGGGCGGCCCGCCAGGGTCGGGACCAGATCGATCGAGACGAGCGCGTCACGATCGTCGAGAAGCGTGATGCCGTTCCAGCTCTGTGCTTCCGTGCGGATGTCAGCGTGCAGCACCAGCTTGAACCTGCGGAAGTCGTCCGGTTCAGTCAGACGGACGACGCCGCCGTCCAGGCATTCGATGATCACAACGCCGCTCCTTCGTACGCTCTAGGCTTGCGGCAGCGCGTGCAGTGCCCCCTGGAAATTGACCAGGGGATCGCCGCTGCCGCCGCGGGTGGCCACGATCCTGCCGATGAAGAGACCGTGCGTGCCGACCATCTGGTGATGATGCAGCACGCATTCCAGTGCGCCGATCGCAGGCTCCAGCAACGGCACGTCGAGAATGCCTTGCTCCCAGGGCGCCGTTGCGAAGCGATCGACACCTTTGGCACCGCCGGCGAAACGCAGCGCCAGATCTTCCTGCCCCTTCCCGAGGAGACTGATCCCGAAGCGGCCATTGGCGAGCATGGCATCGTGCGTCTCGGAGCTCCTGTTGACGCCGATGAGCAGGCAGGGCGGCTCCATGCATAGCGAGGTGACGGAGCTGACCGTCAATCCACGCCGTGCGCCCTCCGATCCCGTCGCCACGATCGCGACGCCGCTCGCGAGGTTGCGCATGGCCAGCCGGAACTCCGCGGCCTCGACTGAGCGGACATCGGTCATTTGAGACATCTCGCAGCCCATGACGTACCTCCGGACCTCGCTCCCCGCCGGTTGCGCCTACGCCGAAACCGCTTCGCCTGCGGCCTTGGTCCGACCGGATTTCAGTTCCTTCCGGATCGCGGGAATGATCTTGCTGCCCCACAGCTCGATCTGGCGCAGCATCGTGGGCTGATCGAAATCGCCGAGCTGGGTCTGCAGCGCAATGTGGGTCGGCTTGAGGACGCTGATCTCTTCCAGCATGCGGTCGATCACCTGGTTGACGCTGCCGACGGGCAGGTTGTTTCGCATCGTCTCCAGGCTCATGTCGTTCGGTCCGGCTTCTTCCTTGATCAGATAGCCGTCATCGCTCTGGGCGCGCCGGAACTTCAGGCTTTCGGAGAGCCGGCGCTGGAAGCGCGCATTGTCCAGATATGACTGAATCTCGCTGTCATTGTCGCTGGCATAGGCGCAGCGCAGGAAGCCGAAATGGGTGTCGTCGATGGAGCGGCCCTCCTTGGCCGCAATCCCTTCGAGACGTTCGCGCAAGGCCTTGATGGCGTCGAGGCCATTCAGCAGCGCGGTGACGAACAGATTGTGGTTGTCGCGAATGGCGCGGCCCAGCGTCTCGGCGTGTCCCGACGTGACCCAGATCGGCGGCATCGGCGTCTGCACCGTGCGCACCGCGATCGCGGTCGGCGGCATCTTCAGGTGCTCGCCCGAATAGGAGAAGATGCGCTCGCGCATGCCGGCCTGGAGCACGTCGTAGAACTCGGCGAACAATGCGTGCGAATGCTCGAGGTCGACGCCGAAGCGGTCGAACTCGAACTTCTGGTAGCCCGAGCCGATGCCGAGATCGAGGCGGCCGTTCGAAACCGTGTCGGCAAAGCCGATCTCGCCGAGCAGCCGCGCCGGATTGTACAGCGGCAGCACGCAGACGGCGGAGCCGAGGCGGATGCGCTTGGTCAGGCCGGCGCAATGCGCGACCATCATCAGCGGCGAGGGGCACAGGCTGTAATTGTTGAAATGGTGCTCGGCGTACCAGGCCGTATCGAAGCCCGCGTGTTCGGCGGCAACGGTCTGCTCGACGGCGTTGTTGATGACCTGCTGCGAGGTTTGATGATAGCCGCGCTGCTGCGCCAGAATGAATACGCCGAATTCCATCGGTTGCGTCCTCCCAAATCGTGGTCGCTCTTGCGATCCACGCGGCCGCTGTTGCGACGCGTTCTCAGAAAACTAGGGCCTTGAGCTTTTTCGAACAATTGACGTAATCTGAGCATGTCCTTTGCAGAATCTGAAAAGATCGATGAATCGCCTCCAGGCCATGGAATTGTTCGTCAGCGCCGTCCGTGAGGGCAGTTTTTCGGCGGCCGGGCGCCGCGTCGGGCTCTCGCCGGCGTCGGTGTCGCGCTATGTCGGCGAGCTCGAGGCGCAGCTCGGCGTGCAGCTTTTGAACCGCAGCACGCGCCATCTCGGCTTGACCGATGCCGGCAAGATCTTCTTCCAGCGGACCGAGCAGGTGCTGCACGGCATCGAGGATGCCGAAGCCGCCGCGCTTGCGCTCCAGACCGCTCCACGCGGAACGCTGCGGGTGCACTCGCGGACGCTGTTCGGCATCAAGGTGCTCTCGCCGCTGATACCCGGCTTTCAGAAGCTGTATCCGGAGCTGAAGGTCGAGCTGCGCCTGTCCGAGCGGCGCGCCCAGCTTCGCGAGGACGAGTTCGACGTCGATTTCCAGATCGCGGCGCCGAAGGATCCCGGCCTGATGCAGCGAAGGCTGCTGCGGAGCGAGCGGATTCTCGTGGCCTCGCCGGACTATGTTGCCCGCATGCCGAAATTGCGCGAGCCGGAGGACATCACCCGCCACAATTGCCTGACTTACTGGATGGGCCCGGACGACGTGGTCTGGAAATTCATGCGCAGGAACAGGTTGCACGAAATCGTCGTGCCGTCGTCCCTCAGCAGCAACAACGGCGTGGTGCTGTGCGACCTCGCCGTCAACGGGCACGGCATCGCGCTGCTTGACGACTACACCGTGGCCGAGGAGTTGAAGAGCAGGCGCCTGGTCCGTCTGCTGCCCGGCTTCCGGGTGACGAATTCCACCTTCGACGAAGGGATCTACGCGGCGTTTCTCCAGAGCAGCTATCTGCCGGAAAAAATCAGGGTCTTCGTGGACTATATGGCGGAGAACGTGCCCAAGCAGATCAAAAGATCGGCGAACTAAGCGCAGAGGCCGGTCAGCCCGGACCAAACCTGTGCGCCGGCAGTCCGCGAATGCCGAGGCCTTCGACGGCGAACAAGCCGCCGGCATCGGGGTGATCGTCGCCGAGCGCGTGACTGCGCGAGATCGACGTGACGTAGAGCACGTCGAGATCTGGCCCGCCGAAGCTCACGCTGGTCGGATGACGGATCGGCATGTCGATCGTCCGCACGATCGTCCCATCAGGCGCAAGCCGGGCGATCTTGCCGATGCGCACGAGGACGGACCAGAGGTAGCCTTCCGAATCGATCGTCGCCCCGTCGCAACCGGACCCTTGCGGCTCCGTGTTGGCGAAGACGCGCTTGTTCGCGAGCGGGCCCTCCGGGCCGTAGTCATAAGCCCAGATGATTCGTCTCGCGCTGTCCGCGATATAGAACGTTCGTCCGTCCGGGCTGAAGCACGGTCCGTTGCTCACGGCGAGGTCCGTCTCCAGCAGCTCCAGCGCGCCCGATGCATCCAGGCGATAGAGACCGCCGAGCGGTGCCTCGTCCGGGGCGCGGTCGCCGTGCATCGTGCCTGCCAGGAAACGTCCCTGGGGATCGGCCTTGCCGTCATTCAGCCGTACTTTTGGGTGGTCGAGCCCAATCGACGGGCCCTCCGTCAGCGTGCGCGTGTCGAAATCGTAGTGCGCAAATCCGTTGCGCAGAGCCAGGATCGCGCCGCCGTCGTCTCGCAGCGCCAGCGAGCCGATCGGCGCGGGCACGTTGAACTGCTCGGTGGTGCCGGTGACGGGATCGAGCGCGTGGATCAACCCGCCCAGCGCGTCGATCCAGAACAGGCGCTGCCGGCGCTCGTCCCACACCGGGCTCTCGCCGAGCTGGTCCCTGGTCGTGCCGATGCGTCTGATCCGGATTGCGCTCATGGTTGCTCGCACGGGAATCGCCGGACTTGACCGATCGGTCGGTGAAAACCTAGTTTCATTCTAAAGACCCTCGGGCGACGAATGGATTGCGGAGTTCATGACTGAACTGTCAACGATGAAGGATGGCGTTGCGAACCAGGCCGAGGCCTCGGACCGCGTGCTTCAGATCCTGGCCGAGGCCGGCCGGCTGTTCGCGAGCAAGGGTTTTGAGGGGACCTCGATGCGCGACATCGCGCTCGCCTGCGGCATCTCCAAGTCGCTGCTCTATCATCACTTCTCCAACAAGGACGAGATCTACGCGCGCGTGGCGGTCGGCTCCACGCTCGAACTCTATCTGTTCGTGCGCGACCGCATTCCCGACGGGCCGCCGTCGCTGAAGATCCGCGCCTTCATGGTCGCCACGGCGGAATATTTCCGGCGCTACCGCTGGGCCTGGATCGCCTCCACGACGGCCTTCTGGAACGACCCCGATCGAACCAGGCACAAGGAGCGGCTGACGCGCCGCGACCGTTTCGAGAACTTTCTGCGCGGCCTGATCCAGGAAGCGATCGATGCCGGCGAAATCCGCAAGGTCGATGTCCCCATGACCGGGCGGCTGATCCTCTCCTCGCTCAACTGGATGCATCGCTGGTACAATCCCAACAAATCGGCGACGCCCGAGCAGATCGCCGCCACCTTCTTCGACATGATTTTCAATGGCTTGCGAAGTGGCGAAATGATCGGGCTTCCGGGGGCTGAGCCGCCACGGGCCAGCCGGCGCAAGTCGCGCTGACCGGACGGCCGTCGCCCCTCATTCCAGGGCGATGTTCTGCGCCTTGATCACCGGACCCCAGAGCGCGGCGTCCTTGGCCAATTGGGCGTCGAGCTGTTCCGGTGCGCCGGTATCAAGCATCAGGCCATCGGTCTCGAGCTGCTTTGCGATCTCGGGCTTCTGCATCGCCGCGTTGGCTGCCGCGTTCAGCCGCGTAATGATATCGCGCGGCGTGCCCGCGGGCGCGTGCAGCGCGGTCCAGAACGACGCCGTGAGGTCGGGATAGCCGGATTCGGCCAGCGTCGGGATCTCCGGAAAACTCGCCATGCGCTTTTCCGAGGACAGCGCGAGGATGCGGAGCTGACCGCCGCGCGCATGCTCGATCACCGCCGCAGGCGTTGCGAAGTTGAGATCGCACTCTCCCGACAGCGTCTCCATGATCGAGGCCGGATTATTGCGATAGGCGACCTCGGTGACGGCAAACCCCATCGACTTGCCCATCATGATCCCGAACAGATGCGTGACGCTGCCGGGGCCCAGCGTGGCGTAGAACAGCGGCTTGTCGCGGCCCTTGGCATAGGTGACGAAGCTCTTCACGTCGGCGGCCGGTGTGCGCGCGTTCACGGTCAACGACAGCGGCCCGTTGCAGAGCATCGCGACGGAGGCGAAGTCCTCGAGCTTGTAGGGCAGGTTCTTGCGCAGCAGCACGTTCAGCGAAATCGGCCCGGTGCCGCCCGCCAGCAGAACCGATCCGTCTTTGGGGGCGCGCGCTACATATTGCGATCCGACGATGCCGTTGGCGCCCGGCTTGTTGTCGACCAGGACGGGCTGGTCCAGCGTTTCCGCCATGGCCTTCGCAATCGCGCGCATCAGGCTGTCGATCGAACCGCCGGGCGCATAGGGCACGATGATGAAGATCTGCGACGCGCGCGCCCTCACGATGGCGGGCGCACTGAGCGGCGCGGCGAGAGCGCCGGCGATCAGGGCTGTCGCCCGGCGTCGGCTGATCCTGGGCATGGGTGTCCTCCTCAAGGTCGTTCTTGCTTGTCTTGAACCTACCGACTGACCGATCGGTCGGTCAATAGGACATCAGCATGATATTGCAAGTCGCTTTGGTTGGTGTTATCAGAACGAAAAGCTGACCGATCGGTCAGGCGTCACGATACGACAACAAGCAAGACGAACAGAAGCCCAGGAGGAAGCCCATGTCAGAAGATATCGTCACTCTCGAAGTGTCCGATAACATTGCGCTGGTGACGCTGAACCGTCCTCCGGTGAATGCGCTCGATCGCGCGATGCGCGATCGCATCGTCAGCGTATTCGACGAGATTTCGGAGCGCGCCGACGTCAGGGTCGCGATCCTGACCGGCGCCGGGAAGGTGTTTTGCAGCGGTGCCGATCTGAAGGACCGGCCGGACCCGGCCAAGATCGGCGCGTTTCACAGCCATAACCGGATTACGCGCGAGACCGGAAACTGCATCCGCGAATGTTCGAAGCCGGTCATCGCGGCGATCAACGGCGTGGCGCTGGGGGCGGGTGTCGGCCTGATGGCCTCCTGCGACATTTTCTACGCCTGCGAAGACGCAGTCTTCGGCATGCCCGAGATCAATGTCGGTCTCGCCGGCGGTGCGGCCATGCTGAATACGCTGTTCGGTCGCTCGCTGATGCGCCGGATGTTCTTCACCGGCTATCGCGTGCCAGCCGCCGAGCTTTATCGTCTCGGCATCATCGAGGCCTGCACCACCAAGGAGAACCTGATCCCCGAAGCGATGAAGATCGCAAGGGAGATCGCCTCGAAGAGCCCGATCGCGATCGAATATGCCAAGAACGCGGCGAACATGGTCGAGCTGATGCCGCCGCGCGATGCCTACCGCTTCGAGCAGAACATCACCATGGCACTGTCCAAGACCGAGGACGCCAAGGAGGCGCGGATGGCGTTCCTCGAGAAGCGCACGCCGGTGTTCAAGGGGCGCTGAGATGCGACCGGGAGAAGGTCTCGACGCGCTGATGTCGCCGCGCTCGATCGCGATCATCGGCGCCTCGCAGGAGGCGACCAAGATCGGCGGCCGGCCGGTCGACCTGCTGCGCCGTCACGGCTATGCAGGCCGCATCTATCCGGTCAATCCCAAGGCCGCGATGGTGCAGGGGCTGCAGGCCTATGCCTCCGTCACCGACCTGCCGGAGGCGCCGGATCTCGCCATCATCGCGGTCGACGCGGAGCGCGCGGGCGAAGCCGTCGAGCAGTGCGCCGCGCGTGGCGTCCGCAGCGTCGTCGTCTTCTCCTCCGGCTTTGCCGAGCTCGGCGAGCAGGGCCGTGCCATGCAGGAGCGGCTGCGCCTCGCCGTGCGCAACAGCGGCATGCGCCTGCTGGGGCCGAACTGCCTCGGCGCGGTCAGCGTCGCCGAGAAGAGCATCGCGACGTTTTCGATCGTGCTGGAGCACGGCATGCCGGCCGCCGGCGCGCTCGGCATCGTGTCGCAGAGCGGCAATCTCGGCAGCTACACCATGCGTCTCGCCAGTGAGCGCGGTGTCGGCGTCAGCCGCTTCATCACCACGGGCAACGAGTGCGACATCGACATCGCCGATGGCATCGCGTGGATGGCGCGCGATCCCGCCACCAAGGTGATCCTGTGCTGCCTCGAAGCGTGCCGCGACGCCGGCCGCCTGATCTCCGCGCTTGAGGAGGCGCGCGATGCGGGCAAGCCCGTCATCGCCATGAAGATCGGCACGTCTGCGGCAGGCCAGGCCGCCGCAGCCTCGCACACCGGGGCGATGGCGGGATCGGATGCCGTGTTCGACGCGCTGTTTGAACGTTGCGGGGCGGTCCGTGTGCACAGCCTCGACGAGCTGATCGATCTCGGCCATGCCGCATCGATCCTGTTGCCGGATCGTCTGCCGAAAGGGCCGGGCATCGCGATCCTCACCGCATCGGGCGGCTTCGGCGTGCTGCTCGCGGACGCCGCACAGGCGGTCGGTCTGACATTGCCGGAGCTCGGGCCGGAGACGCAGCGCCGGATTCTGGAGCTGGTGCCCTTTGCATCGGCCCGCAATCCGGTCGATGCCACCGCGCAGATGTCAAGCCGTCCTGATCTGCTGGAAAAGATCATGTCGGCCGTCGTGGCGGACGATCGCACCGACACGGTGATCCTGCCGCTGCCGTTCTCGCTGCATCTGCCGCGCTTGCGCTCCATCTATATGGACACGCTACGCAACATGCGCGCGCAATTTCCCGCGCGTCCGATCGTTCTGTGCGTCGACGGACCGGAGGACGCCCTGACCGAGCTGCACGCGCTGGGCTTTCCGACGATCGCCAGCTTCGACGGTTGTTGCGCCACCGTCGCCGCGCTGGTGCGATTGCAGGCCGCAGCGCAGCGTCCGCAGGACAAACCCGAGGCAGTCGCGCGAGCCGCACCGCTTCCGACGGACGCCTTTCGCCATGAGCTTGGTGCCAAGCGGGCGCTTGCCGAGGCTGGCGTTCCGGTCCTGGCCGAGCACCTCGTGCAGGATGCGGATGCAGCGGCGCGTGCCGCGACCGAGATCGGCTATCCCGTGGTGCTGAAAATCGCCTCGCCCGATTTGCCGCACAAGACGGAGGCAGGCGGCGTGGTCGTGGGCGTTGGCTCGGAAGCGGAAGTCCGGCGCGCCTATGCCCAGATGCGCGATCGTGTCGCCACCAGAGCACCCAACGCCGTGATCGACGGCGTGATCGTGGCGCCGATGGCCAAGGGCGTTGCCGAGCTGATCCTCGGCAGCCGCATCGATCCGGTATTCGGGCCAGTGGTGATGGTCGGTCTCGGCGGCATTTTCGCGGAAATCCTTCAGGACTCTGCGGTGCAGATGGCGCCGGTCAGCGAGACACAGGCCATGGCGATGCTGACTTCGCTGAAGGCATTCGCGGTGCTCGATGGCGCACGGGGCCGGCCGCGCGCCGATCTCGACGCCGGGGCCCGGGCCGTTGCCGCGTTGTCGCGCTTTGCCGCGGCGCATGCCGATACCATCGCAGAGATCGACGTCAATCCGCTGTTGTTGCGGGCTGAAGGCGAGGGGGCCGTGGCGCTCGACGCGCTACTGATTCCCCACGGCAAGATTCCAGCCCACGAGCATCACTGAATCCAAACGATAAGAGGCCGCGGAAGCCGGCCCAGAGGAAACGCGACAAGCAGGTGGAGGACTACACGATGAGATCGAGGATCGCAGTGCTCGGCATGATTGCCTTGCTGTTCACCAATGCGCCCGTGTCCGCGCAGGGCATCTCGGGCGACGTGGTCAAGATCGGCATCATGAACGACCAGAATGGTCCCTATGCCGACAATTGCGGCCTCGGTTCGGTCGCGGCCGCCAAGCTCGCTATCGCTGATTTCGGCGGGACGGTCGGCGGCAAGAAGATCGAGCTCGTGATCGCCGACGACCAGAACAAGCCCGATGTCGGCGTCGCCATCGCGCTGCGCTGGGTCGACAATGAAGGTGTCGATGCCATCGTCGGATGCTCGGCGTCGTCGATCGCGCTTGCGGTGCAAGAGATCATGAAGAACCGCAAGAAGCCCTACATGCTGGCCGGCACGGCGGGCTCGTTCTTCACCAACGACAAATGCTCGCCGATGACCACGCAGTGGGTGGTCGACACCTATGCCCAGCCCAAGGCCACGGTGAAGGCGCTGCTCGCCCAGGGCATCGACAGCTGGTTCTTCCTGACGGTCGATTACGCCTTCGGCAAGGCCTGGCAGTCGGATGCGACCAAGTTCATCGAAGCGGGCGGCGGCAAGGTGCTGGGCTCGGTGCTGCATCCGCTCAATTCGTCGGATCTCTCCTCGTTCCTGCTGACGGCACAGGCCAGCGGCGCCAAGGCGATTGCGCTCGCCAACTCTGGCGCGGATTTCGCCAATGCGATCAAGCAGGCCCAGGAGTTCGGGCTGACCAAGTCGCAACTCCTGGTCCCGCTCGGCCTCATGATCAGCCAGACCCACGGCATCGGCTTGAAGGACCTCCAGAACGTGCGGCTGACGACGCCGTTCTACTGGGACATGACGCCGGAGAGCCGGGCGTTTGCCAAGCGCTATGCGGAGGCAACGAACGGTCAGCTGCTCAATGAAGGCAAGTCGGCCACCTACAGCGCCATCACGCATTATCTCAACGCGGTGGCCGCCTCCGGCTCGGACGATGGCGACGCCGTGATGCGGCAGATGAAGAACACACCGGTCAATGATTTCGAGATGAAGAATGTCGCGATCAGGGCCGACGGGCAGGTGATGAGGCCGCTCTATGTCGCGCGGATCAAGACACCGGCGGAATCCAAATACACCTACGACTATTACGAGATCACCGGCACGATTGCGCCCGAGGATGCGTGGCGGCCGGCATCGGAGAGTGCCTGCGATCTTCTCAAGTCGCAGTGAGAAACAGCAGCGGGAAAACGGGCGATGAGTGTACTTGAAGCGGTCTCGACGCATCCGGTCGCGGGTGAGAACCTGACGGGCGAAGCCTATCGGGATGTGATGCATCGCTGGCTGCGCGCCAGTCTTCCCGCCAGCTTTCGCAGCGACAGCGCCGCGTTCGCGGCGCCCACGCTTCAGCAATCGGTGGCCTGGGAAGCGGCGATGTACCGTGCCGGCCTCACCGGCATCACCTGGCCGCAGGCCTATGGCGGGCACGGTCGCTCCTTGCGCGAACACCTCGTCGCCAATCAGGAGATCGGCCGGCTTGCGATGCCGGAGAGCGTCAACTCGATCGGCAAGGAGCTTGCCGGCCCGATCATCTTGGCGGTCGGTACCGAGGAGCAGAAGCGGCGTTTCCTGCCCGCGATCCTCGAGATGCGCAACATCTGGTGCCAGGGATTTTCCGAGCCCGAGGCAGGTTCCGATCTTGCCGGGCTTCGTACCCGGGCCACGCAAACCGGCGACGGCTGGCGGATCAACGGTCAGAAGATCTGGACCAGCGGCGCATACCGGTCGCAGCGTTGTCTGGTGCTGGCCCGCACCGGACCACTGGAGGACCGCCATCGCGGCCTTGCCATGTTCGCGGTGCCGCTCGATGCCAAGGGCGTGCGCGTGCGCACCATCAAGTCGATCGACGGACGCGAGAGCTTTTGCGAGGTGTTCTTCGACGAGGTCGAGGTCGCGCAAGCCGACGCGATCGGCGCGCCCGACGAGGGCTGGGCCGCGGCCATCCGCGTGCTGGAGATCGAGCGGGCGACCAACCGCATGTACCGCGCCTGGCGCTTCGAGAACGAGCTGCGTCATCTGATTTCGGCCTGCAAGGCCGATACGGCGTTGGCGGCGATGGTTGCCGACAGGCATTATGCGGTCCGGCTCGGCGAGGTCGCCGTCGAGATCGAGGTGCTGAAGGCGCATGTCGAGACCGCGGTCGAGGCGCTCGCGAGCGGCGACAAGATCGGCGCGCGCGGCAGTCTTGCAAAGCTCTATTGGAGCGAATCGCATCAGCGTTTTGCCGCGCTGGCCCTCGAGCTGCTCTCGCAGGCCTCGCTGCCGCAGATCCCGGCGATCAAGGTGGCGCGGCGGCGCTTCGAGGCCATCTACCTCCAGGCCCGCGCCGAGACGATCTATGCCGGCACGACCGAGATCCAGCTCGGCATCATCGCCGATCGCATTCTCCAGCTGTCGCGAGGCAAGTGATGACCGTGGTTGGTGAAGGACTTCAGCCCGACGAGTTCGCGGCAACCGCCGCACGCGCAGTGACCGCATGTGCCGGTTTGGATCTGCGCGAGCAGGCGCGAAATCTCGCCGGTGATGGTCTGCTGGGAATCACCGCGGATGAGGAGGTGGGGGGGCTGGCTCTGCCGATCGGCTTCGCGGTGCCGGTCATTGCAGCCGCGCATTCCGGGTTGCTCGCCTTTCCGTTGCTGGAGACCATTCTGGTCGGCCGCCTGCTCCAGTCATCGCTGACGCGTCTTGCCGCCGCGATCGTCTCCGGCGAAAAGCTGGCGACCATCGCCTGGCAGGGTGAGGCTCTCGCTGAACGGGAGGGTGGGCGGCTGGTGCTGAACGGCTCGCTCGGGCGCGCGCCCTGCGCGGCGGAGGTCGACCACATCCTGGTGCGGATGAGCGACGGTGCCTCGGTGCTGATCCCGACCGATGCCGAAGGTGTCGTGGTGGAGGACGCCGCCGGTCTCGATCTGACGGTGCCGGAGCACAATGTGCGACTGGAGAAGGTCGAGATTCCCATTGGCTCCATCCTGCCGGCCGGTACATGGGATGTGCTCAGCTCGGATGCCAACGTGCTCCGTGCCGCGGCCATCCTGGGATCGGCCGAAGCGTGCCTGGCGCTCGCACAGGAGCATGCGTCGACGCGCCGCCAGTTCGGCCACGCGCTGTCCTACAACCAGGCCATCCGCCATGCGCTGGCGCGCCAGAAGCTCGGGCTCGAAAGCATCCGTCATGCGATCACGCGCAGCCTGTCCGGGGATGGCGGCCCGGTGCAGCGCGATGCGGCGTTCCTGGCCGCCGCGACCTATGGCTGCTCGATCAGCGAAGGCGCGCTGCAGATTCATGGCGGCATGGGCTTTACCTGGGATGTGCCGGTGCATCGCCATCTGCGCCGCATCCGCACGCTCCAGGCACAGGGCGATGCCAGCGGCCTCATCAGCACGTTCGGCCGCCGTTACGTATCGGAAGTTGCTCCGTTTGCCGAGGCAGGAGCGTGAGGGAGACAGCCATGACGGAAGCCAGGGATCAGACGCTCGTGGGCCGCGTCGCACTCGTCACGGGTGCCGGAAACGGTATCGGTCGCGCAACCGCGCTGAAGCTCGCCGCGCGCGGCGCGATCGTTGGCATCAATGATTTGAAGCCGGAATTCGTTGATAGCACGGTGGACGCGATCAAGTCCGCAGGCGGCAACGCGGTTGCGGTCACGCAGGACGTCTCCAGTCGCGACGGCATGCGGCAGGCAATTGTTGGATTGGCCGAGGGACAGAAACGTTTCGACATCCTCGTCAACAACGCGGCGTGGGTCCGCTATCAATCCGTCCCGGATATCGCCCCCGAGACCATCGACCGCATGCTCAACATCGGCTTCAAGGCGGTGATCTGGGGAATCCAGGCGGCCGCCGAGGTCATGGATGCCGAGCGCGGCGGCGCCATCGTCAACGTGGCTTCGGTAGCCGGCCTGATCTCGGCCAAGAACAGCATCGTCTACAGCGGCATCAAGGCCGGCGTCATGGGCATTACGCGCGCGGCCGCGGCCGAGCTCGGCGCGCGCAACATCCGCGTCAATGCCGTGGCGCCCTCGGCGATCCCGACCGAAGGGACGATGCGCAATCGCAATGCCGAGCTCGATGCGCGCAGGGTCGCGCGAACGCCGTTGGGCCGGCTTGGCACGGTCGACGACATCGCCAAGGCGATCTGCTTCCTCGCCGGCGACGAGAGCGGCTTCATCTCGGCGCAGGTGCTCACCGTCGATGGCGGCATCACCCTGACCAACATTGCCTGACGGGACCATCGCGATGTCCGATCTGACGCCGGAGCAGCAGGTGCTGAAAGAAGCCTATGTCAGGGCCCGCGGCTATTGGCGGCCCTGGACGGAGGGCCTGCTGCGGCTCGATCCGGCGTTTCTCGAGACTTACGGCAAATATGCGGGCTATGCCGCGGAGAACGGACCGCTGTCGCCCAAGATGTGCGAGCTGATCTACGTCGCGCTCGACGGATCGGCGACGCATCTGTTCCGCTCCGGCCTTGCGCTGCATCTGCGCCTTGCGCTTCAGGAAGGCGCCTCAGCGCGGGAGATCATCGACGTGTTTCGTCTGGCGACGGTTCAGGGGCTGGACGGGTGCAACGTCGGCATTGGCATCCTTGCGCAGGAGTTGGCGAGCGCGGGTGTTCAGGTCGATCAATCCGAACTCACGAACGAGCAGCGCGCGCTGCGCGAGGCCTATGTGGCGCAGTTCGGCGACTGGCCGGAGTTTTGCGAGCAATGGCTGCGGTCCGATCCCGGCTATTTTGCTGTGCTGCTGGACCTCCTCGCCAACCGCGGCGCAGGAGACGGTCTCGACCGGCGCTCGCAATGCCTGATCTCGATCGCGTTGAACGCCTGCTTCACGGCGCTCGATGCGCATGGGCTGCGTGTGCAGATCAAGCGAGCGCTGCGGCTCGGCATCGACCAGCGGGAGATCCGTCAGGTTCTCCAGATGACCGCACATCTCGGCGTGCACGCCTGCGCCGTTGGCGTGCCGGTTCTGATGGAGGCCCTCGCGGAGTGCACCTCGAAGGCCGGTTCGGATGAGAATGGAGGACCGCAATGAAGGGCTTGGCAATCCGCAATCAAAGGGCTTTCGCGTCTGGTGCCCTGTTCCTCGCCTTTGCGGTCTTCTTCTTCGTGACGGCGCTGCAATATCCCGCGGGCACGGCCGCGAAGATGGGGCCGGGCTATTTCCCGCGCGCGCTCGCGATCGTGCTCGCCGCCATTGGTCTCGTCGTGATCCTTAGTGCGGTGAAGCCGGCCGCGGAGGCGCAGGCGCTGCGGCGGTGGGATCTCAAGGGGCTCGCCTGGATCACCGGATCGGTGGTTCTGTTTGGCGCTCTGTTGTTTCCGCTCGGTCTGGTCGGCGCCCTGTTCGTCCTGGTCATGGTGTCGAGCAGGGCCAGCCCCGAGTTCACCTGGACGGGCGCGCTGGCGAACGCGGCGGTGCTCATCGTGCTGTGCCTTGCGGTCTTCGTCTACGGTCTCGGGCTGCCACTGCCCGTCTGGCCATCTTTCCTCAACTGAACGAGCCGGTCGATGGATCTCTTTCATAATCTGGCGATCGGCTTTGCGACGGCCGCCCAGCCCGCCAATTTGCTCTACGCCTTCTTCGGTTGCCTGCTCGGCACCTTGATCGGCGTGCTTCCCGGCCTCGGCCCGCTCGCGACCATCGCGATGCTGTTGCCGATCACCTATGCGCTGCAACCGGACGCCGCGCTGATCATGCTCGCCGGAATCTATTACGGCGCGCAGTATGGCGGCTCGACCACGGCGATCGTCGTCAATCTTCCCGGCGAGTCCTCGTCCGTCGTCACCACGATCGACGGCTACCAGATGGCGAAGCAGGGCCGCGCCGGTGTGGCGCTCGCCACCGCTGCGATCGGCTCGTTCTTCGCCGGATGCGTGGCGACGCTCGCTTTGGCGGCCCTTGCAGGACCGCTGACCGCGACTGCGCTGCTGTTCGGTCCCAAGGAGTTCTTCGCGCTGATGATCCTGGGCCTGATCCTCGCCTCGGTGCTGTCGAGCGGTCCATTCATCGAGGGCATCGGCATGGTCGTGCTCGGTATGCTCTTGAGTCTCGTCGGCACCGATTTGAACAGCGGCAGCCAGCGTTTTGCCTTCGGCGTTCCCCAGCTGTTCGACGGCCTCGATTTCGTGCCGCTGGCGATGGGCATCTTCGGCTTTGCCGAGATCGTCAAAAATCTCGAGCAGGACGACAAGCTGTCACTGGTGACGCAGAAGATCACCAATCTGTTTCCGACCCGAGAAGATTTCCGCCGCATGGTGCCGGCGATCCTGCGCGGCACGGCGCTCGGCACGCTGCTGGGAGTCCTGCCCGGCGGCGGCGCGGTGCTCTCGTCCTTTGCCTCCTATACGCTCGAGAAGAAGCTGTCCCGGTATCCCGAGCAGTTCGGCAAGGGCGCCATCGAGGGCGTTGCCGGCCCGGAGTCCGCGAACAATGCCGGCGCCCAGACCTCGTTCATTCCGCTGCTGACGTTGGGGGTGCCCTCCAACGTCGTGATGGCCCTGATGATCGGCGCCATGAACATCCACAACATCCATCCGGGCCCGGAGGTGATGACGAAGAACCCGACCCTGTTCTGGGGGCTGATCGTTTCGATGTGGGTCGGCAATCTGATGCTGCTGATTTTGAATCTTCCGCTGGTCGGGCTGTGGGTGAAGCTGCTCACCATTCCCTACCGCTATCTGTTCCCGGCGATCATGGTGTTCTGCTCGATCGGCGTCTATTCCATCAACAGCGGGACGTTCGAAGTCTACGAAGCGGCCGTGTTCTGCGTGTTCGGCTACGTCCTGGTCAAGCTGCAACTGCCGGCGGCACCGCTGCTGTTGGGCCTGGTTCTGGGCCCCGCCATCGAAGAGAACTTCCGCCGCGCCATGGTGCTCTCGCGCGGCGATGCCATGGTGCTGTTCACTTCGCCGCTCTCGGCGAGCCTACTAGCTGCGGCTGCGATTGCGATCCTCCTGATCATGCTGCCGACGATCCGCGCGCGACGCGAGGAGGCGCTGCAGGAATGACCAGGATGAGACGCATCGGAAAGCATCTCCCATGATCCGTGACTCTGCCGCCTTCGAAGCGCTGCTAGAGCGTATCCGCCGGTTTGTCCGTGACGTTGCCATTCCGGCCGAGGCACGCGTCGAAAGCTGCGATGACGTGCCCGAAGACATCGTCTCCATCATGCGCGCCGAAGGGTTGTTCGGCTGGAGCATCCCCGAGGCCTATGGCGGCGCCGGACTCACCACCGAGGAGCTCGTCCTGGCGGCGTTAGAACTGTCGCAATGCTCGGTCGCTTTTCGCGCCCGTGTCGGGACCAACACCGGCATCGGTTCGGAGGGAATCGTCGCCGACGGGACCGAGCAGCAGAAGCAGGCCTACCTGCCGCGCCTCGCCAGCGGGGAATGGACCGGCTGCCTCGCCGTGACCGAGCCCGACGCCGGCTCGGAGGCTTCGAACGTGCGGACCGTCGCCCGTCGCGACGGCGATTGGTATGTCCTCGACGGCGAAAAGTGCTTCATCACCAACGCGCCGGTTGCCGACGTCTTCACTGTCACCGCGCGAACCGATCCGCAGTCGAAAGGCGCTTCGGGCGTCTCGGCCTTCATCGTCGAGCGCGGCAGCGACGGCCTTGCGACCGGCGCGCCCTATCGCAAGATGGGGCAGGCGGGCTCGCCCGTGAGCGCGGTCTATTTCAACCAATGCCGGGTGCCGGCGGCCAATTTGATCGGCGGCCGCGAAGGCGCGGGCTTCAAGACCATCATGAAGGTGCTGAACAAGCAGCGCATTCATCTGGCCGCCCTCTCGACCGGGCCGGCGATCCGCATGCTCGACATGGCCGTCCGCCATACCAGCCGCCGTATTCAGTTCGGCGAGCCGGTTGCGAACTACCAGCTGGTGCAGGCTATGATCGCCGACTGCCGGACGGAGATCTTCGCGGCGCAGTCGATGATCCTCGAGACCGCGCGCAAGCGCGATCGCGGCGAAGACATCGCGCTGGAGGCGTCGATGTGCAAATATTTCGCGACGGAGATGTGCGGCCGCGTGGCCGATCGCTGCGTGCAGATGTTCGGCGGCGCCGGCTACATCGCCGATCACTCCTCGATCGAGCGCTGGTACAGGGACGTCCGGCTGTTCCGGCTCTACGAGGGCACCAGCCAGATTCACCAGCTCAACATCGCGCGTCTTCTGCTGCGGGATGTGGCGTGAGCCGTCAACCAGGTTCAATGTGTGGGGACGTGAGATGAGCGGGCCGCTCGAAGGATTGAAGGTCCTGGACATTGCGACCATCGTCGCTGCGCCGTTTGCCGCGACGCTGCTGGCCGACTACGGCGCTGACGTGCTCAAGATCGAGATGCCTGGGCAGGGCGACGGGGTGAGGGCCTTCCCGCCGTTCAAGGACGGCAAGCCGCTGTGGTGGAAGAGCGTGAACCGCAACAAGAAGTTCGCAACGCTCGACCTCCGCAAGCCGGAAGGCGTGGAGCTGTTCAAGCGGATGCTGCCGCACTTCGACGTGCTGATCGAGAATTTCCGACCCGGAACGCTCGACCGCTGGGGACTTTCGAAGGAAATGCTGTGGCAGCTCCAGCCGCGGCTCGTCATCCTGCGGGCGACCGCGTTCGGCCAGGACGGGCCATATCGGGACCGGCCCGGATTCGCGCGCATCTTCGAGGCCATGGGCGGGCTCACCTACATCACCGGTGAAGCCGACGGACAGCCCATGCATCCCGGCTATCCGATCGGCGACGCCATCGGCGGGCTGTTCGGCGCGGTCGGCGTGCTCGCCTCCTTGTGGAAGCGGGCAAAAAACCCCGACGCTCCGGGTGAGGAAATCGATCTTGCGCTGACCGAGGCGGTCTTCCGGCTGCTCGATGTCTTGGCCATCGAGTTCGACCAGCTGGGAGAGGTGCGCGGTCGCATCGGAAACGGCAACGCCTATTCCGCGCCGGCGGCCGTGTATCGAACCAGTGACGATCGCTGGGTGACGCTGGCAGGTTCGACCAACGCGCTCTTTGCCGCGAATTGCCGGGCAATCGGCAGGCCGGACCTGATCGAGGATCCGCGCTTCTCCAACAATGCGCGGCGCGTCGACCATTCAGCGGAGTTGAACGCGATCTTCTCGCAATGGTGCGGCAGCCATACGCTCGATGACGTGCTCGCCGCCTTTGCGGCCGAGGAGGGCACATTGGCGCCGATCTACGCCATCGATCAGATCGCCGCCGATCCGCAATCCAGGGCGCGCGAAATGATCACCCGTGTTCCTGACCGCGATTTCGGCTCGGTTGCCATGGCCAATGTCGTGCCTCGCTTCACCGTCGATCGCACGCAGTTGCGTAACTCCGCCGGCGACGTTGGCCAAGACAATCTCGATATCTATGCGCGCTGGCTTGGGCTTTCGGAGCAAGACATCGAGCGCCTCGCGCGGCAAGGGGTCATCTGACGACCGGGTGAAGCTCGCGCTTGGCAGGCGCGCAGGCGATCTCTGGACTCCGCGGCGCCTGGCCCTCAGGCCGTAGATAACATCATGTTAGGTTTATCGCATAACTGGGTAATTGTGTTAGCCCAACGATTGCCTATTGTCGCGACCAATCAAACACCTATCGGCAGCGACAAGCGCGCGGAAACTCCGCAGAGCGCCCGGAGATTGCTGCCCAATTTCTCCAAGAAGCCCGCCAACGGGACGCAAGCAAACCAGTGGAGGAATTTTGAGATGACCGCGATCCGCGACATGAGTCAGTCCAGGAAGGCCGCTGCCAGCGGCTGGATCGGGTCGGCTCTCGAATATTATGACTTCTTCATCTACGCGACCGCCGCGTCGCTGATCTTCCCGCAAATCTTCTTCCCCTCGGACAATCCCACTATCGCAATCGTCGCATCGCTGGCGACCTATGGCGTCGGCTATGTGGCCCGGCCGATCGGCGCCTTCGTCCTCGGACATTGGGGTGACACCCATGGCCGCAAGACCGTCCTCATCGTCTGCATGTTCCTGATGGGCATCTCGACCATGGCTGTCGGTATCCTGCCGACCTATCAGCAAGTCGGCATCCTCGCGCCGATCCTGCTCGTCATCCTTCGCCTCATCCAGGGATTTGCCGTGGCCGGTGAAATCTCCGGCGCAAGCTCGATGATTCTGGAGCACGCCCCGTTCGGCCGGCGTGGCTTCTATGCAAGTTTTGCGCTCCAGGGCGTGCAGGCCGGACAAATTCTTGCGGCAGCCGTGTTCCTGCCGCTGGCGGCCTACATGCCGACCGAGGCCTTCAACAGCTGGGGCTGGCGGATTCCCTTCCTGCTCAGCTTCTTCGTCATCATCGCGGGCTACATCATTCGCCGCGAAGTCGACGAGACCCCTGCCTTTGCCCGCGAGGGCGAGCGGGGAGAAACGCCGCGGGCGCCGATCGTTCAGGCCATCAAGCTGAGCTGGCGCGACATGCTCAGGGTCATCTGCATGGCCTTGATGAACGTCATTCCTGTTGTTGCGACCATCTTCGGCGCGGCCTACGCGGTGCAGCCGGCCTATGGCATCGGCTTTGCCAAGGACGTCTATCTGTGGATCCCGGTGCTCGGAAACATGCTGGCCGTGTTCGTCATCCCCTTCGTCGGTAATCTCTCCGACAAGGTCGGCCGCAAGCCTCCGATCATCGCGGGCGCGCTGCTCTCCGGCTTGCTCGCCTTCGGCTATCTCTATGCCATCAGCATCAGGAACGTGCCGCTGGCGATCCTGCTGTCGCTCCTGATGTGGGGCGTCGTCTATCAGGGCTACAACGCGATCTTCCCGAGTTTCTACCCCGAGCTGTTTCCGACGCGCACCCGTGTGTCGGCGATGGCGATCTCGCAGAACATCGGCACGACCATCACCGCGTTGCTCCCCGCGCTGTTCGCGATCGTGGCGCCTCCCGGCTCGGCCAACATTCCGCTGACGGTTGGGGCGATCGCCTTCGGCATCACTGTTATCGCGGCGCTGGCGGCCGTCACGGCTCGGGAAACCTATCGGGTCAGCATCGACGATCTCGGTAATCCCAAGGCCGTTCCGATGGCGCGGGCCGATTATGAGCGGCAGCGCGCGGCGGCGGGAAGCGGTGCGGCCGCAATTCCGACCTGACGTGGACGCAAGCAAGCCATGCCGCTGCGATCGATGATGTTTGCAGCGGCACGGCTCGATGCGTTACGTGATTGCCCACTCGAACTCCGCGCGCGCGAGCGCGATCATCATGAGGTCAAGGGATGAACCCCGTCGTCGTTGCTGTCGCTATCACCGGCTCCGTTCCTCGCAAGAAGGACAATCCGGCAGTGCCGATTCTGCCGTCCGAACAGATCGAGTCGACGCACCAGGCCTTCGAGGCCGGCGCCACGCTCGCTCATATCCATGTTCGCAACGATGACGAGACCCCGTCCTCCGACCCAGCGCGTTTCGCCCTGGTGCAGGAGGGGATCAAAAAGCATTGTCCTGATATGATCGTCCAGTTCTCGACCGGCGGTCGTGGCCGCGATCCCTCAGCGCGGGGATCGTCGCTTTACCTGAAGCCCGACATGGCCTCGCTGTCCACGGGATCAGTGAACTTTCCGACGATTGTCTACGAGAACAGCGCCGCGCTGGTCGAGACCCTCGCCACCGGCATGAAGGCGGGTGGCATCCGGCCGGAAATCGAAATCTTCGATTTGTCGCATCTGCACGGCGCCCGCCGCCTGATCGAGGCGGGACTGATCGACGCGCGTCCGCACGTGCAGTTCGTCATGGGCGTCAAGAACGCGATGCCTGCCGACGAGCATGTCCTCGGCATCCTCCTGGGGGAGCTCAGGCGGCTGATCCCGAAAGCGACCTGGACCGCGGCCGGAATCGGACGCCATCAGGCCGACGTGATGGGTTGGGCGCTCTCCCGTGGTGCCGACGCGGTCCGCACCGGGCTCGAGGACAATATCAGGATCGACAAGACGCGCTTGGCCGGCAGCAACGCGGAGCTTGTGACCATCGCCTGTCAGGCTGTTGCGCGCCACGGCCGGCGCGTCGCGACCGCGGCCGAGGCGCGATCCCTACTGGGGATCGCAGGCTAGGGACGGCGGGCTCCGCGGACGACAACCGGCGATCAGAACGGAACCGAACCCCGGGCGCGATAGGTCCAGACACTGGCATTACCGCCGATGCCGCTGAATTCGGCGCCGAGCGCGATCGTGCTCCCATTGCCGAATCTGGCGGTCATCCCGCCGAAAAGCCGTCGAGCACGACTGCGCCCGGAAGTCCGGACGCCGCCAAAGCTGCGGTGGCATTGTCAGAGCTGAAGTAATAATCGCCATACATGCCGACATAGGGCGCCAGCGCGATCGTCGATGACCATGCAATGGGATAGGAGATCTTGAGGCCGGTGCTGGCGCGTCCGGTCGAGAAGTCGCGTGCGGTCTGGAGCGCGCCGAGCGAGTCGGTATAGGCGTTCTCGCGCTCCCATAGCGCGTAAACGCGTGCAGAGGGTTCGATCAGCAGGCCGAAGCCTCGATAGGTGCCGGTCAGGCCGCTCGACACCATCCACTTCGTTGCCCCCTTGGAAGCGGTTTATTTCGGCATTTCAGAAATTTTGCGCGCGAGATCATCGGTTCGCCCAGCCATTGGATGCGCTTCTTGAGAGGTGGGGAACCGGCGCGGGCTGTTTCCATCTGTCATCGCACACAGGAGAGTGTCCAAATCGGTTAGGAACCATCGGTTTGAGCATCGAGTTGGCCGATTGGGTGGGCGAAAACGTCACACGAGGCCAACCGTGCAAGAAGCTGTGCGCGTGCAATCCACAGCGCAAATCGCAAACCATCCAATTCATCCAATGTTGGTGCCGATTCCGATCGCGTGCTTCATCGGAGCATTGCTGACCGACATCGCCTACACCGTCACTGCCGAGATCATGTGGGCCAATTTCTCTGCCTGGCTTCTGATCGTCGGCGTCATCTTCGGCGTGCTCGCGGCGATTGCGGGCCTGACCGATTTCCTCGGCAACCGGTTGGTACGGGAACAGGCGCCGGCGTGGCCCCATCTGGTCGGCAGCGCCGTGGCGCTGATCCTGGCGTTCTTCAACGCGCTGATCCACACGCGTGATGCCTGGACCTCGGTATGGCCGACCGGGCTCGTCCTTTCGGCGATCACCGTGCTGATCCTGCCTGTCACCGGTTGGCTCGGCTGGGCGCTGGTGTACCGCCACCGTGTGGGAGTTGCGCGATGATGTCTCTATTTGCTCGCGCATTGCTGTGCTCATCGCTCTTGTGTCTCGCGGGCTGCGATGATGGTAGCGGTGACCCGAAGGCGCAGATCGGCGCCAATCCAAAGTTGCCCGATATCCAGCAATATCTGCTGCCGCCGATGCACATCGCGCGCATCGTTGGTTGGAAGACGGACGAGACGCCGACCGTTGCGCAGGGCTTGCAGGCCAAGGCGTTCGCCACCGGCCTGCAGCACCCGCGCTCGCTCTATGTTCTTCCCAACGGCGACGTGCTGGTGGTGGAATCCAAGGCGCCGAAGGGCGCCGCGATCAAGCGGCCCAAGGAAATCGTGATGGGTTTTGTCGAATCCTGGGCGACGTCCGGCGGCGATACCGGTGAGAGCAATCGCATCACGCTTCTGCGCGACAGCAATGGCGACGGAGTGCCGGATACGCAGAGCGTCTTCCTCGACCATCTCAATTCACCGTTCGGTGTCGCGTTGGTCGGCAACGATCTCTATGTCGCCAACACCGACGCGATCGTCAGATATCCCTACACCGAAGGCGATACCAAAATCACCGCCCCGGGCACGGTGCTGACGCCGCTGCCGGGCGGGCCGATTGATCATCACTGGACCAAGAGCCTCGTCGCGAGCCCCGACGGTTCAAAGCTCTATGCCGGCGTCGGCTCCAACAGCAACATCACCGAGAACGGGATGGAGGCCGAGCACAATCGCGCTGACATTCTCGAGGTCGATCGCGCCAGCGGCCGCTGGCGCATTTTTGCGAGCGGCCTGCGCAATCCGAACGGCCTCAGTTTTGAACCGCAGGGCGGCGCGCTGTGGACGGTGGTGAACGAGCGCGACGAGCTCGGCCCCGATCTCGTGCCGGACTACATGACGTCGGTGAAGGACGGCGGCTTCTATGGCTGGCCTTACAGCTATTACGGCCAGCACGTCGATCCCCGCGTCAAGCCGGAGCGGCCGGACCTCGTCGCCAAGGCGATCGTGCCTGATTATGCGCTGAGCTCGCATGTCGCGCCGCTTGGAATGGCGTTCTCCACCGGCACCAGCCTGCCGGGCGCCTATCGTAGTGGCGCCTTCGTCGGCGAGCACGGCAGTTGGAATAGGCAGGTCTTGAACGGCTACAAGGTCGTGTTCGTGCCGTTCACGGACGGCAAGCCGAGCGGTCCGGCGCAGGACGTCGTCACCGGCTTTCTGAACAGCGACAATCAGGCGCGCGGCCGCCCCGTCGGGGTCGCCATCGACAAGACCGGAGCGCTGCTGGTCGCCGACGACAGCGGCAATACGGTTTGGCGGGTGAGCTCATTGCACCCGCAGCTGACGCAGCGATAGATAACGGAGAACCCGAGGAGAGGGACGATGGGCCTGGCTCAATATGCAATCGAGCGTGCCCGGCCGTGAAGCGGGCGAGACGGCGCTCGGGGGCTAGGACACCGGCGGACGAATCCACTGCTGCCGGCTGCTGACTCGGCGCAGCCGCCCTGCGGCTGACGCCGTTGTGCTATTCGGAACCGACATGCCCGTGGGCTGAGTCTGCGGGTAATACAGGTCTTGCTGGCGTGATCCGCGCCTGCCGGGCGGGCGACGACTGGAATGCGGTTTCTGAAATCTGACAGCAGGCTCATCGGGGTCCTGCTGGTGCTCGCGATCACGCAACTCATCGGATGGGGCACGATCGGCCTTCCGGCCGTCATCGGCCGCGACCTCGGAGCCGATCTGGGCCTGAGCCTGCCGGCGGTGTTCGCGGGCAGTTCGGTACTTTATGTCACCATGGGTCTGTGCGCGCCCTGGCTCGCCAGAGCCTTTGCGCGGCACGGCGCGCGCAAGGTGATGATGGTGGGTACGGTCGTTGCCGTGCCGGGCTACATCGTCCTGTTCTTCGCGCGTGAGCCAATGCTCTATTTCGCCGGCTGGGTCATTCTCGGCATGGGTGGCAGCGCCACCTTGTCGACCGGCGCCTATATCATGCTGAACGAGGTCGCCGGGCGTGGGGCCAAGAATGCCATTGGCGGGCTGATGCTGGTGACGGGCCTGTCGAGCAGCATCTTCTGGCCAGCCACGTCGTTCCTTAGTGGTCTGCTCGGTTGGCGCGGGACCTGCCTCGTCTATGCGGCGATGATGCTCGCCATCAACCTTCCACTTTATGCATTTCTCGCGCCGCGCCGGAAAATTGCCACGGATGATCGCGGCGAGCCGGTCAAAGCCGTGCCGCCGCCCGCGATTCCGAGAAGCACCTTCGGTCTCGTGGTCTGTGTGATCACGATGAACGCCTTCGTCAATTTCGGCATCGGCGCCATTCTGATCGAGCTGTTGCGGGCCGAGGGGCTGGCGCCGGCGCAGGCGCTTGCCTTTGGCTCGATGCTGGGCGTGATCCAGGTCGGCGCCCGCGGGCTCGATTTTCTTGGCGGCGGGCGGTGGGACGGAATCACGACAGGACTCGTCGCCGGCACGGCGCTGCCGGTGGCCATGTTGCTGCTGATGACGAGCGAAGGCGCGACCTGGGCGGTCGCGGTCTTCATTCTGCTCTACGGCGCCGGCAGCGGCGCGATGGCGGTGGCGCGGGCGACGATCCCGCTGGTGTTCTACGACCAGGCCGAATTCGCCAAGGCGATGTCGATGATCGCATTGCCGCTCAATCTGGCCTCGGCGATCTCGCCGCCGCTGCTGGCCGCTCTGCTCACCGAGTTTGGCAGCCGCGGCGCGCTGGGCCTGACATTCGTGTTTTCCTGCGCGACGGTGCTGATCCTGCTCATGCTTGGTCGCCGGCGACCGGGCACCGCGGCGGCGGCTGTGACCTGAGGCGATATTCGCGGCGCGGAATTCGACATCGACGGCCGATCCTGCCGCCGGGCAGGGGATACCCGTATGCCCGCAGTGCAGTGCTCACAGCCCTGAAATAGTGTATCCGCAGGGAGCGCGGTCCGCGATTTCGCCGCCGCGCCAAGATGAGTTCTAAGATCCCGTTCCCCGGAGGAAATCGACATGTCGGCCCTGCCGCTCTCAGGCATCAAGATTCTTGACCTCACCCGCGTCCTTGCCGGGCCCCTGTCGGCCCAGATGCTGGGCGATCTCGGCGCGGATGTGATCAAGATCGAGCGGCCGGGCACCGGCGACGATGCGCGCGCCTTCGGCCCGCCTTACCTGACCGACCCCGAGGGCAAGGCGAACAACAACAACTCGTTCTACCTCTGCGCCAACCGCAACAAGAAGTCGGTCACCGTCAACATCGCCAAGCCCGAGGGGCAGGCGATCATCCGGGAGCTCGCCAAGGACGTCGACGTCTTCATGGAGAACTACAAGGTCGGCGATCTCAAGCGCTATGGCCTCGACTACGAGACCATCAAGGCGATCAACCCCGGCATCGTCTATTGCTCGGTGACCGGTTTTGGTCAGACCGGCCCTTACGCCCCGCGCGCCGGCTATGACGCGATTCTCCAGGCGATGGGCGGCCTGATGAGCGTCACCGGCCATATCGACGGCGAGCCGGGCGAGGGCCCGATGAAGGTCGGCCCGTCGATCGTCGACTACATGACCGGCATGAACACCTCGATCGGCATTCTCTCGGCGCTCTACCATCGCGATGCCAATGACGGGCAGGGCCAGCACATCGACGTCTGCCTGTTCGACACCGTCATCGCATCGTTGTCGCACTGGCTCCAGATCTACCTCGTCAATGGCAAGACGCCGCCACGCCGCGGCACCTGGGGCAATGGCGGTATGCCCGCCGGCGTATTCCGCTGCACCGACGGCGAACTGATGCTGGTGGTCGGCAATGACGGCCAGTTCCGAAAGACCTGCGCCGTGCTTGGCGAGCCGGAACTCGCGAACGATCCCCGCTTCATCAAGAACAACGACCGCGTCGTGCACGGCAAGGAGATCATGGCGATCTTCGCCGGCCTGTTCCTGAAGCAACCGGTGGCCTATTGGCTGGACAAGCTCGAGGAGGCCGGCGTGCCCTCGGGCCCGATCAACAATTTCGAGCAGGTGTTTGCCGATCCGCACGTCCAGTCGCGCGGCATGCGGGTGAAGGTGGATCATCCCTTCGAGCCGGATCTGTCGCTGATCCGCAACGCGCTGACCCTATCGGGCACCCCGATCGAGACTTACCGCGCCCCGCCGCTGCTCGGCGAGCACACAAAGGAAGTGCTCGCCGGCAAGCTCGGCTATGATGCGGGGAAGATCGAGGAGCTGAAGCAGCAGGGAATCATCTAGCTTCGCGCTGCTGGGTGGGTTGCTCCTCACGGTGCAATTCTGCAACAGCCTGACGAAATTGCCTGAAATCATTCGATCGGAGGACGCCGGATTCCGGCGCCTCCGTGTAGGTCTCGAAGAGCGCAGCAACAAGCTCGAACGGAGACATCGTGAAGACACGAATTCTACTCGCTGCCGTTTCGCAGATTGCTCTTGTCGTCGCTGGCGGCGCAGACGCAGCCGATATCCAGCTCAAGGCGCCGCGAATTGCGGCACCGGTCTATAGCTGGACCGGATGCTACGTCGGCGCGCATGTCGGATTCGGCTGGGGCCGTCACGACGTCTCGGCCTCGAATTTCAGTTTCGGTCCCGGCGGTACGGCGATCACCACCACCAACGGGCTGGACTCCGGCAGTGGAGTCTTTGGCGGGCAGCTTGGTTGCAACTACCAGGTCTCGGGCAACTGGGTCGTCGGACTTCAGGGCGATATCGCCGGCACCAATTTCAGCGGCGATGTCGCCGATCCCTGGGATCGGATCTTTCCGGGTCCGTTTCCCGGTACGATCGGCGTGAAAACCGACTGGCTCGCGAGCATCACGGCTCGGCTGGGCATCACGGCCTGGGACAATCGTGCATTGTTCTACGTCAAGGGCGGCGCCGCATTCGAGAACAATCGCTGGGATTTCACCCGATCGTCGTACTGCATTTTCTACAACGGCTGTCGAGATACGAATCCCCAAGAGGTCCGCGTCGGATGGACGGTCGGCGCCGGATTTGAATGGGTGCTTTCGCCCAGCCTGCCGAACTGGACGGCCTTTACCGAGTATAATTACTACAACTTCGGCAGAGACGGCAGCAGCTATCCGGTTGCGCTGACATTCATCGATGCCCGCGATGCGCTCGCGTCGGCCCGTCAGGACACCCACACCGTGAAGGTCGGCGTGAACTACAAGCTGTTTACGCCCTAAATCAAACCACCGCCGGATCGTCAGCGCTGGGCGCAACAGTGAAACCGGCGGGAGCGTCGCCGCGTTGCCAACGCTCCCACATTGTGAGGTAAGCGGCTTCGAGATTCCTGCGGTAACGGTCAGTGTCAAAAAGCGGCTGTGACAATCGGTTTCGTTGCAGCCGCTCGCGTGTGGTGTCCAGCAACGCTGGCTCGGACGCGAAACGTAGGGCCAGACGCTCATAGGCGCCGAGGTCGGGCGCCACGAGGTCAGCCACGCCGACGGCGCGAAGCAGGCTCGCAGCGACCCGTCCGGCAAAAGATTTGCCAAGACACGTGACCACCGGCAAACCGGCCCACAAGGCGTCAGCTGCGGTGGTGTGCGCGTTGTAGGGCAGGGTGTCCAGGAAGAGGTCCGCCAGATGGTGGCGTGCCAGATGGTCGCCCTGCGCCATGCGCCGCGCGAACACCAGGCGCGCCGGATCGATCCCGTGCGCTGCGGCCGCCCGGCGGAGGTTTACCTCGGCGCTGGCGCGATCGGCATACAGCCACAAGACGCTGCCGCTGACCTGCTTGAGCAGACGCATCCAGACCTCGAAGATCTCGGGCGTGATCTTGTAGCTGTTGTTGAAGCAGCAGAAGACGAAGCCATCGGAAGGCAGGCCGGCTTCTTCGCGCGTGGGCGCGTGCGCGGCACGCGGGCGCCTGGAATCATTCGGCAGATAGCAGTCCGGAAGATGAACGATGTTCTCGCTGTAGAAGGGCTGCTGGTCCAGCGGAAGAACTGTCGCGTCGCCGATGATGTAATCGTAGGAGTCTGCGCCAAGGCTGCCGGGAAAGCCGATATAATTGACCTGGATCGGAGCCGGCCGTGCCGCGAAGATGGCTGGTCGCGCATTGACGGTGTAGCCGCTCCGATCGACGGCGATGTCGATTTTCAGGTCGCTGATCAGTGCGGCGACGTCCCGATCGCTCTTGTCCCTCACATCGTGAAACTGATCGAAAGCCGCTTTTAGTCTGGCGCGGATGTCGCTCCCGTCGTCCGGACCGAGCGAGACGCCAATCACCTCGAAACGCGCGCGGTCGTGCAACTCGATCAGCTCGGCGGTGAGATAAGCGGTCGGATGATCGTGAAAGCCGCTGGCGACATAGGCGATCCCGATCCTGTCGTTGCGCCAGAGGCCGCCGCGCCAGAGCGGGGGCGGGCGCACGGGGGCCTGGTGCCGGATATACTCCCTGGCGCAGGCGAGCTGCTGCTCTGCATCGTCGCTGAAGCTGAGAAAGCTGAATGCATCGAAGAAACGTCCGCCGGCGACGTGCTTGGCCGCCTCGGCTCGCAGCGGCACCGTGCGCGTCCAGTCGCAGCTCGCCAGCGCGGTCCGCGCCAGCCCATCGAAGGCAAGATCGTGATCGAGATCGATCGCCAGCGCCTTCTCGAAACTGGCGATCGCGTCCGCGTCCCGCCGCAGCCGGGCCAGCGCGTCGCCGCGCCGGCACAGGACGTCGGCGTTCTCCGGACTGATCGCGAGCGCACGGTCATAGGACGAGATCGCGGCGTCCTCGCGATTCAGCCCGAACAGAGTGTCGCCAAGATTGATCAGGGCTTCGAGGTATTCGGGCTTGATCGCAATTGCCTTCTCGTACGATGCGACCGCGTCCTCGCGCCGGCCGAGCGCGCGGAGTGTGTTGCCGAGGCTGTTGTGGGCCTCCGCATAGTCCGGCCGGATCGCGATTGCCTTGGCGTAGGCGTTCACGGCGTCCCCCAATTGCCCTGTAGCCCGCAGCGCGGTTCCGAGATTCCAATGGGCTTCAGCGTAGCCGGCGTTGATCTCGATCGCCTTCCGGTAATGCGGGATGGCTTTCCCGGATTGATTCTGCAGGTGAAGGGCATTGCCGAGATTGTTGTGGGCCTCGGCGTAATCGAGGCGAAGCGAGATGGCCTTTCGGTAGCGCACGGTCGCGTCGCTCAATCGATCGAGGCGCTGCAAAGCGTAGCCGAGATTGTTGTGCGCTTCGGCAAGGCCGGGCCGCAAGGCGATGGCCTTCTCATAGCACCGGACCGCCTCGTCGAGCTGCTCCAGCCCGGTCAGGGCAAAGCCGAGGAGTTGATGCGCCTCAGCCGAACGCTTGTCGGCCTTGATGGCACGGCGGAACAAGAGCTCTGCATCCGTGAGCCGGCGTTGATCCAGCCGCAGCATGCCCAGGCGCAGCAGCGCGCCGGAATGCCGCGCGTCCGCTGCAAGGACGGCCTGATAGAGCCGCTCGGCTTCCCACGCGCGTCCCTGATCGTGGGCAAGCGCGGCCTGCTGGAACAACAACTGCGGTTGACCTGTCGGCGGAGGCATCGCCGATTGTTCTAGGCTGCACCTCGACGGGCAGCAAGGTGCCCCTGACGCCTCATCCGAAATCAGTATATGGATGTAGCAACAGCAGAGGGCGGAGCGTCATCGATGACTTCAGGCAAGACCATCATCACCTGCGCGATCACGGGCAACCTGACAAAGCCCGAGCAGTCGCCATATCTCCCGATCACGCCCGAGCAGATCGCGACCTCGGCGCTGGAGGCCGCTGAAGCCGGCGCCGCCATCGCCCACATCCATGTGCGCGATCCCGCGACGGGGCGGCCCTCGATGTCGGTCGACCTCTACCGCGAGCTGGTGGAGTTGATCCGCGCCCGCAACAAGAGCCTCGTCATCAACCTCACCACCGGCCCCGGCGGGCGCTTCGTGCCCTCGATCGAGGATCCCCGCGTCGCCGCAGCAGGCACCACGCTGATTCAGCCCGAGAAGCGCGTCGAGCATATCGAGCTGCTCAAGCCCGACATCTGCACGCTGGACCTCAACACCATGAATTCCGGCGGCGAGGTCGTGATCAACACGCCGCGCAATGTCCGCATCATGGCCGAGCGTATGAAGGCGGTGGGCGTGCTGCCGGAGATCGAGCTGTTCGATTCCGGCGACTGCCATCTGGCGCGCGACATGCTCGCCGACGGCTCGCTGAAGGGGCCGGGCCTGTTCTCGCTCGTGCTCGGGGTGAAGTACGGCTTCTCCGCCACGCCGGAGACGATGTTTTATGCCCGCAGCCTGCTGCCGCCGGGCGCGATCTGGTCCGGCTTCGGCATCGGCCGCGCCGAATTCCCGATGGTCGCGCAAGCCTTTTTGCTCGGCGGCCACGTCCGCGTCGGCATGGAGGACAATCTCTTTATGTCGAAGGGCGTGCTGGCCAAGACCAATGCCGAGCTGGTCACGCATGCCGCAGGCATTTTGCAGAGCCTCGGCGCTGCGGTTGCGACCGCGGCCGACGCGCGTGCGATGCTGGGGCTTGCCTGAGGCAAGGCACGGCCGAAGGTCTGCTCGACGGGATGCGCTATGATTTGAATTCGGGAAGCCAGATTCCGAGGACGCCAATTGGATTGTACACTTTCTGGCGACGGGGCGGCACGACGGACCTCTGCTCTGGTCCGCCGAATGTGCTGGAAACGATCTTGGCGACATTGGCGGCACCGATACTGTCGCCTTCGCTGAAATAGTCGATTCCTGCGCCACCCTCCGCGTCTGCATCAGGCTCGGACCCCTGCACGGCATAGCCCGCCTTTATCAGCGCCTCTTTGACCTTGTTGACGACGTCTTCGGGCTGCTTAGCTGTATGGAGATAGAGGCGGAAGCGCTTAGGATCGTTGTTATCCTGCTTGAGGCCGCCGGTCGCTTGGGCCGTGTTGATCGCAAGTGGCGGCACCGATCCAAGCTCTGCGCGACTGCAATCTCCCAGTCCCTTATAGCATGCGTCGACCTTCTCTGAGGCCGCAACCTTGACCCGATTGGTGTCGGTCTTCGGATCGATGACATTCTCCTTTGGGATTCGTTTCACCGCGCGATAGCCGATTGCAACTGGGCGGAGAAAAGTCTGCTTGAGCGACTGCCCATCCGAAGTCTCTATCTTGAGCGCCGTCTCATTGCGTGCCGTCCGTCCGGGCGGGGTTTCGGTCGAAGCTGTGTCGGTACCCGCAGCTTTCTCGACCCTGGCGGCTCCGTCGGCGCCCCCAATTCCGGACTCGCCGGAACGTGACCGGTGGGTCCTCTGGTCGATGTAGCGCGCGAGATAGACGCGGTTAACAAGGACGATTTGCAGCGGATACCGATATGGACTGCTCGCCGATGACAACGGTGCGGCTGCATCCGCAGCCAACACGTCGTTGCTGTCTTTTGGCTTTAAGTCGAACGCGCGCGGCGTCACGAAAGCGAGATGTCTCCGCAAGGTTTCGTCCGTGCAACGATTGGGATCGTTCCTGTCCGAGCAAAACTGCTCAAGCTCTCCGACGGCCTCGATGCTCGGAATCCCGTACGTCTCGGCAACCGGAATGTTGAGCTCTATTCCGCTGTCCGATTTGAATCCGAACGTGGTCGAAAGCCAGCCGAGCAAACCGCCACTGAAGCCACTCTGTTGCTTGATCGTAAAGCCCGGAAATGCCGCAATGGGTAGCGTCGTGCGCTTCTCGGGATGGGTCAGTATCCCATTTTGATTGGGCATCTGATCCCAAGGCTGAGTCTGGTCGGATGGGCGAGGACTGGTATTCGGGAACTGGTACGATTGCCGGTAGGTCTTCTCAATGTCGGCCGTGAGATCCTGATGGGTCAGTTTGATCGACCGCAGCGCCAGAGCTGTGCGCGATGGCTGTCCGTTCTCACTGTCGTCGAGGACCGCGTAGATGTCGCCGACGGCAACGTCCTCTTCGGGCGGGAAGACCGGATCGATGCCGAGCTTGCTGATAGTGGCATTCCACTCCTCGATAACGTTGGTCTGGCTTGGTTCTGGCCCGAGCCAGACCAGGAGGAAGGTCGAGGCAGCGATGAAAACGACCAAAACCACAAGGATTTGGCCGATCTTCCGCCACGGAATCTGTGCGATGGAAAATTTCGGCATCGAAATACTCAAAGCGGGAGGAAGAAAAATCGAAACTTCAATGGTCTCCATCCTAGACAGCGAGTGCACGACAATCAAAGATAATTTTCGGAGTAGAATACAACCCCATCGTACTTGCTGTTACGCGCGATCTGGTCCGGCTTCGGTACCGAGCGGGCCGAATTCCCCTTGGTGGCGCAAGTCTCGCTATTCGGCGGCCATGTTAGCGTAGGTGCAAGTGTCGCGAATGCAGTGTGACGCTGGCGTGGCCTTGCGCGAGGCTTGCGTGCAATCCCCAGATAAACACGGTCCGTACTCGCACAGGCTTCCGCTTCGTGCGCGACTCAGATTCGATCTCTCCACTTAAGTCGGGGAGACAAAGTGGATGTCCTATACGATCGGGTTTCAGGCCAAGGACCAGAAGGCAATTCTGGCAACCGAGGCGTCGACCGCCAATCAGGCTGTCGCGATCATTGCCGCACTGCGGCAAAGCGCCGACGAAATAAAATTCATCCGCTCGCCGCAGGAAGGTGAGATGGGCATCGAGATGCTGCTGCTGCTCGCCAAGGAAGAGGCCGAGGAGATGCCGCAGCGGGCGTAGTCGCGCCACCACGACGACCACACTTCGATCAGAAGCGAAGCATGTTGGCTGCATTATGATGTAGTCAGGCATCACTCTCGCTTGAATCGAAGGTGGCCGCCCATGAAACGCGAAGCGCTCCGCGTCGAACCGATCTCGTCCTGGCTCGATCGCGTGAAGGCGCCGACCTCGCCGGTGACGCGCGCCGGCAACATGATCTTTGTCGCCGGGCTCCCACCCTTCGACCCGGAGACGGGCGACATCGGGGGAATGCCGATCGAGCGTCAGAGCGAGCTCATCATGGAGCAGATGAAGCTGTGCCTGGCGACCGCCGGCGCGAGCCTCGACAACGTCATGAAGTGCAACGTCTACTGCACGTCGACAAAACACTTCGCCATCTTCAACGCGGTCTATGCGCGCTATTTCCCGGTCGATCCGCCGGCGCGGATCTTCGTCGTGACGCCGGAATGGTTCGGCCCCTTCGACGTCGAGATCGATTGCATCGCGATGATGTGAGGGCTCTTACCTCGCCCCGCTTGCGGCAGGGCTGTCCGGGGAATGATTCACTATGCCGCGGAGCATGCCCGGTTTAACCGGCATGAAGCCGGTACTTTCTGGTTGTCGAGACTCAGAAAG
>NZ_FOBX01000032.1 GCF_900109945.1 Bradyrhizobium sp. OK095
CTGATGCTGGCCTCCGATCCAGCCAGCATCTTGAATCACAAACCGCCGCCCGACGGAATCCCTCCCGATTCAATCAATCGATGAACCGCTCTAGAACACGGCACCCGGCCAGGTTCGCCGTTTTATTCTGAATTATGGCAAATGGCGCGCCCGGAACGATTCGAACGTCCGACCCTCAGATTCGTAGTCTGATGCTCTATCCAGCTGAGCTACGGGCGCGTTTTTCGCAAACCGCTGTGCGGGCTTTAGCCCGCACGCAGCCCCCGGCGAAGCCGGAGGGGGTGCGAAAGAGCGCTCTGACTATCCGCTCTTGCACCGATTGGCAAGGTCCGGATTGGGGAGATTTTACACCGAAATGACGGTTTCCGGGGGGATCGGCCACTGGCCGAGCCTTACGCCCTCTGCCGCTCGTTGCGGATGGAGAGGAGTTCCACGGGGCGGTCGGGGATGACGATCCGGAATGTGGCGCCGATGGTGCCTTCGACCAGATGGATGTCGCCGCCATGGGCGCGGACGAGCTCGGCGGCAATCGCAAGGCCAAGCCCGCTGCCGCCGGGGCGGCCGGAGGTCTGGAACGCCTCGAACAGGTGGTCCCGGGTCCTCTGGGGGACGCCGGGGCCGGTGTCGGAGACCTCCAGAATGGCGACGGCGCCCTCGCGCTTGCCCGTGATCCGGATCTGCTGCGCGCCGCCCTCGGCCGACGCATGGCTTTCCAGCGCCTGGGCGGCGTTGCGGACGAGGTTGAGCAGCACGCGGAACAGCTGGTCGGGATCGGCATCGATCGCGAGCCCGCGCTCGATCGCGGCCACCCAGACAATAGTGGCATCGCTGGCGAGGCCCGCGGTCTCGCGCACCTCCAGCACGACAGGCTCGATCAGGATCAGGCGGCGGTCTGGCGCGGCCTCCTGGGCGCGGCCGTAGGACAGCGTCGACTGGCAGAAGGCGATGGCGCGCTCGAGCGAGCGCACCAGCTTTGGTGCAAAACGCTGCACCCGCGGATCCGGCACGCTGGCGAGCTGGTCCGACAACAGCTGCGCCGAGGCGAGCAGATTGCGCAGATCGTGGTTGATCTTGGACACCGCGAGGCCGAGCGCGGCGAGCCGGCTCTTCTGGTGCAGCATCGACATCAGATCGCGCTGCATGTCCGACAATTCACGCTCGGCGACGCCGATCTCGTCGCTGCGCTGGCTCGGCACGATGATCCGCGCCGAGCTTTCGGGGTTTTCGTGGAAGCCGACCAGGCTGGCGGTGAGCCGCCGCATCGGCCGCACGAAGAGATAATGCAGCGCGAAATAGACGAGGCTCGCGGTCAGAACGCCGATAATCAGCGCGACCACCACGACGTTGCGGGAAAAGCGGTACATCTGCTGCCGCAACGGCTGCTCGTCCGTCACGATCTCGACGAACTGGGCGTTGCCGACGCCGGGGCCGACGATGCGGATCGGCTGGTTGCCGGTCTCCAGCATCATCTGGAACGAGCCGGTGATCGCCTCCCACACGGTCATGTCGCGCAGGTCGACGTCATGCTCGATCGTCGCAGGCAGATTGTCGCTGGCGAGCAGACGACGCTGCTGGCCCATCTTGATGGCGACGGCGCGGGCATTGATGCTTTTCAGGATCTCGCGCGACAGTGAATCGGGGACCATGCCGAGCGGCGCGGCATCGAGCACCAGCGCCGCCGTGTTGGCGGCCGCCACGCGGTCGTTCAGCCGGTTGACCCAGAAGTTGGCGATGGCGGGGACGTAGAGCAGGATCGCCGCGATCATCACCAGGGGGACGGTGAGTAGCAACAGCTTGCCGGACAGCCCAAGCCCGGCAGGCCCACGCGGCCGCGCCGCCGGTGGGTCCCGCTGATCCGTATCCTGGATCGGCTGGAGGTCTGTCGCTGCCACGAAATTCGTCCTCACTGACTTTTCGGTAAACGATCTTGCCGGTGAACGATCTGGCGGAGGAAGAATGCGGCCCACCCCCGGCCCGGTCAAATTACGGATCGCTAATCTGTCAAGGTGTGATCTAAGCGCTGATATGACGAGTCGCCACCTCATGGGTTAAAAACCCCGCACAATCAGCGATATTCACCGGAATCGTGCGCTCTTGCGGCGTTGACGAAAACAAGACCCTCCCTTATAAGCCGACCAAATTGTCCGCGATGACCCGGTGTAACGCCGGGAGCGGCTCTCTTGGGGCCGAAAAAGGGCCCATTTTGGGCCGCATCTTCCGGGCTTTACCATCAATTCTCAGGCAAATTGCCCGGTCAGCGGAGAGAAACCCGTGAAGCGGACTTATCAACCCAGCAAACTGGTGCGCAAGCGCCGTCACGGCTTCCGTGCCCGTCTCGCGACAGCCGGCGGCCGCAAGGTTCTCGCCGCACGCCGCGCCCGCGGCCGCAAGCGTCTGAGCGCCTGAGCCGGACTGGCCCCTTTATTGGGATCTCATCATGGATCGGCTGAGGCAGCGAGCGGATTTCCTCGCCGTTGCCAATGGCGCGCGGGCGAATAGTTCCGCGTTCGTCCTGCAGAGCCTTGACCGCCAAAGCCTTGACCGCAACGACAGCGGCCCGATCCGAATCGGCTTCACCGTTACCAAAAAGAACGGCAACGCCCCCCAGCGCAATCGTATCCGGCGCCGGCTTCGCGAATTGGTGAAGCGGCTCGATCCGGTGTTGATGCAGCCTCATCATGATTATGTGCTGGTCGGACGCAGGGACGCGCTCTCGCGCGACTTCACGGCCATGCTCGACGATCTGCGCATAGCGTTCACGAAGCCCGTGCGGCATACGGCCAAGGCGCGCGGCCGGAAGCCCGGTCCTGCTCCTGCGACCAGCCGCAAACCGGATTGATGACGAGACAATAGTGATGATCGACAATCGCAACACCATCCTCGCCGTCATTCTGTCGGGCCTCGTCCTGATCGCCTGGCAATATTTCTACAATGTGCCGGCGATGGAGAAGCAGCGCGCCCAGCAGCAGGCCCAGGCCGAGTTGCAGAAGACCACGCCGCAGCCGACGGCTTCGGCGACGCCGGGCGCCACGCCACAGCCCGGTAGCGCAGGCGTGCCTTCCGCTCCCCCTGTCGCCAACCAGCCGGCTCAGCCGACCATGAGCCGCGAAGCTGCCATTGCCGCCTCCCCCCGCGTCAAGATCGATACTCCGCGCCTGACTGGCAGCATTGCCTTGAAGGGCGCACGCATCGACGACCTCGCGTTGGTGCAGTATCGCGAAACGGTCGACCCGAAGTCGCCGCCGATCATCCTCTATTCGCCCTCGGGCACGGCTGAACCCTATTACGCCGAGTTCGGCTGGGTGGCCGAGACAGGCGGCACCAAGGTGCCCGACCGGACCACCGATTGGCAGCAGGAGGGCACCAACAGCCTGACGCCGTCCACGCCGGTCGCGCTGAAATACGACAATGGCGAGGGCCTCACCTTCCGCCGCACCATCACGATCGACGACCACTATCTCTTCAGCATCAAGGACGAGGTGAGCAATGTCGGCAACGCGCCTGCTACGCTCTATCCGTTCGCGCTGATCTCGCGCCACGGCACGCCGCAGGTCTCCGGCTACTACATCCTGCATGAAGGCCTGATCGGTTATTTGGGCGAGCAGGGCTTGCAGGAGAAGGCCTATAAGGCCGTCGGCGAAGCACCAGCGATCGGCAATGGCGGACACGGGTTCGAATTCAACAACGTCACCAATGCCTGGCTCGGTATTACCGACAAGTATTGGGCGTCGGCGCTCCTCCCGGACACGTCAGCAACACTCAAAGCCCGTTTCTTCGCCGAGCCCGGCACCCAGATCCGGTACCAGACCGATTATCTGCAAAACAAGCAAACGGTCGCGATCGGCGGCACGACGACGTCAAGCACGCGGCTGTTCGCGGGCGCCAAGGAAGCCGGCGTCGTCGGCGTGTTCCCGTTCGCCGGCCTCGGCGGCTACAACAAGGAGCTGGGGCTGAACCATTTCGATCTGTTGATCGACTGGGGCTGGTTCTACTTCATCACCAAGCCGATGTTCCTCGGCCTCGACTTCTTCTACCGCTTCTTCGGCAATTTCGGCATCTCGATCCTGCTCGTGACCGTGATCGTGAAGCTGCTGTTCTTCCCGCTGGCGAACAAATCCTACGCCTCGATGGCGAAGATGAAGTCGGTCCAGCCGCAGCTTGCGGCGCTGAAGGAGCGCTATCCCGACGACAAGGTGAAGCAGCAGCAGGAGATGATGGAGATCTACCGCAAGGAGAAGATCAACCCGGTCGCCGGTTGTCTTCCCGTGGTGATCCAGATCCCGGTGTTCTTCTCGCTCTACAAGGTGCTGTTCGTCACCATCGAAATGCGGCACGCACCATTCTTCGGCTGGATCAAGGACCTTTCCGCACCGGATCCGACCAACCTCTTCACTTTGTTCGGCCTGATCCCGTTCGATCCGACCACGCTCCCCCTGTTCGGCCACTACCTCGCGCTCGGCATCTGGCCGATCATCATGGGCATCACGATGTGGTTCCAGATGAAGCTGAACCCGACGCCGCCGGATCCGACGCAGCAGCTCATCTTCAACTGGATGCCGCTGATCTTCACCTTCATGCTGGCGGGCTTCCCGGCGGGCCTCGTGATCTACTGGGCCTGGAACAACACGCTCTCGGTGCTCCAGCAGAGCTTCATCATGCGCCGCAACGGCGTGAAGGTGGAGCTGTTCGACAATCTCAAGGCGACGTTCGCGAAGAAGGCGACGTAGCTCTCCGTCATTGCGAGGAGCGAAGCGACGAAGCAATCCAGACTGCTTCCGCGGAGGCATTCTGGATTGCTTCGCTTCCCTCGCAATGACGCTGTAAACAACTGAAAGCCTTCGCATGACCGATGACAAAGATGCGAAGCTGATCGAAGCCGGGCGAAAGCTGTTCACCCGTGACTGGCAGTTCATCTGGGCCTCACCCTCGATCGAAACCCTGCCGCCGATGGCGGGGCTGGAGATCGCCTTCGCCGGACGCTCCAATGTCGGCAAATCGAGCCTGATCAACGCGCTCACCGGCCGCAACGCGCTCGCGCGCACCTCGCATACGCCGGGCCGGACCCAGGAGCTGATCTTCTTCGAGGTCCCCGGAAAATCCGACCTGCGCCTCGTCGACATGCCCGGCTATGGCTACGCCAAAGCGCCCAAGACGCAGGTCGCGTCCTGGACCGAGTTGATCCACAAATTCCTGCTCGGACGTGCCAGCCTCGCGCGCGTCTACGTGCTGATCGACGGCCGGCACGGGCTGAAGGAGGTCGATCTCGAGGTGCTGGGCACACTGAACCGCTCCGCCGTGAGCTACCAGGTCGTGCTGACCAAGGCCGACCAGGTCAAGGACTCCGAGCTTCAGTCGCGCATTGCCGAGACGGAGGCTGCACTGGCAAAACATCCGGCCGCGTTCCCGAACGTGCTCGTGACTTCGTCACGGAGCGCCACCGGCATGGCCGAATTGCGCGCCGCGATAGCAAAGCTCCTGGAAGAGCGGAGCTCGTGATGGCTGCGTTCCGCCTATTGCTTGGGCTTGCCGGTTTGATGGGCGCCGCAGGCGTGGCGCTCGCGGCCGCCTCCGCGCATGGCGGCGATGCGAGCCGGCTCGCCTCGGCCAGCGCCATGCTGCTGTTTCATGCAACTGCCATACTCGGGACGATCGCCCTGCTCGCGCGCGGACTTCTGCACGGCGGAATTGGCCTCGTCGCGGCGTTCGGCTTCGTGATCGCGGCGACGCTGTTCGCGGGCGATCTCACTGTATTGCAGTATGCCGGCCATTCGCTGTTTCCATATGCGGCGCCGACCGGCGGGACGCTGATGATCGTGAGCTGGCTGGCGGTGACGCTGGCAGCGGTGGTGCCCAAGCGCTGATCAGTAGCGCAGATGGCAGCAACGCTTTGCGCCGCGCCCGCCAATCAGATAGAACGCAGGCCGCGTTAGTCCCGCCAGCGAGATCCGCCTCATGACCGAAATCTCACCGCTCGACCAGGCCCGCATCCTGTCCGAAGCGCTGCCGCACATGCAGCAGTATGACGAAGAAACCATCGTCATCAAATATGGCGGCCATGCCATGGGCGACGTGGAGACCGCGAAGAATTTTGCCCGCGACATCGTGCTGCTCGAGCAGACCGCGATCAACCCGGTGGTGGTGCATGGCGGCGGCCCGCAGATCGCCACCATGCTCAAGCGCCTCGGCATCGTCTCGGAATTCGCCGCGGGCTTGCGCATCACTGACGCCGCGACCATCGAGATCGTCGAGATGGTGCTGGCCGGCTCCGTCAACAAGCAGATCGTCGGCTACATCAACGAGGCCGGCGGCAAGGCGGTGGGGCTCTCCGGCAAGGACGGCAACATGGTGAAGGCGTCGAAGACGACGCGCACCATCGTCGATCCGGATTCGCACATCGAGAAGGCGATCGATCTCGGCTTCGTCGGCGACCCCGAAAAGGTCGACCTCACACTCCTCAACCAGTTGATCGGCTATGAGCTGATTCCGGTGCTGGCGCCGCTCGCGACATCGCATGACGGCCAAACGCTGAACATCAACGGCGACACCTTTGCAGGTGCTGTCGCCGGCGCACTGAAGGCCAAGCGGCTGCTCCTACTCACCGACGTGCCGGGCGTGCTCGACAAGTCGAAGAAGCTGATCCCGCAGCTCTCGGTGAAGGACGCACGAAAGCTGATCGCCGACGGCACCATTTCCGGCGGCATGATTCCCAAGGTCGAGACCTGCATCTACGCGCTCGAACAGGGCGTCGAAGGCGTTGTGATCATCGACGGCAAGATGCAGCACGCGGTGCTGCTCGAGCTGTTCACCAACACCGGCACGGGAACGCTGATCCACAAGTGATGAGCGAGCGGCCAGGAACAGAGCTGGGAGAGCGGCTGCCTCGCCGCTCCCCCCTCGCGCGCTTCCTGATGACGCTGCCCGCCGCAGCCGTCTCTTTCTTCTTCTCCTCCGCCCCCGCTTTCGCCGACCTGAAAATCTGCAACCGCATGTCCTATGTCATCGAGGCCGCGATCGGCATCGACGACAAGGCAGCGACCGCGACGCGGGGCTGGTTCAGGATCGATCCCGCCACCTGCCGCGTGGTGGTGCAGGGCACGCTCTCCGCCGACCGCATCCTGCTCAATGCCCGCGCGCTCGGCGTCTACGGCGCCTCCCCGATCCCGCAGAACGGCCGCGACATGCTGTGCGTGGCGCAGGACAATTTCGTCATCGCGGCCGCGCGGCAGTGCCGCAGCGGCCAGACCCAGGCCGCCTTCACGCAGGTGACGCCGACGCAAGGCGACGACGGCAACCTCACGGCCTATCTCGCCGAGGATGCCGAATATGACGACGAGCAGGCGCGGCTCGCCGGCATCCAGCGGCTGCTGGTGATCATCGGTTACGACGTCGGCGCGATCGACGGCGTCGACGGGCCGAAGACGCAAGCAGCACTGGCCGCGTTCCTGAAGAGCCGCGGGCTGTCGTCCGACGCTGCATCGTCGCCGAATGTCTTCAAGACCATGGTCGACGCGACGCAGACGCCGTCCGCAAGCGGCCTGACCTGGTGCAACGACACGCCGCACAAGGTGATGGCGGCGATCGCCACCGACGACGGCAAGTCGGTGACCAGCCGCGGCTGGTACCGCATCGACCCCGGCAAGTGCCTGCATCCTGACGTGACCGGCCAGCCGAAGCAGATCTTCAGCTTCGCCGAGGCCATCGATGCCGACAACCGTACCATCAAGGTGAAGGACAAGCCGCTGAACTGGGGCGGCGAGAAGCAGCTCTGCACGCGCGAGACCAAGTTCGAGACCAACGAGCACACCGATTGCGGCACGCGCGGATTTGCGGCGACGGGCTTCGGCGCGGTCGACATGTCGAGCGGCGGCAAGACGCTGCGGTTTGCAGTGCCCTGATTGAGAGATTTTTGATGAGCCCAGCCCGCGCCTTCACCCATATCGACACCTGGGTGTTCGACCTCGACAACACGCTTTATCCGCATCACGTCAATCTGTGGCAGCAGGTCGATACGCGGATCGGGGAGTTCGTGTGCAGCTGGCTGAACGTTGGCCCTGCGGAAGCGCGCACGATCCAGAAGGACTATTATCGGCGCTTCGGCACCACGATGCGCGGCATGATGACCCTGCATGGCGTGCGCGCCGACGACTACCTAGCCTACGTCCACAAGATCGATCATTCGCCGCTGGAGCCGAACCCGGCGCTTGGCGCAGCCATCGCAAAGCTGCCGGGGCGAAAGCTGATCCTGACCAACGGCTCGGTCGATCATGTCGATGCGGTGCTGGCGCGGCTCGGCCTCGCCACACATTTCGACGGCGTGTTCGACATCATCGCGGCCGGGTTCGAGCCGAAGCCTGCGGAGCAGACGTACCGGAAATTCCTCTCGGACCATTCGGTCGATCCGACCCGGGCGGCGATGTTCGAGGACCTCTCCCGCAACCTCACCGTCCCGCACCAGCTCGGCATGACCACGGTCCTGGTGGTGCCAGACGGGACGAAAGAGGTGGTGCGCGAGGACTGGGAACTGGAAGGCCGGGACGCGGCCTATGTCGACCACGTCACGGATGATCTGGCGGGGTTTTTGGCGGGGCTGCCGCGGTGACGCCGTAGCCCGGATGGAGCGCAAGCGAAATCCGGGGTATCGCGCCGCGGAGAGGCTTTCCCGGATTGCGCTACGCTCCATCCGGGCTACAGGACTCATCCGCCGCTTGTCCGGGACGACAGCGGAGTATGCCTTGACTCCGTGCCTCCAAATCCCGAAAAAGCGCTTCAATTCGCCGTAAATTCCCGTCCGACTCTGAGGAAATCCCGATGTCCCTCCAAGCCCTCGAATCCACCATCAACAGCGCCTTCGACGCGCGTGACGGCATTTCGACCTCGACCAAGGGCGAGGTGCGCGAGGCCGTGGATCACGCGCTGGAGCGTCTGGACAATGGCGAGGTCCGCGTCGCCGAGCGCGCCGCCGATGGCAAGTGGAAGGTCAATCAGTGGCTGAAGAAGGCGGTGCTGCTGTCCTTCCGCCTCAACGACATGGGCGCCATTCCCGGCGGCCCCGGCCAGGCCTCGTGGTGGGACAAGGTGCCCTCGAAGTTCGAGGGCTGGGGCGAGAACCGTTTTCGCGATGCCGGCTTTCGCGCGGTGCCCGGCGCCATCGTCCGCCGCTCGGCCTTCATCGCGCGCAACGTCGTGCTGATGCCGTCCTTCGTCAATCTCGGCGCCTATGTCGATGAATCGACCATGATCGACACCTGGTCGACGGTCGGCTCCTGCGCCCAGATCGGCAAGCGCGTGCACATCTCCGGCGGGGTCGGCATCGGCGGCGTGCTTGAGCCGTTGCAGGCCGAGCCCGTGATCATCGAGGACGACTGCTTCATCGGCGCGCGCAGCGAAGTCGCCGAGGGCGTGATCGTGCGCAAGGGCGCGGTGCTGGCGATGGGCGTGTTCCTGGGTGCATCGACCAAGATCGTCGACCGCGAGACCGGCGAAGTCTTCATCGGCGAAGTGCCGGAATATTCGGTGGTTGTGCCCGGCACACTGCCCGGCAAGCCCATGAAGAACGGCCAGCCGGGCCCGAACCCCGCCTGCGCCATCATCATGAAGCGCGTCGACGAGCGCACGCGCTCGAAGACCAGCATCAACGAGCTGCTGCGGGATTAAGACTCTCTCCTCTCCCTCTCCCCGCCCTTCGCGGGGTCGCGACGAGCTTCGCTCGCGCTGAGAGGGTTGGGGTGAGGGGCCTCTCTCCACGGATGAGATGGCCGCGAGACCTGTACCCCCTCACCCGGATCGCAAGAGCGATCCGACCTCTCCCCGCAAGCGCAGGGCTGTCCGGGGAATGATTCACTATGCCGCGGAGCATGCCCGGTTTAACCGGCATGAAGCCGGTACTTTCTGGTTGTCGAGACTCAGAA
>NZ_FOBX01000033.1 GCF_900109945.1 Bradyrhizobium sp. OK095
CCGAACTCGTCGGCCAGCTTCTGTTCACCCGCCGAGCCCTTGCCACGATCGACAAGCCCCCGCCCATCAACCCCAGCCGCCGCCAATCCTGCAAACTCCCCGGCCAGATCGAGTTCTGCTATGGCTGAGTTTCCCCGGACAGCCCTGCGTAAGAACGGGGCGAGGGAGTAGACCGCCGCCGGAGCGGCGCTCGCAGCTCAGATCGTCTGATTGTACGCGCCGACTTCGGGATGCGTGCGCAGCACGCTGTTCACCATCTCGAACATGTCGTGCATGCGCTGCTCGGAGACCGGGCTCTCGACCACGACGACGAGCTCGGGCTTGTTGGAGGACGCACGCACCAGGCCCCAGCTGCCGTCCTCGACCGTGACGCGCACGCCGTTGACGGTGACGAGATCGCGGATCGACTGGCCGCCGATCTTGGCGCCCTTCGCGTGCAGGCCTTCGAAATGCTTCACCACCTGGTCGATGACACCGTATTTGGTCTCGTCGGCGCAATGCGGCGACATGGTCGGCGACGACCAGGTCTTTGGCAACGCGTCCTTCAAATCGGCCATCGACTTGCCGGGCGCGCGGTCGAGCATGTCGCAGATCGCGATCGCCGACACCAGCCCGTCGTCATAGCCGCGCCCATACGGCTTGTTGAAGAAGAAATGGCCGGACTTCTCGAAGCCCGCCAGCGCGCCTGTCTCGTGGGTACGGCGCTTCATGTAGGAATGGCCGGTCTTCCAATAGGTGACCTTCGCGCCCTGCTTCTGCAGCACGGGATCGGTGACGAACAGGCCGGTCGACTTCACGTCGACGATGAAATGCGCGTCCTTGTGGATCGCCGACATGTCGCGGGCGAGCATCACGCCGACCTTGTCGGCAAAGATTTCCTCGCCGGTGTTGTCGACGACGCCGCAGCGATCGCCGTCACCGTCGAAGCCGAGGCCGACATCGGCCTTGTGCTGCAGCACCGCGTCGCGGATCGCGTGCAGCATCTCCATGTCTTCGGGGTTCGGATTGTATTTCGGGAAGGTGTGATCGAGCTCGGTGTCGAGCGGGATCACCTCGCAGCCGATCGCCTCCAGCACCTGCGGCGCGAACGCGCCCGCGGTGCCGTTGCCGCAGGCCGCGACCACCTTGAGCTTACGCTTCAGCTTCGGACGATTGGTGAGATCGGCGATGTAGCGCGCCGGGTAGTTCTCGTGGAACTGGTAGGAGCCGCCGGCCTTGTTCTTGAAATCGGCATTGAGCACGATCTCCTTCAGCCGCGTCATCTCGTCCGGGCCGAAGGTCAGCGGGCGATTGGCGCCCATCTTCACGCCGGTCCAGCCATTGTCGTTATGCGAGGCGGTGACCATGGCGCAGCAGGGCACGTCGAGATCAAACTGCGCGAAATAGGCCATGGGCGTCACCGCAAGCCCGATGTCGTGCACCTTGCAGCCCGCCGCCATCAGGCCGGAGATCAGCGCATATTTGATCGAGGCCGAGTAGCCGCGGAAATCATGGCCGGTGACGATCTCCTGCTTGACGCCGAGCTCGGCGATCAGCGCGCCCAGCCCCATGCCGAGCGCCTGGATCCCCATCAGGTTGATTTCCTTCTGGAACAGCCACCGCGCGTCGTATTCGCGAAAGCCCGTGGCCTTCACCATCGGCTCGGATTCGAAGGCGTAAGTGTTGGGCAACAAGACGGATTTCGGCTTGGGAAACATTGAGACGGTCTCGTGAAAAGAGGCAGGAAATCGATGCAGCCTTAGCGAATGCCGGGCCGCAGCGGAAGGCGGGAATGGCAGCTTATGGATGATAATTGCGGCAGTTTGGTAACGGGAAATGGTGCACTGGGGGAGACCTCCTGGCCAGATCGTCTAGTCCCCTGGGCGCGCCACCTCATCTTCGATGACCGCCCTGAGAGGTGGCAGGGCCTGCTGAACGGTCTCCCACACGAGATGGGCCGCTACGTCCTCATAGTTGTGCCGATAGACATTGCCCGCCGCCGCCATCTGCCGCCATGCAATAGTTGGGTGCCTCGCCTTCAGTTCGTCTGGCAGGCGACGAGATGCTTCTGAAATAACTTCCAGGCACCGCGTCACTGCGTAGACCGTCCGCAGGTCCGCCGCAAATGTCTGGCGATCGAGACTCCCGGCAAACTCAGCCGCCAAGTCGATGTGATGCAAGATATCCCGCAGGGTCCCGTCGATGCGATCAGAAGGCATAGACAGCGTCGGCCGTCGCGGCGGGAGCGACGTATGACTTCAGGCCTTCGCGGTTGACGACGTCAACCGGCCCTTCAAAAAGATTGGCAATATATTCCTTCAACTCGACGTAGTCGTAGATTGTGATCCGCGCCTCGGGATCGATTTCGACCATGATATCGACATCGCTGCCGGAGTGATTTTCACCCCTCGCGACCGAACCGAACAACGCGGCATGCAAGACGCCCCGCTCGCGCAGCGCAGGCTCGGACCGTCGCAGGATGGCAAGCGCGTCGGGACTGTTCATGGACGGAATATAGCACCCCGTCCGCCCTTAAGGGAGGCCCCACTGGGCCAATTAGAGCGGACCTACTGCTCCAGCACCATCTGGCCGTTGGCGTACTCAAAACGCTTCAGGCGGGACAGGAACGAGAGGCCGAGCAGGTTCTCGGACAGCGCCTCGTCCGGCAGCACCATCGCGTCGACGTCGCGCACGACGAGGCCGCCGACCTCCAGCATGGCGATGCGGGTGCGCGCGGCCTTGATGGTGCCGTTGGCGGTGGACACGGTGGCGTTGTAATCGCCGCGCGATGGACGGAGGCCGAAGCGGGCGGCCGAGGTCTCGTTCAGCGCCACCACGGAGGCGCCGGTGTCGATCATGAAGCCGATGCGCTGGCCGTCGATCCGCCCCTCGGTCTGGAAATGACCGCGGCCGTCGCGGGGGATGTTGACGCTCCGGCCGCCGGCCGGCGCGGTGGACGCGACCGCAACCGTCGTGCGCGGCACTGACGTGGCCGAGGCAGAGCTCATCTTGTCCGCCATCTGCGCCATGAAGGTGCCGAGGCCGATCATGACTGCCGCGATGATCACAATGTTACGCATCACACCACATCCGAGCCGGAAAGCCCGATTTCACCACGCGACACGCCGATCCGCGAGCGACGCTGCGGCCGGGCCGGTGTCATTTTGACGAAAAGGATGAGCGAACGGTTAATGTGGCTTCACGTCCCGCGCGGCTTGACCCGCCGGGTCGGCAGCGCGCTCGCCGGATCTTCCGGCCAGGGATGGCGCGGATAGCGGCCGCGCAGGTCGGAGCGGACGGCCGCGTAGCTGCCGCGCCAAAAGCCGGGGAGATCGCGGGTCACCTGCACCGGGCGCTGCGCTGGCGACAGCAGCTCCAGCACCAGCGGTACCTTGCCGGCGGCAATCGACGGATGGGTGTTGAGGCCGAACAATTCCTGGAGCCGCACCGCAATGGTCGGCCCCTGCTCGGCCTCGTAGTCAATCGCGAGCACGGTTCCGGTCGGCGCCTCGAAATGCGTCGGCGCTTCGCGGTCGAGCCGCGCGCGCATCTCCCAGGGCAGCAGCGCCATCAGCGCATCGGAGAGATCGCCGGGCGAGATATCCCTGAGCGCGATCTTGTCGTAGAGCGCGGGCACTAGCCAATCGTCGCGCCGCGCGATCAATCCGTCGTCGGTGAGATCAGGCCAGCTGTCGCCTTCGGCCTTGCGCAGGAACATCACGCGGTCGCGCCACTGCTTGGCGGCCTTCGACCAGGGCAGCCGGTCGAGGCCGGCTGCTATCAACCCGTCGGCGAAGATGCGTGCAGTATCCTCCGAGGGCGACACGGCCAGTGTCGCCTCGGAGAGCGTGATGGCGTGCAGGGCGCGCTTGCGCCGCGCGCGCAACGCCATGGCGCCGCGGTCGAACGAGATCTCGTCGATCGCCTCGATATGCTCGGCGAAGTGACGCTCGATCTCGTCCTGCGTGATTTGCGCGGCGAGCAGGATGCGGCCGCTTGCCGCCGTGCCGGTCATCTCGCCGATGGCGATGTAGGGCGCGCGGGCGAGTGACGACGTCTGCTCCACCGCCGCGCCGCGGCCGTTGGCGAGCACGAAGCTGCCGTTGCCGCGGTTGCGCGCGACGCGGTCAGGGAAGGCGTAAGCGAGCATCAGGCCGGTCGAGAGATCATCCTGCTCCCCTGCCTTCTCCGACGCCGCCACCTGCGACGCCCAGCGCCGCGCCAGATCGCGGGCGCTCGCGGCCCGCGGCGAACGGTCGCGGCGGAACAGGTCGCGACGGTGATCGAGATCGGCGCTGTCGCCACCGAGCCCGCGTTCGGTGAGGATGGCCGCGATCTCGGCGGCGGCTTCGCCCTCGCCGGCGCGATGCGAATCCACGATCATGCGCGCCAGCCGCGGCGGCAGCGCCAGTGCACGCAGGCTTTTGCCTTCCGCGGTGATACGGCCGTCGCCATCAAGTGCGTTGAGCTCGGACAGCAGGCTTTTGGCTTCTTTCCAGGCCGGCGCGGGCGGCGGGTCGAGGAATGACAGCGCGGAGGGATCAGCCACGCCCCATTGCGCGAGATCGAGCACCAGCGAGGACAGATCAGCGCTCAAGATTTCCGGCTGGGTGTAGGGCGCGAGCGAGGCCGTCTGCGGCTCGTCCCAGAGCCGGTAGCAGACACCAGGCTCAGTGCGGCCGGCGCGTCCGCGGCGCTGGTCCACCGCCGCACGCGCGGCACGCACGGTCTCGAGCCGCGTCAGGCCGATATCGGGCTCGTAGCGCGGCACGCGGGCGAGACCGGAATCGACCACGATGCGCACGCCTTCGATGGTCAGCGAGGTCTCCGCGATCGAGGTTGCCAGCACCACCTTGCGCATGCCTTTGGGGGCGGGCGAGATGGCGCGATCCTGCACGGCGGCATCGAGCGCGCCGAACAGCGGCACGATCTCGATGCTGGCATCCTGCACGCGCTCGGCGAGAAAATTCTGGGTGCGGCGGATCTCGGCGGCGCCCGGCAGGAATGCCAGTACCGAGCCGCTGTCGGCACGCAGCGCGGACGCAATCGCATCCGCCATCTGCCGCTCAATCGGCGCATCCGCCTTGCGGCCGAGATAGCGCGTCTCGACCGGAAAGGCGCGGCCTTCGCTTTCGACGACGGGCGCGTCGCCCAGCAGTTTTCCGACGCGCGCGCCGTCGAGCGTCGCCGACATCACGAGAATGCGGAGATCTTCGCGCAGGCCGAGTTGCGCGTCACGCGCGAGCGCCAGACCCATGTCGGCATCGAGCGAGCGCTCGTGGAATTCGTCGAACAGGATGGCGGCAATGCCTGACAGTTCGGGATCGTCGAGGATCTGGCGGGTGAAGATGCCCTCGGTCACCACTTCGATGCGTGTCGCGCGCGAGATTTTCGAGCCGAAACGGACGCGGTAGCCGACGGTCTCGCCGGCGCGCTCGCCGAGCGACTTGGCCATGCGGTCGGCGCTGGCGCGCGCCGCAATGCGCCGCGGCTCGAGCACGATGATCTTTTTGCCTTTGGTCCAGGGCGCATCGAGCAGCGCCAGCGGCACCCGCGTGGTCTTGCCGGCGCCCGGGGGGGCTACCAGCACGGCCGCGTTATGCGCCTCCAGCGTGCGCGAGAGGTCGTCGAGCACGGCATCGATCGGGAGGGGCGTGTCGAAATTGCGGGGCAAAAGTCTCGGTCCTGTCATCACCCGCCTTGTGCGCAAGTGCGCACTGGGGCGGGCGGTCCAGCAAACTCAGATCCCGATCATCACGAAGATCGGGATTACTGGATACCCCGCCTTCGCGGGGTATGACAATCGTATGTAACTATCAGCCCTGCGCCGACGGGCGGCCGATGCTCTCATAGGTGAAGCCGGCAGCACGCATGTCTTCGGGGCTGTAGATGTTGCGGAGGTCGACGACGACGGGCTGGGCCATGGTCGCCTTCAGCCGGTCGAGGTCGAGACCGCGGAACTGGACCCATTCGGTGACGACGACCAGCGCATCGGCTCCTTGCGCGCAGGAATAGGCATCCTCGCAATAAATGATGTTCGGCAGCTCACTCTTGGCCTGCTCCATGCCGACGGGATCGTAGGCCTTGACCTTCGCGCCCATGTCGATGAGGCCGGTGACCAGCGGAATCGACGGCGCATCGCGCATGTCGTCGGTGTCAGGCTTGAAGGTGAGCCCGAGCACGGCGACGGTCTTGCCGCGCAAGCTACCGCCGAGCGCCTG
>NZ_FOBX01000036.1 GCF_900109945.1 Bradyrhizobium sp. OK095
CGCGCCCGGTCCTCGTCGCCGCCGCACAGCACGACAAAATGCGGCCCCGACCACGACGCGGCGACATCGCCGGCTTCGCCCGCCTCCCAGACCCGGCGCGCCAGCAGCGTGCCGACCGACCCGCCCGCATCGCCCGCAACTCGAGCCTCATCTCCGGCGGCACCGACAAATGCATAGCCGCGGCTATGGATCACACGGTCCTGCCCCATGCCACCGCTGGAGATCTCGTACTCGCGCCCGCCGTCCTCTCCCGCAAACACCTCCACATGCAGATCAAGACCGCCGGCCCCCACCATCACCGGCACGAGCCACTCCACCTGCTCCAGCCGGACCGCAGCCTCACCAGCCCCGTTCAAGGACGCCGCCACTGCCGCGCGCGCCACATCCAGGTGCCAGCTCTCCGGCACGACACCCACACCGTTCGCCGTCCGCAGCCACGCCGTATCCCCGCCCAACCGCGTCGTGAACCGCACCGCCGAAGAGTCCGTCGCGTCCCGATGCAGTTCGACTGGCAACCCGCCGCCGACGCTCAAGCCCGACAAATCACCGGCCGCCGCCGTCTCGATCCAGTATCTCTCCTTCGCAAACGGATAGGTCGGCAGCGACATCCGGCGCGGACAGGTCGAGGCGTGGAGGTTATGCCAAGTGAGGTCGTAGCCCTGACAATAGAGCTCGGCCAATGCGCACAGCGTTTCGCGGTATTTGACGGGATCGCCGAGCAGGGTATCGCAGCGGATCAGCAGCTCTTCGCCATAACCCTGCAGCGCCGTCTGGCCAGCAAAGTTGCGAGCGACCGTCCCCTGGAACTGGTTCGGCAGGCGCTCGCCCCCGCCGACATGACGCAGGGCATAGAGTGCCGTTTTCCGATCCTCGATCACCACCGCGCAGCGATGGTCGAAGTGCTGCCGGCCACACAGCAGAGTATGGCTCATCGCCCACAGGTCTGGAACCGATTGATCCTGCTTCTCCAGCAGCGCGATCAGATCTGCGACCCGAGCCCGCAGCGCCGCTTCCGTCTTCGCCGACAGCACCAGCAGCGAACAAGGCAGGGTAAAGGTATCCTCCGGCGCCGACCGATAGCTCTCAACCACCACATGCGCGTTGGTCCCGCTCATGCCAAACGCGCTCACCGCACCGAGCCGGTTGCTTCCGTCCGCCTTCTCCGGCCACGGCTTGCGGGCCTTGTTCACGTAAAACGGGCTAGCCCTCCAATCGATGTAGTCGCTCTCCTCCTCGCAATGCAGGCTCGGCGGAATGCTCCCGTGGCGAAGCGATTCGACCAGCCCGATCAGACTGACCAGCCCGGACGCCGCCAGTGTGTGACCGAAGTTCGTCTTGCTCGATGTCAGGGCGCAAAAGCCCCGATCCTGCGTATAAGCCCTGAAGGCATCCGACAGCGCATTGATCTCGATCGGATCGCCAAGCCTGGTTCCGGTGCCATGGGTGACGATGTACTCAATTTCATCGGGCTTCACCTGGTAGCGATCGTACACCTCCCGCAACAGACTCGATTGCGAGGCCCCACTTGGCGCCGTGATCCCGTTAGTCTTGCCGTCATAGTTGACGCCGCTGCCGCGGATCACGGCCTTGATGGGATCTCCGTCGGCTTGTGCCTGCGACAGGCGCTTCAGCACCACCACGGCAACTGCTTCACCAGGCACCATCCCATTGGCATTGCGGTCAAAGACATGACACTGGCCGTCCTTCGACAGCATCCCCGCCTGGCTCATGCCGACATACGACTGGGGGGTCAGCATCAGATTGACGCCTGCGGCAAGTGCAGTATCGCACTCGCCGTTGCGCAAGCTCAGACAAGCCTGATGCAATGCCACCAGCCCCGACGAGCAGGCCGTGTTGATCGCCATCGCCGGCCCGCGCATGTTCAGGAAGTACGCAAGTCGCGACGCCAGAATGCCATCGTGGTTGGAGGTGATGCTGCCGCTGGCCCGAGCCAGAAGCTGGTAGTCGCCCTGCTCTGCACCCACGAACGTGCCGATTTTGTTGCTGCCAAGCTGGATCGGCCCATAGCCCGCAGTTTCCAGCGCCTTCCAAGCCTCCATCAGTAACAGCCGCTGCCGCGGGTCCATCAGTTCCGCTTCTCGCGGCGAGATCTCGAAGAACAGCGGATCGAACTCGCCCGCCTCAGGGACGAAGCCCCCCCATTTGCAATCGATCTTGCCCATCTCCTTGAGTGGGTCGCCGTAATATTTTCGCCAATCAAACCGATCAAACGGTATCTCCTCGACCGCATCTTCACCCTCCGCCAGGATTTGCCACATGTCCTCGACCGTGCGCGCCTTCGGGAAGCGACCGCTCATGCCGATAATCGCAATCGGCTCCGGTGCGCCTGCGCGCGACGGCGGCGCCGGTGCCAGACGCACGTGACCTTGCAGTTGTAGCTGCGTCCGCGCTTCGATCCGGTCGCCTCCCACACCGACCTTGTTTATCCGGGCTTCAGCGTTCTTGCTTGGGTTCTGCTGATACAGGGCCTGCACGGCTGCTGCGTGCTGCGCGACGAGATAGTCCGTCAGCTGGGCCAGGGTCGGATGACTGAAGAACACCGAGGGCGGGACCTCGATCCCGTAGT
>NZ_FOBX01000010.1 GCF_900109945.1 Bradyrhizobium sp. OK095
TCGGAAACTGACGGTTCTTCCCTCTTGCTGCCACAGGTCATCCTCGGAATGCCTGTCACCGAGATTATCGTGTCTCACTCGAGGGGTGCAGTCCAGCACGTCACCGTGATTTCAGCCCGGCCACACCATCATTGCTTCAACATCGCAATCGGATGATCGAGTGCGATATCGAGCGCACTGCTCACCCCCCTCGTGAGGACATCCTGAATGCGTTGCCGGCCGAGATCGGCGTGCGAACGCCCCAAAGCATCTGCCTTGTCGGCATCCCTGGCCCTGATCGCCGCGACCATGGCGATGTGCTCGGTCAGGATCGTGTTCATGTGCTTCTGATATGCAGCCTTCGAAGCAAAATGCTCGACGTCGTAGGCGAGATACGCAATCCGCAACGCGAGCGTCAGCAGATGAAGATAGTTGCGTTCGATGAGCTTGTTGCCGCAGGCGGCGGCAATGAGCGCATGAAACCGCCAATTGCTCTCGTTCATCTCATCCGCGCGACCCGCTGCTTCATGTTGTTCGAAGGCAATCCGCTCCGCTTCTATCTCCGCGAGGTGGGCTTCGGTTCGGCGTAACGCCGCCCACCTGTTGACGACCCGCTGCGCGAGATCGAGCGCCTCGAGCATCTCCCGGACGTCATCCCAATTCAGACTCGCGACGCTTGCGCCGCGGTTCGGCAGCAGCACCACCAGCGATTCCGAGGCGAGCCTGACGAGCGCTTCGTGCACGGGTGTTCGCGAGAGCCCCAGCCTTGCAGCCAGGACAGCTTCATCAAGCGGGGTCCCGGGTCGCAGGGTGAGGGAAACGATCTCGCGCCGGAGCGCCGTGTAGGCGAACTCGACGCCCTTCCCTTTACCCGGCGGCGGAGGTGGTCTGCTGGCCATCATGAAATATCTTGCCTTGCTTTATACGCCGTGCATAAACTGTGCATGCACAACATCCTATCACGGGTGCCGCGCAATGCGAGGGCGACTGCCGGGCCGTTTTCGCGCAAGCAAAGGATCTCGTCCATGAGCATCACTGCCCAAGGGCTCGTTGCCCGCATCGACCGGCTACCTCCCTCCCGTTTCCATATTCAAGTTCTTATCATTGCTGGGCTTTCACTGTTCTTCGATACGTTGGACACGGCCGTCACCGGCTTTGCTTTCGCAGCGTTTCGAACCGAGTGGAACCTCGGCCCGCTCGCTCTCGGCGTGACATCGGCGATCGGACTCAGCGGCTATCTGCTTGGATCCCTTGTCGTCGGCTTCGTCGCCGACCGGTTCGGGCGCAAGGCCGTCATGACCTGGAGCCTCGGCCTCTACTCCCTGTTCTCCGCGTCCCGCGCGCTTTCCGGCGGCATCGAGGTCTTCTGCCTGCTGAACTTCTTCACATGGATCTTCGTGGGGATGGAGAGCTGCGTGGTGCCGCCCTATCTGGCGGAGTTGTGGCCCTCGCGGCTTCGCGGCCGCTTCAACGGCTGGATGATGGCCTTCTTCGCGGTCGGCATCGCTCTGTCCCCCATTTGGGCCCTCCTGCTGATCCCGACGGTCGGCTGGCGCTGGACGCTCGCGCTCACCTTCCCGTTCGCACTCCTGATCGGCCTGATGCGGACCTTCCTGCCGGAGAGCCCGCGATGGCTGATGAGTCAGGGCCGCACCGAGGAGGCTGAACGGATTGTCGCGTCAATCGAAGCGCGGGTCGCACGGTCAACCGGCGGGACTCTTCCACCTGTCGTTCCGGTCGCGGCGCCCGTCAACACCCGGCCGGTCAGCCGGCGCGAGATCATCGCCCCCGCCATCCTGCCGGTCACCCTCATGCTTTGGCTCGTGTGGTTCACCGAATACGGCGTCCTCTACACCTTCCAATCCGTGCTTCCGACGTTGCTCGCCATGGATGGTTTCTCCATCGTGCGATCGACCGAGTTCACCGTCGTGATCTTTTCGGGCTTCATCCCCGGCTATATTGGTGCGGGCTACTTCCTCGACCTGGTCGGCCGGAAATATTGGCTGATGATCTGCTTCGCCGGGATCGGGATCTCGAGCACGCTGTTTGGCCTTGCGAACACGCCCGCCACGATCATGGCCTGTGCATGGTTCACCGCCTTCTTCCTCGGCAACGGCTCGACCTGCATCTACACCTACACACCTGAGCTCTATCCGACCGAAATTCGGACGACGGCGATGGGAATGGCCTCGGCCTGGGGACGCGTTGGCGGCATCCTCTTGCTGCTGGCGTTCGGGATCTTCGCCGTGCTGCACGGGCGGCTCGCACTCTTCCTGGTGAGCGACGGCCTGCTGATCGCGAGCATCATCGTGGTGGCGCTGGTTGGCCCCAACACGAAGGGCAAGACGCTCGAGGCAACGTCGTCTGCGCGCGACGTTGCCGCACCGGCAAACGCCGTTGAGGCACCGGCCGAATGACGCGGACAGCAATGATTGCCGGGGCCGGCTATGCCGGCCTCGCAGCGGCCGCCGTGCTCGCACGCGCAGGATGGCGCGTCTCCGTGTACGAGGCCGATCCCGAGCCAAGAAGCGTCGGCGCCGGTCTCTATGTCCACGGCTTCGTCCATGCCGCCCTTCGCAAGACTGGTGCCTACGACGATTTCATGACTGGGGCTTTCAAGCCTGCCGCGCATTGCGTCTACATCGACGGCGCGCGGCAATCGAATGCATCCACGGACGGAAATATCGTCACGACGACGCGGGCGCTGCTTCATGTCGCGCTGATCAATGCGGCGAGGCGCGCCGGCGTCGGCATCGTCGGCGGATCGAGGGCCGTTGCGGCAGATCCGAGTGGCGTGCTGATCCTCGCAGACGGCACGCGGCTCGAAGCCGATCTGGTCATCGCCGCCGACGGCGTGAGATCGACGATCGCACAAGCTCTGGAGATTCCGATCACGCGCGTCCCACACCAGGACGGCATCACGCGGATTCTTCTCGATCGCGGCGGACTGCGCGACGACAAATGGAACAGCATTCACGACTACTATGATTACCGGGGACGTCCGTTGCGGGTGCTCTACACGCCGTGCGGCCCGGATGCTTTCTATTTCTGCCTGATGGCGCCGATCACCGATATCGAGGCGACGTCCGTTCCAATTGCCGGTGCGCTTTGGACCGCGAGATTTCCTGATCTCGCGCCGACATTGCGGCGGGTTGGCAGCGCAGGCCGCCACGACCGCTACGCAACAACGACGCTTTCGACCTGGTCGAGCGGACGCGCGGCGATCGTCGGCGATGCGGCCCATGCGATGCCCTCGAGCCTGGGGCAAGGTGCCGGCGTCAGCATCGTCAACGCCGTCGCGCTCGCGGCGGCCGTTGCCCACGCTGACGACATCGATGCCGCGCTTGGCGACTGGGAAGTCGCGATGCGCCCGATGGTCGAGGGGTGGCAGCGCCGGGTCGAGGACGTCGCCAGCCAACGCAGCCTCAGTCGCGCCGTTCGCCCGTCCGAGCAGCGGCTCGTCGAGCTCTCGTCCGAGGATTCGGATCGCAAACACGCCGGACAAGAAGGGACCAACGCATGACACTCGTTCCAAGCGAATCCTGGTACACTGACATCGTCGCCGCCGTGGACCAGCAACAAGCCGGTATCAAGGATCATCTCGGTCGGCCCTGGGCGCAGCATTTCGAGCGCGTGGCGCTCCGCCTCATCTTCCGCAAACCGGACGCAACCCGCGCCCATATCGAATCGGCCCTGCTGCACGATGCGATGATGGAGCGCGGCGGCGGACGCGAGATGCTCGATACCCTCGGGGTCAGCCGGGAAGCCCGCGAGATCATCGAGATCCAGACGCCCCCTCCGAACGCGGATTATTACCGCCGCTTCCAGGATGTCGGCCCCGCCGAATGCGCGATCTATCTCGACTACATCCGCAAGCTCTGCGCCTCCGGCAATCAGGCCGCGATCCAGATGAAGCTCGCCGACATCACCGACACCATCGAGGCCTGCCGTACCGGACGCACGCCCCTGCTGATCGACCAGTTCGTCAATCGTTACGAGCCGAGCCGGAAACTGCTCGAGCAGGCGCTGGGATCGGAGTTGGGTTAGCGGGGTGATGTGGCTGGCAGGATGACATCATGCCACTGTTTTGCCCGACGCGTCAACTGAATTTCGGAAAAACATCATCCGCCAATGACTTCGCTACTGTGCATGGGGTTGTTTTCGAAATTCTTGTCGCAATCGGTCGCCGCAGCAGCCGGCAGGCATCGATCGCACGCATGCGTCACCGACGGCCGCAGGCTCCACGCCCCCGGTCCATCCACCCGACAGATGATTTGGAAAAATTGGTCGGAGCGAGAGGATTTGAACCTCCGACCCCTAGTCTCCCAGGCGAGGGGCTACCATTGTTTTTGCTCGCCTTTTTATGGCAAAGGGCAAATTTAACGGGCGCTGAATCCACTTGCCTTTCGATTTAGCATGGCAAAGATTTCGTGGCATGCCAAATGATCCTATTCCGGGCAATGACCCGAACGAAGCCTATGACCTGGTTCATATGAAGGTTGAGCCGCACGGGCTGCCGGCCGACTGGTGGACGGCACAATGTAATGGCATCCCTGTGAGACATTTTTCCCCGGTGGCCCTCCCAGACGCGGAACGCTATTGCTCCGATCCGGAGTACCGGCAAAGCCTCGTCAAAAAGAAGCTTTGGGAACGTGGCGGCCGCTGAAACGGAGATCCGGGAGTGATTGTTATCCCGCCCGAGGCCGCCAAGGCGTTCATGAACGACTTGCGCGCCTATCACGTCACGAAGGACAAGGACAAACGGACGGCGCTAGCCGCACGCCAGGCTGAGGAGCTGACAAGGCAGACACGGACCCGCGTGACGTTGGCCGAAGTCCGAGAGCTATTCCAGCTCATGAAGAGGGATGCCAATTTTGATGGTTCGTAGAGGCAACTTGGTGGTGCCTAACACCTAGACAGACGTCAGCAAAACGCCCACAATCCCCCTGTTCGGCGAAAAGCCGCCCTCGGTGGCTCGAGGACGGCTATCAATTCGCTGAACTGGCGGGTGGTCCCGCTACCAAGCCCCTGATTCGGGCCAACCGGAAGGATGGTGGTGCTTAGTGTGGAATAACCGCACGAGAAGAGCGTAACTCTGCTGCCGCTTCGGGAAACCGGAGCGGCAGTTGCGTTTCAGGCGTGTGGTTTTTTCCACTTAGCGACCTTATTACGCTTGGCAACCTTGTCAACAAATTTGGGGAAAAAACTCCCCGAACGCGATGCCCCCCCAACAAGCGTAGGGATCGGTCGCCGGCCGATGGCGCTGGATGTAGATCGCCTCGCAGGCCGCGTAGAGCGTCACAAGGATCGCGACCGACAGCAGCAACGGCTTCAACATGCAGCGCCTCAGTGCCCCGGAGGGGCGTTCAGGTAGTGGCTTGCGAGGAGCGCGAGGCCGGCGACAACGCCGCCCGAGACGGCCGCCCATGCCGCGCCGATGAAATGTCCGACACCAGCGCCGCGCTGGTGTGCAATTTCGTGCTTGTCAACGAGCGGTGCGATACGATCGACTTCGGCGGCCTTGAGCGCGAGAGCTTCGAGCCGCGCGTAAATCTCGCTCCGGCCGGTGCTGGCGCGCCCCTGCTCCGCCAGGATCGCCGTGGTTTGCGCACCGAGCGCGCCGAGCTGGTTTTGCACCTCACCCAGCTTGTTCAGAATTTGAAACGTGATGGCGTTGTCACCGTCCGACATCAGCGCGACCCATAGTCGCGTCGGACGGTCTCGAACCACCCGAGCGAAGCGCCGGCCCGCTGGCGGAGAGCCTTGTCATCGCTCACCGTCAGTCGAAGCATGGCCCGCGTATCTTTGCCCTTGCAGCCCTTCACCCCGTACCAGGGGAAATGACAGGTGGCATCGAGATACGGCACCGGGGGCGCCTTCATGATGCTAGCGGGAGCCGGCGGAAGGTCGCGCTGCGGCGTTGACGGCATTTCCGGGGCGTGAGCGCACGCCGCCAAAAGGATCGAAGGCGCAAGCGCTGTCAGCTTCCAGAGCTTCGATATAGGCCGCATCGTCTTGGTGCCGCGCATCCGTGTCCGCCTCAATGCGATTTGCTCGCATGGCTGCATCCGTGGCCGATTTGCCCGCTATTGCAATGTCAGCCTCACGCGCCGCTAAGGTTGCGCGTAGCTTTTCCATGCTTTCCCGTTCGTCAGACGTTCGGAACCCCATCAAGAAGGAAACGGCGATCAGAACCAACACCGCGACCAAGCGCGCGACCGGGACATAAGCCCCGATCGCCGGAACGTACTTGAGCAGCGGAAACCAGCCGACTACAGCCGCGGCCGCGAGCAGCAGCCCGAGCAGCGAGAGGACGAGATCCGACGCCATGATGTCCCAAATCATTTCGTCACCTCGCAGATGAAGATCCAGCAGCGAAGCCGCGCGAGCAGCGCCTTCCACCACGGCACCGGCGGAGGCTCGGCCTTGGCTATCGGCGCAAGAGGTGTCGAGGGTGGGTTCGACACCCCCACTGGAGCGGGAGCCTGCTGCGGCGCATGCGAGGGTTCGGCCACAATGACGGGCTTGGGCGGCTTATCGATGCCAGCGATGCACTTGTCAGCATCTTTATTGCGGCGATTGATGAGGCCTGGCTGAACCACAAGCGGACCTCCGGGGCCATGCGGATGCGAGCCTATGCGCCAGCCACGCATAGCGTTGCAGCCGCCGCGGAAGTCGCCCGCATTCCATCGGCGCACCATCGGGGACGCACACACCGCACCCGATCCTGCGTTCATGGCGGTGGACATAGCCATGGCTGCGGCGCTGTCCGGAAGCTGGACGTGAATGCATTCATCCAGGTGGCGGCCATAGTCCTCCCGCAGATGCTTCTCCAACAGATCCGACCAATATTTTTCGTCGTGGGTCTCACCCATCTTCACGCCGACTGTCTCACCATAACCGCCGGTCGGAAGGTTGTTGGCGAGCTTGTCGCCCTTCACTGTGGGCCAGTAGCCCTCCGACTTCTTGATGGCCGGCAGGGCAATCGCCATGGCGCCGGCCGTCACAACCGTGACGGCGGTTTTTGCCTTGTTACCCATTGGGCGCCTCCTGCTTTGCCAGGCGCGCCAACGGAAGGATAACCAGGTTCACCACCACGCAAAGGACGAGCAGGAAATACGGGTTCAGCACCTCGCCGAAGCCAGCGATCGCCGTTGCGACGCCGGTGAACACCGCGAACCCGATGGAAAAGCGAATGCTCCAGAGCCGGTGCAATTCGCTTCCCCAATTGTCGATAAATTTCATGCCCCTCACCTCTCAGGATGGAGGGGATATCCGCGCGTGATTTGGCCGGGCGCGCAACGAGGCGACGCAGGTAGCGCGCGGCTTATGCTTCCTTTCCAGTTGGCCAAACGTCGAATGTCGAAGCGTTGCTCGATCGTTTCTGCATATTGCACGATCTGCGGTTGTAAGGCATTGTCGCCAGATGCTGGCACGTATCCTCCGACTGCTCCCCACCTCCACCATTGAAGGCTACGAACATCCCGAGCTTGTTTCGGAGATTTTCGCGAAGACTGCCGCCGCAGAGCCGGCCGGCGAGTGGCCCGAGATCCGCGGCGTCGAGACCGTCTTGGACTTTGGCGGAGCCTGCGGCATCCACTACAAGCTCGCGCGGCGCGAGGCGCCCGCTATCCGCTGGGCCGTAGTCGAAACTCCCGCCATGGTGCGCCAGGCCTCGCAGCTCGCGACGGACAACCTGCGATTTTTCGAGACTGTCAGCGACGCTGCGACATGGCTTGGCGCGGTTGACCTGGTACATTCGAGCGGCGCGCTCCAATACACGCCTGCCCCGATCGATGTAGTCCGTGAGCTTGCTGGCGTCGGCGCCTCACGTATCAGCTGGAAGCGCCTATTCCTGTCAGATGAGTCCATTTCCGAGCGTCAGCGCTCAATGCTGATCGAGAACGGCCCGAGCTTCCGTTTCTCAACGAAGGCCGTTGTCTACGAGCGCAAGAGCCTCTCCCGGACTGAATTCGAACGCGCCCATCGGGGCTACCGCGTTGAAGCGAGCGGCCCCGATTGGTTCGAGTTCGTCAGATGATCCGCAGGATCTTGTTAGCGATGATCGTTGGCTGAACCGACTTCGTCACCTGCTGGCTGGCATTCGTATATGTAACGCTGATCGAATTGTTGCCGGTCGAGGTGATCTGGCTGAGGGTTGCGAGACCGGATACCGTTCCTATCACCGAGTATGGCCCATTATTTGGCGTTTGGAGCGCATTGTTAATGTTCGGACCGCTGGGAACGTTGGTTTGCGATGACGTTACACTGATCGCTTGAGAGGCGTTCACAGAAGTCAATGACGGTATCTGATTGGCGGCAAGGTTGAAGCCTTCGGCGCCACCCGCTGACCCGAGAACCTGAGGGTTGCTTCCGAAATTTGCCGCAGTCAGGCGAGACGCGGCGCTGCCGCCCATGTCGTCCTTGCCGGCGACGACGCGCCCCCTCAGATCCGGAACGTTGAAAGTCGTCGTGCCATCGCCGGCACCATAGGTAGTCCCGACCATCGCGAACAGCGTCGCGTAAGTGGTCCGCGAAATTGCCTGACCGAAGGGCAGAGCAAAGAGGCTATTCGGTGCAGTTGCCCCGATGAAATCGATCATGCCACCCAATGGGATCAGGTACGGCGAACCGAAGAAGCCGCGGAGATAAAACGCGCCATCACCGTTGTTGTAGACTGCAACGTAAGGCGTGCCCTGGACGAGGATGCCAGCGGGCAATTCGGTCCCCGGCGCCGATCGCAGCGGCTTATTGCCAAGGCCATCAACGCTCAGGGTGACGGTCGCGCCGTTCGTCGCGTGAGGCGTGAACGCGATCTCTTTGCCGTCGAGGTGCGCAAGCGTGTCGAACTGCTGAAAGCTCGCCACGGTGTAGGCCGTGAGCGTGCCGCTGGTCACGATCGCGCCGGCGATATCGTCGCGGTACTTCGAGATCGCCGCCATCATCGCGCGGCCGCTGTCGTTCACGCTGGCCGGCGACTGCCCCTCAGCCCAATTGATGGTGCTATCAGCCGTTGCGTCCGCGGATGCAGTTTGAGACCACTTATAGAGCGTCATTTTACCCCCTCAAAGAAAACGGTGCGAGCTGGCGGCCGAGGATCAACGGCCGCTGCTGGATGGCTTGCGCTTGCGGAACGGCCGCGAGCGCGGCGATTTGGTCTGACGTGATGACGGGCGGCGCCTGCCACGTTGAAGCGCTCGCCTGCGGCTTGGCTGGCGCCTGATCCTGTGACGGAGCCGGCGAACTCGACGGCGCATCAGCGGCCCCGGCAGGCCCTGCCATCGCCATAGGCGCCGCTGCCGGCGCAGAGCCGCTACCACCGCCCATCTTGCGATCGGCCCAAGCGACGACATCGCCGGCCGACATGTTCGCCATAGTCGGGTTAGCTCTGGCGAAGCGCTGCCCGAGCACCGAGGCAGCCGGCGCGGTCGGATCGGCGTTCAGAAGCCCGACCGCGCCGCCGGGACCGGCAAAATGCGCCAGATACTGCGTTCCGTCCGTTACAGGCAGGCCGGCCTTGGACAGAATTCCGGCATTATCGCCCGCATAGGCGCCCGTCATTTCGCGCGACAACCCGGGATCGGTCTTGAGCGCGATCAGATCCGCGTCAGACTTGCCAGCGGCCAAATCCGGCCTATGTTGGCGAAGCATCGAAAGCCACGTGCTATCGATGAACTGCCCGGCCCCGCCGGCAGACGAACGGGTGTTTTGTGCGTTCGGGTTACCGCCGCTTTCGACAGTGACGATACGATCAACGAGGCCCATTTTGCGCCCTAGAATTCTGGTCTGCCTGGTTCTCTTTGCGGCCGCGATGGAGGCCGTTAATTTCGGCGCCCATCAAGTCGTCGGAAATTTCGGGGTAATCGGCGGCCTCCTGACAATTGCAGCCATGTACGGCGCCGCGCGCTGGTACGATCATCGCGAGCGCCGCCGTTCTGCCGTCATTGAGCCTTGAGCCAGCAAACCGGTTGCTTGCGAGAACCGCGGGTCCGGTAGCCGCTTCGCCTGCTGCCCATAGAACAATTCCGTAGCCTTGCGCGCGTCGTTCGCATTGCGTGCCGCGGTCACGCCCTTGTCGAGCACCGCGCCCATTGCCGCGCCAGGCAAGCCGCCATGCGTCAGGCCGAGCAGCGGGAGCAACGTCGAGCGCAAGCCGCCGGCCATGCGCGCCAGCATAGGCGCGGTCCCTGAAGGGTTTGTGGTGCCCTTCACCGGGATCATCTGTTTGTAGACGCTCGCCAGCTTGCGCATGAGATCGATTTCCTGCGGCGAGTAGAGCGTGCGCGCGAGCTGCGAGCCGCTCTCGTTCAGGAATTCGTGCAGCCGCTGCGAAAGCGCCTGAGCCTCGAACTCGATTTTTCCCTCGCCCGCGCGCGTGAGCTTCTCGAACATGCCCTGACGCACCGAAGTCCAAGCTTCCGGCGGGAGCGACGCTTTCAGCTTTTGCGCGAGCGGTACCGACATCGAGCCGGCGCCCTTGCCAGAGGCGCCGAACAGCGCGTTGACCAATTCGTTCGGCGATGCTTCGCCGTTAGCGACCTTGCGGATAAGCGACGCAACCGCGCCCTTTTCCGGTTCAACCGGGATCGAGGAGCGCAGCCGGTCGGCATACTGCGCCAGCGATGCGCGCTCACCCCGCGAGAACACGGTTTGCGCCAGGAGGCGCCCCTTGCCGTCAAGGAAGGCGCGAACGCGATCCGCGGCAACCTCCGGCTCCCCCGCAGTCAGGTGCGCGAAAAGGCCCTGCTTGTAGGCGCCGAATTCCGCCGAGTTTTCCCCAAAAATCTTCAAGATGCGTTGGGCGATTTGGACCGGCATTTGACCGCCGGGCGCGGTCGCGGAGCCATAGGCGAGCTTGACCACCTCGTCAGGCGTAGCCCGCGTGTCGGAGAACCGGCCGAGGATCTTTTCAACAGCCGCGCCGATCGTGTCGCCAGCGCCGCGCTTCGCGAATTTCGCCTTGTAGTCCGTGAACGCCGCGCGCGCCTCTTGTTGCATCTTCAAGACTGCCGGCCCATCACCGGAGAACTTGCCTTCGGCGAGCATCTTTTCAACCCGCGCGTCGAATTGATCGCGGATATGCTCCAGCGCGTGAAGATCAGAGCCCGAGCCGCCGCCGAGCATGGCGCGGCGCGCGTCGCCGTACAGCGTCGAAATCTGCTTCCGGACCTGTTCGACGTCCTTCATGGTGAAGCCAGAGCCAGCAGCCGGCGCAGCAGCATCGGCGGCCGCCTTGGTCGGCTTGACATCGCCCGGGAAAATCGCGGCGCGCGCCGCGCCCGTGGCGTCTTCCTGCTCCAGTTGCCGGAACGCATGCTCAACGGCCGTATCGGCGTCCAGGCGCTCATTCGCCATCAGCTTAACGGCGCGGTCCTTTACCTCGGGCGCCAATTCGCCGTGGCCGGCGGTGCGCAAATCATCCTCGAAACCCTGCATGTGCCGGGCAAAATCGGCCTGCTCACGTTCCGACATCGCAGCGGCTTCCCGCTTGCCAACGTGCCCCTCAAAGCCTTCCGGATAGTGCTTCTGGCCGCGCATTTCCGCGCCCATCGCGTCGAGCAGATCGTTTACGGTTGACGTTCCGTTGTGGTTTCCGCGGAGATAGCCGGCCTCCTCCGCCGCCTCGCGTGCGTAGTCGAGCGGCCAGCCGCCCTGCCTAACCAGCTTGCGACGCCCGACGCCCTCAACGTTCACGGTGTGACCGTGACCGCCGATCGCTTCCAATTCAGCGTCAGGCCCCAGGCCGCCCTTTGAGGCGATGAATTCGAGCAGGCTTTGCGCCTTCTGAGCCGATGCTTGCGAGCTCGAGCTTTTGGAGGGGCCAACATCGGTACCGGCCCGCGAATTCAACGGGTTAGCAGTCGAGGTTTTTTGCCGATCGTAAGCCGCCGCGACGTCATCGCCGAATTTCGCGCGGATGTCGGCGACGTCTTGCGCATGGCTGGTCGAGACACCCGGCAATTCGCCAGGCCGTCCCGGCGCCACCGCGTTCAGATGTTCATCAATGACACGGAGAGCGTTCAGCGCCTTCGGCGTGTTGGTCTTGTCGAGCGAGACCGCAGCCGAACGCAAGCCCTGCTCGACGTCGTTACCGAAGCCGCCGGCAGAGCCCGGCGCGAACTCACCCGGCGCTGCGTCAACGGCGGCATACTTCCCGCGATAGTCCGCCTTCGCCGTGTCGCGCGCGGCTGCCAGACGGTCGGAAAGCACTTCGCCGGCATCGATCGGCGACGCAGCGCGCAGCTGCCCATCTGGCGCTAGAGCCCGCGCCATGTCCTGGGCCTGCTGTGCGGGCGACATCGGGCCGGCATGAACGCCGGCTGCGGCCGCTTGCCCCTGCTGTTCCTGCGCTAGCAACTCGCTAGCAATCCGCTCCGCCGCATCCTGCGGCGCGGTGCGCGCGCTCTGCCCGGTCGGATCGAGGCCGGCGGCGATCGTGTCGCGCGCCTGAGAAACGCGCTCGTCCTGGAGATCCTTGAAGCCCTGTGCTTGCCCTTGCGCCGCGTCGCCGCGGCCGCCGCGCAGCATGATTTGCTCTTCGGCCGATAGAGCTGGGTTCTGCGTGATTTGCGACTGAGATAGCGGGACATCGACGCCAGCGACGCTTTCGAGGTTGCGCGCCACGGTGGCCGGCGGCCGCACGCGATCGGCAACCGCCGCAACAACCTTGCCCACGCCCCTGCCGACCGGGCCGGCGGCGCCGCCAACGATACCGCCGATCGCGGCCGCGTCGCCGATGTTCTCACCGCGCGTTGCCGCATCGGCGCCCGAGAGCGCCGCACCGGAGATCGCGCCATTCTTGACCATTTGAGGCAGCGTTCCCGTGAGGCCGAACGCTTGCGGCGCTGCCGCCATAAACGGCGCCGTCGAGGCAATGCCGCCCGCGAGTTGCGCAGCGGTATCGATCACGGGATGGTCGGTCGCAAAGCGCTTGTCCGCGCCCTCCTGGTCGCGCAGCGAATGCGCGTAGCGCTCGCCGAACGTCGGTTCCGCAAGCTGATCCTCTGGCGCAAAGAACCGATTGAGAGCCGGCGCCAGCGCGGCGTTGGTCGCCGCGTCGAGCTTGTTCATGAGGCCGCCGATGACGGGAACGCCAGTCGCAGCCGATCGCACAACGTTGTTTGTGGTGACGGGCTCCGCAGGTGCTTCCGGCGCCGCCGACGCGCCGGCGCCGATCTGCTGCGCAATGTGCGCAACGGTCGCGTTCTGCGCATCCGGCGAGAGCTTCAAGAACTCATCGCCTACCGTCACCGATTTGTCGCCGATCGTGAGTTGCGGCATTAATTGACGCTCCACTTGATTGCCTGACCGCCGACGTTCACCGATCCGGACGGCTTTGCAGTCGCAGCCGCGGGAGCGGCTGGCGGCTGATAGCCCGGGCCGGCCGCGCCCTTCATCTGATCGATGGCCGCCGAGCGGAGCGCCGCTTTCTGCTGCACCACCGCCGGAGCATCGCCGGGCTGCGGGAACAACTCTTTTTCGTAGCGGCCGAATTCGCTCTTGCTGATCGCCGCGCCGCTCTCCTGCCGAAGCAATGCGGTAATGAAGGCTGATTTCGCCGTCTCGAACTTCTGGTGATCGGTCGATTGCAGGTAGTTGCCGACAACCGGAATGCTGGACGTGATCGACTGCGTCCCGCTCAACCCCTCGTTCTGGAGCTTGGACAGATCCTGTTCGGCCTGCTGCATGCGCGCAGCGAAGGACGAGGCTTTAGCCTGCGCTTCCGTTTTCTTGCCCGTCGCGGCGTCCGCCGACGTCTCGGAAACGCGCTTGATGAAGGTTTTGCGATCGACACCAGGCGGAACCTGTATCGGCTTGCCATCTGGGCCGGTGACGGTGTTGTCACCACCGGACGCCGGTACGGTCGAGCCGGCGGGGAGCGCCCGCAGCGTACCGTCAACCTGGTTCTGCTGCATGAAGATCTTGCGTCCGTCCGCGTCCTCTCCGGTCTGCACCACGGCCCATTTGTCCTTGCCGTAATACTGATTGATCAGCGCGGACATCAGCGCAGGATTGTTCACCGCGGCCGCAGCCTCGGCCGGCGAAGCACCCTTGGACACCAGCGCTTGCGCGCTCGCGTTGACCTTCTGGCGCGCGATGGCGGACGGGTCGCTTTCCTGGCCAGTGATGAGCGAGCCGAGACCGCCAGCAATCGCGGCAATCGGACCATTGTGCAGATTGCCGATGAAGCCGCGCGCGGACTGTCCTAGCCGATCGCCGACACCACCGAGCGAGAACGGCGCCGACACGGGTGCAGCCGTTGCCGGTGCGGCTGGAGCCGGTGCGGATGGAGCCGGTGCGGATGGAGCAGGCGCCAAGGCAGGCGCGGACGGCGCAGCCGCTTGCGTGTCCGGAGCAACACCGCGACTGCGAAACGCCGGCATCTGATAGTCACCGACCGGGATAAAATCATCCGGCGCCGACGAACGGTTGACCGAACTCGCATCAGTCGGAGCCTGTGCCGGCGCGCTCGCAACAGTAGGAGCCGGAGTCGCGGCAGGAGGCGCAGCCGGAGGAATGGGAGCTGGAGCGGCGATATCGGCCGGATTGACATTCATTGAACCAGGACCGGCGAAGCCGAACGGCACCGCGCTCGCCCCGAACGTATCGGGAGCTTGATCAGGAGCCGCGGGCGCGTGCGACGCGCCGCGGAAACGACCCGCCAGCACAGCGGCTGCCGCATCGCGCGCCTGTTGCGCTTGATCCGCCTCGCCTTGCAGCGGTGACGGATAAAGCGCGCCCCACGGCGAGGCCGCGCCATTATTGCCCATGAGCATGTCGAGAAGGCCAACCATTCACTTAGCTCCCAAACGAAATCGGGCCCTTCGGCATCAGCGAGCCGACGCCGGAGGCCAGAAGCGCAAACTGCTGCGCCGGGCTCATCGTGCTTTCGCTGGTTGACGAACCGTTTTGCTGGCCGAACTGCGCAGCGACCGGCGACACCGAGCCGAGCAGCGTCGTGAGCTGCGAAGCCGGGATGTTGAACTGCTGCGCCAGCGCGTTGATGGTCGCGGTTGGCGCGGCGTTCTCCGCCGTGAGGCCGCTCGACACCGAGCCAATCCCGTTCTGGAAATTGGTGTTGGCCGCCGCCTGGTTGCCGTTGAGCATCCCATAGGTGGTGTTGCCGGCATTGTAGAGCGTGTTACCGGCGTTCAGCGCGTTGCTGACGTCGGTATTGTACTGAGCGGCGACGATGGGCGCCTGCGCCTGCGCAACGCCGCGCGCAACCGCCTGCGCATTGCCGGGCGACCCGTCGCGGCCGGCGGCGGCCCAACTCGAGTTGATGCCCTGAGACGTATCGGCCGCGACCGTATCGAGCTGCGCTTTCAGCGCCTCGTTGTTGCCGATGTTGGCACCGCTCGCGGTCTGACCGACGATGCCGTTTTGCAGCATGCCAAGGTTGGACTTTATCGCCGCGTCATTGCTCTGAGCACCGCCACCATTCAGCAATCCCGTGGTGCCTGAGGCAATCGCGGGATTGTAGTTCGGCTGACTGTTGGAGTTGGCAACAACCTGGTTGATGGCGCCCTGCTGGCCGCTTGAAAGCGTACCGGCCTGCGGCACAAGGTTGTTGATGCCGCCGAGGATGCCGCTAAGCGAACTCGACGCATCGCCGTATGGCGTGAGCTGAGACGTTTGGGTGCTTTTGGAAGTCGAAGTTCCGCCCATTAAAGCGCCCTTTCCAGAACGACGTTGGAAACGTGGTAATCGTTGAGGATCGCGGCCCACCCGAGCCGCCCCATGATCCTCAGCCTTGCTGCTCCCTCACGCCTTGCCCATGCTTCGATTTGCGGGAGCAGATCAAGCCAGCGCGCCAGGTTCTTCCCGCCTATTGCAGTGATTTGGCAAACAAGGTGCCGATCGGTGCGCATGAGCAACGTCACCGCGGCCGCGTCGATGTCGTTCCCCGACGTCGCGAGCCATAAATCGCCGTCACCTTCCAGCACGTCATGTTCGAGATCGCGCGTGTGGCCGAGATCCGTTTTCAGATAGGCCGCGCGCAGCTGATCCGCGACCAGCGGCCAGATGGTCCGCTTGAGGTGCGGCGGGACACAGAGGAGATCAGCCGATGCAGACATAGAAAAACGATCGTGCCGCCGCGCTGGCGCCGTGAGTAATAGTGAATTGCTGCTTGCCAACGGCGGAAACGTAGCAAGTGCCGGCGGCGAGTTCTGACGCCGCCGCCGCATTCTTCGGAAACAGGAGCACCGCGCATTGCGCAGCGCAGTTCTGCGCGGATACGACCGTTAAGGTGTCCGTTCCGGTGTTGAGTGAGGTCGATCCGGCCGCGTTCGATCGGCCGTTAAACAGCGATTGGATCGCGATGGCGAATTTCATCGGATCTTTTTCGGAGGTCGAAACGCCGTATCCGCTCATCGGCGCCCCGTAGGTTTGAAGCTCTGCGGTTCGAGACCGTTGATGTACGACCAGGACGAGGCCGCCGGAATGCGTGCCTTGAAGCGGCTATAGCGGGTATCCAAGAGCATGTTGCAGATGCCCGTCACCGCATTGAGGGCGCTTTCTGCACCATAGGGAGACGCCTGTTGCAGGTTCTCACGGCGCGAGGCCGAGACGAACACAGCGGGCGCGTCCGTCACCGGCCGCACGCCTCGCTTTTCGCTCACGCGGTCACCATTCGTGCCCTGTTCGGACGTCACAAGGCTTGCTTCCAGGTTCGGGCCGCGGAAGAACGATAGGGCGTTGTTGCCGTCGAACGCAGCCAACTCCGGAACAACCGCGCTCTGGAAACTGTCGAGCGATTGCGTCATGGCGTCGAGGTTCGGGAACAGCACCGCGAGTGCTTCAAGCGTGATGCCGGGCTGCGCCATCGAGAACACGAAGCGGCCGGACATCCGCAGCGGGGTGAATTTGTCGAGAGCCGGATCATAGCAAAGCGCCTTGTCAAAGCGCCCAACTACACCGTTCACCGATTTGTAGAACCATAGAACGCGCGTCGATCGCGGATCGGCGACGCCAACGAACAATTGCAGGTTCGATGCATCGAGATCGGCGAAAAACGTCCGGTCAACGCGCTCACGGCCGATCGATACCGGGACGCCGCCAGGGTCGATCCGTTGAAAGCCCTTAAGCGAATAGAAATAGACCGTTGAGCCGGCGCGGATCAGGCTATAGGGCCCATAGATGCCGAGCCCTTCGGCAATCCGCTCAATCTGGAACGTGCGGGGATCTCCGGGGAGGAAGATCATACGGCGCGTCGCCGTGTCTTGGAGGATGACGCCATAGCTGTCCCCGCCGGCAACGCCTCTGCAAACGCCCCCATCGCCGAAAGTCTGCTGATCCGCAAAATTGATGCCGCTCGTCCAAGACTGCGACGAATTGACGTCATTCAGTCCCGACCATTGAATTCCGTTCGGGCTAGAAAGAAGCCCGACTAGCACGATGAATTTGCCGACCACAGCGGCATAGCGCGCCTGCGGCGGACTGCCGAGACCATCCGCAAACGCCGTCGAGCTTGAAATATCGAATACCTGAGGAACCACATTGACCTGTCCCGCAAACACCAGGTTGTTGAATTGCAGGAACCACCAATTATCCGTGGTCGGGATCGCGGCATAAGGCCCGCCGGCCTTTGACACCTTCGCCCAAGTGTAGGTGGTGTTGTCGAGCTTATAGAGGTCGGTTGAGGTGGCGGCGAACACCACAACGCTCCCATCCGTCTTGTAGGCAGTGAAGGCGCCGCAGCAATCAGCGCCGAGCGCCGCTGAGATCGCCGAGAGCGACGGAAACGGCCCATAACCGTCCCCGCGCGGAACGACGTTCAGGACGTCGCGTTCCGTTGCTGCCTCATAATCCGAGACGTCAGGACGATACTCGCCGAACGGTATCACCGGCATCAGAAGCTATGCCCCGCCGTGGTCGCGCGCGGCGAGAGCCGGCGCGAGGTTTCCGCGTCGAGCTTGGCCTTGTGCGCCGGGATTTGCGCCTGCATCCGCGTCGCGCCAGTGTCATCCTCCAGCACGTTCGCATAGAGGAGCATCTTCGCGTGCGCGCGGATCAGCTGCTCCGCCTCGTTCAGCCAGGCATTGCTGTCGCCAGGCGCCGAGAGCGCGGGCAAGCGGTAATGCATGTGAGGGCGGATGGTGTAGGCCGCAATCGGCGTCGGCCAGAGCAGAATTTGCCCGTCAATATAGGTGAAATCGGTGGAACGGCCGGGCCCCGTGGTCGAGCCGGAGATCAGCCACTCCGCCTCCTCCGCGTTCTGCCATGTCAGGAAATATCCCGACGTGCTGTCCTTCAAGAACAGCCCGTCAAACTGGATCACGTCCGGAATTTGCGCGAGGTCCGTCCCGTCATAGGCCTGCCGGTTCGCGACGGTCTGGAAGGTCTTGGAGCGCGTGACGTTGAACCAGAACCGATCATGGGCGTAATGGTCGATCGCGTCGAGAATTGCGCTTTGGGCCTGACTTGCGAGATCGCCGCGCGTCAGATCCGACGCGATTTGATCCAGCATCGTTTGCAGGGATTTCGAGCCCATCAGTCACCGCCGCCGGTTGAGGAATAGAAACCGGGGGCGCCGGCAGTTCAGCAAGAACAACCGCCGCCCCCGCGAAGTGAAGCCAGATGTCCAAAGCTTACTGGTCGTTGTCGGGAACGTAGGCGATGACGATGGTGGCGGTGCCAGCCGTGGCCGCGGTGCCGGTCTGGGTGTACGTCACCTGGACCTGTTTGGGCGCAGCCAGCGGGCCGAGCGCGGCACCGGTGGGCTTGATGCCCTTGGTGAGCGCCACCGCTGTTTCATCGACGTCACCGGCCGCGACGATGAGGTTATTGGCGTCGCCGACCGTGCCGACCAGCAGCACGTTGGTGGTGGCAGCGTTGAACACCGCGCCGATATAGACGTCGGTTCCGAGGATCAGCGCGCCCTTGGGCAGCCACTGCTTACCGACACCGGACGCAATGCCGGCATCGTTGAAATTGACCTTGATGCGCAGGTAGTGAATGACCTGCAACGCATTCTGCCGACCGAGAGACATGCTTGCCCTTTCCGAGAGCGTTAAAACGATGGTGGAAGCAACAGCGGCGCCCTCAAGGAGCGCCGCCGCTAGGGCTTAGCGGTGAGCGACCGCGTAGGTGGTCACGGGGATCGTCGCGAAGTCGGCGCCGTTGTAGACGGACTTCTTGATGCCCCAGACGGTCTGCGCCGAAACGCCGAGCTCGCGTTCGTAGTCGAACAGCTCTTCCACCCACTTGAAGTGCGAGCCCTTGGCGAACTCCTTGCCGAAGCCGACGCCAGCCGCCTGCGCACCGCAGAACACAGAGCGACGGGTGTTGGCCTGAGCAACGCCGGCATTGGAGATACCGGCCGGCAGGCGGGACCATTCGTGCAGGATCACGTCATGGTATTCGCCGAGGCTGTCGCTGTAGATGTTGCTGTCAGCGCCAATGCCGCCGGCCAGCGCGGCCTTCTGAATATCCAGCCACTGGCCCGAGCCCGCGTCGGTGCGCAGATCGGTCACCTGGAAGTCGTGGAGGAACATCAGCCACTTCTTTTTGCCCTTGACCTTGACGGGGCGCATGACCGGCGAATTCGTCTTGGCGAGTTCCACGCAGAAGTCGATGTACTTGAGCTTCATCGTGGCGGTGGTGTCGCCGTTCACGGTCGCGTCATCCGTCGCGCTGTTCGCGCGAATGATGTTGGTCGCTACCGAAGTGGCGTTGTTGCCCGTGTACCGGGGATCGGTCACGAGGATGTTGCCGGCAAGCTGGTTTGCCATGCAGGTATCGAAGCGGTTACCGAACCAGTCCGACAGGCCTTCCTTGCCCTCCGTGCGGAGGTTGAACGGAACGCGCTGGGCGTCGATCGTGCCCTTGTTCTTGACGCGGACGGCGTGCGCGAGCTCGTTGATGGTCAGCTTGTCGTTGTAGGTGGTCAGGCTTTCTTCGTTGCCCTGGAGGGTACCGCCCTCGGTGGTGCCGTCGCCGGTGAGCTGGACGCGCAGACCGATGGTGACCTGATCGCCCGCGTTCTGGTCGAACTCGGTGCGCATCTGGATCATGTTGTTGGCGCCCTCGCCCATGAACTTACCGAAGTAAGTTTCCTTGAGCGCTTCGGCGTTGAGCTTCTTGGCCCACAGCTTGTTGGAAAGGGCGTCATTGACGCCGTAGGTGGTCGTGGTCATCTATTGCCCCGAAAAGGATGAAATTCGTGATGGGTTTGACCGCGTGACGCCGCGTGTCTGGCGCATCACCGAATTCGGAGCCTTCGGAGCGGGCTTGGCGTTTTACGACCGCCGGTCGAACGCACGGATTGAGGTTCGTGCGAAACCTTGTGCCCTTGGGGTTGGGCGAGAGAGCAGCTTAGCCGCCCATAATCCGGCGAGCCTTGGCCGGGTTCTTGTCGCACCAAGCCTCGAACTCATCCATCGGCATACTCATAAGACGTTCTGCCGTCATGTCCTGGTCGCCGGCATTTCCCCCGGTATTTGAGAGGGATTTGTTGGCCGCTTGCCCGCGCTCGATTGCGTCGAGCTTCTCGGCTCCAGAGGGGGGCGCCGCAGCATCTGCCGCGGCTGCTTCCTTCTTGGCGTAGCCGCGCTGCTTTGCCAGCCCGTAGATGATTTCCGCGGGGCTCTTACCCTTGGACATCGCCATTTGCGCGACGGCGATTTCATCCCCTTGAACAGCATCCCTGAGCGCCTTCCACGCCGCCTGCACCTGTTCGGCGCTGGCGCCGGACTGCTGGAGCTCGGTCGGGTTGTCATAGCCGATCGCGACCAACTCATTTGCCCGGGAGGAGAACAGGAAGTCATAGGCTTCCTTGTAATCGGCCTGCTTCGAGGTGAACGCCGCAGCGTCGCTCTTGTAGTTGGTGACGAACGCAGTGTGCTCAGTCGCCGCCTTCTTCTCGGCGTCCGTCGCATCCAACCGCTTGTTCAGCGCATCGACCGCGCCGAAAATGTCGTCCTCCGCCTTTGGAGGCCCCGCGGGCTGTTCGGCCTGCTGCTGCTGACCGCCCTGCAAGCGATCGATGACAGCAAATCGGCCCTCGAAATTCGCAAGCTTCTGCTGCGCTTCGCGCAACTGCTTGTCGAGATCCTTGCGGCGAGTGCGTTCCTCGTGCAACGCCGTCAGCGGAACGGTTTTGCTCGCCGCGTCGCCGCTCTTGCCCTGATCGCCAGAAGCATCAGCTGCGCCGGCATCAGCCGCGCCGCCGCCCACATCCACCGTGCCACCGGCATCGGCGCCCGAGCTCTCCGCAGGAATGCCGCTTTCGCCGCCGGTCTCGAAAAACTTGGTCTCATCGGCCGAGAGCGCAGGGCCAACAGTTGAGGTCACATCGTTCATACGTCGTCTTTCCACCGGATACGGCCGGCAACCGATGCGCGGAGCGCCGCGCGCGTGCCCGGATAATCCGGGGTTACGAAGCGAGCAGAAGGATTGCCTCCTCGTCTCGCCGTTTCTTTGCCGCTCTGGACGCGACCGCAACCGCCTCCGCGCGTTTTTGCTGCATGGCCGCCTGAGTGGCCGCGATCTCGGCAGGAATCGCCCACGGGCTTCCTGCGGCCGGCCGTGCCGCCGGCATGAACGTTGGCGCCGTCCGTCGATCGACCGGCGGCGGAATGGTGCGCGTGATCGCGGCGAGCTGCTTTGCCCGATGCATCTCCATTAGCAAGTGACCGATGCCGCCTTGCTGGAAATCGTAGTCGAAGCCCGTCCGCGACAATTGGGCGTCATTGGCGGTAACGGTGAACGCAGCCGCGCCCTCGGCCTCTAGAATGGTTTCGTTAACCGGAGTTCCGTTGAAGGTGAACGCGCCGGCCGAGACCGCTTCCGTGATCGCGAACGATGCCGCTTTTCCGGCAAGCGCGAAGGCGCCAACCGCCGCAGCCTCCGACACCGCGAAAGATGCCGCCGCCCCTGTGAGCGCGAGCGAAGCGGATGCCGCCGCTTCCTTGATGGTGAACGTGACCGGGAAGCCCGTGACCGCGAACGGGCCAACCGACGCAGCAAGATTTGCCGTTGTCGTTGAACCTCGAACCTGCCCGAGGGAAAACCGGCCAACCGCATCAAAGCCGAGCAGCGACATTAGCGCGGCCTACGGTAGCGTATATAGCCGCTAGCACTTGGGGTGCCGCCGCTGTAGGTCACCTGACCGTGAAGGTAATAGGTAGTCGGGATCGCGTTCGAGACCGGATATGGAACATGCACATGCATAACCGAGTAGTCTAATCCGGACGGCATGCGGGTGTGGTGGTTCAGCCCGTCGATCGAGTTCGCGTTTGAGATGCTGGGCGTCGAATTCGTCGATATGATCGAACTCCAATCAGAGGAGGTGATGGCACCGCCACTCTCGACCTGAACGTGAGCCATCAACTCGAGATCGCCTGCTGGGACGATTATGCTGGTCAAGTTTTTAGGCGAAGCGCTCCCGGAAAAACTGAGGCTGAACGCGACCTTTGAAGTCTCGCCGATTTCGCCAGATGCAGCCGACCCGGTACCGGGCTCACCAGGGATGTGCCCAGTCTGGCCGCGAACGAGATCCTCTGCGAGCGCGACAACGGCGACTTGTGGCACCGCCGAGAAGCTGATTTTCGCGGTGGTTCCGGCCGAGTTGAATAGCACCGCCGCGCGCGTGAGAACCCCTGCCCCGCTATTATAAACCCCAGTCCCGACCTCCCATTGCGAGAGGTCTGCGCTTTCGGCGCGGTAGCTGTATTGCGCGCCATTGACGGCGCCGGCTGCTGCCGGGCTTTGATAGCCCGTGACGGCACTCGAATAAGTCCAATCGGTGGCGCCGCCCGCGGTCGGGTTGAAGCGGCAAACGTCGATGAGGGATGAGGGCATCAGGTGATCGTAAACACGCCGTTGGTGACGTCGAAATTGACCAGGAAGCTATTGCCGTTCGTCAGCGTCAGCGACGTCCCGTAATCGTACCAACCGACGAGATTTCCCGACGCAGCGGTCTTGTTGTAGAGCACCGCATATCGAAACGGACCGATCGAGCCGCCCGCGGCCGTGATTTGCGCCGGGTTGAGCACAAATTTTTCAACGCCGCCGGTCTGGCTGTTCGCATTCGTAGTCGCGTTGAAGCCGCCGGCTACGTAGCCGTTTCCTGCCGCGAGGTCCGCAATATCGGCCTTCACCGCATTGGCTGCGACCGGCAGCGTGTTCGTCAGCATGACCGCGAATTGGTCGCTGTCGAAATTGTGCACCTTCGCGGAAACGTCGTGCACAAATGCGTTGAACTTATTGAAAGCGGCCATTTTTTACCCCTGCTGCATCGGCGCAATGCCGGTGATGTTGCCTTGCGCGTCGCGGATAAGCTGTTTCGGCGTGTTGAAGGCCGTCGCCAGCGTGTTCATGTCGCGGCGCATTTCCGTCAGAAACGCCATGATGAGCGCGGCTTGACCGCCGTCATGCTGGACCGCCATCGGCGTCCCATCCGGCCCGACAACCTGCTGCGGGGGCGCAGTGAGCGCGTCGAGCGTCGCCTTGTGGCGAGCGCCCTCCATTTCAACGTCGCGCTTGGCGGCCGCCTCCTGCCGGATGCCATCGACCTTTGCCGCCGTAAGCGCCTGATGCCCTTGAAGGTCAGCCTGCTGCTTCGCTTGCGTGAACTGCAACTCGGCGTCGCGCTTCTTCTGCTCAGGATCGCCCTGCTGCTGCGACTGCTGCATGCTGTCCGAAATGTCCTTCTGAGCGGACGTCGGAAGCGGCGAATACTTGAGCAGTGCGAGCCAGGTTGCCGGCGGCAGCATCTTGCCAATGACGGGCAAGATCTGCTGGAGGAAGCCCCAGGTCATTTCCTTCTGGTTCGCCGAGGTCGGCGCCGGGTCCACGATGACATCATAGCCTTGCACGTCATCAGGGAAGGCTTGCGCCTTGATCAGCTGCACATACTGAGCGTTTTCCGGGCCCTCGATCTTGATGAGCCGGCCGTCCGAAAGATAGTTCTCGATCAGGAACAGGAGCGCATGCCCCTGCTCTTTCCGGTAGCGCCGCAACCCGTCGAAATAGGGCTGCATCAGCGTCATGACGGCTTGCTTGCGCTGGAGATCCAGCGAGGCCGCTTGGCCGGCGCCAGTCTGCATGCCGACCGCTTCAAGGTTGATGCCGGACACGCGCCCCATCGCCCCAAAGGCGAATTGCATCATTTCGAACGAGCCTTGCGGAAACTGCGCAGCCGTCTTGGCGATCATTTTCGGGTTGGCCCCGAGCGCTCCAGGCTTGAGGAACGTCACCTGATCCTGTTTCGCCCAGCTCGCCGCGCCCTCGCCGTCATCCTCGAAGAACTGCCCGCGCTCCGCGGCAATGCCGCCCTTTGCGGTGCTGTTCATGATGTGCATCGTCTGCATGAGCCACTTGTTGGCCCAGCGCGACGGGTCTTTCATCGCCCGCACGATGCCGAAGAAGGTATTCCGGTTGCGATCGCGCTTGCCGGTCATGCACTTCATGGAGAACTGCCCCTTGATCGGGCTGTCACCGATCTCCAGGAGCACGTTCCCCAAATAGGCTTGACGATAGACCTTGCGAGTTTGCTTCACGGATTTCGGCATGGGTGCGCCAGCAATCTTCATCCGCTTCCCGAGCTCGCGGAATTCCTCCTCTTTGAGCGTGAGGATGTTGTTGCCAGTCGGGTCCGCGGGGTCGAGGACGAGCCAAACAGGGACGCGCTCGATCCATTGGATGCGGATCATCGTCACGCCGTCGTCGTCGCTTTCCTCGCCGAGCTGCTCGCCCTTGTTGTAGGTGCGGCCGTCGTTGCGGTGCGGGTTTTCGCCCTCCTCCTCGTGATCGTCTAGCCAGGTCGCGTTGTAGTCCGCATCATCAAAGGGATTTTCAGGATCGCCAGGACAGAGCGCGCGGGCCTCATCCAGCGGCACCCCGCGGCGAATGTGGAAACGGCGCTGAGTGTCCCGTAGATTGCGCTTCTTCGCCGAACTGTCCCACCCCATTTCGAGCGGGTCCATGCGTTCCGTCTTCGGATCGCCGTCCTGATTGTCCTCGTAGTCGAGCAGAGTATCAGTCCAGCCCATGCCGCAAATGATCTCGTCGCGGAAGGCGTCGCTCTCCTCGTCCTCGGCTTCCGACTGATCGCGAAACCACTTCGCCGCCGAGGTCAGCAGCTCATTCTTTTTGACGTCACCCTGCTTGCGCGGGATGAATTGCACCTCTTGCCGGTTGCCGATCTCTTGACCGGAAACGCTATCGACGTAGGTTCCGACTTGGTTGAAGATGACAACAGGACGGTTCATGTCCTTGAGCATTTGCTTGTCATCTTCCGTCAGCTGATCGCCGGCCTCGAACGCGAAATCTTCGCGAGCCTCCCGCCGCCATCGGGTCTGACCCTCGCTGTTATGGTCGCGCTTGATCTGGCCCTTGAGCTTGCGGAAGATCGCCTCCGCATCCTGGACGGTCTTGCGGGCTTCCGAGGCGGAGGCATCGCGGTCGTTGTCGGTATCGGTCATGTTTGCCTATCTATCCCGCGTAGGTGTCGATCGTGCCGCCGCCGCCATGCGTGCCAGCGTTGGCGTGCGGTTGGCAGAGGTGAATGACCGTGCCCGTTGAGGCGTTGTAATCGATGTATGCCGCGTTCAAGACGTTGAAGTTCGGTTTGCACCGAAAGCACCACATGATTGCGGTGTTGTCGGTTTGGAACGTGACAGAGGTGATCGCGCCGCCCATCGCCACGTCGCCAAGGTCGCTAGACCACGTACCCGCGCACAGCGTTTTTGAGCCATTGACGCACCGCACCGAGCCACCCCGATTGTTCGGGTAGTAGCCGCCGAGGTCCATTCCGATGCAGAGCTCGTGAGCTGTCAGGCCGTTATCCGATTGAGACGTACCGCGGCCATTGTCGGTGCCCGAGCAATTGACCGTGAGCCACTGCAAGCCGCTGGCCAGCGCGTCATGGAAATTGATGCCGTCCGTGGCGCAGGCGCTTCCCTCGCAGCCGTAGAGGTAGGCAAGCCCCTTCATGCTCTCGATGCCGAAGCCGCGCGACGTCGTGTTGACCACGCCGCCGGCATACTTGGCCGAGCAGTTCTTCGCGACGAATACCCGCTTCAGGGCTGATTGAGCGGAGAGCCGATAATCGAAGGTCGCGGCGGAGGATGCGCCTTCGGCGTCGATGCCCTCCACATAGACGTTAACCGCCTGGTTGAAATAGAACAGGAAGACGCCAGAGCGGTAGATGCGGGTGTTGGTCGGCGTCGGAACGGCGCCATCAACCCGGCGGATATAGATTTTGGTAGCGTCCGTGGCCCAAAGGTCCGAAGTCGTCGGGGCCGTCGCCTGCAACGTTGCCGGATCTGCGAGCTTGGAGTGATCCGTGTTCGTCTGGACGCCATAGGTGGCAAAACCAGACTTGGCCAGGCGGTTGCCCACCCGGTCGATGCTCGTCAGCGCCAGCGAATAGCAATTGGTGTACGTCGCATCGAGCGTGAACGTGCTGAAATTGTCAAAGGTGCCTGTGACGACGCGGCCGCCATAGGCCACAAAAGCAATATCGATCGTCGGCACGGTCCCGGCAGGCCCGAGCGCGCGGAAATACTCGCCGGCCATGACGTTGACACGCGCCGAACTCTGCCCGCTGGCATTGGCAAGCTGTATCGCCTTCGTCATCGAAGCGAGCGGCGTTGCAGGCGACAGGCCGTTGTTGCTGTCACTCGGAGCCGGCGAGCTGCCCGGGGCACCAACCCAATATTGAATGCCCGGACTGACCCTTGCCGGCGATTGCAGATCGAACAGCGCCTCAGGCGAAATGCCAGCGTCCCCGGTCGCGAGCGTCAGGCCGCCGGGATCTCGGATGGTCGGATTGATCGGCCAGGATGCCGTATCAAAGCCGAGCGCAGGCGGGACGAACACTGACACCGTCAGCGCGATAAGCGCACTCGACAGAAACAGAAGTTTCTTCGATCGCCGCATTAGGCGCTCGCCGTGATCACGGCCGAAACGTCAGCATAAACGCCCGTCGCGCTCGCAATGGCGACTTGGTAGACGCCACCCGGGATCGGAAAGGCTGCGAAGCCGTTTGCCGTGAAGGCTTGCACGTCAACCCAGGTCGAGCCGTCTGCGGCCTGCCGTTGCAGCTTGACCGAGCCGCTATTCCAAGCGGCCGCAATCGCCGTCATACCGTACTCGCCGGCCAAGAGTGGAAACGGTCCCTCCGTGGCCGAGCTGTTGCTGACGATCGCCTTGTCGTTGGCCTTCTGTAGTGACATGTAACTCCCTCAGTGAAACTTGCGGCCGTAATGGCGCCGCTCCATTGCTTCGAGCGTCGCGAGCTCAAGAGCCGCCGCGTTGACGGCATCGATCGCCGCGCAATAGGTGTCGAAATCGACCGCCTGAAAGCTCATGCGGGTTTCGCCGATCCTGTTCGAGAGCGGGACGAACCAGCCCGGGAAGATGCCCCAGTGAGAAATGATCATTGCGCGCGCGGCCTGTTGCAGAGGCTGCAATAGGCTTCCATCCCGAGCGAGCCGCAACGAGTGCACGCCCGATCAATCGCCTTCTCCGGCGCAGCCGCCGGCGCCAAGCGTCCCTTGATGAAGTCCAGCGCCTCGCCGATAGAGGAGGAGGCGAACACAGGCCTGTTGACGCGCCCGTAATCAGCAAGATCGCTGACGATAAACCCGCCATCCGGCGCATGCTCGATCCGCAGCGGATCAATATTTTTCAAGTCAGCCATCACTCCCCCTTCACCATCCAGACGGCAGGCCGCCGCCGCTAGAACCCCGGCCCGAATAGGCCTTGCGCCCCGGCCGTGCGCCCGGCGGTTCGTCGTAAACGATGCACATCAGCCCGTAGGCGTCGGCATCGTGCGAGCTCCAATCGTGGTTGGGCCCCATGCCAACGTCGCGCTCCTCAGAACGCTTTTCGTGATACCAGCCGAGGCTGTCGCGTCCGTCCTCGGTGGTGGCCTCATTGAAAAACACGCGGTTGAAGACACGGCGGGACGTCTGGATGCGCGACATAGCCGCGCCGGTCCCTTGGTTCGGGATAACCAGGACGTCCCATTCGCCGTTTGCGCCAGCGTCGCGCATAGCGCTTTCGTAGGAGGTCGCATGGACCTTATCGCCCTGGGCGCCGTCGTGAGGCAGGTAGACCGTTGCGCCCTTGTTAAACTTCTTCTCGCGCATCCACTCGGCATAGAACGACAGAGGCTGGCTCTGCGCCGTCATGTGGTCGAGGACGTTGATTTTCTGACCGATGAACTGAGCGGCCCAAATCGAGCCGGCATCGGCGCGCATGCCAGTCCCGCCGATATCGAAGAACAGCTTGATTGGTGCCAACGGATCGCGCGGCACGAAGCAAATGCGGCCTTCTTCCTTCGCGGCCGTGAGGTACTTGGCGAAATAGGCGCCGGCCACCACCGAGCGGAAATCACCGTTCCACACCCATTCGTACTGATCAGGACGGTTCGCCTTGTCGTCGAGGCGCGTCTTGTTGAGGATCTTGGGAAAGAACGGGTTGTCCCGCCAATTGAGCTCAACGATTTTCGCGCCTTCGGGCGGCGACGCGCGAAAGCGTAGATGCGTCGCGCTTTTCTTGCGATCGGGGTTCCAGGTGACCCAGATCTCCGAACCCTCCTCGCGGACGGTCGGGATGGTGATAGCCCAAGCGCCTTCCGAAACAGCCTCCGCCTCATCGACCCACAGCAGGCGAATGCGCGCTTTCGACTTGATGCTGTCGAGGTTGTGCCGCAATCCGACGAAGACGAAGCTGATCCGCCTGCACTTCGTCCGGATGTAGGTATCGCCGACGTCGTAACGCTCCGCGAGCCAAGGCGTCGAGAGAATAGCTGCCTTCACTTCGGCGAACGAGCTGTCAGCCAGCGAGTTCATGAACTCACGGCCGCAGACGATCACGCCATCCATGTTCGCTTGCGCGAAGTCCACGCCCTTAACCGCCGCCATCGTGGCAAACGAGCGCGTCTTAGCCGAACCGCGACCGCCGAAGGCGCCACGATACATCGCCTCGCCCTCGAACACGGGGACGAGCTTTGGCGGCAGCAGGATCGGCGGGACGCTGGTCATGCGCGCGCCGTCCGGACGTAACGCACCACGATCGACAGAACGCAGCCGGCCATGTCGCAACCATCGACATAGGCGGACAACATCCGCTCATCGTGGAAGTGAACCGCGATGGCGACCCTTCCGGCGATCGTGTGGAACTTCATTGAGCGGATCAGGGACCAATCCATCACTGATCACCCTTCAATGCCGGGTGATCGGGAGGAAAAGGCGCCGCAACCAGCTCGATACGCTGGATGTTCTCGCTCTTGATCGGGCCGCCATTCGCGCCGGTCTGTTCCGACCTGTCAGCCAAGCCGAGATCACGGGCGATAATGTTCGCATTGAAGAGGTCCGCCGAGGCGCCCTCAAACTTCTGCGTCCTGATCACCTCGTCCACGCGGGAACAGACGTCACCAAAATCTTGCCGGGCGCGATATTCGGTCCATGCCTGACGGGAAATATCCAGGAAGATGCAGAGGCCCGAGTTCGTCATAGCCCGCATCTTCGGAAGTCGGATGGTCTGAGGCCCATCCTTGGAGCCAAAGGCTTTGGTCTCATAGAGAGGGTTAGCCTCTACCCAATCGAAGTATTCGCAGGAGGCGAACCACAGAGCATCGGCAGACGCAAAGATAGGCGCGCGCCCGTGAGAGCTTCGCGCCTTCCAGAACTCGTTACCGACGGGAGCGGACATTCCGGTTACTTCACCACCACGGGCCGCTTGTTCAGCGTCCGAGCCTGCGCAGCCCGAGCCCGCAGCAGCCGGCGCTCAACCTTGAGCGTCTTGGCGCTGGGCTCTTTCACGAGGAGCGCCGCGCGCATCCGGGTTTGCAGATCAGGCGTAATCCGGAGATCGCTCGACATATCGACGCCGACCAACTCGAACCGCACATCCATGAACAGCGATTGACGCCACGCCGCCGGATTGGACTGATGCGAAACAGCCACCGCCTCGACCCAGGAGGGGGATAGCTTATCGAGCAGCCGGCGGGCCTCGCCCTCCACGACCCGAGCAAGCAAACCACGCTCCGCGCTCATTGCCACGGCTCAGAGACCCAAATCGTTGGTGTACTGGCCGATCAGCGCAAGGAATTCATCGCCTTCCGCGTGGACCTTATCGGCGAGCTTGCCGAGCGCGTTGACGCCTTGCAGCTGTTTCGCGAAGCCCTCCCGCATCTTGTCCATGTGCGCGCCCGTGAGATCGGCGAGCGTCTTGCGATGCTCCTCCATCATTTCGCGGAGGGACTGACCGGCCGCAGCGGCGCCAGTGACTGACATTGGGGACACTCCAGATGGTTGAGCAGCAGGAACAGGAGCCGGCGCCGGGCGATCCGGGATCAGGTTCAAAGGCGGAAGCTTCGACATCGCGCGAATGGCCGTCTCGATCTCACCGTCAGAAGCCGTTGCGCTGACCGCGGCGAGATAGCCTGCGCCCCAGCGCAGCATGATCTTTCCGCCCTCGATCGACATGGTGAGCGTTTCGATGCCCGGGATATCGGCGAGCCGCAATTTGAGATCAGCAACAGACAAGCGCGCCCCCGCGAATTTCGTTGGACGTCTCTCCGCCCTGCCTCGCCGTTTCTAGGCCGCTACCCTTCAAGCGTCGGGCGTCTTGGGCCACCGCTAAGCGTCTCGCGGTAAATATGCCGGCGCTTTCGTCCCGCCGGCTGGACCGAAGGGCGGATCATTGAGAGCGTCCCCACTCAGGGCTTTTCGCTCTCTCCCCGCCGATCGCTAGGAATTCATCACCTCGAAAGAAACGAGGGCCGGCCTGTGGCGTGATCACAAACCGGCCCTCGCGCGCCCCAACCCCAAGGAGAACAACACTCACAAATTCGATCAACGATGAAGGAGAAGCACCGCAGACCGAACGCGATTATTCATCTGCGATTTGCGCACTGACCTCAACGCGCGCGTGAAAGTGAAGCAGGGGAAACGAGGGATAAGCCGCGCGCTAAGCCGGCTCGTTCGCTGGCATCTTCCGCCCGTCCGGCAGCAATCCATATTTCGCGAGGAGCTCCGCCGATGCCTTGCAGCCAGTGAGCCCAGGCGCCGGCCCGGCATGCCGAGACCAGTAGCCGCCTTTGGCAAACATCTTCACCACATCCTCGATCGGGAATTGCGCGGCCTCGCCGCCGAGCGCTTGGAGCGCCGCGACCGCCGCGTGATCCGTCCAACGCTGTTGATTGAGCCAGGTCGAGGCCATGGGGATGAATTCCGTTCCGATCTTGTCGGCCTTGTCGGCCGCGTATTGCTTGATGGCGTCGATCAGCATTTGCGGATCGAGCCCGGTTTTCACCAGCGCGTTGAATTTTCCTTCCGCGGTCTTGCGCGGGTTGTCACCCTTGCGGCGAGGATAGGCCTTCCAAAATTCTTCAAAGCGAGAGGCCGCCTTCGGTCGCGGCGCGCTAGCGCCCGACAGAGATTCTGTCTCTGTCTCTTCCTCTCTCTCTGTCTCTTCTCTTCTCTTCTCTGGCATAGCCTCTTGCTTGCACGGCGCTAGCGGCTCGCTAGCATCGAAAAAACCTCCATCAATCAAAGGCCTTAGCGCTTCCGTGAACTCGTCGAGCGACATGCGAAGCCGCCACGCGATTTTCTGTGCCGGGACCGTGATGCACCCACCCTCGTATTCGGATGCTACAAGCCAGAGCATCGGCGCTAGCGCTTTGCTAGCGATCGGCAAGCACTGAAAATCCGCATCATCGAGCAACGCCCGATGCAGCTTGATCCATATCGGAGCCCGGTCTTTGTAGTGCTGGAACGTCTGCCAATTTTTAGGCGTCAGGCTCATTGCAGTTCCCCTTAACGACGCTCACGACAGCGCCGCCTTCCCCATCAAACGCGATTTCAACGCACGCGAGCCGGCCTCGGCCGAACCAGTCGGCTAGCTTCTTACTGTCCCACAGAGAGCCCCGAGCGCCGTTCAGTGAGGAATAGACGTTCGCCCATACCTTGAGGGGCCGCGGCGCAGTCACGCCCCTGCCCTCTCTCTGACCTCGAAGAATTTTCCGGCCTTGGAATTGCGGTTCATGAACCAGCGAGCCAGCGGCGCGGTCCAATGATCGTTCAGCTTGAACGCCGCATCGCCAAGCTCAACGTGGTGATGCCACCGCAGCCGATGCAGGATCGCGTCAGCCGAGTATTTCCGGAACCCGAGCTCGAGCAATTCGAGCGCGAGGCTCTCGAACTTGATGCACACGCTTTCCGGGATGCCATCCGGGAACGCCTTCACCGGGGGCGCCATGTCGAAGACGGGAGCCTGCACCTATGCCGGCTCCGAAAGCGTCTCGATCAGCTGGGCGACTTCCCAGCAAATATCGATGTTCTCCCGCATCAGCGCCGGAATGCGCTCGATCGCATGGATCGCAACCGAGTGATGCCGGCCTCCAAATTGATCGCTGATGACGCGGATCGAGAACCGCGTGAGATCCTTGGCGAGGTAAATGGCGACGTTGCGCGCGTGGCGAACGTGCGTCTCCCGGCCGACACCGCAGAGCGCGCGCGGGCTGACGTGGTAGAACCGCGCAACGGTGCCCTGGATGCGCGCCACGGACGGATAGGCGGATATCCTGAGCTCGTCTATCTCCTCTTCCGGTTGAGCCGGGAGCGGCACGGGCAGCGCAGCGAGCTCGCGGAGTGTCGCGCGTGCCGTCTCGACCAACTGTTCAAGATCCGGATTACGCCTCATCTTGTGCGGGAACACATTCACCGCGTGCAAAATGGTGGTGTGATCGCGGCCGCCGAACTCGCGGCCGATCACCGGCAGGCTTTTCAACGGGCAGAGCTCGTCCGCTAAGAACATTGCCGCATGGCGTGGCGTGACAAGGGCGCCTCCGCGCCGCGGCCCCTTGATGTCGGCAACCTTGATACCGAACAGCCGCGCAATAACGTCTTGAATTTCGCGGATGGTCAACGATCTCGGTTCGGTCGCATCGACCAGGGAAAGAACGGCAACAGGTGCCGGCGGATCAGGCTCCGCCGGCACCGCTTCCGGATCGACGGGAGCCGCCCGCGCCGTGACCCGAGAGAGAACGACGGCCGCCGATGCGACCGCCTTTTGTTGCGCGACGGCCGCGGCCCGTTCCGCAATCTTGCGGTGGAAATCTTTGTGCCGATCAGGAGCCGAAAGCGCCAATTCCAACTCCGAAGGTCGAACAGCAATGTTCATTGAGAAACCCCGCTCCTATCCCCCGCGCACCTCGCGAACCAAAGCCTCAGCCGCATCGACCAGATCCGCAGAAGAATCGGCGATCGCCTTGATGGTTTCGATATCCCGCCCGAGCAATTGCAGTTGCCGCTGACATTCCGCCTCATATGCCCCCTTCAACTTCATGTAGACCGACACCCCGATGTCCCGGATTGCACTGCGACGGTACCGCAACCGCCACATGGTCCAGTAATCGACCCCGTACTCTCGTTCGATCACCCGCATTGCGTTCTCGGTGTCACCAGGACCGCGAGAACGCATGCGCGTGAGGTCTTTCGACCACCGAACAGCCTGATCCAGATACGCAGATGCAGACATTTGGCACTCCAACAAACACAACTTGCACACTTGCAAATCCGCCCATGCTTCAACTCACCGCATGAACAGAGCCCCACACAACGACAACGACGAAAACTCAGTCCTTCCCTTTGAGACACTCGGCGCGATCACCGCGCGCCTAGTCGAAGGATGCGAACAACATCAGGAAGAAGGCGAGCGGGATCGATCCGACGACAGCGACGCCGCCCGCAAAGCAGAAGAACTGCGCCGCTACGTTGCGCATCGCCTTCGCGAGATTGAACGGTTTGAGCGCAGAGCGCGCGGCGACAAGGCCCGCTGGTAGATCAGGCGACGTAGCCATGTGTCTCCTCCCAGAGATAGCGATGCGGGGATTGCGGCGTTGAGGTGGTGTAATCTTCGCCAGCGTGGCCGGCTGCGCTTTGCATCTCGTTCGATTGGTCGCGTTGTTGGCGTCGCCAGGCGCTATTCGCGCGGGCCGCCCCGATCCTCTCGCGCGTCTCTTTCGAGTGATTGCCGATCATGCTGCGACCGGCTGTTGCAACCGCTCCATGAAAGCGCGGATGCGATCCATCGTCCCGAGACGCGGATTGCGGCCGTTCTTCAAGTGCCGGTAGAGGTTGGGATCTCCGATCGACAACAGGCCGAAGTCGGTCTGCGTCATGCCCTTGGCGGCAAGGAAAGCGTCAATCTCGGCGACCAATTGGGCAATCGTAGGATGCAGCTTCATGATAGGAAGCTATAATAGTACGATTGCTATTCGGTCAATAGGAAATTTCAGGCGGGATGGAAAATAGGTATTATCCTATAAACGGGGCCATGGACGTGGTTCGCAAGCTGATTCTGGAAAAGCTCGCCGACAGGCAGCTCTCAATGAAGGACGCCTCGCTGAAGATGGGGCGCGCTCACTCGTATCTATACCAGTTTTTGAAAAAGGGGCTTCCGCGCGAGCTGCACGAGCGCGACCGCATCACGCTTGCCGAGGTCTTGTCTGCGCCCGACGCGATCGTTTCCCCGGATGAACTACGGGGCCCATCTACCGTGCAGCCGAAACGCAGCTATGAAAAGAAATCGGTGCCCTCTCGTGACGGTTTAGTTGACCTAGCTTCGCATCCCACCCATCATCAATCTGGGCCTTCCGCGAGAATGGTGCCAAACGCCGAACTCTTCGGCGCAATGATGGATTTGCCTGTGTTCGGCACAGCACAGGGCGGGGCTGACGGGGCGTTGATAGTGTCGGAACTTGCAGTCGATTGGGTCGCTCGCCCTGCCGTACTTCTACGGGTGCGCGATGGCTATGGAATGATCATTGACGGTGACAGCATGTCGCCCGCTCACAAGTCGGGATCTACGGCCCTGGTGAACCCTCACCTACCCCCGAGAATGGAAGACGTTTGCGTGTTCCGGAAGCACGACGCCGATGGAACGGTGCACGCCCTGATCAAAGAGTATCGAGGCCAAACCGACTCCGAATGGAAGGTGCGCCAGTACAACCCTCCAAAGGATTTCAAGCTCAAAAAGAGCGAATGGCAGGTGTGTCACCGGACTGTCGGAAACTACTTCGCGTAAGCCCACAGCAGCCGAATGGCCGCGGCCGAGAGAGTCGCGGCCATTATTTTTTATTGCTGATAGGAATTATGCTATTGACCACCTAATAGTAATCCTACTATTGTGCTTCCTATCAGCAGGGAGCACAGCCGATGTCCGGTTCCTACTACAGCGCAAATCCCCACTACGCCGCGCCCGACTATTCGGAGCAGCGCGAGCGCGTTGAAGCAGCCGAGGAAACCGCCGGCCGCTATTTCGTCAGCGCCACCAAGGAACAGCACGCGGCCTTTCACCGCGAAATGTCTGACCTCCGCGGCCTGATCGGCCCGCGCTACGACCGCGCCGCCGCGGCTGCCACCCGCAAGTTTCGCGAGAGCACCGAGGCCGCCCGCGAACTCTGCGAGGAGACGTTCGCAGCGATCATGGAGCACGGCGAAGTGCCGGAGGAGCTTTCCTACAAGTGGGATTTGCTCGACATCGCCAACGTCATGCAGGCCGCGGAGTAACGTCGATGGCCCGCGTTTTGGTTGCCTGCGAATTCTCCGGGATTGTCCGCCGCGCCTTTGCGGCGCGCGGACACGACGCATGGTCTTGCGACCTGTTGCCGGCGGAGGATCGCTCCAACAAGCACATCACCGGCGATGCTCGCGCCATCCTCAAAGACGGATGGGATTTGCTCATCGTCGCGCACCCGCCCTGCACCCGGCTTTGCAACAGCGGCGTGCGCTGGCTGTCCGTGCCGCCCGCCGGCAAGACGCTGGAGCAGATGTGGCGCGAGCTCGACGAAGGCGCGGAGCTGTTCTCCGCCTTCTGGAATGCACCCATCGAGCGCGTGTGCGTCGAGAACCCCGTGATGCACCGACACGCCAAGGAGCGCATCGCCAACTATCGCGATCCCGCGCAATCGGTGCAGCCGTGGCAGTTCGGCCACGGCGAGGTGAAGCGGACCTGCTTTTGGCTGCGCAACCTTCCGCCGCTCAAGCCAACAAATATCGTCGCCGGCCGCACCGCGCGCGTGCACCTCATGCCGCCATCTGCCGACAGGTGGAAGGAACGAAGCCGATTTTTCCCGGGCATCGCCGAGGCAATGGCGGATCAGTGGGTCGGCCACGCCGACGAAGCGGAGGCCGCGTGATGCTCCGGGACATCTTGAAGCAGATCGACGCGACGGACATTCGCGACCTGATCGTGATCGCGGCTTTTGTCGGCGTGCTGGCGATCGGCGCGGCGCTGGGAGCCGGCGCATGAGCCACCCCAGCAACGTAGGGCCCGCTTCGGGCATCGTTCGCGAAAACTCGATGAAGCACTTTGACCAATTCCCCGCGCCCGTCCGCGCTGCCATCGCGAACGCGCGGTTCGATTGGGCGGTTGCTGCATGGCTCAAGGCGTTCAAGAGCGGCCATGTCAGGACCGGCGATCTCGTCGCGCACATCGAGAACAACGACAAGATCGAGACCGCGAAAACCCGCTTCAAGGCATGGGGCGGTGACTATCCGATTTTGCCGGGCGAGATCGCCCACATTCCCCTCACCAAGAAGAAAGGCCGCGGCCGATGAACGTTCGACCAAAATTCGATGTGACGTTTTGCAGCAACTGCGGCCGACAGTTCGGCCCCGGCGATCGTGGCTATTCGCACTGTGAGCAGCACATGACGCCGCAGCAAGCCAGCGAGATGGCGCGCGAAACCCGCGCCGAAGTCTATGCGCAGTGGATCGCCGACGACTGCGACGGCCTCTCAACCGCGCTCACCGTCCCAAGCGTTTTCCCGCACACCACCGCCGAGCTCGCCAAGGCCCGCGCGCATGTCGCGCTCGCCCTCGCCCGCATCGACCGCGCCATTGAGCGCGACAACCAGGCCCACCAGGAGAACCGTTAATGTCCGTCGCCGCCCTGCCCCAGGAGAACGTTAAGCCCATCGTCCGCGTCCCCGCCGGTCGCGCCCCGGCCGTACAGCCGCAGCAGAACGACATCGTTGCGGCCGCGCTCGCAACCGGCAACGTCGATCTGTTCCGCGAAGCGGTGGCATTCGTCCGCGAAATGAAGATCTCCGCCGCGCGCGAGGCCTTCAACAATGCATTGGCCGACACCCGCGCCGAGCTGCCTATCATCGAGAAGAACCGGCAGGTTACGGGCGACAAGGGATATTGGCATGAGGATTTGGCGCAGGTTGTTGACACCGTGACGCCGATCCTCAGCAAGTTCGGCCTGTTTCATCGCTGGAAGCTGCAAGGCAAGCCCGGCGAGCCCATCACCGTGATTTGCGTTCTCTCGCACCGCGACGGCCATCAGGAGGAGAACGAGATTTCCTTCAGCGCCGAGACGGCGGACGGTCGCACCCCCAGCCAGAACGCGAAAGCCGCAATCACCCTCTTTGAGCGCGTAACCCTGATGGCGTCTCTTGGCCTCGCCTCTCGCAAGGATGACGACGACGGCCGCAGCGTCGCGCCGGCAGCGGCGCAATACGTCCCGCCCGAGGGCTCGATTAACGCCGAGCAAGCCGAATTCATCCGCGGCGAGCTCAAGGCGAAGAACGCTAGCGAAATCGCGTTCCTCGCCGCCATCAAGCAAAAGCGGATCGACGACATTCCCGCCGCGAAATACGCCGCGGCCGCCCTCTCCCTCGCTCAGTTCAAGAAGGCTTGAGCCATGAACGCAATCGTAACCCTCGAAAGCATCCTCACGCCCGCCGCGGTCCCTCTGAGCGCGGAAACCCTTTTCGGTACCGGCCAGATTGAAACCATCGTGTCCGCGATCGAGACGCAAGTTCGCGGCGAGGTGATCGACATCACCACGGCGGCCGGCCGCGAGGCGGCGAAGTCACTTGCGCACAAGGTCGCGCGCTCGAAAGGCATCCTGGACGAGATCGGCAAAGACCACGTTGCCGAGATCAAGGCGAAGTCGGGCAAGATCGATGCCGAGCGCAAGACGATCCGGGATCGGCTGGACGCGCTCAAGGCCGAGGTGCGCGGCCCGGTGGAGCGCTGGGAAGAAGCCGACGAGAAGCGCGTTCGCGCGATCGAAGCGACGCTTGTTTGCATCATCGAGAGCCCGACCGTTCTCGCAGGTGCCAGCCCCCATTCCATCCGCGACCGCATCGCGGCCGTTACCGAGTACACCACCCGAGATTGGCAGGAATTCAAGGAGCGCGCCGACACTGCCATCACCGAAACCCTGCCAAAGCTAAACGCCATGCTTGGGGCGGCCGAGCAGCGCGAGCGCGACGCAGCCGAGTTGGAAGCCCTCCGCGCCGAGAAGGTCGCCAGAGATGCCCGGGACGCCACAGAGAAGGCCGCCCGCGAGCAGCAGGAGCGCGCCGAGCGCGAGCGCCAGGCGCAGGCTGAGCGCGACCGTATCGCCACCGAGCAGGCCGCGGAGCGCAATCGGCGGCACGCCGAGCAGTTGGAGACCATGAAGCGCGAGCAGGAGGCGCTTGCAAAGACGCGAGCCGACGAAGCCGCCGCCCGCGCCGTCGAACAGGAGCGCCAGCGCGTCGCCGCCGAGCAAGCGCAGAAGGCCGCCGCCGACCAGAAGCGCGCCGACAACAAGCGCCGTCGCGACAAGGTTCACGCCGCGATCAAGGAAAGCATAGTTGCGAGCGGCGTCGATGCCGAGACCGCCGATTTGATCGTCGCCGCGATGGCGGATGGCGACATTCCCCACGTTTCCATTACCTATTGAGGGGCAATCACCGTGCAGATTTTCGACGTCGAACAGAACACGCCTGAGTGGCTCGAAGCTCGCCGCGGCATCCCGACCGCTTCGGCCTTCTCGCAAATCCTCGCCAAGGGCGAAGGCAAGACCCGCCGAACCTACATGCTCAAGCTTGCCGGAGAGATCATCACCGGCCAGCCGATGGAGGGCTTTTCCAACGAGCACACCGAGCGCGGCCACGAAATGGAGCCCGAGGCCCGCGACCTCTACGCATTCAGCACCGGCGCCGAGCTTCGCCGCGTCGGCTTCATTCGCAACGGCCGCGCCGGCTGCTCACCTGATTGTCTGGTCGGCGATGACGGTGGCTTGGAGGTCAAGACCAAGCTGCCGCACCTTCTCATCGACCTGATGTTGAAGAACGAGTTTCCGAACGAGCATCGCGCCCAGGTGCAGGGAACGCTTTGGATCACTGACCGGTCATGGTGGGACTTGACAGTCTACTACCGCGGCGTGCCGCCATTCACCATCCGCGCCCACCGCGACGAAAAGTATATCCAGACGCTGGCAACCGAAGTCGATCGGTTCAACGCCGAACTGGACGCGGTTGTGGCGGAGATCCGGCGGCGGGACGAGGTGCTCGCAGCATGAACCGCGGCGCCCTCCTCATCCTCTCATCCCGCGAGATCCGGAAGAAGGCAATTGACTGGATCATGCGTCTTCCACCGGGAACGCGCGTCGAGTTCAAGGAGCCGCAGCGCACCCTTGATCAGAACAGCCGCATGTGGGCGATGCTGACCGACATTGCCCGGCAATGCCACATCGACGGCCGCCGGCTGACCACCGACCAATGGAAGGTGGTCTTTATGCACGAGCTCGGCCAGCAGGTTGAATTCATCCCGTCACTGAGCGGGACATTCATCCCCTACGGGCAATCGAGCTCGGACCTTGGCGTCAAGGAAATGTCCGACCTCATCGAGAGCATGTTCGCCTACGGCGCCGAGAACAGCGTGACGTGGAGCGATCCGAAGTCGAAGGAGGCCAGCCGCGATGCAGCGTGAAACATGGAAGGATCGCGCGCGGAATCACATCCGCGAGCTCACGGCCAACCTGCCGAAGGAAACGCCGTTCGCCGATCGCGTGAAGCTGCTCCGCGAGAACTACCCTTTCGCGCGCCGCCGCGGCTACGCCTACAAGTCGTGGTGCAGCGAGCAGCGCCGCTATCTGGCGCAATTCCAGCCCGAGAAAGAGCGCAAGCGCTTCCCACTCTCGCCGATGGAGCGGATGATGCTCACCTCGAAGCAGCATGACGCCTTGGTCCGCCGGCACTTCCATCTCCCGGATCCGGAATGACCGAGACCGCGCGCCGCGTCGCCGAGTGGGTCGGCAAGACACCCGACAGCGCCCCTCCGCCCCATGTGCGGCTGCGCATCTTCGAGCGCTTCAAGGGCGTGTGCCACTTCTCCGGGATCAAGATCAGGCCCGGGGATCAGTGGGATTGCGATCACGTCAAGGCTCTCATCAACGGCGGCGAGAACCGCGAAAGCAACATGGCGCCGATCCTGCGGGGCAAGCCCCACAAGGAAAAGACCGCCCAGGACGTTGCCGAGAAGTCCCGCAACTACCGCAAGCGGGCAAAGCACGTCGGCGCGATCTCGCCGACGCGCCAGAAGATCCAGAGCCGCGGCTTCACCGAGACTTCGCCGCAGCGGAAAGCATCATCACCGGTCAACAAATGGAGGGGCTTCTGAAGCGCGGAATGACCAAAGAGGAGGCCGCAGCGTATTGCGGCTGCCAGACGCTCGCCGCGTTCGATCAGTGGCGCGCGAAAGGCATCGTTCCGGACGCCATCCCCGGAACGAACCGATGGGATCGGAAGGCGATCGACCTCGCCCTAGACGCCGCGTCGGGCCTTGTGACAGAATCAGAGCGGGAGCTATCCCCATTCCAGCGTTGGGTTGCAGAGAATGCCGCGACTAAGACGCAAGCCGCTTAAGATCAAAGGCGTCAAGCGGGTTGCCATGAAGATGGCAGACGGTTCGGTGAAGATTTACCTCTATCACCGAGCCACCGGCGCCGCGCTGGATGAAACGCGCCTGGTCGAGAGCTTCGCCGAGGCCGAGAAGAAGAAGCGCCGGCCGGGCGAAAAGACGCTGACCGATCTCATTCGGTTTTGGGACACCGGAAACCCGGTCTACGATGCGTTGAGCGAGGAGAGCCGCGCGCAATATCCGTGGAAGTTGAAGCGGATCGAACAGAAGTGGGGCACCGTCCCCGAGGACACGTTCAACAACCAAGAAGATGCCGACGCCTTCGCAGCGCTCGCGCTCGCGTGGCACCTAGAACTAGGCCAGACGTCGCCCCGCTCCGCCGACAACCTCATGTCGGCACTGTGCCGCGTTCTGAGCTTTGCGAAAGAAAAGCGGCGGATCAAGTATCACCCGATCCCCTCATTCGAACGACTGTACAAGAGCGATCGAGCCGACAAGACGTGGCCGCAGGAGCTCCAACAGCAGTTCATCCAGACCGCGCGCCCTGCGATGAGAACCGCGATGGTGCTGGTCCGAAACACCGCCATGCGGGCGAAGGACATCCGCGAATTCGCGTGGACCCGCTACGACGGCCAGCGCGTTCAGATTCGATCGAGCAAAACAGGGAAGTGGCTTTGGATACCGGCCACCCGCGAACTGCGGGATTATTTGGACGGCTTGCTCCGCGTCGGCGCCCTCGTGATGCTGACCCCAAGCGGGAAGGCCTATAAGCGCCGCTATTTCAATGAGCACTGGCGCGAGGACGCGGATGCGGTTGGAGCCGGCGACCTGAATTTCCACGACAACCGAGGCACGGCCGCCACACTGCTTGCCGAGGCCGGAGCCACGGCGCCCGAGATCGCCGAGGCGCTAACTTGGACTGTGGACAAGGCTCAGAGGATTATTGACACCTACCTCGCGCGCCGCGGGGTGTTGGCGGCGAACGCCATCGGCAAGCTGGAAGCCTTCCGCGACTTACAAGAGGCCAAGAAGTAAGGCCGGTGCCCCCCTCTTGACGCACAGCCTCTGAATTGCGGGGGTGATTCGGCGACAGGTGCGCCAATCCGTTTCGGCAAGATTCAGGGATGAATTAAAAATTTCGAAACGAATCAACATGATAGTGGTTTACAACCTGTGCATTACCTGTGTATGTTCTCTTTTTGTTCTATTTTGACGAGGAGCGCTCACAGTGCTTTTTAGCGACATGGCTCAACACGCAGTCCAAAGAACGAGCCCAGGGCGCAGGTCGAGGTACTCGGCTCCAAGGGATCAGCATCAATACCTACTTCCTGACCTCTTGCAGAGGATCGGGCGTGCGGAGCTTGAGCCCAAGCAATACGACATGCTGCGCAGGGACATGAGCGGCGATCCAAGTGTTTATTATTCCGGTAACCTCGACCTGTTGGATGCACCGGCCGTATCGATAGTAGGCACGAGAGAGGTTTCCGAACCGGGTTGGAGACGCGCCTACCAACTGGCGCGCTCGCTATCTGCCGCTGGCGTTACCGTTGTTAGCGGCCTCGCGAAGGGCGTAGATACGGCAGCTCTAACCGGCGCCGTCGATAACGGCGGCCATGCAGTTGCGGTAATTGGCACTCCCCTGGACAAGGCCTATCCCGCCGAAAACGCAGAACTTCAACAGACGATTTACGCTCAGCACCTTCTGCTTTCCCCGTTCCGCAATGGCGAGCGTATTTTCAAGTCCAACTTCCCTGTGCGCAATCGCGTCATGGCGGCGATCAGTGACGCCACCGTTATCATCGAAGCGTCAGACACGAGCGGTACGCTCCATCAGGCGAGCGAGTGCGTGAAGCTCAACCGCTGGCTCTTTATCGCAAAGTCCGTGATTGATGACAGATCGCTGAAATGGCCGGCAAAATTCTTAGACTACGAGAAAACCGCTGCGTTGACCTCAGTAGAAGACGTTTTGAGCCGCCTCGAGGCTTAACCAGTCTTGCCCAACGCTGCGCAGTGCACCGCTCTTGCGCCGGCGGTGAGCAGCAATTCTTTGCAAGCTCGCAATGATCCTCCGGTGCTCACCACATCATCGAGCAATAGGACGCGACGCCCCCGAATTAGATGGGGCGACCTGACAACGATGCTCTTGAGATGGTTGTCTTTGTCGCGATTGCCGCCGTGCGCGAGCTTCGCTACCGGCTTTTGCCTAACCAGCACTTCGGTTGCATCAATGCGAGGATCGTCAATGCAGATGCGTTGCGCAAGCTCGCGTATTCCGTTGATGGTCTTTTGTGGGTCGTGAGAGGGGACGGTGACGAGCGCAACGTCCTTCCGAATTAGTGGCTCGACTAGATTGAAGAAATAGATGATGCCCCCGTTTTTCTTGTCCTTCAGATCCAGGATTCTCCCGCTATATGCTGGATAGTTCGTGTGATCGCCGCCCATGGCCTTATGCAGGCCATACGGCCGATATTGCCCGAACGCCGAGATCTCGTCGTTACCGTGATCCTGGAAGTCGTTGAGAAACCAGCGCTTCATAGCGGTCTGCCAAGTGGCGGGAAATAAGAGTTGGGGCGAACTCCGAACGGCGTCAACTATCCCGAGCAGTTATGAGCCGGCTTAGTTGTGCTGCTACGCAGCATCCATCGCCCTGAAACGAACGGCCAGCGAACAGAATTGGCAAAGATTTGGCAAAGGGCGGTTGGTGGAAAACAACCGCCCTGGAAACAGGATTGATTTTACTTTGAAAAATGGTCGGAGCGAGAGGATTTGAACCTCCGACCCCTAGTCTCCCAGACTAGTGCGCTAACCGGGCTGCGCCACGCTCCGAACGTCGTTCCATTAGCTAGGATCGCTGCTTTGCGCAAGGCAAGGTCACAGCATTTTGGCGTCCCTGCCCCGGGCACCGGAACTGCCGGCAAAGCAGGCCGAATATGCCCCTAGCCGTCCTTCAGGGACTGGTCGAGCATCTCCCGGCAGGCCACGAGGTCGGCGAGCACGCGTCCGAGGCGCTCCCGGTCGAGCGCGCTGGGGCCGGCGGGTGCGGCTTGGGTGCCGCCTTTGCGGAAGGTGGTGAGGATGTCCTCGTCGTCGACCTCGGTGAAGCGGAAGTCGATGCCCTCCTCTTCGTCGCCCTGGTAATCGTCTTCATCGGCCTCGGTGACGCCCTTGATGGGCGCGGGCGCCTCGTCGTCGGGCTCCATCAGGCTGGCGCCGATGGCGTCCTCGATGGCGCCGAACGAGACCGCGGCTGCGCCGTCGGCGAGACCCTGCACCGATTTGACGCCGTGCTCCTTGAGGATCCGCTGCACCCCGCGGATGGTGTAGCCCTCGCCGTAGAGCAGACGGCGGATGCCCTTGAGCAGGTCGACGTCGTCAGGGCGGTAATAGCGGCGGCCGCCGCTGCGCTTCATCGGCTTGATCTGGGAGAATCGGGTCTCCCAGAACCGCAGCACGTGCTGCGGGATGTCGAGTTCCTGCGCTACTTCGCTGATGGTTCGGAACGCATCCGGCGCCTTGTCCAAATGCTAAATCCTTTTGGAGGGCGGTTACGCCTCCGGTTGAACCTTGCTGCCGTCACCATTGGTGCGGTGCTGGGCGTTGATCCGCTGCTTCAGGATCGCCGACGGCTTGAACACCATCACCCGGCGCGGCGAGATCGGCACCTCGGTGCCGGTTTTCGGATTGCGGCCGATTCGCTGACCCTTCTTGCGGACCATGAAGGAGCCGAACGAGGACAATTTCACCGTCTCGCCCTTTTCGAGGCAGTCGGTGATCTCCTTCAGCACGAGTTCCACGAACGCAGACGACTCCGTCCGCGACAGGCCCACCTTTTGGTAGACGGCTTCGCAGAGATCAACACGCGTTACGGTTTTACTTTGATCGGTCATCGCCCTGCCCCACATCACGGCGAACAATTGTTGTCTGAAATTATGAGGTTACGATACGGCGGTCAACAGCGCTCATCAATGCAGACGCATCGATAATGGCGGCTAATTCCGGCAAAATTTTATCGAGTGTTGCCTTACCAGCGCACGAGCGCCGAACCCCAGGTGAAGCCGCCGCCCATCGCCTCCATCAGGACGACGTCGCCCCGCTTGATGCGGCCGTCCTTGCGCGCCACCGCCAGCGCCAGCGGGATGGAGGCCGCCGAGGTGTTGCCGTGACGGTCCACCGTCAGCACCACCTTCTCCGGCGCGATGTGGAGCTTATGGGCGGATGCGTCGATGATTCGCTTGTTGGCCTGGTGCGGCACGAACCAGTCGATACTGTCGGCATTGTGCCCGGTGGCCTCGAAAGCATCGACGATGACGTCGGTAATCATGCCGACCGCATGCTTGAAGACCTCGCGGCCCTCCATGCGCAGATGGCCGACGGTCTGGGTCGAGGACGGCCCGCCGTCGACGAACAGCTTTGCCTTGTGGCGGCCGTCGGAACGCAGATGCGTGGTGACGATGCCGCGGTCTGTCGCGGCATTGCCCGGCTGCTCCTGCGCCTCCAGCACCACCGCGCCGGCACCGTCGCCGAACAGCACGCAGGTGCCGCGGTCGTTCCAGTCGAGGATGCGCGAGAAGGTCTCGGCGCCGATCACCAGTGCGCGCTTGTAGGCGCCGGTGCGCAGGAAATTGTCGGCCGTGGCAAGCGCAAACACGAAGCCGGAGCACACCGCCTGAAGGTCGAAGGCCGCGCCATGGTTGATGCCAAGCGCGTGCTGGACGGCAACAGCCGTCGCGGGAAAGGTGTTATCCGGCGTCGAGGTCGCCAGCACGATCAGCTCGATCGACTGCGCGTCCAGGCCGGCATCGGTGAGCGCGGCCTGCGCCGCCTTGATCGCTAAGTGCGAGGTGAACTCGCCCTCGGCCGCGATACGCCGCTCGCGAATCCCGGTGCGCTGCACGATCCACTCGTCGGACGTGTCGATACGTGCCGCCAACTGGGCGTTGGTCACCACCTGCTCCGGCAGATAAGAGCCGCAGCCGAGCACGACCGAACGAATTTGAGTCACGAAACATCCTCCGGCGCGGGCTGCACTGAATTGAGCGCACCACCCTCGCGCTTGAGCATCTGATTGATCTTGTTCAGGAGATCGTAGTGCGCCATCTCATAGCCAACATCGATCGCATAGGCAAAGCCTTCGGCGCCGGTTCCGCCGTGGCTCTTGACCACGACCCCGTTCAACCCAAGGAACACGCCGCCATTGGACTTGTTCGGGTCCATCTTGTTGCGCAGGGCCTGGAAGGCGCCGCGCGCCAAGAGATAGCCGAGCCTGGACAGCCAGCTCCGCTGCATCGCCTCGCGGAGCAATTCCGCCATCTGGCGCGCGGTTCCCTCGGCGGCCTTGAGCGCAATGTTGCCGGCATAACCTTCGGTCACGATCACGTCGGCGACGCCCTTGCCGATACCGTCGCCCTCGACGAAGCCGATATAATCGAGCTCCGGCAGGTTCCGCGCCCGCAGAATTTCTCCGGCCTCGCGGATCTCCTCGTGGCCCTTGATCTCTTCGGTTCCGATATTGAGGAGCCCGACCGTGGGCCGCTTCTTGTCGAACAGCACGCTCGCCGTGGCCGCCCCCATGAGCGCGAGCGACACCAGATGGTGCGCATCGCCACCGATGGTGGCGCCGAGGTCCAGCACGATGGATTCGCCCCGCTTGGTCGGCCAGACCCCTGTGATCGCCGGGCGGTCGATCCCCGGCAGCGTGCGCAGGTGGAAACGCGACATCGCCATCAGCGCACCGGTATTACCGGCGGAGACTGCGACATGCGCCTCGCCCTGCTTCACCGCATCGATGGCGAGCCACATCGAGGAGGTCTTGCGGCCGCGCCGCAGCGCCTGGCTCGGCTTATCCGAGCCGCTGACGGCAACGTCAGTATGGATGATCGTCGAAGCGGCCTTGAGCTGGGGGTACCGATCGAGCTCGGGTTCGATCTTGGCGCGGTCCCCGACCAGCAGGAATTCGGTGTCGCGATGTCTGCCAAGCGAAATGGCGGCGCCCGGAATGACCACGGCGGCGCCGGCGTCGCCCCCCATGGCGTCAAGCGCAATGCGAACCTTGCTTGGCATAAAAGTCCTGGAAAACCTGGTCTGGTGCGGTCTTGAACGAGCGGGGCCGCAGAATGGCTTCGCCATGGACATGGCGACCGGCCTAGCGCCACGCCGCGCCCTGACCGGGGCGCGACAATAGCGTTTTGTTATCCCGAAACAACCTCTTGCCCCCAGCCTTTTGCATTCGGGGCGATCCGGCGGCGGACGCGCGGAACCCACAAGAAATACATGGAAATCAAATAGATAAATCAGGCTCTCAAACCACTCCCGCAGGCGCCTCGCGCCCCGTAGCAAAGCGGTGCTACGGGGAATCGTCAGCTACTGGCCTTTCTTCTTGTCCTGAAGCGCCTTCAGCGCCGCGAACGGATGGTCCTCCGGGTCGGGGGCGATGACCTCGGCCTCGAACACAGTCCCGGGCTTCCGCGGATAGGGATCGATCGCCAGGAACAGGGCATCGGTTGCGAGCCGGCCGAGGTCGATGATGCCATTGATAATGGCCTCCGGCGGGTCAGCGACCTCCTGCGGCTCCTCGCCGTCCCGACCCTCCTCGATCAGATCGGCCAGACGCCGCACCTCGGCCTCAGGGGCGAAAATCAGGTCCACCTTCTCCTCGATCTCGTTCTCGATCGGATCGAGCGTGACCACACAGGTTTGGCCGATTCGGGCGCGGACCCGTCCCGTGACCTGGATCCGGTTGCCGCTTTTCGGCACGATTTCGAAGTCGGCCTGGGCGGACAGGACCTCCCGCAAGCCGGCGAGCTCGGCCATTCCCTGCCGCTCAGCGGCCGATGCCTCGAGCTTGCGATGCAGGCCGGTGTCGGGAATTTGCGCAACGATCACAGGGACCCGCCAGGGATCGGGCTTGGATTCGGTGGTCGGTCGGCTCATGGCGTGACATCCTCGGGAAGCGCCGGGGGAAATTTGAAGGACGCGCACAGCAGCGCAACCTCATCGGTCCGGTCGAGATCGGCCTCCGTGGCGCGGGCGTAACCCGCGAGCCGCTGTGCCTGGTCCATTCCGGTCCCATTCAAGATATTCTTGCAGATCGCCGACGCCAGCGCCTCGCCGCCCTGGTCGTAGGCTTGGTCATAGGCTTGGACCCGGCCGTAAAAGGCCTCGCCGAAGGCCCGCATCCGCTTCGGCACGGTCTGGTCGCCGATGCCCATCTCGCGCAGATTGTCGTCCATATCCTCACAGAAGCGGTCGAACAGCGCCTGCGACAGCTCTGCGGCGCCCTGGACGGTGCGCAGGCGGCGCAGCAGCAGCCAGAGATGCAGCAGCAACAGGTCGAAACGCCCGTTAACCGTATCCGGTACGCCCAAGTCGCGGTAAAATATGGGTTCTCGCGCCTGCGTCACGATCATGCCATAGATGGCTTCAATGGTGCCCGGCGAGGGTAGCCGGGGTTTCTTGAAGTGATTGAACGGCCAAAGCATTGTGGTTTCCGCAAGCGGGCGCGCGCGATTTGCATTCAGAGCCTCCGCCCGGTACTTCAGCGCCTCGCGCGACGCAAGGGGACGGAATCAGTTCCGCTATGACCATAACGATTAGGACCAGCCTGCGCGCCAACAAGCAGCGCGGCCTTTCTGCACGCTGGCGCGGCCTGCGCATGCTCGCGGCCATCGCTCTGGTCGGCGGCGCCCTTGCGGGCTGCACCGGCGAGCAGTTCCAGAAGGGCTACATCCTGCCGCCCGGCGCGCTGGAGCAGATTCCGATCGGCGCGAGCCAGGACCAGGTGCTGATCGTGATGGGCACGCCCTCCACGGTCGCGACCCTCGACGGTGAGGTGTTTTACTACATCTCGCAGCGCTCGGAGCGCGTGGTCGCCTTCATGAACCAGAAGGTGGTCGATCAGCGCGTCATCGCGGTCTATTTCGACAAGAACCGGCGCGTGCGCCGGCTGGCGAATTACGGCCTCCAGGACGGCAAGATCTTCGACTTCATCAGCCGGACCACGGCGACGTCGGGTCAGGAGATGAGCTACCTCGCGCCGCTGTTCAAGCTGCTCAGCTTTAACTAAGCCTTCAGCCTGCGGCGTCGTGCCGCTCTCCGCGCTGCACTTCCCGTCGCGCACGACTTGCCGTTGCGCGCCGGGTTCCATACGCTCTCTGCAAAACAAGAAGCAGGGAGTGGATTCGTGCCCAAAACTTTATTGTCCCGCCGCCGCGTGCTCACCGGTGCTGCCGGCCTCTCAGCCGCAGCGATCCTGCCGCGATCGAGCCTCGCCGACTGGAAACCCACCGAAAACGTCCGCGTCGTCGTACCAGCAGCCGCCGGCGGCTCGACCGACGTCATGGGCCGGCTGCTCGCCGCTCATCTGCAAACCGCCTGGGGCCAGTCGGCCGTCGTGGAAAACCGCTCCGGCGGCGGCGGCACGATCGGCACCGCCGAGGTCGTCCGCTCAAAGCCTGACGGACACACCATCCTGATCGGCAACCCCGGGCCGAACGCGATCGCCTACAGCATCTTCAAGAACCTGAACTACAAGCCGGACCAGCTCCAGCCTGTGACCAACATGATCCGGATCCCGAACATCGTCTCGGCGCATCCGAAGACCGGCATCAAATCGGTCGCCGAGTTGATCGCCTATCTGAAGGCCAATCCGGACAAGCTCAGCTATGCCTCGTCCGGCGTCGGTCAGAGCCCTCACCTCACCGGCGCCTGGTTCCTCCAGCTCACCGGGCTGAAGATGACTCACATCCCGTTCCGCGGCGCCGGGCCTGCGCTCCAGGCCGCGCTCGCCGGCGACATCCAGATCCTGTTCGACAATCTCTATCCGAGCCTGCCGCAGGTTCAGAACGGCACCCTCACCGGCCTCTGCGTCACCACGACCGAGCGCAGCGATCTCGCGCCGAACCTGCCGACCATGCGCGAGAGCGCGCCCGAGCTCGCCAATTTCGACATCTCGTCCTGGTTCTCCGTGTTCCTGCCGAAGGGCGTCCCCGCTCCGGTCCTCGAAGCCCTGAACCTCCAGGTCAAGGCGATGCTCGAGCGCGACGACATGAAGAAGCAGATCGTCGCCATGGGCGCCCGCGCCGACTACGGCACGCCGCAGCAATTCTCCGACTTCGTGGACGCCGAGACGAAGAAGTTCGCCGGCATCATCCAGAAGGAAGGGCTGCAGATGGACGTGCAGTAGGCATTTGCGGAAGAGCTGCTAACCACCACTTCCGTCATTGCGAGCGCAGCGAAGCAATCCAGAGTCTTTCCGCGGAGGCAGTCTGGATTGCTTCGCTGCGCTCGCAATGACGAGGAGAGAGTTCGTCGAACCCAACAAAAACCCCGCGGCTCGCGCCGCGGGGTTTTGTCTTGCATCGTTTGCGCCGCTTAGTGCGCCAAGACCGCCAGCAGCAGCAGAGCCACGATGTTGGTGATCTTGATCATCGGGTTTACCGCGGGGCCGGCCGTATCCTTGTAGGGATCGCCGACGGTGTCGCCGGTCACGGCCGCCTTGTGGGCGTCAGAGCCCTTGCCGCCGTAATGGCCGTCCTCGATGTACTTCTTGGCATTATCCCAGGCGCCGCCGCCCGAGGTCATGGAGATCGCGACGAACAGGCCCGTCACGATCACGCCGAGCAACATCGCACCCACGGCCGAGAACGCCGCCGACTTGCCGGCCGCGCCGCCGCCCGCGATCGCATAGATCAGGAAGTAGACGACGATCGGCGACAGCACCGGAAGCAGCGAGGGGATGATCATCTCCTTGATCGCGGCCTTGGTGAGCAGGTCAACCGCCTTGCCGTAATCAGGCTTGTCGGTGCCCTGCATGATGCCGGGCTTCTCGCGGAACTGCCGGCGCACCTCCTCGACGATCGCGCTGGCCGCACGTCCCACCGCCGTCATGCCCATTGCGCCGAACAGATACGGCAGCAGGCCACCGAACAGCAGGCCCACAACCACGTAGGGGTTGTTGAGCGAGAAGTCCGGATTGACGCCGGCGAAGTAGGTGTGATGCGCGGAGTCGGCGATGAAGAACTTGAGGTCCTGGTTGTAGGCCGCAAACAGCACGAGAGCACCGAGACCGGCGGAGCCGATCGCGTAGCCCTTGGTCACCGCCTTGGTGGTGTTGCCGACCGCGTCGAGCGCGTCGGTCGACTTGCGCACTTCCTTGGGCAGGCCCGCCATCTCGGCGATGCCGCCGGCGTTGTCGGTCACCGGACCGAAGGCGTCGAGTGCGACGACCATGCCGGCGAGTGCCAGCATGGTGGCCGTCGCGATCGCGATGCCGAACAGGCCGGCGAGGCTGTAGGTGACGAGGATGCCGGCGATGATCACGATCGCAGGCAGCGCAGTCGACTCCATCGAGATCGCCAGACCCTGGATCACGTTGGTGCCGTGGCCGGTCACCGACGCCGCCGCAATCGACTTCACCGGGCGATAGTCGGTGCCGGTGTAGTATTCGGTGATCCAGATGATCAGCGCGGTGACGATGAGGCCGACGATGCCGCATTCGAACAGCGCCATGCCGGTATAGTCGACGCCTGCGAGCTTGCCGAAGCCGATCAGGGAGTAGATCACGCCGGCGATGCCGATCAGCGAGAAGACGCCGGTGGCAATCAGGCCCTTGTAGAGCGCACCCATGATCGACTGGCTGGCGCCCAGCTTCACGAAGAAGGTGCCGATGATCGAGGTGATGATGCAGATGCCGCCGATCGCGAGCGGCAGCGTCATCATGTTCATGAGGATCGGCGTCTTGGCGAAGAAGATCGCCGCGAGCACCATGGTGGCGACCGCGGTCACCGCATAAGTCTCGAACAGGTCGGCGGCCATGCCGGCGCAGTCGCCGACGTTGTCGCCGACGTTGTCGGCGATGGTGGCCGGGTTGCGCGGATCATCCTCCGGGATGCCGGCCTCGACCTTGCCGACGAGATCGCCGCCGACGTCTGCACCCTTGGTGAAGATGCCGCCGCCGAGACGGGCGAAGATCGAGATCAGCGAGGCGCCGAAGCCGAGCGCAACCATGGCGTCGACGACGGTGCGGCTGTCAGGTGCCAGATTCAGCCAATGGACCAGGAAGCCGAAATAGAGGGTAACGCCGAGCAGCGCGAGACCAGCGACCAGCATGCCGGTGATGGCGCCCGCCTTGAAGGCGAGCTCGAGGCCGCCGGCAAGCGAGGTTGTCGCGGCCTGTGCGGTGCGAACGTTGGCGCGGACCGAGACGTTCATGCCGATGAAACCGGTCGCCCCCGACAGAATGGCGCCGATGGCAAAGCCGAACGCCACCAGAAGCCCGAGGAAGTAGGCGAGCAGAACGAAGATGACGATGCCGACCACGGCGATCGTGGCGTATTGACGCCGCAGATAGGCCTGCGCGCCTTCGCGCACCGCTGCTGCGATCTCCTGCATGCGCGGTGACCCCGCGTCCGCACTCAACACCGAAGACGTCGCCCAAATCGCGTAGACGATAGAAAGCACTCCGCAGAGCACTATCAACCCTAATGCTGTCATGTGATTTTTGCCTCAGATCCTTGATGAACGTACCCCCGGCGCCTTTTGTTGTCCGTCAAGCGGTGCGGCGCCTTGATTTTGAACAAAGCCGCCCCAGGCGACTTCAGTCGGTCGCAAGCTTGCCAAAATCAAATTGAGGGTGCAACGCCAGATCAGGCGGAAAAAGCCGATCTCGGCGGGTATTTAGACCTAATCCTGCGCACCCGACCGCCGGCTTGGCGCAATCCCTAGAAGTGGCTGTAGGACAGCCGCTTCAAGACCAGTTCCTGGTCCTGCCCGTCCAGGAAGCGCGGTCGCTCATGACCCGCGACGATCGTGCCGATCGCCGTGACCGCAACACCGACGGCCCGCCCTGCGGCGATCAGTGCATCGCTTTGCGCCGGCGGCACGGTGCATAGCACCTCGTAATCGTCGCCCCCGGCAAGCAGCGTCTCAACGCAAACGGCGTTGCGCGCAATCAGGCCGGCCGCCACGGCCGAGAGGGGGACGCCCGCCACGTTGACCGCGGCCGAGACGCCGGACGCCGCACAGAGTTTCGTCAGATCGCCAGCGAGCCCGTCGGAGACATCCATCGCGGCGGACGCATGCTCGCGCACGGCCTGCGCCAGCACATTGCGCGGCTGCGGGATGCGATAACGCGACGCCACAGCTTCCCTTGCGGCCGGATCAGCCGCGAGCGCCGCGGCGGCCGGCCCGCCGGTGAGCACATCGAGGCCGAGCGCGGCATCGCCGATCGTCCCCGTCACCAGGATAAGATCGCCCGGCCGCGCGCCGGTACGGCCGACCATCCGCCCCTTCGGCACGCGGCCGAAGGCAGTGATCGAGATCATCTGCGGCCCCGGCGTCGAGACCGTGTCGCCGCCGAGCAGCGGGCATCCAAAGGTTTTTGCGTCCTCGCCGAGCGCATCCGCGAACGGCCTGAGCCACGCGTCCTCCTTGCTGCGCAGCGCCAGCGTCAGCACAAAACCGGCCGGGACGGCGCCCTTGGCGGCAAGATCGGACAGGTTTACCCGCAGCGCCTTGCGCGCGATGGTATCGGGCGGATCAGAGGCAAGATAATGCACGCCCTCGACCACGGCATCGGTGGTGACGACGATGTCGTCGCCAAGCGATTGCAGGATGGCAGCGTCGTCAACCAGCCCCAACGCACCGGGATCAGTCGCCAACGGCTTGAAATAGCGCGCGATGAGGGAGTCTTCGCCGGAGCTGTCGTGTGCGTTCGTCATCGGCGCCAGCCCCACCAGTGAAACGAGTAGCTACCCCCGCCCGAACTCGTCACCGCGAAAATGGCGGCCGATCTGGTCGAGCACCGCGTTCACCATGCCGGTCTCCTCGCGATCGACGAAGGCATTGGCGACATCGACATATTCGGAGATCACGACGCGGCCCGGCACGTCCTTGCGGTGCTCCAATTCGTAAGCCCCTGCCCGCAGCACGGCGCGCAGGATTGCTTCGATGCGCTTCAGCGGCCAGCCCTTCGACAGCGCCTCGTCGATCAGGGGATCGAGCTTCATCTGGTCGCGTACGACGCCGGAGACGATGTCGCGGAAGAACGCGGCTTCCGCCGGCAGATACGTGTCGCCCTCGACCTCGTTGCCGAGCCAGTGGCTCTCGAACTCCGCAAAAATGTCGTTGATACCGGCCCCGGCGATGTCCATCTGGTACAGCGCCTGCACCGCGGCGAGCCGCGCGGCACCGCGCCGGTTCGCCTTCTTCTCAAGCCCGCCCGGCGGCTTTTTGCTGTTGTCGGCCATGATTACGCCCGCGCCAGGCGGCGTTTGATGCGCAGCATCGCAATCGCGGCGCGCGCAGCGTCGCCGCCCTTGTTGAGCTCGCTGGCACGCGCCCGCGCCCAAGCCTGGTCCTCATTGTTGACGGTGAGGATGCCGTTGCCGAGCGGCAGCTTCCGCGCCACCGCAAGGTCCATCAGCGCGCGCGAGGATTCCTGCGAGACGATCTCGAAATGAATGGTGTCGCCGCGGATGACGCAGCCAAGCGCGATCGCCGCGTCATAAGGCTTGCCATTCGCCGCGGCCGCATCGACCGCGATGGCGACTGCTGCCGGGATTTCCAGCGCGCCGGGAACCGTGATGACGTCATGGGTCAGGCCGGCCGCCTTCAGCTCGGCGACCGCGCCGTCAAGCAGCGCGTCCTGGAGGTCGTCATAGAACCGCGCCTCGACAATCAGCGCCCGCGCGCCGGAAATGTCGGTCTGGTCCTTCAGGGGTGCGCGCCGCGCGTCAGCCATCGTCAAATCCGTTTCACAGAGGTCGGCGTTATGTAGTCGCCGCGAGAGGGTAAGCCAAGCACGAATGCCAGAGACACCGTCATTCCGGGGCGCGCAGCGAGCCCGGAATCTCGAGATTCCGGGCTCGGCTACGCCGTCACTTCATTTCCGTCAGCCGCGCCGCGTAGCGGGCCATCAAATCGACCTCGATATTGACCTCGGTCCCCGTCTTCCAGCCGCCGATCGTTGTGACCGTCAGCGTGTGCGGGATGATCAGCACCGAGAAGGTCACGTCCTTCACCGTATTGACCGTCAGCGAGACGCCGTCGAGCGTGATCGAGCCCTTGGTGGCGATGAAGCGCGCCAGCTCTCGCGTGGTCGAGAGCTCGAACCGCGCCATGTCGGGCAGGTCCTCGCGGCTGACGATGGTTGCGATGCCGTCGGCATGGCCGGCGACGATATGGCCGCCGAGCTCGTCGCCGATCTTGAGCGCGCGCTCGAGATTGAGCCGCGTGCCGACCTTCCAGTGCTTTGCCGTCGTCAGCGCCAGCGTTTCGGCGGCGGCATCGACGTCGAACCAGGTTTTGCTCCCCGCCACGCCGGAGGCGACCACGGTGAGGCACACGCCGTTGCAGGCGATCGAGGCGCCGTCGGCAATGGTGGTCTGATCGTAGCGACAGGCGATGCGCAGCCGGTGCAGCTGGCCCTGCGCGGTCGGCGTGAAGCCGACGATCTCGCCGATATCGGTGACAATGCCGGTGAACATGTTAAGCGCGCTCGTAGATGGTGAGAGTATCCTTGTCGAAGGTCTCGCTAGCATGAACCTTGTAGGCCTGGGACTGCGTGATTTTCGACAGGGGCAATGCATCGAGCGCATCGACGCCGCCGGGGCCTACCGCTTCCGCGCCGCGGAACAGCCAGATCTCGTCGACGAGGTCGGAGGCAACGAACGAAGCCGCAACGCGGCTGCCGCCCTCGACCATCAGCCGTGAGATGCCCTTCTCGGCCAGTGCATGCAGCACGGCGGGAAGATCGAGCCCGGCGGCGTTTCCGGGCGGTATACGGATGATCTGTGTGCCCGCAGCCCCAAGGCGTGTCGCGGCGGCAGCCTCTGCGAGTTCCGAAGCGATCACCCAAAGCGGCGTCTCGCGCGCAGAACGCGCGAGCTGGCTCGATGCGGACATCCGCAGGCTCTGGTCGAGCACGACGCGCACGGGAGAACGCGCTTCCATGCCCGGCAGGCGGCAGTTGAGCTGCGGATCGTCCGCCAGTACCGTGCCGATACCGACCAGGATGGCATCGCACTGCGCACGCAAGAGATGCACGCGATTGCGCACGGCCTCGCCGGTGATAGCGACCGGTCTGCCACCGGCTGCGCCGATCTTGCCGTCTGGAGAGACCGCGAGCTTCAGGATCACATGCGGGCGCTTGTCACGAATGCGGCGGAAATGGCCGGCATGGTCGAAGGCGGCCTCCGCCGCGCACAGGCCCACATCCACAATGATGCCGGCGGCGCGCAGCCGCGCATGACCCTGGCCCGCGACGTCCGGATTGGGATCCTCGATCGCCGCCACCACCCGCTTGATGCCGGCAGCGATCACCGCGTCGGCGCAAGGCGGCGACTTGCCGAAATGCGAGCAAGGCTCGAGCGTGACGTAGAGCGTGGCGCCGCGCGCCGCCTCGCCGGCCCGCCGCAGCGCTTCGGGCTCACCATGCGGGCGTCCGCCTGCTTGCGTCCAGCCGCGACCGACGATCACGCCGTCCTTGACGATGACGGCGCCCACGGCCGGATTGGGCCAGGTGCGCCCCTGCCCGCGCCGGCCCAACGCCAGTGCCAGCTGCATGAAGCGGCGATCGGCGTCCTTGGTCTCGCGGATCTTCTGGGCGAACTGATCTTCCAGGATGCGGAAGATCATTTGCGTACCGTTGTAAGCCGCGCTTCCTCCTCGCCGGAGAGCTCGCCGAGCACATTGGCGAAATCCTTGGCTTCGCGGAAATTGCGATAGACCGAGGCGAAGCGCACATAGGCGACGTCGTCGAGCGTGCGCAGGTGCTCCATCACGGTCTCGCCGATCACCTCGGAGGAGATTTCGGCCTCGCCGCCGGTTTCGAGTTCGCGCACGATGGTGGAGACCATCTTCTCCACCCGCTCCGGCTCGACCTGCCGCTTGCGCAAGGAGATCGACACCGAGCGCATCAGCTTGTCGCGGTCGAACGGCACGCGGCGGCCGTTGCGCTTGATCACCGTGAGCTCGCGCAGCTGCACGCGCTCGAAGGTGGTAAAGCGGAAATTGCAGGCGACACACACGCGCCGCCTGCGGATGACGGCAGAATCCTCGGTCGGACGCGAGTCCTTTACCTGCGTATCGAGACTGTTGCAGTTCGGGCAGCGCATCCGTTGACCTTGACCTTACTGATAGATCGGGAACCGATCGGTGAGCGCCTTGACCCGTTCCTTGATCGCAGCTTCGACCAGCGGCGCCTTGCCGTCGTCGGACTGTGCGATCGCGTTCAGGACCTCGGCGATCATGCCGCCGACCTGCTGGAATTCGGCAACGCCGAAGCCGCGGGTGGTCGCCGCAGGCGTGCCCAGACGAATGCCGGAGGTGACAAACGGCGACTCGGGGTCGAACGGAATGCCGTTCTTGTTACAGGTGATGGCGGCGCGAACCAGCGCCTTCTCCGAAGCGTTGCCCTTCAAGCCTTTCGGCCGGAGGTCAACCAGCATCAGATGGTTATCGGTGCCACCGGAGACAATATCGAACCCATGGCTCTTCAGCGTCTCGGCCAGCGCCTTGGCGTTCTCGACGACGTTCTTCGCATAGATCTTGAAGTCCGGACGCAGCGCCTCGCCGAAGGCGACCGCCTTCGCCGCGATCACATGCATCAAGGGGCCGCCCTGCAGGCCCGGGAAGATCGCCGAGTTGAACTTCTTGGTCAGCGCTTCGTCGTTCCACAGCATCAGGCCGCCGCGCGGACCGCGCAGCGACTTGTGCGTCGTGGTGGTGGTGATGTGGGCATGCGGCACCGGGGAGGCATGCACGCCGCCGGCAACGAGGCCCGCGAAGTGCGCCATGTCGACCAGCAGATACGCGCCGACCGAGTCCGCGATCTCGCGAAAACGCTTGAAATCCCAGGCGCGCGAATAGGCCGAGCCGCCGGCGACGATCAGCTTCGGCTTGACCTCTTCGGCCTGCTTGGCGACCGCGTCCATGTCGATAATCTGGTCCTCGCGGCGCACGGTGTAGTGCGCGGCCTTGAACCATTTGCCGCTCATGTTGACGGGCGAGCCGTGGGTGAGATGGCCGCCGGCCGCAAGGTCGAGGCCCATGAAGGTATCGCCGGGCTGGAGCAGCGCCAGAAACACCGCCTGGTTCATCTGGCTGCCGGAGTTCGGCTGCACGTTGGCGAATTTGGCGCCGAACAGCTTCTTGGCGCGATCGATCGCGAGGTTCTCGGCGACGTCGACCCACTCACAACCGCCGTAGTAACGCGCGCCCGGATAACCCTCTGCGTACTTGTTCGTCATCACCGAACCCTGCGCTTCCAGCACGGCCCGGCTGACGATGTTCTCGGAGGCGATCAGCTCGACTTCATGGCGCTGCCGACCGAGCTCGCCCTTGATGGCGGCGGCGATTTCCGGGTCGGCCTGGTCGAGCGCGGCGGAGAAAAACGAATCGGGCGCGGAAGCGGTTTTGGCTGATGTCATCTTGCGAATATCTCCACCGCCGCAGCCTTGTGGCGGGCTACGGGCGGGTCTGGTGTGGCGATCGGAAGCACGCGCGATCTACCACATCGCCCGCAACAGGCCAAGGGTTTGCGGGTCGGGCCTGATATTTATGCAAGATATGGTGGGATTGAAGGATTCGAGCACGAGGATATTGATCCGGAATCGTGCCGATCCGATCAGCCTTAACAGGTCCGATCTGGGCCCTAACCGCCCTCTCAGCGAGGGCCAATTGGGGCCGGTTTCCCTGGAGCACGGCAAACCCCGCCTTGACGGTAACCACACTGCTGCCGAGCTGCCGCTTGCCGAATGCGCCCCTGCAATGGCAGGTTGCCTCCGACAGACGAGTAGGTCATCTTCCGGCCGTTTTCGGTGCGGTGCCCGATGTTGAGACCTTTCGCTCTTTGCTTTCTGATCTTCGTCGTCACTGCTCCAGCCCTCGCCGGCCTTGCGCCAGGGGGCCCTGCCCGCGCTCATCTTGAAGAGGCTGTCAAGGATCGCCCCAACGAGCCGACGCGGTTCGGCGGAACCGTGCACTGGAGCAACGACACCATCAGGCGCGCCGACGGCTCGCCCGAGGTGATCGCGCGCGCGGATGTCACCATACCCGAGCGGCGGCTGAAGATCAGCCTGCTCTTCCAGAACGATACGGGAACCGGTCCGCTCGGACAGACCATCCAGATCTCGTTCGACGTCCCCGCAGATTTCGCCGGCGGCAAGGGCATTCGCGAGCTTCAAGAACTGCGTATGCGCGAGGCCGAGACCTCGATCGGGATTCCATATGGCCGCGCCGTACAGAAAATCCGCGACGGCGTTTTCCTGATCGGCGTCGCACGCGACGTGCTCACCGCAGAGGCGTCATTCAATCGCAGAGACTGGGACTGGATCACGCTTTCGCTCGTCTACGGCGACGACCAGCGCGCGCAGCTTGTGGTCGGAAAAGGCCATGACGGCCAGCAAGCCATCACGGCTATGAACGAGCAAAACGAGAAGCTGAAGCTGACGCCGTCTGCTGAAACTGCTCCGAAGCCGGCGGTGGAGCGCAAGCCGGAGCCACCCAAGCCGGTGTCTAAGGCGGAGCACACGTTCGACGTGAACGTGCTCCGCGCACTGCTCGAGAAGCGTGATCCGACCGGGTCCGCAGCAACCCGCCGTCTATTTCAGGAAAGCCTCGATCGCATCACGGAGAAGCTCGCGCAATGCTGGCGACCCGACAAGACCTTCAAAGGGACGCTGCGCTATCGCGTCGCCCTGGAGAAGGACGGCAAGATCGCCAAGATGATCCCCTTTGCCGACAACAGGAACGACAACGGCATCGATCGGATCGCGACCGCAGCTCTGCAATCCTGCCAACCCTATGCTATCCCCGCATCGTATCGCAGCTCGAACTTCTTTGAGGTCGTGCTGACCCAAGGCGTGGAAATTGTCTCCCTCGCGGACATTCCGCCGGAACAGGGCAAGCCATTACCCGCCGCGGTGAGACTCGCCAACGATCCCTCAAACCTCGCGAGCTCGGAAAGAGAAAAGCTCGCGGCACAAGTTAGAAAATGCGTGCCAACACTGGAGCCGGGCAGCATGGCCGAGATCGACCTCCGTCTGAATGTCGACGGCTCCGTCGCACCGACCTCGAAGGTGGTTTCAAGTACGACGCCAGGCCTGGGCCAAAGATTGTTGCAGGCAACGTTCCAATGCCAACCCTATCTGCTTCCAGCGGAGAAATACGATGCATGGAAAGCGATCGTGCTCGACTTTGGCCACGGATCGTGACGAAATTCGCGGCTGACGAATTTTGGTCGCTGAGGATGTTCGGCTTTTGCAGCAGCGTCCCTTACGAGCGCGCCTGGAATGACCGGAGAGCTGCAGCGCTTCCACGCCTGGCTATCGCCCTCATGATTGCAATGGCGTCCACCGCCGCGCGATCGCAGGAGGCCGTCACGCTCGACGCCCAGCCCTTCTCTCTATCCCCTTCACCGGTCTTGAAGATGGACATCCTGGGCATCAGCCCGGGAACGCCGTACGAAAAAGCCAAGAAGATACTCATCGACGAGTTCGGCGCGACCAACGTCCTGGAGAGGACCACATCGTTCCATGAAAGCCGTCGAGAGGGCAACGTGGAGATATCGGTGAAATCCACCGAGGTGGTCCATTCGCTCGTCGTAAACACGAAGGCCGTCTTCGACGGGGTGGAATTCGGCAACCGGTACACGCTGCTTACAGTGCCCACCTTGCGCGAAAACCCTGTGTATCTCGTCCATCGCCAAACCTATTATTCATCGCCATCCAAGGCGCCGGACTTTGCAACAACGCTTGTGTCCATCCAGACAAGATATGGCAAAGCACCTCAGACCACCCAACGTCCGATCGTCGAGCGGGGACGGCAGGGAACGCGCCACTTCTATGGATGGGAATTTCTGAAAGACTCGGCACTCGTGCCGGCCAATGGCGGCGTCCGAATGCCCTCGTTGATCGCCGTCAAACCATTCTTCGACACCAACAAGACCTTTGAAGATCGGGTGGAATGCAAGACGGGAGCGGCATCCGGACACGATTCCGAGGCCTTCGTGGAACTGGACCAGTACGAGGGTAAGCTCGCCGCCATAACGGTGGCGCTGTCCAGCGCGGAACTATGCAACCTTGGATTTGAAGTCCTGAGACGTCAGATGGAGGAAGCACTAATAAGGGCAAGCGGCGGGGTGATCAGGCCCGGAACGCAGAACAGGACGCCTCCGCGACAGGAGACGATCGAAATTCTCGTGGTGGACCCTGCCGAACGACGCGGGCTCCCGCGCCAGCGTCCCTGATCGCCGGCAGACCGGCCGTCGCTGCCCCCAACCGAGAGCAAGCTGCGCCTGCTACAGCCCAGTAAACCCCGCCTTCACGGGGTCCACGCTGCCGTCGAGCTGGCGCAGATAGGTCAGGCCGCAGACCGTCAACCTGTGGGTGTCTTTTTCGCCGGCTTCCATCAACGTGTTCAGATAGTTCGTGACCTTGGCCCGCGCCTCTGCGCTCGCCGCGGACGTGCGGTTTGCGAGCAAATCATAGGTCTGCATGATGCGGTCGATGGCGGCTTCCATGGCACCCTCTGGCTGTCTTGAATTTTGGGAGTTGTGATCAGGCAACCGCGCGGGCATCGGACTGCGCCTCGAAGCGGGTGATCGCCTTGTTGGCGAGCCTGAGCTTGTTGCACTCGCCGTGCTGGAGCAGTTTGACGATGATCTCGAGCAGGCGTTCGTTGGTGACGAGCGTGTCGGGGATTGCGCCGGAGCGGCGCAGGTAATTCGCGGCGATCGCATAGGCATCGCTCACGAGTTCGACACTCATTGCCTGCAATCCGCGCTCGACCAGCATCGCGTCCTCCGATCCGGAGTGACAACTGCGCTGCGGGGAACTGGTTCCGTCCCGTTAGGTCATTATTTCGCAGGTGCGAAAACGACAAAACGCACCGGTCCGGGGGCAACTCCGGGCCGGCGCGCTTGGGGGAAGTGAGGCACGTTAGAGAGGCTTGCCGGTCTTGTTGCGGGCCGGCTTGGCCTTGGTCCCGTCGAAAAAATCAGAGCCGGTACAGGATCTGGTCGGTCCAGAACCGCTCGAGGCGGTGCAGCGACTTGTTGAGGGTCGAGAACTCCTCGCCGGAGATGCCGCCGACCTGCTCAACCGTCTTGACGTGCTTCTGGTAGAGACTGTCGACGATGCGGCGGATTTCCTGGCCCTGCGGCGTCAGGCGGATGCGCACCGAGCGGCGATCAACGCGGGAGCGCTGATGATCGAGGAAGCCGAGCTCGACGAGCTTCTTCAGATTGTAGGAGACGTTGGAGCCGAGATAGTAACCGCGCGTGCGCAGTTCGCCCGCGGTCAGCTCCTTGTCGCCGATGTTGTAGAGCAGGAGTGCCTGCACGGAATTGATGTCGGCGCGGCCACGACGATCGAACTCGTCCTTGATCACGTCGAGGAGCCGGCGATGCAGCCGCTCCACCAGAGTCAAAGCTTCCAGATAGAGCGACTGCACCGAACCCTGCTGGCCGGAGACGCGCTCTGCGGTATCTGCCGCAGTTGCGACGGCTTTCATCATGACACTTCCCCTGTTGTCGTTTTTATCGACACTTATTCGACGAAACTTGTGCTCCGTCTGATAGGTGCAACTTAAGGGGAGGCGTTTGAAGATCGGCTTAAATAAGAGAATAAAGAGATCATGAATTTAAGACAGTGAATTGCGGATTAAGCCTGTCCCACAAGGGCTTTTCGCAACCCTCTATTGACCCTGGCAAGGTCCTGTTCACCCTCCGTCCGCACCTGATGTCGCATTCCAGAACAGCCCCGCCCCGTTTCGAAACGCGCGCGTAACAGCTGTGGCGGACCACGCTGGTTAGCGAAAAGTTACGTCGAATTTTACGCAACCAACGGTCAACCAATCGCAGCATTCTCGTGTCCCGGACGAGCGCAGCGAAGATCCGGGACCCGGGAGCCAAAAGCGAGATCGCGGAGAAATGGGCCCCGGCTCTGCGACGCATCACGCCGCAAGTGCGGCGCGCTGCATCGCGTCCGGGGCACGAGATGCGCGCTAAAAATCTAACCGCTATGGCGGCCGTTCGCGTGCGGCCATCCAGGCGAGCGCGAGGTAAGCGGCGAGCATGAACACCTCGACGCCGACCACGACCAGGCTGCCGCCGTAGATTCCCGGGAACATCAATTCGATCACCGCCATCGACACCACGGTGGTGAGCCAAACCACCGCGCCCCAGGGCGTGGCAAGCCAGAGGCCGACCGCGGCGACGAGCTCGATCACGGCGAAGTAGATGGTCGAGGCCTGCCAGGCCATCGACTGGTTCTCGAACGCCTCGTCCTCGCCGCCGACGAAGCCCGTCACCTGCGCCCAGTGATAGAGGCCCTTGAGGATCGACAGCAGCGCCATCACGCGCAGGAACAGCACCAGCCGGCGCGTCCAGACATTGTCATCGGATTCCGGCCGCTCCGACGAGATCGCCGCCACCGACATCGCATTGTCTCTGGCGTTGTCTCTGGCATTGTCGCGGGCGGCATCCCTGGCATTGGCGCTGTCGCGGGCCGCATCACGGGAGGAGATCTCGGACATGGCCCCCTTGTGGCTGCTTCGCCCCGCAAAATCAATCGGCTGCCATCCCTTGCGGAAGGTCAAGCCGCGGTGACGGGAACCATGCGAGCTGGTATAAGAATAATTCCAGCCGGAGGAAGAGTGATGGCGATCAAATACGGACGTCCGATCGAATTGCGCGAGGTTTCGCGCCGGGATGGCACGGCCGCCTCCCCTGCCCTCGATCTGACCATCCGCCCGCGCCGCAACCGCAAGGCCGAATGGGCCCGGCGCATGGTGCGCGAGAACGTGCTCACCACCGACGATTTGATCTGGCCGCTGTTCCTGATCGACGGCAACAACAAGCGCGAGCAGATCGCCTCGATGCCCGGCGTCGAGCGCCTCAGCGTCGACCAGGCCGTCCGCGACGCCGAGCGCGCAATGAAGCTCACCATCCCCTGCCTTGCGCTGTTTCCCTATACCGACCCGTCCCTGCGCGACGAGGAAGGCTCCGAAGCGACCAATCCGAACAATCTGGTCTGCCAGGCGGTGCGCGCGATCAAGAAGGAGTTTCCCGAGATCGGCATCCTCTGCGATGTCGCGCTCGATCCCTTCACCAGCCACGGCCACGACGGCCTGATCACCGACGGCAAGATTTTGAACGACGAGACGGTCGCGGTGCTGGTTCGCCAGGCGCTGGTGCAGGCCGAAGCCGGCTGCGACATTATCGCGCCCTCAGACATGATGGATGGCCGGGTCGCTGCGATCCGCGAGGGGCTGGACCATGCGGGCCTGCTCGACGTGCAGATCATGGCCTATGCCGCGAAATACGCCTCCGCCTTCTACGGCCCGTTCCGCGACGCCATCGGCTCGGCCAAGACGCTGACCGGCGACAAGCGCACCTACCAGATGGACAGCGCCAACACGGATGAAGCGCTGCGCGAGGTCGAGCTCGATATCGCGGAGGGTGCCGACATGGTGATGGTGAAGCCCGGCATGCCCTATCTCGACGTCGTCCGCCGCGTGAAGGACACGTTTGCGATGCCGACCTTCGCCTACCAGGTCTCCGGCGAATACGCGATGATCGCGGCCGCCGCCAACAACGGCTGGCTCGACGGCGAGCGCGCGATGATGGAAAGCCTGCTGGCGTTCAAGCGCGCCGGCGCCGATGGCGTGCTCAGCTATTTCGCGCCGAAGGCGGCGGAGAAGCTCAGGGCGCAGTAATCGTCCCGCCACCGCCCCCGAATCGCCGGAATATTTCGGCTTGTTAACGTCCGCTCACCCTTGGCAGGGGTATAGCCTGTTCCCATGTCCTGCCACGGGAGTTTTCCCTGGGAGGACGGACGATGTCATATGACTCGGGCAATTCAGGCGCTTGGCGCAGTGATGGCGCGGCTCATGCCTATGACCCCTATCTGCATCCGGACCTGTTCCGCGGCGTCGCGACGCGGCGAGTGTTCGCCTTCCTGATCGACATGGTCGTGATCTCGGTGCCGGTGATCCTCGGCTACCTCTTCATCGCGGTGTTCGGCGTGGTCACGCTCGGCATCGGCTGGGCGCTGTTCTGGCTCGCCTGGCCCGCTTCCGTGATCTGGGCCATCGTCTATTACGGCGCCTGCATCGGCGGATCCTCGTCCGCAACGATCGGTATGCGCCTGATGGATCTGGAGCTGCGCACCTGGTACGGCGCGCCGGGCTATTTCGTGCTCGGCGCCACCCATGCCGTGCTGTTCTGGGTGACGGTCTCGTTCCTGACGCCCTTCGTGGTGCTGGTCGGCCTGTTCAACGGCCGCCGGCGCCTGCTGCATGATTTCGTGCTGGGAACGGTCGTGATCAACAATTCCGTCCGGGCCCCCGTGCCGCAGGCCGCCAGAACGTATTGATCAAGGACCTGTCAACCAGGACCCACTAAGCTGACTGATCTGACCTGCCGAGCAGGCCAATTGACCGGGGGCTTCCGTAGCGCGATGCTGATATTCACTTCGGAGGCCCACGACGTCCCTTGACCCAGCACTCGCGCGACACCCCCCAATTTTACCTCACGGCGCCCTCGCCCTGCCCGTATCTGCCGGGCCGGCATGAGCGCAAGGTGTTTACGCACCTCGTGGGCGAACGCGCGGGCGACCTCAACGACCTCCTGACCCATGGCGGCTTCCGCCGCAGCCAGTCGATCGCCTACCGTCCCGCCTGCGACCAGTGCCGCGCCTGCGTCTCGGTCCGGGTGGTCGCCAACGAGTTCCGTGCCTCCCGCAACTTCCGCAAAGTGATCGCGCGCAACGCCGACATCATCGGCGAGCAGCGGAGCGCCGTGCCGACCTCCGAGCAATATTCGGTGTTCCGCGCCTATCTCGATTCCCGCCACCGCCATGGCGGCATGGCCGACATGACCGTGCTCGACTACGCCATGATGGTCGAGGACAGCCATGTCGAGACCCGCATCATCGAGTACCGCAAGCGCGGCGTCGACAGCGGCATCACCGGCCGCGGCGATGAGCTGATCGCGGTGGCGCTGACCGACGTGCTCAGCGACGGCCTGTCGATGGTCTATTCGTTCTTCGAGCCGGGCCAGGAAAGCCGCTCGATGGGCACCTTCATGATCCTTGACCATATCGCCCGCGCCCGCCGGCAAGGACTGCCTTACGTCTATCTCGGCTACTGGATCGAAGGCTCCAAGAAGATGGACTACAAGGCCCGCTTCCTGCCGCAGCAGCGCCTAGCGCCCTCAGGCTGGCTGCGCATCGATGCGCAGGGCGATGCGGCGTCCGAGCCCCAGGATTAGAAAGCTGTGGTTCGATGTCGCGCGGTGAGCAAGGACGCACGCTTGCGATCGGCACATTGCGCTCTCTTCGCTCTCTTCGCGTTGATCATGCCGGCGAGCAGTGACGCTCATGCCTGTAACACTGGCGACAAAGAGTATTTTGGCCGCTGTATTGCGGTGACGCCTCCGCCCCCAAAGCTTCGCACGTTCCTCAAGGACTACGGCCAGCCGATCGACAAGGTCGGCGAGATTGCCGATCTCTTCGCGCCCGACGTTCCCTTGTTCGACAAGCCCGAGCCTGGCCGCAAGATCATTCACACATGGCGGAGCCCGAATGCGGACGTTGAATCCGAGGCACGGATCGAGGACGTTCTTCCCAATTTTTACGTCGTAACGGTAAGCCTGTACGAGGGCCCGACGTCATGCGGAATCGAGGAATTCAGGCTTAAGGGTCCGAAAGCGACGTTACGGGGTTACGTGCCGAAAACCAGTCCGCAAGGACTACCGTCGCTCTGGAAGTTCAAGCACATGAGCGGGCTCTGCTAGCAGCCACGGAGACCTTCTCGCATTCAGAAAGCGGCAGCGTGGGCGCCCCACAGTTGCTGGCATCGATCTTGACATCTTAAGCGCTAGATATACATATTTCAGGAAGTATATCCGGCGGAGGTAATAACATGCAGGTCGCCAAGTGGGGAAATAGCCTTGCCGTCCGCCTTCCCGCCACCGTCGTCGAGGTGCTTCAGTTGAAGGAAGGCGACGAGATCGAAATTCACGTTGCTGGAGAGCGGGAGTTCGGTGTGGCGCGCAAGCCGGACCGTGCCGAGTTGCTAAAGCGTCTTCGCGCCCTTCGGGGCAGCCTTCCTGTCGATTTCAAGTTCGACAGAGATGAAGCGAATGCCCGCTAGCTTCTTCGACACCAATGTCCTCGTCTATCTCGTGTCAGGCGACGCGGTGAAGGCTGATCGCGCCGAGCAAGCTCTTTCGCGCGGGGGCGTGATCAGCGTGCAGGTACTCAACGAACTTGCCAACGTAGCCCGCCGGAAAATGCAACTGCCGTGGCGCGAGACACACACCTTCCTGAACTCGTTGCGCGGGCTACTTACGATTCATCCCGTCACGCTTGATATTCATGATACCGGCCTGCGCCTCGCAGAACGTTATGGGATGGCAACCTATGACGCGATGATCGCAGCCTCGGCGCTTCACGCGGGATGCCAGACATTGATGTCTGAAGACTTCCAACATGGGATGGTCTTGAAGGAAGGCCTTCGCATTACCAATCCCTTTGTGTGAAATCCACCGCTGAGCCAAACGGTCTCGTGGGCGGCCTCACCCAAGGATCGTATCCGCCAGCAGCTTCACGTTCAAAACCACGATCACGCCCGCGACAATCCACGCGATCGCGGCAACTGACGTCGATATCGCGAACTGGCCCATCTTGCGGCGGTCGGAGACGAAGCGGACCAGCGGGATGACGGCAAAGGGCAGCTGCATCGACAGCACGACCTGGCTGAACACCAGCAGATCGGCCGTACCGCGCTCGCCATAGATCGCGGTCACGACGATCACCGGAATGATCGCGATGCCGCGCGTCAGAAGGCGGCGCGCCCAGCTTGGCAGGCGCAGGTCGAGAAAACCTTCCATCACGATCTGGCCGGCGAGCGTCGCCGTCACCGTCGAGTTGAGGCCGGAGGCGAGCAAGGCCACCGCGAACAGCGTCGAGGCAATGCCTAGGCCAAGCAGCGGCGACAAGAGCTCGAACGCCTGGCCGATCTCGGCAACGTCGGAATGCCCGCTCTTGTGGAAGGTCGCAGCTGCCACCACCAGGATCGCGGCGTTGATGAACAGCGCCAGCATCAGGGCGATCGTCGAGTCCGTCGTCGCCCATTTGATCGCTTCGCGCCGGCCCTCGTCGTTGCGCTCATAGGCGCGCGTCTGCACGATCGAGGAGTGCAGATAGAGATTATGCGGCATCACGGTCGCGCCGATGATGCCGATCGCGATGTAGAGCATTTCAGGGTTGGTGAAGATCTCCGTCGTCGGCACAAATCCCCTGAGCATCTCGGCAACCGGCGGCGCTGCCGCGGCGAGTTGGACCCCGAAGCAAACTGCGATCACGACGAGCAGCGCGATGACAAAGGCCTCGAGGAAACGGAAACCGCGATTCATCAGGATGAGGAGCAGGAAGGCGTCGAGCGCGGCGATCAGCGCGCCGCCGATCAGGGGAATGCCGAACAGCAGTTTCAGTGCGATCGCGGTGCCGATGACTTCGGCGAGATCGCAGGCGATGATCGCCGCCTCGCAGGCGATCCACAGCAGGAAATTCACCGCCGGCGAATAGGTCGCGCGGCAGGCCTGCGCGAGGTCGCGGTCGGTGACGATGCCGAGCCGCGCTGCCAGCGCCTGCAGCAGGATCGCCATCAAATTCGAGAGCAGGATGACCGAGAGCAGCGTGTAGCCGAACTTCGAGCCGCCGGCGAGGTCGGTCGCCCAATTGCCGGGGTCCATGTACCCGACCGAGACCATGTAGCCCGGACCGACGAAGGCGAGCATCCGGCGCCACCACACCCCCGCCGTCGGGATGGCAACCGTGGCATTCACCTCCGCGAGGCTCTTGGTGGTTGGCGCGTCAGTGCGCCAGCCGGCGGCGTCTCGGGTCAAGTCGGGCGAGCGAGCATCCATGAGGCGAGAATACCGAAGTCGGGCCTTATTGCAACTCATTTGCAACTGCATCTAGCCGCATGGGTTCCCGGGCGGGCTGTTATTTGCCGCCCTGTCGGGAAGCGGGTGGGTTTGACCGCGCTCAGGGGCGAATACTGGCGCCAGATCGACTTTGCAGGAAATGAGCCATGTCAAATCCCCCGCGCCTTCCCGACACCTTCAGCCGCCTCGCCTGGTCGAACCTCGCCGCGCAATCGGCCGAGCAGATCGCGCTGGCCGCAGCTCCCATCGTTGCCGTGCTGACGCTGGGCGTCGCCGAAGGCCAGACCGGCCTGCTCCAGACCGCCCTCACTTTGCCTTTCGTCCTGTTCGCGATCCCGGCAGGCCTGCTCGCCGACCGCATCTCCCGCCGCGCGCTGATGGCGGGCGCGGAGGCGCTGCGGGCGGTCGCGCTTGCGACCATTGTGCTCCTGCTCGCACTCGGCGGGCTCAATCTGCCACTGCTCGCGCTGCTCGGCTTCACGGCCGTGTGCGGCACCGTCGTCTACAGCGTCGCCGCGCCGGCGCTGGTGCCCTCGCTGGTGAGCGCAGAGCTGTTGCCCGCGGCCAATGCACGGATCGAGCTTGCGCGCACCATCGCCTTTGCCAGCGGCCCTGCGCTCGGCGGCGCGCTGGTGGGGTGGTGGGGTGCAAGCCCCGCCTTCGGCTTTGCCGCGGCGCTCTCGGCCATCGCCGTGGTGCTGCTCTCCGGCATCTACGAGCCCTCGCGTGCGCCCGTCCCGCGACGCCATCCGTTCCAGGACATCCGCGAGGGCGCGGCCTTCGTGTTTCACCACCCGCTGCTGCGGCCGGTATTCATCACCCAGTTCATCTTCAACACCGGCTGGTTCCTCCAGATCGCCGTGTTCGTGCCCTACGCGGTGCGCCATCTCGGCTTGACGGCAGCCGGCGTCGGCACGGTGCTGACGATGTTCGGAATCGGCATGGTGATCGGCGCGCTGCTCGCCACGCGCGTGATGCAGCATATCGCTTTCGGCACCGTGGTCGGCCTCGGCCCGGTCACCGGCTTCGTCGCCTCATTGGTGATGGCGTTAACGGTGCTGGTCCCCTCGCCCTGGCTTGCGGGTTTGAGCTTCTTCCTGCTCGGCGTCGGGCCGATCCTGTGGGTGATCTCGACCACGACCCTGCGCCAGTCGGTGACGCCGCCGCGCCTGTTGGGACGCGTCTCCGCCATCAACATCATGAGCTACGGCGCTCGTCCCCTCGGCTCGGCGCTCGGCGCGATCGTCGGCGGCTTCTGGAGCGCGGAAGCGTGCCTCTATCTCGCGGCCGCCGTGTTCGGCGTGCAGGCGCTGGTGATTTGGCTCTCGCCCGCTGTGGCGCTGGATCGGCAGCCCAACATGGTGGGGGACGAAGCAGCGGCGCGGGCTTGCTGACGGGATCGTCTCAGCGGCGGAACGCACGCGCCAGGCGGGCAACCGCCGGCGCCATGACCTGTTGCGGATAGCCACTGAAGCCCAGCATCAGCGCCGATTGCGCGGGAGCCTCGACATAGAGGCGGCTCATGGCGCGAACCACGACGCCGTGCTCTTGCGCGGCGCGTTCGATCGACACGTCTGACAACCCTCGCCGCATATAGGCCACCAGATGCATGCCCTGATCCGGCGGCTCGACAGTGAGATGGTCGCCGAGGCGGCTCCTGAGCGCAGTCACCAGCGCATCGCGCTGATTGCGGTACGCCTCCCGCATGCGGCGGATGTGAGACGCGAAATGTCCCTCCTCCATGAAAGCGGCGACGACCGCCTGGCAAAGGGTCGCCGGCTGGCGGTCCGCGAGATAGCGCGCGGTCACGAAAGCGCGCACGAGCGAATGCGGCACCACGGCGTAGCCGAGCCGCAGCCCCGGAAACAGCGCCTTGTTGAGGGTCCCGACGTAGATGACCCTCCCGGCTTCGTCGAGGCCCTGGAGCGAGGCGAGCGGCCGGCCGCCGTAGCGGAATTCACTGGCGTAATCGTCCTCGACGATCCAGGCGCCCTGCTCGCGCGCCCAGCCGAGCAGTTCGAGGCGCCGCGCCATCGTCAGGGCGACGCCCTTGGGAAACTGATGCGAGGACGTGATGAAAGCGGCCCTCGCCTTTGGCGCGCGACGAACGCCTTCGGCAACATTGATGCCGTGTTGGTCGACCGGTATCGGACAAATCTTCGCTCCCGCTGCCACGAGCGCAAGCCGGGTCAGGGCGTAGCCGGGATCTTCGATCCAGACCTCGCTCTCCGGTCGCGGCATGATGCGGGTCATGATGTCGACGGCCTGCTGGGTGCCTGAGGTGATCACGATTTGCTCGGGCTCGCAGCGCACGCCGCGTGCGGCCCGCAGATAGTCGCAAACTGACTTGCGCAGCTCCGGCATGCCACGTGGATCGCCATAGCCAAGGTGAGATCGCGCAAAGGAGCGCAGCGTGCGCGCGCTGAGCTTGCGCCACAATTCGGCGGTGCGCGCGTCCACCAGCGTGCGCCCCAGATTGAAGGGACGGTCATCGTTCTGCGCCGTCACGTCGACGAAATCGCCAAAATCCCGGAAGGTGGACGCAATTGCCACCGCAGGCGCCGGCGGCTTCTTGCGATCACGAAGCGCCGCAAAGGGCTCGGGAAGATCGGAGGCAACGTAGGTCCCCGCCCCTGTCTTGCCGGACGCATAACCTTCGGCCAGAAGCTGCTCGAACGCCGCGACCACTGCGGAGCGCGACACACCGAGTTGCGCCGCAAGCTCGCGCGTCGAAGGCAGCTTGGTTGCGGGACGCAGCGCGCCTGACAGGATTGCAGACCGCAACTGCGCGTAAATCTGACGGAACACCGGCGCATCGGCCGCACGGTCGATGTCGAGCGAATACAGCTCCGCCCAGCCTTGTCTGCTCTTCACGTGTCCTCGACCGGCAATATGAGCGCGTGGCAAGTGGTATGCCTCAATGGGAGCAAGTGGACCTTTGCCTAAGACCACTGCCTTCCTATCCTGTTTCGGATAACAAGGAAACTCGAAATGACCGCTCCATCGAACGAGGACGCAAAGCGCCCATGAGCTCGCCGCAAATCCGGCGCGCGGACCGCGCCATGCCGCACGATCGAATGCTGGACATGCTGGCACAAGGATATAGCGGGCGCCTGGCGACGATCAGCGAGGATGGCTTTCCCTATTGCATCCCGCTGCTCTATCTCTGGATCGACGAAGAGGTGTATCTGCACACCACGAGCGCGAAAGGACATCTGCGCGCGAACATCGAACGGGACCAGCGCGTCTGCTTCGAGATCGATGAGCACGAAGGCGTCTTCGACTACGGTCGGTTCGAATGCGACTCCGGCCTCGCCTATCGAAGCATCTGTGTGTTCGGCACGATCAGGGTCGTCGACGACGTCGACGTCAAGCAGCGCTTCTGCGAGACGCTGATGGTCAAATACGGCAAGCCGGACACAACGCGCCCCAAGGGGTTCTTCCCACGGCTCGACATCATGACCGTGTATGCAATCGCCGTCGAGCGCATGACCGGCAAGGAAACCGCGATGCCGCCGCTGTCCGATCAATGGCCGGCCAAGGACCGGACGAAAACACCGAATGCCGCGCTGCCCGTGAACGGTCGCTAATTCGCCAAATAGCGCTCGTAGCTGCCCGTCACCGGCTCATTGCTGTCGACATCGGGATCGAGTGTGTAGAGATCCTGCGCGCGGCCGATGCCGCGCAGCGCAAAGCGGCCGGTGGAGACGAGATAGCGGCGGCCGGCGGCGTCCAGGCCCTTGTAGAACTCCGCTGATGCCAAGAGCTCGCGGTCGACCGAGCGGCTCATCGAGGCGATGCGGCTGACCTCGTTGACGGTCGGCCCCACCACCGTGAAATCAAGCCGGTCCTCGCTGCCGATATTGCCGTAAAAGACCTCGCCGACATGCAGGCCGATATAGGCCGACGTGATGGGGCGGCCGTCTGCCTCCCGCCGCTTGTTCAGCGCCGCGACGTTCTGGCGGAACAGGTGCTCGGCACGGAGCGCCGCGCGACGCGAATCGGCCATGTCCTCGCCGGTGAACATCGCGAGCACGCCGTCGCCGATCAGCTTCAGCACGTCGCCGCCGGCGTCGTGGATCGCGTCGATCACGGCCTGGGCATAGTCGTTGAGGAACGGGATGATCTCGTCGGGGCCGATGCTCTCGCTGATCCCGGTCGAGCCGCGCAGATCCGAATACCACAGCACGGCGTTGATGCGCTCGGTGACACCGCGCGTGATGCGTCCGCCCAGCACCTGCTCCGAGGCGCCGCGGCCGAGATAGACCCGCCCGAGCGTCCGCGCGATGTCGACCTGCTGCGCCGACTTGATCGCGAGCCCCAGCACCGGCACGAGATCGCGCAGCGCCACAAGCTCCGGCTCGGAGAAACCGCTGTCGCGGCGCGTGGTCCAGCAGGAGTACAGGCAATCCATCAGGCCGAGCGCGCCGTTCTCGCCGAAGCGATGCACGAAGGCGAGATAGTGCTTGTGGCCCTTTTCGGCGAGCTCGCCGATCTGCGAAAAATCCATCGAGGGCGCATCGGCGAGATCAATCACCATCTCGTCCTGGCCATGCTCGAGCATGTGAAAGAACACCGAACGGCGCCAGCTCTGGGCCGCATCGCCCTCGGCGGTCGAGCCATATTCGAACGCGTCGCTCTCGTTGCTCGCCCGGTCGCTCCAGCGGAAGCCGCGGCCCTCATAGATCGGATGCAGCGTGTCGATGACCACGAGCCCGCGCGAGAGTTCCAGCCCCTCGGCGCGGCAACGCTCGCAGAAGCCGCGGAGCAGTTCGATTTCGGGCAGGCCCGTGAGCCCCTGGCCGGTCAGCCAGTTCATCAGCGCAAGGCGCGACGTCAATTGCATACGCTATTATGGCGTGCATTCGTGACGAGCGAAAGGCCGCGCGCGACCAAGGCTCCCATCCGCAGCAGGTCGAATATGCCGTGGGCGCTGTTGACGCGCTCGCGCCGCAGGCTGCAAATGCGGGCCGATGACACCGCCGACCAGACATACAGGAATATGAGCCAGCGCCAGCTTCCGATCATCCTGGCGCTCGGCACGACGCAGACCCTGGCCTGGGCTTCCAGCTACTATCTGCCGGCGCTGCTCGCCGATCCGATGGCGCACGACCTCGGCATCTCCACCAACTGGATCTTTGGCGCGTTCTCGGCCTCGCTGGTGATCTCGGCCATGCTCGGCCCGCGGATCGGGCGTCAGATCGATCTCGTCGGCGGACGGCAGGTGCTGTCGGCCTCCAATTTGATCATGGCCGCCGGTCTCGTGCTGCTCGGCTTCTCCCAATCCGTGGCAGTGATGGCGATCGCCTGGCTCGTGCTCGGCATCGGTATGGCGATGGGGCTCTACGACGCCGCCTTCGCCACGCTCGGCCGCATCTACGGCACCGAGGCGCGCAGGCCCATCACCGGCATCACGCTGATGGCGGGCTTTGCCTCCACCGTCGGCTGGCCGCTCACCGCCTGGGGGCTCGCCCATATCGGCTGGCGCGAGACCTGCTTTGCCTGGGCCGCCGCCAATCTCCTGATCGGCCTGCCCCTCAACTTCTTCATGCTGCCGGCGATCAAGGGCGCCAGGCACGCTGCTGCAACGGCTACGAAGCCGCCCATGCCGCTCGACCGCACCATGATCCTGCTTGCGTTCGTCTTCGCCGCGGTCTGGACCGTCACCGGCGCCATGGCGGCGCACTTCCCGCGCATCCTCGAGGCGACGGGCGCAACGCCGGTCGAGGCGATCGCGGCCGGTGCGCTGATCGGCCCGGCACAGGTCGCCGCGCGCATTCTCGAAGCGGGCTTCCTCAGCCGCTTCCATCCGCTTTGGTCGACGCGGCTGGCCTGCCTCACCCATCCGATCGGCGCGGTGGTCATAGCGATCTTCGGCGGCGCCGCGGCAAGCGCGTTCGCGCTGTTCCACGGCTCGGGCAACGGCATTTTGACGATCGCCCGCGGCACGCTGCCATTGTCGATCTTCGGCCCGAAGGATTTTGGCTATCGGCTGGGCGTCATCGGCGCACCGGCGCGGATGGCGCAGGCGGTGGCGCCGCTGGCCTTCGGCCTGCTGATCGACGTCATGGGCGCCAGGGTGCTGATGGTCTCGTCCGCGCTCAGTCTCTCGGCACTGGCCGCCCTGTTCCTGATCCGCGCCGAGAAGCGGCCGGATTGACCGCGCCGCGGCTTTCGCGCACAAGCGAACCATGACCGAAGACAACCGCCCGCCTCGCACATTCAAAGGCCTCCTGCGCTGGGCAGTCACGCCGCCGCAGGCCTGGGGCGTCTATCTCCTCGCCATCATCCTCGTCTGGCTGCTGTCGTTCTATGCCGGCATGCTGAAGCCGAAGAAGACTCCGGAAGGCAGTCCGCCCGCCGTCACCGCACCGAAGAGCTAGGCGGCGCGGACGTCCTCAACAAAGCTGCCGACTTCGCTTGTCAGCTGCACGGCCTGTCGCGACAGACCGTCCGCCGCGCTCAGCACCTCGGTCGCCGCGACGCCCGTTTCCGTTGCCGCCTTGCTCACACCGCCGATGGTCGCCGTCACGTCCTTCACCGATTGCGACGTCTGCTGAACGTTGCGGGCGATTTCCGCCGTCGCCACGCCTTGCGCCTCCACCGCCGTCGCGATCGCATGCGAGATCGAGCTGACCTCTTCGATCGTTCCGGTAATTCCGCGGATCGCGTCGACAGCCTCCTTGGTGGCAGCCTGAATTTGCGCGATCTGGGCCCCGATTTCCGCCGTCGCCGTCCCCGTCTGGGTCGCCAGCATCTTCACCTCGGAGGCGACCACGGCAAAGCCTCTGCCGGCATCCCCGGCCCGCGCCGCCTCGATCGTCGCATTCAAGGCCAGCAGGTTTGTTTGAGCGGCGATGGCCTGGATCAAGGTGACCACCGCGCCGATCTTCTCGGCCCCCTCAGCCAATGTCTGCACGATCTTGTCGGTCCGCTGCGCATCGGCCACCGCCCGGCCGGTGATCGTCGAGGATTGTGCGACCTGGCGGCTGATCTCGCTGATCGATGCCGTCAGTTCCTCGGCTGCAGAGGCAACCGTGCTCGCACCCACGCTGGCTTCCTCGGCGGCCGCCGCGACCGTTGTCGCCTGTCCCTTGGTCTGCGTCGCGGTCGAGGACATGGATCGCGCTGTCGTCTCGAGCTCGGTAGCTCCCGACGCCAGCAGCGCCACCATCGCCCCCGCCTTGGTCTCGAAATCGCGAACCAGGCCTTCGAGACGCGCCGAGCGCTTCTCCTTGACGACCCGCTCGGCGGCCTGTTCTCCAGCCAGTCGATTGGTGGTGGCCATGGCCTCTTTGAAGATCTGCACTGCGAGCGCCATGCCGCCGATCTCATCCTTGCGGGCGGCAAATGGCACCTCGGCCTCCTCGTTGCGGGCAAGCCGGGTCATTACCTCCGATAGCTTCGAGATCGGCGTGAGCAAGTGGCGCACGAGCAGCACCGACGACGCTAAAGATAATCCCAGAACGACCAGAATGGCTGCGCCAGCGAATAAGATGCCGCCCAGCCCGCTGGCTTCGTCCTGTTCGGCCACGGCCTGCGCGTCGCGCAAGGCGGCGTCGCGGATTCCCAGCAGCGAGGCGTTCGCGCTCGTGGCGGACTTGCGCCAGTCGTCAACCGATACCTCATAAGGGGTGCTGTTGAATGCGGCTTTCGTCAGTCCGTCGCGCAGCGGCTTGTCCGAACCGAAGTAGCGATCCCTGGCGGCGCCGACGCTGGCCCGCGTGTTCTTGGGCGCATGAAAATCATCGCCACGGTCGAGGATCTCGGCCCAGAGCCGTGTCATTTGGCCGTTTGCACCGCTTAATTCGTCCCGCTCCGCCAACGTGGCCGGACGGCCCGCAGTCACGAGGCCCGAAATCAACAGCGAAACCTGTCCGGCGGTCTGCCGGATCACCCACCCCTTTTGCGCGACATCGAGCAGATTGCCCGCCGTGGTGCTGAGCCGCATCGTCGCCTTGATGCCGGTCTCCAGCAGTTCGTTCAGGCTCGCCATCGCCTCGGCGTAGTCTCGCATCGCTTTGGCGGCGATGCCGCCGGGACGTTCAGCCAGCGGCTTCTGCCAGTAGGAAGCGGCCTCCGCGCGCGTGGCGGCAATCTTCGCTACGGCGGCTTTGACCCGCTGCGTCAAGTCGGCATCGCCGAGGGCAAGCGTCTCCAACTTCGCCAGCGCCTCGTCGCTGGTTCGGCGATTGTCGGCAAACTCCTTGAGCACCGCATCATCGGCTGCGGATTTCCCGATCAGCGCCCGATTGACGGGACCACGCTCGACGGTCAGGCTGCCGACGGCATCGAAGCCGGCAGCCAGACGGGTCTCCAGGGCGTGCGCAGCGATGGCGTTCTGGTAAGCGCTCCAGCGCTCGCTCAGCTGCAGGCCCGACGTCAGAACGACTACGCCCGACATCAGCGCTGCAATCGCAATTCCCGACCGCTTGATAGACATGCCCCGCTCCTCATTCGCAATGGTGCCCGCGACATGAGAGCCGGCCCCCGCCGGTCCTCACGCTCCAGCGGCACGCCCTATTTCAGCTCGAACTCGACGAGCTCGACAGTCGATGTCCCAGCGTTTCGCATCGTCCGCACGGGGCCCGCATTTTGCCACGCGAAATCGCCATACTTCAGGTTGAGCTTGTGGTCCGGCTTACCCTCGATGCCCTCGACCAGCATGCCGCCCTGCACGACGATACGCACGCCGGGCGCCGCCTGCTGCATCGCCGGCGCAGCCTCGCCGGGCGGCAGGATCAACCGCCAGGCCTGGACACGGTGATTGTCCATGACCGGGACGTAAGGCGCGGGGCGAGCAGCCGGTGAAAAGCGGCCAGGCTCCGAATCGAACAGCTCGAACCCCATGATCCGGAAGTCGCTGGAGCCGACATTGGCGACCTGATGCACGCCCGGCTTCTTCGCATAGTTCGTGAACAACACTTCGCCGACCTTGCGCGGCGTGATGACAGGCTTGCCGCCAAGCGGCGTGCCCTCCGCATCCGAGACAGCCATGTACACTTGGGCGAAGTCCCTGGTGTGGCTGTGATAGGCCGCGATCTGCCCGGGCGGGATCGTGACATTCATGAACTGCAAATATTCGTTCTTGAACGTCTGGTCGTGAAAGCTCGCAAATTCGATCGGCACGATCTCGGGATTATCAGCGGCGTTCACGCGTCCCGGCAGTGCCGCAGCTCCAAGCACCGCGCAACAACCGCACAAGAACTGTCGCCGTCCGATCGAATTACGCATGTCCTGGCCGCTCTGTTGAATTATGCACGCTTGCATGCATATCGGCCGACTCTTTAAAGGACGCTTAAATGAAGGCTCCTTCGGAATTTCAGAGAACGCATGCCTGTCCCTCCGATCGGCATGGCTGCTGGATGAATGATCGCATTGGCGAAACTATAGGCACTGCAACAGCAGCACATCGCGCTCACCTGCATCGATCTGCACGGCATCCTGCAGCGAGAGCTAGGCTATCCCTAGAGTTCGACGAAATTTTTAATCCGTCGCGTTGCGCGAGGCTGATCAATTCGTCTTCGCCTCTCCGGTCGCGATCCAGATTCCCGCGAAGACAGCAATCAACCCGATCAGGAGATTCGGCGTGATCGGCTCGCCGATGAGCAATGCCGCGAGCAAGGTGGCCGCGATCGGATTGACCGTCATTGTATTGGCGACCCGCGTCGGCGTCGCCCGCGCCAGCGCCATGACCCAGAGGATGAAGGCGAGCGCGCCGCCGCCGATGCCGAGATAGATGCCGGCGATCCATTGTGCCGTCGTGAAGTGATCGAGCGCCGCAAAGCTGCCCTTCACGAGCCCCGCCAGCACCAGCACGGCGGCGCCCGCGCCCATGCCGACGGTGAGAAAGCCGAGCGCGCTCGAGCGCTGCATCAGCGGGCGCGACAGCACGTTGTAGAACGCCATGCAGAACACGGCACCGGTCATGATCAGCTCACCGCGCCAGGCCCCCGGCGGGCTCTGCGCGAGGCCCGCGGCCAGCGCTGCCGCCACGCCAAGCACGGCGATGCCGACGCCAAAGATCTTGCGCGCGGTCAGCCGTTCCACGCCGAGGATCGCCCCGACCACCATGGTGTGGAGCGGCAGCGTCGCCAGCGCGAGACTGGCGCGTGCGGCAGTCGTGTAGGACACCGCGATATTGTAGAGGATGAAGAACAGGCCGAAGAAGCAGATGCCGAGCAGCGCCACGGCCGGCCAGTCGGATCGCTGCGGCCAGCGCACGCGGAGCAGCAGCGCGCACGGCAGCAGGCAGAGAAAGCCGATCCCCCAGCGCAAGATCGCCAGCAGGACCGGATCGGCGCCGCCGACGAGATAGCGCGTGATCGCCGCGGCCGTCCCGCCGAGGCTGCTCGACACCAGCGCGATCGCGACCCCGGCCCACTCTCCCACGATCATCTCCTGTCGCGGCGTTGAGGCGGGCCTTAGCACGGTGCTGCTGCCAGTATCATGGCAGCAGCATCAGAGCGCATCAGTCGTAAAACGCCGGCGCCATCTTCTGGCTGTCGCGCTGGGCCTTGTCGTGGTTGATCCAGAGCTGCGCCTTCTCCTTGTCCAGCGTGTCCGAGATCTTCTGCATCGAGGCTGCGCTCTGCTCCTTGTTGGCGTTCATGCTGGGCACGCGGCGGTTGTCCCAATTATCCCTGAAGTGCACGGCATCACCTGACAGCACCACCGCGCCGGTCTTCGGCAACTTCACCAGCAGCGACTGGTGCCCCGGCGTATGGCCTGGAGTCGACAGGATGGTCAGGCTGCCATCGCCGAACACATCCTTGTCGCCTGACAGCAGCTCGACCGGATGCGAGGGCTTGAAGCGCGGCTCGTTGTTGGCGCCGGGCCAGTCATATTCGGCCTTCTGCACGTAGAGCGTAGCCTGCGGGAACAGTTCGACATTGCCGGAATGGTCGGGATGGGTGTGCGAGACCGCCATCGCCTTGACGTCCTCGGGCTTGACACCGAGTTGCTCGAGTTGGCCCGCAAGCGTCTTCGGCCGCCGCCAGGTCACGGCCTTGGGATCGGCGGGCGCGAGGCCATTGGGCATGGAAGCGACGGAATCGGCGATGCCGGTGTCCCACAGGAACCAGCCCTTGCTGTGCTTGATGAGATAGCAGCTATCGACGAAGTCCATCGTCTTGCCCTCGTTCAGGCCGGGCGTCCAGCGCGAGATGTCGCCGGCGGTGCCCTCCCCGCAATTGAGGACGTAGAGCCTTTCGACGCCGGTCTTTTCCGATTGCGCCATGGCCGCATGAGCGGACAAAGCGAGCGCAGCGGCGGCGAGAGCGAGCTTGATCTTCATGATGTTGGGCATCATCCTTGGTCCCTCTTTGCAGCTTTCGGGTCGGCTGCGACCGAGGATCAACCCCGGCCGCGCCGCAGAATTCCGTCTGCGCGGATCACATCAGTGCGGGCAGGTCTCGACCTCGACGGTGACGTGGCTGAGGCCCTTCAGCCCGGCGAGCCGCTTCTTGTAGACCGCCGGCTGCTTCGGCTTGTCCGACACCACGGACACCAGCACGGCGCAATGGCCGGGACCGACCTGCCAGAGATGCAGATCAGTGACACGATCATCACCGACCTCCATGCGTGCCCGGATCACCCGCTCCAGCTTCTCGTCGGCGCGCACGTCGAGCAGCACCGCGCCTGAGCTCTTGACCAGCCCGAACGCCCAGCTCGCGATCACGGCACTGCCGATCAGGCCGACGGCAGGGTCAGCCCAGACCCAGCCCGAATACATCGCAACCACGAGGGCGCCGATTGCCAGCACCGAGGTCGCCGCGTCCGCCATGACGTGGACATAGGCCGCGCGAAGGTTGTTGTCGTGATGATGGTGGTGGTGATCATGATCGTCGTGATCATGATGCGCATGGCCGTGATGGTGGTGATCATGGTTGTCACGCAGCAGCCACGCGCTGGCGAGATTCACGCACAGCCCCAACACGGCGACCGCGATCGCCTCGCCATAGACGATCGGCACCGGCGTAAACAGCCGCAGCACGCTCTCATAGGCGATCTCGACCGCGATCAATCCCAGAATGATCGCGCTGGAGAAGGCGGCGAGATCGCCGAACTTGCCGGTGCCGAAGGTGAAATGCGCATTGCCCAGATGCCGGCGCGCGAAGCGATACGCGAATGCCGCAATGCCGAGCGCCGCCGCATGCGTGCCCATGTGCCAGCCGTCCGCCAGCAGCGCCATCGAGCCGAACAGCGAGCCGGCGATGATCTCGCCGACCATCATGACCAGTGTCAGGACCACGACCAGCCAGGTGCGCCGCTCGTTCTCGTCGTGCTTGTCGCCGAGGAAGGCGTGGTCATGGGTCCATTGGTCAATGGAATGGGAATGCATCGGCAAGTCTCCGAAAGGTCAGGTCCGTTGGCCCCAATATAGACCCGCGGGGCCAGCGCACAAAATCGACGAAACGAGCCGTTGACAGGTCGCGGCGGTTTCGGTGTATTAGAGTTCATGGGGATTTGAGCGATCTCCCCACGAGGCGACATGCCCAAGTATCGCGTCCCGTTTGTTCTTACGAGGGCGCATCATGTCTTCCTATACAACGATATCTTCTGACAAATTGGCACGGCTGATCGGTATGGCGAACGCGCCTGTCCTGATCGACGTGCGCACCGACGAGGATTTCGCCGCCGACCGGCGGCTGATTCCAGGCTCCATCAAGCTCAGCCACGACAAGGTTCCGGACTGGGGCGGCGAATTTGCCGGCCGCTCCGCCATCGTCGCCTGCCTGCGCGGCGCAAAGCTCGCGCAGGGCACCGCGGCCTGGCTCAGGCAGCTCGGCGTCCAGGCCGAGACGCTGGAGGGAGGTTTCGAGGGCTGGAAGGACGCAAAACTGCCGCTGGTCGATGCGAGCAAGCTGCCGCCGCGGGACACCAAGGGGCGCACCGTGTGGGTGACCCGGGCGCGGCCCAAGGTCGACCGTATCGCCTGCCCCTGGCTGATCCGCCGCTTCGTCGATCCCAACGCGGTGTTCCTGTTCGTCGCACCGTCCGAGGTCGTCGCGGTCGGCGAGCGCTTCAACGCGGCGCCATTCGACATCGAGAACGTGTTCTGGAGCCACCGCGGCGAGCTCTGCACTTTCGACGTGATGATCGAAGAGTTCGGCCTCGCGACGCCGGCCTTGCTGCGGCTGGCAACCCTGGTGCGCGGCGCCGACACCGCGCGGCCCGATCTCGCACCGGAGGCGCCCGGCCTGCTCGCAGCCTCGCTCGGACTGTCGCGCATGTATGACGACGATCTCGAACAGCTCGAGGCCGGCATGACGCTCTATGACGCCTTCTATCGCTGGTGCCGTGACGCCACCGGCGAGACCCACAACTGGCCGACCAACAAGGTGAAGGCGTAATGGACGTCCGCGCCAATCAAGCAGGAGCTGATGCCGGTCACGGCATCAGCTTCGGCGAGGCCTTTCGCGTCTGGCTCCGCGTCGCCTGCCTCAGCTTCGGCGGGCCCGCGGGCCAGATCGCGGTGATGCACCGCATCCTGGTCGAGGAGAAGAGGTGGATCTCCGAGGGACGTTTCCTGCATGCGCTGAACTACTGCATGCTCTTGCCGGGGCCGGAGGCACAGCAGCTCGCGACCTATATCGGCTGGCTGATGCATCGCACCGCCGGCGGGCTGATGGCGGGCGGGCTGTTCATTCTGCCCGGCATCATCGCCATCATGGGTCTCAGCTACATCTACGCGGCTTTCGGCAATGTCAGCTTCGTCGAAGCGCTGTTCTTCGGTCTGAAGGCGGCAGTTCTCGCGATCGTCATCGAGGCCGTGGTGCGTGTCGGCAAGCGCGCGCTGAAGAGCCGCATCATGATCGCGCTAGCCGCGATAGCCTTCGTCGCGATTTTCTTCTTCGCCGTGCCGTTCCCGATCATCATCATCGCCGCCGGCGTGATCGGTTATGTCGGCGCCAGACAGGGCCGCCCCGAATTCGCCCCGGCCGGTCACGGTCCTAGCGGCAGCAGCGCCGTGATCGACAGCATGCTCGGCGACGCCGTGCCCGATCACGTGCGCCCCGATACGGCGCGCGCGATCCGGGTTGGCGCACTATGGCTGGCTCTCTGGCTGGTGCCCGTGATCGCGCTGCTCCTGGCCCTCGGACAGGCCAACGTGTTCAGCCAGATCGCGCTGTTCTTCTCGAAGATGGCGCTGGTCACTTTCGGCGGGGCCTATGCGGTGCTGGCCTATGTCGCCCAGCTGGCGGTCGAGCATTATCACTGGCTGAAACCGCACGAGATGCTCGACGGCCTCGGCATGGCCGAGACCACGCCGGGCCCGCTGATCATGGTGCTCCAGTTCGTGGGTTTTATGGCGGCCTACCGCGATCCGGGCGGCCTGTCGCCGATGGTCGCGGCGACCTTCGGCGGATTGCTCGCGACCTGGGTCACCTTCACGCCCTGCTTCCTCTGGATCTTCGTCGGCGCGCCCTACATCGAGCGCCTGCGCGGCAACACCGGCCTTGCCGGCGCGCTCAGCGCGATCACGGCCGCCGTCGTCGGTGTGATCCTCAACCTCTCGATCTGGTTCGCGCTGCACACGCTGTTCCGCGAGACCGTGCCGGTGCACGCGTTCCCGCTGAATTTTGATAGGCCGGTGCTGACCAGCGTCGACGTCCCCGCGCTCGTGCTGGCGATTGCGGCGGCCACCGCGATCTTCCGGTTCAAGCTCGGGATGCTGACGGTGCTGGCAGGTAGCTGCGCGGCGGGCGTGGCGCTGCGGATGGTGGGGGTGATTTAGGGGGCCGCGAAAACTTTTCATTCAAAAATCGAGGCTTATGTGGTATAAGCTAACCCATGCATGGGAAAATAAACAAACCATCTCAGCCGAAGTCCAAGGGGCTGGTCATCGGCCGCAAGGGCTTTGAGAAGCTCAGTGCCGTCGAAGGCATTCGCATGTCTCGTGAGATGAAGACGACCTTCCGTTCGCTCGACAAGAGCGGAGCCTCCGCGGAAGCGCGTCGAACCACTATCGCCAACAAGTACGGGAAATAGCCAGGACCGTGTCGCTCTACGAGACCGACGACGATACCTATTGCTATCCAGGCACAACGGTTCTCAAAAATCTCAGAAACCTACGAACGCAAAAGGCCCTCACACGCTTTGAGACTGCTGCGACGGCCCAGCGCTTTGATGAGCCTCTGCCAACCGGGCTATCGAGCGTCAGACATTTTCTAGGAATTCATCGTCACCTCTTCCAGGATGTTTACCCATGGGCCGGCAAGCCTCGCACGGTGCGCATCAGTAAACCGGGGAGCGCACCTTTCTGCTATCCGCAGCACATAGACGGTCAGCTAAGGCAGGCATTTGGCCGCTTGAAGGCCAACCGCTACCTCCGCAACCGGAGCGCCGACGAATTTGCGGTAGCGGCCTCTGACTTCCTGAGTATCCTGAATGCCATTCATACGTTCCGCGATGGCAATGGCCGCGCGCAAATGGCTTTCATGGCGGTGCTTGCCGATAAGGCTGGTCACTCGCTGCATCTGGACCGGCTTCATCCCGAACGCTTCCTACGGGCGATGATCCGGAGCTTTGTCGGCGACAATGGCCCGCTTGAGAGAGAGTTGCGGTTGCTCATCGGCTAGTTGGTTCGCTGTCGCCGGCTACCGCATCATCATCCGCGCGATCGCTTCTCCAATCACCACCGTCGTGAAGTGGGTGTTGGCCCGGCAATCCGACGGCATGATCGAGGCGTCGGCGACGCGCAGGCCAGAGATGCCTTTCACGGTGCCATCGGGATTGACCACACCATCGGCGTCGTTGACGCCGGTCATGCGGCAGCTACCGGCGGCATGCTGGATGTCGCCGGTCTCACGGCGCAGCAGCGCATCGAGCTCGTGGTCCGACAGGGCTGCTGCCTGCGGCAATGTCAGATCGGTGTCGATGAGCCTGATCCAGTCGGCGATGCCGGACAGCGCCGGCTGGGAGGTGATCACGGCGAGCCGTTTCACTGCATCGATCATGCGCAGCATGTCGCGGGGATCGGCCAGCATGTTCTCCTCGACGACAGGGTCGATCGCAGGATCGGTCGAGGCCAATTTTAACGTCCCACGCGAATACGCGTTGAACAGCCCGGCGCCGATCGCTCCTGGCACGCCGACGCCGCGATGGTTGAAGGCGATCAGGATCATGTCGCGCTTGCCGCCATCGGCGAGGCCCGAGGAATAGGTCACGCAACAATTGGTGTGTCGGGTATCGGGATCGGTCGGCCGCAGGTTTTCGTGGAGCTGGATCGTTGCGCGAAACAGCGGATGGTCGAAGAAGTGCCGGCCGACCGGCAGATCGCGCTCGACCGCGATCCCCATCGCCTTCAACTCATCCGCAGGTCCGATGCCCGAGCGCAACAGGATTGCCGGGCTGTGGATCGCGCCGGCGCAGAGCACGATCTGGCGTGCGCTGATATCGTGGGTGCCCTGCCCCTCGATGTGAACACGAAGCCCGGTCGCCCTTCCGTCGCTGATCAGCACGCGATCGACCAGCGCACGCCCACGGATCTCCAGATTGGCGCGGCCGCGCGCGGGCTCGAGATAGCCCTCATTGGTGGTGATGCGGCGGCTGTCGCGGCTGTTGATGGGATAGCAGGCGACGCCCTCGCCATCAGGGCCGTTGACGTCGGCGCACCAGGGATAGCCGCTGGCCAGCGCCGCATCACGCAAGCCACGATCGATCGGGCCCCATTTTTCGGGCGGCGCGCGATAGACCGGCAATGGTCCGCCGCGGCCGTGGCCTGCGGTGTCGCCGAACTCGAAATCGTCCTCGATCACCGAGAACAGCGGCATCACCTCTTTGGCCGACCAGCCGGTGCAGCCATTGGCGGCCCATTCGTCGAACGCGTCGGCAACGCCGCGGATCGCGATCTGGCCGTTCATCATCGATGAGCCGCCGAGCCCCTTGCCGCGCCAATAGAAGCGCGGCTCCTGCTCCGCCACCCGGCGCGTCAGGAGATGCGGCCACTGCCATTTCTCCTGATACTCGCGCTTGTGGATGATCGGGATGGGATTTGGCGTCCTCACCTCCCACGGTGCCTCGTCGGCGCGCCAGTCGAGACCGGCTTCGAGCAGCAGAACGCGCCTTGCGGGATCTTCCGAGAGCCGTGCCGCAACAGCAGCGCCAGCGGAGCCGCCGCCGACAACAATGACATCGTACATCGCGTTACTTCTCAACGTTCCAGAACACCGGGATGGCGGACGGTATCAGACCGCGCAAGGTCGCGCGATAGGCAGCCGGCTGGGCGAACTGGCCCCACGGAATTCCGGGCGCCTGATCGTACATGATGCTCTGGATCTCACCGGCGATCTTCTTGCGATCCTCCTCGGCCGGCGCCTTGGCGAAGGCTTCCACCAGCGGCGTGATGCGCGTATCGCACTGCCATCCCGTGAAGTCGGCGCAGTTGAAGGCGACCATAACGTTGGTCAGCGGCGAGCCGAGGTCAAAACCGCCGGCGTGAACGCCATAGACGCTCCAACCTTCCTTCTTGGCGCGGCGCGCCAGCACGCTCGCCCAGTCCATGACCTGCAAATCGACGTTGAACCCGGCCTGCTTCAGCCGTTCGGCCAGCACCTGCGCCGAGACGCGCGGGGCTTCGAGATCGTTGGCTTCCATGACGATCACGGGCTCGCCGGCATATTTGGTCGCCTTCAACGCCGCCTTCGCCGCCTCGATCGACGGCTTGGCGGCGGCCTCGGTGCCGGCCTTGCTGTCATAGGTGGTGCCGCAAGTGAAGAACGTCGCGCAAGGCGCCGCGTATTTGGCATCGAGCCCGAGCGCATCCAGCACTTCGCGCTGGTCGACCAGCTTCCACAGCACGCGCCGGATCTCGGGATCGTCGAACGGCTTCGATGCCGCGTTGAGACGATAGGCACCGGCGAACATGTTGCCGCCGGTGAAATTGACCAGCTTCACGCGCGCGTTCTTCTCGAGCGCCGGCAACAGATCGAACGGCGCATATTGCATGAAGTCGATCTCGCCGGCCTGGAGCGCGGACGCGGCGGTCGAACCGTCGGGAATGACGCGGACCTCGAGCGTGTCGATGTTGACGCGCTTGCCGCCGGCTAGGAAGTCGGCGGGCTCGGACCGCGGCACATAATCGGCGAACTTCTTCAGGATCATGCGATCGCCGGTGCGGTGATCGGCCTTGCTGTAGACGAACGGGCCGGAGCCGACGATCTCGGTGATGCGCTGATCGCCCGGCGTCTTGGCAATGCGCTCGGGCATCATGAAGGCGACGGGGCTGACGGGATTGCCGAGCGCGTCGATGACGAGACCGGACGGCTCCTTCAGCGTCAGCACGAAGGTTTTCGCATCCGTCGGCTCGAGCGAGGCCGTGATTGCAAAGATGCGACGGCCAAGCGCGCTGCGGGTACCCCAGCGGCGCAGCGAGGCCACGCAATCGGCCGCGGTGACCGGCTGGCCGTCATGCCATTTCAGGCCGTCGCGCAGCGTGAAACTGTAGGTCAGACCATCGGGCGAGACCTTCCAGTCCTGCACCATCTGCGGCTTGATGTCGCCTTTGGAATCCTTCGCGAACAGCGTGTCGAACACCATGTAGCCGAACGTGCGCGAAATATAGGCCGTGGAAAAATGCGGATCGAGCATGACGATCTCCGCCTCGAGCACCGCGACGAGATTGCCCGCCGCATGCACAGGAGCCGCAACAATCGCGAGGGCGAACAGCGCCGGAATGAAAGCCTTCAGTTTGAACATTGGTGTGTTTTTGCCTTTTGACTGGAACGTTCGCAGTCGCCAGAAAAAAGCAATGTTCGTGCCCATACGACAAAATCACGTATGCGCTCGTGGCTAGCTGCCGCGCGTTTGCGGGGTGCGCACTTTTGAGTTGGAGAGCGGCGCCATCACAGCTCGTTATTGCGAGCGGAGCTCTCGTGCCCCGGACGCTGCGCAGCGACGCTAGAGCGTTGCAGCGCGTCCGGGGCACGAGAGACTGCGCACCTACCCGATCACCTTGCCGAACTTGTTCGACTTCGGGAAACCCTTCGGCGGCATGCGCCCAGCATCTGCGCGGGTACCTTTCCACTCGGCGAGTTCTTTCATCGTCGCCGAGAATTCGCGCCCCGCGGAGTCCTTCCAGGTCAGGCCCGCCTTGGCCTCGAACACGGCAATGTCCGAGAGGCCACCGTCCTTGTACTTTTGCAACCGAACGCCGCGACCGCGCGCCATCTCCGGCACCTGGTCGAGCGAGAAGATCAGCATCTTGCGGTTCTCGCCGATCACCGCGACGGTGTCGCCGATCACTTCGGTGACCGTGCGCGCCTCGTTCGGCATGTCGACATTGAGGACCTGCTTGCCCTTCTTCGTCGTGCCGACGCAATCGTCCTCGTTGACGACAAAGCCCTGACCTTCATGGCTCGCGACCAGGAATTTGCGACCGCCCTTGTTGACGAACAGCGTGACCGGCGCGGCCTCCGGTTCGAGATCGATGAACTGGCGGATCGGCTCGCCATGACCGCGGCCGCCCGGAAGTTTTGCGACATCGAGCGAGTAGAATTTGCCGTTGGTGGCGAACAGCAGCAGCTTCGACGTCGTTTCCGCGAAGAACGCGAAGCCGAGCTTGTCGTCCTGCTTGAAGGCAAGCCCCGAGAGATCCTCGACATGGCCCTTCAGGGTGCGGATCCAGCCCTTGTCGGAGACGACAACGGTCACCGGCTCGCGCTCGACGAGAGCTTCCTCCATCGCGGCGAGGTCGTGCTCGGGGGCGTCGGCAAAGGTGGTGCGGCGCTTGCCGAGCGGCGTCTTCGGCCCGAACATGTCGCGGACCTTGCCGACCTGCTCGGCGACCTTCTTCCACTGCTCGGGCTCCGAGGCGAGGATCGCGTTGATGCCCTTGAGCTCGTTGCGGAGATTCTTGTCCTCGGTGCGGATTTCCATCTCTTCGAGCTTGCGCAAGCGACGCAGCCGCATGTCGAGGATGGCCTCGGCCTGGACTTCGGTGAGCTTGAATGTCTTCATCAGAACCGGCTTCGGTTCGTCTTCGGTGCGGATGATCCGGATCACCTCGTCGATGTTAAGGAATGCGATCAGATAGCCACCGAGGACCTCGAGCCGGTTTTCGATCTGTATCTTGCGGTAATTGCTGCGGCGGAGCAGGACATCGCGCAGATGGTCGAGCCATTCGCGCAGGCACTCCGCGAGCCCGACCACCCTGGGCACGCGGCCCTTGATCAGCACGTTGAGATTCAGCGGAATCTTGTTTTCGAGCTCGGTCAGCCGGAACAGCGATTCCATCATCAGCGCCGGATCGACGTTCTTCGATTTCGGCTCGATCACGATGCGGACGTCTTCGGCCGACTCGTCCCTGATGTCGCCGACCAGCGGCAGCTTCTTCTGGTCCAGCAGCTCGGCGATCTTCTCGATCAGGCGCGACTTCTGCACCAGAAAGGGGATCTCGGTGACGACGACGACCCAGGTGCCGCGTGCGCCCTCTTCCTGTTCCCATCGGGAGCGGACGCGGAACGAGCCGCGGCCGGTGGTGTAGGCTTCAGCGATCGCCTGCTTGGAATCGACGCAGATGCCGCCCGTCGGGAAATCCGGGCCCTTCACCCATTTCAAGAGCGCCTTGGATTTCGCGTCGGGCTTCTCGATCAGATGCAGCGCTGCCTCGCAGAGCTCGGCGGCGTTGTGCGGCGGGATCGAGGTCGCCATGCCGACCGCGATGCCCTGCGCACCGTTGGCGAGCAGGTTCGGAAAGCCGCCGGGCAGCACGACCGGCTCCTTCGACTGACCGTCGTAGTTCGGACGGAATTCGACCCCGTCCTCGTCGATGCCGTCGAGCAGAAGCCGCGCGACATCGGTCATGCGCGCTTCGGTGTAGCGGTAGGCGGCCGGGTTATCGCCGTCGATATTGCCAAAGTTGCCCTGGCCGTCGACCAGCGGATAGCGCGAGGAGAAATCCTGCGCGAGACGCACCATGGCGTCGTAAATGGCCTGGTCGCCATGCGGATGGAACGAGCCCATCACGTCGCCGACGATCTTGGCTGACTTCTTGAAGCTGGTGCCGGGGTCGAGCCTAAGCAGGCGCATGCCGTAGAGGATGCGCCGATGCACCGGCTTCAGGCCGTCGCGCGCATCCGGCAGCGCGCGATGCATGATGGTGGAGAGCGCATAGGCGAGATAGCGCTCTTCCAGCGCCTCACGCAGCGGCACTTCATGAATTTCGGCCGGCTCTTCCGGCGGAATCAATCGTTTTCCCATGCCGCCCGGTTAAACCGTGGAAGCGAATCGGGCAAGGATCGATTGGTTCCCTGTGGGCGGCCTACTGGCCTGCCCACCCGGCGGTAACGGTCTGCGGGGGCTTGGCCTGCGCGGTGACCGGCGCATTGGCCACGCAACGCCGGGCCACCTCGATTTCGGCTTCGGTCGCCCCCTTGGACCGCGCCCAACTCTCTGCAGCCGCAGCGGAATATTTCGCCACATAGTACCGGACGACGGTGCAGGATGCCCGGCGAAACACGCCGGGTTGCGGTTCACCAGCCATTGCATCCGGCGCAAATGCGAGCAGCGCCGCGGACAGGGCAAATCCCTTGATCAACATTTAGGCCGTCCCCGTGATGGAACCTGTGGGGCAAACTCAACCCGCCGGCTTTCGTTCCGGGGAACGCCATGCCCTACGACAGGGCAGAGTCCCCGTCAGGTCATGGCGCGGGAAGCGCCGCCTTGGCTTGCTGCCGCGTCAAGGCGTTGATGAAGCCGGCCCGGGCGTCGGAATGGCCCTGCCCCCGCGGCTCCAGCACATGGCGCAGCAGGAACAGGCCGGTCAGCCGAAAGCCATCCTGGAGATCCTGATCGGTGAGATCGCTGGTGGTTTCGCCCTGGCGCAGGAACTGCGGCAGCCGCAACAGCCGGTCGCGCCACGGCTCACCCGCGCCGCGCGACACCGCGCCGCCGGATTTCGGCGAGACATAGATCAGGTCCGTGGTCTCCCCGGTCACTGCGCAATTCTCCAGTGCCAGCCCGAAGCCGAGTTCGCCGAGCATCGCCAGCTCGAAATGGATGACGTGTACGGCGGCGCTGCCGATGTCGTCGAAATCATCGAGCGAATGTTCGAGCATCGCGAAGATCTGCTCGTGCGGATCGCGCTCCGGAAGAAGCCGCGTAATGGAGGCAAGATGGGTGACGCCATAGACCCCATGGGACGATTCGAGCAGCGTGGCGGCGCGCAGCTTCAACCCCTCGATCGCGTAGGTGCCGAGATGCTCGTCGAGCCGCGCCCGCCACACCACGCTGACGCTGTTGCCGGGTTGCAGCAGCGGCCGCATCCGTGAGCCGGCGCCGCCGCGCACGAGACCGAGATGCCGGCCGTGCGTCCGCGTCAACAGCTCGACAATGGCGCTGGATTCGCCATGCCGCCGTACACCCAGCACGATGCCTTCGTCGGTCCATTCCATGGGTGAAGTCTAGCGGATTCCGGCCTTCAATCGTAGGGCGGATTAGCCGAAGGCGTAATCCGCCAATTGCCCGTGCACACCAAAATGGTGGATTACGCTTCGCTAATCCACCCTACGCGACCTCACGCGTTGAACCAGCCCTGCGCGTCGCCGCTGAAGGAAAAATATAGGCCCATCGTCGTCAGCACGCAGGAGACGATCTCGATGACGCTGTCGAGCTCCATGCCCTTTTCGCCGATGATCTGGCCGAGCGAGATCACCGACAGCACCAGCGCTGCCGCCAGCACCCAGCGCGGCCAGTTCTTGCGCCAATGCGCGGCCAGCCAGACGAAGTAGACCAGCAACAGGATCATCCCGCCGGCGAGCATGGTCGCCGTCATGATCATCTGCTCGGTCATCTCGGCATTGGGGGTGCGGTCCTGCACCGCGACCGACAAGGCATCCAGCATCAACGATGCATAGAGCAGCGCTTCGAAGCGCCGGACGTTGCTGGGTACGCTCATCAGTGACCGATCTTTTCTTGGTTATTCTTTGGGGAATTCCAGGCCCATCTCGCGATAGCGATCGGGATCGTCGCCCCAGTTCTCGCGCACCTTGACAAACAGGAACAGATGCACCGGGACGCCCACGATCTCGGCGAGCTCCTTGCGCGAGTCCGCACCGATCGACTTGATGGTGGCGCCGCCCGCGCCAAGCACGATCTTGCGCTGGCTCTCGCGCTCCACGAAGATCGTCTGCTCGATCCGCACCGACTTGTCCTTGCGCTCCTCCCACTTGTCGGTCTCGACCGTCGACTGGTAGGGCAATTCCTGGTGCAGCTTGCGAAAGATCTTTTCGCGCGTGATCTCGGCCGCAAGCTGCCGCATCGGCGCATCCGACATCTGGTCTTCGGGATAGAGGAACGGCCCCGGCGGCACGATCTCGGCCAGCGTAGTCCTGAGGTCGTCGACGCCGTCACCCGAGATCGCCGCGATCATGAAGGTCTTCGCGAACGGCATGCGCTCGTTGGCGGCCTGCGCCAGCGCCAGCAGCTTCTCGCGCTGGACCAGGTCGACCTTGTTGATCACCAGGATCTTCTCGTGTTTCACGCTGGCGACCTTGGTGAGGATCGCCTCGGCCTCCTCGTCGATCCCGGCCTTGGCGTCGAGCAGCACGCAGACGAGATCGGCGTCATGCGCCCCGCTCCAGGCGGTCGAGACCATGGCACGATCGAGCCGACGCTTGGGCAGGAAGATGCCGGGCGTATCGACCAGGATGATCTGCGCATTGTTCTCGATGACGATGCCGCGGATCAGCGCGCGCGTGGTCTGCACCTTGCGCGAGACGATTGTGACCTTGGCCCCGACCAGCGCATTGACGAGCGTGGACTTGCCGACATTCGGCGCGCCGATCAGCGCGACAAAGCCGCAGCGCGTTGCGGCGGGCGCTTCGCCGCTTGTTTCAACCGTCATTGCCGCCGCCAACACCTTCGCGTTCGATCATCACTGAAGCCGCTACCTTCTCCGCTGCACGCTTGCTGCCGCCGGTTCCTTCGGCCGGCGCCAGCCCCGGCAAGTCCACCGCGACACGAAATTCCGGATCGTGGTGCGGGCCGGTGCGCTCGACCTCGCGGTAGATCGGCGTCGGTAGTCCCTTGCCCTGTGCCCACTCCTGCAGCACGGTCTTGGGATCGCGCAAGGGACGCCGCGGCTTGTGCATGCGCTCGGTCCAGTTGCGCTTGACGAAGTCGTCTGCGGCCGCATGGCCACCGTCGAGAAAGACGGCGCCGATCACGGCCTCGCAGACGTCACCAAGGATGGACTTGCGCAGGCGGGCATCGGCGCTGGAGCCGACCGAGCCGAGCTTGATGTCGTCGAGCAGACCGAGCGACTTGGCGACGTCGGCGCAGCTCTCCTTGCGCACGAGCTCGGCGAGGCGCTTGGACAGCTCGCCCTCATCGGCGTTCGGGAAGGCGTGATAGAGCATGTCGGAGACGACGAGGCCGAGCACGTGGTCGCCGAGGAATTCCAGCCGCTGATAGCTATCGCCGCGCTTGCGTCCGGACTTCAGCGCCGAGACATGCGTGATCGCCTGCATCAGCAGGTTCGGGTCGGCAAAGCCGTGCCCAATACGCGCCTCAAGCGCAGCGTTCGCGTCCGCCGCCTTGGCCTTTTCTTTGGCCTTGCTGCCCCTTACCCGCTTCTTCTTCGCAGGCGTCTTGGAAGCAGCTTCGCCACCAGGGGCCGCAGCCGGCTCGGTCGTTTGGGGTGCGATGTCCTTGGCTTCGTCTTTCATCGGACGATTTTGAAGAAGCGATTCCAGCGCACCGACCACGGCCAGCGCCAGAACATCCAGGCGTGCTCACCCTCGCCGATGGAGAAGAAGATCATCTGGGCGCGGCCGATCAAATTCTCCTGCGGCACATAACCGACCTGGCCGAGGAAGCGGCTGTCGGTGGAGTTGTCGCGGTTGTCGCCCATCATGAAGAAATGGCCTGCCGGCACGTTGTAGACGTTGGTATCGTCCATGTAGCCGTGGTCGGCGCAGTCCAGCGTCTCGTAGGACACGCCGTTCGGCAGCGTTTCCTTCCAGCGCTTCACCCGCGAGATCGCGCCGCTTTCGGCGCCGCACGGGTCCTCGCCGACATATTCGCTCATGCGCTGCCGTTCGACCGGCGCGTCGTTGATGTAGAGGAGGCCGTCCTTCATCTGGACGCGGTCGCCGGGAAGGCCGATCACGCGCTTGATGTAATCGGTCGAGTCGTCCTTCGGCAGACGAAATACGACGATGTCGCCGCGGTTCGGGTCCGAGCCCCAGATCCGCCCCGAGAACAGCGGCGGCGAGAACGGGATCGAGTAATGGCTGTAGCCGTAGGAATATTTCGAGACGAACAGATAGTCGCCGACCAGCAGCGTCGCCTTCATCGAGCCGGACGGGATGTTGAAGGGCTGGAACAGAAAGGTGCGGATCACCAGCGCGATCAGGAGAGCGTGGATCACGACCCGGATCGTTTCGCCGACGCCACTCTCAGTTTTCGTTCCCGAAGTCACGCTCATTGCTCTCTCAATTCCGGCCGGCGGTCATAGAGCGCCCTCCTCCCGCGAACTGCCCACCGTTCGCGACCCAAGGAGATTGTCCTGATTCTGATAATGAGGGCCAATTCCGGCGTAAAGCCGAATTCGCCCAGCCTGATTTGCGTCCGCGGACTTTTAGACGGTTGTCGGAGGCCACGCAATCAAGGATCGCATCAAAACTGCATAAGATATTGATTTTTAAAAAGAATTATAAAATTACCCCCTGAACAATCAGGGTCTGGCCAGCGGAACGGCAGAAATGATGACGAAGGCCTGTGCCAATGGCCAGTCATCGGTGATCGACAGGTCGATCTTCGCCTCGAACCCCTCCGGCGTCAGAGCCTGGAGCCGGGCCAGCGCCCCACCCGTCAATTGCATGGTCGGCCGTCCCCCCGGCAGGTTGACCACGCCCATGTCACGCCACCAGACCCCGCGCCGGATCCCGGTGCCGAGCGCCTTGGAGCAGGCCTCCTTGGCGGCAAAGCGCTTGGCGTAGGTCGCCACCACCATCTTCTCGTTCTTGGCGCGCCGCTCGGCCTTGGCCCGCTCGGCCGCGGTGAAGATGCGGTCGAGGAAACGCTCGCCATGGCGCTCCATCACTTTGCCGACGCGGGTGATGTCGATCAGGTCGGAGCCGATGCCGATGATCATGCCAGGCTCCGGCCGCGGTCCATCGCCGCGCGCATGCTGCGCACCGTCTCGGCAAGACCCACGAACAGCGCTTCGCCGATCATGTAGTAGCCGATGTTGAGCTCCATGATGTCAGGCAGGGCTGCGATGGTCTCCGCCGTCGCATAGTCGAGCCCGTGGCCGGCGTGAACTTCCAGCCCGGCAGCCTTGGCCAGCTTCACGCCCGCGACGATCCGCTTCCACTCGGCTTCGGCCTTGTCGGTGTGGCCGTCGACCACGGCGTCGCACCAGGCCCCGGTGTGGATCTCGATCACGGGCGCACGCAGCCGCGCCGCCATCTCGATTTGCGCGGGGTCGGCGGCGATGAACAGCGAGACGCGGATGCCGGCATCGTTCAGCCGCGCAATATAGGGCGCGAGCGCATTGTGCTGGCCGACCGCGTCCAGTCCGCCTTCGGTCGTCACCTCCTGCCGCCGCTCCGGCACCAGGCACACCGCATGCGGCCTGGTGGCGAGCGAGATGCGCATCATGTCGTCGGTCGCCGCCATCTCGAAATTCAGCGGCTTGGAAATCCCCGCCTTGAGCCGCGCCATGTCCTCGTCGCGGATGTGCCGGCGGTCCTCGCGCAAGTGAGCGGTGATGCCGTCGGCGCCGGCCTCGATCGCCAGCAGCGCTGCGCGGACCGGATCCGGATGGCGGCCGCCGCGTGCGTTACGGACGGTCGCGACATGGTCGATATTGACGCCGAGGCGGAGCGGAAGAGCAGGCATTTCAGGACTCACGAGATCGGAGAAACAGGCGAAGACGAAAAGGCGCCTATCCATTAACACGTTCGACTTTGGCGACGACCGCCTTGGCGCGCAGCTGGGCCAGAATCGCGCTCAAATGCTTGAGATCGTAGACTTCGAGGTCGATCGTCGTCTCCGTGAAATCAGGCGAGCGGCGCTGCATGCTGATATTGTCGATATTGCCGTCGTGCTCGGCGATCACGGTCGCGATCTGCGCCAATGCGCCGGGCTCGTTGACGTTCTCGACCCTGATGCGGGCCGGGAAACGCTGCGGCACCGTATCCTCGATGTCCCAGCGCACGTCCAACCAGCGCTCCGGCTCCTCCTCGAAATCCTTCAGCGCCGGCGCCTGGATCGGATAGATCGTGATGCCCTCGCCCGGCGTGACGATGCCGATGATGCGGTCGCCCGGCACGGCACCGCCGTTCGGCGCGAACTTGATCGGCAGGTCGGAATTGATGCCGCGGATCGGGATCGCGACCGGGCTGCGCGGCGGCTCCGACGGCTTCTCCTTGAGCTTGGCGGCAAGCCCTTTCTTGATGCCATAGCGCGCGATGCGCTCTTCCTTGTAGTCGGGATACATCGCACGCGCGACGTGGGAGGCCTTGATCTCGCCGCGCCCCACGGCCGCCATGACGTCCTCGATCGAGGTACGCGCGAGCCGCGGCAGCGCGCCCTTGAGCTTGTCGTCGGCGTATTCGATCTTGGCGCGCTCGAACAGGCGCTCGACGATGCGCCGGCCGAGGCCGACATACTGATCGCGCACGGCGGTGCGCGTGGCGCGGCGGATCGCGGCGCGCGCCTTGCCGGTGACCGCGAGCGTTTCCCAGGCCGACGGCGGCGCCGATTGCGCTTCCGACGTCAGCACCTCGACCTCGTCGCCGTTCTGGAGCTCCGAGGACAGCGGCGCGAATTGGCCGTTGATCTTGCAGCCGACCGCGCTGTTGCCGACGTCGGTGTGCACGGCATAGGCGAAGTCGATCACGTTGGCATGGCGCGGCAGCGCGATCAGCTTGCCCTTCGGAGTGAAGCAGAACACCTGGTCGTGGAACAGCTCGAGCTTGGTGTGCTCGAGGAATTCTTCCGGGTTGGCGCTCTCCGAGAGGATGCCGATGGTGTGGCGCAGCCAGGCGAACGCGGTGGACTCGCGCTTGAGGAGTTCGGTCGGCGAGCCCACGCCTTCCTTGTAGAAGACGTGCGCGGCGATGCCACGCTCGGCGATCTGGTCCATGGCCTCGGTGCGGATCTGAAGCTCGACGCGCTGGTTGCCGGGGCCGATGACCGTCGTGTGAATCGAACGATAATCGTTCTGCTTCGGCGTCGAGATGTAGTCCTTGAAGCGCCCCGGCACGACCGGCCAGGTGGTGTGGACGATGCCGAGCGCGCGATAGCAGGATTCGATGTCGTTCACGACGACGCGAAAACCGAAGATGTCGGACAACTGCTCGAAGCCGACGGACTTGCGCTCCATCTTGGTCCAGATCGAGAACGGCTTCTTGCTGCGGCCGTAGACCCGCGCGCCAAGACCCCTGTGGCGCAGATTGTTGGAAAGCTGTGCCTCGATCTCGCCGATCAAATTGCGGTTGCGCTCGGCGAGCGCGTCGAGCCGCTGCATCACCACCGAATAGGCGTCGGGATCGAGGGTGCGGAAGGACAGATCCTCCAGCTCCTCGCGCATTTCCTGCATGCCCATGCGGCCCGCCAGCGGCGCGTAGATGTCGAGCGTCTCCTCGGCGATTCGCCGGCGCGATTCCGGCGGCACGAAATCCAGCGTCCGCATGTTGTGCAGGCGGTCGGCGAGCTTGACCAGGAGCACGCGGACATCGTCGGCAATGGCCAGCAACAATTTGCGCAGGTTCTCGGCCTGCTTGGCCTCGCGCGACACCAGCTCCAGCCGCTTCAGCTTGGTCAGGCCCTCGACCAGCGCGCCGATCTCGGGCCCGAAGATCTGATCGATCTCCGCCCGCGTCGCTTCGGTGTCCTCGATCGTATCGTGCAGCAGCGCAGCCACGATGGTGGCGTCGTCGAGCTTGAGGTCGGTGAGAATCGCCGCGACTTCGAGCGGGTGCGAGAAGTACGGATCGCCCGAGGCCCGCGTCTGCGAGCCGTGCGCCTTCATGGCGTAGACATAGGCGCGGTTCAGCAGATCTTCGTCGGTGTTGGGATTGTAGGACCTGACGCGCTCGACGAGGTCATATTGGCGCATCATCCGCGCGCGCGGCTTCGCCGGGCGTGCCACCGGCGCAGTCGGGGCCACGGCAACCGATTCGGTTGCGGCCTGCATCTGCGTTGGTTTGCGGCGTCGATACACCATGCCGTCCTGCCTTCAAACGGACCACCAGGCGGCCCGTTGTATACATCTTAGCTCCGATCGCGCGCGCGTCCGATCAATTCGATGACAGGTGCACAGCGCGAAGCGACAACGCTATGGTAACCACGAAAACGCCAACAAAAGCAAAGGCCCGAACAACGGTTCGGGCCTTTGATAAGATCACAAGAAGTCGACGGCTGCGACGGACGATTTACTCGTCCTCCTCGGGCTGCTCTTCCGGCGGCGCGAGGCCCTCGAGGCCCTTCAGGAGCTCCTCTTCGGTCATGCGCTCAACAGCAACTTCGGTATCGTCCGCATCGACGCTTGCGCCGGCGGAACCAATCAGCGGCACCGTATCGGGCTCGGGCTCGTCGACCTCGACGAACTTCTGGAGCGAGTGCACCAGCTCCTCGCGGAGGTCTTCCGGCGAGATGGTCGTGTCGGCAATTTCGCGCAAAGATACAACAGGGTTCTTGTCGTTATCGCGGTCAACCGTTAGTTGTGAACCAGACGAAATCATGCGGGCACGGTGGGCAGCCAGCAGGACCAGGTCAAACCGGTTGTCGACCTTGTCGATACAATCTTCTACGGTGACGCGAGCCATGGACTGTCGCTCCGTTGTGGGTGGGACGAAATATGTGGATGATTGGGGCTAGTTATAGGGACCGGGCCGGTTTCGCAAGGCCAATTTGTGATTTGGCCTCGCCAAACGGCTCTGCTACCCCCACATTGGGGCTGGGACGGGTGGTTTCCCGGGCTGCCATCGTGGGTGGCGCCGGGTGTATGAAAGTCCGCCATAACTATACCTTGATTGCCCCGACTTCTCCGGATTTGCGGTTTCGACGGGTTTAGGCGATTTTGGAATTGCGCGGCTTGCTGTCGCCGCGCCAACAATAAACGATCAATCACGAACACTACGCGAGCAAACTGAATGTCACCTTCCTCTTCCGACAAGATCGCGCTCTTCATCGATGGAGCCAATCTCTACGCGACGGCAAAAACTCTGGGCTTCGACATCGATTACAAGCGATTGCTGAAGGAGTTTCAGAGCCGCGGGACGCTGCTGCGGGCGTTCTATTACACCGCCATCATCGAGGATCAGGAATACTCCTCGATCCGCCCGCTGATCGACTGGCTCGACTACAACGGCTACACCGTGGTCACCAAGGCGACCAAGGAGTTCATCGACGCCTCCGGCCGCCGCAAGGTCAAGGGCAACATGGACATCGAGCTCGCCGTTGACGCCATGGAGCTCGCCGAGAATATCGACCAGATGGTGTTGTTCTCCGGGGACGGCGACTTCCGCTCCCTGGTCGAGGCCGTCCAGCGCCGCGGCGTGCGGGTCACCGTGATCTCAACCATCGCGAGCCAGCCGCCGATGATCGCAGACGAGCTGCGCCGCCAGGCCGACGTCTTCACGGACCTCGTCGAGCTGCAATCCAAGCTCGGCCGCGATCCGTCTGAACGCCCTGCTCCGCGCGAGCGCGGCGATCGCGAGCCGCGCCATCATGCCCCGCAGTTCCTCCAGCGCGCGACGACGATGGCGCCGAGGGGCGATGACGACCTCGACGAGTGAAGCGGCCCGGGTAAGCCGCCGGCCCCTTACCGTCGTCCCCGACCGTGACTGTCCACTCTGCCCGCGCCTGGTCGCCTTTCGCGAGGCGAACCGCGCGCGGGAGCCGTTGTGGCACAACGCACCGGTCCCGCCCTTCGGCGACATCAAGGCGCGCCTGCTGATCGTTGGCCTCGCGCCCGGCATGCAGGGCGCCAACCGCACCGGCCGTCCCTTCACCGGCGACTATGCCGGCGACCTGCTCTACGCCACGCTGCTCGAATACGGATTCGCTGAGGGTACCTACCAGGCGCGGCCCGATGACGGCCTGAAGCTGGTCGACTGCCGAATCGCCAATGCCGTGCATTGCGTTCCGCCGCAGAACAAGCCGCTGCCGGTCGAGATCAACACCTGCCGCCAGTTTCTCGTGGCGAATCTCGCAACGATGCCGAATCTGCGCGCGATCGTAGCGCTCGGGCGAATTGCGCACGACACGGTGCTCAAACCGCTGAACCTGAAGGCCTCGCAAGCGCCCTTCGGACACGGCGCGGTGCATCAGGCCGGCGCGTTCAAGCTCTACGACAGCTATCATTGCTCTCGCTACAACACGAACACGAGGGTGCTGACGACGGACATGTTTCGGTCGGTGTTCGCGAAGATTAAGGCCGAGCTCGATTAGCCCTTGGCAGGATTGGCCTTCAGCCAGTCCAGGACATCGCCAGCGTTCCGGTCGGGCGGAAACACCGGATAGAACACGTGCGTGATCTTCGCATCGTCGATGATCAGCGCGAGCCGCTTGATCAGCGTCAGCCCCGCGACCTCCATGGTCGGCAGATTGAGCGCGCCCGTCAGCGCCAGATTCTCATCCGACAGCACCGGAAACGGCAGATGCAGCCGCGAGGCCATCTCGGTCTGGTAGGCGTTGCTCTGGGTCGAGAGGCCGAACACCTGGGCGGCGCCGGCGGCCTTCAGCTCGGCGAACAGATCGCGAAACGAGCAAGTCTGCGGCGTGCAGCCCCGCGCACCCGGGATCATGTCCCAATCGTCGACCAGCGAGATCTTGCCGGGCTCACCGGTGCGCGGATAGGCGAACACCACGGTGCGGCCGGCGAGTGCAGACAGCGTGACCGAATTGTCGTCGGTCGCGAGCAGGCTGATCGCAGGCAACGTCATGCCGCGCAGATGCGCGGCGCCGCCGTCATCGGCAGGCGCGGGAATCTGGCTCCAGTCGACCTCAAGCAGGTTTTTCTGATTCATCTCGTTATCCCCTCGCCCGCATCAGCCGGCCTTTCTCCCGACTCCAATCGCGCTTCTTCTCGGTCTCGCGCTTGTCGTGCAGCTTTTTGCCCTTTGCAACTGCGAGCTGCAGTTTGGCGCGTCCGCGCTCGTTAAAGTAGAGCTTGAGCGGGATCAGCGTCATGCCCTCGCGGTCGACCGCACCCATCAGCTTGTTGATCTGCTTGCGGTGCAGGAGCAGCTTTCGCGGCCGTTTCGGCTCGTGGTTGAAGCGGTTGCCCTGGAGGTATTCGGGAATGGTGGCGTTGATCAGCCAGATCTCGCCGTCCTTGGAATCGGCGTAGGATTCCGCGATCGTGCTCTTGCCGCTGCGGATCGACTTCACCTCGGTGCCGGTCAGCGCAATGCCCGCCTCGACCGTATCCTCGATCGCATAGTTGAAGCGGGCCTTGCGGTTTTCCGCCATGACCTTGATAGGACGTTCGTTCTTATCGGCCATAGCAAACAAATCCGGTCGAGATGGGTCGCGACCCTAACAGTTTGGATGAAGCGCGCGCGTCAAGACTTCTTGAGGAGATCGCGGATCTCGGTCAGCAGCGCGACCTCAGCCGACGGCTTCGGCGGCTCCGCGGGCTTGGCCTCATCCTTGCGCTTGAACTGGTTCATGGTGCGGATGACCATGAACAGCACGAAAGCGACGATGACAAAGTTCACGACCAACGTGAAGAAACTGCCGTAAGCCAGCACCGCACCCTGCTTCTTGGCATCGGCGAGATTGGTCTGCGTGACGTTTTTGGAGAGTCCGACGAAATAGTTGGAGAAATCCAGGCCGCCGGTGGCCGCGCCGATGATCGGCATGATGATGTCGCTAACCATCGACGTCACGATGGCACCGAAGGCTGCGCCGATGATGACCGCAACGGCAAGATCGACGACGTTGCCCTTCATCGCGAAATCGCGGAATTCCTTGAGCATGCTGGTCCCCCTGCGTTGCCTGTGGCGATGAAGTTACGAACGCGGCCTAGTTGATCAGGCCGGCGTGCACCATGGCGCTGCGGACCGCAACGCGCGTCGGCTCCGTAACCGGCACCATCGGCAGCCGCAGCGTCTCGTCCAACTTGCCGAGCAGCGACAGCGCGTACTTGATCGGCGCCGGATTGCTCTCGATGAAGAGGTTGTTGTGCAACGGCATCAGCTTGTCGTGCAGTTTCAGCGCGGTGGCATGGTCGCCCTTCGCCCACGCGGCCTGGAACTCCGAGCACAGCCGCGGCGCGACGTTCGAGGTCACCGAGATGCAGCCGTGGCCGCCATGCGCCATGTAGCCGAGGATGGTCGCGTCTTCGCCCGAGAGCTGGTTGAAATCCTCGCCCATCGCCGCGCGCTGCTGCGACACACGGACCATGCTGGCGGTGGCGTCCTTGACGCCGGCAATGTTCTTCAGCTCCCACAGCCGCTTCATGGTATCGACCGACATGTCGATCACCGAGCGCGGCGGGATGTTGTAGATGATGATCGGAATGCCGATCGCATCGTTGATCGCCTTGAAGTGCTGGTACATGCCTTCCTGAGTCGGCTTGTTGTAATAAGGCGTCACGACCAGCACCGCATTCGCGCCCGCCTTCTCGGCATGCTGGGCGAGCTCGACCGCTTCCTTGGTCGAGTTGGAGCCGGCGCCGGCGATCACGGGCACCCGCCCCTTGACCTCCTCGATGCACCATTCGACGACCTTCTTGTGCTCGTCATGGCTGAGCGTCGGGCTCTCGCCGGTGGTGCCGACCGGGACCAGGCCGTTGGTGCCCTCTGAAATCTGCCAGTTGACCAGCGAGCGGAACGCCGCCTCGTCCAGCGAGCCGTTCTTGAACGGCGTGACCAAGGCGGTGAACGAACCCCGGAATTTCGTCTTGGCTGCCATGGACTTCCTCCGTACGCGGGCGAGCTTTTTGGGCAAGCCCAATACATATCGGGTCTATCCCGCAGGTAAAAGGGCCGCATCCGTGTGACGCACCGTTTAGGCCGCGATTTTGCCGCGGTGGTGGTGCAAAGCGGGCGAAGGTAAGCGGCTCTTGGTATTTTGTCCGCATATTCAATCAAATACAGCCAGATCTTGTACAACTAGGTCTTGAGCCATTTCACTGATTCGGGGCGACGAAACGCCGTGACCTCCTCTCCTCGTGCCGCCTGGCGATCCGCGGGTCTGGTTGTAAGCCTGTTGGCGGGGCTTTCGGTCGGCTGCGCCGCTTTGGCCAAGTCCAATGAGACGCCTGCCGAGGGGACCAAGGAACCCGCGAAGCCCGCGGCCAAGGACGCAGCGAAAGGACCAGCCAAAGGAACAACCAAGGGAACCGGCAAGGAAGCGACCAAAGGAGCGACGAAGGGAGCGGCGAGCGCCCCTGCCAGGGATGCTGCGAAGAAGCCGACCAAGGATGCCGGCAAGAGCGCGGGCAAGGACCCCGCGAAGGACAAGCCAAAACCTGCGGCCGCGGCCCCCGCGCCAAAATCACAACCGGCCGCCAACGGCTCCTCTCCCAAAGCCGCGCCCGCCGTGACGGCCACCGTCAGACCCACCGCCCCGGCGGCCACCGCCAAACCGATCGCAGCGCCTATGCTTGCGCCGGCAACCCGCCAGCACGCCGCGCCGCGCAAGCCGGTCACGCCGGCTGCGGTCGCGGCAACCTCGTCGACGTCGCAGGCCGACAAGGACACGCTGGAGAACGTCATCGAGCTCGTGCGCAAGCGCAAGGCGGGCGACGCCACCAATGACGCAGCCTCGATCTCGGACCCGGTCGCGCGAAAGCTTGCGGAATGGATCATCCTGCGCAGCGAGGACAATGGCGCGACCGTCGAGCGCTATCGCACCTTCCTCTCCGCAAATCCGAGCTGGCCGTCGCAGACCTTCCTGCGTCGCCGCCTCGAGGCGGCAATGTGGGATGACAGGCGCGATGATGGTGTCGCGTGGTCGTGGTTCGAGGGCGAATCCCCCGTCTCCGCCAAGGGCCGCTTCACGCTCGCCAAGGCGATGCTGGCACGCGGCGACCGCGCCAATGCCGAGCGGCTGGTGCGCGAGGCCTGGCGCAGCGATCCGATGTCGGAGGACACCGAGAACAACGCGCTCGACCAGTTCGGCGCCCTGCTCACGCCGGGCGACCAGAAGGCGCGGATGGACACGCTGCTCTACGGCAGCGAGAACGAAGCGGCGCTGCGCGCCGCAAAGCGCCTCGGCGCCGGCTATGTCGTGCTCGCCAAGGCCCGCATCGCCTCCTTGAAGAAGGCGCCGAACTCGCGTGCGCTGCTCGAGGCCGTGCCGCACGAACTGCACAACGATCCCGGCTTCATCTTCAGCAAGATCCAGCTGCTGCGCCGCGAGGAGAAGTTTGCCGAAGCCGCCCAGCTCATGCTGTCGGCACCGAAGGATCCGGGCCGTCTCTACAATCTCGACGAATGGTGGATCGAGCGGCGCCTGCTGGCGCGCAAGATGATCGACACCGAGGAATTCCGCACCGCCTATCTGATTGCGCGCGATGCGGCCCTGCCCTCGCGCGACATCTACAAGACCGAGCAGGAGTTCACCGCGGGCTGGATCGCACTGCGCTTCCTCAATGACCCCGCCGCCGCCGCCCAGCATTTCGCCCGCATCGGCGTCGGCAGCGTCAATCCCACCACGCTGGCGCGTGCCGGCTATTGGCAGGGCCGCGCCGCGGAGGCCGCCGGCCGCCAGCAAGAGGCGCGGAACGCCTACGCGCGCGCCGCAGAGCAATCCACCAGCTATTACGGCCAGCTCGCGCGCGCCAAGCTCGGCCTGCCGCAGATCGAGCTCAACGGCCAACCGCGCGGCCGCGGCGCCGAACGGCTCGAGATCGTGCGCGCGGCGCAACTGCTCTATGAGCTCGACGAGCGCGAGATGGCGATACCAATGCTTGCCGACATGGGCGAGAACGGCGATCCCGAAGCCCTCACCGGCCTCGGCGAGCTGACCCAGCGCTACAGCGACGCGCGCGGCATGCTGCTGCTCGGCAAGGCCGCGCTCAACCGCGGCCTGCCGTTCGACTTTTATGCTTATCCCGTCAACGGCATTCCGCAGTTCACGCCGATCGGCCCCGAGGTCGAGCGCAGCATCGTCTATGCGATCGCGCGGCAGGAAAGCGCGTTCAACCCCTCGGTGGTCTCGCCGGCGCAGGCCTATGGCCTGATGCAGGTGACGCCGGACGCGGCGCGCTATGTCTGCAAGCGACACGGTGGGACCTACGACCTGTCCCGGCTGAAGAACGATTCGGTCTACAACGCCACACTCGGCTCGGCTGAACTCGGCGGGCTGATCGAGGATTATCGCGGCTCCTACATCATGACGTTTGCCGCCTATAATGCCGGCCGCGGCAGCGTGAAGAAGTGGGTCGACCGCTACGGCGACCCGCGCGACCCCAAGGTCGACGCGGTCGACTGGGTTGAGCTCATTCCATTCTCCGAGACGCGCAACTACGTGCAGCGGATCATGGAGAACCTGCAGGTCTACCGCGCGCGCTTCGGCGGCGGCACGCGGTTGCAGATCGAGGCCGACCTGCGCCGCGGCGCCGGCAGCGTGGAATAGCGGCGGCGCCTTCTCCAGAAGCGAAACCCTGCCCTTCATTTACGGCGATGGCATGGATTGAGCGAGACGACCTCCACCCGCTGTAGTAGTGTGTGCCTGGGAGAGGCATTTGCTGTCCCGGGCAACAAAAAGGAGGAAGGCTAATGAAGATGCTGGCAGTGTCCGCTCTAACTCTTGCAGCCCTGTCGATTGGGCCAGTGAGCGCCGCCCCCATCCAGCAAGCCGGGGCCAAGACAAGCAACAGCCCCTATGTCGGGTGCTCTCTTTCCGGTTCGGCGGTCAATGGTTGCAGAAACGTTCTCAACTTCAAGACTTACTACGAGTGCCGAAGTAACAGGATGGAGCGGGGCTGGACCGATGTCGAGAGCTCCTATTATTGCCGGGCCCTCGACCTGAAATAAGGACGGTTTCGGTTTGGACTCCAGGAGGCCGCCTCTTTTGGCGGCCTTTTTCGTATCAAGAGCCGGCACCGCAACCGTCTTTGCGACTCTTGCCTGGCGACTACCGCCCGTCCTTCGACCGCCAAAGACAAACCACCAAAAAGAAAAGCCCCGGCGGTTTCCCGCCGGGGCTCTGTCAGGTCGTTAGACCGAACTTACCAGTTGCGCTGAGCGCGGAGGAGCAGAACGAGCGTGTCCTGATCCTTCAGCTCGTAGGTCGCGACCGGCTTGGCGGGAACCGCGATCAGAGCGGCCGGGGTCACAGTGCCCGAGTACTTCTGGTCGAGGTGGGTCCAAGCGAGGTCGGCCGAGAACGTCAGGTTCTTGACCGGGGTCCAGCGGGTGATGATACCGACCTGGCCGATGGCGAAGTCAGGATTACAACCCGTAACACCAGCCTGGCTGGCGCCCGTTACGAACGTGCCGCCGACGCCGCAAAGCGTGGTCTTGGCGAGCGAGCCGTACTGAGCCTGAGCGTAGGCACCGTAGATCGCCGTGTTCCAGTAGGGATCCCAGTTGTGGGTGTAAGCACCACGGAAGCCCCAGGTCTTGATGGTTTCCTGCGAGCTACCCGTGACGTACACGGTGTCCGGAGCGGTGGCGAAGCCAATGCTCTGGTAAGCCGTGCTCGAGCCGCCGAACATCGAGTAGGTGCCGCCCGCCAGGTTCTGGAAGTTGTAGCGGCTCGCGCCGTCGGTGTAGACGCCCTGGACGTTGATCGTGTCGCCCGCACCCGTCGGGATGTTCTTGATCGACAGAGCAAGCTGAACCGCCCAACCCCACTTGTCGTCGGGGTGGCCAGTCGGCTCGGCAGCGCCGTAGTAGCCGACGTGGTTGTCATGCGCAGCCACCGACGCCTGGAAGAGACCCCAGGCCTGGTCGACACGCACCATCGCGACGAGGTTCGGCGAACGCGTGCCGCCGATGGCGTTGCTGCCGTAAGCACCCTGCAGCATACCGTACGCGCTCGCGCCGGACATGTTGAGGTTGCCGGCCTGCATGTAGGAGGAGACGTCTTCAGCCGAGAACGCTGCCGTCACGCCCTGACCGAAGTCAGCGGTGTAGGTGAACTGGTTGATACCAGTGACCGTGCCGCTGCCGCCGACGAGGCTGTCGAAGTTGTTGCCGGGATAGTTGCTCCAGGGCGCGTCGAACTGCGACACGGCCTTACCCATCGTGAAGCCGGCGAACTGGATGAAGGCGTAATACACGCCGAGCGAACCGCCCGAGGTGTTGCTGTCGGTGCTGTTCACCGCGCCGGAGCCCGAACCGTAGAGGGTCGCAGCGCCGGTCAGCGGGTTGGTGCCAGCAGCCAGCGTGCCGCTGTAGGCGGTGGTGCCGGTGCCGCTGTTGGTGCCGACGTAGTTGCCGGACGACCAGGAGAACACGCCGTCGAAGAAGGTACGGACGACGCCGTACTCGGTCGCGGTGCGCGTGTCGATGTTGAGATCTTCACGAGCGCGCATCGTGTAGTAGTTCGTCAGACGGTTGCGGGAACCGTTGGCGCCCTGGCTCGAAACGTTGAGACCGCCGCCGAAGTCCGAGTTGGTGCCCAGCGCGACTTCAGCGCGCAAGTAACCACCCAGCTTGATGCAGGTGTCGGTGCCCGGGATGTAGTAGAAACCCGCGCCGTAAAGGGAGCAGATCTTCACGTATTCGACCGCTTTGGCCTTCACGGGGAGATCGGCTGCCTGCGCTCCGCCAACGGCGATCAGACCAGCCGCCGAACCGAGCAAAAGGCTCTTAACCAACTTCATGTTAAACCTCCAAGTTTGCCATAGGGAAGGTTCCGGATCCGCTGGGTGAAGACACCCTAAGGTTGGTTCCCTTGTCCCTTAACTCACCGCTTAGTCGCTTCGCGCCTTCGGACACACCCGCTGAACGCGAGGGACTTAAGCGAACCACCTAAGACGGGACGACCTCGGGATGCCCCCCTCCGTCGCTCAGTCACAATTACCGAACGTCTTTGCACACACAACAACAGAACGCTCCGAAACGGGTCAATGAAGCGCGTTTCCCGGCAAGTGTTGCACAAATAACACGCAGATGTGATCAGAGCACCCTCCCAACATATTGTTTTTGTTTGCATTTTCTGAGCGGTTCCATTTGCCGCCAAAATTCCCCACGTAAGGCGTGATCGACGTGACCTCGGTCCAAAACGGCTTTGACGCGCTCGAATCGTGGAATCAGAAGAAGACTCAAAGAGAAGGCACAGCCTCTCCTCCATCACTCTTTGTTTGTCGCAAGCGCGGTCACGGCGACGCTCACGGCCGGCGCGGCGGACACTCTTTATGGATAGCGGGGATTATTGGGACCGGGGCCGGCAGCTCGATTGGCGGGGACGGAAAGATTCGAAGCCTCGATAAGCCCCTGCCCCGAAAATCGTTGGGAATATTCGAGCGCAAACACACGGTTACAAATTGACCGGCCCAAGCAAATAGATGCATAAGGCTCGCACCGGAGAGGTGGCCGAGTGGCTGAAGGCAACGCTTTGCTAAAGCGTCATACGGTCTCAAGCTGTATCGAGGGTTCGAATCCCTCCCTCTCCGCCACCCAACGGCAGAATCACGGATCTGCGCGTTCTTTCTTTTGAAAGCGATCGCCGGCACGAAAGCCTGGCGCAAGAATCATCGCCGCGAGCCCAGCCCGATTCGCACTCTCCTTATATGTGCGTGCGCAGCTAGATGCGGGATCGCCAGATTCGCCAATGCGAGGGCGATATCAGCACGGCCTCGTCCGCCCAGACATTGAACCAGACGCCAGCCTTGCGGCGGCATGGAAAGGTTAGAGGCAGAATGCCGGTCTTGTGCGGCCGTCCGAGTTCCAGATCGCAATCGTCGGGCGCGATCTGAATCGGCAGCCACTGACTCGCTCCTGAGTCATTCTTGTCGGGGTTGCTCATGTCGGGCGGATCTAGGCGCCGGCCCGACGCAGGAACTTGATTCAGCGCAACCAAATCACCCCGTGCAAACACGGGGCCGGATGCGATTCTCAGTTCAGCGTGCGGAAACCCACGCCCTCGCCTCGCGCTGCGCGGCCGAGATCTCGGTCTCCGACATCTGCCCGGCAACTTCCTGGCGCAGCGTCACGGCGTCCTTGCGGCCCTTCAGGGCGGCGAGGTTGAACCATTTATGCGCGGCGACGAGATCGACGAGGCCGGAACGCCCGCTCGCCCAATAGATGCCGCGCTCGAACAGCACGTCCGACAGCGCGCTCGCGTCGATCGGTGTCGCCGTCTCCAGATCGAAAGTACCCTGAAACATAACGCATCCCCTTTTTCTTATGCCGCCTCGAATCCCCCGAGCGCGGCTCCCGTCCAACTCTGATCTGCAAAATCCCTTCTGGGATCGTGCGCTGTTCAACTCATCCCCAGGGCGTCTTGCCCAATGCCGTTTGCCGGCTTGTTGGAGGCGATGATGCCGGGCAAATTTGAATGGCAGTTTAAGTATCGCGATGAAGCAGACGTAAACGCGCGCGCGCGCCACCCGCACGCGGAATTCGAGAAGTCCCTGATTTGCAGGCACTTCTGCGATTCGTCAGATTTGGTTTACCCTGGGATTTTGGGAGAACGATAACCATCGCACGCGGTGGCGCGTGACCTGTGGCTGCAATTTGTGGGAGCGAATCGCCGTCGCGACCCCACGAGCCCCTGTCATTCCCCACTGGGTCGCCCGGTCGGAGCCGGGCGATGACACCGCGAATGGGGAAGCAACGCGTGAACATCGAACAGACACACCGCAGCCCTCGCCTGCCTCAAGGCAATGCGGCCAAGGCAAAGCGACTACGTCGCGGTCGGATCAGCAATGTCTGGATAAGGGAATGCCGGCAATACCCCGGCCTCAAGGAACGAGGGCGTCGGCGAACACGTCAGGACCAGATTTCACGTTGGCCCGAAGGCCGCTAGTGAAATTGCGGAGCTCCTTTGAGGAGAACCGCACCGAACGAAGAAAACTTGTTTCTTCTGCCGGACCGGACTTTAGCGAGCGAACCCGCGAAGAGAACGATCCGACCGTTGACCTGATGTCTCGCCGACACCCTCTATCGTCGACCAGAACCTCTAGGAGGCGCTGATGACGTGCCGGCTCTCTAGGAGCCGGCAACTTCGAAAAGCGAAGTTACTTCTTCTTCGCGACCTTGCGGGTCTTCTTCGCAGTCTTCTTCACTGCGGACTTCGCCTTCTTCGCCTTCTTCGCCTTCTTAGCTTTCTTGGCCATGTTGCCCTCCGATGTGTGAGATGGCTTAATCGCTGCATGCATTCGGGGATCGAGTGCACACTCATCCCGAATACACCAACACGACGAAAAAAACATCTTCTCACTTAAGGAAGTGTTGACGACGCAGCGCGCGTGCGCCAGCCGCGCTTGATTTGCCGACACGCAGAGACACGCGTCTGCGATTGCAAATACTTCTCGCAGCGTTGATCTCGACAAGAGCAGCGATCTCAAGAAAACACTATGCAACAAGTATTATTCTGCGCGCGCACATCACGCGTGATCAGCGCGATGACGCGCACGGCGAAGCGCGCGATGGCATCGCGGAGGCGAGTCGCGGACTCTGAGTCGCGGGTTTTGGCAACGAAATTATTTTCATGCTTAACGGCGGAAGCGCTCATCAGAGCGTGTGCAAGTCGCCGTTTTGCGCGAATCGCTCGACCTGCGATTCGCATGCGCATCGTGACCTCGACGGGATGAAGTTCGTTGTCGGTGATACGTGCGCGCGTCTCATCTCGACGTCGCGCGAGGTGACGACGCGTGTCCGTCACCTCGTTCGAACGCGCGAGATCAGATGCCGAGCTTGGACTTGAGCAGGTCGTTGACGCTCTGCGGGTTGGCTTTGCCGCCGGACGCCTTCATCACCTGGCCGACGAACCAGCCGAGCGACTGCGGCTTGTCCTTGACCTGCGCGGCCTTGTCGGGATTGGCCGCGATGATGTCGTCGACAACCTTTTCGATCGCCGAAAGATCCGTCACTTGCTTCATGCCGCGGCTTTCGACCAGCGCGCGCGGGTCGCCGCCCTCCTGCCAGACGATCTCGAACAGATCCTTGGCGATCTTGCCCGAGATTGTGCCCTCGCCGATCAGGTCGATGATCGCGGCAAGCTGTTCGGTATTCACGGGAGAGCCCGTAATATCCCGGCCTTCCTTGTTGAGACGGCCGAACAGCTCGTTGATGACCCAGTTCGCCGCCATCTTGCCGTCGCGTGCGCGGTTGCCGAGCTTGTCCAGAACGGTTTCGTAGAACACCGCGCTCTCGCGCTCGGCGACCAGCACGCTCGCGTCATAGGCCGACAGGCCGAAATCGGCGACGAAGCGCGTCTTCTTCTGGTCCGGCAGCTCGGGCAGCTCTGCCTTCAGCGCGTCGACGAAGCTTTGCGAGAATTCCAGCGGCAACAAATCGGGATCGGGGAAGTAGCGATAATCATGCGCCTCTTCCTTCGAGCGCATCGAGCGCGTCTCACCCTTGTTGGGGTCGAACCGACGCGTCTCCTGCTCGATCTGCCCACCATCCTCCAGGATTTCGATCTGGCGCCGCGCTTCATACTCGATCGCCTGTCCGATGAAGGTGATCGAGTTCATGTTCTTGATTTCGCAGCGGGTGCCTAGTGGCCCGCCGGGCTTGCGCACGGACACATTGACGTCGACGCGCAGGCTTCCCTTCTCCATGTCACCGTCACAGGTGCCGAGGTAGCGCAGGATCGAGCGCAGCTTGGTCACATAGGCCTTGGCCTGCTCAGCGTCGCGGATGTCCGGTTTCGAGACAATCTCCATCAGCGCCACGCCACAGCGGTTGAAATCGATGAAGGACAGCGACGGCGACCGGTCGTGCAGCATTTTGCCGGGATCCTGCTCCAGATGCAGCCGCTCGATACCGATGGCGGCCGTCCTGCCGCCGTCGAGATCGACGATCACCTCACCCTCGCCGACCACCGGCGATTTGTACTGGCTGATCTGGTAGCCCTGCGGCAGGTCCGGATAGAAATAGTTTTTCCGGTCGAACACCGAACGCAGATTGATCTGCGCGTTCAGCCCGAGCCCGGTCCGGACAGCCTGCCTGACGCACTCCTCGTTGATCACAGGCAGCATGCCCGGCATCGCGGCATCGACCAGCGACACGTGGCTGTTCGGCTCGCCGCCGAACGTCGTGGATGCGCCCGAGAACAGTTTTGAGTTCGACGTCACCTGGGCATGTATCTCCATGCCGATGACGATCTCCCAATCGCCGGTGGCGCCTTTGAGAAGCTTGTGCGTAGCCGTGCTCATGTCGTGCTCCCGAGCAGCGCGGCAGCGATCCGCTGCCACTCCGCCTCCAATGAATCCTTTGCCGCCACCTGGCCGGCCTGGCGATACCAGTAGCCGGCATTGCCGAGATCGCCTTCGACGCGGTGCAGATAGGCGTGCACCCAGGCGGCGGCGCGACCCTGGTCGTCCTGGACGATTCTGTGCGCCTGCTCCCAGTCGCCCTTGCCGGCCCACCACAGACCGGCGAGCGGCGCGTTCAGGCCAGGCGCGGGCGCCGCGCCGTCGAGGCTTGCGATGAAGGCCGCGACATTCACCACCACCTCGCGGGCGTGAAGCGGCCGGCGGCCTGCTCGATCACCTCGCCGAGCGAGAACAGCGTCTCCTCGTCAAAGGGACGGCCGATCAGCTGCAGGCCGAGCGGCAATCCTTGCGCGTCCTTGCCAGCAGGCACGGCGATGCCGGGCAGGCCCGCCATGTTCACGGTCACCGTAAAAATGTCGTTGAGATACATCTCGACGGGGTCGGCGCCGCCCTTCTCGCCGATGCCGAAGGCCGCTGACGGTGTCGCCGGCGTCAGGATCGCGTCGACGCCCTTGGCGAAGCAATCCTCAAAGTCCTTCTTGATCAGCGTGCGCACCTTCTGGGCGCGCAGATAATAGGCGTCGTAATAGCCGGCCGAGAGCACATAGGTGCCGATCATGACGCGGCGGCGCACCTCTGCGCCAAAACCCTCGGCGCGGGTGTTTTCGTAGAGTTCGTTGATGTTCTTGCCCTGCTCGCGCAGGCCGTAGCGGACGCCGTCGTAGCGCGCGAGGTTGGAGGACGCCTCCGCCGGCGCCACGATGTAATAGGCCGGCAGCGCATATTTGGTGTGCGGCAGCGACACCTCGACGAGCTCGGCGCCCGCCGCCTTCAACCAGGCCGCACCCGCTTCCCAGAGTTTCTCGATCTCGGCCGGCATGCCGTCGAGACGGTACTCCTTGGGGATGCCGATCCTCTTGCCCTTCACGGACTGGCCGATCGCGGCCTCGTAATCCGGCACGGGCATGTCGACCGAGGTCGTGTCCTTCGGATCGTGCCCGGCCATCGAGCGCAGCAGCATCGCGCTATCGCGCACGCTGCGTGCGATCGGACCTGCCTGATCGAGCGAGGAGGCAAAGGCGACGATGCCCCAGCGCGAACAGCGGCCATAAGTCGGCTTGATGCCGACGGTCGCGGTGAAAGCCGCCGGCTGGCGGATCGAGCCGCCGGTGTCGGTCGCGGTCGCGCCCATGCACAGCAGCGCCGCCACGGCCGAGGCCGAGCCACCGGACGAGCCGCCCGGCACCAGATTCGTGTTGCTTCCCTCGCGCCGCCAGGGATTGGCGACGGGACCGAAGCACGAAGTCTCGTTCGCCGAGCCCATCGCGAACTCGTCGTTGTTGAGCTTGCCCAACATCACGGCGCCGTCGCGCCAGAGCTGCGAGGTGATGGTCGATTCATAGGTCGGCACGAAATTGCCGAGAATCTTCGAGCACGCCGTGGTGCGCACGCCCTTGGTCGCGAACAGATCCTTGATACCGAGCGGGATGCCGGCGAGCGGACCGGCGTCGCCCTTGGCGATCTTGCCGTCCGCCTCGCGCGCCATACTGCGCGCCTGGTCGGGCGTCTCCATCACGAAGGCGTTGAGCACGCGCGCTTTCTCGATCGCGGACAAATGCGCGTCGGTCAGCTCGAGTGACGTGAAAGTTTTGGCCGCGAGACCCTTGCGGGCTTCGGCGAGCGTCAGCGATGTCAAATCGGTCATTTATTGATCGGGCTGCAGAAGAAGGGAGACAGGGTCTTGTCGTTGGCCGGGTCGTCTTTTTTCTTGGCGGCGGCGTTCGCAGCGGCCTCGATCTCGTCGAGCACGGCATTGACGGCGACATTGGGGTCGGCAGCCTTGCCCTGCCGCTCCATCTTGTCGAGATAATTCATGTAGGCCTGATAGGCCTTCTCATCGTCGCAAAGCATGCACATCGGGCGGCGTCCTGAATTGAACTATTCAACAACCTTGGGCACCAGGAAGAAGTGACCTTCGGTCGCGGGCGCGTTGGCAACGATATCGTCGGCGATCTCGCCGTCATTGACCACGTCCAGCCGCTTCTTCATCTGCATCGGGGTGACCGAGGTCATGGGCTCCACGCCCTCGACATTGACCTCCGAGAGCTGCTCGACAAAGGCGAGCATGGCGTTGAGCTCGCCTTGCAGATGCGGAACTTCGTCCTCGGAAACCGCAATGCGCGCCAGATGCGCGATGCGGCGGACGGTAGTGGCGTCGACGGACATTATATAGGGCCTCTCACGGCAAAATCTAACCGCCGTATAGCAGAGGCCGCTTTTGTGCCGCAACCGGCGCTGCAGAGCTAGCCGGCCAGCCGGCTCATCCGGGCCAGCGCTGTTTTGGCAAAATCCCGGGTCAATTCGGCCGCGGGAAGCTCCCGGCCCATGCCTATCGCCTGGCCGGCCCAGAGATTGGTGAAATCCACCCTGCCCTGCTTTTCGGCAGCCGCCTTCAGCGGCGCCAGGGCGGTTGCGGCATGGGGAAATGGCGGGGCATCGGGCGAGATCGGGCCGGCCTCACGCATCAGGCGGTTCTGGACGCCGCGCGCCGGACGGCCGGTCATGACATTGGTGATGACCGTGGAATCGTCCCGCGCCTCGGCGAGCGCCTTGCGGCCGCCCGCACTGACCTTGGACTCCGGGCAGCGCAGATAGGCGCTGCCGATCTGCACGCCGGAGGCACCGAGCGCGAAGGCTGCGGCAATGCCGCGCCCGTCGGCGATGCCACCGGCCGCGATGACAGGCACCTTCACGGCATCGGCGACCTGCGGCACCAGCGCAAACGTGCCGGGCTGCTCCGAGATCTTGTCGGTCAGGAACATGCCGCGATGGCCGCCGGCCTCGGCGCCTTGCGCAATGACGGCATCGACACCGTGCTGTTCCAGCCAGACCGCTTCCTTCACCGTCGTCGCGGACGAGATGACGAGGCAGCCGGCCGCTTTGACGCGCTTGAGCAGAGCCTGCTCCGGCAGGCCGAAATGGAAGCTGACGATTTCCGGCTTCAGCTCCTCGACGACCTCGCAGAAGGAGGCGTCGAACGGCGCGCGGTTCGCGGCGTTGATCGGCGCGGCCGGATCGAGCCCGTGCTCGGTGTAGTAGCTCGTGAGCCGCTGCTTCCAGCGCGCTTCAGCCTCAGGCGTAAGGTCGACCGGCGTGTGGCAGAAGAAGTTCATGTTCACCGGCGCCTTCACGCGCTGGCGAATGATGTTGACCTGCTCGCGCGCCTTCTCCGGCGACAGCATCGCGCTCGGCAGCGAGCCGAGCCCGCCGCCCTCTGCGACGGCGATCACCAGCTCGGCATCCATCACGCCAGCCATCGGCGCCAGCACGATCGGGAATTCGGTCTTGAAGAGGTCGATCAGTCGACGGTCAGGCCACATGGTTGTTCTCTCATGGTTCAGGCGACGGACGCGATGGAGTTGCGCCGTCCGGCAAGGAGCTGTTCCGCTTCAATCGCGATCCGTTCGACGATCTCGGCCGCCGGCGGAATATCATGAATCAGTCCGACCGCCTCGCCCGCGATCACAGCCGCGACGTCGAAATCGCCGGCGGCCTTTGCCGCGGCATAGTCCGCCGCGACTGCGGCGACATTCTGCATCAGTTCGACCTCGCGGCCGATCCAGCGGCGGGCGTGGGCGTTGATCAGACACCTTCCCGTGAAAGGCGCCGGCCAGACATTGTTACGGGAGAGATCGAAGATGATGCCGCGCACGGTCGAGCCGCTGTTGGCGGCGCAGATGCGCCGCTTGGCCTCCTCCGCGCCATCCGCCTCCTGGCTCGCATAGAAGCGCGTGCCGAGCAGCACGCCGCTCGCCCCCAGCATCACCATGGCGGCGAGACCGCGCCCGTCGGCGATACCGCCAGCCGCGACGACAGGCACACGGCCAGCCGCGAGATCGACGATGGCCGGCACGAGGTCAACGGTGGTGCGTGACGCACCATGACCGCCCGCCTCGGTCCCCTGCGCGATCAGGACATCAGCGCCGGCATCGAGCGCTTGCCGTGTCATCGCTTCATCCTGTACCTGGCAGATCAGGCCCGCGCCCGCCGACTTGATCCTTGGTGCGAACGGTGCGGGATCGCCGAACGACAACATGATCGCGGACGGTCTTGCGGCGAGCGCGACATCGAGCAGCTCGGGTTGCCTGGTGAGGCTCCAGGTGATGAAGCCGACGCCGAACGGTGCACGCAGCCCGGCGAGCTTCGCGGTCTCTAGCTCCAGCCACGCCCGCTCGCCATAGCCACCGCCGAGAATGCCGAAGCCGCCGGCACGGCTGACGGCCGTCACCAAACGGCTGCCCGCGACCACATCCATCGGCGCCAGCAGGATCGGATGCCTGATCTGCAGCAGGCTCGTCAGCGATGTCGCGATCGGCATGGCTTCTCCCCGTCTGGACACCGAGACTAGGCGCGATTAGCATTCTCGAAAAATGAATTGTTGCGAACGCTGCCATCACAAAAGCGAAACGACGCCATGGAACTCAGCGATATCCAGACCTTTGCCGCGGTCGCCCGCACCGGCGGCATCACCCGCGCCGCCGAAGAGCTCAACACGGTGCAATCCAACGTCACCCAGCGCGTGAAAGCGCTGGAAGCGGAGATCGGCACGCCGCTGTTCGAACGGCACAGCCGCGGCATGACGCTGACCGGCGCCGGCAAAAGGCTTTTGCCCTACGCGCAGCGGATGGCCGCTCTGTCGCACGAGGCCGTGCTCGCCGCCCGCGACGATGGCGAGCCGAAGGGACCGCTCGCAATCGGCTCGATGGAGACCACGGCCGCGGTGCGGCTGCCGCCGCTGCTTGCCGACTTTCACCGCCGCTTCCCGGCCGTCCGCCTGAGCCTGCGCACCGCGACCACAGCCGATCTCGTCGCCGGCGTGCTCGAGGGCACGCTTGACGGTGCATTCGTCGCAGGCCCCATCGCGCACGCAGATCTTGCCGCGACCAGCGCTTTCCGCGAAGAGCTGGTGCTGGTCAGCGCGCGACGCTGGGGCTCGCTGGCCGAGCTGCGCGCGGGCACGCCGGAGTCCGGCCCGACCGCACTGGTGTTCCGCACCGGCTGCACCTACCGCCAGCGGCTCGAACAGATCTTCGTGGAGTTCGGCTGGCCGTCAGCCGCGCGCTTCGAGCTCGGCACGCTTGACGGCATGATCGGCTGCGTCGCCGCCGACATGGGCGTGACACTGCTGCCGCGTGCCGTGGTCGAACGCAGCGCGATGATCGGCAGCGTCTCGATGCACACGCTGAGCCCGTCGCACGCGCGCGTCGAGACGCTCTTCATTCAGCGTCGCGCCGGCCACCAGTACAGTGCGCTCAGCGGTTTTGCCGCCTGCTTGAAGCAGGACGACGAAATCATCGCGGCCTGACTGCCCACCGCCGCAGCGCAACCAAGGCCCAGATCGCCTCGACCAGGCCGAATGGCCAGGCGCCTTGCAGAAAACCGTAGGCCGAGCCGAGTGCGCAGGAGATGGCGAACAGCAGCACGAACCAGTGGCTGCGGTCCTCAAGGGCATAGCAGACCAGCATGGCGGTGACGGCAAACAGGCCGAATAGTGTGAGCGCATCCATGTTCCCGGTTCACTCCGCAGCGCGACGCGTGATATGCGCTAAACCATGCCGGCTCTTATCCTGCCATTGATCGATGCTGCAACCCACTGGCCCGAACGCGGCGGGCTGGTCGGGCTCGACTTGGGCACCAAGACCATCGGCGTTGCTGTCTCCAATCCGGACCGCCGGCTCGCGACCGGCGTCGAGACCATCCAGCGCAAGGCGTTCAAGCAGGACGCAGCCCGGCTGCTTGCGATCGCAGCCGAGCGCAAGGCGGTCGGCTTCGTGCTCGGCCTGCCCATCAACATGGACGGCAGCGAAGGTCCGCGCGCGCAATCGACCCGCGCCTTCGCCCGCAATCTCGCCGGGCTGACCACACTCCCGATCGGCTTCTGGGACGAGCGGCTGTCGACCGCCGCGGTCGAGCGCGAGCTGATCGGCATGGATGTCAGCCGCGCCAAGCGGGCCGAGGTGATCGACGAGCACGCCGCGATCTTCATTCTGCAAGGCGCGCTCGACCGCCTCGCAAATTTGCGCGCTAGTCCAGGGGCCGGTTGACGCCATGGCCGTCGTGATCGCGGCGCTCCTGCCGGTCTTCATCCTGATCGTGCTCGGCGTTGTGCTCCGGCACAGCCTGATGCGGCTCGACACCCAATGGCACGGGCTGGAGCGGCTGACCTATTTCGTGCTGTTCCCGATGCTGCTGATCCAGACGCTGGTGAAGGCCGACCTCACAAAAGTGCCGGTCGCCGGCGTCGGCGGCGCGCTGCTGCTGTCAGCGCTTGCGATGTCGCTATTGTGCCTCGCGCTGCGCCCGGCCCTGGCGCGGCTCGACATCGACGGCCCCGCCTTCACCTCGATCTTCCAGGGCGCAACGCGCTGGCAGACCTATGTGGCGCTGTCTGTTTCCGCCAATCTGTATGGCGATGTCGGGCTGGCGCTGGCGTCCGTGGCCATGGTCGCGATCATTCCACTGGTGAACGTTTTCAGCGTCGCCGTGCTCGCGCACTACGCATCGCCAGAGAAGCAATCGGTGCGCGCCATTGTCATGACGGTGATCCGCAATCCCCTGATCTGGGCCTGCGTGATCGGCCTCGCCATCAATGTCGTTCATTTGCCTCTGCCAAAAATCTGGCATGAGGTCGCCGATGCACTCGGCCGTTCCTCGCTCGCCATCGGCCTGCTCGTCACCGGTGCCGGCCTGCAACTGAAAGGCCTGTTCCGCCCCAGCTTGGGCGCTACGCTCGGCGTGGCCTTCAAGCTTGTGCTGATGCCCCTGCTCGCATTGGTGCTCGCCGTCTGGTTCGGGCTGTCCGGCAACAGCCTCGCGATCGTCGCGATCTGCGCGGCGGTGCCGACCTCGCCGAGCGCCTATGTGCTGGCGCGACAGATGGGCGGCGACGCGCCGCTGCTGGCACAGATCATCACGCTGCAAACGATTTTGGCGGCGATCACGATGCCGATCGTGATCGCGCTGGTGGCGTGACGCACTAAACGTAAGGCCCGACCGAGAAGTAGACGAGCGTGTTCACCGCAGAATGAGCGATCACCGCAAGCCAGGTTGAATTGCCGCTCGCGCGAAGGTAGCCGAAGGCGAGCCCCATCAGGAAGACATTGAAGCGCCCGAACCAGTCGTACTGCACGTGGCCGAACGCCCACAACGCCGACGCCAGCACGATCGCGCCATTCGGCCCCAGGAACGACTGCGACCAGCCGCGAAACATGAAACCGCGGACGACGAACTCCTCGACAACAGGCGCGACAATGCAGCTTCCGATCAGCATCGCGAACAGCCCTGCCGCGCTGCGAACGATGAGATCCGGACCGGGCTTGTATCCGTTCGAGCCGACAACGGACAGCAGGACCATCTCGACCGTCAGAACGATGGCCATCAGGAGCAAGGCACGTACGACCTCGCCCCCGCTCGGCCAGTTCAAGGCCAAGTATTCCGAGAACCCTCTACGAGCCATGCGGATCGCAATCCACAGCACGAGGATAACTGCCGGCGCTCCCAGGATGATGCCGGTGCCCTGCCATCGGCCCTGCAGCCACACCTCTTGAAGCTCCGTCGCAGACAGCGCCTCGCCCCCACCGAAATTCAAGATCAGGGACTTGAGCGCGGTCCCGCCGGTGAGCATGAATGCCAGGTCAGCAAGCAAGGCGACGAGCAGCGTCTCGGCGAAATCCCAGGTGCGGAGCTGCGGCGCCGCGCCTGTCGCTGATGGGCCGGCATTTTCAAATTCGGACATGCGGGCTTTCCCCGACAACGTCGGAGCGAAGGTGGGCGTAGGTACCACCCCAACATACTAGGGGATCGTCAGGCGGGCAATTGCCACGGCGCGGCGCGGTTTGAAGAGCGAAACGACAGGCGGCCGCCTCAGCTTCCCAGCCACATCGTCAGCACCACCGCAGTCATGTTGTTCAGTGCATGCAGGATGATCGTGAGCCAGAGCGAGTTGGCGCGATAGCGCATGTAGCCGAACCACAGGCCGATGGTGAAGACCTCGGCGAGGAAGTAGAAATCGTATTGCAGATGCACGACCGTCCACACCAGCGACGACAGAAAGATCGCGCCGGGCACGCGCAAAAAGCTCGCCGACCAGCCGCGAAACAGAAAGCCCCGCGCCAAAACCTCTTCCGACATCGGCGCAGCCACGCTGAAAGCGAACAGCAGCATGAGCGCGGCGCCCTTGTCGCGGCCCGATTTCAACAGATCGGTCATGAATCCAGGCGTCGCCTCGCGGCCAAGCGCGCGCGACATCGTCTCCCAGGCAACGACCAGCAGGATGAGGCCTACGGCGCCGAACAGCAGCTGCTTCCAGGACGGCCAATGCAGCGCGATGTAGTCGACGAAGGAGGCCTTCTTGATGCGGATGGCAAGCCACACCGCAGCCAGCGTCGCCGGCAGGCCCATGGTCACCGACAGCGCGAGCGCGGCGGGTTCGCGACCGACGTCCTGCATCGATGCGAGGCTCATGGGAGCGCCGTGGTGCCAGACCAGATAGACGATGGCACCGATCTGCCCGACGAACATTGCTGCAAAAATGACGACGCCCCACAGCGCCGTGCCCCAGAACATCCAGACACGCGGCGGCGCGGGAGTCACGGTCAGCGGCGGAAGATCGGGATTGAGGGAGTCCATCAAGAGGCTTTCGTTAGATACGGCAGACCATCGGGCACTCAATGCCGCGGCGGAATCGGGAAATCATAGGCCGCCCCGCCCGCCCCCGGCAGGGAAAAATGCCACCACTCCTTCGAATAGTTCACAAAGCCTTGCTTGCCCATCGCAGCCACCAGCCGCTTGCGCCAGGCGCGCTGATCCGGATTGATCGAGGGTGCGGCGGTGTGGCCCTTCGTATCGGTGCAGTCATAGCCGGTGCCCATGTCGACGCTGCCTTCCGGCAGCCGCGCCTCGACCGGCGCCGTGCAATCGGCATAGGCTTTTGACGGATCGATTTTGGCGGAATTATCAGCCTTCAGATCAACCAGAGTGAGATCGAGCGCGGCTCCCGTCGAATGCTGCGAACGGCTCGCGATGTAGCCGAGACGGAACAGCTCGGTCTTCGGTATCTCAGGGTTGTAGCGCCGATCGGCGGCGCTCTCGCGGCCGTTCTGCGACCACTTCACCATGTCGAGCGAGGCCCGCGCCGGACGGTAGCAGTCGAACATCTTGAGCGACAGGTTTTGCGCGGCCAGCTCCTGCTGGACCGCCTTCAGCCGCAGCCCCACCTCGCGCTTCACCACGCATTCGCCGGCGCCGTAGCCGGCGAGCGGACGGCCGACGAAATTGTTCGAGGTGGCGTAGCGGATGTCCTGGATGATGCTGGGATCGATCTCACGCAGATAAACGAAGCCGCCGGGGAGCGATTGGGCTTCCGCGCCGCTCACGGGAGGCATGGTCGCCGCACCGAGGGACGCGGCCATCAGCAGGTGAATGCCCACGCCTGCACGCCTGCGCGGTACGCGCCGAGGCGGCTTCACAAGCAAGGCGAAGTATTGCAATACTTCAATTTTGAGATGTGATTTTATGTTGGGGAGCTGCATGCGAATATTTGTTCTGTGTCTCGTCATATTATTTCCGGTAGCGGCTTCCGCGGAAAACATTAATGCCAGACTCTGCGGTGACAGTGCCAGCAATCTGCAACTCCTGCTCTCGCCAGCCGCAACGCAGGAATTGGCCCAGTACGTCAAGGGGCTGGACTCGGGAAAGTATGCATTCAGCCTGGACATGACGGGTGACGTCGCAGCCTCACAGCTGGGCTTCCGGAAGCGCTTCGCAACGGCATATGCAGAGCTGGTCGAGACGGCGAACGCGCTGATCAACAAGAACGGAACTGTCCATATCAAAGACGTCGTTCAGGCGGCGGAAAAAATCCTGAGTGACGAGCAATTCATCGACGGACTTGCCGATAAGCCTCGCTGGAAGCCCGCCATCGTTTATCTCAGGTCGATCGAGGCCAGCGAATGTGCCTTTCCCTACACACCGAAAGACCTGCCGACGCCCGAGGAAATGCTTCGCCAACTCAACCGTGCTTATCCGGAAATCAACACCTCATCGAGCAAGGAATTCGAGCAGGTGTATCGGGCAACGGTCGGCTATTCACAGAACCGAATAAAGGAATACGGCTCAGTCTCGATATATCAAATTCTAGCTGAATGGCGCCGCAGCATCCGTTCGCTGGCCTTGCTTCCGGTCCTTTAGGGGATCCCCGGGACGGCGCGGCAAAATCGACAGATCAGGGGATAACTCCCCGCCCCGGCATTGGCCCTTGCCCCCCCAGCCATCCGCGCCTATAGCTCTCGCTTTAATGACATCGAAATCGACCTTCGTCCTCGGCCACCGGCATTTGCTGGGCATCGAGGGCCTTTCCGCGGCCGACATCACCGGCCTGCTCGACCTGTCCGAAGAATATGTCGAGCTCAACCGCCAGGTTGACAAGAAGCGCACCGTCCTGCGTGGACGGACGCAAATAAACCTCTTCTTCGAGGCCTCCACCCGGACCCAGTCCTCGTTCGAGCTCGCGGGAAAGCGGCTCGGCGCCGACGTCATGAACATGTCGGTTGCCTCCTCGTCCATCAAGAAGGGCGAGACGCTGATCGACACCGCGATGACGCTCAACGCGATGCACCCGGACATCCTGGTGATGCGCCATCACGCCTCGGGCGCGGTGGAACTGCTGGCCCGCAAGGTTGACGGTTCCGTGATCAATGCCGGCGACGGCGCGCATGAGCATCCGACCCAGGCGCTACTCGACGCGCTCACCATCCGCCGCAACAAGGGCCGCATCGAGGGCCTCGTGATCGCGATCTGCGGCGACGTGCTGCATTCGCGTGTCGCCCGCTCCAACATCATCCTGCTCAACACCATGGGCGCCCGCGTCCGCGTGGTCGGCCCCACCACCTTGCTGCCGCCCGGCATCGAGCGGATGGGCGTCGAGGTCGCGCACGACATGCGCGAGGGGCTCAACGGCGCGGATATCGTCATGATGCTGCGGCTCCAGCGCGAGCGCATGAACGGCTCGTTCGTGCCGTCGACCTCCGAATATTTCAACTATTTCGGGCTGGACCAGAAAAAGCTCGCTTACGCCAAGCCAGACGCTCTCGTCATGCATCCCGGCCCGATGAACCGCGGCGTCGAAATCGACACCGCGGTCGCCGACGGCGCGCAGTCCTTGATCCGCGAACAGGTCGAGATGGGTGTCGCCGTGCGCATGGCGGTGCTGGAAGCGCTCGCCCGTAATTTGCCGAACGCGTGATGCTCATGCTGACTGACCGCCGCCCCATCCTGCTCGCCAACGCCCGTGTCGTCGATCCCTCCAGGGATTTCGACGCTGTCGGCGACGTCCTGATTGCCGATGGCACCATTCGCGAGACCCGCCGCGGCATTGGCGCGGCTGGCGTCCCCGAGGGCACCGACGTCGTCAACTGCTCCGGCAAGATCGTGGCACCCGGCCTGATCGACATGCGCGCTTTCGTCGGCGAGCCCGGCTTCAGCCATCGCGAGACCTTTGCCTCCGCGAGCCAGGCGGCCGCGACCGGCGGCATCACCACCATCATTTGCCAGCCCGACACCCTGCCCGTCATCGACAATTCGGCGACCGTCGACTTCGTGATGCGCCGCGCCCGCGACACCGCGATCGTCAACATCCAGCCGATGGCCGCCCTCACCAAAGGCATGCACGGCGAGGAGATGACCGAGTTCGGCCTGCTCAAGGCCGCCGGCGCGGTCGCTTTCAGCGACGGCGACAGAAGCGTCACCAACGCCCAGGTGATGCGCCGTGCCCTGACCTACGCCCGCGATTTCGACGCGCTGATCGTGCACTACACCGAGGACCCGCATCTGGTCGGCGAAGGTGTCATGAACGAGGGCGAGTTCGCGACCCGGCTCGGCCTGATGGGTATTCCGAACGCCGCCGAAGCGGTCATGCTCGAGCGCGACATGCGTCTCGTTGCGCTGACCGGCGGCCGCTATCACGCGGCATCGCTGTCCTGCATCGACTCGCTCGACATCCTCAAACGCGCCCGCGATGCCGGCCTTGCCGTCAGCGCCTCGGTTTCGATCAACCACCTTGCGCTGAACGAGAACGACATCGGCCCCTACCGGACGTTCCTGAAACTGTCGCCGCCGCTGCGCACCGAGGACGACCGCCGCGCGCTGGTCGCCGCCGTCGCCTCCGGCCTCGTCGACGTCATCATGTCCGACCACAATCCGCAGGACGTCGAGGGCAAGCGCCTGCCGTTCGCGGAAGCAGCTCCCGGCGCCATCGGGCTCGAGACCATGCTGCCGGCCGGCCTGCGCCTCGTGCACAATGGCGAACTGGACCTGAAGACGCTGATCCGGGCGATGTCGACGCGGCCGGCCGAGATCCTGGGCCTGCCGGGTGGAACCCTGCGCGCAGGCAGCCCGGCGGACGTCATTGTGATCGACCCCGATGTGCCCTGGGTGGTCGATCCCGCCGACCTCAAATCGCCCTGCAAGAACACCCCGTTCGACGAAGCCCGCTTTACAGGCCGCGTGGTACGCACCATCGTCGGCGGACGGACGGTTTTCGAGCATGTCTAAGATGCCGTTTTCCGGCGACGCGGGCCTCGACTCGCATCGCGACACCACGTCAGGACCAGATCATGGGCGCCGGCTATGTCGGACATGGGGAGACAGCCATGGGGCTTGAAGCGTTCCTGCCGGTGGCGTTCGTCATCGGCTATTTGCTCGGCTCGATTCCGTTCGGGCTGGTCCTGACGAAACTCGCCGGCACGCAGGATATTCGCTCGATCGGCTCCGGCAGCATCGGCGCCACCAATGTGCTCCGCACGGGCCGCAAGGGGCTCGCCGTGGCCACCCTGCTGCTCGATGCGCTCAAGGGCACCGCGGCGGTGATCATCGCCGGCTACATCGCAGGCCCCAATGCGGCGATGCTGGCCGGGCTCGGCGCATTCCTCGGCCATCTCTTCCCGGTCTGGCTCAAGTTCAAGGGCGGCAAGGGCGTCGCTGTCTATATCGGCATCCTGCTCGGCCTGTTCTGGCCGGCCGCGGTGGTCTTTTGCGTGCTCTGGCTAGCGACCGCCTTCACCACCCGCTACTCCTCGCTGTCGGCGCTGGTGGCGTCCTTCATCACGCCGATGTTCCTGTGGTGGTTCGGCCAACTCGCGCTTGCGGCGCTGGCCGCCGTGCTGACGCTGCTGCTGTTCTACGCGCATCGCGAGAACATCAAGCGATTGCAATCGGGAAAAGAAGGCCGGATCGGCGAGAAGGCCTGACGCCGGAAAAAGTACGGATACCGCCGCACCACCTCCGCATTATATGCCAAATCCTGTTCGCAACTCTCCGCCGACTCACGGCTAGAGTGGCGAACAAGTTCCATGCCTGTCATCCTGACAGAGGAATGGCCTCAAGCGGTTGCTCAGAATGAGCGAGAAGATTGTTGGCGCGCATATCGACGGTGGTTCGCAAAATGCTGCGCGCACCGCGGCAAGCCAACTGCTCTCGGCAACGGACATCTGGTCCGGTGCGCCCTCTCCTGCTCCGAAGCCTACACCCGTTCCACCGCCAGCATCGCCACCTGTTCCCGTCGCACAAGCCCCTGCGCCGATCGAGATCGCAATCAAAGCCGCGCCTGCTGCGCCCGTGCAGCCGCGCTCTCAGCAATGGCCGCCGCGAAAATTGTCGCTGGCGCTCCAGGGCGGCGGCACTTTTGCTGCATTCACCTGGGGCGTGCTGGAGCGGCTGCTGGAAGAGCCATCCATCGAGATCGACACCATCAGCGGCGCCAGCGCCGGCGCCATCAACGCGCTGCTGCTGGCTTGCGGCCTCGCCGAGGGCGGCCGTGAAGCGGCCCGCGCGCGGCTGAACCGGTTCTGGATTCGCCTGATGCACGAGGCCTCGTTCCGCTCGCTGATGCTGGTCGGCGGCTTTTCGCCGGCGGGAAGCTCGGTCGCGTTCGGGCCGACGCTGCGCTCCGGCCAGTTCGATCCGTTCGATCTCGATCCGCTGCGGCAGGCGCTGTCGCGCGACATCAATTTTGCCACCTTGCGCGATACGGCGTGCCCAAAACTGCTGATCGCGGCGACGCGAATCCGCGACGGCCAGCAACAGATCTTTCGCAATGACGCCATCACTGCCGACGTTGCACTGGCCTCGACCTGCCCGCCGTTGGTTCACTGCGCCGTCGAGATTGACGGCGAGGCCTATTGGGACGGCGGTTTTGGCGGCAATCCGCCGCTGATCAAGCTGGCGCAGGAATCGACAACCGCCGACCTGCTGCTCGTCCAGCTCACCCCGGCCCGCGACAGCTACGTGCCGATCACGCTCGCCGCGATCGACCGCCGGCTCGACCAGATCGCCGCCAACGCCGCGCTCAATGCCGAAATCGCGGCGCTCGAATGGGCGCAGGCACATGCCGCGCCCTCGCTGCGGCTCTCCAGGATCGCCGCCGAAGACTCCGTTGAGGGACTTGCGCAGCGCTCATCGACCGATCTCGGCCGCGGCTTCATCCGTCTGTTGCACCGGAGCGGCCGTGAGGCTGCGGAGCGCTGGCTCGGGCAAGGCGCGGTCGGCACTGAGGCCCAACGCGCCCTGACCGCCGAACCTGTGCTAGCCTGATTTCGCCAGCGCATTCTCCAGGAACCACGCGACCGCGAGCGCGCCGGGATCATTGCCGAAGCGCGCGATCACTTGCACGCCGATCGGCAGGCCACCAACCTTCAGCACCGGCACGTTGACGCAAGGATTGCCCATCAGCGTCCACAGCCGGTTGTAGCGGGGGTCGCCGGTGGAGGCGAGCTCCTTGGCCGGCGGCGTGCCCGGCGCCGAATAGGTCAGCAGCACGTCGAAACCCTCGAACAATTCGCTGATCTCGCGGCGGCCGCGGCGGCTGATCCGGCGCGCGTCGTCATAATCCTTCGGCGTCAGGCCGACGGTCGCATCGAGGCTGGCGCGCAGCATCGGCGCGATCTCGTCGTGACGCTCCGAAAACTCCCAGGCGAACGCGCGATGCGCCTCAAAATCCTGGATGATCGGATGGATGCGCCACGCTTCCTGCACGGCCTCCGGCAGGTCGATGGTCTTCACGCTCGCACCGGCCTTCTCGGCCGCCTTGATCGCAGCTTGCAGCCCCTCTTCGGCCGCCGGCTCCACGGCGCCGGCAAACTCCTGCCTGACCACGCCGATGCGCGGCGCCTTCGCCGCGACGATGCCGGAGAATTCGGTGCGCCCGGTCATTCCCAACAATCCACGCGCGAGATCTTCCGCGCGAGCACCGAACAGGCCGACCGTGTCGAGCGCCCACGAATAGCATTTCACGCCGACCGTCGGCAGCATGCGGAACGACGGCTTGATCGCAGCAGCGCCGCAATAGGCCGCGGGCCGGATCACCGAGCCGCCGGTCTGGGTGCCCAGCGCCAGCGGGATCATGCCGGAACCGACAGCCGCCGCCGAGCCCGAGGACGAACCACCAGGCGTGTGGCCAAAATTGTGCGGATTGAGCGTCGGGGTCGGATCGCGCGAGGCGAACGCAGTGGTCGTGGTCTTGCCGATGATGGTGGCGCCTGCCCGCTTCAGCATCATCACCACGGGCGCGTCCGCGCGCGGCTGCCAGCCGCGATAGATCTCGGAGCCCATCTCGGTCGGCATATTGGCGGTGTCGATGATGTCCTTGATGCCGACCGCGATGCCGCGCAGCGGCCCGGAGCCTTGCGCCTTGGCGGATTTGTCATGACGAACGAAGGCGTGGACGTCCTTCTCCTTGGCCTCGATCGCCGCGTGCGACTGGGCGATGGCGTCCTCAGGCGAAAGCTCGCCCGCTTCAATGCGGCGCTGGAGGTCGGCGAGTGAGATCATGGCAATACCCTTCTTATTGGCATCGCTTTTAGCATCGCGAAGGAGCCAAGCAAGCGCACGACGCCGTTGCCCACGCCCTCAGGTTGTTCCATGCTGCCTCCACAAGGAGACGCCGTGGACGCCATCAATCCGAGCGTGGAGCTGACCGAGCCTGACAGGATCGACCGCCTACGGCTGATCCGTCAGGCTGCAAGGTATTATGGCGCAAACGCCTCCGCGCAGGCCTAGCACCCGCTAATTGGCCTGACGACATCATTCCGTTCATCCCAAAAAGGGAGATGAACGATGCGGGAAAACACCTATGCCATCCATTCAAGCGTCGGGCTCCCTGAGCTAGAATGGCCGAGGGGGCTTTCCTATGGAAAAAGAACTCGCCGAGCGTTTGCAGGCCTTGCTGCAAAGCACCCTGTTCTGGGGAAAGCGCCTGCATGTTCGCGACTATTGTACTCACAGTAGTAGCCGTGATGATTCACGATGCAAGATGGCTTCTTCTCGTAGCGTGGCCTTTCGCCGGTTTCGCTTTATGGGAATTCGCTAGACTGCTTTTTTCGAAGCGATTAATCGCAATTGCGGTGACGGTGACATTAAGCCTCGGGTCAGCTGCCCTTTTGGGTTGGCTTTATATTGGTCTCGCGCCGACTGAGACCTTAACGGCCTCCCCCGCTTCACCAGAAAAAACAACGCAAAAGCCGCTCACCAAGTCGTTAGATTCCACTTGGTCTAGGGCATATTACAAGTGCAAGTGGGATGGCGTCATGCCAGATCAGAAAGCACTTGAAAAAAACACGGCGGCTTTCAAGCAATATATCGGCGTGTACGCAGACACCCTCGGGGCCATCGCCACGTTCCCTCCCATCAAGGGAGGAGATAAAGCAGAATTGAGACCCAGCATCACCGATCCCGACAAGATGGGAAATTTTGCAGAGATAACTTTTGAAACGAGACGATTGGGAAAAGACCTGCTTGGCATTTTTACGGCCAAATATAAGGTGGACTTATACGGCGCGGTGTCCGGTCAGAAGATACAGCCGGGTTCGGATTTGGAAGTTAGAATTCGGAAGCGTATCGAGGATTTGACCGGTGTGTCGCGGGGAGATTGTGAGCTTCAGTAATTAGATCTTCTACCGAAACACGCCGTTCCATTGCTGCTGGGTAGGACCATGTGAACTTCGCACCGCTTTTAGCATCGCGACGTGGTCGCGCAGCCACACGCCGCTGTTGCCCACGCCCTCAGGTTGTTCCATGCTGTGCCTGCAAGGAGACGCCGTGGACGCCATCAATCCAAGCGTGGAGCTGACCGAGGCTGAGCGGATCGACCGCCTGCGGCTGATCCGCTCCGACAATGTCGGGCCACGGACCTTCCGTTCGCTGGTTGATCATTTCGGCACCGCGCGCGCGGCGCTGGAGCGGCTGCCCGATCTGGCACGCCGCGGCGGCGCGTCGCGGTCGGCGCGCATCTGTAGTGCGGATGAGGCCAAGGCCGAATTGGCCGCGAGCCGCAAATTTGGCATCGCCTGGATCGCGCCCGGCGAGGACGGCTATCCGGGCCGGCTGGCGATGATCGACGATGCGCCGCCGCTGCTCGCGGTGCGCGGCGACAACGCGACCTTGATGCGTCCGGTGATCGCCATCGTCGGCTCGCGCAATGCTTCCGGCGCTGGCTTGAAATTCGCCGGCCAGCTCGCGCGTGAGCTTGGCGAGGCCGGCTTCATCGTGATCTCCGGGCTCGCCCGCGGCGTCGATCAGGCTGCGCACCGTGCCAGCGTCGAGAGCGGCACGATTGCCGTGCTCGCCGGCGGACATGATTGCATCTATCCGCCCGAGCATGGCGATCTGCTCGCCGCGATCCTCGATCACAAGGGTGCTGCGATCTCCGAGATGCCGCTCGGCCACGAGCCGCGCGCCCGTGATTTTCCCCGCCGCAACCGGCTAATCTCGGGCGCCGCGCTCGGCGTCGTCGTGGTGGAGGCGGCGCACCGCTCGGGCTCGCTGATCACGGCGCGCATGGCGGCCGAACAGGGCCGCGAGGTGTTCGCTGTCCCCGGCTCGCCGCTCGATCCGCGCGCCGCCGGCACCAACGATCTGATCAAGCAGGGCGCAACGCTGGTCACCGAAGCCGCCGACGTCGTCAACGCGGTCCAGCCGATCATGGAGCGGCCCGCGATGCATCCGGCCAGCGAACCCGACAGCGAACCCTTTGAGAGCGATCCGCAAGGACACGACCGCGACCAGATCACCGGCCTGCTCAGCCCGACGCCGATCGGAATCGACGACCTCGTGCGGATGTCCGGCGCCTCGCCCGCGATCGTGCGCACCGTGCTGCTGGAGCTTGAGCTTGCCGGAAAGCTTGAGCGCCACGGCGGCGGACTGGTCTCGCTGCTCTAAGTTTGGTTGCGCTCGTCGAAGCGGGTCCGCGCCGCCGCGATCTGCTCCTGATGCTCGATCGCCCACTCCCCGAGCGCCTTCACCGGCTGTTGCAGCCCGCGGCCGAGATCGGTCAGCTCGTAATCCACGCGCGGCGGAATGGTCGGGAAGATCGTGCGCGTGACGAGGCCATCGCGCTCGAGCCCGCGCAAGGTCAAGGTCAGCATCCGCTGCGAGATGCCGTTGATCATGCGCTTCAGCTCGTTGAAGCGTTTTGGCCCATCGCTCAGCATCACGATGACGAACACGCTCCATTTGTCGCCGACGCGCGCGAGGATCGAGGCGACGCCACGGCAGTCCGCATGGTCGCGGTCCGGCAACGGCGGCAAGACAGGCAAATGGCTGTGCGTCGGTTCCAAAAATGTGCCCTCGGCTCAAAAAAGTGCGTTCTTGCGGGGATTTCGACAGTCACTCATGTAGCGCCAGTTACAAACATATACCATGGGTGACCTCAATGAAACTTCTCCATATCGACTCCAGCGTGCTCGGCCCCCACTCCGTCAGCCGGCAGGTTTCCGCCGCTATCGTCGACCGTCTCAGGCAGGCGACGCCTTCGCTTGAGGTCGCCTATCGCGACCTGACCCAGACCCCGCTCGCCCATCTCTCAGGCTCGCACCTCGCAGCCGCGCAAGGCGCACCCGCGCCTGCGGAACTCGGACCCGACCTCGCCGCGAGCGCGGCGGTGCTGAACGAGTTCCTCGATGCCGATATCGTCGTGATCGGTGCCCCCATGTACAATTTTACGATCCCCAGCCAGCTCAAGGCCTGGATCGACCGCGTGCTCGTAGCGGGGAAGACGTTCAAGTACGGCGCGAACGGCCCGCAGGGCCTTGCGGGCAACAAGCGTGTGATCGTGGCGATCTCGCGCGGCGGCTATTACGGCCCGGGCACGCCGGCGGCGTCGCTGGAGCATCTCGAAAGCTATTTGCGCGGCGTGCTCGCCTTCATGGGCATCACGAGTCCGGAATTCATCGTCGCTGACGGCATTCAGGTTGGCCCCGATCATCGCGAGAAGGCGCTGGCCAGCGCGCTTCAGGCGGCGAACGGCCTGCAAGCGGCGTAAGGCTCACGCCGACAACAGCCGCTGCCGGAATCCGGCGGCGGCTGACAGTTCGACAGAGCTAAAACCAGGCGCCCTGAACGCCCAGAATGACGGCGATGAGCGAAACGAACAGGCCGATGCCGGAGAAAATGGCCACCCCGATGAACTCGGAGGTGTCGGAGCGCTTGGCGCGAATGGCGGAACGTTCGGTGTAAATGTGCGGTGCTGAAATCGGAGAAAGAATACGAGCTGCCTTTGGCATCACGGGCTCCCTTGAAAATGAGTCTTATGACCCCCTGCCCGTAAAAAAGTCTTGGCAGCGTGCGCGAAGGTTCAACGCATCACGCAAGGTTCAGAAAATACGTCTCCCGGGATGCGGGAACCGGCCGGCGCAACCGATATCGGCGCGCCGACCGATTCAATTTTCGCAAACGTCGATCAGCCGCGATAGATCGGCGCGCCGGCGGGAGAGGCAACAGTACCGCCGTCGACAAAGATCTCCTGGCCCTGCACATGCGCGGAATCATCTGAAGCAAGGAACAGCACCGTCTTCGAAACGTGATCTGTTTCACCAATGCGACCAAGCGGCGTCGTCAGCGCGATGCGCTTTTCGAACGCCTTCTCCGCTTCGGGCGTTGCTGTTGCGGGCCCCCAGATCGGCGTGCGGGTCGCGCCGGGCGCCACCACGTTGACGCGGATGCCGCGCGGCGACAGCTCCGATGCCATGATACGCGCCATCGCCCGCACGCCGGCCTTGGCGGCGCCGTAGGCCGAATAGCCGGGATTGCCGAGCACGGAGATCACCGAGCCGTTGAGGATGATCGAGGAATTGTCGTTGAGATAGGGCAGCGCGGACTGCACCGTGAAGAACACGCTGGTGAGATTGGTGCTGATGACTTTCTCGAACGTCTCAAGCGTGGCCGAACCGAGCGGCGTGCCGCCGGCGATCCCGGCATTGGCAAACACGATGTCGAACTTGCCGAATTTTTCGGCGCCCTTCTTGATCGCGGCTTCGGTCGCGGCGATGTCGGTCGCATCGGCAGCAACCGCGAGCGCGTTCGGGCCGAGCTCCTTCGCGGCAGCCTCCAGCGTTTCCTTGTTGCGCCCGGTGATCACCACCTTGGCGCCCTCGGCCACGAACAGTTTTGCCGTCGCAAGTCCGATGCCGCTATTGCCGCCCGTAATCAGTGCCGTCTTGCCTTGAAGTCTCACGCTCGCCTCCAGTGGTTGCATAATGAAACTGAGTTGCCATCTAGGCCATATGGTTTTATGATGCAACCACACAAGCGCGTGATCGACGCCGAAATCGGGCGAATGCGACAGGACGAAAGACGATGGTGAAACGAACGAGCTTCGAGGGCGATTCCTGCCCGATCGCACGATCGCTGGAGGCGATCGGCGACTGGTGGTCGCTGCTGATCATCCGCGAGGCAATGCTCGGCCTGCGCCGCTTCGGCGAGTTTCAGAGCAAGCTCGGCATGGCCAAGAACATCTTGTCGGCGCGGCTGCGATCAATGGTCGACCACGGCATTCTCACCACGGCCCCCGCTTCCGACGGCAGCGCCTATCAGGAATATGTGCTGACGCCGAAGGGCCGCGGCACCTTCCCGATCCTGGTCGCGCTGCGGCAATGGAGCGAGGAATTCGACGATCACCCCGAAGAGATCGCGACCATTTTGGTCGATAGCGACAAGGGCCGCCCGGTGCGGAAGCTCGAACTGCGCGCGCAGGACGGGCGGTTGCTCAGCCCCGCCGATACCATGCTGAAGCCACGGCCCGCGCCGCGACGTCGATCGGCGTAATAGCCCGCGCTGTCCACCAGCGTCGTCATTGCGAGCGCAGCGAAGCAATCCAGAAATGCGCCCGCGGAAAGACGCTGGGTTGCTTCGCTGCGCTCGCAATGACGGAGTTAGAGCGGCGCGCCCCAGTCTCTCCCCGTCACGACAGCTTGCGCTTGCTCCGCAGCCGCAGATGCTCGTCGGCCTCGAGCTTGGTCATCCCCAGGAGATAATGCAGCACGTCGAGCTTGTGGCGCTCGGCGAGCTTGCGCAATGCTCCGACCTGCTCGGCGATGAAGGCGACAGCCTCCTCGACGCCGCCTTCCCCCGGTTCCTCGTTGCGCAAGCCTCCCCGCGCGCCAGACGCGGCGCGCGCTCGTTTCTTTCCTGGCTTAGTCACCAGACCCCACCCCGAATCCATGCCCCGGAGGAACTCTACGCTGACACCGGGCACAACTCCAAGGTGGTATTTCGCAACTTTCTCGATATGAAACTTTTCCCATCCGGGGGCCTTTCTACACCCCCCGATTTGACAGCGAGGGTCGCACCACCCATGTTCGGGTCGAAACGGCCGACCCGAATCTCATCGAATTCGGCCCAGATTTTCCCCGTAAGTTACTGGAACTACATGAATATCGTCATTGTGGAGTCGCCGGCGAAAGCCAAGACGATCAACAAGTATCTGGGCTCGTCCTATGAGGTTCTGGCCTCGTTCGGCCATGTCCGGGACTTGCCGGCGAAGAACGGTTCCGTCGATCCCGACGCCAATTTCAAGATGATCTGGGAGATCGACCCCAAGGCGGCCGGCCGGCTCAATGATATCGCCAAGTCCCTGAAGGGCGCCGACCGCCTGATTCTGGCGACCGACCCTGATCGCGAGGGCGAGGCCATCTCCTGGCACGTGCTGGAGGTGTTGAAAGAGAAGCGCGCGCTGAAGGATCACAAGATCGAGCGTGTGGTGTTCAACGCCATCACCAAGCAGGCCGTCACGGACGCGATGAAGCATCCGCGCCAGATCGACGGTGCGCTGGTCGACGCCTATATGGCGCGCCGCGCACTGGACTATCTGGTTGGCTTCACTCTCTCCCCCGTGCTGTGGCGCAAGCTGCCCGGCGCCCGCTCGGCCGGACGCGTGCAGTCGGTGGCGCTGCGGCTGGTCTGCGACCGCGAGCTCGAAATCGAAAAATTCGTCGCCCGCGAATACTGGTCGCTGATCGCGACCCTGCTGACGCCGCGCGGTGACGCCTTCGAGGCCCGCCTGGTCGGCGCCGACGGCAAGAAGATCCAGCGCCTCGACATCGGCACCGGCGCGGAAGCCGAAGACTTCAAGAAGGCGCTGGAAACGGCCGCCTACGCCGTCACCTCCGTTGACGCAAAGCCCGCCCGGCGCAATCCGCAGGCGCCGTTCACGACGTCGACCCTTCAGCAGGAAGCCAGCCGCAAATACGGTTTTGCGCCGGCGCACACCATGCGCATCGCGCAGCGCCTTTATGAAGGCATCGACATCGGCGGCGAGACCACCGGACTCATTACTTATATGCGTACCGACGGCGTCCAGATCGATCCGTCCGCGATCACCCAGGCACGCCAGGTGATCGGCGAGGATTACGGCAACGCCTACGTGCCGGAAGCTCCCCGCCAGTACCAGGCCAAGGCCAAGAACGCGCAGGAAGCGCACGAAGCGATCCGCCCGACCGATATGTCGCGCCGTCCCGACAGCATGAGCCGCAAGCTCGATGCCGATCAGGCCAGGCTCTATGAGCTGATCTGGAAGCGCACCATCGCCAGCCAGATGGAATCGGCCGAGCTCGAGCGCACCACCGTCGACATCACCGCGAAGGCCGGCGGCCGCACGCTGGACCTGCGCGCGACCGGCCAGGTCGTCAAGTTCGACGGCTTCCTCGCGCTCTACCAGGAAGGCCGCGACGACGAGGAGGACGAGGACTCCCGCCGCCTGCCCGCGATGAGCCCGAACGACGCGCTGAAGCGGCAGTCGCTCGCCGTCACCCAGCATTTCACCGAGCCGCCGCCGCGCTTCTCGGAGGCCTCGCTGGTCAAGCGCATGGAAGAGCTCGGCATCGGCCGGCCCTCGACCTATGCCTCGATCCTCCAGGTCCTGAAGGACCGCGGCTACGTCAAGCTGGAGAAGAAGCGCCTGCACGGCGAGGACAAGGGCCGCGTCGTGGTCGCCTTCCTCGAAAGCTTCTTCGCCCGCTACGTCGAATACGATTTCACCGCCAATCTGGAAGAGCAGCTCGACCGCGTCTCCAACAACGAGATCTCCTGGCAGCAAGTGCTGAAGGATTTCTGGACCGGCTTCATCGGTGCCGTCGATGAAATCAAGGATCTGCGCGTGGCGCAGGTGCTCGATGTGCTCGACGAAGTGCTCGGACAGCACATCTATCCGCCGCGCGCGGATGGTGGCGATATCAGGCAGTGCCCGAGCTGCGGCAACGGCCGGCTCAATCTGAAGGCCGGCAAGTTCGGCGCCTTCGTCGGCTGCTCGAACTATCCGGAATGCCGCTACACCCGCCAGCTCGCCGCCGACAGCGAGACCACCGCCGACCGTTCGCTCGGCCAGGACCCCGACACCGGTCGCGATGTCTGGGTCAAGGCCGGCCGCTTCGGGCCCTACATCCAGCTCGGCGAGCAGAAGGATTATGCGGAAGGCGAGAAGCCGAAGCGCGCGGGCATTCCGAAAGGCACCTCGCCCGCCGATGTCGAGCTCGAGCTTGCGCTCAAGCTGCTGTCGCTGCCACGCGAGATCGGCAAGCACCCGGAAACCGGTGAGCCGATCACGGCAGGCCTCGGCCGCTTCGGGCCGTTCGTGAAGCACGAGAAGACCTATGCCAGCCTCGAGGCCGGCGACGAGGTGTTCGACATCGGCATCAACCGCGCGGTGACGCTGATCGCGGAAAAGATCGCCAAGGGCCCGAGCCGCCGCTTCGGCGCCGATCCCGGCAAGGCGATCGGCGATCATCCGACACTCGGCACCGTCACCGTGAAGGGCGGCCGCTACGGCGCCTATGTCACCGCCGGCGGCGTCAACGCGACGATCCCGAGCGACATTGAGAAAGACGCCATCACACTGCCGCAGGCGATCGCACTGATCGACGAGCGCGCGGCCAAGGGCGGCGGCAAGAAGCCGAAGAAGGCAGCGAAGCCCGCCAAGGCCAAGAAGGCCGCGACCAAGGCTGCCGACGGCGACGACGCCGCACCAAAGAAGAAACCGGCCGCGAAGAAGGCGGCCAAAACCAAATCCGAATCCACCAGCAAGGCGCGCGCAGCCGTGTCGTCGACCGCCAAAACGTCGCCGACCAAGGCAGCCGCCGCCAAAGCTCCGGCCAAGAAGAGCGCCGGCACGACTTAGAGGTTAAGTGAAACGCAAGAATGACCATGGCTTTCCCGACCGGAACGCCATCGTCGCCTTCATCAAGGCAAATCAAGGAAACGTCGGCACCCGCGAAATTGCGCGCGAGTTCGGCCTGAAGAACGCCGATCGCATCGAGCTCAAGCGCCTGCTGCGCGAGCTCGCGGACGACGGCACCATCAAGAAAACACGCCACACGATTTCAGAGCCCGACAGCCTGCCGCCGACGCTGGTCGCCGACATTACAGGGCGCGACCCCGACGGCGAATTGATCGCCTCCCCCACCGAATGGGATGAGGTCGAAGGCGGCGAGCCGCCAAAGATCCGCATCCAGATGCCGCGCCGGCCAAAGCCGGGCACCGTCGCCGGCGTCCGCGACCGCGTGCTGCTGCGCGTCGAACGTACCGATGAGACCGACGGCCCGGCCTATCGCGGCCACATCATCAAGGTCTTCGACAAAACCAAGAGCCGCATCCTCGGCGTGTTCCGCGAGCTTCCCGAAGGCGGCGGACGCCTCGTCCCCGTCGACAAGAAGGCTGCCGATCGCGAGCTGAACATCGCCGCAGTCGATGCACATGGCGCGCGGGACGGCGATCTCGTCAGCGTCGACATCGTACGCTCCCGCGCCTTTGGACTGGCGTCAGGCCGGGTCAAGGAGAAGCTCGGGTCGGTCAAATCGGAGAAGGCGATCAGCCTGATCGCGATTTACGCCCACGACATTCCCCTGCAATTCTCATCTCCCGCCGAGCGAGAGGCAGAAGCCGCAGAGCCGGCCAATCTGAAAGGGCGCGAGGATTGGCGCGACGTCCCGCTCATCACCATCGATCCGCCGGATGCAAAGGATCATGACGATGCCGTGCATGCGCAGGCCGATCCCGATCCCAACAACAGAGGCGGCTTCATCGTCGACGTCGCCATCGCCGATGTGAGCTTCTACGTGCGGCCGGGCAGCGCGCTCGACCGCGATGCGCTCGACCGCGGCAACTCGGTCTATTTTCCCGACCGGGTCGTGCCGATGCTCCCCGAGCGCATCTCCAACAATCTCTGCTCGCTGGTGCCGGGTGAGCCGCGCGGCGCGCTCGCGGTGCGCATGGTGCTCGGCCCCGACGGCCGCAAGCGCTCGCACAGTTTCCACCGCATCCTGATGCGTTCGGCGGCCAAGCTGAGCTATGCGCAGGCGCAGGCCGCGATCGACGGACGGCCTGATGACACCACCGGCCCCCTGCTCGATCCGATCCTGAAGCCGCTCTACGCGGCCTATGCCTGCGCCAAGCGCGCGCGCGACGAGCGCGATCCGCTCAATCTCGATCTGCCCGAGCGAAAAATCCTGCTAAAGAGCGACGGCACGGTCGATCGCGTCGTCGTGCCCGACAGGCTCGATGCGCACAAGCTGATCGAGGAGTTCATGATCCTCGCCAACGTCGCCGCGGCCGAGATGCTGGAGAAGAAATCGCTCCCGCTGATCTACCGCGTGCATGACGAGCCGACCTTGGAGAAGGTTCATGCGCTCGCGGAATTTCTGAAGACGTTGGACGTTCCCTTTGCAAAGACCGGCGCGCTCCGCCCCGCTTTGTTCAACCGTGTGCTGGCCCAGCTCGAAGGCCACGACCACTTCCCGCTGGTGAGCGAGGTGGTGCTGCGCTCGCAGGCACAGGCGGAATATTCCTCCGAGAATTACGGTCATTTCGGCCTGAACTTGCGCCGCTACGCGCATTTCACCTCGCCGATCCGCCGCTATGCCGATTTGGTCGTGCACCGCGCATTGGTCCGCGCGCTCGGGCTCGGCGAAGGCGCCCTGCCCGACAGCGAGACGCCGGAAACTCTTGGCGAGGTCGCAGCCCACATCTCGGTGACCGAGCGGCGCGCGATGAAGGCGGAGCGCGAGACCGTCGACCGGCTCATTGCTCATCACCTGGCTGATCGCATCGGCTCAAGCTTTCAGGGCCGCGTCTCCGGCGTCACCCGCGCCGGCCTGTTCGTCAAGCTTGCCGATACCGGCGCCGACGGCCTGATCCCGATCAGGTCCCTCGGCACGGAATATTTCAACTATGACGAGGGCCGCCATGCGCTGGTCGGCACGCGCAGCCGCACCATGTATCAGCTGGGCGACGTGGTTGACGTCCGTCTGATCGAAGCAGCACCGATCGCAGGCGCGCTACGCTTCGAGCTGCTGTCGTCGTCCAGCGAGACCGCGCCGCGCGACCGCGGGCAACCCGGCCCGCAACGCCGCCCCTCGTTCAAGGCCCTGCCCGGCCGCAGTCCGGATAGAAAACACAAGCCGCCGAAGCCAAAATCCGGCAAACCTAAGAAGGGCAAAAGCAAGAACAAGGGCAAAGGTGGGGGTCAGAAGGGCAAGGCATGGTAACGAGCACGGCCCCAAAGATCTGGACGCGCGAGACCGGTCTCGTCGAGAAGCGCGACGTCTGGACGGCGATGAAGCGCGGCTTTCGCAGCCGCTGCCCGCGCTGCGGCGAGGGAAAGTTGTTCCGTGCCTTCCTCAAGACCGCGGACAATTGCGCGGTCTGCGGCCTCGACTTCACGCCGCATCGCGCCGACGATCTGCCCGCCTATCTCGTGATCGTCATCGTCGGCCACATCACCGTGCCGACCATCCTCTGGATCGAGACCAATTACACGACGCCGGTCTGGATCAGCTTTGCGGCCTATCTGCCCTTTACATTGTTCGCCTCGCTCGCACTGCTGCAGCCGGTCAAGGGCGCCGTGGTCGGATTGCAATGGGCTCTGCGCATGCACGGCTTTGACGACAACCCTCCGGATGGTATTCCGCCGGTCTAGGCAAATAATCAAAAAGCGGTTTGGGTGAGGACATGACGGATACGTCGCAGGCAGCCGAAAAGGCAAAAATCCACGAGGGCAAGGAAGCCGATCACCATCCTTATTTTCGGCCCAAGGATGCGGCGACGCTGATCCTGGTTGATCGCAGCGGCACGACCCCAAAAGTCCTGGTCGGCAAGCGCCACGACAAGGTGGTGTTCATGCCCGGAAAATTCGTCTTCCCCGGCGGCCGCGTCGACAAGGACGATTATCGCGTGCCGTGTGCCGCGCCCATCACCACCGAGCTGGAAGCCAATCTCGCCAAGGGCAGCCCGAAGACGCCTGCCTCGCGTGCGAAGTCGCTGGCGATCGCCGCGATCCGTGAGGCTTGCGAGGAGACCGGTCTCTGCCTCGGGCGCAGAGCTGAAGGCAAGGCACCAAAGCTCGAGGGCGGCTGGAAGCCGTTCGCGGATGCAGGCCTCCTCCCCGATCCCTCCAGCCTGTTCCTGATCGCGCGCGCGATCACCCCGCCCGGCCGCGTCAAGCGCTTCGACACGCGCTTCTTCACCGCGGATGCCTCTGCGATCACCCACCGTGTCGACGGCGTGATCCATGCGGACGCGGAGCTGGTCGAGCTGGTCTGGGTCGAGCTCGGCTCAAAGCCGCTAGCAGACCTGCATCCGATGACGCGCAACGTGCTCAACGAGCTCGATGCACGCCTCGCCACCGGCCCGCTGCGCCACGACGCCCCGGTGCCGTTCTTCCATTTCTACGGCGGCAAGATGCAGAGGGATATTTTGGGCTGATCCGGCGACCGAACTCTCTGGACCCGCTCACGCCATCAGCAAACGCAGCGCAGCACCTCTGAACGCGCGGTCTTCGCTGCCGCCTTGTCCGTGACCGATCGCCCAGTGCCGCGGCCACGCGAGCTGCTCCAGCCCTTGCGCCGATGCGGAGGTGAAGGACGACCAGCGCGGGGAGTTGTGCTGGCGGTAAAGAAGACCGCCAGGGCCCATGTCCGGATAGAGCGTGACGCGAATATCGAATTGCTGGCCTGCTGAAAGATCAGGTCCAAACCAGTAGGACGGGCTGCGCCCCGGCTGACGGCCAACGATGGCTGTCAGCGTTTGCTTCGGCCCGCGGAGCCCGAGCCAGAACGGCGCGATCGAACCGGGCGCGAAAGCCGTCAGGATCGTCTGAGCCGATGCGACATCGGTCAGAGCGCTTTGCCCAATCAGTCTCAGATCGATCCTGCGGCCACTCGGCACGAATCCGCTGAACGGCGCATCGGCAACTCCAGGCGGCAGCTCTTTCCAGCCGGCGGGATCAGGATCACGCAGCGGCCATTCCATCCTCTCCCTGACGACGCCGTCGGTATCGAGCACCTGATAACGCAGGCCCTCCTCGTCGAGCGCGGCCTGAACGCAATGCAGATACTCGACGCCCTCCGGCATCCTGTGAGCCGTTCCCGCGCCCGCCGTGCAAATCTGCAGGACGCCGCGATGGGCCTGCACATCGAAGGCGAGGATATGGCTGCACAGATAGGCAAGCACGTTTTCGTTCACCAGGATGTCCCAGAACGGGCGGGCATATTCGTGGCCGATCTCGCGCTGATACGTCCCCGTAAAACCGTTGATGGGAAATACCGGGTGATGACCGAGGACGAGCTTGTGTCGGGCATCACCATGTTCTCTGAGCGTCGCTTCCAGCCACGCGAGCTCGACATGGCCCTCACCCCCAAGGCCGCTCCAGAGCGTGTTGACGAACACCATCAGGAGGTCGCCGCGCCGCACGACGTAGGAGAGGCCAGCCTGCCCCGGCGGCCCATTGTCCGGCAGGTCCAGCACTGCGCGAAACACCGCCTCGCTCATCACGTCATAGGTCGTATGGTTGCCCGTCGTGTGCCAGATCGGAGTGGCCGCACGGTCGAGCCACGCCATTTCGGTGTCCAGCCAGTATCGCCACTGCGCGCGCAGAGCGTCCGGGTCAGGCGTGAGTCCGATGATCTCATCGCCCGGAAAGAGAATGAAGTCAGGCTGCGGCCTCAGGCGTTGAACGACTGCGTTGACCGAGGCGAAGGTTTTTTCGTGCAAGGCACCGGGCACACCCGAGCATGAGTCGCCATACAACAGAAATTGATGGCCGTTGCCGCGCGGCAGTAGCGCGGGAATGGAATCATTTGCAGAGGTCATGGCCTTCCATCGCGGTGTTCGGCCGCGAGGATGGCAATTTCCGGAACGAGTAGCAACCAGGCCTTAATCAGCTTCGTCAGGCTCGGTGCCGACATAGTCGCGCGCTGGCAGCTTGAGCACGCTGCCGATTTCGCTGGCGAGCTGGTCCGCCTCCTCACGCTTGGTAAAACTCATCAGCGTGATCGGCTCGGTGCCCCTGTTGCCGCAGAGGTTGACCTCATAGGTCGTCAGATCCGCGTCATAGTCGTCGGTGATGCTGATGAAATGATAGTCGGCGAGATTGCGGTGCTTGCGCAGATTCAGCGGGCCGAACTGCCTGGTGATGACGATCTGGCGCAGCGTCTCGTTGAGGACGACGAAGGTGCGGAAGGTGAGCAGGATCAGACCGGGAATGCCGACCAGCAGCCCGAGCCCGATGAAGACCAGCACCGGCACGAGATCGTCGGCGAGCCTTCCGAATCCGGAAAAATCCTGGCGCAGGCCGAGCCCGACATTCCACAGCAGATAGAAGCTCGCCGCCAGCAGCGGCAGCGACAGCAGCCGGCCGACCCGGGGCATCGGCCGATCGATGCGGACCATGCCGCCATCCACTGTCATTGCGCCTGCCATACCGGGTTTCCTCACGAGGTCATGGCTTGGTCGGAACGAGCGGTAGATAGGTTCGAGCCCCCTCCTCCGTCATTCCGGGCTCGCCGCTCTGGAATGACGCGATTGTGCTGGGCGTGTCGCGAAAATCAAAAGATTCTTCCCGTCTCCCCCAATGGCGGAGTTCCGCGGCGCACCTATGTGTTCATGAACGACACCCAACATGGAAGCGGGGCGCGATGGCACAACGGCAACTCAAGCTTGGCGCGTTCATGCGCCCGGTCAGCATCCACACCGGCGCCTGGCGCTATCCCGGCGCCTGGCCGGACGCCAATTTCAATTTTGGTCACATCAAGACGCTGATCCAGAAGCTTGAGGCCGGCAAGTTCGACGCCTTCTTCATGGCCGATCACCTGGCCGTGCTGAACATGCCGATCAATGCGCTCAAGCGCAGCCACACCGTCACTTCCTTCGAGCCGTTCACGCTGCTGTCGGCGCTCTCGGCCGTCACCGAGCGGATCGGCTTGATCGCGACCGGCTCGACCACGTTTGACGAGCCCTATCACGTCGCGCGCCGCTTCGCCTCGCTCGACCATCTCAGCGGCGGGCGTGCGGGGTGGAACATCGTCACCACCTCGAACCCGGACGCGGCGCTGAATTTCGGCCTCGACGATCACATGGAGCACGCCGAGCGCTACAAGCGCGCCCGCGAGTTCTACGACGTCGTCACGGGCTTGTGGGATTCCTTCGCCGACGACGCCTTCGTGCGCGACGTCGAGAGCGGGTTGTTCATGGACCCCTCGAAAATGCACACGCTCGACCACAACGGCAAATATCTGAAGGTGCGCGGGCCCCTCAACATCGCCCGCCCCGTGCAGGGCTGGCCGCTGATCGTGCAGGCCGGTGCCTCCGAGGACGGCAGGCAGCTCGCGGCGGAGACGGCGGAAGCCGTGTTCACCGGCGGCGGCAGCCTCGCCGACGGGCAAAAGCTCTATGCCGATATCAAGGGCCGCATGGAGAAGGTCGGCCGCGATCCCGAACATCTCAAGATCCTTCCCGGCGCTTTCGTCGTGGTCGGCGACAGCGTCGATGAGGCCAAAGAGAAGCGCGCGCTGCTCGACAGCCGCGTGCATTACGACAGCGCGATCGCCTCGCTCTCGGTCGTTCTCGGCACTGACGCCTCCGGCTTCGATCCGGACGGACAACTGCCTGAGATTCCGGAAACCAACGCCAGCAAGAGCGGCCGCCAGCGCATGGTCGATCTCGCCGCGCGCGAAAAACTCACGGTGCGCCAGCTCGCCCAGCGCGTCGGCGGCTATGGCGGGCTCGCCTTCGTCGGTACCGCGAAAACCATCGCCGATCAGATGGAGGAATGGCTGGTCGGGCGCGGCTCCGACGGCTTCAACATCATGTTCCCGTTCCTGCCCGCTGGCCTCGACGATTTCGTCGACAAGGTGGTCCCGGAGCTGCAGCGGCGCGGGATTTTCCGCAAAGAATATGAAGGGCCCACTTTGAGGGAGAATCTGGGCCTGCCGCGGCCCAAAAACCGGTTCTTCGAGGCCTGATGGGACCGTTTTGGGTGGTTTTTGGGGTGTAAAACCTTGACATCAGGTCGTTTCTGGCTAGGTTGCCGGCCAACGCGGGCCGTTTGGCCGGCTCCAGATTCCCCAATTTTCTGAGGTTCAGAACATGGCCAAAGCGGTCACCATCAAGGTCAAGCTCGTGTCCTCGGCCGACACCGGCTTCTACTACGTCGCCAAGAAGAATTCGCGCACCATGACCGACAAACTGGTCAAGAAGAAGTACGATCCGGTCGCGCGCAAGCACGTCGAATTCCGCGAAGCCAAGATCAAGTAAGAAGATCAAGTAAGATCGCTGACGCTGAACGACTTTGCGGGGCCCTTGCGGGCCCCGTTTTTATTTGGCCTCTCGTGTCCCGTGCGCGCTGCTTTGATCCGTCATCCTGAGGTGCGAGTGATGGGACGCAACGCGTCCCATCGGGAGCCTCGAAGGATGAGTGGCCGAGATGCAGCCGGGCCGTCGTCCTTCGAGGCTCGCCCTGCGGTAAACCGCAGGACGAGCACCTCAGGATGACGGTGAGACTGCAGGATTCGAAACGTTAAGCCACCTGCCCCTTGCACTGCGTCCGGGGCACGAGGGCCGAGTTGACTCCTGCCGTCGTCATCGGGGACGCTCCAGGCGCCCGGAGGATGTTCGGATGGCGTATGTGAGAACTTCGTTGGCTGCCCTACTCGCTGGTCTGCTGGGCTTCGCGCTTGGAGCGGCTACGCTTGCATTCGCGGCCCTGTCGATCGGGATCTCGCTTCTCGGTTACGCGAAGGGAGGCATTCACAGCGATTGGACCCCCCTCCTGCTATTCGTGACCTTGGCGTGCTTTGTCGTGGGTGGGGTCGCAGGAGCCAAAGTTGCTGTCGGCCTTGCCAGATCCCCGCACAGTTAGGCGTCATGTCGGTGGCGAGTCATTGGGCGGACATCTTATCAACCCCCGGTTGCTCAACCCCGAATGTATGTTACCGTGCACTTACGGGACGGCATCCCGTCCCGATTTGGGGAGATCATGTCATGAGATTGTCGCCAGGCTTTGTCGTGCCTTCAGCCGTCGCTGTCTTGTCAACGGTCCTGCTGATCGCCCCGGCAGCATCGCAAATCCCGACAGGCTCCGCCGCCACGCTTCCCCCCGTCACGGTCGATGCACCGAAGCAGGTGGCAAAGCCGCACGTGTCGGAGCGAGGCGCAAACACAACGGCGCCGCGCCGGACTGTGTCGACCGCTCGCACGTCAGCCACTCGCACGCCGTCGTATGCGCCGGGTTCCGTGATGGGCAGGATTAGCAGCCTGGAGAAGGTCGCGAGCAGTTGCAACGGTGGCTGTGCATCAAGCTTCCCAAGCGGCAAGGATCCCTGGGTTGGATGCAGCGAGTCGGGCGGCGGTCTGAACTATGGACCCTTCTCGCCAACGTGCCGAGACACCATCACCCATGCATCCTACGAGAATTGCGTCGAGACAAAGGTGTTCCTGGGCGAAAACCGAAACAAGGCCCACTGGTTTTGCAGTAGCCTGCAGGCCGGCAACAGGTTCAAGGTCGCCGATCTCAAGCGGCCAGGACGTCGATAATCATATCTCTCGCTGGTTGCTGCAGGCATTTCGAATTCCGCGAAGCCAAGGTCAAGCAAGAATCGCGGGATAAGCTGAAAACTTTTGCGGGGCCTCACGGCCCCGCTTTGTTTTGGCTTGCGTGTCCCGGACGCGCTGCAGCGTGCAACGCTGCTGCGCTGAGCCGGGACCCAGAGCGCAACACGGTACATTGCAGAGGCATGGGCCCCGGCTCTGCAGCGCACCGTCGAAGTGACGCTGCGCTGCGTCCGGGGCACGAGAGCTGAGCCAGACCTGCACATTCCGACGTCGGCAGGCAAGTGTGAGCCACCTCGCAGAGCGCCGTGAACGGCTTCAATATCTCCAACGGGATCGTTCCATGAACCTGGTCCATTCCCGTGAAGAGCCATTTGCCGTTGCTGGATCCGCTGCGCTTCGCCGCCGCTCTCGGGGTCGCCATTTTTCACCAGATGTTCTGGTCCTGGGCCTGGGTTTCAATCGGCGTGCCCGGTTTCGAGCGCACCGTCGCCGCCGCTGTCCTCTACCCCTCCGCCGCGCCCTTCACATGGTTCGGCTGGGTCGGCGTGGAAATATTCTTTGTCATTTCCGGCTTCGTCATCGCAAATTCCGCGAGCACATCTTCGCCGGGCGAGTTTCTTCTTGGTCGCGCACTCAGGATCTATCCGGCGGTCTGGGTCTGCGCCACCGCGACCTTCCTCGTTCTGCTTCTCTTCGGGAGTGGATCAGCCTCCGAATTCATCCTGCCCTACATCCACGCCATGCTGATGGTTCCCAAGGGCGTCACGGGTCAATGGCTCGACGAGGTCTATTGGACGCTGGCCGCCGAGACGGCGTTTTACGGTCTCGTGTTTTGCGCGATGCTCACGAAGAGGATCACGCTGCGACACCTGGCCTTTGGTCTCACCATCTACAGCGCGATATTCAATGCCGTCGCGCTGCTGGTAGCGTCCTGCACGACGCCGTCCGACCTGCCCTATCTCGTCATTCTGATGTTTCGGGTGCCGTGCGCAGCATTCCTGTTGAGCCATGGTTGCTTCTTCGCGCTGGGGATCTGGCTGTTCATTTCTGCGAACCGAGAATTGACGGCGCTCGAACAGGTCGCACTTGCCGTCACCTGCCTTTCGGGCGCGGCAGAAATCTACTTCTTTGCTTCCTTCTTCCTGACGTCCATACCCGCCATCGCGGACCAGTCAGCCCTCGTGCCGATCATGGTCTGGGCAGCCGCGGTGCTCTTCATTGCCCGTGCCGCGAACCGAAGCAGGCGCTCTGCGGGCATCGCCCCGGCTGAAGCACCGACCTATTTGAGAACGCTCGGGCTGATCACCTACCCGCTCTATCTCACCCACAACGTCATTGGCACGGCGATCATTCGCGCCCTGGTCGATGCCGGCCTGGATGCCACTTCGGCCGTATGGATCGCGCTGGGCATGCTTGTCCTGGTCTGCTGGTTCATTTGCGCGAAGATCGAGCCCACCGTCAGACGCACGCTGATGCAAACCCTCTCGCATTTCGGAAAGCTTCCGGAGAGACAGCCGGCATCGCGCCATCCGGCGTCGGCCCGGGGGCTACGCCTTCGGCTGACTGTCTCGGTCAAGGTGAACGTCGTCGCGCCCTAGCCGGAGCTACGCCGTCCGCAACACCGGCGCCGGCGGCTGCGACGGCCGGATCAGCGCGAACGCGACCTGGATGATGCCGCCGGCAAGACCCAGCGCCACACCGATGCGCCAGGCCATGTTGTAGGAGCCGAGCGCGTCATAGATCACCCCGCCTCCGTAGGCGCCGAGGAAGCTGCCGATCTGGTGGCTCATGAAGGCGAGGCCCTGAATCATTGCCTGCCAGCGCAGGCCGAACATCTCGGCGACCGCGCCTGCGACCAGCGGGCCGACGCCCATCCAGAGGAAGCCCATGATGGCGCCGAACAGCAGCGTCGAGGCGGGCGTCGCCGGCAGCATGAAGTACCAGGCGAGCGCGATCGAACGGAAGATGTAGATGCCGCCCAGCAGCGCCAGTTTGTTCCAGCGCTGGCCGGCCCAGCCGAAGAACAACGAGCCCAGCACGTTGAAGCCGCCGATCATGCCGAGCGTCTGCGCGCTCAGCATCGGATCGAGGCCGCAGATCGCCAGATAGGACGGCAGATGCGTGGTGAGGAACACCAGCTGCATGCCGCAGACGAGATAGGCGCAGGTCATCACCACGAAGGACGCGTTGCCGAACGCGGTCTTCGCCGCCGTCATGGCCGTGGCATCGCCGATGTCGTCGGCCGAGGGCTTCGGCAGCGGAATCTTGTCGACGCGCCCTGCGTACCAGGCCGCGGGGATCATCAGCACCGACATCACCACGAAGCCGGCGAGCCCGACGCGCCAGCCAAATCCTTCGTTGAGCATCTGTCCCAGCGGCGCCGACAACAGCGCCCCGAGCGAGCCCGCGCCTGAGACAATGCCGAGCACGGTCGAGCGGACCGTCGCGGGCACCGCGCGCGCCGCCACCGACATCGCGATCGCAGCCGCCGTGCAGGCAAGCGATGTGCCGATCAGGATGCCGCCGCCGATCATGATGCTGACGAGGCCGTTTGCGGTCGCCATCAGGATCAGGCCCGCGATATACATCAGCGCGCCCGTGATCATGATCGGACGAAAGCCGTAGCGCACGGTGAGCGCGCCGATGGGCGGCTGGAGAAAGCCCCAGGCGAGGTTTTGCACGGCCAGCGCCAGCGTGAAATCCGAGATCGAGATGTGAATGTCGTGCGTCAGCGGCTGCATGAAGATGCCGAGGCTCTGCCGCAGCCCCATGCTCAGCGTCAGCATGATCGAGGCGCCGATCAGAATCGGCAACGTCGGACGCAGGACCTGCAACAGGGGCATTTCGTTCTCCCTCGTGGGCGCGGCGCGCGCGCCGGCGTCTGCAATTCGCATTGATTTTGGTTACACAGACCTGTGTAACTAGGCTATGAAAGGTGCACGCTGTCAAGCGAACAGGATGCGCAGCTATCGCATGGCTCCCCCGACGACCCCACAGACGATGAAAGAGCGGATCCTCGAGACCGCCGACAAGCTGTTCTATCTGCAAGGCATTCGCGCCATCGGCGTCGACACCATCGCGGCCGAGGTCGGCATCTCCAAGCGCACGCTCTACAACCACTTCCCCTCCAAGGACGCGCTGATCGCAGCCTATCTGGAACGCCGTTTCGTCCACGCTCGCCCGTCCGACAAGCCGCCGGCCGAGCAGATCCTCGCCACGTTCGATTCGCTGGAGCGGCGCTTTGCGGCAAAAGATTTCCGCGGCTGCCCGTTCGTGAATGCGGTCGCGGAGCTCGGTCCCACCGACCGGGCAGTGAAGAAGATCGCGATCGCCTTCAAGGAGAGCCGCCGAGTCTGGTTTCGCGATCGCTTGAACGAGCTTGGCGTTGCGGAGGCGGAGGCACTCGCGACGCAACTCGTGCTGCTGGTCGACGGCTCCATCGCGCAGGACTTGGTGCGCGACGACCCCACGATGGCGCGTGCCGCGAAGGACGCGGCGACGGTGCTGTTGCGGAATGCGGGGGTTGATGTGGGTGGTGCGGCGAAGCCGGCGGCGACAGGCAAGCGCGCGCCCCACTAAGCGTTGCCGCCGCACCTCACGGTGTCATCACCCGCCTTGCGCGCAATTGCGCACTGGAGCGGGTGATCCAGTATTCCAGAGACAGTTGTGATTGAACCGAGAGGCCGCGGCGTACTGGATTCCCCGCCTTCGCGGGGAATGACAGTGGAGTTTGCCGGCTCTCGCGACCCTGACATCATGCACCTGTTTTGCCCGACGGGTCAAGCAAAATTCACAAAATCCGAATATCACTCACCGCGACCGGCAAGCCATTGATCCGGCTCACGCCGGCTACTGTGCATGGGGTTGTTTTCGATTTTTGTGCGCAGGCAGCCTCACGCCGCGTGCGACACAACCCGATTGCGCCCGTCGTGCTTGGCACGGTACAGCGCGGTGTCGGCGCGCTTGAGGACGTCGGCCACCGCCTCGCCCTTCTGTTCCAGCGTGGTGAGGCCGATCGAGATGGTGACCTCGATGCGCTTGGTGCCCTTGTGGATCGCAAAGGGCTCGCCGGCGATCGAGCGGCGCAGGCGTTCAGCGACCATGCCGGCGACGTGCAGATCGGTCTCCGGCATCACGATGACGAACTCCTCGCCGCCGTAGCGGCAGGCCAGATCAATGCCGCGGATCGACTTGCGCACCCGCACCGCGAATTCGCGCAACACGTCGTCGCCGGCATCATGCCCGTAATTGTCGTTGATCGACTTGAAATAGTCGATGTCCAAAATCATCAGCGCCAGGGGCTTGCCGCGCGTGGATGCCTGCTCGGCGAGCGTCGCCAGATGGCTCTCCATGTAGCGGCGATTGTGCAGGCCGGTGAGTGCGTCGGTGATCGCCATCTCGATCGAGTTCTGCACGTTGTCGCGCAGGTGATCGGTGTAGCGGCGGCGGCGGATCTGGGTGCGGGCGCGCGCCAGCAGCTCGGTCTTGTCGATCGGGCGCAGCAGATAGTCGTTGACGCCGATCTCGAGCCCACGAAGGAGCCGCGTCGAGTTCTCGGGGTCGGCGATTGCCAGGATCGGCACATGGCGCGTGCGCTCCAGCGAGCGCGCCTGGCTGCAGAGCCGCAGGCCGTCGAAATTGTTGAGGTCGAGCGAGACGATCAGCAAATCGTAATTGCCCTCGGCGGCGTGGAACAGCGCTTCCGTCGGGTTCGGCTCGACGTCGACGGTGTGCTCGGCCGCGAGCAGGCTCGCCAGGCGCTCATAGGAGGACTGGCGGTCGTCGACCAGCAGGATGCGGCCGCCCTTGCCGGTGTCGGCCACGGCACTGCGCTCGGGCGCCTGCATGCCGATCTCGAGCGAGGTGATGGCGCGCATGCGCAGCTCGTCCGTCATCATCTTCAGCCGCGTCAGCGAGCGCACGCGCGCGATCAGCACGACGTCGGAGACGGGTTTTGTCAAAAAGTCGTCGGCGCCGGCTTCCAGGCCGCGGTTGCGGTCGGCGGGGCTGTCGAGCGCGGTGACCATCACGACGGGAATGTGGTGCGTTGCCGGATCGGTCTTGAGGCGGCGGCAGACTTCAAAGCCGTCCATGTCGGGCATCATCACGTCGAGCAGGATGATGTCGCATTCGGCGCGGCTGGCCAGCGCCAGCGCTTCGGTGCCGTTCGAGGCGGTCATCACGTCGAAATATTCGGCGGACAGACGGGCTTCGAGGAGCTTGACGTTGGCAGGAACGTCATCGACGACCAGGATACGCGCGGACACTTTGAACTCACTTCCTATCCGATAAAACGCCGGACCGTCTCAATGAATTTGCCGACCGAGATCGGCTTGGACAAATAGGCCTCGCAGCCGCCCTCGCGGATGCGTTCTTCGTCACCCTTCATCGCGAAGGCCGTGACCGCGACGACGGGAATGGAGCGCAGCTCCGGATCGTCCTTGATCCAGCGCGTGACCTCGAGGCCGGAGACCTGCGGCAATTGGATATCCATCAGCACGAGGTCGGGCCGCATCTTGCGAACCAGGTCGAGCGCCTCATATCCGTTGCTGGTGCCGGAGGTCTGGTAGCCGTGCGCCTCCAACAGGTCGCGGAAGAGCTTCATGTTGAGCTCGTTGTCTTCCACGATCAGGACGGTCTTAGCCATCCCGCCCTCCTGTATGGTCCTGAAGACCGATGCATGTGACGCCTCAGGCGCCGCTATCAGGCGCTTCGAAAACTGGATTCAAACTAGACTCGGATTAGCTTGAGTTTCGTTAAACCCGAGGGTCGACTTTCTGCGATGTGGTTTCCAGTTGCTTGTCGGCGGTCTTGAGACTCGGGCATGATGGATTTCAAAGTAGACACCGAAAGTTAATGGAAAGGCAAACCGGCCCCTTGAAAAAGCCTGTTCACAACCCTCGCGAAGTCGCTGAAATCGTTGCGATTCAGGCGCTGTCCTTCGTTGCCGGCGATCCCGAGCGGCTGGGCCTGTTCCTGGCTGAGACAGGGGTCGGTCCGGAGACCCTGCGGAATGCCGCCTCGGACCCGAATTTCCTGCTCAGCGTGCTCGATTTCGTGATGCGCGATGACGCCACCGTGAAGGCCTTTGCCGCGACTGCGGAGCTTCATCCGACCAACGTTGCTGCGGCGCGGCAGGTCCTGGGCGACGCCCTCGGCGACCGGACCTGGGAGCGCGACGTGCCGTGACCGCCCCTGATACGGCCGGGCCCCGCTGCTTCTGCCGGGATTGTTCGGCCGATCTGGATATGGGCGTGCGGCGCTGTTCCGCCTGCGGTTCCCCTCGCCTCGTCCGCCACCGGGCGCTGTCGAGCCTGACCATCGCCCATATCGACTGCGACGCCTTCTATGCGACGGTCGAGAAGCGCGACAACCCTGACATTGCCGACAAGCCCGTCATCATCGGCGGGGGCAAGCGCGGCGTCGTCTCGGCCGCCTGCTACATCGCGCGGACCTATGGCGTCCGCTCGGCGATGCCGATGTACAAGGCGCTCGACGCCTGCCCGCATGCGACCGTGATCCCGCCGGATATCGCGAAATACGTCCGCGTCGGTCGCGAGGTGCGGCAGGCCATGCAGGCGCTGACCCCGCTGGTCGAGCCGCTCTCGATCGACGAGGCCTTCCTTGATCTGTCCGGCACCGAACGGGTCCACGGCATGATCCCGGCAAAGGTGCTGGCGCGCTTTGCCCGCGACATCGAGCGCGACATCGGCATCTCCGTCTCGGTCGGCCTCTCCTGCAACAAGTTTTTGGCCAAGATCGCTTCCGACCTCGACAAGCCGCGTGGCTTCGCCGCGCTCGATCAGGAAGAGGCGCGCACAATGCTGGCGGACAAGCCGGTCGGCTTCATCTTCGGGGTCGGGCCTGCGACGCAGGAGCGCCTGGGGCAGCGCGGCTTCCGCATCATTGCCGATCTGCAAAAGGCCGATGAGATCGAGATGATGCGGCAATTTCCGAGCGACGGCCGCAGGCTGTGGCGGCTCGCGCGCGGCATCGACGACCGCCGCGTCGAGCCTGATCGGGGTGCCAAGACGATTTCGAGCGAAACCACCTTCGAGACCGACATCCGCGATTTCGCGTCGCTGGAGAAGATTCTTTGGCGACTGTGCGAGAAGACGTCGTCGCGGCTGAAGAGCAGCGAGCTCGCCGGCTCGACCGTCACGCTAAAACTGAAGACCGCCGACTTCCGCCAGCGTACCCGCTCGCAGTCGATCGCAGCCCCGACCCAGCTTGCCGCAAAGATCTTTTCGATCTGCCGCGAGATGCTGGCGAAAGAGATCGACGGCACCGCCTTCCGCCTGATGGGCGCCGGCGTCAGCGCACTGCGCGAAGGATCAGTCGCCGACGACACCGACATGCTCGACCGCCGCGCCGCGCATGCCGAGCGCGCGGTGGACAGCCTGCGCAAGAAGTTCGGCAGCGCGGCGGTGATCCGCGGCATCGCGTATGACGGGCCGGAAAAGGCGCCGGAGTGATGGCGGGCGAACGCGATCTCGGCGCGCTGCTGAGGGGCATGAAACCGGAGCTGCGGCCGGGCGTCTTCGTGTTCTGCACGATCGTGGCAGACGAGAGCATTCGCGCAGCACTCAATCCGCTGCTGACGTTCCGCGAACAGGAAGGCACCACGCTCGTGATTTTGCGCGAAGAGGCCGAAGCGGCAGGCCTGCGCTACGCGTTCGCCTCGCGCCTGATCACGCTGACAGTTCACTCCGCACTAGATGCAGTGGGATTCCTGGCTGCCATCACGGCGCGTCTGGCCGAAGCGGGCATCAGTGTGAACGCCGTGTCGGCCTTCCACCACGACCATCTCTTCGTGCCGGTTGATAGGGCTGATGAGGCGTTGGCGCTGCTGCAAGAGATGTCCAAAGCGAAGCACCTGTAGCCCGGATGGAGCGCAGCGCAATCCGGGTCAGCGCATCCGCGGCGGCAGATTCCCGGATTTCGCTTCGCTCCATCCAGGCTACGGACTCAATCCGCGACCGCGATCGCCTCGATCTCGATCAGCCACTCCGGCGCGGCCAGCGCGGAGACGCCGACGAGCGTGGAGGCCGGCGGCTCCATGCCTTGGAAGAAGACGGAGCGGGCCTTGCCGATGATCGGGCGTAGCTCCGGCTTGTAGCCGACGACGAAGGTCGTGATCTTGACGATGTTGGAATAGCTCGCACCGGCCGCTTTCAGCGCGTGGCCGAGATTCTGCATCACCTGCGTCGTCTGCGCAGCAAGATCGCCCTCGCCGACGATCCGCCCCTCTTCATCCACGGATACCTGGCCGGAGATGTAGATGGTGCGCGCGCCCGTGGCGGTGACGACGTGGGAATAAGCGGGATTGTGATGCAGGCCGCTGGGGCGGAGATGATCGAGCTTCGGCATGGTGCTGGCTCCCGGAGTTTGTGGTTGGGAGGGAGCCTAACTGGAGAGCGCGCTGAGAGCTAGCCTCGCCCCTCAATTACAGGGCTTGCTGTCCTTGACGTCGAACTTGCCCATCGCGCCGGAGATGACAAAATCGTTGTAATCGAGCACGAGCTGGCGCGAGACGCCGTTTTCGTAGAGCTCGAACGCCATTGCGTAGACCGGCGTCTGCTCGCCTTCCTTCTGCTGCGACTCGCGGTCGAAATAGCTGACGGTGACGGGCCAGCGCTTGAGCGATTTCATGTGCTCGTCCGACGTCGACGCATCAGGCGCGGCGGTGCGGTCGGCAGGGATCGGCTGGCCGATCACAGTCAGCGTGTTGTAGACTTTCTGGCCGTCGTCGGAGCCGTCATAGACGGACAGCTCGAGCAGCGACTTGCCGTCCTTGGCAGCCGCGATGATGCGCTGGATCTGTTCGGTCGGGAACACGATCTTGCCGTCGAGCGTAAAGTTCTTCGGCGCCGGCAGCTTCAGCTTGACGTTGATGTGGTCGCCATCGCGCTCGGCCGAACCGTCGACCCGGCCGGCGTCGGCCTCGTTCATCCGCGTCTCGATCTTGAAGCGGTAGCTTTTTCCCGCGGCGTCCTCCCAGGAATTGGAACGGAGGTCACTGAGCGTGATCTTGCCCTCGCCGCTGTCGAGCTCGGAGACCTGGCGGAATTCGGAGGTGTAGCCCTCGCACGAGCTGCCGGCGAAATTGTAGAGGATGCGGCCACGGGCGCTGTTGACCGAATTGGAGCGCGATTTGACGAGACTCAAATCATAGAGCGCCTGGTGCGCGAGGAACGGACCGTTGGCAGCGTGCGCCACATTGCCGGCGCCGAAAGCGGCCGCCACGAGCGCCGTCACACAGAGCGAAGTCCGGAAAAGGTGCACCATGTCTGTCCTTTGGGAAGCGCAGATTCGACACTTTAATGACCGTTCCATTGCGCCGCAACTGAGGCCATTTCACGTAAAGTTGCGGCCCCCGCTTTGAACCGCCTGCCCTGCCTGTAGAAATTGCATCCCCTCCGGTTGCTTGCATGTGGCGGCACGATGAGCGAAACAGGGCGCCGCCCGGCCTCCAAAAGGACGCGCCCGGGCGGATGAATTTCTGGACAACGAGGTCGAAGATGGCGGGCACGGTCGAACAGAAGCTGGCGGAACAGGGCATCAAGCTGCATGAGGCCCCCACCCCCGTGGCGAATTACGTGCCGTTCGTGCGCACCGGAAATCTGCTGTTCGTCTCGGGCCAGGTCTGCTTCGACCCCGCCGGCAAGCTGATCGCCAAGGGCAAGCTCGGCGCCGGCGTGTCGATCGAGGAAGGCGCGGCTGCCGCGCGTGGCTGCGCCGTGAATCTGCTGGCCCAGGTCAAGGCGGCGCTCGGCGATCTCGACAAGGTCGTGCGGGTGGTCCGCCTCGGCGGCTTCATCAACTCGGCGCCGGACTTTTTGGACGGGCCGAAGGTGCTCAACGGGGCCTCCGATCTGATGGTCGCCGCCTTCGGTGACAAAGGCCGCCACGCCCGCACCACCGTCGGCGTCGCCTCGCTGCCCGCGGATGCGGCGGTCGAGGTCGATGGCGTGTTCGAGGTCGCCTGACGCGCATGCGCGCTCCGGATTGGCTGACAGCCCGGCCGGTCGCCCATCGCGGCCTGCATGACATATCGCGCGGCATCGTGGAGAACATGCCGGGCGCGGTGCAGGCGGCGATCGCAGGCAATTTCGCGATCGAGGTCGACATCCAGCTCTCGTCCGACGGCGAGGCCATGGTGCATCACGACCATGCGCTCGGCCGCCTCACCGAGGCGGCCGGCAAGGTCGTCGAGAAGACCGCGGCGGAGCTGAAGGCGATCAGGTTCAAGGACACCGACGAGCAGATGATGTCGCTGTCCGACCTCTGCGCCATGGTCGCCGGCCGCGTGCCGCTGGTGATCGAGGTAAAGAGCCATTTTGACGGCGACCGCAAGCTGGTGAAGCGGATGGCCGAAGTGCTGGCGTCCTATCAGGGCCCCGCCGTCGGCATGTCCTTCGATCCCGACCAGGTCCTGGCGCTGCGCGAGCTGTTGCCCGCCCGCCCGCGCGGCATCGTCGCGCAGCGGAGCTACGAGGATGAATACTGGGCCTATCTGACCGGGGCGCAGCGCGACAGCATGCTGTATTTGCGCCACGGCTTTCAGACCCGGCCGCATTTCGTCGCCTTCAAGGTCGACCACCTCCCGGCCCCCGCCCCCTGGATCGCCCGCAACGTCTTCGGCTGCGCCCTGCTCGGCTGGACCGTGCGCACGGGCGAGCAGCGGACGCGGGTCGGGCAATACGCGGATCAGATGATCTTCGAGGGGTTCGTGCCGTAGGCACGCTGTTCCCGCCCTCTTGAAGTCGCTGCTGCAATGCACGATCTTGGGCACGATGCGATCATCTGAAATCACGCTCGAAGCCGTACCGTCGATTGGCGAAGTGTCGCCTGAGGATTGGGACGCCTGCGCAAATCCCGGCGGCCGGTGCAACCGGGGCGGCAACGGAACCTCATCCGGCCTTCCAGGCGATTCCCTCGGGCTCTCAAAACCCGCCTATAACCCGTTCGTCTCGCACGCTTTTCTCTCCGCCGTTGAGAAATCGGGTTCGGCAACGATCCGCACCGGCTGGGGGCCCCGGCATCTCGTGGCCAAGATCGACGGCCGCGTCGCGGGCGTCGCGCCCTGCTATCTGAAATCGCATTCCCAAGGCGAATACGTCTTCGACCGCGGCTGGGCAGACGCCTATGAACGTGCAGGCGGGCGGTACTATCCGAAGCTCCAGGTCTCGGTTCCCTTCACGCCGGCCACGGGACCGCGGCTGCTGGTCCGCGACGGCGTCGACCATGAGCGCATCACCGAGGCGCTGGCGGGCGGGCTGGTGGCGCTGTGCGGCGTCAGCAAGGCCTCCTCGGTGCACGTCACCTTCGCCCGCGAGAGCGAGTGGAAGCTGCTTGCCCAGCATGGCTTCCTCCAGCGCACCGACCAGCAGTTCCACTGGCGCAACGAAGGTTTTGCGAGCTTCGACGATTTCCTGGCGACGCTGAACTCCCGCCACCGCAAGTCCATCAAGCGCGAGCGGCGCGATGCGCTCGCGGCCGGTGTCACGATCCACTGCCTCACCGGGAAAGACATCAACGAGGATGCCTGGGATGCCTTCTTCGAATTCTACATGGAGACCGGCTCGCGCAAATGGGGCCGCCCCTATCTGACGCGCGAGTTCTTCTCGCTGATCGGCGAGACCATGAGCGAGGACGTGCTGCTGGTGATGGCGCGCCGCAACGATCGCTGGATCGCGGGCGCGATCAACTTCATCGGCTCGGACACGCTGTTCGGCCGCAACTGGGGCGCGGTCGAGCACCATCCCTTCCTGCATTTCGAGGTCTGCTACTATCAGGCGATCGATTTCGCCATCAAGCGCGGCCTCACATACGTCGAGGCCGGTGCGCAGGGCGAGCACAAGATCGCGCGCGGCTACCTGCCGCGAACGACCCATTCCGCCCACTTCATCGCCGATCCGGGCCTGCGCCGCGCCATCGATGATTACCTCAAGCGCGAGCGGGCCTATGTCGCCGAAGCCGGCCGCGAGCTTGCCGAGCTCGGCCCGTTCCGCAAAGGCATCGACGAGGCGCCTTGACGGTTTGCCTTGACCGTTCGCCTTGGCTGGTGCCAGTAAGCGCGAAATTTTAGGGAGCCGCCGCCATGACCACCTACGACACCAACAACATCTTCGCAAAAATCCTGCGCGGCGAATTTCCCTGCCACAAGGTCTATGAGGACGAGCACGTGCTCGCCTTCCTCGACATCATGCCGCGGGTATCAGGCCACACGCTGGTGATTCCGAAGGCTCCTGCGCGCAACATCCTCGACATCAAGCCCGACGATTACGCCCATGTTGCCCGCGGCGCGAAGAAGATCGCAATGGCGGCGATGAAGGCGTTCAACGCCGACGGCATCACCGTGCAACAGTTCAACGAGTCCGCCGGCGGTCAGGTGGTGTTTCATCTCCACATGCACGTGATGCCGCGCCACGACGGCGTGGCCATGCTGCCGCCCGCGAGCCGCAAGGAAGACGTCAAGGTGCTCGAAGAGAACGCGACCAAGCTGATCGCAGCGTTGCAGGCGGGCTAGGTCCCGCTATTCGTCATTGCGAGCGAAGCGAAGCAATCCAGAATCATTCCGTGGTGGCAGTCTGGATTGCTTCGTCGCTTTGCTCCTCGCAATGACGAGGTTGGGGCGGCGCGCCCCTACTCCGTCTGGAAATCCCCGGCCTGCGGCGCGGCCAGCGGGGTGAACTCGCAGCGGTCGGGCTTGATGTCGATCAGCGGCGTGTGGTCGATGCAATCGAGACCACGCACGAGGATGGCATTGCCCTCGATGGCAACCAGCTTCACGATCGAGGTGCCAATCGGGTTCGGCCGCACCGGCGAGCGCAGCGAAAACGTGCCGCGGGTTTTCTCGTTGTTCTTCGGGCTTTGCAGGACGATGTCGCGGCGCGACTTGTCGAGCCAGTAGAGCACTTCGAGATTGCTGTAGAAATCGACGCCCTTGATCGCCGGCACGAACGGCTCGAAAATCTCGAGGCGGCAGATCGGGCCGTCGGCGCGGCCCTGCCGCGGCGTCTCCAGCCGCGAAGTCCAGGGCGTGCGGATGCGGCCGATGAAGACGAGGCCGGCATCCGCCGTCGACGGCAGCTCGATGGCGACCTCGCCCTCGCGGAGCTCGTTTTCGCGAACCATATTTCCACTTCCTTGCTGTTCGCGACGGTTTTAGCCCAACCACCACGTGCCGGCCAGCATGAAGACTTCGCCCGCGACCACGCCCGCGAAAATCGAGCGGCGGGTCAACAGGAAGACGACCAGGCCGGCGCCGACTGCGCCATAGCGCAGGACATCAGGCACGCTTGCCAACGCGCCGGGCGGCTCAACCACGATCTGGGCGATGACGCCCGCCAAGATGGCCGTGGCGACCGCCCTCACCCAGACCAGCAGCTCCGAACCCTCGTCGATTCCGCCGCCGAACCACAGGCCCAGCATGCGCCAAATCTGGTTGGGAATGACGCCTGCGACGAACAGCACGAACAGCGCGTGCCAGTCACCGATGAGCTGCGCAAAGCTCATGCGCGCACCTCCCGCCACCAATGCACGCCATAGGCAATCGTGCCGGCGACGAGACCGCTGACGAGGATGTCGAGGCCAGAGTTCATCTTCGCCGCCAGCGGATACAGCAAAACCCCGAGCGCCAGCGCGACGACGTCGGCGGCCTCCCGGCTGTTGCGCGCGGTCGAGAACAGGAATGACAGCGGCGTCAGCAGCAGGATCGCGGCGCCCAAGGTCTTTGTGAGATTTGCTGCGAGGAAATAGCCGACCGTGTTGGCGGTGAGGCACACCGAGACCAGACCGAAGCCAAGTCCGTTGACGAACGCGATCCGCCGCTCGCGCGGCACCTGCGGCAGAAAGCGATGGCACTCGACCCACAGCGTCACGGCGGTGAGATGCGCCGCGAAGAACAGCTCGCGCCGCTTGGTCGTCGGCGTGCGCATCAGCGGCAGCACCGAGACCACCATCGGGAACAGGCGGATGGCGCTGACCGTCACCGCGATCGCCGACTGGATGACAGTGGCGCCCGAGCCGAGCGTCGTGATCAGGATGATCTGCGCCGGCCCTGCCCAGACGAACAGCGTCGAGCAGAGCGCCCAGAGCAGGCTGAAATGCGTGTCATGGGCGAGCGCGCCGATGCCAAGATAGGTCGCAAACAGGACGAGTGTGAGGATCGTCTGCGTGATCGAGCGCAGCCCCCACGCAAAGGCGCGCCAGGGACTTTGCCATTGAGGGGAATCGAGCGGAGGAAACGCCACGGGATGGCCGGCTGAGGTTGCAAAATCGGGCCTGCATAACGGGCAATACCGCGGCTGACGTCAAGAAAGCCCGCGGCGGGGCTGGCATGCGTGCGGTCGCTACCCGCTCACGCCCCGGTTCTTCAGTACAAAACACGCCCCGCCAGCTTTCCGGATGCGGTTGCAGAGATCGTCCGCCTCAGGTCGCGTGTCGGCGCCGATGCGTACCTGGTAGAACGCGTGCGAACCGCGGCTGCGCACCACCGAGCTCAGCAGGCTCGGATCGCGGTCGCCGATCACGGCGCTCAGCCGCGTGACCGCGCGGGAATACATCGCCAGCGCCCTGTTGCGGTCGAATCCCGCGGCGAGCTGCACGCCCCAGATCTTGGCTGCGGCAAGCTCCACATGCTGCTCGAGCTCGGCGACGAAGGCATTCGGTGCGCGCTTCAACAGCGCCATCAGATCGCGGCAGCTCGTCGGGGGCCCGCTTGGCGGACCCTTGCCGGTCGCGCCGGCCTTCGCCCACGCATCGACGCTCGTGCCGGTGATGGCGTAGACGTAGTTGCGCGTCTGCTCCGGCATCGGGCCGGTGCCGGCGAGCCATTCCTGGATGCGACGCGGGCCGGCATTGTAGGCGGCGGCCGCAAGGCCGAGATTGCCGAACTGGTTGCGCAGCTCATTCAAAAACTCCGCCGACTTCGGCAGCGCCTGCACCGGATTGAAGGGATTGAGCAACCCGCGCTCGCTCGCGGTGCCCGGCATGAATTGCGCGATCCCCTGCGCCTGCTCGCCGCTGCGCGTCACCGGGCCCACGGCATCAACCTGGAAGCGACTTTCCTGCCAGATCACGCGGGCGAAGAACTCCAGCGGCAGATTGGCATCGCGCGCGGCGGCCTCGACGATCAGGCAGATCGATTCCCGCGTGTCGCTCTCGCGCGCATCAGGCTTCGCCGGCGGCACCGCGAGCTCTTCAACGCTGGGGACGGCGACATTAGTCTTTGCCGGCGAGCTGTCCCACGCCGCGACCTCTGTCGCAGAAGCCAGCAGTGCGGCAACGAGGAGTGATGCAATTCGCGCCAACACTGCCCAAGCATCGCTGTGGCGCACGCCGGCGCCGCGTGCAACAAGATGATCTGCCATGTTCCGGCATCGTGCCATGGTTCAACGAGTTGCCAATATATGCTGCCTGACCTGCTTCTCCCAATGCGCATCTCCACCAAAGGGATCCGCGCACTCCTTGTCCTCGCCGCCCTCGTCCTGTTCACCGTGCCGGCGATGGCGCAAGTCAGCTGGCGGATGACCACGGAATATCCTCAAAACAACATTTCCGGGATCGGCCTCACCACTTTCGCCGATCGCGTCGCGGCCCGCACAAACGGTTTCGTGACCCTGGCCAACGCCTTCGACAACGAGCTCAAGATCAACTCGAGCGAGATGCCGGGCGCGGCGCTCGATGGCCGGATCGCCGGCGGCGATGCCTTTGCCGGCGCGCTGTCCGGCCTCGACCCGGTGCTCGGTCTTTCCACCCTGCCCTTCCTGGTGCAATCGGTCGACATCGCCCGCGCCACCAACGCACGGGCACGCCCGCTCTACGAGAAGGCGTTCGCCGACCGCGGTCTCAAGCTGCTCTATCTGACGATCTGGCCTGCGACCGGCCTCTGGTCGGATCATGCACTCGCAGGCGCCGACGATTTGCCCAAACTGAATCTGCGGGCCTACGACGCCAATTCCAGCGCGGTGATGCGTGCCGCCGGGGCCAATGCGCAGTTCCTGCCGATGGACAAGGCGCTGTCCGGCCTGAAGGACCATCAACTGAACGCATTCCTCACCTCCGGCGACGGCGGCGCGGGGCGAAAACTCTGGGACTTCCTGCCGCATTTCACCGCGATCAATTACGCGATGCCGGTCTCGATCGCCTTCGTCCGCAGCGAGACGTTTGCCGCACTGTCCGAGCCGATGCAGCGCGAGGTGATGGCGGCCGCAGCCGAAACCGAGCAGAGCCAGTTTGCGCTGCTCGCCCATCGCACGGCCGAGAATTACGCACGCATGCGCGACAACGGCGTGAATATCGTCGAGCCCGCGCCGCAATCCCTCGTCGCGGCCCTCCGCAGCGCCGCCACAAGCACGATCGCCGGCTGGGAGGCCAAGGCCGGCACCGATGCGGCCGCGATCGTCGCATGGGCCCGGCAGCAATGATGGAAACGGTAGCGGCATCAGCATGCCACCGCTCACCTGCGACGTAGCCTGCGCCGGTCTCGTCTTTCGCTGCTTCAGTTTTTGACCGGCACCAGGCTTTCGCCTCTGATGGCGCGGTCGAGGGCGTCGATCAGCGCCTGGATCTCCAAGAACTTGTTGCGCGCACGCTCGGCCGTGTCGCGCACAAAGGGAGCTGCCAGCACTTTGGCATGCGCGTCCCTGTCCTCGATCATGCGATCTCGGGCCTTCTTCAGTGTTTCAAGTCGCTCGCTCATCTGTGCTCCTCTGCCAGGGTTTCGCGGACCATGACGGTTCCCTCAGCAACCGCGACAGATATTCTTGAGTTTCGCCGCGGTACGGGCTTCTTCATCAGTGAACGGATCTTTATAGGGAGATCGAGATACGTCACGTTCCGCATCGGCGCGCTTCTTGGCTTGCGGCGGAAACGCAGTGTCGTAACAGGCAAGACGTCCGCTCGTGCTTTCGATCGTGCGGCAATCCGGCTCTGTCGCGAGCGCACTTTGCGCGAATGTGCCAAGCGCCAATGCGACAACAAGCGTTTTCATGTGATTATCTTTCCTCTCGGGAGAATCCGGGCGCGGTCGATCGACGCCGCTCGCGCGCCTCATGCCTCGAACTGGTCGAACTCGTCAGACTGCAGAATCCGGCCCTGCGGCGTGCAAATCCGCGCGTCGATATAGCCTTCCTGCAACAGCTCCCTGGCCTTCTTCAACGCGTCGGCCGTCGTGGTGCGGGCCAAGCTCACATAGCCGCCAGAATCGCGTCCGCTCACCAGATATTGCAGCGGCGTCCTATCCATGCAGAACGGCCGTAGCGGCTACCAGGATTAATAGAAACACCGGGACCATCACCGGCGGCGCGATCCAGTCGGCCATGCGAAATCGAGGCATGCGCGCTCCTCCTCAATCGGCGGGAGCGCTAGTGACCCTCAGTCACCGATGGATGCCATAAGAAGGGCGGTGATTGCGCGACTTTACGCTTGCGCCCCGCGAATAGCGAGCCTTAAAACGGCGCGCGACACCAACGCGGTGGGCTCACCGTTGCGCGTTGCCTTGGCCTGCGGCTAGGTCAAGCAATGGACGGCACGATCAACACGGGCACGGCAAGCATGGTGACAATCTATTTCGATCTCGACGGCACGCTGACCAATCCAAAACCCGGAATTACCCGCTCGCTCCAGTGCGCGCTGGAGCGGCTGAACATTCCGGTGCCGAGCGAGGACGAGCTGACCTGGTGCATCGGACCGCCGCTGCATGCCAGCCTGAAAAAGCTCACGGGAAGCGATGAGCTCGCCGACCGCGCGCTGCTGCTCTACCGCGAGCGATTCAGCGATATCGGCCTGTTCGAGAACGAGGCCTATGCCGGCATCATCGACACGCTGACGACGATTGCCGCGACCGACCAGCGCATGTTCGTGGCGACCAGCAAGCCCGCCGTCTACGCCACCCGCATCGTCGAGCATTTCGGCCTGAAGCCGTATTTCGAGCGCGTGTTCGGCTCCGAGCTCGACGGTACCCGCGTCGACAAGCGCGACCTGCTCCGCTACGCGCTCGACGAGGCCAAGGTCGATCCCGCCACGGCAATCATGATCGGCGACCGCAGTCATGACGTCGTCGGTGCCCGCACCAACGGCATGACCGCAATCGGCGTGCTCTATGGCTATGGCAGCGAGGCGGAGCTGAGGGACGCCGGCGCGCACCACATCTGCGCCGCGCATTCGGAGTTGCTCAGCCATTGTGTGGCCTAGGCGCTGACGGTCTCGACCGCCGCCAGCATGCCCGTCTTTGCGTGGCAGTTCAGATATTCGAAGAATTGCTCATCCGCGGCCGCCACCGTGACCTCGTGATAGAGCCGCAACTTCGCTGACGGCCCGAGCGTCGAGAGGTACTTCATCGCCGCACCAAAGATCCTGACATGGGTCGGGTGAGACTCCGCCCAGCGTTCCAGAGCGGCGAGACTTTTCCACCAGCTCTGACCGTAGGACTTTTCGCTCGCGCTGCCGTCGGCCGCGAGCACCTGCATGTAGCGGTTGGCGTAGCAGCCGATGCCAAGACCATCGTCGCGCAGAAAATCCATGCCCTCGCGCAACACCGGCTCGACGTCGTCGAGATAGAGCTTTCGCTCGGACGACTCGGTGTCACTCCAGTCCTGCCCAGAGCGGATCAGGCAGAGATTGTCGTGCGCCTTGACGCGCAGCCGCGCGCCGTCGCGGATCAACTCGGGGGTGCCGCCCGGCGACATCGGATCGGTCTGCGACAGCGGAATGCGATCGCGCATGCCGCCCCAATAGGCGTGCTCCTGCACCTCGCCGCTCATGCCTTCCGCAATGACGGCGACACCCTCGGGCCGGTCGGGCGAGGAGAACAACGTCTCGTGCCGCGCAACGGTGGGACGCAGCACCTCGATGAAGGTGCCGATGCCCTCGCGAGCTCTGCCTGTCCATGCTTCGCGTGCCGGTGCGAACCAAGCATCGAAACGTGCGACATCGTCCCAATAGGCAACCATGACGATGGTCTCATAACCAGACTGGTCGACATAGTGCGCGCGGTCCCAATGCGAGGGACCGCCCTCGGCCGCAAACAGCCCTGCAATTTCCTCCAGCGCCGCTGGCAGCGCCTCACCGCGATATTGGAGACCGAAATAGGCCATCACGACCCGGCTCACGGCGGGCTTGTAGCGCGCCACAACGGACGGATATGGCGGCTGGTAATCATCAGGCACGCGTTTGTGGCGCGTGCGCGTCGTTTCGAGATGCGCAGGAATTGCGGATTCCATGATCATGCCCTCCCAGTGCTCTCGGTGGTCAGCTCGCCGCCGCCGCAATGTCCGTGGGCTCGATGCTGTCAACCGGCAGCGAAAACTGCTCGACGCGCTGGTATCGCTTCTTGTTGAGCAGCAGCCGCGTCACGTCAGGGCGCGAATAGTGCCCGGCGGGATCGGCGGCGTTCTTGGCGACGCCGATGGCGCCGAGATCGATCTCGGCGATCAGCAATCCCTCCTGATCCGGCGCGAGCTTGTCGCCGATCTGGCTACCGTCGGGTCCGTAGATCGCAGCAAAACCGCCGCCGACATGCAGCAGCGCGTTCTTGTCCGGCCGGTCGCAGAGCTCGTCGATCATCGCCTGCGAGACTGTCGCGCACGGCGCCAGCACGAAGCAGGAGCCTTCCACGGCATAGACGCGCGAGGCGGCATTGTTGACCTCGGCGCCGAGAGCCGGCGCAAAGGGATCGTACAGCGAAAAGCTCGGCCAGGCCGCGACATGGACCTGTTCGTTCTGCGCATACATCGCGTATTTCGACAGCGGTTGCAGATGCTCCCAACAACACAGCGCGCCGATACGGCCGATGTCCGCCCTCGCATGCACGGCGAGATCGCTGCCGTCGCCTTCGCCATAGACGGTGCGCTCGGCGTGGGTCGGCCGCAGCTTGCGGCGCTTTGCGATGGTCCCACCGTCGGGGCCGATCAACCATTGCGCTAGATAGAGGCTGCCGCCATCGCGTTCGGAGAGGCCGATCACGGCCGTCAGCTTTGCCCTCCGCACCGCATCGCGCAACTTCTCGGCCTGCGGGCTGTCATAGGACAGCGAATTGTCGAAATAGCGCTGCACAAAGCCGCGGCCGATCGCCCAGGCCGGCGAGTCCATCCAGATGTGCCAGGGATAACCGGGGATGAAGGCCTCAGGGAACGCGACCAGCTTGGCGCCCTTTTCCGCCGCCTCCTTGATCAGCGCAATCGACTTGTCGATCGAGGCATCGAGATCGAGCCAGGCGGGCGCCGCCTGCACCACAGCCACTTTGTATTTGGGATGTTCGATGCCCATTGCCGCCTCCATTGCCGGTTGATCGGAAGCCACGTCCGATGCAGTCTATTTGGCCAAACCGGGCGGCTGGCCGCTCGACCGCGGCGGAACAAAAACTCGACCGGAGGGGTCGGCGAACGGGTACGGAACTTGCCTGCGGTCAGGTTGGATCTGCGATTTTGCGGGATGTGACAGGGAGGCTTGCCGATGCCAATCCAGTTCACGACGGACGGCAGCCCCGGCTATCGCCGGCTGGCGCTCTGGCAGGACATCGTCTGCGACGTCTTCGTCGGGCTCGATTGCAAGTCCGACCTCGGCAGCGCCTTTCGCGGCTCGGTCACGCAAGTCCCGCTCGGCAGAGCGGTGTGCTCCGAGGTCTGCTCCGACCGCCAGCACGTGTTCCGCACGCCCTCGCGCATCGCACGCTCGGACCAGGATTATGTTCTGGTCGCCCTTGGCAATCGCGGCGACGGCGGCGTGGCGCAGGACGGCCGCGAGACCGTGATCCATCCCGGCGAGTTCGCGCTCTACGACACCACGCGCCCCTATGAACTGAAGTTCAACGACACCTTCACCCAGACGATTTTCAAGGTGCCCCGCGAGATGTTGCAGCGGCGACTCGGCGGCGCCGAGACGCTGACAGCGATGTCGTTCGGCGCCGATATGCCGCTCGAACGGCTCGCTTACGATTTCATCTTCAGGCTTTGCCAGAGCGCGGACCGGCTCACGACGGGCAACGCCGCAGCGTTGTCGGAGCAGGCCGTCGATCTGCTGGCGATGGCCCTGAGCGAGCGGCTCGGCAAAACGTCGCTGCCGTCCTCGACCCATCGCTCCGCCCTGCTCTACCGGCTGAAGGCGCACATCCGGACGCACCTCGCCGATCCCGATCTGTCGCTGACGGACAGCGCAGCCGCGCTCGGCATCTCGCCGCGCTACGTCAACGATCTCCTCGCCGACGAGAACATTTCGTTCCAGCGCTATGTTCTGGCCGAGCGCCTCGCCCAGTGCCGGCGCGACCTCGCCTCGCCAATGCTCACCCACCGCCACATCAGCGAGATCGCATTCGCCTGGGGTTTTAACGACCTCTCGCATTTCGGCCGGGTCTTCCGCGAGCACTTTGGGATGTCGCCGCGCGACTTCAAGCAGAGCCAGTTGCGTCACTAGTGCTGCCGATGGCGTGCTTCCGGAGCGGCACGTCCAACTCTGACCAAACAAGGACCTCACGAAGCAAAGCCGCCATGTGCGCGCGTAATGGCTGAGGGCGCCCGCATACGCTAGCTTCGGCACCAAGGCCGCGTGGATAAAGCAGCGGCCAGCCGAGGAGCATATCGATGGAATACCGACGCTTGGGCCGCTCAGGCCTGATGGTGCCCGCTTTGAGCCTGGGAACGGGCACGTTCGGCGGCGTCGGCCGACTCGCTGCGTGGGGCACGACGGACGCGACCGAAGCGCGGCGGCTTCTGGATATCTGCCTCGAGGCCGGCGTGTCGATGTTCGACACCGCCGACATCTATTCGCTCGGCGAGTCCGAACGCGTTCTCGGCGAGGCCATCAAGGGCCGCCGCGACAAGGTGCTGGTCTCGACCAAGGCCACCTTCCGCTTCGGCGACGGCCCCAACGACATCGGTTCGTCACGGCAGCATCTGCTCGCGGCGATCGACAGTTCACTCAAGCGACTCGGTACCGACTATATCGACCTGTTCCAGCTCCACGGCTTCGACGCCTTCACGCCGCCCGAGGAGGTGCTTTCCACCCTCGACGTGCTCGTGCGCGCCGGCAAGATTCGCTATGTCGGCGTCTCCAATTTTTCGGGCTGGCATCTGATGAAGTCGCTCAACGTTGCCGACAAGCACGGCTTCCCGCGCTACGTCGCCAATCAGACCTACTATTCGCTGATCGGACGCGACTATGAGTGGGAACTGATGCCGCTCGGCCTGGACCAGGGGGTCGGCGCGGTCGTCTGGTCACCGCTCGGATGGGGACGCCTCACCGGAAAGATCCGCAGGGGGCAGCCGAAACCCGAGGTCAGCCGCCTGCCCAAGACCGCCGATTTCGGGCCGCCCGTGCCCGACGAGCACGTTTATCGTGTCGTCGAGGCAATCGACGAGGTCGCGAAGGAAACCGGGAAGAGCGTCTCGCAAATCGCGCTGAACTGGCTGCTCCAGCGCCCCACGGTCTCGACACTGATCGTCGGCGCGCGCAACGAGACGCAGCTGCGCGAAAATCTCGGCGCGGTCGGCTGGTCATTGACCAAGGAGCAGATCGCGAAGCTCGATGCCGCCAGCAAGGTAACGCTGCCCTATCCCTACTGGCACCAGCGCACGACCTTCACCGACCGCAATCCGCCGGCGGTGTAGGGAGCGGTCGCCCGGCGTAGCTCGGCTTGAGCTGCATCAAGCCGGCCTGCGACGGCAATGCCATCGTGCCGGCCTCACGAGGCCGCCCCGATGCGCCGACTTGCCATGAAGGCCCTGTTCACGGCTCTCAATCTCAACCGCGCCGAGCGGACGCGGATCGATTGGGATCGCACCGTCCTGGTTGTCTCGACCGCGGTGACGCTCGGGCTGATCGCACTCTACGTCTTCGGAAAGTCGACAGCGCGCTGGTGAGCCAGCGATCCATGCTTGCGCTGCCGGGCAGCCTGCCGATGGGACAGGAACTGTCCGTGTCCTGCCGGGTTGCGATCTATCCTGCAATTTCCTAATCCGGGGACGAAACACGGCTCGAATCAAGCGCGCCTCATCATGTCGTCCGCCCCAACAGTGCATGCCGACGGCCTGCCGCAGCCACAGCGCAACCAGGCGGTCCTGACCATTGCGCTCGGCATCATCATGGCGGTCGTCGACAGCGCCATCGCCAATGTGGCACTGCCGACAATTGCGACCGATCTCGACGCCAGCCCCGCCTTCTCGATCTGGATCGTCAACGGCTATCAGCTCGCCATCACCATCTCGCTGCTGCCGCTGGCCTCGCTCGGCGAGATCGTCGGCTATCGCCGCGTCTATCTGGCGGGGCTCGTGCTGTTCACGCTCGCATCCGCGTTCTGCGCACTGGCGCATACGCTGCCGCTGCTGACAATCGCGCGCATCATCCAGGGGTTTGGCGCGGCCGGCATCATGAGCGTCAACGCGGCGCTGGTGCGCTTCACCTATCCACGCAGCCAGCTCGGCCGCGGCATCGGGCTCAACGCGCTCGTCGTCGCCTTCTCGGCCGCGGTCGGCCCGACGCTCGCCTCGGGGATCCTTGCGGTCGGAAGCTGGCCCTGGCTGTTTGCCATTAACGTGCCGCTGGGCGTGCTGACGCTGGTGCTGGGCCTGCGCAGCCTGCCACACACAAAACCCGCAAGCCATTCCTTCGACTGGCAGAGCGCAGGCCTCTCCGCGATCACCTTCGGTGTCGGCATCGCGGCCGTCGACAGCGTCGGCCATGGTGAGGCCGCGCTCACCTATCTCGTCCAGTTCGCGATCGCGATCGTCGCCGGCGCGCTGCTGGTCTGGCGCGAAACCCACATGACGTCGCCGTTGCTGCCGGTCGACCTGTTGCGGATTCCCGTTTTCGGGCTGTCGATTGCGACCTCGATCGCCTCGTTCTGCGGCCAGATGCTGGCCTTCGTTGCAATCCCCTTCTACCTTCAGAGCCGGTTTGGCTATTCGGCCGTGCATATGGGCCTGCTGATCACGCCCTGGCCGATCGCAGTCGCCTTCGCAGCGCCCCTCGCCGGCCGCCTGGTCGAGCATTATCCGGCCGGCCTGCTCGGCGGCATCGGGCTCACACTGTTTGCCTGCGGACTCGGCGCGCTCGCGTTCCTGCCTGCGGCCCCGACGCCGCTCGATATCATCTGGCGGATGGCGCTGGCCGGCGCCGGCTTCGGCCTGTTCCAGACCCCCAACAACCGCACCATGATCGCCGCCGCCCCGCGCGAGCGCGCCGGCGGCGCCAGCGGCATGCTGGGTACGGCGCGCCTGCTCGGCCAGACCACCGGCGCGGCGTTGGTGGCGCTGTTGCTCGGCCGCTACCCGATCGACGGAACCCGCATCGCGCTGCTCACCGGCGTCGGCTTTGCACTCTGCGGCGCGGTGCTGAGCATGCTGCGGCTGTCACCTGCGGGCGCGCGCGGCGCCGAGCATGTCCGCGTGCAGGACGACCAGCGCCTGCGGGGCGACTAACGATCCGAGGTTCCCGCCGCGCCCATGCTCAACCTGTGCGTGGCTTAACCATCTGGACTAGCGTCGTATTGCCCTCGCGCTCCGGTTGCGCTTTATTGGCGTTGGGGAATATGGGGCACTTCATGCGTTCATTTGGAATTGTGGCGCTCAGCGTCATGCTGGGCGGCTGCGCGTCTGTCACGCGCGGCACGACCGAAAACATCAGCATTTCATCGACACCATCAGGCGTTGAAGCTGTCGTCAGCGGGTTGGAAGTTCCAACTACCTGCACGACGCCATGCGCCGTAGTCGTCAAGCGGAACGCGGACATCTCGATCACCTTCCAGAAGGAAGGCTATGAGCCCCAGATCGTGCCGCTGAGCCGCGACATACCGGGCTCAGGCGCGGCCGGCTTTGCCGGCAATCTTTTGCTAGGTGGTGTCATCGGCATGGGAGTCGATGCCGCGACGGGGGCGGCAACCGATCACAAGCCCAATCCGGTCATTGTGACGATGCAGCCATCGGCGCCTGCCCGCGCGCGGCCAGCCGCGCCAAAGAAACCGCGACCGCCGGCCGCCGCCGAGACAGGCACTTAGAATCCGCCGCGGTGCCATCGGCCTTCCGCAGTCTGCGGGCAACCTATCTCGCTCGCGCTGCGACCGCGCCGACCGAGCATATCGGGATTCAGGGCGGCAGAACGCGATCAGCAACTCGCGGCGAGTACTTATGCCAACAATTGGGTTCGGTAGCTGGCTGAGAGTGACTTTGCGCGCTGCATGCGCTCGGCCCGTTCAGCATCACTGAGCTTCGGAGGAGGCGCGGTACGGCTGCCGACGGGGTCGCCGACCGCCATGAAGAACTCCTCCTGCCCTGCCGGCGTGCACATGCAGAGCATGCGTGCCGGCTTGTCCGAGACGTTCCTGAATGCGTGAGGCGCATTGGCCGGGATGTTCACCGTCGAACCGGCGCCCGCAAGGTACGTGCTGCCCCGGAAGGTCAACTCGATCTCACCGTCGAGGATCGTGAACATCTCCTCGAAGTCGTGACGGTGCGGCGGAGGACCGCCGCCGGGCGGCACCAGCATGTCTATCAGACTATAGCGGCCGCCCGTCTCCTTGCCGGTCACGAGGATCGTATAAGTGCCGCCCGCGACCGAGATGTGGCGCGATTTGGGATCTTCGGGGTTGGCCAATGTGAGTTCGCGCGTCAGGTCATCAGCCGGTATCTCAGCCGCGGGCTGAGTGGTCGTGCCGGCAGGGTTGGCCATCCGATCGACTCCTTAAGCTGCAAGCCCGCATACCAGGCCCATCACCCATCAAAAAGCCGGCGGTCTCGCGATACGCCGGCTTCCTGATAGACTGGATCAATTATCAAGCCTTGACCAGCGGGCCCTTCGAGGTCGGCCCCTTGGAGCCGCCGGGGCCGCCCGGCTTGTTGGGCTTGCCTGGGGGACGCTTGCGGGCGGGCAGCTTCTCCTGCTTCGGCGTGACCGGGCCATCAAGGAATTCGAAGCCGATCTTGTCCTTGGTCTCATCCGCCTCGTCCTTGACCAGGACGACACGGACATGGCCACCACCCTTCAGCTTGCCGAACAGCACCTCGTCAGCGAGCGGCTTCTTGATGTGCTCCTGGATCACGCGCGCCATCGGACGCGCACCCATCTGCTCGTCATAGCCGTGCTGGACCAGCCACGTCTTGGCGGGCTCCGACAGCTCGATGGTGACGTCGCGGTCGCCGAGCTGCGCCTCGAGCTGCAGCACGAACTTCTCGACCACCGTGCCGATCACTTCGACACTGAGGTGGCCGAACGAGACGATGGCATCGAGGCGGTTGCGGAATTCCGGCGCGAACTGCCGGTTGATCGCCTCGTGGTCGTCGCCTTCCCGCTTCGAGCGCGTGAAGCCGAAAGCCTGCTTGGCCATATCGGCCGCGCCGGCATTCGTGGTCATGATCAGGATCACGTTGCGGAAGTTGACCTGCTTGCCGTTGTGATCGGTGAGCCGGCCGTGATCCATGATCTGAAGCAGCACATTGTAGAGGTCGGGATGCGCCTTCTCGATTTCGTCGAGCAGCACCACGCAATGCGGATGCTGATCGACGCCGTCGGTGAGCAGGCCCCCCTGATCGAAGCCGACATAGCCGGGAGGCGCGCCGATCAGGCGCGACACGGTGTGCCGCTCCATGTATTCGGACATATCGAAGCGCAATAGCTCGACACCGAGGCTCGCCGCGAGCTGCTTCGCCACCTCGGTCTTGCCGACGCCGGTCGGACCCGAGAACAAATAGCAGCCGATCGGCTTCTCCGGCTCGCGCAAACCGGCACGCGCCAGCTTGATTGACGACGCCAGCGACTCGATCGCCTTGTCCTGGCCGAACACCGTGCGCTTCAGGGTCTGCTCGAGATGCTTGAGCACCTCGGCATCGTCCTTCGACACGCTCTTCGGTGGGATCCGCGCCATCGTGGCGATCGTGGTCTCGATCTCCTTGATGCCGATGGTCTTCTTGCGCTTGTTCTCGGCCACCAGCATCTGCGCCGCACCGGACTCGTCGATCACGTCGATCGCCTTGTCCGGCAGCTTGCGGTCGTGGATGTAGCGCGAGGACAGCTGCACCGCCGCCTCGATCGCCTCATTGGTGTACTTCAGCCGGTGATAGTCCTCGAAGTAGGGCTTGAGACCCTTGAGGATCGCGATGGCGTCCTCGACCGTCGGCTCGTTGATGTCGATCTTCTGGAAGCGCCGCACCAACGCGCGGTCCTTCTCGAAGTGCTGGCGGTATTCCTTGTAGGTGGTCGAGCCCATGCAACGGATGGTGCCCGAGGCGAGCGCCGGCTTGAGCAGGTTCGACGCATCCATCGCGCCGCCCGACGTCGCACCGGCACCGATCACGGTGTGGATCTCGTCGATGAACAGGATGGCGTTGGGATGCGCCTCGAGCTCCTTGAGCACCTGCTTCAGGCGCTCCTCGAAGTCGCCGCGATAGCGCGTGCCAGCGAGCAGCGTTCCCATGTCGAGCGAGAACACGGTCGCGGCCGCCAGCACCTCCGGCACTTCGCTGTCGACGATGCGCTTGGCGAGGCCCTCCGCAATCGCGGTCTTGCCGACGCCGGCCTCGCCCACGAACAGCGGATTGTTCTTCTGCCGGCGGCACAGCACTTGGATCGCGCGGTTGATCTCGGAATTGCGTCCGATCACCGGATCAATCTTGCCGTCACGCGCCTTCTTGTTGAGGTTGACGCAATAGGTATCGAGCGCCTCGCCCTTCTTTTTGGCGTCCTCGGTGCCCTTGGTCTCGGCCTCCTCGTCGACGCCGCGCACGGGGCGCGCCTCGGAGACGCCCGGCCGCTTGGCGATGCCGTGGCTGATGTAGTTGACGGCGTCGTAGCGCGTCATGTCCTGCTCCTGCAGGAAGTACGCGGCGTGGCTCTCGCGCTCGGCGAAGATCGCGATCAACACGTTAGCGCCGGTCACCTCTTCGCGACCGGACGACTGCACGTGGATCACCGCGCGCTGAATCACGCGCTGGAAACCGGCGGTCGGCTTGGCGTCGTCGGCGCCGTCCGTCACCAGATTCTCAAATTCGGTTTCAAGGTAATTGACGAGGCTCGTGCGGAGCTTGTCGAGATCGACGCTACAGGCGCGCATCACGGCGGCTGCATCGGAATCGTCGATCAAGGAGAGCAGGAGATGCTCAAGCGTCGCGTATTGGTGATGACGCTCGTTTGCGATCGCCAGTGCACGATGCAGGGATTGTTCAAGGCTTTGGGAAAAAGTCGGCATTCGCGTCCTCTATGGCCCCCATCATCATGATCGCCATCGCCCGGTCAGGCAACAACAACCTTTGTCACATATAGTTATATAAGACCGCGGCGAAAGACCGGTTCCGCGACTCAGGCAGGCTCGACACCTGCGGTATTTTCGATGCAAAACCCGTTCCGATTTGGGCAGAACTACCCATTTGGGCAGGATTGACGCCGGCGCTGATTTTCACCGGATCGCGCAGCAGGATGCGCTGACATCACACACCGCACGAACTGAACCAATCTAAAGAACTCTGAACGCGAACGCGCAGTTACTTCTTTTCCATCACGCATTGCAGCGGATGCTGGTGCTTGCGGGCGAAGTCCATCACCTGCGTCACTTTGGTCTCGGCAATCTCGTAGGTGAACACGCCGCACTCGCCGATACCGTGATGGTGGACGTGCAGCATGATCTTGGTCGCCGCCTCGGCGTCCTTCTGGAAGAATTTCTCCAGCACGTGGACCACGAATTCCATCGGCGTGTAGTCGTCGTTCAGGATCAGCACGCGATACAGATTCGGCCGCTTGGTCTTCGGCTTGACCTTGGTGATGACGGAGGTGTTCGGACCCGTCGGGCTGCCGGAACGGTTCTCGTCATTGCTCATCCAGGGAGCGAAAACGGCAGCCGTGGACAGGTCGGTTATGGAAGTCAGTTGCAGCATGGCTCAGGCGTTCAAATTCCCCACGGAAGCGAATAACGGTCCGCCGCGCGGCCCCCTGGTCCGGAGCCTCGCATAGGCGCACCGCCTTGTTGGATCGCCGCTTCCGACCCAGTCCGGTCCAAGCCGGATCGTTCGTCAGCAATATGGGCCTGCCCCCGGCTCGCCGCAAGCGTGCAAAGGCTTGTTGGCAAAGGCCTGTTAGTCAAGGCGTTAGCCAAGGCTTGGCCGATGCGGCCCGCGCCGGCCCCGATTCCCGGTCCGGGCGATCCGGGCCAAGGTTAATCAATCCGGACCGATTTGACAAAATTTTCCACCCCGGATGTTTAGAACGTGTTGACCAGGAACCTGACGTCAACGTGACCGCTGCGGGGTATCTCCGGATTTCTACGGCCTGATTTACCTGCCGTTGAAGAGTATGGCGCGAAATCGGGCAAAACCACAGATTTCGGGGATTGCCATGTTTCGCCTGCCCGTTGTCCGCCGCATTGGTCGACAGCTCGCCCGCTTTGCCGGTGCCGAGCAAGGCAATATCGCCGTGATCTTCGCCATCGTGCTGGTCCCGGTGCTGGGCTTCGTCGGTGCCGCGGTGGATTATAGCCGTGCCGTCCATGCGCGCAGTTCGCTGCAGGCCGCGCTCGATTCGGCCGCGCTGATGGTCTCCAAGGATCTGACCAACGGCACCATCACGGAAATCGACATCGAGACCAAGACGAAGTCCTATTTCACCGGCCTTTACACCGGCCGCACCGGCACGGTGTCGACCGGCGACATCCACACCAGCTACACCCCCAAGGACTCCAGCGGGATCTCGAACATCGTGGTCACCGGGTCGGGCATCATGCAGACCGATTTCATGCAGATCGCAGGCTATCCCACGCTTCCGTTCAATGCGACTTCGACCGCGGCATGGGGAAACACCCGCATGCGCGTGGCGATGATCCTGGATAACACGGGATCGATGGCCCAGAACGGCAAAATGAGCGCCATGCAAACCGCGGCCAAGGACATGATCGACACGCTGTCCGGTTATAACAAGCAGACCGGCGACGTTTACATCTCGATCGTTCCGTTCGCGAAGGACGTCAACGTCGACACTGCCAATGTCGGTGCATCGTGGATCAATTGGACCGAGTGGGAGGCCGAGCCTCCGTTCCTCGTCAACAACAAGTCCAACAGCTTCAACTCGGCCATCGCCGGATCGAGTTGCCCGTTCACGAACAGCAGCCAGGGCTTTACCTGCATGGACCGGCCCGCAACGTTGAGCGGCGCCAACAGCGTCAACAACATACCGTCGAGCGGCACCTATAGCGGGTACATCTGCCCCAGCATTGACAGCGGCAACAAACTCGCGGGCAAGTCCGGCATCTACTACAATGGTTGCTACACGACCGTCACAGGCTCGAGCGCAAGCTGCGGATCGAACACGAGTTGCACCTGCACGGGCACCGGCTCAAGCAAGATTTGTCATCTCTGGCGCGGCGACGGCACGGCAGCAACGGCCGCAGCAGCCCCCGGGCACGGCACTTGGACCGGCTGCATCAACGACCGCGATCAGAACTACGACACCCTGAACACGGCCCCGGGGTCGGGCAGCTCAGCCCCTTCGACGCAGTTCTATGCTGAGCAGTGGTCCGGCTGCCTTCCGGCCACGGTGTTTCCGATGAGCAATCAGTGGCAGACGCTCAAGGACCAGATCACGGCGATGTCTCCGAGCGGCAATACCAACCAGGCCGTGGGGCTCGCGTGGGGATGGCAATCCCTCAGCACGACCAACGGGCCGATCGCGGCGCCGGCCAAGGCCAGCAACTACATCTACAAGGACTACGTTGTGCTGCTGTCCGACGGTTTGAATACCCAGAACCGCTGGAGCACGAGCCAGTCCAGCATCGATGCCCGCCAGGAAATCCTCTGCGCGAACGTCAAGGGCGATACGACAAACCCGGTCACGATTTTCACGATCCAGGTCAACATCAATAGCAGGGACGCGAAATCGCAGGTGCTGCAGGACTGCGCGACCAATGGCAATTTCCAGATGATCACGAGTTCCTCTCAGACGTCGGACGCGTTCAAGAACATCCTCACGCAGATCTCCAAGCTGCGCGTCGCAAAATAATCCGAACCTGTTCCGGCCAACAAAAAAAGCCCGGCTGAACCAGCCGGGCTTTTCGATTCCAGGACTTCCGGAAAAATTAGTTGGCGGCCGGGGTGAACTTGGACACGATGGTCTCGACCGGCTTGAACGCCTGCTTGGCGAGGTCGCTGTAGAGGCCGGCGATCTTCTGCGATTCCGCAACGAAGGTCTCGTAGGCGGAACGAGCAAACTCGGTCTGCGCTTCCATCGCCTTGTCCATCGACTTCACGCCGGAAAGCTTCTCGACGAAGGACTTGGTGTCTTCGAACGACTTCTTGGTGTAGTCGCCATAAGCGCTCGCGATCGCCTGGAGGCCGTGCTGCATCGTGGTCGCGGAGGCAACGTACTGCTCGAAGTGCTCTTTCCCGTAGCCCTGAAAATCTTCAACCTTGAACATATCGGAATCCTTTTCCCTAGCTTTCGTCCGGAAGCCCCGGCTCCCTGAACTCTGCCCACAATTAGTGCAACGCACAAAAAAGTCAAGAATTTTGTGCGTCGCACAAAATCAGATGCAAATCGCTGAGATTCCCGGAGTTTCCCGCAATGGTTCCTTAAGCTTTTGGAAACCGCGGCCCCCTACTTTGATTCTCTGGACGTGTTCAGCTTCCGCAATCGGCCAAAAGCCGTTTGAGAACATCACCTTAGCCAGAATAGCGGCTCAGGCCCAACGTCCCCCGCGGCGAACACCAGCGGAGGGACAGCCTGAGCAGGTAATGATCACGGGTCCAGTGGGCACAATTTCGCCTCACGAGCCGGTGATCAAGTCAGAAACGGGGACGGGGTTCCATGCTTCGTAAAAACTTGTCTTCCTCGCGCTTGGCGCGGGTTGGCGTTTTCGGGCTTCTTACGGTCACCACCGCGGCCATCTTCACCACCGATGCTGCTGAAGCGCGGCGCCATCGGCATCGCTCCTACGCGCACCACCGGGTGCAGCGCGATGAGTCCGAGAGCTCCAGCCCGAAATTCGCGTCGATCATCGTCGACGGCAATTCCGGCACGGTGCTTCAGTCGAACAGTCCGGACGGGATTCGCCATCCCGCGTCGCTGACCAAGATCATGACGCTCTATCTGCTGTTCGAGCGTCTCGAATCCGGCAAGATGAAGCTCGACACCGAGATGCCGGTATCGCAGCACGCCGCCGATCAGGATCCGACCAAGTTGAACCTGCGTGCCGGCCAGACCATTCGCGTCGAGGACGCGATCAAGGGTCTCGTCACCCGCTCGGCCAACGACGCCGCCGTGGTGATCGCCGAAGCGATCGGCGGCGACGAGGACGATTTCGCTACGATGATGACGCGCAAGGCGCGCTCGCTCGGCATGTCGAGGACGGTCTACCGCAACGCCAACGGCCTTCCCAACGACGAGCAGGTCACGACCGCGCGCGACCAGGCCACGCTCGGCCGCGCGATCCAGGAGCGCTTCCCGCGCTACTATCGCTATTTCGCGACCTCGACATTCAACTGGCGCGGCCAGTCGATCCGCAACCACAATCACCTGCTCGGCAGCGTTGAGGGCGTGGACGGCATCAAGACCGGCTACACCCGCGCCTCCGGCTTCAATCTCGTGACCTCAATGCGCCGCGGCAACCGCCATTTGATCGGCGTGGTGCTGGGCGGCCGCAGCGGCGGCTCACGCGACGCCATCATGCGCAATCTGCTCGCGGAGAACCTCGAGAAGGGCGCAACCACCCACACCGTCACCGCGGTCGCCGAACGCAATGGCGCTGACGCCAATACCGACGTCGCCGATGCATCGGAGACCCCGGCCCGCGCCGCGCCGCAGGTTCAGGCCGTGGCCGCCGCCGAAGCCGCCCCGTCGCGTCTTGCTTCGCGCCTGTCCGCCCTTGCCGCTGCGACTGCCGCGATGCCGCCGGCACAGCCCAAGCCTGAAGTTCGGCCGACTGAATCCAAGATCGAGCCGGCGCCGCTCACCAGTGGCGTGATCTCGAGCCAGCCGCTCTCGATCATCCCCGGCTCGTCCGAGCCGATGAAGCCGGTCCGGGTGAAGACGGTTCAGGTCAAGGCCGGCACCGTGAAGGTCGCCTCCGCCGCCCCGGCGCAGGTCGGACCGCAGGTCACGAACACGATTGCCCCTCGCTCCGACGTCGCGGAAACCTCCGGCGCCGTCGTCGCCCGGGCCGACCTCATCAACAGGCCCGAGGTCATGAGCCAGTCGGAAGCGCCGAAGGCTGAGACCGCCCGCGCCGAAATGCCCCGTCAGCCGGCGGGCTTCGGCACCGGCAACGGCATCCTGGGCGTGCTGCCGGCTGCGACCGCCGCCGCGCCCGCCCCGGCAGCTGCAAAGCTCGCCTCCGCCGATCCGGCGCCGCAGCCGATCCAGATGAGCGCCACCACCAGGCCGGTCGTCACCCACAGCGGCTGGATCGTCCAGGTCGGCGCGCTCGAGAGCGAGAACGAAGCCCAGCAGCGCATCGACGCCGCGCGCAGCTCGGCCCGCGGCCTGCTCAGCAAGGCCGACCCGTTCACCGAGACTGTTGTCGCCAAGGACAATCGCAAACTCTACCGCGCCCGCTTCGCCGGGCTTGAGCGGGATCAGGCCGAAGCCGTCTGCCGCGCCCTGAAGCGCGCCGACATCTCCTGCATCACCGTCCGCAACTGATCTTCCGCACCGCTCCGATCAAAATGCCCGCGCCTTGCGCGGGCATTTTCATTTTCGGGATGCGGTGACGCCAAGGCCGTTCGGTACCAAGGCTGTTCCACGACAACCTCTCGTCAAGGATTTACGGTTAAAACTTTACCCAAGGGATCGACCACGCCGACAATGGCGGGCATCGGGGCGACATCAGACAGAGCAAGCGGAGCTCACGCGGTACGGGCGTTTGTAGCGTAGTGCCGGAGTTAGCCGTTATGCGTACGAAGCAGAGTATCCTTGGCCTCGTTTACCCGGGCAGCGAGATAGTTCGAGCCCCCTTGGTCGGGATGGAGTTTCTTCATCAGGGACTTGTGAGCCCTGCTAATGTCGGCGCGCCCCGCCCCCGGCTGCAAGCCAAGGATCTGATAGGCTTCCTCCGCCGTCATTTTGCCGCTCGCCGCCGTACGGCGCTGCCGCCCTGCCGCGTCGCCCTGCGCGTTCTGACGCCAGGCGGGAAACCGGCGGTCCAGATAGCTTTCAAGTAAGGCTACGCTCTCGGCGTCGAACGCTGGCACCACCGCCAGCAGGCCCGCGAGATCAAACTCGTCGAGATCGCGCCCGGCGTAAGGCCCGGCGACGATCTGGCCCCCGAGCCGGCCGGAATCGTGCTCGAGCCGCATATCGAGGAATTGCGAGCGCACGCGCGAGGACTGGCTGGTCGGACGCGTCGCACCACCGCCGAACAGCCCGCCGATGTTGCCGAGGCCAGAGTTCGCCAGCGGCGTCCAGCCCAGCAACCCCGCACCCATGATTCCGAGCGGGATCGCCACCACCAACTCGCCCCGCAGGCCCGTGAACGCCGCGACCGCCAGCGCCAGCACGCCTCCGCCGAACTTGACGGCACGTGCCAGCACCGCCGGATTGGCGGAGCGGAACATCTGCAGCAGCAGATAAAGCGTGATAATTGCGATGGCGCCGGCGATCAGGGTCATGGCCGGAATATAGTCGCCCTCTTGTCAAAAAGCATGGCGTCCTTCGCCTGCGTCCACGATTGGCTGGTGACACGAGAAGTTCGTTCTCCGATAAGCGCCCTGCCCGAATCCCGGCACGCGCGGCGGTAACAATGCCGCACCGGCATCGCAGGAATGTGGGTGAGGTTTGGGGAAGACCATGAGCAACGGCTTCAGGCCGCCGATCGTGCCGGCCGCGTTCTTCGGCATCGTGCTTGGGCTCGCGGGCCTCGGCAATGCCTGGCGGGCCGCGCATCAGGTCTGGCATTTGCCAGCGATCGTCGGCGAGAGCCTGCTCGCCCTCGCGTCCACCGTCTGGGCCCTGCTGCTCATGCTCTTCATCCTGCGCTGGATTTTTGCGCGCGCGGAATCGCTCGGGGAAGCTCATCATCCCGTGCAGTGCTGCTTCATCGGGCTCGCCGGCGTCTCCACCATGCTGATCGCGATCGCCGCGGAGCCCTATTCGCACCTTGCCGCAATCATCCTGTTCGGCGTTGGCGCCGCGTTCACGCTCGGCTTTGCGCTGTGGCGAACGGGATTGTTGTGGCGCGGCAATCGCGATCATACCGCGACGACGCCGGTGTTGTACCTGCCGACGGTCGCCGGCGGTTTCGTCACCGCCGCAGTGTCCTCGGCGCTCGGCTACCCCGATTGGGGACAGCTCGCCTTCGGCGTCGCGCTGTTCTCCTGGCTCGCGATCGAATCCGTGCTGCTGCACCGGCTCTACACCGCCGCGACGCTTCCCGTGGCGCTGCGGCCGACGCTCGGCATCCAGCTCGCACCGCCCGCAGTCGGCGCCGTCGCCTGGCTCGCAGTCAACGGCGACATGCCGGACATGGCCGCGCACATCCTGGTCGGCTACGGGCTGATGATGGCGCTGCTGCTGCTTCGGCTGCTGCCGTGGATCATGGAGCAGCCGTTCTCGGTGTCCTATTGGGGTTTTACCTTCGGCGCGACCGCGCTTGCAATCGCGCCCATTCGCTTGGCCGGGCACGGCGACACCGGTGCGATCGTGCAGCTTGCGCCGTGGCTGTTTGCCGCCGCCAACATCGTGGTCGGATTGATCGCGCTTGGCACGCTGCGCCTGATCCTGCAGGGACGGCTGCTGCCGACGCAAGCCGCGCCGGCTTGAGCGGCTACTTCATCTGGCCGATCAGCTTCGCCGCGCCGCTCGCGCTCTTGGCCAGTTTCAACAGCGCCTCGCGACCGCCGGCGGCATAGGCCGCGGCGGCCCGCAACAGCTCGCGCAGCTGCGCCGCCGCACCGGGATCGAACCGGCACCAGGCCCCGCCGGTCAGCCGCGCGATCTCGCGAAAGGCCTTTTCGGCCACGGCGTCGTCGCCTTCCTGAAACAGGAAGACGGGCACCTTGAGCATGCCGAGCTCGCCGGCCTTGACGCAGAGCTCGTCGACCTTCTCTTCCATGGCATCGCCGACGAACACGACGGCCCGCACGCCGGATGCGACCGCCTCGCGCCGCGCCTCGCTCAGGACCTTGCCGATCTGGGTGTCGCCGCCGCGGCAATCGATCTTGCTCATCAGCGTCGCGAGCTTTGTGCTGTCGGATATCCATCCCGTTGCGCGGCACTCGTTGAAGCCGCGATAGTAGACGAGCCGGATGTCGAGACTGCCGAGCGCCGCGGTCTCATGAAACATGTCCGCCTGGAGCGCGCAGGCCATGTCCCAGGTCGGCTGCCGGCTCATCGTCGCATCCAGCGCGAAGATCAGCCGCCCCTTGGCGCCGGGCGCGTGCGGTGACAGCGTACGCGCCTTGGCGACGAAGGCGGCGATATCCTCCGAGGTGCTGGCTTGCGGCAGCGCGCCGCCGGCTTCGGTCGAGACGGCATCACGGTCACGCGGCTTGACGGGTTCGCCGGGCATTCCTGCTCACCTCTTGCATGAGCAGATCATGTGGATAGCGCATGCGGCCCGGTCAATGTGCAAAGCCTCCGCGGGCGGGTGCCGACGGAGGCTTTGGAAGTCGTGCTGACGATCAGAGCGGTGTCAGCTCTTGTTGGTGTCAGCTCTTGGCGGGCGCCATCAGAGCAACCGGACCGGGCTCCAGGATCTTGGGCGGGGCCGAGCGGGTGTCGACGGGAGCGATCGCGCTGTCGGTATCGCTCAGGAATTTGTCGAGCATGCCCTGGATCGAGTTCTTCGCGTTATCCGGACCGGTGTCGCGCATGTCGTTATGCTGGAATTCGGTCTTCACGACCTGGATGCCGGCCTTCTCGCATTCCTCGTCGGTCGGGATCACGCCCGCATCGGTCTTGAACTGCGGATCCTGAGAGCGGAACGACAGGATCTTGAACTTGCCGGCGGTGACGAAGGGCACGCGCAGATTGTCGAGCGTGACGACCTTCTTGACCTCATCCGGATACTGCTTGGCGAAATACATCGTGATGTCGCCGCCCATGGAGTGGCCGACCATGGTCACCCTGTCGTAGTCGGCGTTGGGCTGAACCTTCTTCATCTCCTGCATGGCGAGATGGATGTTGGCGACGCCGCGCAGGATCTGCGGCAGGCGGCCGACATAGATCTCGCCGGGCTTGGTCACCATCGGCGGATCGGTCGGCAGATCATGCTGCGGGCTGACGACGAGGTAGCCGCGTGCAGCGAAAATGTTGGCGAGGAAGCCGTACTCTGTGTTCTTGACGGTGTTGCCGTGATTGATCACGGCAACCGGCATCGTGATCATGCCGGCATTGGCCTGCATTTCCTTGTCGCGACGGATCGCGATATCGACAGGCACGGGACGGTTGTCGCGCGAAGCGTCGTAGAAGGTGATGGTCTCGTGCTTGATCGCCCACTTGCTCGCCGTGAAATAGGCGACGCCGCAGAGGGCACTAACCGAAACCAGAACGGCAATTCCACGCTTCATTTTCGTCCTCAGCCTCAGGCTCTTTCGGCCTGAATCCCTGTTGAAAATCGTGTTCTTCCGAGGCTCTTCGGCCCCTGGTCGCCTATTCCCTAATATATGTCACAGGCGCGTGACAGGAAGGCTAAATATTGTGAACCGGCCGCCCTTTCATTGTGCGGCGCACACGTTTCTTGGGCACCCTGTTCTCATACCGCTACGTCAGGGTGCAGGTCACCATCCGACGCAACCGGTCTCGATTGGGTTCAATTTCGCGGTAAACGTGGGATGAAAACGGCTGAGCACAGACTCAGTTCCGGCGGGAACCAGCCGCTTGAATCGACTGGAAGTAGCGACATACCGCCGCGTCAGGCGCCGAGGATGTCGTGGACCTCGAGCGGCTTGTCGACCTGGCTGAACCACTCGGCGCGATTGGCCGCACGCCGGCGACCGCGCTCGTCGAGCGGCAGCTTGAGCTGACGGAGCAGGCTCGTCACCTCCTCCCGCGCGGTCAGGTGCCCGAGGTTGGGCCGCATGCCGAGCGTGGCCTCGTCGATCTCGTCCAGCGCGGTCAGGCCGCGCGGGAAGAATTCGCGATAGACGACGCGCTCGGCGAAGCCGTCGACATAGCGGAAGCCCAATCGCAGCGACAGATCCTTCAAGCCGTCGGCGACGAGCTGCTTGTTGCGGGAGCCGAGCATCGACAGGCGGTTGCGCACCACGATCCAGTCGGTGGAGGAGCCATCGAGCTGGCGGCGCTTGCGCCTGACATCCCGCACCATCTCGGCGTAATGGCTTTCGCCCGTCACCGCGTAGTTGGCGGGATCGACGGTCCCGAGCACGTCGAAATCGAGGAAGCTGTCGTTGATCGGCGTGACCAGCGTGTCGGCCATCGAGTGCGCAAGGCGCATCAGATAGCTGTCAGTGCCGGGCGTATCGATGACGATGAAGTCAAAACTGCTCTCGACCGCTGAGACCGCCTCCATGAACTGCTGGAACTCGGAGTTCTCGTTCTCGGCGATCTGCATCGTCTCGCCGAGCTTGATGCAGCGATGCACCGGCAGCGCGAGGTCGAGCTTGGTGCGGCGAGCCCAGGCGGCGCGGTTGTTGATGTAGTGGGTGAAGCTTTGCTGGCGGCAGTCGAGGTCGATGGTGGCGACGCGCTGACCGGCCTTCAACAGCGCGACCGCGATGTGCAAGGCGGAGGTCGATTTGCCGGAGCCGCCCTTCTCGTTACCGAGCACGACGACGTGCGCCGAGCCCGATTGGCCTTGGCTAGCCTGCACAAGCATGGCGATCCTCAACACCCCTAAGCAATATCTTCGAGTTGGCCGCGTCTGCGGTCAAGTGAAATGCGTGACAGGTTAGCGAAATCACAGTGCGTTGGTCTTCATCATGAATTGCGTCGCCGTATCGCGTCTGTGATCCAGCCCACAATATCGCGACATCCTCCGCCGCACCGCGCGGGATGCTGTGCCGCATCCGGATGCATGGCGTCCACGATCGCCGCTTGTTAAGGTTAGCTGGCCGGGCGCCGGGACGCGCCCACCTCAAATTCCTAACCCTCTCGAGTCCTGATGTCACGAAGCCCCTTGATCGCCCGCACGGTCCCCACCCTGCGACGCGCTGTCGACAATCTTCGCAAGCGAAAGGCCACGGTCGCGCTGGTTCCGACCATGGGGGCGCTCCATGACGGGCATGTGTCGCTGGTGCGCCTCGCCAAGCGGCGCGCCAGCCGCGTCGTGGTGTCGATCTTCGTCAATCCGACCCAGTTCGCCCCGACAGAGGACTTTGGTGCCTATCCGCGCACGTGGAAGTCCGACATCGCCAAGCTCGCCGCCGAGGACGTCGACATCGTCTGGCATCCCGGTGTCGAGGCCATGTACCCGGCGGGCTTTGCGACCCGCATCGTGCCGGAGGGCCCGGCACTCGCCGGCCTCGAGGACCGCTTCCGTCCGCACTTCTTCGGCGGCGTCGCCACCGTCGTCGGCAAGCTGTTCACACAATGCCGGCCGGACTTTGCCATCTTCGGCGAGAAGGACTTTCAGCAATTGCGGGTGGTCTCGCAAATGGCGCGTGATCTCGACCTCGGCGTGAAGGTGATCGGCTCCCGCACGGTGCGCGAGCGCGACGGGCTCGCGATGTCCTCGCGCAACGTCTACCTCTCACCCGAGGAGCGGCAGACCGCCGCCGTCCTCTACCGCGCCATGAAGGACAGTGCCGGCCGCATCCGCGCCGGCGAAGCGATCGCACCGTCGATGGCGCGCGGCGCCGAGACGATCAACGCGGCCGGCTTTGCCCTCGACTATTTCGAGGCCCGCCATGCCGAGACGCTGGCACAGGTCGCCTCACGCAAGGACGGTCCCTTGCGCATCCTGGTCGCGGCCAAGCTCGGCAACACCCGGCTGATCGACAATATCGCGGTGTGAACGCCGAGGTTGAGCTTGCACCATCCCTCGCCCGCATGGATGATCGGCGCGGGGAAACGAGCCGGTTGGCAGGGCATGTCATTGATCCGCACGATGATCATCAGCGGCGCGCTGGCGTTGGTTGCCACGGGCGCCGCGCAAGCGCAGCAGCGGCCGCCGATCGGCCTGTACGGGTCACCACCCGACGCCATGATCTTCTACGTCGCCCATGGCCCAGCCGATTCCTGCGGGCCGGGCTGCTCGGACTGGATTGCCGCCGAAGGGGCTGTGCAATGGGACAGCTACAAGCGGCTGATCGCGATCCTCGATCGTCAGGCCGGACGCAAGCTGCCTGTCGTGATCCATAGCTGGGGCACGTCCAATCTCAAGGTCGCGAGCAGCCTCGGCCGCATCCTGCGCGACCGCGGCTTGGACGCCACGGCTGGGACCACCGAGGTCGCAGCCTGTGCCGCGAAACCGGAGGCCGAATGCTTCACCTTGAAGCGCCCGGGCGGACCGCTTGATGCAAAATTGTCGGTGTCGGATCTGATTTGCGATTTTGCTTGCGTGCTCACACTGGCAGGCGGGGTGCATCGCAGCCTGCCGCAGGGCGTGAAAGTGGTGCTTGGAGGCCGCGGCATCCGTAACCGGCTTGCACCCAATGTCTCGACCGAGCAGCGCGAAAGCCTGACGGAGTATTTTGGCGAACAGCACCGGAAATATCTGAACGAGATGGGCATCGCGCCTGACCTCATCGACATCGTGGACGGCATCGGCGAAGGCGGGCGTCCGATCGTGATACCGCCGACCGACTGGGCGCGGCTGCACATCGTGACGCCTTCGCAGTAGCGGCTACAGCAGTCCGAGATCGCGCAGCTCGCGGCGCATCGGCTCCGGCATCGCCGCGATCGAGCCGGCGGCGGACTTGCCGAGATCGGACGGCACGGAATCGTCGGCGAGATAGCGCCAGCCCTGGAACGGGCGCATCGGCCGCGGCGACACCATGATCACCTTCGGCTGCATCACGATCCGGCAGCGTCCGATGCCGTCCTTGTCGCGGAACGGCTCGATGCCGATGATCTTTTCGCGCGCGGCGACCTCGCCCTTGATCACCCAATAGAGCGACCCGCCGGCGAGGATCTCGGCGTCGCGCTTGGGCACCATGCGGGTGACGTGGATGTGATGTTGCGGCAGACCTTTCTTCTTGGCGGTCTGCATCCGTTCGGCGATCCACCCCTTCAATTCCTTGACGGAGTCGCAGCCGACGGCAAGCTTGATCAGATGAAGTGGCATGGCCCAGCATTAGCGGGCCAGCCATCCATTTGGAATGCCGATCTATTCGTTATCCGCAGCCGCGGGAGCAGAGGACGGCGGCGGTGCGAGCGGAACCGGTGCGGCGGTCGGAGCACGTTTCGCGGCCGGCTGCTTCTTTGCTGCGGCCGGCGCTGCCGCAGGAGCTGCGGCCTGCGCCGAGGTCGCGGCCGGCGCGCGCGGAGCGGCTGCGTTGCCGGCAGGCGCCTGGCGCGTCGCCGCTGTGGGCGGCTCCGGATTCATGATGCTCACCGGCGGCGTCGACGAGGCACTCGGGAACTCGGCATTGGTCGGCTTGCCCGGCGGCATCGCGGGCGGCAGACCGGCAAGCGCGCCCGGCATCGGGATGGCCGCCGTCGCCGGCGCTGCTGCGGGCGCGTTCCAGCCCGGCGCGTAGCGCGCGACCAGTTGATCGTAGAGATGCGCATCCATGTTGGCAGCGACCTGCTGCTGATCGGTCAGCGAGCGGAAAGCGGCGCAATCGAACTGCGTGCATCCGTCGCGGGCGACCAGCACCTGCGCGACGAGGCCGTAGCGATCGTGCTCCAGCGACTTGCGCAGCACCTTGATGTCCAGCGTCAGGCTCTTCTCGGCGGTCGCGACATCGCCGAGCGCGGTCAGCCGGTCGATCCTGGCGGCGGTATAGGCAACCGCCGCAGCCGCCGTGTCGGGCGCGCCGAACAGCGCCTTTTCGCAGCCGATGGCCACGGCATCACCGGCGAGATCGTCGAGACAGGACAGCGCCGGCAGGCTTGCGGTGACCGTAGCCTGCGCGCGCGCCTCGCCAGGCGCGACCTGCCCCGCCGGTCCATAGACGCGCACGGTGGCAGCGACCGCAATGGCGATGGCAAGCAGCGTGATGACGGTCAGCGCGCCGTTGGCGACCGATCTCTCGGCGCGCAGCAGCGTGATCAGCAGGATCAGTCCGAAGAAGCCGGCAGCGGCCAGCGTCATCCACATCGGGAAGGCCGGCGAGCGCCAGATCTGGTCGAGCGAAGAGGCCCATCCCCAGTTCATGCGCGAAGTCCCCTCACGCGAGCAGAGAGCGAATGTTCAAGCGAGCACCGCGAACCGGCAACTGCCGCCGCACCTTGGTGAGGCGAAGCGGGCCTTTTGACGGCAAGCGAAGCAAATTCGTCCGCAACGTCAATGCGCGGCACGATCATCCGTCAGGATTGGGCGAGTTGGCTTTCCTTGGCGACGCGCTCGAAAGCTTCGGTCGAGCTCTTGATGCGGTATTGGCAGTCGTCGCCATCCGTCGGCAGCAGGCGGATGATCTCGTAGCTGCCGCTGGCAGCCGGACGTGCGACGTTGCTGGCCGTGAACAATACGCGCGTGCCGATGGGGAATTTATGCTTCAACGCCCTCTCCATGACTCAAACAGCGCCTGCCATGCCCAGGGTCCCACTGCGACGGCCGGCTGAAAACCCGGCTTGAGCTATAGCATGCGATGCGTCGTTTTGGCTAGCAGTATGCAGGCATGGCAAACGTCCCAATCCGGCAGCGTTTTCAGGACGATACAGGGCAATCGGCCCGCCGATGATACCACTGGAACCCGGGCATTTCAGGCGGTATGCGGCAACCGGCCGTCGGGGCTCGCGTGGTCGACGGCCTTGGGCAGTTCCTGGGCCAGGATCTGGCCGAGCTGGTCGACCGGGATGTTGTAGCGGGCGGCGAGCTGGCGGACGGTGTCGCTGCCGAGCACGGCGCGGAGCTGGTCGGCCGAGATCGGCAAATTCTGGCCGTTGCCGAGCCAGGATTTGACCTGGTCGCCGAGGCCCGCATGCTGGAGCTTTGCGACGATCGCGCTGAGGCCGCCCTGATTGTTGCTGCCGAGCACCTCGCTGAGCACGGCCGGCAGCACGGCGGCACCGAGCTGGCCGAGAGCGCTGCGCAGCGCGGGGTTATTTTCCAGCGAGTCCAGAATTCCCATGGCGTGCCCTCTCCTAAGCCGTAACTCCAGCACGATTGAGCGCCGCCATGCGGCATGCCGTCAAGCCGCGCTCAATCACAATCATGCTCACGCGTCCTCGAATCTGTCGATGACGAGCGTTTCAGCAAGTCCCTCACGGGTCCATTGCTGGAATGCCGGCAGCGCCATCATGGTCTCCATGTAGGCCTTCGTGTCCGGCGCGACGTCGATCGCATAGGTGCGCAAGCGGTGCACGACTGGCGCATACATGGCGTCCGCAGCGCCAAAGCCGCCGAACAGGAACGGCCCCTTGGCTCCGTAGCGCGCCCGGCACTCGCGCCAGATCTCCTCGATGCGCGCGACGTTGGCCTTGGCGTCCGGCGACAGCGTCACGGGGCGGATAGGCCGGTGCAGGTTCATGCCGCATTCGCTGCGCAGCGGCACGAAGCCGGAATGCATCTCGGCGCAGACCGAACGGGCATGAGCGCGGGCCGCGGCCTCGTCGGGCCACAGCTTCTTCTCTGGGTAGCACTCGGCGATGTACTCGATGATGGCGAGCGAATCCCACACGACGGTCTCGCCGTCGACCAGCACGGGCACCTTGCCGGCGCGGCTGAAGGACAGGATCTGCTCCTTGTCGGCGGGATTGTCGGTGTAGAGCGGGATCAGGGTCTCCGCGAACGGGATGTCGTTGGCGCGCAGCGCGAGCCAGGGCCGCATCGACCATGACGAATAGTTCTTGTTGCCGATGGCAAGTTTGAGAGCAGCCATGTCACGGGTCCTTCCGAAAGTCCGTCCGATGCGGCTGCTTTTAGCGCCATCACCTGCCACCAATCAATCGTTGCCGCCATGGGGCATGCGTGGCAATCGTTGCGATCCCTGAGGAGCAAGACATGAGCAGGCATTGGGTCGACATCACCGCCGTCGGCTTCTTCATCATCGAATGGCTGGTCTATGCCGTAACGCTCGAGCATTCGGCCTATGGCCGCGACAGCCTGTCTGCGCGCATGAACCGCTATCGCGAGGTCTGGGTCCGCCGCCTGCTCGACCGCGAGGCGCGCATGGTCGACATGCAGATCATGGCCTCGCTCCAGAACGGCACCGCCTTCTTCGCCTCCACCAGCCTGTTCGCGCTCGGCGGCGCGCTGGCGCTGCTGCACGCCACCAACGACGCGATCATGATCCTGAGCAAGCTGCCGATCGATCTCAGCACTTCGCCCGCGATGTGGGAGCTGAAATGCGTCGGCTTGGTGCTGATCTGCGTCTACGCCTTCTTCAAGTTCGCCTGGGCTTATCGCCTGTTCAACTATGTCGCGATCCTGTTCGGCGGCATGCCGCTCGCCTCACAGCGCGACACACCGGAGGCCGAAGCCCACGTCATCCGCACCTCGCGCGTCTTCGAATCCGCCGGCCGCCACTTCAACCGCGGCCAGCGCGCCTTCTTCTTCGCGCTCGGCTATCTCGGCTGGTTCGTCAGCCCCTGGGTGCTGTTCGTGACCACGGCAGCCGTGGTGATCGTGACATGGCGCCGGCAGTTCGCATCGAGTGCATGGGCAGCGATGGCGCCGGAGGCGATGGCGGGGGATGAGGTCAAGCGCGGTCATTGATGCGTCCGTGTCCCGGACGCGGCGCGGCACCCAGTGAGGCATCGGGAAGATCACGCCGGTGCTACTTGACATTGAGACGAGCTCTGCGCGCAAACTGACCCCATGATCAGATTTCCAATCCTCGCAGATCTGCCGAGCACACCTTTCTCCGGGGAGGACGTGGTCCGCGGCGTTGAATGCACCACGTCCGACGGCGATGGTCCCGGACGCGTTCGGGTCGAGGTCGACGGCAAGCCTGACGTTCTCGCCTTCTACGGTGCTGCTCCTGAAGGTGCACCGGCCGATCCCGTCATCTTCCTGCGCGGTGATGCCGTCGAGAAGCGCAACGACGGGGTCGTGGCCAACGAGTGGTACGTCGCAGCGACGGCCTACGACGTGCAGGCGCTGACCGAACAGCTGAGCGCAAACTTCCATCGTCCCTACGTCCACCTGGCGCGCCCGGGCATCCTGGGCTCAACCGGTCATCATCTCGACCGGCGGCGGCCGCGCGAGGTGGCGCTGGTCGATGCGGCGCTCACCCGGCTCAAGGCGCATTTCGGCTGGCGGCGCCTCAATCTGGTCGGCCAATCCGGCGGCGGCCATCTCGTGGCCGCCTTGATCGCGCGCCGCGACGACATTGGTTGCGCGGTGATCACGTCGGGCAACACCGCGGTGGCACAGCGCAACCGCGAGAACGGCTGGAGCGCCGACATCACCGGCCACAGCGACTTCCTCGATCCGATCGACCATGTCTCCGAGGTGGCGCGCCATCCCCCGCAAAAGATCATCGTGCTGACCGACCCGGACGACCAGCGCGTCTCGGCGTCGGTCCAGACCGCCTATGTCGAGGCGATGCGCGGCGTCGGCGTCACCGTGGACCATCGCCTCCTGCCGGCGTCCGGCAAGCTTCGTCACGACCTGCAATTGCCGGGAATTTTGGCCGCCTTCACCTGGCTTGCGAACCACAGTGCGTAGGATGAGTAGAGCAAGTGCTCTACCCATCCTACGCACTGCGCTCCATCCGGGCGACGACCCTACCCGCCGAAATCCCTTGGGCTGAACGGAAGGTCCAGCACCTTCCATTCCTCGTACTTGTCCACCGGCAGCATCTTGTAGGGTTGGCAGGCCTGGAGCGCACTCATCGCGGACTTTACGATGGCCACGCCCTTCGCAGACGGCGGGGCTTCGATCAGGATCGGCTCGCGCGCCAGCGTGCCGTCGGTGGCGAGCACCGCGCGCAGCTTGATGCGCACGGCATCGGTCGGCGCAACACCAGGCGGCAATTTCGAACAGCTTCGCAAGTGCCGGCGAAGCTCGGCGACGACCTCAGGCGGCAGCTTGGCTGCGATCGAATCCTTGGCGTCGCCGCCGTCATCCTTCGGCGCGTCTTTCGGCTCGGGCGGCAATTCCGGCGGCAGGCCCAGCATGACGCCGTATTTGACGGTGACGTCGGGTTCAGGGGCCTGATAGACCGGAGGAGCCGCCTGCGGCTCCGGCGGCGCTGGTGACGACTGCGGCGCGGGCTGAGCCTGCGACTGCGGCTGTTGGGGCGGCAATTGCGATGGCTGCGGCTGGGGCTGCGAAGGCTGCGATTGCTGAGCCTGCGATTGCTGAGCCTGCGCGGTGGCCTCGCGCTGCTTCGGCGCTTGTGAGGGTTGCGGCTGCGGCTGTTTCTGCTGCGCCGGCTGCTGCGGTTCGGGCGAGGACTTCTGCTGCGATGATTGCGGCGAGGCCTGAGGCTTGGCGCCCGGCTTCGGCGCGGCCTCCGCCTTGTCCTTGTCGGTGACATCCAGCTTCGGCAGCCGCAGCTCAGGGGTCGGGGTTGGCGTCGGCTCCGGCGTCTTCTCCTTGGCGGCCTCCTCCGCCTTCGTCTCCTGCTCCTTCACCTGCTCCGGCGTGACGATGTCGACCGCAACAGTCTCCGGGGGCGCGGCGTGGAACGGATGGACCTCGCTGATCACGATGATCAGCGCCACCAGCGTCAGATGCGCGATCGCCGACGCTGCAATGTCCGTCCGTATGATCTTCCGCAGTTCCATTGCCCGATCTTGGGTTGCCGCCCTGCTCCTAGCATACCGCGGTCCCCCCTCAATCCCATTTCGGCGCGAAGCCGAAATCGGTCAGGCGCCCCTTGGGATTGGCCAGAGCGGCGATGCGGGCCATCTCGTCGTCCGCCAGCTCGAAATCGAAGATCTCGATGTTTTCCGAGAGGCGCTCGACGCGCGAGGTGCGCGGGATCGCAGCAACATTCTGTTGCACGAGCCAGCGCAGGCAGATTTGTGCCGGCGTCTTGTGATGGGTTCGCCCGATCTCGGCGAGCGTCTGGTCGGTCTTGATCCGGCCCTTGGCAATGGGACTGTAGGCGACCAGCGCGATGCCGTGCTGGGCGCAGGCCGCCCTCACCTTCGTCTGGTCGAGATAAGGATGATATTCGACCTGGTTGCAGGCCAGCGGCTCCGGCGACAGCGCCACCGCCTGCTCGATCAACGCCACCGTGAAGTTGGAGACGCCGATGTGGCGGGTCAGGCCCATGCGCTTGGCATGCGACAGCGCGCCCAGCGTTTCCTCCAGCGGCACGTGCGAATTGGGCCAGTGCAGCAGCAGGAGGTCGACGGAAGGAAGCCGCATGCGCGCCAGGCTCTCCTTGACCGAGCGCTCGAGGTCGTGGGGCGCGAAATGGTTGGTCCAGACTTTTGTCGTCAGGAAGATATCGTCACGGCGCACGCCGGAGGAGCGCAAGCCATCGCCGACCTCGCGCTCATTGTCGTAGACCTGCGCGGTGTCGATGTGGCGATAGCCGAGCCGCAGCGCCTGCTCGACCACCCGGGCGCAGGTGCGCCCGCTCAGCTCCCAGGTCCCGAGCCCGATCGCCGGGATCCTTGCACCATTGGCCTCGACGAACAGCATGAGGAATCCCCTCTGTTGCGGCAGCCCTCGCGCCCATTATGGACCTTGCCCGTGATACTGCCAACGCAAGCCGCCGGCTGCGAGGCCGGATATTGGGGGCAATGCTAACGGCAGGTTCGCGCGAGACCTTGACGTCAGACCCTGACGTCAAGCTTTGGCGAGCGCCTGGAACACCATATCGGGCGCATGCGCGATCACCGCGAGCAGTGCGCGGGCCGGTCCACGCGGGGCGCGCTTGCCCTGCTCCCAGTTGCGGATGGTCTCGACGGGGACGCCGAGTTTTGCGGCGAACTCCATCTGGGTCAGGCAGGCGCGGCGGCGCAAATCGCGCACCGCGTGAGAGCTGGTATCGGCGGGCGCTGCGTTGGCCGCAGGCTGGATTGGAAACGGCTGGACCGGAAACTCTTGCCCGTCCCGCAACTCAACGATCCGTCCGTCCGCCTTCAGCCGCACACGCATGCTCATTCCCCCAAGCGCGGACGATGATGCGGCAGGTCGCTTAAGTTCGGATTAAAGATAGTTGCCCGTAGCCCTCCCCTTACCTCAACCCGAACCAGAGCGTCGCGATGCCGAGGAACGAGAAGAAGCCGACCACATCTGTCACCGTGGTGACGAACGTGCCGGACGCCACCGCCGGATCGGCCCTGACGCGTTCGAGCGCCATCGGGATCAAAATGCCGCCGAGCGCGCCGGCGAAGAGGTTCACGATGATCGCGAGCCCGATCACGATACCGAGGCCCGGGATCCTGAACCAGGCGACCGCGGCGATGCCGGTGATGACGGCAAAGGCGAGCCCGTTGACGAGGCCGACCGTGGCCTCGCGCATCACCACGCGCCAGGCGTTGGAGGAGCCGAGTTCGCGCGTCGCCAGCGCCCGCACCGCCACCGTCATGGTCTGGGTCGCGGCATTGCCGCCCTGGCTCGCGACGATCGGCGCCAGCACGGCGAGCGCCACCATCTTTTCGAGCTGGCCCTCGAACAGGCCGAGCACGGAGGACGCCAGGAAGGCGGTGGCGAGATTGACCAGCAGCCAGTTGAACCGCGCGCGCGCAATCGTGAACACGGTGTCGGAGAGTTCTTCGTCGCTGTTGACGCCGCCCAGCGCCTTGAGGTCCTCGTCCGCCTCCTCCTCGATGACGTCGACGACGTCGTCGACAGTGATGACCCCGACCAGACGATCCTGGGTGTCGAGCACCGGAGCTGCGACGAGATTGTACTTGCCGAACATGCGCGCCACCTCCTCCTGGTCCTCCAGGACGGAGACGCGGCGGCGATCCTCGTCGGTCAGCTCGGCAAGCGCCACCGGGCGGCGGGCGCGGAGCAGGACGTCGAGCGAGACCGCGCCATGCCAGTGCTGCTCCTTGTCGACGACATAGATCTCGTAGAAGCGTTCGGGCAGATCCGGCGTCTCGCGCATGTAGTCGATCGCCTGCCCCACAGTGAAATCCTGCGGCACCGCGATGAACTCGGTCTGCATCCGGCGGCCGGCGGAATTTTCCGGATACAGCAGGCTGCGCTCGAGCGCGACGCGCTCCTTCCAGGGCAGCTTCTCGAGGATCTCCTCCTGCTCCGCCTCGTCGAGGGTTTCCAGCAGCTCGACCGCGTCGTCGGATTCGAGCTCGCGGACACCTTCCGCAACCGTCTCCGGCGGCAATTCCTCGAGGATGTCGTCGCGGACGGTCTCGTCGACTTCGTTCAGTGCGGAGAAGTCGAAGTCACGCCCTGTCAGCTCGACCAGGCGGACGCGGTCATCGGGTTCAAGGGCTACGATCAGATCGCCGAGATCGGCCTCGTGCAGCTCGGCGACACAGGCCCGCAGCGCGGCGCTGTCGCCGGCCTCGATCGCATGGGCAATTTCCGCGACGAATTCGTGCCGGATATCACCGTCTTCATTGCGCATCGGCACGTGGTCGAGTACCGAATCCGCAGCGGATGGGGCACCGTCCATATGTTCATCCATGGTGCGCCTCGCCGTTTGACAGGTTGGAACGAGTGGTCTGAGCTGATGGTTCAGGCAATACCCACAAGGCAACTCTGAGCGCAATGGCAAAGATGCTTCGGCGGAAATGGACCTCGATGTCGCTGGCTGCGGTCCTCGCGGCCCTCACCGGCATCGCCTCGACGGATGCTGCCGAGTGCCCGCGCAAGGACGCGCTCGGCACCTCGCGCATTCTGAGCGTCGATGCCAAGACCACGCCGCGCGTGGGCCTGAAGAGCTTTCCGCAGACGCTGGCGCTGGCCGATCACGAGGTCGTGCTGACGTTCGACGACGGCCCGCATCCGCCGACGACGTCGAAGGTGCTGGCGGCGCTGGCGCAGGAATGCGTGCGCGCGACCTTCTTCCTGATCGGCCTGCACGCCTCCGAACATCCCGACATGGTCAAGCGCATCGCGCGCGCGGGCCACACCATCGGCCACCACACCTGGTCGCATCCGTTCATGGCGCGGATCCCTTTCGACAAGGCGAAGAGCGAGATCGATCGCGGCATTGCGGCCGACGAAATGGCGCTGCACGGGACGTCGACGACGACACCCTCGACGCCGTTTTTCCGCTTCCCCTATTTCGAGGCGACCCAGGCCGAGCTCGACCTGCTCCAGTCGCGCGGCATCGTCGTGTTCGGGGCCGACCTGTGGGCCAGCGACTGGAACGAGATGACGCCGGAGCAGGAATTGAAGCTCGTCACCGAGCGCCTCGCCGCCGCCGGCAAGGGCATCATCCTCTTCCACGACCCCAAGGCGCGCACCGCCGCGATCATGCCGGCCTTCCTGCGCTATCTGAGGGAGAACGGTTTTCGTGTCGTTCACGTGGTCCCGGCAGGCACATCACAGAAAAACGCCGATACGCGCTGATGCCGGAATGTCACGCTGGCGCAAAATGGGGTGATTTGAGCCCTATTAATAGTCTGTTCATGATACGCCATGCAAAGATCGAGGGGTGTTGCGCCTGAACCGTTTCGGTGCGTCTCCGACCTACTATGGCGGCAATCGCGTATGAGGGCAGACGAGGTTGATGATCGGAAGTAGCGTTGTTTTTCGGACGCGATCGTGGATCGTCCTCTGTCTCGGATTGCTGACCCTCGGCACACCGGCGGCCTTCGCGGCTGACTGTCCTGGCCATCCGGACGCGCTCGGCACTTCCCGCACCCTCGTGGTCGATCCGCGCGAGCATCCGCGCATCGGTACCATGCAGTATCGCGAAACGCTGCCGCTTAGGGATCATGAGGTCGTGCTGACCTTCGACGACGGTCCGCTCCCGAAATATTCGAACCAGATCCTCAAGATGCTCGATGACGAGTGCATCAAGGCGACCTTCTTCATCATCGGCGGCCAGGCCAAGGCCAACCCGGAAGGCGTGCGCAAGCTGGTAGCGGCGGGCCACACCGTCGGCACCCACAGCATGAACCATCCGCTGACGTTCGATCGGATGCCGATCGAAAAATACGAGCCCGAGATCAACGGCGGCATCCAGTGGACCTCGGCCGCAATGACCGATCCGGCCAAGCAGCTCGCGCCGTTCTTTCGCATTCCCGGGCTGATGCGCGCCGAGGGTGTCGAGAACTATTTGATCTCGCGCGGCATCCAGGTCTGGAGCGCCGACTTCCCCGCCGACGACTGGCGCCATGTGTCGCCCGACCGCGTCTACCAGCTTGCGATCCAGCGGCTGGAGGCCAAGGGCAAGGGCATTTTGCTGCTGCACGACATCCAGCCGCGCACCGTGGCGGCGCTGCCAAAAATCATCCGCGACCTCAAGGCGCGCGGCTATCGCATCGTCCATGTGGTGCCGGCGACCGCCGATCTGCCGGCGACGCCGACCGCGGCTGTGGAATGGCTGCTGCATCCGCCGACCGAGACGACGCCGATCGCGCGCTGGCCGGCGGTCCCGAACTTCGTGTTCGCGCAGAGCACGATGCTTCCGGCACCCGCGCTTGCCGATCTCAATGCGCAGACCGAGCATCAGCCGGTGCTGCCGCGCCGGACCAGGGCGCAGTTGGATGTCGCATCCACCCTGCCCGTCCCCGGCCACGATCTCTTTGCGATCCCGGAAGGCTCGATCGAGGTGCTGCTGTCCACGACCCTGTCGCGGCGCGCCGCGACGCGGCTGGCGATGGCGGCCGAGACGCCGCGCGCGGCCAAGGGCAAGTCTGGAAGCATCAAAGCCGGCAAATCACGCGCCTCCCGGACCGCACACGCTGCACACGGCACGCCGAAACATGCCGGGCAGGCCAAGGGGACGACGCCCCGCCCGACCCGCGTCGCGACCAGCGTGAAGAAGCGCGCTTAAGCCGTCACTGCCGCATGATGGCGGCAACGCAGAGCAGCACGATCAGCGCCAGGAAGAACAGGTCCATATAGGATTTGAGCTCGCCGTCGCGGCGCAGCCGGGCCACGTCGGCCACGACCTGCTTGCGCGCGCTGGTCCCGCCCGAGCCGTCGTTGATCGGGCCCTGCAAGCGCTTCGTCTCGGCCTCCAGCCTCTCGATCTTCTGGTAGAAGTAGAATGCGCGCAGCGTCGAGGCCGCACGCATGCCGGAATAGACCAGCACCAGGATCGCGATGATCGCCCGGTTCTGGTACTTCTCCATGAAGTTCATGCTGAAATAGACCATCGCCATGAATGCGAAATTGGTCACGAAGCGGTAGACGAAGCTAAGAAAGACCATGCTGGCTCCAGCCTTGAGCGGTACGCCTTGGGCGGTACGACCGTTTGGCTTCCGAGAGTTCGGGGATACGGATCACGGGCCGGAACAGCCGACCTGAACGCCGCGCGAGGCCCGTCTACGCCAACTTTGTTTCAACAAAGATACGATCGTCCGCGCAATTGCCGCCTTTTAGCCACGCGCGGCCATAATGCAAGCCGGCCCACACAAGCCGGCCTGTTCCACGCCGGAGCGCCACGGCTCAATGGAGATTTGGCGGAAGTCGCGATAGACTATCGGGTGCCGCCACATCTGGGGTCTGCCGATGCCGAAGAAGGGAATCACGGGCCACGACGACTGGGTTCTCACCGAAGCCCTCGCGACCGCGCTGGTCGCACTGGAGCAGCTTGAACCCAAGCACCGGCCGAACGCGCATATGGACGACATCCGCAAGATGCTGGCGAACGGCAAAGAGCCGGCGGCGGTGAGCCTGCATTTGGCCCAGGCCAAATGCCGCCTGTTTCCGGATGTCGATCCGCTGGAAATCTACCGGGAATACGGCATCGGCGAGGAGTATGGCTGAGGGGGCCCCTAGTTTCCCGACGCCTTGAGCAGCGGGCACTCGCTTTGGCTCAGGGGAAGATAAGCGTCTTCGGCGGGTATCTTCTCGACGACCTTGTAGTAGTCCCAGGGGGGGTTGACATCCGCGGGCTGCTTGACCTCGACCAGATAGAAATCGTGCACGAGCTTGTTGTCGGCGCGCAGCCGCGCGCCCCGCGCGTAGAAGTCGTCCACGGGCATTGCGCGCATCTTCTCCAGCACGGCGCCCGTCTCGTCCGTTCCGGCTGCAACCGCCGCTCTCAGATATTGCAGCACCGCGGAGTAGACGGCGGCCTGCGGTGCGGTCGGCATCGCCTTGTGCAGCTTGAAAAACCGCTCGGCGAAGGCGCGCGTTTCCTCGTTCAGATTCCAGTACCAGGCTGTGACGGTGGTCAGCCCCTTGGCGGTTTCGACGCCCATCGCGTGGACGTCGGTCAGGAACATCAGCTCGGCGACCGGCCTCTGCGGCCCCGCATTCATGCCGAACTCGTTCCACTGCTTCATCGAGGTCACGAGCTGCTCGCCGGCATTGGCGAAAGCGACGACCTTGGCCTTCGAGGCCTGGGCCTGCAGCAGGAACGAGCTGTAGTCGGCGTTTCCGAGCGGGTGAAACACCGTACCAAGCGACTTGGCGCCGGTTTCCGACAACACCCGCTGCGACACCTCCACCATGTTACGTCCGAACGCATAATCGGCCGCGATGAAGAACCAGCTGTCGTAGCCTTGCGACACCAGCCTGCGAACCGATCCAGCGACCAGGTTGTAGTTGTCGTGCAGCCACATCAGGCCGGTGCGCGAACATTGCTTGCCGCCGATATCGGTGGTCCCGACGGCCGAGTAGATCACGATCCTGTTCTTGTCGCGCGCGATCGACTGGATCGCGAGGGCCACCGCCGAGTTTCCGACATCGGCCACCATGTCGACGCCATCCACGTCGAACCATTTGCGGACAATTTGCGCGCCGATATCCGGCTTGTTCTGATGGTCGGCGACGACGATCTCGACCTTCAGCCCCGGCGTGGCCTTCTGGAAATCCTCGATGGCCAATTTCGCTGCGACGACGGAGCCTGGTCCGGCCAGGTCGGACAATGGTCCGGCCTGATCATTGATGATGCCGATCCTGACCATTCCGCCGGAGAAGTCGGCGGCGGCACTCTGCGCGACCGGCCCCAGCGTCAGGATGACGCCGAAGCTCAACCGCCAAAGCCGCCTCTGCCACGACCGCAACTCTCCAACACGACAAGGCGCCATTGCCCCCTCCGCTCCAGCATCGCGACGGATGTCGGCGATGATTGCCCCGACCGCTGCGCTATCCACGCTGACCCACGGCCTTCCTGACGAACTCCAGCCGCCGCGCCTGCGACGGCGCGACGCGCTCCTTCATCGCCGCGACGATTGCAGCCGGCGCGGTATCGGGCGAGCCAGCCTCGAAGGGCGGCGCGGGATTGTATTCCATGCGGAGCTGAATCATCTCCGCAGCCGCCCGGCCCCTCAACATCGAGACCAGGGTGAGCGCGAAATCGATTCCGGCCGTGATGCCGCCGCCGGTCATGCGGTTGCGATCGATGCAGACCCGCTCGCGCGACACTGTGGCGCCGAAGAACGGCAGGGCATCGATGGCCGTCCAGTGCGTCGCCGCGCGATATCCCTGCAAGAGGCCGGCCGCGCCAAGCACGAGCGAGCCGGTGCACACCGACGTGACATAGGTCGCCCCCCGCTCCTGCTTGCGCAGAAATGCGAGGACCTCTTCGTCGAGCATCAGCTCGTCGGTGCCATAGCCGCCGGGAACGCAGATCACGTCGAGCTGCGGGCAATCGGCAAAGGTAATGGTCGGCGTCAGCATGATCACGGAATCGCTTGGCACCGGTTCGATGCGCTTCCAGACCAGATGCACGTTCACATCAGGCAGGCTGGAGAAGACCTGCGCCGGACCTGTGAGATCGAGCTGGGTGACGCGGGGAAAAACCAGAAGACCGATCTGCAACGGACCCGACATGACCAACCTCGACATCGTGCTTGACGGTGACAGCCTGTCATGTTCGCCTTGAGATCGGAAACGGCGTATTTCCCTCATTTTTGGACGCGTCCATGATCGGCTTCCTGATCTTTCCCGAATTCCAGTTGCTGGACGCGGCCGGCCCGATCTCGGTGTTCGAGATCGCAAGACGTCACGCGCCGCATGCGCCGCGCGTGATCACGGTCGCGGCCCGAGCCGGCGCGGTGCGCAGTTCGTCGGGCACCGAGATGCTGGCGCGCAGCTTGCGATCGGCAAGCGGGGTCACGACGCTGTTCGTGGCAGGCGGCGAAGGCGTCGCGGCCGCCGCGCGTTGCAAGACGACGATCGCTTTCATTCAAAGACTGGCGCGGCGCGGCGTGCGCATCGCCAGCGTGTGCTCCGGTGCCTATCTGCTCGCCGAGGCAGGACTGCTGGATGGCCGCTGTGCAACCACACACTGGTCATGCACAAGCGACTTCACCGGGCGCTACCCGAAGATCAGGCTCGAGCCTGACCAGATCTTCACCCGGGATGGTCACGTGTGGACGTCAGCGGGCATCACCGCCGGGATCGATCTCGCGCTCGCCATGATTGCCGAGGACCATGGCGAGGAGATCTCGCAAGCCACCGCCCGGCAGCTCGTTCTCTATCATCGCCGCGGCGGCGGGCAGTCGCAGTTCTCGACCTTGCTCGAAATCAAGACGCCGAACGGCCGCTTCGGCGGCCTCTTGTCCTGGGTGCGCGAGAATCTGGACGCGCAGCTTACGGTCGAGGCGCTTGCCGAGCGCGCGGGATTGAGCGCGCGGCATTTCGTGCGCTCCTTCATCGCCGAAACCGGATCGACGCCGACCAAGGCCGTCGAGCGCTTGCGGGTCGAGGTGGCCCGCGAGCGGGTGCAGTCCTCCGGCGAGGCGATCGAGCGCGTCGCGCAATCCACGGGGTTTCGCGACCCCGAGCGGATGCGCCGCGCCTTCATCCGCGCCTTCGGCCAGCCCCCGCAGTCCCTGCGGCGCTCCGCGCGGAGCGCGTGAGCGGAAATCGCTCGGAGGGCGCACGCTGTCGTTGTCGGCTCAGCCGCCATACTGCTGCTTCATGTATTTCAGGTAGTTGCCGAGGTGGTGCTGCCAGAAATAGTCCAGCTTCTGGCATCCAGGCGTCCCATCGGTCGGGTTGCCGCCCGGATTGGCGAATAGCGGCAGCAGCGAGCCGGCGTCAGCATAGTTCAGCGAGGCCTGAATCTGGTCGAGGATCTGTTGGATCAAATCCGAGATCGTCGATCCGGTGATCGGTGCGGCGGTTGCCGCGCCGAGATCGGCGGCTTTCAAATGGATTGTCTCGGATGTCAGTCTCAGAGAAAGACTCTCGACTCGCTGCTTGAGCCGCCTCACCGCATCGTCGCGAACGCGATTGACTGCGCTCTCGCCGTCAGCGACCACGCTGCCGAGCGTGATCATGGCCTCAGGATTGGGACTGCCGCCGAACCCACGCAGCGGATTTGGCGTGTTGAGGTCTGATATCCACTCCAGGGCAAACGGTGCCTGAGGCACCCAGTCCTGCGTCGACGTCACCGCCCAACCATATCCGTCGACGGCGGCAAGCCGGGCGTAATCGTACGCGTAATGGTCGTTGCCGGCCTTGGCAGGCGCGAATGTATAGGTCTTATAGGCCGGCCCCTTGAAAACATCCGTCGAGTGCCGGACCAGCGAGGTCAGCAGCGTCGCGATCGACGCCCCCTGACTGTGCCCGGTGATGTAGACGTCGCCGCCTTGCTCCGCGAGCAGCGCCAAGGTCACGAACAATGGGCTATCGGTGGTGAACAGCATGAGCAGCAAGCTCAGAGCGAAGCCCGAATGCACACCGGCTTTCACCGCACTGTCCCCCTCGTCCCGCGCGAGATAAAACGGCAGCGGGATCGAACCGAGCTTCACGTCAAAGCGCGCGTTGATCAGGGGGAACAGCAAGTCGGCCAACACGCTAGCCGCACTTGCGACCGTGCCGCGCACTGCGATCGCGTATTGGGTGGTGTCACTCTGGTTCTGCCAGACCTGCCAGTAGTTATCCAATAGGGTGGAGTTCGTCGGGGTGAGGTCCTTGCGGATTGCCCAATTCGAGCTTGGATCGGGCACGGGGGGAACGCCGCAGGTTGCCACCACTTCGGTCAGCGATGGCGTGCCGGCATAGGCATGCTGCGCCATCTCGAGCAGAAGTTGCGCCTCCGCGAATTGGAATCCCGGCTTGAGCGTCATGCTGCCCTCCTTGCAAAGGTGCTCGACTCCTGCAGCCCGTGCTCGGACCCGGAAGCCAGCGACCGATATTTCGCATCTCTCGGAGTTAATCAATTATAGGGTGTAACATTATATAAACGCAATATGAAGGTGTCGATAAACCCGCGTCCCTGACAGGCCATTTCCAGGAGCACCTGCGTGAGCAGGGAGGATTCCGCGGCCCGCGTTCCGGGCTTTGCCCGCGAAGCTTTCTCTTGCGTCAGCGCTGAGAGGCTTGGTTGGAGAGAGCCGCGGCTTGATTTCCATGCCAAGGCAGAATATGACCACTGTGGTCATATTTGATCAAGGTATTATCATGCGTGAAATTCAGCTTCGGGACGCGAAGTCTGGGCTATCAGCGCTGGTCGATGACGCCGTGGGCGGCGAGCCAGCAATCATCACGCGGCACGGCAAGCGAGAGGCCGTGATCCTGAGCTATCAGGAATGGCAGCGGCTGTCGCAAGTGCCCTCCTTCGGCCGCCTGCTGATGGCAGCGCCGCTCGCGCCGGACGATCTGCCGCCGCGCGACACCACGCCGCTGCGTCAAACCGAGTTCTAGTCGTCTTGTATCTGGTGGACACCAATGTGATTTCGGCGGCGGCGCCGTCGAGATCGGCATCGCCCGCATTGGTCGCGTGGATGGATGACCATTCCGCCCAGCTCTACATATCGGCAGTGACCATCGCGGAAATCGAGGATGGCATCGCCAAGGCACGGCGCGAGGGCGCGACGCGCAAAGCGGCCGATCTCGACGCTTGGCTCGAGACGCTGCTGCATCTTTATAGAGAGCGTATTTTCGCCTTCGATACCGCGACAGCTCGACATGCAGGAGCCCTGTCGGATCGCGCGCGCGGACAAGGGCAAGCGCCGGGTTTCGCCGACATCATCATCGCCGCGACCGCCCTCCAGCACGGATTGACGATCCTGTCGCAAAATCTGAAGCATTTCGGGCCGCTCGGCGTGCGTGTGCTCGATCCTTTCGCGGCGCTGCCGCCGACATCTCCCTGATCAAACCATTTCGGCCGAGTCTTGAAGGCCGTGGGGTGCAGGTGCCTTTCGGGCGTCCCTCCACAAAAGGCGGGCGATTTTTGCCTTCTCTCTTTGCTCGATCGAACAAAAAGCTCTGTCGCCCACGACGATCCAACGCCAGCGGCCGCCCCTAAAATCAAGAAAAAACGCCAAACGAAAGCCGCCCGGAACTGATCTACGGGCGGAATTCTCCGATCAAGCAAATCGTATATTTTCGGGTGTGGTGCGCTCGGAGGGACTCGAACCCCCACGATTTTACTCACTGCCACCTCAAGGCAGCGCGTCTACCAATTCCGCCACGAGCGCTTTGGGGATGCCGGCCTGGGGCTTGAGGCCCGCCGGATCAACGGCGTCGATCTAACAAATCCATCAGAGGGGTACAAGCCTGCAAAAGCCCCCAATTCCACAAGCTTGGCAAGAAAATTGGCCCCCTGCCCGGATCGGCCCTATCGCGTGCCCGGGGCGCTACTGCTGCCGCTACCGCGTCCCCTGCGTGCGCGGCAGCATCTGCTTGACCTCGACGGCGATTCGGTTGCGGTCCACCAGCACGACGCCGGAGGCGACCGGCAGATTGTTGGCGAGAACCTTGACCTCGTCGGCCTCGGTTGCGTCCAGCTCGATGATGGCGCCGCGGGAAAGACGTAATACTTGATGGATCGGCATGGTGGTCGTTCCGAGGACAACCATGAGATCCACGGTGACTTTATCGAGAGTGGGCACTGTCAGGACCGCCGCAACTAGGGACTAGGACCAGGGACTAAAATTTGCGCCTCCGATCATCACCACGTTATGGTTAGCCAATGGTTAATTCGCCCCAAAACCCCCGCCAAAACAAGCGTCAAGAGCTCGATTTGACGTCGTTTTCCGCCTCAGGCGGCGAACCTGTCGAATGGCGAATCTCGGATGCCCCCGTACCCTATCCGGAGGCCGTAGCGGCCATGGAGGCACGAGTCGCAGAGATCGCGGCGGGCCACGCGCCGGAGCTGGTCTGGCTGCTCGAACACCCTCCGCTCTACACCTCCGGCACCTCCGGCAAGGAAAGCGATCTGCTCGATCCCCAATTCCCGACGTTTGCCACCGGGCGCGGCGGGCAGCTGACCTATCACGGGCCCGGCCAGCGGGTGGCCTACATCATGCTCGACCTCAAGCGCCGCCGGCCGGACGTGCGGGCCTATGTCGCGAGCCTGGAGGAGCTGATCCTGAAGACGCTCGCCGCCTTCAACGTCCGCGGCGAGCGGCGCGAGGACCGGGTCGGCGTCTGGGTGAAGCGGCCCGACAAGGGGCCCGAGCGCGAGGACAAGATCGCGGCGATCGGCGTCCGGCTGAAGCGCTGGGTCTCGTTCCACGGCATCGCCATCAATGTCGAGCCGGAGCTTGCGCATTTCGCCGGCATCGTGCCCTGCGGCGTCGCCGATCCCCGCTACGGCGTCACCTCGCTGGTCGATCTCGGCCAGCTCGTGACCATGGCCGACGTCGACATCGCACTGCGCCAGGCGTTTGAGGAGCTGTTCGGGCCGACACGCGCGCTGCTGCCGGAAGTGGCCGTCTAGAATTTTTCTGTTCGAGCCCGACCGCGTGTGCTCTCCGCTCGCCAGGGAATCAGCTACGCTTGCTTCAGGTGCCGCCCACGCCTCCCCCCTCCGCCGGGAAAGTACAGATCATACCGGGCGACTACACCATCGGACCGACTGTTCGAGCGCCAGGCATAAGGAGGGATTGCGTTTCAGCTCGCAATGGGAGGTTCTCTTGATGAAGCTGTCTGCACCCATCTATCATCTGAAGCGAAAAGCAAAACGCCTGTCGCGCGAGGAAGGCATTCCGCTGCACGACGCGCTCGACCGCATCGCCACGGCGGAAGGATTTTCCGCCTGGAGCATGCTCGCAGCGAAGGCCGCCGCAATGACGCCGGCCAACAAACTGTTCCCACAATTCCAGCCGGGTGATCTCGTGCTGGTCGGGGCGCGCCCCGGCCAGGGCAAGACGCTGATGAGCCTCGAACTTGCCGTGGAGGCCATGAAGTCGGGCCATCGCGCCGCGTTTTTCTCGCTCGAATACACCGAGAAAGACGTTCTGGATCGCCTCCGCGCGATCGGCGTAGACCCCGTGCAGTTCGACAAGCTGTTCGAGGTCGATTGCTCCGACGCCATCAGCGCTGATTACATCGTCAAGCAGATGGCCGTTTCTCCCCGCGGCACGGTCGTGGTGATCGACTATCTGCAACTGCTCGACCAGAGGCGGGAAAACCCTGATCTGACCGTTCAGGTGCATGCGCTGAAATCATTCGCGCGCGACAAGGGGCTGATCGTCGTCTTCATCTCGCAGATCGACCGGTCCTATGATCCCTCGATAAAACCCTGCCCTGATCTCAGCGATGTCAGGCTGCCGAACCCGCTGGATCTAAAACTGTTCGACAAGACGTGCTTCCTGAACAATTCCGAGGTTCAGTTCCGCGCGGCAAGCTGACGATCAGGCCGCGGGCGAGACGGCTCACCCGCGGCTTGCCGCCTTACGCCGCCTGCAACGACACTTCGAGCTTGCCGGCGATGTAGCGCCGCTCCTGGGTCAGTCCGCCAAAGCCGTAGGCGTCGCCCTTGACCTCGTCGACATGCAGATAGGTCTCGGGATGCAGCGGTCCCAAAATCTCGGCCATGCGCTTGAACATCGCGGCGAGATAGGTCGCCTTCTCATCCTTGGTGTTGGTGCCTTCGGTGACGTGGATGTCGATCCAGTAACTGGCGAGCTTCTGCTCGGCGAGCGACTTGCCACCGGCGAACCAGTCGGCGGCCTCCACCGACTTCACGATGATGGCGGTGACCTCAGGATCCTTGTGCAGGATTTTTGCGGTGAGCTCGGACACGGCGTTCGCGATGTCGGCCTTCAGGGACGGCGATTGACGGGAAGAGGTGTAGGACACGGTGATCAGGGGCATGGTGGTTCTCCCAAAAATGTCGCGCGGGGTTCGTGCGGCGTTGGTGAGAAGCTAGACCTTCCCTTGTCATTTTGGTATCTTATCTATGTTGATACCAGTGATAAGAATTCGTAATGACAGCCACCCTCGACATCGCCACCATCAAGGCCTTCCTGCTAGTCGCCGACCTCCAGAGCTTTACGCGTGCTGCCGAGGCGCTCGGCACGACGCAGGCTGCTGTCAGCCTCAAGCTGCAACGGCTGGAGACTTTGCTTGGAAAACGTCTCGTCGAGCGCTCGCCGCGTGCGGTCCGGCTCACCGCCGACGGCGCCAGCTTCCTCGATCGCGCCCGCGCGCTGATCGCCGCGCATGATCGCGCACTCTCGGGCGAGGCACCGGCCGCGCAATCGCTCTCGCTCGGAATCTCCGATCATGCGGCGGGCCCTGAGCTGGTGCCGCTGCTCGAACGGCTGCACGCGATGTCGGCGAACCTCACGCTGGCCGTCACCATCGGCTTTTCGCGCGAGATGCAGGACGCCTATGATGCCGGCCAGCTGGACGCCGTGATCGTCCGCCAGGAAGGCAGCCGGCGCGGCGGCGAGAAGCTCACCGAAGACGAATTCGGCTGGTTCGCGTCACGACGCTTCGCCCTGCCGAAGGGCGAGCCGCTGCCGCTCGCGACGCTCGCCCCGCCCTGCGGCGTCCGCGCCATTGCCGTGCGCGCGCTCGACAAGGCCGGGCTCGCCTGGCGTGAACGCTTTGTCGGCGGCGGCGTCACGGCAGTGGTCGCAGCAGCGCTTGCCGGACTCGCGATCGCGCCGCTCGCCCGGCGGATCGCACCTCCGGGCCTGGTCGATATCGGGCCAACGCACAAGCTGCCAAAACTCGGCAGCTCGAAGGTGATGCTGCATTCGAAGGTCAGCGACCCCGCGAAACTGGCGGCGCTGCGCGTGGTGGCGGCGACGTTCCGAAGTGTAGCCGCCACCTGACTCTCACAAAATTGCCTCAAACGCACTGCGCAGCGTCTCGTGCCGGAACACAAAACCGCGGCTCAGCGCCTTGTTCGGCAGCACGCGCTGGCCGCCCAGCAACAGCTCGTCGGCAAAGCCGCCACCGATCCGGCGCAGCAAGCCGCCGGGAATGCGAAACACGGCGGGCCGGTGCAGACGGCGCCCGAGCTCCTCGGTGAACTTTGCATTGGTGACGGGGATCGGCGCGGTGGCGTTGACGGGGCCTGCGAGATCGGGCGTCGCCATCACATAGGCGATCAGCCGGATCAGATCATCGCGCTCGATCCAGGACATCCACTGCCGCCCGGTGCCGAGCGGGCCGCCGAGCCCGAACTCGAACGGCGTCAGCATGCGCGTGACGAAGCCTCCTTCCGTGCCGAGCACGAGGCCGATGCGTAAATTGACCACGCGGACGCCAAGCTCCCCTGCCGGCCGCGCCGCCTTCTCCCAGGCCGCGCACAGCTCGTGGCTGAAGCAGGCGTGGGATTTCGCCGACTCCGTCAGCACCTGGTCGGCCCACAGGCCATACCAGCCGATCGCGGAGCCGCTGACGAGCACCTCGGGCTTGTGGTCGAGCCGCGCAATCAGCTTCACGACCTCGCCGGTCATGTCGACGCGGGAGCTGATGATCTTCGCGCGCTTCGCTTCGGTCCACAGGCCGTTGCCGATCGGCTCGCCCGCGAGATTGACGATGGCGTCGATTGGCGTGTCCGCGGCGAGCTGATCGAGGCTGGTGATCAGCGTCACCGGCGGCGGCAGCATCTCGGCCTTCGCGGGGTTACGGATCAGCGCAATGACGTTGTGCCCGGCGCCACCGAGGCTCGCCGCAAGGCGGCTGCCGATGAAGCCGGTGGCACCGGTGATCAGCACAGTCTTGCGACCGGGGATCTTTTCAACAAGTCCGGGTGCGGGAACGCTCTTCATGCGTCCCAGCCGGCGCACCGCGGCAAAGTCCCTGATGCCGCAGAGCGCAGCGCCGACCGCGCAGGCGCTCGCAGCGATGCTGAGCAGGCCCTGATAGAGGACCGTCACGCCAAAGGGCTGCACCGCCCACTCGATCAGCACGGGCAGCAGCAGCACCAGGATGGCACCGTAATTGATCGCGAGCAGCGTGTGATTGATGCGCTCGCTCGGCGGCAGTTTCCGGCTCAGATCCTCCTCGACAAAATCCATCAGCGTGATGATGATCTCGGCGACCAGCACTGCGACGACCAAGAGCGCCAGCACACCGTAGACCTCGAGCCAGCCGAGCAGCAGGAACAACAGCGCATAGAGCATGTTGCGGATGCCGTGCAGCTTCAGCTCGAAACGCTGCGACGGACGCCAGGCCAGGCGCTCGGTGAATTCGTGGTGATAGAAGGTGTCGAACACGCCCATCACGATCTGGATGGCGATGAGCGTCCACAACAGCGGTGTCATGACACGGCCTCCCTGAACATGGCGGACTGGTGGATCAGCGCGCCGTAACGCGGATGAATGACATCGAGGGTGAAGCGGAACGCGCCCTCGCCGAGATCGGAATGCGTCACCGTGAGATCGCCCGGCGTGAGCCATTGCGGCAGCGGGATCCAGAGGCGTCCGAGCTGCAACCCATAACCGGCGCTGCGGAAGGTCAGAGTCTCGCCCTCGACCGCGATGCGCAGCGCCATCGAGACGCCGAAGCCGACATATTCCTCGAGCCCGGTCGGCCCGGCAAAACGCTTGGCAGAATGAATCACCTGCGGAAAGCCGCGCTTGCGCGCGCAGATGCGGGTCCAGGTCTGCCCGCCGGTCGCGCCGTCCTCGGTAACAGTCACGATCATGGGCACGCCGGTGTCGCGGCCGGTCGGCAGCGGTCCGCCGATCAGGCGCGCGGCTTGTGCGAACCACCAGCCGATGTCGCTGAAAGCGACCTCGTCGACCACGCCGACATAGACGACGCTGTCACCGTCGGCGACGCGCTTTGAAAAGCGCCGCCAGGTCGCGAGCGGCAGGCGGCCCCAATCCTCGTCCGACAGCAGTGAGCGGAAGCGACGGTCGTCGAGCAGTTTGATGTGAGCGGAGGGAGTTGCGCTTGAGCCCGATAATCTCGCCGACGTCATCACACCCTCCTCGACACTATTTGGCCTTGCCCAGGGGCAGCAAATTGGCGATCTTTTCGCCAAGCCGCATCAAGGCGACCAGCCGCGTCCGCGGCACCTTCAGCATCTGCACGAACCAGTGGTCGGCGAGCTCGGTGAAGGCGAGCATCTCCTTCAGCCGTTTCGCTGCGACCGGATTGATGGTGGGATCGTCGGCGGCATCGGACACACAGGCCCTGAGCGCCGCGATCGCCGGATCGAGCTCCCGCTCCTTGCGCCGCGCCGCGATGCGTGCCGCAACCTCCCAGATATCGGTCTCGGCCTCGTAATGGTCGCGGCGGTCGCCGAGGATCGGCACCCGCCGGATCAGGTTCCAGGCCAGAAGCTCCTTGAGCGAGTTGGAGACGTTGGAGCGCGCCATGCCGAGCGTGTCGGCGATGTCCTCGGCCGTCATCGGCGCCTCGGCCAGATAAAGCAGCCCGTGGATCTGGCTGACCGAGCGATTGACGCCCCACTGATCCCCCATGTCGCCCCAATGCAGGATGAAGCGCTCGACGGCGGCGGGCAGTTTCTTCTTTCCGGTTATTTCTGTCATGACAGAAATATCTGACAGGCGCGATTGCGTGTCAAGTGCTTCGGCCCGGCTTGCCTTGCTGTATACCGTCGAGCTGTTTTGCCTAAGAATCCTTCAGGCGGCGGGAACCAAACGGACCTTCAAGCGTTTGCCCCGGTCGAGGCGGGGTGCCGGAATGATTAAAAAGTCCAGTCAACAGAGAGACTTGTTCGAAAGCGAGCGCAGTTTCAGGCTGTTGGTGGAAGGAGTCGCGGACTACGCGCTCTACATGCTCGACCCCACCGGGATCATCACGAGCTGGAACATCGGTGGCGAGCGCATCAAGGGCTACTCGCCGGACGAAATCCTCGGCGAGCATTTCTCCCGCTTCTACACCGAGACCGACCGCGCCAACGGCAAGCCGGCCCGTGCGCTCGGCATCGCGCGCGACCAAGGCCGCTACGAAGAGGAAGGCTGGCGCGTCCGCAAGGACGGCACGTTCTTTTGGGCCAGCGTCATCATCGACCCGATTTACGAGGACGGCGGGCTTGTTGGCTTTGCAAAAATCACGCGCGACATCACCGAGCGGCGCAATGCGCAGCTCAAGCTCGAGGTGATGCAGACGCAGCTTGCCGAGTCGCAGAAATTCGATGCGCTTGGCCAGCTGACCGGCGGCGTCGCACACGACTTCAACAACCTCCTGATGATCATCAGCGGCAGCCTTCACATCCTCAAGAAGGGCGACCCCAACGACGACAAGTTTCAGCGCGCGGTCATGGCGATCGAGACCGCCACCAAGCGCGGTGCCGCGCTGACCAGTCAGCTCCTCACCTTCGCGCGGCGACAGAGCGTCAATCCACAGGCAATCCATTTCGGCGACCGCATCGAAGCAATCCGCGAAGTCCTGCACGCCGGCGTCGGCAGCGCCGTTCGCCTCGCCTTTGACATCCAGCGCGATGTCTGGCCGGTGAAGGCTGACGTCTCCGAGTTCGAGACCGGACTATTGAATCTCGTCATCAACGCCCGCGATGCCATGCCCGACGGCGGCACAGTAACGATCGGCGCGCACAACATCGTCCTGGGCGATCCGCTCCACAGCGGCGAATTCGTCGCCATCACCGTCGCCGATACCGGACTTGGCATTCCCTCCGACGTCGTCGACAAGATCTTCGAGCCGTTCTTCACGACGAAGCCGGTTGGAAAAGGCACCGGCCTCGGCCTGTCGCAGGTGCACGGCTTCGCGCATCAGGCCGGCGGCACGGTCAAGGTCGCCAGCGAGCTCGGCAACGGCACGACCTTCACCATCCTGCTGCCGCGCGAAACCGTGACCGCGCCGAGCCAGACGCCCGAGACGGCGCCGGTTCTCGGCAGCGGCACGGTGTTGCTGGTCGAAGACAATCCCGATGTCGCAATCGTCAGCATCGGTCTGCTTGAGCAGCTCGGCTACCGCGTGCGCCGGGTCGCCGACGCCGAGTCGGCGCTGCTCGAGCTCGAGAATAACGGTGTCGACTTCGTATTCTCCGACATCGTCATGCCCGGCAAGATGGACGGGTTAGGCCTCGCCCATTACCTCCGCCAGCTCCACCCCGGACTGCCGATCCTGCTCGCCAGCGGCTACAGCGACGCCGCCGCGGGCGTGCGCGGCGATTTCCCGATCCTGCGCAAGCCGTATGAGATCCACGAGCTGAGCGAGGCGATCTCGAAACTGCCGCGGTAACTCTTAACCTCGCCGCACCTACACCGTCGGCAACACCGAAAACGCTTCCCCTGCCCTGCGCAGGTTCAGCTCATCCGCACTCGCCGTCTCGCTGGTCACGCTGTCGACGCGCGACGACGGCGGGCCGTGGCGACACAGGGCGACCATGTCGGCGACGTGCTTCGGCGTCCCGGCGAACAGCGCCTCGACGCTGCCATCGCGGCGGTTGCGAACCCAGCCTTCGAGGCCGCAGGTGACCGCTTGCGACTCCACCCAGGCCCGATAGCCGACGCCCTGCACGCGCCCGCGGATCATGACCTGGAGGATCGCGCGGCTCATTTTTTCAGTCCGAGAAAGTCGGCGCTGCGCGCCTTGACGTCAGTGTCGCGCATGACGCGGCTGGTCAGTTCCGCGGACGGCAATCCCTTGAGTGCTTTCGGCGCCGTTCCCTCGCGCAGCGCCTTCTGCGTCTCGTAGACGGCCTGCGTCGCGGCCGCGATCGGCGCGTGGCCCTGGAGCGCGATGCGCACGCGCTGGCTGGCGAGATAGTCGATCGCGTTCAATTCGTCCGGCGCGCCGCCGAGCACGATCGGCAGATTCGTGGCGGCGACAATCGCCTCGAGCTCGGCGCGCGACTTGATGCCGGTGAAGAACAGTGCGTCGACGCCGGTTGCCTCATAGGCCCTGGCACGGCGGATGGTGTCGTCGAGCGACGTGATCGCGGCAGCTCCGGTGCGGCCCATGATGACCAGCGAGGGATCGCTACGGCCATCGAGCGCGGCCTTCATCTTGCCGACGCCTTCTTCCAGCGAGATCAGCTGCGGCTTCGCTTCGCCAAAGGCGGCGGGCAGAAGCGTGTCCTCGATGGTGAGGCCGGCGGCGCCCGCGGCCTCCAGCTCCTGCACCGTGCGACGCACGTTGAGCGCGTTGCCATAGCCGTGGTCGGCATCGACCAGCACCGGAAGTGCTGCCGCCCGCGACATCCGCCGCATCTGCTCGCAAAGCTCGGTGAGCGTGATCAGGGTGATATCGGGGTCGCCAAGCACCGCGAGCGAGGCGACCGAGCCGCCGAACATGCCGATGGGAAAGCCGAGGTCCTCGGCGATGCGGATCGAGATCGCGTCATAGACCGAGCCGGGATGGACGCAGGCTGAGCCCGACAGGATCGAACGCAGTTTGTCGCGGCGGGAACGAAAGGCCATGGTGCTGTCTCAGCCAAGTTACGAAGGCCGCATCATACTCCGTCATTGCGAGCGAAGCGAAGCAATCCAGAAATGCGTCCACGGAGGCAGACTGGATTGCTTCGTCGCTAAGGGCTCCTCGCAATGACGGTGGTTGTGGCCTCAGCGGAGGCCCACTCACGTCCTACGCAAACTCCAAAATCAGCGCGTCGACCGCGAGCGTCGCGCCGGCGCTGGCGTGGATCTTCTTCACGGTGCCGTCCTGCTCCGCGCGCAGCACGTTCTGCATCTTCATGGCCTCGACCACCGCGAGCGTCTCGCCGGCCTTGACCTCCTGGCCCTCGATCACCGCGATCGAGACGATGAGGCCGGGCATCGGGCAGAGCAGCTTCTTGCCGGTGTCGGCAGCCGTCGTCACCGGCATCAGTTTCGCCGATGCTGCTTCCGCCTCGGTCCAGACATAGACCGGCACCTCGACGCCCTGATGCGCGAGGCGAATGCCGTTGGCGATCGGGCGGGTCTGCACCGCGACGACATGGCCGTCGATGGTACCCTGCCAGACCGGATCGCCCGGCTTCCATGCGGACTGCAACAGATGCGCATTGCCGGCCTTGCCGGCGGCATCGACGAAGCGGATCGCGATTGCCTCGCCTTCGCGCGCGACCTCGAGCAAAATCTCCAGGCGGTCGAGCCAGACCGCGCGGCGGCGCTCGCGCTGCACGATGCGGCCGCCCATCTGGCCGGAGATTTGCCGCTTGCGCTCACCAAGCACGTGGTCGACGGCGGCGCCGACCGCAGCGATGCGACGCGCGACCTCGCCTTCGGGCACGCGCACCGCAAAGCCCTTGGGAAATTCCTCGGCGATGAAGCCGGTCGAGAGATTGCCCTCACGCCAGCGCGGATGGTGCATCAGCGCGGACAGGAATGGGATGTTGTGACGGATGCCATCGACATAGAATGAATCCAGCGCGATGGCCTGCGCCTCGATCGCGGCTGCGCGCGATGGCGCATGCGTCACGAGCTTGGCGATCATCGGATCGTAATGGATCGAGATCTCGCCGCCCTCTTGCACGCCGGTGTCATTGCGCACGGTGATGCCGTCCTGGCTCACTTCGGCCGGCGGACGGTATTTTACCAGACGCCCGATCGAGGGCAGGAAGTTGCGGAACGGGTCTTCGGCATAGAGGCGCGATTCCACCGCCCAGCCGGTCAGCGTGACGTCCTTCTGCGTCATCGCGAGCTTCTCGCCGGCGGCAACGCGGAGCATCTGCTCGACGAGGTCGACACCCGTGACGAGCTCGGTGACGGGATGCTCGACCTGGAGGCGCGTGTTCATCTCCAGGAAGAAGAAGCTCTTGTCTTGCCCAGCGACGAACTCGACGGTGCCGGCGGAATCGTAATTCACGGCCTTGGCGAGTGCCACCGCCTGCTCACCCATCTTACGGCGGGTCGCTTCGTCGAGCAGCGGCGACGGCGCTTCCTCGATGACCTTCTGGTTGCGGCGCTGGATCGAGCATTCGCGTTCGCCGAGATAGATGACGTTGCCGTGCTTGTCGCCCAGCACCTGGATCTCGATATGGCGGGGATTGACGATGAATTTTTCGACGAAGACGCGGTCGTCACCGAACGAGGCCTTGGCCTCGGCCTTGGCGAGGTTGAAGCCTTCGGCCACCTCGGACTTCGAATGCGCGATGCGCATGCCCTTGCCGCCGCCGCCGGCGGAGGCCTTGATCATCACGGGATAGCCGATCTCGTCGGAGATCTTGACCGCGTGCTTGTCGTCCTCGATGACGCCGAGATAGCCCGGCACAGTCGAGACTTTTGCTTTTGCGGCCGCCTTCTTGGATTCGATCTTGTCGCCCATCGCCGCGATCGCGCCGGGGTTCGGGCCGATGAAGACGATGCCGGCAGCCTCCAGCGCGCGCGGAAACGCTTCGCGCTCGGAGAGGAAGCCGTAGCCGGGATGCACGGCCTCGGCCCCCGTTTTACGGCAGGCATCGACGATCTTCTCGATCACCAGATAGCTCTCGGCCGCAGCAGGCGGCCCGATCAGCACAGCCTCGTCGGCCATCTCGACATGGAGGGCGTCGCGGTCGGCCTCGGAATAGACTGCAACCGTCTGAATTCCCATGCGGCGAGCGGTCTTGATGATCCGGCAGGCGATTTCGCCGCGATTGGCGATCAGAATGCGTTTGAACATGCTTTTCTTGAATCTCGACCTTGGGCGGGACCCTTCCCTGGCCGTTGAGACCTGCGGGGAACGGGCCGTACGGCTCCCGTGGTACATCAAAATGGGCCGGAGGCAACGGTCTAAATCCGGCCCCTCTGGCGTACCAGCGCAAGACCGAAACGGTCCGGCTGGCCCCTTCAGCGGCCTATGGCTTCATGGCCTTGGCAACGTCCCGGACGAGGCCGTGAATGAAGCCCAGTTTGGCGACCACCGCGGGCGACAGGATGAACGGATAGAGGTCGCGCATGCCCATGGCACGGTTGACGCTGTTCATGGCGAAGGTGAAGGGCAGCCATGCGTTGACGATCGCTTCGATGCCTCTTGCCTCGTAGGGGTTGAAACGGATGCGCGCAGTCAACTCCCCGTCGTGGTCGACCTTGGGACGCACCTCCATGCCGAACTCGGAGGCCATTTCCAAGGTATCGACGATGTGGAGATAGTGCGCCCAGGTCTCGGCAAAGTCCTCCCAGGGGTGGGTCGTGGCGTAGGAGGAGACGTAGCTCTGCTGCCAGTCCGGCGGCGCACCTTCGGCGTAGTGGCGTTGCAGGGCCTCGCCGTAATCGACTGAATCGTCGCCGAATACAGCGCGGCATTCTTCCAGCTTGCCGCCGTCGCGGACCAGCACATCCCAAAAATAGTGTCCGACCTCGTGGCGGAAATGCCCGAGCAGCGTGCGATATGGCTCGCCCATCTCGAGCCTCCGCCGTTCGCGCTCAGTGCCGTCGGTTTCGGTGAGCGCGATCGTGATCAGACCGTTGTCGTGACCGGTCAGAATCTTCTCCCCGCTGTTCGGGTCGTCGGCGAGGAAATTGAAGATCAGGCCATGCTCGGCGTTCTCCTGCCGGGTCTGGAGCGGCAGCTTCCAGCGGATCAGGGAATAGAACAGCCGGTGTTTCGCCACCTCCAGCTCGCGCCAGCCGGTGAGCTGAACGGGGTCGGAGAGGTCAGGCACGATGCCGTTGTGGCGGCAGGCGCGGCAATAGCCGGTGGTATCGCTAGCATCGGTCAGCCAGTTACAGGCGTCGTACTCGGCATTGCGGCACAGCATGCGGCCCTTGCCCTTGTCGGCGAGCGTGGCCCAGCCCTCCCCGTCAGGCTCGATCGCCGACATCGTCTCCTTCTCGGGCAGGAAGGCGACCTGGTGGCCGCAGCGTTCGCAGGCGCGGTTCTCGAAATAGAGGACGTTGCCGCAGGACTGGCAGACAAAGAGCTTCAAGATTTAGCCTCTTCGGAAACGGAGTTTTGTGAATAAGAGTTGTGGCGCCTCGCAGATACGCGCTCCGACGGCTCATCGTTCCAATGTTTGGAACAAATAGCCAGACCCGGCGTTCGTTCATACCCACCACAATGTGTTCAGTGGCGCATATTCCCCCCCGGACAATGGCCATCACGCTCCTTCTGTGTGAATATCGGTCCGGCACGTGCGCTCACGCATCACAACGGCCGACACCTTGAACGATCCATTGCCCGAGACCATCGCCGCCGAACGGCTGCGCCAGCACCTCGAAGACATCGCGCGCGAGCGCGACAACGCCTATCGCGCGCTCCAGGAGCGCGAGGCCGAGCTCGCGCGCATCCAGCGCATCGGCAAGGTCGGCGGCCTCGAGGTCGATTTCCGCGAGGGTTTCAAGAATCGCCGATCGCCTGAATATCTGATGCTCCACGGGCTGCCGCCTGAGGCCGCCGATGAATCGCATGAGGACTGGGTCACCCGCATCCATCCAGACGACCGCGACGCCACGGTGAAACACTTCCTGGAGGCGCTTTCCGGGACCAGCGAGGATTACACCGCCGAATACCGCATCATCCGTCCGAGCGACGGCAAGACCCGCTGGATCCGCGTCGTCGCCAAGATCGAACGCGACGCGGACGGTCGCGCCATCCGCCTCGTCGGCGCCCATATCGACATCACCGGCCAGGCGCTGGCGCGCGAGACGCTGCGCGAGAGCGAGGAGCGTTTCCGGCTGATCGCCGACAGCGCGCCGGTGCCGATCTGGGTGACAAAGCTCGACCGCACGCGGTCATTCGCCAACCAGGCCTATGTCGACTTCGTCGGCCTGCCTTACGACCAGGCCATCGCCTTCGACTGGCGCAAGGTGCTGCATCCGGACGACCTGCCGCATGTCTTGCAGCAATCCGTCCAGGGCGAAGCGTCGCTCAAACCGTTCGTGCTGGAGGCGCGCTACAAGGATTCCTCCGGCGAATGGCGCTGGCTGCGTTCGGAATCGCAGCCGCGCTGGGACCCGACCGGCAAGCACATCGGCTTCATCGGCGTTGCCCACGACATCACCGCCGCAAAGCAGGCCGAGATCGAGCTCCGCCAGCTCAACGAGACGCTGGAAGAGCGTATCGTCGAGCGCACCGCCGAGCTCGAATCCAACGAAGCCCGGCTGCACGCCATCCTTGGGACGAGCAACCAGTATCAGGGCCTGGTCAATCTCAAGGGCGAATTGCTGTACGCCAACAAGACCGCCCTCGACGGCCTCAAGGCGCGCTCCGAGGATGTGATCGGCAAGCTGTTGTGGGAAACGCCGTGGTTCACCGGCACCCACGGCATGAGCGCAACCGTGCGCGAGGCTTTCGACACCGTCCTCCGGGGCGAAGCGGTGCGGATGGAGATGCGGCTGCGGCTGCCGATCGGCGAGCGCGATTTCGAGTTCGGCATGCGCCCCGTGCTCGACCGTCACGGCAACATCACCGGCGCGGTGCCCGAGGCCGTCGACATCACCGAACGCCGCCGCGGCGAAGAGGCGCTGCGGCAATCGCAGAAGATGGAGGCGATCGGTCAGCTCACCGGCGGCGTCGCCCACGACTTCAACAACCTCCTGACCATCATCCGCTCGGCCACCGACTTCCTGCGCCGTCGCGAGCTGCCGGAGGAGCGCCGCCGCCGCTATGTCGACGCCATCTCCGACACCGTCGAGCGCGCCTCGAAGCTGACCGCGCAGCTTCTGGCCTTCGCGCGCCGGCAGCCGCTGAAGCCGCAGATCTTCAACGTCGGCAGCCAGGTCGAGGCCGTCGCGCAACTGGTCCGGCCGCTGGTCGGCGGCCGCATCGAGATCGTCGTCGAGATCGACGATGCCGACTGTTTTACGGTCGCCGACATCGCGCAGTTCGAGACCGCGCTGATCAACCTTGCCATCAACGCCCGCGACGCCATGGATGGCGAAGGCCGCCTCACCATCGCCGTGCGCAAGGTCGAGGGCATTCCGAGCCTGCGCGCGCAATCGGCGCGCGGCGGCGACTATGTCGCGATCTCGGTGGCGGACACCGGCAGCGGCATTGCACCCGAACATATCGACGCCATTTTCGAGCCGTTCTTCACCACCAAGGAGGTCGGCAAAGGCACCGGCCTCGGCCTCAGCCAGGCATTCGGCTTCGCAAAGCAGTCCGAAGGCGACATTGCGGTGACGAGCACACAAGGCAAAGGCGCGACCTTCACGATCTACCTGCCGCAGGCGCAGAGCCCGGCCGCCGAGAAGGAAGCCGCAGCGCTGACCAGCGAGACCTCGACCACCGGGCGCGGCTATCGCGTGCTCGTGGTCGAGGACAATGACGATGTCGGCCAGTTCTCGACAGAGCTTCTGGAAGACCTCGGCTATGTCGTCCGCCGCGTCGCCAACGCCAATGCCGCGCTCGCCATCCTCGGCGAGAACGAATTCGCGGTCGACCTGGTGTTCTCCGACGTCATCATGCCCGGCATGAACGGCGTCGAGCTTGCCGGCATCATCCGCGAGCGCTATCCGGGCCTGCCCGTCGTGCTCACCTCCGGCTACAGTAACGTGCTCGCCGAAAACGCCCATCGCGGGTTCGAGCTGATCCAGAAGCCGTATTCGGTGGAGTCGCTCTCGCGCATTTTGCGCAAGGCGATCACGGAGAAGCTGTCGGTGGCGCGGTGACTCCGCTGTCGTCCCGGACAAGCGCAGCGAAGCTGCGCGCCGATCCGGGACCCATAACCACAGGATCGTGTTTGGCGAAGAGCGACGATCCGCGTGCCCCAAGATAGCTTCCGCGGTATGGCTCCCCGATCTGCGCTTACGCTTGTCCGGGACGACAGCGGAGTGCGCGGTGACCAGATGAAAGCAACACACCCATGAAATCCGCTCTCCTCTCCACCTGGCAAACCTGGGCGCTTCTCTCAGCCTGCTTTGCGGCGCTGACCGCGATCTTCGCCAAGGTCGGCATCGAGAACATCAATCCGGATCTGGCCACCTTTATCCGCACTATCGTCGTGCTGCTCGCCTTCTCGGTGCTGCTGTTCTTCACCGGGCAATTCGCTGTGCCATCTGCGGTCTCGTCGAAAACGTGGCTGTTCCTGGTGCTCTCAGGGCTTGCGACGGGCGCGTCGTGGCTGTGTTATTTCCGCGCGCTGAAGCTCGGTCCCGCCACGCTGGTGGCGCCGATCGACAAGCTCAGCGTCGTGCTGGTGGCTCTTTTCGCGTTCGCCTTCCTCGGCGAGCGACCGAGCGCGCAGGGCTGGGTAGGGATCGCCATGATCGGCGCCGGCGCGGTGCTGCTGGCCGTGAAGTTTTAAGGCGGAACAAAGCGGGCGTGAGATCGGTTTCTGCCGGGGCGCTTCCAATCCCCGATCGAGAAACCAATGTCGCGCGAAAACCCGGATCAGGCAAGGCAGGCAGGTCGCGCGCTGGATTCGGCCAACTTTTTCCTCGCCGACGTCCGCGACGGGCTCGGCCCCTATCTCGCCGTCTACCTCCTCACCGAGCAGCACTGGGACGAGGCGCGGATCGGGCTCGTGATGTCGATTTCGACCATCGCCGGCATCGTGGCGCAGACGCCGGCGGGTGCACTCGTCGATGCGACGCGCGCGAAACGGCTGGTGATGGTTGTCGCCGCCATCATGGTGACATCAGCCTCGCTGTCGCTGCCCCTGTTTCCGAGCTTCGGGCCGGTCGCGATCTCGCAAGGCGTCGCGCAGGCCGCGGCCGTCGTCTTTCCGCCGGCGATCGCCGCCGTCTCACTCGGCATCTTCGGCCATGCCGCCTTCACCCGGCGGATCGGCCGCAACGAGACCTTTAATCACGCCGGCAACGCGGTTGCGGCCGCACTTGCTGGGCTCTCCGCCTATTGGTTCGGACCGAACGTCGTGTTCTATCTTCTCGCCATCATGGCCGTCGCAAGCCTCGTCAGCACCCTCGCGATCCCCGAACGTGCCATCGATCACGATCTGGCCCGCGGGTTGGACGACGCCGATACACAGAGCGAACAGCCCTCAGGCCTCGCTGTACTGCTGACCTGCCGCCCTCTGCTCATTTTCGCGATCTGCGCCCTGCTGTTTCACCTCTCCAATGCGGCGATGCTGCCGCTGGTCGGACAAAAACTCGCGCTCCAGGACAAGAACATGGGCACCAGCCTGATGTCGGCCTGCATCGTCGCGGCGCAATTGGTGATGGTCCCGTTCGCGATGCTGGTCGGCGCGAAGGCCGACCGCTGGGGCCACAAGCGCTTCTTCCTCGCCGCATTGCTGATCCTGCCGATCCGCGCCGCGCTCTATACGCTCTCTGACAATCGGTTCTGGCTCGTCGGCGTGCAACTTCTCGACGGCGTCGGCGCCGGCATCTTTGGTGCGATCTTCCCCGTCATCGTCGCCGACCTCATGCGCAACACCGGCCGCTTCAACGTCGCGCAAGGCGCCGTCATCACCGCCCAGAGCATCGGCGCGGCACTGTCGACGACACTCGCCGGCTTCGTTGTGGTCGGCGCGGGCTACAGCGCAGCGTTCATCACGCTTGGCGCTGTCGCAACGGTCGGCGCAATCGTCTGCCTCCTCGCTTTGCCCGAGACGCGGCATGCCGCCTTGCCGGGACAGGGGAAGACAGCGGCACCTGGTTCCGCTATCGCTGCCAAATGAACTCATTCAATTTCAAGGGCTGAACGTGCCGCCTGACGCCATCTGGGCCTGGAGCATCATCGTCGCCGCGACCGCGGGCGTCATCATCCGTCCCTTTCGGCTGCCCGAAGCGATCTGGGCCGTCATCGGCGCCGCGGCGCTGGTGCTGCCGGGCTTCCTGCCATGGCAGGATGCGCTTCTCGGCATCGAGAAAGGCCTCGACGTCTATCTCTTCCTGATCGGCATGATGCTGATCGCCGAACTGGCCAGGCTCGAGGGCCTGTTCGACTATCTCGCGGCCCTTGCGGTGGAATACGCAGGCGGCTCGCCGCAACGGCTGTTCCTGCTGATCTATGTCGTGGGCACGGTCGTGACCGTGCTGCTGTCGAACGATGCGACCGCGATCGTGCTGACGCCCGCCGTCTACGCCGCGACGCGCGCAGCCGGTGCAAAGCCGCTGCCTTATCTGTTCGTCTGCGCCTTCATCGCGAATGCGGCGAGCTTCGTGCTGCCGATCTCAAATCCCGCCAATCTCGTCGTGTTCGGCGCGCGCATGCCGCAGCTGACCGAATGGCTGCGCCTGTTCGCCCTGCCCTCGGCCGCCTCGATCCTGCTCACTTACATCGTGCTGCGTCTGACCCAGCACCGTGCATTGAAGGAGGAGACGATCGCGCGCAGCGTGCCGCATCCAAAGCTCGGCCGCGGCGGCAAGCTGACGGCGGTGGGCATCGTCGCCATCGGAATCGTGCTGGTCACGGCCTCTGCGCTGGACAAGCAGCTGGGCCTGCCGACCTTCATCTGCGGCGGCGTGACGGCCGCAATCGTGCTGCTGGTCAGCCGGCAATCGCCGCTGCCCGTGCTGCGTGGCGTCTCCTGGAGCGTGCTGCCGCTGGTCGGCGGTCTCTTCGTGATGGTGGAGGCGCTGATCAAAACCGGCGTGATCGGGCAGCTCAGCGCGCTCTTGCACGAAGCCGTCGCACAATCGGCCCCGCAGGCCGCCTGGAGTGTCGGCATCGCGACGGGCATCGCCACCAACGTGGCCAACAACCTTCCCGTCGGCCTCGTCGCGGGCTCCGTCGCCGCCAGCGATCATCTGCCCGCATCCGTCGTCAGCGCCATCCTGATCGGCGTCGACCTCGGCCCCAATCTGTCGGTAACGGGATCGCTAGCCACCATCCTCTGGCTGGTCGCGCTCCGGCGCGAAAAGATCGAGGTCGGCGCGTGGCGGTTCCTCAAGCTCGGCATGCTGGTCACGCCGCCCGCTTTGATCGCTGCGCTGGCCGCCGCGATCAGATAGCCGCGCTCCAATTAACGACAGTTGTTTGCGGCGCATCAATGCCGGCGGCGCTGCCGCGGCTAGCGTTCACTTGTCGCGCGGTCAAGACATGCCGCGGCAAGGAGGGTTCATCATGCAGATTCAATCAAAGGCGCTACCGCAGAGCTTTTCCCTGCGCCGCGAAATTCAAAACTTCATCGCACCAGCCGAAGACCGCACGGAGACGTCCCATCCCCTGCTCGTCTTCTCAGCGGTGGTGCTGCTGACCCTGTTCGCGATCGTGGAGATCGACCTGCACAGCGCCCTGCTTCAGTCGATCGGCCTGCTCGGCCATGGCACCGGGATCGATCCCGTCTTCCTGAGCCCGTAGTGAGAGAAGCCCGATCGCGGCCACAAGGCCGCGACCGGGCAATGCGTCAGTCGTTCTCGTAGCCGTAGACTTCCGGCAGGATGAAGATTGCGGCGAGCAATCCGATTGTCGGGAAGATCGCGACCATCAGCGTGGCATTGGCCTGGCCGATCGCAGCGAATACCGTCGGGAACAGGAAGATCGCCAGGAACGACGGCAGCTTCACGAACATGTAGGCAAAGCCGCTGGCGGTGCCGCGATATTTCGGCTTGGCGACCATGGTCGGGATCGTCATGCAGTTCGACGCGTCCCAATAATGCCCCCACAACATGGCGGCTGCCGCGAACGGCAGCAGGATCTTGTTGTCGGTATAGAGCGCGAAGGCCGCGACCAGCAGCGCGACCAGCACGATCGAGAAGCCCGCGATCGAGATGCCGCGGTGGCCGATCTTTGGCGTCAGCAGCGGACCGACCCAGCCCGACACGGCGGCGAAGGAGAATAGCGCCATCGTCACCAGATTGATGCCGAGCAGGCTCGACACGCCGACCATGACAAAGAGTACCGGCAGATAGAACGCGAAGGTCGAGAACTCGCTGGCTTGCACGAAGCAGGCGATCCAGCCGTAGATCGTGGCACGCCAGCGGATCGGATCCTTCCTGAGGTCGGCGATGAAGGCGCTCGTGCTGACCTTCGGCACGACCACGTCCTGGTCGGGCAGCATGGCGAGGTCGTCGTTGAACATCTCGCGCGCGACCTTCTTGGCTTCGCGGAAACGTCCCTTCTGCACCAGCCACACGGCCGTCTCCGGCACGTCATGGCGCATCACCAGGATGATCAGCGCCGGCAGCGCGCCGAGGCCGAGCGTCACGCGCCACAACGTCTCGTGATTGATGTCGAGCAGCAGGAAGATCACGATGACGCCGATGGTGAGGACTTCACCGACGGCGAACATGAACTGCCAGCGGTTGCCCATGACCTCGCGCTCACCCTTGGCCATGGATTCCATGATGTAGGTGTAGCCGGTCGAGATGTCCGAGCCGAGCGGGACGCCGAGCAGGAACCGGATCACGATGAGCCATGTGATATTAGGCACGAAGGCCTGCGCCAGCGCCAGCACGATGAACATCACCATCGTCACCAGGAACATCACACGGCGGCCGATCTTGTCGGACAGCCAGCCGCCGAGCAGCGCACCGATCAGGGCGCCTCCTTGCGTGCCCGCTGCGGCAAGGCCAAGCATCAGCGGATCGGGATTGTACTGCTCCTTGATGAAGATCAGCACGAAGGCGATCGAATAGAGGTCCCAGGCCTCGACCAGGATCGAGGCCATCATCAGCCAGCCGACCTTGTTACCCTTGGGACTGTAGTTCGTAATGAGGTAGCGGACCGCAGCTTCGCTCGCGGTCGGTTGTGGCATGGCCATTGTCTGCATCTTTGGTCCTCTCTTCAAAACTCTTTACGTGCCGAGTACTTTTTAAGCGCCAAGCAGCGGCTCGATGCTGCAATCGAGCAGGCGCGGATCGATCCCCGCCTCCATGCCCGTGAACATCGAATCCATGTAGTCGATCAATGCATCGCTCGCTTTCACGGCGTCCTCGACATGGCGGCCGGCGACCGCGCTGAGGATGGCGAGATGGCGATCGATGGTGCCTGACAGATCGGTCTGTCCCGGCATGAAGCGGTGGTGGATGTAGCCGATGCGGCGGTACAGCGTGTGGAGCGGCCGCAGCGTATGCACCAGAAACGGCTCACCCGCCGCCTCGAGCACCAGCGCGTCGATGCGGCGGTCGATGCTGTTGAATTCGTCGAGGGTCAGGTTGGCGCGGCGCTCGCGCAGGAGGCGCTCGATATGCAGCGCCTGATTGCGGTGAGAGAGACTGGCGCGATCGGCCGCAAGCCGGACGACAAAACGCTCCATGTCGCGGCGCAAGGCCAGCAGCATACGCTCGCGCGCCAGATCGATCGGCGCGATGTGCAGGCCGTGGCGCGGACGGATGATGATCAGCGTATCGGCAGACAAACGATTGATGGCGTGATGCACCGGCGTGCGGCCGAAGCCGGTGATGTGCTGCAACTCCAGCATCGTCATGAACTGGCCGGGCTTGAGCTCGCAATGAACGAGGAGCTCTTCAATTTTGTGATAGGCAAGCTCGAAGAAGTTGAGACGGTTGCGCCGGGAGGGCTTGCCCTCGCCGTCGTCCTCGTTTCTCACCACCGCGAGCGCGCGCTTGCGCCGTGCCATGCATCCCTCCCGTCGGCCTGCGCTGTCGCATTGCAGGGCGGCGCCTTATTTGTGGCACCCTTAAAACATGTTGTGATATATTACAAGCGGGCGTAAGAGTTTCGCCAGCGCGCCACATGTTGCGGTGCGAAATGACAAGACGGGTGCGAGGCGCCCTGTGACGGGAGGACAATTGCTGTGAAGATCACGTCGATCGAGACGCTGCGCACCGAGGAATTCTCCAACGTCATCTGGGTGCGCGTTCACACCGACACGGGCATGATCGGTCTCGGCGAAACCTTCTACGGCGCGGGCGCGGTCGAAGCGCAGATCCACGACACCTTTGCCGGCCGCCTGCTCGGCCGCAATCCCCTGCACATCGAAGCCATCCATCGCGATATGCTGAACTTGCCGATGGCGCAGTCCTCGACCGGCGTCGAATATCGCGCGGCGTCCGCAATCGACATCGCGCTGTGGGATTTGTTCGGCAAGGCCTGCAATCAGCCGGTGCACCAGATGCTCGGCGGCCTCTGCCGCGACAAGCAGCGCATCTACAACACCTGCGCCGGCACGCAATATGTTCGCTCGACCAATATCAGCCCGGTCGCGAACTGGAATCTCGGTGCCGCCAAGGGCCCGTATGAGGATCTCGACGGCTTCATGCACCATGCCGACGGGCTCGCAGAGAGCCTATTGGAGAGCGGCATCTCGGCGATGAAGATCTGGCCGTTCGATCCCGCCGCGCAGGAGAACAAGGGCCTCTACATCACCGCCGCGCAGATGAAGCAGGCGCTCGAGCCGTTCGAGAAGATCCGCAAGGCCGTCGGCGACAAGATGGAGATCATGGTCGAGCTCCATTCGCTCTGGAACCTGCCGACCGCCAAGCAGATCGCGCGCGCGATCGAGCCGTACAAGCCGACCTGGTACGAAGATCCGATCCGGATGAACTCGCCGCAAGCGCTCGCCGAATATGCACGCTCGACCGACGTCTGGGTCTGCGCCAGCGAAACGTTGGGATCGCGCTTCCCCTACAAGGACATGCTCGACCGCGACGCCATGCATGTGGTGATGGCCGATTTGTGCTGGACCGGCGGCCTCACCGAGGGCCGCAAGATTGCGGCGATGGCCGAGACCTATCACCGGCCCTTTGCTCCTCACGATTGCATCGGCCCGATCGGCTTCATCGCCGCCATCCACATGTCGTTCAGCCAGCCCAACACGCTGATCCAGGAATCGGTACGCGCCTTCTACAAGGGCTGGTACAATGAGCTCGTCACGACGATGCCGACGATCAAGGACGGTTTTGTCTATCCGATGGAAGGACCCGGTCTCGGCGTCGACCTCCTCCCCGCGGTATTCGACCGCAGCGATCTCACCGTGCGCCGCTCCAACGCTTAAGGATTTTCTGAGATGAGCACCGCCCTGTTCGACCTCTCCGGCCGCACCGCGCTCGTGACCGGCTCTTCCCGCGGTCTCGGCCGCGCCATCGCCGAAGGCATGGCGAAAGCCGGCGCCAGGATCATCGTCAACGGGGTCGATCCCAAGCGCGTCGAGCAGGCCGTCGCCGAGTTTCGCGCCGCCGGGCATCAGGCTGAAGGCGCAGCATTCAACGTCACCGACGAGCCCGCCATCCTCGCGGCCTTCGAGAATTTCGACAAGACGGGCATCGCCGTCGACATCGTCGTCAACAATGCCGGCATCCAGCACCGCAAGCCGCTGATCGAGTTCACCACCGACGAGTGGCGCAAGGTGATCGAGACCAACCTCACCAGCGCGTTCGTCATCGGCCGCGAGGCGGCAAAACGTATGATCCCGCGCAAGCATGGCAAGATCATCAATATCGGCTCGCTCGGCAGCGAGCTCGCGCGTCCGACGATCGCGCCCTACACCGCCGCCAAGGGCGGTATCAAGAATCTGACCCGCTCGATGGCAGTGGAATGGGCCCAGCACGGCATCACGGCCAACGCGATCGGCCCCGGCTACATGCTCACCGACATGAATGAGGCGCTGGTCAACAACACCGACTTCAACAACTGGCTGATGGGCCGCATCCCCTCAAAACGCTGGGGCAGGCCTGACGAGCTGGTGGGCGCGGCGATCTTCCTCGCGTCGGACGCCTCCACCTACGTCAATGGCCAGATCATCTATGTCGATGGCGGCATGATCTCCGCGATGTGATCGCGAAAGTCTGAGGAGCAAGCCATGCGCGCCGTCGTCATCCACGCCCCCAGGGATTTGCGGATCGACACCTATCCCGATCCGGCGCCCGGTCCGGGCGAGGTCCGCGTCAAGATCGCCAATGGCGGCATCTGCGGCTCCGACCTGCACTACTACCACCACGGCGGCTTCGGCGTCGTCCGCATCCAGCAGCCGATGGCGCTGGGCCATGAGATCGCCGGCGTCGTCGCAGCGGTCGGTGATGGCGTCAGCAATGTGAAGCCGGGTACGCGCGTTGCGGTCAATCCGAGCAAGCCGTGCGGCCAGTGCCTGCATTGCCAGGAAGGCATGCGCAACCAGTGCCTCGACATGCGCTTCCTCGGCAGCGCGATGCGCTTTCCCCACGTGCAAGGCGGCTTTCGCGAGTTCCTCACCGTCGATGCCACGCAGGCCGTGCCGATCTCCGACAAGCTGTCATTGGCAGAAGCCGCTGTGGCCGAACCGCTCGCGGTGTGCCTGCATGCCGGCAAGCAGGCCGGCCCCCTCCTCGGCAAGCGCGTGCTGATCACCGGCTGCGGCCCGATCGGCGCACTGATGATTCTTGTCTCTCGATTCGGCGGCGCGTCCGAGATCGTCGTGACCGATGTCGCTGATGCACCGCTCGCGGTCGCAAAAAAGCTCGGCGCCACCCACGCCGTCAACGTTGCGACCGATGCCACTGCGCTCGATCCCTGGCGCACCGGCAAGGGCGTATTCGACACACTGTTCGAAGCCTCCGGCAATCAGGCCGCGCTCCGCACCGCGCTCGACGTGCTCCGTCCCGGCGCGACGCTGGTGCAGCTCGGCCTCGGCGGCGAGATGACCCTGCCGATCAACGCCATCGTCGCCAAGGAATTGCAGCTCCGCGGCACCTTCCGCTTTGATCCCGAATTCGAGCTGGCGGTGCGGCTGATGGGCGAAGGCCTGATCGACGTCAAGCCGCTGATCACGGCGACGATGCCGTTCGAGAGTGCGGTCGCCGCGTTCGAGCTTGCCACCGACCGTTCGCAGTCGATGAAGGTGCAGCTGACATTCTAGAGCTACTGGCTCTCGATCAGCCGGTCGCTGACCAGGCGGACCGCGCCTCGCTTCCATGAATAGTCAGCGCCGAGGCGCAGGCCGCTGTCGCCGCGCGCCAGCACCGCGCCGGTCCTGGCATCGCGAACCTGGAAGCCAAGCGTGTATTCGGTGCGGCTGACCCGCCGCACCACGCCGATCAATGACTGATCAGCGCCTAGCTTTTGCGCAATCGCGGCCTCACAACCATCGCAGTCGCGTAACGCACGCGCCTTCGCCGCCTCGCCGCTGACCTCGACGATGCGGTAGCGGCCGGATTGGCTGAGCGCCTCGCGCACGCTGCCGGTGACCTCGGCCAGATAGGATGCATCCGACGTGGCCGAAGCGTCTGCCGAGGCGGCGGTCGTGTCCTCCAGCTCGAAATCGAACACCGCCAGCGCGATCGGCGCCGGTGTGGCAAGAGCGGCCCTGATCTCGCGGGACACGAAAATCTCGGCGCGCTCCCATGATTCATCATTGTCGCCGCGGAAGGTGTAAAGCTTGTCCATCACGAGCTTTTTGGCGCCGATTTCGATCACGGCGACCTTGGCCCATTGCACCAGCGTGCTCGTCTTCTGGATACCGCCGATGACCTTGAACGCCGCGCCGTCCTGGGCCGACGGCGCTAGCCGGTAATGGCCATCCGCGCCAACATCGCGCCTGAGCGCGGCCATGAACGCCTGAAGCCGCCGCTCGTGGGCGGCGGTCTGGTTGGCCGGTTCGGCCGAGGTATCGGTATAGCTGAAATCGTCCATGGCAACGCCGATGGCGGCCTCGGCACCAGCCGGCGAAGCGGCCGCCGGGAGGACGAAGAGGAGAAGGGCGGAGAGGATCGACCTGAAACGGCGCATGCGGGCCTCGTGTGATGGAGCAGCGGCGCAACCTGGACGGCGGCTTCGCGCCGCGCAGCAGTGCCAGTCCCGACCAGAGCCGGGAAAATTTCACGACGTTGCACTGCGGTAAGGGTGGCGCTTTCCGTCGCTTGCGTTCTGCCGTTTAATGGGGAAGCGACAATTCCGTTCGCGCCAGGTGCCCGCCGATGTGGAACCGCCCGAGGTCCGATCTCAAGGTCCGTCTGACGTTGCGCGTGGCCGCGATATCGGCCGCCTGCTTCGCCGCGATCTCCGCCTATTTCCTGATTACGGCCGACCGCGCGGCTCACACGCGCATCGACGAGATCGCAGCCATCGTCGCCAAGACGCTGGAGCTGCAACAGGGCAAGATCCAGTGGGTGGCCAACCCCCGCTCCGACTTTCCGAACCTCGATCCCGTTTCGGCCTATGTGATGACACCCGGCCTGTGTCTGGCATTCCGTGGCGCGAGCGGCGACATCCTCCAGCGCTTCTGTAGTGGCGCTCCCATACCGGCGAGCCTGCCGCCGCAGGCCTTCGCGGCCTTCTATCACGGCATGTTCGACCCCGGCCGCGAGGCGGTACGGCCCGTGATCGTGCGTGGTGCGAAACTCGGCGAGGTCGTCGTCTCCGTCGATCCCGCCGTGCAGACGGCCGACGCCTGGCACGAGGCCGGCCGCCTGATGCTTGCGCTTGCGATCGCGCTGCCGCTGTTGTGCGTGCTGGTCTATGCCGCGTTGGCGCGGGCGCTGCGCCCCACCCGCATGATCCGCACCGGTCTCGAGCGGATTGCCGCTGGCGACCTCACCGCACGGCTGCCGCCGTTCGACCTCGCCGAACTGTCCGCAATCCGCGACGTCTTCAACCACCTCGCCGAGAGCCTCGATACCTCGCTTGCCGAACGTGCCGAGCTGACGCGAAAACTGATCGCGCTCCAGGACGAGGAGCGCCGCCATCTCGCACGCGAGCTGCATGACGAGTTCGGCCAGTCGCTGGCCGCCATCCGCGCGCTCGCCGCCTCCGCCCGCCAGACCGCCGCGCAGGACTGCCCCTCCCTGCTCGGCGAATGCGACGGCATTGCACGGACCGCGACCGGCATGATGGAGACGCTGCGTGGCACATTGTTCCGGCTGCGCCCGCCTGACGTCGAGGAGCTGGGACTCGTGGCGAGCCTCGAAGGTCTCGTCGCCGGCTGGAACGGGCGCAGCCGCGGCGAGACGCGGTTTTCGATCCGCTTCGACGGCGCGTTCGAGACCCTGCCGGCCACGATCAGCGCCAGCCTGTACCGCATCGTGCAGGAGGCGCTCACCAATGCCGCCAAGCATGCCGGCGCCACCAAGGTCAGCCTGGAGTTGGCGATGCACGCCGACGAGATCGCGCTTGCGATCGACGATGACGGACGATCGCACGATCCGGCTTCAAAATCCGGGATGGGCCTGCTCGGCATGCGCGAGCGCGTCGCAGCCTTGCGCGGCCGGCTCAGCTTCGAGGCCGGCCTCAACGGCGGCTCCGCGCTGCGCGTCGTCATTCCGCTCGCAGCCGCCGATCAGCCGGTGCTGGAGCGCGCCGCATGAGCGCGACGATTCTGCTGGTCGACGACCATTCCGTCGTCCGCGAAGGTTATCGTTCCGTGCTCCAGAAGCAGCCGGGCCTACGCGTCATCGCAGAAGCCGCCGACGGTGCGGAGGCCTACCGTCTGTTCAAATCCGAGGCGCCCGACCTCGTCATCATGGATCTGAGCATGCCCGGCATCGGCGGCATCGAGGCCGTCAGGCGCATCAGGCAATGGGACAAGGCCGCAAAAATCCTCGTCTTCACCATGCACGAGAATGCCGGCTTCGCCGTGCAGGCGATCCGCGCCGGCGCGCGAGGTTACGTCACCAAGACCAGCCCGCCGGAGACGCTGGTGCGCGCTGTGATGGATGTGCTCGCGGGCAAGATCGCCATCAGCCCTGACATCGACCATGAGCTTGCGCTCAGCCGGCTCGCCGGCGAGAGCTCGGCCGCGGACGTGCTCACGCCGCGCGAGTTCGAGGTGCTGCGGCTGCTGCTCGCGGAGAACACGACCGAGGAGATCGCCGAGACGCTGCATGTCAGCCCGAAGACAGTGGCAAACCTGCACTCGCTGATCAAGGACAAGCTCGGCGTCGGCTCCGACATCGAGCTGGTCCGGCTGGCGCTCCGGCAGGGAATTTTGACAGGGGCCGATCTCGGCGAAGCCTGACCGCCGCCCGCGCGATGGCTCGAGCTTCGCGCCATCCGGCGTGGCGGCGGATCACTCGCGCGCGACCACGGAATCCAGCCACGCGCAGTTCAACGGCCGCACGCGCGGATCGGCGACGCGCACGCCGCGCGCTGCCGCATCCAGCCGCATGTCGCGCAACCGCTTGCGCTGCTCGTCCGGCATATAGAGCCGCTCGTGCCCCCACAGCGACGGGCCGTCAAAAGTCTCGTGCGGCTGCCAGGTCGCAGGCTCGATCACGCGCCCGCCCCAGCCATATTCGATGAAGAATCCGGACGGCGTATTCACATAGAACGAGGTCATGTGATCGTTGGTGTGCCGTCCCAGCGTGTAGGCGATGCGGCCGTCATCCATCTGCGCGAGGTCGTAGCCCTGCCCGACATCGTCGAGACTGCCAAGCTCGACCATGAAATGATGCAGCGCCTTCCGCCCCGAGCCGACCATCGCGAAGGAGTGGTGGCGGCCGTTGACGTGGAAGAAGTAGAGCCCGTAGGGCTTCAACCCGAAATCGGAAACGTGGAAGCCGAGCACGTCGCGATAGAACGGCACCAGCGGCTCGACGTCCTCCACATTGAGTACGACGTGCCCCATGCCAAGCGCGCCGGTGCGGAAGCCCGTGATCGGACGACCCGGCTGGAAGGGTTCGCTCGCAAGCTCAGGCTTGCAGAAGGCCTCCAACCGGTTGCCGGCGGGGTCGATGAACGTGATCAGCTCGGCGACATGCCGTTCATCGGCAAGCGCACGCGAGCCGCGCGTTACCTTGACGCCATGGCTTTCGAGCCGCCCGGCCAACCGGTCGAGCTCGGCGGTCGACGCAACCTCCCAGCCCATCACCGCCAGGCCTGCATCGCTGCTGCCATCGACGATCAACCGCTGCTTGCGATCGTCCATGCGGAAGGCGCGCATCTTGCCGCCACGCTCGACCTGCTGCATGCCGAGCAACCCGGTCGCCATCTGGCCCCACTGATCGAGCTGCGACGAGTTGATTCCGATATAGCCGAGCGCAGTGATTTCCATCGACGTTCTCCCAAAGCCATCCGCTGCACTGCGGCGAGCTTGATACCGGCCGCGCACGATCCTACGGTGGCGCACGCAATCGCTTCGCGTTTGCAATGACGATAATCGCGGGAAGACGCCGCACAAGGGAGGAAATGCGAAGTGTCCAAGGAGCGGACGCGGAACGGCCAGCCCCGTCAGTCGGAGGGCGTTCGTGCCTTCAAGCGCGGGCTGGACGTGCTGCAGGAGGTCAACCGCTCCGGCGGCATCCGCGCCGGCGACGTCGCCCGCGCGCTCGATTTGCCCCGCCCGACCGTCTATCGCCTGCTCGAGACGCTGGAGGAACTCGGCTATGTCGCCCGCAGTGCCAGCGATGATCGATTCCGCGTGACCCGGCGCGCGCTCAGCCTCGGCGATGGCTACGATCCCGGCGTGGTGATCTGCCAGGCGGCAGCGCCTTATCTCGCCGAACTGAGCAAGACGCTGGTCTGGCCGGTCGATCTCTCGACTTACGAAAACGCGGCGATGGTGGTGCAGGAAACCACCCATTCCCGCAGCCCGCTCTCGATCGACCGCGGCATGATCGGCAAGCGCCTGCCGATGCTGCGGACGTCGGCGGGGCGCGCCTATCTCGCCGCCTGCCCCGCGCGCGAGCGCGATCTCATTGTCAATCATCTCCGCCGCATCGACGAGGCCGACGATCGCCCCTTCCTCGACGAAGCCCGCCTCGACCGCATGATCGCCGAGACGGCCGCGCGGGGTTACGCGATCCGCAGCGAGGGCGAATACAATCCCAAGACGTCCTCGATCGCCGTCCCGATCGTCCGCAATGAGGTCGTATTCGGCTGCATTTCCATCATCTGGATCCGCTCGGCGCTGGGGATCGAGGAAGCCGTCGCGCAGTTCGTCTCACCGATGCGCGAAGTGGCCGCGGCGCTTCCAGTCGATGCCTAGCGCTCTAGTGGTTCCGCACAGGCTGCGACCTTTGCGCCTGAGCCGACGCCTCGAAGACCGCGCGACATTGCGGACTAAGCTGGTCACGCTGCCCCGCCATGCAATTTCTGATCTGGGCGCGATCGGGGATGTAGGCGGAGCAGAGGCGCATCGCATCGCCCATGCAGGCCTCGCGCTGCTCGGATTCACTCGGACCGGATTGGGCAAAGGCTGGCGTGATCGCAGTGCTCAGCAACAGGAAGGCTACGCGGAAGTTCATGAAGACTCTCACTCTCAGGTTGGATGGCGGCAAGATTTGGACGGCGGCAGGTGAAGGAACGTCGTCACTGTCGTCTCGATCAGCAGCGCCCTCGCCGCCTCGGTGTCGATGTCGGGCGCGAGCTGTTTGAGCAGCACGGGAAACGCGGGAGGCTGATGTAGCGAGCTGTTGAGAAGGGCAAAAAACAGCGCCGGATGGCTGCTGCGGATGATGCCGGCTTCAATTCCTGCGACGAAGAGCTCCCGAACGGATTCATAGGACGGACGCAGCAGTCGCTCGGTCACAAGGGCGGCCCGCTCCGGTGTCTCCGCGCCATGCCGGATGACGAAATCCTTGACCTCAGGATGCGCAACATAGAAGGCGCCGATCGCAAGGATCACGTCGCGAAGCCGCTCACCGACCGTGCGACTTTGATCGACGGCGATCGCGCGGACACCGGTCATGGCAGGAATCGCAATCGTCACGATGCGGTCGAGACAGGCCTCCCAGAGCGCGGCCTTGTGGCCGAAATGAATGCGAACCAGATTAGGGCTGACCTGGGCCGCAGCCGCGACGCTGCGCAGATCCGCGCCGTCGAAACCGTGGTTGGCAAAAGCACTGGTGGCGGCAACCAGCAGCGCCTGGCGGCCGTCCGGCATGTCCTTGCTTCGGCGCCCCTTTGGTCGGGAAGGCGGCGTCTTCTTTTTTCTGATCGTCGCAATCATCGTGCCAGGCTCATATATGTTCACATGTACATATATCGTCGGCGCGGGTTTGGCAAGGGGCTGGTTCGCGTGCAGACGGCACCGCACGTTCGTCCGCTGGGCGGACACTTGGCGATGCGCCGTTGAAGCGGTGGTACGGGTTGGGGACAAGATGGCCCATGCAAGATAAATCCACCCCCGAAGACTTCGACGTCGTGATCATCGGCCGCGGCCCCATCGGCGCCACGCTCGCCAACCTGCTCGGCCTGTGCGGTGTGCGGACGCTGGTGCTGGAGCGCGAGGCGCGGACCTATCATTTGCCGCGCGCAGTGCATTTCGACGACGAATGCATGCGCGTGTTCCAGACGCTTGGTCTCGCGGATGCAATCCTGCCGCATGTCATCCTCAGCCCCGGCATGCTCTTCCTCGATGCCGACGGCAAAATGCTGCTGGACTGGTCGCGGCCGCAAACATTGACACCGATGGGCTGGCATCTCAGTTATCGCTTCCACCAGCCCGATCTGGAGGATGTGCTGATCTCTGGCCTCGCGCGCTGGCCGCATGTCAGCTTGCGCAGCCGCTGCGATGTGTTTGCGCTGGACCAGGACGCGACTGGCGTACGCGTCCGCTACGAAGACCTATCGAACGGAAAACTCGGCGAGGTCCGCGCCGCCTATATCATCGGCTGCGACGGCGCACGTTCGCTGGTGCGCCGCTTCATCGGCTCCGGCACGGACGATCTCGGCTTCCACGAGCGCTGGCTGGTGGTCGACGTGCTGCTCAAGCGCAACCGCGACGACCTCGGCGATTACAGCATTCAGCATTGCGATTCGCAGCGACCCGCGACTTACGTGCGCGGCACCGGCACGCGGCGGCGCTGGGAGATCACGGTTCTGCCGGACGAGGATTCACAGGACGTGGCGCAGCCGGCAAAAGTCTGGGAGCTGCTGTCGCGCTGGGTCACGCCCGACGACGCCGAGATCGAGCGCGCCGCGGTCTACACCTTTCATTCCGTGATCGCGCAGCAATGGCGCAACGATCGTCTGCTGCTGGCCGGAGATTCCGCGCACCAGACCCCGCCCTTCCTCGGCCAAGGCATGTGCGCCGGCATCCGCGATGCCGCGAACCTTGCCTGGAAGCTTGCTAGCGTCATCCGCCACGGTGCCGCGGCCGATCTGCTCGACACCTATCAAAGCGAACGCCAGCCGCATGTGCGCGAGTTCATCGCGCTCGCCATTCGCTTGGGCGGTATCATCAACACCAAGGCGATCGAAGCCGGTCTTGCCGCCGGGCAAGTGCGGGAGAATGCGCCAGTCAAGCTCGAGGTGAAAAAGCCCCTGCTCGGCCCCGGGCTCGCGCTTGGCGATCTGCCACTGGCCGGACATCTCGCGCCGCAGTTCAGTTTGCGTGACGGTAGCCGCGGCGACGACCGGATCGGCTACAGCCATGTGCTGCTCGTCGACAGCGCGGCCACGCTTCCATCTCGGCACGCTCGGTCGCAAGCCGGAATCGGGATTCTGACCGGCGACGACGCCGAACGCATCGCGCCGTGGCTCCGCGAGCACGGCATCGTCGCCGCACTGATCCGGCCCGACCGCTACGTGCTCGGCACCGCCCGCAACGATGCCGAGCTCGACCGGCTCGTCGCCGCCATCACGCCTCCGACCCACGTGCCGTCCGCGGCCTGACCGAACACCAGGACATCTCATGAAACTGCTCTCTTTCATCGCCGACGGCCGCGCCTCCTTCGGGGCCGTCAGGGACAATGGCGTCGTCGATCTCGGCGCGCGCATGGCGCCCTGCACCACGCTGCGTCAATTGCTCGAAGCCGACAGCGTTGCCGAGGCGGCAAAGCTGGTCGCATCGACGGCCCCGGATCATCCCCTCGACAAGATCGCCTTCGCCCCCGTCATCCCCGATCCCGGCAAGATCATCTGCGTCGGCCTCAACTATCGCGACCACGTCGCCGAAACCGGCCGCACCGTCACCGAGAAGCCGGCGCTGTTCGTCCGCTTCCCTTGCAGCCAGGTTGGCCATCTCCAACCCATCGTGAAGCCTCATGTCAGCGACGATTTCGACTATGAGGGCGAGCTCGCGCTCGTCATCGGCAAGGAGGGCCGCCACATTCAAGCTGGCCGCGCGCTCGACCATATCGCCGGCTATTCCTGCTACAACGAAGGCAGCATCCGCGACTGGCAACGCCACACCAGCCAGTTCCTCTCCGGCAAGAGTTTTGCGGAGAGCGGCAGCTTTGGCCCGTGGCTGGTGACGGCCGACGAGATTCCCGATCCGTCAAAGCTCACCTTGCAGACGCGCCTCAACGGCACCGTCGTGCAGGACACCACCACCGATCTGCTGATCACCGCCATCCCCGAGCTGATCGCCTACATTTCGGCGATCTGCCCGCTTGTTCCGGGCGACGTCATTGTCACGGGCACGCCGGGTGGCGTCGGCGCCAAGCGCACGCCGCCTTTGTGGATGCGCCCCGGCGACACCGTCGAAGTGGAGATCTCCAACATCGGAACCTTGCGCAACAAGGTCATCGCCGAACCAAGCTGACCGCCACTACCGATCGATCAACGATAAAATCAGGAAACGCCATGGCCACTATCCGCACGACATCCACCGCCATCCTGCTGATCACACTGGCGCTCGCGGCGACCGCTGCGCGCGCCGAGGTCAAGAGCGACACCATCCGCATCGGCGTCCTCACCGACATGAACGGCATCTTCGCGACCGCGATGGGCCCGGGGTCGGTCGAGGCGGCGCGGATGGCGGCGGAGGAGTTCGGCGGCAAGATCAAGGGCAAGCCGGTCGAGATCTTGCAGGCCGACCATCAGAACAAGCCCGACCTCGCCGCATCCCTCGCGCGAAAATGGTTCAGCGACGGCGTGCAGGCGATCGCGGATGGCGGCAGCTCAGGTGCAGCGCTCGCCGTGCAGGAACTGGTGCGCGGCAACGGCAAGATCTTCCTCATCTCTGGCGCCGGCGCCAACCAGCTCACCGATGAATCCTGCGCGCCGACCAGCGTGCAATGGACCCAGGACGCCTATTCGACCGCGACCGCGGTGGTCTCCGGCATCATGCAGACCAGCAAGGAGCCGTGGTTCTTCATCACCGGCGACTATGCTTTCGGCCATTCGATCGAGGCGACTGCGCGAGACCGCATCGCTGCGCTCGGCGGCAAGGTCGCCGGCAGCGTCAAGGCGCAGCTCGGCACGCCCGACTACAGCTCGTTCCTGCTCCAGGCGCAGTCCTCGGGCGCAAAGATCCTGGCGATCAACGTCGCCGGCGACAACGCCACCGCTATCAAGCAGGCGGAGGAGTTCGGCCTCGCCGACCAGGGCATCAAGATCGTGCCGATGTCGTTCCAGAATGTCGACATCGAAGCGGTCGGGCTGAAGGCCACGCGCGGCGACCTCATCGTCACCTCGTTCTTCGAGGACGTCTCACCGGCCGCCCGGAAGTTCTCCGATGCGTTCTATGCCCGCCGCAAGGCGATGCCGTCGCAGATCCAGGCCGGCGTCTATTCCGCCGTGCGCCATTATTTGCAGGCCGTGAAGGACACCGACTCCGACGACAGCGCGACGGTGATGGCGAAGATGAAGGCGACGCCGGTGTCGGACGCCTACACGCCCAAGGGCCGCATCCGTGAGGACCAGCGGATGGTGCACGATCTCTATCTGGTGCAGGTCAAGACGCCGGAGGAATCCAGGGGACCGTGGGACTTAGTCAAGCTGGTCGCGACCATCCCGCCCGACCAGGCCTTCCGCCCGCTCGACCGCAGCAAGTGCAGCCTGGTCGGGAAGTAACCTCAGGCGAGATAACGCGTGAGATAGCCTTCCATGGCGTAGAGCGCGCAGAGCGCCAGGCTCGACCACACCGCGGCGCTGAAATACAGGAACATCCAGGTCAGCTCGCCCTTCCAGTGCGCGATGTCGTGGGTCACCACCCAGCGCGTCGAGACATCGTGCAGTCCTTCGAGGAAGCCGAGAAACTTGTTGCCCTCTTCATGCCCTGCCCGCCAGCGGCTGAGATACATCGGGACGTCGACGGTGACGAGGAAGGCGAGGAAGCAGGCGATGCCGACGATGCCTGACATCAGCGCCCAGCGCACCGGCCCCTGGAATTCCGGCACCAAGCGGCACAGCGCGATGCCGGCGAGGAAGAAGGTCACCGCCCACAGCGAGTTCTCGATCGCGTTGAAGAGGAAGTTGGTCGTCACCACCGCGTACCAGGAGAAGCACTCCGCGATGATGATGATGGGCACGATCACGAGCGCGATGTTCACCACGGTCTGCGCGCCGGTCATGTGACCGAGCTGATGCAGGATGATCGCCCATTGCGCGACGAAGCAGAGCTCAGCCACAGTCGCGACCGTGCGGCCGACGAACACGCTCGACAGCCAGGTGTCGAACAGGCAGATGCGCTGCACGTCCGCGCGCGGCAGGAACGAGCGGAACGCGCAGCCGAACACATAGCCTGCGCAGAGCAGGAACATCAGCCCGATATCCGAGCCGCCGCCGAGGTTGCCGGCAGGCGCAGCGTAGAACTCGCGGTACAGCATGAACCAGACGAGAATGTTGGCAGCGCTGACAAGCGTCAGGGACCCCCACCACCACGCGAGGGGATTTGACCGCGCCTGCCACTGCAACATGATCGCTCCGCAAAAGTCGATATGACATTCAACGGTAGCAATTCTGTCATAATACCGTGACGTGACGCGACAAAAATCTGCGTGACAACACTGTCATAATTGCGCTGCGCGCTGTCACAATTCTCCAAGACGATCTGCGATCCACGCTTTACGGAGCCTGCTCCGGGGTCGCCTTGCGAGGCGCCCCGGAATCACGCGACGAACTTATTTCTTCATCCCCGCGACATACGCCGCGAGCTTGTCCAGCGTCTGGTAGCCGTATTCGACGGCGCCGAAGCCGATCATGCCGTCGCGCTGCGCGGTGCTCGAGGCCAGCTGCCGCATCATCAGCACGGTCTTGCCGTTGCTCTGCTCGGCAAAGGTGACGGTGAAGCGGAACATGCCGGGATCCTCGTCCTGGTCGCCGCCGTGGTCCATCTCCATCAGCTTCGGCCGCTCGATGCGGCGGAAGCGCATGCGGTTCGGATAGACCGTGCCGTCGGGGCCGATCATGTTGAAGCGCCAGACACCGCCGACCCGCACGTCGATCTCGAAAGTCTCGATCTCAAAGCCTTTCGGCCCGAACCATTGCGGCAGATGTTTTGGATCTGACCACGCCTCGAACACCAGATCGCGCGGCGCGTCGATCACGCGCGACATCACGATCTCGCGGTCGAGCGACCATTGCGACAAAGCGGGATTGGCAGAACTCGTCATCACTTGGCACCTTTCCGTTTGGTTGTTCGGGACGGCCTTCCAGCCGGCTCCCTCTCTTTCTTGAGCTTCATCACATAGGCCTCGAACCGATCGAGCCGCGCCTCCCAGATCGCGCGCTGCTGCTGGAACCAGTCCTCCGCGCCGACGAGCGCGTCCGGGTTGAGACGGCAAGTGCGCACGCGGCCGGATTTTTCCGACTGAACGAGCCCGTTCGTCTCCAGCACATGGATGTGCTTCATGAAGCTCGGCAGCGCCATGTCGAAGGGGTCGGCGAGTTCCCCGACCGAGGCCTCGCCTGCGCAAAGCCGCATCACGATCGCCCGCCGCGTGGGATCGGCAAGAGCCGCGAATATCTGATCGAGGTGGGATAATTGGTTAGCCATGGAGCTAACTATACATCGGCGATGCGCTGCGTCAACAATTGTTAGCCTTACGGCTAAGTTACAATCCCGTGCTCCCCGAGGCACCGGGCTGCGATGGCGAGGCGGCGAATCAAATATCCGGATTGTGGCCGCCAGGGCACAGCCGACGCCTCTCCGCTTGTGGTCAGATGCGGTCGATTGATTTTTCTCGATTCGACGTGTCGCGCCACGCGGCGCCTTCAGTCCAATTTGGAATGGCCATGGGAATGAACCGGATTGGCCTGGGGGCCGCGATCCTGCTGGCATCGACGCTTGGCGCGTTAGCCGCCGATCTTCCCGTCAAATACAAGGCGCCGCCGCCCGATCCATGGAGCTGGAACGGCCTCTATGGCGGCATCAATGCCGGCTACAGCTTTGGCCGCGATACATTCAAGCAGGACTTCAACGGCTTGCCGCAGGACCCTGCGGGCCGCGCCCTGCCGACCGGCGGAGTGTTCGGCGGCCAACTCGGCTATAATTGGCAGGTAGGGCGCTGGGTGCTGGGGCTCGAGGGTGACGCCCAATGGACCGGTCAGCGCGACCGTGGCTGCGGTGGCTTCGAGTGCATTCAGAACTACAACGACGAAGTCGGCGCCGGGCTCGTGGAACACAAGCTCGAATGGTTCACGACGGCGCGAGCCCGCCTGGGCCTCGCCAACGCGGGTTACCTGCTCTACGTCACGGGCGGCGGCGCCTGGGCCGGGGTGCGCGAAACCACAACGGCCCAGCTCGACGACTCCATCGGCTCGACCGCGGTGAGAAACGTCCTCACCGGCTGGGCGCTCGGCGGTGGCATTGAGACCCGGCTGTCGCAGAACTGGAGCGTCAAGGTCGAGTACCTCCATCTCGACTTCTCTCCGACGACCACGACGACACGTCTTGTCGCGACCGGGGGCGTAGGACCCTTCGATTTGCCAAATACCACTTACAGCCACGTCACCGACAACATCGCCCGCGTCGGATTGAACTACCGGCTGTGGAGCACGCCGGCTGCGGCGCCATTGCCGGTCGACCCGGCGGCTGCCGCCTGGCGCTGGACCGGATTCTACGGCGGCCTCAACGGCGGATACGGGGTCGGCAACACCTCGTTCAAGGAATTCAAGTATTTCGACCCGGCCACACCGCCGCTTCCGCTCGAACTCACGCATTACGTTTCCTCGTTCGCGCCTCAGAAGGTGTCGCCGCAAGGCGGGCTCGCCGGCGGCCAGGTCGGCTACAACTGGCAGTTCGACCACCTCGTGGTCGGCGTCGAGGGCGACGCGCAATGGAGCGGCCAGAAAGACACGGCCTGCGCCATGAGCTGCTTCACGGCCGGAGGCTCTATCGAGACCTTGACGCAGCAGTTCAACTGGCTGGCGACCGCCCGCGCGCGGGTCGGCTACGCCGACCGGGGCTATCTCCTGTACCTCACGGCCGGCGGCGCCTGGGCCGAGATCGAAGAGAGCGACTTTTTTACGGGCTCCGGCCCCAGTTTCACCTCCAACTTCAAGCAGACCAAGGGCGGCTGGGTCGCCGGCGGCGGCATCGAAGCCTGGCTATTCGGCAACTGGACGGGAAAGATCGAGTATCTGCACCTCGACCTCGGCACGATCAACCACAGCTTCCCGACCGGGGAGGTTTTCTTTACGTCCCTGGGTAGCCAATCCCATATTCGCAACGACATCGTGCGCGTCGGCGTGAACTACAAGCTCGGCGGCGGCTAAAGATGATCCGAAAAAGTGTGCAGCGGTTTCCCGAAAAGATCATGCGAAAATAAAGAGCCGCGCGGAACTTCCAACGCGCGATTGTGAATTGAGGCGCGGAGTGGTTTGCCGATAGATAGGAGCTTGGGGGCGCCAGCGATCTGTTCATATCACGTGCGCTCAGTTGTCTCCTCACGACACATTCCGATCACCCGGCGAACCTTCGCCCGGGCTGCGCTCGTTCAGCTTGCGATCGCGCTTGCGCCACGGCGCGCGTCCGCGGATTCCGACATGATCGCGCAGATGCGCGACATCGTCGCCGCCGAGCTCGCGCCGACCGTGACGCCGGACCAGCCGGGCGGCCTCGCCGCCGCGCTCTATGCCGGCCACCATGTCGAGTTCTTCAACTACGGCTTTGCCGACGACGCCACGCGACGGCCGGTCACATCGGACACGCTGTTCAACCTCGGCTCGCTGCGAAAGCCGTTCGAGGCGACGCTGGTCGCGCTCGGCACGCTCCGCGGCGAATTGCGGCTCGACGATCCCCTGCCGAAATACCTGCCCGAGCTCACAGGCGACTATGTCCGTCGCGTCACCGTCGACGAGCTCGCCACGCATACGTCGGGACTGTTGCTGCCGACCGACCACCCGCCCTGGCCGAACGAGCAATTTTCGCGCGCGCAGTTCATCGACATGTTCAACGCCTGGAAGCCGCAGGCCAGTGAAGCGCCCGGCAAGCAGCGCGTCTACAGCCATGCGGGCTACGTGCTGCTGCAACTCGTGCTCGAGCGCTGCTACGGCACACCGATCATGACGCTGTTCGAACAGCGCATCCTCAGGCCGCTCGGCATGGCCGCGACGTCGTTGCCGGAACGCGGCGAGGACAACCGCGCCGTCATGGACGCGGCCTGGATGCAGCGCGTCGCCCAGGGCTATTCGGATCAGGGCATAGCGATCGGCCCGCCCGGCAACCAGCAGAGCTATTTTGACTTCCCCGGCACCGGCCAGATGTTCTCCTCGGCGCGGGATCTTTCGACCTTCGTTGCGGCCTCAGTCGACGGCCGCTCGGTCGACCCGCATCTGCGCGAGGCGCTGCGGATGACACAGCATGAGGCCTTCCGCGTCGACGAGAAATTCGGACAAGGCTTGGCCTGGGAGACGGTGCATCTGCCCGAAATCGCCATCGTCGACAAGCCGGGCGGCCTCAACAATGCCTCCGGCTATATCGGCCTCGTGCCGGCGCGTCGGATCGGCATCGTGCTGCTGGCCAATCGCGGCGAATACCCGCATGAGATCGCCCGCTACAAGATCCTGCCCGCGCTGGCCAGGCTCGTGGCCGCGCGCTGAACCATTCCCCGAAAACAGAAAACCCCGGCCAGGCCGGGGCTTTCCACGCCAGATCAGGAACGGGATGAAGCTCAGTACCTGGCGACGACGGGTCCGCCGAACTTGTAGTTCACGCCGACGCGCACGATGTTCGACTTGAGGTCGACCGAGTGAGTGTAGACGTTGCTCGGAAATGGCGCTGCGCCGGCGACCAGGTTGGTGCTGGTCGCGCTGGCGCGGCCGAGATCGACATAGAGATATTCGGCCTTGAGCGACCAGCCGCCACCGAAGGCATATTCGGTGCCGGCGCCCATGGTCCAGCCGACCCGGGTGTCGCGAATCACTGCGGATTCCGTCGCGGCCGCGAACGTATCGGTGAAGTTGAAATTGCCCTTCACCTCCGCGATCGCCGCGCCGCCCGTGGCGTAGAGCAGCCAGGTCGGGGCGGCGAGGAAACCGATGCGGCCGCGGATGGTCGCGAGCCAGTCGGCCGAAACCGATGACGACACCGTAAAGCCGGTCGGGGCGCAGCAGGGATAGACCGCCGAGCCGCTCGCGCTGCCCTTGAAGCCGAAATAGTTGATGTCGCCCTCGAGGCCGAGCACGGCGTGATTGACCTGCCAATTGTAGCCGGCCGTGAAGCCGCCGGTCACGCTGGAGCTGTTGACGCCCTGGGCACCGACCGCGTTGATCGCGGGGACGCTGCTGGTGGAGAAATAGCCGGTCGGAGAGAACACGGTCGAGGTGCTCGGATCGGAGTTGCCCCACTGCCCGCCGACATTGCCGCCGACGTAAAAGCCGGTCCAGTTGTAGGCCGGCGCCATCATCGGCGCCTTGGTGTATTGCGCCGCGAGGTCGGCTGCCTGCACGGATGCGGTGCCCAAAACAACCGAGGCAACCGCCAGCAAAAACTTCTTCATTCGAATCTCCTGGCCCCACGCGATCGAAAATCGCGTCTCGAATGCACCGAATGAGAGCATCCGGCACGGGCTAGGCATAGGCGGCACACCTCGTAGCGTCTTTGTCTGCGGCGCAGTTCGTAGGGACTGTGACGTAGTGCGCGCCTCACATCGTGCGAACGGAGGACAAGTGTGACCCAAGGGCCACGCGTCACCTGTCGCGAGCGGCGCGCAACGCGCACCGATGTCGCGTCACGACAAAGCAGCACCGACGCGATTCGATTCTGCCTGCATCAGACCGAGCGCGTCAGTCCGCCGTCGACGCGGATGTTCTGGCCGGTGATGTAGGCAGCGCCCTCGGACGCCAGGAACGAGACCGTCGCCGCGATCTCCTCGACTTTGCCGTAACGCTTCATCGGCACGCTGTCGCGGCGCGCATCGGTCTGCGGCAGGCTATCGATCCAGCCCGGCAGCACGTTGTTCATGCGGATATTGTCGGCGGCATGGGTGTCGGTGAAGATCTTCGTGAAGGCGGCAAGGCCCGCGCGAAACACCGCGGAAGTCGGGAACATCGCACTCGGCTCGAACGCCCAGGCGGTCGAGATGTTGATGATGGCGCCGGCCTGCTGCGCCTGCATCACCGGCGTCACCAGCCGGGTCGGACGGATGACGTTGAGGAGATAAGTGTCGAGGCCGGTGTGCCACTGCTCGTCGGTAATCTCGGTGATCGCCGCGCGTGGCCCATGGCCGGCGCTGTTGACGAGCACGTCGATGCGTCCCCACTTGGCAAGCGCGCCGTCGACAAGGCGCTTCAAATCGTCGTTCGACTTGTTGGAGCCGGTGACACCGAGGCCGCCGAGCTCGGCCGCCAGCGCCTCGCCCTTGCCGGAGGACGACAGGATCGCCACCCGAAATCCGTCCGCCGCGAGCCGCCGCGCTGCGCCCGCCCCCATACCACTGCCGCCGGCGGTGACGAGTGCGACCTTCTCTGCTGCCATGACGATCATCCCTGTGTTGAGGCGAGCCGCCGGCCCGGCCTATCATGAGGGCTTCTACAGCCAGACCCGTCGGCTGGTCCACCGTCGAAGGCATCCGTCATGAGCGATTTGCAGATCCGCAATTTGCGCCCCGAGGAGATCTCGATCGCGATCGACTGGGCCGCGGCCGAGGGCTGGAATCCGGGCCTGTCGGACGCCGCCTGCTTCGCGATCCCCGACGCGCAAGGTTTCTTCGTCGGCGAGATCGATGGCGAGCCGGTCGCGACGGTCTCCTGCGTCAACTACGATGACCGTTTTGCCTTCCTCGGCTTCTACATCGTGCGCGAAGGTTTTCGCGGCGCAGGCCACGGCCTGCGGATCTGGAACGCGGCGATCGCGCATGCAGGTTCGCGTGTGATCGGGCTCGACGGTGTCGTCGCGCAGCAGGACAATTACAGGAAATCCGGCTTCCAGCTGGCCCACGCCAATATCCGCTATGGCGGCACCATCGCCGCGCCGCCGGCGCCCGCCGATGTCATCGCGCTCGACCGAGTCCCGTTCGCGCTCGTTGAAGCCGACGACGCCACCGTCTTCCCCGCGCCGCGCAGCGCCTTCCTGCGCGCCTGGATCAAGACACCAGGCCATATCGGTCGTGCTCTCTTGCGCGACGGCAAGCTCGCCGCATGGGGCGTGATCCGGCCGTGCCGGAACGGCACCAAGATCGGCCCGCTCGTCGCCGACGATCGCGCTGCGGCGGAGAGGGTCGTGCAGGCCTTGCTGGCAAGCGCGGGTGGCGGCGAAGTCTTCCTCGACGTCCCCGCGATCAATCGCGAGGCCATCGCGCTCGCGGAAGCGCTCGGGCTCAAGCCGGTGTTCGAGACGGCGCGGATGTACACGGGGCCGCTCCCGCCGCTACGGATCGACCGCGTCTTCGGCGTGACCAGTTTTGAGCTGGGCTAGGGTGTGTACTCATGCAGGCAACGTCGGCTGCTGACGGCCAAGCGGAAAGCATCCGCTCGGGTTGAGCTTTACTGGTTTTGACCCATAGCCCACCGAAACCTTCATTTTGAGCCGGCATGGTCAGTGGCGGTTAGTCATTGTCTGATAACAATTGAAAAGCCGCTTATTGCTTGATCAAAAATCCGATGAAATCCGAGACTGCCAGGCTCCCCACGAGACAAGGCTATCCGCTTCGTCCATCGACGCTGGAGGATGCGCTTAAGCGCGCCGGTGTTTCAATTGACGTCCATCTTATTCGACAGCCGGGTGCGCTATTTGAAGCTCATTTTTGGCCGCCCAACCGCAATGTGCCCCATGAACGCCTCTACATTCGAGTCGGTCCGGTACCGGTAGAACAAGTGGGCGCTGTACGTCGCGAGATTGAGGCGAACACACTTCCTGTGCTGGTGAAATGGATTGCAAGCATTCTGGCGCAGGATCCAAAATCACCTATTCGGCGTGAACAGCAGATGCTCAACCTCGGTGCGCGTTAGTCCAATGCCCGCAATTGGCCCATCGCTACAGTTTCCGGGGCGCGAGGGAAGTCGATAGCTGGGAGGCAATCTGCTCTTCGATGTTTCCATGACCCGCGAGCTCCCCGGTGCAGCGCTAATCACTCGCGGTCTTAGCATTCGCGAGCCGCGTTGACGATCGCTTCTCGCCGTATGAGAGCCGCCGTGGATATCCGCCCTTGGCCCGTACCCGAACTACGCTGCCGCTGTTGTGATGTCGGCTATTGTCGGCAGAGCGGACGCGGGCAGCGACTGCCGCTTGTGGACCCTTAGCGGACATAATTTGGCCAGCGTTTCTTCGCTTGTTCCCCGTTTCAAAAGAGCGGGAGGTTGAATTGCCCAAGGCATTTTGGCGCTTGGTTGTCGTGCTTCTTTGCTCGGCTTCTCCCGCCGACGCCGCCGGCATCCAGCTTTTCAACCAAGGTCCGAACTTGTCGGGCGCGATCTGGTATCCATGCGACGGCAAACCGAAAGACGTTGATCTCGGCGACCTAGGGTTGGGCGTCGACTATGGACTCAAGGGCGTGAAGGATTGCCCCGTCACCGGGGCCAAGCTGCCGCTAGTCGTCGTCACCCATGGTTATGTCGGATGGTTCGGCGGGCATCATGACACAGCAGTTGCGCTAGCCGATGCCGGATTCGTCGTCGCGGCAATCAATCATCCAGGCGACAGCGCGAAGGATTATTCAAAAAAAGACGATCTGTCGTCTTTCTTGTCGCGTCCGGCAGACATGGTCCATCTGCTCGATTTCATGCTGCATGACTGGAAAGATAGGGCCGTCATCGATCCGGCAAGGATCGGACTGTTCGGATTTTCTAAGGGTGGCTACACTGGTCTGGCACTGATCGGGGCCGCACCGGACTTTGGCCGCTATGCGCGAGGTTGCACGGATGGGTCTAGAATCTGCGAGCAACTTCGCAGCGACGACATTCCGGCCGTAGCGCAGGATTCGCGCATTCGTGCCGCTGTGATCGCCGATCCGATACCTGCCTTCTTCACGCAACCCAATCTGGCCGCGATCAGGATTCCGGTACAATTTTGGCGAGCGGAGGTGGGAATCGGGATTATCGACCCCGAAGGCACTGCGCGGGTCGCCCGTGCGCTGCCGGGAAAGCCGGAAATTCACAACGTGCCTGCCAGCCACTTTGCGTTCCTAGCGCCATGCTCGCCGCAACTCGCGGCCGCGCTGCCTCGCCCCTGCACCGACAAGCCCGCTGGTTTTGATAGGTTGGTGTTCCATCGCGATTTTAACGAGAGCGTCGCCCGATTTTTCCATGAGCAACTGGCTGAGGGCAACTGACGGCTACCGCCAAGGCTTTTGGCGGATAAGCCGGCTTCTGGCCCCTAGCCGCGATTGAGAGATGTCCGCCATTCAGCCGCTGTCGGAGGTGGAGCAGACATCGACTCGCTGATCTTCGCCATGCGTCTATGAGCACACGCCCTCGCTGAACCGACTACGACGTTCAGTAGCAGCGCATGATGTTGACGGTATGCTCGCCGCCGCTGCGGCCCGGCACCGTCACCTGCTCCGTCGGGCAGCTCGGCACATAGGGCCGGTCGGACGGCACCACGTTCGGCGGGAAGCGATGCGTCCAGTCCCAGGGAACGTCGTAGGTGTAGGTGTAACGCACGTCGTTGGTCACAGGCTGCCCGGCATCGACGAAGGGCTGGTTGTAGCCTGCGTTGTCATAGAAGAAACCGCCGCCACCAGGCCAATAGACCCAAGGCGTATTGCGGCCGCGGAACCTGGCTCCCGGCGCGATCGGCGGACGAGCCACCGGGCCGGAAGGCGCGGCAGCTAGCCCATGCGCGGCAGCGCCGCCGGGCCGTGCAAAACTGTCGCTGGGGGCAAGGAGCAGCGCGGCTGCGCTGAGCGAGGCGAAGAGCGCCCCATATGATCTGGACATCATCATGATACGCACCAACTCGTTTGGCTTCGGCGGCTCCCCACCGCACGCTAGGCCGGGCCCTCACCCACCCGCAAACGTATAATTAATTGTTGGTTAAGGCACGGGATTAACAGGGAACAGGGTGCGGCAGAACGCCCGGGATTCCCGTCTGATTTCAGGGACTTCACTCCGGGGACGCGCCGCCAACGCCCCTCCTCCGTCATTGTGAGCGCGGCGAAGCAATCCAGCGTCTTTCCGCGGAGGGATTCTGGATTCGCCGCGCCCCCTCCGGGCTACGAGGGCTTGCGTTGCCCGACGGGCAAAACACCCAACATGCCGGTCAATGCGCCGCGCTGAAAATATTCGCCTTTACAGAAATTCGGAATAGACGGATATTGCACGCAACCCGGCCCAAGGAAGAGGGGCGTATCGCGATCGTCACGAACGCGGGCCGGGCGGCGGTGGACGTGGGTCACATCGGCGCGAAGCCTTTCGCAGGGCGGGCAACCGTGAGCGATGCGCGTCGCGCGCACGACCGGTGTGATCGGCGTACGGCAAAATCGTGTGGTCCTGGCGCCCGGGGTCTGTGCGCCAAGTCTTGCGGTGATGTGGCGGCCCAACCGGGCCCGCGCGTCATCCAGCCGCGAGGCGACGGGGGCAATAGTGCATCGCTCCCCGGGGAGAGCGCGACATAAGCCGTAAAACCACTGCGCAGGGAAGGCCGGATGTTTGGCTTCACCTGTATGCCGCTGTGCAGATATTGTTGCCACCTTTCGCACAGTGGACCGTGGGTGCCCGGCCGGCACCCGGCCTTCCCTGCGCCCTCTTTCATGTGAGGGTGAAGCGACCAAGCAAAGCTCGGGCGAAACAAGCCGCGAGAATGATCAGCCATGTCAATTGTTCAACAACCGTCTCGTGCCCCGGACAATGACGAGTACGTGACCGTAGTGCCCCCTCCCCAACCGTCTTGCATCGGCGCCATGTCTGTAACAAAACTGTCATGCAGCAAAACTAAACGGAGGCGGGGGCCGCGGACGCGGCCATTGCCGCCTCACCGCAGGAGAGAGACTTGATGCGCCGTTCACTGGTGTTGCTGTCAGCCGGACTGACAGTGCTGTCCACCGGACTTGCTTCCGCAGAGAATAACACGCCCCGTAACCTGATCCTGTTCATTCCGGATGGCCTGCGCGCGCTGAAGGTGACGCCGGAGACGGCTCCCGCGATGGCCGAGGTTCGCGACAAGGGCGTCAATTTCAAGAACTCGCACTCCCTCTTCCCGACCTTCACCATGGCCAACGGCTCGGCGATGTCGACCGGCCATTATCTCGGCGACACCGGCGTGTTCTCCAACACGATCTGGACCAACTACACGTCGGTCCCCGCCGGCGACACCGTGGTCCCCTTCATCGAGAACGACGCCGTGCTCGGCGACATCGACGAGCATTTCAAGGGCGACTATCTCAACGAAGAGACCGTTTTGAAGATGGCCCGCGACAAGGGGCTGAGCACCGCGGCGATCGGCAAGGTCGGCCCGACCTATCAGTTCGACCATACCGACAAGCCCGAGAAACCCGGTCTGCATTCGGTCGTGTTCGACGACTCCACCGGCGGCAAGAACGGCGTAGCCCTGTCGGACGAGGTGAAGGCCGCGCTGACCAAGGCCGGCCTGCCCCTCGCCACGCCGCCGCGCGGCGACAACTCCAAGGCGGGTGATGCCAAGACGCCCGGCACCATTGTCGCCAACGTCGTACAGCAGGCCTATTTCGCCGACGTCGCCGCCAAGGTCGTGTTGCCGATGTTCAAGGCGCGCAACAAGCCGTTCGTGCTGGTGTTCTGGTCGCGCGACCCTGATGGCACCCAGCATAACCAGGGCGACAGCCTCAACCAGATCAAGCCGGGCATCAACGGCCCGAGCACGATGGCGAGCATCAAGAACGTCGACAACAACCTCGCCCAGCTCCGCAAGGCGCTGGACGAGCTTGGGCTTTCCGCCAACACCAACATCATGGTCCAGGCCGACCACGGCTTCTCGACCATCTCCAAGGAGAGCAAGACCAGCCCCTCGGCGAAGGTCAGCTATGACGACACGCCGGCGGACTTCCTGCCGATGGGCTTTTTGGCAATCGACCTCGCCAAGGCGCTCGATCTTCCGCTGTTCGATCCCAACGACAAGAACGCGAAGGTCGAAGGCAACAAGCACCCCAAGGCCGGCAACGGCGTGCTCGGCAAGGATCCGGAAAAGCCCGACCTCGTCGTCGCCACCAATGGCGGCTCGGACCTGATCTACCTGCCCAACAAGGACAAGAAGCTGGCGGCCAAGACCGTCAAGGCGCTGCTCGAGCAGGATTACGTGTCCGGCCTGTTCGTCGACGACTCGCTCGGCCGCTTCCCCGGCACGCTGCCGCTGTCGAGCATCAACCTGCGCGGCAAGGCGGCGACGCCGACGCCGGCGATCGTCGTCAACTTCCGCTCCTATGCCAGCGATTGCGGTGAGGCACCGACCAACTGCTCGGTGCAGGTCGCCGACACCGTACTGCGGCAGGGCCAGGGCATGCATGGCAGCTTCAGCCGCGGCGACACCATGAACTTCATGGCCGCCATCGGTCCGGACTTCAAAGCCGGCTATGTCAGCGAGATCCCGGTCAGCAATGCCGACGTCGGCATGACCGCCGCCCAGCTGCTCGGCCTGCGCGGTTCGCAGAACGGCGGCCTCGTCGGCCGTGTGATGTCGGAGGCGCTGCCCAACGGCATCGTGCCGAAGGCGTTCAAGACCGTGGAGCGGTCGAAGAAGAAGTCCGAGAATGGTCTCGAGACCGTGCTCAACGTGCAGCGCGTCGGCAGCCAGCGCTATTTCGACGCCGCCGGCTTCCCGGGCCGCACGCTCGGCCTCGAGCCCGACGGCGACAAACAAAAAACGGCGGGGAAATAACCCCGCCGCTTCGGCTCGCGCCCCGCAAGGGGCGCGAGAATATCTCGGACATCACATGCCCAGATCTTTTACATTCCAATGTCGAACACGTTCGGCAATTGGCCCGCCAGAGGCAGCGCGGTGGCGCCCAGGAAGGTCGCCACCATCGCCATCAGGCGACGGTTGTTCTGGCGCTTGCCGCGCATCTGGCCGGCGATCCACTCCAGCATCTCGCTGTTGACCTTCGAAGCATAGGACGGCGCCCAGCTCTCGATGTCGGCCTCGGCCGACAGCGCGACGCTGCGCGGCGGCACCTTCAGGCCCGAAGCGCTCGCGGCATAGTGTGCCACGGCCTTGGCCATCAAATCGTCGAACCGGCCACCATCGGTGCGCTCGGTCGCGGCTTCGTTGATCTCGAACAGGGCTTCCGCTTCCGCGCGGCTGACCGGCTGGTCGTTGACGGCGGTGGCGGTGAGGATGCGCGTGCACCAGGCGGTGTCATCGGCATCGAGGGAGCGGGAAAAGTGCACCCGGCCCTTGGTGGTCGGGCCTTCGCCCGTGATCACACCGTCGCGCACGATGGTCAGTGCATGGGCCGAGGTATCGCGGCAGGACGGTTCAAGGGACGGCGAATCAACAGACTTATGCGCAGCGGCAGACATAGTTCACTTCCAGATTTCTTCTGATCGACCAGCATTTCCATGCGGGCGTAAAGGGGTGGTTAACGATTCGATACGGGGATCGCGACTTTTCTAGATGGTTGCCAATTGGTCGCTATCAGGACCGTTTTGGTTCTAGAAGCGCCGGGCGAGCGTGATGCGGGTCATAAACGGCTTTATCGGGGCAATCGAGACCGTGCGGCCCCGGTGGAGCTGTTTCGCCGCAGGCGCCGCTATAACAAAAAAGTGCTAGGAGATCGGCCCTTCAGAGAAGGAATTCACATTTTACTTTAAGCGGTTCAGTCAGCGTTCACTTGGGGTCGCAAAGACCGTATACTGGCCCCGACGGACAGAGACTATTTCTCAAGTAAATTCAATGAGATGAGGTAGAACCATGACACTTCCGATCGGCGCCACTGCCCCCGACTTCGAAGCCGAGACCACCGAAGGGAAGATCAAGTTCCACGACTGGATCGGCAACAGCTGGGCGCTGTTGTTCTCGCATCCGAAAGACTTCACGCCGGTTTGTACGACCGAGCTCGGCGCTCTCGCCAAGTTGAAGCCGGAGTTCGACAAGCGCGGTGTCAAGCTGATGGGCCTCTCGGTCGATCCGGTCGACCGCCATTCGAAATGGTCGGAGGACATCAAGGAGACGCAAGGCACAGCGCCGAACTTCCCGATGATTGCCGATACCGACTACAACGTCTCCAAGCTCTACGGCATGCTGCCGGCTGCCATCTCAGGCGATCCTCTCGTCCGCACCGCCGCCGACAACCAGACCGTCCGCAACGTCTTCGTCATCGGGCCGGACAAGAAGATCAAGCTGGTGCTGGTCTATCCGATGACCACGGGCCGGAACTTCCAGGAGATTTTGCGCGTCATCGACTCGCTCCAGCTCACCGCCAAGCATCGCGTCGCAACCCCGGCCGATTGGTCGCAGGGTGACGACGTCATCATCGCGGGCTCGGTCTCCAACGACGAGGCCAAGACGATCTATCCGCAGGGCTGGAAGGAACCGAAGCCCTACATCCGGATCGTGCCGCAGCCGAAATAAGCGCGGACGGCGGCAGAGCGAGGACGCCATGTATGATCCCGGGGAGCTTATTCCCCGGGATAACCGGCCTGACGGTGAAACTCCGCCCCTGTGTCCCGTATCTCGAGAACCCCTCAACGAGACACACGAGAATGCAAGCTGCACCGCCCATCATCGTCTGGTTCCGCGATGACCTCCGCCTGTCCGATCACTCCGCCCTTCATGCCGCCGCGAAATCAGGCGCGCCGGTGGTCTGCCTTTACGTGCTGGATGACGCAGTCGGGCGTGCGCCGGGCGGCGCGTCGCGCTGGTGGCTGGCACAGTCGCTGCGGGCGCTCGGCGCCGAGATCGCCACGCGCGGCGGATCGCTGATCCAGCGCAAGGGACCGGCGGCCACGGTGATCCCCGAAGTGGTACGCCAAAGCGGCGCCGGCGCCGTCTACTGGAACACGATCGCTCAGGCCCCGCATCAGGCCGTGGAGAGAAAGCTCGAAGCATCGCTGGCAAAGCTCGGCGTGGACTCGCAAAGTTTCCCCGGCGACCTGCTGGTCCCGCCTTCGGCGATCCGCAACAAGGAAGGCCGGGGCCTCCGCGTGTTCACGCCGTTCTGGCGCCGCGTGCTGGCGCTCGGCGATCCACCCAAGCCGCTGCCTGCGCCGAAGCAGCTGCATCCGGGTCCGAAGCTCGCCAGCGACACGCTGGAGAGCTGGGCGCTCGAGCCGACCAAGCCCGATTGGGCCGGCGGCCTGCGCGAGACCTGGACGCCGGGCGAAGCCTCGGCTCGCGCCCGCCTGCGCGACTTCCTCAAGCACATCGCACACGGATATGTCGGCGATCGCGACCGTCCGGACCGCGAAGGCACCTCAGGCCTGTCGCCGCATTTGCGGTTTGGCGAGCTTAGCCCGCGCCAAGTCTGGCACGCCGCGCGCTTCGCCGCGGCCGAGAATCCCGCGCTCGGCCCCGGCATCGAGAAGTTCCTGAGCGAGCTCGGCTGGCGCGAGTTCTGCCGCCATTTGCTCCACGATCACCCCGACCTTGCCACCGAAAACCTGCAACCCAATTTCGATGGCTTCCCCTGGAAGCCCGACAAGACGGCGCTCGCCGCCTGGCAGAGCGGGGCTACCGGCTACCCCATCGTCGATGCCGGTCTGCGTGAGCTCTGGCACACCGGCGTGATGCACAACCGGGTCCGGATGGTGGTGGCGTCCTTCCTGGTCAAGCACCTCCTGATCGATTGGCGCTGTGGCGAGAGCTGGTTCTGGGACACGCTGGTCGATGCGGATGCCGGCAGCAATCCCGCCAACTGGCAGTGGGTCGCCGGCTGCGGCGCCGACGCAGCCCCCTACTTCCGCGTGTTCAACCCGACGCTCCAGGGCGAGAAGTTCGACCCTGACGGGACCTACGTTCGGCGCTGGGTACCGGAGCTGAAAGACGTGCCGGCCAAGCTGATCCACCAGCCCTGGCAGGCAACCCCGATCGAGCTTGCGAGCACCGGCGTCACGCTCGGCAAAACCTACCCGCAGCCGATCATCGATCACGCCAAGGGACGCGAGCGCGCGCTCGCCGCCTACGCAAAGGTCCGTAAAGGTTGAGCGCTGCTTTGACACAATTATGAAACCCGCTATCGTCATCGCTCCATACAAACCGTGGGGGACGATATGGACGACGAGAAGCCGATCACCGAGCAGGTGATGGAGACGATGACCACCGCCGTGGAAGCGACCAAGGACGCAGCCGTCACCGCCGTCAAGAAGGTGAAGAAGGCCGCCAAGAAAGTTGCCAAGAAGGTCGCGAAGAAAGTAGCGCCGAAGAAGGCGAAGAAAGCTTCCAAGAAGAAAGCCAAGAAGACTGCAAAGAAGGCTGCAAAGAAGTCGTCGAAGAAAGCAGCCAAGAAGACCGCGAAGAAGGCGGTGAAGACATCCACTAAGAAGGCCGCCAAGAAGAAAAAGAAGGCCAAGAAGTCCAAGCGCTGATCGCAGCGCTTGAAGCAGGTCTCCGGGTGCGCCCGGAGACCTCGCCCGCGATCCCCCTCACCCTCACTTCCTGGCTGCGCGCCGGCCTGGGTGATGCTTGCCTTGCGGATCGCGAAACTCGCTGCGATGGCCGCGCCGGTCTTCGGCATTGAAGCGCCGCCGCTTCGCCGGCGAGCCGAACGCCTTGATCACCTTCCGACCATTGACCTTCTTGATGACGTAGCCGCCCTCGGTCATCGAGAACGGCTCCTTCAGCGTTCCTTTGTGGTCGAATTTGGTGCCGCGGGGATGCTTGAACGGCTCGAACCAGGACGGATAGACGAAGTTCGACATCTCGAATCCGCTGACGCGGAAGGAGTCCTCCTCCACGGCGTCGCAGACCTCATAGGCATATTGGGTGTTCGGGTTCTTGTCGGCCCAGAGGTTGGCCATCGGGTCGAGCACCATCTCGAACAGCTCGTGCGAGGCCGCAACGCTGACGGGCTCATCGCCCAGCGCCTTGACGAAGATTTTTGAGATCGGCTGGCCCTGATGCGTCAGCTCGTGGCGCCCGAGCATGTTCTTGTGCGAGACGTCGTCGAAATAGACCAGCTGCCAATCCGTGGGCTTCGGCTTCTTCGTGACATAGAGGTCAACCGGATAGCCCCACACCGGCATGAAATGCCGGTCGTAACACGTCTGGAGCGCCGCGGTGAGCTTGCGCATCGTGCCGCCGCTGATCGTCTCCTCCGCGTAGTTGATGCAGGCAATCCGGACCGGCTTTAAGGACCTGCCGAGCAGCGCACGTCTCGCCTTCTTCATGGAAATCACCGTTGCGAATGGGAAACTGAAATACGCCCAGCCTAGCACGGCGCGCCGCGCACGTCAGGGATGTATTCCGACGCACCACCGTGCCCGCCTAGAAGCGCCGGTTGACCACGAACACCGCGGCCGCGCACATCGCCATGCCGGCAATCGCCAGCGCATCGAGCGTCTCGCCGAACAGCAGATAGGCCATCAGCGCCGTGACGGCGGGTACGAGGTAGAACAGGCTCGCCACCGACGTCGCCGCGGCGTGGCGGATCAGCCAGTAGAGCAGCCCAATCGATCCGATCGAGAGCGCCACCGCGAGCCAGGCCAGCGCAAACACGAATTCCCGCGTCCAGTGCACCACGCGGTCCTCGAACAGGAAGGCGCCGATTGCAAAGAAGATGGTGACGGACACGTACTGCACGAGATTGCCGGCGCGCCAGTCGATGTGATTGCAGTAGCGGCGCTGGTAGAGCGTGCCGAGCGTGATGGAGATCAGCGCGACCACCGAGGCGAGCCAGCCGAGCCCGGCTTCGCCGGTCATGGGACGGCCGTGCAGAATCAGCATTACGCCGCCGAGGCCGAGCACGAGGCCCGCCCACTGCACCGGCGTCACCTTCTCACCGAGCCAGCGGTTGGCGATGGTCGAGGTCAGGATCGGCTGAAGGCCCGGAATCAGCGCGGAAAGCCCGGCCGGAATCGAATGCGCGATCGCGATCGCGGTGCCGCCGAGATAGAAGCCGTGGACGAGGATGCCTGCGACCGCGCTATGCGCGATGCCGATACGGTCCGGCCATTTCGGCCGCGTGACGCCAGCGATGATCGCCATCAGGCCGACCACGATCGCCATGCGGATGGCGAGATAGGTCAAGGGATCGGCGTTGTGGATGACGTATTTGGTGCCGATGAACCCGGTGCTCCACAGCAGCACGAACAGGATCGGCGCAGCGCGGGCGGTCAGGGCTTCTTGATTATGATTCATTGCCGCCCTCATTGCCCGACAGGGGCCAATGCGGCAATGCGAATTTCGGCGACTTTCGTCCTGGCGATGCTGCGCTGCGACGGACGCGGCTCAGCTCAGCCGCTCACCATTCTTCGGGACAGGGGTCGATGATCTTCCAGAGATCGACGCCGTTCTTGATCTTCTTCATGTCGGTCGTGAGCCCACCATTGCGGCGGATCCAGTCCTTCACCGTATCAGGATAGTAGGACATCAGGTCCGACGTCCCCTCCGAGCTCGTGACCTTGATGCCGAAGGTGAAGGCCTTGTCGTAATAGGCCTGGTGGAAGCCGAGGCTGGCGCGCGGCGTCACGCAGATCTTGTTCATCGGCACGATGCCGAGCACGAGCGTGCAGGCCGAGTTGCAGATGCCGTCGATGATGACCCGCTCGCCCTTCTCGCGGACGCGCTTGTACTTGGTCTTGTATTCCTCGACATAGCCGCCGTGGTCGCGGGTGATGTGCAGCTCGGCGCGCGCCGGCGTGGCGGCGGCGAGGCAGAGCAACAACAGGCTCAAAAGCGTGATGCGCATGGCGAGGTGACGGTGAAAACCTTCAGGGATGGACCGGCCCAAGGACCCCCAAAGGGCCGGCAACAGGATTCTTAACCGAACTCTCTTTGGTCATACTTGTGTGGGGAATTCCTTAAGCATCCCGAAAAGGCCAAAAATGGGCAGACTTGGCTGGCCCTTCGGGCAATTCTGTCACACCCACCCGGGAATCTGCGGGACTGGCCCGGTTTTCCGTGCGCCGGACGGGTGCCCCGGAGGCCCGAAATGGCTATAGATGGCTGACCTATTCGCGCGGGTTCCGGAGAATCGAGATGAGCACGTTGAAGCTTGTAGCCGCGGTTGCTGCCCTGTCGGCCGCAATCCTTGCCCCCAACCTTGCAGAAGCGCGGGGACATCACCGGTACCACCGCTACACCACGAACCCGCTGCCCTACCCGATCAGCTACGTCCACAATTACGGCCCCGGCATCGCCCCCGGTACCTTCGCTTTTTACGACGGCCCGTCGACCAACCATTGCTACCAGAGCGCGGCCGCCTATGTCGGCCAGGATCGCCGCCGGCATCCCTGCTACTGAGGGGCGCCGGCGCGTCTGCCAAGGGGCGCCCCTATTTCGCGGCGCCCGACAGCAGCAATTGCTTCTCGATCTCGTAGACCGGCAGCTTGACGAGGTCCTTGCCGACCTCGCCCTGAAGCGCCTTGCGCACTCCGTCCGAATAATCGGCGCGGATCATGCCGAGCGCCCGCGGCGAAGCCACCATGATCAGGGCCGAGGTCTCCCCCGCGCTGACGGCGGCATCGAGCCGGCCGGCCAGGCTCCGCAGGAAGGCGCGCTCGGCCTCATCATGCCAGTCGGTTTGTTCGACCGAGCTGCGCGCGCCGCCGACGGCGGCATGCAATCGGCCCGGCGCATCGGTCCCTTGCGCGCTGGTCGCGGGATTGGGCTGCTCGTGCACCTCCCTGGTGTGAAGGTTCGGAAACATCTCGTCGCCGAGGTTTTCCAGAATGAGCGCCTTGCGCCCGTCGCACACGACCAGCCAGTCACCCTTGTCCAGTCTCATCTTGTCCATTGTACAGCTCCAGGCATCTTGTGAGCTCGCCCTTCGAATTTCTCGAAAGGCGGGCCACGGCGACAAGACTAGGGACGAAGACGCGCCCGCGAATTGCGCGGGATCAAGGATCGCGGTGATCTCTTGCGGGCGGCAGCAGCGCGAGCGCAGCATTGGTCACGCGCGCGAACCTGGGATAGTCTGGGGGAGTGAGAGGTCAGGGCTGCGGCGGCTGCGAGCTGAAGATTTGTTCATCAGCATTACATTTCGGTTCCGCCACAATTTGATCAGAACAACTTCGATATCCTGTATTGCGTAAGCGGAGGAAGACATCATGAAGCTTAAGATTGGCCTCGTCGCAGCATCCCTGTTCGGTGCCATCATGGCATCGCCGGCGGCGTCCGCCATGCCCATCGCGCCTGCCCCTGCGGCACCGCAGGTCTCGGACGTCGAGCAGGTCCGCATGGTCTGCAATCAATGGGGGCGCTGCTGGTGGCAGCCGAACTACGGCTACGGCTACGGCGCCGGATACTATGGACCGCCGCGCTATTACGCCCCGAGATATTATGGCCCCCGCTATTACGGGCCACGCTATCGCCGCTGGTGATTTCTGAAGGGGCCTTTCGGGCCCCTTCGCTTTTGCGAGATGCGGGCGGCGATGCGCTGTTGCGATCTGGAGCGGCTCCAAAACTGATCTAGATCAAGGACGACGAGCTCCATCCCGTCATGCTGCGCTGATGGCGGATCTTATTGTTTTCCGATGCCCCCAGACGGGCATGAATGTGCAGACGCATCTAGAGAAGCAGCAGAGACCCGAAGGGCGCAGCTTCGAGTCCTTCGCCTGTCCTGCCTGCACACGCCTGCATTTCATCGACCTCGCCTCCGGCCAGCCAATGAGCCGAGACCGTTGAGGGTGACATCGATCTGCCGCGCAGCGTGGCATGATGTCCGCAATACTACTGCCCGGAATCCGGTTTACTGAATCGCCAAGTTTCGCCATTGATTGCGTGTACGGACATTCATTTCATTGTCACATTTCAGCATCTGGCCAGACGCATGTTCTTCGACGCTCTCGCCCCCTCTTCCGCACTTCAGTTGGTCCAGTTCGCCGATGTCGACGCGTTTCGGCCGGCCGAGCAGCTGGAGGATGCCCGGAGCATTCCCCTCGACGTCGCGAATTTCGCGGCGGCCCGCGCGGTCGTGAACCTGCCGGGGTGCCGGATCATCGTCGCACGGTCGTTTGCGCGCATCCTGGAGACCACCTATCGCGCGCCGGGTGGCATGGTGATCCTGCCGATGACCGACGATCTGCGGGCCTCCTCGAGCGGGATAGATCTCGACTCGCGCATCTTCATCGCCTTGCGCGGCAACCATCATTGCCATTTCGTCGAGCATCAGACCAATTACCACGCGCTGATCATGTTCTCACCCGCGCTGCGGGATCGCGGCTGGTTCGATCGCGCCGATGCATTGTGGGTTCGCATCGCGGACCCGGCTGCGCATCTTCATGCCCGACAGCTCGTGCTCGATATCCTGAGGACCGCGTCCGTCAATCCGCACATGTTCGAAACCAGAGAGGTCGCCGCACATCTCCAGGAAGGCCTGCTGCTCGCCTTCGACGACCTGTTTCAAATTGATCCGATGTCGGCACGCAGCGCCCCAAGTGCAAGCGCGCGATCCGCCAGGCTCGTGCAGCAGATCGACGACTACGTCTCGGCCTATCCGACCTCACCGATCTATACCGCCAATCTCGCCGACGAATTCGGCGTCTCGGTCCGGACTCTCAGTGGAGCGGTGGCCAAGGTGCGCGGCATGAGCCTGCATCAATACATCCGCCTGAAGCGGCTGTGGGCGACCCGCACCCAGCTCCTCAGGACCAGTGGCGCATCGGTTGCGACCTGCGCGCGCGCCCAGGGTTTTCATCACCTGGGCGAGTTCGCCTCAGCCTACCGCGCGACCTTCCACGAGGCGCCCTCGGACACGCTGGCACGGGGCCGGCAGACCGGTCTTCCCGCAAGCTGACATCCTAAGCCGTGCCTCGAATGCCACCGATCGCGTGGTAGGCCGCCGTGGAACCTGTGCTTTCGGACGGCGTTACCAAGCCAGTGTGTCGCCAAGTCTAGCCGCCACACAAAGCACCCCGCGCATCCAAGGCGTGGGGTTTTTCTCGCCTTCGTTATCGATCCAGGGGAAAGCATGTCCATCAGCCGCAATGTACTGTTCTTGATTATTGGCGCTTTGATCGTCACCGCAGGCGTGCTGGGCTACAATCTTTACCAGGCGAGAAAGCAACCCGACGGCGTGCAGATCAACGTCGGACCGAATGGACTGAAGATCCAGGGCAAGTAGGCGGGCTTTGCGGATTGCGTCGGCCCGGCTCGAAGCTCCGGCCTGGCAAATGGCGCGCTCGGAAGGATTCGAACCTCCGACCCTCGGAATCGAAATCCGATGCTCTATCCAGCTGAGCTACGAGCGCCCTGGCCCGGCAGACGGGCCGTCGCCGAACGCCACCTGACGGTGCTGGACAACCATCACCGGGCGGCGTTCGGACGCGTTCGAATTAGCAGAGAGGCTGGCCAATAAAAAGCCCTATCCGCGTCCATCGAGGCGGGCCAAGGGCGGGCCTCACCAGGTCGTATTGAACAGGCCAAAATGCGGCTGCTGCGCCACCAGCATCATCGGCTGACCGCGCTGCGGTGCCGGATGCGCCCTCGCGACCTTGCGCTTGGGCTGAGCCTGGGCCGGAGCAGCCTGAGGGATCTGCGCTTGAGCCTGCTCCTGCGGCTTCGCCTCGGCCTTCCTGGCTGAGGCGGTGTCGACCTTCAAATTGGGCGTGAACTGGGCGAACGTCTCGCGCACCCGCGCCTTGGCCGACATCTCGGCAAGGGCCGGCGATGCAGCATCATGCACCGGAGTCTGAGGCGCAGCGACGGCTGCGGTCTTCACCACGGGCGCGGCGATCGTGGGCTGGCTGGTGTCGAGCACGACCCGCTCGGGCAGATGGCGATCGGACCGGATCCGAATTAGCGGCTGATCGTAGCTTGCGGTCGCGACCGCTTGCGCGACAGGCGAGGCCGGCACAACGTAGTTCACCGCGAACAGCAGTGTGAGCAGGGCTCCACCGACAAAAACGAAATACCGAAAGATGGGCATTGGCCGCGCTCCGCCCCCCGCATCCCCGCGTGGGCTCTTCGCCTTAACAGGCGATACTCTAATTGGTTCCTGCACCCAGCCTGAGGTTCAAATGGCAACGCCAGGAATTTGACCAAGGGGCAATGACGGTAACTTTTCCGCTACCCGAAGCGGCCTTTACGCGCGTCGTGCGGCAACCAGCGAACACTTCGCCTGATCGGCATTCACGTTGATGAAGCCGACAGGAACGCGCGCAAAGGTCTTGCGGCTCTTCATGGTTACCGTCTCGGCCAGCACGCGGCTGCGGTCGGTGAGATGACTGCCATCGCGTCGTGCGAATGCGCAAACGATCTCGACGTCTTTTACGGCATAGTCATTGTCGTTTCGCAGCGTGAACGTCACCAGCGCCTTCGAGCCGAGGCCACCGCGGCGCCAGGTCTGCGATGAGATCTTGAGACGATCGAGCTCGGCGGAAGCCTGAGCCTGGGCAATCGGCGAGGCCGCGGCTGCGGCATCGCCGGAGGCCGCCGGTTCGACGGCTGCCACGTCCGGCTTCACCGGCTCAGTGCCGTTGCCTTTGGAAAGGGGCAGCAGCATCCAGACGCCGCATCCGACGATGATGGCCGCCAGCAGCCACAACAGGCTTCTGCCAAACGAGACACTCGCGACCGTCACGGCACGCGCCACGCGCTCACCGATCCCGGCGAAGCGTCCCACCCCTGTCAGGTCAAGCCTGGCGTTCATGGCGATATCACCGATGGTGGCCAAACAGGTTCGACGACGGACTGGGCCACCGCTTACTTTAATCCGGCAGTCGAACTAAGGTTCCCGCGCTTCATGCGAGTCGGCAAGGACGGTGGCGATCACCGCCTAAGGCCGCTAACATGCGCCGCAACATCAAAGACCCCGTTGGGAGAATATGAAATGCCAGTCGCCGTCACTTGGGATCACGTCCATCTGCGCAGCCCCGATCCGGAGGCCACGGCGGCCTGGCTGCAGGACATCCTCGGTGGCGAGGTCGTGCGTGCGCCGGGACGGATCGACGTGAATCTCGGCGGCGCAAAAATCTTCATCGCGCCGCTCGAAGGCGACAACGCCGTCAACCCGCCGCCGCCGCACCCGCATCAAGGCCTCGACCATTTCGGACTGACGGTGAAGGACATCGACGCCGTCGCGGCCGAGATCAAGGCCAAGGGCGTCACCTTCACGCGCGAGCCGACCACACTCCGGCCGGGCGTGCGCATCTGCTTCATCCGCGGCCCCGAAGGCATCTCCATCGAGCTGCTTGAGCGCGACAAGAAATACACCTGACGCGGTACGAGCCCACATCAGACAACAGCGAGGCCAGACGGCATGCCGTCTGGCGCGCTTAAGTCATGCTACCGGGCATAAAGCAGCGGATGGTCACGCCCATGTAGCCGTAGATCGGCCAGACCATGGTGCGCCCGACCCGATTGGGCTCCGAGATTACCGCCTCCTCCGGTACCTCGACCCAGACCAGTTCCTGCTGCTGACCATCGAGCACGTAACCGAGGCGCGGGACGCGGACACGATAGTGTCCGTCCTTGCTGTCCCAGTCGGAGTCCGAGAGCGCCGATCCGTCGGCATCCGAGCAGCATGGCCCCTTGCCGCTTCGCAGGCCGTCGAACCAGGCCTTCAATTCGGCACTGGTGTTGACGAACTGGCCGCGGTCGCGCGCGTACCCCAAAGGAGCTGCGAGCGCGATAAGAGCTATAGCGCAAGCAAGCCTCGTCACGCTTCGCCAGCGTGTCGCGCTGCCTGTCCTCCATTTTTCGCTTTTGCATTTCGTGGAACGCGCACTGTACAGACGCGGCTCTTCGCCGCCGGATTCGATCCAGTTGCTCACGTTTTTCTTGCTCCAGCACCCCGCGGCTAGTGCAACAATGGTTATGCATGTTGCGGGCCAACTCTGATTCGCAACTGTCAGCCTCGCCCCATGATGAGACGGTCATAAGTGCGCCACAGACAAGCCGGGACAATTACGGTTCGAAGACTTGCCAACCGCAAACTGTCACGTTGCGCCAGGGGATGCGCTTTGGCATAAAAGCGCTACCGGTTGCGCCATTGGGCGATGGCGGCCGGCCTCGGGACGTTATGAAGAACGGCCTCTATTCGATTCACGTCAACCTGCTCGATGGTCGGGTCGGCAAGGGCAGCGGCGTGATTCTTTTCCGCGACGGCAAGATCCTCGGCGGCGATGCCTACCTCTATTACACCGGCAGCTACGTGGTGAAGGACGACCACACCTTCAAAGGCGAGGTGCTGGTGCAGCGGCACACTTCGCCGCGGGGCGACGACAATCCGCTGTTCGGCGGTCCGGCTCCGGTCGGCATCGGCGTCAGCGGGACCTACACGGATACGCGCGCGGAGATGACGGGCACCGCCCTCGTCGGCAAGGCCAGCCTGATATTCAACGCCAGCCTGCACAAGCTCGCCGAAGCTGATTAGCGACTATTCCGCAGCCTGCTCGAGCGGTGCGGTGCGCGGCAGGATGATCTGGATGCGCGTCCCCTCGCCTTGCTCTGAATCGAGATCGAGTCGTCCGCCGAGCCGGTTGGTGACGATGCTGTAGACGATGTGCAGGCCGAGGCCCGTGCCGCCCTGATCGCGTCTTGTGGTGAAGAACGGATCAAATGCGCGGCGGCGGACGTCGAGGCTCATGCCGCAACCATTGTCAGCGAAGATGATCTCGACATTGTCCTTGCCGGACTCGCGCACCTGGATGTCGATGGTTCCCGGCCGGCCTTCCGGGAAGGCGTGCGCCACCGCATTGAGAAACAGATTGGTCAGCACCTGGCCATACGGACCGGGATAGCTGTTCATGGTCAGCTCCGGCTGGCACTCGACATTGAGCGTCAGATTGTGTTTGCGCAGGCCCGGCCGCAGGCTCATCACCACCTGCTCGGTGAGGTCGCCGAGATCGAATGAGCGCTGGTCCGAATAGTTGCGGTCGGCGGCGACCTGCTTGAACGACTGGATCAGCTCGGCGGCGCGGTTGAGATTGGAGACCAGCTGCGAGGACGCATCGCGGCTGGTGTTGAGAAAGTCGTTCAGCGTGGAGCGGCGCAGTTCGCCGCGCTCGACCTCGGACGTGAACATCGCCGTCTTGCGCTCCAGTGCGGAGGCGACCGTGAGACTGATGCCGACGGGATTATTGACCTCGTGCGCGACGCCGGCGACGAGACGCCCAAGCGCGGCGAGCTTCTCCGCCTCGATCAGCGAGGCCTGGGTCTCGCGCAGATTGCGCAGCGCGGTCTCGGCGGATTCCTTGGCCTTGCGCATCTCCTGCTCGCCGCGCTTGCGCTCGCCGATGTCGAGCGCCACGGTCACGATCCGCTCGATCTCGCCCTCGGGATCCAGCAGCGGCAGCTTGTTGACCAGCCATTGCCGCATGTTACCGGAGGAATCCTTGTACTCTTCCTCGTAGAATCCGAGCCCCTTGCGGAGGTTGAGCACGCGCTTGTCGTTCTCGTCGGTCTTGGCTGCGCCGTAGCGCGACATCAGATCCGCGGTGGTGCGGCCGAGCGCATCGCCGGGCTCGATGCCGAAGATGCCGGCCATGTAACGGTTCATCAAGACATAGCGCAGATCGCGGTCCTTGACGTTGATGACCGCGGGCACGGTGTCGATGACCTGCTGGAGCAGGCGCCTTCCTTCGGCGACGGCGTCTTCCGCCCGCTTCTGGTCGGTGATGTCGCGCAGCGTGCCCTCGTAGCGGACGATATTCCCGGCCTCGTCCAGCACGCCGGTAGCACTGTCGGAGAGCCACAGGATGTTGCCGCTGCGCTGGCGCACTTGGTACTCGAACTCGCGCACGATGCCGTCGCGCGTCATCAGCCGCTGGTATTCGGCACGCGCCTCGGGCTGGACGTAGATGGTGTGGGCGATGTCGTTGATGCTCTCGATCAGCTGCTTCGGGCTGTCATAGCCCATCATCCGCGCCAGCGCCGGATTGGCGTTGAGGAGGTCGCCTGCGGGCGTCGTGACATAGATGCCGTCGACCGAGCCCTCGAACAGTTTTCGATAGCTCTCTTCGGCCAACCGCTGCTCGGTCAACGCGCGCACCGCTGCCTCACGCGCGGTGTCGGCCTCCTCCAGCGCGCGGCGGAACACTTCGGCTGCGCGTGCGATGTCGCCGATCTCGTTGTCGAGATCGGCAGACGGGATCGAGGTGTCTTTCTCGCCGGCGGCGAGCGCGCGAATCGACCTTGCGATCTTTGCCAGCGGCCGAACCGTCCGTCGCACCACGAAGGCGGCCGCGACCATGCCGATCAGCACGCCGATGGTCCCGAACACGATGCTCTGCCATCGCGCCTCGGTCAGCGTGCGGGCGAAATCGCGCGACAGCACGTGACCGCGCCTGGCAGAGACCTCGCGCAGCAATTCGGTGACGCGGCCGATTAGCCGGCCCTCGGTGCCCAGCACCTCGCGGTCGATATCGGCGATCTGCCGCTCCCGGACCGCCACCGCGATGATGGCGTCGGCGTAGTCGTTCACGGCCGACTTCAGCCCGGCGTCTGCAATATTCATCGTCCGCATGTTCTGCGCAGCCTGTTCGGCCGCGGACGGATTGCGCGCGAGCAGCCCGAGCGCGATCCGGCTCTGCGCCTCCGACAGGCGGGAGGCGAGCTCGCGGTCCGCGGTGGCTCCGACGGCCGCATCGAACCGGTCGCGCAGGGGCGGCAGGCCGGCGAGCAATTGGGCGCGGCGGTCGATCAGGGTCGATATCCGCTCGAGGCCGTTGCGATAGGTCGCAAGCCGCTCGGTGACGCCGTCGATCATATCCTGCTGCTCGGGCGCGAGCTCGATGCGGGTCTTCTTCAGGATGTCGCTCAGCGTCGAAGCCGCCTCGCCCACCTGCTTGAACTGGATGCCGGCACCGGGATCGGTCACGAAGTCGCGCGCGGCGAGCCGCAGCTCGTTCATACGGCGGTCGATGTCCTCGGCGAGGTCGCCGACGCTCTGGAGCCGCTGCAACTCGGCGAAGGTCGTGTCGATGTGCCGGATCGCGATCACGCTCGCGGTCGAGGTGACGATGATCACCGCCAGCACCAGAAGGAAGCTGCCGAAGGTAAGCTGGCCGATGGAGAGCGAGAATGTTCGCTTTTTCTCAGGGGTCGGCATCAATTCGGCGGACATTGGGGCTTTTGAGGAACCGGGCTACTGGAGTCCCAATATACGACGTATTGCACCCCCGGGGGAACATGCCTGGGGCCGCCGAATATCCTTAATATTGTCGGCCCGCCGTCCCTCCTCCCCTCCCGATTATGACGGTTTGACGCTGGCCGGCCGCATGGCCGGGATCGTCATGGCGGCGACGCCGAGAACGACGCAGGCAAGCCCGATCCAGGCGGTCCGGCTCAGGCTTTCCCCGAGGAAGGCGACGCTCATGGCGACCCCGATGGGCACGCGCAGATAGGCCTGCGCGGTGGTCCCGACCGAGCCCAGGGTCTGGATCAGGCGGAAGTAGATCGCGAAGGCCGCAGCGGTCGAGAACGTCGCAAGTGCCAGCAGCGCCAGCACGGAAGCGAGCGACGGCGATAGCGTCCAGGGCTGCTCGACGACCAGCGCGGCCGGGATCAGCACGGCCGCGCCGGCAAGCAGCGAGCCGGCCGCGGGGGCCATGGGATCGAGGCCTTTAAAACTGCGGCCGAAGATCGCGGCGCAGGCGTAGCAGACGGTGGCGGCCACAATCGCCGCCTCCGCGACGAGGCCACTACCGATGTCATGGAAGGCGTCGACGCCGACGATCAGCAGGATGCCGGCCATGCCCGCTACGACCCCGAACAGCTTTCGCGGGCTCGTCGCCTCATGGCGTGTGACGACCGCCGTCAGCAGGAAGGTGAAGATCGGCCCGGCCGAGTTGAGGATGGTGGCGAGCGACGCATCGACGTGGCGCTCGCCCCAGGCGATCAGCGTCCAGGGGATGACGCTGTTGAGCACGGCCTGGAACGCGAAGCGCTGCCAGGTCGCGGCGTCCGTCGGCATCCTGACGCCGCGCGCCCACATGACGACGAGCAACAGCACGCCCGCAATCGTGGTGCGCGCCGCGATCAGCGTGATCGGCGGGATGGTGGCGACGCCGAGCTTGATGAAGGTGTAGGAGCCGCCCCAGAGCGTTGCGAGCGCGACCAGCAGCGCCAGCTCGACGGCGATGTTGGTGTCCTGCCGGTTGTCCATCTGATGCGTCCCGTCCATTCCGCGATGGACGGAACCTAGCGCGTCCGCGCTCGCCAATACTTCGTTACGTATCGAAGTGTATTAGCCGACGGCGCCAACCTCGAACACCTCGCCGTCATAGCCGGCCTCGCGAGGGATGCGGAGCTGGCGGCCGGTTTCGGTCTTGGTCATGACCGGCATCACCGTGACGACCGACATGCCCTTGGCATGGTCGAGGGCCGCGTTCACGCTGCCCTGCTTCGCAAGCCGGATCAGATTGCGCGTGGTCGGGAACGGCAGCTTGAAGCGGCCGCTCTCGCCGCCCTCAACCGCTTCGCGCGGCGAGACCCAGATCGAATCCGTGGACTCGCGGCCGTCATGGGCACCGAGCTGATCGGGCGGCGCTGCCGCGAGGAAGAACCAGGTATCAAAACGCTTCGGCATACCCTCCGGCGTAATCCAGTGCGCGTAAGGCAGGAGCGTGTCGAGCGCGAGCTGGAGGCCGTTGTCGGAGAGAATGCTGAGGAAACTGATCTTGTGCTCGTTGAGCGCCACGCGGTGCGCATCGGCGATCTCGCCGGCGCGTTTGGCATCGATCGGCGTGTTGGAGCCTTTCGACCGTGCCAGCAGGATTCCGCTCTCTTCAAACGTCTCGCGGATCGCGGCGATACGAAAGCCGCGATCCGATTCACTGAGGCCCTCACCGCCCGAATACAGGTCGGACCGTTTGACGATCTCCTGATCGCCGGCATCGACACTGCCGCCCGGAAACACCAGCGCGCCCGAGTTGAACTCGATCTGATGATGGCGGACCATCATGAAGACCTCAACCTCATTCGCACCATCACGGAGCAGGAGGATGGTCGAGGCCGGGCGTGATGCTGATGTCTCGGGCATTCAATTAACCTGCGGCGCTGGATTGCGGGCCGAGATTGGCGCGCTTGTCGAAGCGGGCGACGCGCGACAACAGGTACTCGACCTCGGCCTTCGCCGTCGGCGTGATGGTCGCGCCGGGCTTGCGCTGGGCGCTGGAGGCGATGATTCCGCGCTTCTGAAGCACGTATTTGCGCACGGCGAGGCCCGCGCCCGGTTGCTGCTCGTAACGGATCAGCGGCAGATGGGCGTCGAACAGGTCATGCGCCGCATCGCGCTTGCCGGCCCTGGAGAGGTTCACGACGTCGATCAGGAGCTCCGGGAAGGCATAGCCGGTCATGGCGCCGTCGGCGCCGCGCTCCATCTCGAAGTCGAGGAACGTGCCGCCATTGCCGCAGAGGATCGAGAGCGGACGCAGCGAGCCGTCCTTCTGGAAGCCGCGCAGGGTCGTGATCTTCTCCAGCCCCGGCCAGTCCTCGTGCTTGAGCATCACGCAATTCGCATTATCCATGACGATCTTGCGGATCACCGCGGGGGTGAAGATCACCGACAAGGTCAGCGGATAGTCCTGAAGCACCCAGGGCACATCCGGCCCGATGGCCTCGGCGGCCTGCTTGTAATAGCCGACGATCTGGTCGTCGGTGCGGAGCGAGGGCGGCGGCGCAATCATCACGCCGGCCGCGCCTGCGTCCATCGAGGCTTTCGCCAGCGAGCGCATGGTGGCAAAGCCCGGCGCGGAAACGCCGACGATCACCTGCATTGTCTTGGCGCGCTTGACGAAGCGCACCGCCACCTGCTCGGCCTCAGCGGCGTCGAGCTTCGGCGCCTCACCGAGAATGCCGAGCACGGTGACGCCGTCGCAGCCGACCTCCTCGTAGAAATCGGTCAGCCGGTCGATCGAGCGTTCGTCGATCCGGCCGTCATCGTGGAACGGCGTCGGCGCGATTGCGAAGGTGCCCTTGGCGTCGGCGGTCAGTTTCATTGGGTCTCTCTGTCCTATCGTCTGTCGTCATTCCGGGTTCACGACTTCGTCGCGCCCCGGATGACAGTTCCGCTCAAAACCTCCGCGCGCCCATCTTGATCTGCTCGTCGGAGAAGAAGATCTCCTTGGCATGCTCAGCGATGTCCCGGGCATTCCAGCCCGAGTGCGGCGGTTTCCAGCCGTCCATTTCCATCATCCGCATTTCGCGCACGCCGCGGGGCCCGGACACGCCCAGCACCTTGCCGGTCTGGTCGCCCGACAAATCGCTGACCATGTATAGCACGGCCGGCGCAATGCCGTCCGGCCCCAGCGCCGCCCCCGGGTTCTCCTTATAGCGGGGCAGGTCTGCGGTCATGCGGGTCAGCGCGCCCGGGGCCAGCGTCCAGATCCGGATGTTGTACTTCCGGCCCTCGATCGCCAGCACGTTGGACAGGCCCCAGATGCCGCCCTTCGCCGCACCGTAATTGGTTTGGCCGAAATTGCCGATCAGGCCTGATGTCGAGGAGGTGTTGACGATGACGCCACCGCCGTTTTCCCGCATCCAGCGAAACACCGGCATGGTGCAACAAAAGGTACCCTTCAGATGGACCTTGATGACCTTGTCCCAGTCGGACTCGGACGCCTTGGAGAAGGTCTGGTCGCGCAAAATGCCCGCATTGTTGACCAGGATGTCGGCGCGGCCAAAATGCTTGATGGCGTCGTCGAACAGCGACTGTCCGCCCTCCATGGTGGAGATGTCGGCGCCGTTGGCGACCGCCTTGCCGCCCTCGGCCTTGATCGCGTCGACCACCGTCTGCGCCATCGAGGTGTCGGCGCCGGAGCCATCGCGGGGCCCGCCGAGATCGTTGACCACGATGGAGGCCCCTTCCCGCGCGAACAGCTTTGCATAGGCCTCACCGAGCCCTCCGCCCGCGCCGGTGATCAGCGCAACCTTGCCGTCGAGTAGTCCCATGGTGGCTTCTCCCTGTTTTTGTTTCTTGTGTCCCGGACGCGATGCAGCGTGAAACGCTGCTTCGCAGAGCCGGGACCCAGTTCTTCGCTGCCATGGGCCCCGGCTCTGCAGCGCACCGCTTGCGCGCTGCGCTGCGTCCGGGGCACGAGACCTAACCCAGCACCGTCTTGCCGTTCTTGATCACGGTGACGCCGCGCGACTTCACCTTGGCTTCGAACGAGATGACGTTGCCGTCCTTCCAGAGGTCCATGGTCACGGTCTCGCCGGGATAGACCGGCGAGGAGAACCGCGCGACGTGCTGGCGGAACGCGCTTGCATCGTAGTCGGCATAGGTCTGAAGCACGCCGCGGCAGGTGATGCCGTAGGTGCACATGCCGTGCAGGATCGGGCGCGGGAAGCCGGCCTTCTTCGCGAACTCGGGGTCGCTGTGCAGCGGGTTGCGGTCGCCGCAGAGGCGATAGACCAGCGCCTGATCGGGACGCGTGACGATGTCGATGGTCTTGTCGGGCGCGCGCGACGGGATCTTGTGCGGATCAGGCTGGGTCAGGCTCGGCCCACCAAAGCCGCCATCGCCGCGAGCGAAACGCGAGGCGACCAGCGTGGCGAGCTTCTCGCCCTTCTCGTTCTTGAGCACGGTCTGGTGGCTGATCACCACGCCCTTGCCCTCGCCCTTGTCGTAGACTTCGACCACGGAAGAGTCGGCGGTGATGTGCGCGGCCACCGGCAGCGGCTGATGGAAGGTGATGTCGCGCTCGCCGTCGACCACCATGACGCGGTTGAGGTTCATCTCGCCGGGCCCAGCGCCCCACGCCGCGACGGATGCGAATGTCGGCACCACCTTGAGCGGCCGCGGCGTCAGCGTGCCCTCGTTGACGAAGGCGAGCTCGTTCTCGTCCATCGGGTCGGCGCCGAGCCCGATGCCATAGGCGTAGAGCATGACCTCGCGATCACTGTAGGCGTAGTTCTGGCCGATGTTTTTCAGGCCTTTGAGCTCTTCGTATCTGGCGGACATTTTGTTTGTTTCCTCCCGGCGTTCTTTCAGCAGGCGGCGGCGCCTATTGCGCCCTCTCCCCTTGTGGGAGAGGGCCAGATGCCGCCCGCAACAAACTCGTTTGGGTGAGGGGTTGGCTCCGCGCTGCGAGTCTCTCCGCGGAGCAATACCCCTCATCCGGCGCTTCGCGCCACCTTCTCCCACAAGGGGAGAAGGAAGAAAGAGCTACACCGGCGTGAAGAACGGCAGCGGCGCGCCGTCGGTCGGCTTGAACACCACCTTCACCTTCTGGCCGATCTTGAGCTTCTCCAATTCGCAGTCGACGAAATTGGTCTGCACTGAGGGACCTTCCTTCAGCGTGACGTAGCCGATCGCGTAAGGGCCGGTCGGCGATTTCCGCATCAGGCTATAAGTGTAGATCGTGCCCTCGCCCGACGCCTCCTCCCACTCCGTCTTGTCGGAGTAGCAGAACGGGCAGATCGAGCGCGGGAAGTAATGCGCTTCGCCGCACGCCGTGCAGCGCTTGATCATGAACTTGCCTTGCTTCGCCGCGTCCCAGAACGCTGCGGTCTCCGGATTGGTGACGGGTGCTGGATATTTCTTGGCTTCGCTCATCACACACGCTCCAGAATGGCCGTCGAGGCGGCGTGGCGAACGCCCAATAGGCCGCCGGTGCCGTGGGCGATGGCGAGATCGCAATTTTTCACCTGCACCTTCGGATGCGCCTCGCCGCGCAATTGCCGCACGGCCTCGAGGATCTTGGTCATGCCGCCGCGGTTGACGGGATGGTTGCTGCACAGGCCGCCGCCGTCGGTGTTGAACGGCAGCTTGCCGACGCCCGAGATCAGATTGCCGTCCGCGACGAACTTGCCGCCCTCGCCCTTCTTGCAGAAACCGAGGTCTTCGAGCTGCATCAGCACCGTGATGGTGAAGCTGTCATAGATCGAGGCGTATTTGATGTCCTTCGGCGTGATGCCGGCTTCGGCGAACGCGCGCGGGCCGGACCAGATGCCGGCGGAGTAAGTGAGATCGAGATCCTTGCCGCCGCGCGGGCCCTTCATCGCCTCGCCATGGCCGATCAGCTTGACCAGCGGCTTCTTCAGGCTCTTCGCGATCTCGGGCGTCGTCACGATCAGCGCGCCGCCGCCGTCGGAGACAACGCAGCAATCCATCCGATGCAGCGGATCGGAGATCATCGGCGAGTTCAAGACGTCCTCGACGGTGACGACGTCCCTCAGCATCGCATGCGGATTGTATTGCGCGTGATGCGAGGCCGCGACCTTGATCCAGGCGAGCTGCTCGGAGGTGGTGCCATAGTCGTGCATGTGGCGCATGGCACACATGCCATATGCATTGTGCGTGGTCGCCCCGTAAGCGGACTCGAAATCGGCTTCCGCGCCGGCCGCGCGCGGCGGCATCGCGCCGGTGCGCGGCTTGCCGGCGAGCGTGATCAGCGCGATCGAGCACTTGCCAGCCGCAATCGCCTCCGCCGCATGGCCGAGATGGATGATGTAGGAACAGCCGCCGGTCTCGGTGGAATCGACGTGGCGGAGCTTTTTGGTGTTCAGCCCGAGATAATCGACCATCGGCCAGGCGCCGCCGGGAGCATCGCCGGCGCAGAAATAGCCGTCAACGTCGTCCTTGCTGATCCCGGCATCCTCGATCGCGCCCTTGGCGACCTCGGCATGGAGCTGGGCGGTGGATTTGTCCGGCGCATGCCGGGTCGGGTGTTCAAAAATCCCGGCAATGTAGGCCTTGCCCTTGATGGTCAAATAAGATCTCCGCTCGCGTTTCTTCTTGGCTCTTTTTTCTGAACCCCAGGGGCTTGATTGGCAAGCGCGGAAATATTCCGTCGGGCGAGAGGGCAGCGGGTCGGCGCAAATGGTAGCGATGCTCTCGTGTCCCGGACGCGCTGCAACGCCGTGGCGTTGCTGCGCAGAGCCGGGACCCATGCGGCCGCGACATCGTTGCGACGTGGGCCCCGGCTCTGCAGCGCACCGCTAAGAAGCGCTGCGCTGCGTCCGGGGCACGAGATCTGACCTTGCGGACATACAGTTGCAGCCTCGCGGCGCATCTCGCCCGAGCTTTACTTCCGTCTTGCTCCCTTCAAAACAAAGGGCGCAGGGAAGACCGGGTGCCGGCCGGGCACCCACGGTCCACTGTGCGAAATTTGCGCTACAAGAGGTTGCACAGCGGCATACAGGTGAAGCCAGACAACCGGCCTTCCCTGCGCAGTGGCTTTACGGCTTATGTCGTGCTCTCCCCGGGGAGCGATGCACTATTGCCCCCGTCGCCTTGCGAATGACCGCAAGACTTGACGCACAGACCCCGGGCGTCAGGACCACACGATTTTGCCGTACGCGACCTGCGCCCGTCGTGCACGAGACAACCGCTCGCGCGACGCAGCCCGCGTCCACCGCCACTCACCCCGCGTTTCGTGACGATCGCGATACGCCCCTCTGAGGGGGATGAGGTGGCGCACCGATACGACAATTCCGAATTTCGGTAAAGTGGAATATTTTTGCGCCCGTGGATTGACCCGCCCATTGGGTGTTTTACCCGACGGGCAACACAAGGAATGGTGCCGTAGATTCCATGGGGCGGTGAGCGAGCCCTATCCGTTAGGTTTGGGTTTCCACACTCGAACCACCGGAGAGTCTGATGCAAGCATCGACCGAGAGCACGCCCACCGCCGGACATAGTGGCACAATTTTCGTTGCAATCGAACTGAGCCAGCGGAGCTGGCTGGCA
>NZ_FOBX01000041.1 GCF_900109945.1 Bradyrhizobium sp. OK095
TCGCCTTCGTCAGCAGCGCTCTGGAAACCGGCAACAGCCCCGACCTCGCCGATCTCGCCTTCACAATGCAGGTCGGACGCGAGGCGATGGAGAGCCGGCTAGCGCTTACGGCCTCCTCGATGACGGAGCTGGAGACCAAGCTCAAGGGTTATCTGGCGGGCGGGAGGGGGATCGAGGGGCTTTATCAAGGTGGGGTCCGGCGTGAGAAGGACACTCTCGCGGAGTTTACGAGCGACGAGGACTTCACGCAGGTGATCGCGGCGTGGGTCGCGAAAGGCAAATACGGCAAGCTTCTGCAACTGTGGGTCAAGGGGCTGTCGTTCGATTGGAAATGTATATACGGCGCGGCCCGGCCTCGCAGGATTTCTCTGCCGACCTATCCGTTTGCACGGGTCCAATATCGTATCGAGGCTGCAAATGAGCAGCCCCGAAATGTCGTTCCGCTGAGAGCAGGAACGAACGAGTTTGATGAGCTGGCATACGCGAAACTACTCGACGGAGTCGTTTCCAACACCGTCAGTATCGCTGCGGCGATCAAAGAAACCGAGAAGCTCTTGTCGGCATCATCGGAGGGATAATGAGACGCGTTCTGCAATACATTATCGGCGAGGTCAAAGAAGGGCGTCTGTCAAAGTCGAGTGCAGTCGAACTGACGAGAGATATCTCAGCACAAGTTGTTCCAGCACAATCACCCGTCCTGCATCGGTTATTGCATCGGAACACGTCGACCTTTTCTGCGCAGCGGTTCAGCACAAAGCTGGACGGGGACGAATTCTACCTTCGGGATCACGTTGTGGGAGGGCTGCATGTTCTTCCAGGTGTTGCGCAGCTGGAAATGGCGCGGGCGGCGGTGGAGGCGGCGACGGCGGAAGATGGAAGGCGAGGGATTCGGCTGCAGCAGGTCGTCTGGTTGCGGCCAGTGGTCGTAGGGTCCGATGGGATCGAGCTACATATCGAGCTGTTCGCGGAGGAAGACGGCAAGCTCGAATATGAGATTTACAGCGAAACTGAGGATCGCGTTATCCATAGTCAGGGGCGAGTGGTCTTAGGCCCAATCGGGCGCGTGGCGAATGTGGATGTTGGTGCGTTGCAGATGCGATGCTCTGATCGCGCATTCTCGGCAGAGCAGAGCTACGCGCGATTCGAGATGCAAGGGTTGAACTACGGCCCGTCCTTCCGAGGGATCAGGGACTTGTCGGTTGGTGTTGATGCGGTAGGACGCACGCAGGTCTTGGGTCGGCTTGAGGTCCCGGTATGTGTCGCGCAGACGATCGATGCATACGTGCTGCATCCAAGCCTGATGGATGCCGCGCTCCAGGCGAGTATCGGTTTAAGCGCGGGTGGCAAAGGCTCCGACCAAGGCTCCGCTGGGCAGCCGATGCTGCCTTTTGCGTTAGAAGAAGTTTTGGTGATCGCGCCAACCCCGGCGCGCGGGTTTGCGTTAGTTTATCGCCGGGACGGAACATCCAACAAATTGGATATCGATATCTGCGATGAGCAGGGATGCATCTGCGTGCGTCTGCGAGGTTTTAGTACACGGGCGGTTACGGGAACGTCTGGGGCTCAGGTCACCGAGATGCTCTTGGCGCGTCGGGTCTGGGAGGCGGGCGAAGCCGGCGATGTCGCCGCGTCGTGGTCGGGGCCGCATTTTGTCGTGCTGTGCGGCGGCGACGAGGACCGGGCGCG
>NZ_FOBX01000034.1 GCF_900109945.1 Bradyrhizobium sp. OK095
CATCGGCCACCTCGTCAGAGGCGTTCTGCCCGGCGAATGCAGCAACTACTTTGTTAATGCCGGATACGCTTCCATCAAAAAATGAAACGCTCTAGCTCGGCGATGAAGGGCGAGCAGGCGCGGCGGGCCGGCGCCGATCTCGTGGTCAACTACAGGGACGAGGACGTCGTTGCCAAGGCGATGGCGTTTACCGGCGGGCGCGGCGTCGATCGCGTGGTCGACGTCGATTTCGGCGGCAACATCGCGACCACCCTGAAGCTGATGGCGATGAATTCGACCATCGCGGTCTATGCCACCAACGGCAACCGCACGCCTGTGGTCCCGATGCGCGAGCTGATGGAGAAATGCATCGCGCTTCGTTCCCTGGTGCTGTTTGCACTACCGCCTGCGCTGCTGGCGGCGGCGCAGGCGGACATCACGAAATGGCTGACGGCCGGGCCGCGGCTTCATCATGTCGCGGCACAGTTTGCGCTTTCCGACACGGCGCAAGCGCATCTCGCCGTCGAGAAAGGCGACAAGCTCGGCACGGTGATCGTCGACTGCGCACGGTAAGGGTTACGACACCGGCGTGATCCGCTCGTCGGTCCAGTCGATGCCGAGTTCGTCCATGCCGTCGGCCAGGAGATCGCCAAGCATCGGCTCGCCCAGCAGATATTGGACCGCTTCGCGCCGGGGCGCCTTGAATTCGGCACGGGCCTCGGCGGCGCGGGCGCGCAGATCGTCCCATTCGTCAACCGTGCCGTCGCCGCGGCCGATCCACATCAGCGTGACGAGATCGAGCTGCTCGTCCTCGTTCATTGCCTGGATGAATCCGGAAAGCTCGGCCGCGACCGGATCGGAATTGGTGTCTTCCAGTACATCAATCTCGTCGTCGTCGGAGGGATTGGAGCCCGAGTCCGGATCGGAGGCGGCTTCCTTGACGTCGAATTCGCGGGCCTTCTCGATGATGAAGGCCACCTTCTCGGCGGAAATGGCAAGCTCTGGCATGGATTTCCCCTTGGGCTGTTCCTGGGTTCCTCCGATAACGCGACATCGGAGCAGATGATCCATTGTGTTCGATGGAGGAAACCCGCATCTTTCGCGAAAGCATGAAAATGGGGAAACGCCCGATGCAGTGGAAGGTCGGCAAGGTCAAGATTACCAGGCTGGTCGAAATGGAAACCGTCGGCTCGACCCGCTTCATCCTGCCGGCCGCGACCAACGACGAAATCCGGAAGCTGCCCTGGCTGATCCCGCATTTCGCCACCGAAGAAGGCCGGCTGAAAATGTCGATCCACTCGCTGGTGGTGGAGACGCCGACGCGCCGCATCGTGGTCGACACTGGTTTGGGCAACGACAAGCAGGGCCGCGGTGTCCCGGTCTGGAATAACCGCACCACGCCGTTTTTGGAGATGATGATTGCGGCGGGCTTTCCGCCTGACAGCATCGATACCGTGCTGTGCACGCACCTTCACGTCGATCATGTCGGCTGGAACACGAAGCTGGTCGATGGAAAATGGGTGCCGACCTTTCCCAAGGCCCGCTATTTGTTCGGCAAGACTGAATATGAGTATTGGCGCGACTATACGGCCGAGCCGGACAAGGTCGCGGTGTTCAACGATTCCGTGAAGCCGGTCGTCGATGCCGGCCTGGCCGAGCTGATTCCGAGCGATCACCGGCTCTGCGAGGAGATCAGCCTGATCCCGACCCCCGGCCACAGCCCCGGGCACATGAGCGTCCTGATCGAATCCGGCGGTGAACAAGGGCTGCTCACCGGCGACGTCGCCCATCACCCCTGCCAGATGGCGCATCTCGACTGGTGCTCGGTGGTCGACAGCGATCCCGCGCAGTCGGCGGCGAGCCGGCACGAGATGTTTTCGCGCTTTGCCGACACCCCGACATTGGTGATCGGCGGACATTATTCGGCCGGGCACATCAGGCGGGATGGGGACGCGTTCAGGTTTGTGGCGCTGGGGTGATCTTCTTGTCCCGGACGCGGTGCAGCGTGCAACGCTGCTCCGCAGAGCCGGGACCCAGAATGCCGCGACATGGGTCCCGGCTCTGCGCCGCACCGCTTCGCGCTGCGTCGCGTCCGGGACACGAAACCCAATGGCCCGCCCACCGAATTGAGAGGGCTGCAATGCGCTCCGTTTTGAGCGGTTGAATTTCCCGCCGCCCTGTTCCATGAAGCTATTTAACCGATCGGTCCATCTCCAGGGAGAAACGAGAATGAAGCTTGTTCGTTATGGCGAAAAGGGTGCGGAAAAGCCCGGCCTGATCGACAAATCCGGCCAATTGCGCGACCTGTCGGCGCATGTGAAAGACCTCACCGGCGAAGCCTACTCGCCGGAATCCCTCAAGAAGCTGGCTGGCCTCGATCCCGCCTCGCTGCCGACCGTCTCCGGCAAGCCGCGGTTCGGCGCGCCCGTCACCGGCATCTCGAAATTCGTCGCCATCGGCCTCAACTACAGCGACCACGCCAAGGAAACCGGCGCGGCGATCCCGACCGAACCGATCATTTTCATGAAGGCCAACACCTCGCTGTCCGGCCCGAACGACACGGTCGAGAAGCCGCGCGGCTCGACCAAGCTCGACTGGGAAGTCGAGATCGCCGCCATCATCGGCACCCGCGCCAAGTACATCTCGGAAGCCGATGCGCTGAACTACGTCGCCGGCTATTGCGTCTGCAACGACGTCTCCGAGCGCGCCTTCCAGACCGAGCGCCTCGGCCAGTGGACCAAGGGCAAGTCGCACGACACCTTCGGCCCGGTTGGCCCGTGGCTCGCCACCAAGGACGAGATCAAGGACGTGCAGGATTTGTCGATGTGGCTCGACGTCAACGGCCAACGTCGCCAGACCGGCTCGACCAAGACCATGATCTTCTCCATGGCCAAGTGCATCTCCTATGTCTCGCAGTTCATGACCCTGCTGCCGGGCGACATCATCACCACCGGCACCCCGCCCGGCGTCGGTCTCGGCATGAAGCCGCCGACCTTCCTCAATGTCGGCGACGTCATCACGCTCGGCATCGAAGGTCTCGGCGAGCAGCGCCAGGAGATCGTGGCAGCGTAAGGCCGCGGCCCTCATCCTGAGGAGCGCGCAACGCGCGCGTCTCGAAGGATGAATCAAGACCACGGTCATCCGACGTTCGCGCCGGGTGACGAAAGAGCGCCTCCCGTTGCCCATCCTTCGAGACGCGCGCCAAGTGGCGCGCTCCTCAGGATGAGGTCCGTCTGTCTGGATAGAGGTCATTCCCCATGAAACTCTCCTTCTCCGCCGCCTCGCCCTTCGCCCGCAAGGTCCGCATTGCCGCGATCGAGCTTGGGCTGATCGACAAGATCGAGTTCACGTCGGCGACCGTCGCGCCGGGCACGGTCAACGAGGATTATTCGCGCATCACGCCGCTGAAGAAGCTGCCGGTGCTGATCACGGATGACGGCGACGTCATTCTGGATTCCTACGTCATCGTCGAATATCTCAACGAGATGGCCGGCGGCAGCCTGATCCCCGATTACGGCCCGCGGCGCTGGAAGGCCAAGACCAATCACGCGCTGATCAACGGCATGCTCGATTCCATGCTGCTGTGCCGCTACGAGAAGATGGTGCGGCCGCAGGGCCTGCAATGGCAGGCGTGGTCGGACGACCACTGGAACCGGGCCTGGACCGGCATGGCGCGCTTCGAGAACATGCCCGATGTGTTGAACGGCCCGTTCGACATCTCGCAGATCGGCCTCGTTTGCGTGCTCGGTTATGCCGACTTCCGCTTCACCGATTGCGGCTGGCGCAAGGCCTATCCGAAACTCGACGCCTTCCACCAGAAGATGCTGGAGCGGCCCTCCGTGAAAATCTCGGTGCCTCCAGCCGCATAAGCGGGAGTTCTCATGAGCCTGAAATACGCGGTCGGCGATCTCACCATCCATCGCGTCATCGAGCAGGAGACTTCGTTCGTCCCGGCGCTGGACATGCTGCCTGGACTGACACCCGAGGTGCTCGCCGAGAACCGGGCGTGGATGCGCGAAGCGAAGGCGCTGGACGAGCAGGACGTGCTGCTGCTGTGCTTCCAGTCCTATGTGGTGAAGACGCCGCACCACACCATTTTGATCGACAGCTGCATCGGCAACGACAAGCCGCGGCCGCAGCGGCCGAAATGGAACATGAAGACCGACGACACGTATTTGCGCGGGCTCAACGCCGCCGGCTTTGCCGTCGACGACATCGATTTTGTGATGTGCACGCATCTGCATGTCGATCATGTCGGCTGGAACACGCGGATGGAGAACGGCCGCTGGGTGCCGACCTTCCCCAACGCACGCTACATCTTCGCCAAGCAGGAATACGATCACTGGTTCGAGCAAAACGCGAAAGCGGAGATCCCGCCCTTTGCCGACAGCGTGCTGCCGGTGGTCGAGGCGAAACGCCATGAGCTGGTCGGCAACGGCCATCAGATCGGCGATCACGTCCGCATCCTGCCGACACCGGGCCACACGCCCGGTCATATCGCCATCACGATGGGCCGCGGCAAGGACGACGCCGTATTCTCCGGCGATCTCATGCATTCGCCGTTGCAGACGCTCTATCCGGAGCTGTCGATCAAGTTCGACGTCGATCCGGCCAAGGCGGCAACCACGCGCCGCAGTTTTCTGGAACGCTATTGCGACACCGACACGCTGTGCTGCACGGCGCATTTCCCGTCGCCGTCGGTCGGGAAGATCAGGCGCAAGGGCAACGCGTTCGTGTGTGCAGCGGTTTAAGGAAGTACCGTAGGGTGGGCAAAGCGAAGCGTGCCCACCATGCCGCGCGTCGCGAAGAATGGTGGGCACGGCGCGCGAAGAGCGCGCCTTTGCCCACCCTCATATGAGGGCTTTTAAGTCAAGCGTGCCGAACGGGGCTTGGGTATAGATCTTTGCATTTGGCGTGGAGGCGGCGCGCGGAG
>NZ_FOBX01000002.1 GCF_900109945.1 Bradyrhizobium sp. OK095
TCTGATGCTGGCCTCCGATCCAGCCAGCATCTTGAATCACAAACCGCCGCCCGACGGAATCCCTCCCGATTCAATCAATCGATGAACCGCTCTAGAGCGCTCGGCAGGGGCGATCCGCCTGACCAATAGTGGCGGCCACGCCAAGGCGCTGGTGACGATCAACGACACAGCGATCACCACACCGGACGGGAGAATCTTGTTCCGTATCGCACGAAGCTGGATCGAGAACGGGGATCGGGTGGCGCTGCTCGGGGCTAACGGGACGGGCAAGACGCGGCTGGTCGAGAGGTTGCGGGCGGCTCTCGCGGAATCAGACCCGGACATACGAGGGGCGACGAGCCTCAAGCTGGGATACTCCGATCAGGCGCTGTCCCAGCTCGATACGTTTGCGACGCCTTGGGAAGCGGTCAAGCGTCTGAGCAATCTCCCGGATCATCTGACGCGTTCCCAGCTCGCAGGCGCTGGGGTCGGCATCGACGCCCAAGCTGCACCCATCACACGTCTCTCGGGGGGCCAGCGAGCGCGGCTTGCAATGCTGCTTCTGCGGTTGGTGCAGCCGAATTTCTATCTGCTGGACGAGCCAACCAATCATCTCGATATCAAGGGCCAGGACATGCTCGAGAGCGAGCTGATCGAACACGGCGCGGCCTGTCTTCTGGTCAGCCACGATCGAGCCTTTGTCCGAGCCGTGGCGACACGAATTTGGGTCATCACGGGCAAGCGGCTTGTTGAGGTTGATGACTCGGCACCGATCTTTGACAAGCTGATGTCCAATTGAACCCTGCATTGTTCGCCCCAATGGCCGGCGTGCGATACATGCTCGAACAAGAGCGGCGCGCTTTTGATGCAGCGCGAAGACGGAGCGAAGAAGGTCCGTCGCGGCATGGCCGGTGTGATACGAGGCGGTCGACACGCCGGGGGGCGTGCCTACGGATATTCTCTCCGATGGTCCGCATCAGGCGAGCTTATGTCCCATGATGAAGATCGACGGAGGGGCGCGAAGCCCCTTCGTCAGTTGCTGCGATACGCGGTCGTTCAGAACGGCGAATCCGGGAAGTAAAAATCTTTTGCGTTAGCCTTGGTGACGAGTGTCGCGTCGAGGATGTAGCTGCCGCGAACCGGGGCCTGATTGTAGAAGTTGGCGGCGGTCAATTCCATGGCGGTGGCAACCATTGCCGGCGGGTAAAGCACGTCAACCGGGATCAGCTTGTCGCCGTCCATGACTTTCTTGATCATGTCCTTCGAGCCGGCGCCGGCGATGACATACTGAATGTCGGCCCGCTTTGCCTGATCGATGGCCTGAAGCACGCCCACGGCCATGTCATCATCCTGACACCACACCACGTCGATCTTGGAGAACTTGGTCAGGTAGTCCTGCATGACCTTGAAGGCATCGTCGCGATTCCAGTTGCCGAACTGCTTTGCGAGAACCTTTACATTGGAGCCGGAGATCGCCTTGTCGAAGCCGTCCTGGCGCTGCTGGTCGATCGGAATCGGCAGACCGCGGATAACGGCGACCTGAGCATTCGGCGTGTTTTTCTTGATGTATTCACCTGCGGTGGCGCCCAGTGCTGGATTGTTACCGGCAACATAGAGATCGCGAACCGAATTGTCGTTGTTGCTGGGTGCCCGGTCCACAAGCGCGACAAATATGTTCTTGTTCTTCACCTCCTTGATGGCATTGACCAGGGGATCCGGATCGGATGGCAGAATGACGAGGGCGTTGATGCCCCGGGTCACGAGGTCCTGTACAGCATTTGCCTGCGTTGCCGGATCGGGAGACGTCTTCACGATGACGTTCAAGCCCGGATGTTGCGCCATCAGCAGCTTCGCCATCCGTTCGGCATGAAACACCACGCCGGCGGTCCATCCATGGTCGGCGGCGGGAATCGAAACGCCGATAGTCACTTTCTTGTCTTCGGCGTGAGCTACGCCCATCAAAGCCGACAGGATGACGGCCAGGCCCAGTATTCGCTTACGCATATCTTCCTCCCAAGAGCGGGTCTTGTGACCAGCGACCGGCGACCCGATAACCCGGCCGTTTACGATTTCCGTACCAGGGAACGTTGGACCAGCATCGCAACGATGATGATGGCGCCCTGGATCGCGCCGATCAGATACTCGCTGACGAAATTCGAAAGCAGCATGATGTTGCCGACGATCTCGAGTATGAACGCCCCGCAGATTGTGCCCCAGACGCGGCCGACGCCGCCGCGCAGCGCGGTGCCACCGACCACGACTGCGGTAATGGCCTGCAACTCCCACATGAGTCCTGTCGTTGCGGACGTAGATCCCAGCCGTGGCACGTAAAGCAGACATGCCACGGCCACGCACAGGCCCTGGATGACATAGGTCATCGTGCGCACGCGTTCGACGGAGATGCCGGAATAGCGCGCCACGTCCTCATTGGATCCCACGGCCAGAACATGGCGGCCATAACGCGTTCTGTGCAGCACGAAGGCGCCGACGGCGGCGGTGACGACGATGATGATGATGGGTACCGGAATTCCCAGAACCGAGCCGAAATAGGCCGGGCGATACAGGGAATGGATGTCCGGAGACCGCAGCGTGATGGCGCCGCCCTGCGACAGCCATGTCGTCAGACCGCGATAGATCCCCATGGTGCCGAGCGTGGCGATGAATGGCTCGATGCTGCCGACCGTTGTGATCAGACCGTTGGCAAGGCCGCAAACAGCGCCAATGACCATTGCAAGCGCCATCGCGAAGACGAGCATGGTCGCGGGATCAGCGATAACGCCGCTGTTCATGAACATGATCGTCAAGCTGGCGACGAACGCGACCATGGAGCCGACGGACAGATCCAGGCCGCCGGCGGATATCACAAAGGTCGCACCGACGGCGATGATGGCGATGAAGGCGCTGCGGGTAATGACGTTCAGCAGGTTGTCGATGCTGATGAAGTTTGGGTTTGCGATCGTCCCGAGTACCAGAAGAAGGGCCAGCGCCAGGAAAGGGGCGACAGCGCGCAGGTCAATGTCTTTCCAGGACTTCCGTACTTTTTGAGTATCTGCTGCGAAGTCGGTCATTTCTTATGCAGCCTCCCCGGATTTGACGCCAGTCGCCAGCACGACGATCTCGTTCTCGTTCATGTGCTCGCCTGTTACCGCGCCAACGATCAGCCCGGAGCGCATGACAATGATGCGGTCGCAAATGCCGATCAGTTCCTGCATTTCGGACGAAACGACGATGATCGAGCGCCCTTGCTCGGCGAGTACCGCGATGAACTTGTAGATCTGTTCCTTGGTGCCGATGTCGATGCCACGTGTCGGCTCGTCGATGATAATGATGGAAGGGTCGGTCATCATCATCTTGGCGAGCAGCAGCTTCTGCTGGTTGCCGCCCGAAAGCTGGCCAACGAGCATGTCCTTGCGGCTGGCGCGGATGTCGAACTCCCCGATCGCCTTGTCGAGCGCGACCCGCTCCTTGGCCCGGTCGATCTGAAACCCGCGCCGGAATTTGTCCAGTGAGGCGAGCGTCAGGTTGACGCATAGATCCTCGGCCAGCAGCAGGCCCTTGCCCTTTCGATCCTCGCTGAGATAGGCGATGCCGGCCTTCAGGCTGGCGTCGATATGCGGAAACTGCACCGGCTTTCCGTTGATGCGGATGACGCCGCGGCCCGGCCGCAGGCCGACGAGGCCTTCCATCAGTTCCGTCCGCCCGGCGCCGACCAGGCCGGCAAAGCCGAGGATCTCGCCCTTCCCCAGCTGGAACGACGCATGTTGCGCGAAGCCGGAGACGGAAAAATCCTCGATCTCCAGGATTGTTTCCCGCGCAGCGGCGGCGTGACGATGAGGATAGAGCTTGGCCACATCGCGACCAACCATCAGACGCGCCATATCGACCGGCTGCAATTCGCTCGTCGAATGGCTGGCGACAACGCGGCCGTCGCGCAGCACTGTGACCTTGTCGGCGATTTGCTTGACCTCCGGCAGACGGTGCGAAATATAGAGGACGCTCACGCCCTTGGAGCGGATATCGGCGATGACCTTGAGCAATGCCCTGGTTTCGATTGGCGTGAGCGAAGCGGTCGGTTCGTCGAAGATCACCACGCGGTGCGGAACCAGAAGCACCCTGGCTATCTGCACGAGCTGACGTTGCGCGATCGAAAGACGTCGCACCACAACGTCGGGATCGACGTCGGCACCGAGATTGCGTATTGCCTGGCGCGCGCCTTCGTTCATGGCGCGGTCGTCTACGACGATGCCCTTGGGCAATTCCCGGCCGAGATACACGTTCTGGGCGACCGTGAGATCCGGCGCAAGAAGGATTTCCTGGTGAACCAGGACGATCCCGCGATGCTCCGCGTCGACCGGCCCGGTCAGTGTCGCGGTTTCGCCGTCGATCCGCAATTCGCCGCGCGTCGGCTGCAAATGGCCGGCAAGCAGCTTCATGAGAGTCGATTTGCCGGCACCGTTCTCGCCGATAATGGCGTGAACCTCCCCAGGATACACCGCCAGGCTGACATCATTCAGGACCTCGACCGGGCCAAAGGACTTCGACAACCCGACCGCCTCCAGCCTCGGGACTCCGTTGGTGAAGGACAGATCGGCAGCGAGCGCCTTCATCCGACCTTGGTCCATACGTTGCCGGCTTTCGAAGACGCTACAGCTGCCTCGATGAAACGCATGCCGGCCAAGCCGTCATGCACGGTTGGATAGATCGTTCCGGCATCGGGTGAAGCGCCGGTCCGCGCAGCGCGGATTGCCCGCGCAGCTTCGGCATAGATCGTGGCAAAGCCCTCGAGATACCCCTCGGGATGTCCACCCGGCAGGCGGGAGACGCGGGCGGCGTCAGGCTGCGCCCCGGCGCCAGCGCGGGTGAGCAGTTGCTTCGGCTGGCCGAAACGGGTGAACCACAGATAGTTCGGATCTTCCTGGGTCCATTCCAACCCGCCCTTGCTGCCGTAGATGCGCAGCTTGAGGGCGTTTTCGTTGCCCACCGCCACCTGGCTTGTCCACAGCAGGCCACGCGCGCCGCCCTTGTAACGCAACATGATCTGGACGTCGTCATCGAGCAGGCGGCCAGGCACGAAGGTGGTGAGCTGTGCCAGGAGCGCTTCTGCCTCCAATCCGGTGACGAATGCAGCGAGATTGTAAGCGTGTGTTCCGATATCGCCGATGCAGCCGCCGGCTCCCGACCGCTTTGGATCGGTGCGCCACTCGGCCTGCTTGCTTCCCGAAAGCTCAGTGCGCTCGGTAAGCCAGTCCTGCGGATATTCGACCTGCACGACGCGGACGTCACCCAACTCGCCTTTGGCGACCATCGCGCGCGCCTGCCGCATCATCGGATAGCCAGTATAGTTGTGCGTGAGGACGAACACCTTGCCACTGCTTTCCACGAGATCGACCAGCCGCTCAGCGTCCGCCACCGTGGTCGTCATCGGCTTGTCGCAGATCACATGGATTCCGGCCTCGAGGAAAGCGCGGGCAGCGGCCGCGTGCACATGGTTCGGCGTCACAATCGACACCACCTCGATCCCGTCGGGGCGCGCGGCCTCGGCCTTCGCCATCTCCTCGAACGATCCGTAGGATCTTTCGGCCGCGATTCCGAGTTCCACGGCCGACGCCTTCGCCCGGACAGGTTCCGAGGACAGCGCCCCCGCGACCAGTTCGAACTGCCCGTCGATCCGCGCCGCTATGCGATGAACGGCACCGATAAATGCGCCTTGACCGCCGCCCACCATGCCAAGTCTGATGCGGCCACCTGTGCTGTCGTAACCGCTTGCTTCAATCGCCATGCGAACCTCCTAAGCCAGGCCGAGCATCTTGCGGTTCGCCAGGTCGTCGGTGCCCGCCCCGGCAAAATCGTCGAAGGCGCGCTCGGTCACGCGGATGATGTGGTGTTTGATGAACTCCGCGCCTTCACGCGCGCCGTCCTCGGGGTGCTTGAGCGCGCATTCCCACTCCAGCACCGCCCAGCTGTCGAAATCGTAGGCTGTCAGCCTGGAGAAGATGCCGCCGAAATCGACTTGTCCGTCGCCCAGCGAGCGGAACCGCCCTGCCCGGTTTATCCAACTCTGGAAACCGCCATAAACGCCCTGTCGGCCCGTGGGATTGAATTCTGCATCCTTCACGTGGAAGGCCTTAATGCGCTCGTGATAGATGTCGACGTAATCGAGATAGTCGAGCTGTTGCAGCAGGAGGTGAGACGGATCGTAGAGCAGATTCGCCCGCGCGTGGTTCTTCACCCGTTCGAGGAACATCTCATAGCTGACGCCGTCATGCAGATCTTCGCCGGGATGAATCTCGTAGCAAACGTCGACGCCGTTCTCGTCGGCATAGTCGAGCAGCGGGGTCCAGCGTCTGGCCAACTCATCGAACGCCGCTTCCACGAGTCCGGCCGGACGCTGCGGCCACGGATAGATATAAGGCCATGCCAGCGCACCGGAGAAGGTGGCATGCGCTTGCAAGCCGAGATGTTTCGATGCTCGAAGCGCGCGCTTCACCTGGTCGATCGCCCATTCGGTACGTGCCGACGGGTTACCGCGCACTTCCGACGCCGCAAAGCCATCGAAGGCAGCATCATAGGCGGGGTGGACCGCGACGAGCTGCCCCTGGAGATGAGTGGAGAGTTCGGTGACCTCCAGGCCGTGCCGTGCGGCGACCCCGTTGATTTCGTCGCAATAGGTCTTTGAATCCGACGCCTTCTTCAGATCGAACAGACGCGCGTCCCAAGTCGGGATCTGCACACCCTTGTAGCCGAGCGACGATGCCCACGCGCAGATCGCGTCAAACGAGTTGAACGGAGCGGCATCCCCGGCGAACTGCGCCAGGAAAATGGCTGGGCCCTTTATCGACTTCATGAGCTTTCCTCCCGAACGTCCCATAGGGTTTACATAGGTAGAGCCGAAATTACGGCAGGTTGTCCCGCAGAAAAATGTCGATGCGGATGCGCTCCTGGTCGGCACTGATTGGCTCGCCTGAACAATGCGCGAGCAAGACGCGCGCAGCGGACCGTGCCTCGTGGCCGGGATCCTGATTGATGATGGCATCGAGCGTGCCGCGAACCAGGAAACGCCGCGTGTGCTGAGTCAGCTCATGAGTGATCCAGACCACCTCGCGGGCGCGGCCCGAGGCCTCAAGCGCATCGGCGATGCCACGGTTTCCCGCGCCGCAGCAATATATTCCGCGGAGATCGGCATGGCGCGCGAGCAACGCGGTAGTGAGTTCCCGCGTGCGCTGACTGTCGTCGCGGCCCTCAATGACCGGTAGTCCGATCAGGTTCGGATACTCGCTGGACAGGATCTGGTTGAAGCCGAACTGCCGCTCGGTATGATCGCGCAGCGACAGCGATCCCGCGATCACGGCGACCGTCCCCTCGCGCCCGGCCAGGAAACGTCCCATCAGTGTCGATGCAGTCCGCCCCGCGGCCGGGTTGTCGATGCCGACATAATGCAAGCGGCGCGAGCTCGGCGCGTCCGACACGAGGGTCACCACGGCGACCCCGCGCGCGGTGAGCTCGTCGATCGCAGCCCTCACCCTGGGATGGTCGAGCGCGATGACGGCGACACCCTGATAGGCCGGCGATAGGTCTTCCAGCGCGCCGGCCAGCACATCCGGATCGAACACGTCAACATGGAGGATATCGATGAAGCCGCGCTGGCCCGCAAGCCACTCCGCGGTGCGCTGGACCTGTTCGGTCAAGTTGGTCATGAAGCTGTTGCTGCCGGTCGGGAGCACGAAAGCGAAACGAAAACTCTGCCCGCGTGCGAGCCGGGCGGCCGCGACGTCCGCGACGTAGCCGAGCTTGGCAACGGCGGCCTCGACACGCGCGACGGTCTTGGCCCGCACACCTTCGCGCCGGTTGACGACACGATCGACGGTTGCAAGCGAAACGCCCGCCGCACGCGCGACGTCCTCGAGCGTGGCGCGAACCGCCGACTGCATCGCGCCAGCCGTCATTCGCGCGCCGCCCACAGCATGCCGCGGGTCATCAACGTTCGGATCTCGGGCACGTCGAGCTCGTAGGCGCGGTGGCCGAGCGAGGAATAGAACACCCTGCCCGCGCCGTATCGCTTCTTCCAGACCACCGGCATCACCACGCCATCGATCCAGGATGCGTGCTCGCCGGTAAAGGTCGTCGTCGCCAACACCTCATTGGCGGGGTCAACATGCATGTAATATTGCTCGGAACGATGCTCGAAACTCTTCAGGCCCTGAATGATAGGGTCATCCGGCTTCGTCAAGTCGACCTTGTAGTCGATGATGTTGCCGGGATGGGCGACCCACTGCCCGCCGCACAGGAATTGGTAGTCGACGGACTCGCGGAACGCATCGCACATGCCGCCATGATGGCCGGCGAACCCGACGCCGCTACGCACCGCCGCACAGAGATTGAGCGCTTCCGCCTTCTCGATCTTCGACATCGTGTAGATCGGAATGATCAGGGAGAGATCGTGGATCGCGGGATCGGCAAAGGCTGCCGTCGTGGTCTCGATCCGCACCTCAAAGCCTTCCGCCTTCAGCCAACCGCGGATCATCGAGGCACAGAGATCGGGATCGTGTCCCGGCCAGCCGCCCCATACAATCAAAGCCTTGCGCATGGTCATTCCCTCAGTCGATCTGTCCTGTTTCACGTCCGGCCGGCAGCATCGCCGGCCGCTCGACGCGGTTCTCGATCTTGACGCGACGCCCTTCGTCGGCAGAGATCTGGAACGCCTCCATCACCTCCAGCACATGGAAAGCGAGCGCGCCGCTGGCACGATGCGGCCGGTTGTTAAGGATCGCGGCGGCCATGTCGGCGACACCGATGGAACGGAACTCGCCTTCGACATGACCGTGCGTCAACGGCACCGTCTCCCATTCGCCGCCGGTCTTCGCGACTTGCACCTCGCCACCGAAGCGGTTCGGGTCCGGCACCAGTATGCTGCCCTTGTCACCATAGATCTCGATCGGCGCATGCCTGTGCTTCGGCACATCGAAGCTCATCGCGATCGAGACGACCGCCCCGCGCTCGAATTCGAGCGTGCCCGCGACATGGGTCGAAACCTCGACCGGGATCAAGGTGCCGTTCATCGGCTGGCTGGTGACGAGCCGCTCGGATCTCGGGCGTGCGGTCGAGCCCATCACGCTCGCGACCGGGCCGAGCAGCTGCACGAGATCGGTGATGTAATATGGGCCCATGTCGAGCATCGGCCCGCCGCCGCGCAGATAGTAGAATCCCGGCGCCGGATGCCAGCGCTCGTGGCCAGGGCAGCCGAAGAAAGCGCTGCCCGCGACCGGCGTGCCGATCGCGCCGTCGTCGATCAGCTTGCGTGCGGTCTGGTGCCCACCGCCGAGGAACGTGTCAGGCGCGCAGCCAACGCGCAGGCCCTTCTGCGCGGCAAGCTCCATCACCTTGCGGGCTTCCGTGACGTTAATACCGAGCGGCTTCTCAGAATGGACATGTTTGCCGGCATTCAACACCGCGAGACTGACGTCGGTGTGGGCGAGCGGCACCGTGAGATTGATGACGATCTCGACGTCGTCACGCTTGAGCAGCTGGTCGACCCGCATCGCCGGCAGACCGAAGGCGGCCCCCTGGCGCTCGGCAGCGTCGCTGCGCATGTCGGCGAGCGCCTTGATCTCCATGACCGGGAAGCGCTGGGCCGCCTTCAGATAGGCGGTGCTGATATTGCCGCAGCCGATGATTCCGACGCCGACTTTTCTCATTTTGATCTCCGTGAAATCTTGTTCATCCCTTGACCGCGCCTGCGGTGAGGCCGGCGACGATGTGCTTCTGGGCCAGTAGGAACAGAATAATCGTCGGCAGGATGGTGAGCGTGATGAAGGCCAGGATCAGGTGCCATTCGGACGAATATTCGCCTTGATAGATCATGATGCCGAGCGGCCAGGGATAGAGTGCATCGGTGTTGAGCATCACCAGCGGCAACAGATAGGCATTCCAGCTGTTGACGAAGGTGATGGTCCCGACGGTCGCGAGGATCGGTCGGGACAACGGCAGCGTCACGTAGCGGAAGAACTTGATGTAGCTGCAGCCATCGACCAGCGCCGCCTCGAGCAGTTCATGGGGAATGTCCTTGAAGAAGCGCCGCAGCAGCAGCACGCTCATGGCGAGGCTGAAGGCCACCTGCGGCAGCGCGACGCCGAAATAGGTATCGAGCAGTCCGAGATCGCGCACCTTGATGAACAACGGCAGCACGGCGGTCGCTGCCGGAAACAGCAGGCCGAGCGTCAGGTAGCTCAGCAGCATCGAGCTGCCGTAGAACTTGACGTGGGCGAAGGTGAACGCCGCCATCGAGGCTGTGATCAAGGTCAGTATCACCGTGAGCGTCGAGATGATCAGCGAGTTGCGCAGGAGCTGCCAGTAACGCCCGGAGAACAGGATGTCAGCGTAATTCTGCCACTCCCATTGACGCGGCAGGCCGAACGGATTGACGCGCAGTTCGCCGAGCGATTTGAAGCCGCCGAGCAGGGTCGCGAGCAACGGCACCAGCACGAAGACGGCAACGACGGCGAGGAACGCCGTCTTGAACAGCGCGGCGGAATCGAGCGGCGTGCGGGTGATCTCGGCGTTACTCATCGCGCATGAACCATCGCTTGTAGGTGAACGCAAAGGTCACGCAGATCACGAACAGGATGACGCCGATGGCGCTGCCATAGCCGACCCGCATGCGCGAAATGCCGTTGTTGTAGAGGAAGCTCACCATCGTGTTGGAGGAATCCGCAGGCCCCCCGCGCGTCAGCGGCATGACGAGGTCGAACAGCTGAAGCGAGCCGACGATGGCGAAGAACACGGAGAGCCGAATCGTCGGATAGAGCAAGGGGATGACGACATGCCGCAGGGCTTGCGAGCGCGTTGCGCCGTCGATCCGCGCCGCCTCGATCAGGCTCTTGTCGAGGCTCTGGAGCGCCGCGATGAACAGCATCATGTGGAAGCCAAAGTACTTCCAGACGATCACGATCAGCACCGCCAGCATCGCCGTGTCAGTCGAGGCCAGCAGATGCGGCGGCTCGGCGCCGAAGGTGCGCCAGATCGAGGCGACGAGGCCGTAGTCGCCGTCATAGACGAAAGAGAAGATCAGCCCGGTCGCGATCTCGGCCAGGATGTAGGGCATGAAGAACAGCATGCGCAGCGCCACCGCCCCGCGAAATCGTTCGGCGAGCATCAAGGCCAGCGTCAGCGCAAGCGGCAGCTGGACCGCGAGCGAGACCGCGATGATCAGCCCGTTGTTGCGCAGCGCGAGCCAGAATGCGCGCGTTTCCAGCACGAAACGGTAGTTGTCGAAGCCGATCCAGTTGGTCGGCTTGCCAAAGCCGTTCCAGTTGAAGCCGGAATACCAGGCAGCCTCGCCGATCGGCAGCACCACGAACAACGTGAACAGGAGCAGTGCCGGCGGCAGGAACAGGATCAGGACGGTGAAGCGGCCGTCCCAGCTCGGGCCACGGATCGCAGCTTGCGGGACCGTCTCGCCGGCAACGCCCATCGCCGACACGATCGCGATCCGCCGCGCCACCGTCAATTGCCCTGCTTCCACGCCGCCTGGATCGCTTTCGCAGCGTCCTGCGGGCTCATGCTGCCGCCGGCGATCTCCGCAGTGACGTCGTTGACGACGCGGCCGACCGAGGGGCCGAGGCTCTGGTCATAGAAGTTCTGGTGGTAATTCGACTTCGCGAGATTGGCGGCGATCAACTTCATGAAGGAATTGTTGAGGCCGGCGTCCGCGCCCTGGACCACGGGGATAATGTAGTTGCCCGCCGCAAGCCGCGTCTGCACGTCCTTCGAGACGAAGTATTTCAGGAAATCGACGGCTTCCTTCGGCGAGCCTTTGGTGATCAGCCAGCCGGTGATGCCGCCGAGTGTGTCCGTCGGCGCGCCCTTGCCGCCTGATACGACCGGAAAATCGAACCAGCAGATCTTGTCTTCGCTCAATCCAACCTTGTCGGCGGCGAGCGCGCGCTGCAAATGATAGACGGTGCTGATCGCGAGCGTCATCGCCGCCTTGCCGTCGCCGAAATAGCCAACGGCCTGGGGGTTCTTGAAGCCGAGAAAGCCGTTCTGGAACGGCTGGAGATCGACGAGCTGCTTGAACAGCTCCCCGGATTTCTGAAAGGTTTCGCCGGCGAAGCCGTCATTCTCGCCACGCAGCGCCGCATCGAACGCCGCCTTGCCGCCGACACGCACCGCAAGATGGGTCCAGTAGAAGTGCAGCGGCCATTTGTCGGCGCCACCGACGACGATCGGCGTAACACCGGCCGCCTTCAGCGACTTCACCCCGGCGAGGAGATCGTCCCAGCTCTTGATCCCGGCAGGATCAACCTTCGCCTTGGCCATCAGCTCCTTGTTGCAGAGGAAGCCAACCTGCGACAGCGCAGTGGGCAGGCCATAGATGCGGCCATTGCTGGTGAACGCGGCAAGCGCCGCCGGCGTGAGGCTGTCGCTATAGCCCTTCACCTGATCGGTGATGTCGTCGAGGACGCCAGCTTCGATCTGCGTCTTCAGGACGCCGCCGGCCCAGCTGTAGATGATGTTCGGACGATCCCTGGATTGCAGGATGGTCGGCAGCTTGGCCTTGTAGGCCTCGTTCTCGAGGAACTGCATCTCGACCTTGACGCCCGGATGCAACGCCTCATAGCTGCGCGCGACCTCCTCCCAGATCTTCACCTGGGCCGGATTGGCCTCGATGTGGAGCCATTTCACCGTCGTGTCGGCAGCAGCGACGTTGGTGCCAAGCAGGCATGCAGCAGCGGCGAGTCTCAGCTTCCCGAGCAGTCTCATCACATCCTCCCAACCGGCTCTTATTCTTTGGCTGCAATCCTGCCCTCGATTTTTGAGGTGCGCAACTAAAATTCTGATCTGTGCACCTCATGGGAGGAGTCGCTAAGGTCTGGAAGAGAGTTGGGTGGCCCGTCGCGTCGCCCGCAACAGACTGAGAGGTGCCCATGGCTGCCATCTATTCCGACCTCGCCGGCAAGGTCGTGCTCGTCACCGGAGGTGCAGCGGGAATTGGCGCTGCGATCGTGCGGCGCTTCGCGGAGCAGAAATCCAAGGTCGTGTTCTTCGATATCAAGGTCGACGAAGGCCAACGCCTGGCGCGTGAGCTGTCCGATCATGGACTCGCTGTGCATTTCCAGCACGTCGACCTGACCGACATCCCCGCGCTGCGCGTCGGCGTAGTCGAGGCACGCAAGGCGCACGGCGCGATCAACATCCTGATCAACAACGCCGCGCATGACGAACGGCACAAGACCGAGGATATGACGCCGGAATATTGGGACGATCGCATCGCGGTGAACCTGAAGCACCAGTTCTTTGCGTCGCAGGCCGTGCTGCCGGACATGAAGGCCGCGAATGCCGGCGCCATCATCAATTTCGGTTCGGTGTCGTGGATCGCCGGACAAGGCGGCATGGCCGCCTACACCGCCAGCAAATCAGGCGTGATCGGGCTGACGCGCTCTCTGGCGCGCGATTACGGCCCCTACAATATCCGCGTGAACGCGATCGCGCCGGGCTGGATCATGACCGAGCGGCAACTCGAGAAATGGATGACCCCGGCGGGCGAAATCGAACTGCAGCAGCGACAGTGCCTGAAGCGCAGGCTGGTGCCGGACGAGGTCGCGAAGTTCACCGTCTTCCTCGCCTCCGACGAGGCCTCCGCCTGCACCGCTCAGCACTACATTGTCGATGGCGGCTGGGTCTGAGATCTAATGCCTCAGACGCCACATATGGTCACCCGACCATCGCAGCGCCGCGATGTGCCAGAGCAATGCGATCCGGCGCGCTGAGCACTCGCTCGACAACGCCCTCCGTCGCCGCGCGCCGACCTCCTCCTGGAGCTGACTCGTTCAGTCATATTGAGCGGTGTGCGAGCTGCCTCGCTTCACCGCACTTTCCGCCAACGCCGTTCCTGTCGCGGACGTGGCTCCGCCTGCTTTCGGGAATGTCAGCGTCTCGATCTGCTCACCGCGCACCATCGTCACCTCGCGGCGATTCACAGAGCCGAGCCTCCACCCCTGATAATCGTCGTCGAGCTTCAGACGCAGCGTAGCCTTGCTTGTCTCGTCGACAAAAATTCCGACACTCTGATCGCTGCCGACGACCGTCCCGACCAACACGAGCCGCAGCTCGACCGGCGGCGGGCTCGGCTGCATTGGCGGCGCATGCAACGCAGGCACTGAAAGCACTGGTGGCGGGGGCCGTCGCGAGGCCGAGAAGATCGGCCGCTCGTTCGTGTCCGGCAGTGCCGCAAGCGGGACTGCCCAGAGCGGATTGCCGCGGATCGCCTCCCGATTGACGGGAGACCGCGATGGCGCCGCGGGATCCGCCGGTGCCAATTTCGCCGGAGACTCCCCAAATGGACGGCTGGGCGCCGGCTCGGTGAAACCTGTGACTGGGACGTCGACGTCCGAGAAATCCGCCGGGAGCGCCGAGGCAGAAACGCCGAGCAGAAGCGCCGGCACGAACGCGAACCGCGCCAGTATTTGCCGCCTCGCCTTGTGCTGCCCTCTCATGTCCCTCTTCATCGGTCGGTTCACAGCAACGCGCGGAGGACTCTCGGTCGGGAAAAGCCCGCAGCCTGCGTTCGCGGCAAGCGGGGCTCGGCGAGCACAGGGCCAAGGGGAGCAAGGCTTATCGGCTGCCGATGTGACATCTGTGCGAAGTGGCAGCCACCTCCTCGATGTTTCCACGACGTATTGCGATTCCAGTACTCCGCAGCCTCCTGATTGCCCTCGAGCGTCAGTATGATATTGTTGCTGGATCGTCATACTCGCCCGCTATAGGGTGGTTTTGCTGAAACTGGTTGTCGGGCGGAGACGTAGCGGTGCGTGGGGCGTTGTTGAGGGTGTTGTCCACCGCCGCATCGTCCGCCCTGTGCGCGCTTCCTGCAGTGGCTCACGAGCTCAGCGCGGTCGCGTCCGGCGAGCTTCCGCCGATCGCCGTTACAGCGCCGGAACATCGGCATCCCAAGCAGCACTCACACAAACGACCGCCGAAAAGCGGGAATTCGCGCAACCGGACTGCCGCTCGCACGGACAACCCGACCCAGAGTAGCAGTGCGACCGGTGCGGCGCCCGTTGGCACGCCCGCCTTTCAGCCCACCGCCGCCAGTGCAGTACGCATCAGCGGCACGGACGTGAACGCGGTCCCGTTCTCGCGGCCCGGCGAGGCGCTCGAAGTGGTGCCGGGCCTGATCGTCACGCAGCACTCCGGCGAGGGTAAGGCCAACCAGTACTTTCTGCGCGGCTTCAATCTCGATCACGGCACCGATCTGGCGATCAGCGTCGACGGGATGCCTGTCAACATGCCGACCCATGGGCATGGGCAAGGCTACGCGGACATCAATTTCCTGATCCCCGAGCTGATCCGGTCCGTCGATGTGCGCAAGGGACCGTATTTCGCCGACCAGGGTGACTTCGCATCCGCCGGTGCCGTGGCGATCGACTACGTCAACAAGCTGCCGCACAACATCGCGGAGATGACCTTCGGCAGTTTCGGCTATCGCCGCGCATTGGCGGCGGGATCGACCCGCATTGGCGATGGCACGCTGCTGGCGGCGGTCGAGGCGGCCAAATATGACGGACCGTGGCAAGTGCCGGACGACGTCCGCAAGCTGAACGGCGTCCTGCGCTACAGCCAGGGCACCGCGACCGACGGCCTGACGCTGACGGCGATGGCCTACTCCAACGGCTGGAATTCGACCGACCAGGTCGCCCAGCGCGTGATCGACCAGGGCCTGATCAATCGCCTCGGCACGCTCGATCCAACCGATGGCGGCACCTCCAGCCGATTCAGCCTGTCGAGCAACTGGGCGCAGTCGAGCGACTACGGACAGACCAATGTCAGCGCCTATGTCGTGCGCTCCGACCTGCGGCTGTTCAACAATTTCACCTATTTTCTCGACAACCCCGTCAATGGCGACCAGTTCAGCCAGCTCGACGCTCGCACGCTCGGCGGCGTCGATGCGCGACATACGTTCGATTGGCGTTTCGCCGCTCTCGAAATGCAAACCCGCGTCGGCCTACAGACCCGCTACGACGATATCCATGTCGGCTTGATCAAGACCGAGCAGCGCTCGTGGCTCTCGACCGTGCGCGACGACCGCGTGCAGGAGGGCAATGTCGGCCTCTGGACCGACACGACCACGCGCTGGACCGACTGGCTGCGCACCACCGTCGGCATCCGCGAGGATTTTTTCGCCGGACACGTCTTCAGCGATACGCCGGAGAATTCAGGCAATGCTCAAGCGTCGATGGCGAGCCCGAAGGCCGGCCTCGTGCTCGGCCCCTGGTACAAGACCGAGTTCTACGGCAATGCCGGCTACGGTCTGCACAGCAACGACGTCCGCGGCGCCACGATCACCGTCGATCCCAACGACAAGGTGACCCCGCTTGATCGCGTGCCGCTGCTCGTGCGTTCGCGCGGCGCCGAACTCGGCATTCGCACCAAAGTGATCGAGGGTCTCACCAGCTCGCTCGCAGTATTCGTGCTCGACTTCGACTCGGAGCTGTTGTTCGTCGGGGACGCCGGCACCACAGAGCCGAGCCGGCCCAGCCGCCGCGTCGGCGTCGAGTGGACGAACCAGTACAAGCCATTGCCGTGGATGACGATCGATCTCGACGTCGCCCAGACCCGTGCGCGCTTCACCGATTTCGACCCCGTCGGAGCCCACATTCCCGGCGCACCGGCGTGGGTGGCCAGCAGCGCCATCACGTTGGGCGGCGATACCGGCTGGTTCGGCAGTCTGAAGGCGCGCTATTTCGGTCCGCGTCCTCTGATTGAGGACGATAGCATCCGTTCGCGGTCATCGCTGATCTTCAATGCGCGCGCCGGGTACAAATTCGACAATGGCCTCAGGGTGCAGCTCGACGTGCTCAATCTCTTCAACGCACAGACCAACCAGATCGAGTATTATTATCTGTCGCGACTGCCGGGAGAGCCCATCGACGGCGTTGCTGATCGCCACGTCCATCCGGCCGAGCCGCTCGCGGTGCGGCTGACCGTGGCGGCACGATTCTGATTACGGCGGCGCCGGCCGTCAATCAGGCGCGCCGATTGGCATAATGGCAACGGGCGCTGACTGGCCGTCACAAATCCTGAAAAAATCTGACATAGAGCGGATGCTCTGATCGGCCAAGAAATGCCAGCTTGCCCCACGCGGCTGGTCGTGTCGAAACAGGAGTGAGGCTAATGCAATCTGAGCCGGACAGCATCGCGATCGCCTCGGCGGACCGGCTCGCGAGCGCAGTCCAGAACGAGGCTGCACCGGTGCGCGCTCGTCAGGCTGCAAGCCGCGCCTGGGCCCTTGTACCGATCGTGACAGCGTCGGGTTTTGCGGGTCTGGGCTACGAGATCGTGTGGACGCGCCAGTTGAGCCTTGCGCTGGGTACCGAGATGATGGCGGTGCTTGGTGTCATTGCCGGATTTTTCGGCGGCCTGGCTCTGGGCGCCTTCGCGCTTGATCGGCTGATCCGCCGCTCGACATCGCCATGGCGCGTCTATGCGATGCTGGAAGCCGTCATCGCTGTTTGGGGCCTGATCAGCGTCTGGCTCCTGCCCGCGGCCGGTCGGGCTCTGCCTCCTCTGCTCGGCACCGAACCGTCTGCTGCCCTGCTCTGGGCCGGCAGCCTGGCGCTGCCAACCCTCGTGCTGCTACCGGCAACGATAGCCATGGGCGGAACTTTGGCCGCCCTGGAACGGATGACGCGGCAAGCGCGTGGTGAGGGCCGTGTCACGGCCGGCGTCTACGGGGCGAATACGGCCGGAGCTCTGGCCGGCACGCTCGCCTCAACATTCTTTCTGATCCCGGCGCTCGGATTTTCGGGAACGCTGCTCTGCCTCGCTGGCGTCAACGCGTTCTGCGCCTTGGCCGCGCTCGCACTCGGATCGGCGGCGAGCAAAGCGGACGTCGAGGAGCGGCGGCCGGAACGAATTCGCGACCTGCGGCTCACCATCACCTTGTTCACTACGGGACTGCTGGGAATCACTTTCGAAGTCCTCGTGGTCCGGCTCGCAGCGCAGGTGATGGAGGATACCGTCTACACGTTTGCCGGACTGCTGGCTGCCTACCTGCTCGGCACCGCAGCGGGGAGCCTGCTGTGGCAGCGGACCGGGCGAAATGCGGATGATGCAAATCTCCGCGGCCTGCTCGCCACAACGGCGTTCGCCTGCATCGCGACCGCAGTGCTAGCGCCCTATGCGGGCCGCTTGGTCGAAACCGTAGCCTTCGCGGATGTATTCGGCGAACTGACGGTGGCGATCGCACTGTTCCTGGTGCCCGCGACCGCAATGGGCGCATTGTTCGGCCTGCTGGCGCAACGGGTGAGCGATCAGCGCGGCTCCGTCGGATCCGCGGTAGGCATTAACAGCCTTGGCGCTTGCATCGCGCCATTGGTGGCGGCGCAATTCCTGATTCCCACCCTTGGTGCATGGACGGCACTGCTTGCCGTTGCGCTGGGCTATCTGCTGCTGCTGCCGCCCGGCCGATCGGCGCTGCTGTGGTCCGCTGCACCGGCAATCTCCACGCTCGTCCTGTGGCTCAATCCCGCGCCATCGTTGACGCGCGTGCCGGCAAATGGAGCGCTACTTGCGGTCCGTGAAGGGCCGATGGCGACGGCGAGCGTCGTCGATGACGCCGCAGGTACGCGCTACCTCGAGGTCAACGGCCACTTCCGCATGGGTGGGACGAGTTCGACGCGATCCGACTACCGGCAAGCGATGTTGCCGCTGTTGCTTCACGAGGCCCCGCGCCACGCTCTGTTCCTGGGCATCGGCACCGGCGCCACCATGGTCGGCGGGGCGCAGATGCCAGGCGTCAGCGTGCACGGCGTCGAGCTCTCCCGCGAAGTCGTGGAGCTGCTGCCCTGGTTCGTCAATCCGGCACCGGCCTCAGTGCCGCGGGTGACCGTGGCGGATGCCCGCCGCTACGTCGCTGCGGATATGAGCCAGCACGACGTGATCATCGCCGACCTGTTTCATCCCGCACTCGACGGCAGCGGCGCGCTCTATACGGTGGAGCATTTCGAGGCCGTGAAACATCGCCTGGCGCCCGGCGGAATTTTTTGCCAATGGCTGCCGCTGTACCAGCTCGATCTTCCCTCCCTGCGCGCGATCGTCCGTGGCTTTCTCGACGTCTATCCCGACGGCTCGGCGTGGCTCAATCACTACAGTGTCCGCACACCGATGCTTGCGCTCATTGGAACGCGGGATGGCCGCCATCTCGATACCGGGGCGCTCGCTGCCCGGCTTCGTGATCCCGCGACCGCGCGGATCGTACAGCCACTGGGGTTCGAGACCCCGATCGATCTCCTCGGCCAATATCTGGCTGGCCCACACGCTCTCTCCGCCTTTGCCGGCGAAGGCCCGCGCAACACGGACGATTATCCATTCGTGACCTTCGATGCGCGGCGAAATGTCCGTGCGCTCACGGCGGCACCCTGGTCACTGCTGCTTGCCGTCACGAAAGAGATTCGACCGGATCCGAATGAACTCGTCGCGCGCGCGGCCGAGCGCGACTCCATGGGCGCGCGCCTCAATGCCTATTGGGCCGCGCGCAACCGCTTTCTCGAAGCTGGAGCGTCTCTGCCGGGCGAACCTCGCGGTGTCGCCTTGATCGAGGCGGCTTCGCCGGGCCTCATCGACGCGCTTCGCCGGAGCCCCGAGTTCGATCCGGCCTATGGGCCGCTGATGGGGATGGCGAGATCCCTGCTCGGCTCGGACCGCGCGGCGGCCGCTCGCCTGCTGCGCAAGATCAACGAGGTGGCGCCGTCGCGCCGCGAGGCACGGGACTTGCTGCTTCGCGAATTCGGCCTGAGAAACGAGTGATCCGGCCGCCTCACGGCGCAAAGTTGACCCGATAGCCCCAGCAGTCGAGATGATCGGGAATGGCGTTGAAGGCGATCGTAATGCGCTGCTCGCCCTGATTCCTCGGTACTTCATGGTAGAGGTAGCTGGGAAAAAGCACGAGATCGCCGGGTTCGGCCTCCGGCAGGACGTATTTGCCGGCATTGAAGGGCCCCATGGCGGCGCTTCGCGTGTGGTGCCGGAAGGAGAAGTCGGAGCCGCCGGGCGGCCGCACGAAGACCGTTTTGCAGGCCGGATGCGAGGGCGTCAGATAAATGATGCCCGAGACGAAACTATTGGCGTGCGAATGCAGTGTCTGGTTGCCGCCGGTCTCGAGCATGTTGGTCCACATCTCCTTCACGGTCCAGCGCAGCTCCTCGCCGAACAGAAGGACGCCGAAATCGACCAGCTTCGGAACCGCAAGCTCGGCGATCTGGCGAAACAGCTCGTTATCACTGGGGTCGGCAACCTCGGTGTGGAAGAGCTGACCCGAGCGCAGATTGCCCTCGATCCGGGTGTTGCGGATCGCCGCCGCAGCGGCTTCGTTCAGCGACGGCGGGAGCAGCCCGGGCGAGCGCAGCAGGGGAATCGGAAAAAGCGGCTCGATCTGATCCATGTCGCAACGTTTTACCTGTTCTTGAAACGCGGGCAGACAATGCCCGGGCAAAGATGACGCTGCGATGACAGCGTGCAGCATCTCCAAAATTCTCGGGTCCCGCTACTCGTCAGCCCCGAGCACTTTCAGCCGCTCGCCCGGCCGCAGCTCGTGCCGCCGTTCACGCACCTCGTCGGAAGCACGCGCGGCCATGTCGAGGCATTCGTCGAACTCGCCGTTGCCGGCTTCGGCCAGGGCCTGAAGCAAGTGCCGTTCGGCGAAGTAGCGGGAGAGATGGTCAGCCGGCAACGCCGCCGCTAATGCGCGCGCCTCCGCGACCGCAGCGTTGCAGTCCTCCCGGCTCGGTTCGTCCAAGGTCGGCACGGCAACACCGGGAGCGGCCATAGCGCAACCGAAGCCAGCGAGAAGGCTCAGTGCGCAGAAGGTGATACGAAACAGATGCATGTCAGTCGTGCCGGGCAGAACCAACCCGTTTCGAAACGAGTGCGGCGGGACGCACCGATCGTTGCGCCCCGCCGGATGGCCTCACATCACGTCAGTGGTGGTCGTGATGATCGTTGTCGTGGTCATGATCGTGATCGTGATCGCCGTCGGCCCGCTGTCCGAGCCGACGCGCCAGCTCGGCGTTGGTCTCGACCAGAAGCTTCGGCGAGCCTTCCGGCCTGACGAAGATCGGGTTGGCATAGAACCAGACGTTCGAGTAGGACTGAACGTCGTGGGTCACCTTCTTGGCGCCATTTACTGTCTCGAGATGCGCCGGGCACGCCGGATCGATACAGCTGACCTGCGCGTTGTTCGCATCGAGCAGCGGGTTTCCAGCGGTATCGGAGACGTTCGGAGTGCCATTCGGAATGTTGGTTCCGCGCGCACGGATGTAGAACGGCTTGGTCCCCGCGACAAACGTGGTCGTGAACCGCAGCCGCACACCGTCACGATCTCCCCCATGCCCGCGCTGCATCTGCGTCGCCTGGATCTGCCGGGCGATGTTCGCCGATGAATTGTACACGATCGCCGCGCCGGCCGTGCCTGCGACATTCGCTACCGCATAATTCGGCGCGTCAGGCGCTACGACACCCGTGATCTGGCCAGTGATCAGATCAACGTGGTCGAGCGCCGGCTTGTTGAGGGGTTGCTTGATTCCCATCGACACCAGCAGCGGGTTGTCGAAGCTGTAGGGGCTGTTGTTCTCGTTCGGAACGGTCAGCTCCATCTCGACCGTGATCTTTTCGCCGGGCCTCACGACCAGCGTCTCACCCATGGTCTTCCACTCGTCGCCGCGCGTCTTGGCGCGGAACACCATATCCGGACCGATGAGGTCGGCGTTGACCGAGTACGAGTTGCCCGAACGCATGCCGTCGATGACTTGCTGCGACGAGAACCGTCCGGCATTCGGAACATACAGCTTGGTGTACTCGCCGGGAATGAAGTCGGCAGTCGTGAAGGAGTCGCGCGCACCGCCCGCACCACGGCTGTGCCAGTCGGAGCTCACATAAATGAAGAAGTTGCGGCCTTCGCCAAGCAGTCCGTCCCAGAGGCCGCCGACCTTCGCGGTATAAATGCCGCTCATGCCGTAGGTGCCGCCGCCGACCGCGTTGGTGGTGTACGAGCCGGAACCGCCAGTGGCTCCGCCTTCGGCGAAGTGGCCGGGCGATTCGATGCCGAACGCAACCGTCGGGCCCGCATTGTTGAAGTCGCGGAAGTGCTCGATGTTGTAACCTTTGTTGGCGGTCGCACTGAACGGCCCCTGGCGTTCGGTGTGAGTCGGGATGATGTAGGATTGCAGCGGATAGTTCGCCTGCAACCACTTGACGCCCGTAAGCGCCTTCTGGTGGCCCACCGTGCCCGTGTTGTTGACGTTGTCCTTGCCCGGCCAGAGCTGATTGCCGCCGGCGTCGATGACGGGACCGATCGCATCGGTGTCGGCGCGGTCGAAGCGGTATTCGAATTCCGCCATCTTGTCCGCGTTGCCGGTTCCCTTCCTCGGATGCATCGGATGCTGCCCGGTGATGACGGCGACGTCGACGTGTTCATGGCCGGGCGCGATCCACTCGAGACCCTCGATCAGCACCTTGTCGTACTTCGCCGAGCGATCGACGATCGTCGGATACTCGACCTCCCGGATCGATTGCCAGCGCCACATCTGCGCACCGGTGCCGGTACCGTTCGGGGTGCCCTTCAGGCTGCTGATCGTGATTCCGTCGATGGTCTGGCCGAGCGTCTGGCTCCAGGTCGTCGTGGTTTGTCCCGGAAGATTGGCGCTGGTGTCGCTGAAGCGGCAGTCGCGATTGCCGGAACCGCCGTGGTTGCCGAGCGTGAACCAGTCGAGATCGAAATTGTTTCCACCAGCGGACGCGGTGCCGCGCCCGACCGCGCGGTCGATCGTGTAGCCAGCGGCAACCGAACCGTCCGTGCAGGTATTGTGATTGTGCATGTCACCGGCGACATACGGATTGCCGCGACGCTCGTTGTGCCCCAGCCCCTCGGCTGCAGCGCTCTGCGTCAGCGCCAGAGATGCCGATGCGGCGGTCAACAGGATCGTCTTGCTAGATGGAAACATCGATCGCCCTCATTCCTCATTCAAGTCGGATATCGCGAAACAGCAGAGACGAAGACCATTTGCCCCAGCCGCATGAGCGGCCTCCCTGCACGCCGCGATAGTGACCAGAGTTCCGATACAGCTTCGTGAAAGATTTATGTTCGGCCGTCGCAGGTCCACTTTGTCCGTGCGGCATCTTGTCTCTTGCATTTGTCCATTGCATTTTCGCGCGTCGTGTGAGCGATAGACGATGGCAGACGAAATGCTCTGCCACGCGAAACGGCGCGACGCCGCGCTGCGAGAGTTTGTGACAACCGCATGTCAATACCAGCTACACCAGTTGAAGTGCAGTCCTTTCCGATATCGCACACCGGGGGTTCGAACCCGGACGCCGATGTCGCCCGTAACGCAAAGGAGCCTTCGCGTTCCCTTGTCTCTGTGCTCGCGCGGCTATCGCGCGAACCCTTGCTGCACTTCGCCTTGCTCGGGGCGATCATCTTCGGCATCGACGCCATACTGCATCCGCCCGTCAAGGACGAAAAGGTCATCACGGTGACCAAGGCGATGCGCCAGTCCTTCATCGACAATTTCGACGAGGACAAGGAGCGCACCCCTTCCAGCGACCAGCTCCAGAAAATGGCTGACAGCTGGGTCGCGAGCGAGATCCTCTACCGCGAAGGCAAGACGCTCGGCGTGGACCGCGGCGACGAGACGATCCGCGACCGGATCGCCTACAAGATGCAATTGCTGATCTTCGACCAGATCCGCGTCCCGCGTCCCACGGACGAGCAGTTGCAGGCGTGGTTCGCGGAAAATCACGCCCGCTTCGACGAGCCGGAGCGCGTGTCGTTCTACATCACCCCGCCCACGGATCAGGCCACGGCACAGCGTCAGCTCGAGGACATCGTCCAGCAGCGCGAGTCCGAGGAGCTGCAAAATCTTACGCGTGCCATCCTCGCCCGGCCGGTCGCGAGTCTCACGGCATCCTTCGGCGACAATTTCCGTGACGGACTACTCACGATGCCAGAGGGGGAGTGGAAGATGCTGCAATCCAAGGACGGCTGGCACGTCACTCGGCTGGATTCCCGGCGGCCGGGAAATCTTGCCAGCCTCGACAAGGTTCGGGATGACGCCGCCAGGATCTGGCATACGGAAGAGACCCGCAAGTTGGCCTGGGAAGCAGTGAAGCGGCTCAAGGCGTCCTATCAAGTGCGGTACGAGCAATGAGCGCGATCCGATATCTGCGATTGGCGCTGCTGGGTCTGACCCTGGCCCTGACCGCGCTCATTCGGCCTTCGGCGCTCAATGCGCATGAAGCGGCAATGGGCGTGCTGGAATTCCGCGAGGTCCGTCCCGGCGCATTTGTCGGCCGCTGGAGCATCGAGCCCTCGATCGGCGCATCGCGGGTCGATCTGCGAATGCCATCGCACTGCTTTCTCCGCCTGCCCGAGATGAACTGCGGCGAGAAGGGGCTGGTCGGTCCGATCACCATCTCCAATCTCGGCTCCAACATGTCTGTCGTCCTGATCAAGATCATCCCGATCGAGGGCGAGCCGCGCAGCTACACGATCTCGACGGCCAATCCCGTCGTCTCCGTCCTTGGCACCGGCGCCCCGACGCTCGAGGCATGGGTCGAACTGGCCAAGACCTATGTGAACTACGGAATCGATCACATTCTGCTCGGCGCCGATCACCTGCTGTTCGTGCTGGGCCTGATCTGGATCGTCGGTGGCGGCTGGCGTCTGGTGAAGACGATCACGGCCTTCACGATCGGACACAGCGCCTCGCTTGCCGCGGCAGCCTTCGGCCTGATCGGCGTGCCGGAACGCCCGCTCAATGCCTGCATTGCGTTGAGCATCGCGTTCGTCGGCGTGGAAATCGTCAAGCAGCAGCGCGGCGAGACCGGACTCACCGCTCGCTATCCCTGGATTGTCGCATTCAGCTTTGGCCTGGTTCATGGCATCGGCTTCGCAGGCGCGCTGGCCGGACTTGGTCTCGAACACCGTCTCCTTCCCGCAGCGTTGCTGTTCTTCAACATCGGCGTCGAGATCGGACAGCTTGCCTTCGTCCTGCTCGTGCTCGCATTGATCTGGGCGCACCGACGGCTCGATGCCGTCGTGCCGCGCTGGGGCGAGGCCGTTCCGGCCTACCTCATCGGGTCGGTATCGATGTTCTGGTTCTTCGGCCGTCTGGCGCGCGTGTTCGCCGCGATCTGAGCGAGAGTCGCACACAATGTCTTTACATGTCCCCCGAGCCCTCACGGCCGCGATCGTTTCAGTCGCACTGACGCAGCCGGCTCTCGCGCACGAACAGGCCGGCGTAGCGGGCGGCCTCGTCAGCGGCCTGCTTCACCCGATCACGGGCATCGACCATTTGATCGCAATGGTGGCCGTCGGAATCTGGGGCGCGCAACTCGGCGCGCCCGCAATCTGGATCCTGCCGATCACCTTCCCGCTCATCATGGCCATCGGCGGGGTGCTGGGCGTGCTACATGTTCCGCTTCCGATGCCGGAAGTGATGATTGCCGTCTCGGCCGTGATCCTGGGGGGCGCCGTCGCTGCCCGGCTGCGCCTGCCCTTTCCCGCAGCCGCTTTCGTCGTGGCGATCTTCGCGATCTTTCACGGTCATGCGCATGGGGCCGAACTTCCTCGCGCGGCAAATGCGCTGGCCTACGGCGTCGGCTTCGTCACCGCCACCGGCCTCTTGCACCTGTTCGGCATCGCGATCGGCACGCTGACGCGCTGGCCTGTGGGCGAGCGCGTTATTCAAGGACTTGGGGCCGGTATCGCAGGGATCGGCTGCTACTTCCTCGCTCAAGGCCTCGGAGCCCTCGCATGAAACTAAAACCTGCACGGGCCTTGATGGCGGCGGCGATACTGCTGACTGGCACGAGTGGCGCCGATGCACATATCGTCGCGGCCCGCCTCGGCGATTTCTACATGGGGGCATCGCACCCCCTCACCGATCTTCAGGATGTCGTTCTCTGGATCGCGACCGGCGTGCTGGCCGGCACGCTCGGAGCCTCCAGGGGGCGCTGGCTCATCCCGGTTTTTCCGATTGGACTGCTGGTCGGCTTGTCTCTCGTGCCAGTTTTCGGCACGGTTTCCACGCAGCTCGCGGACGCGACAATGATGCTGGCGATAGGCATGCTGCTCGCGGCAGCCGCACAGGTTCCCACGCTCGTCCTGTGTGCAATTGCCTTCGCAGTCGCGGTCATACGGGGCGCCGCAAACGGCGCCGAGCTCGGACCAGAAACCGACCGGCTGCTGTTTGCGGCGGGATTGGCCTGTGTCGGCTACGGAGTTATCACGCTGACGATGGCGCTGACCGTCGTGTTCAAGCGAACGAAGTCGGACAGCGTGACGTCGTGGCGAGCTATCGCCGTTCGTGCTCTTGGAGGCTGGATCGCGGCCATCGGCCTGATGATGGCGAGCCTGGCACTGGCATCATGAGGGGCGGCAAAGGATCCTGCCATTGACCTGCGATGCCGATCTGCCCCGCCGCCATGCATGAGCGCAAGCGATACCTCCTTGCCAAACGCACCGCCCTAGCGCCCTTATCCGATCGTCGAAAGATAGAGCCGCGTGTCGAAATAGTCCGCTGCCCGTAGCGAGTCTGTAATGCCAGCATCCGTCATGAAGAAATCGCTGACTTGCTGGAGCCACTTCACGACAGTCCCGTCGGCATACAGCCGCTTCCATTCGCGCGAGGAGTAAAGCTTCTGAGCCTTGAGGGCTTCGGCGATGTCGGCGGGACGCGAATGCATGTAGTGGCGCTGGAGCGCCTCCGCCGCGACCGCCGGATTGCGGACCATGTGGTCGTTCGCATCCGCCCACGCGCGGATGATCCGGGACAGCACCCCACTATTCCCCGCATCATAATCCCTCCGCGCGGCCCAGCCGCCGAGCACGGCGGATTGCGGGTAGAAGGCAGAGGCATCCACCAGCCTGACCGCATCCGGCAATGCCTCGCGGACGGCGATATTGAACGGCACCCAGAGCGCCACGGCTGGTACCTCGCCGGCAATGAACGCCTTGACGGCGACCGCCATGCTGCGATTGACGATCTCGACTTCGGACGGATTGATGTTGTTGGCGCGTAGCGCGCGATCGAGGAAGATATGCGCTGTGGTCTTCATCGTCGTCGCGATCCGCTTGCCCCTGAGATCGGCGATCTCCTTCACCCCGAGCGTCGGCCGGCCCCAGAGCTGGGCGGTTGCAACCTCGATGTCGTTGACGAGAAAGCCCCGGCCGCGGCCGAGCGCCAGATAGTTGGAGATCACGCCGCCGGCCGAGACGATGTCGAGCCCGCCGCGGGTCATCGCCTCGAAGACCTCGGGGCCGGTGTTGAACTCGTGCAATTCGAAATCGATCCCCTCGCGGTCGAACGAGCCGCGATCGAGCCCGGTCCAGATGTGTCCGTCCACGGCGACGACGTGGAGATAGCCGAGCCGAATCTTGGTGCGGGCCTGCGCAAGAGCCGGTGCGGCGAAGGCCGACACCGCCACCAGCGCCCCGCCACGGCGCAGCAATTGCCGACGACTGACATCTCGACTGTTCATGCGGCCGCCCCTGTATCCTGGGCCGAGGACCGAAACCGTTGAGCATGGAATAGCGCGATGCTGTCCTTGGGATAGTCGAGCAGGAAGCCGGAGAGCCGGACCAGGGTCGTCTCGACCGGCCCGTCCCGAACGATCGAGGCGAACACTTCATCCCAACGGCGGCACATCGCAACGTCGGCCTCGTTCGAACTGGCGAACTCGCCGCGGAGCTCGCTGACCTCGATTGCGTCGGCAAATCCCTTCGGCCTGATGCTGTCGACGCTCCGGAACAGGAATGCATCGCCAGCGCGGGCGCGAACCGCCGCGCTGACCAGCACGCGCGTGCCGTAATTCTTGTTCAGCCCCTCGAGCCGCGACGCCAGGTTGATGGTGGCGCCGAGCGCCGTGTAGTTCATCCGGTCACTCGAGCCGATATTGCCGACCACGGCATCGCCGACATGCAGGCCAAAGCGCGTGTCGTAAGGCGGCCAGCCCTCCCGCCGAAACTCCTTGTTGAGCGCCTCATTGGCCGCAAGACATGCCAGGATGGCGCGGCACGCGTTGAGGGTATGATCAGGGTCGTCCGCCGGCGCGTTCCAGAAAGCCATCACGGCATCGCCGATATATTTGTCGACCGTGCCCTGGTGCCGCATGATTTCGTCCGACAACGCCCCAAAATAGCGCGAGGTATAGATCATCACCTGCGACGGATCCGCCCTCTCCGTCTTTGCCGTGAAATCTGCGACATCGGTGAACAGCACAGTGACCTCGCGCCTGCTACCGCCGAGGCTGAGCGAGGAGCCGGTCTCGATCAGCTGCCGCACGATCTGTCGAGGGATGAAGCTGGCAAAACTGCGCACCACGTTGCGCATCGTGAACACCGAACGGCCGAGTTCCTCGATCTCCGCAATAGCTGAATGGATGCGCGGCCGCTCCGCGATCTCGAACCGCTGGATCGCGTCGGTCTGCTCGACCAGCTTGCGCAGCGGCTGTGCCATCAGCGAACCCAGCCAGAACGCGAACGGAAGCGTGGCGCCGACGAAGGCCAGCGCCAGCGCGAACAGCGTGCGGCGCTCGTCGATGATCTGCGCATAGAACTCGTCCAGCGGCGCGATCATCGCGAGCCGGACATTGGCCGATCCGGCCGTCTCGAGCCGGTGGACGGCCGCGACATAGGTCCGGCCCGCGGCGTCATCGAAGAATTGCTGCGCCGGCCCGCCGTCGCGCCAGGACCGGATGATCGGGGCCAGCGCGGGAAGCCTGAGTGCGCCGAGCTGCGGCAGGTCATCCTGCCGCTCCGGGATCTCCGTCATCAGGCGGTTCATCTCGGGATGACCGACGATGCGCTCGGCATCGTTGAACAGGAAGGCGAGCCCCGACGGCCCGAGCTTCTGCTGAGCCAACATGTCCTCGAACCGGTTCAGCAGCACATCGCCGGCGGCGACCCCGCGGCGCCCTTCCTTCAGCGGCGTCCGCAGCGTATAGCCGGGCTCGCCCGTAGCGTAGAAGACGTAAGGACCGGTCAGCAGCGTCTTGTCGTTCTTGAACGCCTCGACATACCAGGGCCGTTGACGCGGGTCGTAGCCGGCAGGGCCGGCGACCTCCGCGACCCGAATGAGGTTTTCGGATAGATATTGCGTGACTGGCGCGCTGCCCGCCGTGCGCGAGATCACGACCAGCCGGAACGCCGCATCCTGATCGACTTTCAGGCTCGCCCTGAACGCCGGCTTGGCGCGATCGATCACGTCCATCTCAATGAACGAACCGTCCTCATAGCCGACATAGAGATTGAACAGCTGAGGGTTGTTGCGCAGCATCGCGGCCATCAAGCTGTAGAGCCGCGAATTGTCCGCGATGTCGGCTTCCTGGATCGGCGGCAGGCCGGACAGGATGTCGAGATTGTCGCGGACATTCTTGAACTGCTCGTCGACATGGTCGGCGCCGAGCTGCGCCACCTTCTCGATGAAGCCGGAGGCCGCCGTCTTCGTGATGACGGTCACGCGTTCGAAGCTGAGGTAAACCAGCGTCAAGCCCACGAGCAGCACGACGCCAACGAACACCGTGATGATCGATGTCTGGAAGCCGATGCGAAAGACGCGCTTGTTGATTCTGTCTCCGGTCATCGGACCTGTTGCAGCCTCTCCTCAGTATTTTCGTACGATCGGTTTCGCTGCGGCGGGCGTAGGCGCAACCGGCGAGACCGAGAAGGTGACCCAGGTCGACCAGCTCTTGGGCCGGTTCTCGACCTCCAGATCCTTGTATCCCCTGACGTTGAGATAGCCCTGATAGCCGTCGGACATAGGAATCATGAACCCGATCTGAGGACCGATGCCGACCGCCTGGCCCCTGAAGCCGCCGAGCCTGGCGCCGGGACCGCTGTCGTCGGTGAGTTGCTGGAAGAAATAGCCGGCGATGCCGATGTGGACGTTCTTGCTGACGAACTGCGAGGCGGCCCAATCGACATGGAAGTCGATGCCGTTCTGGTATTGAAGCGCGCCGTTCATGAAATTGTAGGTGAGCCCGCCGACGACCGAGAATTCGTGGCCGCTCCTCGGATCGAGATAGGTGTAGCCAGCACCGGCGTCGATCGCGGGGAAGCCAAAGCTCAAATTCGCGAGCCGGCTGGAATCATAGGTCCCGCTCGGGATGTTGCCGGTAATGTAGACCATCTCGTTGTGGACGCCCTGATTCCATTTTAGCGTGCCCTGGTAGAACACGTCCGTCAGCGTAGTGCGATTGTCCGTGACGCCGCCCGAGATGGCATTGCCGCGCGGACCGGTCAGCGTCGCATCGATGCCGACGCCGATATTGCCGGGCGCGGTCAGCAGCGTGAAGGCGGCCTGGCCGCCGAGCACCGGCATCGCCGAGGTATAGGTGATGCCCTGGACGAGCACGTCGGCATGGGCATTGAGTCCGGCGGTCACCGAGCCGGGTATGCCGCCGCTGGTGACGAAGTTCTGCCCTCCTCCCGCTTTCTCGTTCAGATGAATGTAGATGGTCGAATAGGCCCAACCCGGCGTCACCGGTACAGCAGCAAGGCTGCCGAAGATGCCGGGAAGCCAGAAGCTGACGCCGGAGGAGTCAGCCAGCGCAGGTTGGGTGGTGAAGCTGGTCAACACCAATGCAGTTGCAAACCGGGCCCTTCGTATTTGTCCCGTCATTGTCGTCTCCCCTTTTCCTGCATCCACCAAATCGAAATCAAGAAGGGTTCCACGAACCCGCTATTTCGTGGCACCTCCGATCGTCGTGGCGACGCGCTCGACGTCCGGCGATGTCCGGGCTTTCGAGAAAAATTCCTGCTTCGGTCCGTAGAGGCGAAACATCATTCCGAACTTGCGTGCGGGATCGGTCGGGATCCAGTTTGCCTCTTGCCCGACGGGTGGCGTCCGGCGCCCTATTTCGGCGCCGTCTTGTCCAGGGTCTTCATGAGGCCGTCGACCATCTGATCGATGCTGAAGCTCGCGGAGCGCTGGCTCGGCGGATAGTCCTTGAAGGTTGCGAGGAACGGTGCGACACGCCAGACGCCGTACTGCGCGAGATAGGCGTTTTTGGCGAACCAATCGTAATATTGATCCGACACGACGTCAGCCCGCTCGAACGGGTCCATGCGAAGGTTGAAGATTTTCGGTGCCCGCAGACAGGTGAAGGGGTTGGCCCAGACCTCAAAGCCGCCCGGCTTCCGCTGCTCGCAGAACACGATCTTCCAGTCGTTGAAGCGATACGCAACCACTTCGCCATCGTCGTTGAAGTAATAGAACTCGCTGCGCGGCGATTTCGGCTGCTGGCCTGTCAGGTAGGGCAACTGGTTATAGCCATCGAGATGGACCTTGAAGGTCTTGCCGCCGAGATCGGTGCCCGTCACCAGCCGATCCTTGACGTCGCCATCACCGGCTGCGGCAAGCAGCGTCGGAAACCAGTCGAGACCGGATACCATCTCGTTCGAGACCTCACCGGCCTTGATACGGCCAGGCCAGCGGATCATTGCGGGGACGCGGAACGCACCTTCCCAGTTGGTATCCTTCTCGCTACGGAACGGCGTCGTCGCAGCATCGGGCCAAGACCACTGGTTGGGTCCATTGTCCGTGGTGTAGACCACGATAGTGTTGTTGGCGATGCCGAGATCGTCGAGCGACTTGAGCAGCTTTCCGACGTCGCCATCATGCTCGACCATGCCGTCGGCATATTCGTTGCCCGGCATGCCGCTCTGCCCTTGCATCGACGCGCGCACATGGGTGAATGCGTGCATGCGGGTCGTGTTCATCCAGGTGAAGAACGGCTTGTTCGCCCGCGCCTGCCGCTGCATGAAATCGATGGCCGCAGCCGTCGTTTCATCATCGACCGTTTCCATCCGCTTGCGGTTGAGCGGACCGGTGTCTTCGATCTTGCCGTCTGCAGACGCTTTCAGCACCCCGCGAGGCGAGTTGCTTTTGACAAACGCAGCGTCGTTCTTCGGATAGTAGGGACGCTCCGGCTCTTCCTCGGCGTTGAGATGATAGAGATTGCCGAAGAACTCGTCGAAGCCATGTTTGATCGGGAGATATTCGTCGCGATCGCCCAGATGGTTCTTGCCGAACTGACCCGTGGCATAGCCAAGCGGCTTCAGCGCCTGGGCGATGGTGACGTCGCGGTCCTGCAAGCCGACGGCCGCACCGGGAATGCCGACCTTGCAGAGGCCGGTGCGCAGGCAGACCTGCCCCGTGATGAAAGTGGAGCGGCCCGCGGTGCAGCTGTTTTCCGCGTAATAGTCGGTGAAGATCATGCCTTCGTTGGCGATGCGGTCGATGTTCGGTGTCTTGTATCCGACGACCCCGCGCGTATAGGCGCTGATGTTGGACTGGCCGATGTCGTCTCCGAAGATGACGAGGATGTTGGGCTTCGCCGTGTTCGGCTGCTGCGCGATTGCAGGGGATTTGACGAAGGGCGATAGGCTCGTCGCAACCAGCGCCGCCGTTAGCAACCCGCGAAGCAACGATTTTCGGCTGCCCTTGGCCGGATTTGCCGCAGCGATATCCCGGTCTTTGACATCATCGCTCATGTGACACTCCCTACTTTCAAGAAGACATCGGTGACGTCGGAGAAGCAGGCCCCCGCACCACGCATCTGAACCCGACATGGCTGGTCGAGGTATCGACCGGCTCGGCGTGGCGCGCGGCGGGACGGTAGCGGCGGCAATAATTCGGGGCGCACAGATGCGAGCCGCCTTTCAAGACTTTGCGCGCAATGCGTATGGTTGGTTGACATGGATCAAAGCTCGCCTCCTCGCGGCCCCCGCGAGGATTGCTCGGAATGCAGCACGCTTTTGCGGCGTCGGCCTGATGCTGTGCCGACCACCAGTCGGACGTCCACTCCCAGACATTGCCGATCATATCGTGGAGGCCGTAACCGTTCGGAGGGAACGCCATGACCGGCGAGGTACGCTCGAACCCATCCTCGCGGAGATTCTGGACAGGAAAGTTCCCCTGCCAGATGTTGGCCATGTGCTTTCCGCCCGGCATCAGCGCATCGCCCCAGGCGAACTCCTCGCTGTCGAGACCGCCGCGCGCCGCGAATTCCCATTCCGCTTCCGTCGGCAGATCCTTGACGGCCCAGCGCGCATAGGCAGCCGCATCGCTGTAGGAGACGTGCACGACCGGATGATCGTCAAGGCCCTTGATGTTGCTCCCGGGGCCATAAGGATGACGCCAGTTGGCGCCGCGCATGAAGCTCCACCATTGGCTCCAGTCGGTGAGATCGGTGATGCGCGGCAGCGGCGAGAACACCAGTGATCCCGCGTAGAGCATCTCCTTCAGTGCGCCGGGATAGTCCCTGGGGTCCGGAACGATCTGCGCCTCGGTGACGTGGCCGGTCGCGTTGACGAATTGCTTGAACTGCCGGTTGGTGACGGAGGTGCGGTCGATCCAGAAGCCATCGACGGAGACGCGATGGCTCGGCGCCTCCTCGGGATAATGATGATCGGATCCCATGCGGAAGGTCCCGCCGGGAATGAAGACCATCTCGCCGGTCTTCACATCATCCGGCAACCACTCGCAATGACCCGAGTCCGCCCGCAGCATGATGGAAACTCCGATACGCGCATTCCACCTGACGCTACGGCGCGGACTTCAGCGGACTTCGACGACGGCACACTGCCCAGGACGTTGGACGCATTGTCTGGTCCCCTCTTCTTGGCGCTCGGGGCTGGAGATGAAGATGCAGCGTCGCGTCAGCATCTCTTCCCTTTTTGCGCGCACGTTTTTTCAAGCACGCGGCAAACACCTGCCGCGTGCGCTCTGCATCCGCAGAGCGCTTTCAACCCGTATCGCTGAGGTTGCAAATGGTATCCGAAGATTGGACGGCTGTGATGTGCAGTTTGTGCCAGCACGGCGTGCCGATCGGCGAGGCTTAACGACACATGTCGCAAATTCCTCAATTCGCAGCGTTATCCGGCGCATACCTCACATCAAATTCGGCGATGATTTGCCTCAGAACGCGAGGTCAAATTGCCACATCCACCTCGCGTTGTGGTGGTATTTCGCTGTGGCCTGCCGCAGAATTGTCGCGCTTGAGTAACAGGGTACGGCCATGGGGCAATTCCTTCTGGTTGATTCGCGTCAGCTCGACGGCTTCGAAGGCCTTCACCAGGCCGTTCACGGGTCGCACGTCGACGTCACGCAGCTCGGACGCGGGCGGTTGCGCGGAACGTTGTCGCATGTCGGCATCGGCGATTTCTCGCTCAGCATCGGCACCTTCAACGTCGGCATGCGCACGCAGCGCGTCTCCAGCGACGACAAGCTGATCATCGGCATGCTGCTCGCGGCCGAGGAGCGCGTCGCCCACTGGTCGTTCGACATGCAGCTCAACGACGTGCTCGTGATTCCGCCGCTGCTCGAGCATGACGGCATTTTTCGCGGCGCGTCCGCTTACGCCGCCATGCGCTTCGACCTCGGCGAGGTCGCGTCCCTGTTCGGCGGCGAAGCGAGGCTGAGCGATCCCGACACTTGGCGCAGCCGTCGCCATTACCGGGCGGATCGAGCAACCGGTGCCATCGCGAACCACCGTCTGGGCGGAATCATGTCACATCTCCACGCGCACAAGGATGGATTGACGCCATCGACTGCGGAATACTGGAAGCGAGCGATCGTCGAATGCATGGCAATTAACGTCATGTCGTCCTTGCCACCCGACGACTCCGGCTGGCTTCCTTCGGCGAGACGACTGACCCGCAGGGTTGAGGAGCACCTTGACGAGGCTGACATGCGCCCGGTCCACGTTTCCGAGATCTGCGCCGCGATGGGAGTGTCACGCCGTACCCTTCATCGCGCCTTCCAGGAAGTGTTCGGGTTGGGGCCCGTCACCTTTCTGCGGCAAAAGCGCCTGTGTGCGGTGCATTCCATTCTGCACGCGAGCGCTCCAGGCTTGACGACGATCGCGGCGGTCGCGATGGAGCAAGGCTTCTACGAATTGGGGCGCTTTTCGCAGTATTATTTCGCGATGTTTGGAGAGCACCCGTCGCAGACGCTGGGAGGCCGAACAGGCTTTTGCCAGATTCCGGAACCGCCGGGCCGCACACTCTCAGGCATGATCCGGAAAAGTGCGAATCGGTTTTCCGAAAAGATCATGCGCAAACAATAATCTAAAACGCGATGACGATTCATCCCAATGTCATCGCGCTTTAGCGATCGTGAAGCCGCCTGAGCTCGAAAATGTCGTCACTTCGTCGCGTCGATCCAGATCCCCGGCTCGGAATGCTCGCGGATGTGGGTGACGAGAAAGTCGGAAAAGACCCTGATCTTGGCGGGCAGCCTGACGCGGTTCTGGTAGGCGATGTTCATGGTGAGCAGTGGCAGCTCCCAGCCCATCAGAACAGGCACCAGCCGGCCGGCCGCGATATCATTCTGCACGATGTAAAGTGGCTGGATCAGGATGCCGAGCCCTGCGCGCGCGGCGCCGCAGATGATCTGGCCGTCATTGCTGTCGAGCGTCGGCGCGATCCGGACGGTCTGCGTCGTGCTGCCCTGGCTCAGCCGCAGCGAATAGGGATCGTTGGCGAGATTGTAGATCAGCATGTTGTGGCGGGCGAGATCGGCAGGGTGCTCCGGGTGACCGTGCTTCTCCAGATATGACGGAGCCGCCGCGAGCACGCGGTGCATCTGGCCGATGCGGCGGACGATGATGTTGGAATCCGGCTCCTGCTCGCGCGTACGGATCGCGACGTCGATGCCGGCTTCGATGAAGTCCAGATAGCGGTTGGCGCTGATGATCTGCACGCTGAGATCAGGATAGAGCGCACGGAAGGCGGGCAGCATCGGCGCGAGATAGATCATCGCGAAGGACAGCGAGCTCGTCACGCGCAGCATGCCCTTTGGCGACAGCGCACGGTCGGAGACGGCGTCTTCCGCTTCGGCGAACTCATTCAGAAGTGTGCTGCAACGCTGCAACAACTCCTGCCCTGCCTCGGTCAGCCATTGCCGGCGCGTGTTGCGCTCGATCAGCCGGACCGCAAGCCGTTCCTCCAGTGCGCTGAGGTGACGGCTGGCAGCCGCGTTCGACATCCGCAAGATTTCGGCGGCCTTGGACAGACTGCCGAGCTCGGCGGTTTTGGCGAAGACTTCGAGTTGGAGCAGCCGGTCCATTTTTGCATAAATCGGAAAAGAGACTTACAAAGTTTGGCCTTTATTTCCGATTTCTGCAAGGCAAAATAGCGGCAACAAAGCACAATGGCAGGCGAGGAAATCAGGAAATGTCGGGCGCGATCAGGCACATCGTGATGTGGCGGCTGCGCGGGGAGACCCCTGCGGAGCGCTCCGCCGCCCGGGTCAAGGTCAAAACCCTGTTCGAGGGCCTGCGCGGCCGGATCGACGGCCTTACCCATATCGAAGTCGGGCTCGATGTCAGCGATGTCGACTACGCCTGCGACGTCGTGCTGTTCTCCGAATTCACCGACCAGGCCTCGCTCAAGGCCTACGCGACCCACCCGGAACATTTGCGCGTGCGCGAGGCGCTGGGCGACTTGCGGATCGGGCGCTTCCAGGTCGATTATCCCATCAAAGAGACCGGCGCATGATCGGTTCGTTTACCTTTGAAAACCTGCCTTGCCGTGTCGTGTTCGGCAGCGGAACGCTGGCCTCAGCAAAAGCCGAGGTCGAGCGGCTCGGCGGCAAGCGCGCGCTGGTGCTGACCACGCCGCAGCAGGAGGCGCAAGGCGCAAGCCTGGGCGCGGCACTCGGCTCGCTTTATGCCGGCATCTTTCCCGGCGCGACCATGCATACGCCTGTCGACGTCACGGAGCGCGCGCTCGCCGTGATGAAGGCGTACGAGGCCGATTGCGTCATCTCGCTTGGCGGTGGCTCGACCACGGGCCTTGGCAAGGCGCTGGCCTTGCGCACCGGAATCAACCAGCTCTGTATCCCCACCACCTATGCCGGTTCGGAGATGACGCCGATCGTCGGCCAGACCGAGAACGGCCTGAAGACCACAGTGCGCGACGCGGCTATATTGCCGGAGACTGTGATCTATGATGTCGATCTCACCTTGACGCTGCCGGCGGGCCTCGCCGCAACATCAGGCATCAACGCGATCGCGCATGCGGTCGAGGCCCTCTACGCGCGCGACACCAATCCCGTGACGTCGCTGATGGCGGAAGAAGGCATGCGCGCGCTCGCCCGCGCCCTGCCCGCCATTGCCGCAAAGAGCGATGACCGCGAAGCCCGCACCGAGGCGCTCTACGGCGCCTGGCTGTGCGGCGTCTGCCTCGGCACTGTCGGCATGGCGCTGCATCACAAGCTCTGCCACACGCTCGGCGGCACTTTTGATCTGCCGCATGCCGAGACCCATACGATCGTGCTGCCGCATGCGCTGGCCTACAACGCGCCGGCGGTGCCCGATGCGATGGCCCGTATCTCGCGCGCGATCGGCGCGCCCGATGCATCGCAGGGACTTTTCGAACTCGCCAAGCGGCTCGGCGCGAAGATGGCGTTGCGCAACGTCGGTATGCCCGAGAGCGGCATCGACAAGGCGGCCGATCTTGCCGTCACCAATGCCTACTGGAACCCGCGCCCGCTCGAGCGCAATGCCATCCGCGACCTCATCGCGCGCGCCTGGGCCGGCGAGCCGCCTGTTACCATCAAAGCGGCGGCGTAAGGCGATGCGGCGCACGCTGATCAAATCTGCCACGATCATCAGCATGGATGACGCGATCGGCGATTTTTCGAGCGGCGATGTGCTGGTCGAGGGCAGCCGCATTGTCGACGTGCGCCCATCGATCGATCTCGGCAGCGGCGCGGCGGAAACCGAGATCGTTGACGGCAGGACGCGCATCGTCATCCCGGGCCTGATCAATGCGCATATGCACACCTGGCAGACGGCACTGCGCGGCTATGCTGCGAACTGGACGCTGCTCGAATATTTCCGCCGCATGCATGCAGGCCTCGCCACCGTATTCCGGCCCGAGGATATTCATATCGCGACTCTCGTTGGCGCGCTGAACCAGATCAATTGCGGCACCACGACGCTGGTCGACTGGTGTCACAACAACCCGACGCCCGATCATACCGACGCCGCCGTGCGCGGCCTGATCGAGAGCGGCATCCGCGCCGCCTTCTTCCATGGCTCGCCAAAACCCGAGCCGAAGCCGGGCGAACCGCACTTCTCCGAGATCCCACATCCGCGCCGCGAGGTCGAGCGGCTGCTGGCCGGTCCCCTCGCCGATCGCGACGGGCTCGTCACCCTCGGGCTTGCTATCCTTGGCCCGCATTACTCGACACTCGACGTCGCCATGCACGATTTTCGCCTGGCGCGGGAGCTGAAGCTGATCGCGTCGATGCATCAGGGCGGCGGTCCGGCGAAGACGCCTGATGGTTGGGAAAAGCTGATCGAGGCCGGCCTCGTCGGCGCCGGCATCAACATCGTCCATGGCAATGATCTGCCTGATGACTTGCTTGATCGTCTTGTCGATCTCGGTGTGTCGTTCTCGGTCACGCCCGAGAACGAGATGATCCAGGGCCACGGCTTCCCGATCACCGGTCGCCTGCTCAAGCGCGGCGTGCGGCCGACCATCGGTATCGATCTGGAATCCGTGCTGGCCGGCGATCTCCTTTCCGTGGCGCGCGTCGCACTGTCGATGCAGCGGGCGCTGGACAATGCGGAGTCGCGTAAAGAGAGCGGCAGCATTCCGGCCACGACCACGATCCCGGTGCGCGAAGCGCTGCGCTGGGTCACGACGGAAGGTGCCCGCATGCTCGGCCGCGAGCATCAGATCGGCTCGCTGACGCCGGGGAAACTGGCCGACCTCGTCATTATCAATGCCTCCGATCTCAACCTTGTCCCGGTGCACGATCCCGTTGCCACCGTCGTGATGCAGACGAGCCTCGCCAACGTCGAGTCTGTCATGATCGGCGGCGTCTGGAAAAAACGGAACGGCCGACTGCTGGTCGAAGGGCTGGAGACGAAGAAAGAGCTGCTGGTGCAATCCGGCCGGCGGCTGGTGCAGGACATCGAACGACAGGGACGTGCCGCCTAGGCGCCCAAGGACAAGACCAATGACAGACACTTCGAAGAACGTTGCTTTCATCGGGATCGGCAAGATGGGCCTGCCGATGTCGGCCCTCGTCGCCAAGGCCGGCCATGCGGTGACCGCATTCGATCAGAGCCCGGCACGGATCAACGAAGCACGCGCGCAAGGCATTTCGATTGCCGCTTCGCTGGCTGAGGCCGTGAGCGGCAAGGCCGCGGTCGTGACCTCCCTGCCCGATGACGCGGCCCTGCGCGGAGCGTTGCTCGGTCCCAACGGCCTTATCGCCGCGATGGCGCCCGGCGCCGTCTTGATCGAGACCAGCACCGTGAGCGTCGAGGCCTCTACCGAAGTTGCGACCGCCGCGCAGGCCCACGGCATTGCCTATCTGCGTTCGCCGGTCTCCGGCAATGCCAGCATCGTTCACACGGGCGCGCTGAGCTGCTTCGTCTCGGGGCCGAAGGACGCCTTCGAGAATGCAAAGCCGCTGTTCGCTACCTTCACGCGCGCCCAGACCTATCTCGGCCCGGCTGAGGAAGCGCGCTACGCAAAACTCTCGGTCAATCTGATGATCGCGGTGTCGGCGGCGATGATGGCGGAGAGCCTGGCGCTGGCGCGCAAGGGCGGCATCGCCTGGCAGGACATTTTGAAGGTGCTCGACGACAGCGCTGTCGCTTCACCGATGGTCAAGTACAAGACCGCGCCGCTGCGGACGCGTGATTTCGAATCCACTTTCTCCTGCAAGCAGATGGCCAAGGACCTCGACCTCATCCTCGGCGCCGGCCACGCGGTCGGCGTGCCGCTTCAGCTCGCAGCACAAGTGCGCGAGACCTATGGCTCGCTGGTCGCGCAGGGCGACGGCGACACTGACTTCATCGCGACCGTCAAGCATCTGGAACGGCTGTCCGGGCTTGGCGAGCCCAAACTCTGATCGGCGGAGGCACAGATGCGCAACTTCAACGAGACCACCATCACGGACGCGGTGCTGGAGCGGATCGCGGGGGCAACCGATCCACGCATCAAGCAGGTTAGCGAAGCTCTGGTGCGTCACCTGCATGCCTTCGTCCGCGAGGTCCGGCCGACCCAGAAGGAATGGGAATACGGCATCGATTTCCTGACCCGCACCGGGCACATGTGCGACGACAAGCGCCAGGAGTTCATCCTGCTGTCGGATACGCTCGGTGTCTCCATGCTGGTCGACGCGATCAACCATCCGGTTCCGGAGGGCGCGACCGAGACCACGGTGCTCGGCCCGTTCTTCGTCCAGGCCTCGCCCGAGAAGCAGAACGGCGACGATATCTCTGGCCCGATGGAAGGCGATCCGATGCTGGTCACGGGGTCGGTCTCGACCATCGACGGACGTCCGCTCGCGGGTGCGATCGTCGACGTCTGGCATTCCGACGATGACGGTTATTACGACGTGCAGCAGCTCGACAAGATCGGCGATCTCGCGATGCGCGCACGCTTCCACACCGACCAGAATGGCCGCTTCAATTTCTGGTCGATCAAGCCGGCCGCTTATCCGATCCCGCATGACGGCCCGGTCGGCGACATGCTGGAGGTGCAGGGACGCCATCCCTGGCGCCCGGCACATGTGCATTTCATGATCTCGGCGCCGGGCTTCGAGCAGCTCGTGACCCATGTGTTCGTCGCCGGCGACAAATATCTCGACTCTGACGTGGTGTTCGGCGTCAAGGACAGCCTGATCCGCGAATTCGCTGGGCATCCCGCCGGCCGTGCGCCGGATGGTCGCATGGTGGACAGCGACTATTTTCACCTCAATTACGATTTCGGCCTGAAGCAGGTCGCGAGCAGCGCAAGGGCCGCCTAAGCTAAGGCGGCGACGGACCAGACAAGAGTCCGGCAACAGGGAGCAGACGGGAGCTAGGGATGGGACCGCGGGTCAGCACGAGCATATTGGCCGAGCGCCTCACCGGCATGATCGGCCCGCGCGCGAGCGTCGCGCGCGGCGTGCTCGATCAGCACGGGCAGAGCGAATCGCATTATCGCAATTTGCCGCCCGATATCGTCGTCTTCCCCGAGACGACGCAGGAGGTCGCGGAGATCGTGAAGCTCTGCGCGGGTGCGAATATGCCGATCGTCCCGTTCGGCGCAGGCACCTCGCTCGAGGGCAATGCGGCCGCTGTCGCCGGCGGCGTCTGCTTCGACTTCGCACGCATGAACAAGGTGCTGGCGGTGCACGACAGCGACATGGATGTCGTGGTGCAGCCCGGCATTACGCGAAAGCAACTCAATGCGGAGCTGCGCAATACAGGCCTGTTCTTCCCGATCGATCCCGGCGCCGACGCCTCGATCGGCGGCATGACGTCCACGCGTGCGTCCGGCACCATGGCGGTGCGCTACGGCACCATGAAGGACAATGTCATGGCGCTCGAGGTGGTGCTGGCCGACGGACGCGTGATCCGCACCGCCAAGCGCGCCCGCAAATCGGCCGCCGGCTATGACCTGACGCGCATGTTCGTCGGCGCGGAAGGCACGCTCGGACTCATCACCGAGATCACGCTGAAGGTGCACCCCGTGCCGCAGGCGATCTCGGCCGCCGTTTGCAGCTTCGACACCCTGCACAACGCCGTGGACACTGCGATCTCCGTGATCCAGTCCGCGATCCCCGTGGCACGCATCGAGCTGGTCGACGACGTCATGATGCGCGGCATCAATGCCTATGCAAAGCTCGGCTATCGCGAGGCACCGACCCTGTTCTTCGAATTCCACGGCTCGGAGATATCAGTCGCCGAGCAGGCCGAGGCCGCGCAGGCGATCGCCGCCGACCATGGCGGGCATGGCTTTGCCTGGGCCAAAGCGCCGGAGGACCGCAGCCGGCTCTGGCACGCCCGCGACAACACGCTCTATGCGGGCCTGGGCTTGCGACCTGGCGCACGCGCCGTGATCACCGATGTCTGCGTGCCGATCTCGCGGCTGGCGGAATGCCTGACCGAAACGCGGCGCGATGCGGACGCGCACGGCTTTACCGCGCCGATCGTCGGCCATGTCGGCGACGGAAATTTCCACATGCTGATCCTGATCGACCCGGCGAAGCCCGAGGAGTCCGAGGCTGCCAAGGCGCTGCAAGCCCGCATGGTCGCCCGCGCCATCGCTATGGACGGCACCTGCACCGGCGAGCACGGTATCGGGCTCGGCAAGATCGACTACCTCACCGACGAACTCGGCGAGGCCGTCGATGTGATGCGCTCGATCAAGGCCGCGCTCGATCCTGATGGCCTGATGAACCCCGGAAAGATCTTTGCGAGCGGAGCCAAAACATGAGTGAGATGGCATGAGCGACGCGCTCGCGATTGAGGTCACCTCGCCTGTCCCGCTGCTGGAGTTGCGCGGCATCAGCAAGGAGTTTCCAGGCGTCAAGGCGCTGGACGACGTGTCCTTTGCCATCTTCCCCGGCGAAGTCCACATGCTGCTCGGCGAAAACGGTGCCGGCAAGTCGAGCCTGATGAAGGTGCTGTGCGGCGCCTATCGCGCCGATGCCGGCGAATTCTACCATGAGGGTAAGAAGGTCGCGATCGCCTCGACCGCGGATGCGCAGAAGCTCGGCATTGCCGTGATCTTCCAGGAATTCTCGCTGGTCCCCTATCTCGACATCGCCCAGAACATCTTCCTCGGCCGCGAGCCGAAGGGCCGCATCCCCGGCACCATCGACCGCCGCGGGATATTGGCCGCGGCAAAGCGCGTGCTCGATACGATCGGCTTCGACATCGATCCCTCCACCACCGTCGACAAGCTCGGCGTCGCACAGCAGCAGATGGTCGAGATCGCCAAAGCGATCAGCCAGAACGCGCGCATCCTCGTCATGGACGAGCCGACCGCAGCACTGTCCGACCGCGAGACCGAGCTGCTGTTCGCGCTGATCGCGCGGCTGAAGGCCGACGGCGTGTCCATCGTCTATATCTCCCACCGCATGGCCGAGGTGTTCGCGCTCGGCGATCGCATCACGGTGCTTCGCGATGGCCGCCGCATCGACGGCGTCCGCCCCGCCGACGTCACACCGGACCAGCTCGTTCGCATGATGGTCGGCCGCAACGTGGATATGACCTATCCGCGCAATTTCGCCGACAAGCCGGGCGAGCTGCTGCTCGAGGTCAAGGGCTTGAGTTCGTCGACCGGCATCTCCGACATCAATATCGAGGTGCGCCGGGGCGAGATCGTCGGGCTGTGCGGCCTGGTCGGCTCCGGCCGCAGCGAGGTCGCCCGCGCCATCTTCGGTGCCGATCCCACCAGCGCCGGCGAGATCATCTTCGACGGCAAGAGCATGTCCGGCGAGCCAGATCTTGCCGCCCGCCGCGGCATCGCGCTGATCCCGGAGAGCCGCAAGAGCGAGGGCCTCGCGCTGCTGCGATCGGTGAGCGACAATCTGGTGGTGTCGGCGCTGCGAAAGCTGTTCCCGAGCGGTCTGTTCGACCAGCGTGCAGCGCAGCGCGCCTCCGACTGCCTGATCCGGCAGTTGAGGATTGCGACACCCAGCGCACGCCAGACCGTAGGCCTGCTCTCCGGCGGCAACCAGCAGAAGGTCGTGATCGGCAAATGGCTGGCGGCCGGCTCGAAGCTTTTTATCTTCGACGAGCCGACGCGGGGCATCGATATCGGCGCCAAGTCCGAAATCTTTGCCCTGATCGACCGGCTGGTCGCCGAAGGCGCGGCGGCTTTGATGATTTCGTCCGAACAGGTCGAGATCTGCCATGTCTGCGACCGCGCCTATGTGATGCGCGAAGGCCGCATCGCGGGACACTTGACCCGCAACGAACTGACCGAGGAGAACATCGTGCGACTGGGGATGCATCATGCGTGAGGCCGCGGTCGTCTCTCAACCCAATCCGCTGCAGCGCATTCCCGGCGTTGCTATCGTGCTGGTGCTGCTGATCGCCCTGTTCGGCGCGATCGCGCCCGGCTTCCTGTCGGTCGCCAACCTCTCCAACGTGCTGGTTCAGTCCACCATCCTGACCATGCTCGCACTGCCGATGACGCTGATCATCATGACCGAGGGGCTCGACCTGTCGATGGGCGCGGTGCTGACGCTGACCTCGCTCTGCGTCGCCATCGTCTCGCTCGCCACTCACTCGATGCTGCTGGGCCTGGGTGCCGGCCTCCTCGTCGGCGCGGCCTTCGGCATCGCCAACGGCTGGCTGGTCGCGATCCTGGGCATTCCGCCCTTCGTCGCGACGCTGGGCACGCTCGGCATGGCGCAGGGCCTGTCGCTGATCGTCAGCGATGGCCAGAGCGTGGTCGGCATCCCCCACAGCGTGCGCGACATCTATTCGTCGACGCTGCTCGGCATCCCCGTGCCGATCGTGATGGCACTGGTGACATACGCGGCCTTCCACGGCCTGCTCTATCACACCCGCTTCGGCACCTACATTTTCGCGCTCGGCGGCAACCGTGAGGCGCTGCGTTATGCCGGTCTCTCGCCGAACAAGCTGCTGATCGCGGTCTATGCGCTCGGTGGCGCCATGGCCGGCATCGCCGGCCTGCTGATGACCGCGCGGATGAATTCCGGCCATCCCACCGCCGGCCTGGGCCTCGAATTCGATGCGATCGCCGCCGTCGCGGTCGGCGGCACCTCGTTCGAGCGCGGCAATGGCTGGCTGCTTGGCACATTGCTCGGTGTGATCGCGGTCGGCGTGCTACGCAACGGGCTGAACCTGATCTCGATGCCGTCTTCGGTGCAGGTCGCAAGCGTCGGAATCCTCGTCATCGTTGCCCTGTTCCTCGATGGCCTCAGGAGCCGCGCATGACCGACATCACCAAAGAGGCGATGATGCCGCCCCGCTCGTTCCTGTCGCAGGATGCCATTCAGGTGTTCTATCGCCTGCTGGCGGCTTTCCTGATCTGCGCGGTGCTCGCCGTGCTCAGCGACTCCTTCCTGAGCCTCGGCAACATCCTCAATGTGCTGCGCCAAGCGAGCCTGACCTTCTTCATCGCCTCGGGCCTGACGCTGGTGGTGCTGACAGCCGGCCTCGACCTCTCCGTCGGCGCCAATGTCGCGCTGTCGGCCTGCATCGCCGGCACCGTGATCCACAAGACCGGCTCGCCGGCGCTCGGCATCCTCGCAGGGCTTGCCTGCGGCGGCCTCGTCGGGCTCCTAAACGGCGTGATGGTCACGGCGCTCCGCATTCCCTCCTTCATCGCCACCTACGGCATGCTCTGGGTGCTGAACGGCCTCACCTATTGGTACATGGCGGGCGAGACACTTCACGGCTTTCCCGCAGGCTTCCGCCAGATCGGCAGCGGTTATCTATTCGGCCTGCCGATCCCGGTCTACTTGCTGCTGGTGTTCCTCGGGATCGGAACACTGTTCGCGCAGCGCACGATCTGGGGCCAGGAGATCTATGCGATCGGTGCCAATCCGGTCGCGGCACGGCTCTCCGGCATCCCGGTCGCGCGGCGTCTGCTGCTGGTCTACGCGGTCTCAGGGACCATGGCCGGGCTCGCCTCGATCATCTTCCTGTCGCGGCTCAATTCGGCCGAGGCCGATATCGGCGAGAGCCTGACGCTGCCGGCCATCGCGGCCGTGCTGATCGGCGGCACCTCGCTGTTCGGCGGCGTCGGCACCGTGTTCGGCACCTTCATCGGCGCGCTGATCCTGACGCTGGTGCTGAACGGCATGAATTTGCTCTCGGTCAGCGCCAATTGGCAGCCGCTCGTGACCGGCATCATCGTCATCCTCGCGGTATGGCTCGACATGAAGACCCGCCGCCGGACGTCATGAGTTCTTTGCAAAATTAAACAAACCAAAATGAGGGATGGAGACTACATGAAACAGAAACTGGGTTACCTCGCACTGCCGCTGCTGATGGCCGCAGCGTTCACCACAGAGGTGCGTGCGGACGGCGAGACCATCGCCGTCTTCACCAAGAACCAGACCAATCCGTTCTTCCAGACGGTGCGGGTCGGCGCCGACAACATGGCGAAGACGCTGAACGCGAAGACACTTCAGTACATCCCGACCAAGCCTGACAGCATCCCCGAGCAGCTCAGCCAGATCGAGGACGTCGTGGTGAAGAAGCCGAGCGCGATCGTGTTCACGCCGGTCGACTACAAAGCGATGGTGCCGGGCGTCGAGAAGATCAACGAGGCCAAGATTCCAGTCGTCAACATCACCGACCGCTCGGCGGGCGGAAAATTCCTCTCCTTCGTCGGTGCCGACGACTACAGCCTCGGGCTCGAGACGGCACGCTTCATGCTGAAGACGCTCGGCGGCAAGGGCAACATCGTCATCATCGAGGGCGTCAAGGGCTCGCTGACCAATGTCGACCGCGTCCGCGGCTTCAACGACGCGCTGAAAGAGAACGTAGGCGCCAAGCTGCTGGCCTCGCAGCCCGGCAACTACCAGCGGCTCCAGGCGCTCCAGGTGATGGAAAACCTGATGCAGTCGAATTCGCAAATCGACGGCGTGCTCGCCGCCAACGACGCCATGGCGGTCGGCGCGATCGAGGCGCTCGACGGCGCGAACCGGAAAGCCCAGGTGATCGGCATCAACGGCACCAAGGAGGCGATCGACGCGATCAAGTCCGGCAAGCTGCTCGCAAGCGGCGACTACAACGGCTTTGCGCAAGGCTGCCTCGGCACCATGATGGCGATCCGGTCCTTGCGAAACCAGCCTGTCATCGCCGAGATCGTGCTGAAGCCGACCGTTATCACCAAGGACAATTACCAGCCTTTCGACGTGCCGCTGGAACAGCGAACGTGCCCGACCTTTGAAGAAGCCAGCAAGCTCGGCGCCAAGTAAATCAGTCCATCACGACAAGCACGGACGGTCGCCCTTGCGGCCGTCCCAAGACAACGGAGACATCATGCTATTCGCAATTCACGCCGTCGACCGCGCCGGTGCGCTGCCGACCCGGCTCGATCATTATGACGCCCACAAGGCTTTCCTCAGTGACACCTCGCGCTTCGGCGTCAAGATCGTGATGTCGGGGCCCCTCGTCTCCGACGACGGCGAGAGCATGATCGGCAGCCTGTTCCTGATCGAGGCGCCGGGCCGCAGCGAAGTCGAGGCCTTCAATCATGCAGATCCATTTGCCGCAGCCGGCATCTGGGAAAAGGTCACGATCACGGGCTTCCTGCGACGCCAGGGCTGAGGGTGACCAAACAAAAAAAGCGAAAACAACCCCATGCACAGTAGAACAGGGTTGTTTTTGCTTGCGAATTTTACCACGTCGATCGCTTTGACACGTCGGGCAAAACAGGAGCAGAATACAACCATCGCCCGATCGTCACCCTGCGCGCACCGTCTTGCGCCCTTGTCGGAAAACCGCACGCATGGCTTGCGCGATCTCCCTCATGGCAGCGGCAATACGTTCGCCTAAAACTGCACGCCGCGCGTCAGCGCTCCGTCGACCACGAGGTTGGTGCCCGTGATGAAGCTGGCGGCGCGGCTGGCGAGGAAGACGACGGCATTGGCCATTTCCTGCGGCGTGCCCATCCGCCCCGTCGGATTGAGCGCCAGCGCGGTGTTGTAGAGTTCGGGGTTGTTGTCCTTGATCATGTTCCAGACGCCGCCGTCGAAATAGGTGTTGCCCGGAGAGACCGAATTGGCGCGGATGTTCTTCGCCGCGAGCTGGTTGGCCAGCCCCTGAGTGTAATGAATGATCGCCGCCTTGAAGGTGCCGTAGGGACCGGCCGCGAAATCGACCTCACGTCCGGAGACGCTCGATATGGTGACGATCGCGCCGGCGGCGCTCTTCTCCAGATGGGGCATGGCCGCGTTCACGAGCCGGACCGTACCCATCATGTCGGTTGAAAATTCCTTCTCCCAGCTCTCGTCGTCCTGCCCGATCGCGAGCGCGCTGACATTGGCGACGACGACATCGATGCCGCCGAGCTTTGCCGCCATGTCAGCGACCCAGGCCTTCAGCATGGCTGCGTCGGCGACGTCGACCGCACCGCCATAGGCCGCAACACCCTTGGCCTTGAGCGCGGCGACAGTGCTCTCGACCTCGGCCAGATTGCGCGAGCAGACGCCGACATCGGCTCCTTCGGCCGCAAACGTCTCGGCGATTGCGCGGCCGATTCCCTTGGTGCTTCCCGTGACGAGAACCTTTGCGCCCTTGAGTCCCAGATCCATGGCCTGTTTCCTTTTCTTGGTTCAGTAGTTGCTCGCGGTCGCCTTGACCAATCCGCGATAGCTGTGCGGCATTCGCATCGAGACCAGATCCTTTCGCCGCACGACATTGGTCGGATAGGCGCTGTCGAGATTGGTGGTATCGACCATGGCGGTAGCAAGGCCCGTGCCGCCGGAAACGATCGCCTCCCGTCGCGGAAATTCGAACGTATCAGGGCCGAACACGCCACTCAGCCCGGGATAACCGCGTCTGGGGTCGACAACATTGGCGAAGGCGAAGAACAGGTTGTTTTCGCCGGCACGGACCCGGAAATGATGCCAGTGATGCGGATCCGGGCCGGTCGGAATAGGCTTCGGCTGCCCCACCTCCGTGCCGGCATGCGACGAACTGAAGCGCCCCTTGATCGCGGCGGGACAGACGATGAGATCGCAGCCGCGCAGCGCCAGCACCCGGCCCGCTTCCGGAAAAGATGCGTCGTGACCAATCAACAGTCCGATGCGACCGATCGGCGTGTCGACGACGGTCCATCCGTCACCTGCCGTGGCCCAGCCGCGTTCGTCGGCAGCGAGATGCGTCTTGCGATAGACCGAGATGGTTCCATCGGGCGCGACGAGGCAGGCGCTGTTGTAGACCAGATCGCCGTCGCGCTCGGCAAGGCCGCAGACAAGGTGGAGATCTAGCTCTCTTGCGAGCGTGGCAAGGCTGTCCGTCGCAGCTCCCGGTATCGGTTGCGCGGATGTCGCGGGATCGGCAAGCCCCGTCAGCGCAAGCTCTGGAAAGACGACGAGCTCCGCGCCTCCGGCTTTGGCCTTGCCCGCGAGTGCCGCGATCTCCCCGAGATTCTGGCTGACATGATCGCCGGGCGCAAATTGCGCGACAGAGACCTGCGACGTCTTTCCGGTTGGCCAGGGCTCGTGGCCGTAGAGGCTGAAGAAGTCGCGCGGATTCCAGCTGAATGTGTCGGTGAGCAGCTCCGGATAGAGCTCCGGCCGCCGCTGCGCGAACACGGTCTCGCCGAGCACGCGGCGCGCGCGTGCGGTATCAAGATCGATCTCGGACATCAGCACGCCATCGCCTTTGTCGAGCACTGCCATCACCTGCCCCTCCGGCGCGATCACGCAGCTGCCGCCGCTGAACTGCACACTGCGCTCGAGTCCCCATCGGTTGCTTTCGATAACGTAGCAGCCGTTTTCGAAGGCCCGGCTAATCCAGTACGGCGCCGGCGTGCGCTCGGCCAGCCAGTTCGAGATGTGGCAGATGACGTCCGCGCCGCCCAGCGCCATCAGCCGCGCGGTCTCCACGAAATGGATGTCCATGCAGATCAGCAGCGCGATTCGCCCGATCGGCGTCTCGAACACCTGGTTGTGCAATTCGCCGGCCGCGGCCCATTTCGGCTCGGAGATATAGGGATGCGTCTTGCGGTGACGGCCGACGACGCCGTCGGGCCCGATCAGGACGGCACTGTTGAAATAGATGCCGTCCTCGTCGACCTCCGGCATGCCGACGACGATGAAGCAGCCGTGCTTGCGCGCCAGCGCCGCAAAACGGTTCGTGGTCGGCCCCGGGATCGCTTCGACGAAGGGCGCAACCTCGGCGCGGTCGAACCAGCAATAGCCCGTCGTTCCCATTTCCGGGGTGACGATGAGCCTCGCACCGGCCGCCGCCGCCTGCTCGCAGAGTTCGAGCAGGCGCGCGATGTTGCGCTCTTGCTCGAACATTGTCGGCTCAAACTGGACGGCGGCGACCTTGTGGGTGGTGGGCATGATCCGGCTTGCCTCAAACGAGATAGGACTTCTTGATGGAGGCGCCGAGCGTGTATTTGGGATCGACCATGTTGCCGACGCGCATGCGGCCAGCCTGGGTCAACAGCATGTAGGCGTCGATCTCGTCGAAGCCATAATCAGCCGCCATCCAGCGGCACAGCTCGCGATAGGCGATGCGGGCTGCATCCTCCATCGGCCGGGCCGAACCGATGGTCATGATGAAATCCTTGGTCTCGAGCCGCGGCCATGCAATTTTCCAACCCTTGATCAGGTCGATCTGCACCGTGGTCACTGTGGGGTGCTCGATGGCGACGCCGCAGAGTTCGCCGTCGCCCTGCGCCGCATGGCAGTCGCCGAGATAGAGCAGCGCGCCCTTGGTGTTGACCGGCAGGTAGATGACCGCGCCGACGCCGACATCCGGCAGGTCCATGTTGCCGCCGTAATAATCCGGCACCAGCGAGGAGATTGCCTCGATTTCCGGCGAAGTGCCGATGGTGCCGATGAACGGCTCATAAGGCAGCGTGATCTTGTCGTTCCATTTGGTGCCGGTCTTGGCGTCAATCACGAGCTTCTTGACACGCTCCGGCAACGCCGGATTGAGCAGCGCGGTCTGGCCGGTCGAGACCAGGCCGCCGAAGTCAGGCATGACCACGGTGGTGCCGCACGGCTGCGGCCCGCGCGGCACGATGCTCTCGATATAGACCGCGAGCGTGTCGCCCTTCTCCGCACCGTTGACGTGAATCGGCCCGTTTTGCGGGTTGAGGAACGGGAAGTTGAGGATTTTCGACGGGCTGTCCGTCTCGTGCTTGATCGCGCCCTCGAACGCGTCATGCGTCTCGGCGGCGACGACCGCGCCGGGGTCGACGGTCAGCACCGGGCCCACATAGGGACCGTAGACGTAGTGGTACTTGCCCTGTTCGCTCTCCGTGAGAGAGTACTGTTTGCCGCGCTCGCCCTTGGCGACACCTTTGCGTGCCATGATGGAATCGTTCTGCCAGGCCATTGCCGTTCTCCTTGGTTGGGCGTCGTTTCTTTTCAAACCGCCAGATGGCGGCGCATCTCCGCCACGTCGTCGAGCGCCGAACGATCGAGACTTGCGACGATGCGCCCCTTGTCCATGACGTAGCAGCGCTGCGCCATGGCGCGGATCATGTCGAGATTCTGCTCGACCAGGATGATGGTCACGCCGGTCCTGCGATTGAGCTCGACCATGTTGCGCGCGATGTCCTGGACGATGTTGGGCTGGATGCCCTCCGAGGGCTCGTCGAGCAGGATCAGATTGGGATCGGCGATCAGGACCCGTCCGATCGCGAGCTGCTGCTGCTGGCCGCCGGACATGGTGCCGGCGCGCTGATTCCAGCGTTCTTCGAGAATCGGAAAGGCCTCGACGATCTTGCGTCGGCCCGCCTCGGGAATGCCGCCGCCCTTGATCGCCGCGCCGACCGCGACGTTCTCGCCGACAGTCAGGCGTGGAAACACGTCGCGCCCCTGCGGCACATAACCCATGCCGAGGCGTGCCCGCTTGTGCGCCGGCAGGGAGTCTACCGCCTCGCCGCGATAGACGATCGAGCCGCTCATCGCCGGTACGAGCCCGATCAGGCTCTTCATCAGCGTCGACTTGCCGACGCCGTTGCGCCCGATCACGGCGACGATCTCGCCTTCCCGCACCTCGATCTCGAGGCCCTGGAGCACCGGCTTGCCGCCATAACCGGCGCGCAGAGCCAGCGTCGAGAGGATGACTTCCTTACGTGCGATATCAAGCATGGGCCTGCCCCAGATAGATCGCCGCCACGCGCTCGTCGGCCACGATCTCCTGGATCGAGCCTTGGGCAAACACCTGGCCGAGATGCAGCACGGTGACGCGCTGGGCGACCTGGCGCACGAACGCCATGTCGTGCTCGATCGCGAGCACGGTCATTCCGCCGACATTGAGCCGCTGCACCATCTCGCCGGTCATGTGGGTTTCCTCGGGCGACATCCCGGCGGTCGGCTCGTCCAGCAGCAGGAGGCGCGGCTTCAGGCTGATCGCCATGCCGATCTCCAGCCATTGCTTCTGGCCATGGCTGAGATTTCCCGCCATCTGCGCCTGTTCGGATTCGAGGCCAAGGAATGTCAGCAGCCGGCCGATCTCGGCTTCGAGTTCGGCGCCGCGATGCCGGCTTTGCAGGGCGATCTCGAGGTTCTGGCGGACGGACAGGCCCTTGAAGACACCAGGCACCTGGAACTTGACCGAGAGGCCGCGGTGAATCCGGGCGAAGGATTTCAGCGCCGTGATGTTCTCGCCGGCGAAGAGAATGTCACCGCTGCCGGGGTGATGCTCGCCGAGGATCAGGCGGAACAGCGTGCTCTTGCCGGCACCGTTGGGGCCGATCAGGCAATGAATCTCGCCGGGTTCGAGCGAGAGGTTTACGGCGTTGGTGACGTGCAGGCCGCCAAAATGCTTGTTCAGTTCGCGCAGCTCCAGCAGCGACATCAGCCGGCCCTCTGCTTGAAACGGACCGCGAGGCGGCCGAGCCAGTGCATCAGCCCGAGCACCAGCCCGTTCGGGGCGATCAGGACCGTGAGCACGAGCAACACGCCCATGAACACGAGCGCATACTGGCTGCCGTAGATCGTCAGCGCCTGGAACGCAGCCAGCACGACCAGCGTGCCGACCACGGTCGAGGTCAAATCGCTGCGGCCACCGACGGCGACCCAGATCAGCGGCAGCGCCGCCGCCGTCATGCCCATGCTCGACGGCGTGATGTACTGCCCCCACACCGTGTAGAGCACGCCGGAGATTCCAGCCAGCGCGGCGCCGATGACGAAGGTAATGAGCTGATACTTGCGGATGTCGTAACCCAGCATCTCCGCCCTTTCAGGGTTCTCGCGGATCGCAACGATGACGTTGCCGAACGACGAGTTCATCAGGATGCGCAAGGCGAGATAGACGACGACCAGCAGACCAAGCACGAAGTAGTAGAGCCCGATATCGGCGGACAGCACGATCGGCTCGCCTGGCCACGGGATGGTCAGAGGCGGCATCGCGCTCATGCCATTAAAACCGTTGAGACGCGCGCTGCCGATGTGCCATTCCGGCCCCGCCGTCTGCGCCATGAAACGCTCCAGCATCAGGGTCACGGCCAGCGTGACGATGCCGAGAAAGACGCCGGCGATGCGGCCGAAGAACATGAAATAGCCCAGCAGAACCGCGAACAGCGCGGCGATCGCGACCGCCACCACCAGCGCCACAAGCGTGAAGCCGTAGGCCGATCCGAAATTGAGCGTGAGGACGCCGTAGGCATAACCCCCGATCCCGAAGAACGCCGTCTGGCCGAAGGACAGCGAGCCGCCATAGCCCCAGATCAGGCACAGGCTGAGCGCGATGAAGACCCAGACGAAGAAATAGACGGTGTTGCCGACGGTGTAGCCGTCGCTGAATAGCGGATAGGCCAACGCGACCAGCAACACGACGGCAAACAGGCTCCAGAAGGCCCTGCCGCGACCGACGGTCTGCGGGCCTTCGAGACGACGAAAGAAGGAAACGAAACCGGTCACGACGCCATCACTCCGTCAGGTGCGCTCGCGCAACACGAAGCCGGAGATGCCTTTCGGCAGAACCCGGACCACAATGATGACGGCGACCAAGAGGCCGATCTGGCCGAACAACTGTCCCTGCCAGGACGTCATCCCCGACTTCACGATCGCAAGCAGGCCGCCAGCGGGCGCGGTTCCAAGGAAGACATCGGCGCCGCCGATCACCACGGTGACGAAGGCCTCCATGATGAAGGTCGCCCCCATGGTCGGAACCAACGTCATGGTCGGCGCATAGAGCCCGCCGGCAAGTCCGGCGAGGCCTGCGCCGCAGGCGAAGGTGAGGCTGTAGATCAGGCGCGTATCGACACCGAGCGCTGCCGCCATGTGCGGCACCTGGATGGTGGCGCGCGCCAGCACGCCGAAACGCGTCCAGTTGAACAGCGCATAAAGCGCGGCGAGCACGCCGAGTGCCGAACAGAACAGCACGATGCGGTAAATCGAATAGGAGTAATCACCGACCTGAAAACTGCCGAACGGCGTGCCGACGCCAGCCATGGTCGAGCCGACCATGATCAGCGTACCCTGCGTGGCGATCAGGCTGAGCCCCCAGGTCGCGACGATGGTGTCGAGCGGCCGGTCATAGAGATGCCTGATGACCGCAAGCTCGACCAACACGCCCACCAGCGCCGATACGATTGTGCCCGCCAGGATGCCCAGCGGCAGCGGCAGACCGGCATGCACGGTCGCGGCGGTGACATAGGCACCGCACATAATGAACTCGCCATGGGCGAGATTGATCACGCCCATCATGCCGAAGATCACCGCAAGCCCGCAGGCCGACAGCACCAGGAACGCGAAGGCGTCGCCGAATTGATAGAGGGCCGAAAAGACGTGGGTCGCGATGTCCATGAACCAACCAGTGTGAGGAAAGAAACTGCCGCCGCAGGTGTCCGTGATCGTCCCGGCGCGCCGCGAGCGCCGGGACGATCATCCGCCGGGTCAGGGCTTCGGCGGAGGATTCGACGGCGTGTACTGCGCCATCGGATCTTTCTTGGTGAGATCGCAGCCGGCTTCACCCAGCCAGTAAGGCTTGATGTCTTCCCACGTCTTCGGGAAGGAGATCGAATGATCGGCTCCGACCTTGGCGAGGTAGATCGTGTGCGACATGTGCTGGCTCTTCGGGTCGATGCAGACCTTGCCCTCCGGGGCATCCATGCAAACATCGCCCATCGCGATCACCTTGCGGATGTCCTCGCGCTTGGTCGACTTCGCGCGCTCGACCATCTGCTTGTAGAGGTAGACGGCGAGATAGGAGTTTTCCGCCTCCTGGTTCACGTAGGGCTCGCTCGGGAACTTCGCCTTGAACTTGGCGTAGAACTCCTTGCTCTTCGGCGAGTCGATCTCCTCGATGTAGTTGGTGGTGACGTACATGTCCTTCAGGCTCGGCGGCTTGAAGCGCTTGTGCTCGTAGCCCTGTCCGACGTTGACCGAGGAGGCCATCGGCAGGTTGACGTTGGCGGAGGCCGCCTGCTCGTAATAGGAAGCCTGCGCGGTGCCGACCAGCAGCGTGACCACGAAGTCGGGCTTGGCTTTCTGGATGTTCTGGACGCTCTGCGAGAATTGCGACACGCCGAGTGGGATGAACTCCTCGCCGGCCATCTTGCCGCCGTTCTCCTTGACGATCTTGCGCACCCATTCCGCCGAGATCTGGCCGAAATTGTAATCGGCGGCGAGCGTGTAGACGTTCTTGCCGTACTTCTCCATCATGTAGGGAATAAGGGTCGAGAATTGCTGCTCCGGCACCGCGCCTGTCACGATCATGTGGCCGTCGCAGACACCGCCTTCATACTGGTTGTTGTAGAAGGCAAAGCCGTTGAACTGGTCGACAATCGGGCGGTACGCCTCGCGCGAGGCCGAGGAGAAGCCCGCGAACACCACGTCGACCTTGTCACGCTGGAGCACGCGGCGCATGAACTCCTGATAGCGGGTGTTGTCGGACTGCGTGTCATAAGGAACGAGCTCGATCGGCCGGCCCATGATGCCGCCGGCCTTGTTGATCTCCTCGGTGGCGAGCTGGATCGCGTGGACCTTGCCGATCGTGGCCGCGGCGAAATCGCCCGACTGATCCTCCAGCACGCCCATTTTGATCGGGTTTTCCGCCGCCAGTGCAATTTGTGATCCGATGGATGATCCGAGGACAAGCGTCCCCGTGAGGGCTGCGGCACGCAGCCCCCGCAATACAGACTTGCTCATTTTGCTTCTCCTAGATGGCTTGCTTGTTGCCGCCTTGCAGCGTGATGCCGGTCGTGCGGCCGGACGTGTCGGGCGGCTTCGCCCGCTTGCTCAGAAACTCCTCGCAATAGAGTTCCATGTTCTGCCGCGCGCGCATGCTTTCGCGACGGAGCTGGGAATAGGCCCCCTCCTCGTCGAGGCCGCCCTGCTGCATCAGCAGGACCACGGCCCGGATCACCGCGCGACGGCCGCGACGGCGCTCCTCGAGGTCCTGCAGGCGCTCGCTCATTTCGGCGCGCAGCAGGAACTGGTTGATGCCCATGAACAGAGATGTGTAGACCGCACCGCCATGCACCGGCTTGCGCAGGAACGACGTCGCGCCGAGATTGACGAGCGCCTTCAGCCGGCTCGGCGCTTCGACGCCGACGAGACCGATCACCGGCACCGGCGGCAGATGCGAGGCCGGGTTGAGCTCGATCGCGACGGCGCCTTCGAGATCGCCGTCGACGAACAGGATGTCGCGGTCGGCCTGGAGGCTCGTCACGTCGATCTGCGCGCGACCGTCGATGATCTCAGGATATTCGGTAGAGACGCCGAGCTTGGCGAGCGTCGTTTCGAGCGTGCTCTCCCAGCCGCCTCGCCGGGTCACGACGATGGCGCGGCCGCCCTTGAAATTCTGTAGCAGTCGAGAGCTCATGATTGCACCACTTTCAAAAGCGGAGAGCGCATTGCGCTGGCAAAGCGCGGCGACGACTGGACGAGATAGGGATCCGGCGCGATCGGCTCGCGGGATTCCAGCAGAACTTCGAATTGCCCGTTGGCAGAAGAACGGCCGATCCGCGGCGTGAGCCAGGCATGAAAAGTCTGCCGGTCGATGCGGACTTCCCCTTGCGGCGCGCGCAGCCGCTGATCCGCCACGGCGGCGCGCACTTTGCGCGCGTCGTCGGTCCCAGCCTGCGACAACGCGGACGCGAGCAGCTTGACGGCGATATAGGACGACTCCGCATCGGCCGACGAGACCGGTCCATCCGGAAAAGATTGCGTGTAGGCATCGATGAAAGCGGCGTTTTCCGGCGAATTCAAGGACGAGAAATAGACGCTTGAGGACAGATGCCCGTCGACGGCCTCGGGGCCGATCTCCGGCAATTCCGGTTCCGACAATGTACAGCTGGCAACGGGAATTTCCGCGGCCTGATCGATCCCACGCGCCCGGCAGGCAGCGCGGAACGCGCGGAAGAACGCGTAGGCGCTGGTGCCGATCAGATTGTTGAAGACGAAGTCCGGACGCTGATCGATGATCGCCGCAATGACCTGGTCGACCTCGGTATCGCCGACCGACAGATAACGCTCGGCGAGCACGGTGCCGCCGCGCGCAATCAGCGCCTCGCGGAAGATGCGGTTGTTCTCCCAGGCCCAGATGTAGTTGGAGCCGACGCAGAAGGCGCGCGAGCCGACTCGGGATGCCAGATAATCGACCAGCGGCAGCACGTGCTGGTTCGGTGCGGCACCGGTGTAGATGACGTTATCGGAGCTCTCGAAGCCTTCGTAGTGGGACGGATACCACAGCAGCCCGTCGAACTTCTCGAAGCACGGGATCACCTCCTTGCGGCTCGATGACGTGTAGCAGCCGACCACCTGGCGGATGCCGGAACCGAGCAACTCGAGACTGAGCGAACGATAGCGCGCGAGGTCGCCGGACGGATTGACCACGACAGGCTCGAGCTCGATATCGAGACCGCTCGCATTGACCTCTTGAAACGCCAGCAGCGCGCCATTGAGGATCGAGCGCGCGACGACGCTGTAGGAGCCCGTCGTCGAGAACATCACACCGACCCGATAATGCTTCCGCGTCATCACTCGATCCAAAAACAAAAAAGCACCCGCCGGCTGTCAAGCCGAGGGCGCTTTTGCCGCCAACCAAACACGCTCATGCGTGGCGTTGGAAATGGTTTGAACTCGTCGCGTTGACGGGCTGCCTTGCCCGACGCTTGCATGTTACGGTCGTTGAGATCGAATGCGATGTCAAGCGCGTTGTTGCAGCGGAAATTGCCGCAATTCATATCGGCCTGTAGCAAATATGTGCAGGGCACGCGGCGTGCTCTGTTTCGCATGCGCCCCGGTCACTCAGTTTGCGACCGCGTCCTCGGCCGCCGGGTCTTGCGCGCGATCCGGCATCGGTCCGTCACCCGCCAATGCACGAATCCAGCGGCGATACTCCACGCCGAGAAGATCGCTTCGCAGGTGTATCTCGTCCTTGGGATGAAGCGGCAAAGTCTTCGGGCGTTGCGACTCGACGATCACGCGGTCCTGTTCGTACACCTTGTCCATGCGCGCCACGACCTGCTCGACGGCAATGTCCAGGCCGAAATTGACGGCGGCGGTCAGATGCAGCACGCAGTTTTCGAGATCGACCGGCGTGACGGCCAAGAACGTGCAGAAGCGCTCGACGTCGCCGGTCTTCTTGTTGAAATAGGCCGTCGTGGGGCGGAAGCAGTAGTAATGATAACGCGCGGTGATGGGAATGCCGCGATGATCGCCGTGGGGCTGAAACAAGGTGATCTCGCTGGTGCGCAAGCCTTCATCCGTCAACACGACATCGTAATCCACGAGCTCGTCGGGATCATCGGGGTTGCCATTGAGGTTGGCGTGCACGAACGGAAAATGCGCCGGATCGAGGAAGTTCTCCACGGCACGAAGCGCGTTTGCGTTGTAGTGGTACGGTCCCGCCTGGACCTTGCGATAGGTCGCATCCTCCCAAACGGGAAACGGAGGAACAGCGGAGACGGGATTGCCCATGCAGACCCAAACATATCCATACCGCTCGATCGCGTGATGGCGGAATGCCGTGGCTCGGCTCGTCGGCCGGGTCGTCGGATGGGCCGGGTAGCGACGGCACGCACCATCGGCGCCGTATTCCCAGCCGTGGTAGGGGCAGACGACGCAACCATCCTTCACCCAACCGAGCGACAAGCGCGCGCCGCGATGACGGCAATAGTCCTTCCACGCGTGAACCTCGCCGTCATGGCGCCACAGGATGATATCCTCGCCAAGCAGACGCGCCGGCACGATGGCGTCTTCCGCGACCTCCGCACTCCCTCGGACCACGTGCCATTCATTGATGATGGCGCGATAATCGGCTCTCTCGGTATCCCAGGTTGACGCGATCACCATGACCTCACCTCACTCGCCATTGGAGCGACCCCACTACAACCTTTGGATGCTTCAACGTCAACCGGATTGTCGGGATTGCACGACTTCGCGTGAGATATCGAGGATATGAAGTCCGGCGTCGGCACGATGGCCCGGACGTTCGGCTTACGCCGGCTGCAGAACGAGCCGGTCGCCCACATTCGCGATGACACTCCAGTCGTACAGCATCGGAACCAGTTCGGCGGCGGCCCATGCAGCATGCTGATCGGCGTAATGCGGGCTCGCAGGGTGTCCCGACGCGCCGTGAAACACGACCCAGGCGCAATTGTCCCAGTTGCCGACATCGAACACGTAGCGTGCGACCGCGCCATAGGCCGCGGTCAAACCGGACGACGCCCAATAGCATCCATTGGCCATGACGGTGTCGTTGTCGCCACCGACCGGAAGGCCCGGCGGTTCGAGCTGCGAGACCGCTTGCGGGAAGGCCGCCGACAACGGATGCGCCATACGGACATGATGCAGCTCCGACCATGTCTTGCCGTCATCGATCTCCGCTGCGCGCGCGAGCGCCGTTGCCAGTGCGCGATCCCAATCCCAGCCACCGAGAAACGCGGTATCGTCGTTGCGCAGCAATGACGGCAGCGCCCACCAGATCTGATTGAGCGGCACCACACCCGGGGCAACCTGGCTGACCGGATCGCGCGTCACCGCGCTCAAGCCGGATCGTTCGAGAACGATACGCGCCAGTTCGCGCCTGGTCCGCGCATAGGCCGCAGCCGCCTTTGAATCCGCCGCCATACGCGCGTCCCATCCAGTGATGAGATCGCGCAGCGCGGCGGCCGGCCCCTCGATCGCCGGGAGGCGGCTCAGGCGGGCAATGAATTCGCGCGCCGTGAAGCTGTGCGTATCGGCATGAATGCTGCTCATGTCGTCGACGGTCGCGGCCGAAAGTTCGGCGAGCCGCGCGGCGATGCGCTTTGCACGGTACGGCGGATGACAGTCGGTGCAGAGATAGTCCGGGCGGTCATCGGTGACGACGCGATTGTTCGCGGTGACCAGGATGCCATCAGGCGGATCGAAGGCGCACGGCATGTCTTCCCAGGGAATGGCACCCTGCCATTCATAGTCTCCGGTCCAGCCGGGCACAGGCAGCCAGCCATTCAGTCGCGGGCGGCGCGGCACGATGGCCCGCACCAGGTTTCCGATCTTCCCCGCGGTATCGGCCGCGACCAGATTATGATCGATCAGGCCCCAGCCCCGCGTGGCCTCGTAGAGCGTATCGACGTTGGTGGCGCGCAGCATCGGCAGCAGGCAGTCGAACGACAGATCGAGCTCTGCGAATTGCACCGACCGCAACGTCAAAGCCGCTCCCTTGCGCGGATCCCCCGCGATCACCGGCCCGTGGTCGGTGGCGACGACCTCGACGTCGACGTCCGGCCCACCGCGCACGGCGATGCGCTCATGACGGATACTCGCCTCAAGCCATTCGTCCCGGAACAGGTAGCGAGACGCGTCGCCGGGCTTGAATTTCTCGACATAAACATCGTGGATATCGACGAAGGCATGGGTCACGCAGAACGCGACATGACCGTTATGAGCGAAGTGCGGGAAGGCAGGAACGCCCGGCACGGAAAGACCGATGGCGTCGAATTCATCACAAGCCAGATGGAATTGCGAATACAGGCTCGGCATTTCGAAGGCGCGGTGCGGGTCACCCGCCAGCAACGGCCGGCCGGACGCCGTTCGCGACGGCCCAACTGCCCAATTGTTGCTGCCGCCATCGGTGGCCTCAGGCCCTGCGAGCGCCGCCAGCGCTTCGATCGCCGGAGCAAGATCTTCCAGCGTGGCGATCCATCGTTTGCCCTCAGCGCCCGCCGGGGTTGCGAGAAAATCTTGACCGCCGTCGTCGTAACGCAGCTTGGCGACGTGGTCCGGCCCGATGGCGCGCAGCGCCGCAGCGCGCCACAGCTTGAACCACACCGAGCCCATCAGATAACCGCGTTGCCGCATGACGAGGATGCAATGCCATGGCTCCCAGCGTTCGACCTCGCCGCCGACTAGACTGTACTCGAACGGCAACGGCGCGCCCTGCGCCAGGAATGCATTCACCCCGCTGGCATAGGCCTCGAGCATCGCGCGCGCTTCGGCGGACAGACCGGCGAAATCGCGCCGCGACGCGCCCGCGACGTCGAGCCGCCGCGCCAGCGTGTCGGCCGCGATGCCCGCGCGGCCCTCCCATTCCGCCCAGCGGCCGAGCATGCGCCGGCGCGCGGCATCCATCTGCCAGAGCCGATCCTGGGCGTGGACGTAGCCCTGCGCGAAGAAGGCATCAGCCGTTTTCCGCGCACGGACATGCGGAATGCCCCATGCGTCACGATGGACGTCGACGTCAGCCTCAAGGCCGCGCAGCGTGACGACACCGCTGGTTTGAGGCAGGCATGATTGATGATCTGCGGCAGCGTTTGGCACGCTCTTCTCCATGGTCAGGTTGATACGCGAGACTTCGTCATCCGATCTGTTTCAGACCGACGGCCGGCGATCCGCCCAGGGCTGAACCCGCTCCAGGATCGCGCCGAGCCGCAAGACATCGCTGTCCCTCCACCAGCGGCCAACGATCTGAAGGCCGGTCGGCAATCCATCCGCGCCAAAACCATTCGGGACCGACAGCGCGGGATTGCCGCTCTGGTTGAACGGATAGACGAAGGCATTCCAGCCGCGATTGAACAGCGCATCGACGGTCTTGCCGGCCTCTGCGGGAATCGCAGTGGTGGGCAAGGTCGGCGTCACCAGGAAGTCGTAGCTTTCCAGCAGTTTCTGCACGCCACGATAAAGTCGCGAACGCGCCATCTGCGCCTTGCGGAAGTCGACCAGATTGGCGCGGCTGCCGGTTGCGATCCATTCCACCAACACCGGATCCATGCGGTCTCGCCATTTCTCGAGATGGTGGCCGAAATAGACGTTCAGATTGGCGAGATACATCACCCGCGCGGCGCCGGCGATCCAGTCCATTCCGGCGTCCACCTCCTCCACCTCGGCGCCAAGAGCAGCAAGCGCCGCAAGCGAGGCCTTGGCATTGGCGGCGACATCGGCGCCGCAGTCGCTCATGCCAGACAAATACCCGATCCGCACGCCCGACAGATCCTCGGAGATCAGGCTCGGCGGCAGCGCTCCGTGACCGGGCGCACCGAGCGACCACGGATCGAGCGTTGAAGGACCAGTAAGGCAGCCCATCATCAACGCGGCATCGGCGACGGTGCGTGTCAACGGACCGGCCGCGGCATAATTGAAAAACGAGTCCGACGTCTGCTCGTAGGGCACCGCGCCCGTGGTCGGCTTCAGTCCGACCACGCCGCAGGCGGCGGCGGGAATGCGGATCGATCCCGCACCGTCGGTGCCAAGACCCAGCGGTCCTAGCCCGGCCGCCACTGCGGCGGCGGCGCCACCGCTCGATCCGCCGGCGGTGCGCTCGAGATTCCAGGGATTGCGTGTGACGCCGAAGCTCGGGCTATCGGTGTGGCCCTTGTGGCCGAATTCGGGTGTCGTGGATTTGCCCACCATGATCGCGCCTGCGTCCTTCAGGCGCGTCACCAGGATGTCGTCCTGCGAGGGAATGTTGTCGGCAAGGATCGCCGATCCGTGCGCGGTACGTACGCCCTTGGTCGAAAAGAGATCCTTGATGTTGATCGGGATACCGTGCAGTGGCCCAAGTTGCTTGCCTGACATGACGGCCTGTTCGGCAGCACGCGCCTCCGCCCGCGCGGCGTCGGCGGTGATCGTCGCATAAGCGTTGACCGTTGGCTGCGTCTTCTCGATAGCTCCCAGCACGGCATCCACATACTCGACCGGAGACAAAGCGCGCTTGCGGATCAGGCGTGCGGCGGCTGTGGCCGGCATGAAGAGAAGATCGCGATCAGTCATCCCAAAACTCCATCAATTGAGGCAGCGGCAGCCATCAGGCAGGTGTTTCATGAAGGTGGCAGGCGGCGAGATGCCCGGGCGCGATCTCGCGCAGTTTTGGCTTCTCGATCCGACAGCGCTCAAATGCGAACGGGCAGCGGGGGTGAAACGTGCAGCCGGGCACGGCGTCGATCTGGCTCGGCAGCTCGCCGGTGATGACCGCGGCACGCGCCCGGTTCGATGTCATTCGGGGAACGGCCGCCAGCAGCGCTTGCGTGTAGGGATGAAGGGGCGAGGTATAGAGCTCGCGCTTCGGCGCGATCTCGACGATGCCGCCGGCATACATCACCGCCACGCGCGCCGAAATGCTGCGGACGACCGCAAGGTCATGGGCGATGAAGAGATAGCTGAGGCCCAGCCGCTCCTGAAGATCGAGCAGCAGATTGACGATCTGCGCCTGCATCGACACGTCGAGCGACGAGACCGGTTCGTCGCAAATGACGAAGTCCGGCTTCAATGCCAGGGCGCGCGCGATACCGATGCGCTGGCGCTGGCCGCCGGAAAATTCATGGGGAAACCGGTCGCCGCACGAACGCGGCAGGCCGACCATCTCCAACAGCTCACGGACGCGATCGCTGCGGGCGCTGCGCGACCACCCGCCCGCGACGTCGAGCGGCTCGGCGATCGCATCCTGCGCACGCATGCGGGGATTGAGCGAATTCTGCGGATCCTGAAACACGAATTGCAGGCGCCGGCGCACCGCGCCTGGCGTCACCCTGCCGCGTACCGACGAAATCTCCTGCCCGAACAGATTGATCGATCCGCTGGTCGCCGCTTCCAGCCCCACCAAAATCCGTCCGGTAGTGGATTTTCCCGAACCGGACTCGCCGACGAGGCCTAGCGTTTCGCCCTGCCTGACATCGAAGCTGACGCCATCGACCGCGCGCAAAAGGGCGCCCCGTGCCGCAAAGGTCTTCACCAGATCGCGCACAACGACGATCGAAGCCGCGCTCACGAGATCCCTCCCGCGGCAATGCGTGGCGGACAGCGTGCGAAATGACCCGCCCCGGCGTCGACCAGAGCCGGCGGCTCCGCCAGACAGGATTTGACGGCCTCGCGACAGCGCGGACTGAACCGGCATCCCGCAATCAATGTCGACGGATCGGGAATGCTGCCGGGAATGGTGGTCAACCGGTGCACATCCTCATCGAGATTGGGCACAGCCCGGATCAGGCCCTCCGTGTAGGGATGCATCGGCCGTTCGAACAATGCAGGGACGGAAGCGGTTTCGACGACCCGGCCCGCGTACATGACGACGACGCGCTGCGCGAACTGCGCGACCACGCCGAGATCATGGGTGATCAGAATCACCGCCATGCCGATCTCACGCTGGAGCTCACGCAGCAGTTCGAGGATCTGCGACTGGATGGTTACATCAAGCGCAGTGGTCGGCTCATCCGCGATCAGGATCTTGGGGCGGCACGCCACCGCGATGGCGATCATGACGCGCTGGCGCATGCCGCCGGACAGCCGGTGCGGGTAGTCATCGATGCGGCGCGACGCGTCGGAAATCCGCACCATCTCCAGGAGTTCGATGGCCTTCCGCCGGGCGGCCTGGACGGAGAGCCCCTGATGCTGGCGCAACGGCTCCATGATCTGGTCGGCGATGGTCAGGACCGGATTGAGCGACGACATCGGATCCTGGAAGATCATCGCGATCTCTCCGCCGCGAACCTGGCGAAGGCGACGCTGCGGCAGCGTCAGCAGGTCACGGTCGCCATAGCGGATCGTGCCCGATGCATAACGCGTGTTGGCCTGGCTGTGCAGTTTGAGGATCGAGAGCGCGCTGACGCTCTTGCCGCTGCCGGACTCGCCGACAATGCCGAGGCATTCGCCGGCGCCGACCGCAAAGTCCACGCCTTCGACGGCGTTCACCCAGCCGTTATCACCGCGGAACTGGACCGTGAGGTTCTCGACGCTGAGAAGGGGTTGCTCCGCCATTCAGGTCTCGATCTTCAGTCGCGGATCGAGCACGTCGCGCAACCCGTCGCCCAGGAGATTCATGCCAAGTGCAGCGAGGCTGACCGCAAGGCCGGGAAACAGCATCACCCACCACGCCTCGACCGAATAGTCGCGGCCTTCCGCGATGATGTTGCCCCAGCTCGGCGCCGGCGGCGGCGGTCCGATACCGAGGAAGCTGAGCGCGGCTTCGGCGAGAATGGCGTAGGCGAAGATGAAGGTCAGCTGGACGATCAACGGCCCGAGGCAATTGGGTAGCACGTGCTTGAGGATAATATGCAGGTCGCCGGCGCCGCTCACCCGCGCCGCCTGCAAATATTCCATTTCGCGAATGACCAGAACCGAGGCGCGCACGATGCGCGCAGTGCGCGGAACGTAGGCGACCGACAGCGCCACCACGATGCTGCTGGCCTGCGCGCCGAGCGCGGCGCCGATACCGATGGCGAGCAGGATCGCCGGGAACGCCATCAACGCGTCCATCAACCGCATGACATAAGGATCGAGCGCACGGAAATACCCCGCCGTTACCCCGATCAACGCGCCGAACACGCCCGAAATCAGCGCCACGGAAAGCCCGAGCGACAGCGACAGCCGGCCGCCATAGAGCACGCGCGTGAGGATGTCGCGCCCGTACTGGTCCGAGCCGAACGGGAATCGCACGGACGGCGGCTTGAAGCGCGAGCGAATGCTCATGGCCGTGGGATCGATGCCGGTCAGCATCGGCCCGATGATCGCGCACAGCACGAGGATGGTCACGAGCACCAGCCCGATCTTGAACGAGCGGTGCGCGGCAAGCTTGCGCAGGACGCGAAACCGCCGGCGCTCCGCCAGTATCTGGGTCGGCGCTGCGGCGAGAACGACCTCAGTCATAGCGCACCCGCGGATCGACCAGAGTGTAGATGATATCAACTGCGACATTGATCAGCACGAACGCGAAGCCGAACAGCAGCATCGTGCCCTGAATCAGGGGATAATCGCGCGCCATGATCCCCTGCACGACCAGTCGGCCGATGCCCGGCAGCGCAAACACCTGCTCGACGACGACCGAGCCCCCGATCAACAGACTGATGATGATGCCGCCGACCGTCACGACCGCAACCAGAGCGTTGCGGAAGCCGTGCTTGCCGACCGTCCGCCACTCGCTGACGCCCTTGGCGCGCGCGGTACGAATGAAATCCTGATCGAGCACGTCGAGCATCGCCGAGCGTGTCATCCGCGCCAGAAACCCGATCTGGAACAGGCTGAGCACCATGGCCGGCTGGATCAGTGAAGCAAACCAGGGGCCCGGCCCCGCCGTCAGCAGTGGCGCGTAACCCGAGGACGGCACCCAGCCGAGCGTCACGCTGAACAGGATGACCGACAGGATTGCGATCCAGAAGCTCGGGACCGATACCCCGACCAAGGCGATCATCATGACCCCGGCGTCGATCCAGCTGCTGCGGAAATAGGCGGCGAGGATGCCGAGCGTGATACCGATCGGCAGGGTGATGGCAAGCGACAGCGCAGCCAGCGACAGCGTCACCGGCAGGCGCTCCGCGACCGCCGAGAGCACGGTCTGGTTCAGCACCAGCGAGCTGCCGAACTTGCCTTGGGCAAGACTGAGAAACCAGGACAGCAATTGCTGCCATATCGGCTGGTCAAGGCCGAGCTCGCTGCGGATCCGTTCGACCGCCGCGGGTGTGGCGTCCGCACCAGCGATCACCACGGCCGGATCTCCCGGCAACAGATGCATCAGGATGAAAGACAGCACCGCGACCAGCAGCAGGACCGGTATGGATTGCATGAGACGGACGATGATCGCGCGAAACATGAGATACCCGATATGAGGCTTGTGTCCCTGCCCTGCCCGCTGTCTTGTCGACGACGCTACTTCAGCCACACATCCCAGAAATGAACGATGTAATAGGGCTCGAAGTTCGCGACCTTGGCGGCATTGAAGCTTCGCATCGTGCCCATGTCGGCGATCTTGATCATGTAGGCTTGGTCCAGCACGCGCTTCTCGATCTCGGCCCAGGCTGCGACGCGCTGCTTCGGATCGAGCGAGGCATAGAATTTGTCATAGGCGGCATCGAGAACCTGGTCGTCCTTCACATGCGGGAAGGTGTAGATCATCACCTTCCATTGCTGAGGTCCGAGCAGCGGATTCGAGCAATAGCCCGTGGTGGAGACATTCCAGACACCGGTGCCGCGCTGCATGTTGCTGGCGTTGGTGGTCCAGTCGACGATGTCGACCGCGACATTCATGCCGGCGTCCTTCATCTGCTCGGACAGAACCAGGATGGCATCGCGGAAATTTGGATAGTTGGAGTTGGTCTGAAGTACGATCTTCTCGCCATTGTATCCGGCCTGCTTCAGCAATGCCTTGGCCTTGGCCGGATTGCGCTGGTCGTAATAGGGCTTCATGGCATCGCCCTGATAATAGGGGCTCGACGCATAGACCAGCGAATGGCCGGGCCGCGAGATTTGTCCCATCGCCCCGGTAATGTCCTCGACATTGACCACCGCCTCGATCGCCTGGCGAATGAGCGGATTGCTGGTCAGTGCAGCCTGCGTGTTCACGACGAACACCTGCATACAGTAGGGAAAGATCTGTTGCGTCGTGATGTTTGCCTGGCCTTCGAAGCGCTTGGCCAGATCGCGGGGGACATCGCCGATGACGTCGGCATTGCCGGTCTGCAGTGCGGCGACGCGTGCATTTGCCTCAGGCACGAAATTGTAGCGAACCTGGTCGAGATAGGCGGTGCGGCGCCCGGCCAGTCCATCCGGACCCGGCGCGCTGTCGTCGGGCACATAACCGTCGAAGCGCTTGATGACGAGGTGGCTGTCCTTGACCCACTCGCCCAGCAGGAACGGACCGGTCCCTACGATGTCGATCTCGCGCGCTGCCTTGTCCTTCTGCTCGGCCGGCAGGATCTCGAACGGATAGACCGGCGACTTCAGCACATCGATGAACACCGCATTCGCTTTCTTCAGGCGAATCACGAAGCTGTACGGATCGGGCGCCTCGAAGCCGTCGACATCGGCGAGCACGGAGGCATTGGGGCTGACCCTGCGATAGCGCTCGAACGACGCCAGCACGTCGGCCGAATTCATCTCCTTGCCATTGTGAAACTTGACGCCCTTGCGCAGCGTGAAGGTGAAGACCGTGGCGTCGGCATTGGTGTCGATCTTCGAGGCCAGAACGGGCCTTGCATTGTAGTTGCCGTCAATCGCGACCAGCGGCTCGAAGATGTGATGGATGACCTCGAGCTCGACGAGGCTCGATGCGACATGGGGATCGAGCGTGCCGGGTCCCGAGAGATAAGCGTAGACCAGACTGCCGCCACGGTGTGGTTCTGCGGCATGGATCGGGTTCGCGAGTGCAACGAGGAAGGTGATCGCCGAGCCGATCATGGCAATCGAACGGAATATGGAAGCAACGCCTGTCATCACAACTGCCTTCCTGTTGGGCTCGTGCATTGCCCGTTATTCACGTATTCACGGCTTCACTGGTTTACCTTCGCGGGTTGACGCCGTTCGACCGATGAGGCGACCTGTTTGAGGGCGCCGTCCGTCGCCTCGAGGACGCGGTCGATGTCCGCGGCCTGATGCGCCGCCGACATAAACATGTTGTGCCAGGGATGCATGTAGACGCCGCGCTGTAGCGCCTCCAGCACGAAGCGATGGCCGAGCGTGAAATCCGGGTCATCGTCGAACATGACCAGCGGCATCTGGACCGGCCCGGTCTGCCGCAACGGCAGATCGTGCGCGCGCGCCTGTTGCTCCAGCCCCTCGCGGAGCCGGCGCCCCATGGCTTCCATCGTTGCGATTGCACCGGTCGCCCGCAGCTTCCTGATCGTGGCGATCGCAGCCGCCATCGGCACCGCCGCACACCAGAACGAGCCGGTGACGTAGACCTGCTGCGCGGCTTCGCGAAAGCGATCGTTGCCGGTCACCGCGGCGAGCGGATGACCGTTGGCGATCGCCTTGCTCCAGCCGCACAGATCGGGCCGCACGCCGTAAGGCTCCCAGCTGCCACCGATATGGAGCCGAAAGCCCGCCCTGACGTCGTCGAGGACCAGAGCCGCGCCGGCCGCATCGCAAATCCGCCGCATCGCCTGCGCGAAGGCGAGCGTCGGCGCCTCCTGTGGGCGTTTCACATCATGACGAAATGCGGTCGCCAGCACCGCTGCCAGATCGCGGCCGGCCTCATCGGCGGCGCGCTCGAGACTCGCCACGTCGTTGTAGTCATAGTGCAGGATGTGGGCGCGATCCTCCGTGGTGACGCCGGCCAGCGAGGGTGTGCACCACGGCGCGGCGCCGTGATAGGAGCCCTTCGCCACCAGCACCTTGCGCCGCTGCGTCCCCGCACGCGCGATGGTCACGCAAGCCGTCATCGCGTCGCTGCCGTTCTTGGCGAACAGCACCCAGTCGGCATGCGGAATGGTCTCGACCACGAGCTCCGCAAGTTCAACCTGGCATTCGGCCGGTCCCGTCATGAGGTCGCCACGGCCACGCTGCTCCGCGGCTGCAGCCTCTACATCGGGATCGCCATAACCCAGCACCATCGGCCCGTAGCCGCACATCAGGTCGATATATTCGGTGCCCTGGACATCCCAGAGCCGGCAACCGCGCGCGTTGCGAAAGAATTGCGGATAGCCGGGTGGCAGCCGGGCGACATTCATGTGCCCCCACATGCCGCCGGGAATGACCTTGCGGGCCCGCGCCCGCAGCGCCTCGTCCGGAGCAAGGGAGCCGGGTGTCGCGTGAGGTGCCATCGCAAGTCCCCTCGTTTCGGATCGGCCGCGCCGTTGCGCCAACATTTCAATATATGATATATCATACCTGTGAAAGCGTCTCACGACTTTTAGTCTTGCAACGACAGCCTGCGGACGTGCATGGCGTGCATGGATACCGGTCGCTCTGATTCAACTGGAAGCAGCCCTTCGATGCCCAACGACGCTGTCGGTCTGGTCAGCCGCGATAATCTGACGGCCCGCGTGTTCCAGGAACTGCGGCTTGCGCTGATGGAGGGACGCTTTCGTCCCGGCCATCGCTTCAAGATCCGCGAGCTCGCGGAAACGATGGGCGTCTCGGAAACGCCGATCCGCGAAGCGTTGATGCAGCTGGTGCGCGCGCGCGTGCTCAGCATGCAGGCGAGCCGCTGGATCGAGGTCGCACACCTCAGCGCCGCGCAATACCAGGAACTGCGAAGCATCCGGATTCTGCTTGAAGGACTGGCCGCCGAGCGCGCGACCAGTCGGATCTCGAAGGCCGATATCGCCAACCTCAAGAAGTATCATCAGGCGCTGGTGTCGGCGGAACGCGGCGGGCGCTGGCGCGAAGCCGTGGAGGTGAACTGGCAATTCCACCACACGCTCTACAAGGCCGCCGACGCGCCGGAACTGCTCGAAATGATCGAAACGATCTGGCTGCGCAACGGCCCCATGCTCAACATGCTGTACCCGCATGCGACCCCGACCTATCCGGGGCGGCACCAGCATCTGAACGTGATCGACGGTCTGGTGGCGAAAGATCCCGAGGCCGTCAAAAAATCAATCCAGGCCGACCTGCTGGAGGGCGGCGCCAGATTGCTGCAACTTCTTCGGGACATCGAGGCTGGCACCGCGCCGACCACCATCGATGTCGCTACGCGGTAGTTGCCGTTTGTCTCCGCTAGCAACGGACGCTTCTAAGCTGTTCGTGCGCCTCAATGGGGAACGACGGCCGTCGCTTCGATCTCGACGCGCGCTGCCGGCTCGACAAGACGCACGACCTGGACCAGCGCCATGCTGGGGTAGTGGACGCCGACGACATCGCGATAGGCTTTGCCAAGCGCTTTCAGATTGAAAACGTATTCGTCCATGTCCACGACATACCAGGTCAGGCGCACGAGATGTTCGGGTCCCGCACCGCCCTCCGCGAGGATCGCGACGATGTTTTCGAGCGCCAGCCGGACCTGCGCGACAAAGCCGTCGGCAAATCGACCGGCAACGTCCCAGCCGACGACGCCGCCCGTCACCACGAGGCCCCCTTCGGCCATGATGCCGTTCGCATATCCCTTCGGCTGCGGCCAGCCGCTGGGCTGAAGCACCCGCCGACCATTGGTCGCGACAGGCAGCTCTTCTTGTTTCATTGTGCTAAAACTCTCTGCAATCAGCGCGGCTTCAACAGATCACGCGCCACGATCAGCTTCTGGACCTCGGTCGCGCCCTCGTAGATGCGGAGCGCCCGGATTTCGCGGTAAAGGCTTTCGACGATCTCGCCCTTGCGTACGCCGCGACCGCCGAACATCTGCACGGCGCGGTCGATGACACGCTGTGCGGTCTCGGTCGCGGTCAGCTTGGCCATGGCAGCTTCACGCGTGGTCGGGAGCTTCTGGACATCGCGGCGCCAGGCGGCGCGGTAAGTCAGCAGTGCGGCGGCATCAGTCTCGGTCGCCATGTCGCCAAGTGCGGCCTGGGTCAGCTGGAGATCGCCCAAGGTTGCCCCGAACATGTGCCGGCTCTTCGCATGCCACAACGCCTCGTCGAGCGCACGCCGCGCAAAGCCGAGGGCTGCCGCGGCGACCGAGGCGCGAAAGATGTCCAGCGTCTGCATCGCAAGCTTGAACCCGCCGCCCGGCGCGCCGAGGCGGCGGCTCGCCGGAATCCGGCAGCCCGTGAAGCGCAGCGTCGCCAGCGGATGCGGGGCGACGACATCGATGCGCTCGGCAATGCTGAAGCCGGGATCATCGGGAAAGACGACGAAGGCCGAGATGCCGCGCGCGCCCGGCGCCTCGCCCGTTCGCGCAAACAGCGTGTAGACGTCGGCGATGCCGCCGTTCGAGATCCAGGTCTTCTCACCGTCGATGACATAGTCGTCGCCGTCGGCCCGCGCCGTGCAGGACATCGCCGCGACGTCGGATCCTGCTTCCTTCTCGGACAGCGCGAAGGCCGCGAGCCATTCGCCGGAGCGCACCTTCGGCAGCACGGCCTTGCGCAGCTCCACGGAGCCGCCGAGCGCGATCGCCCCGGAGCCGAGCCCCTGCATGGCGAAGGCGAAATCGGCGAGGCCGTCAGCATAGGCCAGCGACTCACGTGACAGGCAGATCGAACGGGAATCGATCGTCGTCGCATCGCCCTCGGGCGCTGCGACCGCGCAGTCGAGCACCCCCGCCTCGCCCATCGCGCGCACGAGCTTGCGGCAGGCGTCGTCGACATCATTGTGGTCGATCTTGTCGAGAGCTCCCGACTGCACGAAGCGGTCGAGCGCGCTGCCGATCGCCCGATGACGCGGCTCGAAAAACGGCCAGTCGAGCCATTCGCGCCGGATGACCTTTGCCATGGAGCTCATCTGATCCCTCCTCCGCTCAACTCGCGGCCGCGGCCGCGGCGCGCGCCAGATTGGTTTCGTATTGTCCCTTGGCGGAGACATATTGCTTCGGCCAGCTGATCGCGGTGATGCCGATGCGCGCGGCCTCGTGCAGTGTCCAGGCGGGATCGGCAAGATGGGGCCGCGCGATGGCGCAGAGGTCGGCGCGGCCGGCCGCGAGGATCGAGTTGGCGTGATCGGCCTCGGAGATCGCACCGACCGCGATGGTCTCGATCCCGACCTCGTTGCGGATGCGATCGGCGAACGGCGTCTGGAACAGGCGGCCATAGATCGGCCGCTCCTCCTTCGAGACCTGTCCCGACGAGCAGTCGATCACGTCGGCGCCAGCCTGCTTGAACATCGCAGCGAAGATCGCCGCATCGGCTGGCGTGTTGCCGCCCTCGGTCCAGTCGTGGCAGGACAGCCGCACCGAAATCGGCCGATCCGACGGCCAAGCTGCGCGGACCGCTTTGAACACCTCCAGCGGAAAGCGCGCACGGTTCTCGTGACTGCCGCCGTATTCGTCGGTCCGCCGGTTGGTCAGCGGCGAGAGGAAGCTCGACAGCAGATAGCCGTGCGCACAATGGAGTTCGAGCCATTCGACGCCAGCCTCGGCGGCGCGGCGCGTTGCGGCGACGAAATCGTCGCGCACGCGGTCCATGTCGCTGCGGTCCATCACCCGCGGCAACTGGCTGTGCGGCAGATAGGGCAATGCAGAAGCCGAGATCAGCGGCCAATTGCCTGTCTCGAGCGGCTGATCGATACCTTCCCATGCAAGCCTGGTCGATCCCTTCCGCCCGGCATGGCCGAGCTGGATGCCGACCTTGGCGTGCCCGAGGCTGTGGATCAAATCGACCAGCCGGCGCCATTGTGCCGCTTGCGCATCGTTCCAGAGCCCGAGGCAGCCCGGCGTGATCCGCGCATCCGGCGAGACGCAAGTCATCTCGGCAAAAATCAGCGCGGCGCCACCCATGGCGCGCGCGCCGAGATGGGCGATGTGGAAGTCGTCGATGAGACCATCCTGTGCCGAATACATCGCCATCGGCGAGACCATGATGCGGTTCGCAAGCGAAAGGCCGCGCACACGGTGCGGCGTCAACATCGGCGGCGGCACCCGTTCGCCGTCCTTGACCGTGATCCCCGAACGCGCGGCGAACCAGCGCTCAAAACCTTCCAGCCAGGTGCGATCGCGCAGGCGCAAATTCTCGTGGCTGATGCGCTGCGAGCGCGTCAGCATCGAATAGAAAAATTGTGGCGGCTCCAGCGTGTCGGCATAACGGTGGCCCACCACCTCGAACCATTCCATGGCGTTGCGCGCGGCGTTCTGGATGCGCGCGACATCGACGCGGCGCACGTCTTCATAGGCTTCCAGCACCGTCCCGATGTTGTCGCCGCCGTGACCGTGGCGGTCGAACTGGTTGGCGAGCTCGATGGCGTCGTCAAGCGCGAGCTTGGTGCCCGAACCGATCGCGAAATGCGCGGTGTGCGCGGCGTCCCCCATCAGCACGACATGGGACTTGCCGTTGAACACACTCCATTTGCCGCAGATCAAGCGGCTGAAATTGAGCCAGGCCGAGCCGCGCAGATGGCGGGCATTGGTCAGCAGCTTCGCGCCGTCGAGCGTCTCGGCAAAGATCTTTTCGCAGAACTCGATCGAGCCCTGCTGATCGAGCTCGCCGAGCCCGTGGGCGTTGTAGGCTTCTTCCGTGGTCTCGACGATGAAGGTCGAAGTCTCTGCGTCGAACTTGTAGATATGCGCCTGGAACCAGCCGTGCTCGGTCTTCTGAAAATCGAACGTGAAGGCGTCGAACGCCCTCTTGGTGCCAAGCCAGATGAAGCGGTTCGGCCGGATCACCATGTCGGGCTGGAATTGCTCGGCATAGCGGGCGCGGATCCTGGAATTGACGCCGTCGCAGGCGACGATCAGGTCGGCGTCGGGAAATTCGAGATCAGACTCGACATCGCGCTCGAAGACGAGCTCGACCCCAAGCGCCTCGCAGCGCCGTTGCAGGATGTTCAGCAGGTGCTTGCGGCCGATGCCGATGAAGCCATGGCCGGTCGTGCGCTGGCGCGTTCCCTTGAAGACGAGCTCGATGTCGTCCCAGTGATTGAAGGCGTCCTCGATCTCGGTCGCGCTCTCGGGATCGGCAAGGCGCATCGCCTGCATCATCGCGTCCGAAAACACGACGCCCCAGCCGAACGTATCGTAGGGCTTGTTGCGCTCGACGACGGTGACGATGTGCTCCGGGTGACGGCGCTTCATCAGCAGGCCCAGATAAAGACCGGCCGGGCCGCCGCCGATACAGACTATGCGCATGATCCCTCGCTTTCGCGCGTCGCGCCGTGTGCCGAGCCTGCAAACCCCCATGGGAATGCCGGGCCGTAAATTATTTTAAGCATAAAATATTTCGGCGGAGCGCGGATTGTCAAGACGCTTGTCGGGGGCTTTTGAGATCGCCCTGCGGGTTGCTGCAATCTGGTGACTGGCGGCGGATTCGCCGCAAGGCCGCCCCGGTTCGGCGGGGATGCCGCCAAGCCTTGAATTTACTTTTGGTACGAACTATCTTGCCGGATGTTCACGACGCCGTCCGTTTTCGACGGGCGCGCCGCTCCCAGGAGATTCGATTTGGCACTCGCGAAGGAGTCCCCGCCTGTTTCGTCGAAGAATGGGGCGGATCAGGAGGCCGAGTACAGGGCTCAAACACGGCTTTGGCTCCGGCTGCTGGCCTGCACGACCCTGATCGAGGGTGAGTTGCGCCGCCGGTTTCGCGAGGAATTCGATTTCACCATGCCCCGCTTCGACGTGCTGGCCCAGCTCGACCGCGAGCCGAGCGGACTGGTGCTGGGAGAGCTGCCCAAGCGCCTGATGGTATCAGCCGGGAACCTGACGCCGATCGTGGACCGGCTGGTCGAGGACGGCTACATCACCCGCACGCCGTCCGCCCTGGATCGCCGCGTGCAGATCGTCTGCATGACCGTCGAGGGCCGAAAAACCTTCAGGCGCATGGCCAAGAGCCATGGCTCGTGGCTCGCGGAGCTGTTGGCGGAATTCCCCGCTGACAAGCTCGACGGATTGATCGGCGAGCTCGACCAGCTCAAGGGCGCCGTCAGGGATTCGCTGGAAAAGCCGTGACGGCCTCCGGCGCCAGGCGCTAGAGCCGCCTGACTTTGACCCCGGCCGCCTCGCGGTCCCAGATATCCGTCGTCACGCCGGCGTCGCGCAGCACGCCCTTCTTGATCTTGCCGTTCTCCGTCAGCGGCATCTCTTTCACGATCCGCACATAGCGGGGAACGGCGAAATAAGCGATCCTGCCTTCGCAGTGACGGATGATGTCGACCGGTGCAAGCGATTGGCCGGGCTCCAGCAGGATCGCGACGGCAACCTCGTCCTCACCCAACTCCGAGGGCAGCGGATAGATCGCGCAGGCCGCGACCGCAGGATGGAACTGGATCGCTTGCTCCACCTCCCATGAAGAGACATTCTCGCCGCGCCTGCGGATCGAATCCTTCATGCGGTCGATGAAGCGATAATGCCCGTCGGGATCGCGGACCACGCGATCACCGGAGTGGAACCAGAGATTTCGCCAGGCCTCGACCGTCTTCTCCGGCATGCCGAAATATCCGGTCGCGAATGCAAAGGGCTCTTTGGCGCGCAGCAACAGCTCTCCCGCCTGCCCAACGGGAAGCTCGGCATCATCGGCATCGACGATGCGGGCTTCGATGCCGTCAGCGAGATATCCCATCGTCCCCGGGCGGTCGGACGGAATCGCGCCCGCGAACACGAAATTGGTCTCCGTCGATCCGTAGCCGTCGACCAAGGGCACGCCGAACCGCGCGAAAAACGGCGCGTGGATCTGCGGCGGCACGCCGCCGCCGAGCGCAACGCGAAGCCGATGCGATCGGTCATCCCCAGTCTGCGGCTGCGCCAGCAGCATCGATGCCATGGCGCCGAGCAGATAGCCGACGGTCGCATTGTGTCGTCGCGCGGCAGCCCAGAAGCCGGAGGCGGAGAATTTAGGCTCCAGCACGTAAGTGCATCCGTTCAGGACGGCCTGATAGAACGCATTCAGCGCGTTGGTGTGGAACAGCGGCAGCGTCGTGAACAGCACGTCGCCTTCACGAATGCCCAACGCGCGCGCCGAATAGATGCCCCACCAGAACAATTGCGCTTGCGGACAGCACACGCCCTTGGCGGGGCCGGTCGTGCCGGAGGTGTAGAGAATGGCCACGGTGTCGCCGGGTCGCACGAGGCTCGCGGCCGCCTGGTCCCCGAGAGCGGGGAGCGGAACTGGCGAAATCTTCGCGCTGCCTGTCTCGGCGGCCGTTCCGATCATCCAGACCTGCGAAGGAAGCTCAACACCTGCCTCGACAGTGTCGATCGCGGCAAGGAACGGCGCCTCGACGACGAGAAGAGAGGGCTGCGAATTACGGAAGATGTGGGAGAGCTGGAAGCCGCGCAGCGCCGTGTTGATCGGCACCACGATCGCGCCGAGCCAGGCACATCCGAGAAAGACCTGCAGAAACTCCGGCCGGTTGGAGCACATCAGGGCGACCCGGTCGCCGGGCTTGATCCCGGCGTCGACAAGCGTCTGCGCCGATGCGGCGGCAATCGCCGCAGTCTGCGCGTAGGTCCAGCGCGTCTCTCCCGAGACAAGCAGGACACGATCGCCGTAGCGCTCGGCCTGTCGCGCAAGGATGGTGGAGAGAATCCGGTCAGACGGCGGAAACATCCCCACCGCGCGGGCCCAGGCCGGCGCCGCAGCCGCCTCCCCCGCCTCCGATATCGCGCTGGGCTTCACCAAAGCCGCCTCGCTCACGGCAGCAGCTTGTATTTGCCGTCCTCGATCTGAACCATAATGCGCGCGCGAGCGTCGACGCCATGCCGATCCGCCGGCGTATAGGTGTAGATGCCTTGCGTTCCCACCACGTCCTTGGTCGTGAACAGCGCCTCGCGAAGCGCGGTGCGGAATTCCGGCGTGCCCGGTTTGGCGCCGGTCGCCATCGCGCGCTTGGCTGCGTCGACGAACACCAGCCAGCCGTCAAAGGAGTATGACGAGAACGAGTCCGTCGGGGCCTCGCCATTCGCCTTCTCGAAGGCCGAGCGAAACTCCAGCGCCACCTTCTGGATCGGATTGCTGGCGGGAAGCTGCTCGGCCGCGGTGACCGGCCCGGTCGGGCAGATGATGCCGTTGGCCGCCTTGCCGGCAAGGCGCAGGAAATCGGCGCTGATGAGTCCATGATTGCCGTAGAGCGGTCCCTTATATCCGCGTTCGGACAAGCCGATGACCGGCAACGCGCCGGGCGTGCCGGTGCCGCCGAGCATGATGGCGTCGGGGCGCGCCGCGAGCGCGCGCAGCACCTGCGCGGTCACCGAGGAATCCGATCGCGCATATCGCTCGTTCGCGATCACCTTGATGTCAGCCACCTTCGCGCTCTGCTCGAGCGAGGCGTACATGAGGTCGCCGAACGCGTCGGAGAACCCGATGAAGGCCACCGTCTTCAGCCCATGAGCCTTCATGTGATCGACGATGCCCTGGACGAGCAGCGGCGTCGGTTGCGGCGTCTGCACGACCCAGGGACCGCCATCACCCGGAGGCACCGGCGCGATCGGGGATACCGCGATCATCGGCACCTTCATCTCGATCGCCGCGGTCGCCATTGCCAGTGTCTGGGGCGCGCCTGAGGTGCCGATGAGGATGTCGACCTTCTCCTGCTCGACGAGCTTGCGGGCATTGCGCGCCGACGCCGTCGGATCGGAGCCGTCGTCGAGCTGAATGATCCGGAGCTTCTCACCGCCGACCTCGCCGACATAGGCCTGGCCCGCCGCGATCCCCTTCCCGTTCGGAATCCCGATCGACGATACCGGCCCGCTGAGGCCGGTGACGAAGCCGACGAGAATCTCCGCCTGCGCGATCTCTGGCACGGCGATGAGCAGCACGGTGGAAGCCAGCAGGCTCTTCATCAAGTTCATGGCACCTGTCTTTCGTAAGCGGTTTCTTCTGTTGTCTCGTTCGGCAAGCGCCATGCCTTGCTCAGTTCGACCCAACCAATGCGATGACCCGGAGCGGACTGCCGGAGCCGTTCTGGATTTTCAGGGGGGAAGCCACGATGACGGCGCCGGTGGCCGGAAGCTGGTCCAGATTGCAAAGGCATTGCAGGCCGTAGCGACCCGCGCCGTGCAGGAAGTGATGCGCGGGATAAGGCGGCTCGAAATGTCCGGCCTGGCCAGCATCGGTACCAATGGTCTCGGTGCCGAAACCGATGATGCCGCGCTCCTCCACCAGCCACTTCATGACGGCCGGGTTCGGCCCCGGCGTGTGCGCGCCGTCATCCCTCAGGTTGGAATAGTCGCGCCAGCCCTTCTTGGACCAGTCGGTCCGCAGCAGGACCCATTGGCGCGCGGGGATGCGCCCGTGCTTGGATTCCCAAGCCTCGACGAGCGGCACCGTCAGCACAAAGTCGGGATCCTGCGCCGCCTCCGCGGAGCAGTCGATGACGCAGGCCGGCGCGATCATGTCCTTGGCCGGCATCGTATCGACGGCATTGTTCGGCAGGTCCTTGCCGGTGAACCAGTGGATCGGCGCGTCGAAATGCGTGCCGGTGTGTTCGCCGAACGTCACGTTATTCCAGTACCAGGCCGGGCCGCGACCATCATATCGCGAGATTTCCTGGATACGCACCGGCGCCGCCTGGCCGAACTCCGGCGGCAGCACGATGACCGGAAAGTCCGGACTGAGTGTGAAGGTCAGATCGACGACGCGCACCGCGCCGGACGAAATCGCACCGGCCAGCTCCAGGAGATTCTTGCTTTGCATTGTCACGTCCTCCGGCTTGGTTGAAATCCGTCCCTCATTTGTCGAGCTCGCGCTCGAGCGCTTTCGGATTGGCCGCGAGACGCTGCCTGATTTCCTCGGCGACGTCCCCGACATACATCTCTTCGAGCCCGCCTCTCAGCCCCGACACGATCGCCTGCGCGATCGCGCGCGGCGCGACCTTCGGCGGCGGCACGGTCTGGAACCATTCGATGTCGACAGGTCCGGTGAAGAGATTCATGACCTTGATGCCGCCCGGCCGCAGCTCCGCGCGAAGGCAATGCGACAGCGACAGGCACGCGGCCTGCGAGGCCGAGTAGGCGCCAAAGGCCGGCCAGTTCGCAAGCGCGTAGACTGACAGGATGTTGACCCATGCGACGCTATTGTTGACGCCGTCGGCGCCGCGCATCCGCATCGCGGGTCCAAAAGCCTGCGCGAGATTGATGAAGCCGAGATAGGCTTGGTCGATCTCGTCACGCGCGATGCTCGTCCCCTTGCGGTCGAGCAGGCCGCCCGCTCGCACATACTCCGTCGTATTGACGAGAATATCCACCTTGCCACCGATGTCGGCGGCGAGATCAGCGGCAGATTTTTCATCGGCCGCATCGAGCGTGACGACCTCAACCCCCTCCTGCCGGCGCAGCAGATCCTCACCGGCAAACGGCCGCCAGGGTTCGGCCACGCCAACAAACACGGTCTTCGCGCCAGCGGCCTTCAAGGCGACCACGGCTTCCTGGCCGATCAGGCTGCGGCCGTTGGTGACGAACACCCGCCTGAATTTCGGATCGGCCGTCATTTCCCGCCACTGCCTGTCGTCTGCCATGTTGGGAGTATCCCCCTCGGGTCTGGCAAAGGCCACTGCCTGACCGCCCTTGTCGAGCTGAAACGACATGCGGACCGGTGCACCCTCGGCACAGTCTGCATGGAGATGCGCCACGATCGTCGGACCGCAGACCATCTTGACGAGGCCGATCCGCCAGGGCGCCCGTTCGCGGAAATAGACGTCGCTTGGCACACGCGCCGTCGTCTCGGCGAGAAGCGTGCCCTGGCGCGGCGCGTCCGCAAACGCGAGTGCGGGCGATAGGCAAGACGGACAAGCCTCCCGCGCCGGATAAGCGAAAGCGCCGCAAGCCTCGCAGCGCTGGAGCATGAAGCGCCCTTCGGCAGCCGCCCGCGTGAAACCGTGCGACGTCCGGCTGCGCGGCCTCGGGGGCGATGCCGGAAGCCGCGTCCGCAGCAGCGGATTTTTGCGGCGGGGCGGCTTGATCGGATCGATCATCGTGAAGGCCCTGCAAAGATCGCGGCACCGGAGGCGAGACCGCGGTCATAATTGATCATGCCGAACCCGGAAGCCAAGCCGAGGCTCGCATTGCTGACCTGCGTGGGGCCCGCGGTTCCCAGGACCTGCCGCAGCCCCTCGACGAGACCAAGATAGGCGCCGGCAGCGCCAGCCTGCCCGACGGAGAGCTGCCCGCCGGAGGTATTGTGCGGAAAGTCGCCGTCGATGGTGAGATCGTGCGCACGGACGAATTCCGCGCCCTCCCCCTTCTTGCAGAAGCCGAGATCCTCGAACTGCATCATCGTGATGACGGGATAATCGTCATAGGTCTGGACGATATCGAGATCGTCAGGCTTCACGCCGGCCATGGCATAGAGCTCGCCGATGTCCATCGCCCAACCGCCGCGCACCTGCATTGGGTCGTCGGCGAAGGCGTTGTGCCGCTCGATCGTCGACAAAAGTCGCGCCGCAGGCAGCCCCAGCGATGCGGCGGTCTCCTCGCGCATCACCAGAAAGGCTTCGGCGCCTGCGCAAGGCATCACGCAATCAAACAGATGGATCGGATCGGAAATCGGCCGGGCCGCCAGATATTGCTCGAGCGTCAGCGGCGCCTTCATCAGCGCGTGCGGATTGCGCAGCGCATTGGCGCGCTGGGCCACCGCGATCCTGCCGACGTCCTCGCGCGTGACGCCGAAGGTCCGCATGTAGTTGCGCGCGATCAGCGCGAAGCTCGCATTGGCGCCGCCCGCGCCGTAGGGATAGACGGCATCCTGGTTGAAGCGCGAGAAATTCTCGAGCGTCAGGCGGAAGGAATCGACGTGGTTAGTGTCGCCCGCCACGCAGGCGACGATGTCGGCGTCACGGGCCTGGACCGCGCGCGCAGCCTTGCGCAAGCCTGCGATGGCGCTGGCACCACCCAGCGGAATCGTGTCGAGCCACCGGACGCAAAGACCAAAATGTTGCGTCAGCCCGATTCCGCTGTCGCTGCCCATGGTGAAGCTCGAGACACAGAGGCCGTCGATGTCGGACGCCTTGATGCCGGCCTGGGCCACGAGCGCGCCGAGCGCGCGGCCGATCCACCACTGCGCGCTCTCGATGGAATAGCGCACATAGGGAATCGTGACGGGAGCCGCGATCACGATGCCGTCGTATGGCGTGCGCTGGGATTTCTTCACCGGTCGCGCCTCAGATCACCGTCAGCCTGACGTCGATATTGCCGCGTGTCGCGTTCGAATAGGGACAACGCTCATGCGCGCCGGCGACGACCTCTTCGGCGATGGCTTTCTCGACCCCGGGCAGGTTGACCTTCAATTCGACGGCGAGCGCATAGCCGACGGGGACCGGCCCCATCGCGACCTTCGCCGTCACCGACGGCTCGGCGGACGGCACGATCTTCCGGGTACGCGCCACCAGCTTGACCGCGCCGAGAAAGCACGCGGCATAGCCGGCCGCAAAGAGCTGCTCCGGATTGGTCCCCTCGCCGCCGGGACCGCCCATCGATTTCGGCAAAGACAGCGAGACTGACAACAGACCGTCCGGGCTCGCAGCCTTGCCGTCGCGGCCACCGGTGGCCGTCACCTCGGTCTCGTACAGGATCTTCTCGGGCGTCATCATGTCTCGGTCTCCAAAGTTCGACGCTGCGCCCTAACGCTTGTTGCGGGCGAGCATTGCGCGAAAATCACTGCGGGCAACCTCGCTGGCGCGACTGAAGCTCGGCCCGCGGCTGGGCTCGGTGCCATTGAGACGCCGGAGCTGCACCCACATCTCGGCGCTCTTGAGCGCAACGGCCGCGCAATTGACGACCGGCGCATGCCCGACCTTCAGGCCATGCTCCCGTCCAATCAAGAGACCGGGAAGTACGCCGGCGGGAATCACGACATCGGCGCCGCGCTCCGTCAGCGGCAGCGCGCAGGCGATAAAATCCCTGATCATGCGGGCCTGGGCCGCTTCGTTGCCTGCAAACGCTTCGGCAAAATCCTCGGGCTTGCAGCCCATGCCGGTCACGTGAACGACGCGGTCACCGAGACCGTAACGCTCGGCCTGCTCGTAGTGCCACACTTCGAAGACGGGATCGAGCGTGACGAGACCCAGGCGCCGGCCGAGCTGCGATGCCGCAAGCAGCGTCGCTTCGCCGGTCCCGATCACGGGAATGGCGAGCGCCGAACGAAGCTCGTAGAGGCCGGGATCCTGGAAATGTCCCATGACGAAGGCATCGAACCCAGCCTCCTCGGCCGCAATGCCATTGTCGATGGCCTGGGCCGCGCAGCGCAGTTCGGCGAGCCGCCCGAACTCGCGGTCCGGCGGCGAAATGCCTTCGACATGCACCGCCGTCCCGGGTGCCGCGATCATGTTGAGATATTCGGACAGCCGCGCCATGTAGGGCGCATTCACGCTCGCATCAACGAAGCTCTGCCAGAAGATGCGCATCGTCCTTCTCCTCGATCAGTCCATGCGAGGACCGGCCGTCGGCTGCCACGATATATTTCAACCATAAACTAATTGAGCCGTCAAATGTGCGCGGCAGCGCCGGCGAGCGATGCTCTCGCAACGCGGCGCCGACGCCCTTTCAACGGGACAAAGAGACCGAGGAAATGGCGAAGTCTGATGGAATTGTATGCAACAACATTTTTTCTGACGGTGCCGTGACACGTGTTGACGGCCCCGCCAGAAATACTTTAGGCTTTAAGTAATCCTCCACCGGTCGCGGCCGATGGCCAAGACAATGATGTTGCAGGGCACCGATTTTGAGAGACTCAATCGCGTGGACAGTCGTCGGGCTTGAACAGCCCGCAGCAGCATCGCCGGTCGCGCATCGCGACTGCGGCAATCACTTCCCATCACATCGAGAGGCGCCCGCCGGTTTCCGCCGATGGGCCCGCGATCTGAGCGGCACGCGTCGCCATGGTTGCTGACGCCCGGCCGAGCAAACTCTTTTCGGCTGCGCCCGGCGTTTGGCGCTGCAACAATGCTTTCAGTCGGTTTGTCGTACCCAGCATCAACGGAGGAGAACGCATATGCGAAAGACTCTGAGCTTCCTCACACTTGCCGCAGGCGTCCTGGCGGCGCCGGCCGCGCAGGCCGACATCACCATTGGCTTCGTCACCTCGCTCAGCGGCAACGGTTCCTCGATCGGCATTCCCTATGGCCGGGGCCTCAACGCCGCCTATGAATACAAGAAGACGATCAACGGCGAGACCATCCGCCTGATCCAGCTCGACGACGGCTCCGATCCGTCGGCTGCGACCCGCAACGCACGCAAGCTGGTGGAAGAAGAGAAGGTGGACCTGCTGATCGGGACTGCCACCGCACCGTCGACCATCGCCATGGCGGCGGTCGCGAGCGAGTTGAAGGTGCCGATGATCGCGGTGTCGCCGATCGGCAAGCTTCCTGAAACGCCCGAGCAGTGGGTGGTCTCGGTGCCGCAGCCGGCCTCTCTCCTCGTCAAGATCATCGCCGACCGCATGAAGCGCGACGGCATGAAGAACATCGGCTATATCGGCTTCTCCGACGCCTGGGGCGACCTCGTCTATAACGGCGCCAAGGCTGCCGAGACAGCCGGCGACATCAAGATCCAGACCAACGAACGCTACGCCCGCACCGACACCTCGGTGACTGCGCAGATCCTCAAGGTCATGGCCGCCCGTCCCGACGCCGTGCTGGACGGCGGCTCAGGCACGCAAGGCGCGCTGCCGCTGCTCAGCCTCGCCGAGCGCGGCTTCAAGGGAAACACCTACGGCACCGTGGCGCTGGTCAATCCGGACTTCGTCAATGTCGGCGGCAAGGCAGCCGACGGCATTCAGGTTTCTGCCGGCCCGGTGATCGTGGCCGAGCAGCTTCCCGACGAGCACTTCGCCAAGAAGATCGCGCTGGACTTCCGCGCGGTCTACCAGAAGACCCATAACATCCCGACCACCGACGGTTTCTCGGCCTACTCCTTCGACGCCTGGCTGATCTTCGCCAACGCCGCCGAGCGCGCGCTGAAGACCGCAAAGCCCGGCACCGTCGAATTCCGTACGGCGCTCCGCGATGCGATCCTGAGCACCAAGGAGCTGCCGGGCGTGCATGCCGTCTACAATTTCAAGCCGGGCGCCGTGACCGGCGTCGACGAGCGCTCGCTGGTCGTGGTGCGCCTCACCGGCGGCGGCTGGAAGTACGCACCATAAGCGCAGACGATCAGACCGGGGAACGGCGTCTCCATGACGAGCGACATCGCAGCCATTCTTGGGATCGACGGGATCGCCACCGGCGCAGTCTATGCGCTGGTGGCGATCGGAACCGTCCTCATCTTCACGGTGACGCGGGTCATCTTCATTCCCTTCGGTGACATCGCCGCCTTCACCGCGCTGACGCTGGCTGCGCTCGACGCCAAGCGCTTTCCGGGCACCGGGGCGCTCGTCGTGATCCTGGCCTGCCTTGCGACCCTGATCGAGATCATCTCGCTGCTGCGCAATGGCGAGCTTCGCCTGCTGCCGCGCGCGCTTCTCTTCTATCTCGTGCTTCCCCTGGCCGTGGTCGGCGCCGCATGGCTGGCGATGCGTACCGATCCGCCCCTCGCCATCCGGCTCGTGCTGGCCTTGATGCTGATCACGCCGATCGCCCCGCTGCTTGACCGGATCGTGTTCCGCCCGATCGCTGACGGCAGCGTGCTGCTGCTGCTGACCGTCTCCGTCGCATTGCACTACGCGCTGGTCGGCCTCGGCTTGTTGTTCTTCGGACCCGAGGGTGTCCGAACCGAGCCGCTGACCTCGTTCTCGACCGAGTTCGCCGGCGTGCTGATCTCGGGTCAGACCATGCTGATCGTGATCGCGGCGCTCGTCTTCAGCGGTCTGCTCTATCTCTTCTTCGACTTCACGCTGGTCGGCAAATCCCTGCGCGCGACCGCCGTCAACCGCACCGGATCGCGGCTGATGGGCATACGGCCCGCGCGCGCCGGCACCATCGCCTATCTGCTGGGATCGCTGATGGCCGGCGTCTCGGGCATCCTGATCGCGCCGGTCAATACCGTGTTCTACGATTCCGGCTTCCTGATCGGCCTCAAGGCGTTCGTCGGCGCCATCGTCGGCGGCATGACCAGCTATCCTGGAGCGGCGATCGGCGCGGTCGGCGTCGGCATCCTCGAAAGCTTCGCCTCGTTCGAGAGCAGCGCGCTGAAGGACGTCATCGTGTTCTCGCTGCTGATTCCGGTCCTGATCTGGCGGTCCCTCGCCTCGCTGCATTCCGAGGAGGAGATCGAGGAATGACGCGCGTCCATGTTCAGCTTGCGGCGTTGGCCGCGGTGGTGGGCCTTGCGCTGGCGCCCTTCGTGCTCAGCCCGTTCAGCATCACGCTGATGAACTACATCGGCATCTATTCGCTCGTCGCTATTGGCCTTGCGCTCCTCACCGGCGTCGGCGGCATCGTATCGTTCGGACAGGCGGCCTTCGTCGGCATTGCGGCCTATGCGACAGCCTGGGTCTCGGCCCTCAACGGCTATTCGCCGTGGCTGGGCCTCCTGTTCGGCGTGGCGCTGACGTGCAGCGTCGCAGCGATCCTCGGAATCGTCACCCTGCGGCTTCAGGGCCATTTCCTCTCGCTCTCGACGGTCGCCTGGGGTCTCGCCATCGGCTTCCTGTTCGGCAATGTCGAGGGGCTCGGCCGCTTCAACGGGATCTCCTCGATCCCGCCGATCAGCATCGGCTCGTTCGCGCTGGTCTCCAGCGCGCAGATCTATTTCCTGATCTGGGGCATCGTCGCCGCGATCCTGTTCCTCGGCTACAACCTCATGGACTCCAGGCTCGGCCGCGCCATGCGCGCACTGCGCGGCGGCAACACGCTGGTCGAGAGCCTCGGCATCAACGCCTTCCAGATCAAGCTCGTGACCTTCGTGATCGCGGCGTTCCTGGCGTCGCTCTCCGGCTGGCTCTACGCGCATATGAGCCGCTTCATCAGCCCGGGTCCGTTCGATGCCGGCATGGGCATCGAATATCTGATGATGTCGATGGTCGGCGGCGCCGGCAGCCTGCTCGGCGGCGTCGTTGGTGCGGCCATCGTCACCCTGCTCAAGAACAGCGTGCAGGACTATCTGCCGCTGATCGCCAAGGGCGCGTCGGGGCAGCTCGAGATCGTCGCCTTCTCCGCCCTGTTCATCCTGTTCCTGCAATGGGCGCGGCAGGGCATCGTGCCCTTCGTCGCGCGCTATCTGCCGAAAATCCAGCGCGAGCGGCCGCAGCCCGCGCCGCCCCTGCCCCGCCGTGTGCAGCCGACACCCGGCGAGCTGCTTCTGAAAGTCGACGGCGCCGAGCGCCGCTTCGGCGGCCTCATCGCGGTGAACAAGGTCAGCTTCGAAGTGCGGTCGGGCGAGATCCTCGCCGTCATCGGCCCCAACGGCGCCGGCAAGAGCACGATGTTCAACTGCCTGACCGGCGCGTTGCGCGTCAACAAGGGCGAGATCGTCTTTGCGGGACGGCCGATCACCCGCGATGCGCAATCGCGCATCGCCAAAGCCGGAATCGCGCGGACCTTCCAGCATGTGAAGCTCAGGCCGCGCATGAGCCTGCTCGAAAACGTGATGCTCGGCACCTACGCCCGCACCGGCGCGGGCATCTTGGCCGGTGCGTTCCGTCTCAACCAGCGCGAGGAAGCCAGCGCCCGGCACGAGGCGCTGATGCAGCTCGAACGCGTCGGGCTCGGCGACAAGCCGTTCGAGCTCGCCGGCAATCTGCCGCTCGGCAATCAGCGCATTCTCGAGATCGCACGCGCGCTCGCCGCCGACCCGACGCTGCTGGTGCTCGACGAGCCGGCGGCGGGCTTGCGCCGCCAGGAGAAGCTGCGGCTTGCCGAGCTCTTGAGGTCGCTGCGTGCGGACCATCTGACCATCCTGATCGTCGAGCATGACATGGAGTTCGTGATGTCGCTGGTCGACCGCATCGTCGTGCTCGATTTCGGATCAAAGCTCTGCGAGGGCGCCCCAGCTGCGATCCGCAGCGACGAGCGCGTCCAAGAGGCCTATCTCGGAGGCGTCGCGTGAGCGAGATGTTTTCCATGCGAGATGTGACCGTCTGCTACGACAATGTCGAAGCGGTCCGCAACGTGTCGCTGTCGGTCGAAGAAGGCCAGATCGTCACCGTCATCGGCCCGAACGGCGCCGGCAAGACCACGCTGCTGATGGCCGCGATCGGCCTGCTCGCCTCGCGCGGCCGCATGGTGTTTCAGGGCGACGACATCGGAAAGATGTCGGTCGAGGACCGCGTCGAGCGCCGGCTCTGCCTCGTCCCGGAAAAGCGCGAGCTGTTTTCGGACATGTCGGTCGCCGACAATCTCCTGCTCGGCTCCTACAGCCTGCGCGACCGTTCCGGCGTGCAGACAACGCTCGACGAAGTCTATGACCGCTTTCCCCGCCTGAAGGAGCGGCAGCGCCAGGCCGCCGGCACGCTCTCCGGCGGCGAGCGCCAGATGCTGGCGCTCGGGCGTGCGCTGATGGCCAAGCCCAAACTGCTGATGCTGGACGAGCCGAGCCTTGGTCTTGCACCACTGATCGTGCGCGAAATCTTTCGCACCATCGCCTCCCTGCGCGATCTCGGCGTCTCCATCCTGCTGGTCGAGCAGAATGCAAGAGCCGCGCTGGAGACGGCCGATTACGGCTATGTGCTGGAGACCGGCGAGGTCGTGCAGTCAGGTCCAGCCAAGGACCTCATCCACGATCCCCGCCTGATCACCGCCTATCTCGGCGGACACTAGGGCAGGCCCGGATCAGGCTCGGAGAGCCGCGCGACCAGATTATTCGAAAACAACCCCATGCACAGTAGCCGGTGACTGCGATATCAATGGCTTAGTCGACGTCTACGGATTTTACGAAATTCACTTGCGCCGTCGGGCAAAACAGTGGCATGATGCCATCATCGCCGGCGTGCGGGACCCGCAGAGCCCCGGGATGCCCTGGTCCAAGGCGCGTCCTCAAAGATTGATGCCGGCTATCGCCGCCACAGCAAAAGATTGCCAGCTGAGCGATGCGGATGTTTGCGTGGAAGTCAGCCAGTCATAAACGACCTTGGCCAACGCACCGAGAAAAACACCCAAAAGGATCAAGGGTTGCCGCACCCGGCTTTGTCAATTGAGTGCACCGCCACCGTAAACGAGTTGGCCCGCCGCATTCCTGCAAGCCCGGAATGCTGCATACATCATTGGTGTTCACGTTGAGCCAGGAGCGCTTGTGGCTTGCTCTCGTCGGCGCTCGCCAGCCGGCCGACCTGGACGGCGCCGGCCGCGTGCTTCAATGGCGTGCGTTGCTAGGAACGAACGCGGACGATCGTCTTCCCCTTGCGTCGCTCGGTCGAGTTTAAGGCCGCGACAGCATCGTCAAGGGTCGAGATGCTGCCGATGTTCGTCCGCAGTCGTCCGTCCCGCACCCGCTGCACGATCTCACTCAGTTGGGCACGATCGGACTCGACGACGAAGTCGACCGCGCGGCCATTGTCGGGCCGTGCCTCGGCCGGCCCGACTATGGACACCAGCGTTCCTCCGGCTCGAATCAGGCCTGCTGACCGCTTCCCGATGTCGCCGCCGATGCTATCGAGCACCAGATCGATTCCGCCGACGTCTTCCAGGGCCTCGTTGTCGAGGTCAACGAACTCCTTCGCACCGAAGTCGAGCACCGTCTGACGGTCGGCGGCGCGTCCGGTGCCGATGACATAGGCGCCGAACTCTCGTGCGAGCTGCGTTACCATCGAACCGACTGCGCCGGCTGCGCCGTGCACGAGGACGCTCTGCCCCATCTGAAGGCGACCGTGCTGGAACAGTCCCTGCCACGCGGTGAGACCTGAGATTGGCAGACTTGCGCCCACCGTGAAATCGACGTCGCCCGGGAGCGGCGCGAGGTTGCGTGCCTCCATGGCTACATACTCTGCCAGGGTGCCGTCGCGATACCAGTCGGCGAGACCGAACACTCGCTGTCCCAGGGACAGCCCTGTCGTGCCGTAGCCGAGAGCAGTGACCACTCCGGCCAGCTCGTGGCCAGGGATCGACGGTGTTCGATCACTGTCGAGACGATCGGTCCAGGTCGAGGGCCACGCCAGCTCAGTCGGGACGAATCCCGACGCATGAACCTGAACGATGACGTCGTTTATCGGTACCTGCGGCTCGGGACGCTCCACCAGCTTCATCCCAGACGTCCCCGCAGCCTGGTCCGTTACAACGATCGCCTTCATGGGAATTATCTCCTCGGTCATTTGTCTCTTTGGTGGAAGTGTTGCAGGAGGCATGGACGCGCCGGCTATTCACAAACTCCTGTCTCCGTGTCTGCGATTGCGCTGTCTGCATTGACCCGGGTTCCCACCAAGCCAGATGGAACTGGATCGCTCCGGTCGCTGCTGCTGGCCAATAGATGCGCTGCGCCCGATCATAAAACAGCCCCAAGATTGGCAATTTTGGCTGTACCATTGCGGAATGGCTGCGCTCCCCATCCAACTCGATCGCGCCAGAAGGACTCCGCTGGCTGCCCAGATTTATTCGGCGATCCGAGAGGGCATCGAGAACGGACTGCTCGCCTCGGGCGCGCGGTTGCCCTCTTGGCAGGATCTGGCCGCTCAACTCGGCGTCTCCCGCGGCACCGTGCGTGTGGCTTACGAGCGTCTCATCGCGGAGCAATTCGCGATTGGACTCGGGCCGGCAGGAACTCGTGTGGCCGAGCGGCAGTCCGGATCCTCGATACCCGATTTGTCGCCGGAAGCCCCGCCTGTGCCGGACCTCTTCTACGAGTTCGGAAACGCGCCGCTGGTATTTCAGATGGGCGTGCCCGCTCAAGACGCCTTCCCGTTCAAGCTGTGGTCACGCATCCTGACTCGTGAGACCCGGCGAGCTGCGGCGGCGCCGGTGACGTATCCGGATCCGCGTGGCGATCCGGAGTTGCGAAAGGAGGTCGCGGCCTACTTGTGGCTGGCCCGCGGCCTTCGGTGCAATCCCTCTCAAGTGCTCATAACAGCTGGATTCTCCGGCGCGCTCGGTCTGGCAATCCAGGGGCTTCAGCTTGGAAGGATGGGCGCTTGGATTGAGGATCCAGGCTTTCCACTCACTCGCACCGCACTCGGCTTGGCCGGCATGGCCGTGACAGCTGTCCCGGTCGATTCAGAAGGACTAGATGTTGCCGCTGGTGTCCGGAACGCCGCTGGCGCGAAATTAGCAGTTGTGACACCAGGCCAGCAGGCGCCACTCGGGATGACGATGTCGCCGCCGCGGCGGCTTGCACTGCTTGCATGGGCTCGGCGCAACGATAGCTGGATCATCGAAGACGATTACCTGAGCGAACTGCAGCTGAAAGGACGGGCGGCTCCGGCTTTTGCATCTCTCGATCATGGAGGACGGGTGCTGCACATAGGCAGTTTCAGCAAAACGATCAGCCCGGCGCTGCGCCTGGGTTTCGTGGTCGTGCCGCCGGAACTGAGTCGTCGGTTCGCTGAGTTCGCTGCTTCCCTGGCGCCGGCGCCGGCTGCAGGCATGCAGCGCGCTGTGACGGAATTCATGCGGGACGGTCACTATCTTCGCCATCTGCGCCGCATGAAGCGGCTCTACGCCGCTCGACGCGAGGCCCTGCTTCAGTGCTTGGGCGAAATGGCGCCAAACACGATCAAGGTGCAGGCTACCGCTGGTCTCGCAGTGGTGATATTGCTTCCCAACTCTGTGTCAGACGTAGACATCGCTTCACGCGCACGGCAGTTCGGACTCGCGCCGCGCCCGATGTCCACGTGGCACATGCAACCTCCCCAGCAGCAGGGACTATTGCTCTGCGTGACCAACCTCAATGAACGGCGGCTCTCGGCGGACTGTCGTCGGCTATTGGAATTGACGCGATAGACCGCCGGGCATCATGTCCGCGTGGCCCAATTCAGATCTCTGGTGAGGTCTGCTATCGCGACGCTATCGGCGGCACAGCAGACATCATCCCTGATCTGCGATGCCGGGCCGATGCGAGCATGTCCTAGCTAGGCCCCGGGCTGCACCACCCGCGGAATTGCGAATTACGGTCACAGTGCACTAAATCATCACCGTCAGACAGCGCTGGCTTCGACCCGCGCTTGCCGGGCTCGAAACGGAGCGGGTCAATTGAGTGCAGTCCAGCACTGTCACCGCAATCTGAATACTAAAGAAGGGACAAACGGTTCGGCGTCAACGCTCCCACTAAGTAAGCGCCAAGTGGCTCACCTCTTGGATAACCTCGGTGCTTTGCCATAGCGAGAAAATTCCACCAGGTCGGCAGTGCAATGACGACCGTGGCAGCAACAATATTTGTGGCGAGCAGCATACGAGGCATATCCCTTGCTAGGAATATTGCCCATATCATTACCCCGCCGAGAAACAGCAAATTGAACGCGGCGCCCGCCCAAAACCCTGGTACAGCAAAACGCTCCATGGCGTGAACATCAGTCGGGCGTTCGTGACTAAGGTTTTCGCCTCGAGCGGAAAGGAAATCATATGTATAGAGTAAGACCCTATTGAGTGAGCAGATATACAGTAACGGATTAAAGCAGATCACAAATCGGCTGTAGTCCTTTTCTTTATCGAGAAAATACAAGGCGTGTACGCGCCGTTCAAATTCTTTATCTAGCCAGCCGGGAAGACGCTGGTCGAGTTCGACCCTAGGATCGATGGCCTCCTCACTCTTTTGGGAGGTGGGTGAAAGTTCGGCTGCATTTTTGCCGCCACTACCAGAGGGGCGCTCCTTTGACGGCCGCCGCATGCTAGCGAACGTGTTCGGGCTGTTATCGTAGAGCCACTCGGAAAGACTGAGCAACCAACCGAGCCCACTCTTTTCTGCGCTTTTTCGTGAGTGCAAGAGGACACCGAGGAATTTGTCGGCGCGCCATTGATGATAGATGATCAAGGCAAGAATCCGCTGCCTTAAAGTATCATATTCCATGTTGGTTTTAAGCACCGAGAGGAATTTACCGCCATAAAGGGCGAACAGGGCAATAGGCAAATACCGCGCGAGGGTGGGCGCATCCAGGACGATTCCATCAAGCCGATTGCCGACAAGTGGGAGATCTAAACCTTTGGGGATACCTATCGAGCCTTTGCTCCAAAAGAGCCAGAGCGCCAAAACGGTGAGGTAGAATATCGAACTTTGATATGAAAAAAGAGATCTAGGGAATTTCAGCTTCGTTATCTGCTCGGTTGCGCGGTCCAAGTGCAACCGAAGCGACTCGGCCAAATCTTCTTCTTTCGCAAGCGCGAGAGAAAGGCCGAGACTGACTTTTGGCCGAGGCCTATATTCGATCGAATCAAAGATGCCACTGATCTCTTTGAACTCTTGGTTTACGGCGAGCTCCTTGGCCCATGCCTTTGCTTCATCGACTGATTTGAGGCCACCGGCAATATAGGTCTCGGTCTCCGGTTCTAAATCCGAAAGAAGATAGATTCCATATCGGTAGTTGTTGAGGAGAGTTTCCGATATCACCGGCCGCTCATGGGATCCTTGGCGGTTCATATGCGGGATTCCTAGAATGTCATTGGTTGACAGTCCATGTTCCCTTGAAACTTACCATTGTTTCTTGAGGTGATCGTGAACTGGATCACAAAAGGCGTCCTTTCGCCGCGTAAACGATGAGCTCAAAGGCGATCATCAATTTTGCTCACACCCTCGGCTTTCCAGAGCCGGGCTTCACCACCCGCGTCAGCATCGGAAAATGCCTGTTGCTGCCTGCAAACGGCGGAAACTTCACGAAGTCCGCGCGCATGCGCGTGATCACGTCGGAGCCGAGTGCGTGCGCGAGGGCTTGCGGGCTGTCGAACACCAGCTTGTTGCGCTGCATGTGCTCGACGCGGCTCGACGGCAGCCGGTCGATCCAGTCGATGCGGGTGTAGATCTCGATTCCGCGGACGTTCGGGAAGGTCCGCATGATCGACGGATGATGCTCCAGATAATGCAGATTCCAGGCGTTCATGTCCTCGGCCGGACCGGGATAGTGCACGAGGTAGCTGCACGGAGTTGTCGTTCCTGCCGGATGTTCGGCGACATCGACGGGAAATGCGCGTGTCAGCATCACCTGGTGGGTGACGTCGAGGCCAGTGAGGCCGGAGTGTCCGGCACCAGCCGCGAGGCTGGCAAGGATGCCGCGGCGGTCCATCGCCGCCTCGCACGCGAGCAGGTCGGGAAATCGCAGTTGAAGCGCGAACACGGGGCCGGCGCCATCGGCCTTGTAGGGATGGTCGACCGACTGTTCGAGCGGCGTGAACAGCAAGCCCTCGGTCATGGCAGGGATCGATCCGACCAGTTCGGCTACGGCGTCAACCTCGTCGGGACGAATGCGCCGTTCGCCTGTGGAGTCAGAGAATGTCATGAAGAGCGAGATCATGCTGAGGTTGCCTCGGTGCCCTCGCCCACGCTCAGATGCGCCATCAGTGCGGCTCTAACGTCATCGGGCCAGGGGATCGCATGATGATCCACCAGCGATGTCGCCGCAAGGATCTGGCGCGCGCGCCAGCGCGGGCCATTCGCACCCGAGATGACATGCTCCAGATGAAGCGACGATCCGCCGACCCGGACGACGCGCAAGCTGAACGTCAGAAGATCGCCGAACATCGACGGCCGCGCAAAATCACAAGCCAGATGCACCGTCGGCGTCCCGATCTTCCGGACCGTGATCAGCTCCGGCCAGGGAAAGCCGATTCCCGCCCAGAACTCCTCGACGACACCGTTGAGGATGTTCAGGTAGGACGGGAAGTACGCGATCCCGGAAGGGTCGCAATCCCCGAAGCGCAATTCGCGATCGAACGAGAACGATTTCATCAGATCGCGACAACGGGATGCCGGATGACACCGACACCATCGACGCCGGCCTCCAAGACGTCGCCTGGCCACAGCCATTCCTGCGGGCTCCTCCCCGCGCCGACGCCTTCGGGCGTGCCTGTCGCGATGATGTCCCCGGGCTCGAGCGTCATGCCCGACGAGATGTCGGCAATCAGGACCGGGATATCGAAGATCATATATTTGGTGTTGGAGTCCTGCTTCATGACTCCATTTTTCGTCAGCCACAGCCTGAGGTCATGCGGATCGGGAATCTCGTCCGCGGTCACGATGCAGGGGCCGAACGGCGCGTAGGTGTCCATGCCCTTGGAGAAGATCCACTGGCCAGCGCGGCGATTGTCGCGCGCGGAGATGTCGATCATCACCGAATAGCCGAAGACATGGTCCATGGCCTTCTCGACCGGAATGCGCGTCGCAGTTTTGCCGATGATGACGGCGAGCTCGACCTCCCAGTCGAGCTGCTGCGTCATTTTCGCGTTGTGGTGAATTGCAGCACCCGGACCGATCACCGACGTCGGCGGCTTCGAGAACACCACCGGCTGCTTCGGCAGATCCTTGCTGGTATCCAGGCTCATGGCGGATTCGGCGACATGCTCACGGTAGTTCAGCCCGATGCCAAAAATGTTCTTGCGCGGGCGCGGGATCGGCGCTTGCAGCTTGACGTCCTCGACCGGAACGGCGGAGCCGGTCGGCAGGCGGCCGTTGACGCTCTCAAGGCAGTCTCGCAGCGCCGGCAGCAAGGTCACGCTGTTGTCGATGAACGACAGCATGTCGCTCGGCCAGGCGAGGCCACGCGACGCCCCGAGCCGCTCGATATCGACGACCAATCCGCTGACGAGAACTCCGACGCGGGCACCGCTGGAGCCCAAGGTGTAGGTGACAAGACGCATGGCAGCTCTATCCGGCTCTTTCGATTGAGTTCTGTGAAGATGTCAGGCGGCCACCGGCTGGTGGCCCGCATTGTCGCCATAGGCCTCCTCCCGGTAGAAGCCGAGGCCTTCGATAACGGGCAGATCGTTGAAGCAGAACAGGCAGGCATCCTCGCTCTGGGACGTATTGCCGTGCTCATGCCAGGCCCAGGACGGCACGCAGAAAATGTCGCGCTCCTCCCAATCCAGACGCTTGCCCGCGATGATAGAGTAACCGCTGCCCTTGGCGGCTTGATAGAGGAAGCTGCCGGTGTGGCGGTGCGCCTTGGTCCTCTCGCCCGGCCGCAACAACTGCATGCTGGCGCCAATCGTCTGCATCACATGTCCGCCCGTGACCGGATTGACGTAGTTCATCAGAATGCCGTCGTAGGGCGAGCCGTCGGTCGCGGCGGCATATTTCTGCAGGGACTCGTAGGTCGGCTCCCACTCATATTTGAACATGGGCGAATAGCCTTTCGACCATGTCGAACCGGCCGGCCGCAGACCGGGATTGCCCCAGGTTTTGGTCGTGCCATCCACGGGGTAGCCGGAGGCCTCCTGCTGGATCTTCGGATGGACCGCGAAGAAATTGGCCTCCAGCGCATTGACCAGCGGGATGTCGAGCCCGTCCTGCCAGATGCAGACGGAGCCGTTCGCATCGACGCCGTGCTCGTGCCAGGTGCCGTTCGGCGTCAGCACGAAATCGCGCGCACGAAGCGTCATGCTGTGACCGTCGACGATGGTGTAGGCGCCCGCGCCTTCCATGATGAAGCGAAGCGCCGAGGCCGAGTGCGCGTGCGCGGTGGCGACTTCGCCGGGATGCATCACCTGGAGGCCCGAATAGAGCCAGCCCACCGCGGCCGAGACGTCGCGGCGACCGGGATTGTTCAAATAGATCACCCGCCGTCCCGCCTTCTCCGGCGACACCAGCTCGACCGAGCGCAGCACATGCTCGCGCAGATCCTTGTAGCGCCAGAGCACGGGAACGGATGCCGATTGCGGCGCCCACGGCTCGATCTTGTTGGCGACCGTCCAGAGCGCGCCGGCTTCGTATTTTTCCAGGTCCTTGTAATAGGCCTTGAGCTCGGGGGTGTCCTCGACATTGGCCCGGCCGATCACGTTCTCACGCATGCTAACCTCCTGTCTCGTGGCGTTGCCATCTCGACGCGCCCGAAGCTCTCATTCCGACCTGAGTGGTATCGAGGCGAACCCGCCCTGCTCCGCGGCCTCACCATTCATGCGTTCACCGTCCGCGAGGCCGAGCGGCGCCTGCGGCCGTCGATTGACCCGCAAATCGAAAATGTCGAACCGGTTGTAGTGTCCGACGATGTCATGCATCTGCTTCGGCTGGATGCAGCGATCGAGGTCGATGTCGGCGTAGACGATGCCTTCATCGTCGATCAACGAATCTCCGACCACGCGGCCATCAGGACCGATGATGCCCGAGAACGCACTCGACTTGCGCTGCAAGCGCGCCCGCGCATCGGGAACGATTGTCTCCATCGCCGCGATGATCTCTTCCGAGACCGTCGAACAGGAGACGATCGTAAAAATCTTGCCTTCGAAGGAATGCGCAATCGCGCGCAGCTTGATTGCCTCCGCCATGTCGTAGTCGGGGGGCGCGACGGGAAGCGAGATGTAGCTTGCGACATGCACGAGCTCACCCTGGCCGAGCAGCGCAAAACGCGCGAGCGTGTTGGTGTTTTCGCCGCACGCGAGCGCGCCGAGAGGTCCGATCTCGGTATCATAGACGCGCAGGCTCGATCCGTCACCGCCGGTCCAGGTCAGCTTCTCCGCCCAGGTCGGCACCAGCTTGCGATGCTTGCCGAGCAGCGCGCCGTCCGGGCCGATGAAGACCAGCGTGTTGTAGATCGTGCCCAGCGACACCGGGCTGCGCTCGTTGACGCCGAGCACCACGTAGCATTCGGTATCGCGCGCGGCCTTCCTGACGACATCGATCTCCGGGCCCGGCACCAGCACCGACGCCTTGGCGAGCTTTTCGAACCACGCGCTGCCCGTGACAGGATCGGTGATCCAGTTCCAGTAGGGATAGCCGGGAACGAACACCTCGGGGAACGCAACGAGCTTGGCGCCGTTGGCGGCGGCCTCACGGACCAGTGAAGCCGCCTTGTCGGCGGTTGCGCTCGGGTTGAGATAGACGGGTGAGGCCTGGACGGCGGCAGCTCTAAAGCGCGGCAGCTTCAGCATGGGCCCTACCCTGTCGCTGGCTCATGATCCGCTTTCAGAGCAGAGCTCCGTGGGCGTGATAGCATGGCGCGGCGTTGACTTACTTTACATGTAAACGTATGCTAACGCATATTTCTGGAGGGTGCAATGGCTGAACGTTCCTTTGCTCGCGAGGTCGAGGATCTCCGGCTCGGCGATGGCGACATTTTCCGCGGCGAAGGCATCCTCGCCATCACCAAAGCGCTGCTGCAATCGGGTGTCGCCTATGTCGGGGGATATCAGGGCTCGCCGATCTCGCATCTGATGGACGTGCTTGCGGATGCCAAGGACGTGCTCGACGATCTCGGCGTCGTGTTCCAGAGTTCGGCCAACGAAGCCGCGGCCGCCGCCATGCTGTCGGCCTCGGTGATGTATCCGCTGCGCGGCGCGGTCGCCTGGAAGTCCACGGTCGGCACCAACGTCGCCTCCGATGCGCTCGCCAACCTCGCCTCGGGCGGCGTCACCGGCGGCACCATGATCATCGTCGGCGAGGACTATGGCGAGGGCTCCTCGATCATGCAGGAGCGGACTCACGCTTTTGCGATGAAATCGCAGATCTGGCTGCTCGACCCGCGCCCCGACCATGAATGCATCGTCAATTTGATCGAGAAGGGTTTTGAACTTTCCGAGTTCTCGAATACGCCCGTGATGCTCGAGGTCCGCGTGCGGGCCTGCCACATGCACGGCAGCTTCGCCTGCAAGGACAACGTCAAGCCCGCGCACACCATCAAGGAGGCGCTCAACAACCCCAAGCGTGACGTCAACCGCATCGTGCTGCCGCCGGCGGCCTACGAGCACGAGCAGGAGAAGATCAAGACCCGGATGCCCGCGGCGATCGGCTTCGTCCGCGACAACAGGCTGAACGAGTGGATGGGGCCGAAGCAGGGCAAGGTCGGCATCATCATGCAGGGCGGCATGTACAACAATGTGATCCGCGCGCTGCAATATCTCGGGCTGTCGGACGCCTATGGCGACACGCAAATCCCGCTCTACGTCATGAACGTCACCTACCCCGTGATCGACACGGAGGTTGCGGAGTTCTGCCTCGACAAGGAAGCCGTGCTGATCGTCGAGGAAGGCCAGCCGGAATATCTGGAGCAGGCGATCAACACCGTGCTGCGCCGGAGGGACATCCAGGCGCGAATCCATGGCAAGGACGTGCTGCCGATGGGCGGCGACTACACCGCGCAAATCCTGCTCGGCGGCGTCAGGGAATTTCTGGAGAAGACCGAGCCGCGGCTGCTCGGCAACCGGCCGCCGGCGCCGGATGCTGCGCCGGTGCTCAATCATCCCGCCATCGAAAAACTCAAGCAGGTCGTGCCGGCGCGCCCGCCCGGGCTCTGCACCGGCTGCCCGGAGCGGCCGATCTTCGCCGCGATGAAGCTCGTCGAGGAAGAGCTCGGCCAGCATCACGTCTCGGCCGACATCGGCTGCCATCTGTTTTCGATCCTGCCGCCGTTCAACATCGGCGCGACCACCATGGGTTTTGGCCTAGGCCCGGCATCGACTTCGGCCTTCAACGTCAAGGCCGACAAGCGCTCGATCGCAGTGATGGGCGACGGCGGCTTCTGGCACAACGGATTGACCAGCGGCATCGGCAATGCCGTTTTCAACAAGCATGACGGCGTCTTCGTCATCGTCGACAATTTCTACACCTCCGCGACCGGCGGTCAGGACATCCTGTCGTCGCGCGCGACCAACAAGCGGCGCAAGACCAACAACTCGATCACGCAGGCGGTGAAGGGCATCGGCGGCCAATGGGTGCGCCAGCTCGACCGCACCTATGACGTCGCCAAGATGCGCGACACGCTGAAGGAAGCGCTGACGACCAAGGAGGAAGGCCCCAAGGTCATCGTCGCCTCGTCCGAATGCATGCTGAACAAGCAGCGCCGCGTGAAGCCGCAGATCAACAAGGCGATCAAGGACGGCGTGCGCATCGTCAAGGAACGTTTCGGCGTCGACGAGGACGTGTGCACCGGCGACCATGCCTGCATCCGGCTATCCGGCTGCCCGTCGCTCTCCGTAAAGCAGCTCGACGATCCCCTGCGCGACGATCCGGTCGCGGCGATCGACAATTCCTGCGTCGGATGCGGCAATTGCGGCGAGGTCGCCGAAGCCGCGGTGCTCTGCCCCTCGTTCTATCGCGCCGACGTCATTCACAATCCGAGCCGATGGGACAAGTTCAGATCTGATGTCGCGATGTCCGTGATCGGCTGGCTGCAACGGCGGCGCGACCGAAGGCGGCCTGCGCTCGAGGCGCTGGCATGAGAGACGAGACGGTACGGCTGGCCCTGCCCGCCGCGGGCGATGCGACCGAACGACCGATCTCGATCGCGATCGTTGCGATGGGCGGCCAGGGCGGCGGCGTCCTCACCGACTGGATCGTGCAGCTCGCCGAGAACCACTGTTGGGCCGCGCAATCGACCTCGGTGCCCGGCGTCGCCCAGCGCACCGGCGCGACAATCTACTACATCGAGGCGATGCCGCTGCTCGACGGCCGGAGGCCAATCCTCTCGCTGATGCCGACGCCCGGCGATGTCGACGTGGTGATGGCCGCGGAGTTCATGGAAGCGGGACGGTCGATCTTGCGCGGCCTCGTGACGCCGGAGCGCACGACGCTGATCGCTTCCAATCACCGCTCGCTTGCGATCGGCGAGAAGATCGCGCCGGGCAACGGCATTGCCGACGACGGCGCCGTGACGGGTGCGATCGGCGTTGCCGCCAAGACCGAAATCATCTTCGACCTCAACGCGCTGGCGATCGCGCATGGCAGCGTCATCTCGGCGGCGATGTTCGGCGCGCTCGCCGCGGCCAACGTGCTGCCATTCAGCCGCGAGAGCTATCTCGACGTGATCCGCACTGGCGGCAAGGGCGCAAAAGCCAGCCTCGAGACCTTTGACGCCGCGTTCGACCGCGTCAAGACCGGGCCTGCGGAGGTTTCGGCACCCATCCTGCCGGCGCAGGCCAGCGCAACGCCCGCGCCGCTCGATCCGCGGCTCAGCAGGCTTGTCGCGCGGCTGACGCAGGAATTGCCCGAGCCCGCGCAGGCGATGACGCGTGCCGGCCTGAAGAAGGTGGTCGACTTTCAGGATGTCGCTTATGGCACTGAGTATCTCGACATCCTCGGCAAGCTGTCCACTGCTGACCGGAACGCCGGTGGCGCCGACAAGGGCCACACATTCACGCAGGCCGCCGCAAAGCACCTCGCCAACGCGATGAGCTATGACGACGTTATCCGCGTCGCCGATCTCAAGACCCGCAGCGCTCGTCGCACGCGGATCGAGAACGAGATGGAGCTGTCGCAAGACCAGGTCCTGCACACGACCGAGTTCATGCATCCGCGCATGGAAGAGGTCATGGGCATGCTGCCGGCGGGCTTCGGACGCTGGCTTGGCGCAAAACCCCGCCTGCTCGGCTGGCTCGATCGCCGCGTCAACAAGGGGCGTCGGGTGCGGACCTATTCGCTGCCGTGGTTCCTGGCGCTCTATGCGGTGGCAGGTCTGCGCGGCATGCGCCGCCGCTCGCTGCGCCATGCCGTCGAGACTGATCATCGGGACGCGTGGCTCGAGGCCGCGACCGAGGCCGTCGGCATCAATTACCAGCTCGGCGTCGAAATCCTGCAATGCCGCCGGCTGGTGAAGGGCTATTCCGATACCCACAGCCGCGGGCTGTCGAAATTCGACAAGACGCTGGCCGCGATCAAGCTGGTGGAGCGGCGCGACGATGCCGCCGACTGGGCCCGGCGGCTGCGGGAAGCCGCGCTGAAGGACGGCCCCGGCAAGGAGCTCGACGGCGTGATCCAGACCATCAAGAGTTTTGCGTGATGGCGGCAGCACTCAAAGAGAACATTGGTCCCGTCCCTGGGCAGATCGAAACCCGGCTCTGGCTTCAGCTGCTCTCCCTGCATGGCGAGATTTTTGCGGCGCTGAATGCGATGCTGGGCACCGAGTTCGGGCTGTCGCTGGCGAAGTTCGACGTGCTGGCCCAGCTCGATCGTTACCCGGACGGATTGGCGCTCGGGCAACTATCGCAGAACCTAAAAGTCTCCGGCGGCAACGTCTCCGGGCTGGTGCAGCGCCTTTTGGCCGACGATCTCATCAGCAAGGAAATGTCGAGCGAGGACCGGCGATCGTTCATCGTGCGCCTGACGCCCAAGGGTGAGCAGCTGTTCCGGAAGGCGGCCGAAATCCACAAGAAGCATCTCAGCAAACGGCTGGAGAATATTCCGGCCCGGGAGCTGGACACCGCATTATCGGTGCTGCGCTCCCTCTCCTCGAAAATTCGCTCCTGAAGCAGAAGTAAAGACGCAAAAGATAATGGCCAAAGATTCCAAGAGCAGGTGGAAATCAGGTCCGCCCCGGACAAGGGACCAGCTGCTAAGCTACATTCCGTACCTGTTCAACCGCCTCGCCAATCGCTGGAACCTCGACCAGAACCGCGATCTCACCGAGCACGGCATCAACAATGTTGTGTTTCGAACGCTGTCGGTGCTGTTCATCTACAAGAGCCTGACCGTCAACGAGATCTCCGTTCTCGCCGTCACCGAGCAATCGACCGCAAGCCGCATGGTCGAATCCATGGTGTCGTCGGGCCTCGTGATGCGCGAGATCGCGGAGGAGGACCAGCGGCGCCGGGTGGTGGCGCTGACGGCAGACGGCGAAGCGCTGCTGCGCAAGATTTGGCCGATCATGGCGACCAATTACGACCGGCTGATCGCGGGCATCGACCCCGACGAGATCGAAATCTGCGCCCGCGTGCTTGCGAAGATGGTCGAGAATATCAGGCAAAACCAGATCTAGCTCGGACCGAGCCCGACGAGGCTGGCGCCGCCGCAGACATAGAGCACCTGGCCGGTCACGAAATCGGAACGCTCGTCGAGGAAGAACTCGATCGCATGGGCGACATCCTCGCGCGAGCCGAGCCGGCCGACGGGCACGTTGCGCGCCATCCGCTCCTGCTGCTCCGAGCCTTTCGGAATGATGCCCCAGAAATTGTCCGTGAGGATAGGTCCGGGTGCGACGACGTTGACGGTGATGCCATCAGCGGCGAGCTCGAGCGCCCAGGTCCGCGCCATGCCGTGCACGCCGGCCTTGGTCGCCGAATAGGCCGAGCGTGTCGCAGCCCCCATCGCCGCGCGCGAGGACACGAACACGACGCGCCCGAACCGGCGCGCGCGCATCCCCTCCATCGCAGCCTGGGTCAGCAGCATCGGCGCGCCGAGATGCAGCTGTGCCAGCGTCAGGATGTCTTCGGGTTTTGCATCCTGCAGCAGGTTCGGCAGGATGATGCCGGCATTGTGCACGAGGCAATCGATCACGTGATCCCTGCAGATCGCTTGCGCGATCGCGCGCGTTTCCTCGATGGAGGTCAGGTCGGCGCAATAGGCGGCGAGCAGATCATGGGTCCAGCTGGGCTTCTCCAGCCCGACCGAGACGACGCGCTGGCCTTTCTCGACGAGCCGTTTTGCCAAGGCTTCACCGATTCCGGAGTTACCGCCGGTGACGAGTGTGGTGCGCGTCTCGCTCATGATCGATACCCTCAGACTTGTCTCAGACTTGCCGCCGCTTGAGGTCGCGCAGGTCAAAGAACGCACCCTCGCCCATCAGCTTCGCCACATAGTCCCTGAGACCGCCGCGCTGGATCTTCTCGGTCGCGGTCAGCGGCAGGCTGTCGACGAAGCAGATCCAGCCCGGCGCCTTGTAATAGGCCATCTGCTCCAGGCTCCAGCGCACGATGTCTTCGGCCATCGCGCGACCGGCGCCGGCCTGCTCGGCGATGATGACGGCCGCGACCTCATCGCCACGCACCTGATCGGGTGTTGCCGCAACAGCGGCCTGACGGATCGCGGGATGACGGTTCAGAACCGACTCGACCTCGACCGCGGCAATGTTCTCGCCGGAGCGGCGGATGACGTTCTTCTTGCGGTCGACGAAATGCAAATCGCCGTCCGCATCGCGCGACACGATGTCGCCGGTATGCAGCCAGCCGCCGCCCCAGGCCTCATCAGTGGCTTGCGGGTTCTTCAGGTATTCCCGGAAGAAGCCGTAGCGCGGATCTGCACCGGCCCGCCGCACCAGCAGCTCGCCCGGCATGTCCACCGGCGCATCATTGCCGCTCTCGTCGACGATACGGATCTCGATCTCCGCCGCCGGCCGGCCAAAACAGCTGGTGCCGATCTTGCGCGGCTCGAAATTGGCGGCGATCACGCCGCCGCTGCCGGTCTCCGTCATCGCCCAGGCTTCGATCAGGGGAAAGCCGAACCGCTGTTCGAATGGCGCGTGCAGCAGCTTGTCGACGCCGGCACCGAAGCCGAACCGCACGGTGTGGGCCTTGTCCTGCTGCGTTTCAGGCGCGCTCATCAGCATCGAGGGCATCACGCCGAGATAATGCAGGCAGGTGGCGCGGCTGTCGCGCACCGAAGCCCACCAGCTGCGCGGATGGAAGCGATCGAGCATGGTCAGGCAGCCGCCGACCGACAGCATCGCCATCAGCGACACCGCCATCGCGTTCATGTGGAACAGCGGCAGCGGCGTGATCATGCGCTCGCCCTCAGCCTTCAGCCCGCACAGGCCGCCGACGTCGCGATACCAGTTTCCGGAATGCAGGAAATAAATGTTGGTGAGCACGCAGCCCTTCGGCTGCCCTGTCGTCCCCGATGTGTAGAGCAGCGCGCATTCGGTCGCGCCATCGCCTGAGGCCGCAGCCAGCGCACCGCCGAAGGGTGGAGGAACCTCGTCCGTGTCGGTCACCACCGCAATGGCGCGGCCCGCCTGACGCGCCGCCGTCTCGACCTCGGCGCGCCGCTCCGCAAGCACGAAGGCCGCATTCATCTCGGAATGGGAAATGATGTATTCGAGTTCGCTCGTCCGCAAATCAGGATTGATCGGCACGACGGAGACGCCGAGCGCGTTCAGCGCGAACCACAGCTCGATGAACACGGGCCGGTTCTGGAGCAGAAGCCCGACCCGGTGGCCTTCGCCATAGCCCCGGCGCGCAAATGACGACCGCCAGTGCTCGACTCGCTCGAGCATGGCGCCATACGAGATCTCACCCGCCGCGATGCCGTAGATCCCGGCGGTTTCCGGCAGGACGTTGAGGAAACCCGCCTCACTGCTGTGGAGGACGGTTTCGCGAAAGCGTGCGTAAACGGTGGTCGCAGCGGTCAAGGTGATCTCACATAAAGAGCTGGATGTTGCCGAACGGCGCGTCGAAATTGACGAGATCGACGCGCTTGAGCTTGATCTTCAGGCCGTCGCCGATTTGAACGAGATCGTGCGAGGCCCATCCCGAAAAACGCTCCAGCAGGTCGCCACGCGTCTCGGTGTAAATGTAGGAGGTCCGCGCCTTGAACAATCCGGCCTCCGGATCGCACGCGACGATCTGCGGCGCCTGGAGCAGATGGTGGCAGCGGCTTTTCGGCTTCTGGCTGAAAGTCCGCTCGCCGGCGAGACGTTCGACCCGCACCTTCAACAGCAGCAAATCCTCGTACATCAGCGACGGCTGGAGCACTGGATCCTGCTGTTGCCATTCGAGCGGCATCCAGTAACGCCCTTCAGGATGAAACAGGTCGAGCCAGGCCTGCCACTGCATCGTATCGAGCAGATCGGCCTCGCGATAGATGAAGTCCGTGATGGTCTTCTCGGTAATCATTCGGCGGCCTCGACGTGGCTGTCCATGTCGATGGTCATGAACTTGGCCCAGGCATGAAACTGGTTCCGCATCTGCCGTTCGGAGGTGCCGTTGATGACCGCGGTGACGTCCGCCTGCTCACCGGCCTCATAGAGGCGCTGCAGATTGACCCATTGATTGCCGTTCGACTTCAGCCCCTCCTGGGCGCGCTCGTACATTTCGAGATCGTCGTGGCCGACGATCGAGGTCGGCGCGTTGATGAAGCGGTTGTACATCAACGCACGTTCATAGAGCTTGTCGGGCGCCCCGACCAGGCGATAGACCCAGCTCTCGACCAGCGTCTTGTCGACCGCGATCGGAATGAAATTACGCAGGATCGCGACGGCGCCTTTCACCATGATGTTGGGAAAATACACCGTGTTGTGCCTGACGTCGCCGAGGATTTCGTGCGCGCGCGTCTCGCCATAGGCTGCAACCATCTGGCCGAGATAGCCTTCGATGTCCGAATAATTCGAATGGATGGAGTTGGCGACACCGGTGTGGCCGTGGCCGTTCGGCCAGATCCGGATGCCGCTCTGCTCGTAGAACTCGTACGGGCTCATGAAGGGACCGTAGAGCTGCACCGCCATCGGCGTTTCCGTGGAGGCGCCCTGCTCGCGCTTCCAGACCTTGACCGCGGTGCCGGCCGAGCTCTCATGCGCCACCATCGGGTGGCAGGTGTCGGTCTGGTTCTCGACCAGCATCTTCCAATTGCAGGTGTGCATGTAGCGGATCGGCGCGGCGACGACCGCGAGCTTCCCCTCCGGCGAACGGTCGACCATGTTGTCGATGGTCGACAGGCTCTCCCCGAAATAGTCCGCGAAGGAAACGCCGTTGTCGTTCAGCTGCGCGAAGATGAAATCGCGGTAGACGACGACGTTCCTGATCTTCGACAACCCCTCATTGGCCTGCGCATCGCCGAACCCGGTGCCCTCGTAGCCCTTCCTCAGGGGAATCGCGAGCAGCGAGCCGTCGGTCTTGAACGACCAGGCATGATAAGGACAGCGGAAGAACTTTCCGGTATTGCCGCAGGGTTCGGACGCGATCTTCACGCCCTTGTGCGGGCAGCGATTGTAGAACACGTGGATCGCGCCATCGGTATGACGGCTCGCCAGCACCGGCTGCCGGCCGATATTGGCGGTGATGAAATCGCCGGGCTTCGATAGCTGGCTCGCGTGCCCGATATAGATCCAGCTGTTCGGGAACAGATGCTCCATCTCGAGCTCGAAGATTTCAGGATCGACATAGACGTCGCGATGCACCTCGGTGTCGCGCACCAGCGCCTCGACCGCAAAGGCATTGTTCCGGTATCTGTCCATGACGCCCCTTGCCTCTCGCTAGAGATCCAATACCAGTCGTTCCGATTTCGCCCGCGACACGCAGATCTGCATGACCGTGTTGGAGGCCTTCTCGTCGTCGCTGAGAATGACGTCGCGATGATCGGGAACGCCGGAGATCACGCCGCACTGACAGATGCCGCAATCGCCGCGCTGGCAGTCGTAGAGAACATCGAGGCCCGCGGCCTCCAGCGCCTGGATGATGGTCTGGCCGGCCGCGACGGTGACGACCTGCCCGCTCGACTTGAGCTCGACCTCGAACGGCGCGTCGGGCACGCCCGGCTGCTCTGCCTTGAAGAGCTCGTAATGAATGTGGTCCGGCGCAATGCCGCCGGCCAGCGCCGCTGCCTTGACCGCGTCGATCATGCCCGCTGGGCCGCAGACATAGATGTGGCAGCCGACCGACACATCGCCGAGCGCTGCCGCAATATCCAGGCGGGAGGCGTCGTCGTCATGATGGATGGAGAGGCTGTCCGCGCAGATCTCCTGCAATTGTGGCAGAAACGCCAGCATCCCGCGCGCGCGGCCCGCATAGTGCAGGCGATATGGGTTGCCGCAGACCTCCAGCTCAGCCGCCATCGACAGGATGGGCGTGACGCCGATGCCGCCTGCAAACAGCAGCGCGGATGACGCCTCCTTGTGCAGATGGAAATTGTTGACCGGCGCCGTGGCCCTCACGACATCGCCGATCTTCAGCGCGTGCATGAATTGCGAGCCTCCGGTCGAGGCCTGCTCGCGCAGCACCCCGAGCGCCAGAGCGCCATCCGGGAGCCCCGGCAAGGCCATCAGCGAATACGGCCGGTCGCCTCCGTTCGGGAGCGCCACGCGAACATGTGCGCCCGCCTGCCATTGCGGCGCGACACCGCCCTCCACGTCAAAGACAAGGCTCCGCACCAGCGGGGTTTCCGCGGACCACGACCTCACCTTGAGCTTGAGCGGATGCACGTCCATCCAGGCATCTCACGATTGTATGTATTTGCATATTTTTAGACATGTAATAATTGCATGTCAATCGCCGGATGAAGGCTGGTAGCGCGGGGTCGCGGCGAACGCCTGTGCCTTTTCCGCGGTGGGCCGGGAAACTGACCAGGAAGGTTCGAACCGTCAGCGGATCTCGTTCACATAGTGATGATGCGCGGTCGTCGCGCGGTGCTCGCTGAGCAGCGCCAATGCCCCGGCCTGATCGTAGGCTTCCTCGCGGATGACCAGCACGGCGCTCGGCGATCGCAGCCCAAGCAGACGTCGATCTTCCGCGTCCGCGAGCTCAGCCAGCAGCTTTTCGCGGATGGCGGCAATGCGGATGCCATAGGCATCGAGCAAATGAAGATAGAGCAGCGCCGGCACGCGCGCCGCGGACCGAGGGAAATCCGGGACGCGGCGCGCAACCAGGCTGATGTGCGAATGCATGACCGGCACACGGCCGACGCGCCTGATACGGTGGAGGCAGAGCAGCGGCTCTCCGGTGGCTTCCGAGAACAGCGCGGCCTCCTCGGAGCTTGCCGGCCGGATCGCCACGGCCAGGACTTCGGGCACGGAGCGCTGCAGGCTTCCGTTCTCTCCGTGCAGCCGGAAATACTGAAAGAAGAAGCGCAGGCTGTGCTGCGGCGCGCGGCCGGTCACGACCGTTCCGGTCTTGCGACGGCGCACCAGCATGCCATCGGCCGTCAAATCCGCCAGAGCGCGGCGGACGGTACCGACCGCAACTCCGTACCGCGCCGCCAGCGCAACCTCGCCCGGCAAGACAGTACCGGGGGATAATTCCCCAACCAGGATCGCCTCGGCGAGCTGCCGCTTGACGTGCTCGTACAGCGGAACCGGCAGGCTCGCGTGGCCGCTGGTCGCTGCCTTTGCCTGTTTGCCGGTCACGTGTGCCTCATTCTTTGGAATTGACAGCCGTCGGCGTCCATCGTCTATTTCTTTATAGAATATAGAAATGAACCACCGCAAATGATTTCGCCTCCATCAAGCCCCCGGCTGGCCGGGCCGACCCTGGCCGACGGCTTTGCCGAGATCGAACGGACCGCCGAAAGCGCGGTCGACGATCTCGCGCGGATGGTGGCGGTCGACACCAGCTTCCCGCCCGGCGCGGGATACGATGCATTTGCCGGATTGATGGAAGGCGTCGTCGCAACGCTCGGCCTGGAATGCCGGCGCGTCGCAGTGCCCGAGAACTTGTGGCGCGTCGACGGCGGCCCGGCGCACGGGGCGCGCACCAATCTCATCGCACGCCGCCGCTCCGGCAAGCCGGTGCTGGGATTGTATTTCCACGTCGATACCGTGCCGGCTTCACCGGGCTGGATCACCGATCCGCTGCGGTTGACGCGCGATCGCGACCAACTGATCGGCCTTGGCGCCGCCGACATGAAGGGCACCATCGCCGCCGTGCTGCTGGCATTGCGCGCCGCCGACATAACCGGCCTGCCGCTCGGTTACGATCCGATGCTGCTGCTTTGCACCGACGAGGAAGGCGGGCTCTATCCCGGCATACGCTATCTCGCCGAACAGGGCTTGCTGGAAGGGCACATCCTCAATTTCAACGGCGCGGCCGCGCCACGCATCTGGGCCGGCTGCTTCGGCCTGTTCACGCTTCTGGTGCGCGTTCATGGCAGGACAGTTCATGCGAGCGAGGCCGCAAGCGCAGGAGCCGGAGCCAATGCCATCGAGGCCGCGCTGCCGATCCTCAACGCGCTTGCGGCGTTGAAGCCGGAGATCGCAGGGCGCACCTCCGCCCTGCCAGCCCCGCCGGGCGCGACTCGTCCGCTGGCCGCACAGCTCGACATTTCCGCCGCGCATGGCGGCCAATGCGGCGGGCAGATTCCCTCGCAGTTCGAGATCCTCGTCTGCCGCCGCTATGCGCCGGAAGAGGACTTTTTCGGCGCGCGTCGCGAGATCGAGGACGTCATCCGCAAGGCCGCGCCGCACGCCGGGATTGAGATCGCCCTCACCGGTCATCTGATGCCGACGTCGGATCCAACCGGTCCGCACTGGCCGCGTTGGCAGGAAGCATTGTCGGCCGGGTTCGGCTACGCCCCCGAGGCATTCGCCAAATGGGGCGCGACGAGCTGCTCCGACTTCGGCTGGGTGCAAGCCACCGGCATGCAGGAGATCCTGTTGACCGGCCTTGGCCGGCCGGACAGCCGCATTCACGCCCCCGGCGAATTCACGACACGCTCCGACATCGTCGCACTGGCGAAGTCGGTCCTTGCTTATCTCTCTGCCGAATTCCGTTCCGATCTTTCGCCCGAAGCAACCGCCATTCGCTAACTCAGGAGCGTCTTCCGATGCTGTCCGTCACCCGCCGCCTCTTTCTTGCCGGAACTGCCATAAGCCTCGTCACCCTTCCCAGGATTGCCAGCGCCGAGCCCCCCAAGCGTGGCGGCGTGCTGCGGATGTCGCTGGACCAGGCGGCATCGGTGATTCATCCGATGCTGGCGCGGGTCAATCCCGAATATCTCGTCACCGAATTGCTCTACTCCAACCTGACCCGGCTGAAGCCGGACATGACCGTCGAACCGGACCTCGCGATCTCCTGGGAGCCGAACGCGACAAGCACGGAGTGGATCTTCAAGCTGCGCCCGGGCGTGACATTCCACGACGGCTCGCCGCTGACGTCGGAAGATGTCGTCGCCACCATCAATGCCATCCTCGATCCGAAGACCGCCTCCCCCGGCCGAACCAATGTCGGTCCGATCAAAGAGGTCGCAGCGATCGATCCCTTGACCGTCAAGTTCACGCTCTCGGGCGCCTATGCCGACCTGCCGGTGGCGCTTACCTATCTCAACGCGCGGATCGTTCCGGCGAAAATCATTGCATCCGACCTCGCGATCCTGTCGACGACGGCGAATGGCACCGGGCCGTTCAAGCTCGTGTCCTATGAGCCCGATCGGAAGATCGTCGTCGAACGCAACGCTGCCTATTACGACCCGGCACGGCCGTACCTCGACCGCGTGGAATTGCTCGTCTATCCCGATCGCACCGCCGAAGCCTCGGCGATGATGTCCGGCGAGATCGACCTGCTCCTGACGACGACGCCCGGCGAGTATGAGCGGCTTGTGAAGGCCAGCGGCGTCAAGGCGCTGCGCACGCCCTCCGGCCAGTTTCTCAATATCAACCTCGGATGCGACCAGAAGCCGTTCAACGATGTCAGGGTCCGCCAGGCCCTCGCCTTGGCGGTCGACCGCGAGGCCACCGTCGGTTTCGTCGCCGGCGGCTACGGAACGCCGGGCAACGACACGCCGCTGAACTCCGCCTATCATTTCTACAAGAACATCCCGATGAAGAAGCCCGATGTCGCCAAGGCGAAGCAGCTTCTGGCCGAGGCCGGTTATCCCAACGGGATCGACCTGACGCTGATCGCTTCCGACAGGCCGGCTACCCGCACCCAGCTCGGCGTCGCGGTTCGCGAAATGGCGGCAGCAGCGGGCTTCCGCATCAACGTGCAGACGATGCCGCACGCGACCTATCTCGACCAGGTCTGGAAGAAGGGCAATTTCTACGTCGGCTTCTACAACATGCAGCCAACCGCAGATGCGATCTTCAACCTGCTCTACACCTCGAATGCGACCTGGAACGAGACCCACTGGAACAATGCCGAGTTCGACACCATCATCAACGCGGCCCGCGTCGAGACCGACGAGGCCAAGCGCAACGCGCTCTATGCCAAGGCGCAGGAGTTGATGAACACGGAGGTCCCCTCGGTGATCTCGGCGTTCTTCGATCTTCTGGCCGCCCAGCGCGCCTATGTCGAAGGTTACACGCTGCATCCGCGCGGCTCGGTGTTCCGCCTCGACATGGTCTCGCTCGGCACCGGCGCGCCGAAGCGCGCCTGACGCCGGAGGTATCGGGTGTCACTTGCCTGGCTTGCGCGTCGCCTGCTGCTGATGGGCTACACTCTCATCGTGGTCTCGATGCTGGTGTTCGCCATCACGCAGATCCTGCCGGCCGACGCGGCCCAGTCGCTGCTCGGCGAGAACGCGACGCCGGAAATGCTGGCAGCGCTCAGGGCAAGACTCGGACTCGACGCTCCCGCCTGGCAGCAATATCTGCACTGGGCCGGCCGCGTTTTCAGCGGCGATTTCGGCATCTCGATGCGAACGAGCCAGCCCGTCGGCCCCGATATGCTGACGGCGCTGTCGCGTTCGCTGCTGCTCGCGGTGTCCTCCATCCTCGTCACGCTGCTCGTCGCCGTGCCGCTTGGCGTGGTGGCGGCGCTGCGGCACGGCAGGCTCACCGACGCGGGCGTGAGCCTGATCGCCTATCTCGGTGTCTCGCTGCCCGAATTCGTCACCGCAACGCTGCTTGCGCTTCTGCTGGCCGACACGCTGCACTGGCTGCCGGCAACAGGCTACGTCTCGCTGCTGGAGGACTTTGGCGACGGCATCCGTCATCTGGCGCTGCCGGTCCTGACCATCTCGATGATCCTCATCGCTCATGTGATGCGCATGATGCGCTCCGAGACACTCGACGTGCTGAAGTCGGACTACATCCGCGCGGCGCGGCTGAAAGGACTACCGGAACGCACCGTGCTGTTTCGCCACGCTCTGCGCAACGCCATGTTGCCGGTCGTCACGATCATCGCATTGGACGTCGGCTACCTGCTCGGCGGCATCATCGTGATCGAGGAGATTTTTGCCATTCCGGGCATCGGGCGTGCGCTGATGGTCGCCATCACCACGCGCGACCTGCCATCGATCCAGGCAGGCGCACTGATCATGGCTGCGACCTACGCGATTACCAACACGCTTGCCGACATGGCCTACGCGCTTCTCGACCGCCGGATCCGCTATGACTGAGCTGCTCATCCGCCTGATCCGAAGACCGCAGGGTCTTGTCGGTGTCGCGCTGCTGGCGCTCATCGCCATTGCCTGCCTGTTCGGACCGGCACTCGCGCCCTACGCGCCGGAGAAGATCGACTTTCTCGGCCGGTTTCGCGCGCCGGGCTGGCAGAACTGGCTGGGCGCGGATCAATTCGGCCGCGACATCCTGAGCCGCCTGATGGTCGGCGCACGTTCGACCGTGCCAATGGCGCTCATCGCGACCTTGGCCGGCAGCGCAGCCGGCGCGATCATCGGCGTCGGCTCGGCCTATCTCGGCGGCCGCACTGACGAGGCCATCATGCGCACCAACGACGCCGTGATGGCGATCCCGGGCCTTCTGATGGCCCTGTTGCTGGTCTCGACGCTCGGCAACGGCACCGGCAACGCTGTCGTCGCCATCGCGGTCGCCTTTGCGCCCGGCATGGCGCGCGTGACACGCTCGGTCGCGCTCAACATCCGCAACCAGGACTACGTCAAGGCGGCCATCGCGCGCGGCGAAAGCGCGCTGTGGATCATCTTCCGCGAGATGCTGCCCAACGTGATGGCGCCGATCGTGATCGAAACCACCATCCGCGTGTCCTTTGCCGTCATGCTGTTTGCAACGCTCAGCTTCCTCGGCGTCGGCGCGCAGCCGCCTGCGTCCGAATGGGGGCTCATGGTCGCCGATGCCCGGCAATATATGTATCAGGCGCCGTGGGGCCTGATCGCGCCATCCGCAGCGATCGCGCTCACCGCCATTGCCTTCAACCTCCTGGGCGACGGCCTTCGCGACGCTCTCAATCCGAAGGACGAGCGGTGACCCCGGCGCTTGCCATCAAGAACTATACGCTCGACTATTTGACGGCCGCGGGACCGGTGCGCGTGCTGCACGATATTTCGCTGGAGATCGCGCCCGGCGAGGTGCTGGGCCTGGTCGGGGAATCCGGCTCCGGCAAGAGCTCGCTCGCCTGGGCGCTGATGCGCCATTTGCCGGACAACGCCCGCGAAATCGCAGGCTCCCTGCATCTCGGCGACACCGACCTTCAGCGGCTGGGCCCGCGGGAGCTGACGAAAATCCGGGGTCGCCGGCTCGGCATGGTATTCCAGGATCCCTCGACCGCGCTCAACCCGACGCTCTCCATCGGGCGGCAGGTGACGGAGACGCTGATCCAGCATCGCGGCCTCAGCCAACGCGAAGCGAATGCACTGGCGATCGACCTGCTCGGCCATGTCGAGCTGCGCGACCCGGCCGCGATCATGCGGCGCTATCCGCACGAGATCTCCGGCGGCGAAAAGCAACGTGTCATCATTGCCACAGCATTCGGCTGCCGGCCGGACGTCATTCTGTTCGACGAGCCGACCACGGCGCTCGACGTGATCACCGGCGCCCGCATCCTAAAACTGTTTGCCCGGCTGCGCGAGGAGACCGGCGTTGCCGCGCTCTATATCTCTCACGATCTCGCGCTGGTGACGCGGGTCGCTGACCGGGTCGCGGTTCTGAAGCACGGCCGTCTGGTCGAGCAGGCGCCCGCGGCCGATATTTTCCGCGCGCCGCGTCATGCCGATACGCAAGCCCTGGTGCAGGCCGTGCCGCGGCCGGAACATCGCCTCGTTCACGACAAATCCGGCGATGACGTTCTTCTCGCGGCCTCGGACATCGAAGTTCATTACGGTCGCGCCAAACTCTTTGGCCATGCGCCGCCGCCGGCGACCAGGCGCGTCGGCCTGGACGTGCGGGCCGGAGAAATCCTCGGCCTCGTCGGCGAATCCGGCTCGGGCAAATCCTCGGTGGCGCGCGCGCTCACCGGTCTTGCCCGCTTTTCGGGGACGGTCCGCTTCGACAATCGCGTGATCACGGGCGCGCGCGACATGAACGCGGCCTACCGCCGCGACGTCCAGATCATCTTCCAGCATCCGGATGCCTCGCTCAATCCGCGCCACAAGGTCGGCGAAATCCTGTCGCGTCCGCTCAAACTCTATGGCGGCAACGCCGCCGAGATTCCCCGCCTTCTCGAGCAGGTTCGCCTGCCGGCGTCCTATGCCGGTCGCTGGCCTCACCAGCTCTCGGGCGGTGAGAAGCAGCGCGTCGCCATTGCACGGGCCTTTGCCGCACGGCCGAAGATCGTGATCTGCGACGAGATCACCGCGCCGCTCGACGTTTCCGTGCAGGCACAGATCATCGAACTGCTGCTGGCGCTGCGTGCCGCGACCGGGACCGCCTTTCTCTTCATCACCCACGATCTCAACCTCATCCGTCAAATCGCCCACCGCATCGCCGTGATGCGCGGAGGCGAGATGGTCGACCTGTTGGCGATCGAGGATTTCGATACCGACCATGTTCATCCCTACACAAGCGAACTGATGGCCGCCTCCCCCGTGCCCGTCGGCTGACGACAAGGATTTCTCCCATGGATCACAACGCACTTCTCGCCCGGATCGACGTGCCCGCGGCCCTCGACCTGCTGTCACGCATGGTGCAGCACAAGAGCTACTCCAAGTCGGACGGCGAGAAGCAGCTGGCTTCCTTCATGGCCGGCCGCATGCGCGAGATCGGCCTTGCGACCGAGCTCACGTCCTTCGGCAATGAGGGCCGGGTCAACGCCGTCGGCCGCTGGAAAGGGTCGGGTGGCGGCAAGAGCCTGCTGTTCAACGGCCATCTCGACACCAATCCGGTGACTGAGGGGTGGACCGTCGATCCCTGGGCCGGCAAGGTCGACGACGACTTCATTTATGGCATCGGTGTATCCAACATGAAGGCCGGCGACGCCGCCTATTTCTGCGCTGTGAAGACGCTGATCGATGCCGGCGTCAAACTGCGGGGCGACGTCATCCTCACTTACGTTGTCGGCGAGCTGCAAGGCGGCGTCGGCACCTACTCGCTGGTCGAGGAGGGGCTTCGCGCGGACTACTTCATCAATTCGGAGCCGACCGATCTGAAGGCGATGACCATGCACGCCGCCGCGTTCATGTTCATCATCGAGCTAACAGGCAATACCCGCCATCTGTCCAAGCGCGAAGAGGCGGTCGACGCGATCACCGCGGCCTGTGACCTGATCCCGCGCCTCAACGCGATGAAGTTCTCGGGCGCGCTGTCGCCGGAGCATGAACGGATCAATCGTGTCCATGTCGGCGTCGTCCACGGCGCGCTCGGGCGCGAACTGCACGAATGGCGTACGCCCCAGGTTGCGGACTTTTTGCGGATCAAGGGTTCGGGCCGCTATGCACCGGGGCAGACCGAGGCCGGCGCCATGGCCGACATGCGCCGCGAGCTCGATGCGCTCGAAGCGCGCTTTCCCGGCCTCAAGGCCGAAATCATGTCGGAGGACCGTTCCGGCGTGCCGACCATGCCGCCCTTCGAGGTGGCGCGCTCGAGCCCGATCGTCACGGCGGTCAATCGCGCCTATCGCGCGGTGCGCGGCGAGGACCAGCCGACGGGAGCCGTTGCACCGAGCTGCTTCTACGGCACCGACGCCGGTCATCTGCATTATTTCGGCAAGATGGAAGGCATCGTCTGCGGCCCCGGCGGCCGCTACAACACCATGCCCGACGAACGCGTCGATATCGTCGATTTCACCGACATGATCCGCATCTATATGCTCGCCATCCTGGAGATTTGCGGCTGACCGCGCTCGAAATCGCGCATCTGATCCCACCAAGGCGAATGACGATGTTGTTTCCGATCGACGAATATGACGCACGCGTCAAGCGCGTCCGCGAGCACATGGCCGCGCGAGATCTCGATGTCCTGATCATCGACCAGAGCGAATTCCTCGCCTATCTCACCGGCTTCCTGATCTCGGAGAACATGTACCGGGCCTGCCTGCTGCCGCGCGACGGCGAGCCGGTCATGATCCTTCGCGCTGTCGACCTTGGCCCGTTCAACGAGAGCTCGTGGCTGACGCGCTCCGTCGCCTTCGCCGATTGGGAAGACCCGATCAAGGTCCTAGCCGACACCATCGGCAGCCTCGGCTGCGCAAATGGCCGCGTCGGGCTCGACGAAGATTCCTATTGCATGCCGCTGTCCCGCTTCAAGCATCTCGTGGCGCAACTGCCGGACGCGCGCTTTGTCGATTTCTCCGGCGTGATGGCCCAGCTCCGCGCCAGGAAGAGCGCGCGGGAGATTGCCGTGCTCCGGCGCGCTGCCGGGATCGGCGACCTCGGCATCGATGCCGCTCTGAAAGCATCCGGTGAAGGCCGGTCGGCCCGCGACGCGGCGGCAGCCGTCTACCAGGTGTTCATGCAGGAAGGCGCGGACGCGGCGCGCGCGGGCATCGTGACTGCCGGAATCGGCAACGCCTTTCTGCACGGCGGACTGACCAGCGAGCCGCTTGCCAAGGGCGACATTCTGCATATGGAGCTGTTACCCTATATCGACGGTTACAGCGCACGCCTGATGCGATCGGCCGTGATCGGTGAGATCGACCCGCGCCGGTCGCAACTCGCCCGCCGCCTGATCGAGATCCAGGACCGGCAATTCGCGGCGATGAAACCTGGCGCCAGCGCCGCCGATGTCGACGCACTGGCGAGAGGTGCCATGCTCGCCGACGGCCTGCGGCCCGACTATCCCAACATCACCGGCTATTCGCTCGGCTGCTATCCGGCCCACACGCCGCGCACCAGCGACTTCTCGCGCGTCTTCCTGCCCACGGCAGACTGGATGCTCGAGGAAGGCATGGTGTTCCACATGTACATTTCTGCCGACGGCCTCGCGCTCAGCGAGACTGTGCTGGTAACGGCAACCGGCCACGAATGCCTGACGCGCGCGCCGCGGCGGGTTTTCCAGATCTAGGTCGATTTGCGGAACGAGCGCGTCGCGCAGAGCGACCCGCGAACGACGCATTGCTCGCCTGAGCACGAGCGATATTCAATTCGAACGGGATTCGTGGCAGACAGGGGGATCGGCACCGATCATCGCCACGACGGGCCGCGCGGAGATTCCATGGCAGACGACACAAGCTCGATACATCGGCCTCTCGACCCCCGCAGCACATGGGCGGAACTCTCCCTGGCGGAACGCAGCGCTGCCTATGACAACAATGGGGCCGTCAAGAACAGCGCAGCCCTGATCGCCGAGCGCAATGAAGCTTCCAGCCGGCTGCGGGCCACGCTGAAATCCCATCTCGACCTCGCTTACGGCGAGCGCGCCAACAACAAGATCGACCTCTATCCGGCTGCCAAGCCCGATGCGCCTTGCCTGGTGTTTGTGCATGGCGGCTATTGGCAGCGTAATTCCCGCGAACTGTTTGCCATGCTCGTCGAAGGCGTCGCTGCGCATGGCTGGTCGGTTGCCATCCCCGGCTATTCGCTGGCGCCCGAGGTGTCCCTCACCGACATCGCCACCGAAATGCCCCGCGCGCTCGATTGGCTCGCCGCGCACGGTGCATCCTACGGCGTTGCCGGCCCGATCATCCTTTCGGGCTGGTCCGCCGGCGCCCATCTCGTTGCGATGGCACTGGACCATCCCCGCGTCCATGCCGGGCTCGCGCTATCGGGCGTCTACGATCTCGCGCCGATCCGCGATACCGGGCTCAATAACGCGCTGAAGCTGACGGATGAGGAGATCGCTGAGCTTTCGCCGCTACGCCTGCCCGTGACGCAGAAGCGGCTCGACATCGCCTATGGCAGCAACGAGCTGCCGGCCCTCGTCTGCGATTCCATCGCTCTCCACGACAAGCGCGCGGCCGCGAACGCGCCCGGCAAGCTGATCCCGGTCGAAGGCGCCGACCATTTCACCATTCTCGAGGCGTTGCGGCGCCCCGACGGCATTCTGGTCGACGCCGTCAGGCGGTTGCTGGACTGATGGCGTCATCGCCCGGATCGTCGCTCCGGTACCTCGAGCCAGATCTGCTCTCCCGTGATGCGCACCGGATAGAGCCGCAACGGTGGGCTCGGCCATCCCGCAGTGATCGCCCCATCGCTTAAATCGAATGATGCGGCATGGCGCGGGCAGAACAGGCGCTTCTCCGCGACGTGCCCCAGACCGAGATCGGCCTGTTCGTGCGGGCACGCGCGTTCGCAGGCGACCACATCGCCTTCGTTCCAGATCAGGAGCAGATCGCGCCCGGCAACGCGAACGATCGTCTCTGCCTTCAATCGGCCGAGACCGCAGACCGGAATCCACCCCGCGTCCGCGTGGCCATCCGCATCATCCACCGAGATAGGCCTTCCGCACATGCTCGTTCTCGATCAACTCGGAGCCTGCGCCTGAAAGCACGATGCGGCCGCTCTCGAGCAGATAGGCATGGTCGCACATCTCGAGCGCGGCAAACGCGTTCTGCTCGACCAGCAGCACCGTGGTGCCGGCATCGCGAATGCCGCGGATGATCGCAAAGGTACGGTCGACGATATTGGGTGCGAGCCCGAGCGAGGGCTCGTCGAACATGATCAGCCGCGGCCGCGACATCAGCGCGCGCCCGATCGCCAGCATCTGCTGCTCGCCGCCGGACAGCGTGCCCGCCGCCTGCTTGCGCCGCTCGGCAAGCCGCGGAAACTCCGTGTAGATGCGATCGCGATCGGCCGCGATCTCCCCTGAACCACGACGGAGGTAAGCCCCCATGTCGAGATTTTCCTCGACACTCATATGCGGAAACACGCGCCGCCCTTCCGGACAATGCGCGATGCCGCTCGCCAGCACACGCGGCGGCTTCGCCCCGGTGATGTCGGTGCCCTCGAACCGCATCTGCCCGGAACGGGGCGGCACCAGGCCGGAAATCGCGCGCAGCGTCGTGCTCTTGCCGGCGCCGTTGGCGCCGATCAGCGCGACCAGCTGCCCGGCCTTGACGTCGAGCGAGATGCCGCGCAGCGCGGTAACGCCGCCATAGCCGCACACTATGTCGCGGATCTCAAGCACGCGCCGCTCCATGTCCGAGATAGGCCTCGATCACGGCGGGATCGTTGCGGATCAATTCAGGCGTACCTTCCGCGATGATGCGGCCGTAGTTGAGCACCACGATGCGGTCCGAGACCGTCATCACCATCGGCATGTCGTGCTCGACCAGCAGGATGGTGATGCCGCGATCACGAATGCTGCGGATCAGCTCGACAAAGCGATGCGTCTCCGAGGCATTCATGCCGGAGACGGGCTCGTCGAGCAGCAGCATCGAAGGCTCGGCCGCAAGCGCCAGCGCGACGCCGACGAGACGCTGCTCGCCGTAAGAGAGCGAGCCGGCCGCGTCATGCGCGCGGCGTTCGAGACCGACCCATTCGATCAGCTCGCCCGCACGCTGCCGCAGCTTGCGCTCCGAGGCGCGCGCGCTCGGCAGCCCCAGGATGGCGTCGAGCAGCCGGACCCGGCCCTGCCGATGCAAGCCGATCAGGAGATTGTCGTAGACGGTGTCATTGGGAAACACGCTGGTGCGCTGGAAAGTGCGGATCAGGCCGAGATCAGCGATCTCGTGCGGCTTCAATCCGTTGAGCGCGGTGTCACGATAGGTGACGCGGCCCGCGCTCGGAGTCAAAAAGCCGGTCATGACGTTGAAGGCCGTGGTCTTGCCGGCGCCGTTGGGCCCGATCAGGCTGACGATCTCGCCCTCGCCCACGGTAAAACTCATGTCGGAGATCGCGACCAGCCCGCCGAAGCGCACCGCGACCTGCTCGATCGTCATGGCAACGCTGCGCGCAATCATCACGCCCGCTCCTCGACGCCGGTCTCAGTGAGCGCCAGCGCCTTCGCCCCGCTCCGCCGCCTCGTCAATCGCTGCGCCAGCGACGGCACGATGCCGCGCGGCAGCACGAACAGGATCGCCATGAGCACGCCACCATAGGCGATCCACTGCGCCTCCGGCGCCATCACCGGACGCAGTGCGACCGGCAGCAGCCCGAAGATGAGGCCGCCGACGACGGGCCCTGCCAGCGAGCCTTTGCCACCTGAGATCACCATGATCACCATGGTGACGGTGTTGATGAAGGCGAACACTTCGGGGTCGATGATCCGGATGTAGTGCGCATAGAGGCTGCCGGCCGCGCCGGCGATTGCGGCCGAGATGACGGCCGCCAGTGTCAGGGTCTTCGTCACGTCGATACCGACGGAGACGGCCAGCGTCTCGTTCTCCATCAGCCCGCGCATGGCGCGACCGAAATGGGACCGAACGAGGCGCGCGATCAGCAGATAGGCAATCAGCGCGACCACCAGCACGAGATAATAGTTCTGCATCTTGGTGCGCAGCGTCAGCTCGCTGAGGCCGGGCAAAGGCAGCGCAATCGAAGGAATATTGGTCAGCGCCAGCGGGCCTTGCGTTAGCTCGACCCAGTTCAGCGCGACCAGCCGCACGACCTCGGCAAAGGAGATCGTCACGATGACGAAATAAGCACCGCGAACCCGGAACGAGAGCAGCCCGACGAAATAGCCGCACAATCCGGCAGCCAGAATCGCGAACACCAACCCTATGATCGGCGGCCACGGTTCGTGGACCACGCGAAAGCCTCCGGGCAGGCCGACATCGAAGCCAAGCGACGTCAGCGCGCTGACATAGGCGCCGATGCCGAAGAAGGCGATGTGACCGAGGCTGAGCTGGCCGGTAAAGCCGAGCAGCAGATTGAGGCTCATCGCGCCGATGACGAAGATGCCGGTCGTGATCAGCGCGTTGAGGAGATAGGGGTCCCGCAGCCAGAGCGGCACCGAGGCAAGGGCCACGACGGCGAGGATGGTGATGACTGCCTTCATCCGACGCGCTCCGCGCGCGCGAACAGGCCGGTCGGCTTGAAGATGAGGACCGCGATGATGATCAGGAAACCCATGGCATCGCGGTAGCCGGACGAGACGTAGCCGGCGCCAAGTTCCTCGGCCAACGCCAGAATGAAGCCGCCGATCACCGCGCCCGTGATGTTGCCGAGGCCGCCGAGGATGACGATGGCGAACGCCTTGACGGCGGCGAGGTCCCCCATTTGCGGGAAGATGACGTAGACCGGCCCGAGCAGAGCGCCTGCGGCGGCGGCAAGGCTGGAGCCGATCGCGAAGGTCGAGGTGTAGATCATGTCGACATTGACGCCCATCAGCGAGGCCGTGTCGTGGTCCTGGAACGTCGCCCGCATCGCGCGTCCCAGGCTGGTCTTGTTGATCAGCAAATACGTCACCACGATCAGCAGTGCCGCGGCGGCCAGGACGAACAGGCGCAGCCACGAGACCGATACCGGTCCGACCACCAGCGGCGCATCGGGAAATGGTGTTGCCACCGACTTGGCGACACCGCCCCAGATCCACAGCGTGCCCGACTGCATCGCGATCCAGGCGCCGATCATGACCAGCATCGTGGTGTCGATGTCGGAGCCGCGCAGCGGCCGCAGCAATGTGAGCTCAATCGCCGCCCCCAGCAGCCATCCGGCCAACACCGCCACGGGCAAGGCCAGGAAGAAGTTCAGTCCGAACTGCTGCACCACGATGAACGTGATGTAGGCGCCGAACGTGTAGAGCACGCCGTGCGTGAAATTCACGACGTTCATGATGCCGAAGATCAGCGTCAGCCCGATGCCCAGCAGCGCATAGGTGCCGCCGAGCACGAGCATGTTGACCATATGCTGGAGGAATTCGCTCAAAGCCGTTCCCGAATAGCCCGCGATGCGGCGAGAGTGGCGCTGTGCCACCCTCGCCCTTGACGTGACGTCAGAGCGTCTTCATCTCGACCTTGCCGTCGTTGATCTCGATCAGATAGACGTTCGGCTGGCTCTGACCGCTCTCCTTGCCCTCGGGGCCGGACTTGCGGAACACGATGTCGCCGTTCAGCCCCTTGATGTTGATATCCCAGAGCGCCGCCTTGATCGCAGCCGGCTCGGCCTTGCCGGCCTTCTCGATCGCCGCAGCAGCAGTACGGATGCCGTCATAACCGCGGAAACTCTCGGTGCAGCCGGCGAACTCGAAACCGCGCTTCTTCCATTCGGTGATGAAATAGTTGGTCGCCTCCGGGTTCGGCGTCTTGTCGGGGAACCAGGGCAGGAAGGTGGTCAGATGCATAGTGCCGTTGGCGGCCGCTCCCGCCTGGGCGATGATCTGGTCCGGGTTCTGCGAGCCGCCGGTGGTGATGATGCGCTTCTTCAAACCGAGCGCTGCCGCCTGCTTGAAGATCAGCGTGAGCTGGTCGACCGCGGTGGTAACGATAACAGTCTCGGAATCCGAGCTCTTGATTTTGGAGAGCTGCGCGCTCATGTCCTGCGCGCCCTGATCCATGGTCTCGACGAGGCCGATGGTGATGCCCTTGTCCTTCATCATCTTGCTGAAGTCTTCGGCGGTGCCGCGGCCCCAGTCGTTGTTGATGACGAGGAAGTCGACCTTCTTCAGCGCGAGCTTGTCGACGATGTTCTTGAACGCAGCCGCCTCGACCGCCGAGGGCGGCGAGATGCGGAAGATGAAAGGGTTGCCGGTCGTCGTGATCTTGCCGGAGGACGAGGTCTCCACCACCATCGGTGTCTCGTATTCCATCAGCTTCGGCATCACCGCGAGGGTCAGGCTCGAGCCCCAGGCACCCATCAACACCGGCACCTTGTCGCTGGTGATGAGTTTTTCGGCGACGGCGGCAGCTTCCGTCGGGTTGCTCTTGTTGTCCTCGATCACCAGCTCGATCTTCTTGCCGAGAACGCCGCCCTTGGCGTTGATCTCGTCGGCGGCGATCTTGGCGCCGTTGACGACATAAGTGCCGGAGGCCGCGAATGCGCCGGTGAGCGGCTCATTGACGCCGATCTTGATGGTCTGCGCCCCCGCCGTGCCGCCGAACAAGGCCGCGGCCAGCGCGACTGTCCCAGTCAGTCCGAGTGCTCGTGTCATGTTGTCTCTCCAAATCCCACGCTGTTGATGTCTAGCAGTCCAGGCTTCGTCACTCCGCGGCGCGAACCGCGCCGGTCATTCCGCGCCACCTTTCCCGGTGAAGACGCGGCCAAACATGCGCGCGAGCCGGGCGCGCAAAACATCCGATGCAATCGACCAGACGCTGAGCTCGACCGCCTGCCCCGACGGCGCGCCCGACATGTGACGGTCGAGATTTCCCGCGAACTCCGCAATCAGGCGTCTGGCGAGATCGCGCACCAGGCCGGGCCGGCCGAATTGCGCCAGCATTCCCGTGAGCGTGTAGCCGATCGACAGTTCGACAGCGGTCGCCGCGCCGCCTTCGAGCGGCACGAGCTGATAGCGGATTTCACCTTGCGTGGCCGAGTGGCTGCGCTGGTCGGTGCCGATGCCGACAATACGGCCGGAGAGCGTCGCGGGATCGCGTGCGATGCGCGCGGCCCCCTCGAAGGCCGCCGCGATCGGCCCGAGCCTGACGCGGATCATGCCTTCCACGCGCTCAGGCCTTGGCGGCGCCGTCAGCGATACCCCGGGCAAGCAGGCCGCGATGGCTGCGATATCATCGAACATCGCAAACACTTTTGCCGGCGCGTGCGCCAGCGTGAAGCGCTGGTCGAGTACGGTTGCCGGGGTGAAGTCCGGGATTTTGGCCGGTGCAGCACCCTCCGATGCCGGCGCCAGTGCCTGCGGCACAAGCCGTGGTTCGTTCGGGCTAGATGTGGCTCTCCCCGATCCGACGGGGCCGAGACTGGTCCGGCCGCCATCGGCCTGCGGCGCAATGTTGCGCGCCCGCCTTGCCTCAATCACGGACTGCACGGCCCTGACGACGCCGACATAGCCGGTGCAGCGGCAGAGATTGCCACTCAACCCAACGCGAATGCGTCGTTCGTCGGCGTCGGGCAGACGCAGCACCAGGTCGCGCGCGGAGACCAGCATGCCGGGCGTGCAATAGCCGCACTGCAGGGCATGTTCCCGGGTGAAGGCGGCGCGCAGTTCGGCCGTGACCTCGTCCTCGTCGAGGCCTTCGATCGTGGTGACGTCGGCGCCCTCGCAGGCCACCGCATAGGTGATGCAGGAACGCGCCGGCACGCCGTCGAGCAGCACGGTGCAGGCGCCGCAAACGCCGTGCTCGCAGCCGAGATGCGTGCCCGTCAAATCGAGCTTGTCGCGGACGAAATCGGCAAGGCTGGTGCGCGGTTCGGCCGAAAACTCCACCGCACGGCGATTGACCTGAAGCGCGATCGTGGTCATGCGGCGGCCTCCAGGACGGCGCGCTTCAACACGCTGACATGGATATGGCGCTGCGCGGCGTCGTCGATGCCGGCCCCGACGAGAAGAGCATCGGCGACACGGACGTCGAAACGCTGCTTGTAGTCGGCCGCGATCCGCCCGCCGAACAACTCGGCGGCATCCGTCACGACGATCGGCGTCGTGTCGATCGCACCGATCACGACGCGCGCCGAGGCGGCGGCGGGATTAATCAGCACCGCACCGATGGCATGGGCAAACTCGCCGGTCTTGCGGCAGCTCTTGGCATAGCCCCAATGTGCCGATGCTGCGCGGGCCGGGACGTGGATAGCCTCGACGATCTCGCCCGGGTGTAACGCCGATTCCAGCGCACCGAGAACAAATGCATCTACGGCTAGCGTGCGCGCGCCGGCAAGGCTGCGCAGCGTCACGCGCGCGCCCAAGGCCGCCAGTGCCGAAATCCAGTCCGCGGCGGGATCGGCGTGGCTGAGCGATCCGCCGATGGTGCCGCGGTTGCGCACCGCGCGATAGGCGATGTTGGCCGCAACGCCGCGCATGGCGCCGCGGGTTACGTCGGCGGTGCGCCCGTCCTCGATATCGGCATGGGTGACCAGAGCCCCGAGCACCAGCTCGTTGCCGACGACCTCCGCCCGCTTGAGCTCGGCAAGGCCCGAGATGTCGACGATCAGCTCCGGCTGAACCAGCCGCAGATTGAGCATCGGGCCGAGCGACTGCCCACCGGCGATGATCTTTGCCGACGCGCTGTTTGCCGCGAGCATCGACAGCGCCGCGTCGAGATCGCGCGGACGCTCGTAGCTAAAGGGCGCCGGCTTCATGCCGCGCTCCTATCCGCTGCACGCGCAGCCAGCACGGCCGCGACGACACGGTGCGGCGTGATCGGCGACTGCATCAGCTCGACACCGAGCGGGCGCAGCGCGTCGTTGACGGCGTTGGCGATCGCGGCCGGCGGCGCGATCGCACCGCCCTCGCCGATGCCCTTCACGCCGAACTGCGTATAGGGCGACGGCGTCTCCATGTGATCGAGGCGCGCGGCCGGAACCTCGGTCGGGCCCGGCAGCAGATAATCGGCAAGCGTCGTCGCCAGCGGCTGGCCGGAGGCATCGAACGGCATTTCCTCGTAGAGCGCGGTGCCGATGCCTTGCGCGAGACCGCCATAGATCTGGCCGTCGACCACAAGCGGATTGACCAGGACGCCACCGTCCTCGACGATCACATAGTCAAGAATTTCCACCTCGCCGAGATCAGGATCGACCGCGACAAGGGCCGCATGCGCAGCGTAGCTGAAGGTGCCGCTGTCGCGCACGGGCTTGTAGCCTTGCGTCACCTCGAGCCCGCCGGGATCGACGTCCGCCGGCAGGTCTTGCGGGCGCCGATACCAGGTGTGGGCGATCGCCTTCAGGCTGACGCTGCCGTTGACGCCGCGCACCTCGCCATTCTGCAACACCACCGCGGCCGGATCGTGCTGCAACAGCTTCGCGCCGATGCGCCTGGCACGTTCGCCGAGCTCGCGGCAGGCGGTGGCCACCGCGCCGCCCGCCATCACCATCGAGCGCGAGCCCCAGGTGCCGGTCGAATAGGGCGTCATCGCGGTGTCGCCGAGGATGATGCGGATTTTTGCGACGTCGATGCCGAGCATCTCGTGCGCGACCTGGGCGAGCGTGGTCTCCAGGCCCTGCCCGTGCGAATGCACGCCGACGCGCAATTCGAGGCCGCCATCCGGCGTCAGCCGTGCGGACGCCTGCTCATGCCCCGGCACCATCGGAATGCCCCAGCCGGCATAAACCGAGGTGCCGTGCGCGGCCTGCTCGCAATAGATAGAGATTCCGACGCCGATGCGGCGGCCGTCGGCCTCGCCCTCGCGTTGCCTGGCGCGAATGGAATCGATGTCGATCGCGGCCAGCGCGCGGCGCATTGCTTCCGGATAATCGCCGCTGTCAAAATGCTTCCTGGTGATGTTGTCGAACGGCATCTGCTCCGGCAGCACCAGATTGCGCAACCTGACTTCACCGGGCTCAAGGCCGGCTTCGGCCGCCACGAGATCGAGCATCAGCTCCAACGCGAAGCAGACGCCGGTGCGCGCCACGCCGCGATACGGCAGGATCGGGCATTTGTTGGTGGCGACCGAGAAGGTGCGGCAGCGATAGGCCGGCATCTTGTAGGGGCCGGGCAGGATGCTCGCGACCTGGGCGGCTTCGAGGCAGGCCGAGAACGGATAGGACGAGTAGGCGCCGGAATCCACCGTCGCCTCGCAATCGATGCCGCGCAGCGTGCCGTCGCTGTCAGCATAGAGCGTGATCTTGTAATGATGCTCGCGGCAATTGGAGCTGGCGACGAGGTGCTCGCGGCGATCCTCGATCCAGCGCACGGGATGACCGCGCTGCATGGTCAGCCAGGACAGGCAGACCTCTTCGGGCAGCAAAATCCCCTTGTGGCCGAACCCGCCGCCGACATCGGGCGAGATGACGCGGATCTGGCCCTCCTCCATATCAAGGCATTCGGCAAGGCCGCTGCGCGTGATGTGCGGCATCTGCGCCGCGGAATGCAGCGTCAGCTGGTCGAGCCGCCGGTCGAAGGTCGCGACCACGCCGCGCCCCTCCAGCGGCGACATGCATTGCCGCGCGGTCGAGATCTCGCGCGTCACCTTGATCGGCGCGTCGAGTGCTGCGGAGATATCGACCTCGTAATTGGTCTCCAGGAAAACGTTGTCGCCCCAATGCTCATGCACCAGCGCCGAGCCGGGCTCGCGCGCCTTCAGCATGTCGGTGATCGCAGGCAGCTCCTCCAGATCGAGCGTCACGGAGGCCGCGATGTCCTCGGCCTCGGCGCGCGTCGGCGCGAGGCACATCGCGACGAGCTCGCCGACCTGGCGGACCTTGCCGGTGGCCAGCACCGGCTGCTCGGAAATCTTGAAGCCCGGCAATCCCGACACTGCGCGGATCGGCTTGATGCCGACGAGGTCTGCTGCCGTGAAGACGCTGCCGCGATGGCGTTCGGGCACGTGGATTCCACGGATCCGCGCATGCGCCAGCGGGCTGCGCACGAAGGCGACGTCGTGAAGGCCGGCGAGCCTGATGTCGGCGACGTACTGGCCGCGGCCCCGCATCAGGCGGTCGTCCTCCTTGCGCGGCAGCCGTGCGCCCACGCCCTGCCCGGATTTGCCCGAAGGAAACTCCCGCTCGTTGCGCAAATCCGCGCCCTCCTTCACCGCCCGGCCTTACGCCGCGACGGCTTGCGGCAGGATCGGCGCGACCGCGTCGAAGCGCGTGCCGGCGCGCAGGCAGAACGCCGGCTGAAGCAGGCGCTCGGCGATCACCTCGTTCTTCTCGTTGTCCTTCAGGACGAAACGGCCGTTCTTCTCGGAGAGCACCGAGACGTCGGCGTCCATGCCGACCTTGAGCGCGCCGATCTCCCCGCTGCGGCCGAGCATCTTTGCTGGATTGGAGGTGACCATCGGCACCACCTGCTCCAGCGACAGGCCGAGCGCCATCATCGAGCTCATCGCCTGCACCAGGCTGAACTTGGCCTGGCCCGCGAACGGATGGTTCTCCTCGTCCTCGTGCTGGTCGGGCGTGCCGGCGGGTGCGGGCACATGGGTGTTGTAGCCGTGAATGTCGGCACCCAGCGTATTCGGCATGATGCCGGCGGCGATCGCCTTCTTGGCGAGCCGGTAGGAGAAGTGGCTGCCGTGACCGACATCGACCTTGAGGCCGCGGTCGAGCGCCGCCTGGATCACCGGATGCACCTCGCCCTCGCGGTTGACGAAGCCGCCAGGATGGCGCGTGAACGGGTGGGCGAGCACGTCGCCTTCGCGCAGCAGCGGGATCACGCGCGTGAGGATGGTGTCGGCATCCTCACCGTTGGCGCCGCTCTCGGGCAGGCCCCAGAGCTGGCCGAAATGCACATAGACCGGCAGATCGGCGCGCTTGCCGATCTCCGCCGCCATCTCGATGACGCGAATGCCCCAGCGCGCGAAGCCGCCAATCTCGGCATGCGCCTTGATGCCGCGCACGATGTCGAGATTGGCCGTCGCCGCCTTGACGGTCGCATCGATATCGACGCCGTCGGGGCTGTAGAGCTGCGGATAGAAGTGCCCCTCGAGTCCGCCAACGAGATAGGCCGACAGGAAGGCGTAGACGCGCGACGCCGAGGCTTCCGCGATGAAATGGCGAAAGCCTGGCAGCGTCATGCAGGACGGGCCGCCCTGGTCGACCAGCGTCGTCACGCCCGACTGCACGCCGACCATGTCGGGGTTCATGCCAAAGCGTCCCGAGACATATTGATAGACATGCGCGTGGGTGTCGATCAGGCCGGGCAGCACCAGCTTGCCGCCGACATCGACGACCTCCTTCGCACTGGTCGGCAGGATGTCAGGCGCGACCGCCGCAATCTTGCCGCCGCGAATGGCGACGTCCCTGATGCCGTCCACGCCCGAGGCCGGGCAGATCACGCGACCACCTCGCAGCAGAAGGTCGAAGCTGGCTGTGACGGACATGACGGTCTCCTCTCCTCACACGGGCGATTGCTTCCCGCCCCGAGATTACGAAGCATGCTTCGCATTTCGATATACGAAGTATGCTTCGTATTTTGACAAAAGCAAGCATCATGCCATGATCAAGCGGTGGCGGCCGCGTTCGAATCGAGCTAAGCGCGGCAGGGTTTCGGGTTGGGAGAGCGTGCATTGCGGCAAGCACAGAAGCGTCGCGGCGGGGGCAAGCACCGCCCCTGGCCATTGTCGCAACGTCCCGGCTATCTGATCCGGCGGTTGCACCAGATTCACGTCGCACTGTTTCAGGACGCCTGCGGCGAGTTCGAGGTCACGCCGCTGCAATACAGCCTGCTCTCGGCGCTGGCGGTGCGCGAAACCGCCGATCAGACCAGTTTGGCAGCCGATATCGCTCTCGATCGGACCACGACGACCGGCGCATTGAAGCGGCTCGCCGCACGAAACCTGGTCGAGCGCGCCGTCAACAAGGACGATCGCCGCGCGCGCTTGTGCCGATTGACGCCGGCCGGCGCCGCCCTGCTGGTCAAGATCGAGGGCGCTGCGCGGCAGGCGCATCGTGCGACGCTCGGTGATCTCAGCGAAAAGGAACAGGCGCTCTTCATCGAAATGATGCAGCGCATCGTCGCCGGCAACCCCAGTCGCGACAGCTCCGCTGCCCTATTCGACTAGAAGCTGCTGCTGCACTTTTGAGTTGGGCTGCTTAATTTATCATCGTGCCGCTGCCCGGCTGAGCGACGTCCTCCACCTCTTGCCGGCAAGGCCAACGGATGAGCGATGCCTGAAACGTGCAGCGGCGCGACGTCGTAGCGCGCTTGAAATTTCAGGTGCAATCCGGCGCGGCGCACGTTGCGTCCGGCGTCGGCGCACGCCCTGCTCCGGCCGCCTCGCAACCGATGGCACGATTTATGCTGCGATGATGCGAAGCGTGCTTCGTATTTGGGGGATGTCATGACGGATTCCGAACTTCGCGCTGATATTCACAGCATCGAACCAATTCCCGATGCGGACCGGGACTCGACCGGGCCGCAGCAGATGTGGATCTGGGCCGGCGCCAACATCGCACCGGTAAACTGGGCGCTCGGCGCGCTCGGCATTATTCTGAAGCTCGGCCTGATGGAAACGATCGCGGTCATCGTGCTCGGCAACATCGTCGGCTGCGCGATTTTCGCGACCTTCACGGTGATGGGACACAAGACCGGCGTCAACCAGATGGTGTTGAGCCGCTCCGCCTTCGGCGTCCGCGGCGCCTACCTGCCCAGCATCCTGATGTTCGTGATGACGCTGGGCTGGATCGGCGTCAACACCTACTTCCCGGTCAAGATCTCGATCGGCATCCTCGGCCAGTTCGGCGTGCCCGACACCTGGCTGGTGGAGATCATCATCATCACGCTGGTGATGGCCGCGCAGGTCCTGATCGGCATCTACGGCTTCTACGCGATCCGCACCTTCGAGAAATACACGGTGCCGCCGACCATCGCCATCATGGCGCTGATGAGCGTGCTGGCCTGGACGCGTCCCGGCGTCGTCAACTGGAGCCTTGCGACGTCGCTGCCGCCGGGCGCGCATCTGGCGATGCTGACGCTGCTGATGACCGCGATCGGCGTCGGCTGGGGCATTTCCTGGGTGACCTGGGCGTCCGACTATTCGCGCTTCGTGCCGCGAAGCGTATCGTCGAAATCCGTGTTCTGGTACAGCTATGTCGGCATGTTCGTGCCGACGGTGTGGCTCGGCATTCTCGGCGCGACCATTGCCTCGACGACGCTGGACACCGATCCCGCAAAAATGGTCAGCGCGGTGTTCGGCGGTCCGGTCAGCATCCTCGTTCTCCTGATGGTGCTGCACGGCCCGATTGCCACCAACATCCTCAACGTCTACTCGGCGACGCTGGCGGCGCTGAGCGCTGGGCTCAAGCTCTCGCGCTTCTGGCTCACCGTCATCGTCGGCGTCGCCGGTTATCTGGTCACGCTCTACTTCATCTTCGCGCCGTCCTTCGCGAAGGCGTTCGACAATTGGATGATCAGCCTGCTGCTGTGGATGAGCCCGTGGGCCGGCGTGGTGCTGGCCGACTTCTTCATCAAGCGGAAGGGCAAGATCGAGGTCGCCGAGCTCTATCGCTCACCGGAGACCAGCGCCTATGGCGACATCAACTGGGCCGGCATGGTCGCGTTCTTTGCGGGCCTCGTCGCCGGATGGCTGGTCGAAGACGGTCTCGTCGGCGCGCTGCAAGGACCGGTCTCGATCAACCTGCTCGGCGGCGCCGATCTGAGCTGGCTGTTCGGCATCGGAGTGGCGGGCCTCGTCTATCTTGGGCTCGGCAAGTTCGCGACCTCGCCCTCCTCGATCGTTGCGGGCAGCGCAGGCAGGTAACGACAGATCATGGACTTCGTTCTGCAATCCACGCCCGGAAATGTCCAATGGGGACTCTGGGATGGACGATCGAAACCGGTGCTCCGGATCGCATCCGGAGACCGGGTGACCATCGAGACGCTGTCGGGCGAACCGGACGATCTGCCCGATCCGTCGCTCGGCTATGACATCGTTCCCGGACACGCGGAGGTGCTGGCAAGCACTTTTCGCGGTCCGGGACCGCATCTCCTCACCGGTCCCGTCTACATCGAGGGCAGTGAGCCCGGTGACGTCCTTGAAGTGCGCGTCCTCAACATCGCGCTGCGCTGTAATTGGGGCTGGAATATCCAGGTCCCGACCCTCGGTACCCTGCCGGAGGATTTCCCGGAATTCCGCCGCATCCACATTCCGCTGGACCGAGCGCGCAATGTCGCGCGGCTGCCGTGGGGACAGGAGCTGCCGCTCTCCCCCTTCTTCGGCAATTTCGGCGTCGCGCCGCCGCCGTCCTGGGGCCGACTGTCCTCGAAGGAGCCGCGGGCGTTCGGCGGCAACATGGACAACAAGGAGCTCGGTGCCGGCAGCACGCTGTATTTTCCGGTGTTCGTGCCGGGCGCGCTGTTCTCGGCCGGCGACGGCCACGCGCTCCAGGGCGATGGCGAAGTCTGCCTGACCGCGATCGAGGCCGCGCTCACCGGCACCTTCGAATTCCACGTCCGCCGCGATCTCCACCTCACCTCGCCGCGTGCGGAGACGGCGTCGGACTGGATCACCATGGGATTCGACGAGGATCTCGACGACGCCGCCAAGGCCGCGCTGCGCGACATGATCGCGCTGATCCGGGAGAAAAGCGGCCTCAGCGCGCAGGATGCCTATACGCTCTGCTCGATCGCCGCCGACCTCAGGGTCACGCAGCTGGTCGACGGCAACAAGGGCATTCACTGCGTGCTGGCGAAATCCCGCATGCCCATGAAGCAGATCTAGGTCCGATCGCTCCAGACGGCGTCGATCTCGACGATGCCGGCAGCTTCAAACAAGCTCTTCATCCCCGCGACATCGTAAAGCGTCTGCCCCTCGTCGAGCCGCCGCTTGATCTCGGCTTCCTTGGCCACCCGCGCCTCGGCATCGCGCACCGCAGCCTCGACCTGAGCGGGCGGGATCGCCATGACGCCATCGGCATCGCCGACGATGAGATCACCGGGATTGACGGTGACGCCTGAGACGACCACGGGGACATTGACCGCACCCGGGCCGCGTTTGCCGGGATAGGACACTGAGACGCAGGAGGCGAACACCGGAAACGCCATCTCGGTGATCTGCAGCGTGTCGCGCATTGCGCCGTCGATCACGGCGCCGCCCAATTGCCTGATCCGGCTGTAGTAGCTCGCGATCTCGCCCCACAGCGCGCCCTGCGGCGAGCCACCATTGGTCAGCACGAGGATGTCGCCGGGCGCAGCAACCCGGAACGCCGCATGAAGCATGAGATTATCGCCGGGAAAATTGAACGAGGTGATCGCCTGGCCGCAGATCCGGGCGGCCGGGAACAGGGCGCGCATTTGCGGCTGCATCAGGCACTGCCGGCCGACGACGGGCCCCAATCCCTCATGCAGATCGGCGACATTGATGCGGCTGGCGCGCGCGATAAGCGCGGGATCAAGCCGGGGGATCCGTGTGTAGACGACTGATTGCACTGTGATGTCCTTTCGAAGGTGAAAATAGCCTCGTCAGCGGCGACCGCGCGTCATCACCGGACGACCGCGGGTTTCGGCTCGCTGAGCTGCGTCGAAACCATTGTGCTGAGAACGCGCCTGACGGTTGCGAGATCGCTGTCGGGGATGTCCTGAAACAGGATCGCTTCATTGGCACGCGCATGGGCCACGATCGCGCGAAGGCGCCCTTCCCCTTCCGCGGTCAAACGAATGCGGCCGTGATCATCGACGGCGACCAGCCCCAGCGACACGACCGATTCAAGAAGACTGCGGCTGGCGCCGAAATCGAGGAACAGCTCCGGCATCAACGCGTCGAGCGTGCGGTCGGGCGAGGTCGCCGCGGCGCGCAGCAGCCGCGCCTGCATCAGCGTGAGGCCGAGCCCTTCCGTCTGCCGCCCCTGCTCCAGCCGCGATGCGATGCTGCTGTAAGCGCGGATCATGAGGTTGGACAGCACGCGCTCCTCGCCGCCGTCGGGCCGGTCCGCACTTCCGCCGCCAGCGAAGGCACGCATGTCGGGATGCTCGGCCGAGACTGCATAGCCGCCCCTGACGAACAGCAGCGGCCGCCGATCGTGGCGATGGTAGCGCACGACCTCACCGATCAGGATGAGATGATCGCCGCCATCGAGGGTCTGGCGACAGACGCATTCGAACGAGGCCGCGACGCCGGCGAGCAACGGGGCTGCGCCCTCGCCTGCGCCACAGTCGAGATCCCCAAACTTGTCCGGCCCCGACCGTGCAAAGCGCTGCGACAGCTCGATCTGGTCTTCAGCGAGGACGTTCACGGCGAAATGTGAGCACGCCGCGAAGGCGGCAAAACTCTTGCTCTCCCGGCGGATCGACCACAGTACCAACGGGGGATCGAGCGAGACCGAGGTGAACGAGTTCGATGTCAGGCCGAAGCGCTCGCCGCCCGCCGACGTCGAGATAACAGTGATGCCGGTTGCGAATTCGGCGAGACTACGCCGAAAGCCCTCCAGCTCGACACGGGGGTCTCCACTCTCGATCGGTGATTTCATCAACGACTCCGTTCAGCCTGATTAGTCATCACACCGTGGTCACGCGGATTTGGATTCCCCGCCGCGGCGACTGGCGATCGACGGTTGCGGCGATCCATTCGGAAAAACGACGCCGCAGCTCGCTCAGCAGCCATTGCGCGGCCGGCCCCGGCGGCTGCTCGATCTTGTGCACGGCATAGAGCGGAAACCGCAGCGGCTCGCCGTTATGCGCGGCGAGCTTCAGCTCCACGAGCTCGCCGGAATCGAGATAGGATTGCGCAAGATGGGTCGGCATCGCACACCAGCCAAAGCCGTTACGAACGAAGTCGAGCCGGCTGAACTGATCGATGAAGCTCCAGGTATGCGTTCCCATCACGACGCCGCGGTAACGCTTGGTGCGATCGACCATGGTCAGCTGAATGTGCTCTTCCAGCGCGGCCTGCGGAATCAATCCCTCGATCGTCGCCAGCGGATGACGGGACGACGCCACCAGCGAGATCGGCACGTCGCCGAGAAATTCCATCTGAAAGCCCGGCATGCCGTCGAGCGCGGTCGAATAGATTGCGAGCCGCGCATTGCCTTCGAACAGCGACTGCTCGGGCGCCCCGAGGCCTTCGGCGAGCAGGTTCACCGAGACGAGCGGGAAGCGCTCGCGAAACGCGCGCAGGCTCTCGATCAGCACCGAGCTCGGAAAGACCTGCTCGATCGAGAGGCTGATCTCGGGCTCGGCCACGGTCGCCATGTTTTTCGCGCGGGCACGCAGCGCATCCGTGCCGCTGACGATCCGTCGCGCGTCCTGGACGATCGCCTTGCCGGCCTCCGTCAGCCGGGGCAGCTTGCTCGAGCGGTCGAACAGTTTTAGTTCGAGCGCGTCCTCGAGCGATTGAATGGATTGGCTGACCGCCGACTGGACACGATTGACCTTGCGCGCAGCCGCAGAGAAATTGCCGCAATCCGCGACGGCGATCAGCATCTGGAGTTGGTCCAGCGTCACCCTGGAGAGCATGTTCCACCTAGCCCAATGAGTTGAATCGGGCCGAGCAGGCCCTCCCATCAGGTCAATGAAACGGTCAGCCCGGCGCACCATCATTATATCTGATGATAGCGCAATGCATCTGCCCTGATCGGGTCGATCAGGCGCCGCGTGAGCAGATGGCAGGGCAATTTGGGACATGTCGGCTACCCGAACCCGTAGAGACGGGCAGGATTGTCGGAGAGGATGGCCTGGCGAGCGGGCGGATCAGGCGCCCAGCTCAGGAGCAGATCCAGGAGGTCGGCGTCGTCAGGCATGGTCTCGGCCGTCTCGGTCGGATGCGGCCAGTCCGATCCCCACAGCAGGCGATCCGTGCCCTGCCGAACGAGCGCCTGCGCAATCGGCGCGACCTCCCTGTAGTCGGGGCCATCGGCATGGGCGATGTGATAGGCGCCTGAGAGCTTGACATAGACGTTGTCGCGCGCAGCCAAACGCAGCAGCGACTGGACGGCGGGATGCGCCACCGCGAGCGGATGGGCATAACGGCCCATATGGTCGATCACCAATGTGCAGGGCAAACGCGCGAGCAGCGCCTCATGCTCCGGAAATTCCAGTCCGTCGAACTGGATCTGCAGATGCCAGCCGGTGCCGCGGATCCGTTCCGCCATCACGGGAACGTCGGGCCATTCGGTGACGCTGCCCTGCATCTGATGGTAGCGCAGGCCGCGCGCGCCACCTTGCCAGAGCCGGTCGAGCTCGCTTTCGGTGACATCAGTCGGCACGGTCACGACCGCCCGCGCGCCGGGACCGAACGCGGCCACCGAATTCAGCGTGCAGCGATTGTCGAAACCGTAAGTGACGGGCTGAACGACGATCGTGCGTTGCAAGCCGAGCCGGGCCTGCACCTTGCGATAATCCTCGACGCTGAAGTCAGGCGGAAACAGCCAGGCCTTGGACGAGGCCGGATATGCCCTGCTGTAGATGTGCATATGCGTATCGCAGGCCCCAAGGGGAGCCTTGAGTTCGGGAGATCGTGGCTTTGAATTGTTCGACATCTCGAAAACACCCATAGCCCGCGCCTCAGTTCATCAAATTGTCGTGGAGGGTTTCGCCGTCATAGTCAGTTCGGAAGATGCCCTTCGCTTGCAGCAGCGGGACGACCTCGTCGACAAAGTTCTCGACACTCGCAATGTTGGTCGTCGGCGTGATGTTGAAGCCATGACAGCCGCTCGTGCGCCAGAGATGCTCGAGCTGGTCGGCGACCTGCTCCGGCGTACCGACCAGCTGCGGCATGCCGGCGGTCGCCCCGAAAACGCGCGCCGCGTCGCGCGCGGTCGCGTTGCCATCGCCGGTCGTGTTGGCCAGCGCCATCAGCATGCCGCGCGAGGCATCGGTCGTGTTGGCCGCCAGCGGCGTGTCGAGGTCGATCCTGCTGAAGTCGATGCCGAGCGTGCCGGACATCCGGCTGAGCGCGGCATCGAGCGGGATGCGATCGAACATCTGGGCCTGGCGACGTTTAGCCTCGGCCTCGGTGCCGCCGAGCACGCATTGAATGCCGAACACCACTTTCGGCGGTTCGGCGCGCCCCTGCGATGTCGAGGAGTCCGCAAGCTTGTCGACGAAACCCTTCATCGCCTCCACCCGCGCCTGGATCGAGAAGACGACGTCGCTGTGCTTGAGCGCGAATTCCTGACCGCGGCCTGACGAGCCCGCCTGAAACAGCACGGGCCGTCCCTGCGCCGACGGCAGGGTTGGCGAGACCGTATGGCAGCGGTAGTGCGTGCCTTTGAAGTCGACCACCGCGACCTTGGCCGGGTCGGCGAACTGGCCGTTTTGCCTGTCGGCGAGAATGGCGCCGGGCTGGATCCCGTTCCACAGCGCGTGGCAAATCTCCATGTACTCGTCGGCCTGGTCGTAGCGCTTGTCGTGCTCGATCTGGTCGAGGCCGAGCGCGCGATGCTCGCCGCGCAGATGACCCGACACGATGTTCCAGCCGACGCGCCCGCCGCTGAGATAGTCCAGCGTCGAGAGCCGGCGCACGGTGTGGTAGGGATGCGTCCCCGCCGTCGACAGCGTGACGGCGAGCCCGAGATGCTTGGTCTCCGCCAGCATCACGCCCAGCAAGGCCATCGGGTCGTGGCAGGGCCAGGTGACACCGTAGCGGACATAATCTTCAAAGCTGTCCTTGTAGCGTTCCATGCCGCCCGGCGTGTCGGCAAAGAATGCCGCATCGAAACGGCCGCGCTCGAGCGTTCGTGCGAGACGCTTCCAATGCTCGAACTGCCGCATACCCTCCACGCGGTCGTCCTCGGGATCGGCCCAGCTCAGCGCCGTATGGTTGATCGGGCTGTGCATGTAGAAGCCGATCAGGTGCATGCGTTTGGTCACGTCGTTCCTCTCGTTCTCGAACCGGTAATGGCCGCGTTCGCTAATTTCGTCCCATGCGGAGATCCAGCAGATCGAGCAAACTGTCCGGCCCCGCCCTGTCGAGATTGATCCAGCCGAGCTGTCCCATCAGCAAGCCGATCTCCTGCCGCATGATGTCGATGACCTTGCAAGCGCCGGTCTCGCCGGCCGCGGCGACGCCGAACATCGCGGGGCGGCCCAAGAACGCGGCCTTGGCGCCGAGGCACAGCGCCTTCGCAACATCGCTGCCGCGACGAAAACCGCTGTCGACCAGAATCTCCATGCGGCCTCCGACCGCATCGGCGATCGCGGGCAGCATGTCGATCGAACCCGGCGCGCTGTCGAGCTGCCGTCCGCCATGGTTCGACACCATCACGCCATTCGCGCCGAGTTCGAGGCATTTCAGCGCGTCGGCCGGATGCATCACGCCCTTGACGACCAGCGGTCCGTCCCAGGCCTTGCGCACCTGCTCGAGGATCGACCAAGTCTGCGCCGGCGCCGGCGTCTGTTCGCCGTAAAGGTCGGCTATCGCATTGGCGCTGGCGCCTTCCACCGCATAGGGCCGCCAATTCTCCATCATTGGAATTCCGCCCTGGGTGAGATAGCGCCAGGTCCAGCCCGGCCGGCTCAATCCCTGCAGGATCACCGATGGCGTCATCTTCATCGGCCGGCGAAAGCCGTTGCGCACATTGCGCTCGCGCTTGCCCATCACAGGCGTATCGATCGTCATCAGCAACACCCGTACGCCCAGCGCCTTGGCACGACGCACCAGGTCGAGCGTGATGTGGGGGTCGCGCGTGCCGTAGATCTGGAACCAGGTCGTCTTGGGCGCGAGCGCCATCGCCGCCTCGATGGAATCGCAGCTCGCGCTCGACATGATGTAGGGAATGTCGAAACGCGCCGCCGCGCGCGCCAGCATCAGATCCGCACCGGGCCGGAAGAACCCGGCAATGCCCATCGGCGAGATACCGAACGGGCTGGCATAGTCATGGCCGAACAGATTGACGGTCTGGCGACGGTTCTCGACGTCGACCAGATAACGCGGCAGCAGCTTGTAGCGGTCGAAGGCGACGCGATTGCGCGCGAGCCCCGCCTCTCCATCCACCCCGCCGTCGATGAAGTCGAAAGCGATCCGCGGCAGTCGCTTGCGCGCGAGTGTTCTGATGTCGTCGAAATTGATGGCGTGTTCGAGCTGCATGAATTCCTGGTCGCTCACCTTGATGCGCGGAATCGACTGGTCGATCCGCAAGCCATTATTCGTCGATCGCCGCGTGACAGAGAATTGGCCAAATTTTGATACTGACCATCAGTCGGCGTGATGATGTCGCACGTCATTTCGCAGGCGAAGCAAGGCGGCACGCGGCGAGCGCCGCGCGCACAACTTCTCCGTCGATCGGATCTTCTTCAGCCCATACGCGTCGGCAGGAACAGCGCGATCTCCGGCCAGATCGCGAGCATGAACAACAGGACCAGCATGATCAGATGGAACGGGATCGTTCCCATCACGACTTCGCTGAGCTTGCCGTCCCAGATGCTCTGGATGACGAAGAGATTGATACCGATCGGCGGTGATATCTGGCCAAGCTCGATGAACATCACGAGCATGACGCCGAACCAGATCGGATCGACGCCGTACTGGACGAGCACCGGATAGAGCAGCGGCACCGTGATCACGATCATGCCGAGGCTCTCAACCAGACAGCCGAGAACGGTGTAGAGAACGAAGACCGCGATGAAGAACTCGATCTTGCTCAGGTGCAGACCGACGACGAAGGCGGTGACGTCGTCGCCGACGCCGGCATAGCTGATGGCGTAGGAGAACAGGAAGGCCGCGTAGACGATGAACAGGATGTTGCCGACGACCTCGACCGTCCGGTGCATGGCTGCGACGAATTTCGGCCAGGTCAACTCGCCCCAGATGGCGGATATCACGATGCCGAACAGGCATCCGATCGCCGCCGCCTCGGTCGGCGTGGCCAGCCCCGAATAGATGCTGCCGAGAATGAACGCGATCAGGATCGCGAATGGCAGAACATCCACCAGCGCACTCATGATCCCGGCGAGGCTCCGCACCATCACTTCCGCGGGCGCCGCGCTCGGCCTCATGGTGGTGTAGACGGCGATGTAGGCCATGAACATGGCGGTCAGGATCAATCCCGGGATCACACCGGCCATGAACAGCTTTGCGACCGAGGTCTCGCTGAAGGTACCGTAGACGATCATCGCGATGCTCGGCGGGAACAGGATTCCGAGCGTGCCGCCAGCGGCGAGCGAGCCGGCCGAGAGCCGGCGATCATATTTGCGCTGGCTGAGCTGGGGCAGCGCGACGCTGCCAATCGAAGCCGCGGTCGCGATGCTGGAGCCGCTGATCGCGGCGAACACCGCGCATCCCGCGATATTGGTCTGTAATAAGCCGCCCGGAATGCGCGCGACCAGAACCGACAGCCCGCGATAGATCCGAAAGCTCAGTCCGCTCTTTTGCAGGATCTCCGCGAGAAGGATGAAGAGCGGGATGGCGGTCAGCGTAAAACTGTCCATGCTGCCCCAGCTGACGAGGCCAAGCCCGTTGAAGGCGTCAAAACCGTTCTGCATGAACAGATAGACGGCCGCGGGAATCGCGATCGCGAACGGCACCTGCATGCCGAGGCCGAGCAGCGACAGGAAGACCGCGAACGAAACGACAAGCTGGAGACCCGCGCTCATTGGCCACGGCTCCGACGGCTTGCCGCACTGAGCCCGCGAATGTCCGCGCCGATCGCCCTCAGCAGCGAATAGCAGAGCGCCGCGATGCCCACCGGCATGGTGAGTTGGGGAATCCACAGCGGCGTGCCGAGAATGGTCGCGGCAAAATCGCCGCCGTCGAAGCTGCGCAGCACCAGGCGGACCAGCTGCCAGAGCAGCAGCAGGCTGAAGGCAAGCGCAATCGCATCGAAGATCAGCTTGCGCAGCGCGTGACCGCGCTCGCCGAGCCTGTTGTCGATGAACTCCACCTTGTGGAAGGCGCCGCTGACGAAGCAGGTCGACAGGCTCAGGAACGAGACGGCGACGAGCAGATAGCCGCCAAGCTCGTCGGCCGATTGCAGCGAGACGCCAAACAGGTTTCTCAGGAGGACTTCGGCCGCGACCATGACCATCATGGACATGATGGCGAGCTCGCAGAGCCAGCGGCACAGGCGCTCGACCCACCCTTCGGCCGGTTGCGAAGGCGCGGCCTCGACGGCGTGTCCGGCGTCGAGCCGCTGCGTTTGGGGAGATGACAGCATGGCGGTCAACGTCCGAGCGCTTTTCGGACCTGGTCGAGCAATTCGGCCGCCTCGGGTCCCTGCCCCTTCGCCCACTCGGCGTAATAGGGCTTGATCTTCTGGCCGGCCTCCTCGACATCAGCAGGCGTCGCCGTGGTCGCGGTCATCTGCGCTGCAAGTTTTTGGGTGATGTCCTGATCCTCGGCCGCCATCGCCCTGGTCGTCTTGTCCGCGATCTCGCGGACCGTGTCCTGCACGATTGCCTGCACGGGCGGCGGCAGCCGGTCCCACGCCTTCTTGTTCACCAGCAGCAGCGAAGAGACATAGCCGAGGTTCAGCCGATAATTGTACTTGAACAGGTCGCGCCAGACATAGCCGTAGCCGGAGCTCGCGGTGATCGCGCCGTCGACGACGCCGCGGTCGATGGCTGCGGGGACTTCCGCCGTTCCCAGCGTCACCGGCGAGCCGCCCATCCTCTTGATGAACTCGCCCTGGTCCGGCGAGATCACCCTGATCTTCTGGCCCTGAATGTCTTTGAGGGACTTGATCTCCTTACGGGACCAGATCACCTGCTCCGGAAACACGTATTGGCCGACCACGACGATGCCGCGCTTGGCGTAGGCTTCGCTCAACGCCGGCGCGAGGATGGCCGATACTTTTTCGTATTCGGCGGGATTGTGGACCAGCATCGGCAGGCGCACGACGGCGCCGACAGGCACGCTACCGAGGAAGAACGCGTCATCTCCCAGCTGGACGATGTTGTCCGCGACGGCCTGGGTGATGTCGGTCGCCTTGATCTGCAGCGTGCCGCCGAGGTGCAGCTTGATCTTCAGCTCGCCATTGGTGCGCTTGCCGATCTCGTCGAACAGCTCGGCGAGGCCCTTGGCCGCGGTAACCGTGGCAACGGAATTGTAGGTGTAGGCATTCCAAATCTGGCCGGCCGAACCCGGGGTCGTCTGCGTCACGAGGAACGAGAACGCCAGCAGGCCGGCTGTTGCGAAAGCTGCCAGCCGTCGCGGCAGCTGCCCGTCTCTGCGCGCCGTGCCGTTCCGTGCATCGACGATCGCGACAGATGGCAGATTTTCTCTGGCGCCATCCCCCGACAACAGGACATCTCGTTCCATTTCCACCCCTGAGACCGATGTTCTTCTTTTGTATTGCCGGGACATGCCGCCCCTGGCCGCGCGCCACGGCAGAACTAATTTGCCGAAGCGCGATTGAGTTTTGTTAGCACATGGCTTTCCGGCCCGATTGGGCATTTTCCTGATGGCATCCATCGGCCGGAATGATGCATCGCGCGGCGATTTGCCGCTTATTCCGATGAAAGGCGCAGGATCGACTGGGCTGGATGCGTCTGCCCGCGGTGGCGGTTACGACAGCGCCGAGCCGTGCGCGGCGCCCCTGATCATCACCGAGGAACAGATCGCGGACATTTTTGCTGCCATCCGCCGCGCGCTGATTGCCATCGGCTAGCGGCGACGCAGGGCCTCAGGTTGCCGGCAATGCATCGAGGTGGCACGCAACCCATTGCTCGCCTTCGGTCGAACGAAGCTGCGGCTCTTCCGTGCGGCAGCGGTCGAACACGTAGGGGCAACGGGTGTGGAAGCGGCACCCGCTCGGCGGATTGATCGGGCTCGGCACGTCGCCGCTGAGGATGATCGGATTGCGGTGGGCGCCCGGCTCGGGCAGCGGCACGGCCGAGAGCAGCGCCTTGGTGTAGGGATGTTTTGGCGCGGCAAAGATCTCGCGGCGTGGCGCCACTTCGACGATCTTGCCGAGATACATCACCGCGACGCGGTGGGTCATGTGCTCGACGATGGCGAGATCATGGCTGATGAACAGCAGCGCCAGGCCGAATTTTTGCTGGAGATCCTGGAGCAGATTGACGATCTGCGCCTTGACCGAGACGTCGAGCGCCGAGACCGCCTCGTCGCAGACGATCAGCTCGGGCTCGGCCGCGAGCGCGCGCGCGATGCCGATGCGCTGGCGCTGGCCGCCGGAGAATTCGTGCGGCCGGCGGTTCAGCGCCTCCCGCGGCAGCCGCACGGTGTCCATCAGCTCCGTGACGCGGACCTCGAGCTCCTCCCTGGATTTGGCGAGGCCGAAATTGCGGATCGGCTCGGCCAAGATGTCGCGCACGCGCATGCGTGGGTTGAGGCTGGAGAACGGATCCTGGAATACGACCTGCACGCGGCGCCGCATCTGCCGCATCGTGCTCGGATGTGCATCGTCGATACGCTGGCCATCGAGGATGACCTGGCCCGCGGTGATGTCGAACAGACGCAGGATGGCGCGGCCGACCGTCGACTTGCCGCAGCCGGACTCGCCGACCAGCGATAGCGTCTCGCCCTTCGCGATCTCGAAAGAAACGCCGTCGACGGCATAAACCCATTCGGTTTTGCGCCCGAACAGGCCCTTGTTGACCGGAAAATGTTTCTTGAGGTCGTTGACCTGGAGCAGCGGAGGACTCATGCCGCGACGGCTCCCTTGGCCGCGTAGTGGCAGGCGGCGATGTGGCGGGGACCCTTCTCCTCGAGCCCCGGCGCGTATTGACGGCACAGATCGGTCGCAAGCGCACAGCGCCCGGCGAAGACGCAGCCGATGATCGGCTTCCGGAGATCGGGCACCTGCCCGGGAATCTCCGCGAGCCGTCTCGCCGTACCGGTCAGCGAGGAACCGAGCCGCGGCACCGCGCCGAGCAGGCCCTGCGTATAGGGATGGCGCGGCGAACGGAACAGCTCGGCCACCGGCGCCTCCTCGACCTTGCGGCCGGCATACATGACCATGACGCGTTCGGCGATCTCGGCGACGACGCCGAGATCATGGGTGATCAGGATGATCGCCGCACCGACGCGGCTCTTCAGGTCCAGCATCAGCTTCAGGATCTGCGCCTGAATGGTCACATCGAGCGCCGTGGTCGGCTCGTCCGCGATCAGGAGTTTTGGATTGCAGGCCAGTGCAATCGCGATCATCACGCGCTGGCGCATACCGCCGGAGAGCTGGTGCGGATATTCGCGCACCCGCCGCTGCGGCTCGGGAATGCCGACCAGGGTCAGTGCCTCGACCGCGTGGGCCTCGGCGGCTTGCTGGTCGAGGCCCTGATGGATCATCAGCGTCTCGCGAATCTGGCGGCCGACCGTCAGCACCGGATTGAGGCTCGTCATCGGCTCCTGAAAAATCATCGAGATGTCGTTGCCGCGGATGGCGCGCATCTCGCGCTCGGACAGCTGCAGAAGGTCCTTGCCCGCAAAGCGGATGCTGCCGGCGATCCTGCCGGGCGGCTCCGGGATCAGCCGCATCAATGACATCGAGGTCACCGACTTGCCGCAGCCGGATTCGCCGACGATGGCGAGCGTCTCGCCTTCGTTGACATGGAAGGACACGCCTTCGACCGCGCGGTTGATGCCGCTGGGCGTGCGGAAGTGGGTCTGGAGGTTCTCGACTTCGAGCAGCGCCATCGCGATCAGCCTCTCGACATCACAGGCTCTTGGCCATGCGCGGATCGAGCGCATCGCGAAGGCCATCGCCGAGCAGATTCACGGCAAGCACGGTGACGGACAGGAAGGCCGCCGGGAAGAACACGATGTATGGCTTGACCTGCCACAGCGCGCGGCCCTCGGCCATGATATTGCCCCAGGACGGAATGGTCGGCGGCGTGCCCGCACCGATGAAGGACAGGATCGCCTCGGTGATCATGGCACTGGCGCAGATATAGGTCGCCTGCACCAGCATCGGCGCGAGCGTATTGGGCAGGATATGGCGCAGGATGATCATCGGCGTGCGCGTGCCGCAGGCGACCGCCGCGTCCACATAGGGCTGCTCGCGCAGCGACAGCACCACACTTCGGACAAGACGCGAAACCCGTGGAATTTCGGCAACGGTGATGGCGAGGATGACGTTGCCGACACTGGCGCGCGTGAGCGCCATCAGCGCGATCGCGAGCAGGATCGGCGGGATCGACATCAGGCCGTCCATGAAGCGCATCAAAATGTTGTCGGCCCAGCGGATGAAGCCGGAGACGACGCCAATGGCGAGGCCAGCCGCGGAGGCAAATATCGCAACGGACAGCCCGACCGTGAGCGAGACCCGCGCGCCAAACAGCACGCGGGAATAAATGTCGCGGCCGAGCACGTCGCTGCCGAACCAGTAAGCCGCCGACGGCGCCCGGGTCCGCTTGGCCGGCGCAAGCGCGGTCGGATCGACCGTTCCGAGATAAGGCGCGAAGACCGCGATCAGAACGAGCGTCAGCAACAGCGCGCCGCCGATCGCAATGGTGGGATGGCCGCGCAGGAAGCCGACGAAGCCGCGCCGGATCACGACCGGCCGCAGGATCTCCGGCAGTTGCGGCGCGAGGACGAAGCCGGCCGGCAGCGCTTGCGGATTGACGGTGATGTCGGTCAATAGCGGATCCTCGGGTCAACGAGCGTATAGGTGACGTCGATCATCAAATTGACGAGGACGTAGACGAAGCTGAACAGCAGCACGATGCCCTGGATCACGGGATAGTCGCGGCGCAGGATCGCATCGATCGTGAGCCGGCCGAGGCCGGGGATCGCGAACACGCTTTCGGTGACGACCGCACCGCCGATCAGGAGCGCGATACCGATCCCGATGACGGTCACGATCGGCACCGCCGCGTTCTTCAGCGCGTGGATGAACAGGATGCCACCCTGCCCCATGCCCTTCGCCCGCGCGGTGCGGATATAGTCCTGCTGCAGGACTTCAAGCATGGTGGCACGGGTGATGCGCGCGATCAGCGCGATGTAGACGCAACCGAGCGCGACCGCCGGCAGGATCAGGTTTTGCAGCCACGGCCAAAAGCCCTGCGTGATCGGCGTATAGCCCTGCACCGGAAGCCATTCGAGCTCCAGCGCAAAAATGTAGGCGAGGACATAGCCGACGACGAAGACGGGCAGCGAGAAGCCGAACACGGCAAACGCCATGATGGCGCGGTCGATGAAGCTGCCGGCCTTCCACGCGGCCACGACGCCGAGCGGCACGGCGACCACGATCGTGAGCAGAAGCGTGACCATCATCAGCGACAGCGTCGGTCCGAGACGCTGGCCGATCATCGTCGAGACCGGCAGATTGGTGAAGATCGAGGTGCCGAGATCGCCGTGCAGGATACGCCAGACCCAGCTTCCGAACTGGATCAGGAAGGGCCGATCGAGGCCGAGGCTCTGGCGGATGCGTTCCACATCCTCCGGGCTTGCCTGGTCGCCCGCAATCACCACGGCGGGATCACCCGGCGCGATGTAAAGCAGGCTGAACACGAACAGCGCGACGATTGCCATGACCGGCAAGGTCGCGACGATGCGACGGAGGATGTAGGAGAGCATCTGGCTTCAGCGCAGGGTCATGCGGATTTCGACACGCCCCAGAACAAGGGCACCGGTCCCTTGGCAACACCGGAGACGTTGTTGCGCCACGCGGTGTAGCTGAGGAAGAAGCCGGTCGGCGCGTAGACGACGTCGTCCATCGCCGCCTTGTTGAGACGACCGATGGCGGCCTTCTCCTCGTCGAGGTTCTTGGCCTCGAACCACGACGCAACTTCCTTTTCGGTGCCCGGGCTGGTCGGCCAGCCGAACCACGCCTTGTCGCCGGTGGCACGAATGGCCGTGTACGGCGCCGGATTGACGCAATCCGCGCCGGCATGCCAGGTGTGGAACATGTTCCAGCCGCCCTGTCCGGGCGGTGTCTTCTGCGCGCGTCGCGCGCCGACCGTGCCCCAATCGGTCGCCACGAAGTCGACATTCATGCCGAGTTGTTTCAGGAGGTCCGCGGTCACGTCGCCCATGGCCTTGGTGATCGGCTGATCCTGCGCGACGAGGCAGGTCACCGGCTGGCCGGAATAGCCACTCTCGGCGAGCAGCTTCTTGGCGGCATTGAGGTCGCGCTTGCCCTTGAGGATATCGCCGCCCATCTCGGTATAGAGCGGCGTATCCGGCGTGAAGAAGCTGGGCAGCGACTTCCACAGCGAATTGTCGTCGCCGACGATCGCGCGCATGTAGTCTTCCTGGCTAAGCGCCATCATCACCGCACGCCGCGCCTTGACGTCGTTGAAAGGCGGATAGAGGAAATTCATGCGGAACGAGCCGATATTGCCGAGGGGATCGCCGATATCGACGCTGATGTTCTTGTTCTTCTTCAGAACCGGAACGAGATCCGCGATCGGATTCTCCCACCAGTCGACCTCGCCGTTCTGCAACGCGGCTGCCGCGGTTGCCGCGTCAGGCATGATCACCCACTCGACGCGATCGATCATGACCTGCTTGCCGCCGGCGAGCCAGTCCGGCTTCTCCTGCCGCGGCACGTAGTCGGTGAATTTCTCGAACACGGCTTTCGCGCCGGGGACCCACTCGCTCTTGGCGAATTTCAACGGACCGGAGCCGATATATTCCGAGATCTGCTTGAACGGGTCGGTCTGCGCGATGCGCTCCGGCATGATGAAGGCGACCGGCGCGTTGTTCTTGCCAAGCGCGAACAGCAATTTCGGGAAAGGCTGCTTCAGGACCCATTTGAAGGTGCGGTCGTCGACGGCGGTCAACTCCTGCTGCAGCGCCTTGATCATCAGGCCCATCGGATCGCGCACCGCCCAGCGGTTGAGGCTCGCGACGACGTCCTTGCTCAAGACCGGCTCGCCGTCGTGGAATTTGAGCCCGGACCGCAGCTTGAAAATCCAGGTCGTGCCGTCGTCGCTGACCTGCTCGGACTCGACCATCTGCCGCTGCGGCTGGAACGCGGCATCGATGCCGTACAGCGTATCCCAGACCATCGCCGCCGCGTTGCGCACGACATATTGCGTGCCCCAGATCGGGTCGAAATTGGCAAGGTTGGCCTGCGGCACAAATCGCAGGGTGCGGGCCGCCGCACCTTGTGCAATCGCAGGGGCCGAGAGGCCGCCCGACAATGCCAAGCCGCCCGCGCCAGCCAGTCCCTTTAATACGGTCCTGCGATCCATGAAGTCCTCCCAGTAATGCCGTGATACCGGCCAATCATTGGCCAAAGGCGAGTGAAACAGAGACCATTAGCCTGCAAATGGTATGCCAGTAAACGCGCCTTCGCCAGCGGGATACCATCGACTTTTTGATGAACCCGCGGCTTTAGAGGGCGGCCGCGAGCGCAGGCCCGGTCTCGATATGCGGGATCGCCTCGACCAGCTTGCGCGTGTAGTCGGTCTTTGGATTATCGAACAGCGCCCGGCTCTCGCCCTGCTCCACAATGCCGCCATTGCGCAGCACGATGGTGCGATCGCACAGCATGCGCACCACGTTGAGATCGTGGCTGACGAACAGAAGTGCGATGTCGTTCTCGCGCCTAAGGCGATCGAGCAGTTGCAGCACAACCGCCTGCACCGAGACGTCGAGTGCGGCGGTCGGCTCATCCAGCACCAAGAGCCGCGGCCGGCAGGCGATGGCGCGGGCAATGCCGACGCGGGCCTTCTGGCCACCGGAGAGCTGATGCGGAAAGCGCGGCAACAGATCCAGCGGCAATCCCACTCGCTCGGCGCACTCTTCCACCCGCTTCCGCAGCGCCTCACCCCCACGCATGCCGTCGAGACGCATCAAGGGATGGGCGATGCAGTCGAAGGCCGTGTAGCGCGGGTTGAGGCTCTCGTTGGGATCCTGGAACACCATCTGGATGTCCTTGCGAAAGCGCGAGCGATGGAAATCGCGTGCCGCCACATGGCCGATCGACTGCCCGTCGAACACGATATCGCCCTCGCTCGGATCGATCAGGCGGCAGATCATCCGCGAGGTCGTGCTCTTGCCGGATCCGGATTCACCGACGAGACCGACGCTCTCGCCGCCGGCGATCGTCATCGAGAAATCTGCGACCGCAGCAGAGCCCTGGTCGAAACGTTTTGCGAGCTTGCGCACTTCCAGCAGCGGCGGCGTACCGTGTGCGGGCACGGGCCTCGGCTTGCTGACAACGGCCGCAGTGCGCTCCCGCTCCTCTTCCGTCACGAGATCCTCGATCCGGGATGTTGCGGTCGGCGATGCCGCAACGAGGCGCTTGGTATAGGCGTGCTGCGGCGCGCGGAAGAGCGTCTTCGGGCTTGCCTCCTCGACGATGCGGCCACGCTCCATCACCGCGATGCGGCGGCAATAGCGCGCCGCGAGGCCGAGATCGTGCGTGATCAGGATCGTCGCCATGCCGCGCGCGGCGGCGATCTCCGCAAGCAGGTCCATCACCACCTTCTGGGTGGTGACGTCGAGGCCGGTGGTCGGCTCGTCCGCGATCAGCAGCGCGGGATTGCAGGAGATCGCGATCGCGATCATGACGCGCTGGCACATGCCGCCGGAGAGCTCGTGCGGATAGGCATTCATCCGCGCTTCGGGATCGCGGATCTGCACCGCGCGCAGCAGCTCCAGCGCCTCGGCGCGCGCGGCGTCCTTGGATATCCGCTTGTGGGTGAGGATCGCATCCGCGATCTGCAAGCCGATCGCGCGGATCGGATTGAGCGCGGCGCGCGGATTCTGGAAGATCATCGACATCGCGGCGCCCTGGAGCTGACGAAGGTCGTCTCCCCTGAGCTTCGTCACATCCTGTCCGCGAAACAGAATTTTTCCGCCGGTAACGCGCCCGGCCGCATCGAGCAGCCGTGTCGTCGCAAAGCCAGTGACCGACTTGCCCGAGCCGCTCTCGCCGACGAGGCCGAGCATCTCACCGGCCTTGACCGTGAGCGTCACGCCACGCACGGCCTCGACCAAGCCCCGCCGCGTCGAGAACGAGACGTGAAGGTCGTCGATTCTGAGCAGGTCCTCGCTCATGTGCGCATGCGCGGGTCGAGGATGTCCCGCATCCCGTCACCAAGAAGATTGAAGCACAGCACGGCCATCATCAGCGCGAGGCCCGGGAAGGCCACCAGCCACCACCGCCCGGTCGAGATGAAGCGCGCGCCTTCGGCGACCATGATGCCCCATTCCGGCGTCGGCGGCTTGACGCCGAGGCCGATAAACGAGAGACCGGCGGCATTGAGAATAGCCCAGCCGAGATTGAGTGAGATCTGCACCGCCATCGCCGGCAGGATGTTCGGCAGCAGGAAGCGCAGCACCACCGAGAAGTGACTCTCGCCGCAGGAGCGTGCGGCCTCCACCCAGCCGACATTGCGTCGGACGTTGACCTCGGCCCGCGCGAAGCGGATGTAGAACGGAAGATTGATGATCGCGGTTGCGATCACGATGTTCTCGATGCGGTTGCCGAGCGCTGCGACCATCGCCATCGCCAGCACGAACAGCGGAAACGCCATCATCACGTCGACGAAACGCCCGACCGCGCGGTCGAGCTTGCCGCCGGCATAGCCGCAGAACGCGCCCACGACGGCGCCGATCGCGAAGGAGATGCCGACCGCGGAGACCGCGATGGCAAGATCGAGCCGGGCCGCGATGATGAGGCGGCTGAACACGTCGCGGCCGAGCTGGTCGGTGCCGGCGAGATGCGCCGCGCTGGGCGCCTGCAAGGCCTCCGAGACATTGGAGACCACGGGATCGTAAGGAACGATCCATGGCCCGACGATCGCAACCAGGACGAACAGCGCGACGCCGGCTGCGGCAACGGCTGTGAGCGGGTTGCCGCGCAAAATCCAGACCGAATGACGGAGGGTTGCGCTGGTCATTCGATCGACACCCTGGGATCGGCGATGCCATAGCAGACATCGACGATGAGATTGACCAGCACGAAGATGCCAGCCATCAGCAGCACAAAACCCTGCACCGGCGCATAGTCTGAGGACAGCAGCGCATCGAGCGCATAGGAGGCAACGCCCGGCCAGGAGAACACTTTCTCCACCAGAACATTGGCGCCCAGCATGGTCGAGAACACGATGCCTGCGATGGTGATGACGGGCAGGATGGCATTCCGTAGCGCATAGGTGACGACGACCTTGTGCCAGGACAATCCGACCGAGCGCGCGGTGCGCACGAAATCGCTGCCGAGCGACACCAGCATCGAGGCGCGCGTGATCCGCGCCAGCGGCGCGATCACGAACAGGGCCATGCTCACCGCCGGCAGGATCAGCTGCTTGCAGGCCGCCCACCAGCCCTCAAAATCTCCAGCGAGCAGAAAGTCGATCAGCAGAAAGCCGGTACGCTGCGGCGGAACCGACGCGAAGACGTCGATCCGCCCGGTCGGATCGGGCGCGAGCCCGAGCAGGTAGTAGAAGACGTAGATCAGCAAGAGGCCGGAGACAAAGGTCGGCACGCAGACGCCGAGCGCGCAGAACAGCCGCACGCCGTGATCGACGGCCGATCCCGGCCGCAGCGCCGCGATCACGCCGAGCGGCACCGCCGCGATCAGCGCGATCAACAGCGCCGTGAAAGTCAGCTCCAGCGAGGCCGGCAGCCGCTCGCGCAAATCCTTCAGCACTGGCTGCCCCGTCATCATGGAACGGCCGAGATTGCCCCGACCAATGTCGGAGAGATAGAACACGAGCTGTTCCGGCACTGACTTGTCGAGCCCCATCTGCTTGCGGATCAGCTCGATCTCCTCCTTGCCGGCATTGGGCCCCGAGGCAAAGAACACCGCGGGGTCGCCGGGCAGAACGCGCATCAGGAGAAAGGTGAAGACCAGCACACCGAACAGCGCCGGCAGCGACGACAAAAGCCGCCTGCCCGCCCGCACCATCGTCGCGCCAAGACCGGTCTTCACCATTCAGAGCTCCCAGCGTTTGACGCTATCACTTGCGGCTGACGTCGCGATAGTCGACCTGGCGGTGGAACTCGTAGGTATAGCCTTCGATCGACGCGGCCATCACTGCGTCCTGGTTCGGCTGCCACAGCATGACCTGCGGCATCAGATCGAAGTGCATGGCATTGAGCTTGCGTCCGGCTTCCTCATACTTGGCCTTATCCGGCTCGAAGCGCGCTTCCTGCGCGATTGCGGCAAGGTCCGGATTGTTGATCGAGCTGTAGTTCCAGCGCTGATTCCCGGTGTAGAAGTTGCGGTAGAAGTAATCGGTCGAGGGCAGCCACGCGACGATGCCTTCGGTGTAGAAGGGCAGCTTCTTCTCGTTGATCTGCGTCGACATCTGCGCATCCGGCAGCTTTTGGATGTCGACCTTGATCCCGATCTTGCCGAGCGATTCCTTCACCAGCGCAGCCATCGGCTCCGCGGTCGCGGCCTGACCGACGTTGAAGCTGAAAGTGGTCGAGAAACCCTCAGGCAGACCGGCGGCCTTGAGATATTCCCTGGCCTTGTCGAGATCGAGCTTCACCGGCTGCTGGAACGGGTAGATACCGTTCGGCGGCTTGCCGTCCGGCCAGCTCGCGCCGAACAGCGGCGCGCCGCGACCAAACAAAGCCGCCTTGAACATGTCGTCATAGGGCAGCGCATAAGCGATGGCGCGGCGGACATTGACGTTGTCGAACGGCGGCATCTGGTTGTTCATCGAGACGTAGGTGATCGCATTGTATTGCGGCGTCGAGACCACCTTGAGCTTGCCCTTGGCCTCGAGCGACTGCACATCGCTGGCCTGGAGATCGACGACGAGGTCGGCATCGCCACGCTCGACGAGATTGGCGCGGGTCGCCGGCTCCGGCACCGACTGCACGATCACGCGCTTGAAGAACGCCGGCTTGTTGGCCGTGCTGCGATTCCAGCTCTCGTCGCGCTTGAGGATGACCTGCTCGCCGGGCTTGAAGGTCTCGACCACATAGGCGCCGCTGCCGGCGGTGTGCTCCTTGAGCCATGCAGTGGCCCAGGGATCATCCGCGGTCGCGTGCTCTTTTGCCAATTTCGAGTTGATGATCAGGGGATAGACGGTTGCAAGGTTCGGCAGCGCGAGCTTGTCGGGTTTTGGTAGGGTCACCTCGATGGTGAGGGGATCGATCACCTTGAACTGATCGGCCGACGTGAGCGAACCCGTCAACAGCTGTGCCTTGCCGAGGATCGGCGCGGTGACGCAGCGATCGAGTGACCATTTGACATCCTCGGCCGTGACAGGCGAGCCGTCCTGGAATTTTGCATCCTTGCGCAGGCGGAAGGTGATCTTCAAACCGTCCGGGCTGACATCGTAGGATTCGGCGAGCTCGCCCGTGATGGTGTCGAGATCGAACACCCATTTGCCGTTGAGCTGCTTGCGGCCGAACGCCACCAGCCGGTCATAGGTGCTCATGCTCAACGCGAAGGATTCGCGGGTCGAGCCCGGGATGTTAGGATCGAGCGTGTTGACCGTCGAGCCGGTGACATAGCGCAACGTCTCGGCCCTGGTTTGCGCTTGCGACGGCGCGCTGGCGATGAGCAACAGCGCGGTGGTGGCGAGGACGCAGGACGCCGGCCTGAAAGACACAAAACACATTGGTTTTTCCCTGAATTTCGACAAGAAACGCCAGCAAGGCAGGTTAAGAAAGAAGCAAGTTGCGCGCCAGTCTCATGGGCGACTTCCGTGGGCACATGGTCGCGGCGGCGCATGGATGATCACCGCGACTCCTCCATTTTTCGCGCGTCCCGCGCAACCACGGCCTGCGGCACGTCATAGACGCTGAGTGAAGCCCAGTGCCGTTCGACATCGGCACGAAACAGGCCGCGCGTCAGGCCATTGACCAGCTTTGGAACAGCCGTCGTCATCGCGTTGATCGACGATCCCGACGGACCAAAACTCATGGTGGAGGCGATGGCGAAGAGATGGATGTCCTGGATCCACGGCGTCGTACCCGGCACGCGCTCGGTGAATGCATAATCGTCGGCGAGATAGGGGAAGCGGCCGAGCCGCGCATTGCGCTCGCTCTCCGGCGGCTGGTAGCGATCGGCCCAGGTCGCGATATTGCCGGCGAATTTGGCGAGCTCGCCGCGGCCAGCAAAATTCATGTCGATGCCGGTGCCGCAGATGACGAAATCCGCAGTAATCACGCCGCGCGGCGTTTGCAGTTCAACGCCGTCAGCGGTCTGACGCGCAGCCTCGAGCGGCGCGCCCTCGTGCAATGTGAAACTGGGGTGACGCGCGCAGCGGTCATATGTCGGCTGCGGAAATCCCTCGCGCATTTCGAGGATTTTGCGCATGAAGCGCCAGCGCCAGGCATCGTCGAGATCGCTGAGATGACGCAGGAAGCCGCGGAAGGTCAGCCAGCGATAAGGCTGGATCAATTGGATCTGGGCGCGGCGGCACAGCAGATGCACTTCGGCCGCGCCTGCCTCCAGCCCGGTTGCCGCATTGTCGAAGGCGGAAGCACCGGCGCCGATCACCGCGACGCGCTTGCCGCGCAGGCTTTCGAAATGGATATCGTTAGCGACGGTTGTGACCGAACTCGCCGGCAGATCGCGTAGCGGCTCCGGGATCATCCAGTCGCCCATGCCCTCCTGCCCCGTCGCCAGAACGATCTTGCGCGCATAAAGGGTCTCGACGCCATCGGCGCGCTTCACGCGCGCGGCGAGCAGGCCGTCGATCGAAGGCGAAATCTCCAAGAGCTCGCAGCCGTTACGTACCGGCAAGCTGATCGTGCGTCGCAGCCAGAGCAGATACTCCGCCCAATGCTCTCTCAGGATCAGGTTCAGTGTCTGCCAGCTCTCCTTGCCGAAGCGGGCTTCGTGCCAGGACTGATAGGTCAGGCTAGGGATGTCGAGGTCGGGCCCGGTATAGTCCTTCGGGCTGCGCAGCGTCGGCATGCGGGCATAAGTGAGCCACGGGCCCTCCTTCCCCTCCTCGGCCTTGTCCAGCAGCAGGATGTTGCTGACGCGCGAGCGCATCAGGCCGAAGCCGATCGCGATGCCGGATTGGCCGGCGCCGACGATCAGCACGTCCAGCGCGGGCTTGCCGTCCGGCCCCGTTTTCGCTTCGAGCCACGCGGCGCCGGGATGCGCGATCATGGCGAGATCGGCGCGAACATCCGCTTCAAGCTCTGTCAGCGCGTCACTCATGCCGCGAGCCAGCCTCCGTCGACCACCATCACGGTGCCGGTCGTGAAGGAGGACGCATCGCTGGCGAGATGCAGCGCGGTCTGCGCGATCTCCTCGGCCTCGCCGAACCGCTTCATGGCATGGCGGTTGCGGGAGGCTTCGCGCACTTCCTCCGAATTGGCATGACGGGCAAAGCTGCGGCGAAGCATCGGCGTGTCGATTGCGCCCGGTGCGATGGCGTTGACGCGAATGCCGTCGGTGGCGAAATCCACCGCCATCGTTCGGGTGAGGCTGACGATCGCGCCTTTGGCCGCGATATAGGCGCTGCTGCCCCTGCCGCCGGCAATCGCAAGCTGCGACGCCAGCGTGATGATCGAGCCGCTTTTCTGCCGCTGCATCTGGGGCACCGCCGCCCGCGCCCACAGCCAGGTGCCGCCGACATTGGCGCGGAACACGGCGTCCCAGTCGTCCGGGCTCGTCGTCAGTACGGTGCCGCCACAGGAGAAGCCGGCGGCGGTCATGAGGATGTCGAGTTGGCCGTGCCGAGCCACGACGTCGCCGACAACGGTCTCGGCGAAAGCGGCGTCGCCGACGTCCCCGACATGCACCGTTGCGTCACCTACCAGGCTCAGCGTCTCCTGAAGTCCCGCGGCATCGCGATCGACCAGAGCGAGATGCGCGCCCTCCTCTGCAAACAGCTTTGCACTGGCGCGGCCGATGCCCGAAGCTGCTCCCGTGATGATGGCCGTGCGCCCCTGGAGCCGCATCTCAGATCCACTCCTTGTGCTGCGTCAACCAGGCACTCATCGCGGCCGCCGACTCGGCGCAGCCGAACCGCGCGCGCCAGCCGAACTCATCTGCCATCCGCGTCACCGACAGCGGCGCGCGATAGCGTCCATGCAGCTTGATGGCAGTCTTCTCTCCGGGCGCCGCGAGCCGGCATTGCAGGCCGGGATTTAATGCTGCAAAGGCCTCGCCCCATTGCAGTGCGGGCCATAGCCCCCCGGACGAGATGTTGTAGAGCCGATGGCGCGGCCGCTCGGCTTCGATCAACAGAGCGACCGCTTCGGCCGCGTCGGAAGCGTAGATCCAGTCCCTCATGCCCGGTTCAGGCATCACCGCCGCCTCGCCGCGCGCGAACGCGGCCAGAATCTGGAACTGGAGGCTCGGCGTGTCGCGGACTGAACTGGGTCGCTCCCACGGGCCGAACAGGGCGCTCAAGCGCACGCTCAGGAAATCGCCGCCGAAGAGTTCCGCATGGCGAGCGACAGATCGTTCCGAGGTGAACTTGCTGATCGCATAGAACGTGATGGGATCGCAGGGCGTCTCCTCGTCCAAAATCTCGACCCGCGCACCCGCGGCGCCGTAGGCCGACGCCGACGAGAGATTGACGACGCGGCGAACGCCATGGCGGATCGCGGAGAGCAGGATCGGGATCTGCGCCATCACGTTGATCTCGAGAACGCGCGCGGTCGATGCGCGCTCGAGTTCGTCGCCGGCCGTGACCGCGGCACCCAGCACGATCGCATCGCAGCCTTCAGCGACGAGGGCGTCGATGGTGTCTGCGTCGGTGATATCGCCCTGCACGGCTTTGAACCGTGCGCCGTGATTGACCAGCGCTCGCCGGGCGGATGGCGGCAACTCTGCGCGGTCATACAGCGTCACGTCGTGACCGCGCGCGAGCAGCGCCTCCGCAACATTGAGGCCGACAAAACCGGTGCCGCCGAAGATGACGATCTTCATCGCGCGTGATCCATCATCACAGCAGTTTCGCTCCAAAATTTCGCTCCGGATCCATGTCGGCAACGAGCCGGCCTGTGGGCTTTGCCGCCTCGCCGCCGCCGCGCGCCAGGAATTTGCCGCTGCCGGCGCTCGCGAGACATCTGTCGCCGTCGACGATCACGCGGCCGCGCGAGAGCACCGACACCGGCCAGCCCTTCAGCTTGCGGCCCGCGAACGGCGTATAACCGGCGAGGTCGTGCATCATCTCGTCGGCGATCACAGTCTCGCGGTTGGGATCCCAGATCGCGATATCGGCATCGGCGCCGACGGCGATCGAACCCTTGCGCGGATGCAGATTGTAGATTTTTGCCGGCGCAGTCGAGGTCAACTCGACGAACTTTTCGAGGCCCAGCCGGCCCTTCGACACCATCGCGTCGAACAGCAGCGGCAATCGCAGCTCCAGTCCCGGCAGACCGTTCGCGACCTGCTTGAAGTTCGGATTGGGGCCGGCGCGCAGCTTGCCGGTCTCGTCGTAGCGATAGGGCGCGTGGTCCGACGAGATGGTCTGGAGATCGCCGAGCGACAGCGCCTGCCACAGCGCCTCCTGGTCGGCATGCGTGCGCGGCGGTGGGCTGCACATCCACTTGGCGCCTTCCGCGCCGGGCTTGTCGAGATCGTTGGCCGTAAGGAACAGATATTGCGGACAGGTTTCCGCAAAGACCTTCAGCCCCTGCCCGCGCGCGTCGCGGACGACTTTTGCGCCTTCAGCGGTCGAGACATGGAAGATCATGATCGGCTGGTCGATCAGCGCCGCCATGCCGATCAGCCGGGTGAAGGCTTCGGCTTCCGATACGCGGGCGTGACTGACCGCGTGGTATTTCGGCATGGTGTAGCCGCGCGCGAGCAGGCGCTTCACCATCCAGGCGATGATGCCGTGATTTTCGGCATGGGCGCACAGCATCGCGCCGGACTGGCGCGCGGCAAGGAGAATGTCGAGCAAGGGCTCATCATCGACCTTGAGCCGGTCATAGGTCATGAAAATCTTGATCGAGCCATGCCCCTGCTTCACCAGCGCGGGAATGTGCTCCTCGACCGTCTCCTTGGTCGCATCCGCAATGATCATGTGAAAGGCGTAGTCGATCACGGCGCCCTTCTTCGCCAACGCGTGATAATCCTCCACCACTTGCGGCAGCTTCATGCCGACATGCTGGGCGGCGAACGGGATCACCGTGGTGGTTCCGCCAAAGGCCGCCGACACGGTCGCGCTCTCAAAAGTGTCGGCATTCATGATGCCGGCAGCCGACAGCTGCTCGATATGGGCGTGGCTGTCGACACCGCCCGGCAGCACCAGCTTGCCGCGTGCGTCGATCTCGCGCTTCGCTGCCGGCAGCCCGCGGCCGATCGCCGCGATGGTCTCGCCGGAGATGGCGACATCGGCCTCGAACACATCGGTGGTGGTGGCAACGCGGCCGCCGCGAATGATCAGGTCGTAAGTGGGTTCAGTCATGAGGCACTCCGTGATAGGCTTAAGGCATGTGATCGCAATTTCTTGGAAAGACCATCATGTCCCGGCCGCGCATTCTCGTCATCAATCCGAACTCCAACCCCGCGGTGACGCAAGGGCTGGAGGAAGCCTTGAAGCCGCTCGGTTTCGAGGGCGGCCCGGAACTGGTCTGCCAGTCGCTGGCCGAGGGTCCGTTCGGCATTGAAAGCCAGGCCGATGTCGATGGCGTTGCGATACCGCTGCGAAAACTGGTCGAAGGCGACAACAGTTTTGCCGCCTTCGTCATCGCCTGCTACAGCGATCCCGGGCTTCAGGTCTGCCGCGAAGGCACCGACCGCCCCGTGTTCGGCATCGCCGAGTGCGGCGTGCTGACGGCGCTCGCGCGCGCCGAAACGTTCGGTGTCATCGCGATTGCCCAGCGCTCGATCCCGCGACATATGCGCTATCTCAGGCAGATGGGATTGACCGAGCGCCTCGCCGGCGAGCGGCCGCTGAACATGAGCGTCGCGGAGACCGCCTCGGGTGAAGGTACGCTCGCCAAAATGATCGACATCGGCCGCGCGCTGCGCGACGAGGACGGCGCGCGCGCCATCGTGATGGGCTGCGCCGGTATGGCGCGCCACCGCCGTCCGCTGGAGGACGCGCTCGGCATTGCGGTGATCGACCCGACACAGGCGGCCGTCACCATGGCGCTGGGTACGGTGCAGTTCTCGAATCACTAGGCGTCCTTCAGCTCTTGAGCGCGTGCGAGCCATTGTGCGTGGCTCTCGCGCGACAGCGCAAACGTATCCCGCTGCGTCGTGTAGAGATTGCCGAACATGCGGCCGATCGGCCGATAGGCGGCGAGATCGACATACATGTTGGCCTCATCCACGAGGCCCTCGCGGGCGTGAATCCTGAGCACCTCGCCGACCAGCAGTTCCCGGTCGGGCGAAAAATTCAGCACGATTTGGCGGCGGCATTCGAGCGCGAAAGGCGCAGCCGCGAGCCGCGGCACTTTCACGTCGACTGAGGGAAGCGTCGCCAGACCGGCCGCGGCAACTTCGCTGTCACCGGAGGGGAAATCGACCGCGCAATCGTTCATCGCGACCGACAGCGCCTCGTCGACCATGTGAACGACGAACTCGCCGTCGCGATGGATGTTGCGGGTCGTGTCCTTCGGCGAGTGATCCGGCTTGTGCTGGAGCCCGAGCACGATCAACGCCGGACTTTCGGAGAAGACGTTGAAGAAGCTGAACGGCGCAGCATTGACCGCTCCGTTCTCGTCGAGCGTCGTCACCAGCGCGATCGGCCGCGGCACCACCACGCCGCAGAGCAGCTTGTAGCGATCGCGCGGGTCAAGCTCGCGCAGGGAAATACCTGATGTCGCCTCGCCTGCCATCAGCGTCACTTCTCCGGCGGCGGCACCGCGCCGGTCTGGCTGGTGATCAGGCCGTAATGCTCGATGCGGCGGTGCTGGGCGAAATTGAAGATCGTGGTCTTGCCGAAAATGGTGGCATCGAGATCGCAAGCGTGAACCAGAACCTCGTCGTCCTCGGTCTTGGCCTCGGCGACGATCTCGCCATTGGGATCGACGATCAGGCTGCCGCCGAACAGCGGATGGCCGTCCTCATCACCGGCCTTGGCCACCGCAACCACCCAGGTCGCGTTCTGATAGGCGCCGGCCTGCACGGAGAGGCGGTTGTGGAACAGGCGCTTCTCGACGCCCTCCTCGCTCCTCTCGGCATTCACCGACGGCGTGTTGTAGCCGATCAGCACCATCTCGACGCCTTGCAGGCCCATGACGCGATAGGTCTCGGGCCAACGCCGGTCGTTGCAGATCGCCATGCCGATGATGCCGCCAAGCTCGCGCCAGACCTTGAAGCCGAGGTCGCCTGGCTCGAAATAGCGCTTTTCCAGATGCTGATGCGAACGCTTGGTGTCGAAGTCCACATGGCCCGGCAGATGGACCTTGCGATATTTTCCGACAATCTTGCCGGACTTGTCGGTGAGAATAGCGGTATTGAAGTGATGGCCGTCGGGCGTCAGCTCGGCATAGCCAAAGTTCATCGCCATCTGGTGCTGCGCCGCGCGCTCGAACAGCGGCTTCGTCGCCGGGCCCGGCATCTCGCGCTCGAACCAGATGTCGGCCTCCGCCCGATCCTCCGAATACCAGCGCGGGAAGAACGTCGTCAGCGCCAGCTCCGGATAGACGATCAGATCGGCGCCTTTGGCCTTGGCTTCGTCCATCAGCGCAATCATGCGCCTGACCACGGCCTCGCGGCTGTCGGCTTTCTGGATCGGGCCCATCTGGGCGGCGGCAACAGTGACGATACGCATCAGCGATTTCCTGGTGATGTCTTGGGGGAAGCTACAGCTTCAAAGATGTTCCGGCGCGCGCAGCATATCGCAGCCTTGCCAGGTTTTTCCAGCCAAGCAGCTTTCATGCCGTCCGCCCCCATTCTGCGTCCTGCAACAACCGCCAGTTGATCTTGTTGCTCGCAGTGCGCGGCAAGGACTCGACGAAGACGACTGCACGCGGCGCCTTGTAGCTCGCCATCGCGCCGCGGGCCCAGCTCACCACATCGTCCGGCGATGTCGTTGCGCGCGCGGTATCATCGAGCACCACCAGCGCCTTGACGGTCTCGCCGCGGTAGCCGTCCGGCGCCGAGACGATGCAGCACTCCCGGATGGCGCGGTTCTGGTACATCGCGGCCTCCACCTCGGCGGGCCACACCTTGAAACCACTGACATTGATCATCCGCTTCAAGCGATCAACCGCGAAGAAATAGCCGTCGGCATCGCGATAGCCGAGATCGCCGGTGCGCAGGAACCGCTTTCCCGAGAGTTTTATGAAGGATTCGGCGTTGGCCTGCGGCCTGTTCCAGTAGCCCTGCAACACCTGCGGCCCGTGCACGACGATCTCGCCGACGACATTGTCGCCGAGCTCGGTCAGGCTGTCGGGATCGACGACCCGCGCATCGGTCTCGTGCACGGCAATGCCGAGGCACTGACGCTTCGGAGCTGCCATCGGGTTGAGATGGGTCGGCGACATCGTCTCGGTCATGCCGTAGCCCTCGACGAAATCGAGGCCGAAGCGGCCTTTCAGCCGTTCGGCCACCGCGGTCGGCATCGCCGCGCCGCCGCCGGTCAGCACCTTGAGTTTCGCAAAGCACTTATCGCGGAAGCGAGCGCTTGCAAGCACATCGACGATCATGGTCGGCGCCGCGTTCCAGAACGATACGCCATGGGTCTCGAACAAATCGGGCAGCAGATCCTTGTCCCAGCGCGCCATCAGCAGCAGCGTGGCACCCGTGACGACCGCGGCATTCATTGATCCCTGCATGCCCGCGACGTGGAACAGCGGCATGAAACCGGTCATGACGTCACCGCCATCGAGCCCGTACCAGCGCGCCTGAAGCACGGCGGTGAACAGCGCGCTGCGATGGGTGTGCATGCACGCCTTGGGTTTTCCCGTTGTCCCCGATGTGTAAGGCAGGATCATGAGATCGTTCGGACCAACGCTCATCGCGCCCGGCTGTAAGCCTTGCGCGATTGCCGATGACCAGACATGCCAGCCTTGCGACGACGGTACGTCCGACGGCGCCTCGGTGATGCACGACGGCAGCGTATAGGGCGTAGCGGCTGGAACCTCGTCGCGATACTGCGCAACGATCGCATGCGCGATGACTTCGCCCGCCAGCGGCGCAAAGACATCGCTCAGCTCGCTACCGATGATCGCGACCCTGGCGCCGCTGTCCGCGGCGAGATAGTCGATCTCGGCGGTCTTGTTCATGGGGTTGACGGGCACGATCACCGCGTCCGCCCGCATCACTGCGTAGTAGGCGATGACATATTGCGGCGAATTCTGAAGCGCGATCATGACGCGGTCGCCGCGCTTCACACCGCAAGCGTGCTGCAGGAAGCCGGCCATGGCGTCGACGCGCTCACACAGCTCGGCATAGCTCAGGCTTGCGCCGTAAAACAACGTCGCCGGATGTGATGGCCGATCGCGCGCCGAACGGACCAGCGCATCGTACAGCGTCCCCTCCGGCAGCGCGAGATGCCAGGGCTCATCCACCGGCCATGCCGGCGATAGACTGGGCGTTGCGTGATCCGCGCTCACCCGTGCTCCTCGTCGGCGATATCGAGGCCGTGATCGAGTGCATCCAGAAGCAGCGTCGCTTCACGCTCGGAGATCACCAGCGGCGGCGCCAGGAACAGCGAAGTCTGCTCGCCGCTGGTTCCAATCACCGCGCCGGCCTCCAGCGCCCGCTCCGCGACGCGCGAGGCGATCGGCACCTCGGTGGTGTCGGCATGCCAATTGCGCCAGTCCGGGCCGTGCAGCTCCACAGTCCAGTGCAGCCCCTGCCCCGCCACACGCTGCACGCTCGGATGTTTTTGCGCGATTGCAAGCAGGCGGCGCGTGAACAGCTTTTCGAGCTTTTGGACATGCTCGAGAATCTTGTCGTCGCTGACGACCTTCAGATAGGCGCTGACCGCGGCCATGCTGATCGGATGGCCGCGCAGCGTGCCGTAATTCTGCCAGCTCGAGCCCTTCAGCCGCTCGACGATGTCTTTCGACACCACGACCGCAGCGACAGCGGCCGCGCCGCCGCCGAGCGATTTTCCGAGCGTCACGATGTCGGGGCGGCTTTGAGCGCCCTGGAACGCGAACCATCGCCCGGCACGGCCTGCGCCGGTGACGACCTCGTCGGCGATCCAATACGAGCCCGCCTGCCGCGCGTGCCGCGCCACCTCGTCCTGATAGGCGCCGTCGTAATAGATGCCGCCTTGCGTGTAATCGATGATCGTTGCCGCGGTGTCCGAGAGCAGGCGCGCGGCATCGGCCAGATATTCGCTGGGCGGGGTGTTGTTGGCAGGCGCGCCATAGATCGCACCATCAGGTGCGGGAAGAACCCGCACCGGTGCCATCGGCGCCGGCAGTTTTGAGCCGCCTGCGTGCACCGCAAGACCGCCGTGCCATTGCGGCTGCACCGTCATGCTGCGCGACAGGCCGGTGATGCCGTGATAGGCGCGCTCGCGCGTCGCCAATGCCGAGCGCTGCGTCAGCGCCTGGCAGAGCGACAGCGCCATGTCGTTGGCCTCGCTGCCGCTGATGCAGAAGCGCACCGCGCCGACCCAATCCTGTTCGCCCGCGAATGCAGTGGCCATCAGATCGTCCGCGGCCTGCTCGCGACCGACCCAGGTCCAGCCCTCGTTCACCACAGGCGTATCCGCCGCGCCGCGGATTGCTTCCACCATCGCAGGGTGCCGATGCCCGAGGCCGCCGCCGGTATTGCTGCCGTCGATCAGTTTGCGGCCATCCGACAAATGGAAATAGACGCCCTCGCCGCCGACCACAGCCATCGGCGCGCTTTCGCCTGCGTTCAGTCCTGTTCGCAACAATTTGCTCATCGCCTGTCCCCTCACTCTGCGACCGCGGCGCCGTAGCCGCCGCCGCCGCACATCTCGATCGTGACGAGATCGTCTTGTTGCAACACCAGGTTGGACTTGCCGTCGATCGCGACGTTTGCGCCCTGCCGGATCAGCGAGATGCGGCACGCCTTGCCGGGCAAGCCGCCCTGCATGCCCCAGGGCGCAATCACCATGCGCTCGATGCAAGTGGTGAGGTGCATCGAAGGCGCGAGGATGCGATAGGTGCGAACGGAGCCGTGACCGCCGCGATGCGCGCCCGCGCCGCCGGAATTCCAGCGAATGGCCTGCTGCTCAAGGCGGATCGCGTAGCTCGCCTCGATCACCTCGACCGGCGTGTTCGAGGTGTTTGAGAGATGCACCCGGGTCGCCGACATGCCGGCCCGGTCATGCCGCGCGCCTTCGCCGCCGCCGTGGACCTCGTAGAGCATCTTCCAGGAGCCGTTTGGCCGTGGTTCGGCGAAAAACAACACGCCCGCGGTGGTCGCGCCGCCGGCCGACAAACGTTCCGGAATGGTGTCCTGCATCGCGCGAAAAATTGCATCGACGATGCGCATGGAGGTCTCGTGGTTGCCGGCGGCAACAGATGCGTTCCAGCCCGGCTCCAGGATCGAGCCCGGACGCGTGATGATGGTCAAAGGCCGCAGCGCGCCGGCGTTCTGGTGCATGTCGCGCCCGCTCATGATGCGCGCGGCATAAGCGACAGCCGAGCGTGCCATGAACGGCGTGGTGTTGCAGAAGTTGGAGACACGGTCGCAGCTTCCGGAGAGGTCGAAGGTCGCCTCGTCGCCCGCGATGGTGATTTTCACATGGATGCGTGCCGGCGCGTCGTTCACGCTGCCGTCGTCGAGATAATCCTCGCCCTCGTAGACGCCGTCCGGCAACGCGCGGAGCGCCTCGCGCATCTCGATCTCGGAGAGATCGTGCAGGCGCGACTGCGTCGCCGTGAAGATCGCCTTGCCGTGCTCGCGGCAGAGCTCGACGATGCGCTTCTCACCGGCTTTGGTCGCCGCGATCTGGGCAAGCAGGTCGCCCTCGCACGACTCGGGGTCGCGGACATTGGCCTTGAGCAGCTGCACGATCGGCGTGCAGACGCCGGCCGCGGTTGCGATCAGCACCGGCGGAATGCGCATCGCTTCCTGGAAGGTGTCGATGGCTTTTGCAAAGTAGCTGCCGGGCCAGGTGCCGCCGATATCGGGCCAGTGCGCGAGGCTGACCGCGAACGCCACAATCTCGCCGTCGACGAAGACGGGCCGCACGACCTTGACGTCGTTGAGATGATTGCCGCCGAGCGCGCCGACATTGTAGATCACCACGTCGCCGTCGTTCAGGCTGTCGCGCGGCACGACCTTCAGCAGTTCGGGAATGGTGTAGGCCATCGCGCCGAGATGGATCGGGATGTCGCGGCCCTGCCCGACCAGACCGCCGTGGCCGTCGGTGATCGCCGACGACAGATCGCCGGCCTCGCGCAGCAGCGGTGAGCGCGCCGAACGCGTCATCACCAGGCTCATTTCCTCGGCCGCGGCGGAGAGCCCGTGCCTGATGACTTCGACGACGAACGGATCGAGCTTCATGCTGCGCTCCGCGTCAGGAACAGATTGCCTGATACATCCGGTTTTGCCTGCCAGCCGGGTGGCACGACAACCGTGGACCAGGCGTCTTCGATGATGGCCGGGCCGCTGACGATGTCAGTCAGCGAGGCGCGATCGATGATGGCAGTCTCGATCTCGTGAAGGCCATCGAACGAGCAGATGCGCTTGCCGGTGGAGACCGCCCTCACCGCCGTCGCCGGCCGGCTCACGACGGTCGTTGATGGGCGGCGCGCCTGCACGCGCACGGATTCGATGACGCAAGCCTCGCTGGTCGCGTAGCCAAACAGCTCGTGATGCCGCGCCAGAAAGTCCTTCTTGAGCTTGGCAACATCGAGCGGCAGCACGAACGACACCGGAATGGCGTCATTCTGCGCGGCGTAGCGCATCAGCGCGACGAGTTCGACCTGGATCTCCGCCAGCGCAACACCGTTGGCGATCAGCGGCGCCCGGGCATCGTCGATCAGCGTCCCGATCCGTTCCGACGCGCGCGCAAGGTCGATCCCATCGAGCGCCGCGCGCAGCGTCTGTTGCTGCAAGAAGCTGAAATCGGCAGTGAGACAGCCCAGCGCCGAGAACGCGCTCGATGCGCTGGGCACGACGACCTCTGCAATTCCGTAGAGATCAGCGAGTCCCGCCGCATGCATCGGGCCGCCACCACCGAAGGCGAGCAGCGTGCAGTCTCGGCCGTCGATACCGCGCTCGACCGTGACGCGGCGCAGCGCGCGGGCCATGGTCGCGTTGGCGACCTTGATGATGCCGAGTGCGGTTTCGGTCAGGCTCAGACCCAAGGCCCGCGCGATGGGATCGATGACGCGCTTGGCGGACTCGATATCGATTCCAATCCGGTCGCCGAGCTTTGTCTCGGGATTGAGATAGCCGAGCACGGCATTGGCGTCGGTGATGGTGGGTTCAGTGCCGCCGCGGCCGTAGCAGGCCGGCCCGGGCTCAGAGCCGGCGCTCTCCGGGCCGACCGTGAGGCCGCCGGGACCGTTGCGCACGATCGATCCGCCGCCCGCCCCGATCGAGTGAACCGCGAGCATCGGCTGACGCAGCGGCTTGTCGCCGAGCATGCGGCCGTCGGTCATCTCGGCCTGGCCGTCGACGATCAGGCAGACGTCCGTCGTGGTGCCGCCCATGTCGAACGTCAGCATGCGGGATGTGCCGAGCTGGCGCGCGATGCTGACGGAGGCCGAGACGCCGGCAGCCGGGCCTGACATCGCCATCACAAGCGGCCGCCGCTTCACCGCCGAAATCGGGATCATGGCGCCGGCCGAATGAAACACCTGCAAACCAGGGCCGATCGGCAGCCGCTGCTCCAGCTCGCTGAGATATTCCACCGCGATCGGCATCGCCGCCGCGTTGAACACGGTTGCCGAGGTCCGCTCGTATTCGCGCGCTTCGGGATTGACCTCGTGCGACAGCGAGACATGGGTAACGACGCCCTTGAGGCGTTCGCCCAGCATCTTTTCATGGACAGGATTGGCATAAGCGTGAAGCAGAGCGACTGCGACGCTCTGAACGCCGGTCCCTTTCAGCCACGCCACCAGACGCTCGATCTCCGATTCGTCCAGCGCCTTCAGCACCCGGCCTTCGTGATCGAGGCGCTCGGCAATGCCAAAGCAACGTTCAGGCGGCACCAGCGGTGGCGATTTCGGGGGAATGTCGAGACGATAGAGATCGCGGCGGCGATAGCGCGCGATCTCCAGCACATCGGAAAATCCTTCGGTCGCGACCAGCGCCACCTTCGGCAGCCGGTTCTCGACGATGGCGTTGGTCACGCGCGTGGTGCCGTGGACGAAGCGCTTGACCTCGCTCTTGCGCAGGCCCACCGCTTCGATGGCTTCAAGCATTGCCTGAACGGGCGCGTCGGGGCGCGACGGCACCTTTGCGATCCGCGCCTCGGCGGAATCGCGCCGGATGGCGATGATGTCGGTGAAGGTGCCACCGATATCGGTGCCGACTTCCCAATGATGTTCGGAAGAGCTCATGTGGGGGTCAGTTACGGATGACGGCCGAGCCGGACGCCGGGTCCATAGCAACGTCCAAAGCCACACCGAGAGCGCTCATCATCATCCCCTGTCATGCCACCGACTTCGAGCGTGCGACAGAGCGATAGGCTCCGGATAGGGCCAGAGTTGTCGCAAACCACTAGACCAGCGCCCACGCGACGCCGCGCGCCGCGCCACCCGCTGCACGTTTTGGTGCAGTGCTGCCTGCGCAGAGTGCAGGCGAACGCAGGCTGTTCCAAGCGAGAAACGTGCAGCGCACCACGGGATTTTCGGCGCAAATCGTGACGCCCGCCGCACTGCGATCCGAGTGTCTCAAACCGTCTGTCTAATTTGCAGGCGATTGAACGGCGTTGCGGGATAGCTGGCTGCCTAGGAGCTATGCACAGCGGTCGCCTCAGCTTCTCTTTATTGTACGAACAGTAAGAGAGGGAATTGCCTTCTCGGATGGTGCATTGCGGGAGCTGCTGCCGATGCAAGCCGCGATTCTCGCGAGCAGCGGCAAGGCATCCTCGACGCGCAACCGCCCGTAGCCGAACACCAGCCCCTGCCGCGTCGGCGCTTCCAGAAAATTCTGCGACAAGGGCTGCACGTGAATGCCGGCCTGCTTCAGGGTCGCTGCCGCCTCGCGGTCACTCATCCGCGCCTGCATCGCGTCGGTGAACAGCGCCACCAGATGCAGTCCGGTGACGGCCGAGGACACGGTCAGATCATCAGGCATCAGCGCCGCGATGGCGTCAATCAGCGCCTTTCGCCTGCTGGCATAAACCCGCCGCATCCCGCGCAGATGCCGCAGCAAGTGTCCTTCCCGCATGAACTCCGCCAAGGCGAGCTGTCCAATGCCGGAGGTGTGCACGTCGATGCGCGCGCGGCCCTTCGAGAAGCCGTCGATGAATTGCCTGTTGGCCACCATGTAGCCGAGCCGCAGGTTCGGCATCATGATCTTCGAGAACGTGCCGAAATAAATCACCCGCCCCTCGCGATCGAGCGAACGCAACGACGCGATCATGCTGTCCTGATGCCTGAACTCCGAATTGTAATCGTCCTCGATCACCCAGACGTCGTTCTTGTTGGCCCAGTCCAACAGCTCGAGGCGCCGCTCCAGGCCCATGCTGATGCCGAGCGGATATTGATGCGACGGCGTGACGACGATCAACTTCGCACGCGGCGCGCGCCTGATGCCTTCAGAGACGACCAGCCCCTTGTCGTCGACCGGAACCGGGACGAGCTTCGCGCCGGCCGCCGTGAGCGCCCACCGCGCCTCGACGAAGCCGGGCTCCTCGACCCAGACCTCGTCGCCGGGATCGAGGATCATCCGGCTGCAGAAATCCAGCGCACCCGACGTACCCGAGGTGACCACGACCTCCTCCGGCGAACAAACGAGCCCACGGACCGAGCCGAGGAAGTTCGCGATTTCGCTCCGCAGCCGCGGATGTCCCTCGGGCGGAAGGTCGAGGCACTCCTGCTCTCTCGGGTTTTGCCAGGTCTGGCGCAGCAGGCGCGACCAGTCCTTGAACGGAAAGGTCGAGATGTCAGGCGCGCCGGGACTGAACTCCGACGGCCAGTTGGTCTCGTAGTCGAAGGCGAGCAGCGAACGCCAGCGCTTCGACATATGCGCAGGCCTGGCCGTGGGCGACTTGGCGGACGGAGGCTCGACATGTGGTGTCGCAACGGATGCGACCATGACGCTGCCGCGCGGCGTCGATTCAAGATAGCCCTCGGCATAGAGCAGATCCCACGCGGTCAGCACCACCGTGCGCGAGCAGCCCAGTTCCCGTGCGATCTCGCGCGAGCCCAGGAATTGCGTTCCTGCCGGAAAGACACCACGCAGAATGCAGCCACGGATGTGAGCCGCGATCTGCAAATGCAGCGGCACGGCCGAGGTCCGGTCAATATGCATCCCCGCAAGGGATACGCGCTTGCTCAGGTGACGATCTCTGTCCATCGCATGGAGGCGGTTGTTGGAACGGGCGGCGATAGAAGCCGGCCTCCCCTCAGGATGGGCCAGAAGCGGATTCGGGTCCAGCCTCCGCCGGATCGGTCACCCCGACCGTGTGGTAGGCGCGGCCGAAATAGATCAGATTGTCCGTGCCGCCGGATCTCTGCAGCGCGACCACCCGGCAGAACAGCACGTCATGCGTGCCGACATTGACGATATCGGCAATCCGGCAGTCGAACGCAGCCGCACTATCGGCCAGCACCGGTGCACCTGTTTCAAGTGTCGACCACGCGGCTGCGGCAAAGCGTTCGTCGGCGGGCACCTTGCCGCCGAACAGGCGGGACAGCTGCTCGTGCCGAGCCGAAAGCACGTTGACGCACACCACCTCGTTGCCCGTCACGCTGGCATAGGCGGAGGAACCGCGGTTGATGCAGACCAGAAGCGTCGGCGGATCGTCGGTGACACTGCAAATCGCCGATGCGGTAAATCCGGCGCGGCCCGCGCTCCCGTCGGTCGTCACGATGTTGACGGCGGCACCAAGACAGGCCATCGCGTCGCGGTAGTCCTGAGGGGCGACGTCCTGCATCGGCGTCCTCATACCTCGATCGAAAGCACGAGCCCGCGCAGCACCTGCGCCAGCACGGAAGCGCCGGCCGCGACATGATCGGGCTCGGCCCATTCGTGCTCGACATGGCTGGCGCCGTCGCGACACGGAATGAAGATCATCGCCGCCGGACAGATTTTTGCGAGATGGCGGGCGTCGTGACCGGCGGCCGAGAGGATAGCCATGGCGGAGTGACCCTGCTCGCGCGCTGCCTCCGCGATGCTTGCCCGCAAGCGCGGATCGAATTGGTTCGACGGCGCGTCGACGAGCGGCGTCACGGTCACTGCGCATGGTGGAGCGTTTTCCCGGCAGAGAGCGATGATGCGCGCACCCGCGGCATCGAGCACCGCATTATCAGGGTGGCGCAGATCGATGCTGAAGCTGACGCGCGACGGCACCACTGACGGCGCGTTCGGCAGGACTGCAACCCGGCCGATGGTGAATTTGATGTCGACATCGATGGTGCCGATCTCGGCATGGAGCGCCGTCGCCATCCGCGCAAAGGCCGCGAGCGCATCCCGCCGCTCCGACTGCGCGAGCGTGCCGGCATGGCCCTCGGCTCCCTCGACTACCACCTGAAAGGTCTTCTTGCCCTGAATGCCTGTGACGACACCGATCGTGCAGTCGGCCGCCTCCAGCAGCGGTCCCTGCTCGATGTGCAGCTCGAGATAGGCCCCAGTGGCAAAACCGAGCGGCCTGTGCGGCATATCAGGGAAAGCCTTGTGCAGGCGATCGAGCGCTTCGCCGACACTGATGCCGTCTGCATCGCGCGCCGCACGGATGACCGCCATGTCTCGCTCGCCCGTAAAAGCCTCCGAACCCATCATGCCTGGGGCAAAGCGGGAGCCTTCCTCGTTCATCCAGGCAACGACGATGACGTCGCGCGCGGGCTTGTCGCCCTGCTCGGCGAGCGAGACGACCGCTTCAAGCGCCGCCATCACGCCGGCCGCGCCGTCGAATTTTCCGCCGGTCGGCTGGCTGTCGAGATGACTGCCAAGCAGAAACGGTGGCGCGGAGCGATCGCGGCCGGCCAGCGTCAAAAACAGGTTAGCCGCCGCATCCGTCGACGGCGTCAATCCCGCTTCAAGCGCCCAGCCGATGACACGGTGCCAGGCGGCGATCTCGCCGTCACTCAGCGCCTGGCGATTGACCCCGCCGGCAGGCGTCGCGCCGATCTCGGCAAGCGACATCAAGCGCGTCCAGAGCCTGTCAGCGTTGATCAAGGTGCTGGATCCCATCGGCCTACTTCGTGCGCATGATCTGGCCCGGCAGCGCACGCGGATCGCGCGGCAGCCATTGCCCGGCCTCGACCTGGGCGATGAACTCGGCGATCAGCGCGTTGAATGCCGCGGGTTCTTCCAGATTGAGCGTGTGGCCGGTCTTGGGGAAGACCGAGAGGCCGCAGGCCGGAATGGTCTTCTTCAGGAAGATGCCAGGCTGGAGGCAATGATCGTCCTCGTCACCGACGACGACCAGCGTCGGCACCATCATCTTTTTCAAGCCGTCTTCGAGATCGTAGAACGACGGCCGCCGTGCCTGGACGCCACGCATGGTGTTGGCGGCGCCGCGGTCGGAATGGGTGGCAAGACGATCGGCGAATTCCTGCCAGCCGCGCGGATCCTTGTTCTGGAACTGCACCCGGCTCGCGCCGAGCGCGTAGACCTTGGAAAATTCCTTCGCGCCCTGCTTCTCGAAATTGTCGGCGACTTCGAGCGACACGCCGCGGAAATAGTCCTCGAACTCCTTCTCGCAGCCGTAGCCCGCGCCGGCCACCGTCAGCGACAAAGCGCGCTCCGGCGTGCGCAGACCAAAATGGACCGTGCAGAAGCCGCCCATCGAAAGGCCGACAATATGCGCCTTCTCGATTTTGAGCGCGTCGAGCACCGCGACCGCATCGTCAGCGGCAACCGCCTGCGAATAGGCCTCCACGCTGTCAGGCACCTCCGACGGCGGATAGCCGCGCGCGGCGTAGCTGATGCAGCGATGGCGCCGGCTGAAATAACGCAGCTGCGGCTCCCAGCTTTGGTGATTGCCGCCGAACTCGTGGATGAAGAGGATCGGCGTGCCCTCGCCGGCCTCTTCCACATGGAGCTTCACGCCATCCTTGGTCGTGATCATCGTCATCGGCATATTTCCTAGAATTGCGGCGGCAAATCGTTCAGCGTCCGCGCCTGCGCGACCATGTCCGGCAGCAGCGTGCATAGTTTTTCGACCCAGGCCTGCGGCACGGAGGTGCTGATCTTCACAAAACGGTCGCCGAAGCGCTGGGTGTGATAGGTGCCCTGGCGGATCATGATGCCCTGCCGGCGATAGCACTCGACCAGCGCCTCCGGGCGGATGCCGGCTGCGATAGTCTCCAGCACCAGGAAGTTTCCGTGCGACGGCATGATCGGCAGCGCCAGCCCTTCGATTCCCGCTGCCGCCTCCTGGATCATCGCCTTGTTGGCCCGGTCGGTGCTGCGGACCTTCTTCATCCATTCAGCCTTGACCGACAACCCCGCCTGCGCCGCGCGCTGCGCGATGACGCTCGCGCCGAGCACGCTGGTGGAGGTTTGCGCCAGCTCTTCGAACAGGTCGGGCGCCGCAACGAGCGCACCGATCCGCAAGCCCGCAAGCCCTAGCCATTTCGAGAAGCTGGTCGAGACCACCGTGCCTTGCGGCGCGACGTGAAGCACGGGCGTGTGGCCGTCGGCGAAATCGCGGTAGGTGCAGTCGTGCACCAGCAGCGCGCCGCAATCACGCGCGATCGCCGCGAAGCTATCGATCTCCTCGCGCGTATAGCGAATGCCGAGCGGATTGTTGGGATCGACGAGATAGATGATCGCCGTGCGCTCATCGACATTGGCCTTCAACGCCTCCGGCGTCAGGCGGTAGTTGCAGGCGGGATCATAGATCGGAATCTCGATCACCTCGGCGCCCTGCTGGCGCGCGAACAGGCACGGCCATTTCCAGGTCGGATCGGTCGTCACCAGCGTGGTGCCGGGCTTGCAGCGCGCGCGGCAGATCATCGCGAGCGCATTGACGCCGCCCTCGGTCACCAGCGCTTCTGCGCCTGGCGTCCCGAGGTCGGCGACGATCGCGGCACGCAGCGCCTCGAAGCCGAGCGGTGGGGCATAGGCATTGAACTCGCCAGCCTCGATCGAGCGCAGCATGGCCTCGCGCACGGCGGGATGGCTCTCGATATGGTTGGTGTTCTGGCCGAGCCAATAGAGCCCCGGCGTTGCCGAGAGCTCGTCGAAATAGAGGTTGCGGACCAGCGCCGCGGATTGCACTCCAGACATCGATACCTCAGATCACCGAGCCGCGCGCGGCAATGCCGCCGTCGATCGTCACCACGGTGCCGGTGATGTAGCCGGACCGCGGCGAAGACAGGAATGCGACGAGATCGGCCACTTCTTCCGACGTCGCCGGGCGCTTGCCCGGATATTTGTCGAACAGCTCCTCCCAGCGGCTTTCGTCGCCGAGCATGTCGATCGCCTTGCGCTTCATGATCTTGAGCATGCGGTCGGTCGCCACCGGTCCGGGATTGACCGCGACGACGCGCACGCCGTGGTCGAGGCTGCGGCCGCCGAGCGCTTTGGTGAATGACATCAGCGCCGCATTGCCGGTCGAGCCCGCGATGTAGCTCGCGTCCCAATTCTCGCCGGAATTGCCGATGATGTTGATGATGACGCCGTCCTTGCCCTTCATCCGCGGATAATAGAGACGCGACAGCGTGATGTAGCCGAACACCTTGAGATCGAAGCCACGCCGCCAGGCGGCGTCATCGAGGATTTCCAGCGAGCCGGCCGGGATGTCGCCGGCATTGTTGATGAGGATGTCGATGTCGCCGACCTCGGCCGCGAGCTTCTCCATCGCGGCCGTGCTCGACAAATCGAGCGCGTGGATGGTGATCTTCACACCAAAGCGCGCTTCGAGCTGCTTCTTGGCCTCGAGCATCGCCTCGCCGTTGCGGGCGGCCAGATGCAGATGACACCCTTCCGCGGCGAAGAGTTCGGCCACCGCCAAACCAATTCCTTTCGACGCGCCGGTGATCAGCGCGGTCTTGTTCGTCAGCTTCAGGTCCACGCGGGATCTCCAGAATGCAAGCTAGATATACAAGGTCTAGCAATTTGCATACCAAGAGGCCGGAGGGTCATTCGAAGGCGGCGAGAAAGTCCAGCAGGTTGTCGCCGAGCAGGTTGACGTGATCCCGCATGGCGCTGTGCGCCCGCTCCGGGTCGTGCGCGAGGATGGCCTGCATGATCGCCTCGTGCTCGCGGACAGTATCGGCGATCCGGTTCGGCATCCGCGTCACTCGGCGGCGATAGGCCGCCACCTGGTTGCGCAGCTTGCGGGTCTGGTCGGCCAGGAAAGTGTTGCGCGAGGCTTCGTAGATCGCTTCGTGGAATTCCTGGTTGATGTCGTAGAAGACGTCGATATCACCGGTTTCGCCTGCCGCCACAAGCCGCTGGTGAATCTCGCCTATTTCGGCTCCCCAAGCCTGGGAAACACGTCTTGCGGCGAGCCGGGCGCAGAGCCCTTCGAGCTCCGCCATGACCTGGAACATCTCGATCAGCGCCTGCGCCTTGATGCTGCGGACGGTCGCCCCCAGCCGGCCGCGCAGCTCGACCAGATTGTTGGCGGCCATCAGGCGGAACGCCTCCCGCACCGGCGTGCGCGAGACGCCGAAGCGCTGCGCGATCTCCTGCTCGTCGAGCCGGCTGCCGGGTTCGAGATGACCCGCCGCGATCGCCCCTTCGAGCTTCTGGCGCAGGCTCTCCGCCAGCGTCATGCCGGGGCTCGCGCCAAGGGACTCCTGCCCATTTTTCACGCGCCTGCCTCCGCCATGTGCACCAATATCCGCCATCATGTTTCTCCGATATCGATACATGTATACAAAATGGCACCCATCTTCCAGCGAAACGGCTGATTTTCGCGCGGAGATGCGCGCGGCTTCGCTTTGTTCGCCGTCGATCTCGCAAGTCTTATGCCTGATTTGCGCGGAAATCGCACTGGCACACGAGTTGCTAAGAGATTTCGACGCGGTCCGCTTTCGTATGCGAATGGCCGCCGCCATTATACAAGGACATCCCGGTGCAGGCTGCCCGCCTCCCCCATCCCGGACCGGCTACCGACGCCCCGCAGGCTCAGAGCAACCCTGAGCCGCTGCTCGAGCTGCGCGCGATCAACAAGACTTTTGGCGCCGTCGCGGCGCTCTCGGGGCTTCAGGCGACCATCGCCCCGGGCGAGTTCGTGACCGTCGTAGGTCCGAGCGGCTGCGGCAAGAGCACCCTCTTTAATATTGTCGCCGGACTGGAGGAGCCGGACGCCGGCGGCATCCTGCGCTTCGAGGGCAAGAGCTGCCATTCGGCCGACCTGCTCGGCCGCGTCTCCTTCATGCCGCAGCGCGACCTGCTGTTTCCCTGGCGCAACGTTGTCGACAACGCCATCCTCGCACTCGAGGTCGAGGGCATGAAGCGCGACCAGGCCCGCGCGAAGGCGCTCAAGATGCTGCCCGAGTTCGGCCTCGCCGGCTTCGAGAAGCAATATCCCAATCAACTGTCCGGCGGCATGCGCCAGCGCGTCGCCTTGATGCGCACCTTCCTGTTCGAGCGCGACCTGATGCTGCTCGACGAGCCCTTTGGCGCGCTCGATGCGCTGACGCGGGCGATGATGCAGCGCTGGCTGCTCGACGTCTGGCAGAAATACCGCCGCACCATTCTCTTCATCACCCACGACGTCGACGAGGCCATCTTCCTCGGCGACCGCGTGCTGGTCATGACGGCGCGTCCCGGCGCGGTGAAGCTCGAACAGGTCGTCGACCTTCCCCGCCCGCGCCGGCCCGAGATCGTCACCTCCCCTGAATTCATCCGCCTCAAGCGCACGCTGCTCGATGCGATCGAGGAGGAAAGCATGAAATCATTCCAATCCTCCCTCGCGCAGGAGAAGTCGCAATGAACGCGATGTCGCCGAAAGAACCGCGCGGGATCGATCCGGCCGAATGGGATGCCCGGATCAAGCTCGCCGCCTGCTATCGCATGGTCGCCAGGCTCGGCATGGACGATCTGATCTACAATCACATCTCCTCGCGCGTGCCCGGCCACGACGATCAGTTCCTGATCAATCCCTATGGACTACTGTTCGACGAGATCACGGCCTCGAGCCTGGTGAAGATCGACACCAAGGGTAACAAGCTCGACGACACGCCGCAGGCCGTCAATGTCGCGGCCTTCGTCATCCATGCAGCGATCCACACCTCGAACCATGACGCGGTTTGCGTGCTGCACACCCATTCCGACGCGAGCGTTGCCGTCTCGGGGCAGGAAAAAGGCCTGCTGCCGCTCAGCCAGTTCGCAATGCGCTTCTACGACCGACAGGCCTTCCACGATTACGAAGGCGTTGCCATCGACCTCGACGAGCAGCTCCGCCTGGTGCGCGATCTCGGCCCGCACAAGGTGATGCTGATGCGCAACCACGGCATCCTCACCGTCGGCCGGACGCCGGGCGAGGCCTTCATGCTGCTCTATTATTTCGAGCGCGCCGCGCGGATCCAGCTCCAGATGCAGGCCGCCGCCGCGTCAGGCGCCAGGCTGGTGATGCCGCCGCACGAGGTCTGCGAGAAAGCAGCCCGCCAGTTCTGGGAATTGCAGGGCGACATCCTCGTGCCCGGCGAACGCGAATGGCCGGCGCTGATGCGCCAGCTCGACCGTACCGATCCATCCTATCGCAATTGATTTCACCGCCTGGAGTATGACCATGTTGAGCCGACGCCACGCCCTCTCCGTCCTCTCCGCGATCGCACTGGCGACCGGCTCGCTTGTCACGGCCGCGTCCGCAGCCGAATTGCAGAAGGCGAGCTTGCGCCTGAAATGGCTGCCGCAGGCGCAGTTCGCAGGCTTCTACGTCGCGGCGGCCAAGGGCTACTACAAGGCCGAGGGTATCGACCTCACCATCAATCCCGGCGGCCCCAATCTGCTCACAGAGAATCTGGTGGCGACCGGCGCCGACACGTTCGGCCTGTCGGGCGGCACCGACAGCGTGTTCGCCGCGCGCGACAAGGGGCTGCCGATCGTCTGCATCGGCGTATCGCACCAGATCACGCCCTTCATCTTCGTCACCCGCAAGGACGGGCCGGTAAAGACGATCCAGGACTTCAAAGGCAAGACCGTCACCACCTGGTTCACCGGCGCCAATCATGTGCTCAACGGCATGCTGGCCAAGGAAGGCATCAAGCCGGATGAGGTGAAGATCCAGCCGCAGCAGGTTTCGGTGACGCCCTTCGTCGACGGCAACGTCGATGTCATCACGGCGACCTATTACAACGAATTCTACACCATCCAGTCGCGCATGCCGAAGGACAGCCTGAAGACCTTCGTCGCCGAGGATTACGGCATCACCTTCCCGCGCGATACGTTGATCGTGGCCGAGGCGACCGCCAAGGAGAAGCCGGAGCTGGTCAAGGCGTTTTTGCGGGCCTCGCTGAAGGGCTGGAAGGATGCTTTCTCGGATCCCAAAGGCGCCGTCGACACTGTCATGGCCGCCGCGCCAACGCTCGATCGCGCACAGCAGGAGTTCATGCTCACTGAGGTGAAGCGCCTGATGACCGCTGGCGCCGCAGCGAAGAACGGTATGTTCTGGATCGACACCGACGCCGTCAAAACCGCCCACGATTTCTTCCTGAACTACGGCGTGATCTCCAAGCCGGTCGATCTCGCTGCGGCCTATGATTCCAGCTTCATCCAGAGCGTCCCGGCGGCGGACCGGCTGCCGTGAGCAGCCCTGCCGCGACATCGCTTGGTGACGGCCGCGCGACTGCGCGGTCGATGACGATGCCGGATTGGCTGCGCAAGCTGGTCCGACTGCTGCTCGGCCTCGCCGTCGCGGCGGTGATCTGGGAAGGCTCGGTGCTGCTGTTCGGCATCCGGCCCTATTATCTGCCGCGCCTCAGCACGATCCTGATGGCAATGGCGGCGACGCCCCGGGCCTATGTCGACGGCTTCCTGCGTACGCTGGCCGAGACGCTGATCGGCTTCGCCTCCGGCGGCGCGTTCGGTGTGCTAATGGGCGTCCTGTTCTTCCGCGTCCGCGCGCTGCGCGAGATGATCTTTCCGATCTTCGTGGTATCGCAGACCATTCCCGTCATCGCCTTCGGCGCGCTGGTCGTGCTCTGGTTCGGCAACACCTTGCTCGCCAAGGCGATCATCGCGTTCTATCTGACCTTCTTTCCGGTGACGGTGAACACGCTGCTGGGCCTCGAGACCGTCGATCCCAGGCAGGTCGACCTGATGCGCAGCTTCGGCGCCTCCAACCGCCAGCTCCTGCTCCGCTTGCAGCTTCCGACCGCGCTGCCGCAGATCTTCGTGGCGCTGCGGCTGGCCGCATCGTTGAGCCTCGTCGGCGCCATCGTCGGCGAATGGTTCGGCGACACCACCGGGCTCGGCGTGCTGCTGCTCCAGGCCATGTTCACCGAAAATGTCGTTGCGATCTGGGCCGCACTGCTCGCGGCGGCCCTGCTCGGCACAGGCTTCTATGCGGTGGTCGCTGCGGTCGAGCGGCGGCTGGTGTTCTGGAACGCCGAGCAATGAGCCGCGCACTCGCAGCACCCTCGCTCGCTGTCCAGCGCGGTATTCTCGGCGCTGTCCTGCTGATCGCGTGCTGGGAAGGCACGGCGCGCGGACTGCACCTGCCGGCCTATGTTCTGCCCGCTGTCAGCGACATCGTCGTCGGCCTCTGGTCCAAGCGCGCAATCCTCATTGATGCTGCCGGCTACACCCTGCTCGAAGCGCTGGCGGGCTATGGGCTCGGCTGCCTGATCGGGATCGGCCTCGCCGTCGCCATCGCACTGGTGCCGGCATTGCGCAGCGCGATCCTGCCGCTCGCAACCGCGATCAATTCGGTGCCCGTGGTCGGCTATTCGCCGCTGATCCTGCTCTGGTTCGGCATTGGCGTCAGCTCGAAGATCGTGATGGTGGCGATGGCGGTGAGTTTCACCATCCTGTTATCGATGCTGGCCGGGCTCGACCGTGTCGATCGCCGCGCCGTCGACCTCATGAAGAGTTTTGGCGCAAGCCGCTTCGGCGTGCTGTGGCGCCTGCGGCTGCCGACGGCGCTTCCGCTGTTGCTGTCCGGAATGCGCGTCTCGACAGTGCGCAGCGTGATCGTGGCGATCGTTACCGAAATGCTTGGCGCGCAGGGCGGGCTCGGCTGGGTGATCTACCAGGCCGTGCTCCAGATCGATTTCGTCCAGGTCTGGGCGGCGATCTTCGTCGCATCCGCCGCAAGTCTCGCCTTCTTCGGCCTGATCGGCTTCCTCGAACGCAAGATCCTGTTCTGGACATGACGTCATGAAACGACAGATGCATCTCGGCTTGTTCATCCTGGGCACCGGCAGCCACGTCGCGGGCTGGCGCTATCCCGGCGCGGTCGACAGCTTTCAGGATTTTGCCGCGATCCAGGAGATCGGCCGCACCGCCGAGCGCGGCAAGTTCGACCTGATCTTCATGGGCGACAATCTCTATGCTGACGCGGCCGCCCATCCCTCCTACACGCTGCGGCTCGAGCCGCTGACGATGCTGGCCGCGCTCGCGACCTCGACCAGCCACATCGGTCTCGGCGCCACCGTCTCCACCACCTACAGCGATCCGTTCTCGGTCGCGCGCGTCTTTGCCTCCCTCGACCACATCTCAAACGGCCGCGCGGCATGGAACGCGGTGACGACGGCCAATCCGGCGACGGCGGCGAATTTCGGCACGACCCATCCCGACCACGCCCGCCGCTACGAGATGGCCGGCGAATTCCTCGACGTGGTCAAAGGCCTGTGGGACGGCTGGGCGGATGATGCCATCGTCGCCGACCGCACCAGCGGACTCTACATCGATCCGGCAAAATTGCGCGCGATCGACCATGACGGCGCGTTCTTCAAGGTGAAGGGCCCGCTCAACATCGGCCGCAGCCCGCAAGGCCGCCCCGTGGTGCTCCAGGCCGGCGGCTCCGAGGCCGGCCAAGCGCTCGCCGCGCGCACCGCCGATATCGTATTCTCGGTGGTGCAGGACGTCGAGGAAGCCAAGGCCGGCTATGCCTCGCTGAAGACCCGGCTGCCAGCATTTGGACGCCGCGCCGAGGACGTCACGGTGCTGCCGGGCGTGATGCCCGTCGTCGGCCGCACCGACAAGGAGGCGTTCGAGAAGCTCAACACGCTTCAGAGCTTTGTCAGCGGCAGCAATGCGCTCGCCATCTTGTCCGACCGCTTCGGCCGCGACATGTCGGCTTACGACCTCGACGGGCCGATCCCTGATATCGCGCCATCGGACAGCTATCACAGTTTTGCCAGCGTCATGCTCGCCAAGGGCCGCCGCGAGAACATGACGCTGCGCGATCTCTACAATCTCACCGCCGCAGCCCGCGGCCATTGGGTGCTGTGCGGCTCGGCCGAGCGCATCGCCGACACGCTCCAGCTCTGGTTCGAGGAGCACGCCGCCGACGGCTTCAACGTCATGCCGCCTTATTTCCACGAAGGGTTCGAGGATTTCGTCGAGCTCGTCGTTCCCATTTTGCAGGAGCGCGGGCTGTTCCGTGCGGATTACGAAGGCACGACCTTGCGCGATCACCTCGGACTCGCGCGTCCCGCCAATCCGTTCTTCGCGCTTTAGAGCGCGCCGGCAATCCGCAGTGCCTGATCGAGCGCCTGCACCTCGTTTGGTGTTGCCGGCGTCTGCGGCGGCCGTACTGCGTCGCATGAGAGACGCCCGAGCAGTTTCAGGCAGGCCTTGAGCCGTACCGTTGCGCGTCCCCCGGGCGCATCGCGGTAAATCGCGACCGCCAGCGGATAGAGCTTCTCGTGCGCAGCACGAGCCTGCTCCCAATCACCGGCTTCCGCCGCGTTCCAGAGGCTGACGACGAGCTCCGGCACGACGCAGGCGAGGCTGACCTGGCTGCCGGCCGAGCCGACGAGATAGCTCGTCAGCAGGTGCTCGTCGCCCGAGCCGAGCACGACGAACTCCGGCCGTAGCTTATGGATCAGCCGCAGATTCTGCTCGTAAGTCGCGACCTCCCAGCTGCCCTCCTTGATCGCGGCGAAGCGCGGATCGGCGACGAGCCGCTCCAGCAGCGGCGGTGCGTAGGCCATGGCGCCCGCACCGACCGGCGCGGCGTAGAGCATCAACGGCACGGTTGTGGCATCGCGGATGCGCCGGTGATGTTCGATGACGCAGTCGTCAGCGTGGCTAAGCGCCCAGCTGTTGGGAGGAAACACCAGGAGCCCGTCCGCACCCGCCTGCTCCAGCGTCGCCGCCTCGCGCGCGGCCTCCAGGCTGGATTCGTGGTTGACCCCGGAGACGATCAGGCAGTCTTTTGGGGCATGCCGGCGCGCCAGCTCCACCACGCGCTGTTTTTCAGCGAGCGACAGCACAAAATTCTCGCCAGCGTGGCCGTTGACCAATAGCCCATTGATGCCCGGCGTCGACGCGACCAAGGCGAGATGCATCGCAAGCTTCGGCTCATCGATCTGGAAGTCAGGCGTCATCGGCACAATCGTGGCGGCATGAATGCCGCGCAGGCGATCGCCAAATGTCCGCATCGCGTTCGACATCGGCTAGTGGATGATCTGGTCGAGGAACGTCCTGGCCCGCTCGGACTTCGGATTCTTGAAGAACTCTTCCGGCGCGGCCTGCTCGACGACCTTGCCCTCGTTCATGAACACGATGCGGTCGGCGACCTCGCGGGCAAAGCCCATCTCGTGGGTCACGCACAGCATGGTCATGCCCTCTTCCGCGAGCTTCTTCATGGTCTCCAGCACTTCCTTGACCATTTCAGGGTCGAGCGCCGAGGTCGGCTCGTCGAACAGCATGATCTTCGGCCGCATGCACAGCGCCCGCGCAATGGCGACGCGCTGCTGCTGGCCGCCCGACAACTGCCCGGGGAATTTCTCGGCCTGATCCGGAATCCGGACCTTTGTGAGGAAATGCATGGCGAGGTCTTTTGCCTCAGCCTGAGACATGCTGCTCACGGTCATCGGCGCCAGGATGCAATTCTCCAGCACCGTCATGTGCGGAAACAGATTAAAACTCTGGAACACCATGCCGGTGTCGCGCCTGACCGCGTCGATGTTCTTGCGCTGGCGATCGAGCTCAACGCCATTGACGTAAATCAGGCCCTCGTCGTGTTTCTCGATGTGGTTGATGCAGCGAATGAGCGTCGACTTGCCCGAGCCGGAGGGGCCGCAAACCACGATCTTCTCGCCCTTGGCGACCTTGAGGTCGACCTCGTTCAACGCCGTGAAATCGCCGTAGTGCTTGTAGACGGCCTCCATGCGAACCGCAGGCACTTCACGCAATTGCGGCTGGGCCATTGCGCCTTCGGCACCACTAGCCGTATTCATCGACATCTCGCTCATGCGCGCACCTCCACGCTTGTCTGCGCAACCGGCGCCCTTGCCGCGACCCGCCTCGATTTCGCGGCGCTCGACCGACCGAAATGCTTCTCCAGTCGGCGCTGCACCGCGTCCCAGACCGATGTGAGGATCAGGTAATAAGCTGTTGCAGCTGCGTAGACTTCGAGGATCTGGAAATGCTCCTGCATCAGCATGTCGCTGCGGCGCATGAGCTCCTCGACCGAGATGACTGAGGCGAGCGAAGTCGCCTTCAGCAACGAATTGATGGAGTTGCCGAGCGGCGGGATCATCAGCCGAAACGCCTGCGGCAACGTCACGCGCCGGAACGTTGTCCAAGGCGATAGGCTCAGCGCCCAGGCAGCCTCGCGCTGCCCGGCAGAGACGGCCATGAAACCTGCGCGCACGATCTCGGCGAGATAGGCGGCCTCGTTGAGGATGAGGCCGACGAGCGCGCAGGTAATCACACTAAATTTGATCCCCAGCTGCGGCAAGCCGCTGTAGATCACCACCAGCTGGATCAGCAGCGGCGTGCCGCGGAAGAACCAGATGTAGAAGCGCGAGAAGCCTGATAGCACCGGGTTGGACGACATGCGCATCAACGCGATGCCCATGCCGAGGATCAATCCGCCGATCACAGCCGCCACCGTCAAGCCGATGGTGACCAGCACACCCTTCATCAGGAAGTAGTTGAAGAAGTAGTTGACGGCGGCCGTCGGACTGAAATGGCTCATCGGCTCGTCTCCGTAAGTATCAGGCCGGACCGGGGCCGGCGATCGCAAGCGGCTGATCGGCCGGCATGCTGGTCAGGCCGAACTTGTCGAACAGCGCCTGATAAAAGCCATCGGCACGCATCGCGTTGAGCGCCTTGACGACGGTCTCGGCGACCGTCTTGTTGCGAAAACCGAGCGTGGTCCGCGCCGTACCGAGCCCGCTCAGCACTTCCTTGACGCGGCCACGGCCGACGAGATCGCGCGCCACGCTGTCGACCAGCAGCGCGTCGTCCACCTGTCCCGCGAGCAGCGCGCTGACGACGTTGGTCGCGGTCGGGAACGTGCGCATCTCGATGGCAGGGCCGCCCTTCGCCACATTCGTATCGCTCAGCTTCTTGAGCCAGTTCATCTGGTAGGTAGAGACCTCGACAGCGGATGTTTTTCCGATCAGGTCATTTTCGGTAGCAATTTTTATGCCGCTGTCGGGTGCAACCACGACCGAAATGGCCTGAATGGCGTAAGGCACCATGTACATCAGCTTCGAGCGTTCCTCGGTCCAGAACATCCCGGTGTCGATGCCGTCGATGCGACCCGCGCCCATGGCCGGGATCATCGCCGGAAAATCCATCCGGACGAGTTCAACCGGAAGACACAACCGCTTGCCGAGCTCGGCGGCGAGTTCCACGTTGAGACCCTGCAACTGACCATCCTTGTCGACGAATTGCTGCGGCGGATTGGTGGGGTTAATTGAGAGCTGTAATTTCCCGGGCGCAATCAGATCGCTGTCGGCGATCGCGGGCGTGCATGCCGCATGCGCAGCCGTGGATACGAGAAGGAGTGCGCCAACCGCACCCAAGCGAAGCAGTGTCGAGAACATTCTTTACCTCCAGTAAGACGCCAATGACCGATGCTGTCCCTTGCCCGGGATTCCCCTCAACGTTTCTTGGATACGGCCGGCCAGGTCTCACGACACGACAGGCAGCATCGTCCTTGATCCCCTCAGGCCGGTCCCGACATCGGCTTGAGCTGGATGCGCATGAAATTCTTCACGAGCGTTTCGAACGGGCCAAAACCCTTCACCTTCAAGAACTCCGGCGTCTCGAACACCCAGCGTCCTGCGACCTCGTACATGGCGGCATATTTCGGCCCCTCGCCCACCGAGACGAAGCGCTTTGCCGACAACCAGCCTGGGCAGTCGAGCAAATCAGGAAAATGCCGCTGCTCGTACCAGGCGTTGAACGCAGCCTCATGCTCGGGATCGATGTCGACCCGCACGATGTGGATGAAGGCTCCGTCGGCCATGGGCTCGTCCCTCACGCTAAGCGCGAATGTCGCCGCCGGCGCGCGCCGCGCCGACGGTCGTTGCAATGGCGTCGCACAGCTCAGGAAGAACCGGCAGCAGCGGCGGCCGCGGATCGGCGTTGCGGATCAGGCCAAGCGCCTTGAGTCCGACCTTCATGCGCGTATGCATGTCCATGATCGGCGCCGGCCCGTAGATCGAACGCACAATCGGATAGAGCCGCTCGTTGACGGCGCGCATCGCTTTGAGATCGTCGGCGAGCGCGGCTTGCCAGAGCGCAATGAACAGATCCGGCGCGAGACTGACGAGACCGGAGAGAATCCCGTCGCCGCCGACGGCGAGCTGCGGCAGGAACCAGTTGAAGTTCGACGGTAGTATCGCGACGGAGGGATCGGCCTGCTTCACCGCACGACGGTTCTCGTCATAGGCGAAGATGCTGTCGCTGCCTTCCTTGATGGCGATGACGCGGTCGAGCGCGGCAATCTTCGCCAGCGTTTCCGGCGAATAGCCGGAGCCGGACGCCAGCGGATACTGGAAGATCGACACCGGAATTCCGATCGCGGAACTGACCGCCTGCACGAAGGCCACCGGGGCGCGCGAGGTCGCCGATGCACCGCCGCCGAGCGGCGCCGGCGGAAACAGCACCGCGCAATCGGCGCCGGCAGCCTCCGCGAGCTGCGCCTGATGGATCGCCTCGGCGGTGGAATGCGCGATGATGCCTGAAAGCAGCGGCTTGCCGCCGATTTGCTTGCGCGTGCGCGAGATCACCGCCTGACGTTCGTCGTCCGAGAGCGATCCGCCCTCGCCCGCATGTCCGTTGACGAACACAGCGGCGATTCCATCCGGACAGGCGCAATAATCGAGCACACGGGCATAGCCGTCCCAGTCGATCGAGCTGTCATCCCTGAAGGGCAGCACGGTTGCGACGGTGACGCCGCGCAAATCGGGTTTCTTCATCGGCTTGCTCATGACGGTTTGCGCCGCGGGAATTTCAGGCTCGCGCGCGCCTTCAGCACTTCGAGGCCGCCCTCGTTGCGGGCACTGGCTTCCCAGATGATGGTGCGGGTCTCGTCGTGCTGCTCGGCGATCCAGACGTCGAAGGTGAGCGTGTCGCCATAGAACACGGGACCGGTGAACCAGAAGCGGTCCTCGACCGACACGCCGATGGTGCCGACCAGCTCACTGGTGAGAACGCTGGTGCAGAGACCTGCAACCATGATCCCCGGCGCCAGCCTGCGGCCGAAGCGCGTCGCGCCCGCATAGACATCGTCGACATGGACCGGGCCGAAATCGCCGGTCGCGGCGATGTAGAGCGCGCCATCCGCTTCGGTGATGGTCTTGCTCAGGCTGACCCTGTCGTTCACCTTGAGATCGTCGAAGGACTTTGGCTCGTACATGGCTTAGCCCAGTGCGAAGGGAACGAGCGTTGCGGTGCCGTCGACCACCGTCACGCCCGAAGGCGACAAGGTGCAAGTCACGCGGCAGGTCGCCTCCTCGCCGCTGACCTCGACGATCTCGGCCTTGGCCTCGACGGAATCGCCGACGATCACGGGCGCGGCAAAATTCAGCGCAATGCTGCCGATCCGCCGGGTCGGCCCGCCGAGCTGGCTCAGGCAGGTGGTGGCGAGCCCGCCGACCGCGAGCTCGAAGGCGACCATGTTGGAGGCACCCGCTTTTTTGGCGCGGACGGCATCGACATAGAGACCGCCGAGATTGCCGCTGATGCCGGTGAACATCGCCTGCTCGGCGACCGTCATCGTCTTGCGGAAGGCAAAGGCCGCGCCGAGCTTGAGAGGTGCGTGGGACATGAGACGATCCTAGAGCTGCAAGCCGTTCTTGATGGTGCTGCGCGCAACCAGCATGCGGTGGATTTCGGAGGTGCCGTCATAGATGCGGGTGACGCGGGCGTCGCGATACATGCGCTCCAGCGGCAGGTCCTTGCTGAAGCCCATGCCGCCGAACACCTGGATGGCGCGGTCGACCACGCGGCCCTGCATCTCCGACGCCGCGACCTTGATCATCGAGACCTTGTCGCGCGCATCCCGGCCCTGGTCGATGTCCCAGGCGGCGTTCATCACCATCATCTTGACGCCAAAGATCTCGATGGCGGAATCGGCGATCAGTTTCTGCACCATCTGAAAGTCGCCGATCGGCTGGCCGAACTGGCGCCGCTCGCCGGCATGCTTGCGCATCATTTCGAGCGCGCGCTGCGCCATGCCGACGGCGCGCGCGCCGATATGGGCGAGACGGATCTGGAGCACGCTCTGCATGATCAGCTTGAAGCCGCCGCCGACCTCGCCGAGCACGGCGTGTTTCGGGATACGGCAGTCCTCAAAGCTCAGCTCGGCATGGCCGTAGCCGCGATGACCCATCATCGGCTGGGTCCGCGCCACCTTGAAGCCTGCCGTGCCACGGTCGACCAGAAACAGGGTAATGCCGCCCCGCGCCCGCTTGTCCTTGTCGGTGAGCGCCATCAGGATCACATAGTCGGCGATGTCGCCGTCGCTGATGAAATGCTTGGTGCCGTTGAGCACCCACGCGTCGCCGTCAAGATGAGCGGTCGTGCTGATCGACGCCGCATCGGAGCCGGCGCCCGGCTCGGTGATCGCCATGGCGCAGATCTTGTCGCCCTTCACCGTCGGCAGCAGATAGCGCGCGACCTGATCGCCCTTGCAGGCCATCAGCATCGGATAGACTTGGCCGAACACGCGCCGGATCAGCGCGTCCGACGTCTTGCCGAACTCCTCCTCGACCAGGCAATGCTCGATGCAAGACAGCCCGCCGCCGCCGACATCCGCCGGCATGTTCATCGCGTAAAGGCCGAGCTTCTGCGCCTTGGCCTTGGTGACTGCCAGCACGTCGGCGGGCACCGTGGCCGTGCGCTCCACCTCGTCTTCGAGCGGCTGCACCTCCGTCTCGACGAAACGGCGGACGGTGTCGACCAGGAGGCGCGTATCCTCAGGAATCGAGAAGTCGATCATCGCGCCACTCCGACAGCCTTGCCGGCGATCATCGCGTCGATATCGGCCGCGCCGTAACCGATCTCGCCAAGCACTTCGCGCGTCTGCGCGCCTAACCGTTGCGGCACCAGCCGCACCTCCGGCGTCTGGCCGTCATAGCGGGCGGGATGCGCGACCATCCGGATCGGCGCGCCGCCTGCGCTCTCGGCCGTCTTGAACACGCCAAGATGATTAAGCTGGGGATCAGTCTCGAGATCGCGATAGTCCTGCACCGGCGCGTGCCAGATGCGCGCGGCTTCGAGCGCCGGCAGCCAGTCGGCTGTCGACTTCTGTTTCAGCCTGACAGCGACGATCCGCGTGATCTCCTCACGCTTCGAGAAACTGTCACCTTCGCCGAACTGCTTCAGCTCCTCGCTGTCCAGCGCGACCGCCAGCGCCTTGGGCGCGGCCATGGAGATCGCCATATGACCGTCCGCCGTGGCGTGAACGCCGTAGGGCCCGGGGCTGAACCATGCCGCGATGCCGGCTGGACCGCGCGACGTCGGCGACGGCGCGCCGTTGAGCCATGCCGTCAGCGGCTCGACCTGGAGATCAAGCGCGGCCTGATAAAGGTTGACCTCGACCAGCCGGCCTTTGCCGCTCTTCGTCCGTGCGAACAAGGCGGCGAGAATGCTCATGGCATAGAGCGAGGCTGCATGCTGGTCGACGATGACAGAACCGACCGCCGTCGGTTCGCCGTCAGCGCGTCCCGTCCGCATCGCAAGACCCGACATCGCCTGGAGCAGCAGGTCCTGCCCCGGCCGATCCTTGTAGGGCCCGTCCGATCCGAATCCGGTGGCGACAGCATAGATCAAGCCGGGATTGATCGCCTTCAACGTGTCGTAGCCGAGGCCGAGCTTGGCCATGGTGCCCGGCCGAAAATTCTCCATCACGACATCGGAGGTCGCGACCAGCTTCTTCACGGCGGCGATGCCATCGGGATGCTTCAGGTCGACCGCGATGCTGCGCTTGTTGCGCCCGGTCGCGAGATGATTGACGCTGTCGCCCGCGACAAAGTGATTGGCGACCGCCCAGTTGCGCTGAAACGCACCCTCGATCGGCTCGACCGCGATGACATCGGCGCCGAGGTCGGCGAGCGTCTGCGCAGCCAATGGTCCCGCGAGATAATGATTGAAGCTGAGGATCTTGACGCCGTCGAGCAGGTCCATCCGTTCACATCCCATTCAAGCTGCCGCAATTGGCGCGCTACGCCACGCCAGATCGAACGTCTTGACCAGCGCGCGTGCAGCGGCATCCTGCGCAGCCGGCAGCGGCAGCCGCGGCGGGCGTGGATTGCCGACTGAGAAACCCATATGGCCGAGCAGCGCCTTGCTGCCGGCGACATAGGCCTGGCCGCCGACGAACTCGATCACCGGCAAATATTTGAGATAAAGCTCGCGTGCCTCTTTGATCGCGCCGTGATCGGCGACGAGGCTGAAGATGCGCGCCATCTCCGCCGGCACCACGTTGGAGGCGACCGCCACCCAGCCCTGGGCGCCTTCGACAAAGGATTCGAAGCCGAGAATACCGCCGAACACGGTCATCCTGTCGCCGCAGAGGCGGATGATGTCGCGCACGCGCGTCACTTCCAGCGTCGACTCCTTGATATAGAGGCAGTTGTCGATCTCGGCGATGCGCGCCACCAGCGGTGGCTTGAGATCGACATTGGCCGTCGCCGGATTGTTGTAGACCATGATCGGCAGCGAGATCGCGTCGCCGACCGTCTTGTAATGGTGGACCAGCTCGTCGTCGGTCGGCGTCGAGTAGAACGGCGGAATGATCATGACGCCGTCGGCGCCCAGTTTTTCGGCACGGCGGCTGAGGCGAACAACCTCGCGCGTATCCTCCGCCCCCGTTCCGATCAGCACAGGCACACGCCCCGCGGCCTGATTGATGACGACCTCGGCGACAAGCGCCTTCTCGTCATCGTCCAACGACAGGAACTCGCCGGTGGAACCGAGCGGGATCAGCCCGTGAATGCCTTCTGCAATCTGCCAATCGACGAAGGCGCGCAGGGACACGACATCGATCTCGCCCGCTGCCGTAAACGGGGTGATCATGACGGTGTAGGTGCCGCGGAAAATCTTCATCAGGGAACTGCCGGATAATCGGGTGAATTCAGGGGACGGCTGCGACCTGCGGAATATCCGCAATATTGATGCAAACGATTGCAGAACTGGCTCTGCATTGGGCAACACCATCCATTTTTTGAGCTTGATCCCAGTGGAATTAGCTCCTAGCTTTTTGCAATCGTTTGCAGTCTATCGGCGGGTTGAATGAGCGTCACGCTCAAAGATGTGGCACAGGCGGCCCGCGTTTCGGTCAGCACGGCGTCCCGTGCGTTGACCGGGACGGGCCTGACCAGCGAGCGCACGCAGCAGCGCCTGACGCGCATCGCGCGCGAGCTCGGCTATCGGCCGAACCCGATCGCGCGCGGCCTGAAGACCGGGCAATCGCGGCTCGTGGCCCTGCTCGTGCACAACCTCACCAACGCTTCGTTCCAGGTGATGGCCGAAGTGGTGCAGGCGCGCTTGAAGGCACTGAATTATCAGATGCTTCTGTGTATCGGCGGCGACGACGCGCAACAGGAGAGCGACACCCTCACCACGCTGGTCGACCATCGCATCGACGGACTGATCGTCGTGCCCACCGGCAAGAACGGCGCGCAGCTTAAAGCGCTCGCGAACGACGTCCCGATCGTCTGCCTGGTGCGTCGCGATGACGCAACCGATCTCGAGACCGTGCTCGCCGACGATCCGCAAGGCGCCTATCTCGGCACCCGCCATTTGATCGAGCTCGGGCACAAGCGCATCGGGTTGATCGTCGGCCGCCAGGACACCACGTCCGGTCGCGAACGCCTGTCCGGCTATGTCCGCGCGCTGCGTGAGGCCGGCATCGCCAAGGACGACACTTTAGTTCATGCCGGCCATTTTGAGCCGGAGACCGGCGCGACTGGCTGCCGCAAGCTGCTCGACCTCGCGCGCCCGCCCAGCGCGATCTTCGTCGCCAATCACGAGGCGACGCTTGGCGCGCTGCGTGTGATTGCGGAACGGAACATCGCGATTCCCGACGATCTTTCGCTGCTCTGCTACGAGGACATGCCCTGGTTCGAATGGCATCGCCCGGCCATCAGCATCGTCGACAACGGTGCGCGCGATCTTGCTAATCTCGCCGTCGACCGGTTGCTGCATCGGATGGATGCGAAAAGCAACGGCAATGACGGCGTGCGCGAATATCGCGTGGGCGCCCGGCTGGTGCAGCGTGATTCCTGCCGCCGGATCGAAGCCGCAAGCGCCGCCAGGACGCCCCGGCCCAAGCCCTCCAAATCCAAATCGTCTGCGGCCAAATCGTCTGCGGCCAAGCCCGCGAAGGTCTGATCGATGCCCTATGTCGAAGTGCTCGCCCCGCAAGTTCCGTCGCAGCGCAAGGCCGCGTTGGCGAGGTCCGTCACCGACGGCCTGATGTCGGCGTTCGGCGTGACCGCTGATACCGTCACTCTCTATTTCCTCCCGATCGCGGCCGACGACTATGCCCATGCCGGCGTCTTCGGCGATCAGGCGACCGGCCAACGCATCCTGCTCAAGGTGCACGCGTTCCGCCGCAGCGAGGCCGAACGCCGTGCCGCCGCCATTGCGCTGACCCGCGGCGTATGCAGCGCCTATGGCGTGCCCGGCGACGACGTCGCGGTCTATTTCTGCGATCGCGACAAGAGCGAGGTTGCCCACAACGCCAAGCTCGCCAGCGACTGAGGGGAGCCGCACGCCATGGATCGTTTCTATACCCAAGACCAGAAGGCTCTCCGCGACACCGCCCGCCGCTTCGCGGAAGCCGAGATTTTGCCGCGCGCCGCCGCGATCGACCGCGAGGATCGTTTTGATCGCACGCTCTACAAGGGCATGGCCGATCTCGGCCTGTTCGGCATTTGCCTGCGCGAAGGCGCCGGCGGCGCCGGCCTCGATGCGGTCGCGGCCTGCATCGCCATGGAGGAGCTGGCGCGCTGCTCCGGCGCGGTCGCCAATGCTTTTGCCATTCCCGTCGAAGCCGTGTTGTTCTTCGATCATCACGGCACCGATGCTCACAAGGCGCTGATCCCAAAAATCCTGAGCGGCGACATCATCCCCGCCACCGCCGTCTCGGAGCCCGACCACGGCTCCGACGTCGCGGGCATCCGCACCAACGCGGTGCGCGAGGGCCATGGCTGGCGGCTCAACGGCACCAAGGCGTGGGTGACGCTCGGCGGCGTTGCCGACCGCATCATGGTGTTCGCGCGCACCGGCGCGGATGCGGGCCATCGTGCCATCTCCTGTCTCCTCGTCGACGGTACCCTGCCCGGCATCGCCCGCGGCAAGAACGAGGAGCTGCTCGGCATGCACGGCCTCGACGACTGCCAGATCACCTTTTCCGACGTGCGGCTGCCGGCCGACAGCGTGATGGGCCCGGAGAACCAGGCCTTCAAGATGGCCATGAGCAATTTCAACTTCAGCCGGCTGATGATGGCCTCGATGGCGCTCGGCATGGCGCAGGCCGCGTTCGAGGACGCTACAAAATACGCAAAGGACCGCAAGCAGTTCGGCCAGGCCATCATCGGCTTCCAGGCGGTGCAGTTCATGCTCGCGGACATGTCGACCGACATCGCCGCCGCGCGCCTGCTGATCCATCACGCCGCACGCCTGCATGATGCCGGTGAGCCGATCGCCAAGGAGGCGGCGCAGGCCAAGCTGTTCACGACCGACATGGCGATGAAGCACGTCTCCAACGCGCTCCAGATCCACGGCGGTAACGGATATTCGCGCGAGTACCGCATCGAGCGCATTTTTCGCGATGTCCGCCTCGCGCAGATCTATGAGGGCACCAACCAGATCCAGCGGCTGATCATCGCCCGCCAGGTCGAGAAGGAGGCCGCATGAAGCGGCGCGTGCGACCATGCTGAGCATCATCACCGCGGCAGAGGCGGCTCGCCTGATCCGCGACACCGACACGCTGATCGTCGGCGGCAATGGCGGCACGGGTGCGGCCGAAGCCATCCTCGATGCGCTGGAGCAGCGCTTCGTCAGTGGTCAGGGCCCGCACAATCTGACGCTGATCAACATCACCGGCGTCGGCGCCGTGACCGAGAAGGGACTGTGCCATCTCGCCCACGAGGGCATGATCGCGCGCGTGATCGGCGGAAATTTCGGGCTTCAGGTGCCGTTCATGCGCCTCGTGCGCGACGAACTGATCGACGCCTACAATTTCCCGCAGGGCGTGATGAGCCAGCTCTGCCGCGCCATGGCGGCGAAGCATCCGGGCGTTCTCACCCATGTCGGCCTCGACACCTACATGGACCCGCGCCAGGACGGCGGCCGCATGAACAAGCGCACCACCGCGCCGCTGGTCGATCTGCTCGAACTGCATGGCCAGTCGTACCTGCTCTACCGCGTCCCCACCCCGCCCGATGTCGCGATCATCCGCGGCACCTCGGCGGATGAGGACGGCTATATCAGCATGGAGCACGAGGGCACGACGCGCGAGGATCTCTCGATCGCGCAAGCCGTGCACAATGCCGGCGGCACCGTGATCTGCCAGGTCAAGCGCATCGTGAAGCGCGGCTCGATCCATCCTCAGATGGTGAAGATTCCGGGCTTCCTGATCGACCACGTCGTGCTCGAGCCCGATCAGATGCAGACCTACGGCACGGTCTACGATCCCGCGCGCTGCGGCGAGAGCCGCGTGCCGGTCGCGATGATCACCCCTGATCCGCTCACCGAACGCCGCGTGATCGCCCGCCGCGCCGCCTTCGAGCTGCGCCCGCGCGACGTCGTCAATCTCGGCGTCGGCATCTCCGCGATGATCCCCAATGTCGCGGCCGAGGAAGGCATCTCCGACCTGATCACGCTGACGGTGGAATCCGGCGTGGTCGGCGGCGTGCCCGGTCATGCGCGCGAATTCGGCACTGCGATCAACCCGCGCGTCATCCTCGACCAGGCCTATCAGTTCGACTTCTACGACGGCGGCGGCCTCTCCTGCGCCTTCCTCTCCTTCGCGGAAGTCGACGAGCTGGGTAACGTCAACGTCACCCGCTTCGGCGAGCGCCGCGACGGCTCCGGCGGCTTCATCGACATCACCCAGAACGCCAGGCGATTGATCTTCAGCGGCACCATGACCGGCGGCAAGTTTGACATCGGCGTCGAGAACGGCCGCCTCGCGATCCGGCGCGATGGCGCTTTCCGTAAATTCGTCCCGCAAGTCGGCCAGATCAGCTTTAGCGCCTCGCTCGCCGCACAGCGCGGCCAACACGTGAGCTACGTCACCGAACGCGCTGTGTTCGAGCTGGAGAACGGCAGCGTGACCCTGACCGAGATCGCGCCTGGTGTGCGGCTGGAAGAGGACATCCTTGCCCATATGGGATTCAAGCCGCGCATCAGCCCGCAACTGAAAGACATGGACCCGCGCATCTTCCGTTCCGGGCCGATGGGAATTGCGCAAAGTTTCATGGCGCTCCCGGCGCGGTCACGCAAGGTTGCCTGAGGACATACGCATGGACACGAGCGCACCGATCAATCTCCGTTACGAAGACATCGCGCTCGGCGCGGAATTCGAGACCGCCGTGCACACCGTGACGGAAGCCGACATCGCAGTCTTCGCCGACGTCACCCGGGACCATCATCCGCTTCATATCGACCGAGGCTACGCACGCTCGCGCGGCTTTCCCGCGGTGATCGGCCACGGGCTGTTCGGCCTGTCGCTGATGGAAGGGCTGAAATCGGAGTTGAAGCTGTACGAGGAGACCTCGGTCGCCTCGCTCGGCTGGGACGAGGTGAAATTCAAAGGCCCCATCGTCGCCGGCGATGCCTTGCGCGTCCGCTTCCGTTTCGTCGAGAAGCGGCCGACCAGGAACCCCGAGCGCGGCATCGTCGTCGAGACGCTCGACCTCCTCAACCAGCGCGACGAGGTCGTGACGGCTGCGCGTCATATCTCGCTGATCCTGACCCGGCAGGCCGCGCGCGACGCGACGGCTGATACGTGACAATGAACGAAGACGTCGGACCGGAGACGGCTCAACTGCCACCCACGATTTGACAGGAGTACTTTGATGCGATTTCCAAAAACCTTCTCCGCCCTCGCCATTCTGATCGGCCTGACGCAAGCGGCCGGCGCCCAGACCTGCACACCAAAGGTGCCGGCATCGAGCCTGATCGAAGCGCCGAAATGGCAGATGTCGATCAACCCGACGCTGCCGCCGCAGCAATTCGTCGACGACAAGGGCGAGTTGCAGGGCCTCAATGTCGAGCTCGCCAGGGAAATCGCCAAGCGCATCTGCGTCGAGGCGGTGTTCCTGCGCATGGACTTCCCGCCGATGATCCCGGCGCTGCGTTCGGGCCGTTTCGATGCCATCAACACCGGCCTGTTCTGGACCGAGGAGCGCTCGAAGATGCTCTACCTCGTGCCCTATGCGCAGCAGGCCATCAGCATCTACACCGATCCCTCCTCCAGCCTGAAGCTCGAAAAGTTCGAAGATCTCGCCGGCCGCGTCGTCGGCGTGGAATCGGCGACCTACACCGAACGCAAGGCGCGCGAATTCAGCGCCGCGATGGAAGCCAAGGGCCTCAAGCCGATTGATCTACGCACCTTCACCACGGTGACTGCGACCTCGGCGGCGCTGCGCGCCGGACAGCTCGAGGCCGCGCTCAACATCAACGAGACCGCCAACTCGCTCGAGCAGAAGGGCATCGCCAAGATCTGGGTGCGCGACATCGCCGGCACCGACATCACCTTCGCCTTCCGCGACAAGCTGCTCGCGCAAGCTTTCGCAGATGCGCTGACGGCCGCCCGCGCCGACGGCACCTATGACAGACTGTTCGACAAATTCGGCATGACCAAGCTGAAGACGACGACGTTCGCGATCCGCGGTGACGGGCCGACGAACTAAGAGAGTGGTTTGCTTCGGGTAAAGCCGGCCGCAGCGGCGACGCGATCAGTCCCGTCTCGTCACGCAATTCGATCGATCGGCGCGGCCGCAAATGCAGCCGCGCCGGCTCAACTTAGCGGAAGTTGCCCTTGGTCTCGGGGATCACGACCGCCCCGATCAAATAGATCACGAACACCCCGACCGAGAAGGTGGCCAGCGACATCGGAATCCCCGCGGTGCTGCCGCTCACCAGCGAGACGAAGGTCGGCATCATGCCGCCCAACGCAAAGCCGATGTTCCAGGACAGGCCGGTGCCAGTTGCGCGTAGCGCGGTCGGGAAGCGCTCGTTCAGGAAGATCAGCACCGGCGCGTAGCCGGCATTGCCGATGAAGGCGATAGCGAACGCATAAAGCGTGATCTGCGTCGTGTCCTTGGTGGCCGCGAGGTTGAGATAGCACAGCGGCAGCAGCACGGCCGCCAAAACGCCAATGATAAGGAACGTCTTCTTGCGACCGATGCGGTCGCTCAGCGCCCCCACCAGCACGGCCGAGAAGAATGCCGACACGCTCGCGCCCATCAGGATCAGCGACGAGGTCTGGTTCGGGACCGCGTTGATGACTTTCAGGAAGCTCGGCAGATAGCCCGAAGTCAGATAGTAGCCGGCGCCACCACCGAAGGTGATCAGCAAATTGACCAGCAAGACGCCGCGATATTCGCCCGAGAATACGTCCTTGACTGGCGCCTTCGACACCTTCACCTGCTTATTGCCTTGCTGACGCTTGAGCTCCTTGAAATACGGGGACTCCTCGAGGTTGCGGAAGATGAACCAGCCGAGCAGCGAGCTCAGCAGCCCCGAGAAGAACATGAAGCGCCAGCCCCACACCGCAAAGGCATCACCGGGGAAGATCGAGGACGTGATCAAGAAGATCAAGGACGCGAGCAGCGCCCCGATGCCGGCGCCGCCGCCACCAACCAGACCCGACATCGCGCCGCGCCAATTCGCCGGCACCGATTCCGTGCCGATCGTGTGCGTCGACGCCACGACGCCGCCGACGAAGATGCCCTGCACGAGGCGCATGATCAGGAAGATGATCGGCGCGAGAATGCCGACCTGCGCGATGGTCGGCAACAGGCCGAACGCCGCCGTGCTGATGCCGACACCGATGATGGCGATCAGCATGGCCTGCTTGCGGCCGTGGACGTCGGCATAATGTCCGAAGATTGCCGAGCCGAGCGGCCGCATCAGCAGCGTGACGGCGAACGAGCCGTAAACTGCGGCGAGCGACAGCGCCGGATTGCTCGACGGAAAGAACAGCGCGCCGATAACTGGCGCCACATAAAGTAGAATGAACAAATCGAACAGATCGAGTGCCCATCCGAGCACCGACGCGATGATCGCATTGACCATCTGCTTGTTGTCTGCGGACGCTTGCGCACCTGCGACCGGCATATCCATCTCAGCCATTTTGTTTTACCTCCCCCGTTTTAAGTTAGCCGCGGTCCGCAACATTGCGAGCCGCGGCAGTTCTGTCGCGTCTCAGCGGCCGGCGAATTTCGGCGGACGCTTGGCGTTGAAGGCCTCGACGCCTTCCTTGAAGTCTTCCGACTGACGCAACCGGCTGTAGCAATGGCCTTCGAGCTCGATGGCGATGGCCAACGTTGAATCCTCGGTATCGTTGAGGAGTTTTTTGGCGGTGCGCTGCGCCAGCGGCGAGAAGGTGCGGAGCTCGTCGACCAGCTTGTCGGTCGCCTTCTCCAACTCGGCATCCGGCACGCATTCGGTGGCGATGCCCCAGTCGAACGCCTGCTTGGCCGAGATGCGCTTCGAGCGCATCACGATGTCCTTGGTGCGGGTGATGCCGACCATCTTCTGGAGACGCGCCGAGCCGCCCGAGCCCGGGATCTGGCCGAGCTTCTGCTCCGGCAGCGCGTATTGCGTGGTCTCCGACGCGATGCGGAAGTCGCAGGCGAGCGACAGCTCGAAGCCGACGCCGAAGCAATAGCCGCGGTTGGCGACGATCACAGGTTTTGCGCAGCGCGCGGGTGCGGCGATGTTCCAGGCGAGCTTGGAAACGTGTTCCGGGCTCGCTTCCATAAAGCCGCCGATATTGCCGCCGCTGGAGAAATGCTCTCCCTCGCCGCGCACCACGATCACGCGGACGCGCGGATCCTCGTCCAGCGTCTCGAAGGTCAGCCGCAGCTGGTCGCGCTGCGGCATCGCCACGATGTTGTAGGGCGGACGCCCCAGGATGATGTCGGCGCGCTCATGCGCCTCGTCGATCTCGACCTTGAACCCGTCGAGCTTGGCAAGCCGGGGATCGGCAAATGTGTAGGGTGACGGCATGTTGGCTTCCTTCTGTTGACGATTGATTCAGGCGACGTCCGATGGCGGCAGGCGCTCGGCCTCGTATTCTCCGGCGACGAGCAGTCGCCGCAGCAACTTGCCGACCGGCGATTTCGGGATCGCGTCGACGAAAACGTAACGGCGCGGCCGCTTGAAATTGGCAAGGCCTGAGGTGCGGCAAAACTGCTCCAGCTCGACGTCGGAGACGGCGCGATTGCGCTTGACGAAGGCGGCGACGACCTTGCCCCATTTCTCGTCGGCGACGCCGACCACCGCGACCTCGTCGACATCAGGATGCAGCGACAGGCAGCTTTCGATCTCGACTGGCGAGACGTTCTCGCCGCCGGTGATGATCATGTCGTCGACGCGGCCGGTGACGAAGAGATCGCCGTCGGGATCGACGAAGCCGGTGTCGCCGGTGAAGTACCAGCCTTCGCGCAGGGACTTGGCGTCGGCCTCCGGACGGCGCCAATAGCCTTCGAAGGCTTCATCGCCGGCGAGCGTCGCGATGATCTCGCCCTCCTCGCCGACCGCCGCAAGCTCCGCGACCGAACGCGCGCCGATGCGCACGACCTTGACGTGCTGGTTCAACCCCGCCTTGCCGGCCGAGCCGGGCTTTGCCGCCGCGTTCTGGTCGATCGTAAACGTATAGATCTCGGAGCTGCCGTAGTGGTTGACGAACAGGTTTGGCTTGAATGCCTCGTTCAGCTTCTTCAGCAGGCCATCGGTCATCGACGCGCCCGCAAAACCGAGCTTGCGCACGCTCGATACGTCGGTTTTGGCAAAGGCGTCGTGGTGAACGAGGTCGTGATAGAGCGTCGGCACCAGATAGAGGTTGGTGATTTCTTCTTTCTCGATCAGCACCAGCGCCTGACGGCTGTCATAGCGCGGCAGGCAAATAAAACTGCCGCCGATCAGCGACATCGCCAGCAGCGAGCGGACCCCCATGGTGTGGTAGAGCGGCATCACGCCGAGCGTGCGCTCGCCGCGGCCGTAGAGATTTTGCGCGACATGGGCGATCGCTGCCGCGCGCTCGGCGCGATGCCGGCGCGGCACGCCCTTCGGCCGCGACGTCGTGCCCGAGGTGTAGAGCATGATCGACCAGGCATCGGCGCCGACGCGCGGCTCGGCGTCCGGCGCGCTGTCCTTGATCAGGTCGGAAACATTGATGGCATCGCCCGTTCCGGGATCGACGGAGACGCGCAGTAGCTTGCCTGATAGCGCCGATCCCTGCACCGCCTCGGCGGAAATGTCCTGATAGACAATCGCGCAGGCTTCGGCGTTCTCGATGCAGTAATCGAGTTCGTCGGACTTGGCGCGCCAGTTGATCGGCGTGATCACGAGGCCTGCGAACTGGCAGGCCCAATGCAGCGTCGCGGCTTCCCAGCGATTTTGCAACAGCGTGACAACGTGATCGCCGGGCTTGAGGCCAAGGCGGTCGAAGGAAGCCAACAGCGCGGAAATCCTGGCGTACCATTGCCGGTAGGTCAGGCGGAGATCGCCGTCGACCAGTGCAACAGCGTTTGGATCGCGCGCGACGCTGGCCATGAAGCTGCTGGCGAGATCAAGCATCTGACGTCTCTTTTTTGGATGAAGCGAGTTCTGCGGCTGCTTCAAGCGCCGCCTGGATGATGGGGGTGTAGCCGGTGCAGCGGCAGATATGCCCGCTGAGGAGGTCGCGAATCTCGGCCTCGGTCGGCGTCGGGTTCCCAGCGAGGTAGTGATCGAGCGACATCAAAATGCCCGCGGTGCAGAAGCCGCACTGGAGCGCATGGTTGCGGCGGAATGCCTGTTGCAGCACGCCGAGACGGTCGGCCGACGGCGCGAGCCCTTCGACTGTCCTAAGCTCGCAGCCTTCAACTTGTGCGGCGAGTGTCAGGCAGGACCGGGTCAGCATGCCGTCGACGATGATGGTGCAGGCGCCGCAGACGCCGTGTTCGCAGCCGACATGGGTGCCGGTCGCACCCAGCTGGTGGCGCAAGAAATCGGACAGCAGCATGCGCGGCTCGGCCTCGCCCTCGACAAGCTTTCCGTTCAGCGAGAAACGGACGGAGTGGCGGGCATCTGCCTTGAGACGAGTCATTGCAGCACCTCGCCGATCAGATCACGGCCGATCATGCGCACGAGATCGCGGCGATAGCGCGCGGTGGCGTGGACATCGTCACGGGCTCCGAGCTCATAAGCGAAGGCGTTGAGGGCGTCGTCGAGCGCGCTGCCCTCAAGCCGCGGCCAGTCGCGCGCGGTCGGTACGTCGGCGACGCCGCCGACGGCGAGACGCACCCCGGTGGAGGTTTTCATCGCGGCGCAGGCGACAATGGCGAAATCGCCATGACGGCGCGCGACCTCGCGGAAGGCGGCGCGCGATCCCTTGATGACAGGCAGCGAAATGCCTTCAATCAGCTCGTCATCGCTGCGCGCGGTCAGCATCATGCCTGCAAAGAAGTCCTTGGCCGCGACGCGGCGGCGGCGTTTGGCGTTGCGCAAAAGCACCTCGCCGCCGAGCGCGACCAGCGTCAGCGGCATCTCGGCGCTGGGATCGGCATGCGCGAGCGAGCCGCAAATGGTGCCGCGGCTGCGGGTCTGCATATGCCCAACCCAGGGGAGAGCCAGCGCCACCAGCGGCAGCGCGTCGACAAGGTCCGGCCAAGCGAGGAGATCAGCTTGACGCACGCCGGCGCCGATGATGACCGTATCGCCCTTGCGCTGGATCTTGCGTAGCTCCTCGAGCCGCATGATGTCGATCAGCAGTTTTGGCTTGGCGAGGCGCATGTTGAGCATCGCCATCAGCGACTGCCCGCCCGCGAGCACACGCGCATCGCCGCCTTGCTGCGCGAGCCCATCGAGAACGTCACCGATGCTTTCGGCGCGGAGATAATCGAATGCGGGCGGCTTCATCGGCGCCCCCCGAACAGGCTCGCGACCTTTGCCAGCAGGGCGAATAGCGAAAAGCCCCCGCCCGCTGCGCCACCGCCGCCAGCCTTGCGCGCAAGCGCGGTGAAGAACTGGCCGATGATCACGCGCGTCGCGCCGTCGAGCAGGCGGCCACCGATGCTCGCGACCTTGCCGCCGATCGCGGCGTCGTAGCTGTAGGCCAGCTTTGTCCCGCCATTGCCGTCGGGCGCGAGCGTGATGCGCCCTTCCGCATTGCCAAAACCGAGCGCGCCGGTGGCACCGCCGCGCAAGGTGACCGCGCGCGGCGGATCGAGATCGAACAGTTCCACGTCGGCGCGATAGCGCCCACTGACGGGGCCGATGCCGAGCGTGACGTCGGCGCCGAAATGCGTATCGGTGATCTTGTCGACGCGCTGGCACCCGGGAATGACGGACTGCAGCGTCGCGGGATCGAGCAGCATCGCCCAGACCTGCTCCGGCGCGCCCTTGACGGACGCCTGCCCCTCGCCGCGCAACCGCCGGTCGCCTTCGCGCACAGGCGCGGTGGTTGCACCGCCGGCGGGAGGCGGCGGCTCGTCGCCGCGCACCAATTCGGCAAGCCGCGCGGGCACAAGAGGCAGCGTGATATCGGCAACGCCGAGCGCATCCGCGACCGCATTGGCGAGACACACCGGCGTCGACATGCAATTGCCTTCACCGACGCCCTTTGCGCCGAGCGGCGTGAACGGCGACGGCGTCTCCATGTGGAAGATCTCGGGCTCCGGCACCTCCGTGGTGGTCGGCAGCAGATAATCGGCGAGCGTTCCCGTCAGAAAGCTGCCGTCCTCGGCGTAGGCGTATTCCTCGTACAGCGCAGCACCCAGCGCCTGGGCAAAACCGCCGCGGATCTGGCCGTTGACCATGCCGGGATGCAAAATGGTGCCGCAATCGTGCATGGTGACGTAGCGGTCGATCCGCGTCTCCAGCGTGGTGCGGTCGATCTCGACACCGCAGAAATCGAAAATAAAGCCGTGGCAGAGCGAGGAGTTGATGCGGTCGTCCTCGTCGGGCGGCGTCAGCTCCGGCGGCGTCCAGAACACGGTCTCGCGGATGGTCTGGCCGGCGTCATCAGGCAGCGAGCCCGGCGACCAATGGCTGAGCGCTGCGACACGCGAGAACGCAATGCGGTTCTCCGGATTATGCTTCGAGGCAACGAAGCCCTTTGCGAACACGATGTCCGCGGCTTCGACGTTGAGCTGGCTGGCGGCAATGCGGGCGAGACGGCCGGCAACACGCTCGGCCGCGAGCTTCGCCGTGCCGGCCACGGCTGCCGCAAACCGGCTGGCGTAATTCCCTGAAGCGATCGACCAGGCATCCTTGGCGGTGTCGATCTCGGTGTTGACGCGGATGTCTTTTGGCTGGAGGCCGAAGACGTCGGCAACGACCTGCGACAGCACCGTGCGATGGCCCTGCCCCTGCGGCACCGAGGCGACATGAACGGTGACGCTGCCGACCGGATCGAGACCGACCGTTGCAGTCGCCTGCGCGCCGTTCTTAGGACCGGCCTTGCGGCGCTCGGCGGCCGTCAGCACGGTGGTGATGTAGCCCATGTTGGAGACGCTGGGCTCAACCACCGCGGTGAAGCCGATCCCGTAGAGTCGCCCCTGCGCACGCGCCTCGTCGCGCCGCGCTTTAAGTTCGGCAAGTCTGCCCTGCGCGACTGCGCGCGCGACGGCCTCCTGGTAGTTGCCGGAATCCAGCAGCGCGCCGGTCGCGGTACGATAGGGGAACGTGCCTGCATCGATCAGATTGCGCGTGATCACATCGAGCGGATCGAGGCCGAGGCTTATTGCGATCCTCTGAACCAATCGCTCCAGCGCGAAATAGACCTGCGGGCCACCAAAGCCGCGGTTGAGGCCGGTCGGCGTCTTGTTGGTGACGACGACGCGGTTACGGATCTTGACGTGGCGAACGTCGTAGGCGCCGGTCATATTGCCGTGCATGCGGTAGAGCGTCGCCGGCTCCGGCGCGCGCAGATGCGCACCGCAATCCTCGACCTGGTCCCAATCGAGCGCGAGTATCTTGCCATCGGCCGCCACGGCCGCAGACAATGTTGTCGCGCGATTGGTCGCCGACACCGATGCGGTGAGATGCTCGAGCCGATCCTCGATCCACTTCACCGGCTTACCCGTGACCCGCGCGGCGGCGGCGATCAGCACGATGTAAGGAAACACGCCCTGCTTGACGCCAAAGCTGCCGCCGGAATCCGGTGGCGTGCGCAGCCGCAGCCGATTGCCCGGCACTTTGAGCGCGCGCGCAATCACGGTGTGGATGCTGAACGGACCCTGGAAATTGGCGAGCACCTCATAGGCGTCCTCGCCGGCATCATGCGAGGCGACAACGCCGTAGGTCTCGATCGGCGTGCAGGAGTTGCGGGGATAGCGGATGTCGATGGAGAAGCGATGCGGCGCCTCCGCAAAGGCTTTTTCAGGATCGCCGTAGCGGAAGGCGCGTTCGCTGGCAAGATTGCCGGGAAAGCCGTCATGCAGCACCGGCACGCCTGATACGAGCGCACTAAGCGGATCGACCACGGCACCGCGCGGGCGGTATTCGACGTTGATCAGCTCGGCCGCATCCTCGGCGCGCGCACGATCGGTTGCAACGACCACGGCAACGGGTTCGCCGACATAGCGCACGCGGTCCATCGCGATGGGCCAGCATTCGACCGGCGCCTTCACGCCGACGACCAGGGTTGTCGTGACCGCCTTGACGTCCTCGCCGGTCAGGACCGCCGCAACGCCCGCAAGGCGTTTCGCGGCTTCAACGTCGATCGAGAGAATGTCGGCATGCGCGTGCGGCGAGCGCAAGATCGTCGCGTGCAGCGTGCCGGGCGCAACGCCGAGATCGTCGATGAAGCGGCCGCCGCCAGAGAGCAGCGCGGCATCCTCGACGCGCTCGATCGAACGCCCGACCCACGGCCTGTCGTCACTCTGATCGACTGAATTTGCGGATTGAACCGCAGCCTGCACCATGTCCCGGCATACCTCCCGACGCGTTCTTTGACGCGACGGTGACAGATGTCAGGACAGGGGATGCGGGGGCCATACCGCCCGCTCTCACGACTTACCAAATCGTCTCATTCGCGCGCGTGCAGCGCAATATCAGTCCGCAAGACTCAACCCGCAAGACGCGAGACGTTGCGAAACTCGCGCGGGCTGACGCCGGCATGATCGCGGAAGAAGCGCGTGAAATGCGCGGGCTCCGGAAAACCAAACCGCTCGCTGAGCTCGCCGAGCGGCGTGTCCTCGCGCATGACGGCATCGAGCGCGCGCTCCATGCGGACGACGTTCAGATAAAGCTTTGGCGAGACGCCGAGCGAGGTCTCGAACAGGCGGAAGAACTGCGCGCGAGAGAGCCCCGCGCCCTTCACGAACTGATCGACATTGGCATAAGAGTCCTGCACCCGCATCGCGTCCATCGCGCGGCGGATGCGCCAATCGCAGCTCACCGCGCTCATGCCGCGGATCGAGGTCGGGAAGCTGCGCCACGGGGTGAAGCGCTCGATCACTGCGATCATCAGATCGGACAGCGTCTGCTCATGCGTATGTACCGCATCCGGATTCGCCATCATTTCAGCCGCCAAATGCAACGTGAGCTGGCGGATGCGCGGCGACACCTCGCCTGACGGCCGCTCGAAAAAGCCCGGCGCACCACTGGCGGCCCAGCCGGGACGGAACTCTTTCAGCCACTCCGGCTCGATATATAGCGCCATGATCAGCGTACGCGGTCGGTCGGCGTCATGCACATAAGCGTGCGGCTTCCAGCCGTCGACGAGAACGGCGGCGGTGTCGGTGAGCGGCGTCACCTGGTCGCCGACCAGAAACTGGGTGTCGGCGCCCTCGACCTTGAGCAGGACGTGGCAGTGATGATGGGCGTGGCGGACCAGCGAACGATCCATGTCGAGCAGCGCAACCCTGCCGAAAGCGCCATGAGCGATGCGCAGGGCCGTCGACATCAGTTCCTTCCTCCCGGCATTGCGCCGCAAAATGATTGGCTTGTTGGCGCGGCACTATAAGCAGCACCCGCTACATATTCCAACCGCGCACAAAGACGCAAGTTGCAGGCGGCCGGTAATCCGCTCATGTCCGCGCCTCCGCAAGCAGCCGCGCGACCGCGGCGCTCGGGTCGACCTGCAAGGCGGTGGCGAGATCGACCTCCTCCTCGCCCTTGACGCTGATGCGCTTGAAAGCCAGCTCGGGCGCGCTGATCGGCGCGGTCGCATCGAGGCCCATCTTGGCGCTGATACCGTTATCGGTGGTCGGATCGAGCTTTGAGCCGAGCGCGCCTGATACGACCATGAGATCGCGGTCAGCCTGGAAGCGCGTCGCCACCGCCCATTCGATCTCCTCGGACGAGGAGATGTCGACGTCCTTGTCGACCACGATCACCTGCTTGATGTCGTAATGCGCGCCGAAGGCGCACATCATGATATTCTTCGGCTCACCGTCATTGGTCTTGTCGATCTTGATCGCGAGATGATAGCGGCAGGTGCCGCCGCGCGTCAGGCGAACGTCGAGCACATTGGGAAAGCTGCGGCGCAGATGCTGGAGCAGCGTCGCCTCGCGCGGTACCCCGCCGAGGATCAGATGCTCAAAACCGCCGCCGACGATGGTGTGGAAAATCGGATCCTTCCGATGCGTGATCGCGTCGACCTCGATCACCTCGCGATTGGCGCGCGGACCATAATATTGGGGGAATTCGCCGAACGGGCCTTCCGGCTCGCGCACGCCCTGCAGAATGCGCCCCTCGATGACGATCTCTGCATGAGCGGGCACGCGGACCGAATTGGTGCGGCATTTGACCACGTCCACGGGCGCGCCGAGCAACGCACCGGCAATTGCCATCTCGTCCTCGTCCAGCGCGGCGATCGCTTGTGACGCCAGCATCAAGGCCGGATGCGCGCCGATCACGATCGCGATCTCCAGCGCCTGGCCCATCTCCTCCGCGAAGCGATAATAGGAGAACGTGTGGCGTGGCAGCAGCAGCACGCCGATGCGGTTCTTGCCGGAGATCTGGCAGCGGTGAATCGAGACGTTTTGAACGCCGGTCTTGGGGTTACGGGCGATCAGGAGGCCGGCGGTGATGTAGGGACCGCTGTCGCGCTCATTATGCTTGGGCACCGGAAGCTGGCGCAGCAGATCGACGTCCTCGTGCACGACGTCCTGCACCGGCCCGCTCTCCACTTCGTGCGTCGGCAGCGGATGGCTCGCGGCGGCCAGGAAGCGCGGCAGCAGCTGGTCCTCGGTCACGCCGATGGAATCGGCGACCCAATCGCGGCCGGCGAAGAGATTCGCGACAACGGGAATCTCGTGCCCGTCGGGGCGCGGAAACAGCACGGCACTGTCGCGCTCCAGCCGCTTGGCGACGGCGGCGAGTTCGTCGGCCAGGCCAATGCCCTCGCGGGCGACGGCAAGCTTGCCGCGCTCGGCGAGATAAGCGAGCCAGGCGCGCAGATCCGACGGCGCGTTCGTGCCCTGCTTGGCCGGAGTTTCCATTTGCATATGACTTTCCTCAGAGGTCTTCAGGTCAGGGCGCGATCTTGCGCAGCGACGGCGAGCGGCGCTTGAGCGCCTCATCCTCGCCCCAGCGGCGCACGACGCCGATATCGATGTCGAACAGGTCGAGCACGCGGCCGACGGTGTGCTCGACCATGTCTTCCAGATTTTCGGGTTTTGCGTAGAAGGCAGGCACCGGCGGCGCGATGATCGCGCCTATTTCCGACAGTGCCGTCATCGTCCGGAGATGCCCGGTGTGCAGCGGGGTCTCGCGCACCATCAGCACCAGACGCCGGCGCTCCTTGAGTACGACGTCGGCGGCGCGGGTGAGCAGCGTCGTGGTCACGCCCGAGGCGATCTCGGACATCGAGCGCATCGAGCACGGCGCCACGATCATCCCGGCGGTACGGAACGAGCCGCTGGCGATGGCCGAGGCCATATCGTCGATCGCATGGCAGACATTGGCGAGCTCCCTCACCTCCGCGATCTTCAGCTCCGTCTCATAGGCAAAGGTCAGCTCGGCCGTTTTCGACATCACCAGATGCGTCTCGACGCCAGCATTGCGCAGCAGCTGCAGCAGACGCACGCCATAGGTGACGCCCGAGGCGCCGGAAATGCCGATGATCATCCGCTTGGGCGTAGCGTCCTGCATATTTATGATTTCGCTCCCTGGGCACGCGTCCTTGAGGCTGCGGTCCGTCACGAGACTAGGCAATGCTAGCTATCACCACAAATAATGATTGATTATATCATTCATCATCTGAAATGATGGATTGAGAGCAAGATCGGCGAACGAAGGACAGATCCGTGGAACTCAGGCAGATGCAATATTTCCTGTGCCTGGCCGAGGAGAAGAACGTCACCCGGGCCGCGCGCCAGCTCAACATCGTGCAGCCGGCGCTGAGCATGCAGATCGCCAAGCTCGAGGCCGAGTTCGGCCAAAAGCTGTTCGACCGCAGCGTCCAGGGCATGACGCTGACCAGCGCCGGCGAAGCGCTGGTGCGATTGACGGCGCCGATCGTGCGCGATGCCGAATATGCCCGCCAGGAGATGGCGCAGCTCGGCGGGCGCATTTCGGGGCGGGTCTCGGTCGGCCTCATCACCTCGGTCGCGCAGAGCACGATGGCGAGCTCGTCGGCGACGGTTGCCAGCCGTTACCCCGAGATCACGCTGTCGGCCTGCGAAGGCTACACCGAGACGCTGGTCGACTGGGTCAACACCGGGCAGCTCGATTTCGCGCTGATCAACGTGCCGCGCCGGAAGACGCCGCTGGCCGCGCATCACATCATGGACGAGGAGATGGTGTTTGCCTGCCGCAAGGACAGCCCAATCAAGCCGCCGGCCAAACTGCGCTTCGACCACATCGCGGGTTTCGATCTGGTGCTGCCTTCGAAGCGCCACGGCCTGCGGCTGATCCTGGAAGAACACGCCGCGGCAGTCGGCATCGATTTGCGCCCACGGCTCGAGCTCGACACCCTGCCCGCGCTCTGCGACGTGATCGCGACCACCGATTTCGCGACAGTGCTGCCGACCATCGCGCTTCGGCAGTCGCTTGCAAGCGGCACCATCCGGGCACATCGCTTCGACGAACAGCGGATCGTGCGCTCCATTGCCTGGGTGCATCATCCCCGGCGGGCGGTGTCGGTCGCGGCCAAGGCCGTGCTCGAAATCATCAGCCATGACCTCGCGCAGGCCGCAGCGGCCGCGAGGGAGTTGGTGGAGCCGTCCTCCCGCAGGAAGCCACGGAAGCGAGCTGTTTAGAACCCGTCGAGATTCGATCTCACTGCGTTGAAAGTCGCAATCGTCGGCCTGATATTGGTTGGGTCCTGTCCATCGCCTCCAGATCGGTCAATCATCCCGCCATGCCCTTCTTCCGGCTCAACGACGGGGATCTTCGCCCCGACGACACCATCGATTTCAATCCGGAGGACGTGCCGCGCGCCATCGCCGCTTTCGGCGGCGAAATGGTCACGAAGGGCACCGAGGTGGCGATGCACACGCATCGCAAGGACGAGCTTGTCCTGGCCTTGCGCGGCGTCGTCAGGCTGGAAGCCGGGCAAAGCGTCTGGATCGTGCCACCGCGCTGCGCGGTCTGGATTCCCCGTGATGTCGCCCACAGCGTGAGTGTCGCCGGCGATGTCGAGGTCTATTGCCTGTTCGTCGAGCCGGATGCTGCACTGAAGCTGCCCCGGCAATGCTGTACGCTGACGATCTCTCCTTTGCTGGAACGACTGCTGGTACATGCCACCCACATGCCCGTTATGTACGACATCGACGGCGCCGATGGCCGGATCGCAGCGGTGCTGCTGGACCAGCTGTCGCTGGCACCCGCCGAAGAGCTGCGCTTCCCGATGCCTGAAGATACCAGGCTGCGCCGGATGGCGAGCGCGATGATAGCCGACCCTTCCGACCGCGCGACCATCGACGATTGGGGCCGGCGCATCGCAATGGCGCCGCGCACCCTCACGCGCATCCTGCAACGCGAGACCGGCATGAGCTTTGGCCGCTGGCGCCAGCAGCTCCACATCCTCATCGCGCTTCAACGCCTCGACCAGGGATCTTCGGTCCAGACCGTGGCGCTCGATCTCGGCTATGAGGGCGCGAGCGCCTTCGTCACCATGTTCCGCAAAGCGCTGGGCAAGCCACCGGCGCGGTATCTGGCCGAACGCCGCATCGCTGCACATTGACCGGAAATCGCAATCGATTGTCCCGTCCGCGGAATGCGGCCGGAGGGACGATTTCGTATCCAGGCTCCGACGCGCGCCGTGCGCATTCCAGAGGAGCCGACAAACATGGATTCACTCACTGACGGCCTCGCCGCCGACGTTCTCCATCGTCTCCATCAGGAAGCGGAAGCCGCCGATGCGCCGCTGGCACAGACCTTCACAAATGGGACGAGCAGCCGCGAGGAGATCATTGGCCGGATCATCGAGGCCGAAAGCCGCGACTTGAAGGGGCTCTACAACGGGTTCGCAGACAACTTCCTGAGCGTCTCGCCGCGGTTGGGACTCTTCCTCTACATGTGCGTCCGCTCCTGCAAGGCGAAACGCATCGTCGAGTTCGGCTCCTCGATGGGCATTTCCGCGATCTACATGGCGGCAGCGCTGCGCGACATGGGCGGCGGCCGCCTGATCGGGAGCGATCTCGAACCTAGCAAGATTGAGCGGGCGCGGGCGAACGTCGCCGCCGCGGGGCTCGCCGATTTCGTCGAGTTTCGGCTCGGCGATGCGCGCGAAACCCTCAACTCCGACCTCGGCGGCGACATCGACCTGGTGATGCTCGATGGCGCCTTCACTCTCTATCTTCCCATTCTGAAATTGCTGGAGCCGCACCTGAGGCCCGGCGCGCTCATCGTCGGCGAGAACGCGTTCGAGGAAGCCTCCGGTTACATCGACTACGTCCGCGATCCCCGGAACGGTTATCTCTCGCTGTCGCTGCCTTTCAATCAGGGGCGCGGCAACGAACTCACGATCAAGACCTGATAATCCAGGAGCCAAGCCTTGAACGAGCCCAGCCAGCAGCCGCAAATTTCCGAATCATCGCAGGCACAGCAAGGCCGCGTCACGCGGATGTTGCTGCAATGGCTGATGCGCTCTGCGCGCGTCGCTGCCGTCGAAACGCTCTCGCCGCACTTTCAGCTCATCGAGCTCCAAGGCGAAGCACTCAGGGGCGTCGCCTGGACTGCCGGCCAGAAGATCCAGGTCGCGATGGGCGCGGGCCTGAGTGCGCGCACCTATACCCCGATGTCGTGGGATGCCGGCAAAGGCAGGACACGGCTGCTCGCCTTCTCGCATGGCGATGGCCCCGGCAGCCGGTGGGCCAGTGGTTTGCGCGACGGCGACACCTGCCAGTTCTTCGGTCCACGCCGCTCGCTCGAGCTCGCCGGCCTCGTCGCGCCTGTCGTCCTGTTCGGCGATGAGACCTCGTTCGGCCTTGCGGCGTCATTGCGCCAGACTCTGCGAGCCAGCGATACGCTCCACATGTTTGAAGCTACTGATGTCGCGGAGTCGCGGCAGGTGCTCGATGCCGTCAGCCTCGGCGAGGCACGATTGATCGCACGCAGCGCCGACGACGCTCATCTCGCGACCGTTGAGGCGGAATTGCTGCGGCTTGCTGCAAACGGAGCGCAGTTCGTCCTGATAGGCAAGGCATCCTCGATCCAGCGCATCAGCCGCGCGCTGAAGGCTGCGAGTGTCGCATCGTCGCGGATCAAGGCAAAAGCGTATTGGGCTCCGGGCAAGAGCGGGCTGGATTAAGCCGCGTCTCGTCAGGACAAGATGTCGCGCCCGGTGCAGAATGAGACGGGTTGGTAAGTTGTGAGACCAGCAGGCATGACGATTGCGGCGGCCTGCTAGCTACGGTCCAGGCGCAGAAAACGCGGCCTGGCTCCATCCCCGACTCTTGTCTCGGACAATCCCAGGGTTCGCAGAACAAGACACGGTCGGGAGATTCAGTCCGAGATGACACGGTTCGGTCGCAGCAAGATCACGGACATCGTTCAGCAGCAGAGCAAGGGACTTCGTCCTGACCGAAGGTCGCTGCTCTCACTTGGCGCAGGCGCGGCTCTCGCAGCCGCCGGACTGCGATCTGCACAAGCGCAAGACTATCCCGCCCGGCCGGTGCAAGTGCTCGTGCCCTTTGCCGGCGGCAGCGCCAGCGACGTCATCACGCGCATCCTGCTCAACCGCATGTCGGCGTCACTCGGGCAGGTCTTCGTGGTCGACAACCGCCCCGGCGCCGGCGGCAATATCGGCACCGCGGCCGCGGCGCATGCGGCCCCGGACGGCTACACGCTGCTGATGAGCACCTCCGGCCCGCTGGCTGCGAACAAGTCGCTCTACAAGGACCTGCCCTACGATCCGCTGAAGGACCTCGCCCCGATCGGCCTGTTCGCAACGCTGCCGAATGTCATCGTGATCAATTCGAAGCTGCCGCCGAAAACACTCGCCGAGCTGATCGACTACGCCAAGGCGCACCCGCGCGAGCTGAACTACGGGACGGTCGGCGTCGGCTCGTCGCAGCATCTGTCGGCCGCCTATTTCGAGCAGCTCACCGGCACCGAGCTCACGCACGTTCCCTATCGCAACATCGCCGCGTACACGCCCGATTTCATCGCGGGCCAGGTCCCGCTCGGCTTTCAGCTCCTGCCGAACGTTCTCGGCCTGATCAAGAGCGGAGATGCGCGCCCGCTCGCGGTTGCCAGCGACAAGCGCATGACGGCGCTGCCTGATGTGCCGACCGCGACAGAAGCCGGCCTGAAGAATTACGAGAGTGCCGCGTGGCTTGCGCTGCTTGCGCCGGCGAATACCGATAAGGCCGTCGTCGACAAACTCTATAAAGCGATGGTCGAAGCCGTGAACGACCCGAAGGTGCGCGCTCTCTTCGTCGAGCAGGGCGCCGAGCCGCTGGTGATGGACCCGCAGGGCCTGACGAATTTCATGACGTCCGAGACCACGAAATGGGCCGGCATCATCAAGAAGATCGGCATCGAGCCGATGTGATCAGTCACATCTATTCGATGTGACGATCACACCAGGCTTGACTTGCCGCGGCTGAGCACCTCGCCCGCACCCTTGTCGCCGACGATCTTGCCCTGCTCGTACACCACCCGCCCTCGCGCGATGGTGGTGACGGGCCAGCCGGTGACGTCAAAGCCTTCCCACGGCGTGTAGTCCGCGCCGTGGTGCAGATCGGCCTGCTGAATTGTTTTCGTCAGCTTCGGGTCCCACAGCGCAATGTCCGCATCGAAGCCGACACCGATCGAGCCCTTGCGTGGATAGAGACCGTAGATCCGCGCATGGTTGGTCGCGGTCAGCTCGACGAATTTTTGCAAGCTGATCCGCCCCTTCGAGACGCCCTCGGAGAACAGGATCGGCAGCCGCGTCTCGACACCGGGGATGCCGTTCGGCACCCAGCGGAACGACGTCCGTGCATTCGGCGTCAGCTTGCCCTTGGGATCGTCGTAGCGGAACGGGCAGTGGTCAGACGAGAAGGTCTGGAACACGCCCGTCGTGATACCCTCCCAGATCGCCTGCTGGCTTTCGGCATCGCGCGGCGGCGGCGAGCAGACGTACTTCGCGCCCGTGATGTCCATGTTCAGGCCCTTCATGTCGTCGGCCGTGAGCGTGATGTATTGCGGGCAGGTCTCCGCATGCACCGGCAATCCGCGCTGCTGGGCCCAGCGCACCTGCTCCATCGCCTCGCGCCCGGAAACGTGGACGATCATGATGGGAACGCCGATCACCTCGGCATGGCTGATGGCGCGGTGCGTCGCTTCGCGCTCGACAGCCTGCGGCCGTGAGGTGCCGTGATAGTAGGGCGCGATGTGGCCTTCGCGCTCCAGCTTGCTCGTGAGGAAGCGGATGGCGTCGTAGCCCTCGCAATGGACCATCACCAGCGCCTCCTCGCGGCGCGCGACGTCGAACACCTCGAGCAGCTGCTCGTCGCTGAGCACGAGGTCGTCATAGGTCATGAACACCTTGAACGAGGTGTAGCCGTCCTTGACCAGCGCCGGCAGCTCTTGCCCGAGCACGACCGCGGTCGGGTCGGAGATGATGAGATGGAACGCGGTGTCGATGTAGCATTCGCCCTCGGCGAGCTTGCGGTAGTTCTCGACACAGGTGCGCAGCGACGTCCCCTTCTCCTGAAGTGCGAAGGGCAGCACCATGGTGTTGCCGCCGGCCGCTGCCGAGCGCGTCGCCGAGGCAAAATCGTCCGCCATCACCACGTCGGGGCCCGAGGCTTGCGCGATGTGAACATGGCTGTCGATGCCGCCGGGCAGCGCCAGCAGCCCCGTCGCGTCGATCTCGCGCGCCGCGCCTTCGATACTGTCGGCTATGCTGACGATGCGGCCGTGGCGAATGCCGATATCGGCGCGAAACTCGTCGCTGGCCGTCACGATGGTGCCGCCGCGAATGGCGAGATCGAGCTGCGTCACAGGAGCCTCCGTCACTTGATAGAAGATGTCTGGAATATCCGGCCCCATTCCGCAAGAGCTCCGACGTCGCCACCGGCGAGCTCAAGGGTCCGCCACAGCGTGACCGCGACCGAATCCAGTACGGCGATGTCCAATTCCCGTTCGAGCGAGGCCGCAAGCGCGGCACCATCGAGATTGGTGCAGAGGATGACGACGGCATCGGCGCCTTCCGCCGCGACCGCGCGGATCATCTCCGCGATCGTTGCAGGCGCGACCTCGCCAAAGGAAAAATTGTCGCGCAGGCCAAGATGGCGTTCGGCATGCGGAGCGATCCCCTCCTCGGCCCAGACGCCGCCAATCCGTCGCTGCACATCGTCCGTATAGGGGGAGACGAGACCGACGCGCTTGGCGCCGAGCGCGCGGGCGGCATCGATGCAGGCGAGCGTGGATGTCGTCGCGGGGACACCCGTGCGCGCCGTGATCGCTTCGCAAAGGCTCCGGTCGCGGCCGATACCGAGCCAGCTTGCGGACGTGCCGTTCCAGGCGATGGCGTCGACCTTGGCATCCGCCAGCAGGTCCGCCGCAGGCAGCATCACCGAGGCGTCGAACTGGTTCAACGCTGCGGCATCGAGCGCGATCTCGGTGACGCGGAACCGCGAGAAATGCGCGGTGACATCAGCCACGCCGTGCAGCATGGCGCTGGTGACGGGCTCGAGCACCGAATTGGAGGACGGCGTGATCATGCCGAGGCGTTTGCGCATGGCTCTACCTTACGACGCCTGCGCAAGCCGCGTCGACTCCTCCCGGATCAGGGACAGGATGCGGCGCTTTGCGTCGTTGAATTCGGGGCTGGTGATATCGCGCGGGCGCGGCATGTCGAAGTTCACGGCCTCGCGGATCCGGCCCGGCCGCTTGGTCATCACTACGATCTTGTTGCCGAGCACCAGCGCCTCGTCGACGCTGTGGGTGACGAACACGATGGTGCAGCGGCGCTTCTGCCAGATCGCGACCAGCTCCTCCTGCATTTCGAGCTTGGTCTGGGCATCCAGCGCCGCGAACGGCTCGTCCATCAGGATGACGCTTGGGTTCATCAGCAGCGCACGGGCAATGCCGACGCGTTGATTCATGCCGCCGGACAGCTCGGAGGGATGGTGATGCTCGAAGCCGCGGAGGCCTACGAGATCGATGAACTCCATGGCGCGATCGTACCGTTCGGCTTTAGTGACGCCCTTGAGCTTGAGATGGAAGGCGACGTTGTCGATCGCGGTGAGCCACGGCATCAGGGTCGGTTGCTGAAACACCACGCCGCGGTCCGAGCCCGGCCGCTCCACCTGCTTGCCGTCGACCAGCGTGCGGCCGGAGGTCGCCTGCTCGAAGCCGGCGATGATGTTCAGCAGTGTCGACTTGCCGCAGCCGGACGGGCCGAGCAGGCAGACGAAATCATTGGCCTCGATGTCGAGATTGATGTTGTCCAGCGTCAGCAGGTCGCGGCCGCGCCGCTTGTCGGAAAACACCTTGACGATGTTGCGAAGCTCGATTGCCGCCATCAGCCCGCCCTGCCCTGCACGGTTGTCGTCTGCTGCCAGCGCAGCGTGCGCGCCATGATCGCCTTGAGGCCGAGATCGGAGAGATAGCCGAGCAGCCCGATCGAGATCATCGCCGCGAGCACGATGTCGTAGCGCAGGAAGTAGTAGGAATCCCACAGCACGTAGCCCAGGCCGCTTTTCACCGCGACCATCTCGGCCGTGACCGTCAGCATCCAGGCCGACCCGACCGCGATGCGCAGGCCCGCGAAGATCGAGGGCAGCGCTGCCGGCAGCACGATGTCGGTCAGCATCTGCCGCTGGCTTGCGCCCATCATGGCACCGGCACGCACCAGATTATGGTCCACGGTCTTGACGCCGTGGATGGTATTCATCAGCACGGGAAAGAAGGCGCCGAGGAACACGAGGAAGATCGCCGGCTTGTCGGCAATGCCGAACCAGATGATCGCGAGCGGGATCCAGGACACCGGCGGGATCGGACGCAGCATCTGCAGCGTCGGCTCCAGCGTCTTCTCGAACAGACGCGACCAGCCAATGGCGACACCGGCGAGGATGCCGAGCAGGCTTGCCAGCGCAAAACCACCGAACACGCGCAAAGCACTGGCGAGCGCATCGCGCAGCCAGTGCCCGGAATAGGTCTGCGTGGTCTCGTCGAAGCCGAACACCCAGTCACCGAGCGCATGCAGCACCGCGCTCGGCGCCGGCAGCAGCGCGGGCGGAAGCACGCCGCTGCGGGCAAAAACTTCCCAGCCCGCGATCAACAGCGCAGGCACGACGACGCGTTCGAGCCCCTGAAATAGCCGCGTCAGCCGAAACGCGCGCCTTGCCGGCGCGGCATCAATAACCGAGGTCATTCTTGGCTTTTCCCGTGGCCTGCTCCAGGAACGAATAGTCCATGTTCTTCTCCGCTTCCGCGGACACATCCTTCGCGATGTATTTGAGGTCGCGCATCATCGCCGCGATCGCGAGCGTCTGCGAACGATGGATCGCAGGATCGGGCGACGCATTCTTCAGCGCCTCGGTCGCAACATTCTTGTCGAGGCCGGTGAGCTTGTTGATGACGTCGATCCACAACGCCTTGTCGGCGATCAGCTTGTTGTCGAGCTCGACCACGGCGGTGACGACGCCCTGAACCCCGGCGCGCTGGCTGGCAATGACATCGGAACGGGTGACGATCAAGTTGGTGAGATTGCCTGCGGCCTGGTCATACGGCAGCACAAAATGCTTGCCAGCACCGGCAAGGCGGATCTGCGAGGCGAACGGCTCGACCGTGCAGATCATGTCGACCTCGCCGCGCTGCAACGCTGCGAGATGGTCGGACGGATTCGGAATGTTGATGAACTGGATGTCCTTGTTGGGATCGACGCCCTGCTTCAGGAATGCGCCGCGCATGTGGATGTCCTGCGCATTGCCGCGGGAGGCCGCGACCTTCAGCGGCTGACCGTCGCTCTTCGCCTTCGCAACGGTGGCCTTGAAAATGGCCCAGTCCTCGGGCGGCAGGTTCAGCTTCGCCGAGGACAGGCATTCCGAGCCGCCGTTGATCTGGCCGGACACGGCGACGACATCAAAACCTTTGTCGAGCGCGGTGATGTAGTGGAGGTAGGTGACCTGCGCGACGTCGATGCTCTTCGAGACCAGGGCCGTCAGCACGTCATTACCTGAGTTGAAGCCGGTGGCATCGACCTCGACACCCTTCGCCATGCCTGAGATCAGCGACATCGGCAGGCAGTGCGCGCATTTGGCATAGCCGAGCTTGATCTTTGCGGTCTGCGCGGAGGCGAGATCGCTTCCACCAAGCATTGCCGCCATCACCACGAGGCCCAGTCGCAAACTCGTCCGCATCGCTCACTCCGTTTCGAAGGCGCGAGATCTCGCGCGTGTTGCGGAAGATCATCCGTCGGCCTTCGCGGCAGCGCAATCCGGTTTTTGCATGCTGCATACAATTTGCGCGGTATGCCATTGTTTTCAGCTAGATGCGTCGGTATTTTGAGCAAGCCAAAGGGCCGTAAGCGGCTAGGATCGAATTGGGAAGTGAGGCACGCGTGCAGCCAAAATCGGAAGCGCCGAAGGGACGAAAGTCGCCCAAACTCAAGCGGATGGGCCTGCATGAGCGCGCCGCCGCGCGGATGCGGACGATGATCATTCGCGGCGAGTTGCCGCCGGGTTCGCAGACCCAGGAGACCAGACTATCGAAGGAGCTCGGCGTGTCGCGCACGCCCCTTCGTGAAGCCATGAAGGTGCTGGCGGCGGAAGGATTGATCGAGCTGCGCCCCAATCGCAGCCCGCGCATCGCCGGCCTCGCGGTCGACAGCATCTCCGAATTGTTCGAAGCGCTGGCCGGCATCGAGCGACTCGCGGCGGAGCTTGCCGCAGAGCGCGCGACCGAGCGCGATCTCGCCCGCTTGCGCACGCTCCAGACCCGCATGGAAGGTCACCACCGCAACGGCAAGCTCGACGAATACTTCGCCATCAATGGCGAGATCCACAACACCATCGTCCGTATGGCGCGCAACACGCCGCTGCGCGAAGCGCACGAGACGCTGATCTCCCGCGCCGAACGCGCGCGTTACCTCGCACTTGGCGCCGACCGGCGCTGGAGCAATTCGGTCGACGAGCACGCCAGCATCCTCGCGGCACTCGAGGCGCGTGACAGCGAAGCCGCGGGACGCCTGCTCGGCGCCCATGTCCGCCAGACCGGCACCGCGCTGCTCGAGACTCTCGCCCTCTCCAAGCTCAAGTTGACGGCGGCCTGACCATGAAGCTGCTGCTGCTCAACCCCAACACCAGCACCGCAGTCACCCAGTTGATGACGGATGTCGGGCAGCGCGCTGCAGCACCCGGCACCGAGCTCGTCCCCTGCACCGCCTCGCGCGGCGTGCCTTATATCTCCACGCGTACCGAGGCGCAGATCGGCGGCGCCATCGCGCTGGAAATGCTGGCCGAGCAGCACACCAAGGTTGATGCTGCAATCATCGCCGCGTTCGGCGATCCCGGCCTGTTCGCCGCGCGCGAAACCTTTGACATTCCCGTCGTCGGCCTGGCTGAAGCCGCGATGCTGACGGCCTGCATGGCCGGACGCCGCTTCGCCATCGTCACTTTCGCGCAGGCTCTGGGCCCCTGGTACGAGGAATGCGTCCGCGACCACGGACTGCGCGAGCGCTGCGCCGGCATCCGCATGCTCGATACGCCGTTCCAGGCAATTTCGGAGGTCGGCACCGAGAAGGAGGACCTGCTCGTCGCGCTCGCCCAACGCGCCATCGTCGAGGATGAAGCCGATGTTCTGATCTTTGCCGGCGCGCCGCTCTCAGGCCTTGCCGAGCGCGTCGCCGACCGGATCCCCGTCCCCGTCGTCGATCAGGTCGTCGCCGCCGTGAAGCAGGCCGAAGCGCTGGTGGCGCTGCGCTTGCGCAAGGCGACGGCGGGCACATTCCGCCGGCCCGCCGCAAAACCCACCCTTGGCCTTGCCGATGCGCTCGCCGCCCGGCTCGAGCATCGCGACAGCTAGGGGAGCTTTGGCCGGCGATGCGAAAAACCCAATTCATTTTCGATCATACGGCCAAAGGCAAACAAGCGGGATTCGCAACCGGGCGGCGCGATGATCTGGATGCCGAAGGGCGGTTCGTTCGCCTCCCGGCGCACCGGCAAGGTCAGGACCGGAAAACCGACCAGCGACACGATGAAGGTGACGGCGAGATAATCGATCGGCGTCTCCAGCGCCGTGCCGTCGATCGCGGTGACGTCGCTGACCTCGTTCGGCCAGGGGAAGACCGACGCCGCGGGCGCGACCAGGAAATCGGCGCGCCTGAACAGCTCGCGAAAGCTGCGATAGATCGTGGTGCGGCGGCGCTCGGCGTTCAGATAATCTTCCGCGGAGAGCTTTGCGCCCGCCTCGATATTCCAGATCACGGTGGGCGTGAGCTCGTCGCGGCGCGTCCTCAGCAGCTCGCCATAACTATTGGCGATGTGCGCGGCGCGCAGCGTGCGGAAGGTTTCGATCGCTCCGCCGCAATCGGGCGAGGACGGCACGATGTCGCCAACGCGTGCGAGCGCCTCACAGGCCGCAGCAAAACGCGCACGCACATCGCGCGCAACCGGCGCGAACCCGAAATCCGGCGTCACTGCGATCCGGGGACGCCCTGCGAGCGGACGATCGTCATTGACGACACCGGTCGAGAGTGGATCGTGGACGTCGCCTCCAGCACATACCGACAGCGCAAGTTCGAGATCATCAACAGCGCGAGCGAGGAAGCCATGGGTGGCGAGCATGTCCCAGCCGAGCGGACGGCGCGGCGACGGGATGCGGCCGGGCGTCGGCCGGATCGAAGCGACATCGCAGAAGCTGGCGGGCGTGCGCACCGAGCCGCCGAAATCGGTGCCATGCGCCAGCGGAACCATGCCGGTCGCGACCGCGACGGCGGAGCCGCCGGACGACCCACCGGAGGTCAGCGAAGGATCATAGGGATTGCGCGTCGGTCCGCACAATTTGTTGGTGCAGACGGCACCAAAGCCGAATTCGGGCGTGTTGGTCTTTCCCAAAATGACCGCGCCTGCACGTCGCAGCCGTGCCACCACGAGATCGTCTTCGGCCGGCAAATGATCGCGAAACAGCAGAGATCCGTAGGTGGTCGCAAGCCCCGCGGTGTCGGTGAGGTCCTTGATCCCGACGGGCACGCCATGCAGTGGGCCGACTGGTGCGGGGGCGGCATCGCAGGTTTGCGCGGCGCGGCGGGCGCCCTCGGCATCGACCGTCACGAACGCCGCCAATTGCGGGTCCCGATCAGCGATCCGCGCAAGATGCGCCTCGACGGCGTCACGCGAGGAGAGCTCGCCGCTGCCAATGGCGCGCGCAAGGGTTGTGGCGGCGAAGTCGCAGATCGATGTCATCGCCGCACAATGCCTGAGCGCGCCTCGAAAGGCGAGCGCGGCGGGCACGAGACTTGCTTTCTCCTTTGGGGCAACGGGAGGCAACACCATGGCTGAAGCGCAAGGCGGACGTTCGCTCGTCGTCGACGCCGTCACCCACCGCTATCCGAGCGGTGCGCTCGCAGTCGAGAACATCAATCTCGACGTCAAGGGCGGCGAGATCATCGCGCTGCTCGGGCCCTCCGGCTGCGGCAAGACCACGCTCTTGCGGATCATCGCCGGCTTCATCGCGCAGTCGCAAGGGCGGATCATCATCGGCGACGACATCGTCGATGCGCTGCCGCCGAACCGCCGCGCGGTCGGCATCGTATTCCAGAATTATGCGCTGTTCCCGCATCTGTCGATCAGCGAGAACGTCGGCTATGGCCTTGCCGCCCGCGGCATCGACAAGGCGACGCGCCAGCGCGAGGCGCAGCGCCTGCTGGAGCTGGTGCAACTGCCTGCGATGGCCGAGCGGCTGCCGCGGCAGCTCTCCGGCGGCCAGCAGCAGCGCGTCGCGCTGGCCCGCGCACTCGCGATCAAGCCGTCGATCCTGCTGCTCGACGAGCCCTTTGCCGCGCTCGACAAGAATCTGCGGCTCGACATGCAGATCGAGATCAAGCGGCTGCAACGCGTCTCCGGTATCACCACACTGATCGTGACCCACGACCAGGAAGAAGCGCTGTCGATGGCCGACCGCGTCGCCGTGCTGGGCCATGGCAAGCTCGAGCAGTTCGGTACGCCGTCGGACGTCTACGACCGCCCGCAGACCCTGTTCGTGAACACGTTCGTCGGCTCCAGCAACCGCATGCCCGGCGTTGTGATATCGGCGGATCGGACCGCCGCCAAGGTCCGCCTCGATGCGGGCGCGGAGATCATTGCCCGGCCCGCGGGCGGCGTCCTCACCGAGGGCGGCCGCGTTACTGTCTGCATCCGCCCCGAGCATCTGCAATTCGTCGGCGACGAGACCGGTTTTGCCGGCGTCGTCGGCATGTCGCTGCCGCTGGGTGCCACCGTCGTCCACGAGGTCACCACCGCCGATGGCTCCGGCGTCAAGATCTCCCAGGCGCGCATCGGCGAGACGCGCGCGCTGGAGAGCGGCGCTGCGGTGCGCCTTGCGCCGCTTGCGCCATCACTCGCCAACGCTTTTCCCGCAACCCTTTAAATCCAGTCTTTGTCCAGAGGGAGTTCGAACATGATCATGAACCGCCGAAGCCTGATGACCACCGCACTCACACTGGGCGCCATGAAGGCGTTTCCCGGACTGAGCTATGCCCAGGCCCGTCCGCTGGTGTTTGCGACCTTCACCGGAAGCTGGGAAGAAGCCCACAAGGCCGTGCTGGTGCCGGCGTTCCGCAAGGCCAACGCCGATGCCGCGATCGTGCTCGACCCCATGCTCTCGGTCGACCAGATCGCGAAGGTGAATGCCGCAAAAGCCAATCCGCCGATCGACGTCATGCTGCATGATCCCGGTCCTGCCCTCGTTGCGATCGGCCAGGACCTGGTCGAGCCCTATCCGGTCGAGAAGAGCGCTTACTACAAGGACCTGATCTCCGAAGCGCAGGAGCCGATGGGCCCCGCCCCGTTCTTCCAGGTCGTCGGCCTCACCTACAATCCCGAAGCGATCAAGACGCCGCCGACCTCCTGGGCCGATCTCTGGAAGCCCGAGTTCAAGGGCCGCGTCGGCATCACCAACCTCAACTCGACGCTCGGCACCGGCTGGCTGGTCGAGATCGCCAAGATGCGCGGCGGCTCCGAAGCCAACGTCGATCCCGCCTTCAAGGCGATCGAAGAGCTGAAGCCCAATCTCGCGGCGGTCGCCGCCAATCCCGGTGCACTCGCGACGCTGTTCCAGCAGGGTCAGATCGACATCTCGCCCGGCAATTTCAACGCAATCCAGATCCTGAAAGCCCGCGGCGTGCCGGTCGAGTTCGTGGCGCCGAAGGAAGGCGCCATCGCTTTCAAGACCACGATCCATATCGTCAAGAACTCGCCGAACCGCGATCTTGCCTTCAAGCTGATCGAGGCGTCGCTGACGCCTGAAGTGCAGACCACGCTGATGAACCCTCCCTACCTGATCGTGCCGACCAACTCCAAGGTCACGATGGGCGGCGAGATCGCGCGCGTGCTCGCCAAGGACACCGCAGAGCTGAAGCAGAAATTCGTGTTCCAGGACTGGAAGAAGATCAACGAGCAGCGCTCGGCCTGGATCGAGCGCTTCAACCGCGAGATCAAGATCTAAAACCACTGGGGGCTTGGCGATGGGCGCAGCACCGGCATCACGCGACGTGACGTCTTACGGAATGGGATTGGCAGCGCCGCTGGCGCTGTTCTTCCTGTTCTTCTTCGTCGCACCGCTGCTGCAATTGCTCTGGCTCTCCTTGCACAACGACACGGCCGCGCTCCATTGGGGGCTCGGCCAGTACCTGCACTTCCTCACTGATCCCTTCAGCCTCAGCGTGCTCGGCTCGACATTGCTATTGGGCGCCGAGGTAACCGCCGTCTGCCTCGTGCTCGGCTTTCCCATTGCGTGGCTCTACCAACGGGTCGGGCCGCGGCTGCAAACCATCATCATCCTGATCGTGCTGCTGCCGCTCCTGACCAGCGTTGTGGTACGCACCTTCGCCTGGATCGTCATCCTGGGACGCCAGGGCATCATCAACGCGACGCTGCAATCCCTTGGCATCATCGATACGCCCTTAAAACTGCTCTACACCCAGTTCGGCGTGGTGATTGCGCTCGCGCAAGTACAGATGCCCCTGATGACCTTGCCGCTGATCACCGCGCTCGGCCGGATCGATCCCAATCTCGACGATGCCTCATGCTCGCTCGGCGCCGGAAGCTGGCGCACCTTTTTCAGGATCGTGCTGCCGCTGTCGCTGCCGGGCGTCATCGCCGGATGCACGCTGACCTATGCGGCTGCGATCACCGCCTTCATCACGCAGTCGCTGATCGGTGGCGGGCAGATGCTGTTCATGCCGATGTATCTCTATCAGCAGGCCTCGACCTTGCAGAACTGGCCGTTCGCGTCCGCAATCTCGATCATCTTCCTGCTCGCCGTGCTCGCGGTCGTCTCCGTCTTCACCACGCTCGGCCGCCTGTCGCGCGGCTATGGAGGCGCGTGATGGCTGGCCGCAAGCGCACCCTGGAAGCGTTCAGCTTCGAACTGGTCATGACCGTGATCGCGATCATCGCGCTGATCATCATCATCGCGCCCTCGCTGGTGGTGTTGATCGTCTCTTTCACCAGCGGTTTTTCACTGCGATTCCCGCCGCCCGGCTATTCGCTGCGCTGGTACGCCGAGCTCTGGGATGCCTGGCAGCTGCATTTCGCGGCCAAGAACAGCCTCGTCGTCGCGCTGTGGGCGACGGGCCTCTCCGTGGTGCTCGGCGTCGCCGCGGCGCTGGCGATCTCGCGCTCGCCGACGCTGTCGGCGCGGCTGCTCGATTCCCTCTTCATGTCGCCACTGGTGCTGCCGGCGCTGGCTTTCGGCCTGGCCGCCTTGATGCTGTTCTCGCTGGTCGGCATGCCGGTGTCGCTGCTGACGCTGGTGATCGGCCACACTGTGGTCTGCGTGCCCTATGTCGTCCGCAACACCGTTGCTGCGCTGGCTCAGCTGGAGCCGACACTCCTGGAAAGCTCGGCGGTGCTGGGCGCGAGCCGGCTCTACACGTTCCGCCGCATCGTGCTGCCGCTGATCCGGCCAGGCATCATTGCGGGCGCCTTCATCGCCTTCATGTCGTCCTTCGACAACGTGCCGGTGTCGCTGTTCCTGCGCGATGCCGCAACCGACATGCTGCCGATCCGGATGTGGCAGGACCTCGAGGGCAAGCTCGATGTGACCATCGCAGCACTTTCGGGCGTGCTGATCATCGCGACTGTTGCGATGGTTGCGGTCATGGAGCGCGTCACCGGCCTGTCGCGGCGGCTGACGAACTAAAACTTGATCCGGAAATTGCGAAGGGGTTCTCCGCAAAGATCACGCTCAATCAACAACTTAAAGCGCGATGAACGCTGGTAGGGCGTGTGCTCATGAAGCGACAGCGTGACCGATGTCCGCTTCTCATCCAATTGCGGCGCAAACGCGGAAATGGTCGGACGTCGGCTTCGGGCCAGAAGCGGACAGAATGGGCGCATCGAAGCGTTTTGGTGATACTACAACCGATGATATTCATCTTTGCTAAACTCGCCTCAGCGAAGGTGAGACTATGAAGTACATCTTTATCTGCACCGTCATTGGCTTCATCGCGGGATGGCCCCTGACGTTATTGCTCGCTCGCAAAAGACCAACATTGGCTTGGTGGCTCGCTATAGGCTCCAACTTGCCGGCATTGGTGATGCTCCTTTCTTTGTCATCAGGCGATTTGTACGTGTTCCTAGCGCTGGGGCTGCTCGTAGGGCTTGGTCTCGGCGGCTTCGGCTTAGGTGCGCTTTGCGGAGCAGTAAATGCGAGCCTCTTTGGTACCGAGCCTCCAAAGTGGGCGCGTAAGCTTTGGCAAAAGATCGACGAGGCTCGGGGATAATCTGCTACGGGTCACAAGCTGACGTCCTAGGCGCCCCGCTTGGAGCCGCTGGAGTCCGCTAAGGGGCCAAAACCGGAAGTTCGACTTCAAAATGCCGCCGCCAGCAACGATCCATTAATCGTGACCACTCGCTTCACGTTTCCTTTTGAGAGATTAGTGCTTAAGTTGTGGTGACTGGCCGCTTCTCGTAAGATGAAAAGGCCGCCAGCTGAGACCGCATATGGAGGGCTCGCACGTGGCGCACTGGCTTGCCGCTCTCATCTGCTTTGCTGTGCTCGCGGCGTTCATCGGCTATGCGTTCTATCAAGGGATGAAGGTGTCTCCAGATCGGAACAATACCAATACCGGGCCAAGCCAGAATGATTACCCACCCGGTCCTTTTTGAAATTCAGTCTCGCCCGCGCGAACAGCATGACTGAGTCCAGGTCAATGCCGAAAACGCGCATTATGTACGTCGAGAATAAATCCACATCGCTGAATGGACCGGCGCGGATTGGCCGCGTCACCTTCTCAAAAACAGGCGAATCCATAAGCTATGGAGGGCGCACTTTCCAGAGCCTGAAAGGTAGTGAGTTCAAGGCAAACTTCTTCGATGTTGACACTAGAGAGAGGTTTTGGATTTCAGGTCCGCGAAAAGATGGCAAAGACCGCCTCTACGCCGAAAGCTCCGCTCCTATCGAAATCGACCCTGACGTCGCGGAGGAATACTGGCGTGTCATTAGGGGAAAGCGCTCCGAGTGATTTCCACGAACATCGCCTTACTTCTGCAATGGGTTACAAGCTGCCGTCAGCGGCCATCGCGTTGAAGGTCCGCTACGGGCCATTAACGGAACAGTAGCGCTCCAGCTATTTGGAAGGCTTTTTGGTCCAAAGGCAGGTATGCTGCCATTTGCACAATAGGCGCTGTTCCCGCGAGATGGTTCTATGGACACGAAATCGGCCCACACGATTAAGCAGCACGTAGAGCGGGCCATTGAGGAGTTATCTTTAGCGCTCACGCTCGCCAAAGAAGCCTCTCCAGCAGATGAGTTTTTGAGATTGAGGACATCGGTCGGCGATATCATCGCTCGGATAGACACCATGCTTCAGGACAACATTTACAATGATCATCCCGGTCTGGATGGCATGAGCGAAGAAAAGCCAAGGGGAGTTCTTAAACTCGTTAGCGAGAAGGTTGGGCCCTCGCGCGACCCGGCGCCGATTGTCGCGCACGAGACGATGCGTACCAGCGCCGAACTCGATCCGCTCGTTAAGCAGGTCGCGGCCAATGGCTCTCTAATGAGAAAATTTCGAGAGACTGTCGGCTGCGACGACGAAGCTCGGGTACGCGCCGTGATCGATGAAATTAGAAGTTATGCCGCTAGCATAGATCCCAAGTTGACATATGCCGAAGGGGCTAAACTTGCGCTTTTGCTTGCAGACTATCGATGAGCGTCCTTTACACAATTCACACGCGATAGCTTCTTCGGCTTCGGGTCAAGACCGGTCGTTCTCTGAAAGATTGGGATACTTCCGCCTTGCGTCCAAGACCAGACATCCGCATTCATGAGAACGCGCCCTGCTCTCATCGCGCTTCACGCGCCGCGGAACAGCGAATAGCCCCAGCGGGTGAATTTCAGCGGCAGATGAAAATGCTCGTTGACATCCTTGATGCGAAAGCGGAACGGCGTCACGGTGAGAAAACCGTCGCTATCGCCAAAGAACTCGCCGAGATGAAACAACACCTCGTACTCGCCCGCCGTCACGCCCGCGCCTTGCGCGACGGGATGATCGAGCACGCCGTTGGCGCCGAGCCGCCCGTCGGCGATGCGCTGGGAGTCCGGATCGATCCGCCAGATCTCGACGCGCAGCCCCTGCGCCGGCCGTCCGCTCGCCACATCGACCGCGTGAATGGAAATGCCGCCTGCCACAATGGTCCTCCCGTAAGCACCGCGCCATGTTAGACGCAAACACGGCCGTTCGGCCAGTACCTGCGCTGCTGCCGGCCCTGGGGGCAACGACCTCGTTGCAGGCGCTCGTGGCGCTCGCCTTGTTCGCGCCAGGCGTGGTTGCGCCGCGCGCCCATATCGAGGTCTGGCAGCTCTCGCTGTTTTCCTGTGCGGTGTTCGCGGTCGGCATCCCCGCTTCGTTCTGGGGCGGCAGCTTCATCGCGCGGCTCGGTTCGCTCAGGATCGCAAGCCTGTGTGCCGCGGCCATCGTTATCAGCATGGCGCTGGCCTCGCTCGGATCGAGCGCCGCTCTCCTTGCCGCGGGGCTCTGCCTCGGACTTGCGATGGGGCCGGAGACGCCCGCGAGCGCGGCGCTGCTGGCGCGGCTGGTAACCGCCGAGCGTCGCGCCTTCGTGTTCTCGGTGCGCCAGACCGGCAATCAGATCGGCGCTGTCTGCGGCTCGCTGGTCCTGCCCGCGATCGCGATTTCGTTCGGGCCAGCCTGGTGCTATGCCGCCGTTGGCGCCTGCGCGCTGCTGGGGATTTTGCTGTTCGAATGGCTGCGCCCCGCCTATGCCGCCAAGGTCGTCCCGCCGCCAAAGCTCGATCTTCGCGCACGGCTGGCGCTGATGACCGCGGACCGGCGGATCGCGATGCTGGCGCTGGCCTCGATGCCGTTCAGTGCGATGCAGGTCTCGCTCAACACCGTCTTCGTCACGCTCGGCACAAGCGAACTCGGCCTCAGCCATATCGAGGCCGGCATGGCGCTCGCCTGCGCGCAAGTCGGCGGCCTGGTCGGCCGCCTCGGCTGGGGCCTGGTCGCGATGCGCCTCGACGCTTCACGCGCCGTGCTCATCGTCATTGGCGTCGGCATGGCCTTCTGCGCCGCGCTGCTTGGCCTCGAAGGCGCATCGCTCAGTCGCCCCGCGCAGTTCGCTGTTGCCACCCTGTTCGGCCTGACGGCCTCGGGCTGGAACGGCGTCTTCATCGCCGAAATCGCGCGCCTCGCCCCCCAGGATCGGATCGGCGAGACCACGGGCGCGGTGCTCACGGCGTCCTATATGGGCCTGCTGGCCGCGCCGGCGCTGGTTTCGATCCTCGACGGCGCGGCCAGCCTCGGCGCGGCCTTCTTCGCCTTGGCGTGCCTTGCGTTGTGCGGCACATTGGCGCTGATCTGGGGAGGCCATGATCTGGGAAGCCATGACAAAGCCGGTCAATAGCGCGCGCGAGATCGCAGCCGACGTTACGGCGGGACGAACCAGCGCGGCCGAGACCGCCAAGGCCGCTCTCGCGCGTATCGAGGCTGCCAAGGCGTTGAACGCGGTGGTCACAATCGATCCCGCGCGCACATTGGCCGATGCCGCGGCGGTCGACGCGCGCTTGCGCTCTGGCGAGAAGATGTTGCTCGCCGGCGTCCCCATCATCGTCAAGGACAACATCTGGGTCGCCGGCTGGCGCATCACGCAGGGCTCGCGCCTGTTCGCCGATTTCATCGCGCCGCGCGATGCGATCGCGATCGAGCGCCTGCGCAACGCCGGTGCCGTCGTCGTCGGCATCGGTGCAACGTCCGAGTTCGCCAGCAAAGGCGTCACCACCTCACAGCTGTACGGGCCGACGCGGCATCCGCTCGATCCCACACTGACGCCGGGTGGCTCATCGGGTGGCCCCGCTGCTGCGGTTGCAGCCGGGCTCGTGCCGCTCGCGATCGGTACCGATGCAGGCGGCTCCAGCCGCAGGCCGCCGGCCCATGTCGGCATCGCCGGCTTCAAGCCGTCCTACGGCGCGATCCCGTACGGGCCCGGCTTCGCCGAACCGTTCTTCGGCCTCTCCGTCATCGCGCCGATCGCCACTGACGTCGCCGATATCGCGCTTGCGTTCGACGTTATGGCCGGCGTCGATCCGCGCGATCCGGATTCCGCCGACATCGCGCAAGAGGCTGACGACATCGCCGGCTTGCGCATCGCCTTTTCGCCGCGCCTCGGGCTTGATGTCGCTGTCGATGATGTCGTCGCCAATGGACTCGTTTCCACGGTTCAGCGCCTCTCCGCCGCGGCCCTGCATATCGCCCACCGCGATCCCGTCTGGCCGGCGGGCACGACGGAAGAAGCCGTCATGCCGCTTCAGCATGCGGGCCTCGCCGCATTGTATGGTGATGCCTTCCGCAAGGACCCGGCTGTCTTCGATTCTGACATCGCCAAGCAGATCGAACGGGGACTTTCCTGGTCAGGCGCCGACATTGCCGGCGCCCTGGTCGCAAGCGCCGCGATCGCCAATGCCTTTGCGGCCTTCTTCACCGAGGTAGACCTGCTGCTGACACCAACTGTCCCCTGCGTCGCCTGGCCGCTCACCCAGCTCGGCCCCGACATGATCGGCGGCCGCCCCGCCAGCCCACGCGGGCATGCCGTGTTCACGCCCTTCGTCAATCACGCCCGCCTGCCGGCGATCTCGATTCCGTGCGGCACCGATGCGAACGGTCTTCCCTTCGGCCTTCAGATCATCGCCCGGCGCGGCCAGGACCGCACGCTGCTGCGCGCCGCTCGGCAGATCGAGGCGCAGCTGTAGGCCTGGTTTTGGGGCGGCAGGATGATTTCGGAATAGTCGCAATATACCCCTGTTTTGCCCGACGGGTCAAGTCCCGCCAGTGCTTGCCGTAAGCCCTTGATTCCATGATCGCCGGCTACTGTGCATGGGGTTGTTTTCGCACTTGGCGTTTGATCCGGCGTCTAGCCGGCGAAAGACCGGCGCAACCGCCGCCAGCCGATGACGATGCCTGACATCGAGAACACCAGCCCGAGCGCGCAGAGACCCACGATCAGGACATCGCGCAATCGCGGATGCGCCACGAGGATTGGAAAATCGAGCGTGTGGAGCGCGCTATAGACCCAGCGATAGGCTCGCCGCGAGGCATCGAGCCTCTGCACCACGCTGCCATCAGCACCATCGATATCGAACCAGAGATCGCCGCAACGGGACCGGTAGATGGGTGCACCCGACACCACGGATTGCGCAGGATAATCGTCATCGACCGCAACAGCGGACGGCGCGCCACAGCCGGCCGCAAGGCGCGCCACCACACGCTCGACCTCTTGCGCGCTGAACATGTCCGCCTCCTGGTCGTCAGGCCGCACCAGAAGCTGCTTGTCGAGACCCATCCGCTCGCGCCGATAAATCGTGCCGTTAAAGCCAAGCCATTCAACTTCGCGCGCCGAGGACGATATCGGCTTGCGATCGCGCAAGGCGGCCGTCTTCCAGTCCGGCAAGGCGTTCATCACCCCGGCCTCAGCCGGGGTCAACTGGCCGCGCGAAAACAGCCGGCCGTGGTCCATCGAGAGCCAGCCGCTAAAAATCCAGGTCAGCACGAAAGTCGTCGCGATGAGACCGATGATGTGATGCAGGGCGTGCCAGCCACGGTAAGGCGATGAGATCTTCCGCTCCCGGAGCCTCAGCCTGATAACACCGAGCACCGCACCCAGCACCGCCGCGATCAAGGCCAGCAGCGATAGCGTCCAGACCACGCCGTCCCACAGCGCCCAATTGCGCCTGAGGATCGTCGGGTAGATCCAGTGCAGGACGCTGCCCGCGAGATTCCAGCCGCGTTCGCTCCGCGTCGTGTCGAGCACAACGTCGCCGGTCATCGACGAGACGTAAAGCTCCGTGCCGGCGGCATCGCCAAGTGCGATACGAAACAGCGGCCGGTAGCGATCAAAGCCGTTCGGCACGCTCCACTGATCGTAGTCCGCGTATGCAACGACAGCCGCATGCGCGGCATCGAGCCCGCGCTGGCTTGCATGAGCCCGCGCAAGGGCGAGCGCGATCTCGGGCGACGACACCGATGCACCCTGCCCGTCCGAAGCGCGGACAGCACGAAGCCGCGACGGTCCCGACACGACGTAGACCGGCCCATCGTTCCGTTGAACCAGGCGGACGCGCGTCGCCTCGGTCAGGCCGCTTGCCGCCACCGCATCGGCAACCGCCATGATCGGCTTTGCACGATCCACCGGCGCAAGGCCGGCAAATCGCTCCGCTTCCGTGAGCGACGGAAACGGAACGAAGTGCATCACGATCCCCGTCGCGAACCACATCGCGAACAGAAGGCAGAACGCGATCCCGAGCCAGCGATGCGCGAGGACGATCGCGTTCATCATGTCGTCAGCGCCCTACCATTTGAACGCCGCCGAGAGCTCGTAGGTGCGGGGCGCACCGAGCAGGATCTGGTCGGGATAGAACGGATCGCCCCAGATCGCGTAGCGCTTGTCCGCGATGTTGCGCACACGAAAAGTCAGGCGGGCCTGGTCGACCGCGTTGAACACCGTTTTTGGAATGTCGACGAACGCATAGACGTCGGCGACGGTGTACGCCTTCATCGTCACGACGTTGGCGTCGGTATTGTAGCGGTCGCCGACATGGCGGCCGGTGATACCGAACTCCACCGGCCAGGGCGTGAAGAACCGGTACGACGCGCCCGCATTGGCCACGACCCGCGGCACGTTCGGCGGCGTGTTGCCGGAGAACGAGCCACCGACGAAATTGTAGTCGGCGTAGCGGGCATCGACATAGGCGATGTTGCCCCAGAGGCGCAGCGGCTCGATCGGTCGCACCGAGGCGGCAAGCTCGACGCCCTTCGACTCCTGCCGCCCGGCAATGTTGAGCGCCATGCCGCCCGCCGCGGCATACACGTTCTTGCGCAGGATGTCGTAGGCCGAGAACGACCACTCCGCCCGGTTGTCCCAGAACAGGTGTTTCACACCGGTCTCGTACGTGCGCGCCGTCGTCAGATCGAGCGGCTGGGTGGGCGCGAGCAGGAAGATATTATTGGCAGAGATATCCGCGCCGGTCGCGTACTGGCTGAAGAAGGTCAGGCCGGGGACAGCCTCCCAGGTATAGCCGATACGGCCCGTCGTCGGCGCCCAGTCCTTCGTGAACGGAAAACCCGCATTCACAAGCCCGGCGACGTCGGTCGAATTGCGGTCGAGCCCGATATGCTCGACACGGAGACCACCGACCAGCGCGAAGCTGCGCGTGAGCTTCAGCCGGTCCTCGAACGACAGCGCCTCGTTGTCGATCCGAGCGGTCTGCTGCTTGGTCGTGAGCGTGCCGTAATAGCCGCGCACGGGATCGACGAGCGGAACATAATCGTTCGGGAAGATCGCCTCGCCCGGCCTCACGAAATCGAGATAGCTCGACGACAGCGTCGTGACCAGGCGGTTGTCGAAGCCCGCAACATTCGCATCCCAAATCAGGTCGGTGATGTTGCCAACCAAGCGCTGGCTGTGCGCGACATAGAAGCGTTCCCGATACACTTGGTTCTTTGTGGAATCGAACGCCTCGATCTCGTTGTTGAACCAGGTACGCTCGGCGCCGTAACCATAGGCCTGGCTCTTCAGCGTCAGGTCCGGCGCCAGCTTCAGCTCGAAGCCACCGCGCAGCCACACTTCCTGCGCCACGTTTTTGTTGTCGAGGACGTTGTAATTGGTGTTGAAGGTACGGTCGTCGATCGTGACGGCGCCAAGGTCAGTCCTGTTGAAGTAATTGCCCGAGACGATGCCGCTCGTCGCATGCGTGCCGCTGAAGGCGACCGGCACCAGCGGCGCGCCCCAATAGGCCTTCGAGCGATCCTCGCGATACTCGATCGCGCCCCAGACCTTGAGGCTGTCGGAGATGCGGTAGTTGAGCTGGCCCGACACATCCAGCGTCTTGGTGTTGGTGTCGTCGGCAAAGCCGTTGAGCGAGGATCGGCTGACGTCGAAGCGGTAGTCGAGGCCCTGAACGTTGGTGCTGCCACCGGAGCCATAATGCGTGCGGAACGAATTCAAGGAGTCATAAGAGAAATCCGCCTCGTTCCGGATCGCCCCTGTGTGCGGCTGCTTGGTGACGAAATTGATCGCGCCGCCGGCGGCCCCCTCGCCCGACATCAGCGAGGCCGCGCCTTTCAGGATTTCCACGGCCTCCAGATTGGCGGTGTCCATCACCCGCGAGGTCATGTTCTGCGGGCCGATCTTGATGCCGTTATAGAGCGTGTTGATCTGGCTGTTGGTGAAGCCGCGCATCGAGAAGGCCGCAGGCTCGGCCGGGTTGTCGCCGGAGGTGACGCCGACTGCGCCCTGCGCGACCTCGGACACGGTGCGATAGCCCTGCTCACGCATGGTCTCGGCCGAGATCACCTCGACGGTTGCGGGCGTCTCGCGCACGGTCAGACCGAGACGCGAGGCGCTTTCCGCCACCGCATTGCTGTTGAGCGGTGTTTGCACCGTTGCCGTCGGCACGGCGGCCTTGGGCGCGGCCGATGCGGCCGCTGGCCTGCGCGCAGCTGCGCGGCGTGGGCCCTGCGCGTCCCGCGCGGCAGGCTTGGCCTGCTTGCGGGGTTGAGCGGGCAACACCTCGACGGGCGGCAGCGGCTCGCGGGCCTGCTGCGCCAGCGCGGCGGGCGGATCAAGAGCGGCAAAACATGTGAGCGTGGCGGATGCGAGCAGGAATCTGCGCGAGCGTAGAATTCGGATGAAAGACACGGTTGGACCTCGGTGACGTCAGTGGCACGTCACAGCGAACCAAGGTCCCATCGTCCGGCTTTCAGCCTTCCGATGAAGCCAAATGTCTGTACTCCCCGACCGACATCTTCGCGTGTGACCACGGCTGACGGCAGGTCTCCTGGCTCGCGGGTCGTTACCTTGCATCGCCTTCCCGGGACCGAGATACCCAGTGGCTCGTGACACAAGATTCGCCGCTTACAGTTGCGGGGGCAGCCACGGCATTGGGGACAATGTCCCCGCACCGCATTCCCTTTTCATCCCCTCTCGGGGAAACCGTCGAAGCCATCTAGGATTACGAGCAAGACAGAGTCAATGTACAAGCTGCGGCGTTATTGCCACAGCGACCAACTTCCTTGGGAGATCTGCATGGAAGGCGAAACCTTCCTCTGGTTGATACGGCATGCCCCCGTCGACGGCATCAAAGGGACGATCCATGCGGCCGACGCGCCTGCCGATCACGGCGATCGCGCGCAGCTGGAAGCGCTGCGGCGACACCTGCCGCGGGATGTCGCCAGCTATGCCAGTCCGTCGCGGCGTACGGTCGAGACGGCGCGGGCGCTGGGGCTCGAACCGGCTTTGGTCAGCGAGTTCAGCGAGCAAAACTTTGGCGACTGGACCGGCCGGCGGCATGACGAGCTCGCCGCGACCGGTGGCGAGGCCTATACGCAGTTCTGGAGCGATCCGGCGCGCGGAAAGCCGCCGGGCGGTGAAAGTTTTGACGATCAGGTCGCGCGCGTCCGGCGAGGTCTCTCGCAGATCGGCCCCGGCTCCGCAACACTCGTCGTGCATTCCGGCACGATCCGCGCGGCGCTCTGTGTTGCGCTGGATCTCACACCACAAGCAGCCTTGCGCTTCGTGGTCGATCCGTTGTCGCTGACCCGGATCGACCGGCTCGCCACCGGCTGGCGCGTCGTCTCCGTCAATCAGCAGATCAGCTAGGCCGATCCGGCACGTTGGCCTGCGCAAACGTCGCCATGCCGTTGTGGAGGCTGCACGCGAGCCGCACCAGCGGCAACGCGATGGCGGCGCCCGATCCCTCGCCGAGCCTGAGATCGAGGCTGATCAGCGGCTGCACGTTCAGCGCGCGGAGCACGAGACGATGCCCCTGCTCCGCCGATTGATGCGACGGCAGCAGGAACGGCTGGCACGACGGATTCAATCGCGTCGCCGCCAAAGCTGCGACCGAGACAATGAAGCCGTCGATCAGGACGGGAATACGGCGCTGTGCAGCCGCGATGATCGCGCCGCAGATCGCCGCGATCTCGAGACCACCGACCGCGCTGAGAATCTTTTCGGGCGCAACACCAGAGACGCCATGATGCACGATCGCGGCATCGATCACACGCGCCTTGTGCGCGCGGCCGGCCGCATCGACACCGGTACCGCTGCCCGCAATCTCCTCGGCGCTGATGCCGAGCAGGCTCGCCGCAATCGCGGCCGAGGTCGTGGTGTTGCCGATGCCCATCTCGCCGAAGATCAGGAGATCGGGTTGTTGGGCTTCCGCGCGCGCGACTACGCGCTGACCGGCTTCGAACGCAAACGCCAACTCCGCAGGCGCAAGCGCGGCTTCAACGCTGAAATCGCGCGTGCCGCTGCGCAGCTTGTCGGTGACGACGCCCGCCATCTGCTCCTGCGCCAGTGTGCCGACGTCGACCACCTCCAGGCTGGAACCAAGTTCGCGTGCGAGCACCGAGATTGCCGCGCCGCCGGAGGCAAAATTCGCCATCATCGCGATGGTCACGGCTTGCGGGTAGGCCGATACGCCCTGCGCGACGATGCCGTGATCGCCGGCGAAGACGATGATCGGCACGCGGGCCGCGCGCGGCTGCCCGGTCGCTTGCAGTCCCGCAAGCTCGATCGCTAGCTGCTCCAGCCGGCCAAGCGCGCCAGTCGGTTTCGTCAGCTGCGCCTGCCGCGCGATCGCCGCATCGCGATGGGCTGCGGAGATCTCGGGGCATTTTTTGTAGACCCAGTCGGGGAGCATGCTGCCTCGCTTACGGCCTGCGCTTGAGAATGTAGCTGTCCATGATCCAGCCATGCCGCTCGCGCGCCTCTTGCCGCGCAGCGACGATGCGTGGGCCCGCTTCGACAAGCGCGCCGGACATGATGATCTGATCGGGCATGCCGAGATAGGCGCCCCACCAGATCTGAAGCCCTTCCGGATCGAGTGACTGGAATGCGATGCCGCCGTCGAGCATCACAACAATTGTATCCACGCCTGCCGGCCAGCCGCCTTCGCGCAGGCGACGGCCGGTGGTGACCAGGAACGGCTCGCCGATGTCGTTGAGCGGCAGCGCATGCGCTGCGCAGAGCGCCTGGATCGAGGTGATGCCGGGGATGACCTCGATATCAGGCAAGGGATCGAGCCGTCGCGAAATGCGCAGCGAGGAATCGTAGAGCGAGGGATCGCCCCAGATCAGCAGCGCGACCTTGCCCTCGCCTTCGAGATGGCTGGCGATCGTCTGCGACCAGGCCGAGGCCACGGCATCATGCCAGTCGTCAACACCTTTGCGGTAGTCCGCATCAGTTGCATCGCGCAGGGGAAGATCGAACTCGGCGATGCGCGTCTGTTTGTTGGTGAGCACATCCGCGCAAATCGTCCGCCTGAGATCGGCGAGATCGGATTTCGCCGTCCCCTTGCGCGGGATCAGGACGAGATCGGCCGCGTTGATCGCACCAATCGCAGCACGTGTGAGCTGCCCGGGATCGCCGCAACCGATGCCTATCAGGGAGAGCGTGAGCATCGCGTGTGGGGGCGGCCATCGTGGCCGCCCCTTGGTCTCTTAAGCAGCGTTATGCAGGCGCGGCGTGACGAGGCCGGGCGCCGTGACACCGCGTAGCGACTTCGCCAGCGCCAGCACTGCGAGATCGGCCAGCGGCTCGATCACGATGACCAGCGCGTAGGAGGCCGCGAAAGTCGCGATGTTGACGAGATTGGTCGCGCCAAAGCCGGAGCCATAGAGCGCCCAGAACGCCACCCAGGCGATGACGCCAGCCTGATACGTGGTCGAAAGCGCCAGTGCCTGACGGTACTGCAAATCGACATAGGCGGTGGCGCGTGGAATGATCCGCGTGGCGATCGCCTGGATCGCGAACAGCGGCACCAGCAGCGTGGTGACGTTCATGCCGTATTGCGGCAAGTCGGGCGGCTCGAAGAAGATGCCCTGGAACAGAAGACCGAACGCGAGGCCGAAGGCCGCGGGCGCAGCACCGAACAACAGGAACAAGGTCGAGCCGAGGATGAAGTGCACCTCGGAGACGCCGACTGGGAAGTGCGGCATGATCTCGAAGAAGATGAAGACGAGGCCGGTGGTGGCGAGCGTCCGCGCCGCAAACGACGTGATGCCCTGCTCGCGCACGGTCTCGACCGCGAGCTTCAGCGCAACACCGCCCACTGCGATGCCCGTTGCGTAACTCAACACGAGCTTGGCGTCCGATACTAGTCCGGGTTCGATATGCATGGCTCAGTTCCTTCCTGCCGTCACACCCGACGGCCTTGGCCTCAAAACATGCACGGCCGGTCTCCTGGCTCGCGGTTCACTGGGGTTCTCCGGCCTTCCCGGACCTTGCGGCCCAGTGGCTGATCGGAGTCCCTCACCGCTTACAGTCGCGGGGGCGGCTGGGGTTTTGGGCGCCGCAACTGGGTCCGCCCATCCCCATTCCCGATTATGCTCTAAGCGCTTTGCGCCGCGTCGAGCACCATGCATCTCCTGTGTGCCCTTTTCGCCAGCCGGGCGTCAAGGGGCGACCGGCGGCCGGGGCGATCATGACGGATAATCCCCCGCCAGCGCGCCGAACAGGATCACAGCGGCGGTCGAAGCCGCGCCTCCCCGGGCAAGCTGCTCGGCCAACTCGCCAATCGTGGTGCGGAGCAGGCGCTCGTCGTCGCGCCCGAGGGATTCGGCGAACAGCGCCGGGGTCTCAGGCGCGAGGCCATGCTCGATCAACTTTGCGACAAGCTCCGGAAAGGTGCGCCGGCCCATATAGACCACGGTCGTCGCCTCAGGGTCGGCCAGCGCCGCCCAGTTCAGATTTTGCGGCAGCTCGCCGGTGACATCGGCCCCGGTGATGAACTGCACCCGGCGCGAGGTGTGGCGCCGGGTCAGGGGAATGCCGGCTTGCGCGGCGGCGACACAGGCCGAGGTGACGCCGGGAATGATCTCGTAGCCGACGCCGGCTTCGCGCAGCGTCTCCAGCTCCTCCTCGAGCCGGCCGAAAATGCCGGCATCGCCAGACTTCAAGCGCACCACGCGCACGCCGGTGGCGGCATAGTCGACCAGCAGGCGATTGACATGATGCTGTTTGGTCGAGGGCCGGCCTGCCCGCTTCCCCACCGCGACGAGATTGGCACCGGGCCGGGCGAGATCGAGGATCGCCCCCGAAGCGAGGTCGTCATAGAGCACGACATCGGCCTCGCGCAGCCGCGCGGCACCCTTGAGCGTGAGAAGCTCGGGGTCGCCGGGTCCGGCGGAGATGAAAGTGACAAGACCGCTCACCGGTCCTCCGCGATCAGATGGAAGAACGTGCCGGTGGCGTGGTCCCGCCGCGAGCCGGTCTCTGCAATGACCGCGCCTGTCGCATCATGCACGACAGCCAGCGGCGTATCGGGCTGAGCGAGGATCGTCGAATAATGAAACTCGTGGCCGCGCAGCCGCGCGCCCGCCTGATGCCCCGGCATGGGTGCAGCGAGTGCGGCGAGGCGATAGCCCAGATGCATGCGGCGCTTGGCAAAGCTCGTCTCCAGGCCGAGCAAGCCCGTCATCTCATGGCGGATGCCGTCGGCGTCGGTCAAACCTGCGCCCAGCACCATATAGCCTCCGCACTCGCCGTGCACGGGCCGTGTCTCGGCGAAGGCACGCAGGCCGCTGCGGAAGCGATCATTGGCGGCGATTGTCCCGGCATGAAGCTCGGGATAGCCGCCGGGCAGCCAGCAGACATCGGCGCTCTTATCGGGCGCTTCGTCGGCAAGCGGTGAGAATGTCGAAATCTCCGCGCCCGCCGCGCGCCAGGCTTCCAGCATATGCGGATAGACGAAGGAAAACGCCGCATCTCGGGCAAGCGCAATGCGCTGGCCGGGCGGCGTCACGTTCAACCCATTCGCGGCAGGTTGCGGCGACCAGCTGGCAGCCGATCGCAGCACCGCATCGAGATCGACATGTTCGGCGACGAAGCGCGCGGCCTCGTCGATCAGTTTTCCGATCTCGGCCTGCTCCTCGGCCTGCACCAAGCCGAGATGCCGTTTCGGCAGGCTGATCTCGGCATGGCGCGGCAGCGCGCCGAACACGGCGATACCAACGCCGTCCAGCGCATGCCGCACGAGAGCTTCATGGCGCGGGCTGGCGATGCGATTGAGCACGACGCCCGCAAGGCGCATACCGGGGCGATAATCGCGAAGGCCTGCGGCGATTGCGGCTGCCGTCTGCGCCTGTCCGGAGGGATCGATTACCAGCACCACCGGCCAGCCCAGCATCTCCGCGATATCAGCGGTGGCGCCAGTGCCGGAGACGCCGCGCGCGGCGACGCCGTCGAACAGGCCCATCGAGCCTTCGGCGAGCACGACATCGGCATCCGCGCCGCGGCTGACGAGATGCGCGATCGTTGCGCGGTCCATCGCCCAGCTATCGACATTGACGGAGGCGCGTCCCGTCGCAGCGGCGTGGAAGGCAGGATCGATATAGTCGGGCCCGCTTTTAAAACACTGCACGTTCAATCCGCGATGGCGCCAGGCGCGCGCGAGCGCCAGCGTCAGCGTGGTCTTGCCAACGCCGGAAGCAGGTGCGGAGATGACGAGCCCTGCCGGCATCACGACGCCTCCGGAAAGCGTGGCTCGGCGCCTACGGGGCGATAGCGGCGATCGTAGTCGGCGGCGTAGAGGCGACTCTCGTCGAAATCCGCCGAGCCCAGCGTCCTGCCGACCAGGATCAGCGCCGTGCGCTCCATCTCGCTGCCGACGGCCGCATCGAGTGTTGCAAGCGTGGCGCGGACGATGCGCTGGTCCGGCCAGCTTGCGCGCCAGACGATCGCGACGGGGCAATCCGCGCCGTAATACGGCGTGAGCTCCGCCACGACCTTGTCGAGCAGATGGATCGACAGATGGATCGCCAGCACCGCGCCGGTGGCGGCGAAAGCGGCGAGCTTCTCGCCCCCGGGCATCGCGCTGGCGCGACCGGGCGTGCGGGTCAGCACAACCGTCTGAGCAAGGCCGGGCAGCGTCAATTCGGCCTCTAGCGCCGCCGCTGCCGCCGAGAAGGACGGCACGCCCGGCGTCACGGTGTAGGGAATGCCGAGAGCGCGCAGGCGGCGGAGCTGTTCACCCATCGCCGACCAGATCGAGAGATCGCCGGAATGCAGCCGCGCGACGTCCTTGCCCTCCGCATGCGCGGCGGCGATCTCCGCGATGATCTCGTCGAGCGACAGCGGCGCGGTATTGACGATGCGCGCATCGGTTGGGCAATGCGCCAGCACGCCCTCGGGCACCAGCGAGCCGGCATAAAGACAGACCGGACAGGCGGCAATGAGGTCGCGCCCGCGCAGCGTCAGCAAATCTGGAGCGCCCGGCCCGGCGCCGATGAAGTGCACCGTCATGCGCCGTCTCCTTCGGCGATCGCCGCGGTCGCAGTGCGATCCTGCGAGACGGCCCGGGGGGCAATCAATCGCGCACGAGGACCAGCAGCAGCGAGCGCCGCCGCCTCGGCAACAGATCCCGTGCCGAACTTTTCCGCGACCAGCTTTGACTGCGTCGGCGTATTGATGCCGGCCAGCATATCTGCCGGGACAGCCTTGATCGGCACGCCGCATTCGCGCGCGAGCTGTTTTAGCACGTCCGCGTCGGCCTTGTCGCTGACGGTCGCCACCGCCGCAAGGCCTTCAATGCCGCCGGCCGCGAGCAGCGCCTCGCGCAGCGAAGCCAGCGTGACATCCCGCTTGAATCCGAGCCCAGCGACCTTCATCGGACCGCACTCCATTGCACCACAGGACGCGCCGCTTCCCAGGACCGATAGCGGCCGAGCGGAGCGGCCTGTGCAATCTCGACCCGCATCAACTCGCCGCCATGGCGCTGATGCAGCTCGCCAAACAGCGCCTCCGTTTCCAGCGTCACGGAATGCGCAACGAGCCGCGTGCCCGGTGTGAGCCGGGACCAGATCGCGTCGAACGTCGCATGATCAAGACCGCCACCGACGAAGACGGCGTCAGGCAATTCTAGTCCGGCCAGAGCTTCGGGCGCAGACCCCGTGATGACGGCAATCCTATGCATCAGCCCGAACGCCGCCGCATTGCTACGGACATTCGTCGCGCGATCATCGCGTGCCTCGACGGCGATCGCCGTCCCACCGCATAGCGCCCATTCAACCGAGATCGAGCCCGAGCCTGCGCCGATGTCCCACAGCCGTTCGCCGGGTCGCGGCGCCAGCGCAGAGAGCGCGAGCGCACGCACTGGTCTCTTGGTGATCTGGCCGTCGTGGACAAAGAGATCGTCCGATAATCCAGAGCTGCGGGGAACGCCGAGCCCTCCCCGCGCCAGCACGGCCACTGCAATCAAATTCTCAGGCATATCCTCAGCGAAGAGATCGGCGCGATGCTGGTCGATGTATTCGCGTGGGCCGCCAAGCGCAGCAAGAGTCCACATGAGTGAGGCGCCCCATCCGCGTTGCGTCAACCATCTCGCGAGATCATCAACCGCCTTGCCGTCGCGCACGAGGCAGATGATGCGCGCACCTTGCGCCAGATGTGGGACAAGACGTTCGAACGGCGCTGCGTGGAGACCAAGACAGGCGGTTGCTTCGAGGCGCCAGCCCAGCCTCGCGGCCGCGATCGAGAAGGTCGACGGCGCCGGATGCGCGATCCACTCGTCGGAACCCAGCCTTTCGGCGAGGCTTGCGCCGGCGCCGTGCCAGAACGGATCGCCGGAGGCGAGCACTAACGTTGGCTCACCGCGGCGGCTCAGCACGACCTCTGCGTCGAACGGCACCGGCCACGGGCGGCCACGGTTACCCACGCCGGCGAGCGCGAGATGCCGTTCACCACCGAAGACAGTTTCGGCATCGTCGAGCGCCTTTCGGCTTGCCTCGGACAGCCCGGCAAGGCCATCTTCGCCGATACCGATGATGGTCAGCCAGGGATCAGCCATGACACGCGCCCTCATTCTGGGCGGAACTGCCGACGCGGGCCTGCTCGCGGCGGAGGTCGCGCGCGCACGCATCGATGCTGTGTATTCCTATGGCGGCCGAACCCGCGCGCCTGCTGATCAACCGCTGCCGACCCGCATCGGCGGTTTTGGCGGGGTGAGCGGGCTGGTCGACACCATCCGTGGTGAAGGCATCACCCATGTGATCGACGCGACGCATCCCTTCGCGGCCGAGATGAGCCGCAACGCGGTCGAGGCGTGCGCGCAGACCGGTACGCCGTTGATTGCGCTCGAACGCGCTCCGTGGACGAAAGCGCCCGGCGACAATTGGATCGAAATTCCCGATGTCGCTGCCGCGGTCGGCGCGCTGCCCGATTCGCCCGCAAACGTGTTCCTCGCGATCGGCCGCCAGCACATCGCGCCATTCGCGACCAGGCCGCAGCACGCCTACACGCTGCGCTTCGTCGACCCGCCCGAGGCGCCCCTGCCCTTCGCCGCAGAGGTGATCGTATCGCGCGGACCATTCACGTTCGACGGTGAGTTGGAGATGATGCGCGCGCGCGGCATCGCATGGATCGTCGCCCGCAATTCCGGCGGCGACGGCGCGCGTGCCAAGATCGACGCGGCCCGTACGCTCGGTCTCCCCGTGATCATGATCTCGCGACCCAAATTGCCCGAACGGTTGCGGGTGGAGAGCGTGGCCGAGATCATGCAGTGGCTCGGTCATCGCACCTGCCTCGGCGCATAGACCCAGCGGCCGACGCGCCGCGTCTGCGAGTTGCCGAGGATCACCAGCGTGCGCATGTCGGCCATCTCGGGCGTCGCGTCGTTCAGCCTGACCGTCTCGATCTTCTCATCGGCGGCACTGATCGCACGCGCGAAGATCACGAGGCGCTCGCCACAGCCGGCGTCCTTGAGCAGCGCGAGCGCGCGGCCAAATCCTTCCGGCCGGTTCGCTGAGCGCGGGTTGTACATCGCGATGGAAAAATCTGCTTCGGCAGCCAGCCGCAGACGCTTCTCGATCACGGCCCATGGCTTGAGATTGTCCGAGAGATTGATCGCGCAGAAATCGTGGCCGAGCGGCGCGCCGGCGCGCGCGGCCGCCGCCAGCATCGCGGTGATGCCTGGCAGCACGCGGATCGGCAACGCCTGCCATTGCGGCGCCTGTTCGAGCGCCTCGAACACGGCGGAGGCCATGGCGAAGACGCCGGGGTCGCCAGAGGAGACGACAACGACTTGCCCGCCTTCGCTGGCCAGACGCAGCGCCTCGCTCGCGCGTTGAAGCTCCTCGCGATTGTCCGAGGGATGCAGCTTGAGCCCCGGTCGCGGCGGCACCCGCGAGACATAAGGTGCATAGCCCAGAATATCCGTCGCGGAGGCCAACGCGGCGGACACCTCGGGCGTCACCATCGCCTCGCTGCCGGGGCCAAGGCCCGCGATGGTCAGCGTGCCCGTCATTCGGCGGCGTCCAGATGCCGGCCCTGGCCGTGCACGAGCACGATCGCAAAGTAAGGACAGTCGGCGGCATCGATCTCGGCCAGCCGCACCACGCGTTCGCCCGGCATGGTGCCGCGCTCGACCAGCCAGGCATCATCCAGCCGGCCGGCGGCCGCGAGCGCGCGGCTCACTTTTGCGAGATTACGGCCGGTCTTCATGATGACGAGCGCATCGGAATCGCGCATGCGCCGTTCGAGTTCGTCTTCGGCGAGCGTGCCCATCAGCACCGTCGTCACGTCATCGCCGAGCGCGATCGGCTGTCCCACGCCGTTCCAGCAGCCGACCATGCCGGGAATGCCCGCGATCACCTCGATCTCGACACGGCCTTGCAGGCGCGTGTGCAGATGCATGAAGGAGCCGTAGAAATAAGGATCCCCTTCGCAGAGCACGACGACATCGACCGCGCGAGACAGCCGCGCCAGGCGCTCGGCCCATTCGTCGTAGAAGCCGCGCAGCAACTGCACGTATTCGGCGCTGTCGAAGGCGATCTCGGTCGTGACCGGATACTCCATCGCGTATTCGGTGACGTTGGCCGCCAGCATGCCCTCGACGATGCGGCGCGCCTGGCCGGGCCGACCCTTCTTGCGGAAATAGGCAACATGTTTTGCGCCCCGCACCGTGCGGTCGGCGCGCACGCTCATCAGATCGGGATCGCCGGGGCCGAGACCGCAGCAGATGATGCGTCCCATCTCTATTCGCTCCGGCTCGCCAGCGCGTTCACGGCGGCGACCGTGATCGCCGAGCCGCCGAGGCGGCCCTCGACCGTGAGCGCCGGCACAGGCGGATCGGCCATCAGTGCGGCCTTGGATTCGGCGGCGCCGACGAAGCCGACGGGACAGCCGATGATCGCCGCAGGCCGCGGGCAATCACGATCCTCCAGCATGTTGAGGAGATGAAACAGCGCGGTCGGCGCATTACCGATCGCGACGACCGCGCCGTCGAGATGCGGCCGCCACAGCTCCAGCGCTGCGGCCGAACGGGTGTTGCGCATGGATTGCGCCAGCGCGGGAACGGCCTCGTCGCCGAGCGTGCAGATGACAGCGTTAGCCGCGGGCAATCGCGCGCGCGTAATTCCCTCCGAGACCATGCGCGCGTCGCACAGAATCGGCGCGCCCTTCTGCAACGCCGCGCGCGCAGCGGTCGCCATGCCGGGTGTAAAACGGATATGCGCCTCCAGGCCCACCATGCCGGCGGCATGGATCATCCGCACCGCGACCTGCTCCTCATCCGCCGTGAAGCGCGCGAGATCGGCTTCGGCGCGGATCGTCGCAAAGGATCGCCGATAGATCGCCGCGCCGTCGGTTTCGTAAGTGTGCGGCATCAATGCCCTCCCATCAGGATGGAGGGATTTTCGACGATGTCGTCGCGATCAAGGCCGCGCAGAATGGGCTCATCGCGCGTCGATCCGCCGCGCACGAGGTCGAAGCCGGTCCCGGTCGCCACCAGCGTGATCGCGGCCGCTCCGGAATGCGCGCACCCCTTGGCACAGCCTGAGACGTGAAGCCGCGCGGCAGAGCCAATGTTCGGAGCAAGCGCCGCGGCTAGCGCGCGGGTGTCGGCGTGGGCCTCGCGGCAACGCGGCGCGCCGCTACAGGCGATGATGCGTAGCGCCGGATCGTAGGCCTCGGTGATGAGGCCCGCCGCGGACGGCATCTTCCGCTTGCCCTCGCTCAAAACCATCCGCCATGGCGTCATGCGCAGCGCATGCCCGCAGCCGGCGAACTGGGTGAGCGTCGCGTGCTGCATTTGCCCGAAGGCGACGCCGACCATCGCCCCCTGCGGATAAAGCCCAGGTCGCGCCGCGGCCATGATCGGTGCCGGCTCGGCCTCGCCGCGCAAAGCCTCAGGCAAGATTGCTCCGGCAGCGAGATGCGCCGCCATGCGCCCTCTTCCGTCCTTGGCGCCGCCGGAGGCGACGAACCAATTTGCAAGTGCGAGTGCTATCGTCACAGCCTCGCCGCGCGCGACGGAGCGGCCGAGCTTGGCGCCATCGGCCCGCACCAGCAATCCGCCGGCGCGATCGCGCTCGATCCGCACGTCAGCGGAATCGCCGGCGAGCACACGCGAGGTGCCGTCATCGATCGCGAAGCCGAATTTCGTCGGAAGCGCGAGCGCGCACCCTTCAAGCGCCTCCTCGAACTCGGCGGCCAGCGCCTGGGTCTCGTCGCCATCGCGCCAGAACGGCGTCACAAGGATGTTGCGACGGGATTCGGTCTCGGCGTCCGGATCAAGCAGCGCCAACTGCGAAAGGCCGTCGAGCAGCAATCGGTGGCTGGTCTCGCTGACACCCCTGATCTGGAGATTGGCGCGAGTGGTCACGTCGATCAGGCCATTGCCGTGGCGCTCGGCCAGATGCGCAAGTCCGGAAATCTGCGCCGCATCGAGCCGCCCGCCGAACGGGCGCACGCGAACCACGAGCCCGTCGCCCGATTGCATCGGCCGCAGCGCGCCGGGACACCAGCCCTTGACCATAGAAGCACTCATGACGCCTCCCGCAGCGCAGCCGCGATCGAATTGCGGCGCGTTCGCCAGAGTGAGGCTTCGTGCAAGCGGGTGAAGCACGTCTCCATCGCCGCCAGCGCCGCTGGACTTTCGCGGGCCATGAAGGCGCGGACGTCGGCGTTGCCGAGCGTCGCGTCATAATAGAGATCGAACAGATGCGGCGGCACGGCGTTCGCCAGATGGGCGAAGGCGGCCATGTGTTCGAGCGTCGCCGTGATCTCGGCAGCACCGCGAAAACCGTGGCGCATCATGCCGGCGATCCAGGCCGGGTTGGTCGCCCGTGCCCGGACGACGCGCGAGATTTCCTCGGTCAGCGTGCGCGCATGCGGTTGCTCGGGGCGCGTCGTATCGAGATGATAGAGCGCCGGTCCCGCCCCGCCGAGATGCGCCGCAGCCGCAGCAACACCGGCTTCATGCGCGGCATAGTCGGCCGCGAGCAGCAGATCGGTTTCCGGCAGATCCTGGATGTGCACGAAGGCATCCGCAGACGCGAGCCGCTGTTCGATCCCAGCGCGGTCCGGCTTGATCTCGCCATCCGCTGAGAACGCCCAGGACGATGCCGACAGCCAGGCCTCGCCGGCGGCGTCTCGCGTCTCGGGTGTGAAGGCATCGGGGATTGCCGATAGGCCGACGCCGTATTGTCCGGGCCGTGGTGCGAACACGCGCGAGGCACGGTGGCGATATGGATTCTCGTCGCCCTCGTCATCGCGGCTTGCAAGCGCCTCGGCGGCGGCTTCGAACAATTGCGCGAGGCCCGCAAAGACATCGCGGAAGAGGCCTGACACGCGCAGCGTGACGTCGATGCGGGGACGGCCGAGCTCGGCTGGTGCGATGATGTCGTAACCGGTGACGCGCCCGGAGGCGTGATCCCAGCGCGGCGCGAGACCGGCGAGATGCAGCGCCATCGCAAACTCCTCGCCCGCAGTGCGCATCGTCGCCGAGCCCCAGAGATCGACGACGAGACCCTTCGGCCAGTCGCCGTGATCCTGCAAGTGACGGCGCAGCAGCTCTTCGGCGAGTTTTATCCCCTGCGCATGCGCCGACGGCGTCGGCACCGCGCGCGGATCGACGGCGAAGAGGTTGCGTCCCGTCGGCAGCACGTCCTGCCGCCCGCGATAGGGCGAACCTGACGGCCCCGGCGCGACGCGTTCGCCCGCAAGCGCGGCACGTAGCGCATCGCGCTCCGCCTCACCGCAGGCGCCGCGGCCGAACACGTGCAGGCCGTCGCCGAACTGGCTTTCCTTGAGATCGCAGACGAAGCGATCGATCAGCGGAATGGCTTCAGCTGGTGCTGCCGATGCATCGAGGCCAAGATCGTCTTCAAGGCCTGCGGCGCGCGCCTCGTCGCGGATTGCGACGATCAGGCGCTGGCGCCGGGCAGGGTCGAGACCATCGGCGGTCGAATATTCGTCGAGCAGACGTTCGAGCCGACGCAGCCCTTCCGGCACCGCGGATTGTTTCAGCGGCGGCGGCAGATGGCCGATCGTAACAGCGCCAATGCGCCGCTTGGCCTGCGCGGCCTCACCGGGATCGTTGACGATGAAGGGATAGATGATTGGGAGATCGCCGATCAGGGCTTCCGGCCAGCACGCGGGCGACAGCGCCACCGATTTTCCTGGCAGCCATTCCAGCGTGCCATGCGCGCCCATGTGCACGACCCCATCACAGCTCTGCTGCCTGAGCCAGAGATGGAACGCGACATAGGCGTGGCGCGGGGTACGGGCGAGATCGTGATAGTCGGAATCCCGCGTGGTCGCATCTCCGCGCTCCGGCTGAACTGCGATGATCGATTGGCCGCAAGCGATGGCCGCGAAGTGGAACGCCCCATCGCGGCAATCGGAGTCGTTCTCAGGCAGCCCCCAAGCTTGCGCGAGATCATCCTGCAGGACTTGCGGAAGGCGCGAGAGCGCCGCACGGTAATCCGCGACGCTCCAGATCAGATGCTGGTTCAGCAAGGTCTCGCCGAGCGCATTGACCGGCGCAACATTGAAGCCGGCCTCCGCGAGATCGGACACCAAGGCCTCGACTGAAGCCAGTGCGTCAAGCCCAACCGCATGCGCGATCTGGTGCGGACGGCCCGGATAGTTCGAGAGTACGATCGCCAGCCGCTTCCCGGCGGCCGGCTTCTCCGCGAGGCTGCGCCAGGCCGCAACGCGCGCCGCAACAGCCATCACGCGCTCCTCATCGGGCCTGTGCGCCAGATGCGAAAATTGCAGGTCGGGATCGCGCACCGACGCTGACTTGAAACTCACAACGCCGGTAAACACGCGGCCATCGACTTCGGGCAGCACCACATGCATCGCGAGATCGCCGGGCGACAGGCCGCGCAGCGATTCCGCCCAGTCATCGCGCCGCGCCGATGAGAGCGCGACCTGGAAGACGGGACATGACGCCGCATCGAACGGTGTCGTGCCGCCCTCGCCCATGGCTGAGAACGCCGTCGCATTGACGATCGCGGCCGGAGGATTCTTCGCAAGATGTGCGCGCAGCCAATCCGCAACGCCCTGAGCCTTTAGCGACGTGACGAACGCGCCGTAAGCGTCAAACCCCTTCTCGCGCAGGGCCGCTATCAGGGCATCGACCGGGCCGGTGTCGGCCGCAGTGAGATAGGAGCGATAGAAGGTCACCAGCGCGCGCGGTTTCCCCTCGCCCGACGGCGGCGCCGCAATCACGCCGCGCGCGGGATCGTAAAAGCCCATCTCGGGCACCGTCATCTCGCCGATAACAGGGCCCGCGTAGAGACCCGAGGCCAATGCGAGCTGCGCGATCGCCGCTTGCGCCGCGACGGGACCGCCGGTGTCGCAAAGCACTTTTAGCCGCCGCAGCGTCGAGACCGGCAATGTCGAATATGCATCCAGCCGCGTGTCGTCGCGGCCGTCGGCCGGCAGCACGGCCAGCACGATGTTGCGATCCTTCGCGAGCTGCTGAAGGGCCGCGAGTCCATACGGCCAATAGGACTCACCGCCGATCAGGCGAACCAGAATGCCGCGCGCCTGCGACAGCGTCCGCTCGATATAGGTGTCGACCGACAACGGATGACGCAGTTCTGCGAGATTGGCGAGCCGCAGCGACGGCAGGCTGTTACGGCCTCTGCGCCATCCGGCTGCGAAGGCCGCTAGATCGGAATCCGAATACGAGAGCACCACGAGATCGGCCGGGTCCTGGCCGATGTCTCTGGGCGTCGCGGTCTCCTCCAGACCGCGGCTCTCGCGGAAGACGACGTGCATCAGATACCAAGTCCTTAAATACCAAGTCCCTGAATACCAAGTCCCGCCTTGATGGCGGCCTCGTCGATATCGCCGTGCTCGCCGATCACGACGAGCTTCGATTGCCTGATAGCCGCGCCCCATGGCTTGTCGAACTGGTGGCGCACGCGCTCGCCGACAGCCTGAAGCAGAAGCCGCATCGGCTTGCCCGCGACAGCGATGTATCCTTTAACACGCAGCACGTTCTGCTCGCGCGCCAGCTTCTGGACCGATGCGACCAGCGCGTCGACGTCGGTGACTTCAGGAAGATCGATCACGACGGACGCGAAATCATCATGCTCGTGCTCCTCTTCGCCGTCATGATGCGAGGGACGCGCGGCGAGATCATTTTCGGCGGCAGCGCCGAGGCCGAGGATGAGGCGGGCATCGATCGCACCGTCAGTGACGGGAAGCATCGGCACGCGGCGCGACATCTCGGCGGTGATCACCGCCTTGGCGGCCTCGATCCCCGCGGTGCCCGCAAGATCGGCCTTGGTCAGCAGCACGATGTCGGCGCAGGCGATCTGGTCCTCGAACACTTCCGACAGCGGCGTCTCGTGATCGAGGTTTTCATCCGCCGCGCGCTGCGCTTCCACCGCAATCGGATCGGGCGCGAAGCGGCCAGCAGCTACGGCTTCGGCATCGGCGAGCGCGATCACACCATCGACGGTGATGCGCGAGCGGATCTCCGGCCAGTCGAATGCCTTCAGCAGCGGTTTTGGCAGCGCCAGGCCCGAGGTCTCGATCAGGATATGATCGGGCCGCACCGGGCGCGCGAGCAACTTCTCCATGGTCGGGATGAAATCGTCGGCGACGGTGCAGCAGATGCAGCCATTGGCGAGTTCGATAATGTTCTCTTCCGGGCAATTGGCATCGGCGCAGGACTTCAAAATTTCGCCGTCGACGCCTTCGCTGCCGAACTCGTTGACGAGCACGGCGAGCTTCTTGCCATTGGGGTTTGCGAGCAGATGCTGGATCAACGTGGTCTTGCCGGAGCCGAGAAAACCCGTGACCACCGTGACCGGGACTTTTGCGAGCGAGTTCATTCGGCGGCCTCTGGCAACACGGCAACGGGGGGAATGCGAGCAAGCGACTGCTTGCGGAAGATTTCGGGACGGCTGCGCCAGGGCACGAGCCCGTCGGGCGCGGCCGCATAGGCCGCAGCACCTGCGACCACGTCCTGCGCGTTCGCATCCGACAGGCGACCATAGACATAGGACCAGCGGCCGGGCGCGCTGAGCGCCACCGAGCAGCCCTGGCTGCATGCAGAGAGGCATTCGACGGGAACCACATTGACGCCGTCGGGCACGCCGGCATCGAGGATCGCACCATGCAGGCGCTTGCCGGGCGTCGTCTCGCCCTCGCCAGGCGTCTCGCCGGCGCGGCAGGTGATGCAAACATGAAGTGTGACGGTCATCGCCTCTTCCAGAATAAACTACGGGAGGCGAAGAGGCGCACGGCCCCTGACTTGAGAGGCCGTTTCCCCGTCGCGGAACACCCCGTCCGCCGGTCCAAAACTCGTCCGCGCTGGCAGGTCTCCCGGCTTGCGGAGCAGGGTTTTCACCCTTCGATCCCCGCCTTCCCGATCCCGTGAGGGGTCAGTGGCTTCGGGCATCTCTCCGGTCACGGTCGCGGGGGCGGCTGCAGTTTAGATCCAAATCTTGCCGATTCGGACCCTATCGCATTCCCTCTTCGCCTGTCATAGGACAGGAACCAACGCCGGGCCACCATTTGCCCCCGGCCGCCTCTTGTCAAGCCGAAGGACCGGGACCGATGACGCCTGAACCGGATACCCAAACGGGTGAGGAAACCGACGCCCGGCACGCCCAGAAAATGGCGAAAAAGAAGGCCGCCCGCGACAAGATCATGGCGACCAAGAGCGGCGAAAAGGGCCTGATCATCGTCCACACCGGCGCCGGCAAGGGCAAGTCCTCCTCGGCCTTCGGCATGATCGTACGCTGCGTCGCCCATGGCTTCCCCTGCGCGGTCGTTCAGTTCATCAAGGGCACTTGGGACACCGGCGAGCGGCGCCTGCTCACCGGCCATTTCGGCGAGCTCTGCCAGTTCCACGCCATGGGCGAAGGGTTCACCTGGGAGACGCAGGACCGCGCCCGCGACATCGCCGCCGCGCGCGCCGGCTGGGAGAAGGCCAAGGAGCTGATCCTCGACTCCAACTTGCGCATGGTCGTGCTGGACGAGATCAACATCGCGCTGCGTTACGACTATCTCGATATCGCCGAGGTCGTCGAATTCCTGTCGACGCACAAGCCTGCGATGACGCATGTCGTGCTCACCGGGCGCAACGCCAAGGACGAGTTGATCGAGATCGCCGATCTCGTCACCGAGATGACGCTGGTCAAGCATCCCTTCCGCTCCGGCATCAAGGCGCAAGCCGGCGTCGAGTTCTGAGACTCTTCGCAATGGCGCGCACTTTGATGATCCAGGGGGCCGGCTCGGACGTGGGCAAGTCGCTCATCGTCGCCGGCCTTGCGCGCGCCTTCAGCCGCCGCGGTCTGCGCGTGCTCCCGTTCAAGCCGCAGAACATGTCGAACAACGCGGCCGTCACCGTCGATGGCGGCGAGATTGGCCGCGCCCAGGCATTGCAGGCGCTCGCCGCCGGCGTCGAGCCGCATACCGACATGAATCCGGTGCTGTTGAAGCCCGAGACCGATGTGGGCGCACAGGTGATCGTGCAGGGAAAGCGCATCGCAACGGCACGTGCGCGCGAATATGCGGCCATGAAGCCGCAGCTCATGGGCGCCGTGCTGGAGAGTTTTGAGCGGCTGAAGGCGCGCGCCGATCTGGTGCTGGTCGAAGGCGCGGGCAGCCCGGCCGAGGTAAATTTGCGCAAGGCCGACATCGCCAATATGGGCTTTGCGCGCAAGGCCGACGTGCCTGTCGTGCTGGTCGGTGACATCGACCGTGGCGGTGTCATCGCCCAGCTCGTCGGCATCAAAACGGTGATCGACCCCGACGATGCCGCGATGATCCAGGGTTTTGTCATCAACAAGTTTCGTGGCGATCCCACGCTGTTCGACGACGGCTACAGACTTATCGAAGCGAAGACCGAATGGCGTGGCCTTGGTGTGCTGCCCTGGTTCACCCGCGCCGGCGAGCTCCCGGCCGAGGACGCGCTGGGCCTGAGCGATGCGCGCAAGCCCGGGCAATGCAAGATCGCCTGCCTCGCGCTGTCGCGGATCGCCAATTTCGACGATCTCGATCCGCTGAAACTCGAACCGGGTGTCGACCTCGTGATGGTGCGTCCGGGCGAAGCGATTCCCGGCGATGTCAGGCTCGTCATCGTCCCCGGCTCGAAATCGACGCGAGGCGACCTAGCTTTCCTGCGCGCACAGGGCTGGGACATCGATCTGCTCGCGCATCGTCGCAGGGGCGGCCATGTGCTTGGGCTCTGCGGCGGCTATCAGATGCTGGGTCGCAGCGTCGCCGACCCTGACGGCATCGAAGGTCCCGCGGGCGACACGCCGGGCCTCGGACTTCTGGATGTCGAAACGGTGATGAACCCGCAGAAGACGCTGACGCGTGTTGCGGCCGTGCATGCCGCGACCGATCAGCCGATCGAAGCCTACGAAATCCACATCGGCCGCACCGACGGGCCGGATCGTGCCCGCCCGTTCGCGAAACTGAACGGCGAGCCGGAAGGCGCGGTCTCCAGCGATCGCCGCGTGCAAGGCAGCTATCTGCACGGCCTGTTCACGTCGGACGATTTTCGCAGGGCGTTCCTGGCCAAGCTCGACATTCCCGCCGGCGACGAGCCGTATCATGCGAGGGTCGAGAGCGCGCTCGACGCCCTCGCCGATCACATCGAACAGCATCTCGACGTCGACGGCCTGCTCGCGCTAGCGCGCTAGGACCTCGGCAAGGCGGGTCCATTCGGATTCGCCGCCGGGAAGGCCGAGCCGCAGCCATGTCGGCTGTTGCGCGAAGACGCGCGACCAGATCTGGGCACGCGCAAGCTTCTCCTGTGCAGCGAGAGCGTCGGGCGTTTCGTAAAGGCGAAAGAGCGGTGCGCCGCCGACGAGCCGCCAGCCTTGCATCTGCGCCATCTCGTCGAGCCGAACACAGTCTCGCGCAAGCCGCGCTGACGTAGCCTCAGCCCATGCGTCATCGCGCAATGCGCGGCAACCGATCGTGATCGCCGCTCCCGAGACCGGCCATGGCCCCGAAGCCGCCGCGAGCCTTGCAACGTCGGCCGCATTGCCAAGTGCAAAGCCCAGCCGCAGACCGGCAAGACCATAAAATTTGCCGAACGAGCGCAGGATCAGCAGTCCCGGTCGATCCGCCTGCGGCGCAAGCGACAGCTGCGGAGCGGCATCGGCAAAGCTCTCGTCGACGACGAGACGGCTGACGCGCGGCAACAGCGCCAGAAACTCCTTTGGCGCAAATTGCCGGCCATCGGGATTGTTGGGACTGACGACAACAGCAAGGTCCGCGCCTGCCAGCGCGTCGAGCTCTCCGACCTCATGGACATCCCAGCCCGCGGCCGAGAGAACACCTGCATATTCGTTGTAGGTCGGCGCGAGGATGCATGCGCGGCCGCGCCGCGCTAGCTGCGGCAACAATTGAATCGCGGCCTGCGCGCCGCCAAGCGCAACGATCGGCGCGCTCGTGCGGAACGCATGCTGCGCAGCCTGATGCAGCGCGTCGATCTCGGCACGCGCCGGCAGCGCGCTCCATGCGCGCGCGCTCACCTCGCCCACGGGATAAGGCAGCCGGTTGATTCCGGTCGACAGATCGATCCAGTCCTCCGCGCGTCCGCCAAAACGCTGCTGGGCCAGATCGAGATTTCCACCGTGCTCGCGCATGCCCCGTTCTTTCACGCGAAGGCCAGGATCGCAAGGACGCCTGCGAGCAACAGCATAGCGCGTCGGTAGACGGCCAGTCCCTCACCGAGGTCGGCCGCAAGCGGATCGCGCGCACCTTCGTTGAGCCAGGGCTCGTTGGTGATGTTGCCGTGATAGAACCGGGGACCGCTGAGCCGCACGCCAAGCGCGCCCGCCATCGCCGCTTCCGGCCAGCCGGCGTTGGGCGAGCGGTGACGGCGCGCATCCCGCGTCATGCACGACAGTGCCTCAGATCGCCTCGGTGCCAGCAGAACGAACAGAAATCCGGTCAGGCGCGCCGGAATGAAGTTCGCGACATCGTCGATGCGCGCTGCGGCCCAGCCGAACGCTTCGTGGCGCTCGCTGCGATGGCCGATCATGGAATCGAGCGTGTTAATGGCCTTGTAGCCGAGGATCCCCGGCAAGCCGAACAGCGCGCCCCAAAACACCGGCGCGACGATGCCGTCGGAGGCGTTTTCGGCGAGGCTCTCGATCGCTGCGCGCGCAATGCCGGCTTCATCGAGCATTGCGGGATCGCGGCCGACAATGCGCGAGACCGCTTCGCGCGCACCGGCAAGGTCGCCGGCTTGCAACGGCTTCGCGACGGCCGCGACATGATCATGAAGCGAGCGCAATGCGACCAGCGGCCAGGCCAGAATGCCGACCAACGCGATCTGTATCCAATCTGAGGGAAGCAAGGACTGAAGCAACCAACCGAGCACGACGGAGACCGCAATCACAAGGAGCGCTCCGGCGACGCCGGCAACGCGGCGCAGCGCTGGCGGATCTGATGCGCGATTCCAGGCGGTATCGATGGCGCCGATCAGCCGACCCAGCCAGGTCACGGGGTGGCCGATCCAGGCGAACAGCCACGACGGCCAGCCCAGCAGGGCATCCACCGCCATCGCCACCACCATCGCGCCCGCAAAACCCACATTCGTCTCCTGTCCCGCCCCCTGTTGCGCAAAGCGAGGGGCGAGCGCAAGCCCCTGACCGCCTGATTTCGGCTTTGTCTTTCGACCCGTTTGGTGATTAGTGCTGGCCCACAGGAGACTTTTATGGCCGTCATCTTGATCACGGGCGGAGCGCGATCGGGCAAGAGCAAGCGTGCGGAAATGCGCGCGCGCGCCTTTCCCGGACAGCCCGTCTATGTCGCGACGGCCGAGGCGCTCGACGCCGAAATGGAGACGCGCATCGCGAAGCACCGCACGCGCCGCGGAACCGACTGGATCGAACGCGAGGTGCCGCTTGATCTCGTGCCCGCGCTGGTCGCGAGCGATGGCGGCGGCGCAAGGCTCGTGGACTGCCTGACGCTGTGGCTCTCCAATTTGATGCATGCCGAGCGCGACTGGGAGCGCGAGATGACAGAGCTCGCCGGCACCCTGCCCCGTCTCAAGAGCCCCGTCGTTTTCGTCACCAACGAGGTCGGCCTCGGCATCGTGCCTGATAACGCGCTGGCGCGCAGCTTTCGCGACGCCGCCGGGATCATGAACCAGACCATTGCGATCGCCGCGGACGAGGTCGAGTTCGTCGTCGCCGGCCTGCCGATGAAACTGAAATGATGCCGCGCGCCGAGTTTTTGAAAGACGTCATTGCCGATCTCAGGATGGCGGCATCGTTCGTGACGATCTTGCCCGTGGCATCGTCAAAGCCCGCGGGAGACGGCGCCGTCGCCCGCGCGACATGGGCGCTTCCCCTCGCCGGACTGCTGGTCGGCCTCGCCGGCGCGTTAATCTACAAGATCGCCAGCCGGATCGGACTAACACCGAACCTTGCTGCCCTGCTCGCGCTCGCGACGACTGCACTCATCACCGGCGCGCTGCACGAGGACGGGCTCGCCGATACCGCGGACGGGCTCGGCGGCGGCCGCACACGCGATCGCAAGCTCGAGATCATGCGCGACAGCCGGATCGGTACTTATGGCGTCTGCGCGCTGATCCTCTCATTCGGTCTGCGCTGGAGCGCGCTTGCGGCCATCGCCAATCCGTGGGCCGTCACGCTTGCGCTTTGCGCTGCGCATGCTGCGGCGCGTGCTGGCGTGCCGGCCTTCATGTCGCTGGTTCCGCCGGCACGGCCGGACGGGCTTTCGGCGAGCGCCGGAGCACCGTCGGGCCGCAGCGTGGCCGTCGCATTTGCTCTTGGAACGCTCACGCTCGCCCTCGCGCTCGGCCCGGGCAAGGCGCTGGTCGGCCTGATCCTGCTGTCGCTCGCCGGGCTGATGCTGGCACGGCTTGCCATCCGCCAGATCGGCGGGCAGACCGGGGACATCCTCGGCGCATTCGAGCAGACTGGCGAGATCCTGATCCTGCTGGTCGCCGCGGCCTTCCAGATGGGACGCTGACGTCATGGTCGAGTTCGACGACGTCTTTCGCCGGCAACTGCGTGAGTTGTTCGTGTGGCGCCGCGACGTGCGCCGCTTTCGCAGCGCCCCGCTGCCGGACGGTGCGATCGATCGCCTGATCGAGACCGCATGTCTGTCGCCCTCGGTCGGCCTGAGCCAGCCCTGGCGCTTCGTCATCGTCGACGATGCCGCGCGGCGCCGCGCTGTGATCGACGACTTCAGGGCGTGCAATTCCGACGCGCTGAATTGCTATTCCGGCGAACGCGCAGCGCGCTATGCCGCGTTGAAACTGTCGGGCCTCGAACAGGCCCCCGGCCACCTCGCCGTGTTTGCCGACAAGGCCAGCGATATCGGCCACGGCCTCGGCCGTGCCACCATGCCGGAGACGACGGAATATTCCGTGGTCGCCGCCATCACCGCGATGTGGCTCGCCGCGCGCGCCGAAGGCATCGGGCTCGGCTGGGTCTCGATTTTGAACCCCGCGCGCGTCCACGCCATTCTCGATGTACCTGACACCTGGAAGTTCATCGCCTATCTCTGCATTGGCTATCCCGAGGCCGAATGCGACCAGCCGGAGCTGGAACAGGCGAAATGGGAGCAGCGGCGGGGAGCGAGCGAGTTTACGTTGCGGCGCTAATCAGGCGCGCTCCATCCTCCGTCATTGCGAGCGAAGCGAAGCAATCCAGAGTGTTTCCGCAGAAAGATTCTGGATTGCTTCGTCGCAAGGGCTCCTCGCAATGACGGCGGTGAGAGAGTTGCGCTCGCAATGACGGCGGAGGGAGAAGCACCCCGCCGCTACGACTTGCTCTTGCCCGCAACTGCCGCCACGGGCGCGCGGCTTTCCGGCTTCTCGAACATCAACAACGGCCGGAAGATGACGCGACCATAGGCCTCGTAGTGGTTCTGGGTCGAGACGGCCATCTTCAGCGGCGTCGCGTAATTCGCCTCGAACGTCAGGAACTGCGCGTAAGTCCAGGAGAAGCCAACGCCGACCGAGGCGAGCTCGGTCACGCCGGGGAACGTCGAATACACCCCACCCCAGTCGGTGAAGATGTAGGTATCAAAGCCCCTCAGCCATTGCGACCAGTTGTAGTGCAGCTCGGCGTTGAAATAGTAGCCGCTGTCGCCGGACGCCGAGTTGGAGGGATAGCCGCGCACGGTCGTGGGGCCGCCGATCGAAAAGATCTGGTCGCCCGGCAGCAGCTTGTCCTGTGTGTATTGCCAGCTCGCTAGTACGTTGGCGCTGAAATTCGCCGGCCCCGCCGTGCTGGTTGCAATCAGCGAGCCGGTATAGGTGTTGAACGCGCGGTTGTTGCCGAGCACATGGTCTTGCCACGCGACGTAGTTCACCGCCGGCGAGACCGTGACCGAATAGGTGTTGCCTGAATTGGTCACCGAGACGCCGGCTGTCGCCTTGTCGTAGTGATCCTCGGTGACGGCGACCGTGGCGAAGCGGCTGACGGTCTTGCCCTCGGTCTCCGCGGCATTGAGCAGCACCAGCCAGTTTTGCGTCACCCAGACCGGCTGGCTGACATTGACCGCGGCCTGGCTCGAGCGTCCGGTGACGTCGAGCGCGACGAACGGTCCCTGGACGATCTTGATCTTGCCTTCGGTATAGCTGACGCCGACGCGACCGCCCCACGGATTGACCGGAACGCTGTAGGCGGCGTTGCCGTTGAGATTGCCGTCGGAGCGGACGCCGTAGAAAGTCAGGCGATCGTCGACGCCGAACAGGCCATGCCGCTTGTAGAAGGCCCCGCCCTCCCAGCGCCCGGTGTTCTCGGAGCCCTGATTGTCGGTGAACAGCTGCAAGGTGTCGACCGGCGGCTCGATCACCGCGAACTGGAGATCGGTCAGGCCAAAACTCGTGCCGGGCTGGAGCAGCGCCTTGATCTGCACGTCGTTGGTGCGGTTGAACCAGATCACGTCGCGATTGAGCTTGGGAACGTCGAGCACCTCGCCTTCGGGCTCCCTCAAGCGATGCAAGATATAATCGGTGCGGGTCTGCTTGTTACCCTCGACGGTCGTTTTCTGAAGCCGGCCTTCGGTCAGCTTGATCTTGACCACACCGTCCTTCGGATCCTGTTCCGGCAGCGTCGCGATGCCCGTGACGATGCCGCGCGCGGCGTAGACGGCGTTGATGTCGGCGACGAGCTGCAACAGCGCGGCAATGTCGACGTTCTGGCCGACATACTTCTTCGCGATCTCGTCGAGCTCCGAGGGCGTGATGAATTTGGAGGAGCCGAACTCGACCTTGCGCAGGCGGAATTTCGGTCCGCCTGGCTTGAGCAGCTGGGATTTCTCCCGCTCGCCGCCGATCACCGCGGGACCGTTGAGTTTTGGCGGCGCGCTCTGCTGTTCGAGCTGGCGGCGCTGCCGGTCCACGTCGGTCTGGATCACGCCGGGATTGATCGAGGGCACTTGCGCGCGCGCGGGCACGATGCAGCACGCTGCAAGCCCCACCCCCAACACTGCCCGCCAAATCCGCATCCCTGGTCCCGTTACCACGCCTGTGCAAGACGGCCGACCGCCGGCTTCGCCGTCTCAACCGCCGCGTCCTTCCAACCCGCACGACCCGCACGCTGGCCCTGACGGCGCAGCTTGCGCGTGTCGATCAGTCCCTCGATGTTGACGGCGGGACCGGAGCCGATGGTCTCAACCGGCCGCGGCGTCAGCAGCGCATCGAGCCGGGCCTGACCGGTGAGACCGAGCAGGTAGAACATCCTGCCGTCCTTCTTCGCGAGCCAGGTCTCGATGTTCGCGCGGCTCTCGCCGTCGACCGGGATGTTGCGCACCATGCTGGCGCCGGTGAAGCCGAGGCAGCAGCTGTGGTCCGGCCCGTAATTGGTGACGGTCGCAGAGATATCGCCGGTGTAGAACACCACATAGGCGTTGCTGACATTGGCGTTGCCGACCTGGGCCATCGTGAACACGCCGCCCGGCTGGTAAAGCTGGAGCGTCGGCCAGTTGGACGGCGCCGGCGTGCGGTTGTTGAGCAGCACCTGCTGGGTCGCCGTGGTCAACATCAGCTGGCCGGGCACATAGCCGTTCAGGATCGCAACCGCGTGCGCATTGGTCAGAACGTTGGCGTCCACCACCTTGAACTGGTCGAAGATGACGTTGGGGGCGTCGATCGAGATGTTGGCTGAGGTCGCGGGGCCGCCGTCAGAGCCGGTCACGTTGATGACCAGCGGGACTGGCGGCGTCGAGCCGATCTGCTCGATGTTGACGTTGATCGTGGCCGCAGCGAGGTTGACCCCCTTCGTCGCGGTGATGGAGCGGATCGTCAGATCGCCGCTCGAGCTCAGCTTGACGACCTCGCCGGTGATCCGGTCGAGCGAGAGCGGACCCACCGAACTGAAGCGCGTGTTGCCGTTGGCGGAGATCGATCCGCCCCGGAGCCCACCCGCGTCGGAGCGCAGGTCGATGTCGCCTGCATCGCCCGGGATACCCGTGGTCGTAAGCTGGGAGAACGCGATGTCGTTGACGGCGTGCAGGGTCTGCGAGCCTCCGCTGACCGCGGTGCCGACCGTGATCCCGCCTACTGTCGCGGTGATGCCGAGCGTACCGCCGACATTGAGATTATCCCAATTGACGATCGTACCTTGCAGCACGGCGTTGCCGGTGGAGGCCGTGAGGTTGTGGCCGGTATTCGTCCCGGCGGCGATCAGCCTCGCCGAGCCGTTGGCGGAGACTGAGCCCAGCGTCGGCACGCCGCCAGCCATCACGGTCTGCGCCAGGATGAAGCCATTGTCGGCATTGACGTTGATGCTGCCGGCATCGCCATTGGTGCCGGTCGCCGTCAGCGCGTTGAACGTCACATTGTCATGGGCGTGGATGGTCTGCGTGCCGCCGCTCTGCGCGGTCTGGAAGGTGATGCTACCCTGCCCCGCGGTGGCGCCCAGCGTCGTCCCGACATTGAGGACGTTCCAGTTGATCGGACCTGCCGCGGTCAGCAGGCCCGAGCCGGTCGTGGCGGCGAGCGTGCTGCCGGTGATGGTCGTGGCCGCAACGAGGCTCGCCGAGCCGTTGGCCGAGACCGAGCCCTGCGTGGTCGCGCCACCCGAAATCACCGTCTGCGCCAGGACGAAGCCGTTGTCGGCGGTGACGTTGACGTTGCCGACATCGCCGCTATTCCCGGTCGTCGTCAGCGCCTTGAACGTCACGTTCTGGCTGGCATGCACCGTCTGTGAGCCGCTGCTATCAGCCGTGCCGATGACGATGCTGCCATTGTTAGCCACGGCGCTGAAGGAGCCGCTTGCGCCGGTCGCCGTGCCCGCCACCACCTGGTCGAGCGTCAGCCCGCCGGTGCCGACGATGTCCACGCTGCCCTTCACCGCCGACAGCAGACTCGCCTCGGTGTCGGTGAGAGCCTTCACATAGATGCCGCCGGCGCTCGCGCTTGCAGTCAGCAGCGCGGCGTTGAAGTCAAGCCGGGTCGTGGCGCTGCCGATACCGTTCGACCCACTCAGCGACAGCTCGGCGCCGGTGCCGGACGCGACGAATTTGGTCTGGCCGTCGCCATTGTCGATGATCGCGCCGAGCGAGGCGACGCCGCCGGCGGTAACGATGATCGAGGGCGCGTTCGAGGCCGCCGCATAGGACAGCGACGAATTCAGCTGGCCGATCGTCGCATCGCCCGTCGTGGTCACCGAGATCAATCCGGCCGCGTTGATGGCCGAATAGGCGCCCATCGACAGTGTCGCGGCCACCAGCGTCACACCGTCCGAGCTGCTGGTCGCAACCACCGGCGCCGCGCTGGTGCCGGCTGCGAAAGTCATGCCGCGGTTGGCGAGCAGTTGCATCAGGCCATTGCTGGTGATGTCGGCATTGATGGTGAGCGCGCCGCGCGCCACATTCAGCGTCAATGCGCCCCCGGCCGTCAGCGTCCCATAGGCACCGCTGGTGCCGACCATGAGATCGCCGGTGACGGCGAGAATGCTGAGGTCGCCGACCGCCGAGCCTGTCACCGCGCCGGAGATGTTCACCTGCAGCGGCTGGAAGGTCGAGCCGTTGAAGCCGATGTTGCCACCCGCGCGCAGATCGAGATCGGCGCCCAGAATATGGATCGCGGTACGGTCCGTGAAGCCGGTTTCGGCGTAGATGCTGCCGGTGGCGGCAAGCTGGATCGCATTGCCGGCGGAGATGTTGCCGAGAATGAGATCGCCGGTGGTCTGCTTCACATAGATGCCCTGCGCCGACGAGACCTGGTCCAGCTGGTCGTTGCTCGGATCGGCGAACGCGATCTGGATCGCGTTCAGGTTGGTCGCGGGATTGCTTCCGGCGGTCCCGGGGGCGCCGATATTGCCGTGCTCGGCGATCAGGGTCAGGTTGCCGATATCACCTGATATCACGGCCCCGCCTACATTGGCGGAGATGCTGGTGACGGCGTCGAGCTTGACGTCGCCGCGGCCGGTCACCTCGATGCCGTTGGCCTGCGCGGCCGTGATCGGGCCGTAATTCGCGGTGACGCCGCCGAGCGCGAGGCTGTTCTTGCTGCCGAGATAGATGTTCGTCAGCGCCTTGGCCGAGATCGCGATCGGGTTATCGACAACGACGAGGTTCTGCTGCGACAGGCTGACCGTATAGGTCGTGACATGGGTCGTCGGATCCGTAACCGCGCCGACGGTGAGCTGACCGGGACCGGCCGTGGCGAGCAATCCCCTCTGATCCGGCGTCAACGACGAGGAATCGACGCTGGTGAAGGTGAAGGTCTGGGGCGCAGCCGAATTACCGACCGAGCCGCGCGGCGCGTAGAGCATGATCTGGTTGGCGCTGACATTGGCCACGACGTTCTCGTCGATCGGCGGCGGTGCCGCGCCGACGGCCGACGACGACACCGTGTAGGCGAGCTGGCTCTGCGTCCACTGCGAACCCGCGGTGATGATGCCGTAGACCCGCTCGGTCGACGCAAGCGTGTAGCTGTAGTTCGCGTTGTAGGTATTGAGCGCCGTTTGCAGCGCCGTATTGCTCGGCATCCGTTGATTGGCTGTCGAAACGCCGTCGAACAACGTCGTGAACAGGGTTGACGACAGCGAACTGCCGAACACGGTCCCCAGCGGATCTGCGGGAGCTGTGCCGAGCAATGTCGTCAGCGAGGTTTTGAGCTCGTCGGTGGTGATCTTGCCGAGCAGGAATTGATCCCGCAGGAACCGCGTCGTGGCCTCGGCCTGCATCTGCGTCGTCGAGACGTTTGCGGGATCGATGCCGAGCTTGGCAGCCACCTGCGCGCGCAGCACCGTCAGGCCCACCGAGGTCGGATTGTAGGTGCTGCCGTTCGTGAACGCGATGTTCTTGAGCTGGAAGTAGTCGTTGTAGGCCGACGTCACCATGGACTGGTAGCTGTTGACTGCATTGGTGGCGGCGTTGCCGCTGAGCAGGTCAAGGCTGGTCCAGACGTTCTGGAGATGCTGGCTCTGCGCCGTGGTGAGACCAACCGCAGCCCGGCCGTTCAGGATGCTGGCCGGGTTGTTGTCTGAGCCGGCCGCCTCAAGGAAGACCGGGCCGCCGGTCGACTGGATCGTGCCGAGGCGCAGATCGCCCTTTGACTGGATGATATAGGTGCCAGTCGCCGAGGCGCTATCGAGAACACCTCCATCGACGGTCCCGTTGGCCTGGACTGTGCCGGTCGCCTGGATCACCAGCGGATTGATGTTGGTCAGGGTGGAGGCGCCGTTGACGACGGCGCTGGTCGCGCCGATCGCACCGGAGGTGGAGTTGATCTCGATGTTCTTGCCGATCACGACCGGATTGGCGACGTTGTAGGCGGACGCCGAGTTGATGTCGCCGGTCGCCGAGAGGAAGACGTTGCCTTGCGGCGTAGCGCCCGCCGAATTCACCTTGACCTGGTTGATCGACAGCGCGCCGATGGCCGAGATCGCAATGTCGCGGTCGATCGAGCTGGCGGTCAGGCTGCCGCCATAGATCTGCACCTGCACGGGAGCTTTGTTGGTGCCGAGCGTGCCGATGCCGCCGTCCGCCGAAAGCGTCACGCTCGTGCCCGAAACCACCGGGTTGTTGGCATTGGCAGCGACCGTAATGGACGAGTTGGCGCCGGTCGCGGAGAGCGTCGTCGTGCCCTGTAGGTTGTTGATCGACCCGTTGATGACGATGCCGGAGGTCGAATTGACCACGACGTCGCTGCTCCCGCCGCCGGTGAACTTGACGTTGATCGGGTTCGACGCCTTCACCGTATTGGTCAGCGTAAGCGTCAGGTGATCGTAGATCTGCTGGTACCAGTTGAACTGGGCGTCCGCGCCGCAGCACTTGTCGGGGTGGGTGCCGAGCGGGATGGGACTTCCGTCCGGATTCGTGCCGGCCGCCCAGTGATAGCTGCCGGTGGCGGTAGTGACTTTCTGGTAGTTGCTGCTCTGCACGCCCTCAACCAGGCTGATCGAGCGGGTCCAATTCTCACCGGTGGTCTGGTTGGGCGTGAACTGCCAGCCGTAGTCGAACTGCGTGCTGTTGGTCGGGCGATCCACCGTCGCGGTGTCGACCCACTGATAGAGCATGTTCTCCTTCGTCGCGTATTGGATGCCTGCCGTACCTGTCCTGGCTGCAAGCATCGAAGGGTCGATCGCGTTCGCGGTGACGCTGTTGATCTCGTACCTCGACACCTGTTGGCTGCTCGCAGCCTTGGGATCGTAGACCCACCACGTCGTCTTCCCCTTGAGCTGATCGACGATCTCGACCACGCTTTGGGCGCTGGCGCCGGTGTTGATGGTGTTGGTGACGAGCTGGAGCCCGCTCGTGTTGTTGACGGTGATCGTGCCGGCGCCGCCTTTGATCTCGATGTTGCCCTGGGTCTGGGTGCTGTCGGTCGAGGTCGAGATGATCTTGCCGTTCAGATAGACGTAGCCGCCCGCGCCCTGCACCACGCTGTTCAGGATGAACTGGTCGGTGAGAGCGTTGTACTTCACCCCGATCTTGACGTCGCCGGTGCCCGACGTCGTCAGATTGGTGCCTGTAATGTCGATATAGCTGCCGTTCTGCGCGTTGGCCTGGGCCAGGGTAAAGGCGGTGCTGTTGTTCTTGAGATTCGTGACCTGTTGCAACGCGTCGGCACCAATGTTGACCGAGTAATTGCTGCTCGAGCCGCTCTGGATGGTGCCGTTGATGTTGATCACCGACGCCGAGATGATGACCGCCTGGCCGCTGATGGTCCGGCTGGCTGTCGCGGTGGCCGGCGCATCCGCGGTCTTCGGCGTGATTGCATCCGGCTGGATGTTGATGACCTGGAAGAAGGCCGAGCAGCCGTCGCAGTTGAACGGCGTCTTGTACGGACCGCTATCCGTGTAAACGTTCCGGCCGTCATAAGTCGTTTTCTCCCAGGGCGCGACCGCGATATTGTGCAGGTCCTGCTGACCCTCGATGATCTTGAGGGTGTTGACGTCAGGTACGCTGCCGGCCTGGGGATTGCCGTTGCCGGGCGCGCCCTGCCCCATCGGCAGGAAGATCGCCGAGTAGAGTGAGACGCCGTCGTAGTACGTCATCAGCATGCGCGCGGTGAAGATCGTGCTGGCGTCGGCGCCGGAGACCGGTTGATACACGCCGGTACTGCCGTTGACGCAGCAGTAATAAAAATACGGGTGACCGGCTCCATCTCCGATATGCGGAGCGCTGTTGTAGTCGCCGTAGGCGCCGAGATAGGTCGCCGCCGTCATCACCGCCGTCAGCGCGTCCTCCGGCCTGTCTTCGGTGGTGGCCCATTGCGAAGTGACCGCGCTGCTGCTGTCGTAGGAGCTCCCGATCCCGCCGAGGAAGGTGAACGTGCCTTTGGGCACCACGATCTGGACGGTCGCGGCGCTGAGTGACTGCGACGCGACGACACTGCCGAGATTGTTGATGATCTTGAGCAGGCCGTTCGCGTTGTTGACGGCGCCGTTGAAATAGATGTCGGGCGTGCGGGTCAGCACGTTGCCGTTTTGGTCGATGCCCTGACCGCTGTCGGGATCCAGGCGATTGTAGGTTGCCGAGACGTCGATCAACGGCGTCGCGCTCGGCATCGCGGTGAAGGTCACATTGGAATGCGAATCCGGGTCGACATGATCGATCTGGCGATAGGTGATGTTTCCGCCGGTCACATCGGTGACCGTGAGATTGCCCAGGCTCATGAAGTCGAGGCCCCGGTTCTCGATCTTGATCAAGGGCGAGCTGCGGGCGATGACAGCCGGCGCCGCGGGATTCGTGCCGCTGTTGCCGGTGAGCTGCTGGGCCAGGATCGAGACGTTGCCGGCAGACACCATGATGTCGCCGAACGCAAAGGCGTTGCCGGGCGCATCGGAGGTAAATGGCGCCTGCTTGATCAACGTATCGATCTGGCGCTGGATATCGCCGGTCGAATCGGTACCGGACGGCGACATGCTGGCGGGCGCCGTGGGCGTCGCCGCCGCGAGCTGTGAGCGGATCTGCGCTGCGGTCAGGCCGGTCAGTGTCGCCAGCTGGTTGACCACCAACTGGTAGGGATTGAAGTTGCCGACGACGGCGTACTGGACCGTCTGGTGGTTCCAGCTCATCACCGGGCTGAAGTGATTGACGTCGGAGACGAGTTCGAGGGGCGATGAAGAGCAGTTCGTTGGTAGCGAAGAAGAGCAGTTCATTAGTAACGAATAGGGGCTGGTGGTGCTCAACGTCGGCGCTGTCGCACCGAGCTCGATCGTGACGGTCAAATCGTTGTTGACGCCGGCCACGACCAGGCCATTGAGCGCGACATCGCCGGTTCCGCTGGTGTGGCTGTGGTTGTCGCTGTTCTTGGCGCTGAAGATATCCAGATACGGATTGTAGTTGCTGCCGTTGCCGGCCGCCGTGACCTGCCCCTGCGTCGCGCCGAGGTAGATGTCGCGTGCGCCGAGCACGCTCGAGGTGGAGGCCAGCGTCAGGCTCGTGGTGTCGTCGGCATTGGCCGTGCCGCGGTAGAGCGTGGAGATCGGAACGACGGTGTTGTTGTAGACCACCGTCGTCGCCGTCGCCTGCACGCTGCTGAAGACGGAGCCATCGCCGGCGAGGCCCGCATAGATGTTGATGTCGCGCCAGGCCGCGATCTTCGCGCCGGCGCCGACATTGACAGACTGGTTGGCGTGGACCCAGCTGTTGGTGCTGGCACCGACACCCGCGATCGCGCCATAGAGGCTGGCATTGGCGTTGTTCGCCGCCGCCATCTTCGCGGCCGTGCCGATGTAGATCTTGCCGGCGCTGAACAGCTCGCGGGCATTGATGTTGACCGCGAGCGTGGCGTTCGCCGTCATGTTGGATTCGGCGCCGCCGCCGGCGAACAAGCTGGCCGTGGCGAGACTCGCCGTATCGTTGGTGTTCAGCGTGTTGTAGGCCTCGATGTTGATGACCGCCGTCGACGTCCGCGGATCGTCATTCAGGCTCAGCACCGTGCCGGCGCCGATATTGGTGTTGACGGTCTGGGTGACATGGGAGTCGCTGAGCGCGGCAGCGCCCGAGAACGAACCGCCGGAGCCCGAACGCGCGCCGCCACCGCCCTGATTGACAATGTCGTTGGAGATAACGACCATGTTGCCGCCCGCCGAATTGATGATCAGGTGCGTTCCGATCTCGGCAGTGGTGGTCGAGTCGACGTCGTTCTGCGCGTTGCCGGCCGAGACGCCGGCCGTTGACGCCTGATAGGCATCGCCACTCGCGGCATAATTCGTCGTGTGGATGGCATTGATGCGGAGGCCGCCGAAATAGAGCGTGTCATCCGCCGTGCCGCCGTCGAACCGCGCGTTGGTGACGGCGGTCGAGCTGGTGGTGGCGACCGCCGCCGCGCCGGCATAGGTACCGCCCGCGCCGACCGTCGCGTTGGAGACATTGGTATCGGTGCCGGTCGCCGTGATCCGAAGGATACCCGTGTAGCTCTCGTGGTTCAGGTTATCCATGTCGGCAGGCGCGCCCAGATAGGCATAGGTGTGCGCGTTCGACGACGTCTGTGCGACGGTGGCGCCGAGCGCCAGGAACCCGGTCGAGAGACCGGTCGCCTCGGCATATTGGGCGCTGTCGTTTTCAGCCGCGATGGTGACGTTGGCGTTGGGAAGCGTGATCCCCGTCCCGCCATAGGCGCTCACCGTCGCGTTCTCGGACGCCTGGGCCAGACTGCCTTGCGCGCCGATCAGCGAGCCGCCGCCGCCGGCGAGCGCCCAGGCGTAGGTCGTCGTGCCGCTGGTCGGGACCAGCGCCATGGCGGTCACGGCGAGCGCACCGCCCGCGAAGATGACGTTGTCGCCGACATCGGCCGTCACAGTGGCGCCGACCGTGGATTTCGCAATGGCGATGCCGACGGCAGCGCCGCCGACCGAAACGCCGATCGCGCTGCTCGACAGATTGGGCGTGATCGACGCCGATACCAGTGTGCCGACGTCCGTCGCGGACGTCGTGATCGAGGCACTGCTGCCGATCTCCGCCAACACGGACGAGTTCTCGTGGGCCTCCGCATCCGCACCGACGCCGGCGACGATACCGCCGCCGAGCGCCGTTGCCGTCGTGGTCAGGGTGCCGGCGCCGGATGCGCCGACCGCCAGTGTCGACGTGTTGACGGTGGCGCCGTTCAGCACCCTCGCTGCGACCGAGCTCGTTCGGCTGGCCGTTGCGACTGAAGCACCGACAGCCACGGCACCGCCGGTGACGCCGCCGGTGAAGACGACCTGGGTCGTCGAATCCAGCGCCATGACGGCGGCGCCAGTGCCGCCCGTGCCGGTGATCTGGCCGCCGAGCAGGGCCACCACGGAGTTGGAGACATTGCCGACCGCCACGGCTGCGTCGGCACCGAAGTAAAGCGCCGCACCGCCGGCGATCGCCTCGGTGTCGATGGTCTTGCCGGCATAAGGTCCGGTGCTGGCGTCCTTGACGACCGCCGCAACAGTGACGGACGGCGCCGAGACGACCAAGGGCGTATCCGCGGCTTCCAAAACCCCGGATCCGTTGCGCCCGTAGCCGCTCAGATTGGCGAGCACGGTGCTGTTGACGCTGGTGTAGCCAATGCCGGCGCCGATCCCGACATTCTTCGCAAAGCCGGCGCCGAGCAGATACATCTTGGCCGCGTTGGCGCTGGTGGCCACGACATTGACCTGCGTGCCGGTGACGTTGCCGCCCGCGATCTGCGCAACGACGGCGTCATTGCCGCCGGACAGGACGCTGGAGACATCGTAGGTCGACGTCACGTTCGCACCGTTCGGATTGCCAGCGGTCCCGCTGGCGACCGCGTCGCTGCCGTGCGTATTGTTGGTTCCGTTGTTCACCGACGCGATGGTGCCGTTGCCGCCCTGATTGAGCTGGCCGGTCTGCTGCCCCTGCGTGTCGGCGTCGGCGGTGTTGGTGCCGATGATGATGACGCCGACGGTCGCGCCGATGCCGACGCTGCCGCCGATGCCTGCCGTCACCGCGTAGGACAGCACTTCCTTGGTGCTGAGCGCGCCGACATTAATCGCGCCTGTTGAGTTCAGGTTGCTGTTGCGGCTTTCCGCGATGGTCTGGCTCTTGAAGACAATGACGTTGGCGGCGGCGCCGATGCCGACGCCTCCCCCGCTCGCGCCGATCGCGAGCGCACCCGCGATCTCCTTGATCGCCACGTCCTCGTTGGCGTTGATGGTCACTGCTCCGGCTGCGCCGCCCGTCGCCGACTGCAGTGTGGTGTCGTAGACGCCAGCGATCGTGGTGTTGTTGGCGATCTCGACGTTCGCCATGCCCGCGATCGCGGCCGTCCCGGTCGAGAGCGCTCCGCCGATCGCATAGGCCTCGAAGCGGTTCTTGGTGTTGGCCTCGACGTCGAGCGCGCCGCTCAGATTGATCGCGGTCGTATGCGCCGCGCCATTGCCCTGATAATGGAACTCGTCACCGACATAAGCCTCGGTCCGGTTCGAAGAGACCTGGACCAGGAACGCCGCGCCTATGGCGGCCTGGCTGCCATAGGCGCCGGAGCCATTCGCGGAGAAGATGCCGGTGTTGTTGGTGGCGTTCACCGTCAGTGACGACGCCGTCAGCGCGCCGCCATCGACATAGGCTTCCGTCGTCGCCTGGAAGACGTTGAGCCCGACCGAACCGGTGTTGAATCCGATCGCGACCGAGGACGCATCCTGTTCGGCATTGGCCTTCACGGTGACCGCGCCGACCGTCGCGCTCGACGACTGGACGCCGCCGACCGTGGCATTGGTGATGGTGGCGAAGGTATCGCGCGACATCGTGGTGCTGATGATGGTCGCACCACCGCCGCCGTTGCCGGTGGGGGGGATGATGCCGGCGCCGAACGTGCCGGAATAAGAGAAGCTCGACGCGGCGACTTCGATCTGCGGCGCCAGCGTCGAAGAGGTCAGGCGCGTGTCGATGGCTGCGCTGTCAATATAGGCTCGGGTTCCCCCGCTCATGACATTGGTGATCGGGTTGATCATGATGGCGATGCCGCTGCTGGCAGCCAACGAAGCGACATTGGCCGTGACCGCTTGGTGCGAGCTCGCGACGACGGCAAGGCCACGCACAGTGTCCTGGTTCTCCGAGAGATCTGGCGTACTGTCGCTCGGCGCATGGGCGGTGCCGAGATCGAAGGCATGGACCAGCGTGCCGTTGTTGACCGACAGCGTGTCGGTCGAGCTGGTTCCGAGCGCGTCGACCTTGGTGTTCGCTCCGCTGATATAGGCCGCCGTGGCTCCGGTGATCTGGTTGGTGACCAGCGAGCCCGCGCCGCCGGCCGCCCCCTTGCTGATCGACACGGCGCCGGCGAATACGCCTGCCTTGTCGTTGTTGCCGGCGATCACGGCGACGTTGTTGGTCGCGGTGACATCGGCGCCGTTGATGCCGTTGGTGCCAGCGGCGGTGATGCTGGCGGTGACGTTGGTTCCCATCAAATTGGTGGCGACCGAGCCGGCCAGCGCGACCTGCGAGGACATCGCGATACCGACTGCAACCGTCGAGATGCTGGCGTTCGAGTTCGCACCGACCGCGACGTTGCCCGATGCAATCAGCTTGGAGCCGGTGACGCCGGCGCTGACGTTGTTGGCGATGCTGCTGTAGACGAGCGCCAGGCCCGCGGCGCTGCCCTGCGTCGACGCGCCCGCGACGGCAGCGGTTCCGGTGATGCTGGAATTGTCGGTCGCGGAGACGGAAATGTTGCGGCCCGTGACGGACGATTGCGTCGTGCTGGACTGGCTGTTGCCGATGGCCGCCGAGACGGTATTGGCGATGCTGCTGATGGTGGTGCCGCCGACGCCGGCGAACTGTCCGGTGGCCAGACCGAAGCCGATCGTGACCGCCTGGATCTTCGAGGAATCGACCGCGCTCACGCTGACATTGCCGTTGTTGCCGGCCGTCATCAGGACGTTGGCGATATAGGCCGAATGCGTCGTTGCGATCGTGTCGTAGATGATCGAGGCGCCGACATTGTTCTTGCCGGCCTGGATGATGCCGGCAACGGAGATGATGCTGCCCCCCGGACCGTTACCCGTGCCTCCGTTGAGCGCGGCAGCGCCGAAGTCGATGCAGTTCTGCCCGCCCGTGCCGCCGGCGACCGTGCAGGTATCCGTGGCGAGATGATTGTTGTTCGACTTCTTGACGAGATTACCGAGCGCCGTATCCAGCGCCGACACCGCGCCGCTGTCCGCCAGCACCGTCACGCGACCGACGTTGATGTTCACCGTTGCGCTGCTGCTGATGTAGGCCGTCGTGGTGGGCGAAATCTCGCTGACGACGATCGCGCCGGCGAGTCCGTTGGACCCTGCCCCGCCCGAGGCCGCGCCGGCCGCAATCACGCTGGCGCTGTCGGCCATCACCAGCAGGGTGTCGTAGTTCGAGATCGAGCTGCTGCGGATGTGCGCGTCGGTGGCATTGCCGCCCGTGGGATCGGCGATCGACGCATAGGTCAGCCCGATGCCGACGCCGGCCTGGCCGCCCGATATATAGAGCGAACCGCCGCCGATCGCGATGTTCGTCGTCTGGTAGGCGTCGACCTCGAGCGCGCGGTTGACGCCGCTCGCCTGCCCCGTGATCGTCGAGCTCTCGATATAGGCGTTGACGCTGTCTGTGATGATGCCGACCGAGGCCGATAGCGACGCGGCATTGGATTTCGATCCGGCCACACCGAGGGCGACGACGGTCTCCGAACCGCCATTGAGCGCCTGCACCGTCACCGAACTCTGGTTGTTCAAGGCGGTGCCGTAGATGTAGGCGAGCGTCGCATTGTTGGACATCGCCGACGCGATCGCGCCGCCGATAGCAGCCCCCTGAGCGGACCCTCCGGCCAGATTGAGCGCCCCGGAGCCGGAACCATTGTTGAGCATGGTGTCGTTGAGCGCCTGAACGATCGTATTGGTCGTCACGGCGCTGGCCGTGGTGAACTTGTTGACCGTCGTATTCTTGATATAGGCGCTGGTGCCGAGCGAGACGTCGGTCACCGCCGAGCTTCCGGCGAGATCGACGCTGAAGCCGCTGGTGCTCGACCCCGAGCTCGAACTGATCTTGCTCGCGGCCGTCGTCACGCCGGCGGCCCCTCCGGTCGAGGCCGCGCCCGCGGCGCCCGCCTTGTCGGAGAGATTGGACGACGCCGGATCGGAGACTGCCGCAGCGACGGCGGCTGCGGTGATGCGCCCGGAGGTGGTCGCGCTGATCGTGAGATTGTCGACGTTGACCGAACCGCTTCCGCCGCTCGTGCCGGCAAACGGATCGTTGGAGCTGAACACGCCGGGCCGGATGTCGGAATGGTTGTCGCCGATATACGCGGAGGTGTCGATATTTGCGCCCAGATAGGCAACCGACAATCCAACCGCCGAACCGCCGCTCCCATTGAAGTTCATCGCGCCGGACAACGTCACGACCGACAGATCCTGCTGCGCCAGGATACCGACGGTCGGGGCGTAGACGGTAGCCTGGTTCGAGATCGACGCATGCGTCGTGTTGTTCAGGAAGCCGAGCGAGGTGATGCCGTTCAGCGCCAGCGCGCCGGAAGCCTTGCCGGACGACGGCGCGACAGCGACAAACTGATCCGAGGTGATCGCGTTGACCGCAATGTCGTCCGCCGCCCGCAGCGTCGCGCGGTCGGAAACGCCGGCGATGGTGTTGGTGTTGAACTGGACGAGATTGAGCGCGCCGCCGATCGACGAGCCACCCGACGTGTTGCCGGGCAGGAAGCCAAGCGTGCCGACATTGCCGGCAGCGTCGATCGACGCCGTGGTCGTCGTCGCCGCAATCTGGATGCTGGCGTCGTAGGTGTGGACGTCGCCATTGTCCATCCCTGCCGACCAGCTGCTGCCGCATGTCGCGCTCGTGCAGGTCGCGGTCAGGCTGGCAGAACCGGCCACCCACGCCGTCGTGTTGTTGTTGACGACGAAATGGTTCAGCGAGCCGGAGATGCCGATCGTGTCGCCGGCGTCCGCCGTGGCATTGGCGTAGCTGGTCAGGATGTTGCCGCCGACGCCGAGACTGCCGTTGAGGTGGCTCAGCACCGCCCCCAGTCCATCCCACTTCAGCCAGGTGTTGGTGATCGGCAATTCGGTGGTGGCATCGACAGCGATATTCGCCGCGTTGATCACGGTCCCGTCGCCGACATAGGCGTTCGAATTGTGGGTGAAATTGCCCCAGGCGACGGCCGCGCTGATCGCCGTCCCCTCGCCGGACACCACGTCCTTCGTGATCGCGCTGGACGTCGCATTGCTGCGAACGCCGCGATCGATGACGTTGCTGGCGACGGCGACGTTGCCGCTGGCATAGATGCTCGGCGCGCCGCCGCTCGGATTTTGCGCGATCGCAGCGGTCGCGCTCTGGGTGCTGTTGGCGAGCGAAAGCGCGCCCGCGACCTTGAAATCGAAGCTCAGCGGCACCAGCGAGCCCATGTGGTCCCTGATGATGGACGTCGGCGAGCTGACGGCGACCAGACCTCTTTCGATCGCTGCGACCAGCGCCGGCAGGCCGGCGATGGCCGAAGCCATCGTGGAATTGCTCGTGGTATCGGACGTCGCTTCAACCAGAACGGAGCCGTTCATGCGGCTGCCAGCACCGGTTCCGAGCGATGCGCCGAGCGTTGCGGTCGCGGACGTCGTGATATCGCTGATGGCGAACGCCCCGCCAACCGCACCGCTCGCCCCTGTCCCGCTCGCCGCAACCGACGTTGCGCCGGTCGAGAACGAGTTGTTGTTGATCGCGCGCACCTTCAGGGTGTTGCCGGTCGCGTTTACCAGGCCTGCCGCGATATGCGCGCCGGTCGCGACGTTAGCGGTCGTCGTCACCGATCCCGTGGAATAGGCCACCGTCGGGACGATTTGCGCGCTCGTCGACGCTGCAACGGCAGAGACGGCGATGGTCGCATCGTTGAGCGCCTTGATCTCGAGGTTGCCGCCTGCGTTGATCGTCGCGCCCGAGGCCACGTTGGTCGTGACATTGCCGTCGATCTTGCCGACGACGACACCGGCCGCGACCGGCGTGAGGCTGCCAAGCAAGGTGGTGGCGACCGCCGGGTCGGACGCGGTCTCCGAGGTGTGCGCGGAAATGGTGACGTCGCCGCGGCCGTTGATGTCGGCATGGCTGTTGATGTTGATGGTCGCCGTGGCACTTGCCGCGACATAGCCGCCATTGAGCCCGAGCAGCGAAGCGGCAAGCGTCGAGCCGACAAGCGCGAAATCACCGGCCGCAGAACCGTCCAGGAAACTCGACACGGCCGTCGACGTTGCACTGATCGAGATGATGCCGCCTGTGATCTTGCCGTCGACGATGATCGACGTCGCGGCGGTGGCCTGGCCGGACAGCCTGATGTCACTCGCAATTGCCCTCAGCGTCACATTGCCGTCGGCGTAACTGGTCCCGCCGAAATTGACCGACTGGGCCAGGATCTGCGCACCGTTCATGATCTCGATGTTCGGCGCGTCGATGATGACGTTGTTGGCGTTGCCGGTCGAGTGGCCGGAGCCATCGAGACGGCGGGCATCGATCACCGCATGCGCGGCAAGCGTGATGGAATGATCGGCCTGGATGAGGTAATCGGCACCGGCGCTGAGCCCGGCGAGCGCATTCACGATGGAGCTGTTCGACAGCGTCACCCCGGCGTCGCCCAGGGCCGTATCGCCGACGACCACGTCTGTCGGGTCGATCAGCAGCGTGCCGGCCTTGCCGCTGTCCGCGCTGAGGTTGACCTTGATGCCTTGGCCGATGTCGATGATGCCGTTCGCGCTGAAATCGACCAGGCCCGCATTGCCTGTCTTCGCGCTGGCGTCGAACTTGGCCCCGCCCGCGACGGTCAGGTTCTGAGCCGCCTTCAGGCGGATCTCGCCGGCATCTCCGGTCGTGCTCGCAATGTTGAGCCTGGCGTTCTTGCCGACCTCGACGTTGTTGCCGGCCTGCACCGTGATGTTGCTCGGCGTCGAGGTCTTGCTTTGCGCGGTCAGGCGCCCGTTGACCCTGGCGTTGTTGACGGCGCCGATATGGATCGAGCCGTTGCTGACGGTGATGGCGCTGGCGCTGCGCAGGCCCTTGGAGTTGACGGAGGCCGCAAACTTCGCGGCGTGATCGAGATTGGCGATGTCGCGCTGGGTGGCGCCGCCGACAAAGACGTTCTGCCCCGTCAGGCGCACGCCATCGATGGCGTTGACCCGACCGTAGATGCGGATGTTACCGTCCGGCGAGACCGGGAACGAGCCGGCCATGAGGTTGCCGACCGCCGTGCCGTTGATCGCCCCTCCCGGGCCGATCAGGCTGTCGGTGAACTCGCGCGTCGGCGTCGAGACGTTGAGGCTGCCGACGTTCACCGTACCGGAACGGCCGACGACAAACCCCTTGGGATCGGCGAAATAGACGTTACCGCCGATCGCACCGTTCATGTAGGAGTTCAGCGTGCCGTTGACGTAGACCGGCGCGTCGCGAACGATGTTGACGAGGTTTTGCGTCCCCGTCGGCAGTTGCAGATTGACGGTGTTGCCCTGCCCGACGCTGAACTGCGAGAACGAATTGAAGGCGTTGTTGCCCGAGACCGTCGACGTCATGACGTTGGTGACGCTGCCGGAGGTCTGCAGGCTGGTCCCGGTGCGGCCGTCCGGCGTGATCACGTTCACGGTCTGCGCCTGAAGGCGAACGCTGAACACCGGCAGGAAGACCATCTGCATGGCGCAGAGCAGCGACATCGAACGGAAGCGTGCCAGCCCCCGCAGCGTCGTCAGCTCGGCATCGTCTCGCCTCGCAGATGGCCCGCGCATTTCAGATCCTCTTCATCGGCATTGGCGCCGATCCACAACCGGGTGGGAGAATGTCGTAGAAGGCGTCCGGCATCAGAACTGGCCGGGCGGCAGCTTGAAGATGTCGGGGCTCTTGGCGTCGGCTACGTAGAACAGCAGCAGGCTGGTGGGTGTCAGCACACGCTGGTTGTTCTCCTTGTTCTCGAACGTGCCCTGGAGCAGCAGGATCACCGAGCGATCCTTGGCATCGCTGCCGCGGAACATCACGATGCCGCCGGCGACGGGCATGTTGACCGCGATGGAGTCGGGCTTGAAGCCTTCGCCCATGAAATGGGCGCGCAGGATGTTGGCGTTGGAGAACAGCTTCTCCGGCGTGATCGCCGCATCGGTCGCCTTCGACCAGACCGCGCCGATCTGGATCAGCGACTTGGACTTGTAGCCGAACACGTAGGAGAGTTCGGCGGTGCCGCCGTTCGGCAGCAGCTCGGGAACGGAAAGCAGCAGGCTGTGCGTCAGTTCGGATGCGTTGTCCTGGGCCCTGATCGCGTCGGGCTTGGCGTTGAAGTCCTTGATCATCGCCGCGCGGGCGTCGGCATCGCTCATGCCGAACTTGGCGGAGCGGAAACCATCGATCGCCTTGGTCGTCTTGTCGTCCGCACCGGCGGTCGGCGCCTCGGTCGCAGCAGCGACCGGCGCACCGGCGGCAGCAGGCGCCGTACCGGCAGCTGCGGCTCTGGGTGCAGGCGCAGCCTTTTGTTTCGGAACGGCGCTCTGAGCTGCAAGCGGCCCGGCTACAATGGATGTGAAGAGGCCGACGAGAGCCGGCACGAGATAGATTTTGCGCATCGAAAACCTTCGAAACAATTCTGAAACAACGCTTCAAAAAACAACAGCTACGAACTTGACGTCTCCGAGTCGTCCTCGTAACCGGGACGGAAATTGTTGCAACGCTGCAAGGCGTTACAAAGCGTCACGGAACAGACAAAGCTCGAAACAGCGACTCCCTGGCCGCACAGGAATACGGTACCGGGCTGCCGAATGCTGCGAATGAACATTCATAAGCGCATTTTTTCATCAATTGTGGTCGTCAGGCTTTCGCGTTATGCACACGCCAGGGACAATTTTTGCGAAATATTTCATGATCAAGCGGACCGCTTCTGCCCGCGCTGCGTCGGCGGTTGACCGCCGCGATTTCATTCGCCTTGCCGGCGCAACCGCGGCGGCATGGCTGACGCTAGGCGCAACGTCGGATCGCGTCCGGATCGTCGCCTCGTTGACGGCATTGCCGCTCGACGACGAACTAACCAGAAGGAGCATGACCGAGAGTGCAACCACTCGCCTTGGTGGACTCATCGCTGGCTTGAGGCAGCGAGGCTGGGTCGAGGGAGTCAACTACCACTTCGAAATCCGTTCGAGTTTCGGCGGACCGGACAAATTGAAAGCCGCGGTGCAGGAGCTCATCGATCTCAAGCCCGACGTCATCCTGACCGGCTCGACCGGCGAAACCGCGGCCGTCATGGCGGCCACCAAGACGATCCCGATCGTTTTCGCGACCTCCAACGACCCTGTCGGCAATGGCTTCGTCGAAAGCCTCGCGCATCCCGGCGGCAACGTCACCGGCTTCACCAGCAGCACCGCAGAGATGGGCGGCAAATGGCTTCAGCTCATCCGGGAGGCTGTGCCGGATATCGCGCGCGTTGGCGTCCTGTTCAATCCGGCGAGCACGCCCCGCGCCGGGCGCTTCTACCTCGACTCCATCGAGCAGGAGGCCGCGGCATCCGGGGTCACCGTGGTCCTCGCGCCGGTCAGCACGGCAGCCGACATCGACCGGGCGATCAGCCGATTTTCCGAATCACCGAAGGCCGCAATGATCTCACTCGTCGACAGCTTTCTGGTCGTCAACCGGCAGGCAATCGTAGCCACCACAGCGAAATACAGCGTCCCGATGATCTATCCGTTCCACTACTTCATGGATGCGGGCGGGCTGATGAGCTACGGGCCGACGCTGGAGGTGCGCTCGGCCGATTATGTCGATCTGATCCTGCGCGGCACCAAGGCCGGCGACCTCCCGGTGCAATCGCCGCGCAAATACGAGCTCCTGATCAACCGCACCGTTGCCAACGCGCTCGGATTGACGATCCCGTTCACACTGCTCGCGCGCGCCGACGAGATCCGCGAGTGAACGAAACTGTCGACCAGGGACATTTACGGACCCCTCCTGGCCGGCTGTTCCGGAAATATCTCTACTCGATCGTCGCACTCGCCTTTGCCGCGCTTGCCGTCAACACCGGCTTCGACGTCTGGTTCTCCTATCGCGAGCAGAAGCAGCTGCTGGCGGCAACCCAGCGCGAACAGGCTGCGTCCGCGGCCATTCAGATCGGCCAGTTCATCAGCCAGATCGAGACCCAGATCAGATGGCTCTCGCGCCTGCCTCCGGAGTTGTCGACCCATGAAGACGAGCGGCTGAACGCCATCCGCCTGCTGCGCCTCTCGCCTGCAATCGCGGAAATTATCGAGATCGACTCGCAGGGCCGCGAACAGTTGCGCGTGTCGCGCCGTGTCGCGGACAGGATCGGCAGCAACGCCGACCTTTCCGCCTCGCCGGCCTTCCGCGGCGCCAACGAAAGCCGGACCTATTACGGGCCGGTCTACTTCTCTGGCGACACCGAACCGTTCATGACGCTCGCCGCGCGCAGTGGCGGCCGCAATCCCAATGTGGTTGTCGCCGAGGTCAATCTGCGTTTCATCTGGGACCTCGTCGCCGGGATCAGGGTTGGCAACACCGGCAAGGCCTATGTGGTCGATCGCATGGGCCTGTTGATCGCTCATCCCGATCTGTGGCCGGCGTTGCGCCGCAGCGATCTCTCCGCGCATCCCGACGTCCGCGCCGCGCTCGATGGCGTGGGGCCGCCCGCAGGCGGCCTCGTCAAGGAGGATTTTTCAGGTCAGCGCGTGCTCTCGACCTATGCGACCGTACCATCGCTCGGCTGGCTGGTGTTCGTCGAGCTCCCGCTCAGCGAAGCCTACGCGCCGATCTACGCCTCGATCGGCCGCTCGACGTTTCTCCTGGTCGCCCTGCTGGTCTGCGCAGTGTTGGTGTCCCTCTGGCTCAGCCGTCGCATGACCGTGCCGATCCAGATCCTGACGCAGGGCGCCCGGCGGATCGGCAGCGGCGACCTCGGCCTGCGGCTCGCGATCAAGACCGGCGACGAGCTGGAAGCGCTCGGCGACCAGTTCAACCGGATGGCCGCGCATTTGCGCGACTCCTATGCGACGCTCGAACGCAAGGTGATCGAGCGGACTTCCGAGCTCGAGAAGACACGCGATCACGCCCTTGCCGAGCATGACTCAGCCGAGCGCGCACGCAGAGCCGCCGTGCTGGCCAACGAAACCAAGTCGCGCTTCCTCGCCGTCGTCAGCCACGAGCTGCGCACACCGCTGAACGGCGTCATGGGCGTGCTGCAATTGCTGGACGACGGCAGCCTCGGCGAGGCGCAGCGCCGCCACCTCGCGACCGCCGCGGCATCTGGCGAAACGCTGATCGCACTGGTCGATGCCATCCTCGAATATGCCCGCCTGGAAGCCAGCACCGAAACGCTGGAGACGCGCGACTTCCATCTCGACCAATTGATCGAGACCGCCGCCGACCTGATGCGCCCGCAAGCCTTCGGCAAAGGACTGACATTCGAGCTCGCCTGCGATACGACCGTCAACACCTCCGTGCACGGCGATCCTGTCAGGCTCAACCGCATCCTGCTCAATCTGATCGGCAATGCGATCAAGTTCACCCCGCGCGGCGGGATCGCCCTGAAGGCGACGGCGGAGCAGCACGACGATCATATCCTGCTGCGCATCACAATCCGCGATACCGGCATCGGCATCGCACCCGACATGCACGAGCGAATTTTTGAGGATTTCGTCCAGGCCGACGACAGCATCGCGCGGCGATTCGGCGGCACTGGCCTCGGCCTCGCGATCGCGCGGCGCCTCACGCGCCTGATGCGCGGCGAGCTGACGGTGGAGAGCACGCCGGGCGCGGGCAGCATTTTCACGCTCCAGGTGCCGCTCGGCCGCGCGGCGAGCCGTCTCGCGCAAGGTGCGATTCCGCCACCGTCGCGGCAGCTCCGTGTGCTGCTGGTCGACGACGATCCCGTCAATTGCGAGGTCGGTGAAGCCATTCTGAACCGGCTCGGTCACCACCCCACCATCGCCAGGAATGGCGCATCGGCTGTCGCGCTTGCCCGCGATCAGGCGTTCGACATCATCCTGATGGATCTGCACATGCCAGACATGGACGGCGTGGAGGCAGCGTCGCGGATCGGCAAGCTCGATCTGCCAAGGATGCCGCGCATCATCGCCGTGACGGCCGACGCGTCGCCGAGCGCGCGCGAGCGGCTCGCCGGCGCAGGGATCGCCAAGGTCGTCAGCAAGCCGATCCTGATCAACGCCCTTCGCGAGGCGATCGAGGACGATCCGCAGGACGAGTCGACAGCAATGCAGCTCGCGGCAGGCGCGTTGATCGACCGGCATTTCCTCGACGACCAGAAAGAACTCCTGGGACCAGTGCAAATCGCAAAGCTGCATCGTTTGCTGCAGGAGACGAGCGACAGACTGATCGAGGACATCGCCAAGGCCGCGGTAATTGGCGATCACAAGCAGCTCGCGCGGTTGCCCCATCAGCTCGGCAGCGCCGCCGGCGCACTCGGCCTCGTCCGCTTGTTCGAGCGCTGCCGCGAGGTCGAGCTGGCAGCGCCCTCGATGTCCCTGCCCGAGTGCCAGAGCGCCGCGCGCGAGCTAGCCGCGCTTCAGAGGACGTCGATGAGCGCATTGGACAAATTGCTCCGGCCTGCGGAGCAGAGTTCGGTCAGCTAGGGAGGCTCAGACCGAGTTGCCGAGCCGCCCGGATTTGGCTCCCAGCGGCTGCGGAGGCACGGTCCAGCAATTGCAAGTGAATCCAAATTCTCGGTTTCAAGCCTGCTACGATCAATGTAGATATGGCATTGCTAATAGTACGGCTGGTCTGAGAAAAATTAAGTCCACAAAAACGCGCAGAGGACGGGCACCTCAATAGCTAGCTCTGCCACGACATTTAAGAGAGGATTTTTTCATGCGGCTCATTGCATTGATCTTTATCACCGGGCTTGCCCTGAGCGGGCAAGCTTTCGCGCAAAAAACAAGCAGCGCGCCTCCTAAAGTTAAAACATGTACTTACGACCAATGTGTTTCAATCAACAAAGCTCGCGGGTGGGACAGCGCAGCGGCCAGCCGCTGGTGCAGCGCCAATCCCAACAAATGTGACAATTGATCTGACAGATGGGTTTACCGGAACTGATCATTTGATATGGTATTTTTGTTTCAACCTGGAGCTGATTGAAAATGAAGAAGCTCCTTCTCGCTACGGCTATCCTGTTGATCGCAACGTCCGCGCGCGCTCAACTTACTTCTGAGCCGGCGCCGGGTACCCTTCCGGCTGGTCAGAGCGTCCTCGTGGATGACGGTACCTGTGGACCGGGTAAGATCAAGAAAGTGACCGGTGGCAGCGATATCAACATGGCTACGGGGAAATCGCAAAAGGGCTCTGCTCGAAAAAGAACTTGCATCAAGAAGCCGTAGCCAACAGCTGAAGGGCTGCATCAGGGGCAACTTCTTTGGCAATCATTTCGCGATGTGTTGCTGAGGCCAATTGATCGACCCCGACAACGGCTAGCGTTTCTAGGCAGTCTTTGGCATGGGAGCTGGAGCGTCTGCGTCTGGCCCGAAATCGTCGCACGGGTCGCTTCTCGGCGGCTGTTCGGGGGCAAGCAGACGTCGGCAAGCTGACCGGTTGACAAGTCGTGCCCAGTCCTCAGCGCATCCGCGCGCCCGCCTCCTCCTCACGCCCAAACCGCTCCACCAGAAAATCAATGAACAGCCGCACCTTCACCGACAAATGCCGCGTCGGCGGATAGACCGCGTAGAGCGCGAGCGGCGGCGCAGAATACTTGTCCAGCACCGTACGCAGCTCGCTCTTTCGCAAGGCATCGGCGGCGATGAACTCCGGGAGCAGCGCGAGCCCCCTGCCCATGATCGCGACGTCGCGCAGCACTTCGGCATTGTTGACGCAGAGCGACCAGGCCGGCTGGATCCAGTGATCGCCGTCGCTACCTGTGAGCTTCCACTGATTGCCGGTGAGCAGAAAACCGTAGGTTAGCGAAGTGTGCTCGCGCAGATCCTGCGGATGTTTTGGCGTGCCGTGACGCGCGAGATAATCGGGCGAAGCACAGATCATGCGTGCCACCGGCATGATTTTTCGCGCGATCAGGCTCGAGGACTCCAATTCGGCGATCCGCAGCGTCACGTCAAAACCGTCCTGGACGGGATCGAGCAGATCGTCGCTGAGCACGATCTGGAGCTGAAGCTCGGGATAGCGCGCCATGAAGTCTGCGAGCACGGGACCTAGCCGCATCGTGCCGAACGACATCGGCGCGTTGACGCGCAGCAGCCCCCGCGGCGCGGACTGGCCTTGCGTCACCGCCTGGTCAGCTGCCTCGATCTCCGAAAGGATCACGACCGCACGCTCGAAATAGCGCTGGCCGTTCTCGGTTGGGCTGGCGTGGCGGGTGGTCCGGTTCAGCAGCTGGACGCCGAGGCTCTCCTCGAGGTCGGCGATGTATTTGCTGATTGCCGAGCGCGACAGCCGCAACTGCCGCCCGGCTTCGGCAAAACTGCCGCTTTCGACCACTTTTACGAACGCCCGGAGGCTCGACACCTTATCCAAGGACCGGCCCCAGCGATTGTTTCCAAATCGTAGACATAGACGTCATATTTGCATGGATTGTCTCCAATCCAAAGCGGAACGATACTTCCGGTTAGAGAGCAAGACCGCTCCCCTAATTCTGGAGGACGACAATGTCTGGACTGCACCATGTCACCGCGATCGCCGGCGACCCGATCCGCAATTTCGGCTTTTACACCCGGGATCTAGGCCTGCGCTTCGTCAAGAAGACGGTCAATTTCGACGATCCCGGCACCTATCACTTCTATTACGGCGACGAGACCGGCCGCCCCGGCACCATCCTGACCTTCTTCCCCTGGGCCGGCGCACCGGCCGGCCGCCGCGGCGTCGGCGAGACCCATCAGACCGCCTTCCGCGTGCCGCAGCGCTCGCTCGGCTACTGGACGCAGCGCTTCATCGAGAAGGGCATCGCCTTCGAGGCGCTAGAGAAGCGGTTTGGCGAGTCCGTGCTGCCGTTCACCGACCCCGACGGGATGGCGCTAGCGCTGGTCGGCATTCCCGGTGCCGAGAACGAGCCCGGTTGGAGCAATGGCGACGTGCCGGCCGAGCATGCGATCCGCGGCTTCCATGGCGTGACCTTGCTGCTCGACAGCGCGGCGAAGACGGCTGCCGTCCTCACCGACGTGTTCGGCTTCAAGGAGACGGCGCGCGAAGGCTCGGTGATCCGCTTCAAGGCCTCGGGCGACGTCGAAGGCAGCGTCGTCGACATCTACGAGGCCAAGGGCTTTTTGCGCGGCCATCAGGGTGGCGGCTCCGTGCATCACATCGCCTTCCGCGCGGCAGATGATGCCGAGCAAGGCCAGATGGCGCAAAAGCTCGTCACCAATCACGGCCTGCATCCGACCGAGCAGAGGGATCGCAACTATTTTCGTTCGATCTACTTCCGCGAACCCGGCGGCGTGCTGTTCGAGATTGCGACCGACATCCCCGGCTTCGCCGTCGACGAGCCCGTCGCGACGCTGGGACGCGACCTGAAGCTGCCGAGTTTCCTCGAAGCGCAACGCAAGCAGATCGAGGGTGTTCTGCCCAACCTCGAAGAAAGCGTGTCATGACCGAGAGCACATTCATCCATCGTTTCGAGCCCGCGACCAACACGGGCTCCCATCCGCTGTTGCTGTTGCACGGCACCGGCGGCGACGAGAACGACCTGCTCGGGCTCGGCAAGATGATCTCGCCCGGCGCCGCCCTGCTCTCGCCGCGCGGACGCGTGCTCGAGCACGGCATGCCGCGCTTCTTCCGCCGTCTCGCTGAAGGCGTGCTCGACGAGGAGGATGTGCGCAAGCGCGCAGCCGAACTCGGCGACTTCGTCACGGATGCGCGGCAGCGATACGGCATTGCAGCGCCGGTTGCGGTCGGCTTCTCCAACGGCGCCAACATCGCAGCCGCGCTGTTGCTGCTGAAGCCGGACGCGCTGGCGGGTGCGATCCTGCTCCGTGCCATGGTGCCATTGTCGGATCCGCCGAAGGCCAACCTTGCAGGCAAGCCAATCCTGCTGTTGTCCGGACAAGGCGACCCGATCGTGCCGGCGAGCAACTCGGCCCATCTTGCCGCGCTGCTGTCGCAGGCAGGCGCCAGCGTGACCCACAAGGTGCTGCCGGCGGGCCATCAATTGTCGCAGGCCGACGTGACGCTCGCCCGCAACTGGATCGGCAACGTCGCGGCGGAAGCGGCGTGAACCGCCGGGCGGCGCATCGTTCAACGACGATGCGCCGCCCGGCTCCCTCAACCGGCCTAAAGCCCCGCGTGTTTGGCGGGCGCCGAGTGAATCTCGGCAACGTAGCCCCCCGGAAACCGCACCATCGCCGCAGTCCGGCCGTCCGACGTATAGGGCTCGATCAGAACCGACACCCCGGCGGCCCTGGCCTTCGCGAGCGTTGCGTCCAGATCTGCCACCTCGTAGCCCGTGGTCTCGCGGCCATAAGGATACGGCAGGTGCCCGTCGGTGACGAGAACGACCATCTTTCCGAACGCCGAATTGATACGGACTCGCCGATAGGTCCCTCCCGCTCTGCCGATTTCAAGCCCGGGCGCGGTCGCCGTCTCGGAGACGATCTTGCCCTGCGAGAATGCGAGGAAGCTGCGCAGGAATGCATCCGCCCGATCGACTGAGACGTAAACCCTGTTCTCGGGGATGTTCTCGAGCGCGGCGTAGTTCGGCTTTGTCGTGTGCCAGTAGAGCTGCAGGTTGATCCCGCCCGGCCACTGCACCACGGCGTCGCGGCCGATCGGATCGGGAAACGCCGAAACGATGACGTCGGCCCCCGCAGCACGCGCGGCCTTGATCGCCACGTCAATATCGCTGACGAGATATCCGTTCCGCTCAGTGCCGAAAGGGTAAGGCACGGGCGTCTTGAAGCCGAACAGCGAGACCATCCCCACCGGCGTCTGAAGCAGTTGCGACGTCGTGCTGCTCGGGGTCGGCGTAACCGTCGCAACCACTTGCTTGGTGCTGTGGCCGCCGAAAGTCGCGAGAAAGCTCGCGACGAATCTGTCGACGTCATCCGGCGCGACATAGACGTGGGTCGTGTCGTATTGCGGCGCCACGGCCACCATCGGCCGGCTGGGTTTCGCTGCATTCTTTGCAAGTGCAGGCGCGCCGCCGGCAAGGGCTGTGAATGACAAGAGCAAAACGGAAGCCAACAGCCTCTTCATGGGCAACTCCTCAAGCGAGATAGGACCGCGCGGTGTTCGATGAATGCGTTTGTCGCCACCAAGCGATCACGGCCACTCAACAGAGAATGCATTCGCGGTCAATCGCGACGCGCCGGACCCGTTGGCCTGCGATGACGGAGAGGAAGCAACGGCGTCGCTTTCCCAATTCATGACCAAATCAAGCCGTTGACCCCTGCCGCCGGGAATCGACCGGCCTCACCACCTTCAACCATCGCTGTCGCACGAGTCGTAGCTGCGCAATCGGGCGCCAGCTTGCGCGAAATTTCCGCTTGCCCGTTTCCACGCCATGCTTAGAATTTGGGACAAGGTTCCGAAATATGGAACTGCCTTGGACCAGCCTTCATGAGCGCCCTCACCAATGCCATCGAGATTCTCCGCTGCTTCTCCAGCGCGCGGCCGGATCTGTCGTTCGCGGACGTGATGGCGCTGACGGGCAAGCCGAAGAGTTCGACCTCGCGGCTCTTGCGCTCGTTGCGCGATTGCGGCCTGCTTGAGCAGGACCCGCACACCCGCCGCTACCGGCCAGGTCTCCTCACCTTCGAGCTCGGTCGGCTACACCGTGCCCATGACGATCTCATCAGCATGGCCGAGCGCGAATTGCGCGAGGTCTGCGCGCGCACCGGCCACACCGGCTACATCGCCGTGCTCGACGGCTACGAGCAGGTCGTGCTGCGGATCGTGCCGGGCTCCAATCCGTTGCGTGTGGTCAATCCACCCGGCCAACGCACGCCGGCGCCCGTCACGTCGAACGGCCGTGCCATGCTGGCGCGCCTCTCCGATGAGGACATCCGTGCAAGGGTGCCCGCGACCTATCCGAAGCTGCCGCGCAACTCGCCGCAAAACTTCAAGCAGCTCATGGCGCGGCTAGACGAGATCCGCCGCACCGGCGTGTCGGAGGCAGCCGACGAATCGATCGAAGGCGTCGGCTCGCAAGGGTTTGCGCTGAAAAGCGGCGAGACAGGCGAGATGGTCGGGATCGCGGTGTCCTATTCGGTGCAGGCGACCACCGCCGCCGAGCGCGCCAATGTTCGCCGCGAGCTGGCGGCGATGGCCGCAAAATTGCGACGGCTGACCGGCGACACACTCGATCAGGACGCCGCTCGCATCCGGACGGGGACGCGATGAGCAGCACCGCGACCACGCGCCCCAACGGCCTTGCGCTCTTCATCCTCCCGAGCGCGCTGTTGTTTGCCTTGTTCTTCTTCCTGCCGATCGGGCTGATGGCTGTCATGAGCGTGCTCACCGGCAATCCGGTGGTGATGCCGAAGGTCGCCTTCACCACACGTCACTACGCCCGCATGATCGGCGATCCCTTTTATTTCGAGGTGATCTGGACCACGATCCGGATCGGGCTCGTGACCACGCTGGTCGCGCTTCTGATCGGCTATCCACTGGCCCACTGGATGGCGCGCATCAAGAGCCGCAGCGGTCACGCGCTGCTGTTGATGGCGGTGCTGGCTCCGATGCTGACCGGCATCGTGGTGCGCACCTTCGCCTGGATGACGCTGCTGTCCGACAAAGGTGTGATCAACGAGACCCTGATCTCGCTCGGCCTCATCTCTCAGCCGTTGAAGCTGATGTACACCGAGACCGGCATCGTGGTTGGGCTCGTCCACATTTACGTGCCCTTCATGGTGCTGACGCTGACAGGCGTGATCGGCCGCATCGACGAGCGGCTGGAGCAAGCCGCCGAAAATCTCGGCGCGAGCCCGCTGCGCGCCTTTATAGAAGTGACGCTGCCGCTCAGCCTGCCCGGCATCCTCGCGGGATCGCTTCTGGTGTTTGCGCTCGCAATCAGCGCCTATGTCACGCCGATCCTGCTCGGCGGCTTCCAGATCATGACGCTGCCGATCCTGATCTACCAGCAGATCTCCGCGAACTTCAACGTCGGCTTTGCCGCTGCGCTCGGCATTATCCTGCTCATGATCTCGCTGCTGCTCGTCATCGCCTATAACCGCGCGCTCGGCCTCGTCTCCGGCCAGCGCGAATTGCAGTGAGGCCGAGGATGCAAACCACGGCCTCGCACAGCCCTTCGCTCGCGGCACCCCAGCAGGCAACGCGTACGGCCGCAGCTGCGCGGCCCTACGGCCGCTACCTCTATCTCGCGGTCAACATCGCCATCCTGGCCTTCCTGCTGGCGCCGATCGCCATCGTCATCGTGTTCGCGCTGAACCCGACGCCCTTCATCCAGTTTCCGCCGGTCGGCGTGTCCTTGCGCTGGTTCGAAAAGTTCTTCGCCTCGCGCGACTTCATGCACGCGCTCTGGTTCAGCCTCGAAGTCGCGGTTCTCACCACGGTCTCGGCAACCATCCTCGGCGCCTCCGCAGCGCTGGCGCTGGCACGCGGCAATCTGCCGGGCACGCGGCTGATCGTGGCGACCATGCTCTCGCCGCTGATGCTGCCAGCGATCCTGACCGGGCTCGCGCTGTTCCAGACCTATGTGCTGCTCGACGTGGGACGGCCGACCTGGGGCCTCGTTGCCGGCCACACGCTGGTGACGCTGCCTTACGTGGTACGCACCACGCTCGCCGTGCTGCATAATTTCGACACGCGCCTGGAAGAAGCCGCGCAGAACCTCGGCGCAAGTCCGTTGCGCACCTTCTTCGAGGTGACGCTGCCGCTGATCAAGCCCGGCGTGCTCGCCGGCGCAATCTTCGCTTTCATCGTTTCGTTCGACCAGTTTCCGGTGTCGCTGTTCCTGGTCTCACCGGGCAACGAGACGCTGCCGGTCACGCTGTTCAATTACCTCAAGTTCGATCTCGACGGCACCATTGGCGCTGCATCCGTCGTCTCGATCGTGCTCGCCTTTGTCGTCGTCATCGGGCTCGACCGCACCGTCGGCTTGCGCTCCTACGTCAAATTATAACCGCATCGAAGGAATCGAGACATGATGAAAGCCCTGGGATTTCTCAGCCGCCGCCGCTTTCTGACCGCGAGCGCCTCGCTCGGCATCGGCACGATCGCCGCTCCTTACGTCGCACGCGCCGACGATCCGACGCTGCGCATCACCGGCTGGGGCGGCAAGTGGGGTGAGGTCATGAAGTCCGAGATCGGCCCCGCCTTCGAGAGCGAGTTCAAGTGCAAGCTCCAGATCGATTCTGCCTTCCCCTATCTGCCGAAGCTGCAGGCGAGCTCGCGCTCGGCGCCGATCTACGACGTGATGCACACCAATTCCAACGAGCAGTGGGCCGCGGCCGAAATGGGCCTGGTCGAACCGAAGATCGACGCGAAGCTCGTGCCGAACCTCGCCGACGTCTATCCCTACGCCATCAGCGACAAGATCGTAGGCGTCTCGATCTTCACCAGCGCCATCGGTCTCGGCATGCGCACCGACAAGGGCTACAGCGGCGTCACCTCCTGGAAGGAATTGTGGGACGCGAAATATAACGGCGTCCGCGGCGGCTATGTCATCCCCGTCAACAGCCTCGGCCAGGCCTTCCTGATGATGTGCGGCACGCTGTTCGGAAAGGGCCAGACTGATCTCGACGCGGCCTATATGGCGCTGGAGAAGCTGAAGCCGATCAAGATCGTCGACTTCACCGGCGCGATGGAGAAGATGCTGCTGTCGGGCGAAGTCGGCATGTGCGTCATCCACGATTCCGGCATCTACCGCTATGACGGGCAGAACCAGCCGACCGATTTCATTTCGCCGAGCGAAGGCGTGCTGTCGCTTGAGCAGGTTTTGACCATCACGCCCGGCAGCAAGATGAAGGAGCTCGCCAACGCCTATGTCAACTACATGCTGCGGCCGGAGGTACAGAAGCGCCTCGCCGAAACCGTGTGGTACTCGCCGGCCAACAGGAAAGTAAAGCTCGACCCCAAATACGACGCCAAATTGCTCACCACGCCCGAGAAGGTCTCGAAGCTGATCCAGGTCGACTGGAAGTGGTACAATGAGCGCAAGGACGAGATCGACCAGCGCGTCAACAGGATCTTCCGCGCATGAGCGCATCGATCGAAATCGCCGGCGTCAGCAAAGTCTATGACGGCGGCGTGCGCGCTGTGGACGCGGTTGCCATGGACATCCGGCAGGGTGAATTCTTCTCCCTGCTCGGACCGTCCGGCTGCGGCAAGACCACGACGCTGCGCATGATCGCCGGCTTCGAGATGCCGAGCTCGGGCGCGATTCGCGTCGACGGCGCCGACATCACCCATGTGCCTGCGCACAAGCGCGACATGGGCATGGTGTTCCAGAACTACGCGCTCTTCCCCCATCGCACCGTCGCCGAGAATGTCGCCTTCGGCCTGCGCATGCGCGGGCTCGACAAGGCGACCATCGCGGCCAAGGTGAAGGCGGCGCTGGCCATGGTCGAGCTGTCCGGCCTCGAAGACCGCCGTCCGGCGCAGCTCTCCGGCGGCCAGCAGCAGCGCGTTGCGCTTGCCCGCGCCATCGTGATCGCACCGCGCGTCCTGCTCTGCGACGAGCCGCTCGGCGCGCTCGACAAGAAACTGCGCCAGCAAATGCAGTTCGAGCTCAAGCAGCTCCAGAAGAAGCTTGGCCTGACCCTGGTGTTCGTCACCCACGACCAGGAAGAGGCGCTGGCGATGTCCGACCGCATCGCTGTGATGAACGGCGGCCGCGTCGAGCAGGTCGGTACGCCGACTGAAATCTACAACCAGCCCACCACGCGCTTCGTCGCCGACTTCATCGGCGACACCAACATCTTTCGCGGCGAGCGCGTCGGCCCGAGCCTCGACGTCGGCAAGAGCCTGATTCTGGCGCTGCCGCCTGCCGAGACGGAAGGCACCGGCGTTCTCTCGGTGGCGCTGCGCCCTGAAAAGATTCGTCTCTCGCCGCGCACCGACGCCACCATCACAGCCGGCAGCTCCACCCACGGTATCGTCGAGAACACCAACTTTCTCGGTGGCGCGGTGCTCTACCGCATCACGCTGGAGGGCGGCCATCGCGTCCTCGTGCAGCAGCCCAATGCAGGCACGAGCCGCCTGTTCGTTCCCGGCGACGGCGTCACGCTTGATTGGACGCCGGCCGATCTCGTCGTCTTGAAGGACTAGACCCAACATGAACATGCCATTGAAGCACCAGCGCATCGGGGTGGTCGTGATCGGCCAGAGTCCGCGCCCCTCGGTCGTCACCGAGATCGCCGCCGTATTGTCGCCGGGCATCCAGATCGAGCTGCGCGGCGCGCTCGACGGCATGAGCCGTGCCGAGATCGACGCCATCCCGCCGATGGACGGCTACGACACGCTGTTCACGCTGCTGCCGAACGGCGACGGCGTCACCATCAGCAAGAAGGAAGTCGAGCGCCGCGCGAGCCAGCAGATCATCCGATTCAAACACGAGGGCGTCGGCGTGACGCTGATGGCCTGCACCGGCAAATTTCCCAATCTCGCGGCCGACGGTCTTGTCATCCTCCCCTCGGCCATCCTGCACAATCTCGTCGAAGCCGTGCTGCCGAGCGGCCGGCTCGGCGTGTTCTCGCCGCTGGTGGAGCAGACTGCGCTGATCGACAAGAAATGGCAGCGCGACGGTGTCGAAGTCGTCGGCATCACCTTGCGTCCCGGTTCCGACGATGCCGCGGTCGACGAAGCCGCGCACACGATGGCGGAGCTCGAGCCAGATCTCGTGGTGATGGACTGCATCAGCTACACCAGCGCCAACAAGGCACGCGTGCGTAAGGCCTATCCTGGCCCTGTGATCCTCGGCCTTGCCACCGCGGCCCGCATCGTCGAGGAGCTGGTGTCGTGAGCAAAATGGAGTTGAAGACGATCAGCCTCGAGGAAATCGAGGCGCTCGCGGTTGGCGCCTGGATTCTCGGCACCGGCGGCGGCGGCAGCCCCTATCTCGGCCTGCTCAATCTGCGCCGGCTCTATGCCGAGGGCACCCGCGTGCAATTGATGTCGCCGCTCGACCTCGGCGACGACGACTGGGTCGCCGTGGTCTCCAACATGGGCGCGCCGCTGGTCGGACAAGAGCGCCTCGCCGACAGCCGCAACATCGCGCGCGCCGTGCGCATGCAGGAAGAGATCAACGGCATCAAGTTCCGTGCCGTGATGTCGGTGGAGATCGGCGGCGGCAACGGCGTGCAGGCGCTGATGGCGGCTGCCCATCTCGGCATCCCCGTGGTCGATGCCGACTGCATGGGCCGCGCCTTCCCTGAGGCGCAGATGACCTCGGTCGCGATCGGAGATTTACGCCCCTACCCATGTACGCTCTACGATCCCCGCGGCATCGAAGCCGTCGTGACCAAGGTACCGACCTGGAAGTGGATGGAGCGGGCGAGCCGCAAGATCTGCGTCGAGATGGGCTCGATCGCCTCCACCAGCAAGGCGCCGCGCACCGGCCGCGAGGTCAAGGACTGGGGCATCCACTTCACCACCACCAAGGCCATCGGCATCGGCCGCGCCGTACAGGAGGCGAACCGCCGTCACGAGGATCCGATCGCCGCGCTGCTTTCGACCGAAGGCGGCAAGAGGCTGTTCACCGGCAAGATCGTCGACGTTGCACGACGCACGACAGAAGGATTTTTGCGCGGCTCGGCGATGGTCGACGGCAGCGATGCGGACCGCGGCACCAAGCTGAAGCTCTCGTTCCAGAACGAATGGATCGTGGCCTGGCGCGACGAGGAAGCGATTGCGACGTCACCCGATCTGATCTGCGTGCTCGACAGCGTCAACGGTCACGGCATCGGCACCGAGACGATCCGCTACGGCCAGCGCGTCACCGTCGTCGCGCTGCCGGCACCGCCGGTGCTGACGAGCCCCCGAGGTCTCGAATTCGTCGGCCCGCGCGCCTTCGGCTACGACCTCGATTTCCGTTCCCTCTTCTCGCCCGCCGCGGCTGGAGCTTAATATCCCATGAAGCGTATTGGCATCGATGTCGGCGGCACCAACACGGACGCCGTGCTGATTGTCGACGAGAAGGTCGTTCATTCCGTCAAGCGCCCGACCACCGCCGACGTGACCTCAGGCATCCTCGACGCGCTCAAGGCATTGCGTGCGGAACCCGCCGCCGCGGTGAAGGTCGATGCGGTCGTGATCGGCACCACGCACTTCATCAACGCGGTGGTGCAGCGCCGTCATGTGCAAAAGATCGCCGCGATCCGCATCGGCATGCCCGCCAGCGCCTCGCTGCCGCCGTTCTGCGACTGGCCGGCTGATCTCGCCACGCTTGTCAATGGCGACATCTTCATGCTGGAGGGCGGCCACGATTACGACGGCCGCCCGTTCATGCCGCTCGACATCGCCGGCCTCAAGAACGCTGCGCGAAGGATCAAGGATTCGGGCCTGCGTTCGGCCGCGGTGTGCTCGAGCTTCTCCCCGCTCGATCCCTCCTGCGAAACCACCGCACGCGAGATCCTCGCCGAGATCTGCCCTGATGTCGCGGTGACGATGTCGCACGATCTCGGCCGCATCGGTCTTCTGGAGCGCGAGAATGCCGCGCTGCTCAACGCCTCCCTGCGCGATCTCGCCATCACCACCGTCGCAGCGTTCCGCAAGGCGATCGCCGACAGCGGCATCGACGCGCCGCTGTTCCTGACCCAGAACGACGGCACTGTCATGCAAGCCGAGATCGCCACCGCCTTCCCGGTGATGAGCTTTGCCTCCGGTGCCACCAATTCCATGCGCGGCGCCGCGCATCTCTCCGGCCTCGACGACGCCATGGTGGTCGACGTCGGCGGCACCACCAGCGATATCGGCCAGCTTCGGCATGGCTTCCCGCGCGAGGCCAATGCCGTGGTCGAGGTCGGCGGCGTGCGCACGCTGTTCCGGATGCCTGACCTGCTGTCGATCGGGCTCGGCGGCGGCAGCCATGTCGACGAGGATCCGGTTCGCGTCGGCCCGCTCAGCGTCGGCTATCGTCTGACGTCGGACGCGCTGGTGTTCGGCGGCTCGCGGCTCACCGCCACCGACATCGCAGTCGCGGCCGGCCTGATCGACATCGGCGATCGCTCACGCGTCGCCAATTTGCCGAAACGCCTGATCGAGGCGGCGATGCGCGATGCCTGGCGCAAGCTGGAGGAAGACATCGACCGCATGAAGACCGAAGCCGGCGACGTGCCGCTGCTCGCCGTCGGCGGCGGCGCCTTCCTGGTGCCGGATCGCCTGCCCGGCATTTCCGAGATCGTGCGCGTGCCGCATGGCGATTGCGCCAATGCGGTGGGCGCCGCGATCGCGCAGGTCTCTGGCGAAGCCGACCAGGTGTTCCGCGATCTCAGCCGCGAGGATGCGATCGCAGCCGCGCGCGATATTGCCGCCGACCGCGCGGTTCAGGCCGGAGCCGCGCGCGACAGTCTCAAGACCGTCGATGTCGAGGACATGCCGATCGCCTATCTGCCCGGCAATGCGCTGCGCGTCCGCGTCCGCGTCGCCGGCGCGATCGCCGATCCGGATCTGCCTGCGGCGGCGTGACGACCTCCGGCTCAGCACAAAATGCGAAAACAACCCCATGCACAGTAGCCGGGGATAGCGAGATCAATGGCTTACGCGGATGGAGCAGCTCAGGCTGGAGAGAGGTGCATCCGCGGGAGACAGACCCCTTACCAGTGGGTCCGCGTCTACCGGCGGCGCTGCCCTCTCCTGCAATGAGAGAGGGCACAGCAACGGGCATCTCCGCCATTTGACACGTCGGGCAAAACAGGGGTACGATGCTAATATTCCGAAATCGCTACGATCGCCTCTTCCTTCTCCCCTTGTGGGAGAAGGTGGCGCGTAGCGCCGGATGAGGGGTTCTCTCCGCGAACTCAATTTTGAGAGATGCATGCGTGGAGGCATACCCCTCACCCAAGCGAGTTCGTGTCTACCAGCGGAGCTGCCCTCTCCCGCAAGGGGAGAGGGCACAACAATGCGCCGCGTACGCTAACCGACGAGAGCTGCCCTCGTTTACTCCCAATACCAGGTCGAGAAATCGTTCTCGTATTGCGGCACGTCCTTCCAGACGCCCTTCAGCTTCTTGGCTGTGATTGTGATCAGCTGCGGCTGGTAGAGGTAGGCGGAGACGGCGTCGGTAGCGAGCATGCGCTGGGCGTCGCCGAGAAGTTTTGCGCGAGAGGACTCGTCGGGCGTCGACACGATCTGCTTGTAGAGCGCGTTGAACGTCTCGTTGTTGTAGCCGAGATAGTAGTCAGGCTCGGTGACCTTGACGAGATCGAACGGCTCGACATGGCTGACGATGGTGAGGTCGAAATTGTGCGGACCGTTGCCGGCGAACACCTGCGACAGCCATTGCGCCCATTCGACGTTCTCGATCTTGGCGATGATGCCGACCTTGGCGAGCTGGGCTGCGACGATTTCGCCGCCCTGGCGCGCATAGGACGGCGGCGGCAGCTTGATCGACAGTTCGAGCGGCGTGGTGATTCCGGCTTCTGCCAGCAGCTTCTTCGCCTTCTCGGGGTCGTAGGGGTTGATGCCTGTGGTGTCGACATAGCCGAGCGATCCAGGCACGTAGAAGCTGCCGATCGGGGTGCCGAAGCCGTCGACGGCACCGTCGATCATGGACTTGCGGTCGATCGCGGCAAGGATGGCGCGGCGAACGCGGACGTCATCCAGCGGCTTCTTGCGGTGGTTGATCGCGACGATGGTCTTGGCCTTGGAGCCGCCGACCAGCACCGAAAAGCGCGGATCGGATTTGAACTGGGGCAAGGCGCGCGCTGCGGCGACGCGCGGGAATGCATCGACGTCGCCCGACAGCAGCGCCGCCACCTGCGCCGCCGGATCGGAGATGAAGCGGATCGTCACCTTCGAGAGCTTGATCGCGGCGGCGTTGCGATAGTCGGCCCATTTGGCGAGCGTAATCGAGGAGCCCTTGGCCCAGGCGCCGAGCTGGTAAGGTCCGGTGCCGACCGGCTGCGTGACGTTGGTGGCTGCGCTCTTCGGCTCGACGATCGAGCCGCTCGCCTGTCCCAGCAGGAACGGCAGGTTCGGCTCGGAATTCTTCAGGGTGATCACGACCGTGTCGGCGTCGGGCGCGGCAACGGACTCGAAGCCCTGGAACAGGCTCTTGTCCTTGTTGGTGCTGGTCGCGACCGCGTTGCGCTCGAACGAGAATTTGACCGCAGCGGAATCGAAGGGTTCGCCGTTGTGGAATTTTACGCCCTTGCGCAGCTTGAACGTGTAGGACTTCAAGTCCGGCGTAGCGGTCCAGCTCTCCGCCAGCAAAGGCGAGGTGGTGCCGTCCTCGTTGATCTTGGTCAGGGTCTCATAGATGTTGTAGAGCGTGACCTCGGCGATCGCGGCGGCGGCGGCGTTGGTGGGATCGAGCCCCGGCGGCTCCAGCGCCATCGCCATGACGGCGCTCTCCTTCTTGCTCTGCGCCAGTACCGGCAGCGGCGCTGCGGCAAGCGCGGCGGCAAATGCGACGATCGATAGTTTCCTGAACATGCCCAACTCTCCGGCCCTCTGTCTTCCCAAGACTACGTCAATTCAAGACTACGCCTATCCCGCTTCGGACACTAACCCTCCATGGCGGCTAGCGGCAACGCCATCACGGCCTCTGCCTTGTGACAGGCGGCAAGGTGTCCCTCGCCCACCTTGCGTAGCTCAGGCGGGGCATCGCGGCAATGCTGGTCAGCCAGCGCACAGCGCGCGACATAGGGACACCCCGTTGCCGTCGCCGATTGAGAGGCGATCGCCTGGGCCCCGCGCCGACGCCGGCCACCCGCGCGCGCCCGCGGCACCGCGTCGAGCAGCGCCCGCGTATAGGGATGGGCGCAGTGCTCGAACAGATCCTCCGGGCGCCCCTGCTCGACGATACGGCCGAGATACATCACCGCGACCTCGTCGCAGAGATAGTCGACCACCGCGAGGTCGTGGCTGATCAGGACGTAGCTCAGCCCGAACTGTTCCTGGAGGTCCTGCATCAGGTTGAGCACCTGCGCCTGCACGGAGACGTCGAGCGCGGAGACCGGCTCGTCGGCGACGATCAGCTTTGGCTGGGTGATCAGCGCACGCGCAATGGCGATGCGTTGACGCTGGCCGCCGGAGAATTCGTGCGGATATTTCTCCATGTCGGCATCGCGCAAGCCGACCTGGCGCAGCGCCGCAGCAACACGTTCGCGGAAGGTCGTGCGGTCGGCGTCATCCAGCACGGTGAGTGGCTCGGCGACGATGCGCGCGATGGTCTGGCGCGGATCGAGCGAGCCATAAGGGTCCTGGAACACCATCTGGAAGTCGCGGCGGGCGCGGCGCAGCTCGTCGGCCGGGATGCGGTTGAGGTCACGGCCAAGCAGCGCGACCTGCCCCGAGGTCGGCCGCTCCAGCGCCATCACCACGCGGGCAAAGGTGGACTTGCCGGAACCGGACTCGCCGACGATGCCGAGGCTCTTGCCGGCCTGGACCTGCACGCTGACGCCGTTGAGTGCGCGCACCTGGCCGGGCGGACGAAACAGGCTCTCGCGCGGCAGCATGTAGCGCTGCTCGAGATCCTTCACATCGAGAAGAGGCGCGGTGCTCATGCGGACAGCGCTCCGACATTGGCGGCCATCGAGACATCGGTGCGCACGCAACGCACGATGTGGCTGGGACCAACCTCGACCATCGGCGGCAGCGCCGTGCGGCATTTGTCCTCGACCAGCGGACAGCGCTCGCCGAAGGCACAGCCCGCAGGCAGATCGGCAAGCTCCGGCACGGTGCCCGAAATCGTCGTCAGTCGCGTCCCCTTGCGTGCGCCGAGCTTCGGGCGGGCGCGGAACAGGCCCTGCGTGTAGGGATGGCCCATGCGGCGGAAGACTTCGTCGGTCGGGCCGCTCTCGACGACCGTGCCGCCATACATCACCATCATGCGCTGGACATTCTCGGCAATGACGCCGAGATCGTGCGAGATCAGGATCATCGACATGCCGCGCTCCTCGACGAGATCGGCGATGAGGTCGAGGATCTGGCCCTGGATGGTGACGTCGAGCGCGGTGGTCGGCTCGTCCGCAATCAACAAATCGGGCTCGCAGGCGAGCGCCATCGCAATGGTGACGCGCTGGCGCTGGCCGCCAGAGAACTGGTGCGGATAGGCATCGATACGTTTTGCCGGATCGGGCAGTCCGACACGGTCGAGCAAGGCGATCGCCTCGCGCCGCGCCTGCGCCGCCGAATATTTCTTGTGACGCCGCAGCGGCTCGGCGACCTGATGGCCGATCGTGTGCATCGGGTTGAGCGCGGTCATCGGCTCCTGGAAGATCATGCTGATGCGGTTGCCGCGCAGCTTGCAATAATCCGCATCGGCAAGCCCGGCGAGCTCGTTGCCATCGAGCCTGATGCTGCCGGTGACGACGGCGCTATCGGGCAACAGGCCCATCAGCGACATCGCGGTGACCGACTTGCCGCAGCCGGATTCACCGACGAGCCCGAGCGTCTCGCCGCGCTTCAGCGCAAAACTGACGCCGCGCACCGCCTGCGCCGGCCCGCGGCTGGTGTTGAGGCGGACGCCGAGATTGCTGACGTCGATCAGCGGCTTGTCGGAGCGCTCAGCCATCGTCATCGCTCCCGCGCCAGCCGGGGATCGAGCAGATCGCGCAATCCGTCACCGAGAAGATTGAGGCCGAGCACGGCGACTGCGATCGACGCACCCGGATAGACCGCAAGCATCGGCGACTGGAACAGCAAGGTCTGCGCGTCGTTCAGCATGCGGCCCCAGGACGGCTGCGGTGGCTGCGTGCCGAGACCGAGATAGGACAAGGCAGCTTCGGCAAGGATCGCGAGCGCGAACTGGATGGTGACCTGCACGATCAGGATCGACAGGATGTTGGGCAAGACATGCTCGACGGTGATGCGAAATTTGCCCTTCCCCGAGGCGCGCGCGGCCAGCACGAATTCACGCGCCCAGATCGCATTCGCCGAGCCACGCGTCAGCCGGGTCAATGTCGGGATCTGGAAAATGCCGATCGCGACGATCGAGGTCAGCATGCCCGGCCCTGCGACCGCGGCGAGCATGATCGCCGACAGCACGGCCGGAAAGGCGAAGGTGAAATCGGAGAAGCGCATGATGATCTCTTCGGTCCAGCCGCGCTTGGCCGACGCAATCAGGCCGAGGCAGACGCCGAAGGTGAGACCGATGCTGACCGCGATGATGCCGACCATGATGGTGGCGCGGGCACCCGCAAGCAGCAGCGAGACGATGTCGCGGCCGAAGGAATCGGTGCCGAGCCAGTGCTCCATCGATGGTGGCCGGAGCTTTGAGGCGATGTCGATCTCGTAAGGCGACCACGGGGTCCACACCAGCGAGAGCAGTGCCGAGGCAAGCACCAGCAGGCTCAGCGCACCGCCCAGCACAAAGCTGCGATGGCGGAGCGCGCGGCCCCAGAAGGTTTTGGCCGGCAGACGTCGCGTCGCGGCGGTTGCGTCAATCGGGGTGGTCAAGGGCGCGCTCACAAATCGTGCACCTTGATGCGAGGATCGATATAGGCATAGAGCACGTCGACCACGAAATTGACGATGACGACCATGGTCGCAAGCAGCATCACGCAATTCCGCACCACGATCAGGTCGCGGTTGGCGATCGACTGGAAGATCAGCCGGCCGAGGCCGGGCAGATAGAACACGTTCTCGATCACGATGGTGCCGGCGAGCAGATTGGCGAATTGCAGGCCCATCACCGTCATCACGGGGATCATGGCGTTGCGCAGCACATGGCTCCAAAGCACCTCGCGCTTGCCAAGCCCCTTCGCACGCGCGGTCCGAACAAAATCTTCGCGCAGCACTTCGAGCACGGCCGAGCGCGTGACGCGCGCAAGGATCGCGGCCTGCACCACTGCGAGCGAAATTGCCGGGAGCAGCAGCGATTTGATTCCGAGCCAGACGCCATCCTCCCAGCCCGGGAAGCCGCCGGCCGAGAGCCATTGCAGCCGCACCGAGAACAGCAGCACCAGCAGGATCGCGAACCAGAAGTTTGGCAGCGCGATGCCCACTTGCGTCAGCGACATCACGCCGACATCACCGAGCTTGTTGTGGTTGGCGGCAGTGTAGATGCCAGCCGAGAGCGCCAGCGTCACCGAAATCAGCATCGACATGATCGCGAGCGGAATGGTCAGCACCAGCCGCTCCGCGATCAGGCTCGCGACCGGCGTACCGTAGACATAGCTGTTGCCGAGATCGCCGACGAGAAGCCCCTTGATCCAAAGCAGGTAACGGACCGCCAGCGGCTGGTCGAGCCCGAGCTTGACCGTGAGCGCGCGCACCGCATCCGGCGAGGCGTCGGCACCCATCAGCATCTGCGCGGCGTTGCCCGGAAGCGCATCCAGCACCAGGAAGATGATCAAGGATGCGCCGACCAGCGTCGCCAGCAAGGTCAATAGACGTCGGAGGACAAATACGCTCATGCGCGCTCGGTTTCAGGGCTCATCAGCGGCACGAACACCATGTCCGGACGGCGGACGCAAGGGCTTTGCGAGCAACGGCTTTGCTGCATGCGCATACCGTCATTCCGGCCAGCGGGACAGAAGGTCGGCTGACACCTCGAACAGCGCGCTGACGCGCAGCAATTCGGCATCCGCCCGGAAGCGGCCGACCAGCTGGAGCCCGATCGGCAGGCCGTCGCGGCCAAAGCCTGAGGGAAGGCTGATGGCGGGATGCCCGGTCATGTTGAACGGCATGGTCCAGGGGAACCAATGCGGCCGGACGCTGTCGAAATGCACCCCGTCGATCTCGATGGTGCCGAACAAATCCTGCTTGATAGGCAGCGCGGTGCGGGTCAGCGTCGGCATCGCCAGAAAGTGTCCGCGCGCAAGCAGGGATTGCACGCGGCGGAACAGCGCGGTGCGCGCGAACATCGCCTCCTGATAGTCGACGCCGCTGACTTCGGTCGCGAGCGCGAGCTGCTTGAGGAAGGCCTCGCTCAGCGCGTCCCCGTGCTCCTCCGCGAGCTTGGCAAAGCGCGTGCGCCAGACGGTGTGGTTGATGGCGCGCCAGATCGGCTCGATGTCGAAACCTTCGCCGGAGAATTCCTCGAGCTCGGCGCCGAGGCCCGCCAGCCGGTCGAGGCTGGCCTTGAAGCTGGCTTCGACTTCGGCGGCCACCGGACGTCCCGGCGGCGTCAGGCAGTACAGGATGCGCTGCCCGCGCAGATCGCCGTGCGGGGCGGCGGTGCCGATGAAATCGGGCACGGGAACGCCGATCGACCAAGGATCGACAGGGTCCTCGCCTGCCATCGCCTGCATCATCAACGCGGTGTCGGCGACGGTGCGCGTCATCGGCGTGACATAGGTCTGGTTGCCGAACACATCCAGCGCCTGGCTATGCGGAATGATCCCGTTGCTCTGCTTGAGGCCGACCACGCCGTTGCAGGCGGCGGGAATCCGGGTCGAGCCGCCGCCGTCGGTCGCGATCGCCAGCGGTGCGATGCCGCTCGCCACCGCCACGGCCGCGCCGCCGCTGGAGCCGCCGGAGGAGCGGCAGGCGTCCCACGCATTGCGGGTGCGGCCGAACAGGGGTGAATCCGTCAGGCACTTGCTGCCAAATTCCGGCGTCGTGGTCTTGCCGATCAGGATCGCGCCCGCACTGCGCAGCCGCGCCACCGCCACCGCGTCCTCGGTGGGTACATTGTCCTTGTAGGGAACGGCGCCGAAGGTGGTCTTGACGCCCTTGGTGTTGACGATGTCCTTGACGGTGACGGGGATGCCGTGCAGCAGGCCGAGCGGCTCGCCGGCCATCAATTTGCGCTCGGCCGCGCGGGCCTCGGCAAGCGCCTCGTCGCCACAGATCGTGATGAAGCAGTTCAGCTCGGGCTGGAGCGCCTCGGCGCGGGCGAGCACGGCGCGGGTGAGCTCGACGGGGGATATCTGCTTTGTCGCGATGAGACCGCGCAGCTCGGTTGCGGACAGCAGACAGGGATCGCCGTTCATCGTCACATCGCTCCGAAGCCGGCCGCCATTGGCCGATAGCATTGACAGCGATCATGACAGTTTTGTTAACTCGCCGTCCAATACGATTTTAGACGCCAACCCATACGTTTTCGGTATGCCAATGGATCTTCGCCGGCTCCGCTATTTCGTCGCCGTCGCCGAGGCGCGCAGCATCGGCAAGGCCGCCGAGCGGCTGCGCATGGCGCAACCTCCGCTCTCCGTCCAGATCCGCAAGCTCGAGGCCGAGATCGGCGCGCCGCTGTTCCTCCGCGGCACCCGCGGCATGGACCTCACCGAAGCGGGCCAGGCGCTGCTGGCGCGCGCCAGCGAAGCGCTGGCGCTGGCCGCCGACGGGGCCGAAGCCGCGCGCGCGGTCGCCTCGGGGCGGCGCGGGCGGCTGTCGGTCGGCTACATGTTCGTGCTGGCGAATGCGATGCTGCCGCGGCTGATCCCCGAGTTGCGCCGCGCGATTCCCGGCGTCGATCTCGGCTTCGCCGAGCTCAGCGCCTCGACGCGCGAGGCCCGGCTGCTCGACCGCAGCGTCACGGTGGCGCTGTGCATGCCGGCCATCAACCATCCCGAGATCCAGGTGGCGCGGATCGGCGCGCAGCCCTTCATGCTCGTGATGCCGAAGAGCTCGCCACTCGCCCGCCTGAGCTCGGTGCCGATGGCGAGGTTGCAGGGCCGTCCGCTGATCGCGCTGCCCCATCCCGACCATGGCCCCGCCTCCTCCGCCGTCGTCGCCCTGCTGCGCCGGCACCAGGTGGTGATGCCGATCGCGAGCCGGGTCGAGACGGTGCATTCGGCGATGAGCCTCGTTCTTGCGGGCGAAGGTTTTGCGATCCTGCCGGCCTGTGCGCAGCTCGGCGCGCCGCGCGGCATCGTGTTCAGGCCGCTGCGTGAGGCCACCGATTCCATCGACATCGCGGTCTGCTGGCGGCGGGATTCGCAGAGCCCGCTGATCAAAACCTTCCTCAAATGCGCCGAGAAGGCCGTCGCGCGACTGTGACGCCGGCTACAGGCTCCACTTGACCTCGTGGCTCCAGGGCGGATCGGCACCCGGACGGGTGCAGGTCAGGCCGGCGCAATTGGCGGCAAAAGATAATGCGCGGCGCAGCTCCTCAGTGCTGATGTCCTTCAGCCTGTCGCGCGCGAGACGTCCCAGTCTGTGCAGGGCGAACAGCAGCGCCGCCTGAAAGCTGTCGCCGGCGCCGATGGTGTCGGCGACCGCGACCTTTGGAGCAGTGACCTCGATCTGCCCTGCCCCCGCGTGCCAGGCGATGGCGCCGTTGTTGCCGCGGGTGATGACGACGAGGCTGGTGCCTTGCCCGAGCAGCGCGCTCGCACGTTGCTGATAGGGTTGTTCGCCAAACAAATAGGCGAAATCGACGTCCGACATCTTGATGAGATCGGCCTGGTTCGCGAACTCGGCCATGCGCACGAGATAGGCCGGCTTGTCCCTGACCAGATTGGGACGGCAGTTCGGATCGAAGGAGATCGTGGACGATGCCCGCGCATCCGCGATCAGCGCTTTGGTCTCGGCGGCGCCCTGGTCGTTGACCAGCGTGGTCGAGCCGACATGGAGCGCTTCAACAGTGTCGAAGGGAATGGACCCGCGCCGGTAAGTCCAGTTCCGCGTCGCTGTCTCGGCATCGTAAAAGGCGTAGTGCGACTCGCCCGCGACGATGCGGACGAAGGCGAGCGTGGTCTGGTGATCGCTGCGCGTGGCAAGGCCAAGGTCGACATTCGACGCCGCGGCATGATCTGCGATCATGCGCCCGAACAGGTCGGTCGAAATGCCGCCGACAAAGCCTGAGGGCGCACCGAGCCGCGCCATGCCGATCGCGACATTGAGGCAGGAGCCGCCGACCGCGGGCATCACCGCCTCGCGCCCCTCCGCGTTTCGCGTCGGCACGAAATCGATCAGCGCATCGCCGCAAGAAATCAGCATCCGTTTCAACCCTTGGGACCATCGCGCATCGCGGCACGGCTGCCGCGATCGACCTCGCGCAGCAGCTTGTACACGTCGCGCTTGCGGGCGTGAAACGCAGCCATGTCGGGCGCGGTCGGCTCGCTCTTGCGCCCCAGCGCCGACATTTTTGCCATGGTCTCGCCGATGGAGGCGTAAGCACCACCGGCCACCGCGCCGAGCATCGCGGCACCGAGCAGCACCGGCTCCTTGGTCTGCGGCAGCGCGACCGTGAGGCCCGTGGTATCCGCCATGATCTGCCGCACCAGCGGACTGCGGCTGGCGCCGCCGCCCATAATCATGATGCCTGCACGGACACCGTGCGCGGCAAAGGCCTCGATCACTTCGGCGAGCCCATAAGCGAGCCCGCACAGACCGGCGACGAACAGCCGCTCCATCGAACTGACATCGGTGTCGAGATCGAGGCCCGCGATGACCGCGCGGGTATCAGGATCGGCATAAGGCGAGCGATTGCCGATGAATTCGGGCAGCACATGGATGTCGCGGGCGAGAAGCGCGGCGCGGCTGGCGTCACCCGTGCGCGCGATGATGCGCCGCTCGAGGTACTCGATCAGATCGATATTTTCGCTCCGCGCCGCCGCGCTCGCATCAGCGTGGCCCGGATGCGACTTGAGGAGATGGTCGATCGCCGCGCCCGCGGCCGACTGGCCGCCCTCGTTGAGCCAGAAGTCCGGCACCATGCCGGAATAATAGGGGCCCCACACGCCCGGCACGAAGCACGGCTCCTTCGTCGTCGCCATGATGCAGGCCGACGTTCCCATGATGTAGGCGAGACGGTCGCTGACATCGCTCGTCCCGCCCGATCCGTCGCGGCCGCCGATCGCGCCGATGCCGCCGGCGTGGGCATCGATCAGCGATGCACCGACCGGCGTGCCCGGCGACAGGCCGAGCTCGGCGGCGGCTGTGCGGGTGAGACCTTCGCCGAGCCGCGTGCCGGGCGCGACGATCTCGGTGCCGATGCGGATGTATTTTTCGGTGACGAAGTCAGACAGGCCGATACGCTCGAAGAACGGCGCACTCCAGCCGCCGCCGTCATGCGCGAGATAGTTCCATTTGCAGGTGACGGTGCAGGTCGAGCGCTGCAGTGATCCGGTCGCGCGCCAGGTCAAATAGTCGGCCAGATCGAAAAAATGACCGGCCGCGTCAAAACTCGCGCGCAGATGGCGCTTGAGCCACAACAGTTTCGGCATCTCCATCTCGGGCGAGATCGAACCGCCGACATAGCGCAGCACGGCATCCCCGGTCTCGTTGATCAGCCGTGCCTCGGCGGTGGCACGATGGTCCATCCAGACGATGACGTTGCGCTGCTTGTCGCCGGAAGCGCTAACGGTGACCGGCTCGCCCTGGCGGTCGAGCACCACCAGGGAACAGGTGGCGTCGAAACCGATGCCGCCGACGCTGTCAGGCGCAATCGCTGCCTCCGCCATCGCCGCCCGCACCGATGTCACGCAGGCGTCCCAGATGTCGGACGACGATTGCTCGACGATGTCGCCGGCCTCATGCCAGATCCTGATCGGATGCTTCGCCGTCGCCAGCAACGTGCCCGCCTCGTCAAACACCCCTGCCCGCGTGCTCGTGGTCCCCACGTCGACGCCGATATACGCTCGCGGCATTGTCACTCCCGGTCGCTTTCCGCCAGTTTTGGCGCAAGCCTACCAGCAAGTGTAGCCGCCATCCACCAGCACGATGCTGCCGGTCATCAGGCTCGCGGCCTCTGACGAGAGGAACAGCACGACCGAGGCGATCTCCTCGACCTGCCCCATCCGCGCCATCGGGGTTCCACCGATCCAGGCGTCGTACATTTTGGCGTTGCTCTTCACGAAGGCGTTGAGCGGCGTCTCGATATAGGTCGGCGCCACCGCATTGACGCGGACGCCGCGCGCGCCCCATTCGGCCGCGAGCGATTTGGTCAGATGGTGCACGCCGGCCTTGGAGGCGTTGTAGAAACACTGCTCCTGCGGCTTGTTGACGATGAATCCGGACATCGAGCCGACATTGACGATGGCGCCGCTCTTCGCCTTGAGCATGTGCTTGCCGAATTCGCGGCAGCACCAGAAGGTGCCGTTGAGATTGACGTCGATGACATTGAGCCAGTGCTCGTCGGTGACAGTCTCGGCCGGCGTCTCGCTGCGGGCGATGCCGGCATTGTTGACGAGGATGTCGACCTTGCCATGGCGGGCGACAAGATCGTTCGCCACCTCCGCAACCCGTTTGGTGTCGGTGACGTCCATGATCGCGGTCTCGATGTCGTAGCCTTTCGCTTTCAGCTCGGCTTTCGCGCTGTCGGCGACCTTGCTGTCGCGGTCGCCGATGATCACTTTGGCGCCGGCTTCGGCCAGCGCTTCGGCGCAGCCAAGGCCAATGCCCTGCCCTCCGCCGGTGATGAACGCGGTTTTGCCGGTCAGCTTGAATTTTTCCAGGTACATTTTGGTATTCCCGTTTCTTGAAGTTTTCTTGCCGTTTCTTGTTAGCTCCGAAGGGCGTTGCCGCCCGCGTCGAAGCGGTGGATGCGCGCGGGGTCGGGCTGCAGCGACACGTGGTCGCCGGCATGCAGGCTCAATTCGCCGATATAGCGCGCGGTCAACATGCCGAGCGGGCCGACATCGACATAAAGGAAGGTGTCGCTGCCGAGATGTTCGGCGACCGCAATCGTTCCCTGCCAGCCCCCGGCACCGTCGCGCTCGATCTTGAGATGCTCCGGACGCACGCCGATGGTGGCCGCGCCGTGTTGCAAGGCGTTCTCGCCGGTGACGAGATTCATTTTCGGCGAGCCGATGAAGCCGGCGACGAAGAGATTGGCCGGCCGCTCGTAGAGCTCCAACGGCGAGCCATATTGCTCGATCTTGCCGCCGTTGAGCACGACGATCTTGTCGGCCATGGTCATGGCCTCGACCTGGTCGTGGGTGACGTAGATCGCGGTGGTGCCGAGCTGCTTCTGGAGCCGCGTGACCTCGATCCGCATCTGCACGCGCAACGCCGCGTCGAGATTGGAGAGCGGCTCGTCGAACAAAAACGCCTTGGGCTCGCGCACGATGGCCCGCCCAATCGCGACGCGCTGGCGCTGGCCGCCGGAGAGCTCGCGCGGCTTGCGGTCGAGATAGGGGGTGAGGTTCAGCGTCGCGGCCGCGGCTTCAACCTTGCGATTGGTCTCGTCCTTCGACAAGCCGGCCATCTTCAGGCCGAAGCCGATATTGCCGCGTACGCTCATATGCGGATAGAGCGCGTAGGACTGGAACACCATCGAGAGCCCGCGCTTGGCCGGCGGCGTGTCGACGACGTTCTTGCCGTCGATCAAAATCTTGCCGCCGGAGACGTCCTCGAGGCCCGCGATCAGTCGCAGCAGCGTGGTCTTACCGCAGCCTGACGGTCCCACGAACACCACGAAGGAGCCATCGGCAATCTCGAGGTCGGCGCCCTTGATGATGTGCACGGGGCCGAAGGATTTCTGCACGTCCTGAAGTGTGATCTGACCCATGGCAGCCCCTTTATTTCACCGCGCCAAAGGTGAGCCCGCGCACGAGCTGCTTCTGGCTGAACCAACCGAGGACGAGAATGGGCGCGATCGCCAGCGTCGACGCCGCCGACAGCTTTGCCCAGAACAGCCCTTCCGGACTGGAGTACGAGGCGATGAAGGTGGTGAGCGGCGCAGCTTCCGAGGTCGACAGATTCAGCGTCCAGAACGCCTCGTTCCAGGCCAGGATCAGATTGAGCAGCATGGTCGAGGCCAGCCCCGGGATCGCCATCGGCGTCAGCACGTAGACGAGCTCGCGGCCGATGGTAGCGCCGTCCATGCGCGCGGCCTCGAGGATATCGCGCGGGATCTCCTTGAAATAGGTGAACAGCATCCAGATCACGATCGGCAGATTGCCGAGGCAGAGGATGAAGACGAGGCCGATGCGGGAATCGAGCAAACCAAAAGTCTTGTAGATCAGGTAGATCGGCACCAGCACGCCGACCGGCGGCATCATCTTGGTCGAGAGCATCCAGAGCAGGATGTCCTTGGTGCGCTTGGTCGGCGAGAACGCCATCGACCACGCCGCGGGGATCGCGATCAGCAGCGCAATCAAGGTCGAGCCGCCGGCGATGATGATCGAGTTCAGTGCGTGGTGAAAATAGTCGCTGCGCTCCTGCACGGTCGCATAGTTTTCCGTGGTCCAATGGAAGAACAGGAAGGACGGCGGAATGGCGAAGGCCTCAAGCTCGGTCTTGAAGCTCGCCAGCACCATCCACAGGATCGGGAAGAAGATCAGGAAGCCGAAGAACCACGCCCCGATCGTCGAAATCACCACCCGCTGCGTCGTCGACTTCCGCGCCATGCTCTCATGCCTCCAGATTGCGGCCGACGATGCGGACGAGGAAAAAGGCGACGATGTTGGCGATCACGACAGCGACGAGGCCGCCCGCCGAGGCGGTGCCGACATCGTACTGGATCAGTGCCTGCGAGTAGATCAGGAAGGCGATGTTGGTGGTCGACAGTCCGGGGCCGCCACCCGTGGTGACGTAAATTTCCGCAAAGACCGTGAGCAGGAAAATGGTCTCGATCAGGATCACCACCGTGATGGGACGCGCGAGGTGCGGCAGCGTGATGTAGATGAAGGTCGAGACGGCGCTGGCGCCATCCATCTCGGCGGCCTCCTTCTGCTCCTCGTCGAGCGACTGCATCGCGGTGAGCAGGATCAGGGTCGCAAACGGAAGCCATTGCCAGGACACGATCAGGATCACGGCCAATAGCGGCGCATCGGTGAACCAGTCGATCGGGGTGAGCCCAAACACCGACGCGATCCAGGCAAACAGCCCGGAGACCGGGTGCATCAGGAGATTCTTCCAGACCAGCGCGCTCACCGTCGGCATCACGAAGAACGGCGCGATCACCATCAACCGCACGATGTTGAGGCCGATCACGGGTTGATCCAGCAGCAGCGCCAGGGGAATCCCGAGCAGGACGGTCAACGCCAGCACGGAGCCGACCAGCACAAGCGTGTTCTGGAGCGAAGCGAGAAAGGCGGGATCGGTGAGGAAGTAGCGGAAATTTTCCAACCCAACGAACGACTCGGAGCCGGGATCGAGCAGGCTGTAATGCAAGGTCGAAAAGTAGATCGTCAGCGCGAGCGGGACGATCATCCAGATGAACAGGAGCCCGACGGCCGGCGTCAGGAGCGTCCGCGCAAGAAGCTGCGTTTGCCGGGTTGCCATTCCTGACGTCTCCGCTTGGGGGAAGAAGGCGGCCATCCATCCAGGGTGGTGGATGGCCGCAAGTTTGAGCTCAGGGAGAGCTCGGGTTCACTTGATGTAGCCGGCGCGCTTCATCTCGCGCTCGGTCACCGATTGCGCCGCGGTGAGGGCGGCATCGACCGTCATCGATCCCGCAAGCGCCGCCGAGAATTGCTGGCCCACCTGCGTGCCGATGCCCTGGAATTCAGGGATCGCCGCGTATTGCACGCCGACGTAAGGCACAGGCTTTACCGTCGGCTTGTTCGGATCGGCAGCATCAATCGAGGCCAGCGTCAGTTTTGCGAAAGGCGCGACCTTCAGATACTCTTCATTTTTGTAGAGCGAGGTCCGCGTGCCCGGCGGCACGTTGGCCCAGCCCTCCTTCGCGGCGACGGTCTTGGTGTAGTCCTTGCTGGTCGCCCAGGCGATGAACTTCTCGGCGGCTTCGGTCTTCTTGGAGCCGGCGGGGATCGCGAGATTCCACGCCCACAGCCAGTTGGCGTTCTTGCCGAGCCCGGTGTTGGGCGCGAGCGCGAAGCCGACCTTGTCGGCGACCTTGGAGTCTTTCGGATTGGTGACGAAGGACGCCGCGACCGTCGCATCGATCCACATCGCGCACTTGCCGGCGTTGAACAGCGCGAGATTCTCATTGAAGCCGTTCGAGCTCGCGCCGGGAGGACCGGCGTCCTTCATCAAATTGACGTAGGTCGTGAGCGTCGCCTTCCATTCCGGCGTGTTGAACTGCGGCTCCCACTTCTCGTCGAACCAGCGCGCGCCGTAGGAATTGGCCATCGCCGAGAGGAACGCCATGTTCTCGCCCCAACCGGCCTTGCCGCGCAGGCAAATGCCGTAGGTGCCGGCGCTCTTGTCGGTCAGCTTCTTGGCAGCGTCGATGACGAGATCCCAAGTCGGCTTTTCCGGCATCTTCAGGCCGGCCTTGTCGAACAGATCGGTGCGGTACATCACCATCGAGCTCTCGCCATAGAACGGCGCGGCATAGAGCTTGCCGTCGACGGAGACGGCGTCCTTGATCTTGGGCAGGAGGTCGGCGACGTCATAGTCCGCGCCGAGATTGGCCAGCGGCACCAGCCAGCCCTTCTTGGCCCAGATCGGCACCTCATAGGTGCCGATGGTCAGGACGTCGAACTGGCCGCCCTTGGTGGCGATGTCAGTGGTGACGCGCTGGCGCAGCACGTTCTCCTCCAGCGTCACCCATTTGACCGTGATGTCGGGGTTCTTCTTGGTGAATTCAGCCGTCAGCCCCTGCATGCGGATCATGTCGCCATTGTTGACGGTGGCGATCGTCAGGGTCGTTTCGGCCATCGCGGGGATAGCCAACAGCACAGACGCGCCGCAGACGGCGCCGAGGACTAGTTTCACGGTGACCTCCCTAAGCTCGCGCTTTTGAGCATATGCCCACGCGTTGGGCGTATGTTCAATCGAGAGATGGCGGTTGTCAAGCAGGCGCGCGGGTGTTTCGGCAACTTATGAGTGCTGCGGTGCGGGAGTGGTAGGAGATGTAGCTCGGCCCACACTGTCGTGCTCCGCGAAAGCGGGGCACCCAGTACGCCGTGTCGTCAGTTGGTTTGCCCCAAGCGAGGCCGCGGCGTACTGGATCGTCCGCCCCAATGCGCAACCGCGCACAAGGCGGACGATGACGGCAGAGCAAGCGGCAAGATCGCCGCCCTACCGCTCCAGAATCGCCCTTGCCGTCGTCTCGTCAGTGATCAACCCGTTGATCAAGCGTCCGTTCAATGCCGCCGCGATCGCGGGCACCTTGGCCGCACCGATCGCTGCACCAATCGTCGTGGTCTTGGCCGGCACTTCCGGCGGGATGCTGGTCAGGCGCTTGTTGGTGCCAGCCTTGAGCAGGCGGCCCTTGGAGTCGTAGGCCCAGCCGGTGATCTCGCCGATCGCGCCCTGCCGCATCATCTCGAACAGCTCATCGCGGGTGACGAAGCCGTCGACATGGACCTGGGCCTTCTGGTCCATCTGGCCGATGCCGACGAGGCGCAAATCCGCCTTGGCCGCAACCGCCTTCACCTTCGCAATCGGCTCGATTCGCACCATCTTGTTGCGCTCGTCTTCCGACGACATCAGGAACGGCAGCGGCATCGGATAGTGCCGCGCGCCGGTGCGATCGGCGAGCCGGCCGACGGTATCGTAAAAGCTAGCCGAGCCGTCGGCGGAGATGTTGCCGACCAGCGAGACAATCTGGTGGTTGGGCCGGTCGATCGGCGTAACGCGCTCGACTGCGGCGCGCACCGCCCGCCCCGTGCCGAGTGCGACGATGACAGGCGTCTCCGAGCGCAGCGTCGCATCGAGCAGATTGGCGCAGCGTTCGGCGATGCCTGCGGTGGCCTGCGGCGCCGCGGGATCGGCCGGCACCACCTCGCAATAAGCGAGATCAAACCGCTCCTTCAGACGCGCCGCCAATTCCATGCAGGCGGCGATGGGATGTTCGAGCCTGAACGTGATCAGCCGCTCGGCGAGGCACAGCGACACCAGCCGCTGCGCCGAGGCGCGCGAGACCTGGAGCATCTTTGCGATCTCGTCCTGGGTGTGACCGGCAATGAAATAGAGCCAGCCGGCACGCGCGGCATCGTCGAGCCTCGACTTTTCGTTCTCGGCGGCCATGGCGGCCTATGCCTCCCAGAAATCGCTCATGCGCGCAAAGACCCGATCGGCCCCGGCGGCGGACAATATAGCGCGGCCGTCGCGGGCGCGATAATGGCTGCCGCCGACAAATCCCCAGACCATCATGCCGGCGGCCTTGGCGGCCTGCACACCGCTGACGCTGTCCTCGATCACCAGCGTGCGCACAGGTTGCGCGCCCATCTTGTCAGCCGCGTAAAGGAAGAGATCCGGCGCGGGCTTGCCGTGCGCGACCATTTGCGCGGTGTAGATCCGGTCGTCGAAATACGGCGCGAGGCCGGTCACCTTCAGCGACAGCGCGACGCGGTCGAGATCACTCGACGAGGCCACGCAATATGGCGCGCGCAAGCCGGACAGGACGGTCTCGACATCCGGAATCGGCTGGAGCGCCCTCTCGAAGGCGATCAGCACGCGCGACTTCAGCCGGACGGGGAAATCGACCGGCACCGCCTGGCCGAGCTCGCGAAAATACTGCGTGACCGCGCTCGTGCTTCTCCCGAGAAACAGCTCGAGCGCCTGCGCAAGCGTCAGCGATATCCCAAATTCGGACAGCTCGTCGGACAGGCACTGGCAGCTCAGCAGCTCGCTGTCGACGAGCACGCCGTCGCAATCGAAGATGATCAGATCGGTTTTGTTCCGGCCCTGCTCCATTCGGCCATTCGATCATATACCCAATTGATGAGCAATAGTTCACCAGAAAACACGACGCCGCGGGTTTTACCGCACTGGTTCAATGGGCCACCTGCCGATAGATCGCCGGCAACGCCGCGGGCAACCGGCGGATGTTGCCGACGATGGCGTAGCCGCCGCGGCCGAACAACGTCGGGAAGTAGGACTGCGCAGTGGCATCGACGGTCACGCCGAATGTGGCGATGCCGAGCCGCCGCGCCTCCTGCACGGATTTGCGGGTGTCCTCGACCGCGAAGCGCCCCTCATAATGATCGACATCGTTCGGCTTGCCGTCGGTGAGGACGAGCAGCAGCTTCTTGCGCTGCGGCTGGCGCGCGAGCCCGGCCGAGGCGTGGCGCACTGCCGCGCCGATCCGCGTGTAATAGCCCGGCTTGAGCGCGCCGATGCGGCGCTCGACCGCTCCACTCATCGGCTCGCCGAACGCCTTGACCGTCTCCAGCCGCACCCAGGAGCGCCGGCGCGAGGTGAAGGTCAGGATACTATGGTGGTCGCCGCAGGCCGACAGCCCGTGCGCTAGCACGAGAAGTGCCTCTTTCTCGACATCGAGCACGCGATAGCCGTCGACCCAGGCATCCGTCGAGAGCGAGACGTCGACCAGCAGCGTGACGGCGAGATCGTGGCCCTGCGGCCGCATCGCCATGTGGACGCGATCGAGACCGGCGCCATTGCCGCCGGCGCGGAGATCGCAGCGCGCGCGCACGAGCGCGTCGAGATCGAGATCGTGGCCATCGGCTTGCGCGCGCATCAATTCGTGACGCGGCCGCAAGACCTCGAAGCGGCGGCGCACCTGGCGGATGTGGCGGCGCACGGTCTCATCCGGCGTCCAGCTCTCGCCTCGCTCGGAGGCCGCGCCCGCGAGCACACGGCAATGATCGGGCAGATAGGCGTGGCTACGATAATCCCATTCGGGATAGGTCAACTCCGCGTTCAAGCGCGAGGCATCGAGCGCCTCCGGCGGCAGGTCGAGATCGAATTTGAGCCGGCTCGCGGGCTTGCCGCTGCGGCGGCTGAGCGTGATCTCCTCGAGATCGTCGGCGGCCTTCTTCGCATCCTCATCGTCGCTGTCGTCAGCGGGACGGTCGACATTGACCATCTCGGCCATCGCGAGAATCTTTTCGAAGCGGTTGAGCACGAAGGGATCTCGGCGGTTGGCGCCGTCGTCGCGCTCGCGCACGGCAAAGCGCTTGCGGTCGTCCGATGCTGCAGGCGCCGAGGCCGGCGCGCTCTCGTCGTCACCCACATGCGCGGGAGAGAGCTCGCGCGCCCAGCAATCGCCCCAGAGCGGGCATGGCAGGATCGAATGATAACCCGGCGGCGCTCTGTCCGGCAGCGGCCCCGTTCCCATCATCGCGGGCCACAGCGTGCCGGCGGGCGACGTATCGGCGCCGAGCAGCGCGAGCACGATCTGCTCCATGTCCTGTTCGATCCGCGGCAATGGCCGGCGAGGACGCGCCATCGCCGTGGCCGTTGCGAGCCGTGCGTAATCCTCCGTGAGACCGGGACATTCGGTCAGCACGAGCACCGCAATCTCGCTGGTCCGCCGCAGCATCAGCAGATCGCGCCGCAGTGGATCGACCGCCGCGATCGCCTCGCTGGGCGCAAATGCGAACCATGCCGCGAGCCAGCGATACAGCGCGGCGTTCAGCTCGCGATCGGGAAAGATAGCGATGCTGTCAGGCAGGAAAATCGTCGCGGAATCGCGCCCCGGCTGCCCCAGGCGCTCGTCGCCGAGCCCGATGCGCTGCCGCCAGCCGAGCCGGTGGCCGGTGCGGCGGGCACTGACGCTCGCGATCTGCACGCCCGTCTCGCCGCCGAGGGCGCGGAACATGATGGCGATACGGCTGCGAACCTCGGCAAGCGACACCGCGTGTTCGGCATGAACCGGATAGCTCGCGGTGCCGCCGACGAGGCGATGCCAGGCCCGGCCGACGGTTTCTTCAAGCTCGAGGAAATCGAGCATCTGATACCCCTCAGGAGATCACGGCGCGCGCGACGTCGAGCAGCGCGGCCTTGACGTCGGAATCATCGGTCAGCGGCTCGATCATGCCGGCGAGCACCGCATCGGCAATCGAGGCTCCAGCCGCAATCAGCGTGGCGCAATAGACGATGAGACGGGTCGAGACGCCCTCCTCCAGATCGTGACCCTTCAGCGCGCGCAGCCGGCCGGCAAGCAGGACCAGCGGACGGACGTAGCCGGGCGCGAGCCCGCTTTCGGCAGCGACCACCGCGATCTCCTGCTCCGGCGGCAGGAAGCCGAACTCGATGGCGACGAAGCGCTGGCGCGTCGACGGCTTCAGCGCCTTGAGCAGTGTCTGGTAGCCGGGATTGTAGGAAACCACGAGCATGAAGCTGTCGGGTGCGGCGAGCTCCTCGCCGGTGCGCTCGAGCGGCAGGATGCGGCGGTCGTCGGTGAGCGGATGCAGCACGACGGTGACGTCCTTGCGTGCCTCCACGACTTCATCGAGATAGCAGATGCCGCCCTCGCGCACCGCGCGCGTCAGCGGACCGTCGGTCCACACGGTGTCGCCGCCCTTGAGCAGATAGCGGCCGGTGAGATCGGCTGCGGTGAGATCATCGTGGCAAGCGACGGTGTGGAGCGGCAAGCCCAGCCGCGCCGCCATATGCGCGACGAAGCGGGTCTTGCCGCAACCGGTCGGCCCCTTCAGCAGGACCGGCAGCTGATGCCGCCACGCATGCTCGAACAGCGCGCATTCGTTGCGGCTTTCGACATAGGCCGGTAGCTCGGGCGCTTGTGTCGTGACGGCGTGAAGGGCAGCTTTCATGATCTCTCTCCGGATTCACATGGCACGGCGGCCGCGACGAACGCGGCCGCCGCTGTTCGCTATTCCGCCGGTTGCAGTGCGCCTGGGACAGTCGCCTGCTTCTCGCGGCCCGGCACCAGCACGGCCCAGACGAACATCAGGGCGGAGATCGCAACGAACACGCCGGAGCCGAGCCGGATCCAGTAGAAGAACGCGAGCTGGTCCTGCACGTCCATGTAGCTCTGGCCGAGGATGCGCTGGAGATGGACCTGGATCACGCCGGCGAAGGTCAGCGCGAAGGTCATGGTCATCATCGCCGTGCACATGATCCAGAAGCTCGCCATCGAGAGCCACTGATTATAGGGCGCACGCCCCTTGAGCTGCGGGATCGCGTAGGCCATGACGGAAAGATTGAGCATCACATAGGCGCCGAAGAAGGCGAGATGGCCGTGTGCGGCGGTGAGCTGGGTGCCATGGGTGTAGTAGTTCACCGAGGACAGCGTGTGCAGGAAGCCCCAGACGCCGGCGCCTAAGAACGCCATCACCGAGCAGCCGACCGACCACAACAGCGCAGCGCGGTTCGGATGCTTGCGGCCGGCCTTCCAGGTCATCTGCACCGTGAAGATCACCATGGTGAAGAACGGCGCGACCTCGAGCGTGGAAAACAGCGAACCGATCCACTGCCAGTAGCCGGGCGCGCCGATCCAGTAGAAATGGTGGCCGGTGCCGAGGATGCCGGAGAACAGCGCAAGGCCGATGATGACATAGAGCCACTTCTCGACGACCTCGCGATCGATGCCGTTGAGCTTGATCATGAGATAGGCGAGCACGGAGGCCATGATCAGCTCCCAGACGCCTTCGACCCAGAGATGGACGACGTACCACCAGTACATCTTGTCGACCGCCAGATTGGCCGGATTGTAGAAGGCGAACAGGAAGAAGATCGCAACGCCCCACAGGCCGAACAACAGGATGTTGGTGACCGTGGTCTTGCGGCCCTTCAGCGCCGTCATGGTGACGTTGAACAGGAACATCAGGCACACCACGACGATGCCAACCTTGATGATGAAGGGCTGTTCGAGAAATTCGCGGCCCTCGTGGTAGTGGAAGAGATAGCCGACCACGGCCACGCCGGCCGCGCCAAAGAACATCCAGAACTGGATTTTTGCGAGCAGCGGGCTGTACAGCTCGGTCTCGGTTTCCTCAGGCAACAGGAAGTAGGTCGCGCCCATGAAGCCGATCAGCGACCACACGATCAGCGCGTTAGTGTGGATCATCCTGACGATGTTGAAGGGAAGGATGACCGACAGGGTGTTCGGCAGGACGTAGATGGTTCCGGCGAGCAGGCCGAACACGACCTGGGCCAGGAACAGCGTCAGCGCGCCGTAGAAATACAGCATCGCGACTTTCTGGGTTTGATATTTCATCTCGATTTCTCTCTGTCTTGAAGACGAATGCAGCGCGCTCAGCCGGCCTTGTTCGGCGGCCAGTCCTGGCGCTTGATCGTGCTCACCCATTGCAGGAAGTCGGCAAGATCGTTCAGCTCCTGGTCGTTCAGGTTGAATTGCGGCATCTGCCGCCGCCCTTCCGCGCCCGAGGGCTGCGACTGCATCCAGGCCTTCAGCGTCTCGCGCGCGCCGGCCGGATCCTCCTTGCCGCCCCAGCGGTCCCATACGTTGCCGACTTCAGGCGCGAAATAGGCGCCCTCGCCGAGCAGCGTGTGGCAGTTGATGCAGGAGTTGCGCTCCCAGACATGCTTGCCGCGCGCGACCGCCGCGGTCAGCGTGGGCGCATCCGTCGAGGTCGTGACCATGTAGTAATGGCTGTGCGCCGTCAGCCCCAGGAAAATGGCGAAGAAAAAGGCCGAGCCGCCATAGAAGACATTTCGGGCCGCCGACTTGGTCAGGCGTTCAGCCATTGCCAATCCTTATCCGTTGTGTGAATCCAGTCGTGAAGAAGCAGTGATGCTGTATCTTGCCGATTGGGCCGGACGGGTCTTTGTCGGGGCGCAATGAGCGCTCGCGTTGGCGGCGTCAGATCAGGGCGATGACGGCGGACGCAAGCCAGGCAAACAGCAGCACGGTGACGATCCATGCGCTGACGAGACCGCGCCAGAGCGCGGGCACGGCCCTGAGATCCATGAAGTCGAGTGCGATTCGGCGGCCCTTGATGGCGGCAAGGACCAGCAGCACGGCGTTGCCGAGCAGCGGTCGCGGCAGCAGTGGCGGCAACAGGATGGTTGCGAGCGCGAGGCCGATCAACGCGATCCAGGTGATGTCGAGGCGACCCGGCATCGTCACCGCACCAGATAGAGAATCGGGAACATGACGATCCAGACCAGATCGACCATGTGCCAGAACGCGCCGCCGGTCTCGACGCCGGTTATTTCAGCGCGGCAGCAGACCACGGCAAGGATAATGATGCCGAGACAGACATGCAGGAGATGGAAACCGGTCAGCAGGAAGTAGAGCGTGAAGAACGGGCTGGTTTCGAGCCCGATGCCGCGACCGATTTCTTCGGCGTATTCGGTGAGCTTGATCGCGATGAAGACCCCGCCGAGCGCCATCGCGACGAGGAGCCAGCGGCGCGACGTCCGCTTTTCACCAGCCCGCGCGGATTTCGTGGCCCGGGCGGCAGCCCAGCCGCTGGTCACCAGCACGAGAGTATTGAGGCCGGCGAGCTTCGAATCGAGCGCCGCCTGCCCGGCCGCGAACACGGCCGGATGAATCGCACGCGCGACCGTGAAGGCGCCAAGAAACAGGCCGAAGGCGACGAGCTCGCTGAAGATCAGCACCCAGATCATGGGATCGCCGGGGAGATCTTCCAAAATTCCCCAGCCGTTTCCCTGTTGTTCGCAATCGGCCGTGGACATCGTCTTTCCGGACCAGGACACCGGACAAAGTTAGCTCACACGGGCTGGGTCGAGTTTGTTGCAGGACAAATGAGCGGACGCCGGAGCGCGATAGAAACGGGCTTGGCGTTTCTTTGGCGTTCCGCGGAGTGGCTGATAACGATGAGCGAAGCACAACTCGGGCTGATGACCGCGACGCCCATCATCATCGTCTTCGCCATCGCGTTGAGGAAGATGGGCGTGCTCTCGACCGTGGCGACCGTATCGGCGGTGAGCCTCTCCGTCGCCATCGCGACGGTGTTGTTCACGACGCAGTAACGGCTGCCGTAGGTTGGATTAGCCGAAGGCGTAATCCACCAATTCTGTATCCGCGGTGACAGGCGTTGGTGGGTTACGCCGTGCGAACTGCGCTTCGCGCAGTCGCAGGGCTAACCCGCCCTATGAGACCGCCTATCTCCGCTGATTATACACGTCGATGCACACCGCACCCAGCAGCACCAGGCCCTTGATGACCTGCTGGTAGTCGATGCCGATCCCGAGGATGGACATGCCGTTGTTCATCACGCCCATGATCATGGCGCCGACCACGGCGCCGCCGACGCGCCCGACGCCGCCATAGGCAGAGGCGCCACCGATGAAGCACGCCGCGATGACGTCGAGCTCGAAGCCGAGGCCGGCCTTCGGGGTCGCGGTGTTGAGGCGTGCGGCGAAGACGAGGCCGGCAAGCGCTGCGAGCACGCCCATGTTGACGAAGGTGAGGAAGGTCAGCCGCTCGGTCTTGATGCCCGACAGGCTTGCCGCTTTGGCGTTGCCCCCGACCGCGTAGATCTGCCGGCCGATCACGGTGCGGCGGGTGACGAAGCCGTAGAGCGCGATCAGCGCGCCCATGATCACCAGCACGTTGGGCAGGCCGCGATGCGAGGCGATCAGATAGGTGAAATAGAGCACGGCACAGGCGAGCAAGATGCTCTTGCCGAGGAAGAACGCGTAAGGCTCGACCTCGATGCCGTGCAGCTGCTCGCGCGATCGTCCCTTGGCGCCGGCATAGACGAGACCGAGCGCCAGCACGGCACCGATCAGCATCGAGGTCGGATGCAGCGTGCCGGCCTCGGGCAATATCTCGGGAATGAAGCCGGACGACAGTTTCTGGAAGGTCGGCGGAAACGGCCCGAGCGACTGGCCCTGCAACACTGCGAGCGCGAGACCTTTGAACACCAGCATGCCGGCCAGCGTGACGATGAAGGACGGGATTTTGAAATAGGCGACCCAATAGCCTTGCGCGGCGCCGATGGCCGCGCCGACCACGAGGCAGGCGATGAAGGCGAGCGTGTAATCGACCTTGTAGGTCACCATCAGCACGGCCGCGACCGCGCCGACGAAGCCCGCGACCGACCCGACCGAGAGGTCGATGTGCCCGGTGACGATCACCAGCAGCATGCCCAGCGCCATGATGACGATGTAGCTGTTCTGGAGCACCAGATTGGTCAGGTTGAGCGGCTGCAGCAGCGTGCCGCCGGTCATCACCTGGAAGAACAGCATGATCGCGATCAGCGACAGCAGCATGCCGTAATTGCGTAAATTGTTCTTGATGAAGCTGCCGTGGCGGCGCTCCTCGGGCAGCGAAACCGTCTTGTCGGTCATGGCTGCGATCCTCCCATCTCCGCGGCCTCAGGCACGCCGTTTCCGTTGCTTCGTTCGTTGCGCATGATCGCGCGCATGATCTTTTCCTGTGTCGCGTCAGCGCCCTTGAACTCGCCGACGAAGGCGCCGTCGTTCATGACGCAGATGCGGTCGCAGACGCCGAGCAGCTCGGGCATCTCCGAGGAGATCACCACGACGCCGCGGCCGGCTTCTGCCAGCTCGTTGATGATACAGTAAATCTCGTATTTGGCACCGACGTCGATGCCCCTTGTCGGCTCGTCCAGGATCAAGACCTTGGGGTCGGTCATCAGCCATTTCGACAGCACCACCTTCTGCTGGTTGCCGCCGGAAAGCTGGCCGGTCTCCTGGTAGACGTCGGAGCAACGGATCCGCATGCGGTTGCGGTAGTCGCTGGCGATTTTCAGCTCGGCGATGTCGTCGATCACCCGGTTAGGCGCGACCTGGTCGAGGCTTGCCAGCGTGATGTTCTTGCGGACGTCGTCGGCGAGGATCAGCCCGAGGTGCTTGCGGTCCTCGGTGACATAGGCAAGGCCGGCGTCGATCGCAGCCGCAACGCTCGACAGCGCGATCTCATGGCCTTCGAGGCGGATGCGGCCGCTGATATTGGTACCCCAGGAGCGGCCGAACAGGCTCATCGCGAACTCGGTGCGGCCGGCACCCATCAGCCCGGCAATGCCCACGACCTCGCCGCGCCTGACACTGAAATCGAGGTTCTTGATCACCTGCCGCTCGGGATGAATGGGGTGATAGACCGACCAGTTCGCGACTTCGAGCACGGGCTCACCGATCTTCGCGCTGCGTTCGGGAAAGCGATGGGCGAGATCGCGGTTGACCATGCTGCGGATGATGCGGTCTTCCTGGATCGGTTCGGCGTGGCAATCGATGCTGTCGACGGTGCGGCCGTCGCGCAGCACGGTGATGTGGTCGGCGACCTTGGCGACCTCGTTGAGCTTGTGCGAGATCAGGATCGAGCCGATGCCCTGCGCGCGGAAGGCTGTCAGGCGCTCGAGCAGCGCGGCGCTGTCGGCCTCGTTCAGGCTCGCGGTCGGCTCGTCCAGGATCAGCATCCGCACCCGCTTGGAGAGTGCCTTGGCGATCTCGACCAGCTGCTGTTTGCCGACACCGAGATCAGTGATCAGCGTATCCGGGGATTCCTTCAGGCCGACCTGGGCGAGAAGGTCGCGCGCGCGGCGATAGACCTCGTCGCGGTCGATCACGCCGAGCTTTGACGGCGGGTGCGACAGGAAGATGTTTTCGGCGATCGACATCAGCGGGATCAGCGCCAGCTCCTGATGGATGATGATGATGCCGAGCGCCTCGGAATCGTTGATGTCGCGGAAGCGGCGCTCTTCGCCCTCAAAGACGATGGTGCCCTCGTAGCTGCCGGCCGGGTAGACGCCGCTCAGCACCTTCATCAGCGTCGACTTGCCGGCGCCGTTCTCGCCCACGAGGGCGTGGATCTGGCCGGCCTGAACCGAGAAATTGACGTCGCGCAGCGCCTGGACGCCTGCAAAGCTCTTGCTGACGTTGCGCATTTCCAGCATGGCGGTCATCGTCGTTACGTCCTTTAGTGCCCGTGGGGAGAGAGCCCCTCACCCCGACCCTCTCCCCATAAGAACGGGGAGAGGGAGAAGAGAGAATCTTACTGGAACTGCGACTTCTTGTAGTAGCCGCTGTCGACCAGGGTCTTCTCCCAATTGTCCTTGTAGACCACGACCGGCTTGAGCAGGTAGGAGGGCACGGTCCTGGCGCCGTTCTCGTAAGTCTTGGTGTCGTTGACCGTGACCTGCTTGCCGGCGAGCGCGGCGTCGACCATGTCGGCGGTCACCTTGGCGAGGTCGCGGGTGTCCTTGAAGATGGTCGAATACTGGTCGCCGCGCAGCATCGCCTTGATCGAGGGCACCTCGGCGTCCTGGCCGGAGATGACAGGCATCGGCTGGCCGGCGCTGCCGTAGCCGACGCCCTTCAGCGAGGAGATGATGCCGATCGAAAGCCCGTCATAGGGCGACAGCACGGCGTTGACCTTCTTGTTGCCGTAGTAGGCGCTGAGCAGATTGTCCATGCGCGCCTGCGCGGTGGCGCCGTCCCAGCGCAGGGTCGCGACCTTGTCCATGCCCATCTGGCCGGACACGACGACGAGCTTGCCGCTGTCGATATACGGCTTCAGCACGCTCATCGCGCCGTTGTAGAAGAAGTAGGCGTTGTTGTCGTCGGGCGAGCCGCCGAACAGCTCGATGTTGAACGGGCCCTTGCCGTCCTTCAGGCCGAGACCCTGCACGATCGAGTCTGCCTGGAGCACGCCGACCTGGAAATTGTCGAAGGTCGCGTAATAGTCGACATTCGGCGTGCCGCGGATCAGGCGGTCATAGGCGATCACGGTGATGCCTTTTGCTTTCGCCTGCTTCAGCACGTCGGACAGCGTGGTGCCGTCGATCGCGGCGATCACCAGCGCCTTGGCGCCCTTGGTCACCATGTTCTCGATCTGCGAGAGCTGGTTCGGAATGTCGTCCTCGGCGTATTGAAGGTCGGTGTTGTAGCCGCGCTCCTTCAGCACTTTCACCATGTTGTTGCCATCGTCGATCCAGCGCGCCGAGGATTTGGTCGGCATCGCGATGCCGACGGTAGCCTTGTCCTGGGCGTTCGCAGGGCTACCCGCGATCATCGCAGCGGCGCTTGCCAGGGCAAGCGCGAGGAAGGTCGTCTTCAGTTTCAGCATGTTTCACTCCCTTTGGGTGTCAGACTGTTTCTTGGTTTCGTCGAGAAGGCGATGGGCTGGTTGGGGTCTCCTATACGAGCTTGACGTCAGGCTCCGCGCGACCGCGTGCGGAGGCCTCGAGCAGAAAGGTGCAGCCGGCCTGCGGATCGGCGGCGCGCGCCGCGGCGTCCATATCCTGCCATGCGGAGGTGACAAGCAGGCGCGATAAATCAGGGCCGACAAAAGCAGGACAGCTCGACTGCTTGGCCGGCACGCTCAGCGAGCGCAGGCGTTCGCCTTGCGGCGAGTACACATCAATACGGCTTGCGCCCCAGCACGCGTTCCAGATCTGCCCGTCGGCGTCGCACACCGAACCGTCGAGGCCGCCGATGCCGGTGTGACGCAGCAGCACCTCCGGCTCGCCGCGCGGCAGACCGGTCGCGGGATTGAGCGGCACGGAATAGAGCACCGCGCGCGCGGTGTCGGTGAAATAGCCGATGGCGCCATCAGGCGAGAAGCAGATCGAATTGGGAATGCTGATGCCGGGAAACAGCGTCGAGATCTTGCCGCGATGGAACGCGTAGATCGCGCCCGCCCCGCGCTCGGCCTTCTTGCCCATGGTGCCGATCCAGAACGTGCCTGACTGGTGCACGCGGCAATCGTTCGAGCGCGTCGCTTGATTGTCGGCTTCGAGCGGACAGAACAGCGTCATCACGCCATCGGCGAGCTGACGGATGTAAAGGCCGTCCTCCGCCACGATCAATTGCCGTTCGGCATCGATCCGTCCGAGCGCACTCGCCATCCGGCCGAGCGCGTGGACGCGAATGCTGCCACTGCCGAGCTGCGCCTCGAACAGTTTTCCCTCGCGAATGTCGAACCACCAGGCGGTATCGGTGGTCACATCATAGGTCGGCCCTTCGCCGAGATGACATCGTTCGGCCGACAGGACGGAGGTCGGCACCTGTTCCATCATGGCGCCCTCACTGCAAAGCGATAGACGGTGTGATGCCGATAGACTTTGCCTGGATCGAGGCGTGGGCTCGGGAAATCCGGCCGGTTCGGCGCGTCGGGCCAGATGTGCGGCTCAAGGCACATGGCATCCGACTGCCGGATCAGCTTGCCGCCCTTGCCCGAGATGGTGCCGTCGAGATAATTGCCGGAATAGACCTGGACGCCGGGTTGATCGGTGAACAGCTCCATGATCCGCCCCGAGCGCGGCGCCTCCAGCCGCGCCGCGAGCGCGAGCTTGCCGTCGCGCCCGAGGCAATAGGTGTGGTCGTAACCCTTGCCGTTACGCAATTGCTCGTGGCTGTCGCGGATGCGCGCGCCCACGGTATGGGCGTCGCGGAAGTCGAACGGCGTGCCGGCAACGCTGCGCGGCGGCTCGGGTAGCGGGATCGAGGTGGGATCAATCGCAAGAAAATGGTCCGCCGCGACCGTCAGCTTATGGTCGAGAATGGGCGTGCCTGACGTCGCGCCTTCCAGATTGAAGAAGCTGTGGTTGGTGAGATTGACGATGGTCGGACGGTCCGTCCGCGCTTCCATCATCAGCGACAGCTCCGCCGGGCCGGTGACGCGATAGGTCAGGCGCACATCGAGCTTGCCGGGATAATTCTCTTCGCCATGCGGGCTGGTGTAAGTGAGCGTCACCGCGGGCTCGGCCCCCTCTTCGATCGAAGCAATGTTCCAAAGCTTGCGGTCAAAACCGTCGAGGCCGCCGTGTAGCGCATTCGGGCCGTTGTTGACGGGAAGCTGCACGCTCTCGCCGTCGAGCGAGAATTGCCCCTTGGCGATGCGGTTGGCGTAACGGCCGACGGTGGCACCGAAAAACTTCCGCTCGGCGAGATAGCCGGCAAAGGCGTCATGGCCGAGCACGACATCGTCATAGCCGCCCCTAGCATCCGGCGCGATCAGCGACTGGATCACCGCGCCATGGGTGATGATGCGGGCTTCGAAGCCGCCCTCCCCGCGCAGCACAATGCGCTCGACCTCGCGCCCATCCGGCAGCGTTCCGAAGACGTCTTTTTCTATTTTCTTTGAGCCAGCCATGTTCAGTCCACAAAAGGTTCGACGATGTTGCGCTTGCCGAGCAGGAAGGAGTCGGCGACAAGACGAAGCGGCGCCAGGTCGACATCGCTCGCGCCTGTTGCGGTGAGCTTGACAAAGCGCCGGTACAGCTCGCGATATTCCTCATCGGGCGCCTCGGCAACGGCTTTGCCATCGATCGCCATGATCCGGCCGCCGCGAGACAACGCCATTTGCCCCTCGTCGGTTTCGACGAGAATATCCCAGCTCTGCGGCCCGGTCTGGCGAAAATCGAACTCGGCAGTGATTGGCAGGCCGCCAATGTCGGTCAACGTCAGGTTCGCGGCAATCGGCGCCTGGCAATTGGCCGGAAACGCCAATTCGGCCGCGGTGACGAACACGGGCCTGGGCAGGATGCGGGTCAGGATCGACAGGGCATTGATGCCGGGATCGAACACGCCGAGCCCGCCCGGCTCCCAGATCCAGGCCTGCCCGGGATGCCAGACGCGGACGTCTTCCTTCCAGTTGATGTGCACGGATTGGATCCGGCGGCTGGCCAGCCATTCGCGGGCCGGCTCGACCGCCGGTGCGTAGCGCGAATGCCAGGTCGCAAACAGCGTGCGCTTCGCTTCCGTCGCCATGGCAATCAGCGGGTCCAGCTCGGCAACGCCGGTGCCCGGCGGCTTCTCCAGCATCACATGCTTGCCCGCGGCGAGCGCCGCTGCGGCCTGGGCACGCCGCACCTGCGGCGGTGTGCAGAGCGAAACGGCGTCGATCGGCGGTCCCTTCTCCAGCAATTCTTCGATGGTGGCAAAATGCGGCAGATCCGGCAGCGAAGCGTTGCGGCTGGCGACGGCCGCAAGGGTCGCGCCCGGCACGGCAGCGATTGCGCCGACATGCTGATCGCGCGCGATCTTGCCGAAGCCGACGATGGCGATGCGAAGGTCGGTCACGCTTATTCTCCGATATCTGCCGATGGCAGCGGGTCCACGGGCACTGTTACGATCACCGTGCCCTCATGGCGGCGCATGCCGTTGTGAATGACATAGACCATCGCCTTCGATGCGGCTTCGGCATCGCCGGCCGCGATGGCATCGACGATTGTCTGGTGCCAGAGCAGCACGGTGTCGCGGTCCTCCGGCTCGACCGGGGCGCTGAGCAGGAACGAGGCGCGCAAGGCGGCCTCGATGACGTGCCCGATCGAGCGCATGAACAGATTGCCGGACGCGCGCGCCACCGCGACGTGAAGCGCGAGATCGGCGTCGGCAAAGCCCACCGAGTCCGACGCCTCGCACCGCATCCGCTCCATGCAGCGATGGAGCTCGGCGACGTCCTCCTCTGACCGCTGCGCCGCCGCGAGCACGGCTGCGCGCGGCTCGACCGCAAGACGGATCTCGGCGAGATCGTTGAGGAAGCGCTTGTCGATGCCGGCGTCGAGATGCCAGGCCAGCACGTCGGCGTCGAACATATTCCAGGCGACACGCTCGCGCACGACGGTGCCGACCCGCGCCTTGGTGGTCAGGAGCCCCTTGGCGACCAGCGTCTTCACACTCTCCCGCAGCACCGGCCGCGACACGCCGAACATCGCGATCATCTCGGCATCACCAGGCAGACGCGTCCCTTCCGCGTAGCGGCCGGCGATGATGTCGACGCCGATCGAACGGGCGACTTCCGCGTGGTTGGAATGGGCCCTCTGTGTCGGGATGACGACGATGCGCGAGGTCATGTGGCAGCTCCTGCACGCTTTGCGGCCGGCCGGCGCGCAAGCGCGACAAGTCCCTGCTGCAAGACGATGAAGGCGAACAGCAGCACGCCGGTCGCGATCTTGGTCCACCAGCTCGACAGCGTGCCGTCGAAATTGATGTAGGTCTGGATCATGCCCTGGATCAGCACACCGAGGAAAGTGCCGATCACCGAGCCCTGCCCGCCCGTGAGCAGCGTGCCGCCGATCACGACGGCGGCGATGCTGTCGAGCTCGACGCCGACGGCCGAGAGCGAATAGCCGGCGCTGGTATAGAATGAGAAGACGATGCCGGCGATGCCTGCGAGCAGACCAGACAGCATGTAGATCTTGATTGTCATCTTGCCTACGGCAACACCCATCAGGCTTGCCGTCTGTCGGCTGCCGCCGAGCGCATAGACGTTGGTACCGAATCGGGTGAGCTGCAGCAGCAGGGCGCCGCCGATCACGATCACGAGCATGATGATCGCAACCGCCGTCAATCGGCCGCCGCCGGGCATGCGCAACGCGAAGTCTGATACCGTCGAATAGACCGGCGCGGTGATCGGCACCGATTCCGTCGAGAGCAGGAAGCTTGCGCCACGGGCCAGGAACATGCCGGCAAGTGTCACGATGAAGGGCGGCAGGTCGAAGACATGGATGATCGCGCCCATCGCGGCGCCAAAACCCGCCGAGAGCGCGAGAATGGCGGCGAAGGCCACCAGCGGCGGCATGCCCCAGCGCTCGATCGCGAGCGCGACGAACACGGTGGTGAATCCGATCACCGAGCCGACCGAGAGGTCAATGCCGCCGGAGATGATCACGAAAGTCATGCCGGTCGCGACGATGCCGAGGAAGGCATTGTCGGTGAGGAGATTGCCGACCACGCGCGTCGAGGCGATGTTGGGGAACTGCACGGCGCAGAGCGCAAAACCCGCGACGAGCACGAATGCGGTGATGAGGACCGGCGGCAGGCCTTTCATGCTTTCGTCCTCCGCAGCCGCGCGGCGATCCCGGCGAACCCTGACAATTTCGGCGATTGCAGCAGCAGGACCGCGAGCACCACCACCGCCTTGACCAGCAGGTTGAACTCCGGCGGATAGCCGGACAACAAAATGCCGGTGTTCATGGTCTGGATGATCAGCGCACCTAACACAGCAAGAATGAGGCTAAAGCGACCGCCGAACAGCGAGGTACCGCCAATCACGACGGCGAGGATCGCGTCGAGCTCGAGCCAAAGGCCGGCATTGTTGGCATCGGCGCCCATGATGTCGGCGGCCGCGATCACGCCGGCGAGCGCGGCGCAGACGCCGCACCAGACATAGACCGCCAAAATCATGGCGCGCGTGCCGACGCCGGCAAGCTCGCTCGCCCGCGCATTGCCGCCGGTTGCTTCGATCAGAAGGCCGAGCGCGGAGCCACGCACCACCGCGCCGGTGAGGATCAGCATGCCGAGCGCGATTGCGACCGGCATCGGAATGCCGAGGATGGCGCCATTGCCGAGCCAGACCAGGCCCGGCGACGAGAATGTCACGATGCGCCCCTCGGTGATGAGCTGGGCGATGCCGCGGCCGGCGACCATCAGGATCAGCGTCGCAACGATCGGCTGCATGCCGAGCACAGCGACGAGAAAGCCGTTCCACAAGCCACAGACGAGGCCAGCGCCGAGTGCAGCCGCCAGCACCACGGGTAACCCATGACTATCGGCGAGGCTCGCTGCGATCGCGCCCGAGATCGCCATGATCGCGCCGACCGATAGATCGATGCCGCGCGTCGCGATCACCAGCACCATGCCGAGCGAGAGCAGCGCCACCGGCGTGCCGCGGTTGAGCACGTCGATCAGGCTGCCGAAGAGACGGCCGTCTTGAAGGCGGAGGTCGAAGAACTGCGGCGACACCACGCGATCGACAGCGAGGATGACGATCAGCGCGAGGATCTGGGCGAGGCCGCGGCGCGGCAACAGCGCTGTCATGTGTGGGCCTCAAGCGCAACAGTGACGCTATCGGCAGCAATGGCCGCGAGAATGTTGCCGACGTCGATGGCCTCGCCCGTGAGTTCCTCGACATGGGCGCGGTCGCGCAACACGACGACGCGGTCCGAATAGGTCACGATCTCGTCGAGCTCGGAGGAGATCACCAGCAGCGCCAGGCCATCATCGCAGAGCTCGCGGATCAGGCGGATGATCTCGGCATGCGCGCCGACGTCGATGCCGCGCGTGGGCTCGTCCAGCACCAGCAGCCGCGGCGAAGTCGCGAGCCACCGCGCCAACAGCACTTTTTGCTGATTGCCGCCGGAGAGCAGGCCCACGGGACGCTCCGGATCGGGCGGACGGATGTCGAGCATCTTCACATAACGCTTCGCGATCTCGTCCTGCTCGCGCCGTGACAGCGGCCGATGCAGGCCACGCTTGGCCTGGAGTGCGAGCACGATGTTCTCGCGCACGCTGAGCTCGGCAACGATGCCGTCGGTCTTGCGCTCCTCCGGGCAATAGCCAAAGCCGTGGCGCACGCCGTCGCGCGGCGACTGCAGCCGCACGGGCGCGCCCTCCACCCTCGCCTGCCCGCGATCGGCGCGCTCGGCGCCGAACACCAGCCGCGCCGTCTCGGTGCGGCCCGAGCCGAGCAGGCCGGCGAGAGCGACGACCTCGCCATGGCGTAGTTCGAGATTGAACGGCGCGACATAGCCCGCCTTGCCGTAATTCTCAAAACTGGCGCAAACCTCGCGCGCCCTATGCTCGCCTTGCGATGCCCGCGCGCTGGTGGTCTCGGCAAGCTCGCGACCGAGCATCATCCGGATCAATTCGAGCCGCGACAGTGAAGCGGTCTCGCGCTCGCCGACAAGGCGGCCGTTGCGCAACACCGTGATGCGGTCGGAGATTTCATAGACCTGGTCGAGGAAATGGCTGACGAAGACGATGCCGATGCCGCGCTTTGCCAACTGGCGCATGATGCCGAACAGGATCTCGACCTCGTGGCGGTCGAGGCTCGCGGTCGGCTCGTCCAGGATCAGCACGCGCGCGGAGAGATCCACCGCGCGGGCGATCGCTGTGACATGCTGGATGGCCACCGAATAATTGCCCAGCGGCGCGGCGACGTCGATCTCGAGGCCGAAATCCGCGAGCAGCGTTTTCGCGCGGCGGCGCATCTCGCCCTCGCGCACGATGCCGAAGCGCATCGGCTGACGGTCGAGGAAGAGATTTTGCGCCACCGAGAGGTTCGGCAGCAGATTGACCTCTTGATAGACGGTCGCAATGCCGGCCCCAAGTGCGGCCTTGGCCGAGCGCGGCGCGACCTCTTCGCCACCGAGCCTGACGATTCCGGCATCGCGCGGGAACACGCCGGTGACGACCTTGATCAGCGTGGATTTGCCGGCACCGTTCTCGCCGAGCAGCGCATGGATCTCGCCGGCACGAAGCGTGAAGTCGACCTCCTGCAACGCACGCACCGCACCAAAGCTCTTGCTGATCCCGCGCACCTCCAATAGCGGCGGAGCAGGATCAAGGCCGTTCTCCATGGCAAATTCACTCCCACCGGTGCCCGCGCCTGACGCGGACACCAAGCCTATTCGTTCGCACGGCAGATTCGAAGGGGCTTGCCGGACCACAAGACGCGGTCCGGCAAGGTGCCCGCCTCAGTAACCGAGGCCCTTCTTGCTGTCGTATTCTTTCTGCGGATTATCGGCGGCAGTGAGCAGCCTGGATTCGGTCTGGATCCATTTCGGCGGAACGGTGCCCTTCTCCTTGAACGCCGCGACGACATCGAAGGCGGGGCCCGCCATGTTCGGCGTCAGCTCGACCGTGGCATTGGCCTCGCCCGCGACCATCGCCTTGAAGATGTCGGGGACCGCATCGATCGAGACGGTGAGGATGTCCTTGCCCGGCTTGAGGCCGGCTTCCTTCATCGCCTGGATCGCGCCGACCATCATGTCGTCATTGTGGGCATAGACCGCGCAGATGTTCTTGCCGCCGCCTTCGGCCTTGATGAAGCTTTCCATGACTTCCTTGCCTTTGGCGCGGGTGAAGTCGCCGGTCTGGCTGCGCACCACTTTCAAATTGGCGTGCTTGGCAATGGCAGTGTCAAAGCCCTTCTTGCGGTTGGCGGCGACGCTGGCGCCGACCGTGCCCTGCAACTCGACGACGTTGCAGGCCTTGGCCCCGACGGTCTTCGCCAGCCAATCGCCGGCGACCTCGCCCTCGTGGACGCTGTCCGACGTGACGGCCGTGAGATAAAGCTCCTTGCCGGAGGGATCGATGTCGCGGTCGAGCAGCACGACCGGGATCTTGGCCTCCTTGGCTTCCTTCAACACCGAATCCCAGCCGGTCGAAACGACGGGCGCGAGGAAGATCGCATCGACGTTCTGCGCGATGAAGGACCGGATCGCCTTGATCTGGTTCTCCTGCTTCTGCTGCGCGTCGGCGATCTTGAGATTGACCTTTCGCTTGGTGGCCTCCTGCTTGGAGACCGACGTCTCGGCTGCGCGCCAGCCGGATTCCGATCCGATCTGCGAGAAGCCGATGGTGAGCTCGGCGGCATTCGCCGGCAGCGCGAGCAGCAACGCAGCCGTGGCGCTGGCCGCAAAGAGGGCTTTAGGGGTCATCAGGCGTGTCTCCCAAATGTTTATCTCGGGCGCCGGTTGGTAGCATGGCACCCAAAGGCCGGCCTTTGCGGCGGCGGGAGAGACTATTTCACGGAAGATGGGTTCCGACTAGTCATATTATCTGACTATTGGTCGGGAACCGTGTGCTGGCGGGAGCGGCAATCTGATGACACGCCCAGCGCGATTTTGTTCCGAAGATGCAACGCGAAGATGAAGAAAAATTTGGGGGGTCTCCGCGAGGGTGGTGACAGAAGGACTCGCAACCCCTCCTCCTCGTCATTGCGAGCGCAGCGAAGCAATCCAGAATCTTTCCGCGGAGGGACTCTGGATTGCTTCGCTGCGCTCGCAATGACGGTGTGGATAGAGCTCTGCGTATGTCGACCCAAACGACTCGCGGAGGGTCCCCCTCACCCGCCACGCTTCGCGTGTCGGCCTCTCCCCGCGTGCGGGGAGAGGCGAAGGGCAGCGAGCTAAATCAACTTCCGCTGCGCGAGGTTCTTCATCAGCGCGCCGATGCCGAAGGTCCAGGGTTCGCACTCGTCGCTGGTCCGCATGCGGTTGACCAATTTGCCGAGTTGAGGCGCCGCGATCGTCACGATGTCGTCGCGCTTGTGGGTGAACCCCTGCCCCGGCGCATCGCGATCCTTGACGGGGGCGAACATTGTGCCGAGGAACAGCACGAAGCCATCAGGATATTGATGCACCTTGCCGATCGTTTGCTCGACGAGATCGGTGGGATCGCGGCTGATCATGCTGATCGAGGAATGGCCGTCGAGGACAAAGCCGTCCGCGCCCTTCACGTTCAGGCTGATGTCGAGTTTTCGCGCGTCATCGAGTGTGAAGCTATCGTCAAACAGGCGCAGTAGCGGGCCGATCGAGCAGGAGGCGTTGTTGTCCTTGGCCTTCGACAGCAGCAGCGCCGAGCGGCCCTCGAAGTCGCGCAGATTGACGTCGTTGCCGAGCGCGCCGCCGACGATCTTGCCGCGGCTCGACACGAACAGCACCAGCTCCGGCTCGGGATTGTTCCAGGTCGATTTCGGATGCAGCCCGGCATCCATGCCAGTGCCGACCGAGGACAAGGTCGGCGCCTTGGTGAAGACTTCGGCGTCGGGGCCGATGCCGACTTCGAGATACTGGCTCCAGGCGTTCTGGTCGATCAGCACCTGCTTGAGGTGCATCGCCTGGTCCGAGCCCGGCTTGAGCTTTGACAGATCGTCGCCGATCAGCCGGGTCACTTCTTTGCGGATCGCTTCGGCCGACGCCGGATTGCCTTTTGCGCGTTCCTCGATCACGCGCTCCAGCATCGAGATCGCGAAGGTGACGCCCGCGGCCTTCAGTGTCTGGAGATCGACCGGCGCCAGCAGCCACGGCTCTTTCGAAACGCGTCCGTCGGGCGCCGTGTTGGCCACGATAGCTTCGAGATCGCCGATGCGCTCGCCCTTGACCGCGGCAAGCGCCTTGGCCGGATTGTCCTCTTCGCAGAGCGCGCTGACGGTCGGAAACTTTGCGGTGACGTCAAAGACACCGTCGGCGCGCACGGCGACCACGGCCGGACCGTTTGCCTGCGGCAGCCAGACGCGGCCGACCAGCGTCCCCTTCGTTCCATCTTCGGGGAGAAGGTCTTTGGTTGTCAGTGTCGTCATGGCCGCGTCCTCGCTGTTTCTTGGCGAAGACCAATAAACGTCTGGCAGGGGAAGTCCAGACCGCCAGCGGAGAGCCGCTATGCCCCTGCACGTGCCTTGCGGGCCGCGATCTGCTGGAGCGCCCAGCGCGCGTTCTTGCGGACATCGGGATCTGCATCGTCGGCGATGACAGCCAGGAACGCCTCACCGTCGGGATGGGCGATCTCGCCGAGCGCGGCGGCGGCTTCCTTGCGCAGATTGGCCTGATCATGGTTGATGCAATTGCCAATCGGGCGCACTGCGCGCTCGATTTTCATCTTGCCGAGGCTGCGGATCGCTTTCAGCCGCACCTGCCAGAATTCGTCGGCGAGCGAACCGACGAGCTGGTCGGCGGCGATCGAACCGTTGACGTTGAGGCCCAGCGTTTCCGCCGCCATCTCGCGGACCATCCAGTCGCTATCCTTCAGCGCGCGCGTGATCGTCTCGGCCGCCGGCTTCAGGTGCGAGAAGGCAAGCGCGCTCACCGCAGCGCGGCGGACATGCGCGTCAGGATCGTTGATCAGCGCGGTCAGCGCGGGAATGGATTCTTCAAGCTTGAGGAAGCCGATCACGCCGATCGCCTGCACGCGCACGGCGGCATCGGAGTCCTGGAGCGCTTCCAGCGCCGGCTTCAGCGTGTCCTTGCAGCGCAGCTCCTTCAGCGCGCGCAACGCGCCCATGCGGACGAAGGCGTGGGCGTGCTTGACCAGCGGCAGGATGATTTCAGCGCAGGCGGGATCCTTGAACTCGGCCATGCTGTCGGCCGCGGCGGATGCGACGATTCTTTCCGGATCGACCAGCAACTTGACCAGCGCGCTCGCCGCTTCCGGCCCGTCGAACTCGCCGAGCGCCATTGCGACCTGCTGGCGCACACCGGCATCGGGATCGGCGACCATGTTGGCGAGATGCGCAACAGCAGCCGGATCGCCGGAATGGCCGAGCGCGATGATGGCGACGCGGCGCTCGCCGGGGTCGGCGGCCTGAAGCCGCTCGTCGGCGTCTTCGAGATCGTCGTAGGATTCGAACGGGCTCGACATGACTACCTCAGGAGATAGGGAATGTTGACGGTGACGGCGCCGGTCGGGCAATCGGCTTCGCAGGGCATGCAGTACCAGCACTCGTCATAGGCCATGTAGGCCTTGCCGGTCATGTCGCTGATGCGGAGCACGTCGAGCGGGCAGACGTCGACGCAGACGGTGCAGCCCTTGTCCGCAATGCATTTGGCGTCGTCGACGACCACCGGAACCGATGTCTGATAGGACGCGAGAGGCATGTGATGTCTCCTGTTGCTTGCTGTTGCGGTGGATCAGGCGGAGGCGCGGATGCGCTGCTTGTCGTAGAGGTCCTTCTCGTCGTCGGCGATCGGCACGACGTAAGGTTCTACCGCACGCTTCTCGCTGGTCATCTTGCCGTCCTGCTTGGACAGCAGCGTGTGGCAGAACCAGTTCTCGTTGTCCTTCTCCGGGAAATCCGTGCGCCAGTGATAGAGGCCCCAGCGGCTTTCCTCGCGGTAGAGCGAGGCATGCACCGCCATATCGGCGCAGTCCATGATCGACTGCACTTCGAGCGCGCGGAGCAACTCGTGCGCGTTGCGGGCGATCATGTGTTCCTGCATGTCATGCCGCGTCTCGGCGAGGCGGCGCATGCCGAGCTCGTATTTGCGCGTGACTTTTGGCGGCTGGAGATAGTCGTTGACGAGACGACGCGTCTTGTACTCCACCTGGTTCGGCGGAATGCCGTCCTCGCGTTTGGTCGGCGCCATCACGCGGTCGCGCTCCGTGGCGACGTCGGCGGCATCGAACTCCGCAAAGTCATGGTTCTCGGCGAATTCCATCGCGTCGGTGCCGGCGACCGCGCCATTGGTGAAGGCGCCGAGCATGTAGTTATGCGGGACGCTTGCCATGTCGCCGGCGGCGTAGAGGCCCGGCACCGTGGTGCGCGCATTGTCGTCGACGAACACGCCCGAGGCGCTGTGGCCTGAGCAGAATCCGATCTCGGAAATGTGCATCTCAATCGATTCCTTGCGGTAGTCGACCCCGCGTCCTTGCTGGAACAGGCCACGGGTCGGCCGCTCCACCTTGTGCAGCGTCGTTTCGATCTCGGAAATGGTGTCGGGATGCAGATGCTTGAGCTGGAGGAACACCGGCCCCTTGCCTGATAGCAGCTCATTGTAAAACTCCAGCATCATCTGGCCCGACCAATAGTCGCATTCGATGAAGCGCGAGCCCTCGTTGTTGGCAGTGAACGCGCCGAACGGACCGGCGACATAGGCGCAGGCCGGGCCGTTATAGTCCTTGATCAGCGGATTGATCTGGTAGCATTCGAGATTCGCGAGCGCGGCACCGGCGTGATAGGCCATCGCATAGCCGTCGCCGGAATTGGCGGCGTTCTCGTAGGTGCCGAACATGTAGCCCGAAGTCGGCAGGCCCAGGCGGCCAGCAGCGCCCATGCAGAGGATCACGGCCTTGGCCTTGATCACCAGCATCTCGGCGGTGCGGGTGTTGACGGAGATCGCGCCGGCGATGCGGCCATCAGCGGATTTGAGCAGCCGCGTCGCCATGTAGCGGTTGGAGATCAGGATGCGGGCGCGGCGGAGTTGGCGATAGAGCGCCTTCTTCACGGTCTCGCCGTTCGGCATCGGCAGAACATAGCTGCCGATGTGATGCACCTTCTTGACGGCGTAGTCGCCGTTCTCGTTCTTCAGGAAGCGAATGCCGAAACTGTCGAGCTCCTCGACGATCTTGTAGCAGTTCTGCGCGTATTTATAGACCGCCTTCTGATCGACGATGCCGTCGTTCGCGATGGTGATTTCCTTGGTGTACTGCTCCGGCGTCGCATAGCCGGGGATGACGGCGTTGTTCAATCCGTCCATGCCCATGGAGATCGCGCCGGAGCGCTTGACGTTGGCCTTTTCGAGCAGGACGACATTGGCCTTCGGATTCTTCAGCTTTGCTTTCAGCGCCGCCATCGGGCCGGCCGTGCCGCCGCCGATCACCAGCACGTCGCAGGAAACCTCCGAAAGTCCATCGACGATCTGATCTAGTGCCATCGCTTGCTCCTGGTCCGCCGGCAGGTCCGGCGCCTTTGCATCAGATTTGTTCAGGGGGCTTTCCGGCGATAGCAATTAGTTGTCGCGGGGAAGCGATTTGGCCTCAGCGCTCGACAAAAGCCTTTTCGATCACGAAATGGCCGGGTTGGCTGTGATTGCCCTCGATAAAGCCGCGCGCGGAGAACATCGCAGGAAGTTCCTCGAGCATCGCCGGACTGCCGCACAGCATGATGCGGTCGGTCTCGATATCGAGGCCTGATAGCCCGATGTCATCGAACATCTGGTTGGACGCGATCAGGTCGGTGATGCGGCCGCGATTCTTGAAAGGCTCGCGGGTCACCGTCGGGTAATAAACGAGCTTGTCGCGGATCAGCGGCCCGAAGAATTCATGATTGCGCAGGCCTTCGACGAGGTGTTCGCCATAGGCGAGTTCGGAGACCTGGCGGCAGCCGTGGGCGAGCACGATGGTCTCGTAATTCTCGTAGACGTCGGGGTCCTTGATCAGGCTGGCGAACGGCGCCAGTCCGGTGCCGGTCGAGAGCAGCAGGAGGCGTTTGCCGGGAATGAGATTGCCGCTGATCAGCGTTCCCGTCGCCTTGCGGCCGACCAGGATGATGTCGCCCTCCCTGATCTTCTGGAGGCGCGAGGTCAACGGGCCGTCCTGAACCTTGATCGAGAAGAATTCCAGCGCTTCCTCGTGATTGGCGCTGGCCATGCTGTAGGCCCGCATCAACGGCTTGCCCTCGACCTCCAGCCCGATCATCGCGAACTGGCCGCTCTGGAAACGGAAGCCGGGATCGCGCGTCGCGGTGAAGCTGAACAGGGACTCGGTCCAGTGGCGGACCGACAACACCGTTTCCTTCTGAAATGCGCTCATCCGTCGTCTCTCCATGCCTGCGGTTGAGTGCAAGGTTTCGGAGAGACGGGATTCCGGCAACGCGGAAGTGAAATTCCCGGTCGATTAGTTTCACATTTCGCGGGCGGTGATCGAAGAGGAGGCACCGAAGGTCAGTGCCCCGCGCCTGCGCTGGCAATTAGTTGCTATCGCGGCCTTATCGCGACGGCGTAGAGAGGAGTCGGAGGTTCGTCATGACCATAACCCTGGTGGCACCGACCGTGGCAGACTACGAAGTAAGCGCCGATCTCGCGGCACTCTTCGTCCGCACCACGCAAGATGACGCGCTCAGCGTTCCCGCCGAGCAGCTGCGCCTCTCCTGCAAATGCGCCCACTGCACCCGCGCCCGCTTCGACGGCCGCTTCCCTGAAGCATTTCCCGGCATTGCCATCACGGAGATCGGCGATCTCGGCTACGGGCTGAACATCTCGTTCTCGGACGGACACAATCGCGGGATCTACCCGAAACCGTATCTGCTGAGCCTGGCGGGGCGTTAGCCGCCCGTTTGCCCGGCCCGCCATCTGGCACGGACATTGCTCCTCTTTAGAACGATTTAAACGTTCCGGAGGCAGACGATGTTGCAGGCGGCGAGTGCGGTTCGCGGGGCTGTTCCCCCGGCAGTCCGGCCTGCGGGCAGTTCCTCGTTGCTGCTCACCGAAAACCAGCAATGGATCGGCGGGCCGCCGCCGCTGATGGACAAGCTGACGGCGCGCGAGCGGGAGCTGGTGCTGAAGCAGGGCCGGCGAAAAGTGCTGAACCGCGGCCAGACGCTGTTCAGCCAGGGCGGCAAGCATGACGGCATCTGGCTGATCGAGAGCGGTCGCATCCGCGTGTTCTATACTTCCCCGCTCGGGCGCGAGATCACGCTGGCCTATTGGCATGTCGGCAATTTCGTCGGCGGGCCCGAAGTGTTCGAAGGCACCGTGCATCAATGGTCCGGCGTTGCGTCCAGCAATTGCAGCGTCGTGCACCTTCCCGGAAAAGAGCTGCGGTCGCTTGCCGTGGAGATCCCGAACCTCGCCATCGGCCTGATCGAAGGCCTCACCTTCAAGGGCAAATGCTATTCGGCGCTGGCGCAGATGCTGGGAACGCGCTCTATCACGCAGCGCCTTGCGCACCTGCTGCTGCACCTCGTCGATCTCTACGGCGTCGAGGACGCCGACGGCCGGGTGATCGCGGCGGCCTTCACCCATGCCGACATCGCCCACATGGTCGGCGCCACCCGGCAATGGGTCACGATCAGCCTGAAGCGCATGCAGGAGAAGGGAATCGTCGTCACCAAGCGCTCGCAGATCGTGGTGTGTCGGACCGACGTGCTGGAGGAGATGCGCGGCCAAGGGTCTGACTAAGAGGGCGCCGACTAGGAGCGGTGCACAGGCAAGCGGCTTTATAGTGCAGGACTGCCCAAGGAGTATGCAATCAGCTTTTCCCGGCAACTAATCGACTGCGGCGGACATTCCGGATTTGCCCCGCCGGTGACCTCACCCAATCATGGCAACCACAGCACATCCAACCGAATGAGGATGAGAATGGTCCGCCATCTTTCCACGCTCTCGATCGCGATGTCGGTGACGTCGCTCGCGCTAATCCTCGCGCAGCCGGCTTCGGCGGAAACCGTGACGCTCGGCATCGGAACGCAGGACACCACGACCAACACGGTGACCGCCGGCGTCGTGATCCGGCAGCTCCATCTCCTCGAAAAATATCTGCCGAAAGACGGCAAATATTCCAGCATCAAATTCGAGCTGGAGTGGCAGAACTTTACGTCCGGCCCGCCTGTCACCAACGCGATGATGGCGAACAAGCTACAGATCGGCATGATGGGCGACTATCCGCTGATCGTGAACGGCTTCACCTTCGACGGCAATCCCGAAAGCAAGAGCCGCCTGATCGGCGTTGCCGCCTACAGCCTGTCCGGCTCCGGCAACGGTATCGTCGTCCACAAGGATTCGCCCTATTACGAGCTTGCCGATCTCAAGGGCAAACTGGTTAGTGTGCCGTTTGGCTCCGCCGCGCACGGCATGGTGCTGAAGGCGATGCAGGACCGCGGCTACTCGTCCGACTTCTTCCAGCTCGTCAGCCAGAGCCCGGAAGTCGGCTCGACCAATCTCCAGGAAAAGAAGATCGACGCGCATGCCGACTTCGTTCCCTTTGCCGAACTGCTGCCGTTCCGCGGTTTTGCGCGCAAGATCTTTGACGGCGTAGAGACCAACCTGCCGACCTGGCACGGCATCGTGGTTCGCACCGACTTTGCCGAGAAATACCCTGAAGTCGTCGTCGCCTATTTCAAGGCGCTGATCGCCGCTAACCAGTGGCTGCGTGACGATCCGAAACTCGCCGCCGAAAAGATCCAGGAATGGACCGGCATCAACAAGGAAGTCGTCTACATCTTCCTCGGTCCCAGCGGCAACATGACGACCGATCCCACCGTCAAGCCGGCGCTGATCGATGCCGCCGCAACGGACGTCAAGGTGTTGCAGAACCTCGGCCGCATGAAGGAGTTTGATCCGAAAAAATGGGTCGACGACAGCTACATCCGCAAAGCCTATGCCGAGATGAAGCTCGACTACGACGCGCAGCTCGCGAGCACCAAGAACTACGAAATCACGGGCGAAGACTCGTTCTGCAAGAAGCCGATCACCGATCCGCGCAAGGCCGGTGAAGTCTGGGTGGATGAAGCCGGCATCATGCCGTTCTCGTCCGCCAGCTGCACGCTCGGGGCCTATGCCGACTTCAAGGCCAAGGGCAAGAAGATCAACGTCGCCTACGTTTTCGATACCATTCGCGGCATCAAGCTGTTCGCCGACCAGGCCTTCTTCGCAGTCGGCAACGGCGAGGTCGCGCCGTTCCTGCTCAAAAAGGATGCCGAAGCCCATGCCGCCAAGATCAGCGGCAAAGTGCTCGGCTTCGACGACGCGGTGAAGGCGGCGGTCAGCGGAGGCAAGACGTGAGCAGCCCGGCCCTCGTCAGACATCCCGAGGACAGCATGCCGGCCATTGCAGAGGCGGGCCCCGCGCCCGGCACCGTGCCGCCTGCAACACCGCCGTCTTTCGGCACGGTTGCGCTGCGCTGGTATCGACTTAACCGAGGCGGCCTGCGCGCGATCGCGATCGGCATCATGTCGCTGCTCGCATTCCTGCTGGTCTGGCACCTGCTCACGACCTATCGCGTCGTGTTCTTCGTGCGCTTCACCAACGTGCCCTCGCCGCTCGCCGTCTATGCGAGCTTCACCAAGGCGATCCACGATCCCAAATTCCTGCTGCACATCGTGCTCAGCTGCCGGCGCATCGTCTTCGGCTTCTCGCTTGCCGCCATCGTCGGCGTGCCGCTCGGCCTGATCATGGGCCGCTTCAAGCTGGTGCACGAGATCGTCTTCCCGGTCGCGGAAGTGCTGCGGCCGATCCCGGCGATCGCCTGGGTGCCGATGGCGATCATGCTATGGCCGACCAACGAGCAGAGCATCGTCTTCATCACCTTCCTCGGTGCGTTCTTCCCGATCTTGATCAACACGCTGCACGGCATGTCGCTGGTCGATCCCGTGCTGGTGCGCGCCGCGCAATGTCTCGGCGCGCGCGAACGCTCGATCTTCCGCGAGGTGTATTTTCCGGCGTCGCTGCCGCACATCTTCACCGGCCTCACCGTCGGCATGGGCGTTGCCTGGGTGTCGCTGATCGCTGCCGAGATGATCTCGGGCCAATACGGCATCGGTTATTTCACCTGGGAAGCCTATTCTCTGGTCCAGTATCCCGACATCGCGCTCGGCATGATCGCGATCGGCGTGCTCGGCCTCGGATCGAGCCTGCTGATCCGAGGCGCCGGGCAATTGGTGATGCCGTGGAGGCTGAAATGAGCGAGATCGTGACCAAAGCACCGCAGGGCCATATCGAGGTCAGGAATTTCTCCCTCAGCTATGACAGCATCGAGGGACCGGTCGCGGCCGTCACCGATACGCAGATTCACGTAAATCCGGGCGAGTTCGTCTCGATCGTCGGCCCCTCCGGCTGCGGAAAATCGACGCTGCTCAATGCGGTCGCGGGCTTCCTCAAGCCAACCACCGGAATCGTTACCGTCGACGGCGAGCGCGTGAACGGCCCCAGCGCCGAGCGCGGCATGGTGTTCCAGCAATATTCACTGTTTCCCTGGAAGACGGTGCGGGAGAATGTCGAGTTCGGCCTGAAGATGCGCGGCATGCCACGCTCGCAGCGCGAGCGTGCCGCGCGCACCCTGCTCGGGCTCGCAGGCCTTGACGCGTTCGAGAAGCATTATCCGGAAAAGCTCTCCGGCGGCATGAAGCAGCGCGTCGGCATCGTCCGCGCGCTCGCGACGGGACCAAAGGTGCTGCTGCTCGACGAGCCCTTCGGTGCGCTCGACGCGCAGACGCGCGTCATCATGCAGCAGATCCTCACCAACATGTGGCAGCGGCTGAAAATCTCGGTGCTGTTCGTCACCCACGACATCGACGAGGCTATCTTCCTCTCCGATCGCGTCTACTGCATGACCGCCCGTCCCGGCTCGATCAAGGCGGAGATCCCGATTCCGCTGGAGCGGCCGCGGCAGCAATCGATGATGATGTCGTCGGAATTTCTGGCACTGCGCCGCGGGCTGATGTCGCTGATCCGCGAAGAGAGCCTGAAGGCGATGGGCGGCGAGATCAACGACATGGGCATGCAGGGGCTGAACATCGAGCTGCACGGGCACTCGCTGGCGGATGTGATTTAGACGCGCCTCTCTCGTACCTTGCACGCCTGATGGTGGAAAAATCTGAGGCGATAGTCTTGGACTATTTGGGATGGTCGATACCAGAGAAGATGGCGCGGACCGCCCCCCGATCAGTTGCTATTTATTAAGCTGGAAGGGTTGCACGGCGCGAAGGTGGCGGTGGATTTCGAACTAACTGCTTGCTTCTTCGATAACCGTCGCAATGAACTCCCCGTGTGGGTGCGCACAAACAAGATCGATGTCGCGTAAGTTCATTCTGGCTTACGGGTGAGCGTGCGGCGCTATGGGCCACAAATCTGGTGCGTTGCGCTGACAAATTGAAGAGCAAAACCAAGGCAGATCAACATTAGACCAATGAAGCTGTATCGGATCGACGCGTCTGCAATCCGAGCATTTTCTCGCGATTGTTCATGCTGGAATTTGATGAGTTTCGTGCTCGCTTCCGCAATACCGGAGATTGCCTGTACAAGCTCCTTTAGTTGCTCAATGAGATTAGTCACATTGTAGGAAACCTCGTCCTCGGCGTGATGATCCCAGTATTCGTGCTGATCGATCCAGCGGATGCCTTTGTTGATAGACGTGATCCATTCTTCGGTCCCGCCATGGTCCTCCACCATTGCATCGAAGCGCCTAAGGTCTTCTCTCGCCTGCCGCTTCATCGAACGCTGGACCCTGACGAGATCAATTCCGAGCAAGACGACGCCCACGAAATCAAGGCAGAGGCCAATTGGATTTAGCCAACTAGGGACCGTACCGATGAACTGACATACCGTCATTCGCGCGTCTCGCCGAATCGCGGCCTTCCGGCCGCTCTGACACACTGTGGAGAACTAGGATTTTTCGCTAGCCTTCTGCTGACGAATCACCAGATATTTAAGCGGCGCACAGGAAGGAGGTCCCTATGACCAAACTTTTGAGTGACCCGGAAAACGTCTAAGCGGGCGTTTGCCTTCTCCCCCGGTCGCAATGGCGGCGAAAAGGGAAACAAGGTTCTCGCCGCTTAATCGCGGCGGGGCTCGCGGCAGCAGAGCTCGATCGTGCGGTCGCCATCCGCATGTTGAAGGTGGTTGCGCCGTCAAGAAAAGATGCCTCGTAACAGCCCCCGGCATCATAGCTGGATAAGGCTCCGAGGCATTTTTTATGGGGCACGCTATCACCGCGTACTGCGATCGATCATGAATTGGTGCCTCCTCGTCTTTCCACTGCAGGTGCTTTCGGCAGCCGCTGCTATTGGCGCTGCCACGTTTTGGTTTTTTTGCGTCTGTGAAGAAGGCCCCGCCACCGACTGAGTTTACTCAGTATCGGATGGATGAACTCAGTGGGAATATTCTTAAGCCCCTGCGTAAGCAATCGCAGACGCTTGCAACGCAGAGCCAGTTAAACGCTTGGGCGGCACTGCTGGCGGGGATAGCCTCGCTTTCGCAATTAGCATTGACCTTCTTGCCATCTTGCTCGTGGGGAGGTTGGTAACCGTTGGGACGGATCGCCAAAGGGGCTTTTCAGAGAATTCACCCGGACAAGTAATTAACATCAATAGCACTCCACTCTCCCACCAGGGGAGAAGGAAGTGGAGTTCGCGGCTACAGCCGCCCCTCACTTGAACCAGTGCACCAGCGCGATGCTGATCCCGAGCAGCAGCATCAGCGAGAGCGTCACCGCCGCCGTCACTCTGCCCCCGACATTGGCCAGCACTTTCACATCGACGCCGAGGCCAAGTGCGGCCATCGACACCACCGTCAGGAAACCCGTGATCCGCGTGATCGGAGCCACCACCGTGCCGGGCACGATCTCCAGCGAGCGCAGGGTCGCCAGCGCGAGGAAGCCGAGGATGAACCAGGGGACCAGGCGGAAGAAGCCGACATTGGTCTTCTTGGCACCGGCCTGCCAGCGCGAAGCCGTCAGCGAGAGGCCGACGACGACCGGCCCGAGCATCAGTACGCGCATCAGTTTTACGAGCGTACCGATCTGCGTGGAGATCAGACCCGCCGGCACCGTCGCCGCAAGCACCTGAGGCACCGCGTAGACGGTGAGGCCCGCGAGGATGCCGTATTGCGTGGCCGACAATTGCAGCAACGGGATCAGCAGCGGCAGGCCCAGCACCATCATCACACCGAGGATCGCGGTGAAGGAGATCGATGAGGCGATCTCGTCGTTGTTGGCGCCGATGATCGGGGCCACGGCGGCGATCGCCGAATTGCCGCAGATCGAGTTGCCGCAGGCGATCAGGATCGACAACCGCGTGGAGAGACCGAGCAGGCGGCTGAGGCCGAAGGAGGCGCTGAGCGCGATCACGACGACCGCCGCAATCGAGGCCAGCAGCGCAATGCCCGAGGCCGCGATGGCCGCGAAGCTGATGGAGGCCCCCAGCAGCATGACCGCGACTTCAAGCAGCTGTTTGGCGCTGAAGGCAATGCCCGCCTGCCAGCGCGGCGCGGGTTTCCAGAAGCTGCGCAGCGCCATGCCGAGCAGGATGGCCATCACCAGCGCCTCGACATAGGGGTGCTCGAAAACGCCGAGTTCCGCCCGTTCGAGCAGGGCCGAGACGCCGGCGACGGCGATGCAGAGGATAATGCCGGGAATCAGCGCGGCGGTGCGGCCAATGGCAGTGGTCGGCTTGGAATCGGCCGGGCTGGATGCTTGATTTTGCGACACAAATCTCTCCCAGAGGAGAAGGATTTATACGCAGCGATGTCCGATTGGGGAATAAGTTTTCGGCATATCAGGGCCGAGAGAAGTTCTGTCCTCGGCCCGGAATAATCGGGGTCAGAAGATCAGGCTCTTCGCCAGCGAGGCGACGCGGCTGAAGCCGTCATAGATGCCCGGCTCGAAGAAGGCGGCCCGCGCAAGCACGATGCCTGCGACCAGCGACCAGAACACCGTGGTGCCGGCCCGCAGCAGGAGCTTCGAGGCGCGCGATTTCGGCTGGGTGTCCGTTGCGGACACCAGCTGCTCGCCGAAGGGCTCAAATCCAGTGCGTTCCATGATCGTCAATCCATCAAATTCTGAATGGAATGTCGTCGTTTCGGCCCCAAACGGCAATGGAAGCGATTGGCGTTTTTGCCCCTCGGCCGGGAAACTCCTTCCGCCTGATGCCCCCGAGGCAATAGTTTTCTTCTTTTGGCCGGTTTGACGGTCCGGGCCCCCCGCTACAGGGCCAGATAGCGCCGCCGGATCGTCTCGTTGGCCTTCAGCTCGTCGATTCCGGCGGCGTAGACGATCTGGCCCTTGTCGATGACCGTGGCGTGGCTCGCCAGCCCCAGGCAGAAATGCATGTTCTGCTCGGCGATCAGCACGGTCGAGCCGAGCTGGCGGAGCTGCCGCAACAGCTCCCCGATCCGCTGCACGATGATCGGCGCGAGGCCCTCGCTCGGCTCGTCGAGCAGCAACAGCGCCGGATTGCCCATCAGCGTGCGCGCGATCGCCAGCATCTGCTGCTCGCCGCCGGAGAGGCGCCCGGCAATGCGATGGCGCAGCGGCTCCAGCAACGGGAAGACTTCATAGATGCGCTTGATCGGCCATTCGTCCTGGCCCTCTGGTCCCTTCTTCTTCCCGATGACGAGATTGTCCTCGACGCTGTGCTCTGGAAAGATCTGGCGGTCCTCCGGCACGAAGCCGAGGCCGGCGCGCGCGATATGGTGTGGCTTCCGGCCCGAGATCACCGCACCGCGCAGGCTCACTCTGCCCCGCCGCGGCGGCGCAAGGCCCATGATCGCTTTCATCGTCGTCGACTTGCCGGCGCCGTTGCGCCCGAGCAGCGCCATGGTCTCGCCCTGCCGCACGGAGAGACCGACGCCGAACAGGATCTGGCTCGTGCCGTAGTAAACATCGAGATCGGCGACTTCGATGATGGCTGCGCTCATGCGGCGGCCCCCGCATGTTCGGTGCCGAGATAGGCTTCGATCACGGCGCTGTCGTTGCGGATTTCGTCGGGCGTGCCCGTCGCAAGAATACGGCCATAGCAAAGCACGACGATTTTTGGCGCGATCTTGAACACGATGTCCATATCGTGCTCGATGAAGACGACGGTGATTTTTTGCGTCTCCCAGAGCTCGCGCACCTTGTCGATCATGCGCCAGCGTTCCTCCGGGCCCATGCCGGCGGTGGGCTCGTCCAGCAGCAACACTTTTGGTTCGAGCACCAGCGCGAGCGCGATGTCGAGCAGCTTCTGGTCGCCATGCGAGAGTGTTGCGGCGGTGCGATTGCGTTTCCCCGACAACCCCAGCAGCTCCATCACATGCTCGGCGCGGTCGCGCGTCTCGGGCAACGGAAAGCGCTTGTGCAACACCGCCGATGAGCGCTGATCGGCGCTGACGGCCGCGAGCATGGTCTCCTGCACCGTCAGCGACTTGAAGATGCTGGCGACCTGGAAGGCGCGGCCAATGCCGTGGCGCACGATCTCCGGCGGCGAGCGGCCGGCGAGATCGACGCCGTCGAGCAGCACCTGGCCGGAATCCGGCCTCAAGGCGCCGGTGATCAGGTTGAAGAAGGTGCTCTTGCCGGCGCCATTCGGACCGATCACCGCGGTAAGCGAACCGTCGGGGAAATCCAGCGAGACGTCGTTGGTCGCCTTCACGCCGCCAAAGGACTTTGCGAGGTTGCGGATCTCGAGCATCGCTAACGCCCCTCGCCTGCATCGCGCCGCTGCGAAAACCATTCGGCGACGAAATCGAGCAGGCCTTTACGCAGGCCCAGCGCGAAGAACAGGATGACCACGCCGAGCACGATGCCGTGGTACTCGGTGAAGCGCGTGACGGTGTCGTTGAGCAGCAGCAGCAGCACGGTGCCGACCATCGGGCCCAAAAAGGTCGAGACGCCGCCGAGCATGTTGATGAAGATGCCCTCGCCCGAAATGGTCCAATAGGCGAATTCCGGATAGGCGCCGGAGACGAACAGCGCCATCACCATGCCGCCCATCGCGGCGAACAGCGCCGCCAGCACGAACACGGTCAGTTTTGCGCGCCAGACGTCGATGCCGAGAAAGCTCGCGCGCGCGGCGTTGTCGCGGATCATGCGCAGCGTGTAGCCGAACGGCGATTGCGCGATCTGGCGCATCGCGAGCAGGCCGAGGATCAGCAACGCACAGCTCGCGATATAGAGATGGACGTGGTTGGCGAGATTGATGCCGAGGAATTCGGGGCGCGGAATGCCGCCGCGCAGGCCCTGGTCGCCGCCGGTGAAGGAGGCCCAGGACAGGATGGTCGAGTGGATCAGCATCTGGAAGGCCAGCGTGACGAAGGCGAAATAGATATCCTTCAGCCGCACGCAGATCGCGCCGATGACGGCGGCAATTACTGCCGTGACCGCCAGCGTCGCGACGAAGGCGACGGGAATGGACAAGCCGAGCTTCTGCATGATCAGGCCAAAACTGTAGGCACCCAGGCCGAAGAACATGCCGTGGCCGAACGAGGTCAGGCCGGTGTAGCCGACCAAGAGGTTGAGCGATGTCGCGAACAGGCCGTAAGCCGAGCAGCGAATGACGAAATCGAGCAGCGCCTTGCTGCCGGTAAAGAATGGCAGGCTCGCCAGCACGGCGAAGGCGATCAGCGCAATCAGAACGTCGCGATAGCGATGCAACGCCGCGCCGCTCCGCACCGGCACCAGCGCTTGCGCGCGTCCGGCCTCAAGCTCGGTCATGCCGCCTCCTTGCCGAACAGGCCGGTGGGCTTGGAGACCAGCACGATCACCATGAACAGGTACATCAGGCCTTCCGTGAACAGGGGAAAGCCGAGCGAGCCGAACGAGCGTATCAGGCCGATCAACAACGCTCCGACCAGCGCGCCAACGATGGAGCCCATGCCGCCGATCACGGTGACGATGAAGGACTCAATGAGGACCGAGAATCCCATGCCAGGTGTCAGCGAACGTACCGGCGCGGCGAGCGCACCGGCCAGCCCCGCCAGCATGCCGCCGAGCGCGAACACACCACCATAGATCAAGCCGGTGTTGATGCCGAGCGCGGACACCATACCGGGATTATGCGCGGCGGCGCGGATCACCTTGCCGATCCGGCTGCGCGACAATCCGATGCCGAGCACGATCGCCGCAACCAGCGCGACGCCGATCAGCAGCAGATAATAAGGCGGCACCACGCCCCCGGCGATGAACAGCGGCATCACCTGGAATGCCGCCGGCATGCCCATCGACTTGAATTCAGGTCCCCAGATCAGCCGCACGACGTCGTCGAAGATCAGCACGAAAGCGTAGCAGACGAGGAGCTGCATCAGCACATCCGCGCCATAGACGCGGCTCATGAAGACACGCTCGAAGATCAGGCCGAGGATCGCTGTGCCGGCCGCGCCCGCCAGCATCGCCAGCGCGAAGCTTTCGGTGAGGTGATAGGCCGTCATCGCGAAATAAGCGCCGAACATGTAGAAGGCGCCGTGGCTGAAATTGACGATCTTGAGCACGCCGAAAATCAGCGTCAGCCCGACCGCGACCAGGAACAGCAGCATGCCGATGATGAGGCCGCTGGTGGTTTGCGTCACCAGGCAGGCGGAGCTGGAGAGGCAGCCGGTGAGCGCGTCGAGATCCACGGAAGCACTTTCATCGTCGTGCGCCAGCGCTGGCGCGGAAAACAAGACGAAGGCGGAGAGTTGCCCATCCCCGCCTCGCGCGTGATCAGGTGTAACCCTTGCTCTTCTTCCACTCGGCTTCGAGCTCGAAGATGGTCTTCCAGTCGCCGGCCTTGACCTCGGGGACGTAAGGCTCCTGAGGGATCGTGGTGCCCCAGCCAATGGCGTAGCCGACCAGCGTGTGGTCGTCGCCGCGCATCGTCACGGTGCCGTCGGCGCCGAACGGGCACTTGATGGTGAGGCCGGCCAGGACCTCCGCGAGCTTCTTGCCGTCGGTGGAGTTCGCCTTCTTGGCGGCTTCGGCGAGGAACATCACGGCCGTCGCGTTCTGCCACGACCAGTTGGTCGGGTACTCGTTGTACTTGGCCTTGTAGGCATCGCCCCAGGCCGCATTCTCCGGCGTGGACGGGTAGGTCTTGATGTAGCGGTTGCCGGAGTGGATGCCCTTCGGCAGGTTCTTCACCACGGTGAGCGCGGTGTAGTCGGCCATGTTGACCGCAAACACCTCCATCTGGGTGAACATCGCGTAGATGTTGGCCTGGTCGATATAGGAGGTGAGATCGCCGCCCCACAGGCACGAGTACAGCGCCTGCGGCTTGGCCTGCAAAATCTTCGTTACCACTTCAGTGTAGTCGGGCTGGAACAATTTTGGCCAGGACTCGCTGATCACCTCGACGTCGGGCGCGAAGCGCTTCAGGTACAGCGTGAACTCGCCGGTGGTGTCGCGGCCATAGGCATAGTCTGGCGAGCAGGTCGCCCATTTCTTCAGGCCTTTGGCCTTGGAGATCGCGGCGGCGTAGCTGCCGCCGACGATGGAATCATGGATGCCCTGGCGCACGCAGCGGAACGCATTGGGGATGTGCTGCTTGGGATCGGCGGTCAGCGAAGACGCTTCCGAACAGGTGTGGATGCAGAGCACGCCGAGATCGCGCGCGACCTCGTGCACCGCGAACGATCCGGACGACGCTTCGCCGTCGAGCAGCAGCTCGCAGCCGTCGGTATTGACGAGCTCGCGCGCGACGCGGGCGGCTTCCTGCGGCTGGCCCTTGGAGTCGCGGACCACCATCTCGATCTGTCGGCCTGCAAGCCCGCCGGCGGCATTGACCTTGTCGACCTCGAGCATCACCGCATTGCGCGACGACGTGCCGAGCTGCGCGACGCGGCCCGACAAAATCGTCGGCATACCGATCTTGACGGTCTTGGCTTGCGCGCGCGCCACCCATGGCGCGGCAACACTCATCGCACCGGCGCCCATCAGCGCCAGTGTTGAACGGCGGCTGATGCCCGGCGTGCGGGTTCTCGTCATTTTCCCCTCCCTCTGTCGGGTCGGCGTTTCCAAATCCCTCACCGGAGATCGTCGCGTCTCCGTGGCTCCAACAATTTCAGAGGGAGGGGGTGACGTCAAGACAAACATGAATTATGAGTCATCATTCACTCATGAGGAAACGAGGCCGGCAATCGGCCCGAACCCGCAAAATGATCAACCTTTCGAGCTTCATCACCTTCCACGCCCGGCGAACGCCGGAGCGGCCCGCGCTGAAATACCGCGGCGAGCAGATCTCCTACGCGGTCTTCGACGCGCGCGTCCGCAAGGTCGCCGGCTGGCTCGCCGCGCAGGGCATCGGCCCCGGCGATGTCGTCGCGGTGCTGATGAAGAACAGTGCGGCGTTCCTGGAGCTCGTCTTCGCCAGCAGCCACCTCGGCGCGGTATTTTTGCCGATCAATTTTCGTCTCTCGCGGGACGAGGTTGGCTACATCGCCGGCAATGCCGGCGCGCGGCTGTTGATCGTCGATGAGGAGCTGGCTGCAAATGCTGCCGGCGCGAAGATCGTCGTGCTGAACGAAGCCGCGCAGCAAAGCGTCACGTGTCTCGCGACCGACGCAGCGCCTGCCCCGGTGCATGTCCGCGCGCCATCCGACCTGATGCGGCTGATGTACACCTCGGGCACGACCGACCGCCCCAAGGGCGTGATGCTCACCTACGATAATTTCTACTGGAAGTCGGCGGATCAGACGATCGCGCTGGGTCTCGGCGCCGACACACGCCTGCTCGTCGTCGGCCCGCTCTATCACGTCGGCGCGCTCGATTTGCCCGGCATCGCCGTGCTCTGGCATGGCGGCTTCATCCGCATCGAGCGCAATTTCGAACCGGAAACGGCGCTTGCTGCGATCGCCGAGGACAGGCTCAATGCCGCCTGGTTCGCGCCTGTCATGACCACCGCGATGCTCACCTGCCCCACGCGAGACCGCTACGACGTGTCGAGCCTGCAATGGGCCATCGGCGGCGGCGAGAAGACGCCGGAGCTGCGCATTCGCGCGTTCTCTGAATTCTTCTGCAATGCGCGCTATGTCGATGCCTACGGTCTCACCGAAACCGTGGGCGGCGACACTTTTATGGACGCTGGCCGCGAGATCGAGAAGATCGGTTCCACGGGACGCGCCATTGCTCATGTGGAAATTGAAATCCGCGACGAGGACGGCAGGACGCTGCCGCCGAACGTCAATGGCGAGATCTGCCTGCGCGGGCCAAAGATCACGCGCGGCTATTGGAAGGATCCGGAGAAGACGGCGGCTGCCTTCTTCGGCGACTGGTTCCGCAGCGGCGACGTCGGCTATCTCGATGACGACGGCTTTCTCTATCTGACCGACCGCAAGAAGGACATGATCATCTCCGGCGGTGAGAACATCGCCTCCTCCGAGGTCGAGCGGGTCATCTACGATCTGCCAGAAGTGCAAGAGGTCGCGGTGATTGGCCTGCGCGATGCGCGCTGGGGCGAGCGTCCGGTCGCCATCGTCGTGCTCGCCGAAGGCGCCACGCTGGAGCTCCCTGCCCTCGCCGAGCACTGCCGCGCACGGCTGGCGAGCTTCAAGGTGCCGAAGCAGCTCGTCATCCGCGACAGCCTGCCGCGCAACCCGAGCGGAAAAATTCTCAAGCGCGTGCTGCGCGCCGAGCTGGAGACGTCTGAATGACGCAAGCCAACGCCAAGGTCACAAAGCTCAACCGCGTCGAGCGCAACGCCTGGACCAAGCAGAAGATCTTTGAGGCCGCGACCAAGGTCGTCGGCAAGCATGGCTATGCCGAAGCCTCGGTCGCGCGCATCACCGAGGAGGCCGGCGTCGCGCAGGGCACCTTCTACAATCATTTCGAGAACCGGCAGGAGCTGCTCGATCAGCTGCTGCCGAAGATCGGCCTCGACATGGTCGAGTTCATCCGCGCCCGCACCGGCACGGAGGATGCGGCGCGGCAGGAGATCGAGCGTTTCGCGGCGTTCTTCGACTTCATCCGCGAGGTGCCTGAGTTCCTGCGCATCCTCAACGAAGCCGAATTCTTCGCGCCGATCGGCTACCAGAAGCATCTCGACAACATCTCGGTCGCCTATGTCCGCATCTTGCGGCGCGCGCGAGGGGCAGGCGCGATTCAAAATTACAGCGACGAGGAATTCGAGGCCATCGTCCACATGCTGATGGGCTCGCGCGGCTATCTCAGCCGCCGCTACTCCTATTCGGCGGACGGCGTCACCGCCGTCCCCGACCACGTCATCTCCGCCTATCGCAAGCTGATGACGCGCGGCCTTTTCAGTGCATCCGGAGATCAGGACACGCCATGAACATCGCATCTCCACACAAGCCGTTCGACATCGCTTCCGCAATCGCCGAAGGCGACATCCGCTGTCTCCTGATGGTGCTCGTGCACATGACCGGCGACGAGAAATGGCTCGAGCCGCCTTATCTGCCCAAGCGCGACATCCGCCTCATCCCCGATCCCGAGGCCGGCGTGCCCCGGGAGATCCAGGATGAAATCCGCGCTGCAGTGGTCCAGCTCTTTGCCGACGGCGCGCCAAAACCTGTGATCACCGATCCCGGTGAAGAGATGTTGCTCAAGATGATGCGCGCGTGCCTCGGCGAGAATGTCGCGCCGGAATATGCGCCGCTGATGCGGGAAGAGATGGGCTTTGTGCCGCGGGAGCCGCGCTGGACAAAGCGTCCCTCCGACGAGAAGCTCGCCGACCAGCACGTGCTGATCGTCGGCGCCGGCGTCTGCGCCATCGCGCTCGGCGTGGCGCTCGGCCATCTCGGCATTCCCTACACCATCGTCGAGAAGAACGACGAACTCGGCGGCACCTGGTGGATCAACCGCTACCCCGGCTGCGGCGTCGATACGCCGAACCACTCCTATTCCTATTCGTTCGGCTCGGGCAATGAATGGACGCGCTACTTCTGCCAACGCGAGGAGCTGCTGGGATATCTGCTGAAGGTCGCCGACGAATACGGCATCCGCAAGCATCTGCGCGTCAACACCGAGCTGACCTCGTCGCGCTGGGACGACGGCAAGCGGCGCTGGATCTCCACGCTGAAGACCGAGAATGGCGAAGAGACATTTGAGTCCACAGCGCTGGTCTCGGCCATCGGCCAGCTCAACGATCCCTCGCGAGCCCACTTCAAGGGCGAGGAAGAGTTCAAGGGAACGATCCTGCATTCGGCAATGTGGTCCGGCGATATCGATATCAACGGCAAGCATGTCGCCGTGATCGGCACCGGCGCGACGTCAATGCAACTCGTACCGGCGATCGCCGGCCGCGTCGCCTCGGTCACGGTCTATCAACGCAGCGCGCAATGGGCGCGGCCGGTGAAGGGCTATGCCGACCCGATCAGCGAGGGCGCACGCTGGCTGCTGGCGCATCTGCCGTTCTATGTGCAGTGGTACCGCTTCAACATGTTCTGGCGCTATGGCGACGGCCTCCTCCCCTTCCTGCGCAAGGACCCGGCCTGGCCGCATCCCGAGCGCGCCGTCAACAAGGGCAATGACCGGCATCGCCAGGAACTGACGGATTTCATCCACACCGAGCTGAAGGACCGGCCGGACCTAATCGCAAAGTGTGTGCCGACCTATCCACCCTATGGCAAGCGTATCCTGCTCGACAACAACTGGTTCAAGACGCTGACGCGGGACAATGTCGAGCTCGTCACCGACGCGATCGACCATTTCGACCGCGACGGCATCGTCGCCGCCGACGGCAAGCACCGACCCGCCGACATCATCGTCGTCGCCACCGGCTTCAAGGTGACGGAGATGGCGGCACGCCTCAACATCAGCGGCCGCGGCGGCAAGGATTTGCGCGAGGCCTGGGCCAACGATAACCCGACGGCGTTCCTCGGCCTCACGGTGCCGGACTTTCCCAACTTCTTCTGCATGCTCGGCCCGAACTCGGGCCCCGCACATGGCGGCAGCGTCATCTTCCAGTCGGAATGCCAGAGCCGCTACATCTCCGCCTGCCTCGCAGGCATGATCGAGCAGGACGTCGCCGCCATCGACGTTCGCCAGGATGTGCTCGACGATTATGTCCGCAGGGTCGATGCCGAGCACGAGGGCATGATCTGGACCCATCCGGGCATGAGTACCTACTACCGCAACTCCAGCGGCCGCGTATTCTCGGCCATGCCGTGGCGCTTCGTCGACTACTGGCGCATGACGCATGATCCGGATCTGGGGCAGTACAGGCTGACGAGGCGTAATTTCACCTGTTGAGGCTGACCTGCTGTAGCGATAGCGCACACTCTCACCACGTCGTCATTGCGGGCGAAGCGAAGCAATCCAGAAATCTTTCCGCAGCGGCACTCTGGATTTCTTCGCTTCGCTCGCAATGACGGAATTTGTGCCCTACGCCGCGAGCCCACTCCCATCCGGCGCGAATTCCAGCCCGAGACTTTCCGCCACCGCCTTGTTGGTGATGCGGCCGCGATGCACGTTCAGGCCGTTGCGCAAGTGAGGATTTTCCAGCACCGCGGCAAAACCCTTGTTCGCGAGCAACAGGCCGAACGGCAGCGTCGCGTTGTTCAGCGCCTGGCTCGACGTCACCGGCACCGCACCCGGCATGTTGGCGACGCAATAATGCACGACGCCGTCGACTTCATACGTCGGGTCAGCGTGCGTGGTCGGATGCGAGGTCTCGAAGCAGCCTCCCTGATCGATGGCGACGTCGACCAGCACGGCGCCGGGTCGCATCGATTTGAGCATCGCCCGCGTGACGAGCTTTGGCGCGCTCGCGCCCGGCACCAGTACCGCGCCGATCACGACGTCGGCGGCAAAGACTTCCTCCTCGACCGACTCGATGGTCGAGAAGCGCGTGCGCACGCGGCCGGCAAAGAGATCATCCAGTTCACGCAGCCGGGGAAGAGAGCGGTCGATCACGGTGACTTCCGCGCCGAGCCCTGCGGCCATGCGTGCTGCCTGCGTTCCCACCACGCCGCCGCCGAGCACGACGACACGCGCCGGCTGCACGCCGGGTACGCCACCCAGCAGAAGACCTCGACCACCGGCCGACCGCTTGAGCGCGGCGCCGGCGGCCTCGATGGCGAGACGGCCGGCGACTTCGCTCATCGGCGCAAGCAGGGGGAGGTGACCGGCCGCGTCGGTGACGGTTTCATAGGCGATCGCAGTACAGCCGGAGGCGAGCAGGCCCTTGGCCTGTTCGGGATCCGGCGCGAGGTGGAGATAGGTAAACAGGATCTGGCCTTCGCGAAGCTCGGCCCATTCGCCCTTCTGCGGCTCCTTCACCTTCACGATCATGTCGGACTTCGCAAAGATATCGCGGGCGCTCTCGGCGATCGCGGCCCCTGCCCGCCGATACACATCATCCGAAGCGCCGATGCCGCCGCCGGCGCCGGTCTCGATCGTCACCTGGTGCCCGGCCGCGACATATTCGCGAACGGCGCCCGGGGTGAGCCCGACGCGATATTCCTGCACCTTGATCTCTCTGGGCACACCGACGCGCATCTTCCGCTCCTTCACCAACGTATTGATTCCGTTGTTGATGGTAGCGAGAGCGCCGGTTTGGTTTCGTGCAAATATCGGCTAATTTCGCCGCGTGCGCGCCGGTTTCGGGCGCGAAAATGTCCTTTCACGCCGGAAACAAAACATTGGCCCTCGACCGGAAAGATCTCGCCATCCTCGCGGAACTCACCACCAATGCGCGGGCCAGCCACACCGAGCTCGCCACCAAGGTCGGGCTATCAAGCACCGCGCTGGCGCGGCGGCAGAAGGCGCTGGAGGACGACGGCTACATCCAGGCCTACCAGGCCGCGCTCGACCTCACGCAGTTCGGCCTCACCACGACGGTGCTGGTACGCATCGCACTGGAGAGCCAGAGCGACGAGGCGCTGAAGGCGTTCGAGGCGGAGGTGGTGAAATGCCCCTCCGTCGTGCGCTGCTTCCTGATGTCGGGGACCGACGATTACATCCTGATCGTGCTCGCCCGCGACATCCAGGATTTCGAACGCATCCACCGCACCGAGCTGTCGCGCCTGCCGCGCGTCGCGCGCGTGCAGTCGAGCTTCGCGCTACGCGAGGTGGTCAACCGCGCCGTGCCGAGGGTGGTGTTCGGCGAAGTGAAGCGGTAGCTGAGTCGCCCGCAGCTCGGATCGCGCTGTCAAGCGCATCCCTTCACAGTCGCTTTCATTCCATCATCAAGGATAATTGAAGTGCTGCTTCGACCGAACGGTTGAGGCCGAACGGACGCGTTCATCGGACCCAGATGATGGGGCGGGAAGCACAGCCGGATTCTCGCGCCAGTTCATGCAACCAAGTGATATTCGGGGTCTTAGATGTTCAAATCCAACCGCCGTGTCTTCATTCAATCAGTTGCCTTCGGCGCCGGAGTATTGGGCGCCTCACAATCCGCGATTGCAGCGCCAGACGGGCATGCCGGGGGTTACGACGTTGCTCCAGCATCGGAATTCCTGAAGACGATCCCACGGAAGTCCGGCGATCCCGTGGTGTTCACGGCATTGCTGGACAAAGCACCGATCAAGGCCACCTCCGGCGGCTGGGCGCGCGAAGTCACGACCCGCACGCTCCCGCTCGCGACCGGAATTGCCGGCGCGCATCTGTTCGTCAACGCCGGTGGCGCCCGGGAAATGCATTGGCACAATTCCGCCGAATGGGCCTACGTCGTCGACGGCCATTGCCAGGTGACGGTGGTCGATCCCGAGGGCCAGCTCGAAGTGGTCAATCTCGCCCCCGGCGACCTCTGGTTCTTCCCGAAAGGCCACAGCCATGCAATCCAGACGCTGGGACCGGCCCCCTGTCACGCCATCCTTGCCTTCGATGACGGCCTCTACTCCGAGCACGGCACGTTCGGGATCAGCGACTGGATGAGCCGCTACGACGCCCCGATTTTGTCGCAGGCGCTGGGTGTGTCCACCGACATCCTCGGTGCCAATCCGAAGGCCGAAACCTACATCATGCAGGGCGAGGTGCTGGCGCTCGACGGCCCGCAGGCCAAAGTCGCCCGCGCACTGGACCGCGACCGGACCCATCGCTTCCAGCTGATGTCGCAGAAGCCACGTGTCAGCACGGCCGGCGGTCAGCTCTACGTCGCCTCCGCCAAGGAGTTTCCGGTCTCGAGCACCATGACCGGGACCGTGCTCAAGCTCAAACCCGGCGCGATGCACGAGCCGCATTGGCACACCGATGCCAACGAGTGGCATTACGTCCTGAAGGGACGCACGCGCGTGACCCTGTTCGCGTTCGACAAGCGGGTGGCCGTCGCGGAACTCTCAGCCGGGGAATGCGCCTACATCCCCGCCAACTGCGGACACTCCATCCAGAACATCGGCCAGGAAGATGCCGAATTGGTCGGCGTGCTCGACAGCGGCACCTACCACGAAAGCAGCCTCGGCGACTGGCTGGCGAAGGCACCGCGGCACCTGCTCGCCAATAATTTCGGCGTTCCGGAGGCGGCGGTGGCGAATTTCGGCCGTAAGCGCATGGTCATCGCCAGCGCCAGCTGAGCGCGCCTTCACGTCGAAAGTTCCGTCATAGAACTGTCATCGAATATGCAGAGACCTGTCAGTCTCTGCATATTCGGGACAGACAATGGACTATTTCAAGCGCTTCAACTTCCTGTTCGCCGCCCCCGTGTTCGATGCCGACGACCTCGAGGGCATCCGCTTCAACCAGATCATCGAGGAGATCCAGCGCTCCGGGTTCGAGGTGGTCCGGGCCCGCAAGCTGGAAGACGCAGAGATCGCGGTGCAGACCGATGCTGCGATCGGTTGCATGGTGGTGGACTGGGGCAAAAAGGGCCTTGAGGGCAAGACCTCGGCGCTGATCAATCTGATGCGGCGCCGCGGGCTCGACTTCCCGATCATCCTGCTGATCCGGCGCAAGCGCTTCGAGGACCTCCCCGTCGAGCTGCTCGACTTCATCGACGGCTACGTCTTCCTCTCCGAGGAGACCCCGCCCTTCATCGCCAAGAATTTGATCAGCCGGCTCAAGCAATATGCCGAGACGCTGAAGACGCCGTTCTTCGGTGCGCTGGTCGACTATGCCGAGGAAGGCAACCAGCTCTGGACCTGTCCGGGCCATAATGGCGGCGTGTTCTACAACCGCAGCCCGATCGGCCGCGTCTTCGTCGAGCATCTCGGCGAATCCGTGTTCCGCGACGACCTCGACAATTCCGTGCTCGACCTCGGCGATCTCCTCACCCATGAAGGCCCGGCGCTGAAGGCGCAGAAGGAAGCTGCGCAGATTTTCGGTGCGGAAAAAACCTATTTCGTGCTCAACGGCACCTCGACTTCCAACAAGGTCGCGCTCGGCGCCCTCGTCACCGACGGCGACCTCGTGCTGTTCGACCGCAACAACCACAAGGCCGCCCATCACGGCGCGCTGATGATCAATGGCGGCATCCCGATCTACGTCCCGACCATCCGCAACGCCTGGGGCCTGATCGGTCCGATGCGCTGGGACGCACTCGGCGAAAAGGCCCTGCGCGAGGCGATCCGCAACCATCCGCTGGTTGCGGACAAGGAGGCCTGGCGCAAGGAGCGGCCGTTCCGCGTCGCCGTGGTCGAGCAGTGCACCTATGACGGCACGATCCACAATGCCGAGATGATCCTGAAAAGCATCGGCCATCTCTGCGAATACATCCTGTTCGACGAGGCCTGGGCCGGCTTCATGAAATTCCACCCGCTCTATGCCGGCCGTTTCGCGATGGGATTGACGAACCTTCCGCCGGAGGCGCCGGGCATCATCGCGACGCAGTCCACCCACAAGCAGCTTGCGAGCTTCTCACAGGCCTCGCAAATCCACATCAAGGATCGCCACATCCGCGGCCAGAAGCGGCGCGTCGAGCACCGCCGCTTCAACGAAAGTTTCATGCAGCACGCATCAACCTCGCCGTTCTATCCACTGTTCGCGTCACTGGATGTCGGCGCGCAGATGATGAAGGGCCGCTCCGGCGAAGTGCTGTGGGACGACACCATTCGCCTCGGCATCGAGCTCCGCAAGAAGATCCGCGCGATGCGCCGGGAGTTCGAGGAGAAGGAGCAGAACTCCGATCGGCGCTGGTTCTTCGAGCCGTTCGTGCCCGATCGTGTCGCCATCCCCGACGTCAGCCGCCCCGGCGGCGCGCATAACGTCGCCTGGGAGACGCTGTCCACCGACGAGCTCGCCACCAATCCCGCGCTGTGGCAACTCTCTCCGGATACCAACTGGCACGGCTTTCCCGATCTCACGGAAGGCTTCGCCATGACCGATCCGAACAAGCTGACACTGCTCACGCCCGGCTTCGATCGCGCCACCGGTGCCTATGCCGAGCACGGCATCCCCGCGCCGGTTGTCGCGCAATATCTGCGCGAAAACCGCATCGTCCCTGAAAAGAACGACCTCAACTCCCTGCTGTTCCTGCTCACCCCCGGCGTCGAAGCGAGCAAGGCCGGCACGCTGATCTCCGGCCTCGTCGCGTTCAAGCGGCTGCACGACGACAATGCGCTGCTGGCGGACGCGATCCCTGAATTCTATCAGCGGCGGCAGGCGCGCTATGCCGGCGTGCGGCTGCGCGACCTCTGCGGCGAGATGCACCGCTTCTTCCGGGATGCCAATGTCAGCGCGCTCCAGGCCCGGCAGTTCATGCCCGAGCATATGCCCGAGATCGCGATGTCGCCCCGCGATGCCGCGCGCTATCTGTTCAAGAACGACGTCGACTATCTGCCGATCGAGGCGATCGCGGGCCGCATCGCCACCACGCCCTTCGTGGTCTATCCGCCCGGCATCGCCACCATCGTGCCCGGCGAGCGGCTGACGGAACGGGCCAAGCCCATGGTGGATTACCTCAAGATGTTCGAGACCTGCTTCAACACATTTCCAGGCTTCGAGGTGGAGATCCAGGGCATCTACAAGGAGATCGATGCGCAGGGCCGCATCGGGCTCTATACTTACGTCGTTGCCGAGTAGGTGCCGATGAACGAAACTGCGATTGCCCGCTCGGATAACGAGCCGGTCCTGGTCCGCCCCTCACGCGAGAGCGATATCGAGGCGATGCTGGCGATCTACCGCCATCACGTCCGCAATGGCGTGCCGCGCGATGTCGAGGGAACCGGCGCGCCGGAGCCGGACGATCTGCGCGACCGGCGCAAGAATTTGAAGCAGACCCGCCTGCCGCATCTGGTCGCGACCTATCGCGGCGAGGTCGTCGGCTATGCCTATGCGGTGCTATTCCGCAAGCGTCCGGCCTATCGCTACACCGCCAAGCATTCGATCTACGTGCATCATGAGCATCTCGGCCGCGGTGTCGGACGGTTGCTGCTCCAGGGAATGATCGACGCTTGTGCTGCGGCGGGCTTCCGCCAGATGATCGGCTATATCGATGCCGACAACGCGCCCTCGCTGGCGCTGCACGAGAAGTTCGGCTTCGCCCGCGCCGGCCTGCTGTGCGGCGTCGCCTATCGCCACGGCCGCTGGTCTGACACCGTCATGGTGCAGCGTTCGCTCGGCGCCGGCGTCACCGCGCCGCCATCGCTCACGACGCCTGGCCGTTGAACCCTACGAGGGAAAGTCAGCCGGTCTGACCTGGATGCGGTCGGCATGCAGCGACCAGTGATGCAACGCCTGGTCCTTGCAGAATTTTGCTTTCGCCCGCTCCGTGGCTTCAGTCTCGTCGGTGGCGTCGATTTCGAGCGAGCCCTGGCAAACCTCGATTTGCCGGCCGTACTCCCCGAGCACGTCCTTCATGAACCTGACAACATAAGTTGACATGGGACCTCCCTGCTGCCCCGGCAGCACTCTAGTCCCATTTGGCACGGACCGGGGAAGGAGATTTTGACGCGGATCAAGACCGGGGAGTTTTGGCGGAAGATTCGTTGCGGAACCCCCCGTGCGGGTTTATGGGCAAATGGTGGTCGCCCATGAGGATCTTGCCTTGCAGTTTGTCTCCGATACCGAAGTGACGAAAGTTCTGACGTTTCCGATCCTCATTGCCGCCCTGGAAGAGGCGCACCGCCGGCCGAAGATGGAGGTGCTGGACGCCTTCCTTGGCGACGAGAAGGGGCAATACGTCATCCGCAGCGCGGTCGATCCCGGCCGGTACATGGCGAGCAAGATGTTCACTAGCTTTCCGGCCAATCTGGCGGAAGGCAAGATGCCGGCGGTGCAGGCCGTGTGCGTGCTGTTCGACGGCACCAACGGAAAACCGCTGGCGGCGATGGACGGGACCGAGATCACGCATTGGCGCACCGCTGCCGACTCTGCGCTGGGCACGAAACTGCTCGCCCCGCCCAATCCCGAGACACTGCTCTGCGTCGGTGCCGGCGAGATGTCGGAATGGCTGATCAGGGGGCATCGCACCGTGCGGCCGTCGCTGCAACGCGTGCTGATCTGGAATCGCAGTTCGGATCGCGCCGCGGATCTCGCTCAGCGTTTGGCGAAGAACGGCGTCAAGGCGGAGACGATCGCCGATCTCGACGCAGCGACGCGCGAGGCTGATGTGATCACCACCTGCACCCGCACGCATCAGCCGCTGATCAAGGGCCGCAATTTGCGGCCGGGCACGCATCTGGACCTTGTTGGCGGCTACACGCCGCAAACCCGCGAGGCTGATGACGAGGCAGCAAAGATGTCGCGTGTCTTCGTGGACCGGCGGGAATCCGCCTTCCACGGCGTCGGTGACATCCTGCAACCGATCGCCAACGGCGCGATCAGCGAGAAAGATGTCCTCGGCGACCTCTATGATCTCGCCGGTGGTCACGTGCAGGGACGGACCTCGCCGTCAGACATCACGTTCTTCAAGAACGCAGGCGGCGGCCATCTCGACCTCATGACCTGCGAGGCCGTGTTTAGGCAGATCGGCGCGAAGCTGGGGTAGGCGCCCTATCCCGAGAGCGGGCCGGCATCAGCCATCACGTCTTGATGTCGAGCAGCGCGTCCGTGGTTTCGGCGTAGGCTTGAATGACCTTCGCATTGGCAATGAAGCTGTATTTTGCGGTCGCAAGCTGAGCGAATTCGTTGGCGAGATCGACATTGGGCGCCGCGACCAGGCCGTCCTGGTTTGCGAAGGGCGCGCTTGGGTCATATTGAGCGGTATAGCTCGGAGACACCGTCGACACAGTCGCAACAGTTCCGCCCGGCGTCGAGCCGCTCGATTGGGAGACCTGATCGACCCTCAGCGGCACATACGCCGCAGGAAAAGTCGGGGCAATGCCCGGGCTGCCGGCACCGGCCGATGTGCCTGATCCGCCTGACGCAGGCAGCGGGCCGGTCGTCTGAACATTGGCGATGTTGCTCGCGGCTACGTTCACACGCAAACTCGCAGCGGAAAGTCCGGATGTCGCAATCGAAAATATGCTCATGGACTCACATCTACAGGACAAGTCATACGCGTTCGCTCACGCCATCGTTAAAATTCGCCGCTTTCTCTTTTCATCCTCGTAACCGACGATCGGAGCGCGATCAGACTTCGCGCGCCCCTACCCCGGCATCACGCCAAAGGCCTGCTTGAAGCGCTCGGCATAGCGCGGCCAGACTTCGGGATTGATGATGCGCGGCGGACGCTTGCCGTCGAGCGTGTCCAGCACCTGCTCGGCGGCGATGCGGCCCATGTTCTGGCGCGCCTCGATGGTGACGCCAGCAGTGTGCGGGCTCGCCAGCACATTGTCGAACTGGAGCAGCGGATGCTCCGGCGGCGGCGGCTCCTTGGACCAGACGTCGAGGCCGGCACCCGCGATGCGCTTGTCGCGCAAGGCCTGGAGCAGCGCATCCTCGTCGTGAATGAAACCGCGCGCCGTGGTGATGAAGTAGGCATGCGGCTGCATCAGCGCGAACTCGCGCGTGCTGATCATGTTGCGGCTGCGCTTGTCGAGCGGGCAGGAAATCGAGACGAAATCGGCGCGGCGCAACAGTTCGTCGAGCTCGACCTTCTCGCCGCCCCGCTCGGCCATCACTTCGGCGGTGAGATACGGATCGTAAGCCAGCACCTTCATGCCGAACAGGCCCTTGCAGAGTGCTGCGATGCGGCGGCCGACATTGCCGAGACCAATGATGCCGATGGTCTTGTGTTCGATCTCGTTACCGACGAGCTCGTTGCGGTTGACGTTGGATTCCCTGCGCAGCTTGCGGTCGGACTGGATGATCCGCTTGGACAGCGTCAGCATCATCGCCAGCGCGTGCTCGGCGACGGAATGGGCGTTGCCGCCGGACTGGTTGACCACGAGCACACCCGCAGCCGTGCAGGCCTCGACATCGACGGGGTCGAAGCCGGCGCCATTGCTGGAGACGAGCAGCAGGTTCGGCGTGCGCTTCAGGAAGGTCGCATCGACATGGAAATGAGGGGCGAGTTCATCACGGGCCGCACCGATCTGGTAGACATGGGCCGCGCTGATGATCGGCGCGTAAAAACCTTCGGGGCTTTCGTTCTCGATGCGGTCGAGCCGGACGTCGGGCCGCGCCTTCAAGATGTCGATATAAATCGGATTGGCCAGATATTTGACGTAGAAGACGCGCTTGCTGTTGACGGACATCAGGACCCTTCCGGCTCTCTCAAGGAGGCCCGCAAGGTCAGCGCAATCCGCGCCCCGTCCGTGCGTCCCTCCCGTTTTATCGTTGCCGCACTTATGACATGGCGGTGCCGGCCACGGCAGGCCGTCTGGCGCAGATCACGGTGCCGGCCGGGACATGTTGACAATCCCGCCCGCTCCGTCAAGTTCGGCAGACCGCCGCGACGGCCAAAACCAAGAAGCATGCGCGGCTCAAGGGAGAACGCGATGGCGATTGCGGAACAGCAGACCCCGCCCCAAGTGGCACAAGGGTCCAGCGACAAGAGCTGGCACGGCATCGTCCTGCAAACCCTGAAGCGGAACGAGATCAGCCTCATTCCTTACGTGCCCGATCGCGTGCTGACACCGCTGATCAAGAACCTCCACGCCGATCCCTACTTCACCACCTTTGCCACCGCCCGCGAGGAAGAGGCCGTCGGCATCGTCTCGGGCGCCTGGATGGGCGGACGGAAGGCTGCGGTGCTGATGCAGACCTCCGGTTTTGCCACGCTCGCCAATGTGCTGGCCTCGCTCGCGGTGCCCTACCAGATTCCGCTGATCATGTTCGTCTCCGAGCGCGGTACGCTCGGCGAGTTCAACTACGGCCAGTCGCTGGTCTGCCGCACCATGCGCCCGGTGCTGGATTCGCTGGCGCTGGAGCACCACACCATCACCCGGCTCGACGAGCTCGAATTCATCGCCGACCGCTCGATCAAGCAGGCCGTCACGACCCAGGCGCCGGTGGCGCTGATCCTCAACCCGCTGCTGACCGGCGGCAAGACGTTCGACAAGTGAGGTCAGTGATGAACACGCGCAATACCAAGGTGATGAACCGCTTCGATGTGACCTCGCGCCTGATCGCAAAGCTCAAGCACCAGGAAGCCGTGGTCGGCGGCATCGGCAACACCAATTTCGACCTCTGGGCCGCCGGCCACCGCCCGCAGAATTTTTACATGCTCGGCAGCATGGGGCTCGCCTTCCCGATCGCGCTTGGCGTGGCGCTGGCGCAGCCCGACCGCCGCGTGTTCGCGCTTGAAGGCGACGGCTCGCTGCTGATGCAGCTCGGCGCGCTTTCAACCATTGCGGCATTGAAGCCGAACAACCTGATCATGATCGTGATGGACAACGGCATCTACCAGATCACCGGCGCGCAGCCGACACCGGCCGCAAACGTGGCCGACATCGTCGCCATCGCCACAGGCTCCGGGCTTGCCAACAGCACCTGGGCCGCGGACGAGGAGGATTTCGAGCGGCTGGTCGACGAGGCCATGTCCGCCTCCGGGCCGAGTTTGATCGCCGTCCGCATCGACGACAAGCCGGGCGTCGGCGCCACCCGCAGGGACCCGGTGCAGATCCGGGAGCGCTTCATGCACGGCCTCGGCGTGCGCCAGCCACTTTAACGTTTCGTCATTAACTACACGGCGATCTGATCCTCCCGCCGCAACAGGCCGTCGCGATTCCGTGCTATCGGCAACGGATGTTCATTTTTGTTCGGTTTTTTGCTTGGCTGCTCGCCGCCGCCGTGACCTTTGCAACCCTCGGCCCGCCCGGCCTGCGGCCCCATTCCGACCTCGGCCAGGACGGCGAGCACGCGCTCGCCTTCATCCTGGTGGGACTGGCGTTCGGCCTTGCCTACCGCAACCACCGCTGGGCTGTCGCCGCCATTGCTGTGGTCTTGATCGGCGTGCTCGAACTGATGCAGTTCTGGGCGCCCGGACGGCATGCACGGCTGGAGGATTTCCTGGTCGATGCCGGCACGGCCTGCATCGGCTTTGCGCTCGCGGCCGTTGCCGATTGGATCGTGACGCGGCTTCGTGCCAGCTCGACCGTCACAAGCGAAGGCCCCGCGGAGTAACGCTCCGCAGGGCCCATTTCTCTCAAGCCTATGGTTGCGCCGATCAGTCGATGATCTTGACGACGCGGCGCGTGCGCGGCTCGACGATGACACGGCGATCGTTGACGACTGCATAGCGATATTCGGTGTAGTTCGGCACCGGACGCAGCACCACGGTCGGCGGCAGCGGCTCGCCGACGACGACGCGCTCCTCGACCACGACGGAGTCGTCGCGCGGGATTCCGCCCAGGATCGCATTCGGGATTTCCAGGCCAGCACCGACGGCCGCACCCACGGTGCCGCCGACCATCGCGCCGACCGGGCCGCCGATGTCGCCGCCCGCACGTGCGCCGTTCCTGGCGCCCTGTTCGGTCGTCGACTGGGCAAAGGCTGCACTCGACGCCAGCAGCGAGATGGCAGCCAACGAAATCGCAAGACGGGTCTTCATGTCCACACTCTCCAGTGTTTGTTGATGCGCCTTCAACCGCGGGACCGGAGCATTGTTCCAGTTCCCCCGTGACGAAAGACGCGCCAAATCCGGAGAGTGTTACAGCGTAACAGTTCAGGCCGCGGCGATCTCGTGCCCCGCCATCAGTTCCAGCGCCCGCACCATCGCCGAGTGGTCCCAAGCCTTGCCGCCATGCGCGGTGCAGGATGAGAATAATTGCTGCGCCACCGCGGTGCTCGGTAGCGACAGGCCGAGCGCGCGCGCACCTTCGAGCGCGAGGTTGAGATCCTTCTGGTGCAGCTCGATGCGGAAACCGGGATCGAAATTGCGCGTCACCATGCGCTCGCCATGCACTTCGAGAATGCGCGACGCGGCAAACCCGCCCATCAATGCCTTGCGTACCAGCGCGGGGTTGGCACCGGCCTTGGATGCAAACAGCAGCGCTTCGCTCACCGCCTCGATCGTCAGCGCGACGATGATCTGGTTGGCGACCTTCGTCGTCTGGCCATCGCCATTGGCGCCGACATGCGTGACGTTCTTGCCCATCCTGTCAAAGATCGGCTTCATGGTCCCGAAGGCTCGCTCGGGCCCGCCGACCATGATGGTGAGGCTCGCAGCTTTCGCCCCGACCTCCCCGCCCGACACCGGCGCGTCGAGGTAATCGGCGCCGAATGCCTCGATCTTCTTGGCAAACTCCTTCGTCGCCAGCGGCGAGATCGAGCTCATGTCGACGACGATCTTGCCCTTGGAGATGCCGCTCGCGACGCCGTCCTTGCCGAACAGCACGGCTTCCACATGCGGGGTATCCGGCACCATGATGATGACGGCATCCGCCTCCTCCGCGACCTCCTTGGCCGATTTGCAGGCGATGCCGCCGGCCGTGATCAGCTCGGGGGCGATGGGCGCAACGTCATGCAGGAGAACGCGATGGCCCGCGGCCAGAAGGTGGCCGGCCATCGGCCGTCCCATGGTGCCAAGTCCGATGAAGCCGATATCGATCATGTCTTAAGTTTCCTCAGGTCTCAAACGTTTGCGCCGCGTGCCAGGACAGGCCTTCCAGCGTCGTGGTGCGCGGCTTGTATTCGCAGCCGACCCAGCCGCGATAACCGATCGCGTCGAGGTGACGGAACAGGAAGGGATAGTTGATCTCGCCGGTGCCGGGCTCATGCCGGCCCGGATTGTCGGCGAGCTGGATATGCGCGATCTGGGGGAGATATTCCTGAATGGTGCGGGCGAGATCGCCCTCCATGATCTGCATGTGGTAGATGTCGTACTGGATGAAGAGATTGTTCGACCGCACCTCGGAGATCAGCTGCACCGCCTGCTCGGTGCCGTTGAGGAAGAAGCCTGGAATGTCGAGCGTATTGATCGGCTCGACCAGCAGCTTGATATTCTCCCGCGCCAGCGTCGACGCCGCAAAACGCAAATTCCCGACCAGCGTCTCGTTCAGCTCGCGCGGATCGGCATCGATGGGGGCGATGCCGACGAGGCAGTTGAGCTGCTCGCAATCGAGCGCCTTGGCGTAGTCGATGGCGCGGAACACGCCATCGCGGAATTCGGCGGTGCGATCGGGCAGAATCGCGATGCCGCGTTCACCGGCAGCCCAATTGCCGGCCGGCAGATTGTGCAGCACCTGCGTCAGCCCGTGGGCCTCGAGCTGCTCGCGCAAAAGCGCCTTGTCGAAATCGTAAGGGAAGAGATACTCGACCCCGGAAAAGCCCGCGGCCTTCGCCGCGGCAAAGCGGTCGAGGAACGGCATCTCGTTGAAGAGCATGGTGAGGTTGGCGGCGAATTTCGGCATGATACTGTTCCCCTATTCCGCCGGCTGGAGCACGCCGGGCCGCTTGGTCCCGACCTCGTCGAGCGGCAGATCCAGCACCTCCTCGAACTCGACGATGTTGTCGATCTCGGTCCCCATCGCGATGTTGGTGACGCGTTCGAGGATGAACTCGACCACCACTGGCACGCGGTGCTTGGCCATCAGTTCGCGCGCGGTGGTGAACGCGGCCTGCGTGTCCTTGGGATCGGTGACACGGATCGCCTTGCAGCCGAGGCCTTCGGCCACCGCGACATGGTCTACGCCGTATCCATTGAGCTCCGGCGCATTGACGTTCTCGAAGGAGAGCTGGACATGATAGTCCATGTCAAAACCGCGCTGGGCCTGGCGGATCAGGCCGAGATAGGAATTGTTCACAACGATGTGGATGTAGGGCAGATTGAATTGCGCCCCGACCGCGAGCTCCTCGATCAGGAACTGGAAGTCGTAGTCACCCGACAACGCGACGATCTCTCGTTCAGGACACGCCGCACGCACGCCGAGCGCTGCCGGCAGCGTCCATCCGAGCGGACCCGCCTGCCCGGCATTGATCCAGTTGCGCGGCTTGTAGACGCCGAGGAATTGCGCGCCCGCGATCTGCGACAGCCCGATCACGGTGACGTAGCAAGTGTCGCGGCCGAACGCCTTGGTCATCTCCTCGTAGACGCGCTGCGGCTTGATCGGGACGTTGTCGAAATGGCTCTTGCGCAGCATGGTCTTCTTGCGATCGCGGCAGGCCGCGGGCCACGCCTGGCGCTCGCGCAACCTGCCGGAACGTCGCCACTCCCTGGCGACGGTGACGAAAAGTTCGAGCGCGGCCTTCGCGTCCGAGACGATGCCGAGATCGGGATTGAACACGCGCCCGATCTGCGTCGGCTCGATGTCGACATGCACGAAGGTACGGCCCTTGGTGTAGGTCTCGACCGAGCCGGTGTGGCGGTTGGCCCAGCGGTTGCCGATGCCGAGCACGAAATCTGACTCGAGCATGGTGGCGTTGCCGTAGCGGTGGCTGGTCTGAAGACCGACCATGCCGGCCATCAGCACGTGATCGTCGGGGATCGCGCCCCACCCCATCAGCGTCGGCACGACGGGTACGTTGACGATCTCGGCGAATTCGACCAGCAGGTCGGAAGCGTCTGCGTTGATGATGCCGCCGCCCGCGACGATCAGCGGCCGCTCGGCCGCATTGAGCATCTCCAGCGCCTTCTCGACCTGTTTCCGCGAGGCAGCGGGCTTATAGACCGGGAGCGGCTCATAGGTCTCGTCGTCGAACTCGATCTCGGCCAGCTGCACGTCGAGCGGCAGGTCGATCAGCACCGGCCCCGGCCGGCCTGAGCGCATCACGTGAAACGCCTGGCTGAACACGCGGGGCACCAGCCCCGGCTCGCGCACAGTCACCGCCCATTTGGTCACGGGCTTTGCGATCGACTCGATATCGACGGCCTGGAAGTCTTCCTTGTAGAGCCGCGCGCGCGGTGCCTGCCCGGTGATGCAGAGGATCGGAATGGAATCGGCGATCGCCGAATAGAGCCCGGTAATCATGTCGGTGCCAGCCGGCCCAGAGGTGCCGATGCAGACGCCGATATTGCCGGCCTTGGCCCGCGTATAGCCCTCCGCCATGTGGGAGGCGCCCTCGACATGACGCGCGAGGATATGGCGGATCGAGCCACGCTTCTTCAACGCCGAGTAAAGCGGATTGATCGCGGCCCCGGGAACCCCAAAGGCGGTCGAGATGCCTTCCTTCTCCAGAATTCGCACGGCCGCATCGATAGCTCGCATCTTCGCCATATCGGACCTCGCTTAGGTTGCGTCAGCGAGCGAGATCATCGGGCGAGCAGAAGCCGATCTCAACGAGATCGGTTTTATTTTCCACGATGTGGCAGCCGTGAAAAAAACGAGGCCGTCTCAAGCGGTTAAGCCAAGATATTCGTGAAAGCGGATCACTCGAACAGCGGCGCCAGCTCCATTTGCGGGACCAGCACGAGGCCTTTGTCGGTGATGCGAATTTCCGGAATGACCGATAGCGGAATTAGATTGAAGCCCATGTAGGGGATGGTGCAGCCGGCCTCCGTCCATTCCTTCTTCAAGACCTTGACCTCTTCGGCCACCTCGGTGACACGCTTGTCGGACAAGAGGCCCGCGATCGGCAGCGGGACCAACGCCCTCACCTTGCCGTCGGCGACGACGCAAACGGCGCCCTGTTGCTCCTTGATGGCGGCGATAGCCACCTGCATATCGCCCTCGTTGGTTCCGGCGACAATGATGTTGTGGCTGTCGTGCCCGACGCTGGAGGCGACCGCGCCACGCTTCAGGCCGAAATCCTTCAGCAGGCCGTAGGCAACGTTGCCGGCCGACTTGCCGTGGCGCTCGACCACCGTGACGAAGCACAGGCCGTAGCGGGCGAACAATTCCGGCCAATCCTTTGCCGGCTCGATCTTGACCTTCTCGTGGATCAACGTGATGCCCGGCAGCGCGGTCTTGATCGCATTGACGGTGCAGGCTTTCGCCGGCAGCTCCGGCGTCAGCTTCAGCTTCTCCGGCAGCTTCACGGTCACATAGGCCGTGTCAGGATATTGATAGCGCTGCGACAGCGCCTGATCCAGCCTCGGCGTGATCTTGCGGTTCTCCACCACCAGCTCGCCGCCATACCAGGTGCACTGCGGCTTGAGATTGTCGTCCATCAACACGAGATCGGCGCGGCGGCCGCCGCCGAGACCCCCAATGTCGCCGTCCATGTTGAAGCGCGTGGCGCCGTGCAGCGAGCCCATCGACCAGGCCTGCTCCGGTGACATCCCCGCCTTCACGGCTTCACGCACCACCCAGTCGAGACCGAACAGCAGGAGATCGTCGGCGTCGCGGTCGTCGGTGCACACGGCCGTGCGCTTGTGCGAGGCACCAAGCTCGGTGATCGTCCGGATCGCCTGCGGCAGCGAGTGCCACGGCGTGGTCGGCGGGCCGCCGCGCAGGAAAATCCAGACGCCGGCATCAAGCAGATCGTCGGCGATGTCGCGGTCGATCGCCTCGTGGGTATCGGTAACACCGCTTGCCGCATAGGCCGCGACGAATTCGCGGCCGTAGATATGGCCGGACACCGGCCGCCCGCGCTTCAAGGCGGCTGCCAGGATCGCATGGCTGCGCTCGTCGCCCATCGTGACAGGCACGAAATCCATCTTCTCGCCGAGCGCGACCGCTTCGGGCCAGCGGTCGAACAGGCCGGCAATCTTGTCGGGCGTGAGATCGCCGCCGGCGGTCTCCAGCGCGGCCGAGGTCGCAGGGACCGTTGAAGGCACCGTCAAAAAGATCGAGAGCGGCGCTTCGCGCGCGTCCTCCAGCATCGCCTCGACGCCGGCGACGTCCATGACGTTGCCGATTTCGTGGCTGTCGCAGAAGATCGTGGTGGTGCCGTTGAGCAGCGCGGCCTCGGCATAGGCGCAGGCCGTCACCATCGAGGATTCGATGTGGATGTGCGGATCGACCAGCCCCGGCGCGATGATGCCGCCCGCGGCATCATAAACCGCAACGTTGCTCCAGGCCTTCCTGGCTGTTCCGGCCGGCCTCACCGCCGCGATGCGGCCGCCGGTGATCCAGACCTCGCGGTTCGCGTGGATGCGCTCCGAATAAGTCGAGAGCACCCGCGCGCCCGTGACGACGAGATCAGGCGCAACGCGCGCCGAGGCGACGTCGGCCAAGCGCCGCGTCATCGAATGCAGCGGTGCGACGGCGAAACGGGTCAGTTTGGTCATCGGAACCCTCGCGTGGCGTTACGGTCGAGCGATGGTTACGCCCGGCGCTGAGCCGGGCAAGCTCAAATATAACGGCACGCCCTGCTCACGCTTTAGGCGCCGAACCACCCGCAGCCGCCGACTTCGCGGGTCTGCGCCGGTTCCGCGCTCTCGGCGGAGGTGCGGCAGCGGGCTTGACCCGAATCCGCATCGACCGCCCGTTTAGCTCATCGATCTCGAACGAATTCGTCTTTCGCACGAGGTCACTCAGCTTGCGAAAACCGAACGTTCTCGGATCGAAATCGGAAGCCAGATTGGCGAGCTGCCGTCCGACCTCCCCGAGAGCGACCCAGCCGTCTTCGCTCTCCATCTGGGTAATGACCTTCTTGATGATGGGGGTCGCCGCATCAGGCGGCTGAAGCGATGTCGATCTCAAGGCTGCGTCCTGGGTATTCGCCGGGGCGGCAAGCAGGTTTTCCGTGTAAACGAACCTCCGGCATGCCTGCCTGAAGCTCTCCGGTGTCTTCTGCTCGCCGAACCCAAAGACGTCGACCCCCTGCTCGCGGATACGGGCGGCGAGACGAGTAAAGTCGCTGTCGGATGACACCAGGCAAAAGCCATCGAACCGACCGCTGTGAAGCAGGTCCATGGCGTCAATGACCAGGGTGATGTCGGACGCATTTTTTCCCGTCGTGTAGGCGAACTGCTGCTGCGGGATGATGGCGTGTTTCGACAGGATGTCGGCCCACCCCTTGGATCGCGCATTGGAGAAGTCGCCGTAGATGCGGCGAACGCTGGCCTCGCCGATCTTGGCAATCTCCTCGAACAGTCCATCCGCGATCTTTGCGGATGCGTTGTCGGCGTCAATCAGGACAGCCAGACGGGGCGAACGGAGCTCGGACGGCATGATTATCCCCAAAAAGGACGCGACAACGGTGATGGATATACCGATGTCGGGGCTCGTGCCGCCAGAGCTGATTTCTCTCAGCGGGTCACGACGGACCTCAAACCGGGCTCAGGCCGGTTTCGCGACCGGCATCACGCCACCGAGCGCAGCGGTGAGTTCCACCGCCACCTCCCGCACTATCCGGCCGACCTCCGGTAACCGCCCATCGGTGATGCGGCTGGTCAGGCCCGAGATGGAGATCGCGGCCAGCGGCTCGGCGAGCGCGTTGTAGACGACGGCGGCGACGCAGCGCAGGCCCATCTCGGCTTCCTCATCGTCGATCGCATAACCTTGCTTGCGGATCGTCGCGAGTTCCCGGAACAGATCGCTTGGCCGCACGATCGATCTCTCTGTCAACCGCGGCATACCGTGATGGCGGATGACGGCGCCGACGTCCTCATCCGAATAGGTCGCGAGCACAGCCTTGCCGACTCCCGACGTCACCATGGCGACGCGACCGCCGACCTGGGTCAGCGAGCGCATGATCTCGCGGCTCTCCATGCGGGTCAGCACGATGATGAACTCGTCGTCGACCACGGCGAGGTTGGCGGTCTCGCGGGTGAGATCGCGCAGCTTGCGCAAATAGGGAATGGCTTGCGTGGAGAAATTGCGCCGCCGCGCGAAGCTGGCGCCGACCGTGAAGCTGCGCACGCCGACATGCCATTTGGATTCGGCGCGATCGAACTGCACGAAGCGGCGGCTCTCCAGCGTGGCCAGCAGGCGGTGCACGGTGGAGGCCGACAGGCCGGTGCGGACGGCGAGATCGCTGAGGCGATAGCCTTCGTCGTCTTCGGACAGCGTTTCCAGGATCGACAGCGCGCGGTCAACGGACTGCACGCCGCCGTCGCGCGTGTCGTGATCGGCCTCCGATGAAGATCGGGGCTCGAGCGATTTGCGCCGGATCACGTTCTTGCTCATCGCGACCTGACTGTTCTCACCTCTCCCTGCGAACAGGGAGAGGCGAATGGACGTCACCGTCTCAGAGCAGCCCTGCCCCGCGCGCCCATTTGTACTTGGCGCCCAAGACCTCGACCGGAAGCTCGGTCGAATAGGCATAGGCCGGGATGCCGTTCTGGTAGAGATATTCGGCGGCTTCCTCGACCTCGACGTCGCCGGCGAGCGAGGCCACGATGGGCTTCACAAAACCCTTGGCCTCCATCTCCTTCTTCACCTCGACCATGTTGCGGGCGAACACCATCGGCGGCGTGACGATGGTGTGCCAGTAGCCGAGGATCAGCGAATGGACGCGCTCATCCGTCAAGCCGAGCTTCACGGTGTTGACGTAGGTGATCGGGGGCTCGCCGCCGGTGATATCCACGGGATTTCCGGCAGCCCCGAACGGCGGGATGAACTTGCGGAAGGCCGCATCGAGATCCGGCGGCATGGACATCAGCGACAGGCCGTTGTCCACACAGGAGTCCGACAGCAGCACGCCCGAGCCGCCGGCACCGGTGATGATCAGCACGTTCTCGCCCTTCGGCGTCGGCAGCACCGGCACGCCACGGGCGAATTCGAGCAGCTGCCGCAAGCTACGGGCGCGGATCACGCCCGACTGCGCCAGGACATCCTCGTAGATCTTGTCGTTACCGGCGAGCGCGCCGGTGTGCGACGAAGCCGCCTTCGCGCCGGCCGAGGTACGGCCGGCCTTGAGCACGACGACCGGCTTCTTTTTGGAGACGCGCTTGGCGGCTTCCGCAAAGGCACGGCCGTCCTTGAGGTCTTCGCAATGCTGCGCGATGATCGTCGTGTTCGGATCCTGCTCGAAGAAGGCCAGCAGATCGTCCTCGTCGATATCGGACTTGTTGCCGAGGCCGACGATCGCCGACACGCCCATTTTCGCCGAGCGCGAGAAGCCGATGATCGCCATGCCGATGCCGCCGGACTGCGACGATAGCGCAGCCGAGCCCTTGACGTCGTAGGCGGTGCAGAAGGTCGCGCAGAGATTGGCCGGCGTATAATAGAAGCCGTAGATGTTCGGCCCCATCAGGCGGATATCGTATTTCTTGCCGATCTCGACGATCTCGGCCTGCAATTCCGGCGCGCCCGCTTCGGCAAAGCCCGACGGGATCAGCACGGCGCCCGGGATTTTCTTCTCGCCGCATTCGACCAGAGCACCCGCGACGAACTTTGCGGGGATCGCGAACACGGCCGTGTCGATCACACCCGGCACGTCCTTGACGCTCTTGTAAGCCTTGTGGCCGAGAATCTCCGCTGCCTTCGGGTGGATCGGATAGATCTCGCCCTTGTAGCCGCCGTTGATGAGGTTCTTCATCACGGAGTTGCCGATCTTGCCGTCTTCCGCGGAGGCGCCGATCACGGCGACGCCCTTCGGCTGCATGATGCGGCTCATGGCGGCGACGATCTCTTCGGTCGGGCGCGGCTTCGGCTTCGGCACATAGGCGAAGTCGACGACGATGCGCACGTCGGCGGCGATTGCGTCCTTGGCCGTCGCAAACACCGGGTTGAGGTCGAGTTCGACGATCTCGGGGAAATCGGTGACCAACTGCGACACCTTGACGATGACATCGGCCAGCGCCGTACGGTTCACCGGTTCACCGCCGCGCACGCCCTTCAAAATCTCATGTGCCTGGATGCCGTCGAGCATCGAGAGCGCGTCTTGCTTGGTGGCGGGCGCGAGGCGGAAGGTGATGTCTTTCAGCACTTCGACCAGCACGCCACCGAGGCCGAAGGCGACCAGCTTGCCGAACGAGCCGTCGGTGATCGAGCCGACGATGACTTCGGTGCCGCCGGCCAGCATCTGCTGCACCTGGACGCCCTCGATCTTGGCATCGGCCTTATACTTCTTGGCGTTGGAGAGGATGGTCTCGTAAGCCTTCTCGGCATCCTCGGCCGTCTTGAGGCCGACGATAACGCCGCCGGCTTCCGTCTTGTGGAGAATGTCCGGCGAGACGATCTTCATCACCACAGGGAAGCCCATGGACGACGCCATCTTGGCGGCTTCACCACCCGACTTCGCCACGCCCTCCTTCGGCACCGGAATACCGTAGGCGTCGCAGACCAGCTTGCCTTCCGGCGCCGTCAGGCTGGAGCGGTTGTCCGCCTTGACCTGGTCGAGCACTTTGCGGACGGCGTCTTTGGAATTGGACATGTGGCGTCTCCCTTGACCTTAGTTCTTGCGTTCTCAAAGCGCGCGCGTGTTGCGGCTGCCCGTGATCCTTGCCATTCGCCGCGCTCTGTTCCATGTCGCGGAATGGAGTGGCATAAAGCCGACATTACTCCGCCGCTTTGGATCAAAAATGGCTGGCGATGGCATTTGGTATGCCAGAAGCCAACTTGTCAAGCTGCAGCGCAGCTTAGAACGCTGCAAAAAATAGGCAGCTTGACATTCTGGTATTTGGTATGCCAAAAACTTTCCAGTTAATATTCCTGTAAAAGACGACTCCCACTGGAGGAGAATCGTCGTGTCACTGCGGAAACCAACCAAGGCGTTGCCGAACATGGCCGAGGCGGACATCTCAATCGTTCGTATTGCCCCGGAGAGCAGCTTCAAGAACAAGGCGTATGACGCCTTGAAGGAAGCCATCCTCAAGATGGACATCTACTCGACGCCCGAGCCGGTGATGCTCGACGAGCGCGCGCTGTCCGAACGTCTTGGTGTGAGCCGCACCCCGATCCGCGAAGCGATCGCGATGCTGGAGCAGGATGGTTTCGTGAAGACCGTCCCGCGCCGCGGCATCATGGTGGTGCGCCGGACCAAGACCGAGATCGTCGACATGATCCGCGCCTGGGCGGCGCTGGAGAGCATGGCCGCACGCCTCATCACCACCACCGCGCGCAAGAAAGACATCACGGCGCTGCGCGACTACTTCAAGGACTTCAGCAAGGATCGCCTGCCTGAAGATCACGTCGAGGAATATTCGCGCGCCAACATCGCCTTCCACCAGGCACTGATCTCGCTGTCGGAATCGTCGGTGCTGGTCGATCTCACCAACGACCTCTTGCTGCACGTGCGCGGCTACCGGCAACTCACCATCGGACGCAAGGATCGCACCGCGACGTCGCTCCCCGAGCATCTCGGCATGATCGAAGCGCTGGAATCGCGCGACACCGAACTCGCCGAGAAGCGCACCCGCGACCACACCCTCGGCCTTGCCGCTTACGTCGAAGCGCACGGCCAGGAATTGTTCAACTAGCAACGTTCACCAGAAGGGCGAAGCACTCGCCCCACTATTGAGACCAGGGAGACAAGGCCCATGCTGAACACCGCGACCAAGTCCGAAGCACCGGGCACCGAGCAGGAACTGACGGATGGTTTCCATCTCGTCATCGACGCGCTCAAGCTGAACGGCATCAACACCATCTACAATGTGCCGGGCATCCCGATCACGGATTTGGGCCGCATGGCCCAGGCCGAAGGCATTCGCATGATCTCGTTCCGCCACGAGCAGAACGCCGGTTATGCGGCAGGCATCGCCGGCTACCTCACCAAGAAGCCCGGCATCTGCCTCACGGTCTCCGCGCCCGGCTTCCTCAACGGTCTCACCGCGCTCGCGCACGCCACCACCAACTGCTACCCGATGATCCTGATCTCGGGCTCCTCCGAGCGCGAGATCGTCGACCTTCAGCAGGGCGACTACGAGGAGATGGATCAGCTCGCGATCGCAAAGCCCCTGTGCAAGGCGGCCTATCGCGTGCTGCATGCCCAGGACATCGGCATTGGCCTTGCGCGTGCCATCCGCGCCGCGGTCTCGGGTCGTCCGGGCGGCGTCTATCTCGATCTGCCGGCCAAGCTGTTCGGCCAGGTCATGAACGCCGATGCCGGCCGGAAGTCGCTGGTCAAGGTGATCGACGCTGCGCCCGCGCAGATCCCCTCGCCCGCTTCGATCAAGCGCGCGCTTGATGTTTTGAAGAACGCAAAGCGTCCGCTCATCATCCTCGGCAAGGGCGCGGCCTACGCGCAGGCCGACGAGGAGATCAAGACCTTCGTCGAGAAGAGCGGCGTTCCCTTCCTGCCGATGAGCATGGCCAAGGGCCTGCTCTCCGACACGCATCCGCAATGCGCAGGTGCTGCCCGCTCGACCGTGCTGAAAGACTCCGACGTCGTGCTGCTGATCGGCGCGCGGCTGAACTGGCTGCTCTCGCACGGCAAGGGCAAGAGCTGGGGCGAAACGCCGAAGAAGTTCATCCAGGTCGACATCGAGCCGCGTGAGATGGACTCCAACGTCGAGATCGTCGCGCCCGTCGTCGGCGACATCGGCTCGGTGGTCGCGGCCTTCAACCAGGCAATCGCCACGGGCTGGACCGCGCCGCCGGCCGAATGGACCAAAGCCATCGCGTCCAAGCGCGACGAGAACGTCGCCAAGATGGCGCCGAAGCTCATGAACAACAAATCGCCGATGGACTATCACGGCGCGCTCGGCGTGCTGAAGACCATCATCAAGGATCACCCCGAGGCGATCCTCGTCAACGAGGGCGCCAACACGCTCGACCTCGCCCGCGGCGTCATCGACATGTACCGCCCACGCAAGCGTCTCGACGTCGGCACCTGGGGCGTGATGGGCATCGGCATGGGCCAGGCGATTGCGGCCACGCTCGAGACCGGCCATCCCGTGCTCGCGGTTGAAGGCGACTCGGCCTTCGGCTTCTCCGGCATGGAGGTCGAGACCATCTGCCGCTACAACCTTCCGATCTGCATCGTCATCTTCAACAATGACGGCATCTATCGCGGCACCGACGTCAACAGCGTCAACGCCGATCCCGCGACGACGGTGTTCGTCAAGGGCGCCCGTTACGACAAGATGATGGAAGCCTTTGGCGGCGTCGGCGTGAATGCGACCTCGCCGGATGAGCTGAAGCGCGCCGTCAACGAGGCGATGGCTTCGGGCAAGCCGACGCTCATCAACGCGGTGATCGATCCGGCCGCAGGTTCGGAGAGCGGCCGCATCGGCAACCTCAATCCGCAGAGCGTTTTGCAGAAGAAAAAGTAAGTCCACCCCTCAACCCTTTATTCCCTGCGGGTGCAGGGGCAGACAGAGTACGGAGCAACACCATGACCAAAGCGCTCGAGGGCGTTCGCATTCTCGATTTCACCCACGTTCAATCAGGACCGACCTGCACGCAGCTGCTCGCATGGTTCGGCGCCGACGTGATCAAGGTGGAACGCCCGGGCGTGGGTGACATCACCCGCGGCCAGCTGCAGGACATCCCGAACGTGGACAGCCTGTATTTCACCATGCTGAACCACAACAAGCGCTCGATCACGCTCGACACCAAGAACCCCAAGGGCAAGGAAGTCCTGACCGAGCTGATCAAGAAGTGCGACGTGCTGGTCGAAAACTTCGGCCCCGGCGTGCTCGACCGCATGGGCTTCCCCTGGGAGAAGATCCAGGCGATCAACCCGAAAATGATCGTCGCCTCGATCAAGGGCTTTGGTCCCGGACCGTACGAAGACTGCAAGGTCTATGAGAACGTCGCGCAGTGCACCGGTGGTGCCGCCTCCACCACCGGCTTCCGCGACGGCCTGCCGCTCGTCACCGGCGCGCAGATCGGCGACAGCGGCACCGGCCTGCATCTCGCGCTCGGCATCGTCACCGCGCTCTATCAGCGCACGCATTCGGGCAAGGGCCAGAAGGTCACCGCCGCGATGCAGGACGGCGTGCTCAACCTCGCCCGCGTCAAGCTGCGCGACCAGCAGCGCCTCGCCCACGGTCCGCTGAAGGAATACAGCCAGTTCGGCGAAGGCATTCCGTTCGGCGATGCCGTGCCGCGCGCCGGCAACGATTCCGGCGGCGGCCAGCCCGGCCGCATCCTGAAGTGCAAGGGCTGGGAAACGGATCCCAACGCCTACATCTACTTCATTACCCAGGCCCCGGTCTGGGAGAAGATCTGCGACGTCATCGGCGAGCCGACCTGGAAGACCGATCCGAACTATGCCAAGCCGGCTGTCCGTCTGCCGCGCCTGAACGAAATCTTCGGCCGCATCGAACAGTGGACGATGACGAAGACGAAATTCGAGGCGATGGAAATCCTCAACAAGGACGACATCCCCTGCGGCCCGATCCTGTCGATGAAGGAGATCGCCGAGGACCAGTCGCTGCGCGCCACCGGCACCGTGGTCGAGGTCGATCACCCCACCCGCGGCAAGTACATCTCGGTCGGCAACCCGATCAAGCTGTCGGATAGCGCCAGCGACGTGACCCGCTCCCCGCTGCTCGGCGAGCACACCGACGAGATCCTGCGCGCGGTGCTCGGCTTCAGCGACCACCAGGTCGCCGATATCCACAAGTCCGGCGCACTCGACCCGCCGCAGAAGCAGGCCGCCGAGTAAGCGGCACGACAACGTCAAGACGAAAGGGCCGCCCCTCGAGGCGGCCCTTTTTTTTGCGTAAGCCGCCGTTTTGGAGGCCGGTTAAACCAAAGCCCGAAAAACAACCCCATGCACAGTAGCCAACCCTTTGGCCGCAAACGAATTTCGTATTTTACGAAAAATATTTGACCCGTCGGGCAAAACAGGGTTATTATGCCGTCATCCAAAGAAGCGAATGTATTGACCGGCAAAGCGCCGTCAGGCTTTCCGCGTTGGGCGACCCAACGCTCAATCTGGGGAATTCCAAGGAACCGACGCGGCTGCCACCTGTTATTATCTTGACCGGTATGATCTCATAAATGACGGCGCACCGCCTCCGCAGCGAGTCGCTGAGCGCCTCGCAAATGACTTACCCAGCGTTGAAGAATTGCCCAGCGTTAAAGAATGGCCGCTTGCGAGCGGGAGTCGTCGCGTCCGGCGCGTGCCGGGACTGAGTTCGTTGATCAAATCGAGGTCGAAATGTTGAAAGATCAATCGCCTGACCGCGCCAAGCGTGAAGCCGACAAGGCGTTCAAGCCCGCCAAAGCGCAGAAGCCGATGAATGACTACGCGAAGGCCCAGCACTCCTTTGACGAGAACCGCGAGCGGTTGAAGGCCGAGCGATTGGCCCGCGAGGCCAAGCCGGGCAGCCGCTCCGAATAGGAAGCGCTCCGTGCCTGGTCCCGTTTGAGGCGCGCACCAAGGGCGCAGCGTTGAAATCTGCGCCCGAGCTAGAGCATCGCGAGCACGACGATCCCGTCTTCGAGCTCCCCTGAAGCAAACCGCGCCCGCGCGATGCGCTCTAGTTCAGTTCGATTCTTGTGAAGATAGCTGAAGGCCTGCTTCTGCGTCAGAAACGTCGTTGCAAGCCGGCACACTTGTCGCCCCGCGCCAAGCGCGAGAAGGAAAGTGATTGTGCCACCGCCGTCTAACTTGATTCTAGGCACGACCCACACTCGTTGGCATCTGACCGGCCCTCTCGAGATTTTCGTCTGACGCTCTCGAAATCGCCTATTGCGGCAGCTTCTTCTTGCGCTTCGCCGGGATGGTGACCGGCGAAGATGCTTGAAGAGTAGCGTCGGCTGCTGCCTTGGCTTCGCGCAGCTCTCGAAGCCGCGCCATGTTCTTGCGAACGTCGACGGCTTGCTTTTCGGCATCCACCATGGCCCGCGCGCCTTCTTCAGCGGCCAAACGCTGACGATCGGAGCGCGCAATGGCCTCGGGTGACGGTTCGGCCGATTTCTTCGCGCTCATGATTCACCTTGCTCTCAACGGACAAAACCCGCTCAATCCAGGGATCGAGCGGGCAGCGAAGCCGTTTCAGTACGTCCGTGAAACGGCGCCAGAGCCTTTAGGCCAGCGAGAGATTCTCTGCGCTGACCTTGCCCCGCATCTTGTCGGTCTTGGCCTCGAAGTTGACCTTTTGGCCCTCAGCGAGACCTGAAAGACCAGCCCGCTCGACCGCGCTGATGTGAACGAACACATCGCTGCCGCCGTCGTCGGGCTGAATGAATCCAAAGCCCTTCTGGCCGTTGAACCACTTTACGGTACCTGTCGTCATTTTCTTCTCCAAAGCGCACACGCGCGTGTTCCGCGTGATAGCCACACAGAACGAATTCAATTCGTCGATGTCGATGGAAAAGGAGCCCGCGGGCGCATTCAACAAGGCACAGCGGCTGAACGAACGGCTCCAATGTATACCTGATCACGGTCTTTTGCAAGGCTGGGCCAAATTCAATTGCCCAAGAGCTCAGCGGGGACAATCGCAGGTTTTGCCATTGGGTGCAGACCCAAACCAAAAAACTGAAAAAACTACCCCAGCACAGTAGCCAACCCCTTGGTCCCTTGGTCCCGAAAGGACTTCGTATTTTACGAATTAACTTTGACACGTCGGGCAAAACAGGGGCATTATGCCATCATCCGAAGAGCTGATGCCTACCCGGCGAATAGCACTTCGTGGCCCCTCACCGATCGCGAAGCTCATTGCTCTCCGAGCTGCTCACGAAAATACTGCACCACCGCCGCGTTGAATTCACGGTGGAAGCCCACCCTGTCGAACCCCGCCGGCGTATCGGTGCAGATGCGCGGGACGGCTGCCCCAAGCTCGGCCGAGCAAGGCGCGAGGAAAGCAAAGTGGCCGGCCGGCACGACGTGAATTTCGGGCTTGCCCGGCAGTATCTCAGCGACGTGCGCCATGGGCGAACCGTCGCCCACGCCGGGCCCGCCGAACTGCGAGCGCCAGAACTCGAAAGGGATCTTGATCGCGGCGAGATTCTTCCGCGTCAGAACCGGCGGTGCAGGATCGACGATCACTGCCGTGCGGATCCGTGCATCCTGCGGCGGGTCAGGCAGCGTTTCCCCGTTATGAAGCTGGGCGCATGTTACGGTCGTCTCCTTGCAGACGCCGGCAAGCCAGGTGAAATCCGGCCTCGTCCCCCTCAATGCGAAGCCCGCATAACCACCAAGCGAGAAGCCGAAGAAGCCGACCTTGGCCGGGTCGATCACCGCCCTGTCCTTCCAGTCATTCAGCATGAAATCGAGCAGACGCACCATGTCCACCGGACGCGATCCCCACACGGGCAGCGTATCGCGCCGCGAGGAGTCGTTGGTGGTGTCGCCGGGATGATTGATGGCGGCGACGACGAAGCCGGCATCGGCGAGCGCCTCCTCGGTGTCATGGTTCGCGCCGAACCACGCGCCTCTTCCGTGCGCGAAGATGACGAGCGGGAGCTTTGCGCCCGTGACGGGACAATCCTTCACGCCTTTCAGGTCGAAATCGGCGCCGACCGAGTTGTGGCTTCAATGCAGGATGATTGTCGCCCTCGACAATCGGGCTGACCGCCGGCGTTTCAAAGCCGCGCGGACGGCACGAGCCGGGCGAGCAGGGGGACGTTGGAACGCCACAGCATGCAGTCGCGCGCCCGCGCCGATTGATCGGCCGCAAGCTCGCGGATCTGCCCCGGTGAGAACACGTGCCGCTCGCAGAAAAATGGTCGGAGAGGTGCGCGCGAGAAGAAGTTGTAGAACAGCGCGCAGCGGTCGCGTGCGATCGCGGGGCGCCCGCGATGGTAACGACGCGCCACATCCGTGAAGATCACCGTGCCGGCTTTGCCGGTGCAGGTGGTCACATCGCCGCTGTTCAGCGTCGTGCCGAGCCTCTGCTCGAGCATCTCCTGCGTCAGGATGGGAAAGTTGGAGCCGTCGAGCGCATCGCTGCCCGGAAACGAGCAGTGCAGGATTTCGAGCGGACCGGCGTCCATGTCGACCTCGTGCAGATAGACGACGACCTTGACCATGCGCCGATCCTCGAGGTCACGATGCCACCGGCGAGCCGCGACCTGCCGGCCGTCGGCCAGGGTGTAAAGGAAGTTCAGCGTGCCATAGGCGGATGGCAGGCCGAGATAGGTCTCGACGATGTCGAGGATACGATCCTGGAGCGGCCATCCGACGATATGCGGATGCCGCATCAAGTCGTCGGCGCCGACCCGCACCGTATATTCGCCGGCAAACTCACCCGCGCTGGCGCGGAGGGAATATGTGTTTGCGATTTCGGTCGCCGATGTCCAAAGCGCTTGCGTACCGGGCAGCCTCAACTCGTCGAGCGAGGTGATATGGACGCCGTTCTTCTCCAGCCCGGCGACAATTTCCATGTCGAGCGCGGGGAGTTTGGGCAGGCGGGGCCGATAGGATGCTCGTGCCGTCTCATAGGCCTCGTTCAGTCGCCGGCTGATGCGCGGCATTCCAAGCAACCTCGAGACAGTCTCTGCGGGCAGGCTGCGAACACGGCGGGCGAGCCGGTAGCGCACGGTCTCTTGCTTCATGTCGTCAATTCCGCCTCGTGTGATGGATGCCCGGCGCGTACGTCGTGTCGTCAGACGCGGCCAGTTGCCGACTAATCCAGGAGCTCGGCGGCCAAAATTCGGCCCTTGTGTTTCGAAGTGTGACGCGAGCTTTTTTGCTTGTGAATGTCGAGCGAGCACGACGGATCTGCTGCACGCGACCTCATCACGATGCCGCCCAAATGCGAGCCACTTGAACACCGGGCGCGCCAGTTGCTTTTTTCTCTGCAAAGAAGCGCTTCTGTGCACAATGGGTCACGCGCCGCCGCATCCGCGGCGGTCGCTACCGGCTCGCGTTCACGATGACGCCGCAGGATGTGTCCGCAGTTTGGAAACGCCGGACAGGTTCCCTCAAAGAATGATGACGCCGTGTCGGATCGGCGCTACCCCGTTCGTCCTCGGACTATGGATGGGCAAGAGAGGTCCTTGTCGCGCCCGTCAATGCAAGAGGAAGAAAGACCATGCCCAGCACTGTCCGCCTGCACCGCGTGCTCACCACCAGCCCCGAGAAAGTCTATCGCGCCTTCCTGGAGGCGGATGCGCTGGCGAAATGGCTGCCGCCGAACGGGTTCACCTGCACCGTGCACCACCTCGAGCCCAAGGTCGGCGGCACGTTCAAGATGTCGTTCCGGAATTTTACGACCGGCCACAGCCACGCGTTCGGCGGGGAGTATCTCGAGCTCGTTCCCGGCCAGCGGCTGCGCTACACCGACAAGTTCGACGATCCAAATCTGCCCGGCGTGATCGAGGTGACCGTGACACTGAAGAAGGTTTTGGTCGGCACCGAGATCGACATCACACAGGCAGGCATCCCCGACGCTATCCCGCCGGAAGCCTGCTATCTCGGCTGGCAGGAATCGCTGCGGAACCTGGCCAAGCTCGTGGAGCCGGAGATCAAGCAGTAGCGGTGACGTTAGTATCGGGTGGGCAAAGCGTAGCGTGCCCACCAATGCTCTCTCAACCTCGGAAGGATGGTGGGCACGGCGCTTCGCGCCTTTGCCCACCCGGTTCTGTTCGATTGGACGCGCAGATCGCCCCCAACTCGTCATTGCGAGCGCAGCGAAGCAATCCAGAATCCCTCGGCGGAAAGACTCTGGATTGCTTTGCTGCGCTCGCAATGACGGAGAATGAGGAGCTCTCGGGGAGAAAAACTCACATCGAGTCCGTGGAGAACGATCGTTACGCGCCCTTCGGCGCGATCCCGCCGCTTGCGGTCCAGCGGTCGGGATCGGGACTGTGCCCGATCAGCGCGAGGCCGTAGGCAATCGACTCGAACTGGTCGCCCGACATCAGCCGTTCGTTGCCGAACCGGTCGGCGAACACTTTTCGGACCGCAGGCACGAACGAGGTGCCGCCGGTCAGGAACACCTTCTCCACCTCGCGCGCTGTGATGCCGGCTTCGGCCAGCACCTTGTCGACAGTCCCTCCCAGCCGCGCGATATCGTCGGCAATCCAGCCTTCAAAATTCTTCCGTGTGATGGTCGCGCCGATGTCGACGCCGCCGCCCTTGAAGCGGAAGTCGACCTCGTCGTGGCCCGACAGCGCAACCTTGGCATCGGACACCGCGCGATACAGCGAAAAGCCGAGGTCAAGATCGACGACGGTGATGAAATCCTCGAGCAGCTTTGGCTTCACCGCGGTGCGGGCAAGCTCCCGGAGCTCGCGCAGATCGCCGTTACTCTTCATCATCGCGAGCTGATGCCAGCGCGCCAGGTTGGTGTAGTGGCCGCTCGGGACCGGCAGCACCTTGTCGAACGAGCGGAAGCTGGAGCCTTTGCCGAGCCTGGGCGAAACGACGTGGTCGACGATGCGGTAATCGAACGTGTCGCCGGCAATGCCGATGCCGGCGTGGCCGAGCGGCTCGGCGCGAAGCGTGCCGCCCGCGCGCGAAAAGCGCATCACCGAGAAGTCGCTGGTGCCGCCGCCGAAATCCGCGACTAAAACGGTCGCATCGCGCTCCAGCCTTCGGGCAAAGGAGAACGCGGCGCCCACGGGCTCATAGACATAGCGCGCGTGGCCGGCGCCGAGGCTCTCGAACGCGGCGCGATAGCGCTGCATCGCCAACGCCTCGTCGGGATTGCCTCCGGCGAAGCGCACGGGCCGGCCAACCGTGATCGACGATGTTGCGAAGCCGAATTTGTCGCCGCCATGGCGCGCCAGCGTGCGCAGGAACGCCGCCAGAATGTCCTCGAACTTGAAGCGCTGCCGGAAGACTTGCGTGGTGTTGAAGCTGGAGCTCGCAGCAAACGTCTTGAACGACTGGAGAAAGCGGTGGACGTGGCGTCCTTCGAGGAACGTCTCGATCGCCCACGGGCCGCCTTCGGCCTGGGCGCCGGCGCCCGGCCGGTCCTCCCAGAAGCACAGCGCCGAGACGTAGACGCTGTGGCGCTGGCCGCCATGGTCAAAGCGGATGGCCTCGACGCGGCGGTCGTCCGCGGCGATGGCTACGACCGTATTGCTGGTCCCAAAATCGATGCCGATCGAGACGGCGGGCGAGGCGCTCGACATGAACCACTCGTAGATGATTGGAAAAGGGGGCAGACCACTAACGGCTTTGGGTTGCCCTGCCAAGGCTAGATTGTGCACTGCGACAGTCCAATGACGCGGATTCGGCTGTCTACGGACGTTTTATGCCCAGATCGGCCCCTTTAACGCATCATTATGCTGCAATGCGGTAGATAATATGCTGCCATGCAATGACGTGCATAGACAGTGGCATCTGGTATACATAGATTGCTCCTCGAAATGAGACAGGGATACTGACCGTCTCAAGAAAGGGAATTTCGATGTCCAAGACCGCTTCCGTCGCCCTCGCCCCCTCCGCCTCGCTGTTCGCCCGTTTCATGGCCGTGGTTGACCGCTTCCTGATGGCGAGCGCCGAGATCTCGAATCACAACGGCGACCTGCCGCGCTTCGGTCTGTAACCAGCCCCGCGCGCGGCGCGCAGGTTTCAAAGCCGTCCATATACGACTTTTGATGAATGGCCCCGCACGACGGGGCCATTTCTATTTGCGCTGTCCGATTCACAAGCCCGGGCCGGCAAGGTTCTGCGGCATTTGCGCACGGTGAGCGGACCAGCGCTTGAACCTTGGCATAATGAATACAAGAATGCCTCTCCAGCGCTCGCAGAAAAATGAGAGGCGCCACGGGAGGCTTTATGACGGACATGGTGCAGGCAACAGCTCCGACTGCCGCGCGCGTTAGCGACACGTATCGCTGGGCGCAGTTGGCGGTTGGCGTAGCGGCGATGGTGATGATCGCCAACTATCAATACGGCTGGACGTTCTTCGTCCCCGACATCCAGAAAAAATTCGGCTGGGATCGCGCGTCGATCCAGTGGGCCTTTACACTCTTTGTCCTGTTCGAGACCTGGCTCGTGCCGGTCGAAGGATGGTTCGTCGACAAATACGGTCCGCGCCTCGTCGTGCTGATCGGCGGCGTGCTCTGCGCCGTCGGCTGGGCGATCAACGCGCAGGCGACCACGCTCAACGGCTTCTATCTCGGCATGATCATCGCCGGCATCGGCGCCGGTGGCGTCTACGGCACCTGCGTCGGCAACGCGCTGAAATGGTTTCCCGACAAGCGCGGTCTCGCCGCGGGCATCACGGCGGCAGGCTTCGGTGCAGGCTCCGCGCTCACCGTCGCGCCGATCCAGGCCATGATCAAGGACAGTGGTTTCCAGACCACCTTCCTCTATTTCGGCCTCGGACAAGGCATCATCATCTGCATCCTCGCCTTCTTCCTGCTCGCGCCGAAAGCAGGCCAGGTGCCGAACGTGGTGGCCAACGCCAATCTGCTGCAAACCCGCCGCAACTACCAGCCGACCGAGGTGCTGCGTCAGCCGATCTTCTGGCTGATGTACTTCATGTTCGTGATCGTCGGCGCCGGCGGCCTGATGGTGACGGCGAACCTGAAGCCGATCGCGGTCGACTGGAAAGTCGACGCCGTGCCAGTGACGCTGATCGGCATGACCATGACGGCGGTGACGTTCGCAGCGACCATCGATCGCGTGCTCAACGGCCTGACGCGTCCGTTCTTCGGCTGGATCTCCGACATGATCGGCCGCGAGAACACCATGTTCATCGCCTTCGGCATGGAGGGTTTCGGCATCTGGATGCTCTACCTCTGGGGCCAGGATCCGATCTGGTTCGTGATCCTGTCGGGCTTCGTGTTCTTCGCCTGGGGTGAGATCTACTCGCTGTTCCCCTCGACCTGCACCGACACGTTCGGCGCCAAGTTCGCGACCACCAATGCGGGCCTGCTCTACACCGCGAAGGGCACGGCCGCGCTTCTTGTGCCGCTCGGCAATTACGTGCAGCAGACTTCGGGCAATTGGGACAGCGTGTTCATGATCGCAGCCGGCGCCAACATCCTGGCCTCGGCGCTGGCGATCGCGGTGCTCAAACCCTGGCGCAAGATCGTGGTCGCGAAATCGAGCATCTGACGCGCCTCACCACAGAGACTTCACGCAACGACGCCCGGCCTCACGGCCGGGCGTTTTCGTTTTTACAGAACCCGCTCCTGCTACCGCTGAAGCTGGTGGCACCACGCACTTTTCTTGCACTGCGTCACAAGATAGGACTTGCTTTCTGGAATATGGTATACCAAGCTCCGCGCCGCGCTTGCGACGATAAGCCACAATATTTGCGACACTGGGTCATCTTGCAATCCCAGGTCGCATCAAATCAGGCGCCATGGGAGGTTGTTGATGATTTCCAGCACGGATGGCGCCGTCACGGCTGCGCCCCTTCGCACAGGTTTCCGCTGGCTCCAGCTCGGCATGGGCATCGTCTGCATGGCGATGATCGCCAATCTGCAATATGGCTGGACGCTGTTCGTTGATCCGATCGATGCGGCCCACCATTGGGGACGCGCCGCGATCCAGCTCGCTTTCACCATCTTCGTCGTCACCGAGACATGGCTGGTGCCGATCGAGGCCTGGTTCGTCGACAAATACGGCCCGCGCCTCGTCATCATGTTCGGCGGCGTGATGATCGCGCTCTCGTGGATTCTCAACTCCTACGCCGATAGCCTTCCCCTGCTCTACACGGCCGCCGTCATCGGCGGCATGGGTGCGGGTGCGGTGTACGGCACCTGCGTCGGCAACGCGCTGAAATGGTTTCCCGATCGCCGCGGCCTTGCCGCCGGCGCGACCGCCGCAGGCTTCGGCGCAGGCGCCGCCCTCACCATCGTGCCGATCGCGACCATGATCGCAACGAGCGGCTACCAGCACGCCTTCCTCACCTTCGGCATCGGCCAGGGCGTGATCGTCTTCATCCTCGCCTTCTTCATCCAGCCGCCGCGGATCTCGATCCCGCCGAAGAAGAAGCAGCTCAATCTGCCGCAGACCAAGATCGACTTCACGCCGCCGCAGGTGCTGCGCGCCCCTATTTTCTGGGTGATGTACCTGGTTTTTGTCATGGTCGCTTCCGGCGGCCTGATGACTGCGGCGCAGATCGCCCCGATCGCGCACGACTTCAAGATCGCCGATACGCCGGTGACGCTTGCAGGCTTCCAGATGGCGGCATTGACATTCGCGATCTCGCTCGACCGCATCTTCGACGGCTTCGGCCGCCCGTTCTTCGGCTACGTCTCCGACAATATCGGCCGCGAGAACACCATGTTCATCGCGTTCGGCACTGCAGCGGTGATGCTGTTGACGCTGTCGGCCTATGGTCAGGTACCTGTTGTCTTCGTGCTCGCGACCGCGGTGTATTTCGGCGTGTTCGGCGAAATCTACTCGCTGTTCCCCGCGACCTGCGGCGACACCTTCGGTTCGAAGTTCGCGACCACCAACAACGGCATGCTCTACACCGCCAAGGGCACGGCGTCCCTGCTGGTCCCGCTCGCGAGCGTGATCTCGGCGACCTATGGCTGGAAGGCCGTGTTCGTGGTGGCGGTGGCCTTGAATGCGACCGCGGCGCTGATGGCGCTGTTCGTGATCAAGCCGATGCGCCGCTCCTTCATCCTGGGCAAGGAAGCCGAGAGCGCCAATGCCGCGACCAGCACTGCCAAGACCGAGACGGCGTAAGCCGCCTCACATCTTGCACGGTTGAGACAGGGGCGCAGCGATGCGCCCCTTTTGTTTTGGCGCGACGACAAACGTCAGCATTCCTGCCGCAAGAATTTTCGGATCAGCCAAATCGAATGCTTGACGATTGGTATTATGTATACCACAATTAACCCCATCATTCACCCAGGGAGGTTGCAATGCTGGTCGGAGACATTCTGCGCAAGAAGACACCGCGCGTTGTCACGGTGCGAATGAACGAAACGGTGGGTATCGCCGCCAAGCTGATGCGTGCCAACAACATCAGCGCGCTGGTGGTGAAGGACGTGGTCCGTTCCGAGGGCAACACCGCCGTCGGCATGTTCACCGAGCGCGACGTGGTGCGCGCCGTCGCCGAGCATGGCGCGGGCGCCATCAATGTGAAAGTCTCGCAGCTCGTCTCGGTGCAGCAGCTCATCTCCTGCACCTCCTCGGACACGATCGAGCATGTCCGGCATTTGATGAACCGCAATCACATCCGGCACCTGCCCGTGATCGACGATTACAGCCTCGTCTCCGTCATCAGCATGCGCGACATCGCCGCTGTCATGGACGAAGCGATCAACGGCACGCCGCAAGCGGCAGCTTAAAGCCACACGACCCTTCCCCTGTGACTACCGGCCCCGGCTCGGATCCTTCCGAGCCGGACGGGATCTTTCGTCCCAAAATTCCGGCTTCCCGCGAGGATTTCATGAAGATCTGCATCTACGGCGCCGGCGCGATCGGCGGATATCTCGGGGTTCAGCTCGCGCGTGCCGGCGCCGATATCAGCCTGATCGCACGCGGCGCGCACCTCGCCGCGATGCGCGAGCACGGGCTGACGCTGCTGGCGGGCGAAGAGAAGCACATTGTCCATCCGCGCTGCACCGACGATCCCGCCGAGCTCGGCGTGCAGGACTACATCATCATCACGCTGAAGGCGCATTCGATCACCGGCGTGATCGAGAAGATGCAGCCGCTGCTGGGCCCGCACACCCGCATCGTCACCGCCGTCAACGGCATACCCTATTGGTACTTCCACAAGCACGGCGGCCAATACGAAAACGCGACGCTGGAGAGCATCGACCCCGGCGGGCGGCAGTGGCGCGAGATCGGCGCCGAGCGCGCCATCGGCTGCATCGTCTATCCCGCCACCGAGATCGAGGCGCCCGGCGTGATCCGCCACGTCTACGGCAACAATTTTCCGCTCGGCGAGCCCTCCGGCGAGATCACGTCGGACGTGCAGCGCCTCGCCGATCTGTTCGTCGCGGCCGGGCTGAAAGCGCCGGTGCTCGACCGCATCCGCGACGAGATCTGGCTCAAGCTGTGGGGCAATGTCTGCTTCAATCCGATCAGCGCACTGACCCACGCGACGCTCGACGTGATCTGCACCGATCCCTCCACGCGGGCGCTGTCGCGCGCGATCATGGTGGAGACGCAAGCGATCGCTGAAACCTTCGGCGTCAAATTCCGCGTCGATGTCGAGCGCCGCATCGAGGGCGCCCGCAAGGTCGGCGCGCACAAGACCTCGATGCTCCAGGACCTCGAACGCGGCCGTCCGATGGAGATCGACCCGCTCGTCACCGTGGTGCAGGAGATGGGCCGCCTCACCGGCATCGCCACGCCTGCACTGGACTCGGTGCTGGCGATGGTGACCCAGCGCGCCCGCATCGCCGGCCTCTATGACGGCGTCTCGGCACTGGCTGATCCCCGCGCACTGGCGGTGGCGTGATGGCGGGCGAGATGAAACAATGGCTGCGTTTCCGGAATAATGGCGCGACCGGCTTCGGCACGCTGACGCCATCAGGCATCAGCGTGCATGATGGCGAGATGTTCGGCCGCAACGCTGCGACCGGCAAAACGCTGGCGCTGTCGGAGGTCGAGCTGCTCGCGCCCTGCGCGCCCAGCAAGATCGTCGCGCTCTGGAACAATTTTCACGCGCTCGCTGCAAAACTCAACCAGCCCGAGCCACTGGCGCCGCTTTATCTGCTCAAGGCCACCACCAGCATCACGACGCCGGGCGCGGTGATCCGCCGCCCCTCTTATTACGACGGCAAGACCACCTATGAGGGCGAGCTCGGCATCGTCATCGGCAAGACCTGCGCGCGCGTCTCACCGAGCGAAGCCGACAGCTTCATCTTCGGCTACACCTGCGTCAACGACATCACCGCCAACGACATCCTGACCAGCGACCCGACCTTCCCGCAATGGGCCCGCGCCAAGGGCATCGACGATTACGGCCCGTTCGGCCCGGTGATCGCGACCGGCCTCGATCCGGCGAAGCTCGTGGTCCGCACCATTCTCAACGGAGCTGAGCGGCAGAACTATCCGATCTCGGACATGATCTTCACCGCGCAGGAATTGGTCAGCAAAATCTCCCACGACATGACCCTGCTCCCCGGCGACCTCATCGCGGTCGGGACCTCGGTGGGTGTCGGCGTGATGAAGGAGCCGGTCAACACGGTGACCGTGGCGATCGACGGCGTCGGCGAGCTGACCAACGAGTTTCGGCTGTAGCTCTCTCCGTCATTCCGGGCGCGCGCAACGCAAGCCCGGAATGACGGCGGAGAATGAAGGCGCCGCCCCGCCCCCTCGGGAAAACCCGGCAACCCGCCGCCCCTCCGCCGATCGGCCGACGCCCCCGAACCGTGGATCGCGCTCCTCGGCTGCCTCCGGCACCCCGCGCGCCTCTTGATCTCGGTTCCGCTCTCCAATAGCAACTATGGCGAGATTGTGTGCCGGCGTGAGGAAGTCACGATGTGGCTGTTTGTCCTGGTTGCCTGGTTTGTCCTGCTCGCCGCCATCGCGCTTCTCGCCCAACAGGCGTTTGGTTACGATATCGCCCATTTGCCCGCCTTGTTCGCGGGCCTGCCCGTGCCGCAGCGCATCGCAACCGGGGCGCTTCTGGTGGTGGCGCTGGCGCTGATCGGCGCAACCGCCTGGCGGCTGTCGCGCCAGGACCGGCGCCTCGACAAGCTGCGCGACCGCCTCAAGAAGACCCGCGAGGACGTCGTCGTCGCCCACGCCCTGCAAAACCACCTCGATGCCACCGTCCAGCACCTGATCGAGAGCGATCCCAGAGAGGCGGTCTCCGCTCTCCACGACAAGCTGGGCGAGACCGAGCAGCGCGCGCTGCTCCAGCAGGGCCGCAACGAATCCACCGACATGCACGACCAACTCGCCGAAATCCGCCGCCGCCAGCAGGGCGTGCGCGACATGGTCGGCAAGGTCGCCGATCAGCGCCGCGCGGTCGAGCCCGTCTTCACCGAGATCCGCGACCGCCAGAACCAGCTCGAACGCTCCCTGCACGACCTCGAAACCGACGACCGCAAGAACAACCTCGCCGACCGGCTCAAGGACATCGCGCGCGACGTATCGACGCTGCTGACGCGGGTCAACACGGTGCAGGAGACGTTCGCGACCCTCAACCAGTACAAGGAAGATCTGGCGAAATCCCACGCCGAGCTGGTGCCGCTGCGATCGACGGACGCCGGCATCAACGCCCTGATCGGCGAGATCGGCCTCGGTCATGACCTCCTTGCCAAGAGCATCGACGAGATCGAGACCGGCGGCGAAACGCCGCTCGGCAACCGCGTCGAGATGCTGTCGAAGAACAAGCTCGAGATCGAGCAGCGCCTCGCCCGCATCGACGACAGTTTCAACATCCTCAAGGCTGTCAGGCTCGACTTCGAGGAGCTCGGCCAGCGCCAGGCCCAGCTCGAACGCTCGCTCAGCGAGGTCGAGACCGATTCCGACGGCAAGACGCTCACTGAGCGCCAGAACGCGCTGAACGATTTCGTGCTCCAGTCGCGCCAGCGCCTCGGCGCGCTGCAGGAGACGCTGACGACGCTGAATGCCTTCAAGGCGGAATTGTCGAAATCGCAGGCCGATCTCGTCCCGCTCAAGGCCCCGGTGTTCGGCATCGAGGCCATGATCGCGGATGTCAGCACCACCCGCGATCTTCTGGCCAAAACCGTCGGCGAGATCGAGGCCAATGCGGGCGTCACGCTGGCCTCCCGCGTCGAAACGCTCACCAAGAGCAAGCGCGAGGTCGAAGACCGTCTCACCCGCATCTTCGACAATTTCAACGCGCTCGATGCCCTGCGCAAGGACATCGGCGGCATCTTCTCGACGATCCGGAACAGCCTCAACCGGATTGGGTGAGTTGCGGCGCGCCTCGAACCGGAGTTGATGCCGGCGCGACCAACCGCACATGCGCATCATCCTCGGCATCCTGTCCGCCCTGCTCGGCATGCTCGCCGGCTGGTCGGGCCTTGCAGCGCTGGTGGTCATGCTGGCCGGGCCGGACCGCGATGGCGGCATCGCCATGGGCGCCTTCTTTGACATCGGCCCGATCGGCGGCGTCGCCGGCCTGATCGCGGGCATCTGGCTGTTCGTGCGCTTCGGCCTGGTCCGGAATGCAACGCCACAGCCGGCCGCGGAAACCTCCGATCCCGCACCTCGCCCCGCCGCGCGGCTGTCCCTCCCCTTTGCGATCCCCGTCCTGCTCATCACGGCAGGCCTCGCCTGGTGGGGATGGTACGAGCTCATTCGCTCGCCCTATCTCAGTCACGGCTACATGACGCTCGCAATCGAGTTTCGCCTCCCCGCCGGCATGACCCTGCCGGACAAGGAGGAGGACGTACATATCGAGATCGAGGAGGCGACAGGGTATGCCAACGCCATGTTGCCGGCGAACTGGCGCGCGCATGACGGCGACCGCAAAGCGATCATTGCCTCGACCTCTCTGATGTACAAGACGCGACACCGCGTCGTCAGCCTGACGCTCCCCGGGATTCCCACGCAAAGCTGGCCGATCGATCTTCCCTCCGATCCGGATCCCACGCCCGGCTTTTCGCCCTGGCGGATAGCGAGCGAACCATCGCCAGCGAAGATTGAGATGCACTTTCGGCTGCGCGCCGACCGTTAAGGAACGCGCGGCGCCGCTCCGCAACATCTGGACATATCACATCTCCGCGCGCCCGAGAGATGCCGCCAACATGTCGCGGGGGTGCCGCACTGTGGACGCATTCCGACGTCCATCTCTGAGGCGTGTCTGGGGGCACGGCGGTGCCGTGTTTGGACCAAACCTTCTAGGGGTATGAACGTGAAGAAGATTGTATTTGTACTGGGTGCCACGCTTGCTCTGGTGACGGTTGCGAACGCCGCGGATCTGCCGCGCCGCCAGCCCGTGCCGGTCTATTCGGAGCAGGCGCCGATCGGCAAGATGCCGATTGGCAAGAGCCCGATTGGAAAGTCCCCGATCGGCAAGGCGCCCGGCCCGGTCGCAGCGCGCTATTGATACGCGCAAAGTCTGCGTAAGCGGCCGACAGTCGAGGGGCACAGTGTGACGAACAAACCTGATCGATCGGGATCCTGCATCCTTGCGGGATTTGCCCTGGCGGCGATGCTCGCATGCACGATGCCCTCGGCCTCGGCCCACGAAGCGAACAAGCGCGTTGCTGATGCAAATGCGCTTGCCACGACCGACACCGCATCACGATCGGCGCCGCAGTCGCGGCGCCCGATCGCGCGTGCGGAAAAAGGTCCCTATTACGTCGACTTCCGCGCACGGACCGCGGCAAGCTGGGGCCATGCCTTCGTCTGGTACGGCAAGACCAGCGAGCGCGCCGTCGAGGTCGCAGGCCTCACACCGTCCGGGGACACCTGGGCTTACGTGCTCGGCCACCTCACCTGGGTGCCAGCCGAGACCGGCGCGAGCTACGGCGATCTCGATCCGGACTATCTGACCGCGAACTACCGCGTGTACCTCAACGAGGCCGACGCCAAGCGGGTGTTCGCCTATATCAAGAAATTGCAGGCGAGCTCGCCGGTCTGGAATGCCGAGACCACCAACTGCACCGGCTTCATCGGCGACATCGCCGAGTTCATGGGCCTGCAGGTCCCCTACCGCTGGCAGCGCCCGGAAAACTTCGTCAACCGCCTCAAGGAAATGAACGGCGGCCGGCAAATGGTGCGTCTATCGGCGGAGTAGCGGCGCTACCGGGCTCGATCTTCATTGCGAGCAGCTGAATTCGAAAGCCCAGGTCTCGTGCCCCGGACGCTGCGCAGCACCATAAGCGAGTTTACGCGCGTCTTCGACGCGCTACGGTGATGCGCTGCAGAGCCGGGGCCCATGCATCAGCCCGTTGCGCGGCCTTCTGGGTCCCGGCTCTGCGCAGCAACGCTACGCGTTGCAGCGCGTCCGGGACACGAGCCCCCAATTATCCGCCCAGCGGAATCACCTCCACCTCCCGCATGCCACCCCGCCCCCACCGCACGGTCCCGCAATAGACATTTCCTACCCCCGGCGGCATCCTCTCGGCATCAACCGATAACAGAGCCTGCGGGCCACCCTGGGGGAAATCATGTTGCAAACACGGTTCACAAAACTCGTCGGCGTCGAGCACCCGATCGTCCAGGGCGGCATGCAATGGGTCGGCCGGGCGGAGCTGGTCGCTGCCGTTGCCAACGCCGGCGCGCTCGGCTTCATCACGGCGCTGACCCAGCCGACGCCGGAGGATTTGACCAAGGAGATCGCGCGCTGTCGCGACCTGACCGACAAGCCGTTTGGCGTCAACCTCACCATCCTGCCCGCGATCAAGCCGCCGCCTTATGCCGAATACCGCGCCGCCATCATCGAGGCCGGCATCACCGTGGTCGAGACCGCCGGCAACAAGCCGCAGGAGCATGTCGACGAGTTCAAAAAGCACGGCGTCAAGGTCGTGCACAAATGCACCAGCGTCCGCCATGGGCTTTCGGCCGAGCGCATGGGCGTCGACGCCATCTCGATCGACGGGTTCGAATGCGCCGGCCACCCCGGTGAGGACGACACCCCCGGCCTGATCCTGATCCCGGCCGCCGCCAACAAGATCAAGATCCCGATGATCGCCTCGGGTGGCTTTGCCGATGCCCGTGGCCTGGTCGCCGCCCTGGCGCTGGGCGCCGAGGGCATCAACATGGGCACCCGGTTCATGGCCACCAAGGAGAGCCCGATCCACCAGCTCATCAAGGAGAAGATCGTCGCCAATGACGAGCGCGAGACCGAGCTGATCTTCCGCACCATGCGCAACACCTCGCGCGTCGCCAGGAACGAGATCTCGACCAAGGTCGTCGCCATGGAGAAGGAAGGCGCCAAGTTCGAGGACATCCGCGAACTCGTCGCTGGCGCGCGCGGCAAGATGGTCTATGCATCAGGCAATTCGGACGAAGGCATCTGGTCGGCCGGCCAGGTGCAGGGCCTGATCCAGGACATCCCAAGCTGTGGCGAGCTCATCTCGCGCATCGTGCGCGAAGCCGAAGCCATCATCCGCAGCCGGCTCGAAGGCATGATCGTTCATCCGACCGCCCAAGCCGCGGAATAATCACTGCAAGAAGCGAGAGTAATTCATGAAGGCTTATGTCTACGGCCCTGAAGGCGCTCGGATTTCCGACGTCGCTCAACCAAAACCCGAGGGCACGCAAGTGCTCGTCCGCGTGCGCGCTTGCGGACTCAATCGCGCCGACACCGGCATGCGCAAAGGCCACGCTCATGGCGCGGCCGGCGGCGCCGGCACCGTGCTCGGCATGGAATGGGCCGGCGAAGTTGCCGAGCTCGGACCGGACGCGAAGGGCGTCAAGGTCGGCGACCGCATCATGGGCTCGGGCGGCGCTGCGTTTGCGGAGTACACACTCGCCGACCACGGCCGGCTGTTTCGCGCGCCCTCGAACATGAATTTCGAGGAGGCCGCCACCCTGCCCGTCGCGCTCGCGACCATGTACAACGCCGTCGTCATGGTCGGTGGCGTGCAGCCGGGCCAGAGCGTGCTGATCCAGGGCGCGAGCTCCGGCGTCGGCCTGATGGCGATGCAAATTGCAAAACTCAAGGGCGCAAAGCTCGTGATCGGCTCGTCGACCGATGCCTATCGCCGCGGCCGGCTGACGGAGTATGGCGCCGACCTCGCGGTGGACTCCTCGGACCCGAAATGGGTCGATGAGGTGCTCAAGGCGACCAACGGCGAAGGCGTCGACCTCATCGTCGACCAGGTCTCGGGCCAAGTCGCCAACCAGAACCTCGCGGCGACCCGGGTCAAGGGCCGCATCGTCAATGTCGGCCGGCTCGGCGGAACCCATGCCGATTTCAACTTCGACCTGCATGCGGCGCGCCGGATCAACTATATCGGCGTCACCTTCCGCACCCGCACCATCGAGGAGGTCCGCGAGATCTTTGATGAGGTCAAGACCGACATCTGGGGCGCGGTGGAGTCGCGAAAGCTCCAGCTGCCGATCGACAAGGTCTACGCGTTCGACGACATCGACAAGGCGTTCGAGCACATGGAGGCCAACAAGCATCTGGGGAAGATCGTCGTGACTGTGTAGCGGCGGCGGGCGAGAGCGACATGGCGCGCCTCTCTCCGCTCGTCATGGCCGGGCTTGTCCCGGCCATCCACGTCTTGCTGCTCGACGAACGTGGATGCCCGGGCCTTCGCCTCGCCGAAGCGGCTTCGGCCGCGCAGGCGGGACAAGCCCGGGCATGACGGCAACTGCCAGCATCGCTCCTGCAACTCACTAGCGACTACGCCTGTGGATCATCGCTTGATGTCCCGCCATGGCCTGCTAAATCCCCGCCATGACCTCCCAGCACAACAAAACCTCGGTCGCGGCCATCTCAATCTTCGCCAGCGGCGGCATGGCGGCGGCCAAGTTCGCGGTTGGAATCGCGATCGGCTCGCTCGCACTGATCTCCGAGGCCCTGCATTCCTCGGTCGACTTGATCGCGACCATCATCACCTGGGCAGTGGTGCGGGTGTCCGACAAGCCGGCGGACGACGAGCACCATTACGGCCACGGCAAGCTGGAGAGCATCTCCGCGCTCGGCGTCACCGCCCTGCTTTACGTGCTCGCCGGTGGCATCCTGGTCGAAGCCTATAGCCGGCTGCGCGAGGGAACACCGCCGCCGACCATCTCGGCCGTCCCCTTCATCGTGCTGGTGATCGATATCGTCGTCAATTTCTGGCGTGCCCGCGCGCTGCACAAGGCCGCGCGGGAAACGCGGAGCCAGGCGCTGGCGGCCGACGCGCTGCATTTCGCCTCCGACGTCCTGGGCTCGTTCGCGGTGATTATCGGCCTGATCCTCGCCGCCCTCGGCTTCTGGTGGGGCGACGCGGCCGCAGCCGCCGCCGTTGCCGTGATGATCGCTCTGCTCGGCCTGCGCATGGCCGGCTCCACCGTGCAGACGCTGGTCGACCGCGCGCCGGAAGGCGCACAGGAGAAGGCCACTGCCGCGATCTGTGGCGTCCCGGGCGTGATCGACGTCGAGCGCCTGCGCGTGCGCATGGTCGGAGCGACCACTTTCATCGACACCATCGCAAAAGTGCCGCGCACCTATCCAATCGACCGGGTCGAGGAGATCAAGCGCAAGGCGCAAGCCGCCGTCGACAAGGCATTCGGCGACGCTGATCTGACCTTCACGGCCGTCCCCGTCGCGCGCGACAACGAGACCGTGCGCGACCGCATCATGGTGATCGCGCACAATTCGGGCCTCGCCATCCACCACGTCACGGTGCACGATCTCGGCGGAAAACTGATCGTCAGCATCGACCTCGAGGTCGATGCCGGGATGCGGCTAGACGCCGCCCATGACGTCGCCAACACGCTTGAGCGCAACATCCAGGAGGAGTTCGGCGAGGACGTCGAGGTCGACGTCCATATCGAGCCGCTGGAACCGGAACTGCCGTTCGGAATCGATGCCGCGCCGGAACGGGTGCAGGCCATCGCCGCCGCGCTCACCGAATATGCCGCCGGCGGCGAGATCCACGACATCCATAATGTGCGCGTCCGCAACACCGACGCCGGCGAGATCGTCAACTTCCACTGCCGCGCCACGCCGTCGATGAGCGTGGTCAAGGTGCACGAGCATGTCGATGCGATCGAGCGCAGGCTGCGCCGCGCCTTCCCGAGCGTGAAGCGCGTCATCAGTCACGCCGAGCCGCCGCGCGCGTGACGCGGAATGTGCGAGGCGTCACACGTTCTCGTTTCGGACTCATCGCTCACGTCGATTTACGGATGCGAGAGGCACGAACTCTCCATTGGATAAGAATTATTCGGCGTTAACGATTCATTGACTCTCGACAGCCTGCGCAAAGTGGATTCAAATCGCTTTGATTCGAAAGCGACGTGGGGCTGCTTTCGAAATTCGTCGTACAGGTTTTCAGGGGGCCGAAGGCATGGCGCGTGCAGACGCCGCGAACGCATGCGTCCAATCCGATTCGATCAAAGGATTGGCGCAGTCGATCGCGAAACCTGCCTATCATCGGCTCCTGATCGCGGAGCCGGCGCTGCGCCGCGCCGTGCCGACGCTCATCATCGCGTTCCTGATCACGATCTGCCTCGGCGCGTTCGTGCAGGTCGTCGATCAGACGCGCCAGAAGCGGCAGGTGATCCAGAACGACATTTCATCCCTCGCCGAACTGCTCGCCGAGCGCATCGACCGCGTCACCTCCGTGCGCGCGGAGCGATTGAAGAACGTCGAGAACCTGCCGACGCTGCTGCCCGACATGATCCCGTCCCGGGCCAGAGTCTCGGGCCGCCACGTCGTCGTCACCTCGGCCGGCGTTGACCGCCGCATCCTCGCCCGCATTCCGATCGACAGCGATCCCTCAGGCAACGACCGCCTGCTCGATGCCATCACCACGGCGCAACTCCTGGCAGCCCCGCCGCGCGACATCGGCATTTCCGACATGACGCTGCCGAACGGCAACGCCGCGATGGCGACCTCGCGGCAGATCAAGTCGCTGCCCGGCTTCGTCACCGTGATCCAGGAGCGCAACGAGCCGATCTGGGGCTCGGACGCCGCGCTCTCGGTAACGCTGTCGGCAACGACAGGCTTCGTCGTCCTGATCCTCGGCTTCGCCTTCCACTGGCAATCGACCCGGGCCCGCGAGGGCGACCTCATCAACGACGCCGTGCGCGGCCGGATCGACACCGCGCTCAACCGTGGCCGCTGCGGGCTGTGGGACTGGGACCTGTCGCGCGGCCGCATCTTCTGGTCGCAATCGATGTTCTCGATGCTGGGCCTCGACGGCCGCAACGAGCTCCTCACCTTCGGCGAGGTCAACGCGCTGGTGAAGTCCGACGACATCGACCTATTCGAGATCGCCGACCAGCTGATCTCCGAGAAGATCGACCACATCGACCAGACCTTCCGCATGCAGCATGTCGACGGCCACTGGATCTGGCTCCGCGTCCGCTGCGAGAAGACAAGTGGGGCGACCGATTCCAGCGTCCACCTGATCGGCATTGCTGTCGACATCACCGAACAGAAGAGCCTCGCCGAGCGGACGGTGGAAGCCGATCTGCGGCTGCGCGACGCCATTGAGACCATTCCGGAAGCCTTCGTGCTGTGGGACGCCAGCGACCGCCTGGTGCTCTGCAACTCGCACTTCCAGCGCCTGCACAAGCTGCCCGACTCAGCCGTCATTCCCGGCACCTCCTACGAGACCGTGCTCGAGGTCGGCCGCATGCCGGAGGTCCGCACCCGCCACAACGAGACAGCTGCCCAAGGCCCGGGCGCGCGCACCTTCGAGGCGCAGCTCGACGACGGCAACTGGCTGCATATCAGCGAGCGCCGCACCAAGGACGGCGGCTACGTTTCGGTCGGCACCGACATCACCCGGATCAAGGAGCACGAGCAGAAGCTGGTCGACAACGATCTGCGCCAGCGCGCCACCGTCATCGACCTGAAGCGCTCGCAGGCCGCCCTCGAGCGCCAGACCAACGAGCTCGCCGATCTCGCCGAAAAGTACCAGCGCGAGAAGACCCGCGCCGAGGAAGCCAACCAGACCAAGTCGAAATTCCTCGCCAATATGAGCCACGAGCTGCGCACGCCGCTCAACGCCATCATCGGCTTCTCCGAGATCATGGGCTCGGGCATGTTCGGCGAGCTGGGCTCGGAGAAGTACCAGGAATACTGCCACGACATTCTGACCAGCGGCCATTACCTGCTCGAAGTCATCAACGACATCCTCGACATGTCCAAGATCGAGGCCGGCCGCATGAAGCTCGACATGGAAGAGCTCGACCTCGCGCAGACGCTGGCGGAATCCCTGCGGGTCGTCACCGGCCGGGCCCAGGACAAGCAGCTGACGCTCGACGCCGACATCGAGACGTCGATCTCGGTCGTCGCCGACCGCCGCGCCACCAAGCAGATCATCGTCAATTTGCTGTCGAACGCGGTGAAGTTCACGCCCGACGGCGGACGCATCGTGGTGCGCAGCCGGCAACTCGACGACAAGATCGTGCTGATGATCGCCGACACCGGCATCGGGATCGCACAGCACTCGCTGGCACGGCTTGGCCGCCCGTTCGAGCAGGTCGAGAGCCAGCTCACCAAGACCTATCACGGCTCGGGACTGGGCCTCGCCATCGCCCGCTCGCTGGCGCAGCTGCACGGCGGCTCAATGAAGCTGCGCTCGAAGATCGATGTCGGCACGGTGGTGCGCGTGACCCTGCCGCGCGACGCGATCAAGGCAGCGTCCGGGATATCGGCTGCAGCGTAACGCCTGCCGGGAAACTCGTCTGCGGCCATCCTTCGAGACGCCCGCCTCCGGCGGGCCCTCAGGATGAGGGCAGAGTACGCAGCAGCAGTTTCAACGAACACCGATACAACGGAGCCTCATCCTGAGGAGACCGCGAAGCGGTCGTCTCGAAGGACGAGGCGCTTGCTCGGGCCCTCCCGCTCTGGTCCCTACAGCTGCAACGACGGCGCGACCTCACGCGCGACGTTGACCAGCGCCGCAATCAGCGGCGTCATGGGATCACGCTGCGGGATCACCATGCCGATGCTGTAATTGACATCGGGATCGGTGATCGGGATCGAGCGAACCGTGTCCGACAGGCCAAGCGTCTCGGCAAGCTTGGCCGGCATCACGCTCGCCCAACGTCCCGTCTTCACGTGCGTGAACAGCACCAGCAGCGAGTTCGAGGTCAAGGTCGGCGTCGCCTCCGCGCCGACCGAGCGCAGCGCGCGATCGATGATGCGGCGGTTCTGCATGTCGGGCGTGAGCAGGCACAGCGGCACCTCGCCGACCTCCTTCCACGTCACCGTCTCGCGATCGCCGAACATGCCGTCCGGCGCGGTCAGCAGGCGATAGCTCTCGTTGTAGAGCGGAATGGTGCGCACCTTCCCGATCGGCTCGTTCTCGATATAGGTCAGCCCTGCATCGACCTCGAGATTTTCGAGCAGCCCCAGCACCTCCGATGATGTCGTTGACCGGATGCTGAAACGCACCTCGGGATGCTTGGCGCGGAATGGCGTCGTCAGCTGGGCGACCATGCCGAGCACGGTCGGGATCGCGGCAATGCGGATCTCGCCGGAGAGCTGATGCTTCAGCCCGTTGATCTCGTCACGCATGGCCCGGGCATCGCCCACGATCCGCCGCGCCCAGTCCAGCGCCCGCTCGCCCTCGGGGGTAAAGCCCTGGAACCGGGACCCGCGCTGGACCAGCATCACGCCGAGGATCTCCTCGAGCTGTTTCAGACCGGTCGACATGGTCGGCTGGGTCACGCCGCAAGCCTCTGCCGCGCGACCAAAATGCCGCTCCTTTGCCAGCGCCAGCAGCAATTCAAGCTTGTCGAGCAACCGGTCGTCCCCTCGGATTCTATCGTGGCATACAAGCTAGCACGGCAGGTCGTTACCAACACGGAAAAACCGGCAAGCGAAACGCGGCTAATTGCATTTCTGTATCGGTCGATTGCATTCCCAAATCGATCTGAATTCGCAATCGCAGCATGAGACAGCTTTATTGATCTTCGAACGATTCCAAATAGTTTGCGCTGTAGGGACGCTCAATCTGAGAACGAAGAATGACAGCGGTTTACGAGCCTTGTTACGAGCCTTGGAACGAGACGCGCGGCGCCGAAATCATCGCCGAACATGCGAAGCAAGAGGGCGCGACGCTCGTCATCCTCCACGCGCTTCAGGAGGCCTTCGGCTACGTCCCCGAGCCGGTGATTCCGATGGTGGCGCAGGCGCTGAATCTGTCGCGCGCCGAGGTGCATGGCGTCTTCACGTTCTATCATGATTTCAGGCACAAGCCGGCCGGCCGCCATGTGCTGAAGCTGTGCCGCGCGGAGGCCTGCCAGGCCGCTGGCGGCGATGCGCTTGCTGCGCGCGCGGAAGCAAAACTGGGCGTGTCGCTCGGCAACACGACGGCCGATGATCGCGTCACGCTGGAGCCGATCTACTGCCTCGGCCTGTGCGCGACCGCGCCGTCCGCGATGCTCGACGGCCGCCTGATTGGCCGGCTCGACGAGAAGCGCCTCGATGCACTGGTTGCGGAGGCACAGCGATGAGCATGCGTCTATTCGTCTCACGCGATGCGGGTGCGGTGGCCGTCGGCGCCGACGAGGTTGCGCTGGCTCTGGAAGCGGCTGCGGCCAAGCGCGGCGTGACGGTCGAGATTATCAGGACCGGCTCGCGCGGCCTATATTGGCTGGAGCCGCTGGTCGAGGTCGCGACGCCGCAGGGCCGGATCGCCTTCGGCCCCGTGACCGAGACCGATGTCCCCTCCCTGCTCGACGCGCTCGCCAGCAACACGCCGCATCTGTTGCGGCTGGGCGCGACCGACGAGCTTCCCTGGCTGAAGCGCCAGACCCGTCTCACCTTCGCCCGCTGCGGCGTGATTGATCCGCGCTCACTCGACGACTACCGCGCCCATGGCGGCTACAAGGGTTTTGAGCGCGCACTCTCGCTCGGACCTGATGCGATCCTGAACGAAGTCACGGCGTCCGGCCTGCGCGGCCGCGGCGGCGCTGGCTTCCCGACTGGCATCAAGTGGAAGACGGTCGCGCAAGCCAGCGCGAACCGCAAATTCATCGTCTGTAACGCCGACGAAGGCGACAGCGGCACCTTTGCCGACCGCATGATCATGGAAGGCGATCCCTTCCTGGTGATCGAGGGCATGACGACATCAGGCATCACTGTCGGGGCCACCAAGGGCTACATCTACATCCGCAGCGAATACCCGCATGCGGTCGAGGCGATGAACGCTGCCATCGTGGCGGCCAGGCGCGGCGGCTATCTCGGCGACAAGATCGGCGGCTCCAATTACAGCTTCGATATGGAAGTGCGCGTCGGCGCCGGCGCTTATGTCTGCGGCGAAGAGACCTCGCTGCTGGAGAGCCTCGAAGGCCGCCGCGGCCTGGTGCGTGCCAAACCGCCGCTGCCGGCGCATCACGGCCTGTTCGGCAAGCCGACCGTGATCAACAACGTGCTGTCGTTCGCCGCCATCCCCTTCATCCTCGCAGAGGGCGCCAAGGCCTACGCGGATTTCGGCATGGGCCGCTCACGCGGCACGATGCCGATCCAGCTCGCCGGCAACATCCGCCATGGCGGGCTGTTCGAAACCGCGTTCGGCGTGACGCTCGGTGAGCTCGTCGACGACATCGGCGGCGGCACGTTCACGGGGCGCCCCGTCCGCGCGGTGCAGGTCGGAGGTCCGCTCGGCGCCTACTTCCCCCGCGCGCTGTTCGACACGCCGTTCGACTATGAGGCGTTCGCCGCCCGCGACGGCCTGATCGGCCATGGCGGCATCGTCGTGTTCGACGACAGCGTCGACATGCGCAAGCAGGCCCGTTTTGCGATGGCGTTCTGCGCCATCGAATCCTGCGGCAAGTGCACGCCCTGCCGGATCGGCTCGACCCGCGGCGTCGAGACCATCGAGAAAATCATCAACGGCGAACGCGTGAGCGAAAACCTCGCACTCGTCGAAGACCTCTGCAACACCATGAAATTCGGCTCGCTCTGCGCACTCGGCGGCTTCACGCCCTACCCGGTGCTCAGCGCGTTGAAGCACTTCCGGGAAGATTTCGCACCCGTACCGACCACGCTTCAAGCCGCGGAATAGGAGAACAACGATGTCTCTGATCGAAGAAATCGACTTCGGCACACCGCGCTCGAAATCGGAAACGATGGTGACGCTGACCATCGACGGCAATGAGGTCACGGTGCCCGAGGGCACCTCGATCATGCGGGCCGCGATGGACGCCGGCCACCAGATCCCAAAGCTCTGCGCGACCGACATGGTCGACGCGTTCGGCTCCTGCCGGCTCTGCGTCGTCGAGATCGAGGGTCGCGCCGGCACGCCGGCCTCCTGCACCACGCCGGCGATGAACGGCCTCGTCGTTCACACCCAGAGCGAAAAGCTGAAGAAGCTCCGCAAGGGCGTGATGGAGCTCTACATCTCCGACCATCCGCTCGACTGCCTCACTTGCGGCGCCAATGGCGATTGCGAATTGCAGGACATGGCGGGTGCCGTGGGCCTGCGCGACGTCCGCTACGGCTACGAGGGCGAGAACCACGTCTTTGCGAAATCCCATGGCGAGATCAACGCCGCCTGGATGCCGAAGGACGAGTCCAACCCGTATTTCACCTACGATCCCTCCAAGTGCATCGTCTGCTCGCGCTGCGTCCGCGCCTGCGAGGAAGTGCAAGGCACTTTTGCGCTGACGATCTCCGGCCGCGGTTTTGACAGCCGCGTCTCGCCGGGCATGAGCGAGAGTTTCCTCGGCTCCGAATGCGTCTCCTGCGGCGCCTGCGTGCAGGCCTGCCCGACTGCGACGCTGACGGAGAAATCGGTCATCGAGATCGGCCAGCCCGAGCACTCGGTCGTCACCACCTGCGCCTATTGCGGTGTCGGCTGCACGTTCAAGGCTGAGATGCGCGGCGAGGAAGTCGTGCGCATGGTGCCCTACAAGGACGGCAAGGCCAATCGCGGCCATTCCTGCGTCAAGGGCCGCTTCGCCTGGGGCTACACCAACCACAAGGAGCGCATCCTCAATCCGATGATCCGCGAGCGGATCGAGGATCCCTGGAAGGAAGTCTCCTGGGACGAAGCGTTCAGCTTCGCTGCGGCGAAGATGCGCGGCATCCAGAAGAAATACGGCCGCGACGCCATCGGCGGCATCACCTCGTCCCGCTGCACCAACGAAGAAACCTATCTGGTGCAGAAGCTGATCCGCGCCGGCTTCGGCAACAACAATGTCGACACCTGCGCCCGCGTCTGCCACTCGCCGACCGGCTATGGCCTGTCGGTCACCTTCGGCACCTCGGCCGGCACGCAGGATTTCGACTCGGTGGAGGACACCGACGTCGCCATGATCATCGGCGCCAATCCGGCCTCGGCTCATCCCGTCTTCGCCTCGCGCCTGAAGAAGCGGCTGCGCCAGGGCGCAAAACTGATCGTGATCGATCCGCGCCGCACCGAGATGGTGGAATCGCCGCATGTGAAGGCGCTGCATCTGCCGCTGATGCCCGGCACCAACGTTGCGGTCGTGACGGCGCTGGCGCATGTCATCGTCACCGAGGGCCTCGCCAACGAAGCCTTCATCCGCGAGCGCTGCGACTGGAGCGAGTTCGAGGAATGGGCCGCCTTCGTCGCCCAGCCCAAGCATAGCCCGGAAGCCACCGCGATTCTCACCGGCGTCGATCCGACGGTCCTGCGCGAAGCGGCCCGCATCTACGCCACCGGCGGCAATGGCGCGATCTATTACGGACTTGGCGTCACCGAGCACAGTCAGGGCTCGACCACGGTGATCGCGATCGCCAACCTCGCGATGGTCACCGGCAATATCGGCCGTCCCGGCGTCGGCGTGAACCCGCTGCGCGGCCAGAACAACGTGCAAGGCGCGTGCGACATGGGCTCGTTCCCGCACGAGCTGCCCGGCTATCGCCATATCTCGGGCGAGGCCGTGCGCGACCAGTTCGAGGCGCTCTGGAACGTCAAGCTCAACCCGGAGCCGGGCCTGCGCATTCCCAACATGTTCGATGCCGCGATCGAAGGCACCTTCATGGGCATCTACGTCCAGGGCGAGGACATTCTCCAGTCCGATCCCAACACCAAGCATGTGGTGGCGGCGCTGTCGGCGATGGAATGCGTCATCGTTCACGACCTCTTCCTGAACGAGACCGCCAACTACGCCCACGTCTTCCTGCCCGGCTCGAGCTTCCTCGAGAAGGACGGCACCTTCACCAACGCCGAACGCCGCATCCAGCGCATCCGCAAGGTGATGACGCCGAAGAACGGCATGGCCGACTGGGAGGTCACCATCGGCCTTGCCAAGGCGATGGGCTTCGAGATGAACTACAGCCATCCGTCCGAGATCATGGACGAGATCGCGGCGCTGACGCCGACCTTCACGGGCGTCTCCTACGCCAAGCTCGACGAGCTCGGCTCGGTGCAGTGGCCCTGCAACGAGAAGGCGCCGGAGGGCACGCCGGTGATGCATATCGACGGCTTCGTCCGCGGCAAGGGCAAGTTCATCGTCACCGAATATGTCGCGACCGACGAGCGCACCGGTCCCCGTTTCCCGCTGCTGCTCACCACCGGCCGCATCCTCAGCCAGTACAATGTCGGCGCGCAGACGAGGCGCACCGAGAATGTGGTCTGGCATGCCGAGGACCGGTTGGAGATCCACCCGCACGACGCCGAGCTGCGCGGCGTGCGCGACGGCGACTGGGTACGGCTGAAGAGCCGCGCCGGCGAGACCACGCTGCGCGCGGAGATCACCGACCGCGTGTCGCCGGGCGTCGTCTACACCACCTTCCATCATCCGGACACACAGGCCAACGTGATCACGACCGAGTATTCGGACTGGGCCACCAATTGCCCCGAATACAAGGTCACGGCGGTGCAGATCTCGCCGTCGAACGGCCCGTCCGACTGGCAGAAGTCCTATGACGAGCAGGCGCGGCACTCCCGCCGCATCGCGCCGGCCGAGGCTGCGGAGTAACGGCATGCACGTGCCGGTCCAGGCCATCGACCGCGAGATCTGGCGTGACGGCGTCGCGTCCGAAGGGGCGCGGCTGATCCCGGAGGAGACGCCGCTGGCGCTGACTTATAATGGCGGCACCTATGCCGTCATGATGGGGACGCCGCAGAACCTCGAAGATTTTGCCGTCGGTTTCAGCCTGGACGAAGGCATCATCAAGTCGGTCGATGACATCAAGTCGCTCGAAATCGTCCGCCTCGACGACGGCATCGAGCTGCAGATGTGGCTGGCCTCGGAAGATGGCGCGCGCATCAGCGAACGCCGCCGCCATATCGCAGGTCCAACCGGCTGCGGCATCTGCGGCATCGACTCGATTGCGGAGGCAATTCGGCCCGCAGCCGTGGTGCCGCAAGGGACCAGCTTCACGCCGCAACACATCATGGCGGCGATGCAGGCGATCGCGCCCCTGCAATCGATCAACATGCAGACCCGCGCGGTCCACGCCGCAGCCTTCTGGTCGCCGTCGAATGGCATCGTGGCCTTGCGCGAAGACGTCGGCCGCCATAACGCGCTCGACAAGCTCGCAGGCTCGCTGGCGCGCAGCCGGACCGACGCAAGCGTCGGCATGGTGCTGCTGACCAGCCGCGTGTCGGTCGAGATGGTACAAAAGACGGCTGCCATCGGCGCGCCTGTGCTGGTCGCGGTCTCCGCGCCTACCGCGCTCGCGGTTCGCACTGCGGAGGCCGCCGGCATCACGCTGATCGCGATTGCCCGCAGCGACGGGTTTGAAGTGTTCACGCACCAGGGCCGCGTCACGGCCCTTCGTGCTCAGGAGATTGTCGATGTCGTCGCCTGCTGACCGCCTCGTCTACATGGCCAACCAGATCGGCACGTTCTTCCGCAGCCAGGGCCACGACAAGGCCGTGCCGGGGATCGCCGACCATATCAAGAAGTTCTGGGATCCCCGGATGAAGCGGGCGATCTTCGCGCATCTCGACGCGGGCGGCGCGGGTCTGGAGCCGAACGTGATCGAGGCCCTCACCTCGCTGAAGCAGAGCCTTCCAGCTGCGTCCTGAAGATACGCCGCACCTCGCCCTGCGTCTCCTTCACACGCGCCTCCAGCGACGAGAAATCAGGCGCATCACCTGCGCGTGCCATCACGCGCTGGAGGTCGGTGCCGGCGGTATCAGGCTTGAAGCCGTCGCTGACGCACAGCCGCAGGATCTGCGTCAAATCGTGATAGAGCCGCGCAGCGGCACGCAGGATCTCGGCCTCCGACTGCGCGAGCACGCCGAGCCTGGCTGCATTGTCGAGCACCTGGAGCGTACTGACGTCGAGAATGTCAGGCTTGTGATGGGCATGCACGAGCTGGAGATATTGCGCGATGAAGTCGATGTCGATCATGCCGCCGGCGGCATATTTGAGATCCCAATGGTCGCTCTCGCCCTTCTCCTGCGCGATCGCGCGCCGCATGTCGGCGACGTCATTGGCGATGATCGTGCCATCGCGGCGGCGGGTCAGGACATCGCGGATGACGCGCTCGATCTGCTCGCGGAATTCAGGCGATGCCGACACCACGCGTGCGCGCGTCAGCGCCATGTGCTCCCAGGTCCAGGCCTCGTTGGCCTGATAATCGGCGAAGGACGCAAGGCTCGACGCGACCGGGCCGGCGCGCCCTGACGGGCGCAGCCGCATGTCGATCTCGTAGAGCACGCCGTAATTGGTGCGCGTCGTGAAGGCGCTGATCAGGCGCTGGGTGAAGCGGGCGAAATAATGCGCGCCCTGGAGCGATTTCGCTCCGTCCGAGTCCGGAGTCTCACCGTCGAAATCGTAGAGCAGGATCAAATCGAGATCGGAAGAGGCCGTCATCTCGCGGCTGCCGAGCCGGCCCATCGCGATGATGGCGGTCTCCTGCCCCTTGATCCGGCCATGCTGGGCGGCAAAGCGGTCGGCGACGAGGCCATGCACAGTGTGGACGGTGCCTTCGGCAACGTCGGCAAAGGCGGTGCTCGCCTGTTGCGCCGAGACGGTGCCCGACAGGATGCGCGTGCCGATCAGGAACAGGCTCTCTTGCCCGAACAGGCGCAAGCGATCGAGGAATTCTTCATATGAAGCGGCATCCTGCACCGTGGCCGCAAGCCGTGCCGACAACTGCTGCTTGTCCGGCATCGCGCCGAAGAAGCGCGGGTCGATCAGGCCGTCCATCAGCTGCGGCTTGCGCGCCAGCATCTCGCCAAGCCGGGGCGCTGCCCCCAGCACCAGCGCCACCAGCGCGACGAGGTCGCGGTTCTGGCCGAGCAGCGTGATCAGCCGGCCGCCACGCTGGAGCGCCCCGAGGAAATGATCGAACGACACGACGGCGCGGTCCGGCGCCTCGGCATGCGCCAGGCCGTCGATCAGGGCCGGCACGAATTCGATGAAGGCGCTTCGCGTCGCCTCATTGCGGAACACCCGATAGTCGCCGGTGATCCAGTCGCGCAAGGTCTGCCCGACCGCGGCGGGCTTCTTGAAGCCGAGCGTCGTCAGATGCTGGAGCAGGCGCGGATCGTCGGGACCCGCACCGTAGTCGAGCGCCGGCAGCTTTGCCGTGCCGGTCGGGTCGCCCTCGAACAGTTTTTCGTAGTGGCCCTGGACGATTTCGAGCTGCCGCAGCAGGTCGCGCGCAAAGGCTTCGCGATCGGGATAGCCGAAGAAGCGGGCAAAGCGCTCGACCGCCTCCTTGTCGTCGGGCAGCGCATGGGTCTGCTCGTCCGCGACCATCTGGAGGCGGTGCTCGACCCGGCGGAGGAATTCGTACGCCCTGGTCAGCTCGTCGCGCGCTGTGAAGGTGATCCAGTTGCTGTTCGCGAGCACATTGAGCGCGGCGAGCGTCGGCCGCACCCGCAATTCGCGATGGCGGCCGCCGGCGATCAGCTGCTGGGTCTGCGCGAAAAACTCGATCTCGCGGATTCCGCCACGGCCGACCTTGACGTTGTGGCCTTCGACCGCGACCTCGCTCTGGCCGCGATAGGTCTGCATCTGCCGCTTCATGTCGTGGACGTCGGCGAGCGCTGCGAAGTCGAGATGCTTGCGCCAGACGAACGGCGCGATCTCGGCCAGCAGCGCCTCGCCCGCCCTCGCATCGCCGGCACAGGCGCGCGCCTTGATCATCGCGGCGCGCTCCCATGTGCGCCCTTCCCGCTCGTAGTAATGCAGCGCGGCGTCACGGGAGATCGCAACTTGCGTCGAGGACGGATCGGGACGCAGACGCAGATCGACGCGGAAGACGTAACCGTCATAAGTGCGCTGCTGGAGGATGCGCGCCATCCCCTGCGTGACACGGACGAAGAACGGCTGCGGCTCGAGGTCGGGCGCCAGCGTCGTGTTATCAGGGTCGAAGAACACGATGAGATCGATGTCGCTGGAATAGTTCAGCTCGCCCGCCCCCATCTTGCCCATGGCGAGCACGATCAGGCCGCAGCCTTCCTCGGGGGCTTCAGGGTTGGGCGGCAGGATCTTTCCACGTGCGGCTTCCTGCCGCAGCAGGAACTGGAGCGCCGCCTGCACCGAGGACACCGCGACGTCGGTCAGCGCCGCCGTCACCCGCATCACCGGCCAGACCCCGCCGATGTCGCACAGCGCGATCAGAAGTGCGGCCTCCGCCTTCATGCGGCGAAGCAGCCGCATCACCTCGGCCTCGTCGCCTGCCGCGAGCACCGCGTCCCTCGCCTCGGCGATCAGTGCGGCGAGATGCAGATCCGGATCGCATTCGAGCAGCCGGATCAGGCGCAGCGCATCAGCGCGCACCAGATCGAACAGATAGGGCGAGAATTCGGCAATGCCGGCCAGGATATTTCGGGCGAAGGGATGAACCAGCAACGCTCCAAGATGGCTCGATTGTGCCGGCTCGAGCTCGGCCAGCCAATCGTCAAAACGTCGTTCGTCGGTTGTGGAAGCGGCAATATGGGGAGCCTCCGCGAAGCGCGCGGCCAGGCTCTCACCATGCTTGTCCGCGTTTCCCGGCGCGGAGTGGTTCATGCCACCTTCTGTGGCACATCCGCTATTGGAGGAGCAACCCTGTCGCCTGCGCGCGCCGGCAGCACCAGCGTGGCGACGAGACCCGGATGGGCATCACTCAGCCGCAATTCGCCGCCATGAAGCGTCGCAACCGCGGAGGCGAGGCTGAGGCCGAGGCCTGAGCCCGGCAGCGTGCGGCTGGCTTCAAGCCGCACGAATCGCTCGACGGCATGCTTGCGGTCAGCCTCGGGGATGCCGGGGCCGCGATCGGTGACGCTGAGCAGCACCTGGTCGCCCTCGCGTCTCGCTTCGATCGTGATCTGCCTGGAGTCCATGCTGACCACGGTTCCACCTGTCAGCGCGACCGGCTTGCCGTATTTGATGGCGTTCTCGACCAGATTGGCGAGCGCCTGGCTGATCAATTCGCGGTTGGCATGAACCGGTGTCGGGTCGGCCTTCACCTTGAGCGTCATGCCGTCGTCCTCGGCCAGCGGCTCGTAGAGCTCGTGGATGCCGCCCGCGACATCGGCCGCGTCGAAATCGTCCATGTTGCCGCGTGCCTGCCCGGACTCGGCGCGCGCGATCATCAGCAGCGCGTTGAAGGTGCGGATCAGGCCGTCGGATTCCTCGATGGTCCGCTCCAGCGCGGCACGGTAATCGGCCTCGCTGCCCGATTTCGCCAGCGCCTCCTCGGCGCGGTTGCGCAGGCGCGTCAGCGGCGTCTTGAGGTCGTGGGCGATGTTGTCGGAGACTTCCTTCAGCCCCGCCATCAGCGCCTCGATCCGCTCCAGCATGGCGTTGAGGTTTTCCGCAAGACGATCGAGCTCGTCGCCGCTGCGCCCCACCGGCAGGCGTCCGCTGAGATCCCCGGTCATGATGCGCTGCGCGGTGCCGGTCATGGCATCGATGCGCCTCAACACCCTGCGTGCGACGAAGATGCCGCCGCCGAGGCCGAGCACCACGACGATCAGGACCGACCATTGCGCCGCCTTCGCCACGATGCCGAACAGGCGCCGCCGCTCGTCGAGATCGCGGCCGATCAGCAGACGAAAACCGTTCTCCAATTCGGTGACGCGCACCAGCGCGCGGTGATCGCGCTCGTTCGCATCCTCGATCCGCCTGTAGGCCGTCTCCGTCCAGCCGCGCGTTGCCATCACGCCGGGCGCCAGCGAACCGACATTGCCGGCAACCGCCTGCCCGGTCGGCGTGGTCACGAGGTAGAGGTTGGCGCCCGGCCGCAGCGCACGATATTCGATCGCGCGCACGAGGCCGAACAAGCCGCGGCGCCCGTAGATCTCGTTGATCTCCGAGGTCTCGGAATTGACCGTCTGCGTGATCTCTTCGGTGATCAGCCGCCGCGTATTCCAGGCGAAATAGCCGAGCAGCGACGCCGCGAAGATCGCAAACAAAAACAGGTAGACCAGCGTCAGCCGGAATGCCGTGGTGCGGATGAGTTTACCGAATGCCGTCACGGATCATATACCCGGCGCCGCGGATCGTGTGCAGCAGCGGCCGCTCGAAACCCTTGTCGATCTTGGAGCGCAGCCGCGAAATGTGCACGTCGATCACGTTGGTTTGCGGATCGAAATGATAGTCCCAGACATTCTCCAGCAGCATGGTGCGCGTCACCACCTGGCCGGCATGCTTCATCAAATATTCGAGCAGGCGGAATTCGCGCGGCTGGAGCGTCAGCTCGTCCTTGCCGCGGGCAACGCGATGGGACAGACGGTCGAGCTCGAGATCGCCGACACGGTAGAGCGTGTCCTCGGCGGGACCGCCGCGGCGACGCGACAGCACCTCGACCCGGGCCAGCAGCTCGGCGAAGGAATAGGGCTTTGGCAGATAGTCGTCGCCGCCGGCGCGCAGACCCTTGATGCGGTCGTCGACCTGGCCGAGCGCGGAGAGAATCAGCACCGGCGTGGTGTCGTCCTTGGCGCGCAGCGCGCCGATCAGCGACAGGCCGTCGCGCTTGGGCAGCATGCGGTCGACCACCAGCACGTCGTACTCGCCGTTCTCGGCCATGGCGAGGCCCTCCTCGCCGTCGGCGGCGTGGTCGGCAATATGTCCGACCTCGCGAAACGCCTTCACGAGGTAGTCGGCGGATTCGCGGTCGTCTTCAATGATGAGGAGGCGCATCGTGCGTTCGGCGGCGGTCAAGGGGGTCAACCTTCTCTGAACATGGCGCGAGCGGCAATCGCATGCAAGCCAGGCAAACGGGACTTGGGCGAAAACCTGGGTAGGCAAAAGGGCGGGCGGTGAAGCTGGGGGGACCTCACCGCCCTAGGCCTTCCGACGGAGGGGGGCGTAATTCCACCGGAAGGTAGACTGGGGAAGCGAAATTTACGCTGCTCCCCCGAAGGGCGTCGTCGGCGGGGGCGACTAATGCCGGCGACACCCCTCATTCGTAGGCCTCCTGAGGCTTACCCCTTGGCGAGGGGGATCGCGACGAAGCGCGACTGGCCGCCGCTCTTCACGCGCATCAGGACGCTGTTCTTGTTGTCGGTCCGCGCCGCTGTGATGGCGTCGCGGACGTCGCCGGCGGTGGCCACGGTCTTGCCGCCGACTTCGAGGATTACGTCGCCTTCCTTGAAACCGCGTTCGGCCGCAGCGCTCTTCGGATCGACTTCGGTGACCACGACGCCTTCCTTGCCGGCGCCGGCGACGGAGTCGGCGGGCGCAACGGTCATGCCGAGCTTCGGCACATCGGTGCCCTTGCTCGCACCCTTGCCGCTGTCCTTGTCGGTATCGGCCTTGGCCTCGACCGTGTTCGGCAGCTGGCCGAGCGTCATGTTCACAACCTTGTCCTGGCCCTTGTGCAGCACGTTGAGCTTCACGGTCGCGCCGGGCGGCATGCCGCCGATGGTGCGGGCAAGCTCACGCGCGTCCTTGACGGCTTCGCCGTTGACCGACGTGATGACGTCGCCGGACTCGATGCCGGCCTTGGCAGCCGGACCGTTTGCCTGCGGCTCCGCCACCAGCGCGCCCTCGGCCTTCTTCATGCCGAGGCTGTCGGCGATATCGGACGTGACAGGCTGGATCTGAACGCCGATCCAGCCGCGGCTGACCGAGCCCTTGTCCTTGAGCTGGGCGACCACGCTCTTCACGGTGCTCGCGGGAATCGAGAACGCGATGCCAACGCTGCCACCGGAGGGCGAGTAGATCGCGGTGTTGACGCCCATCACCTCACCGTTGGTGTCGAAAGCGGGACCGCCGGAATTGCCCTTGTTCACGGGCGCGTCGATCTGGATGAAATCGTCATAGGGGCCGTTGCCGATGTCGCGGCCGCTGGCCGAGACGATGCCCGCGGTCACGGTGCCGCCGAGGCCGAAGGGATTGCCGACCGCCAGCACCCAGTCGCCGATCCGCGGCTTGGCGTCGGCAAGCTTGGCGAACGGGAAATTCGAGCCACCCTCGACCTTGATCAAGGCAAGGTCGGTGCGCTGGTCGGTGCCGATCACCTTGGCGCTGTAGGTCTTGCCGTCGTCGGTCGTGACTTCGACCTTTTCGGCGCCGTCGACCACGTGGTTGTTGGTCACGGCAAAGCCGTCAGCCGAGATGAAGAAGCCGGAGCCCTGGCCTTGCACGACGCGGCCGCGACCACCACCACCCTTCAGACCCGGCATGCCATCCGGCCCGCCGAAGCGGCGGAAGAAGCGCTCCATCGGCGAGCCCGGCTGGAACGGCGACTGCGCGTCGTCGCCATCATCGTTGCTCGCGGCCTTTTCCTTGATGTTGACCTTGACCGAGATCACCGACGGTTTCACGCGCTCGACGATGTCGGCAAAGCCGATCGGACGCTCGACCTTGCGGACCTCGTTGTTGACCTGCGCATGCGCCGGGCTGGAGAACAAATCGGCAGGCGAGGTCGACGGGCTGAAGCCGTGGACGGCGACCCCGAGACCGGCGAGGACCGACGCCATCAGCGCGATCCGGCGGGCCGAGAACACCGACCGGCGCGGCTGCCGGTAGGACGGAAGGTTCGAGAGGTCGATACGGTCGCTCATGCAGGGATCTCCGGGGCCTTGAATTCATTTGGTGCCGGATGCCAGCACCTTGCGGACCTGAACATGGGGGCTCGCGCCTTACCGTGCGCTGGCGGCGGGGTTAAACTTTTGTAATGAAGGACGAAGCCGATGCGGCGGTTTAACGCACGACGAAAGTCGTGATCTGGCAGGAGCTTAGTCAAGTTCCAGTGATCGGCCCGGGAACGCGTTTTCGCGGGCTTAGCTGGCCCGGACGCTGACGATGAACTCGTCGACTTCGCGCTTCAGGGTCTCGGCCTGTTGCGACAGGTCGACGGCGGAATCCCGTGCTTCGGCCGCCATGCGCCCGGTCTCGGCCGAGGTCGAGGTGATCTGGACGATATGATTGGACACATCCAGCGTTCCGTGTGCGGCGTCCTGCGCGCTCCGGGTGATGTCCTGCGTGGCGTTGCGCTGCTGGGCGGTATCGACCTCGATGCCGGACATGATCGACGAGATCTCCGACAGCGTCTTCGAGATGCCGTCGATCGCGCTGCGCGTCTCCGCGGTGATGCCCTGGATGCTGGCGACGTGCGACGTGATCTCCTCGGTCGCCTTGCTGGTCTGGTGCGCGAGGCTCTTCACTTCGGAAGCGACCACCGCAAAGCCCTTGCCGGCGTCTCCTGCCCTGGCCGCCTCGATGGTGGCGTTGAGTGCGAGCAGATTGGTCTGCGAGGCGATCGCCTGCACCAGCTGCACGACCTCGCCGATCTTGTCGGCGGCATCAGACAGCGTGTGGATGGTGTCGCGGCTCTTCTCGGCCTGCGCAGCTGCGCCCTCGGCGCGCTGGGTCGCGTCGGTGACGCGGCGGCTGATCGTGCCGATCGAATTCGTCATCTCCTCGGCGGAGCCCGCCACCGTCTGCACGCTGGTGCTGGCCTGGCTCGCGGCGCTCGCGACCGCATTGGCCTTGGTGCTGGTGTCGTTGGCGGTCTGCGACAGCGACTCTGCGTTGCTCTTCAGGTGCGCCGACGACGACGCCACGCTGTCGACCACACTGGCGACAAGTTCGTTGAAGCGCTTGATCCGCCCGTCCAGGAATTTCGACCGCTCGGCCTGATGTTGGGCCTCATGCAGCTGTTGCTCGGTCAGGCGCCGCCGCTCGATGCCGTTGGTCTTGAACACTTCCAACGCACCGGCGAGCAGGCCGATCTCGTTGGTGCCGCCGAGGCCCGGAACTGATGTCTCGAACTTCTGGTCGGCGACCTCGCGCATCGCATGGACGATCGCCGCCAGGGGACTGAGGATGCCGTTGCGCACCGCGAACCAGGTGGTGAGGCAGATCGCGACGGCGACCACCGCGATCACGCCGCAGGCCATCAGGAAATATGAGAACGCCGTCTGCGCCTGCTGGTAGATCAGCATCGCATGATCGCGCGCGGGGCCGCTCAGCGCGGCGAAGTCCGACGACAGGCTGGTGATCTCGTTGTTGAGATAGAGCACCGCGACGAAGCCGGTGCCGCCGCCGATGCCCAGCAGGAACAATAATGCAGCGACGACGGCGCCGACCAGGAAGCGGATCGTCAGATTGCTGTTCGTGAACATCGTTGAGGGCTCAAAGTCTGGAATCGAAACTCGCGACAAGCTTCCAGACAAAGATCAACAGAGCATGAAATACGCTGTGGCAGGCAGCCTACGTATCATTACTTAGGTCAGGACGATTTCGCTTCGTCCGACATCAGAGCCGCGAGCCGCGCTTCCTCTTCAGGCGTGAGCGGCGGAGCCGGTAAGTCTGCACCGCTTCGGGCGCGACGCCGGAATTGCAGCCACAGCGCCAGACCGCCGCCGATCAGCAGCAGCGGTGCGAGCAGCCACAACGCCATGGTCTGCCGCTCGAAGCGCGGCTTGAGCAGCACGAACTCGCCATAGCGCGCGACCAGGAAATCCAGCACCTGCGAATTGCTGTCGCCGGCCGCGATGCGCTCGCGCACCAAAAGGCGCAGGTCGCGCGCCAGCGGCGCATCGGAATCGTCGATCGACTGGTTCTGGCAGACCATGCAGCGCAGCTCACGCGACAGACCGCGCGCGCGCGACTCCTTCACGGGATCAGACATGATCTCGTCGGGCTGCACGGCGTGCGCCGCAGGCAGAGCCAGCAGCATCAGCGCGACAATCGTGGCCATCATCCGCCGCATTGGGTCATTCCGCCGGCTGGAGGCGCTGCTTGGCCCGCGCCGGCTTTGGCGCGCCGACGCGCAGGCGCCGATCGGACAGCGACAGCATGCCGCCAAAGGCCATCAGCACCGGTCCCCACCAGATCATGAGCACCAGCGGCTTGTGATAGATGCGCACCGCGATGGCGCCCTCGGCAGTGGCATCGCCGAGAGAGACGTAGAGCTGGCTCGCACCGCGGCTCAGCAACGCGGCCTCGGTGGTCGAGGAGCCGCGCGTGGTAAAGCTGCGCTTGGACGGCGTCATGACGCTGATCGCCTCGCCATCGCGGCTGACATTGAACTCGGCGATCATCTCGCGGAAGTTCGGGCCCTGACGCGAAAACAGGCCGTCGAGCTTGAGGTCGTAGCCGGCGACGTGGGCGACGTCGTTCTGCTTCATGGTCGCGATGTATTCGCTGTTCCAGGTGGTCTCGCAGACAATGCCGATCAGCGCGACGCCGAGACCGGCATGCGCAAACGCCGTGCCCCAGGCCGAGCGCGGCAGGCCGCGCGCCCGGTGCAGCACTGTCGCGAATGGCAACCGCACGAGGCCGGTCCGCTCGACGATGTCGGTCACCGCGCCGGCGATAACGAAGATGCCGAGCCCGATCGCGAGCGGCGCCAGCGTGCTGCCGCCACTCACCCAGCCCCAGACGATGGCGACGGCGACGAGGCCTGCAACACCCGCCGCGAGCAGGCGCTGGGTGACGCCGAGCAGATCGCCGCGCTTCCACGCCATCATTGGCCCGAACGGCACCGCGAGCAGCAAGAGGGCAAACAGCGGGGCGAAGGTGAGATTGTAGAAGGGCGCACCGACCGAAATCTTGAGGTCGAGCGCTTCCATCGCCAGCGGATAGAGCGTGCCGAACAGCACGACCGCGCAGGCCACGCTGAGCAGCAAATTGTTCAAGACCAGCGCGCCCTCACGCGAGATCGGCGCGAACAGGCCGCCCTGCTTCAACGAGGTCGCGCGGCCCGCGAACAGCGACAGGCTGCCGCCGATGAACAGGCAGAGGATCAGGAGAATGAACACGCCGCGGGTCGGGTCGGTGGCGAAGGCATGCACCGAAGTGATGACGCCCGAGCGCACCAGGAAGGTCCCGAGCAGCGACAGCGAGAAGGTCAGGATCGACAAGAGAATCGTCCAGACCTTCAGCGCATTGCGCTTCTCCATCACCAGCGCCGAATGCAGCAGCGCCGTGCCGGCAAGCCACGGCATCAGCGAGGCGTTCTCGACCGGGTCCCAGAACCACCAGCCGCCCCAGCCGAGTTCGTAATAGGCCCAGTAGGAGCCCATGGCGATGCCGAGGGTGAGGAAGATCCAGGCGACCAGCGTCCACGGCCGCACCCAGCGCGCCCAGGCCGCATCGATCCGCCCCTCCAATAGCGCCGCGATGGCGAAGGAAAACGAGATCGAGAAGCCGACATAGCCGAGATAGAGCATCGGCGGATGCACGGCGAGGCCGATGTCCTGCAGCACCGGATTGAGGTCGCGTCCCTCGATCGGCGGATTGGCGATGCGCAGGAACGGATTCGAGGTCATCAGGATGAAGAGATAGAAGGCACTGGCGATCCAGGCCTGCACGGCCAGCACATGCGCACGCAGCGACAGCGGCAGATTGTTGCCGAAGGCCGCGACCAGACCGCCGAACAGCGCCAGGATCGAGACCCACAAGAGCATCGATCCCTCATGGTTTCCCCACACGCCGGTGATCTTGTAGATCAGCGGCTTCATGGAGTGGGAATTCTCGTAGACGTTGGCGACGGAGAAATCCGAGTTCACGTGCAACGTCACCAGCGCGATGAACGACGCACCGACGAACAGCAGCTGCGCCAGCGCGGTGGAGCGCGCCACGTTCATCAGCGCGGCATCGTTCAGGCGCGCACCGATCAGCGGCACGATGGACTGGATCAGTGCCAGCGCGAGTGCCAGCACCAGCGCATAATGTCCGGCTTCCGCAATCATCGCACCGCTCCCTGCGAGTTGCCCTGCGCGGTCGTTGCCGAAGGCTTGAGGCCATCGGAAGCTTTGGCACCGTAATCGTCTTTCCAATGCCCCTGCTTCTTCAGGGCATCGGCGACATCCTTCGGCATGTAGGTTTCGTCGTGCTTGGCGAGCACAGTGTCGGCCTTGAACACGCCGTTGACATCGAGCGCGCCTTCGGCGACGACGCCCTGCCCTTCACGGAACAGATCGGGCAGAATGCCCTTGAAGGCGACCGGAAGCTTTGCGCCGCCGTCGGCGACCTCGAAGGTCACTGCAAGGTTGTCACCGCGCTGGAGCGAGCCGGGCTGCACCAGTCCGCCGAGGCGAAACCGTTTTCCCGGCGCGACGTGCTTCTCGGCGACCATGGTCGGGGTCGAGAAGAACACGATGGAGTCGCGCAGGGCGTTGAGCACCAGCGCGGCCGCAAGCGCGAGCACGGCGAGCGAGCCGCCGATGATGGTCATACGTCGCTGCTTGCGCGTCATGGCGTATCCGTTCCCTGCTCGTCTCGCCCTGAACTCATCATCCGTCGAGCCCGAGCGTCTTGAGGCCTTCGTTGAGCTGCTTCAGCCGCGCGGCATCGTTGGCAACGGCCTGGCGGGCATCGCTCGATGCGCCGACCGCCTTGTCGCGATCGCCCATCACGAGATAGGCGCGCACCAGGCGCAGCCAACCCTCGACGTCGTCGCCGTTCTGCTTGAGGCGCGTGGCGAGACGCTCGACCATGCCGCGGACCATCGCGTTGCGATCGCCCGCGTTCATGTCCTTGGAGGCTGCGATGGTCTCGTCCGAGAGCGCCGGCATGGTCGCGCCGCCACCGCCGACGCGCGCCAGCGAGGTTTGCACCAGGGGACGCCACGGCGCATCCGCCGGCGCTTTTGCCAGCAGCGCGCGCCAGATGTTGGCGGCATCGTCCTTGCGGCCGTCCTGCTCGGCGGCAAGGCCGAGGAAGTAGTTCGCCTTGGGATCGTCGGCGTTGAGCGCCTGTGCGCGCTCGAACTCGGTCTTGGCTTCGGCGGTCACCACGCCGTTTGCAGCGGCCGCGATGGCTTCGCCGAGATCGGCCCGGCGCTCCGCGCTCTCGCCGTTATAGGTGATCGAACTGCGATAGGCCCGCACCGCATCGTCGAAACGGCCAAGCCGTTCCAGCACGGGCGCGAGCACGTTCCAGCCGCGTCCGTCGGTCGGATTCTTTTCGAGATGTTGCTCGACCTGTACGACGAGGTTTTCGAGCGATTGCGCCATGCCGGAGCCGGACCCGCGCTCCCGCTGCGCCAGGGGAAAGTCGCGCAGCAGAGGCGAGCCGAGCGGCATGTAGACGCCGATCGCCACAAGTGGCAGGCCGACGAGCGCCAGCACGGCTGCCGCGCGACGCCATCTGAGGCTCGATTTCGGCTCCGACACAGGCTCGCTGGCGGCGGCAGCGAGCAGCCTGCGGCTGATCTCGACACGCGCGGCCTCGGCCTCGGGAGCGGCGATCAATCCTGCGGCGAGATCACGCTCGATCTCGGCCAGCTGGTCCTTGTAGACCGCAACCTCGCTGCCCTGATTTTCCGCGCGCGCACCGCGGCCGAGCGGCCAGAGCACGGCGAAAATCGCCGCGACCGTCATCAGCGCGAACACGAACCATAGCGTCATCTGGCAAGCTTCCGGCAGCGCGCGAACCGCGCCCACAGGTGGCTTTACACCACGGCCGGACGATGCGGCAATTGACAATTGTCAATTCGGCGCGAGCGCACACAGTCCCGAAACGGTGGAAATCCAACGGCTTAGCCGATCTCGAAGTCCGCGCTCCGGGCGGCATCCTCGCCGTGCCCGTCGAAGGCCTTGAGGAAGTATGTTCCCGGCTCGATTGCGGTGGGCAATCTGATGCGCACCGCCCCGACGGGAACGGGCGATGCAACCCTGGTGACGGTCTCGGGCAGCTGCCGACCGCTTGCCTTTTCGACCAACACCATCTTCGCGCCGACCATCAGCCTTTGATATTTGGCAACGATGACGCGGTTTTCAATTTCGATGGAGCTGATAACGGGTTTCATGCGCCCACAGATAGAAATTCCAAAATTTGCACCGTGAACGTAGGGCTCGTCACCGGCAGCGTCAACCTCAAATTGTGATCACGAAAATATGCGCCTGAATCAGCTGGCGCGCGACGATTTGCTGCGCTCGCCGGTCGCCGCGTTCTCCGCGGCACGGCTCATCAGCGAGGCATAATCATCGCCGAATAGCACCTGGCAGAAGCGAATCGCGGCCTGCACCTGCTGCTGCCTGTAGGTGCGGACCTTGTGATCGGCGGAGCGCAACGCCTGCACCAATTGCTCGGTCGAGCGTTCGACATATTGCTGGAGGTCGGAATAGGTGCGCAGCGTCACCTCGTTGATCGCGAGCTCGCTGGCGTAATTGCGGCAGGTCGCGACGAAATCGATCAGCGCCGCGGTTTCCTCGACCTCGGTGCTGTCAATCCGCGCGCCCGGCGGAATGTCCTTCTCGGGGCGCTGGCGCAGGATGCGGCGAACGCGGCCGGGAACGCTGTCGATCTCCGATTGCAGCGCATTGGAGATGTCGGCGCGGATCGAGGTCAGCTGCTTGCCCCAGGCGGAATCGTTGCGCAGGTCGAGTTCCGTGCGCAGGCCGCGCACGCCGTCATGCAGCGCCTTGAGATTGTCCGCGACGGTGTCGAAATTACCGCGCTTGATGTCCATGCGCAGGATCGCTGCCACGCGGGACAAATCGTGCAGGGCAATCGTGACCGCGACGCCATAGGGCGTGGCCGCGACGCGGATCTCGTCGTCGGACGCGGCAATCTTGATGGCGAGACGAATGATCTGCCAGCGCGCGGTCATCCGCTGCACGACGACCGACAGCGCGAAGGGAAGCATCTGCGGCGTCTGGAGGACGGGAATGTTGAGCGCGGCCATCACAGAGGCGATCTGGGCATCGCCGAAGGCGCGCAGGAAGCGCGGCAGCTTCTCGTTCAGCGTCGCGACGGGTTCCCGGACCTGGAGCACCGCTCCGATCGAATAGAGATCCTCGATCACGTTGGGCGGACCGACGCGGGCGAGCGCGCGCGACTTGTCGCCGCCGCCCGGCCCCGTCAGTTCGAAGATGGCATCCGCAGCGACCGCCTGGAGCTTTAAGGCGAGGGCCTCGACCTGCCCCGTACTGTCCGCGACCGGCATCCGCGCCAGCGCCGTCTCGAATTCGTTCAGCTTGTCCGGGGCGCCATCACGGCCGAGCCATTGCCAGATCGGCGGCAGCGAGGAGCGGCGGATCTGTCCGACCCGGATCGGGGCGCCCGCCTCGACCAGGAACGGTTCCAGGGCCTGGAACAGCAGCCGCGACAGGTCGTCCGTGCGCGGCGGCGTGGCCTCATCGGATTCGGTCTTGCGGACGATCTTGCGCAGTTGCTCGAGCACGAGGGTGGCCACAGCCGTGTCCTGGCCGCGTTCGAGCGCGCGCTCGAACTCCCGCATGAGCAGCGCCTGCGCCTGCGGCGGGAGCTGCGCGAGATATTCCCTCAGCCGCTCGATCGATGTCTGGCTCATGCGCCCGGGTAATGCACGGTAAAATGGCGGACATGGGATGCGTCCGGCGCGATCATAGGAGGCTGCGCCTTAAGAAGCCGTTGAGGACGTTGGCTCAAATGCCCGCCTTTTGCTCCGGATCGGTGCCCGGTAGAGCAAATAACCCCTTGGGAACAGAGGATTATATTCCGGGAAGCACCAGTTCGGCCCGCAAGCCCCCGATCGGCGCGCCACTGAGCGCGAGGCTGCCGCCGTAGAGCGCGGCGAGGTCGGTCACGATGGACAAGCCCAGCCCCGAGCCGGGTTTGGACTCGTCGAGGCGCTGTCCGCGCCGGGAGACCTGGGCGCGCTCCGCCTCGGACAGGCCGCGGCCGTCGTCGTCCACGACGATCCTTAAGCGCGGGCCGGCGCCGGCCTGCTGGGGCGCCTCCACCAAAACCTCGATGAAGACACGGGAAGCTGCCCATTTGCAGGCATTGTCGACGAGGTTGCCGACCATCTCCTCCAGATCCTGCCGCTCGCCACGGAATTTCGCCGACGGATCGGCCGTTGCCTCGACCATGATGCCGCGGCCGCGATGGATCTTCTCCATGGTCCGCCGCAGCGCCTCGATGGCGGGCGCAACTTCCGTCACGGTGCCAACGATCGAGACCCTGGCCGCGATGCGGGCGCGCTCCAGATGATGGGCGAGCTGGTTGCGCATCACATCCGCCTGCTCCATCACCTTGGCCGCGAAAGGATCGGCCGCGTGCGTTCCGGCCTCGTTGACGATGACCGAGAGCGGCGTCTTGATCGCGTGCGCGAGATTGCCGACATGGGTGCGGGCGCGCTCGACGATCTCGCGATTGGCATCGATCAGCGCGTTGGTCTCGCGTGCCAAAGGCGCGATCTCGACCGGGAATTCGCCCTCGAGCCGCTCCGCCCGCCCCGAGCGGATGTCGGCGATCGATTCGGAGATGCGTTTGAGCGGGGCGAGGCCGAAGCGGACCTGGAACACGGTCGTCAGCAGCAGCACGATGCCGAGCGCGGTGAAGGTGCCGCCGAGATAATAATCGAAGCTGCGCGTCTCGTCGAAAATCTCGGTGTCGTCGCCGGCAACGCTGACGAAGAATTTTCCGTCGGCACCGAGATCGACGGGACGCTCGACCATGCGCAGTTTCTGACCCTCGGGACCGTCGACATAAGCGAGGCGAATGCCGGCGGCGGTGAGCTCGGCGCCCTGCTCATCCAGTTTCGGCAGCTTCTTGTCCCAGAGCGAGCGCGAGGAGCGCACCTCCGGCTTTTCAGTGTCGGTGCGCGTGATCTGCCAGTACCAGCCGGACAGCGGCAGATCGAACAGCGGCTCGCCGAGCGACTGGAACTGGCGGTCCGGCGGCTCGTCTGGGGTCGCAACCTCGGCGATCAGGGTGCGGAGATAGAGATTGAGCCGGCGGTCGAAGGCACGCTCGGTGGCGTCCTTGTAGACCGACGATAGCACCACGCCGGTGATGGCCAGGATCACCACGAGCCACGCCGTCGCCGACAGGAACAGTCGGTTCGCAAGCGAGCTGGCGGGCATCGGAATGATCCCGGGGGCGCGAGGCGGCATGGCGTCGGCGGTCATGAGGCGACCAAGGCCCCTGTCCGACCGCTCGTCAAGCCCAGATCACTTCAAGCCCCTGCTGGCGGTGGGGTCAGGAGATAGCCGAGACCACGGACGGTCTGGATGATGTCGACGTCGAGCTTCTTGCGGATACGGCCGACGAAGACCTCGATCGTGTTCGAGTCGCGGTCGAAATCCTGGTCGTAGAGATGCTCGACCAGCTCGGTGCGGGAGACGACGCGCCCGGAATGGTGCATCAGATAGGCCAGAAGCCGATATTCGTGCGAGGTCATCTTCACGGGATTGCCGGAGACGCTGACCCGCCCGGTCCTGGTGTCGAGCGAGACGGGACCGCAGGTCAATTCGCTCTGGGCATGGCCGGTCGAGCGGCGCAGCAGCGCGCGGATGCGCGCCAGCACCTCCTCCAGATGGAAGGGTTTCGCGACGTAATCGTCGGCGCCGGCGTCGAACCCCTGCACCTTGTCGCTCCAGCGGTCGCGCGCGGTGAGGATCAGGACCGGCATGGTGCGGCCGTTGCGGCGCCAGGCTTCCAGCACCGAGATGCCGTCCTTCTTGGGCAAGCCGATGTCGAGCACGACGGCGTCATAGGGCTCGTTGTCACCGAGGAAGTGCCCCTCCTCCCCGTCGAAGGCGCGATCGACGACATAACCGGCGTCGGTCAGCGCCTTGGTGAGCTGGCGATTGAGATCGGGGTCGTCCTCAACGACAAGCAGGCGCACGCTTCTCTCCAAAAATAGGCCGCATGAACACCGCCACAGATGAGCAATTCCGGCGTGAACTGAATATGAACGCGGGGAACCGCCTGCGTTACTTTTTGGTCATATACTATTTGTTCGGGACAGACGCGACTGCGCCCGCCAGGCCACCGGACGAGGCCTGTGGCATGGCGGGCGCAATGTGCCGCGTTATGCGGCGAGTCGGAAGGTCCGCCCTTCCCGTTGATTTAGCGGTCAGGTCCGGAAGAACACGAACCAGATGACGGCGAGGATCAGGATCGCAAGCCCGGTCGAGATGGCGAGCAGAGCTGCCACCGACGGCCCAGGTTCGCCTTGGCGCGCCTCGGTTGCAGTTTCGACGATCTGATGTTCGTCTCGCGTGGTTGCCATGGTGACCTCAATCTCTGGCTGTCGCGTCGGATGGCCGCGACCTCCTCGCGGCGTGATGTCCCGTGGCAACGCGTGATTGGATATGATGTTCCGGCTTTTGGCGGGGATCAGGCAGCAACCATGCGCCCGGCGGCCGGTTAACGCAGTTGCAAGATTCCGCTGCCCGCCGAGTATGATTCGGTATTCCCCGATGGTATCCTCATAAGTCGGTCCTTATTGCGTTTGGAGTAGCCCATGGCCCCCCGCGCCAATTGGAAGGGTTTTCTGCGTCTGTCGCTCGTGACCTGCCCGGTCGCGCTGTATCCGGCCACGTCGGATACCGAGAAGGTCTCGTTCAACCAGATCAATCGCAAGACCGGCCACCGGATCAAGTACCTGAAGGTCGACGCCGAGACCGGTGACGAGGTCACCTCCGAGGACATCGTCAAGGGCTACAAGGTCGACACCGACACGTACATCGAGGTCACCAAGGACGAGCTCGACGACATCGCGCTCGACTCCACGCACACGATCGAAATCGACGAGTTCGTGCCGAAGACGGACATCGACAGCCGCTACCTGATCCGCCCCTATTATCTCGTGCCGGATGGCAAGGTCGGCCATGACGCCTTCGCGGTGATCCGCGAGACTATCCGCAGCATGGACAAGGTCGCGATCGGCCGCGTGGTGCTGACCAACCGCGAGCACATCATCGCGCTCGAGCCGCTCGAGAGCGGGCTGATGGGCACGCTGCTGCGCTATCCCTACGAGGTGCGCAGCGAGAAGGACTATTTCGACGACATCCAGGACGTGAAGCTGACCAAGGACATGCTCGACCTCGCCAAGCACATCGTCGAGAAGAAGTCCGGCGCGTTCGAGCCCGAACTGTTCGAGGATCATTACGAGACTGCGCTGATCGATCTCATCAACAAGAAGCGCTCGGGCACGCCGATCGCGGCGAAGACGACGCCCAAGACCGGCGGCAACGTCATCAACCTGATGGACGCGCTGAAGAAGAGCATCGCGAACGAGAAGGACGCCGCGCCCGCAACGAAGGTCGCCAAAGAGACCGTCAAGGGCAAGAAGCCGAAGAAGCGCGTCGAAGGCCAGCGCGAGATGCTGCTGCCGATCTCCGGCAAGGGCGGCAAGGATGCCGCGGCGAAAGCAGCTCCCAAGGAAACCGCGAAGAAGGCCGCCGACAAGCCGGTGCGCGCGACCGCGCGGACGAAAAAGGCCGGCTAGCAGCACGCGCCTTTCGATCGCGCAATGATCTCTCCCCTCGCCGCTCGGCCGGCCTGACATGCCCTGGTCGGCGGCATTCGACGATCCCATTTCCTTAGCCAGCGGACGCAAGCTGCGGACGCTGCAAGAGGCGGCCGATCACATCATGCAGCTGCCCGAGCATGCGCAGCACGTGAGCCATTGGCAGACCGCGATCGAAACCCTGATCAACGCGGCCGAGACCGGCGGCGGCTGGATGACGTTCGCCCGCATCGCGATGCTGCGGGCACTCAACGCCGACGCGCGCCGCAAGTAGCCTCAACAATCCGTTAAAACGCACTGTCGTTTTCGGCGCCGGCCTCCCGCCCGCGCGGCGTCACGTAATCATACGGAAGACAAAATTAACTGTCGGTTCCCGTCGCGTGCAACAAGGTCGCGCCGTCGATCGAACCTAAGGTTTGCACGCCGTGCAGCAGCGGGACGCGAGAAAGAACTATATCGGCCTCGTCAGCGATACGACCGAGGACAAGCACCTCGCCGACAGCGCGGCGCGGTTGCAGCCGCGCGTCATGCGCTATCTGATCGGGCGCCTTGCCGCCGTGCTGAAACGCCCTCGCAAGGCCGCACCTGGACGCATCATCAGCTCCTGAGAAGGACAGCGTCAAATCCAGCTGAATTGGGTGACGAAACCTTAAGTCAACGAATGGCAACATATAAGGCCTGAGGTCGGGTCCGCCCCACCTGCAGTTTGGCGCGCGCGCCCCGAAAAGTTAGTGAATCAATTTACCATTCCGAAAACGGCACCAGCCTACGTTGGACGGATGAAAAGGAGTTGACGATGGCTTTGCTCAGGTCCTTCCTCGCCGATGAAAGTGCAGCCACCGCGATTGAGTATTGCCTGATCGCCACCGGCGTCGCGCTCGCGATCGTCACGGTCGTGAACAACACCGGCAGCGCGCTGCTGAACAGCAAATTCAACTCGATCAGCGCCGCGACGAAGTAACCGGCCTGCCGGGCCGAATGCGATCCTCTGACATCGGCCGATGTCGCCACAGCGCGCAGGTTTGCCGACGTCGCAGACCATGATCTGGGTCAAAAGCTTCGAGACAACGGCGGTTAAGCATGGAGGCCGAGCTTCCTCCTGCAGGCCCGTCCATGCATCCAGACCTCCCGCACTCCCAGTTGAATATCCGCCGCGTTCGCCTGGATACCGGCCGCGAAAACGTCGTCGTCATCTCCAGGCAATCGAGGGCGCTACGCGCTGAGATTTTCCGCGGCTTCAGCCGCGTCGAACTCCGTCGGAACGGCAAGGTGCTGCTGGCGACGCTGCTGATCACTGACGATGACACGCTGGCGGCCCGAGACGAGATCGGACTCTCAGAGCCCGCTTTCCGCCGTTTCGCCGAACCGGTCGGCGCGCCGGTCACGGTGACGCCCGCCGCGCCTCCGGAAAGCCTGGAAGCGGTGCGCGCGAAGATTCACGGGCGAACGTTGAGCCAGGCGGAGATCGGCGCGATCATCGACGACCTCGCCCATTATCGCTACTCCGACATGGAGATCGCTGCCTTCCTGATCGGTTCGGCGAGCTTCATCACCAGCGATGAGCTTCTCTCCCTAACCGGCGCGATGGCTCAGGCCGGCACGCAACTGGTCTGGCCCGCTCCTGTCGTCGTCGACAAGCATTGCATCGGCGGCATTCCCGGCAATCGCACCTCGATGATCGTGGTGCCGATCGTCGCCGCGCACGGCCTGCCGATCCCCAAGACCTCCTCGCGCGCCATCACCTCGCCCGCCGGCACGGCCGACACGATGGAGGTACTGGCGCGGGTGAATGTCGGCATCGATGAAATGAAGGCGATCGTCTCGGCCTGCAATGGCTGCCTGATCTGGGGCGGGCACGTGAATCTCTCGCCGGCCGACGACGTCCTGATCTCGGTCGAGCGCCCGCTGAGCCTCGATACCCGCGAGCAGATGGTCGCCTCCATCATGTCAAAGAAGATCGCCGCGGGCTCGACGCATCTCTTGATCGACATTCCGGTCGGGCCGACAGCGAAAGTCACCGGCGCGGTCGAGGCGATGCGGCTGCGAAAACTGTTCGAATTCGTCGGCGACCGCTTCGGCCGCACCGTCGAGGTGATCACGACCGACGGAAGCCAGCCGATCGGCAACGGCATCGGGCCGGTGCTCGAGGCCAACGACGTGATGGCGGTGCTCGGCAACGATCGGGATGCGCCGCGCGACCTGCGCGAGAAATCGCTGCGGCTCGCCGCCCATTTGCTGGAATACGATCCGAAGCTGCGCGGCGGCGCCGGCTATGCACGGGCGCGCGAGCTGCTCGACAGCGGCGCCGCGCTGAAGCAGATGCAGAAGATCATCGACGCCCAGGGCCCCTCGACATGCAGTGCCGAGCTCGGATCGCGCAGCTTCGACGTCAAGGCGGCGCACGACGGCGTAGTGTCCGCGATCGACTGCCTGCGGCTGAACCGGCTCGCTCGGACCGCCGGCGCGCCGCTCGACAAGGGCGCCGGCATCCGCCTGTTCAAGAAGATCGGCGACCGCGTCGAACAGGGCGAGCCGCTCTATCGCGTCTACGCCTTCGATCGGCCCGAGCACGATCTGGCGGCCTCCGCCGCCGCAGCGGAGAACGGCTACGCCGTCAACGGTCACGACGCCCTCCGGGACAAGACAGCGTCGTGAGCACGATCGCGCTCCAGACCCTGCCCTTCGGCACTGAGGCCGCGAAGCGTCTCGCGGTGCGGCTTGGGCTTGCCTGCGACGAGATCGCCCTGCATCGCTTCCCGGACGGCGAGCTGCGCGTCACGGTCGCGCCGGCGGCAGACACCACCATCCTCTATGCCGCGCTCGACCAGCCCAACGACAAGCTGATTGCGCTGCTGTTCGCCGCGGAGGCGCTGCGGCGCGGCGGCGCGAAGCGGCTGGTCCTGGTCGCGCCCTATCTCTGCTACATGCGGCAGGACATTGCGTTTCATGCGGGCGAGGCCATCAGCCAGCGTGCGATGGGCGGCCTGCTTGCGTCGATCGCCGACCGCGTCGTCACCGTGGATGCGCACCTGCATCGGACCGGCGACATCGGGCTCGTCTTTCCCGGCATCGAGTCCGAAAACCTGTCCGCGATGCCGGCGATCGCAAACGCGCTGGCGAAGGCCGGCATCGATGCCGCAACCGTCGTGATCGGCCCAGATGCCGAGTCCGAGCCGTGGGTGAGGGATCTTGCCGGGCGGCTGGGCTTGCAGCACACGGTCGCGCGAAAGACACGGCGCGGCGACCGCTCCGTCGAGATCGATTTTGCCGATGCGGCCCTGCTTGCGGGGCGGCCGGCGCTGATGGTCGACGACATCGTCTCCTCCGGGACGACGCTGATGGTCGCGGCCAGGACCTTGCGCGCGATGGGGGCAAGTGCCGTGGATACGGTCGTGACCCACGCACTGTTTCCGCCCGCTATGATCTCTGCCTTCACCGATGCAGGCATCCGCTCCATTCGCTCGAGCGATAGCGTGCCGCATCCGACCAACGCGATCGCCCTGGACGAGATCCTGGCCGCGGCCCTCAGGCGCGAGCTAAACCCGAAATTTCCGCTGGAGCCAACGACATGAGCATCACCGTCCGATTTTGCGGCGCCGCCCGCACCGTGACCGGATCGAGCTACCTGTTCGAGACCGCGACCGGACGCTTCCTGGTCGATTGCGGCCTGTTCCAGGGACAGAAGACGCTCAAGCAGCTCAATTACGGCGCCTTCCCGTTCCGTCCCGCGGACATCCAGGCAGTGCTGCTCACGCATGCGCATATCGACCACAGCGGACTGCTGCCGAAGCTCGTGCGTGAGGGATTTGCAGGACCTATCCTGGCGACGCGTGGCACGATCGACCTGTGCTCCTGGATGCTGCCGGACGCCGGCAGTATCCAGGAGTCCGAGGTCGCGCAGCTGAACCGGCGCAACGCCGCGCGCAGGCGGAAGGAGGTCACGCCGATCTACACTCAGGCCGACGCGACCGCTTCGCTGCAATCGTTCCGCCCTGTCGACTATGAGCGTTGGGCCGACGTGATCCCGGGTGTTCGCGCGCGCTACTGGAACGCAGGCCATTTGCTCGGCTCCGCCTCGATCGAGCTGGAATTCGATCAGGCCGCCCCGGAGCGGCCGTTGCGCGTACTGCTCTCAGGCGACGTCGGCCCGGAAGCAAAGCTGCTCCAGCCCGATCCCCGAGCGCCGGTGGACCTCGACTACGTCATCTGCGAGGCGACCTATGGCGACCGTGTCCGCGCAGCGACCACGCCCGAGCAACGCCGACAGCATCTGGCAAGCGAGATCCGCGATGCCGCCGCCGCCAGGGGCGCCCTGCTGATCCCGGCCTTCGCGGTGGAGCGGACGCAGGAGCTGATCGTCGACATCGTTCACCTGATGGAACGCGGTGAAGTTCCGGCGGCGCCGATCTTCCTGGATTCCCCGCTCGCGATCCATGCGACCGAAGTCTTCCGCCAGCACGCCGCAAGCCTCGATCAGGGCGTGGACGTCGATCGTCTGCTCAACTCGCCGCATCTCAAATTCACCGAGACGGTTGCCGAGAGCAAGGCCATCATGCGCCTGACCGGCTTTCACATCATCATCGCCGCCAGCGGCATGTGCGACGCGGGCCGCATCCGCCATCACCTCAAGCGTTGGCTGTGGAACGAGCGCGCAACCGTGCTGCTCTCAGGCTTCCAGGCGCATGGCACGCTCGGCCGCTTCCTCCAGGAGGGCGCCAAGGGCGTCCGCATCCAGGGCGAGGAGATCAGGGTCGCCGCCCGCATCCGCATGATCGACGAATATTCCGGACATGCAGACGCCGCGGGCATCGCCGGCTGGATCGCGGCGCGCCGCCCGATCGCGCGCGGACTGTTTCTCACTCACGGCGAGCAGGACGCGATCGCCAGTCTCGCCGAGCGGCTGGCCGAACGCATTCTTCCGGCCGCAAGAATCCATCAACCCTTGCTGGACGACATCTACGAGCTCGAGACCGCCGAGCCGCGCGTCCTCGACGTCGACCATCGCCGTCGCCTCACGCCCGAAGCCGTCACGCATCTGGACTGGCACAACGAGATGTCGGAGCTGATGCTCGACATCAGCGACAAGGTCGCAGCCGCCGCCGACGACCGCGCCCGCGGCGTCATCATCCGCAGGCTACGGCGGGCGTTGCAGGAGAAGGCGTAGCAGGACAGCGGACGACGTTCGTGGCGAGATGCCTCCTCAATCTCGTCATTGCATGCGCAGCGAGACGGCGTGTTTTGACCCGTTGGCTCCGTCCGAGCTGCGGTGCTATGAATGGTCGAACCCAAACCGTCTGAAGGATGCGGATGAGAATCGCGACGCTCATGGCTGTTAGCCTCATTCTTGTTGGCATCTCGCCGCAGGACGGCGCGAGGGCACAGACCTCGACCGCGCCGCCGGTTTCGCTTGCTCCACCCAAGGCATCGCCGCCACGGGCGACCGCCAAAAACTCCCCGGCAGCGTCCGACAGGACGCCGCCGACCGGCGGTCTTCCACAAGCGCCGAACCCAGCAGCCGACTATGATGGCTTCAGCGCTGTCGACGACAATGACACCGCAAGTCCGGTGACGCCGCCTGCGAGGTCCCGCGCGGCAAGGGGCTCCAAATCCAATTCCAGCTCCAATCCGGATGTGAATGGCCTCGATCAGGTGGATGAGGCGCTGAAACAAAAGCTGACGATCTGCAAAAACTGCAAGTAGCGATCGTAGCACGGATGAAGCCAACCGGTTGTGCCCGAACCATCTTCCGCGTCTGCCCTCAGCCCTTTCGGCACGTCCATCGTTTCTGCGGTTCGTCAGCCCATGTAGTGCCAAGACCAAGCATCGTGATCCAGGTCTCGGCCAGCTTGCCGTCCTCGATACGGTAGGCTTGCATGCCGGCGCGGCTGCGCTTCTCGCCGGTCGCGGGATCAGGCCAGACCAATGCAAAACGGAACCAGGCGCGATCGGCCGTAAAGGAATGATCATACACGACGACGCGGATTCCGGGGCGGTCCTTATGCACGGCCTGTAATTCCGCGGTGTATTCGCCGCGCGTCACGGCCCGGTCGCCCTTCTCGTCGTGGCGGATGTAATGCGACCCCACACAATCGGGGATCAGGCCATATTGGCCTTCATGCCAAACCCGCTCCCAACGATCGAAGAGAGCGCTCACGCTATCGCTCATGTCACCTCCAAAGGAATTCTGCCTGGCGTTCACGCGTCGCGTTGCAAAATTCCTGCCGAACCATCGGTCTTGCACGGCGGACCATGACGGCCTCCTGAGCCGGCGGCCCGAGTGAGGCCGGACTGCATGGCAGACCTACCTGCGCACGCGAGAACCCACACTTTACCGCCCCGGCATTTCCTGATCCTCTCTCCTCCAAACCAGCCGGGACCAACCGGCCTTGCCAGGGAGAGACGCCATGAAGCTCGGCACCGCCATTGCGGAAATCATGCGGCGCGAGGGGATCGAGATCCTCTGCGGCTATCCCGTCAACCATTTGATCGAGCATGCGGCGAAGGCCGAGATCCGGCCTGTGATGGTGCGGCAGGAGCGCGTCGGCGTGCACATGGCGGATGCGATCTCGCGGGTGACGTCGGGGCGCACGATCGGCGCGTTCTGCATGCAGCACGGGCCCGGCGCGGAGAACGCGATGGGCGGCGTCGCGCAGTGCTTTGGCGAATCCGTGCCTGTGCTGGTGCTGCCGATGGGCTATCAGCGCCGGCTCGCGCATATCGAGCCGAACTTCAATTCCAGCGAGGCGATGAAGGCGTTCTCGAAATCCTCCGAGCCGATCATCCTCGCCGCTGAAGTCACCAACATTTTTCGCCGCGCCTTCACCAAGTTGAAGAACGGCCGCGGCGGGCCCGTGATCGTCGAGATCCCCGCGGACATGTGGAACGAGGAGGTGCCGGAGCCGCTGAACTACACACCGGTGCTGCGCACGCGCTACGGCGCCGACCCCGTACATGTGAAGGAGGCGGCCAGCCTGCTCGTCAACGCAAAACGGCCGGTGATCTACGCCGGCCAGGGCGTGCATTACGCGCAGGCATGGCCGCAGCTGAAGCAGCTCGTGGAGCGGCTCGGGATTCCCGTCACCACCAGCCTCGGCGGCAAATCGTCGTTTCCGGAAACGCATCCGCTCTCGCTCGGCTCCGGCGGTCTTGCGGTGCCGCGCGCGGTCCCGAAATTCCTTGCTGAGGCCGATGTCATCTTCGGCATCGGCTGCTCCTTCACCGAGACCAGCTTCGGCATCGCGATGCCGAAAGGAAAAACCATCATCCATTCGACGCTCGACCCGAACCATCTCAACAAGGACGTGGAGGCCAGGATCGGTCTCGTCGGCGATGCCGGTCTCGTGCTCGATGCGCTGCTGGAGGAGATCGGCAAGACGGTCACTGGGGATCGCGACGCGTCGGCGGTCGCAGCCGAGATCGCGGCCTCGCACAAGGAATGGCTGGCGAAATGGATGCCGAAGCTGACCAGCAACGACGCGCCGCTCAGCCCCTATCGCGTGCTGTGGGACCTGCAACACACCGTCGACATCAGGAATACCATCATCACCCATGATGCCGGCAGCCCGCGCGACCAGCTCTCGCCGTTCTGGAAAGCTGTGGAGCCGCTCTCTTATCTCGGCTGGGGCAAGACGACGCAGCTCGGCTACGGCCTCGGGCTCGCGATGGGCGCAAAACTCGCAAAGCCCGACAAGCTCTGCATCAATGTCTGGGGCGATGCGGCGATTGGCTTCACAGGCATGGATTTCGAGACCGCGGTGCGCGAGCGCATCCCGATCATGTCGATCCTCCTCAACAATTTCTCGATGGCGATCGAATTGAAGGTGATGCCGATCTCGACCGAGAAATATCGCTCGACCGACATTTCCGGCGACTACGCCGCGATGGCGCGCGCCTTCGGCGGCTATGGTGAGCGCGTGACCAAGCCGGAGGACATCATCCCTGCGATCAAGCGCGGCATCCAGAAGACGAAGGAAGGTGTGCCGGTGCTGCTGGAGTTCATCACCAGCAAGGAGACCGAAGTGTCGCGGCCGGGAACCTGAGCCGGTTTTCGGCGGCAAATCCACCGCCGCGGACGCTGGCTCCAGCCGCCGGAGATGTGATAATCCGGATGAGTGCCGCGCGTGTCGCGGCATCCAGCCGGATTGCGAATGACCACCTCTTCCAACGATGTCGCCGGGATCGACGAGCTCAAACGGCAATTGCAGTCGGCTGCGGCCGAGAACGCGCAGCTGCAAGCCGAGCTCGCGATGGCGCGCGACCGGCAGAATGCCAGCACGGAGATCCTGCGCACCATCGCGAACTCCTCGGGCGATGCGGATGGCTCGCTGCAACAGATCGCCAAAGCGACCATGCATCTGTTCGGCGCGCCGAGCGCGACCATTCACATTGCCGAAGGCGACGGCTGGTCCAAGGTCATCCGGGTCGGCGAAAGTGCACAGCGTGTCGGCGCCGGCGTGCCACTCGCCCAACTCAGGATCGGCGGCCGCAACATGCCGGGCACGATCGTCGCCGAGAACCGCCAGGTTCACGTCCCCGATGTCGACAATGTCGATCCTGACATCGCCGACTGGCCCGGCCTTCCTCACGTTCGCGCCGCCGGCACGCGCTCGATGTCCGGCTCGCCGCTGCGGCTCGAAGGCAAGGCGATCGGCGCGTTGATCGTCTACCGGGACCGTCTCGCGCCCTTCACTGATGACGAGATGGCGCTGCAACAGAGTTTTGCCGACCAGGCCGCGATCGCGATCGCGAACGCGCGCCTGTTCAACGAGACGCGCCAATCACTAGAACGGCAGACCGCGACCGCCGACATTCTGAAGGTGCTGGCGAGTTCGCCCTCTGACGTACGGCAGGTGTTCGACGCCATCGCTGCCAACGCCAACCGGCTGATTGGCGGCTTCTCCACCGCGGTGTTGCGTTATATCGACGGCGCCGCGCACCTTGCGGCGTTCACGCCTGGCGATCCCGCTGGCGACCGCGCACTCCAGGATTCATTCCCGGTGCCGTTCGCGCAATTTCCGGCCCATCGGCTCGTGGCCGATGGCACGGCAGTGCAACTGCCCGACACAGAGCTCGAACCAGCCGCACGCGACATCGCGCGCGCTCGCGGCTTTCGCAGCATGCTGTTCACGCCCCTGATGAGCGAGGGCGAGGCGATCGGCGTCATCATTGCGACGCGGCGCGCGACCGGAACTTTCGGCGAGCATCATGTGCGGCTGCTACAAACCTTCGCCGACCAGGCCGTGATCGCGATCAAGAATGTCAGCCTGTTCAATACGACCAGGGAAGCGCTGGAACGGCAGACCGCGACCGCTGACATTCTCAAGGTGATCGCGGCCTCACCAGCGGACGTCACGCCGGTATTCCAGGCGATCTCCGACAGCGCCAAGGCGCTGGTCGGCGGACATTCCTCCACCGTCACCCGCGTCATCAACGGCATGCTGCATCTTGCTGCTTTCACCACCGACGTCGAGGCGGGCAACGAAGAGCTGCTCAGCTCGTTCCCCGTGCCACTATCGTCGTCAGGCATTCACAGCCGGGTTGCGACGAGCGGCGCGTTCGCATTCCGCAGCGACATGCAGAACGAGCCCGACCTCACCGAGGCCATGCGGGAACTGGCGCGAACGCGCGGCTATCGCAGCATCCTCGTGATCCCGATGCTGCGCGACGGCGTTGCGATCGGCACCATCGGCGTGACACGGCCCGAGGCGGGCCCCTTCCCGGAGAAGGCGACCAGCCTGCTCAAGACCTTTGCCGACCAGGCCGTGATTGCGATCGAGAACACGCGGCTATTCAACGAGGTGCAGGACCGCACGCGCGAGCTTGCCAAATCGCTCGACGATCTGCGCGCAGCGCAAGACCGGCTGGTGCAGACCGAGAAGCTGGCTTCGCTCGGCCAGCTCACCGCCGGCATCGCGCACGAGATCAAGAACCCGCTCAATTTCGTCAACAATTTCGCCGCGCTCTCCGCCGAGCTGACGGACGAGCTGAACGAGGTGCTGGCGCCCGTTCCGCTCGCGAACGATGTCCGCAGCGAAGTCGACGAACTGACGGGACTGCTGAAAGACAATCTGCAAAAGGTCGTGCAGCACGGCAAGCGCGCCGACTCCATCGTCAAGAACATGCTGCTGCATTCGCGCGAAGGCGGCGGCGAGCATCGGGAGAGCGACGTCAACGCGCTGGTCGAGGAAAGCCTCAGCCTCGCCTATCACGGCGCGCGCGCCGAGAAGCCACAATTCGACGTGATACTCAAGCGCGAGCTCGATCCTTCGGCAGGCTCTGCCGAAGTGTTTCCGCAGGAGATCACCCGGGTGCTGCTGAACCTGATCTCGAACGGGTTTCATGCGGTGGCGAAACGCAAGGCGGACAACGGCGCTGGCAGTTACGAGCCGGTGGTGACAGCCACGACCCGCGACCGCGGCGACAGTGTCGAGATCCGCATCCGCGACAACGGCACCGGCATTCCGGACGCGGTGAAGGCGAAGATGTTCAATCCGTTCTTCACCACCAAGCCGGCCGGCGAAGGCACCGGCCTCGGATTGTCGATGAGCCACGACATCGTCGTGAAGCAGCATGGCGGCGCGATCGACGTCGCGACGGAGCCCGGTGCGTTCACGGAGTTCACGATTCTACTGCCGCGCAAGAGCAATTTTTCAGACAACAGAGAATAGCGCCGCTCGGGGGCTTTCATGAATCTGGCGTGGTTCGTTCGGCGACAACTCCTCTCGCTCTCCGGCGTCGGCCTCATGCTGGGCGCGCTGTTCTTTGCGGCCGCCCTGACACCGACATTGATCCCGCGCAGCTACCTCACCCAGGGCGCCCTCGCCGGCGCCTGCTTTGCGATCGGCTATCTCGCCGGCATCCTGTGGCGCTGGCTGTGGCATTATCTCGAACTGCCCGAGCCCTCGGCGCGCGCAAGGTCGGGCGCCAATGCGCTGGCCGTGACCGGCTGCCTGCTGGTGGCGATCATCTTTCTGCGGCAGGCCGCCGAATGGCAGAACTCGATCCGCACTGTGATGAAGATGGCGCCGGTCGACACCGCGCATCCGCTCAAGGTCTGCGTCATCGCCCTGATCACATTCGCAGTGCTGCTGATGCTGGGGCGGCTGTTTGTGCTGATCGCCCGCTTCCTTGCCGCACGCAAACGGCGCTTCATTCCGCAGAGGATCGCAAACGTCATCGGCGTTCTGGTTGCAGCCCTGCTGTTCTGGGCGATCGCCAGCAATGTCCTGGTCAGCACGGCGTTCAACGCGCTCGATTCGTCCTTCCGCGAGCTCGATGCCGTCTTCGAGCCCGAGCGGCCGCAGCCGACGGCGCCGGGGAAAACGGGAAGCCCGGCATCGTTGGTGAAATGGAATGAGCTCGGACGCACGGGACGCCGATTCATTGTATCGGGTCCGGCCGCGGCCGAGATCAGCGCCGTGACGGGACAGGCCGCGCAGGAGCCTGTGCGTGTCTATGTCGGCCTCGGCGGCGCCGGCACGGCGCAAGCGCGCGCCAGGCTGGCGCTGGACGAGCTCAAGCGTCAGCACGGTTTTGAGCGCAAAGTCCTGATCGTCATCACGCCGACCGGCACCGGCTGGATCGATCCGTCCGCGATGGATAGCGTCGAATATCTCCACCATGGCGACATCGCGAGCGTCGCGATGCAATACTCCTACCTCAACAGCCCGCTGTCGCTGCTGTTTCAGCCGGAATACGGCGCCGAGGCATCGCGTGCGCTGTTTGCGGAAATCTACGGCTATTGGACGACGCTGCCGAAGGACAAGCGGCCAAAACTGTATCTGCACGGGCTCAGCCTCGGCGCCATGAACTCGGAAAAGTCCGCGGAGCTGTTCGAGACGATCGGCGATCCCATTGCCGGCGCGGTGTGGAGCGGACCGCCGTTCGAGAGCCGCATCTGGCGTTCGGTCACCGCGAGCCGCAATCCGGGTTCGCCGGCCTGGCTGCCGGAATTCCGCAACAGTCGCTTCGTGCGGTTCATGAACCAGAACGGAGCCACCGTGTCGGCAGATGTGCCCTGGGGCCCGATGCGAATCGTCTATCTGCAATATGCCAGCGACGCGATCACGTTCTTCAATTACCGGGATGCCTACCGGCGGCCGGCGTGGATGGCGGCGCCGCGCGGTCCGGATGTCTCACCGGAGCTTGGATGGTATCCGATCGTCACCATGCTTCAGCTCGCCCTCGACATGGGGATGGCGAATGGTACGCCGATGGGCTTCGGTCATGTCTACGCGCCCGAGCATTACGTCGATGCCTGGGTTGCCGTGACCGATGTCCGGGATTGGTCGACCGACGCGTTGGCGATGCTTAAGGAGCAGCTTGCGGCGAAAGCGCGGAAAACCGGCAGCGCCGACGACGATCCCGATCGCGGCGGGTGAAGCGCCCTACTCCGCCATCTCCACCTGCTGCGTGACGGTGGGACCGGCCAGCGGCCGCTCCTCCATCATGATCAGGCAGAGCGAGGCGGTGGTCATCAGCGCCGTAGCCGCGCCGAAGACGTAGCGGAACGCGTGCCGCATGTCGTCGGCGGGGATCGCGTTGATCGCACCATGGTGCTCGCCGGCAAGCGGAACGTCGGCGCCGAGCGCAATCAGCAGGATGGCGGCGAAGGCCGCGACCGTGAACGAGGACATCAGCGAGCGGAAGAAGTTCATCGCGCCGGTGATGGTGCCGACCAGCGGACGGGCGACCGAATTTTGCAGCGAGACCACGCAAACCGGAAAGGTCGTGCCGAGACCGAGTGCGAACGCGGCCATCAGCGACAGCAGGGCCCATAGCGGCAAGGTCGTCAGCGTGAGGCCGAGCGCACACAGCGCAGCCCAGGACGTGCCGATGATCGCGACACGCTTGTAATGTTTGGCACGCGCCATGGTACGGCCGGCGATGGCCGCACCCACGGTCGAGACCGCCGCGAGCGGAATCAGCGCAAGCCCCGCCTCGCTGGCGCTGAGGTGGTAGACCGCCTCGTAATAGAGCGGCAGCTGGACGGTGAGGCCCGTGATCGCACCAAGCCCGCAACCGCCGGCCAACAGCGCGAAAGGCGCGACCGATCCGCTGAGCAGCGGCAGCGGCAGGAACGGCTCGTCCGAGCGGCGCGCGTGCCACACGAAGGTGACTGCGAGCGCGACCGCGCCGCCGACCATCGCAAGAACGGTCGGCGAGAGCCATGGAAAGCGCGTGCCGCCCCAGGTCAGCACCAGCATGAAGACGACGGCGGAGGCCATCAGCAGCACGCCGCCGAGCCAGTCTACCTTGCGCTTGCGGTGGAACACCGGGATCTTCTTCATCTTCGGCAACAGCATCACGAGCGCTGCGGCTGCGAGCGGCAGGTTGATCCAGAAGATCATCGACCAGTGCAGATGCTCGGCGAACACGCCGCCGATGACGGGACCAAGGATGCCGCCAACCATCCAGACACTGGAGAAATAAGCCTGGTACTGGCCACGCTCCCGCGGTGACACCACGTCGGAGATCACAGTCTGCACGACCGGCATGATGCCGCCGCCACCAAGGCCCTGGAGGCCGCGCGCCAGGATCAGCATCGGCAGGCTCGGCGCGATCGCGCACAACACCGAGCCCGCAATGAACAGACTCAATGACACGATGATCATGACCTTGCGGCCATAGATGTCGCTGAGTGTGCCGAACACCGGCGCCACCGCGGTCGAGGCGAGCAGATAGGCGGTGATCACCCAGGACAGGTTCGAGACGTCCTGGAACTGGCGTCCGATGGTCGGTAGCGCGGTCGCCACGATGGTCTGGTCGAGGGCTGCCAGGAACATCGTCAGCATCAGGCTGATGACGATGGTGCGGACCTCATCTTGGGAGAGCGGCGCCGGCGGCGCGATCGAAGGAGCGTCATCGACGCTCAAGACCTCGCTCGGAAGGCGGGACAGCTCTTCGGCGATATCGTCGGGCAACATTTGGATGTCGGCAGAACTGTTCTGCCGTTCGAACTTGTTCATCTCGATCGGAAGCCGTGAGGCGGCGCAATGCCGCGAAAGATTCGTTCTATGCAGCCAATGTAGACAGCAAAGTTCTTCTCAGGCAGGCACCGCGGCGCATGGGAGCATCCCACCGCCGGGTCATCCCGCAGACGTGATCAAAATCCGAAGGCGGATCAGTCCTTCGGGCGTCGCTTCAGGCGTGCCCGTTTCGGCAGCTGTGCCGGCCATTGCACGATGTGGTTCTCAAGCTCGTCGTCCGGGATCTCAACCTCGCTGCCCTCGACCCGCCCGCGCACGGAGACGCCGGCCTCATGAACGGTATTGGGATCGCCGGAGACCAGCGGATGCCACCAATAGAGGTCGCGGCCCTCGGCCACGAGCTTGTAGCCGCAGCTCGGCGGCAGCCAGTTCAGGGTACGGACATTGGCCGGGGTCAGGCGGACGCAGTCTGGAACCTGGGCGGAACGATTCGGGTAGTCCTTGCAGCCGCAGGTCGCCCCATCGAGCAGCTTGCAGCCGACATGGGTGTAATAGATCTCGCCGGTATCTTCCTCCTCGAGCTTGTTCAGGCAGCAGCGGCCGCAGCCGTCGCACAGGCTTTCCCACTCGCCCTCCGACAGCTCTTCCAACGTCTTGGTTTTCCAGAAGAATCCTTCCTGGCCTGAAGGTCGTTTGGGAGCTGCGGTCATGCGCCTCAACAAAGGTTCGAAAGTGCCATCTAGGGCGTGGGACCATGATGCTGCAAGCAACGCTCCCGTGTGGCCCGTAATGAACCGGGGTTCAATTAGTCCTGTTGTTCAAAATCCCAAGCCTGACCATTGGTTTATAGCCCCCGCTCGGCTAGAAGGAACACAGAGTCCCCCTCGGACGCGAACCGGGCGCCTTGGGTTTGCCGCAACACTCCCGCAAGACGTCTCGATGCCGCCCCAGCCGGGTGCTTGAACGCTGTCGAAGCAAGCCTCAAGGGTTCTAGGTGGTCCAGAACACACCATCCAACTGGAAGAGCCGAATCCGGAATTTCTTTCTGGACCTCGACGCGCGCATCGACTCCTCGCTGTTCTCCTCGGCCAAGGGCATCCGCGAGCTCTACGAGCGCTATTCGACCTTCATGGACCGGTTCTATGTCGGGCGCTGGAAGCGCTGGGTGTTCATCGAGCCGCTGTCGGAGGCTGCAACGCTCGGGCTCGGCGGCCTGGTGCTGATGCTGACGCTCGCCATCCCCGCCTTCCGCGAGACCGCGGACGAGGACTGGCTGAAGAAGTCCGATCTCGCCGTGAGCTTCCTCGACCGCTACGGCAACCCGATCGGCAGCCGCGGCATCAAGCATAACGACTCCATTCCGCTGGAAGATTTTCCTGACGTCCTGATCAAGGCGACGCTCGCCACCGAAGACCGCCGCTTCTACGAGCATTTCGGCATCGACATCGCCGGCACCGCACGCGCGCTCGTCACCAACGCGCAAGCCGGCGGCGTCCGCCAGGGCGGCTCCTCGATCACCCAGCAGCTCGCCAAGAACCTGTTTCTAAGCAACGAGCGCACCATCGAGCGCAAGGTCAACGAGGCCTTCCTCGCGGTCTGGCTGGAATGGCGCCTGACCAAGAACGAGATCCTCAAGCTCTATCTGGACCGCGCCTATATGGGCGGCGGCACCTTCGGCGTCGACGGCGCCGCGCATTTCTACTTCAACAAATCCGCGCGCGACGTGACGCTGTCGGAAGCGGCGATGCTCGCCGGCCTGTTCAAGGCGCCGACGAAATACGCACCGCACATCAACCTGCCCGCGGCGCGCGCCCGCGCCAACGTCGTGCTCGACAACCTCGTCGATGCCGGCTTCATGACCGATGGCCAGGTGTTCGGCGCCCGCCGAAACCCCGCCTTCGCCGTCGATCGCCGCGACGAGGCTTCGCCGAACTATTATCTCGACTACGCCTTCGACGAGATGCGCAAGCTGGTCGACACCTTCCCGAAATCGTACACCGAGCGCGTGTTCGTCGTTCGGCTTGCGATCGACGCCAATGTGCAGAAGGCCGCGGAAGACGCGATCGAGAACCAGCTGCGCCAGTTCGGCCGCGACTATCATGCGACCCAGGCCGCGACCGTCGTCTCCGATCTCGACGGCGGCATCCGCGCCATGGTCGGCGGCCGCGACTACGGCGCAAGCCAGTTCAACCGCGCGGTCGACGCCTATCGCCAGCCCGGCTCGTCGTTCAAGCCTTACGTCTACACCACGGCACTCCTGAACGGGTTCACGCCGAACTCGATCGTGGTCGACGGCCCGGTCTGCATCGGCAATTGGTGTCCGCAGAATTATGGCCATTCCTATTCCGGCGCGGTGACGCTGACGCAGGCGATCACGCGCTCGATCAACGTCGTGCCGGTGAAACTGTCGATTGCGATCGGCCAGAAGAACGAGCCCAAAGCGCAGAACCCCGCCAAGGTCGGCCGCGCCAAGATCGTCGAGGTCGCCCGCCGCTTCGGCCTCAAGGCGCCGCTGCCCGACACCCCGTCGCTGCCGATCGGCTCGGACGAAGTCAGCGTGATCGAGCACGCGGTTGCCTATGCGACCTTCCCGAACCGCGGCAAGTCGGTGACGCCGCATTCGGTGCTGGAGGTGCGCACTGGCGCAGGCGATCTGGTCTGGCGCTGGGACCGCGACGGTCCGAAGCCGAAGCAGGCCATTCCGCCGAACATCGCCGCCGACATGGCAGGCATGATGAGTCACGTCGTCAGCGAAGGCACCGCGCGCCGCGCCGCGCTCGACGGTATTCCAACCGCGGGCAAGACCGGCACCACGAATGCTTATCGCGACGCCTGGTTCGTCGGCTACACCGGCAATTTCACCTGCGCGGTCTGGTACGGCAATGACGACTACTCGCCGACCAACCGCATGACCGGCGGTTCGCTGCCGGCGCAGACCTGGCACGACATCATGGTCACGGCACATCAGGGCGTCGAGGTCCGCGAGATTCCCGGCATCGGCATGGGCCAGAAGCTGCCACCGGAGCGAGTGGCCAACGCGCAGGCGAATGCGGCACCAAAAGTGCTGGAGACCAAGCCCGGTCCGCCGCCAGTGCTGACCAAGCGCGGCGCCGACATTCTGGTGCGGGTCGAGAAGCTGCTCGATGACGCCGCCAGGACCGCGACCAAGGCGGCGGCCGACGACGGCAAGAACGCCAAGCCGGCCTCGGCGACCAGCGCGCTCGCCTTCCCGCAGAATTATGCGGCGGAAGAAAATGCGAACTCATCCACCCCGCGCAAGAACTGATCGAAACCCGTGCGGCTGATCCTGATCACATTGACGGCCCTTCTGCTCGCGAGCGTGGTCGGCGTCGGCGCGACCTGGGTGACGACGACGCGCGGCACCGAGATCGGCGCGCTGACCATCGGCCCCTGGACCGCACGGCCGCGCACCGGCACCGCCGACGTCGATCCCTATTCGCGCGCCACCATCGTGCGCAATGGCGAGCTGCCGATCGGCACCGGTGACGGCGTCGCCTTCACCGCGACCGCGGACGAGAAGAAGAAGGCGCTCGACGGCCGCTGCGACGTGATCGTCTCCGGCGTGACGCCGCCGGCGCGGTTCTGGACGCTGACGCTGTACGACCGCAAGGGCCACCTCGTCGCCAATTCGCTTGCCCGCTACGGCTTCACCAGCCAGGAGATCGTGCGGCAATCCGACGGCACGTTCGAGATCCGCATCGCCTCGCGCTCGCGCGCCGGCAACTGGCTGCCGACCGGCGGCATCGAGCGCTATGCGCTGATGCTGCGCCTCTACGACACCCCTGTCGGCGTTGCCACGCGCACCCAGCGCGATGCACCGATGCCCACCATCAAGACGGTGGGCTGCTCATGATCCGGCTGCTGTTCACCATCGTCGCCGGCGTGGTGCTGGGCCTCGTGGTCCATCTCGTCAGCGTGCTGGCGCTGCCGCGGATCGCGACGCAGGATGCCTATTCGCGGCTGACGCCGATGACCAAGCTCAACGGGGTGACCCAACTTCCCCTCGCCGATCCCAACACCTCGCCGATGCCGTTCATGGACCCGGCCTTTGCGCTGGCGATCTGCCGCTACGATCTCTCGAACGGACCGATCAAGCTGACGGTGCCGGTGAGCCAGGCCTATACGTCGGTGTCGTTCTACACCCGCAACGAGATCGCCTATTACGCGATCAACGACCGCTCCGCGGGCAAGAAGGTGATCGAGCTCGATTTGATGACCGAGCCGCAGCACAACGAGCTGCCCGAGGACGAAGAGGTCACCGCGGCCGACCGCCTGATCATCGATTCCCCTGCGACCACCGGCCTGATTGTGATGAAGGCGCTGGCCGCCGAACCCGGCCTGATGCCGCAGGCGCAGGCAACGCTTGCAGCTGCGAGCTGCGGACCGCAGACCGAGGCGCCGGCCAAGGCCGAGGCGCCGCGCGGACGGCGCTGAAGCTGAGCGGTCAGGCGCGCTCAAAACAAAAACTGAAAAAACAACCCCATACACAGTAGCGGGGGTGTTGAAATCATTGGCTGTTTTGAGTCTGCGCCCAACATGCCTCTGGGACGAGTGCAGACTCGCCGGAGAGCCGCGATATTGCGCTTTGACACGTCGGGCAAAACACTGGCATACTTGCATCATCGAAAATTTCGTTCACACCCGCGCGGAGCAATCCGCCGCGGGTTTTTTCATGTCTGAGCACAGAACGTCGCGATGAGAGGATCGCGCGTGTTTCATGCGGCGATGTTTGTTCTGGAGAAAGCAGCTGTGGCTGCTGGGCTAATATTCGCCCTGGGCTCATGGCAGCGTTATCGACTGCGTTCATCAGGCTCTTGCCGGTTCGGCTGAATCAGGTGCCGCGCCCAGATCATATCTGCGCAAAGTTTTCCAAAAAATGCCGTGCGGGGTCCTCGTTTTCGATCGATGATGTGCGTGTCTTCCTGCTAACGACGACGGATGAAGTGAGAAGCGCGATCATTCAGTACGAAACGATTTGCCGCCCTGGGGGTGATGAACCCGACGAGTCACCTCGCTGCTTCATCCGCAACAGGCCGTTACACGGCTGCGAATGAAGCCTTAGAGAAACCGGGATGGTCGACGCGACAGGCGTCATCGATCTCGCCGAGATGAAAACGCAAGACGAGCATTTTTATATCGAACAACCTGTGTTACGAAGCGACTGTCGTATCTGCCCAGCATCCATCCGAGCAGCCGGGCACATCCCTGACGCCAGCCGTGCTCGTTGGGGCGGTACCGGCACAGTTCATAATCGCGAATTCATTACTGCTTTCCAGAGGTGTTTCATGAGCAACAGGATTTATCGTCGGCCATTTGCGCCATTGCCCGCGTTGATGATCGTTTTGCTTGCGGCGTGTCCGGCGGGCGCGCTTGCCCAGACTTACACCCAGCAGGCGAAACTCGTCGCCTCGGATTCCGCAGGCTACGGCCTCGGCTATTCGGTCTCGCTTTCAGCCGATGGCAACACGGCGTTGCTCGGAGCCCCGCAACGATGTGACGATAGCGGGAATCCATCCTCCAGCGTCGGAGCCGCCTGGATATTTGCCCGCAGCAACGGCCAGTGGGTCCAGCAAGGAGCGAAACTGGTCGGCTCCAACGCACAAGGCGGCGTCGACCAGGGCTATTCGGTTGCGCTGTCGGCCGACGGTAACACCGCGCTCGTCGGTGGCCCGGCTGACGTCCACGGCACGGGCGCCGTGTGGGTCTTCGTCCGCAACGGCGGCGGCTGGATTCAGCAGGGCGACAAACTGGTCCGGCCTCCGATCTCCGACGACAACAAATATGGACACTTCGGAATGTCGGTATCGGTTTCGGCCGACGGCAATACGGCGATCATCGGCGACGGCTATCTCCGCTCGGGCGAGCTTCAGGACGGAGGCGCCTGGATATTTGTCCGGAGCAGCGGTGTGTGGGCCCCTCAGGGAGGCAAGCTGCTGGGCACGGGTGCCGTTTCGAGTCCAATGGGCGTGGTCAGGCAAGGCTCCGCGGTTGCGATATCCGCTGACGGCAACACCGCCATGATGGGCGGACCTTGGGACAACAACGGCAAAGGGGCGGCGTGGGTCTTCGCCCGCAACGGCACGTCATGGGTGCAGCAGGGCGGCAAGCTGACGGGTCCGTCCGAAAATACGCAAAACCCCTTCTTCGCGAGCGCCATTGCGCTCTCGGGAGACGGAAACACGGCGCTCGTGAGCGGCCTCAGTCCGGCACCGGCCATGGGCGCGATATTCGTACGCACCAACGCGACGTGGAGCCAGCGACAGACGATCGACCGAGGCTTCGCGGTGGGCCTGTCGCGCGACGGCAGCACGGCCATCATCGGAGATGATAGGTATGTCGCAGGGCGCAACGGCGGGGTCGTTCCCGCCGGCTGGGTGAGCCTGTATTCCCGAAACGGCGATCAGACATGGTCGCGCCTCGGCAATTTGCCGGAGCACGGGGACGGTACGCAGGGCCATGCGGTCGCCCTGTCGGCCAACGGCGGCACAGCGATCTCCGGCGCTCCCTGCTATCACAACAATGACGGCGCCGCATGGATCTTCACAAAGCCGTCGCCGCTTCCCGCCGTATCGCTCAAGTTCAATGGCCAGAAGGACGGATCGGGCTCCTACGCGCGGGTCGCCGACGCGACGGACTTGCGCGTGGGCTCCCAGGTGACGCTCGAAGCCATGGTCTATTGGGACGGATCACCCGGTTATCTCGGTCTGGTCAGCAAGCCAATGCGCGATATCACTGGCCCGGGCTTTCCCTACATCCCAGTGACCGGCTACGCGCTCGCGCTCGACGACGGCAAGCCGATGCTCGGCATCGCGGTGTCCGATCCGGGCAACCGGGCGGGCGCGAGGGCGTCGGCGGCGATCCCGGCCAACGTCTGGACGGCGGTGTCGGCAACCTATGACGGACGGCGATCAACCACCTATGTCAATGGCGTCGAAGTCGGCCGCCAGGAGTGGCCGGATTCGCAGGGCATCGCGGACGGCCCGACCCCGGTTCTGATCGGCCGCGAATTCCTCAAAGGGTTTCTCGACCGGGCCTATGGCGGCCGTCTCGCCGATGTTCGTATCTGGAACCAGGCGTTGCCGCCGGAGACGATCGCTGCCTGGAGCGGCAAGTCCTCGCTCGACGGGCACCCGAACGCGGGCGCGCTGGTTGCGCGCTGGCTGCTCAATGAGGGCGACGGCGCGGTGGCAAGAGACTCCAGCGGGCACCATCACGACGCCATGCTCGCGAACGGCGCAACCTGGTGGAAGTGAGGCCGATGCGTTCCGGCATCCATCGCGCCGACACCGCTGCCATGCGTGATGTCCGATAGCAGCAATCGGGGCTCACCACCCCGGTTGTCTTCCGCTGCTTACGGCTGCAACGTCAAGGGACAGGGCCGCTCGTTCAATGCGCGGCTGGGCATCGGAGGTGAAGACCGCCGCTGAGACACGGGGCGTTTCGACATCGCCTAGAAGCTATTTTCTCATCCATTCCCAGAGATGCCATGAAGCCGTCGGATGTTGCGAAACGGTCATCGCGGGTTTGGGAAACACCCCTTGCGGCGCTTCGACGATTTCACCATTCCTAACGCTCTTCGGTCGGATGCACCCATTTGTAGGGCGTGATGCCTTGCGTCGCGGTCAGCTTGATCATGTGGACGGGCGGTGCGGAGCGTCCCTTCCGGCATGACCGGCACTTGAGCGAGGCTTCCAGCTTCCAGATCGGCGTATCGCGCGGCCGGCGGATCGCATCGAGCGGCAGGCTCGCACGCGCCTTGCACCTGTTGCACTCGACCTCAAGCCAGCCCATGCCGCCGTTGAGGCATTGAGCGATCGTCGGCGACGGCTGCGAGGGGCCACCGTAGCCTTCCATGCGGACCGACCAAGCTTCGGCTTCGGCCCGATCAGCTTCACGAACGGCCCTCTTCGCCTCCTCGCGGGCATGCTTCGCGGAAATCTCCGCGCCCATGATCCGGCCGCCCCAGATGACCTCGCGTGATTTGGTGCCCATGGCTGACATCAACACGGCATGGGCCGTGGTTGGCAAATTATCGATCCGTCGTGGGCTGGAACGGCAAAACGCCACTACCCCTCGCGTTGTGGAAAACCGGACAGCAATGCGAATCCTCCAGACCGCGTCCGCTGGACTTTGCCGTCGGGCAAAACACTGGCAGAATGGCAGCATCGAGAAATTGCAACACCCGCGCGGAGAAATCCGTCGCGGGTTTTTTATGTCGGTACGGAGGTTGCCATGATCAGAGGATCGCTATCGTCTCCCAGGACAAGCGGGACACATCAAGCGGATCACTGCGAATACGAAAGCTGATCTTCCGTAACCACTCGCTCAACTTTGTCCGACTTGCACTTGATGCGGTAACGAATACGGCCATCGGCCTCAATCGGCATATGCCGGATGACGGTGTAAATCATGGGCTGATCGGTTGCCTCACGCCCTTGTGGGCCTTGGGCCTGGTGGCGGACGTCTTCATTTAGCTTGTAGGCGTACGACATGTGTCTACCTCGAAATTCGCAGTTGCTTTGGCGTGGGGTCGGTCGTTGTGTCCTGTCAGGACAGCGGCATGGTCAAACGGAAGGGATCACCACACGGTCTTGTTCTTGCGAGAATCTACATTTGGTGCGCAAGGCGCGGCTGTCCGCCGTATTGTTCACATCGAAGGCCGGTCACGATGCGAACGGGTTCGCCGACTACCTGGTCCACAGCAGCCTCCCAAAAAAGGCGGGAGCGCAAGGACTCTCAGTCGCCGGCAATTGCCCAGAGCGGAGCGGCGATGGCTGTACCATACACCAAATCGCGAGCTTTGTCGTATATTATGAGGGGGTTACGGCATTATCCGGCCGTCGCGCGGCGAGATTTTCCTGGGATATGGGCCCATCCGCGCCCACAGCAGCGCCAACGGTCCCAATGCAATTCCGGCCGCAAGAACGATGAACGCCAGCAGCCAACCGTTCGCGCTCTGCGGGCCGCCAGCGGCATCGAGCGCAGCGCCGGTCCCCCAGGCTCCAACCGCTGACAGCCCGAAACCGACGGTCGAATGCAAAGCCAGGGTTGCGCCCCGATGTTCGGAGACGGCCGCAGCGGACATGCCGGCCGTCAACGCGCCGGAATCGGCCGGCACCGTCAGGCCATAGATCATCAGCAGCAGCGCGAGCATCCATGCCGGGGCTGTCGCACTGAACCCGATGACCAGCGCAACACAGGCCGATGCGATCATCACCACCGTGATCGCCCGATGGCGGCCGAATTTCAACGCGGCCTCGTTGCCGAGAATGCTGGCGGGCATCGAGATCACCGCGAAGCAGAAGCTCAGCACGACGGGGCCCAACCACGACGGCGCGCCTTGATGAGCGATGACGAAGGTCCAGAACCCGACCAGCCAAGTGCGAATGCCGTAGAGCTCGAAGCAATGGGCGCCGTAACCGAAGATGTATCCAAGCGCCTCGCGGTTGGCGAAGACAGGCGCGAAGTTCAGGAGGCGCCCGGTCTTCGGCGCGGGTCGTCGCCCCTCGATCAAGAGACATACGACGACCATCGCGACAGGACCGAAGCCAGTCGCGAGGAAAGCGGTTCGCCATCCCCATTTGTCGGCGATCATCTGCGCCAGCAGGAACGAGAGGCCGACGCCGACAGAGAAGCTCGACGTGTACAGAGTGACGGCCCGTGAGGAGTCGCCGGGAGGAAGCCGCTCCGTCAACGCCTTCAGGCCGGGCATGTAGGCGCCGGCAAATCCAAGCCCTGCAATGGACCAGATCGCGGTCGCCGACCAGAACCCTTGCGCAAAGAGTCCGAACGCTACGGTCGCGAGGCCGCTGAGTATCGAGCCGCAGAGGAGGACGAGCCGTGCATCGATGCGGTCGGTCAACGTCGTCAGCACCGGCACTGCGAGCATGTAGCCAAACGCATAGCCGCTCGCCATCAAGCCGCCTTCGGCGGCAGAGAGCCCCCACGCCGGCATCAGATGCTGCGCGAGATTCGCGGACAGCGTCACATGCGGCAGCAGATTGCCGACCTGGCCGATGCACATCACCGCAATCAGAGACCGACCGCCGAGGTTACGAATGCTTTCCTCCCATCCACTAGGTCCTCACGTCGTCTGATCCGCACGAAGCAGCAGGAGTGCGAAAAAGGCGGAGATCGATGCCAGCGCACTGATCCATAGCGCACTGCTGCCGATATGTTCCACCATCAATCCGAGTGCAAGCGGCGCGAGGGCGCCTGTTGCCCTCGAGGGCAGCGAGATCATGCCGACACGCCTGCCAAATCCCACCGGCCCAAACAGCGCCAATGGGAGCGTGCCACGGGCAATGGTGATGATGCCGTTGCCCGCGCCATACAGCACCGCGAAGACCGGCGCGAGGAAGGGTCCTCCTGCGATCAACGCGATGATGCCGAGCGGATTCATGAGGATGGCCAGCCTGGTCGACAGGAGCGGATGAAATCGGCCAAGCCATCCAGCCTCCAGAAGTCGGGCGCCAACTTGCGCGGGCCCGATCAACGCTCCCGCGACCAGGGCTTCAGCCGGCGTCGTGCCGAATGCAACGAGCATCGTCGGCAAGATTGCCGACACTCCGGAGCTGACAAAACTTGTCGCAGCAAGCATGTAGGCAAGCACCACCATTGCGAAGCTCTCGCTCTGGCGGCCTGATTGCTGGCTCTGGCTCACACCCGGTCGAGACCCGTGATCCAATGGGGCGGCGCGCGGCAGCGAGAGATTGAGCGGCAACGCCAGACAGATATGGATCGCGGCCCACACCTGGCAGGCCAGGCGCCAGCCGTACTCCGAAGCGAGCCAATTCGTGAGCGGCCAGCCGAGAGTGCTGGCGAAACCGGCGATCAGCGTGATCCCGGTGATCGTCCGTCGTGCATTGGCGCCATAGATGCGAGCCAACGTCGCGAACGCCGCCTCATAGAGGCCCATGCCCATGCCAACCCCGAGCAACACCCACGCTGCGATCAGCACCGCTACGCCGTGGGCCACAGACAGCAAGAGCAGGCCGGTCACAAAGAGGAGGTTCGAGATGGCGAGCAGGCTCCGCCCGCCAAACGTATCGATGGCATGTCCGACGCGTGGGCCGAGCAACCCGGAGATCACAAGCGCGCCTGACAGCGCACCGAATACGTAAGTCGGCGCAAGACCGAGATCGCGCGCAATCGGCGCAGCCAGGATGGCCGGAAGATAGTAGCTCGACGCCCACGCAACGGTCTGCGCGGTGCCGAGCGCGAGTACAACAGGGAGTGGACTCGCGGCCCGGTCCGCAGTGACTTGCGTCATGAACAACCGCACCCCGCGCTACCCGCCTTCCTGGCCGTTTGATCGGCGGCACAGCAGGCCGACGGCTCCTCCGTCGCCGGGCCGCCGCAGCAACCCGATGCGGCCCCGGACTCGACGCCCCCGAGCGTGCAGACGCCGGTCTCAGGCAGCACGAGCTCGACCCGCGCTGCGGCCTCCTTGTCGCCCGCGATATCGGCAACGATGGAGCGGACCTGCTCGTATCCGGTCATCATCAGGAAGGTCGGCGCACGGCCGTAGGATTTCATGCCGGCGAGATAGAAGCCCGGCTCGTCGTGCGCGAGTTCGCGGGCGCCGTGAGGACGGACCGTTCCGCAGCTATGCTCGTTGGGATCGATCAGCGGCGCGAGCGCGACCGGCGCCTCGATGGCCGGGTCCAGCCGAAGCCGCAGTTCGGACAGAAACGAAAGATCGGGACGGAAGCCGGTCGAGACGACCAACTCGTCGGCAACCACACTCCGCGCACCGCAGCAGGCACCCGCTGAAATGTTGAGGCGACCTTCGGACTCCGAGAGGTGGGTGACACCAAATCCGGCCTCGATCCTGATTTTCCCGGCAGCCACGAGCGCGGCAAAGGTTGACCCCAATTCACCGCGCGCTGCAAGCTTGTCATTGGCGCCGCCGCCGAAGGCCTTCGCGGGATCGAGGCCGCGCAACAGCCAGATGGGCTGCGTGCCGGGGACCTCGTCGGCAAGCTGCACGAGATCGATCAGCGTGCCGACGGCGGAGTGACCGGCCCCGAGCACGGCGACGGTCTTGCCTGCATATCTGGCGCGGCCGGCGCCTCGTACATCCGCCATGCCATAGGCGATGCCGTGGGCGCGCTCGCGCTCACCGATCGCCGGCAAACCATTGCCGCCAGCGGGATTGGGCGAGAACCACGATCCCGACGCGTCGATCACCGCATCGGCGCGCAGCACCTCGGGGCCCTTGCCGTTCTGGTAGCGGATTTCGAACGGCGCATGCTCGCGCCCCTTGGTCTTCGCCTTGTCGAAGCCGACACGGCTGATGGCTGTGACGCGGCTGGACGTCCGGATTGTCTCGCGCAGCCGCGTTCGCGTCGCGAGAGGATTGAGATATCGATCGAGCAGTTCGCCGCCGGTCGGATAAGACTGAGGCTCCGGCGAATTCCACCCCGTCGGCGCGAGCAGCCGCGCGGCGGCCTTGTCGACATTGTATTCCCATGGCGAGAACAGCTGCACATGCTGCCACTGACGCACCGCGTGCCCGGCTTCGGGTCCGGCCTCGAGCACGATCGGAGACATGCCGCGTTCGAGCACGTGCGCGGCCGCAGCGAGACCGACGGGCCCTGCCCCGATGATGGCTACCGTTTTGTTATCGTGCATTCGGATTCTCCCATCCTTCTAGAATCATCGAATAATATCGGCCAAAAAAAGATCAGGCCGCCGTTTGTGCGCCTTTGCACCCGACGTCGTCTGCACAGCACTCTGCCACCAGGAAATCCACCAACCCGCGCATTGCATCGAAGTTCGCGTGACAGACGAGCGTTGTCGATTCCCGGACCTGACTGACGAGCCCCACCGCGACCAGAGCCTTGATGTGATGCGACAGCGTCGACGCCGGGATTTTCAGCTTGTCCTGCAAGCGGCCGACGGGCATGCCCGAATGCCCTGCCCTGACCAGGGCACGATAGATCTGGAGCCGGGTTTGATTACCCAGAGCTTCCAAACGCGCTGCTGCGTCAACCATCTTCATGATCAGGACAATGCGCCTTCTCTTGCAGATCGTCAATCTGTACTTCTAGAATATTCGAAATTTGGTCGGAGGCATCCGTTTGCACGGCGTGATGCTCCGCGTCGCCGTCAGCTTGATCATGTGGACGGGCGGTGCGGAACGTCCCTTCCGGCATGACCGGCACTTCAACGCGGCATCTCGGCTGGGGCACGGATACGCATCGCTACGACACCAACGGCTCTCGCGGGAGCGAACCGGGCTTCTATCACGTCCTTTGACACATCGGGCAAAACAGCTAAACAAGGCCATCATCAAAAGACTGGCCCGCCCGCGCGGATCTTGATGGCTCGTCGGCAGAAGCGATCCGAACAGGAGACACAGGCAACATGGTGGACGAGGTGAACGTTCGTGCCGGGCAGTGCCATTGCGGCGCGGTGCGCTTCGAGGTGACGCTCAGTGACGGCTTCAATTCGATCCGCCGCTGCACCTGCTCCTACTGCAGCATGCGAGGCGCCGTCGTCGCCATGGCGGAAATGGGCGGGATCAAGTTCCTGCAAGGCGAGGAGGCGCTCACGAGCTACCGCTTCCACACCGGATCGGCGCAGCACTTCTTCTGTCCGACTTGCGGAATCTACACGCATCATCAGCGGCGATCCGACACCACCCTCTATGCCGTCAACGTGGCTTGCCTCGACGGGGTCAGCCCGTTCGATTTCGCTGAGGTGCCGGTCATGGATGGCATCAATCACACCAACGACACCGGCAAGCCGACGCGCCGCGCAGGCACCCTCCGCTTCATCCCGGCTGACGAGAGCTCCTCAACATGACAGCGCTGGAAGCGTAGCGTGGTTCGATGCCGGCCGACGTGCCATGGCGTCGACGGCATGACCGGCGAACGACGCGGCACTTCCGTGAATCAGATCTTCGGGAGCTTCGCGCGCTCCACCACGCCGGTCCATTTGACGATCTCGGTCTCGATCAGCGTCTTCATCTCCGCCGGCGAGCTGCCGCGGACTTCGCCGCCGACGGCGGTCTCCAGACGCTGCTTGATCTCGGGGTCCTTGAGCACGTCGAGAGTCGCGGCATTGAGCGTGGCGATGATGGCGGGCGGCGTTCCCTTCGGCGCGAGCAGGCCTGCCCAGGTGCGCACGTCATAGTCCTTGATGCCGGCTTCCTGGACCGTGGGGACATCGGGCAGCAGCGCGGTCCGCGCCGGCGAGGTCACCGCGAGGCCGCGGATCGCGCCGCTCTGGATTTGCGCCGCGAGCAGGACCGGCGTGCCGACGATGACCGGGACCTCTCCACCAAGAAGGGCCGTGATGGCCTGTGAATCGCCGCGATAGGGCACATGCACGATCTCGACGCCGGCCGTTGCGTTCAGCAGCTCGCCTGCAAGGTGATGCGTGCTGCCGAAACCGACCGATCCGAAGCTGAGCGCACCGGGCTTCTCCTTGGCGATGGCGATGAGCTCGCCCAGCGATTTTGCGGGGTGGTCGCTGCGCACGGCGATGACGAGCGCGTAGTAGACCAGCGTCGAGATCATCTCAAAGCTCTCGGCGGGCTGGTAGGCGAGGCTCTTGTAGGTCGCCGCGGAAATCGCATGGGCGCCTGTGACGAGACCGAGCGTGTAGCCGTCGGGCGCGGCCTTCGCGACGGCATCCGCCGCGATGTTGCCGCCGGCGCCGGGCTTGGCCTCGACGATGATGGGTTGCCCGAGCTTCTTCGAGAGCCCGTCGGCGATGATGCGCGACAGCGTGTCGGCGGCGCCGCCGGCGGCAAATCCGTGCAGCAAGCGGATCGGGCGCGACGGATAGGTGTCAGCCGACACAGGGCCGGTCGCGAGACAACCGCCCAACAGAAAAATGGCCGCAGCAAGCCGCTTCATCCGATGCATGGATGCTTCCTTCCTTTGACTGTTATTTGTTGGCCGCAACGAGAGCGGCGTTGTTCAAGTCGTGATTGCGCTGCCTAGCGGGCAAACTCCGTGCATTCCGGTGATGGCGCCATGCCCCAGACGTCGCGCGGCAGGCCGACCCAGACCTTTGGGCGCTGCGGACGATCGCGGTGCCAGGGGCGCGGCTCGAAATAACCGAGCACCTCGTCGGTCATGCGGTCGAGATCGCAAAACAGCTCGACCAGATGCCCGTCGGGATTGCGGTGATAGATCGCGGTGTTGTGCCCGGGGCCATGGCGAACCGGTCCCCAGAGCACGGGGAGCTTGTGCCGCGCGAGATGGTCGCACGCCTGGTGCATGTGGGTCGGGCCGCGCAGCTCGAATGCAAAATGATGCAGGCCGCGATCGGGCGCGCGGGCGAAGTTCAGCGTGTGATGCTCGAAGCCGCTGCGCATGAAGACGAAGCGATCCTCGATCCAGTCGGAGACCCGCAAGCCCATGACGTTCGCATAAAACTCCGACGCCGCGCGCGGATCGGGCGTGCGAAGGGCGACATGGCCGAGCTTGGTCACGGCGAGCCCGCCGATCCGCTCCTGCGCGGGCGTCGGTGTCCAGCCCTGGATCAGCTCGAAGCGCGTGCCTTCGGGATCACTGAAGGTCAGCAGCCTGGAAACGCCGGGCAGCGGATCGCTGCGAAGCTCGGGCCGCAAATCAGCCTGCTTCAGCGCGGCGCCCAGCGCCTCGATCTGGACGTCAGGCGATATCTCGAAGGCGATGCTCTTCAGCGCCGCGTCGCCGGGCTCGATCACGAGCGAGAGCTGCTCGCAATCGTTAGCGAGGAAGATGCGGTTTTCGTCGCGACCGACGAGGCCAAGACCGATCACGCCACGGTAATAGTCGAGCAGCCGCTCCGGATCGGGCGAGGTGAAGGTCGCGTGCCGGAGCCGCGTGAACCGTGCAATGGGTGCTGGTGTCGTCATCGTGCGGTCCATCCCCTCATGGCGTCATGATGATCTTGCCGAGCGCGGAGCCCTGCTCAAGCAGCGTATGGGCTTGCCTCACCTCGTCGAGCTTCAGGACCGCCGAGATCGCCGGCTTGATCGCATTGCGGCTCAGCGCCTCGATCACGCTGCGCATCAGGGCGCGGCGCCCGTCACGATCGTGGTCGTAGATGTGGAAAGAGAAGCAGCGTATCGCCGGGCAAATGTCGAGATGGTCGCGCATTGCCGCCATCAAACTCTCTTCCGGCAATCCCGCGAAGGCGTTGTACGACAGCAGCGTGCCCCATTTGCCGAGCGCGCCGAGATAGCCGGTGAATTCGGGACCGCAGACGTGATCGAGCACGAGGCCGACGCCCTCGCCGTCCGTCAACTCACGCGTCCGCGCCACGACGTCCTCGCGGCGGTAGAAGATGGCGTGATCGGCGCCGTTCGCCTTCGCGAACGCAGCCTTCTCGTCGGTCGAGACCGTGCCGATGACTTTCATCTGTGCGAGTTTTGCCAGTTGCACCAGCGCGGTGCCGACGCCGCCGGCCGCACCAATCACCAGCACGCTCGCGGGCGCGCGTGGATGACAGCACTCGTGCAGCAGCGCGTAAGCGACCTGGTAGTTCGACAGGCACACGGCCGCCTGCAGATCAACATTGTCGGGCAGCGCGTGAATGGCATCCACTGGTGCGACCACATAGTCGGCGTAGCAGCCGCCGCGCTGGGACAGGTCGCGCGCGCTCAGCAGCACCTTCTGACCGACGGCAAATCCCTCGACGCCGGGCCCGAGCGCGGAGATGCGGCCGGCGACGTCGTTGCCGGGATTGGCCGGCAGCGGCGGCATCCATTTATAGACGCCGCGCCGGATCAGCACGTCGGGCTGCCCGACCCCGAACGCCTCGGCCCGGATCTGCACCTGGCCTGCGCCCGGCACGGGCACCGGAAGCTCGACCACCTCGAGTGCATCCGGCCCACCCGGCTGACGCACCACCACAGCCCTCATGATTTCATTGCTCCCCAGACTATATTTTCGAAAATCATACCGTTTACGAAAATTATTGCAAGATGGTCGTTGGCGCGGCATGTTGAGGCATCGATTCATTGGCAGAGCCATGCCCGACAGCGCCATTCGCCCCCGCAAGGAATTCGGCAAGACCATCGCCGCCGACATCACCCATCGGCTGCGCGAGGAGATTATCGCCTGCGCCGTCGCGCCGGGCGAGCCGCTGCGCTTCGATGTCCTGCGCGAACGGTTCGGCGCGAGCTTTACGACGCTGCGCGAGGCACTGACCGCGCTCGCCGCGGAAGGGCTCGTCGATGCCCAGGAGCAGCGCGGATTTCGCGTCGCGCCGGTCAGCCGCCAGGACCTCACGGAAGTTACCGATGCAAGGGTGCTGATCGAGGTGGAGTTGATCCGCCGCGCGATCGAAAAGGGCGATGACGACTGGGAAATCGCCGTTATCTCAACGCTGCACAGATTGAAGCGGATCGAGCAGCGTGATCCCGAGCACCCGTTGCGCGATCCCGAGTGGAAGATCGCCCACCGCCAATTCCATCAGGCGCTGGTCTCCGCCTGCGGCTCGGCGACGCTGCTCGCCATCCGCGCCGAGCTGTTCGACCGCGCCGAGCGCTATCGGCACCTGTCGGCCAATTTCCGCCCCCGCCCGCGCGACAAGGCCGGCGAGCACCAGGCGATCATGCAGGCCGCGATCTCGCGCAATGCGGATCTCGCCGTGCAACTGATCGAGGCGCATATCCGCTCGACCGCGGACAACGTCGCGACATACGCCGGGCACCTGCTCGACGCCGAATAGGGCCGCATCGGCATTTTTGGCACAAGGCGGGCTTGCGCTCGCGATTATTTTCGAAAATAATAGAGCATATCGAAAATACCAACCTTCGGGGCGAAACCATGAAGCTGCTGTCGTTCTTGGACGGAAATCGGGAAAGTTGGGGCGCCGTTGTCGAAAACGGAATCGTCGATCTCGGCCGCGCCCTGCCCCAATATCCTGTTCTCGCGGATTTCCTCGGCAGCGACGACTACGCCCGCCGCGAATCCATCGTCGCCGCCCACAAGCCCACGATGGCGCTCAGTGACGTCAAATATCTTCCGGTGATCCCGCGTCCCGAGAAGATCGTTTGCGCCGTGCGCAATTATCTCGACCACCACCAGGAGGCGGTGGCGTTCGGCATGAAGCGCGAGATCACCGAATTCCCGCCGATCTTCCTGCGGGTCTGGCGCTCCCAGGTCGCGCACAACGCGCCGGTGATCCGGCCAAAGGTCTCGGACAATTTCGACTGGGAGGGCGAACTTGCCGTCGTCATCGGCAAGGGCGGCCGCCACATCACCCAGGCCGACGCCTGGAACCACGTCGCGGGCTACTCGATCTACAACGACGTCAGCGTGCGCGACTGGCAGCGCCATGCGCAGCAGATCGCTTCCGGCAAGAACTTCGTCGGCACCGGCCCGTTCGGACCATGGCTGGTCACACCGGACGAGATCGGCGATCCCACCAAATTGAAACTGGAGACGCGCGTGAACGGCGCGGTGGTGCAATCCTCCGACACCTCGATGCTGATCTTCTCGATCCCCCGGCTGATCGAATATGCCTCGACCATTTTCGACCTCGTCCCCGGCGACGTCATCGCCACCGGCACGCCGGCGGGCGTCGGCTTCACCCGCAAGCCGCCGGTGTTCCTCAAGCCCGGCGATGTGGTCGAGGTCGAGATCGAGAACATCGGCGTGCTCAGTAATCCCGTCGTCGACGAAGCCTAGAGCCGCGCATGTCCTCGTATGATGTTCGCAAGACTGCGCTCAGTGTCGAGACCATCTGGCATGAGCGCGGCCCGCGCCTGGAAAAGCCACTGCTGGTCGGAACAGCTGTCGCGGTCATCCGCAATCCCTTCGCGGGCCGCTTCGAACCTGATCTGATGCCGTTTCAGGCGTCCTTGCGCGAGCTCGGGCGCGAGCTCGCGACGCGGCTAATCGCACAGCTCGGCGGTGCGTCGCACGTCGAGGCCTATGGCAAGGGCATCATCGTCGGCGAGGACGGCGAGCTCGAGCACGGCGCCGTCTGGCATGAAGCCGGCGGCCACGGCATGCGCGAGGTGCTGGGTCAGCCCAAGGCGATCGTTCCGGCGGCGAAGACCATCGGCGGTCCCGGCACGCGGCTCATGGTGCCGCTGGGCCATATTCACGCCGCCTATGTCCGCAGCCATTTCGGCACCGCGGAGATGACGCTGTGGGATTCACCACGGCGCGACGAGATCGCCTTCGGGCTAGTGATGGCGACCGGCGGCCGGCCTCACGCACGCATCGGGGGCTTGAAGGCATCGGATATCTCGGTGCACGACGGGCAGAGGTGAGCTTGCGCAGCACCGCCATGTCGTATTCGGCGCGATGGACATGGATCGCGGCATGCGGGAAATCAGGCACGCCGCCGGCGTGATCGCGGTCGAGATGGGTCAGCAGCACGTGGCGCACGTGTTCATCCGGCATGGCGCTGGTCGCCGCCGGCGTCGGCATCGCAATCGCCATCGCCCCGGAAAGGCTTTGCGCGCGGCAATCCCGATGTCACGGTGCGCGAGATCGAGGTCAAGGTCAGGCGCGAGGTCGGGCTCGCCTACCGCGCATCGGCCCAGCTGGTAGACGCACTGAAGGATTTTGTCGGGAAGCTTCAGAGGCAGCGGCGCAAGCCGAAACAGATCCGGCACTCTTCTGACCGAAGGCGCTGGCGAGCCAGCTGCTAGCGCGCCGTTCCGCGGATCACTGGGGCGCCGCGAACGATGCGAATACCATCGTCATAGCATGCGACGTTGGGCGGCGGTGTATAGCGCTCGATAATGATGAGCGGTTGGCCGCACCCACAGGGGACACCGGGCGTGACGTTTCCGGTCTTGTCGATCGGGCACCATTCGCGACGGTCGGGGAATGCAGCCCAGGCAGAGCCGTGCCGGAATGGCCCCACTGCATCGAATTGCGGCGCGATGACGAAATTCTTCGTCACATCGATGAAACCCCATTTGCCGGTCTTGTCGTCGAGCTGTGCCGCGAGCCCTTCGGACCACGGCAGGCGCGGCGCAAGACGACGCGTCAGGACACTGGGATCGCGCACGAGTGTAGCCAGCAGTGCCTTGTCGAGCGTCCGAAAACCTTCCTCAAATTCGATGCTGTATTCCCCCGTGCCGCTGGTCGCCGTGGCTCTGGCAAGCTTCAACGGCCCGAGCAATGGCGATCCGTCGTCCCCGATCAGTGCCCATTGTCCGTTCTCGACGATCATGGCGACCCCGTCGTGAAATGCATCGGCGCGATCAAAGTACCGCTCCGCCAAAAGCCTGCCATCGACCGCGATGAAACCCCATTTGCCGTCGTGCTTCACGATCGAGGGGCCATCGCAGGCAAGGCTCACATATTGGAACGCCACATCCGGCGCAGGCCGCTCGTCGGCCGTCACGATCGTCCAGCGGCCCTGCTCGAAGCGAAGATGGCGGCCGTCGGGACACTTCGGATGATCGGAGCCGAGCAGCTCCGTGCCAGCCTGGTTGGTATACAGCGACTTGCCATTGACAACGGCGCCGAGCTTGCCGCTGGAAATCGATGGTTGGGTCACTGCGCTCGACAGGATCTCGCCGCCCCGGTCGATGCGCCCCTCCGATCCTGCGAGCCGATAGGGAGCCCAGCCGTCGCGGAAATATCCGAGCCAGTCGAATTTCGGATCGACTACGATCTCTCCCTTGTCGTTGACGGCGCCCCAGCGCCCGCCGCGTTGCACGACCGCGCGGTCCTGGCCCGCCAGAATTCCCTGGACGTTGTCGAACACCTCGTTGTTGACGGGCGCTCCATCCCGCCCCATCAGCTGCCACCGGACCGGTGCGCCTGTGGAGCTGCTGGCCCAGAAGAGGCCGCTCAGATCGTCTGAGAGCAGACTCACTTGCGCGAATGTCGGCCGGACGATCCAGCTCCCGCCGCTGGCGACGATGCCCCATCGCGTGCCGTATGCATAGGGAGCGAAGTCCCTCGACAAATCCGGTTGCCGGCGGCTGGCATAGGGCGGCTCCGCGACCAGAAAGGCGTTTTCCGCGATGCGCATGATCGCACCGTGTTCCGCCGGCACAATCGTGCGACCATCCTGGTCTATTGCTCCCAACTGATTTCCGACGACGACCAGCGCGAGGCCGCGATCGAACCTGCTCATCGACGCATAAGTCGGCGCAACCGCGTAACGGCCGGTCATGTCGATCGCACCATACTTCCCGGTGCTCCCGACCAGCGCGCGATCGCCAACAAAGAGATCGACCCAATCGAATTGCGGTGCGATGACGGTTTTGCCACTGCGATCGATATAGCCGCAGCGGGCACCTTCGAATCTGCAGGTGGGAATCAGGGTCGCGCCTTGCTTGCGGGCCTGGCTTTCCAGATCGTCAGATCCCGACGCAATGGCAGAGGGCAGAGGTCCGGGGGATTGCCCACGAACGGCCGGCATTGCCGCAAGGACAATGGCGATACCAAGGAGCCGACGAAAATGAGCGTTCAAGGCCGACAACCTCCGACGAGCCTGACACGATAGGCTCAACTTCGGCGATTTTTAGCTCTTCCCTGACGCGGGTGTCAGTCATTTGGCGCTTTTGCCAAATCGACCGTTACCTCATTGCGCTAAAATAGCCCGTCAGCGTAACCGCAGCCCGGATACGATTTCAGCCCTTCGAGATGACCGCACGCCCGTAGGCGGGCTGCGCCGCGACCGGCGGGTTGGTGGTCTGGGCGGCGAGCTCGCCGATCAGGCGATCGGCATCGGCGGCCATGCTGTCGGGCGCCTGGATCACCAGGCGCTCCAGCCCCCAGCGATAGGACGAGACGCGCTGCTCCAGGCATTGCTGCACCCACTGGATGATCAGCGAGTTCTCCTGCATGCGCGCGACCGCATCCTCCTTCTCCTTTGGCGAGAGGGCGGAGACGCGCGCCATGCTGGCATTGCGCTTCTTGTCGAGATCGATGACGCGGATCGCGGAGGCGAAGAACGGCTCGAAACGGGTGATGTCGTTGCGCACGTCCTCGATCATCTGCGCATAGCGCGAGGAATGCGAGCGGTGCGGCTCGTCGATCAGCGTGCGGCCATACATGGTGCGGTCGAACACGACCTTCTGCTGCCAGGGCGACGGCAAGGCCTTGTAGTCGCCGAACACGCTCTTCCATGCGGGGCGCGACAGCGGCGGCTCGATCAGGGGATAAGCGAGGTCGCGCAGCTGGCGCTCCTCGTCGGTGAGCTGGAATTGCGACGGCTTGAGGCCGAGGCTGCCGGTGACCTCGGCGCCGAGCCAGCTATGCATGTCGTCGCTGCGCATGCTTTCGCGGGTGCGGCCGAAATCGCCGCCGCTACAGGCGGCAAGGCTCGCGCCCACAGCTGCGAGCAGGATGGCCGTACCGAAAGGCCGGATATGGCGGATGGCGCCCGGCATTGCAGAAACCTGACGTCAGCGGCGACGACGACGGCGCCCCGGCGCAGTGCCCGCTTCCGGCCCGCGATCGCCGCTGGTTTCGTCCGCCTCGCGCTCGATGCGGATCACGGGAAGGATCAAAATCATCCCCATGTCCGCGCGCGGCGTGACGTCCCCCGATGAGCCTACCCGGCGACCGGCCGGAAATTCGATGATGGTCCCCATGTCAGCTCTCTCAATTGCCGCGCGATGAAATGCGCCCCTGCAACATGAGGGGCATTAGGATCAGTTTATGGTTAACGGGGTGTAAACATGGGCTTTGGACCGTAACCGCACGGGCCCGGCGCCGCCGTCCCGTTGCGGCACGATATGCCGCTGAATTGCGGGACCGGCTTCACGCCTCGTTTTCCTTAACGAGCCTTTAAAGGAGCTTGCGATAGGCTTGGGCCGAGTATCTTTTCAGGTCGCGTATCTCCATGACCAAGTCGCTGTTTCCCGGATTCGACGGGCTGATGTCCCTCTCCCGTCGCGAAGGCGTCGATGTTCGGCCGACGCTGCTGCGCGTGCTGACGGACCTTTACGTCCAGGCGCCCACACACAGCGACGACGAGCAGCGCCAGTTCATCGCGCTCGCGACCCGGCTGATCGACCAGGTCGACGATGCGACGCGTTCGTCCGTCAAGGCGAAGCTCGCGATCTATCCGCAGACGCCGGTCCCGGTCCTTCAGAAACTCGGACTGGTCGCGGCCCAGGAAGGCCGCAGGGTTCCGCTCGCCCGCGAGATTCCCGCAAGCCCGCAGGCGCCCTCCCTGGTGCGCACGCCGACCGAGGCCGAGCAGCGCATGGCCGCCAACATGGCGATGCAGCCGAAGGAAGCGGCCGAGATCCACGACATGTTCTTCCGCGCCGACGCGACCCAGCGCGCGCTGATCCTGCAGAATCTGGCGCAGACGCCGCTGAAGGCCGCGCCGCGGATTCCGACCGTGCACGCCAAGCGCGCGATCCAGATTCTCGAGATGGCGGCGATCGCCAATGACATCGAGAGCTTCACCTACGAGCTCGGCGACAGCCTGATCCTGCCCTCGCGTGTCGCAGCCCAGATCGTCGACGATGCCGGCGGCGAGGCGCTCGCAATTGCCGCCCGCGCGCTCGACATGCCGAGCCCGAACTTCCAGCGCATCCTGCTGTTCTTCAAGCCGGAGATCGGCAATTCGGTGGATGCGGTCTACCGGCTGTCGCGGCTCTATGACCGCCTCAGCGATCGCTCGGCACTGGTGATGCTGGCGGCCTGGCGCGGCTCGACACTCGCGGTCACGCGCGCAAAGTATCAGTCCTCGCTGCACGACAGCGAACGCCAGCGCGCACGTGCGGGCGCGAGCCAGACGCGGCCGACGGTGCAGCCCGGCTCCGCGCCTGCGGTGCGGACAGGCACCGACGGATCGTCGGATCGCTAGGACGCCGACGCCCCCTCGACTTTCGATTGGTCGAGCTTGCTGCAATAGATGGCGGTCTCCATCAGCAGTGTCAGCGCAATGTCTGGCGGAAGCACATCTTTCACATCTCGAATGGGACGGTTTGAGGCATAGGCGGCGATAGCCGACCACCAGGTCACGGGAGCAGCCGGATATTCGCGACCAGCACCCGGAAATTTTCCCGAAAAGCACGTGAGAGCCAACGGCCATACCGCCTTCAGAAGCTCGCGCGCCGGCAGATGGGCCTGGTGTTGCACAACGACCGAGGACTTGCCTTCGCTTGTCCCGCCGATCGTCGAGGCGACGTGTTTGAACATCGCATCAAGCCCCGGCATCTGCTGTCCCTGCATGCCGGCACTCACCGCGCCGCCCGCCGCCAGGGACCAGACGCACCGGTTCGCGTCGGCATCGGTCTTGGGGACCAGCATAAAGTTCAGCGTGTCACCAAACCAATACTGTTCGCCGGACGCCACGCCAACGCGGTTGATGTTGACACCCATCACAGGCGGACTCTCGGCAAACAGCGTCTTTTGCGCGGCGTACCCTGCGATCGCCCCGACAGCTGAGATGTAGGTTTCGGCGTGGATTCGACCGTTGACTGTCAGCCGGCGCGGCAGGTTCTCGAGGAGATGGCCGAGGGCGAGATTGCATCCCACCTCATCCGGTCCTTTCCGCCAAGGCCATTCAGCTTCCACACTACTCATCTTAGTCCTGGATAAGAGGGAGATGTCAGACTCATTCAGGACCGAAAGCTAGCAGCACAACTTGCGATTGTCATTATCGCGTGAGGCCTCGGATGCTCGGACTGTCAGCTCCGAGCCAGCTCCAGAAAATGCCGCCCCGCGCGATCCTCCGTCTCGACAATCCAGGCATCGGAGTCGAAGCGGATTTCCTTGGTCAGCCGCTCCTCGACCGCCTGCTCCGGCATCGGCTGCGGCGCAAGCGGGACAAAAAAGCGATCGACCGGCCGTCCGTCATCATAGGAGGTCTGCGGCGCCGGCACGTAGAGCATCGCGTTGCCATCGAGCAGCGACACCTTGACGAACACCGCGCCCGCCTCCTCGGCGCCGCGACGGCGCACCGCGCCGAACACGCCCTCGGTCTGGCACCGGCGCAGATAGGCTGAGACCCAGATGTTTGATTTCAAACGCATGGAAAGCACGATAGGCCAGTGCCGGGATCAGCACCAGCCTTCGCAGGAATGACGCTTATTCGACGGGATGACCGATCGCGGCGCCGAGCTCGCGCAGCAGGCGGTCGGACACCTGGCCGGTGACCTGCATCTTGTGCTCGCGCTCGAATTTCTGGATCGCGGACTGAGTCTCGGCGCCCATCGCGCCCGTGATCTTCAAATTGCCGTAGCCGTATTCCGACAGCGCGCGCTGCACGCCGGCGATACGCTTTCCGGCCGGGCTCTGCTGCACCGGGATCGGCGCGGGCGGACGCGCAATGGCGACGGAAGGCGGCACTGAGGTCGTTTGCTTGACCAGATTGGTCATGGGATCGCTGCCCGAGCGCGGTGTCGATGCGGTCGCCTCGACCGGTTTTTCCGGGGCCTTCTCAGCAGGTTTCGGCTCGACGCGAAACTCCGTCGCCTTCGGCTCGAGCGGCGAGGTATCGGCGCCGACGGGGCGCGGACGCGGCATGGGATTGGACAGCGGCACCGGCGACGGCGCGGGAAGATTGATCACGGTGCCGAACATCGGCGCGGGATGGCGGCCGGTTTGAAGGAACAGCGCATTTGCGACGATCGCGCTGATGGCGGCGACGGCGACGAGGCCGGCCAGCGTGTCCTTGGGGCTGTGCAGGAGCACGCGCATCACGAGGTTGCGCTCGGTCTCGACGTCGATGACCGCAGCCTTAGCTCCACCCTTGGCGCCACGACGGCGCGGAGCAGCTTCGTCCTTGGCAGACTTCTTAGGCACTTTTCTTCACCGGAGCAGGTTGATCCTGGAGGTCGTCGTGAGGTTCGTTATGTAGCTCGTTATGTAGTTCTTGGCGCAGCACCGGCGTCAGCGTCGCGATCTTGCTCTCGGCCGGCTTGACTTGCGGCGGCGTGTAGACGAGCGGCAGCTTGACGGTGACGGCGGTGCCCTCGCCGAGCCTGCTTTGTACCGTCATTTCACCGAGATGCAACGCCACGAGGCTCTTCACGATCGAAAGGCCGAGACCGGTACCTTCGTGGCGGCGCTGATAGGTCTTGCCGCATTGGAAGAACGGCGCACCGATGCGCTTGAGATCGTCCGGCGCAATGCCGATTCCGGTGTCGCTGATGCGCAACGTGAGTTGCGAGCCCGTCACCGCGGCGGTCACCGAAACCTGGCCGCCGCGCTCGGTGAACTTGATGGCGTTGGCGACGAGATTGAGCACGATCTGCTTGAAGGCCCTGGGATCGCCGGTCATCACAGGCAAATCCTGCGGCGCGTCGGTGATGAGGTCGATGCCGTTCTCCCGCGCCTTCAGCGCCAGCAGATTGCAGCAATGCATCAGCGAGGCGCGCGGCGCGAACGGCTCCGACGCAATCTCGAAATTGCCCGATTCCATCTTCGACATGTCGAGGATGCCGTTGACGACCGACAGCAGATGCAGGCCGGAATCATTGATGAGCTGGGCGTATTCCTTGCGCTGGGCCGGACCCAGCATCAAAGTCTGCTCCTGCGCGATCATCTCGGAGAAGCCGATGATGGCGTTGAGCGGCGTACGCAGCTCGTGGCTCATGGTGGCGAGGAAGCGCGTCTTGGCGGCATCGGCCGCTTCTGCCGCGCTGCGTGCCTGATCGAGCGTCTGTTCGGAAAGCTTGCGATCGGTGATGTCGCGCATCACGCCGACGACTTCGGCCTCGCGCGTGGCATCACGGCCCGGATCCTGTTCGAGCGGCCGGCAGCGCATCTCGACCCAGATGAAATCGACCTGATTGCGCTCGGAGCCGACAGGTTCGCGCCGCAACCGGAACTCGACGCTGCGCACGTCGCCGCGCGCGGCATCCGACAAAGCCGTGAGATAGGCCGGACGATCGGCGACATGAACGCGGTCGAACAGGCCGTGAGCGAGCAGTTGCGCGACGGGCATGCCGAGCATGACTTCCGCGGCCGGCGAGATGAACTGCACCGCGCCGTTGCGCTGATGCCGCGAGATGACGTCACTCATGTTGCGCGCGAGCAGGCGATAACGCTCCTCCTCGCGCGACAGCAGCGAGACGCTGGTGCGGGCGAGCGATTCCGCGCCGAAGGCAAGGCCCGCGGCATAAAGAGTGGCCGAAGCGACGCCGAAGGCCATCAGCACGCCACGCTGCGCGGCCCCCGACTCTTCCACCGGCAGCCAGCCGAGCTGGCTGACCAGGATCAGCATTCCGGCGCAGGAGAGCGCGAGCAACGAGGCGAAGGCCGCAACGCGGCGCGAGGCCGACAGCGCGGCTTCGAGGGGAACCACGACCAGCCAGACCGCAGCAAATGATTCGATGCCGCCGGTTGTGACCGCAACCGCCATGATCAATCCGGCGAGCGCCAGCGAGGACAGCACATGCGCGCCTTCGTAGCGGCCGGTGCGCGACAGGAACCAGGACAGCATGATGGGCGCGATCAGCCAGGCGAAGGCTGCGACCTCGACCGCGCTCGGTGCGCCACGCATGGCGAGATAAACGGGGAATGCGGCAAAGGCCGCCAGGCTGCCCAGCAGCCGCGGCGCCATGAAGGCACGATGGCGTGCTCGCGTCAGCGCATCGTAACGCGCGGACGGATGCAGCAACGCATCGAGACAATCGCGGATGATACTCAAAACTGTCACGGGTCTCGCGCTTCGGCTCACTCGTCGAGAAGACGCGCCGGAACGCCTCCTTATCGTTGAGCCACCGTGTCAGAGCGACCTTAAACGAGTGCTAAGGCGATGCCGCGTGCGGCCGGACACCGTGTCATCGCGAAGCTTTTTAGACGATTTGACGACGTCTTCAGCGAGGATGGTGAACACAGGGTTTCACCTTCCTTCTCATGGTTTCGAATTGGTGGATATGTGAACCCGGCGGAATTACGGGCACCGGCGTCAATCGAAAATTTACGAGACTGCGACTTCCGACAATTTTTGCGTAAATTTTCCGCGAATTAAGCGGAAGGCAATCACTTGCGATTTATCGAGAGTTGCTAGGTCCGACACGCTCTGCGGGGATCGCCGCGGCGGGATCTAACGTACAGGTCGATAAGATGCGCTTTCTGCTCCGCATCACATTCTGGCTCGGGCTGGTGCTGGTGCTCCTTCCGCGGGACAAGACACCCGAATCGGAGAAGCTGCCGCAGATCGGTGCTGCCGACGCGGTGCAGGCTGCGACCGCGGCCGTCTCCGACATGACCCAGTTCTGCAAGCGCCAGCCGGCGGCCTGCGAGGTCGGCGGACAGGCCGCGACCATCATCGGCCAGCGCGCCCAGGACGGCGCGCGCAAGATCTACCAGATCATCAACGAGAAGAAAGAGCAGCTCGAGAAGCCCGACAAGAAGGCGCCCGACCACACCGGCTCGATCGCGCTGGCCGGTGAAGGCGATGCCGCATCGAGCGAGACGCCGCGCGACACCCTGAGCCAGGACGACCTCGCGCTGGAATGGCGCGGCCCGGTACCGGCGAATTAAGGCCGAAACCCTATCGATTTCACGGCTTTCCGTCCCTATATTGGCCCGAACGGGAACACTGGGCCAGCATGACCACGATCGACGAAATCAGGGACAATTTCGAGCTTCTGGACGAGTGGGACGACCGCTACCGGTACGTTATCGAGCTCGGCCGCACCCTGGAACCGATGGCCGAGGCCGAGCACTCCGCCGCCAACAAGGTGAATGGCTGCGTCAGCCAGGTCTGGCTTCAGAAGCTGGTCGATCGCGATGGCGGCGCGCCGGTCCTAAAATATCGCGGCGACAGCGATGCGCATATCGTGCGCGGACTGGTCGCGATCGTGCTCTCGCTTTATTCCGGCCGCACGCCGCAGGAGATTCTCGCCACCGATGCGATCGCGGTGTTCAACGAGTTCGGCTTCCGCGATCATCTCTCGCCGCAGCGCTCCAACGGCCTGCGCTCGATGGTCGAGCGCATCAAGACCGACGCGAAAGAGGCGCTCGCGGACGCGTCGTGACGAAGAAGCCCCTCATGGTGAGGAGGCGCGAAGCGCCGTCTCGAACCATGCAGGCCCTGCTCTCGCCCGTAGCCATCCTTCGAGACGCCCGCTCCGCGGGCTCCTCAGGATGAGGGCTGATTGCGCGGATGAAACAACAAGCCTACTTCCGCTTCCGCTGCTGCTGTCCCAGGCCCATCTGCTTTGCCAGTTGCGAGCGCGCCACCGCGTAGTTCGGCGCGACCATGGGATAGTCGGCGGGCAGGCCCCATTTCTCGCGATATTGCTCCGGCGTCATGTTGTACTGGGTGCGCAGATGGCGCTTCAGCGACTTGAAGCGCTTGCCGTCTTCGAGGCACACCAGATAGTCCGGCGCGATCGACTTCTTCAGCGACACCGCGGGCTTTGCCGGTTCGAGTGGCGTCGTCTCGGCGCGGCCTGACGAAACCCGCACCAGGGCGCCGTGCACCTGGCTAATCAGGTTCGAAATCTCGGCGGCTGGCGTCGGGTTGTTGCCGACATAGGCCGACACGATGCTCGCCGTCAGCTCAATGAAATTCTTAGCCCCGGCATCCGACATGGGCCCGCCCTTCCTTAAAACCTTGCCTTAAACCTTGCGTCTCATGGGATTGACGACGCCACAGTATTCCGTGTCAACAATACGTTCGGCTGAAATAAGACGACTTACGACTATGAGCTGAATATTGACGTCGTGACAACAGCAGCGGCGCTTTACTTGAGCGCGGCGCCGCTCACGACCGCTGGTCGAGATGCGCGCGCAGCTCGTCGATCGAGGCAAAGCGCATCATGCCTTCCGGCATCTGCGCCTCGATCGAGCCGTCGGAATAGAGCGAATAGGCCATGCCGTCGACGATTCCGGATTTGAGCACGGTCACCGGCGCCTGGTCGACCTCCATCTCCGGCTCGGGTGCGCGCGGCGGCGCGGAAGGCTCGGCAAAGGTCGATGGCGAACGCGGCGGTGGGCGGCGGGCGGCGGGCGGCGGCTCAGGCGGGCGCATCCGGTCCGGCTTCGGCCAGGCATCGTCGAAGTTCGCGGGCGGCGTGTCCGGGGCGGCGGGCTCTGCATGCGGCTGCGATGGCGTACCGTCGGTGACCTTTGCCTCCGCGCGTTCGCGTTCCTTGCGCGAGGTCGAGGCGAACATCAAATTGCGCCGGCGCGGCGCTTCCGGATCGGCGGCTGACGTTTGCAGCTCTGGTTCTGACGCTGGCGACGGCTCGACCCGCGGTCGCTCCCGCGCCGGTGCTTCGCCTTGCCATGGCGGCGGCGCGGCGGGCGCCGGCGGGGCCATTGGCTCGGTCCGCATCGCCGGAGCAAGCCCCGGCTCGGGCACCGCAGCTCCAGGCGTCGCGAGACCCGGCAGCACGGGCCTGACCCGAACCTCGGACGGTGCGCCGGCCAGCCGGCGGGCGATGCCCTTCAGCTCGGCGACCACGACGTAGAGACCAGCCAGTAACATTCCGGAGCAGACGCCGATCGTGCCGGAGATTATGAGGGTGCTGCCGAGGCTGAATTCCCTGACGGTAAAGCCAAAAGCGACCGCAAGGAGGCCCGCCACGGTGGCGACGATGCCCGCGATCAACAATGCCAAGGTCATCGAACCCACCCCAAGCCGCGCGTCCAAGCGCGACATCCTCTACGCCACGATACCGTCATACTGTGTTCCTCGCCAACGGCCAATTGTTGGCAGCGTTCCTTAGAGGAAGGAAATCAGGGACTTATTCACATTCCCTTCAGCTCCGGATCGTTACTGCTAGTGTGCTCCCAGTTGCAAGGATTTGCTGCGTCGCATCAGGAATTTAGCCATAATGCCCAATTACTTGGTAATGGAACTGCGCTATAGGGATTCCGGGGAAGTGGCCCGCGTGCACCGGCAGGGCCAAGAGGGGATTCCGGGTCACCAATAGCCATGACATCCATCACGACGTCGGCGATCGACACGCCACTGCGGCGCTCGGTTGAACGGACTTGCGACGATCTCGCCATGCTGGTGCTGGCTGCGGTCGCCGTCATCGCAGGCTTGACCTTCCGCGACTACGGGCTCGGCTGGGACGATTACACCCACGCTGAATATGCCGATCTGTTGCTGCGCATGTACGGTTCCGGTTTCCGGGACACCGCGGCGCTCTCCTTTGCCAACCTCTATATGTACGGCGGCGGCTTCGACATGGTCGCCGCCCTCCTCCACAAGGTCATTCCACTCGAGCTGTTCGAGACGCGCCGTCTGGTCGGTGCGATCGTCGGCCTGATCGGACTTGCGGTGACGTGGCGGCTCGGCCGCCGAATCGGCGGACCGCTTGCTGGGCTCGCGGCGCTGCTGCTGCTCGCACTCTGCCCGATCTTCTACGGCCACATGTTCATGAACCCGAAGGATGCGCCCTTCGCGGTGGCGATGATCATCCTGATGCTAGGCTTGGTCCGGCTCGCCGAAGAATATCCGCAGCCCTCGCCGCGCACCATCCTGATCGTCGGCCTGGGTGCCGGCCTCTCGCTCGGCTGCCGCGTCCTTGGCGGGCTCGCGCTGGTCTACGCCATCATCGGCTTCATGCCGCTGTTCCTCGAGGAACTGCGCACTGAAGGCGTCCGCGAAGCAGCTCGCCGCTTCGCCCATGTCATCTACGTGCTGCTGCCCGGCCTCGCGTTCGGCTATCTCGTGATGGGCCTGATCTGGCCGTGGTCGATCATGGAGCCCGGCAATCCCTTCGAGGCGCTGACCTACTTCTCGCACTTCTTCGAAAAGCCCTGGAAGGAGATGTTCGACGGCGCGATCGTCTCCGTGCCCGACATGCCCTGGTCCTATCTGCCGACGCTATTTGCGCTTCAGCTGTCCGAGGTGATGCTGATCCTGATGGGCGGCGCGGTGTTCAGCACCTTCGCGATGCTGCCGCGCCGCGAGGTTCCGGCGCGCCGCAAGACCATCCTCCTGATGCTGACGCTGGCCGCAACTCTGCCGCTCGCGATCGCGATGGTGAAGCGCCCAGCGCTCTACAACGGCATCCGCCATTTCGTCTTCGTGATTCCGCCGATGGCGGTGCTCGGCGGCGTCGCCTTCGCCTGGACCATGGAGCGCCTGCGCGCCAATCATCGTGCCTGGCAGCCGGTCGTGCTCGCGACCTTCTGCTTTGGCCTCGCACTGCCGCTCGCGGAGATGATCCGGCTGCATCCCTATCAATATACGCATTTCAACCACATCGCCGGCACCGTGCGCTCCGCCGACGACCGTTTCATGCTCGACTATTGGGGCCTCGCGCTGAAGCAGGCCTCGGATGAGCTGCGCGAGCAGCTCGTGGAGCGCCAGGAAAGTCCACCGCGCAACCGCAAATGGAAGGTCGCAGTGTGCGGTCCGCAGCGCCCCGCCCAGGTCGCGCTCGGGCCCGACTTCACCATCGGCTGGGATTCCAATGCCGCTGACTTCGCCATGACGCTCGGCGAGTTCTACTGCAAGGGCCTGACCGCGCCCGTCCTGGTCGAGATCAAGCGCGACGACGTGGTGTTCGCCCGCGTCTACGACATCCGCGGCAGCAGCATTTCCAGCCTGCTCTCGATCCCGGCGCCGTAATAATTTTCTCCTGAGCCGTAGCCCGGATGAGCGAAAGCGATATCCGGGACTTCGGCTGGGATTCCCGCATGTCGCTTCGCTCATGCGGGCTACGCTTGGCAGCTGCGATTTGACCGCCTTGCCGCCGGCCTCACCCAAGACTAGGCTCCCTCCCCGCAACAACGATGTTTCGGAGAGACCAGCCATGTCACCAGCGGAAGCCCGCCTGAAGGAAGTGCCGTCGAACATGACGGAGGCAGAGTGGCAGCAACGGGTCAATCTCGCCGCCTGCTATCGCCTCGTCTCGCTCTACGGCTGGGACGATCTGGTCGACACCCACATCTCCGCCCGCGTGCCGGGTCCCGAGCATCACTTCCTCATCAACCCCTATGGACTGATGTTCGACGAGATCACGGCCTCGAGCCTGGTCAAGGTCGATCTGCACGGCAACCAGCTCTCCGAGAGCGAGTACAGCATCAACCCGGCCGGCTTCACCATCCATTCGGCGATCCACGAGGTCCGCGAGGACGCGGGCTGTGTACTGCATCTCCACACCCTCGACGGCACCGCGGTGTCGAGCTCAGCCGAAGGCCTGCTGCCGCTGAACCAGACCGCACAGCTCGTCACCCACGACCTCGCCTATCACGACTATGAAGGCATCGCGCTCGATCACGACGAGCGGCCGCGGCTGCAGAAGGATCTCGGCGACCACAATCACATGCTGCTGCGTAACCACGGCACGATGACGGTCGGCCGCTCGGTCGCCTCCGCCTTCGAGCGCATGTATCACCTCGAGCGCGCCTGCTCGATGCAGGTGCGTACCCGCGCGCTGGGCACGCCGGTCTATCCGGTCGAGGAGATCGCGATCGAGAAGAACACCGAGCTGCTCGCCAACCGCGACCGCGCCGAGTTGCGGGCCACCAACCTGGTGTGGCCGCCGCTGCTACGCAAGCTCGACCGCGAGTTGCCGGGCTACCGATCTTGAAATTCCGCGGATTTCGTGTAGGGTAGGCTCAACACCCTCTGCACGTTTCGGAATGAAACGCCGCCCAATTCCGGGCGGCGTTTTTGTTTGGGGTGAGTTCGTAGGGTGCATTAGCGAAGCGTAATCCACCACGGATCCACGCATGCAGAACGAAGTTGGTGGATTACGCCTTCGGCTAATCCACCCTACGGCACCGCCGCCCTTACTTCACCTCGGCCAGCGCCGCGAGAATTCGTGCCCAGGAGCGGATGCCCTTCTGGAAGCTGCGGAGATCGTATTTCTCGTTGGGCGAATGGATGTTGTCGTCGTCGAGGCCGAAGCCGACCAGCAGCGAGTCCAGCCCGAGCGCGCGCTTGAAATCGGCGACGATCGGGATCGAGGCGCCGGAGCCCATCAGCACGGTCTCCTTGCCCCACTCCTCGGTCAATGCCTTGCTGGCTGCGGCGAGCGGCTTCATGTTCCAGTCGAGCGCAACCGCAGGCGCGGCGGAATGGTCGCCGAACTCGACCTTGCAATCGCCGGGAATGCGAGCCGACACGTAATCGCGAAAAGCCTTGCGGATCTTTTGCGGGTCCTGCCCTTCGACCAAGCGGAACGAGACCTTTGCAGAAGCGTGCGACGGGATCACCGTCTTGGAGCCCTCGCCGATATAGCCGCCCCAGATGCCATTGACGTCGCAGGTCGGACGCGAGGAGGCCTGCTCGATCAGCAGCCGGCCCTTTTCGCCGGCCGGGATCGACAGGCCGATCGGCTTCAAGAACATCTCGGGCGTCAGATTGAGCTTCTTCCACTGCGCGAGGATATCGGGCGGCAGATCCTGCACCCCGTCGTAGAAACCGGGGATGGTGATGCGGTTGTCGTCGTCGAACAGACCGCCGAGAATCTTTGTGAGAACCCGGATCGGGTTCATGGCGCTGCCGCCGAACACGCCGGAATGCAGATCGCGGTTCGCGGCGGTGATCTTCAGCTCTTCATAGAGCAGGCCGCGCAGCGACGTCGTGATCGCCGGTGTGTTGCGATCCCACATTCCAGTGTCGCACACGAGCACGTAGTCTGCCTTGAACTCGTCCTTGTTGGCCTCGATGAAGGGGACAAAGTTCTTCGAGCCGACCTCCTCCTCGCCTTCGATCAGGAAGGTGACGTCGATCGGCAGCGAACCCGTCACCTTCTTCCAGGCGCGGCAGGCCTCGACGAAGGTCATCACCTGGCCCTTGTCGTCCTCAGCGCCGCGCGCGACGATGATCTTGCGGCCGTCGGCATGATCCGTGACCACGGGCTCGAATGGCGGACGGTGCCAAAGATTTTCCGGATCGACCGGCTGCACGTCGTAATGGCCGTAGAAGATCACGTGCGGGCGTCCACCCGCCTTGATCTTGCCGACGATGGCGGGATGGCCGGCGGTCGACCTCACTTCGGTTGCGACACCGAGGCTCGCGATGTCCTTGGCAAGATGCTCGGCCGCCGCCTTGCAGTCGCCTGCGAAGGCCGGATCTGCGGAGATCGACTTGATCCGCAACAGCGAGAACAGACGCTCCAGGCTGTTGTCAAAATCCTTGTCGATGTGATCGAGCACGGATTGAAGCTGCGCATTGGCCATGGTCGGATTCCTGACTTTGAGTCTTAAGACGTTCCGGGTTTTAACCCCGTCTCGGGCTCGGAGCCAGAAGCAACCGGCGGATGCCGGATGTGCCATGCAAGGCTACCTGCAAGAACCGCCGTGGCCGCGAGATTATTGCCCCAGGCCTGAATGACATTGGGAAACCACGGCAGCGCCAGCAGCATGAGGACGCCGGCAGCGCCCAGCGCAAGCCAGGTTCCCAGCCGCACATTCGGTCGCACGTCGTAGGCGGCGCGATGCATCAGCACCGTCATCGGGAAGAACAGCCACATGAAGTAGTATTGCCGCGCCAAGGGCGAGGCCACCGTCATCAGGCAGAACAGGATGCCGAGCTCCTCGGCATCCGAGCGCGCCGTTCGCCGCCGCTGCGGCGGCATCACCGCAAGGAAGCCGAGCCCGAGCAGCGCCGATAGCGCCAGCACGATCAGGTTCGCCGTCTTGTAGTCGACGTCGATGATATTCATCGTGCGCGGCGGCTTGTTGGGATCTTCCTGATTGTAATTGATCGGGCGGACCAGGCGGTGCGTGACCGCAATGAGGGACTGGTTGACCCACGACCAATTCTGCTCGTCGCGCTGGCCAAAGCCCTTTTCCGAGCTCGTGCCGACCATGCCCTGGTACCAGGTCTTGAGTTCGGCCGCGTTGCGCTCGAAGCCGCGGATCGGCGCCGGCGCGACATAAAGTAGGATGCCGGTGAAGGCGACCGTCGCGACGACAGCCGACCAATTCCGCCGCCAGATGAGATAGGGCAGCACCGCGATCGGAAACACCTTGATGGCGGTGGCGAGCGCGAACAGGAAGCCTGCAAGCCAGCCCCGCTGATGCTGCAGGCACCAGAAGCCCCACAGCATCATCGCCAGCAGCACGAGGTTCGGCTGGCCGAGGTCGAACATGTCGAACACGAAGGTCACGGTGACGAGGGCCGGCAGCGCCTCCAGCCACGGACCGGGTCTGCGGCCCGATCCCGTCATGGCATTGGAGAACATGCCCGTGTACCACCACGCCATGACGTTCAGGATCGACAGGACGGCGTAGAGCGCGATCTTGCCGAACCAGCTCGGGATCGCCAGCAGGATCGCGGGCAATGGCGGATAGATGAACTCGAAGTACTCCCTGATATCGCCGGGATAGAGCGGCCCTCCCTGCAAGACCTGCTGTCCGGCCCAATACCAGAGCCCATAATCCTTGGTCTTGCCGTGGCCGAAGATCTCCGGACCGAGGACATCAGCTGTCAGGATCAGGCAGCAGAGCAGGAAGAGCAGGTCGAGCGGCGCACGCAGCGAGAAGGTCCGGAGTGCGCCCGGTTTGTCTGATAGATTCGATGATGTCACATTATATCCAGTCGGCAACATCTAGCACGTAGCAGACCAACGGACGCTTGGAGAACCCCCCTCACCCGAATTTGTACCCGTCGCGCGCTCGCCCCCGGCAGACGAATTGCCCCAAACCAGGCTTGGCTGCCTACCTTCGCAGCAACCCGCCGAGCGCGCCGCGGACCAGGGTGCGGCCGATCGAGCCGCCGAGCTGGCCGGCAACCGACTTGCCGATATTGGCGGCCATTCCCCCGATCACCTGGTTGGTGACCGATCGCGTCATGTCGCGCGCAATGACCTGGCCCGTCGACAAACGACCGCGTTTGACGTTGGTGCCGAAGATGGTGCCGACGATCGAGCCGATCTGGCCGAGGATGCCGCCGCCTCCGCCGCCCGCGCCGGCATCGGCGGTTGCCGCCGTACCGGCGATGCGCTTCTGGATCACCTCATAGGCGGACTCTGCATCGACGGCGGTGTCGTATTTGCCCTTCACAGGGCTTGCATCCATGATCGCCTTGCGCTCTTCCGGCGTGATCGGCCCGATCCGGGCCGATGGCGGCCGGATCAACACCCGCTCGACCATCGCAGGCGTGCCGTTGCCTTCGAGGAAGGACACCAGTGCCTCGCCCTTGCCGAGCTCCATGATCACCTTGGCTGTGTCGAGCTTCGGGTTGGGGCGAAAGGTCTGGGCTGCGGCAGCGACCGCCTTCTGGTCGCGCGGAGTAAAGGCGCGCAACGCGTGCTGCACCCGATTGCCCATCTGCCCGAGCACGCGATCCGGTACGTCGATCGGGTTTTGCGTGACGAAGTAGACGCCGACGCCCTTGGAGCGGATCAGGCGCACCACCTGCTCGATCTTGTCCATCAGCGCCTTCGGCGCGTCGTTGAACAGCAGATGCGCCTCGTCGAAGAAGAACACCAGTTTTGGCTTCGGCAGGTCGCCGACCTCGGGCAATTCCTCGAACAGCTCTGACAGCATCCACAGCAGGAATGTCGCGTAAAGCCGCGGGCTCTGCATTAGCTTGTCGGCAACAAGGATGTTGACCATGCCGCGGCCGTCGCGGTCGGTCTTCATGAAATCCTTCAGCGTCAGCGCCGGCTCGCCAAAGAATTTGGAGGCGCCCTGGTTCTCCAGCACCAGAAGCTGGCGCTGGATGGTGCCGACAGTCGCCTTGGTGACGTTGCCAAAACCCTGCGCCGCCTTCTTGATGTCGGCAAGCGGACTTTCCTCGGCATCCGCGCCCTTCTTGCCGGCATCCGGCACGATGGCATCGAGCAGCGCGCGCAGATCCTTCATATCGATGAGGGTCAGGCCCGCGTCGTCGGCGACGCGGAAGGCGACATTGAGCACGCCTTCCTGCACATCATTCAGGTCGAGCATGCGCGCCAGCAGAAGCGGCCCCATCTCGGTGACGGTGGCCCGCACCGGGTGGCCCTGTTCGCCGAACACGTCCCAAAACACCGTGGAGAACTGGTCGGGCTGGAATGTCAGCCCCATCTCCGTGGCACGCTTAACGATGAAGTCTTTGGCCTCGCCGACCTCGGAGATGCCGGAGAGGTCGCCCTTGATGTCGGCTGCGAAGACCGGGACACCGGCGCGCGCAAATCCTTCCGCCATGACTTGCAGCGTCACGGTCTTGCCGGTTCCAGTTGCACCGGTGACGAGACCATGGCGATTGGCGAGCGCGAGCGTCAGCCATGCCTGCTCGTCTCCCTTGCCGACGAAGATCTTGTCGCCGGTATCGCCGAGCTTGCTGTCCTGTGCGGTCATTATTCTCTCTGATCTCTCTGCGGTGTTTCGCGTATTGAAACTCAAATGCACCAGTTCCGTAGTTTAACGCATGTCGCGCGCCGATCAAAACCGTTCAACGCTGTCGGAAGCAAACGAACGACATCAGCCGAAAGTAGGAACGCGGCGTTCGCACCGCGGCAATTTTTTGCCGATTCCATCTTTGCTCTTGCATCGCTGCAACACCTTTCGCGCGTTCGAGAATGAATCGGAACGTTGCGAGCGTTCATCGCTTGTATTTCACATCACACCGGCTCAAGATCATTCTCGAAAATAATACTCCGGCATGTGAACCGGCTGAGGGGCAGGCCATATGGACGAGCTGATCGGGCGGCTGGCGACAAACGCCAGCATAGATAGTGCTGTGGCTGAAAAGACCGTCGGCATTATCCTGGGCTTCCTTCGCAACGAGGGTCCTTCCGACAGCGTCCAGACCCTGATCGATCAGATTCCCGGTGCAGAAGCAGCCATCGAGGCGTCCAAGAGCGGCGGCGGACTATCGCGGCTGATGGGCGGCGGCCTGATGGCGGTCGGCACGCGCCTGATGGGCCTCGGACTTGGCATGTCCGACATTCAGACGATTGCCCGTGAACTTTTCCGCTTCGGCCGAGACAAAATCGGAGCGGATCAGATGGGCAAGATCATTGCGGGGACTCCGGGCCTCGGCCAGTTCGCCTGAAGCCCAAGTATTAAGCCCAAGTATTTCACATCGAGTATCATGACATATCCGATCTCCGAGATTGAGGGCCTGTCGGCCTTTGCCGCCAACAAGTTGAAGGCGCAAGGTATCCGCACGACCGACGCGCTGCTCGATGCGGCCTCCACCGTGAAGGGCCGCAAGGCGCTCTCCGCCAGGACCGGCATCAGCGAGCAGCAGCTGCTGGAATGGGCCAACGTCTCCGACTACATGCGCATCCCCGGCATGGGCCGCGCCAAGGTCGGCCTCGTCCGCGCCGCCGGCGTCACCACCGTGCGCGAGCTCTCCTATCGGAATCCGGCAAGACTCGCCCAGAGCATGCGGGACGCCAACGAGAAGAGAAAGCTCGTCCGCATCCTGCCGTCGGAGAAGTCGGTCGGCGACATCATCGCCAAGGCGAAGAAGCTGCAGCCGAAGATTACGTATTAGGGCCGGCGCTCTCCGTATCCCCTTGGTGCCGTCTCGTGAGCGGCGCGAGGTCTCGTGTCCCGGACGCGCTGCAACGCGCTTAGCGTTGCTGCGCAGAGCCGGGACCCATGCCACGCAAGCAGTTCTCGGCAGCATCGGCCCCGGCTCAGCAGCGCACCGCTAAAGGAGCGCTGCGCTGCGTCCGGGGCACGAGAGCATCCTGCGCAGGTGAAGGCCGGGCGCGTGGGCACGTCGGCAATGCCCCCTTCCCGCCTTGAACTCCCCCTCCCCGACCGCTAAAGCGAGCCGCATGAATGCCTCGCCCTCCCCATCCGTCCCGCCGGCCGGCTCGGCCAGGGCTGATACGTTACGGAAACTGCTGGAACGGCCTCTCCCGGCAGTGATGGGCGTGCTCAACGTCACCCCGGACTCCTTCTCCGACGGCGGTGAGTTCATCGCGCCCGAGCAGGCGCTGAAGCGGGCGCGGGCGATGATCGCTGATGGCGTCGACATCATCGACATCGGCGCCGAATCCACCCGGCCCTACACCGGCGCGAAGGCCGTCACGGCGGCGGACGAGCTTGCCCGGCTGAAGCCGGTGCTGGCAGGCATCGTCGCGCTCGGCGTGCCGGTGTCGATCGACAGCATGAAGGCGGAGGTCGTCGCCTTCGCGCTCGACCAGGGCGTGGCGATCGCCAACGACGTCTGGGGCCTGCAACGTGACGCCGGCATGGCCCCGCTGGTCGCCGCGAGAGGCGTCCCAATCATCGTCATGCACAACCGCGACAGCGTCGATCCCGCCATCGACATCGTCGTGGACATGAAAGCATTTTTCCTGCGCTCGCTGGATATCGCCGCGAAAGCCGGCATCGCGCGCGACAAAATCGTGCTCGATCCCGGCATCGGTTTCGGCAAGACCGCCGAGCAGAGCATGCTCGCGCTGGCGCGGCTCGGCGAGCTCAAAATATTCGGCCTGCCGATCCTGGTCGGTGCCTCGCGAAAACGCTTCATCGCCTCGGTGTCGCCATCGGAGCCATCGGGGCGGCTCGCCGGCTCGATCGCCGCGCATTTGATCGCCGCGCAGAAGGGCGCGAAAATCATCCGCACCCATGACGTCGCCGAGACCTTGCAGGCCCTGCGGGTCGCCAATGCAATCGAGAGCAAGCCAGAGAGCAAGCCATGACCGATACGATCTTCGTGACCGGCCTGTCGATCCACGCCCGCCATGGCGTGATGGAGCACGAGACCGAGGTCGGCCAGCGGTTTATCATCGATCTCGAACTCTATACCGACCTGTCGGAGCCCTCGCGCTCTGACAAGCTCGCCGACACCGTGTCCTACGCCGAAGTCGTCGCGACCACGACGGCGGCGTTCAAGAACACCAATTACAAGCTTTTGGAGCGCGCGGCCGGTGCGGTCGCCGATGCCATCCTGTTGCATTTCCCGCGCATCCGCGCCGTGAAGATCACCGTGCACAAGCCGCATGCGCCGATCCCCGCCATCTTCGACGACGTCGGCATCATGCTGACGCGCTCGCGGCACCCCTGACATGGCAAGCGTGCTCATCGCGCTCGGCGGCAATGTCGGCGATGTCCGCACGACATTCCGCAAGGCGATCGCCCACATCTGCGGCATGGCGCAGGCCGCAATGATCGCGCGCTCATCGGATTATGCGACGCCGCCCTGGGGCGACGAGGACCAGGATCCTTTCGTCAATGCCTGCGTCGAGATCGAGACCGACCTCGACCCGCACGCGCTGCTGTTCGTGATGCAGAAGGTCGAGCAGAAATTCGGCCGCACGCGCGACAAGGACCGGCAATGGGGCCCGCGCACGCTCGATCTCGACATGATCGCCTATGACGACGTCAGCTTTCAGAAGCCTGATCTGACGCTGCCCCATCCGCGCCTGTTCGAGCGCGCTTTCGTGCTGGTGCCGCTGGCCGAAATCGCGCCCGACCGCCTGATCTCGGGCATTCGTGTGCGTGACGGGCTTGCCAGCGTCTCGACGCAAGGCATTGAGCGGCTTCCGGATACCGGTTAACCAAAAACAACCGTTTGCAGGGACGGCCCGCCGTGGCAATTTCGCCTGCGAATAACAAGCCGTTCGGGAGCCCTTGGCCGCATGACCTCCGTGACTGACGACCTGCCGTTGGCGGCCGATTTTCCCAAGGCCACCGTCGAGGACTGGCGCAAGCTGGTCGACGGCGTGCTCAAGGGCACGCCGTTCGAGAAGCTGGTCGGCAAGACCTATGACGGACTCAAGATCGACCCGCTCTATCCGCGCGCCAGGGGCGTTGCGCCGGTGGTGGGACGGCCGGCGGCCGCGCCGTGGCAGATCGTGCAGCGGATCGACCATCCCGATGCGGTGGCCGCGAATGCGCAGGCGCTGACCGATCTCGAGAATGGCGCAACCGGGCTTTCGCTGGTGTTCGCTGGTAGCAATGGCGCCCATGGTTTCGGCTTGGAACCGACCGCCGATGCGGTCGCAAAGGTTTTGAAGGACATTCACCTCGATGCCGGCATCGGCATCGAGCTCGATATCGGCCCGCAATCGCGGATGGCCGCGATCCATGTCGCGGAATATGTGAAGAGCAACGGCCTCGATCCCGCCGCCTGCAACATCCGCTTCGGGCTCGATCCGCTTGCAGCTTGCGCGGTGTGGGGCCACAGCCCGTATACGTGGGAGGAAATCGTTCCCGCGGTCACCGGCGGCATCAAGGGCCTTGCTGCACTCGGCTTCAAGGGGCCGTTTGCCTCGGCCGACGGCCGCGTGATCCACGATGCCGGCGGCTCCGAGGTGCAGGAGCTTGCCTTCGTGCTCGCCTGCGGCGTCGCTTATTTGCGTGCGATCGAAAGCGCGGGCGTTCCGCTCGAGCAGGCGCAGGGCATGATCTATGCGCGGCTCTCCGCCGACGCCGACCAGTTTTTGACCATGGCAAAATTCCGCGCATTGCGGCTGTTGTGGGCTCGCATCGAGACGGCGTGCGGGCTGACCCCGAAGCCGCTCTTCATCGCGGCCGATACCGCTTGGCGCATGCTGACGCAGCGCGACCCTTACGTGAACATGCTGCGCGCGACCATCGCGACATTCGCGGCTGGCCTTGCCGGTGCCAATGCGATCACCGTGCTACCGCATACGCTTGCGCTTGGTCTGCCCGATCCGTTCGCACGGCGCGCGGCCCGCAACACGCAAGCCCTGCTGCTGGAAGAAAGCAACCTCGCCAAGGTCAGCGACCCCGCAGCGGGCGCCGGCGGCATCGAGACGCTGACCGCACAGCTTTGCGACGCCGTCTGGGCGCTGTTCCAGGAGAGCGAGAAGGCCGGAGGCGCCTTTGCCGCGCTTCAGCAGGGCCTATTCCAGAGCAAGGTCGCGGCCGCGCGAAAAGCGCGCGATGCCAATATCGCAGAACGCCGCGACGTGCTGACCGGCGCCAGCGAGTTTCCGAACCTGCACGAGCGCGAGACGGCGGTGCTGAAGGCAACGCCGGTCGCGCTGGCGCCTTACGGCGAGCAGAAGTACAAGTTCGATGCGCTTCCTCCCGTCCGGCTTGCGGAACCGTTCGAGGCGCTGCGCGACAAATCCGATGCGGCGCTGAAGGCGCGCGGCGCCCGGCCAAAGGTGTTTCTGGCCAATCTCGGCACGGCCGCAGATTTCACGGCACGCGCGACCTTTGCCAAGAGCTTCTTCGAGGCCGGCGGCATCGAGGCCGTCGACAGCGAGGGATTTGCCGATCCGGCCACGCTGGCCGCCGCCTTCAAGGCCTCCGGCGCCGGGCTTGCCTGTCTTTGTTCCAGCGACAAGGTCTATGCGGAACACGCCGAAGCCGCGGCGAAGGCCCTGCAAACTGCAGGCAGCCGACATATCTATCTGGCGGGACGCCCGACTGATGCCGAGGCGGCCCTCCGTGCAGCCGGCGTCACGGGTTTCGTCTTTGCCGGCGGCGATGCGCTTGCCACGTTGCAGGAGGCCTACCTGCGGATGGAACAGGCATGAGCGACGCCAGCAAACCCGTTCTCACCGGCGGCTGCCAATGCGGCGCGGTGCGCTTTGCGCTGACGGCGGCACCGAACAAGATTTCGATCTGCCATTGCCGGATGTGCCAGAAGGCCAGCGGCGCGCCGTTCGCCTCGTTCGCCGACATCAACCGGACGGATTTTGCCTGGACCAAGGGACAGCCGGCGTTGTTTCGCTCGTCCTCGATCGCCGACCGCGGCTATTGCGCGGCCTGCGGCACGCCTCTCAGTTTCGGCCGCATCGACGGTGAGCGGATCGAGATCATGACCGGCGCCTTCGACCGGCCTGACCGACTGGTGCCGACCCGGCAGTACGGGAGCGAGTCCCGCCTCGGCTGGGTGGTCGGCATCTCCAATTTGCCGAGCCAGACCACGCAACAGAATTACGGGCCGGAGAAGATGGCGACCATCGTCAGCCATCAGCATCCGGATCATGATTGAGGCGTCCATGATATGGTTGAAGCCATGAGCCGCATTCCAAATTTCGCCGACGTCGCCTTCGAGCGCATCGCCACCGCAGCTCCAGCCGGCAGCGCCGAGCCGTGGCTGACGCCCGAGGGCATTCTGGTGAAGCCCGCCTATGGCGAGGCGGATCTTGCCGGGCTCGATTTCCTCGAGACCTATCCGGGCATCGCACCCTATCTGCGCGGTCCCTACCCGACCATGTATGTCAACCAGCCCTGGACCGTCAGGCAATATGCCGGCTTCTCCACGGCGGAGGATTCCAACGCGTTCTACCGCCGCAACCTCGCGGCTGGACAGAAAGGCCTCTCGGTCGCCTTCGATCTCGCCACCCATCGCGGCTATGACTCGGATCATCCGCGCGTCGGCGGCGACGTCGGCATGGCCGGTGTGGCCATCGATTCCATCTACGACATGCGCACGCTGTTTGCGGGGATTCCGCTCGACCAGATGAGCGTGTCCATGACCATGAACGGCGCGGTGCTGCCGATCCTCGCGCTCTATGTCGCTGCCGCCGGCGAACAGGGCGTGGCGCCCGAAAAACTGTCGGGCACCATTCAGAACGATATTCTGAAAGAGTTCATGGTGCGCAACACCTATATCTATCCGCCCGCGCCCTCGATGCGGATCATCTCGGACATTTTTGCATACACCTCGCAAAAAATGCCGAAATACAATTCGATCTCGATCTCCGGCTATCACATGCAGGAGGCCGGCGCGACGCAGGATCTCGAGCTCGCCTACACGCTTGCCGATGGCGTCGAATATCTGCGTGCCGGCCTTGCCGCCGGGCTTGACGTCGACCGCTTCGCGCCGCGGCTGTCGTTCTTCTGGGCGATCGGCATGAACTTCTTCATGGAAGTCGCCAAGCTGCGCGCCGCCCGCCTGCTTTGGGCGAAGCTGCTGAAGCCGTTCAATCCGAAAGACCCGCGCTCGCTGTCGCTGCGCACGCACAGCCAGACCTCGGGTTGGTCGCTGACCGCGCAGGACGTCTTCAACAATGTGATGCGCACGACGGTGGAGGCGATGGCGGCCACCCAAGGCCACACCCAGTCGCTGCACACCAATGCGCTCGACGAGGCCTTGGCGCTGCCGACCGATTTCTCGGCGCGCATCGCCCGCAACACCCAGCTGTTCCTGCAGCAGGAGAGCGGCACCACCCGCATCATCGATCCCTGGGGCGGCTCGTATTACGTCGAGCGTCTCACCCGCGACCTCGCCGCGAAAGCCTGGGGCCATATCCAGGAGGTCGAGGAGCTCGGCGGCATGGCCAAGGCGATCGAGGCCGGCGTGCCCAAACTGCGAATCGAGGAGGCCTCCGCCAAGACCCAGGCCCGCATCGATGCCGGCAGGCAGGCGGTGATCGGCGTCAACAAGTACAAGCCGACCGACGAAGCCGCCATCGACATCCTCAAGGTCGACAACACCAATGTTCGCCGACTCCAGATCGACAAGCTGACGCGCCTGAAATCCGAGCGCAGCCAGAAGGACGTCGATGCCGCGCTCGCCGCGATCACGCGCTCGGCCGGCGAAGGCAACGGCAATCTGCTTGCGCTCGCGATCGACGCGGCGCGTGCGAAGGCGACTGTCGGTGAAATTTCGGACGCGATGGAAAAGGTGTTCGGCCGCCACCGTGCCGAGATCAAATCCATCACCGGCGTCTACAAGCGGGAAGCATCCACCATGGGCAACCAGGTCGAGAAGGTTCAGGCGCTGATCGACGCCTTCGAGGAGGCCGAAGGCCGCCGTCCGCGCATCCTGGTCGCAAAGATCGGCCAGGACGGCCACGACCGCGGCCAGAAGGTGATCGCGTCTGCCTTCGCCGACATCGGCTTCGACGTCGACATCGGGCCGCTGTTCGCAACCGCCGACGAAGCCGCGCGCCAAGCGGTCGAGAACGACGTCCACATCCTCGGCGTCTCTTCGCTGGCCGCTGCGCACCTCACCGCCGTGCCGGAGCTGAAGGCCGCGCTGAAGAAGCAGGGCCGCGAGGACATCATGATCATCGTCGGCGGTGTGGTGCCGCCGCAGGATTACGATGCGCTGTATGCGGCCGGTGCCGAAGCGATCTTCCCGCCCGGCACGGTGATCGCGGAAGCCGCCGAGGAGCTGATCCGCAAGCTGAATGCACGGCTCGGACATAGCGAGGCGGCGGAGTAGCTTCGTCGCCGATCTTCCGACAAGAAGGATTTTGCGTGATGTCTCTCGCGCCAACGTTCATGCGCGCGCTCACTGCGGTCGTTGTTTGCGGCGCGCTGTTCAGCTCCGCCCTCGCCGCCGACCCCAAGCCCGACGCCGTCATCAAGAACAAGAGCATCGAGGCCCATATCTTCCTCGACGACAAGATCAAGGCGGATGCGGCACTGGCAGCGGATTGCCTGGCTGAGGGCAAGAAGTGGCTCGACAAGAACGCTCGCGAAGCTGCGGCCTCGCGCAAAGAGGATCCGCAATTCTTCAAAGACGGCGGCTGGAATTTCGAGCGCAAATATGCGATCCGCTCGGTTGTCGCGGACCGCTATGTCAGCATCCTCCGCAACGACTACATGGACACCCACGGCGCCCATCCCAATTCGGACGTGAACACGATCCTGTGGGACAAGGCGGAGAGCAAGCGCATCTCGATCCGGCCGTTCTTCACCGAGACCGCCGACGGCGGCCCCACCATGAAGGCGATGGTGAAAGCCGTGATCGCCTCGCTGAAAATCGAGAAGAAGAAGCGCGACACCAGCGAGACCGCAACCGACGAATGGTTCAAGAGCGTGGAGCCGAGCCTCGTCAAGATCGGCGCAGTGACGCTGGCGCCGTCAACCGAAGCCGGCAAAAGTTCCGGGCTCACCTTCCACTATCCGCCTTATGCGGTCGGTCCCTACGCCGAGGGCGAATATGTCGCGTTCGTGCCGTGGGAGACGCTGAAGCCCTATCTCACTGCGGAAGGCACACGCATCTTCGGCGGCGCACGGCAGAAGGGCGATGCGGACGAGGCGCAGTGATCGCCCTAAGATCGAACGGGACCTGTTGCACACAGCGCGATGGTGCCGCTGCTTGCGACATCAGGGCAATTCCGCCTAAAATGTTGCATTGAAAAGAGCCCGATTCCCGAGGGCGCCGACGGGAACATTGATGCCAGGAATCACGCGCCGCAGTTTCGCGGCTTCTTCTGTGGCCGTTGCCACATCCGCTCTCCTCACACCCGCACTTGCGCAAGCCTATCCCGCGCGGCCGGTGACCTTAATCGTGCCCTGGGGTGCCGGCGGCGGCACGGATGCAACCGCGCGTATCGTCGCGACGCTGCTGGAGAAGGAGCTCGGCCAGCCCTTCACCGTCGTCAACCGAACCGGCGGCTCCGGCGCCGTTGGCCATGCCGAGATCGCAACCGCGCCGCCGGACGGCTACACGATCGGCATGCTGACCGTCGAAATCTCGATGCTGCATTGGCAGGGCTTGACCCAATTAACGCCGCGGAACTTCACGGCCCTGGCGCTGATGAATGAAGACCCGCCGGGCATCCAGGTCTCCTCGTCATCGCCGTACAAGACGGTGAAGGAGCTCATGGATGCCATCAAGATAGCGCCGCCCGGAAGGTTCAAGGCATCGGGCACGGGACAAGGCGGCATCTGGCATCTCGCACTCGTCGGCTGGATGCAGGCGATGGGATTGCCGGTGAACCAGGTCTCGTGGTCAGCGTCGAATGGCGCAGCACCGGCCATGCAGGATCTGGTCGCAGGCAGCCTCGATCTGACCACCTGCTCGGTGCCGGAGGCGCGGGCCACAATCGGGGCAGGTCAGGCGCGGAGCCTCGCGATCATGGCGCCTGCACGCAATCCGATCTTTCCCGACGTCCCGACGCTGAAAGAGGCGCTCGGCGTCGACTATTCCAACAGCTCATGGCGCGGCATCGGCGCGCCGAGAGGCTTGGCTCCGGAGGCCGCCACAAGGCTGAGCGCGTCCTTGAAGAAGGTGTACGACTCCCCCCAGTTCAGAGACTTCATGACCAAACGCGGCTTCGGCACCGTTTGGCGCGATGCCGGCCAGTTCGCGACCTTCATGGACCAAGCGGACGGCCAGATGGGTCAAGCCATGAAGGCAGCCGGTTTTGCGAAGGCCTGATTTGACACCTCATCCCGAGCGCCCCAGCTGCGGCAACATCCTTAGCTCAGCGGCCCTCGCCTGCCTCGCCGGGGCGTTGTAAAGCAGGGCATGACTGAGAAGAAGGCCCCGCTCGACATCAAGACCCTCGCCCGCGACCTCCGCGCCGGCAGCCGTGCGGCGCTGGCGCGGGCGATTACGCTGGTGGAGAGCCGCCGCGGCGATCACCAGGCGCTGGCGCGGGAGCTGGTGCAGATGCTGCTCCCTGACACCGGCAAGGCGTTTCGCGTCGGAATCACCGGCTCGCCCGGCGTCGGGAAATCCACGACCATCGATGTGCTCGGCAGCTACCTGATCGAACAGGGCCACAAGGTCGCGGTGCTTGCGGTCGACCCGTCCTCCGCGCGCAGCGGCGGCTCGATCCTCGGCGACAAGACGCGGATGGCGCAACTGTCGGCCTCCGACGATGCCTTCATCCGCCCCTCGCCATCGTCAGGCACGCTGGGAGGCGTTGCGGCCAAGACGCGTGAAGCGATGCTGCTGTGCGAGGCGGCCGGCTTCGGTGTCGTGTTGGTCGAGACCGTCGGCATCGGCCAGTCCGAGACGGCTGTCTGCGACATGACCGATTTCTTCCTCGCGCTGATGCTGCCGGGCGGCGGCGACGAGTTGCAAGGCATCAAGAAAGGCCTGGTCGAGCTCGCCGACATGATCGCCATCAACAAGGCCGACGGCGACAACCTCAAGCGCGCCAATATCACCGCCGCCGACTATCGCGGCGCGCTGCATATTTTGACGCCGCGGTCCGAGCACTGGCATCCGCCTGTTGTCACCTACTCCGCGCTGGCCGGCACCGGCATCGCCGAGCTGTGGCAGAAGGTGCTCGATCACCGCAAGGCGATGAACGCATCCGGCGATTTTGCCGCGCGGCGGCGCGACCAGCAGGTGAAGTGGATGTGGTCGATGCTGGAGCAGCGGATGCTTTCGCGGCTGCGCAGCGAGGCATCGGTGCGGACGAAGGTCAAGAAGATCGAGACTGAAGTCGCCGAAGGCCATCTCACGCCGGCGCTTGCCGCCGAGAAGATTCTGGAGTTGCTGCAATGAGCGACAAGCTCCGCATTCTCCTCACCGGCTTCGGGCCGTTTCCGGGGGCGCCCTATAATCCGACGCAGCCGCTGGTGGCGCGGCTGGCGCAATTGCGCCGCCCGGCGCTCGACGATGTCGCAATCGCAAGCCACATCTTTCCGGTCACTTATGCCGCGGTCGACCGGCAATTGCCTGAGGTGCTCGCGAAAGAGAAACCGGATGCGCTGCTGATGTTCGGCCTCGCGGCACGCACGCCCTATCTGCGCATCGAGACGCGCGCGCGCAATGCCGTCACCATGCTCTGGCCGGATGCCGCCAACACCCGCTCGAGCAAGCGCGGCATCGAAGGCCAAGCGGATGCGATGATGTTCGGTCCGCACACGGCAAAACTGCTGCGCGCCGCGCGCCTCACCGGCATCGATGCACGCGCCTCGCGCGATGCCGGCGCCTATCTCTGCAATTATCTGAGCTGGCGCGCGATCGAGCACGCAAGGGCGGACGGACCGCAGCTTGCGGCATTCATCCATATTCCGCTGCTTGCACGCAGTGGCGCCGTGCGCCGCAAGGGCGCCGCGCGGATCACGCTGGAGGAACTGGTGGATGCCGGCGAGGCGATGCTGGTGGAGATGGTGCAATTGGCGCGGAAGGGGCGCACTTCGTCCTAGAGCACGACGCCCTGTCTATAGGCGATCTTCGCTTGGCCGCGGATGCGGTGCCCTCGCTTTGTGACACAGCAAGAGATTCGGCTTCGATCGATGCGGGCGTAGATAACGCCCATGCAGTCGGAATGACCAAAAGTCCCAAGGAGTGCGCTGGTTTCCACGTGCAGCATTAAATGGTCTCGGTCGGGACCAAAGCTCCGTACCACCGCATCCTCACCATAGAACCGTCGCACGGTGTTCCTGATGAGTATCGCCTCGTCCTCTTCGAGAGGAAACGGGCTGAGTGGCTCCAGTGGTGGGCGGGCTTTAGGCATGTTTGGATCTATCGCGATCGGCTCTCAAACCCAGAGAAGCAGCAATGGCATTGAGCTCCGCTGAGGTAAACATTTAACCCTACCAACCAACAATCGCTACGGCTTCGCCCGCCCTGCCCCATTTCTGCGCTACCTAACCGCTGCGGACACGTCCCGCGTCCGCCGGAAGACGCATCATGGATCTCAACCGCCGTCATCTCATCGGAGCTTCCACCGCTGGCATTGCCGGCGCGCTGGCCATGCCGGCCGACGCCGCGCGCGCCGCGCCGCTGACGTCCCTGCTCGGCCGCGATGCCACGCACTACGACGTGCGACCCGGCAGCAGCGAGGACCAGACGCGCGTGCTCCAGCGCGCCATTGATGAAGCCGCGCGCGCGCAGATGCCCCTCGCCTTGCCGCCCGGCGTCTACCGCAGCGGATTGCTGCGGCTGCCGAACGGGGCGCAACTGATCGGTGTGCGCGGCGCGACAAAACTCGTCTTCACCGGCGGGACCTCGGCGATCCAGAGCGATGGCTCCGACTCCATCGGCCTCACCGGCATCACCTTCGACGGCGGCGGCATTGCGCTGCCGGCGCGGCGCGGGCTGGTCCATGTCCTCGGCGGGCGTGACGTCCGCATCACCGATTGCGAGATCACGAACTCGGGCGGCTGCGGCATCTGGCTCGAGCAGGTCTCGGGCGATATCTCCGGCAACATCTTGACCAACATCACAGTGACGGCGGTGGTCTCGTTCGATGCGAGGGGCCTCAGCGTCTCCCGCAACACCATCATCGGCACCAATGACAACGGCATCGAGATCCTGCGCACCGCGATCGGCGACGACGGCACGCTGGTCACGGATAATCGCATCGAGGACATCAAGGCCGGCCCCGGCGGCTCGGGCCAGTACGGCAACGCCATCAACGCCTTCCGTGCCGGCAATGTGATCGTGCGCGGCAACCGCATCAGGAATTGCGACTACTCGGCGGTGCGCGGCAATTCGGCCTCCAACATCCACATATCAGGCAACAGCGTCAGCGACGTTCGCGAGGTCGCGCTCTATTCGGAGTTTGCGTTCGAGGCCGCGGTGATCGCCAACAATACGGTCGATGGCGCCGCCGTCGGCGTCTCCGTCTGCAATTTCAACGAAGGCGGCCGCATCGCGGTGGTCCAGGGCAACATCATCCGCAATCTGATCCCGAAGCGGCCGATCGGCACCGCGCCAGATGACGATGCCGGCGTCGGCATCTACATCGAGGCCGACACCTCCGTGACCGGCAACGTCATCGAGAACGCGCCGTCCTACGGCATCGTCGCCGGCTGGGGCAAATATCTGCGCGACGTCGCGATCACGGGCAATGTGATCCGCAAGGCGCTGGCCGGCATCGGCGTCTCCGTGGTGCCCGGCGCCGGCACCGCCCTCGTCAACAACAACATGATCTCGGAAACCCCGCGCGGCGCCGTGGTCGGCCTCGACCACGCCCGCGCGGTGACGGCGGACCTGTCGGCCGACGGCGCGCAACGGTTTGCGCAGCTGATGATCGGGGGGAACGCGGTGCGGCGCTAGAACGCGTTGCGCAGCAGCGGGTACTTTGCTTCCAGGCCGTCGAGGTTGAAGGTGAATTCGACGACGCGCTCGGGGGCTGCGACGATTTCTGCGGCGGGCGGGGCGAACTGCGGCAGAAGCGTTGCCATGGCGGCAGGCGTGGCCAGCGGCGGCCTTACGGCGGGCGCGGTGCGTGACGCCGTTGCGGCAGACGCGGCGACCGGCGACCTCACGGCAGGTGCGACGAACGGCGCCCTCGCAGCGGGCGCCCTGAGCGATGGTATCTCGGCAGGCGCGGTGAACGAGGCCATCGCAGCACGCGCCGCAAGCGGTGCGGCCGGGGCGAGCGGCGCTTCGGTGATCTCGGCGAGAACGTCCGGCTTGGGATCGAGCCTGACCGGCACGGCGGTCTCGGGGACAATGTGCACGGCCTTCGGCTGCACGGTCTGCGCCTGCGCCTGATCACGCGGAAACACCCGGGGCATGGTGGCCGGCGACCAGCCGAAGGCGGTGGTGACGCTTGCGGCGGCCGCGGCGACGTCCCCGCCGGTCGCGATGGCGCGCCAGGTCTGGACGGCGCGTTTGGCTTCCTGGATGTTTTCGAGGAATGCGATCTCGGAGTGATAGCGGCGCCAGCGTCCGGTCTCGAACATTTCAGAGAGATGTTCCAGCCGCTGCTCGGCGAGAGCGCACCAGCGTGCCGCAAGTTCGCGGTGACCGGTGCTTTGGCGATGTGTCATGAACCAGCCCGTCAGGAGAAAAATACGGACGCGGGGGACGCAACGCACACACGAATCAATTTAGACGCGACATGAATATTTTGTGGAAAAGTTTTGACTTGTCCAGCAACGACACGGCTTTCGTCTTGAAAGACCGTAGTCGTGCGGAGTTCTCAGGCATTTCCGAGTCAAGCTTCGCGCAAGCATGACGGACTTGCGGTGGACCTGAACGAGGTCGGCGATGGGCGCAGCCGCGATCGCTCAACCGCAGGCTGATCCCATACATCGCTTCAAGGAATCGGATGCCAAAAAAGAAAAGACCCGTCCGGGGGGACAACCGGACGGGTCGAGCCATATGGGCGCTTGGGGTGGATGGGCGCTCGCGCCTAATATGACTTATGGGGAGGGATGACCGCTCCCACATAATTTGGTCGTGGCAGCCGGCTGAACGTTCAATGCGGCGTTCGATTTTTCGACCTTCGCGCGGCGCGCAATCTTGTCGCAGCCGCTATCGCGTCGCCGGCCTATCCGCCTGAGAAATCGCGGATTTATCGCCTGCGCTCGACAACGAGGGTTGCTCTATTGCGCGGATGCCGGGCTCGTCGCGACGTGGCTGCGCATCTTCACGTTTTGTTGTACCGGACGCAGCCGCAACCGGCGTCGTGCTGTCGGCAGGAACAGCCATGACTGCGGCAAAAGCATCCGCCTCGCCGTCACCAAACAGTTCGTCACGCCCGGGCGAGCCGAGGTCGCGCGCGGTCTTCGCCAGCGTCATGCGCAGCGCTTCCGGCTTGAGCGCATAATTGCGCTCGAGCAGCAGCGCCGCGACGCCGGAGACATAGGCGGCCGAGAACGAGGTCCCCGACGTCATCTGGTATTTGCCGTCGGGCGCCGGCAGGAAGATGTCGACGCCGGGCGCGGCCAGCGCGATGTAATTGCCGCGGTTGGACGCCGAGAACAGCCTGTCCTGCTGATCGGTCGCACTGACCGCGATCACGTTGGGATTGGCGGCGGGATAAAGCGGCGGCGATTTCGCGCCCGCATTGCCGGCGGCTGCGATCAGCACCAGCCCGCGCCCGGCGGTCGCGGCGATAGCGCGCTCGATCACGGCATCCTTCGGGCCGGCGAAGCTCATATTGACGATCTGCGCGCCGTGCTCCGCGGCGTAGTTCAGCGAGCGCAGGATGATGTAGGACGAGCTCTCGGCGCCGCCCGTGGTGCCGCCGAAGGCGCGGATGGCGATGATGCGCGCCTCGGGCGCGCTGCCCATCAGCTTGGCATGCGCCACGATGGCGCCAGCGATGCCGGTGCCGTGGACGTGCGGTCCCTCGGTGCTGCCGAGCGCATCAAAATTGTCGGAGATAGAATTGGCGAGCTCGGGATGCTTGGCGTCGATGCCGGAATCGATCACGGCCACCGTCACGTTGGCACCGTGCGCCAGCGTGTGCGCCTGCGGCAGACGGAGTTTGGTCAGTGCATATTGCGCCGGATCACCCTCGGTCGGCACAGACGATTTCTGGTCCTGGAGCACGTAACGGAAATTCGGCTGAACCGAGCGCACGCTGGCGTCGGCGGCGAATTCGCGCCGCACCGTCTCGGAAGGCCGGCCATCCGTGATGCGGAACAGGCCGAACGTCGCCCCGATCAGCGGGAAATTCTCGGATGCGATACGCGCGAGGCCGTGGCGGCGCGCAAGCGCGTCGGCCTCGGTCACCGACAGCGCGCTGTCGATCTCGGCAACGAATTCGTTGGCGATGGTGCGCAAGTCGACGGCGGCCAGCGTGTTGTTGCCACGCCCCTTGCTCGCGCTCTTCTTGCCCGACTTGCCGGTGCCCTCACCGCCCGCATTTGGCTGCGCCAGGCATTCGCCGCCATCGTCGCGATAGGGCGCCGTGCAGGCGGGGTAGAGGTTCGGGGAGTAGCGCGCATAAGGCAGCACCGGCGTCGGTACCATCCGCGCCGAAATCCTCGATGTCACAATCGGGCCGGGCCCGGGGCCGCGGCCGACGACCACCGCTCTGGCGGCAACACCCGAACTGGCGCGCCCGGCGATGCTCGGAGAGATGGTCGGCGTGCGCGAGGGGAGGCTGATGGTGGGCGTGCGCATGATCGCCTGCGCCTGCGCAACCTCGACGCCGAGACAGCCGGCGAGCAGCAGCGCGGCTCCGACCGAGGAAGCATAGGCCCCGGCTCGCACCTTACTCTCGGACTTGCGCGTCATCGGTGCAGCGGCGCCTTACGGCGCCGCGACGGCGAGGTTGACGAACTTCTCGCGCTGCATCCTGCCGAGCAGCGTGGCGAGATCGTCCTGGCTCATCGCCTTGTCGAACTGAAGGCGGAACATGCCGCCCTTGGCATCGCCGATGATCGACGCCTGGTAGCTGTCGAGCAATGCGGTGATGTCGGCAACCCGCGCCTCGGGCGTGAAGCGCACCAGCGCGCGGGCCGGTGTTGCGGATGCACCGAGTTCGCGCGTGATCGGGGCGCCGGTCGACAGCGAGGCGGTCTGGAAGGTCGCGGTCTGGTTCTTCATCAGCACGGCGCCAATGATGCCGGCTTGCAGCAGCAGCGCGATGGCACCCAGGCTCGCCGACCAGGCCAGCGTGCGGGGCGACAGGCTCGAGAAGAAGGTCGCGATGCGCGCCGAGAGCGGCAGTGAACCGATCGGCCGCGCCGGCTCGGCGTCGATCGTGGCGAACAGCTTCTGCATCGCCCGCGCCGACGGAGCACCCAGGCTCTCGTTCAGATGGATGGTCTCTTCGTACTCGCCGCGGATCGCGGCATATTGCCTCGCAAGCGCCGGATCATTCGCCAGCGCTTCCTCGACGCGGTGGGCGTCGCGCGCGCTCAGCGTGCCGGCGGCGTGCCAGGGCAGCAGCAGTTCAATTTCACTGGGCTCTTGCTCCAGCATCTTCTTGCTCAAAGCCATCATGGCCAGCCTCGCTCAATGCCGGCTGCCTTCAGCAGTTCGGCCAATTTCTTGCGCGCATAGAACAAGCGCGTCTTCACAGTGTTCTCCGGAATGCCAACGATTTCGGCCACTTCTTCCACGGATTTCTCGTGGTAGTAGACGAGATCGACGATTTCCCGATGGTCCGGCGAGAGGCCCGTCAGACACTCCCGCAACGCTTCACTGGTATCCTTCTTCTGCACCACCGTTTCCGGATTGTCGGACGAATCCTCAATCGCGTTCGCGGCGTCGTCGTCCAACTCAAAATCCTTCCTGCGCCGGAGCGCCGAGAGGGCCTTGAATCGGGTGATTGCCAGCAGCCAGGTGGAAACGGCGGATCGGCCCTCGAATTTGCCGGCTTGACGCCAGACGTCGAGAAACACCTCGCTGATGAGGTCTTCCGCCGCCTGCTCGTCCCGCACGAGCCTCAGCCCGAACCTGTAAACCCTGACATGGTGCCGCCCGTACAGCACCTGCATGGCAAGCCGGTCACCCTGAGCGATCCTGGCGATGAGGACCTCGTCCGTAGCCGCCTGTGTCACGCTCAATGCCCGTCTCGCAAAGTTGGTCGGGTCGGAGCGGCGGACGGTTCGACGGGAGGAGCGAAATTCTTCAACCTACCGCAGTCATACGGGGGCTTGTGTGATCTACCCCACATACGCGAACTTTCCTTTTGCCACCCGCCACGGTTGGCTGCCTCGCTCAAGAACGGTAACATAGTAATGAAGCACTTTCCTGCGCAATGCCGCCCCAGTGCAGACGGCCCGACATGCATGGAACCATAGCAGCCCTGCACGACATATGTCTCACCAAGCCCTGTTTTGGCTCGACCGCATCGCCAGCGATGCCTAATTGCCGGCAAATTCCACCTGCCGGCCGCCTTCACCCTGTACTGCGCTGCACCGTTTGGATTCGGTTTCAAAGGATACCAAACCTAAAGGCTTGCCACGTAGATTTTTGGGCTGAGCTCCACCATTGGCGGGACAATGAGCACGGCCGCGACGTCCTTACCGGAGAGGAATGCCGCTGAGGTCGCGGATCTCGTTCTCATGCCCGACGCCGCTGCGCCCGAGGTGCGGGCGCGCCGGACCCGGCAGCGTCGGCAGATGTATGTCGGCCAGGTCGCGAGCTACTCGCTCGGCGCCTTCGTCCTGCTGCTCTACGGCTATGACGGCACTGTTGCGATGCACGTTCCGTCGCTGTTCTGGGTCGGCGGCCTCTCGATCATCGGCATCTTCGTCGTGATGTCGGAAGCCGGCGTCGGCGACAGGCATACTGACCACTATCTCACCGTCTTCCAGATCTCGGCGCATATGGCGCTGCAGTTCGTGTTCCTGCTGTCGGCGCCGACCATCGGCATCGCCTTCATCTGCGTGCTGTTCCTGATCTTCGCCTTCGGCACGCTGCGCATGACCTCGGCGCAGGCGATGATCACATGGGCGATCGCGACCACCGGCCTCGCCGCCGTCTTCCTCGTGTCCGATCTGCCGATCGGCATGCCCGTTGCCACGAGGCTGCAGCGGACTGCCTCGATGCTGTGTTTCGTGCTGGTGATCGGCCAGTGCGCCTTCCTCGGCCTGTTCGGCGCCACGCTGCGCAAGATCCTGTACCGGCGCAGCATCGAGCTGAAGGATGCCTATCGGCGCATCGAGGAGCTGGCAGAGCTCGATGAGCTCACCGGCTCCTACAATCGCCGCTGCATCATGCGGCTTCTCGACGCAGAGATGGAAAAGTCGCGTCAGGCATCGACGCCTTGCGCGATCGCGCTGATCGACCTCGACTGGTTCAAGCGCATCAACGACGCCCACGGCCATCCCGTGGGCGACGAGGTGCTGCGCACCTTCGCCATCACCATTTTCGCGAACATCCGCCCGGACGACTGTTTTGGTCGCTACGGCGGCGAGGAATTTTTGCTGCTGCTGCCCGACACCGCGGGCGATGCCGCCTCGCGCATGATGGAGCGGCTGCGCGGCATCGTCGCTGATCTCGACTGGAGCGCATTTGCCCCCGGCATGCGCGTGACGATTTCCGCGGGCGTCGTGACGCTCCGCGACGCCGATACTGCCGATACATTTCTCGCGCGCGCCGACAGCGCGCTCTATTCCGCCAAGGCGCAAGGGCGCAACCGTATCGCCACGAGCTGACCAATCCATTTCCCCCCGGCGCGTGAGAATCCGCCGCCGGACCGAACGCTCCAGGACAGGGCTATGAGATCGAAATCCGCCAAACCATCCGAAAACCTGCTGGAGGAATTGCAGGCTGCGCTGTCGCACGGCACCGTTGCGCGCCGGGTCGAGACGCTGCGCCGCGTCACCGATCTCTTCGTAGGCAGTTTGGTGGAGTATTCAGACGAGCACGTCCGCGTGTTCGACGACGTATTCCAGTGCCTGGTCGAGCAGATCGAGATTTCGGCCCGGGCGCTGCTCGCCGACCGTCTCGCACCGGTCGCGGCCGCGCCGCCCAAAATCATCCGCACGCTTGCACTCGACGAAGTCATCGAGGTCGCCGGCCCCGTGCTGTCGAAATCGGAACGGCTGGACGAGGCAACCCTGATCGAGATCGCGCACACGCGCGGCCAGGCGCATCTCAAGGCGATCTCGCTGCGGCGGGTGCTGTCGGAAGCGCTGACCGACGTGCTGGTAACGCGCGGCGACGAGGACGTGGTGCAATCGACTGTCGGCAATCCAGGCGCGCAGCTCTCCGAGGGAAGCCTCACCGACCTCGTTGCGCGCGCCGAACGCGACGATGATCTTGCCACCTGTATCGGCCTGCGGCCCGACCTGCCGCGCCATCACTATCTGAAGCTGATCGCGAAGGCGTCCCTGAACGTCCGCAGGAAGCTCGAGGCCGCGCATCCGGAGCTCGCGGACGAAGTGTCGAGCGTGGTCCAGGAAGTGGCCCAGCGGGTTCGCGCCGCCGCCATGACCCGGCAGACCGAGATGTCACGCGCGCTGGTGAGATCGCTTCACGAGGACGGCCGCCTCAACGAATTCCAGGTCAGCACCTTTGCCGAGCAAGGCAAGTTCGACGAGACCAATGCGGGGCTCGCGGCGCTGGCAGGCGTCGCGGTCGAGACCGCCGAAAACATGATGATCGAGAGCCGCGCCGAGGGCGTGATGATCCTCGCCAAGGTCGCGGGCATGCAATGGTCGAGCGTGCGCGCGATCATTGCCATGCGCGAAAAGCTCTCAGGCGGCCCGCAGACCGACATGCTGACGCTGCGCGATACCTACGAGGCGCTGCGCTCATCGACCGCACAGCAGGTGCTGCGCTTCCATCGCATGCAGCAGGGCGCGGCGCCGGCGGCGTGAGACTGCCGCGAACGGCGTCAGGCGTCAGGCATGCGATGCAGCAGCTTGTCGAGCGTGATCGGGTATTCCCGGACCCGTATCCCGGTCGCGTTGTAGACGGCGTTGGCCAGCGCCGCGGCGACGCCGCATAACCCCAGCTCACCGATCCCCTTGGCTTTCATCGGCGACGACATCGGATCCGTTTCGTCCAGGAAGATCGTATCCTGGTGCGGGATGTCGGCATGAACCGGAACCTCGTAGCCGGCGAGATCGTGATTGACGAAGAAACCGGAGCGCTTGTCCACCGCCAGCTCTTCCATGAGCGCCGCGCCGACGCCCATCGTCATGGCACCGATCACCTGGCTACGCGCGGTCGTCGGGTTGAGGATACGGCCTGCGGCGCAAACGGCAAGCATCCGGCGGACACGAATCTCGGCCGTCGCCACGTCGACGCCGAGCTCGACGAAATGCGCGCCGAACGTCGATTGCTGATGGGTCTTGGCAAGGTCGCCGTACTCGATCGAATCCTCTGCCGCGAGTTCGCCGTCCGACGCCGCCTGCCCAAGCGGAACGCTTCGGTTGCCCGCAGTGACCTGCCCATCCGTGAAGGCAATTTCAGCGGAGTTGAAGCCGAGCTTCTGCGCCACGGCCTCGCGCAGCTTGACGCAAGCAGCATAGACACCCGAGGTCGAATTGTTCGCGCCGAACTGGCCGCCGGAGCCTGCGGATACCGGGAAGCTGGAGTCGCCGAGACGCACGACGACCTTTTCCAAAGGCACCCCCATCATCTCCGCCGCGGTCTGGGCGATGATGGTATAGCTGCCGGTTCCGATATCGGTCATGTCGGTCTCGACGGTCACAGTCCCGCCTCTGTCGAGACGAACGCGCGCCCCCGACTTCATCAGAAGATTGTTGCGGAAGGCTGCAGCCACGCCCATTCCGATAAGCCAACGACCGTCGCGCTGCTTGCCGGGCTCGGCATTCCGCTTGTTCCAGCCGAAGCGCTCCGCGCCGATCCGCATGCATTCGACGAGTTGCCGCTGAGAGAACGGACGATTCGGATGCTCGGGATCGACCTGGGTGTCGTTGCGCGCACGAAATTCGATGGGGTCGAGACCCAGCCGCTCTGCCATCTCGTCCATGGCGATCTCCAACGCCATCATGCCCGGCGCCTCGCCGGGCGCGCGCATGGCGTTGCCCTCGGGCAGATCGAGCATGGCGAGACGCAGCGCCGTCATCCGGTTCTCGCCGGCATAGAGCAAACGCGTCTGTTGGACCGCCGTCTCCGGCCTGCCCTCCGGCAAATTGCCCGACCAGCTCTCGTGTCCGATCGCCGTGATCTTGCCGTCCCTGCCAGCACCGATACGAATGCGCTGGATCGTCGCCGGACGATGCGTCGTGTTGTTGAACATCAGAGGCCGCTGCATGGCGACCTTGACCGGACGGTTGGCGGCGCGGGCGCCTAGCGCTGCGAGGACGGCATCGGCGCGAAGGAATAGTTTGCCGCCGAAGCCGCCGCCGATGAAGGGCGAAATCAGGCGAACGTTTTCCTTGGGCAGGCCTAGCGTCTTCGCAACGTCCCCGGTGGTCCAGGCAATCATCTGGTTGGAGGTCCAGAGCGTGAGCTTGTCCCCTTCCCACGCCGCCATCGACGCGTGCGGCTCCATCATCGCATGGGCCTGATCCGGCGTAGTGTAGGTCGCATCGAGCTGTACCGGCGAAGACGCGAAGGCACCGGGAAAATCACCGACGGTCGTGTCCGGCTGATCGTCACCGCGTCCGGGAGGCTTGGCGGCCCCGTCCCGTCCGGCGGAAAGGTCGAACGAACCCTTCGCTGCGGCGTAATCGACCTTGACGAGCTGGGCTGCGGCGCGGGCTTGCTCGAATGTTTCGGCGACGACGACCGCGACCGCCTGATGATAATGGTCAATGTCGGGCCCGCCGAGCAGCTTTGCCGTGTTGTAATTGCCTTTACCGAGCTTGCCGGCATTCTCCGCCGTGACGATCGCGATGATGCCGGGCGCGGACCTGGCACGAGACAGATCCATCGAAGCAATCCGGCCCTTGGCGATGGCCGCCCCAACAATGTAGCCGTAGGCGGGGCTGGCGGGACGATCGTGCCACTCATAGGCATAGGTCGCCCGTCCCGTGGTCTTCAGCGGGCCGTCGATCCGGCTGGTCGCATGACCGATGACCTTGAGCTGATCGATCGGGTTGGTGGTCGCAGGCGTGTCGAACTTCATGGCTCAACCTTTCGCTTCGGTCAGGACCGCGCCCAGGGTTCGCTCCACCAGCGAAAGCTTGAATGCATTTTCTTTCGTCGGGCTGGCTCCTTCGAGCAGATGCGCGGCAACGGCTTTCGCACCGTGCGGCATCTCGGCTTCGGCCGCTTCGACCCGCCACGGCTTGTGAGCGATGCCTCCGACGGCAACGCGTCCCGTCCCGTCGCGCTGGACGATCGCTCCGACCGAGACCAATGCGAACGCGTAGGAGGCGCGGTCGCGGACCTTCCGGTAGATATGCGTTCCGCCAACGGGCTTGGGCAGCGTTACGGACGTGATCAGTTCACCTGAGGTCAGCGTCGTCTCGATGTGCGGGGTATCGCCCGGCAGACGGTGGAGATCCGCGATCGGAATGTCCCGGATCGAGCCGTCCGGGCGCGCGGTCTGAACAGTCGCATCGAGCGCACGCATGGCAATCGCCATGTCGCTCGGATGCGTCGCGATGCAGGCATCGCTCGCACCGATCACCGCATGCTGGCGGGTCACGCCGCCGATGGCGGCACAGCCGCTGCCGGGGTTACGTTTGTTGCAGGGCTGATTGGTGTCGTAGAAGTATGGGCAACGTGTCCGTTGCAGCAGGTTGCCGGCAGTGGTCGCCTTGTTGCGCAATTGTCCGGACGCGCCGGCAAGCAACGCACGTGACAGCAGGCCATAGTCACGCCGGATCCGCGCATCGGCCGCGAGCGCCGTGTTGCGCACCAGCGCGCCGATGCGAAGTCCGCCGTCGGACGTCGGTTCGATCTTGTCGAATCCCAGGCCGTTGACGTCGATCAGATGAGACGGCGTCTCGATTTCGAGCTTCATCAAATCGAGCAGATTGGTGCCGCCGGCAATGAATTTTGCATTGCTGTTGCTGACGACCGCGGATGCCGCCGCCGCGGGTGAACTCACCTTCTCGTAGGTAAAGGACTTCATGCGCGCCTCCCGGCAACTTCGGTGATTGCCTCGGCGATGTTGGAATAGGCGCCGCAGCGGCAGATGTTGCCGCTCATGCGCTCGCGCAATTCGGTGTTGGTCAGCTGCGGAGCGGCATTGAGATCGCCCGTGACGTGACTTGGAATTCCGGCCTTGATCTCGTCGAGCACCGCCACGGCCGAGCAAATCTGACCCGGCGTGCAATAGCCGCACTGAAAGCCATCGTGCTTGACGAAGGCGGCCTGCATCGGATGCATATGCTCCGGCGTACCGAGCCCCTCGATGGTCGTGACGGTCTCGCCCTCATGCATGACTGCAAGTGTCAGGCACGAATTGATCCGCTGCCCGCCGACGATCACGGTGCAGGCGCCGCATTGACCGTGGTCACAGCCCTTCTTGGTGCCGGTGAGATGGAGATGCTCGCGCAGAGCGTCGAGGAGCGTCGTGCGGGTGTCCAGCTTCAGCGCGCGGACCTCGCCGTTGACGCTGAAGGACACCGTTGCCATCGCCGGCGTTCCTTCCGCGGCGGCCGGAAGCGTGGTGGCGGAATTTTGAGCTCTGGCCGCGCGCGAAGCAGCTCCGATCGCTACCGACGAGGCGGTTCCAATCAAGAGGTTCCGCCGCGACATTTCGAATGCGCTGGGTTTTCGCATGGTTGGGCATATCCCTCGCTGCAGCAGCGCCCATCGGCGCACTGGATAGAAGTCGTCCAACCGAAGTTAGTTTCTAGACACGAGCGGGATTAGCCAGTCACGCGCGCATGAGCCTATGAGCGTCCTTCATGAATGAGGGCTCTGCGGCCTGTCGAAGCCCCGAGGTCGCGGATCCGTGACGTCACGTCGATTTGCGCGGCACGTCGTCAGTTCAGTAACGCAACACCCTCGAGCCCACCGCAGCACCGATCGCCGTCACCAATGCGGTTGCGATCGTATACCAGGTCGCCACGAACAGCGGCGAGTCATCGGTGCAATGCGAGGCGTAGAGCGTCGCCGCCAATCCGGCGGACAACAGACCGGCCAGCGCGCCGGCCAGTGCCGGGCGCGACGGGGCACCATGGCGCAGGCCGAACAGTGCACCCGCAAGAAGCGGCAGCGACATTGCGGGGATCGCCGACAGGCACCACCGCGAGTTCTTGCCGACAAGCCGCATCGTCATCGGCATGGCCGGCGCCATCATCGCCTCGCTGCCGATCGCGACGGCAAGCAGGCCGACGGGCAGCAGCAGCAGCCAGCCCCAGCCGCGCATCAGGGCTTCGGGCCGCGACAGATGCAGGCTGACGATGATTGCGGGGATCGCGAGCGACAGCGTGACCGCGAACTTCGTATCGAAGAACGGGTTGTGCATGGCCGTCATCACGTCGGGCCGCACGCCGAGGAAGGTAGCGAAGATCAGGATCGAGAACGGGGCCGCCACCAGCAGCGCCATCGTCAACACGGCGCCGACGCGCGGGGCTCGGCGGGCATTGTCGGCCGCGAGCGAACGAATGAGTTGATCGGTATCCATGACTAGTGGTCCCGCAGTTTGGCAGTCAGCGCTGCAAGTCCGCGATGCAGCGCGACCCGCACCGCACCTTCGCTCATCGAAAACTTTGCCGCCGTGTCCTTGATCGAGGCAGCCTCGACCGCGATCGATTGCAACACGTCGCGCTGGCGCTGCGGCAGCGCGCCCAGCTGCGTCGCCACCTCGGCCGGCGAAGCGGTCTCCTCCGGCATCTCGCCCGGCAGCGTCTCGGCGAAATCGTCGATGTCGACGAAGATGCGCCTGCCGCGCCGCCTCAACGTGTCGATCAGCTTGTTGCGGGCGATCGCAAACAGCCACGGCGCGAAGGGGGCTTCGCTGTCCCAGGTGTGCCGCTTCAGATGCACCGCCAACAAAATCTCCTGCACGATATCCTCGGCCTGATCAGGAGGCTGCCCGGCCCGCGCCAAGCCACGCCTCGCGGCAGCGCGCAGCACGGGCGTGACCGCCTTCAACAGGCGATGATACGCCGCATCATCGCCTGCCATGGCCGACCGCATCAGGCCGGTCCACTCGTCCTCACGTCCGCGCACGCGCGCCCTCACCATGCAATTCGGCCGCTCCTTCAGTTTGTTACGCCGGCGCCTGTACGATCACGAATTCGTGATCGATGCCGGAGCCACTGTCTGCGCGGCCGTCAAAAATCTGCGACGGCTCATAACACCGATCGGTCCCGTCCGCACCCGGCGGACGGTCGCGAAGGGGTGGCTTGCCCCGTTTTTGCCAAGTGTAGCCCGAAGATTCCCATTTTCTGCCCCGCTCTCGTCACGCCTCGGCGTCTCTGTTCGATCCGGGATGGGTGGATTGGGGAGATCGTCAACATGATGAAAGCGAGCGGGCGCACCGCCCTGATTCTTCTGGCCGGGCTTTTCCTGCTGTTCGGAGGCGCCGCACAGGCGGCGCCGAGTTCGGCTGCGAGCGGCAAACCGGACAGCGCGGGCAAGCAGGCCGACGCCGTCAGGCCGGACAAGCACCGGCGTCACATGTCTCGCCGCACCGGCAGCAAGACGGCGCAGAAATCCTCCGACGACAAGGCCGGCAAGACCGACGTCGCGGCAAAGGCCGACAAGGCGAAGTCGGACGAGACGAAGGCCGATAACGACATCCCGGCCTCGAGCCAGATGCCGCCCGAAATCGCCAACGCCCATGCGCAGCTCGCCGCCGCCGATACGCCCGCGGCTGCGGCCTCCGCCATGACAGGCCGCGCCACCGACAACGTCCAGGCAGCGGCCGATAATACCGCCACGCCGAATGCCGAGAACCAGGCCACGGCCCCCGATCAGCTCAGTGATCCCGACCCTGCGCCCGCGCAGAAGGCGGTGATCGCCGCAACCGACGCGCAGCCGCGGCCGGCACCTGTCATGGCGAGCAGCCAGCACAGCTCGGCCTGGGACCAGAGCTCCATGATCGGCAAGATCTTCATCGGAATCGGCACGCTGCTGACGCTGGCCTCCGCCGCACGCATGTTCATGGCCTAGCTTTTGGCCTGAAGGGCCTCGTCCGGGACGCGCCAGCCGCGCGTTCCGGCCCCCTTGAAGCCATCCGCGCCAGCAGGCACATTGCCCGCCCAATCAAAAGCGTGGGTGGAGCATGAGCACGTTCGAACACATCATCGTCGAAAGCATCGGTGCGGTCGGCATTATCAAGCTGAACCGGCCGAAGCTGCTCAACGCGCTTTCCTTCGGCGTCTTCCGCGAGATTGCCGCCGCCGTCGACGATCTCGAGGGCGATGACGCCATCGGCTGCATCGTCGTGACCGGCAGCGAGAAGGCCTTTGCCGCCGGCGCCGACATCAAGGAGATGCAGCCGAAGGGCTTCATCGACATGTTCTCCGAGGACTTTGCCGCGATCGGCGGCGATCGCGTCGCACGCTGCCGCAAGCCGACCATCGCGGCGGTTTCGGGCTACGCCCTCGGCGGCGGCTGCGAGCTCGCCATGATGTGCGACTTCATCATCGCAGCCGACACCGCAAAATTCGGCCAGCCTGAAATCACGCTCGGCACCATTCCCGGGATCGGCGGCACCCAGCGCCTGACGCGCGCGATTGGCAAGGCCAAGGCGATGGACCTCTGCCTGACCGGCCGCATGATGGATGCCGCGGAAGCCGAGCGCTCAGGCCTCGTCAGCCGCATTGTGCCCGCTGACAAGCTCATGGATGAAGTCATGGCCGCAGCGGAGAAGATCGCTTCGATGTCGCAGCCCGCCGCGGCGATGGCCAAGGAAGCGGTCAACCGCGCCTTCGAGACCACGCTCGCCGAGGGCATGAGCGTCGAGCGCAATCTGTTCCACGCGACCTTCGCGCTGGAAGACCGCTCCGAGGGCATGGCGGCGTTCATCGAGAAGCGCAAGCCGGTGAACAAGAACCGGTAATCCCGGCGAGCGGTAAGGCTGGTGTAAGGCTCTGACGCCTTCTCGCAAAATCCCTGTGACGTACCTGCAACAAGCACGGAATACATGGGGGTTTCCCCCGCGGCAGTTTGCCTGCGGGACCCCGGCTGGTTAAACAGTTAAGAGGCCACCGTCGGCGGGGGCGGACAGCCGGGGTTTTGCGGGATTACATGATTGGGCGTGCCGCCAGAGCTGGTCGCGAGATGACGCGGCGTCGATCGGGCGTGGGTCCTGTGCTTGCGACATGGACCACGCTGGCGCTCTGCTGCGCCCTGCCCTCCGCCGCATCGGCCGAAGCCCTGCCGGAGGCATTGGCAAAAGCCTACCAGACCAATCCGCAGCTCAATGCCGAGCGTGCGCGCCAGCGCGCCACCGACGAGAACGTGCCGCAGGCGCTGGCCGGCTACCGGCCGCAGATCGTGGCGAGCCTCAGCGCCGGCCTGCAATCGGTGCGCAACCTTTTGCCCGACAACACCATCCAGACCGCCAATCTGAAGCCGTGGATCATCGGCGTCACCGTGACGCAGACCCTGTTCAACGGCTTCCGCACCGCCAACAATGTGCGCGCCGCCGAACTCCAGGTGCAGTCAGGCCGCGAGGCGCTGCGCAATGTCGGCCAGGGCGTGCTGCTCGACGCCGTCACCGCCTACACCAACGTGCTGGCGAACCAGTCACTGGTCGAGGCGCAGCGCTCCAACGTTGCGTTCCTGCGCGAGACGCTGTCCGTCACCCAGCGCCGCCTCAACGCCGGCGACGTCACGCCGACCGACAGTGCCCAGGCCGAGGCGCGCCTCAGCCGCGGCCTTTCCGATCTCAATGCCGCGGAAGTCGCGCTTGCGATCAGCCAGGCGACCTATGCGCAGGTGGTCGGCAATCCGCCATCGCAGCTCCGTCCCGCCGAAGTGGTCGACCGCTATCTGCCGAAGAGCCGCGAGGATGCACTGACCATGGCGATCCGTCAGCACCCGGCGGTGATGGCGGCCGGCTTCGACGTCGACGTCGCCTCCACCAACATTCGCGTTGCCGAAGGCGCGCTGCTGCCGAGCGCCAACCTCCAGGGCAGCGCCAGCAAAAGCCGCAACAACGATCCGACGCTCGGCACCTTCGCCGAGGACCAGGCCTCGATCGTCGCCAATGTCACCGTGCCGATCTATGACGGCGGCCAGGCGGCGGCGCAGACCCGGCAGGCCAAGGAAATCACGGCGCAGAGCCGACTCGTGCTCGACCAGGTGCGCAATCAGGCACGTACGGCGGCGGTGAGCGCCTGGGTCGCCAATGAAGGCGCCAAGATCGCGGTCTCGGCCTCGGAGTCCGAGGTGAAGGCGGCGACCGTCGCGCTCCAGGGCGTGCAGCGCGAGGCCGCCGGCGGACAGCGCACAACGGTGGACGTGCTGAACTCGCAAGCCGACCTGATCCAGGCCAAGGCCCGCCTGATCGGCGCGCTGCGCGACCGCGTGATCGCCTCCTACACCCTGCTCAGCGCCGTCGGCCATCTCGACGTCAAGACCTTGAGCCTGAACACGCCGGACTATTTGCCCGAAGTGCACTACCAGCAGGTCCGCGACGCCTGGCACGGCCTGCGCACGCCGTCCGGGCAATAGTCGTTTCAAATCTATTGGCCTGGTACCGATGAAAAGCTGCCGCATCCATCTGATGGGAGCTTCGGGCTCCGGCGCGACGACGCTTGGTCGCGCGCTCGCGGGTAAGCTCGCGCTGCCGCATCACGACACCGACGATTATTTCTGGCTGCCGACTGCGCCGCCCTACCAGACGACACGCCCCGCCACCGAGCGCCTGCGCCTGATGCGCGAGATGTTTCTGCCGCGTCTGGATTGGGTGCTGAGCGGAACCGTCACCGGTTGGGGCGACGAACTCATCCCGCTCTTCGATCTCGTTGTCTTCGTGACCACGCCGCGCGAGCTTCGCATGCGGCGACTGCGTGCCCGCGAGGCTTCGCATTTTGGTGCCGATGCCGTCGCACAGGGCGGCTGGCGTCATGACGAAACGGAGTCGTTCGTCGCATGGGCTTCGCACTACGAAGCCGGCGACCGCGAAGGCCGCAGTCTCGCAAAAGACGAGGCGTGGCTCGCGGGCTTGCCCTGCCCGGTGGTGCGCGTCGACGGCTCACGCCCGCTTGCGGAGCTTGTCGAGCAGCTATGCAGCGAAGCGGAGCGGCTGCCGGGCTGATGTGATACCGTCGCGGCACCACTGCCAACAATAAAAACAGGGGGAGAAACCATGCTCGACCGACGCAGCGTCCTGCTCGCCTCTCTTGCCGCCGGAGTAGCCATGACCAGCAAAGCCCACGCCCGCGCGTCGCAGCCTGCGACGCCGGTGAATTTCGACGTCCCGGCGCATGCCTGCGACTGCCACACCCACATTCATGGCGATCTCGAAAAGTTTCCGTTCTTCGCGGGACGCGTCTACACGCCGGAGCCCGCGAGCCCCGAAGAAATGGCCGCGCTACACAAGGCGCTGCATATCGAGCGCGTGGTGATTGTGACGCCGAGCGTCTACGGCACCGACAATTCCTCGACGCTGTTCGGCATGAAGGCGCGCGGCGCGAATGCGCGCGGGGTTGCGGTGATCGACGACAAGACGACCGAAGCCCAGCTCGATACGATGCAGCAGGAAGGTTTTCGCGGCATCCGCATCAACCTTGCGACCGGCGGCATCAGCGATCCCAATGTCGGCCGGGCCCGCTTCACCGCGGCCGTCGAGCGCATGAAAGCGCGCGGCTGGCACGTGCAGCTCTACACGACGCTGCCGATGATCTCCGCGATCAAGGAGTTGGTGCTGGCTGCGCCCGTACCCGCCGTGTTCGATCATTTCGGTGGCCTCGACGCTTCGCTCGGCGCGGAACAGCCGGGATTTTCCGATCTTGTCGCCCTCGTCAAATCCGGCAAGGCCTATGTGAAGATCTCCGGCGCCTATCGCTCGTCGAAGCTCGCGCCTGACTATCAGGACATGGTGCCCTATGCGCGCGCGCTGATCGCGGCCAATCCGGACCGCATCGTCTGGGGCACCGATTGGCCGCATCCGGATTCTGCGCAGATGCCAGGACGCAAGGCCACCGACATCGCACCGTTCTATCCGATCGACGACGGTCGCCTGCTCAACCAGCTTCCGGTGTGGGCACCTGATACGGATGTGCGCAAGAAGATCCTGGTCGACAATCCCGCGCAACTCTACGGGTTCTGAGTCGCGACACGCGCAAATAGGTTCAACGAAGCGACGCAGTTCCATGTTCGAATCGTGGAACTGTTGTCGCAAGATCACAACGACGTCGGACTCACACGAACGTGTTCGCGTTTCCTTTTGCTTTTCACCCTTTCGGTTGAGGCACGGACTCTCGCATCCCGGTACGCACACGTGCAGATTTCATATGTTCGTGCGGGTGCATGCCTTTATCGCATTATCTTGCCGCGCTTTTCTCCGGCATCGGAATTGGTTTCACCGTCGCCGCTCCCATCGGGCCCATGGGCATGCTGTGCATTCAGCGCACATTGGCATCCGGCATGGCCACAGGCCTTGCAACCGGCTTCGGTGCGGCGACTGTGCATCTCACCTACAGCGCCCTTGCGGTGTTGGGACTTGGCTCGCTCGCACAGCCATGGGTCGAGGCGAATGCGGCGGTCTTCGGAATTGTCTCGGCCTTTACACTGCTGTGGTTCGCAATCCGCACGCATCGGTGTTCCATCGTGCTCCAGGACGCCGGCGAGATCGACAGAGTGCGGCTGGCGCGCGCCTATCTCAGCGCCATCGCGCTCGGGCTGACAAATCCGCTGACGGTCATCCTGTTTCTGGCCGCGCTGCATGCGTTTTCCACGCAGGCCGCAACAACACCGCTCGTCGCGGGCGTGTTTGTGGGCTCTGCAGTCTGGTGGATGATGCTCAGCACCATCGTCGCAACCGCGCGATCACGGCTAACACCACGGGTGCTGTCGCTCAGCAGCCGGTTCGCGAGCCTGATGCTGCTCGGGCTCGGCACCACCATGCTGGTGCGGATCGCGCAGCGGGCGCTGGGTTAGCGCGCGCGGCGGGAGAAGAAGGAGATCAGGACCGGCAAGGTCACGAGGATCACGATCGGCGCCAGCATCATGCCGGTGACGACGACGACCGCGAGCGGCTTCTGCACCTGCGAGCCGATGCCCTCCGACAGCGCAGCGGGCAGCAGGCCGACGCCGGCGACGACGCAGGTCATCAGCACGGGCCGGAGCTGAAGCTCGCCCGTACGGATCACCGCGCTCATGCGGTCCATGCCTTCCTCGATCAGCTGGTTGAACTGCGACAGGATGATGATGCCGTCCATCACCGCGATGCCGAACAGCGCGATGAAGCCGATCGCCGCGGAGACGCTAAAGGCGGTGCCGGTGATCAACAACCCGAGCACGCCGCCGAAGATCGCCATCGGGATCACGCTCATCGCGAGCAGCGTGTCGGTCATCGAGCCGAAATTGAACCAGAGCAGCACGCCGATCAGCGCCAGCGAGATCGGCACCACGATTGACAGCCGCCGGATCGCATCCTGGAGATTGCCGAACTCGCCGACCCATTCCATGTGCGCGCCGGGCGGCAATTGCACCTGATCGGCGATCTTCTGCTGGGCCTCGCGGATCGCGCTGCCGAGATCGCGCTCGCGCACCGAGAACTTGATCGGCAGGTAGCGTTCCTGCTGCTCGCGATAGATATAGGCCGCGCCCGAGACGAGGCTGATGCTGGCGACTTCGCTCAACGGAATCTGCGTGACGATACCGTTGGGCCCGGGCGCGCCGATACGCAAATTCTGAATCACCTCCGCGCTCCGCCGGAATTCCGGCGCCAGCCGAACGATGATCGGGAAATGGCGATCGGAGCCGGGCTCGTAGATATCGCCGGCGGTGTCGCCGCCGATCGCGACCTTGATGGTGGCGTTGATGTCACCCGGCGCAAGGCCATAGCGCGCGGCCTTGGCCCGGTCGATGTCGATCTGGATGGTCGGCTGCCCGAGCGAAGTGAACACCGCAAGGTCGGTGACGCCCTGCACGGTGGCCAGCACCTGCTTCATCTTGTTGGCGGTGTCGGTCAGGGCCTGGAGATCGCTGCCGAACAGCTTGATCGAATTCTCGCCCTTCACACCGGACACGGCTTCGGAGACGTTGTCCTGGAGATATTGCGAGAAGTTGAATTCGACGCCAGGGAAACGGTCGTCGAGCTGCTTGAGCAGTTGCGCGGTCAGCTCTTCCTTGTCGTGGGTGCCGGGCCATTGGCTGGCGGGCTTCAGCGGTGCGAAGAACTCGGCGTTGAAGAAGCCAGCCGCATCGGTGCCGTCATCGGGACGGCCGTGCTGCGACACCACGGATTCGACCTCGGGCCGGGCGCGGATCACCTTGCGCATCTCGTTGACGTAGCTGTTGCCTTCCTGGAGCGAGATGGTCGGCGGCAGCGTGGCGCGGATCCAGAGATTGCCCTCTTCCAGCTTGGGCAGGAATTCGAGGCCGAGCAGCCGACTGAGTGCAACCGTCATCAGCACGAGACCGACGGCGCCCCCAAGCATGATGCCGCGATTGGCGACCGCCCAGTTCAGCAACGGCATGTAGAGCCGATGCAGGATCCGCATCACCCTGGTCTCGGTCTCATGGACATGCGCAGGCAGGATGATCGCTGATAGCGCCGGGGTAACGGTGAATGTCGCAAGCAGGCCGCCGGCCAGCGCATAGGCATAGGTGCGCGCCATCGGTCCGAAGATATTGCCCTCGACACCTGATAGCGTGAACAGCGGCAGGAAGGCTGCGATGATGATGGCAGCGGCGAAGAAGATCGAACGCGACACGTCGGCCGCGGCGCTCAGGATGGCGTGGCTCTTCATGCCGAACAGCGTCTCGGGCGACATATGGTCGGCTTCCGAGACTGGCGTCGTCTGCGTCAGGCGCCGGAAGATCGCCTCCACCATGATGACGGTGGCATCGACGATCAGACCGAAATCGATCGCGCCGACCGACAGCAGGTTCGCCGATTCCCCGCGCAGCACCAGGATGATCACGGCGAAGAACAGCGCGAACGGAATGGTGGCGCCGACGATCAGCGCGCTGCGCAAGTCACCCAGGAATATCCACTGCAACAGCACGATCAGAAAAATGCCGACCACCATGTTGTGCAGCACGGTGTGAGTGGTGAGCTCGATCAGGTCGCCGCGGTCATAGATGCGCTCGATGCGCACACCGGGCGGCAGGATGCTGGAGTCGTTGATGGTTTGAACGAGCTGATGGACGCGCTTGATGGTCGGCGAGCTCTGCTCGCCGCGGCGCATCAGCACGATGCCCTGCACGATGTCGTCGGAATCGTCGATGCCGGCAATGCCGAGGCGGGGCTTCTGCCCGACGGTGACGGTGGCGACGTCCTTGACCAGCACCGGATTGCCGTTGGTCTGGGCAATCATGGTGTTGGCGAGGTCGTCGATCGAGCGGATCAAGCCGACGCCGCGCACCACGGCCGATTGCTGGCCGATATTGACGGTGTTGCCGCCGACATTGACGTTGGAATTGCTGACGGCCTGGAGCACTTGCGGCAGCGTCAGGCCGTTGGCGACCAGCTTGTTGTTGTCGACCTGGAGCTCGTAGGTCCTGCTCTTGCCGCCCCAGCCGGTGACGTCGATGACGCCAGGTACGGCACGGAAACGACGCTGGAGGACCCAGTCCTGGATGGTCTTGAGGTCGAGCACGCTGTAGTTCGGCGGGCCGACCAGACGGTAGCGGAAGATCTCACCGATCGGGCTGAGCGGCGATATCTGCGGCTGCACGTTGCCGGGCAGCGGCGCGAGTTGCGCCAGGCGGTTCAAGACCTGCTGCAGCGCCTCGTCATAGGTGTAGGCGAAGGAGAACTGGAGTTTGACGTCGGACAGGCCATAGAGCGAGATGGTGCGGATGGTCGTCAGGTTCTTCAGACCCGCGACCTGGGTCTCGATCGGGATCGTGATGTAGCGCTCGATCTCTTCCGCCGACAGGCCCGGGCTCTGCGTCACGATGTCGACCATCGGCGGGGTCGGATCCGGATAGGCCTCGATGTTGAGCTGGTTGAACGCAATCAGGCCGCCGATCATTACGGCGACGAACATCCCGACCATCAGGAAGCGCCGGTTGACGGCAAGGGCGACGAGGCGATCCATTCAGGTCTTCAGTCCGGCTTTTCAGTTTCTTGGGTCGTCGATCAGCTACCGGACGCCGCGCGGTCGATGAACAGGCTGCCCTTGACGACAATCTGCTCGCCGGGTTTCAGGTTGCTCGTGACTTCGACGAGGTTGCCGTTGATGAGGCCGATCTTGATCTCGCGCAGCTCGACCGACTTGTCCTCGCGCGCGACCCAGAGCCGGACCTTGTCGGCTTCATAGATCAAGGCCTGCTTCGGCACCGCCGGCGCGGCGCGGTCGCCGGCCGAATAGATCGTGACGTTGGCGAACATTTCCGGCTTCAGCAGGCCGTCCTTGTTGTCGATGGTGGCGCGCACCAGCAGGCGACGGGTGCTCGGATCGATCGCGGCGGCAACGTAGTTGATCTTCGCGGTCAGCGGGCGGCCCGGCAGCGCCATCACGTTGACGCTGATGTCCTGCCCGATGCACACGGCGGCCGCGTCGCTCTCGCGCACGAAGGCGGTGAGCCAGACTGTCGAGAGATCACCGACCACGAAGACCGGATCGCTGGCGCCGGAATTGACGTATTGGCCGGGGCCGATCTTGCGCTGCACGACCGTCCCCGCGATCGGCGAGTAGATCGTGATCTCCCGATCGATGACGCCCTTGTCCTGGAAGACCTTGATGGTCTCGTCGGTGAAGCCGAGAATGCGCAGCTTGTTGCGCGCGGCCTCCAGCGCCGTCCCCGACGAGCGCATGTCGTTCTGCGCCTGGACCTGGGTCGCCTCCGCCTGCTGATAGTCCTTCAGCGGAATGGCGTGGCCTTCATAGAGGTCCTTGGCGCGCTTGAACTGGATGTCGGCAAGGTCGATCGCCGACTTCGCCTTGTTCTGCGAGGTCATTGCCGCGATGAAATCGTTCTGGGCCTGCACGGTGTCCGCGGCCTCGATCGTGAACAGCGGTTGACCTTGCTTGAGCATCTCGCCCGGCTTGGCGAGCAGCTTGGTGACCCGGCCCGCATAGGGCGAGAACACCGGCGTCGAACGGTCTTCGTCGACCGCGACCTTGCCCTCGGTGACATATTCGGCCCGGAAGGTCTTGGCCTTGACCGGCTCGATCGTCAGCGTCGCCCATTCGGACGGCGTCGGCGTGAAATTCTGCGCATTCCTGCGCGACTGGCTGGAGATCTCGGAGTGGCTCTTGTCCTTGGTCCCCGCATAGAGGAAGCCATAGGCGCCGGCGCCGGCGAGTGCCAGTAAAACTACGGATGTGATCACCCGTTGTTTTGTAAGCACCTGCAATCGCTTGGTATTTTCAACTACCATGGGGCCTGGTCATATCTGCGACGATCTCGGCAAACGACTGCCTCATCGGTCGCGCTAATAGTGCTGAATTGGGATTTCAAACAACCTAAAAAACGCCGGGCGTCTTTCGATCTGAGTTAAAATTCTGCAACGCGTCAGCTTCACGTCAGCTTTGCTGCGGCCATTGCGGCGGATGACTGCCGAGCGGCATCGCCGGACGGATCCATCGCGCCGGCGTCTTCGACAGCAGCGCCGAATGATGCACCGCCTTCAACGTGCCGAAGCCAGATGGCACGCTCTCGATGAACGCAGAATGTACGGCTTCGCCCGTAAGATCCGGGGTATTCAGCCCGCCGTCGAGCCGGCCGAGATTCCACAGCCAGCGCCCGGTCTGGGCCAGCGACACGCGCACGTGCCAGCTGCCGCCTTCGCTGGCCTGGCGGAGCTTGGCCATCATCGCGCCGAACGCCATCAGATAGCCGGTGGCGTGATCGAGCATCTGCGCCGGCAATTCCTTGGGACCGTCGATGCCGGCGGCCTGCCCCTCCGCATGGTTGAAGCCGGTCGTGGTCTGCACCAGCGAATCGAAACCGCGCCTCTCGGCCCACGGGCCGGCATGGCCATAGGCCGACAACGTGACATAGACGATGCCGGGATTGATCTTCGCGGCCTCCTCGGGCGAAAAACCGAGGGCGGCAAGCGCACGCGGGCGATAGCCTTGCGAGAAGACGTCGGCTTCTTTCAGGAGCTCACGCATTTGCGCCCTGCCCGCCTCGCTCTTCAGCGCGATGAACGTCGTGAGCTTGCCGCGGCCGGTGTCGATGGTGAGCCAGGGAATCGCTGGCAGCTCCGGCCCTGAGATCAGCAAAACATCCGCGCCATGCGCCGCGAGCGTGCGGCCCGCAACGGGCCCTGCGATGACGCGGGAGAGGTCGAGCACGCGGAGGCCCGCGAGCGGACGATCGCCTTCAGGCCACGGCTTTGGTGGGGCATCACCGATCTTCTCGATCGAGATCAGCGGCAGTTCGGCAAGCGCGCGCGCCTGAGGCAGCGCCGACCATTCGTCGTAGCTCCGCATCAGGGCAACGACACCGCCGGCGGCATAAGCCGCAGTCTCAAAATCCTCGCCCTTCCATTGCATCAACGCGGCCTGCACTTTCTCGCGCTCGGGCTCGCAAGCCAGCACCTTGCAGACGGCGTCACGATGATGCAGGAAATTGGTGTGGCAGCGGACGAAGCGGTTGTCGCCGGTCCTGTAGACGCCGGCGATGGCGTCCCAGGCGGGAGGCGGCGGCTTGTCGTCGAGGCGCAAATAACGCTCGGAGCGGCATTCGGCGACGGCATGGCGCATGTCGACGGTGACGTCCTGCGCCTCACCGCTGCGCAGCCGCCAGATCTCGGCGGCGGCGAGGCCAGCCGCGGCAATCGCCGTCTGTCCAGCGACGGCGACGCGAAACGAGGACGGGATCTGGGGCTCCTCCCCGGTCAGCCGCACGCGGTCGAGCGCAGCCTTATCGCCGCCGGCGGAGGTCCAGATATCCCTGAGAATGTTGGCGGGGCTTTGCATGTCCGCTTCTCTCCCTTTAGTTTGCAGCCATCGCATTAGCACATAAAGGAATGCAATGGCCGCCATCGATCCCCTCACCGCAGGAGCCGTGTTCATCGCAACGGCGGCCACCGACGCAGTCTATGTGATGTTCACCTCCGCCGTGATCGCGCGAAAACGCGTGCCGGCCGCGAACTGGAGCGCGGTCTGGTACATGCTCTCCTCCTACGCGGTGATCAGCTACACCGAGAACGCGTTCTATGTCGCGTTCGCGGCGATCGGCTCCTGGGCCGGCGCCTACGCCTCGCTGACTTTCCTGCACCGCCCGCCCGGTGGCCCGCCTGTGGGCGCTGCGCCGGAGTGAGGCGGCCCCGCCTTTTCTCCACGTCGTCATTGCGAGGAGCTCTTGCGACGACGCAATCCCGACTATCTCCGCGGATGCATCTCTGGATTGCTTCGCTGCGCTCGCAATGACGAATTGGAGAGTTCAGCATATTTCCCGAAGCAGCTACACTCCCTGCACCAACAAAAAGGAAAACCAAACAATGGATCTCGGTCTCAAAGGCAAGAACGCCATCGTGCTCGGCGGCACGCGCGGCATCGGGCGGGCGATTGCGGCGACGCTGGCCGGTGAAGGCGCCAATGTTGCGGTGTGCGCGCGCAATGCGGATCAGGTTGCGGCCACGGTGGCCGAGCTGAAGGCGAACGGCATCAGCGCGACCGGCGGTCCGGTTGACGTCACCGACGGCGCGGCGCTGAGAGCGTGGGTCGAGGGCGCCGCAAAAGAGCTCGGCGGCATCGACATGCTGTTCTCCAATGCCGGCGCGATGGCGCAGGGCGGCGATCCCGCGTCCTGGGAGCAGAATTTCCGGCTCGACGTGCTCGGCGCCGTGCATGCGTTCGACGCGGCACGGCCGTTCCTCGAGGCCAGCGGCGAGACAAGCGGCGACGCCGCCTTCGTCATCATCTCCTCGATCGCCGCGGCTCAGGCCGATTTCGCGAGCTCCTACGGCCCGATCAAGGCGGCGCTGATCCACATGGCCAAGGGCCTGGCACGGCAATACGCAAAGAAGAAGATCCGCGTGAATGTCGTGTCGCCCGGCACGGTCTATTTCAAGGGCGGCGTCTGGAACATGATCGAACAGAACATGCCCGAGCGTTACAACGACGCGATGAAGCGCAACCCGACGGGCCGGATGGCAACGCCACAGGAGATCGCGAGCGCGGCGGTGTTTTTGGCGAGCCCGGTGTCGGGGTTCACCACGGGATCGAATCTCGTGGTTGACGGCGCGATCTCGAACCGGGTGAATTTTTAGCAGGCACGCGCGTCCCTGCCAGTTCCGTCATCCTGAGGTGCGAGCCATGCGGCGCAACGCGACGCATGGGAAGCCTCGAAGGATGCTCGGCCCTACTGCTACAGCCGGGCCGTCGCCCTTCGAGGGCCGCTGAAGGAGCGGCCACCTCAGGGTGACGGTGAAAGAGTTGTCGGCGGGGATCGCCTCAATGAAAATCCCGCGACGGCGGCAGGATGCGGACGTTGCGGGGGTGACGGATTTTTTGCGCGGGCATATCCGCGAGGGCGCGGGGGTCTTCGTTGAGGGGCTCGATCACCGTGGCGCCTGCCGGCACCGGGTGCTTGCGGCTCAGCGCATCGTTGGCGAGGCCGACCAGATCGTGCGAGCGATCGATCATGCGCTGGGCGATGAGATGCGTCACCTTTTCGGGGCTGCTCTGGATATAGCCCTGAACCTCGATGAGGCGCGCGCCCATCACCTCTTTCCGGTATTGCTCCATGATTTTTGGCCACACCACGACATTGGCGATGCCGGTTTCGTCCTCCAGCGTCATGAACACGACCCCGCTGGCGCTGCCCGGCCGCTGCCGCACCAGCACCACGCCGGCACAGCGAACGCGGCGTCGCTCGTTGTCGTGGCTGATCTCCTTGCAGGCGACGACACGCTCGCGCGAAAACATCTCGCGCAAGAATTCCATCGGATGGCCCTTCAGCGATAGCCGGATAGTCTGGTAATCCGCGACCACCTGCTCGGCGCGCGGCATCACCGGCAGCGGCTTTGCGTGCTCGTCCGGCTGCTCGCGCGCCGTCGCCGCTTCGAACAGCGGCAATGCGACGTCGTCGGGCAGCCGCCGCACCTGCCACAGCGCCTCGCGGCGATCGAGCCCGAGCGAGCGGAACGCGTCGGCGTCGGCGAGCAGAATCAGCGCGCGCTTGGGCAGGCCGGTGTCGCGGGCAAAATCTTCGAGCGAGGTGAAGGAACGGCGATTGCGCGCGTCGATGATAAGATCGGCCCAGTCTTTCTGACTGACATATTCCTTGCCTTGTCGCTTCACCTGCTCCTTCTTGAGGAACTCCTCATCGGGATCAAGCCAGTGAAAACCGTCGATCTGACGGAAGCCAAGACGGACGGCGCAATATCTTCCATCGGCATTCTCCAGCGTGTTCTGCGCAAAACTGTAGGACACGTCGATCTCGCGCACCTCGACGCCGTTCTTGCGGGCATCGCTGACGATTTGCGCCGGCGCGTAAAAACCCATCGGCTGCGAGTTCAGCAGACCGCAACAGAAGGCGTCGGGGTGATAGTGCTTCAACCATGAAGAGATGTAGACGAGCTGCGCGAAGCTCGCGGCGTGGCTCTCCGGGAAGCCGTAAGAGCCAAAGCCCTTGATCTGCTCAAAACAGTTTTTGGCGAATTCCGGCGCATAGCCACGCGTGATCATGTTGCCGATCATCTTGTCTTCGAACTTGCCGATGGTGCCGACATTGCGGAACGTCGCCATCGAGCGCCGCAGGCCGTTGGCCTCCTCGGACGTGAACTTGGCCGCCTCAATCGCGATGCGCATCGCCTGCTCCTGGAACAGCGGGACACCGAGCGTCTTGTGCAGCACTTTATAGAGCTCGTCCGGCTCTCCATGATCTGGCGACGGCGCCGGATAGTTTACTTTCTCGATCCCGTTCCGTCGCCGCAAATAGGGATGCACCATGTCGCCCTGGATCGGCCCCGGCCGCACGATCGCAACCTCGATGACGAGATCATAAAAAGTCCGCGGCTTCAGGCGCGGCAGCATGTTCATTTGCGCGCGGCTCTCGACCTGGAATACGCCGAGGGACTCTCCATCACACAGCATGTCGTAAACCTTGGGATCGTCCTGTGGGACGCTAGCCAGAACCCAGCGCTCGCCCTTGTGTGCATCGATCAGATCGAAACATTTCCTGATGCAGGTCAGCATGCCCAGCGCGAGCACGTCGACCTTCATCATGTTGAGCGCATCGACATCGTCCTTGTCCCATTCGATGAAGGTGCGGTCGTCCATCGCGGCGTTGCCGATCGGCACATAGGTATCGAGCCGGTCCTGCGTCAGCACGTAGCCGCCGACATGCTGGGAGAGATGACGCGGAAATTCGATCAGCTCGGTCGCAAGCTCGACCGCAAGGTTGATCATGGGATTTTGCGGATCGAGCCCGGCCTGCCTGACCTGCATGTCGTTGAGGCCCTTGCCCCAGCTGCCCCAGACGGTGTCGGCGAGCGCGGCGGTGACGTCCTCGGTCAGTCCCAGCGCCTTGCCGACGTCGCGGATGGCGCTGCGCGGGCGGTAATGGATGATCGTGGCGATGATCGCGGCGCGGTGCCGGCCATAGCGGCGATAGACATATTGCATCACCTCCTCGCGCCGCGAGTGCTCGAAATCGACGTCGATGTCCGGCGGCTCCAGCCGCTCCTTGGAGATGAAGCGCTCGAACAACAGATCGACCTTGGTCGGGTCGACCGAGGTGATGCCGAGTACGTAGCACACGGCTGAATTCGCCGCCGAACCGCGGCCCTGGCACAGAATGTTCTGGCTGCGCGCGTAATGCACGATGTCGTGCACGGTGAGGAAGTAATGCGCGTATTTCAGCTCGGCGATCAGCGCGAGTTCTTTTTTCAGGGTGGCGCGCAGCTTGTCGTCGATGTCGCCGCCGAAATATTTTTGTACGCCCGCCCGGGTCAGATCCTCCAGATGCCCTTGCGCGGTCTTGCCCGGCGGCACCGGCTCGTCTGGATATTGATAACTGAGCTGACTGAGCGAAAACTCGATCTTGTCCGCAAAGCGCATGGTCTCCGCGATCGCCTCGGGGAAATCGCGGAACAGCCGCGACATTTCTTGCGGGGTCTTCAGAAAACGCTCGGCATTGGCCTCAAGCTTCCGTCCGACCGCCTCGATCGTGGTCTTTTCCCGGATGCAGGTGAGCACGTCCTGAAGCGGACGGCGACCGGGATCGTGATAGAGCACCTCATTGGTCGCAAGCAGTGGCACGTTTGCTTTGGCGGCGAGATCGTCGAGCCCTGCCAGGCGGCGCCGATCATCGCCGCGATAGATCAGGCTCGCCGCCAGCCACACGCCCTCGGCGCGGCTCGCTCTCAGCTTTGCAAGAACATCCAGCGCCTGCGCGGGCTCGAAGCGATGCGGCAGCGTCAAGACCAGGAGCTGGCCCTCCGAGAACTCCACGAGATCAGCGAAGGCGAGATGGCACTCGCCTTTTTCGATCCGCGTGATCTCGTCGCCGCGCTTGCCCCGGGTGAGAAGCTGGCACAGCCGGCCATAGGCGGCGCGGTCGCGCGGGTAGACAAAAATGTCGGGCGTGCCATCGATGAAGACGATGCGCGTACCGATCAGCAGCTTTGGCTTGTGCAGTACCTCTTTATTGTCGAGCTCCTTCCAGGCGCGCACCACGCCGGCAAGCGTGTTGTGGTCGGCAATGCCGATCACGGGGATACCGAGCTTGCTCGCCTGATGCACATAGGCACGCGGATCCGAGCCGCCGCGCAGGAAGGAGAAGTTTGTAGTGATGCCGATCTCGGCATAAGCAGGCGTAGTCATGCGAAGAGACCGTGCACATACCAGCCGGGAGACGCAGGCTTACCGTCGCCGTCGAACACCTCGCCCTCGTAAAGACCGTCGCGAAAGATCCAGAAGCGCAGGCCTTCGGCGTCCTCGATCCGGAAATAATCCCGCGTCAGCTGCTTGCCGTCCTGCCGCCACCATTCCATCGCGATGCGCTCGGGCCCTTCCACCCGCACCACCGCATGTTTCGCGCGCCGCCAGGTGAATTGATGCGGCGGGCCGTCCGGCACGGTCGCGAACGGCACCGTGACCGGCTCGGGCTTGTCGAACAGCCGCAACGGGCGCAGCGGCGGCTCACTCTCGGCGCGCACCGGCCATTCCGCTTGCATGGCGGCGGCGAGATGATGCTGCGCCGGCGCGGCCAGCACCGCGCATTCGGGGATGTGGGTATCCTCAGGCAAATGCACGACGACGCGTTTTCCGCCGATGCGTGCGGCGATGCGATCGATCAGCGCGGCGAGTTCGTCATTGTCGTGGACATGGGCGTCGAGATCACGTTGCTCCTGCACCACGATCTCGGTGCGGCTCGCCGACAAGCGCACCATGTCGAAGCCGAAACCGGGGTCGAGGGGATCGGCCAGCGCATCGAGGCGCTCGCGAAACAGACGGTCAATGACCGCGCTTCGCGTCACCGGACGTCCGGTCTCGACCATGATCGCGCGCACTGCGCCGTCGGTACGGAAAAACGCAGCCTCCAGCCGCCGCGCACCTTTGCCCTGCTTCTCCATCGAGGCAATCAACGTGTCCGCCAGTCGCGACAGCGTCATCGCGATCATGGTGTCGGTCGCGATCGGCTCGGCGAAACGTTGCTCGACGATGTAGTCGGGCAGCGGCTTGCGCGGGTTGATCGGCGCATCGCCCCGCCCCAGCGCATGCGCGAGCAACGTGGAGAACCGTGCACCGAACCGTGCCGTGATCTCGCCCGGCGCGCGCGAGGCGACATCGCCGATGGTCTTCAGGCCGGCACGGCGCAAGCCAGTGGTGATGGCCTCGCCCGCACCGAGTGCTGACACCGGAAACCGGTCGATCGCCGCCGCCTCCCCGCCATCGGCCACGATGGTGCCGGAAGATTGCCGCGTCAGCGTGCGCGCGCAGACCGAGGTGCCGGCGATCGCTGCGCTGACTGCAAACCCTTGCCGGGCAAGCGCACGAACCAGCGTTTGCAACAACGCGGCTTCGCCGCCGAACAGATGCGCGCAGCCGGTGATGTCGAGGAACAGCCCGTGCGGCGCATCGAGCGCCACCAGCGGCGTAAAGCGGTCGCACCAGTCGGCGATGTCGCTGAGCGTCTTCGCATCGGCCACGACATCGGCGTCGAACACCTTTAGATCCGGACACATCGCCCGCGCATTCGCCAAGGGCTGACCGATATGCAGCCCGAGGCGCTCGGCGGCCTCATCCAGCGCATGGATCACCAGCGCATTGCTGTCCTTGATGACGACGATGCTGGGATCACCCAGCGCGCCGAAGAACCGCTGGATCCGGTCGATGGGCAGGCGCGGCAGCCATAGGCTGAGGATACGCCGACGGTTCACTGAACTGGCACTCATCACATCTCCATTCCATGATCCACCGGCCGCACGGGCCATGACGATTGCGCAACAACTCGGCATCGAAGCGCGGCGCGCCCCAGGCGCTCCACGCGGAGCCCGGCGGCGACTGCGCGGCGCGGAGCATCCACCGCGTTTCCGCAGTCGAGGCCAGCGGCTGCGCCGCCATCCGCAGCAGCAGACCGGTGACGCCGGACGATTGCGCGGCGAGTGTCAGTTTGCGGCTCGCGACGAGATCGAACTGCCTGGTCTCGCCCCAGAGCTCGAGCACGACGGCGCCCAGCGCATCGCAGGCAAGCGCGTCGGCCGCGGTGCGCAGCGCGCTCTCGACATCGGCGGCGCGCACCATCACCACGCGGCGGGGATCGAGGCCGAGCTCGGCGAGCCCGCTCATCGACAGCGCGCCGGTCTCGCGTTCCGAAAAATCCTGCCGCACCCACAGCAGCGGTTTGCGCGCGGTCACCCGGCCCGCAAGCCCACTGACAAAACCCGTCGCGGCCGTCCCCTGCCGCCCCTCGCAAAACACCTCGTGGATTGCCGCGCGCGCGAGCCCGCCCTTCAGCACGGCGTCGGCTTCGCCATGGCCGAGCGCGACGCGATCGTGCTGATGCACGACCTCCGCCGTCTCGATGCGCTCGATCTGGCCGCGCAAGGTCGCAAGCGCGCTGATGCGTGCGCTCATGCTCGCCGCTCCTTCAGGGGTGATTGCCGAGGCTCTCAAAAATAAGAACCTGCGGCTGGCTCATTTGTTCATGATATGTTCTAATATAAAGCTAACGGGGCGGCTTGAGTCAATCGAATTGGCGCTTCGTCAGATTCAGCAGTGGAATCAAAGGGATTTAGGCATGGACGTGCAACGCAAGCTGGAGATTCTGGCGGACGCCGCAAAGTACGACGCGTCCTGCGCCTCCAGCGGCACCGAGAAGCGGGATTCCAGCGACGGCAAGGGCATGGGCTCGACCGCGCCGGGCATGGGCATCTGCCATTCCTATGCGCCTGATGGACGCTGCATCTCACTGCTCAAGGTGCTGCTGACCAACGCCTGCAATTACGATTGCCTCTATTGCGTCAACCGCGCCTCCTCCAACGTGCCGCGCGCCCGCTTCACCGTCGACGAATTGGTCAAGCTGACGCTCGACTTCTACCGGCGCAATTACATCGAAGGGCTGTTCCTCTCCTCCGGCATCATCCGCAACCCCGACTACACGATGGAGCAAGTGGTGGGTGTCGCGCGAAAACTGCGCGAGGAGCATCACTTCCGCGGCTACATCCATCTGAAAACCATTCCCGAGGCCGACGACGCGCTGATCGCGGAGGCCGGCAAATACGCCGACCGCCTCTCCATCAACATCGAGATGCCGGACGAGACCAGCCTCCAGAAATTCGCGCCGGAGAAGGATTTGCGCGCGATCCGCCGCACCATGGGCCGTCTCAGGCTGAAGCTCGACGAGGCCGAGGAAGGCCGCGCCGCGAAGACAAAGACAAAACCGCAACGCTTCGCGCCGGCCGGGCAAAGCACGCAGATGATCGTCGGCGCAGATAGCGCCTCCGACCACACCATTCTGCACACCAGCGCCAATCTCTACGGCTCCTACCGGCTGCGGCGCGTCTATTATTCCGCGTTCAGCCCGATCCCCGATGCGAGCCGCGCACTTCCCCTGCGCCCGCCGCCGCTGCTGCGCGAACACCGGCTCTACCAGGCCGATTGGCTGATGCGGTTCTACGGTTTTGACGTTGCGGAGATCGTCGACGACAGCGCGATGCTGCCGCTCGACATCGATCCAAAACTCGCCTGGGCGCTGCGCCATCGCGACCGCTTTCCGCTCGACGTCAACCGCGCCAGCCGCGAGGAATTGTTGCGTGTGCCTGGCTTCGGCACCAAGGCGGTCGAACGCATCATCGCGACGCGGCGCACCACCACGATCCGCCTCTCCGATCTCGCGCGGCTGCACGTGCCCCGCAACAAGGCGCTGCCGTTCATCGTCCTCAGCGATCATCGCCCCTCATCGCATCGCCTCGATGAGGCGCGGCTGATCGAGCGGTTCAAGCCGAAGGCAACACAATTGGGGTTTGGCTTCTGATGCAGTACATCACCCTCGACACCGAAACCGATTTCGCCGGCTGGCGCAAAGCTGCGCGTCACCTCGTGCTGCATCATGTGCAGCCCACCGATGTCACCTGGACCGTGCAAGGCGGCGAAGCGGAGTTGTTCGCACCGCCCGCACCGTCTCCGCTGCCTGAGGTGAGCGATGGCACTTTCACTGTCTCCGCAAAATTCGTCGAGCTCGCCCAGGCCGCAATCCTGCATCGCGATGGCGAGCGCTTCGCCATCCTCTATCGCCTGCTCTGGCGATTGAAGGACCATCACGACCTCATCGAGGTCGCGACTGATCCTGATGTCGCGCAGGTCATTGCGATGGCAAGAGCGGTGCATCGCGACGAGCACAAGATGCACGCCTTCGTGCGCTTCCGCGAGATCGGCCGGGAACGCGCAGCGCACTACGTCGCATGGTTCGAGCCGGAGCATCACATCGTCGAGCTCGCCGCGCCGTTCTTCGCAAAACGCTTTGCTGACATGCCCTGGTCGATCCTCACACCCGACCTCTGCGCGCACTGGGACGGCCACGCCCTCACGTTCACACCGGGCGTCAGCAAGAACGAGGCGCCGGGCGAAGACCGGCTGGAGGAAACCTGGCGGCGTTACTACGCCAGCATTTTCAATCCGGCCCGGCTGAAGGTGAAGGCGATGCAGACGGAAATGCCGAAGAAATACTGGAGGAACCTGCCCGAGGCTTCGATCATTAAGCCCCTAATCGAGGATGCCGAGCGCATGACCGGCGCCATGATCGCCAATGCCGCAACCGATCCGCACAAGCCTCAGAAGCGGCCGGAGGCTCCGATGACACGCAAGATCGCCACCGATGATCTCGAAGCGCTCCGCGAGGAGGCCACGCATTGCCGCGCCTGCCCGCTCTATAAGGACGCGACCCAGACCGTGTTCGGCGAAGGGCCGAAGAACGCCACCATCATGCTGGTCGGCGAGCAGCCCGGCGACAAGGAAGACCTCGCCGGCCATCCCTTCGTCGGCCCGGCCGGCCAGATGCTCGACCGTGCGCTCGCCGAAGCCGGCGTCGACCGCAAGACGGTCTATGTCACTAACGCGGTGAAGCATTTCAAATTCGTACCGCGCGGAAAGATCCGCCTGCACCAGAAGCCGGCGACGCCGGAGATCAAAGCGTGCCGACAATGGTATGAGCGGGAAGTTTCGGCAATCCAGCCCGAGCTCATCGTCGCGATGGGCGCTACCGCCGCGCAAAGCGTGTTCGGCAAGATCACCCCTGTCGGCAAGACCCGCGGCCGGTTGATCGATCTTCCCGACGGACGCAAGGCGCTCGTGACAGTGCATCCGTCCTATCTGCTGCGACTGCCCGATCCGGAGGCGAGAGCGCTGGAATATCAGCGCTTTGTCGAAGAATTGAAGATCGCCGCCGGCTTGCTGAAAAAAGCCCCGCGCGCCGCCTGACAGGACCCGGATGCACGGCAACAAGCCGTGGAGAACTCACGACATTTTAATTGCCTGTCCGCCATTTCAACTGGCTGTCACATGACGCGCGCAAAATCGGGCTCTTGGGACAGGAGAATTTCCAATGAGTGACGTTGCTTTGCCAGGCTCCATCGAGCCGGCCTTGCGTAAGGGGCCCGACCTTGAAGGCGGATTCCACCCACTGACCGGCATTATCTATATGGGGGTTATCGCTGCCGCCCTGCTCTTCGTTGCCTACAGCATCTGGATCGACATCGATGCGACCGGCACGCAGGTCAAGAGCATCGCCCCCTTCCTCATGCTCTTCGTCGCGCTTTTGATCGCGCTCGGCTTCGAGTTCGTGAATGGCTTCCACGACACCGCCAACGCGGTCGCGACCGTGATCTACACCCGTTCACTACCCGCCAACATTGCCGTGGTGTGGTCCGGCATGTTCAACCTCTTTGGCGTGCTGCTGTCCTCGGGCGCGGTGGCGTTCGGCATCGTCTCGCTGCTGCCGGTCGAGCTGATCCTTCAGGTCGGCTCCAGCGCCGGCTTCGCGATGGTGTTCGCGCTGTTGATCTCCGCCATCATCTGGAACGTCGGCACCTGGTATTTCGGTCTGCCGGCCTCGAGCTCGCACACCCTGATCGGCTCGATCATGGGCGTCGGCATCATGAACGCGATCCTGCACGGCCGCAGCGGCACCTCGGGCGTGGACTGGTCGCAGGCCACCAACATCGGCAAGGCGCTGCTGCTGTCGCCGCTGTTCGGCTTCGCGCTCGCCGCGGTCCTGCTACTGATCCTGCGCAACGTTCTGCTGGGCGTCACGCCCGCTCTGTTCGGCGAGCCGAAGGGCGATCAGCCGCCGCCGTTGTGGATTCGTGGCATCCTGATCCTCACCTGTACGCTGGTGAGCTTCTTCCACGGCTCCAATGACGGTCAGAAGGGCATGGGCCTGATCATGCTGATCCTGATCGGCACCGTGCCAACGGCCTATGCGCTCAACCGCGCAATGCCGGCGAGCGAGATCGAACATTTCGTCACGAACTCGGCCTCGGCCAGCAAGATCATCGAGGGCAAGGCGGCCGGCTACAACGTGCTCGGCAATCCGCGGCCCGCGGTCACCAGCTACGTCGCCACGCGCGAAGTGACCGGCGGCACGTTCCCGTCGCTCGCCGTGCTCGTGCGCGATATCGCCAAGCAGGTCACGACCTACGGCTCGCTCGCCAAGGTGCCGGCCGACGTTGTCGGCAACACCCGCAACGACATGTACCTCGCCTCCGAAGCGCTTCGCTTCCTGATGAAGGACAAGGAAGCCGAGCTCAACGCCGACGACGTCGCCGTGCTCAACGCCTACAAGGGCTCGCTCGATAGCGCCACGAAGTTCATCCCGGGCTGGGTGAAGATCGTGGTCGCCATCGCGCTCGGCCTTGGCACCATGGTCGGCTGGAAGCGCATCGTGGTCACCGTCGGCGAGAAGATCGGCAAGACCCACCTGACCTACGCGCAAGGTGCTTGCGCCGAGATCACCGCTGCTGCCACCATCGCCGCCGCCGATATCTACGGCCTGCCGGTCTCGACCACCCACGTGCTGTCGTCCGGCATCGCCGGCACCATGGCCGCCAACGGTTCTGGCCTGCAATGGTCTACGATCCGCAACATCGCCATGGCTTGGGTGCTGACCCTGCCGGCCGCGATGATCATCTCCGGCTCGCTCTACTACTTCTTCTCGCACGTGTTCTGAGCCACAACGCGACACAAGACAAAAAGGGCCCGTGCTATGCACGGGCCCTTTTCCGTTACGCTTGGCCCTGAGGGCTTACGACGCCGCGAGCTGTTCCTCGACCAGCTTGACCCAGTACGAGGTGCCGAACACGATCGCCTTGTCGTCAAAATTATAGGCGGGGTGATGCAGGCCGGCGCTGTCGCCATTGCCGCAGAAGATGAAAGCGCCGGGGCGCGCTTCCAGCATGTAGGCGAAATCCTCGCCGCCCATCAGCGGCGACATCTCGTGCACGTTGGCGTCGCCCGCGACCTGCATGGCGATGCGCCGCGCCACTTCCGTCTCCGCGGCGTGGTTGTTCACGACGGGATAGTTGCGCTTGTAGCGCAAATCGATCTTGGCGCCGGTGATCTGCGCCACGCCCGCGACCACCTCGTGCACGCGCTTCTCGACCAGCTTGCGCACTTCCGGCGAGAGCGTGCGGATGGTGCCCCTCAACGTCGCGGTCTGCGGAATGACGTTGCGGGCGTTGCCGGCGTGGAATTCGCAGATCGAGATCACCGCCGATTCCAGCGGATCAACGCTGCGCGCGACGATCGACTGCAACGCCGTGATCACCTGTGCGCCCACCAGCACGGAGTCGATGCATTTGTGCGGACGCGCGGCATGGCCGCCGAGGCCCTCGATGTTGATGTCGACCTCGTCGGTCGCCGCCATGATCGGACCCGGCCGGATCGCAAACGAGCCGACCGGGATGCCAGGGCCGTTGTGCATGCCGTAGACCTGCTCGATGCCGAAGCGCTCCATCATGCCGTCCTTGACCATGGCCAAGCCGCCGGCGCCGCCCTCCTCGGCCGGCTGGAAGATCACGACCGCATCGCCGGCAAAGTTGCGGGTCTCCGCGAGGTAGCGCGCAGCGCCAAGCAGCATCGCGGTGTGACCGTCATGGCCGCAGGCGTGCATCTTGCCGGGAGTCTTGGAGGCGTAAGGCAGGTTGGTCTGCTCGTCGATCGGCAGCGCGTCCATGTCGGCGCGCAGTCCGATGGCCTTGAGGCCCTCGCCCGCCGGCTTGTTGCCCTTGATCACGCCGACCACGCCGGTCTGGCCGAGGCCGGTCACGACCTCATCGCAGCCGAACTCACGGAGGCGATCCGCGACGAATGCTGCGGTGCGGTGAACGTCGTACAGCAGCTCGGGATGCTCATGGATGTCCCGGCGCCAGGCCTGAATATCGGGTTGAAGGTCGGCGACACGGTTCACGATGGGCATGGAAGGTCTCAAGCTTTGTTGAAAATACAGGACTGTCTACCATGCAAGCGCCAGTCCACCCAACTGCCGGGGATCGGGGCCTAGCCCTGTCCATCCGGCATGGCCGGACTTGTCCCAATCCGCTGCGTCTGCCTATTAGGACGGAACGTCAAGTGACCATCCGGGTGGAAGCAGAATGCCAAGGCGGCTCGAAGGTGAGTTTGACTATATCGTCGTCGGGGCCGGCACCGCCGGCTGCATCGTCGCCAACAGGCTCTCGGCCGTTCCCGGGAACCGCGTCCTCATCCTCGAAGCCGGCGGCGACGACAACTGGATCTGGTTCCACATCCCTGTCGGCTATCTCTTCGCGATCGGCAATCCGCGCTCGGACTGGATGTTCAAGACCGAGGCCGAGCCCGGCCTGAACGGCCGCTCGCTGGCCTATCCCCGCGGCAAGGTGATCGGCGGCTCTTCGGCGATCAACGCCATGATCTCGATGCGGGGCCAAGCAGCCGATTACGATCATTGGCGCCAGCTCGGCATGACCGGCTGGGGCTACGACGACGTGCTGCCGCTATTCAGGAAGCTCGAAGACCACTTCCTCGGCGCCAGCGAGCATCACGGCGCAGGAGGCGGCTGGCGCATCGAGGCGCCGCGGCTGTCATGGGATGTGCTCGATGCGGTCGGCGACGCCGCCGAGGAGATGGGCATCAAGCGCATCCCGGATTTCAACACCGGCGACAACGAAGGCACCAGCTACTTTCACGTCAATCAGAAGCGCGGCCGGCGCTGGTCGTCGGCGCGCGGCTTCCTCAAGCCCGCGCTGAACCGCTCCAATTTGCGGCTCGAGAAGAACGTGCTGGTCGATCGTCTGATCATCGAGCAAGGCCGCGCCGTCGGCGTGCGCTTCATCCAGAACGGCGAAACCATCGAGGCGCGTGCGAAACGCGAGGTGATCCTCTCGGCAGGCGCGATCGGCTCGGTGCAGGTGCTGCATCGCTCCGGCATCGGCCCCGCCGACTGGCTGTCGCCGCTCGGCATCGACATCGTCATGGACAGGCCCGGCGTCGGCCGCAATTTGCAGGACCATCTCCAGCAGCGCGCGATCTACAAGGTCGAGGGCGTGCGCACGCTGAACGAGACCTATTACAATCTGTTCCGCCGCGGTTTGATGGGGCTCGACTACGCCTTCCGCCGCCGCGGTCCGCTGACCATGGCGCCGTCGCAGCTCGGCATCTTCACGCGCTCGGATGCGACGCGCGCGCGCGCCAACATCCAATTCCATGTGCAGCCGCTGTCGCTCGACAAGTTCGGCGATCCCCTGCACCGCTTTCCCGCGATCACGGTCAGTGCCTGCAATCTCCAGCCGACCTCGCGCGGCACCGTGCGGCTGCGCGCGTCGACGCCGGACGAGAAGCCGATCATCGCGCCGAATTACCTGTCGACCGACGACGACCGCCAGGTCGGCGCCGACGCCATCCGCACCACACGTCGCCTGATGCAGCAGAAGGCGCTCGCGAAATATCGCCCGAGCGAATATCTGCCCGGCCCCACCGTCGGCGACGACGATGCCTCGCTCGCGAAGGCGGCCGGCGACATCGGCACCACCATCTTCCATCCCGTCGGTACCGCGAAGATGGGCGCGCCGAGCGATCCGATGGCGGTGGTCGACGAACGGCTGCGCTTCTACGGCCTCGACGGCTTGCGCATCGTCGATGCCTCGATCATGCCGACGATCACCTCCGGGAATACCAACACGCCGACCGCGATGATCGCCGAGAAGGGCGCGACGATGATTTTGGAGGATGCAAAGTAGCGCCTCGCACCATGATCAGCACGCACCGCTTTTCAATCGGCCCCACTGATGCAGAGATCGCCATGTTGCAATGGGGCGAGAGCGGCAAGCCGCCTGCCCTGCTCGTGCACGGCACCGGCTTCGTTGCCGATGTCTGGGACGAGGTCGCGCGCGATCTTGCATCGACCTACACCGTCTACGCGCTCGACCGCCGCGGTCATGGCGCCAGCCACAAGCCCGGCGCCTATCATTTCCTGGATTATGCCGAGGATGTTTGCCGGGTGATCGATGCACTGGGGCTTCGCGACGTCTACGGGATCGGACACAGCGCCGGTGCGACCGATCTCCTGCTCGCTGCGAAACTCTCGCCGGGTCGCTTTACGCGCCTGTTCGTGATGGAGCCGACAGTGATGGACCCGCGCGCGGCACGCTCCGGAGGATTGAACGACGAATCCCTCGCCCGCGTACAAAGCACCTTGCGCCGGCGCGCTGAGTTCGAGAGTGCCGACGCCGTGTTCGAGCGCTACCGCGCCGCGCCAGCATTTGCCGATTGGACCGAGAACTCGCTTCGAGCCTATGTCCGCCACGGCTTCACGACGCTTGACGATGGCCGGGTGCGGCTCTGCTGCACGCCCGAGATCGAGTCGGCAATCCTGCGTCCGATCTACGAGGCAATGGAGCAGGTCTATGTTGGCGATGCCCGCGGCAATCCGTTTGCCTCGCTCGCCGAGATCGACTGCCCGGTGCGCGTCACGACCGCAGCGAAGTCGGGGCCGATCTACAAGGAGATGGCGCGACGTGCCGTGTCACTGATACCGCACGTGAGCACATTAGTCTTCGAAGAAGCCGGGCACTGCGTGGCGCAGGAAGTGCCGGAGTACGTGGTCGAAGCGATCCGGGAGTTCGCGAAGTAGGTCTCGTGCCCCGGACGCGCTGCAGCGTGCAACGCTGCTGCGCAGAGCCGGGGCCCAGACCCAGTGGCGTGGGTCCCGGCTCCGCGGCGCACCGCCAAGAGCCGCTGCACCGCGTCCGGGACACGAGACCGAAATCCCCTCACGAAAACGTCATCACATCCGGGAATAAGACCCTCCCTCCCCCGATCACCTCCCCGAAGCCCAATTCAGGGCGAAGTGGAGACGTGCGATGAGCGGACACGATCACGGGGAAGACGGCGTCAGCCGCCGCAAGGTGCTGGAATGCATGACCTGGGCCGGCACCGGAGTGCTCTGGACCATCACGGGCGGCGTGCCGCGCTCGCTCGGCATCATCGATTCCGCGCAGGCTGCGACCGCGGCGGCGCCCGGCATGACCTTCCTCCAGATCAGCGACAGCCATGTCGGCTTCGACAAGCCGGCCAATCCCAACGCGCTGGGCACGCTGGAGGAAGCTATCAACAAGATCAACGCGATGCCGGCCAAGCCCTCCTTCATGATCCACACCGGCGACATCACCCATCTGTCCAAGGCCGCCGAGTTCGATAATGCCGATCGCATCATCTCGCAGAGCAAGCTCGACGTGCATTACGTGCCCGGCGAGCATGACTTCCTCGACGAGGAAGTAAAATTCTATCGCGAGCGTTACGGTCGCGGCACCAAGGGTGCGGGCTGGTACTCCTTCGATGCCGGCGGCGTGCACTTTATCGGCCTCGTCAATGTCGTTGACCTCAAGGGCGGCGGCCTCGGCAATCTCGGCGCCGAGCAGCTCGCCTGGCTCGAGGACGATCTGCGCGGCAAGTCGAAATCAACCCCGGTCGTGCTGTTCGCCCACATCCCGCTCTGGACCGTCTATCCCGAATGGGGCTGGGGCACCGAGGACGGCGGCCGCGCGCTCGAATACGTCAAGGGTTTTGGCTCGGTCACCGTGCTGAACGGCCATATCCACCAGGTGATGCAGAAGGTCGAGGGCAACGTCACCTTCCACACCGCGCGCTCCACCGCCTTCCCGCAGCCGGCGCCGGGGACGGCTCCCTCGCCCGGGCCGATGAAGGTCGAGGACGCAAAACTGCGTTCCATGCTCGGCGTTGCCAGCATCAACTTCAAGCAGAACGAGCAGCGGCTCGCGATCATCGACACGCCGATCCAGGGCTGATGCAAGGCTGAACGGAAGCTGACAATGAAGACACTCAATCGCCGCGACTTCGGTGTCGCCGTGGCCGCGGCCATCCTGTTGCCCGCAACAACTGCCCGTGCCGACGACATGGAAGTTCATATCGACAACTTCGTTTTCCAGCCGGCCGAACTCACGATCAAGGTCGGCACCACCGTGAGCTGGACCAACCGGGACGACATCCCCCATACCGTGGTGTCGGCCGGCAAGTTCAGGTCCAAGACCCTGGACACCGACGACAAGTTCACGTTCACCTTCACCAATGCGGGCGACTACAAATATTTTTGTTCGTTGCACCCGCACATGACGGGGATGATCAAGGTTGAGTAACGTCTCCAACCAAGGCATCAACGTCTTGCCCGGCCGGTGGTCCCACGCCGGCCGGGCTCGTGTGCCTTCGGTCACACAAGCCGACCAAACGAACAGGGACGAAACGGCGCGACGCGCAGAACAAGAGGCAAAGCGAGGAGCGATGCCCGCCAACGACGATTTGCAGAAGGCGCAGCGCTTCCGCGAGGCGGCGCTGCCCTATCTCGACGACGTCTACACGCTCGCGCGCTATCTGCTGCGCGATGCTTCCGATGCCGAGGACGCGGTGCAGGAATGCTATCTGCGCGCGCTGAAGCATTTCGGCAGCTATCGCGGGCCGGCGATGAAGCCCTGGCTGTTCGCGATCCTGCGCAACGTCTGCAATGCAGAATATGCAAGGCGCGCCCACAAGCACAGCGCGATCGAGGATACCCCCGGCGCCGCCGAGCAGACGCCGATATGGCAGGAGAGCGAGGCGAGCCCGGAAACCGAAGTGCTGCGCAGTCGCGATGCCGGCGCCATCCGCAAGCTGATCGACGCGCTTGCCGAACCGTTCAAGGAAACATTCGTGCTGCGGGAGATCAACAACCTGTCCTATCGTGAAATCGCCGAGGCCGCCGGCGTGCCCGTCGGCACCGTGATGTCCCGCCTCGCCCGCGCCCGCGCCATGCTGCGCGCGGCCTGGACGGCGGAAGAGGAGCAAGCAAGATGACCTGCGACGAAGCAAAGATCCTGCTTCACGCGCTGCTGGACAACGAGCTCGATGCCGGCCACGCGCGCGAGGTCGAAGCCCATATCGCCGGCTGCCCGGATTGCGCCGCTGAGCTTGCGGCACAGCGCGAGATGCAGCGCGTGCTCGCCGACACCAATCTGCGCTACACCGCGCCCGCCAGCCTGCGGAACCGGATCGAAGCGTCGCTGCCGCAACCGCAGCGCCAGCAACCGACCCGCCGCTCGGTGCTGCGCGGCTTTGCGATGGGCTCGGCCGTCTCCGCGCTCGCCGCCTCCGGCGTGGTCGCATTGGTGCTGCGCCAGGACGATCAGCAGCGCATCCTGTCGGAGGTCGTCTCCGCCCATCTGCGCTCGCTCCAGGCCGGCCACCTCATCGACGTGGTCTCGACCGACCAGCACACCGTAAAACCGTGGTTCAACGGCAAGCTCGACGTCGCCCCGCCCGTGATCGATCTCACCGCGCAGGGCTTTACGCTGGTCGGTGGCCGGCTCGACTATATCGACGCCCGCGCCATCGGCGCGGTGGTCTACAAGCGCCGGCAGCACGTGATCAATTTGTTCGTGTCGCAGACGTCGAGCACCGAGCACCGTCCACCGAAGACCCAGACCATGCAGGGCTTCAATTGCCGCCGCTGGGGCGAGCGGGGCCTGAACTTCTGGGCCGTCAGCGATATCGGCGGCGACGAGCTCGCCGAGTTCGTCGACAAGTTCGAGGCGGCGATGAAGGCAAGTGTGGAGGGGTAATTGCCGGCAGCGGGCGAAGCTCCGCGTCATGGTTCAGAGAGGTGACGCTTCTCACAGTCCTCGCGAGCGCAATCCGGCAGATTGCAGCTCCACAAGGAGGACAGACATGGTTCCGTCACTGATTATCTGCGCCACGCTCCCGTCGATGTTCGCGGCGGGCTGCGCTGCATTGCTGGCCTTCAAGGAGCGCAAGCAATGGATTTGGTTCGCGCTCCTGTCCGTGATTGCCGGCTTTGCAGGCCTAATCACGCTGAATATGCTTCATATCTGGGACTACGCCGGGCGTTGCTAATCGACGCAGTCGACGGAAGGTCAGGCCGACCGCCGCACCGCGTTGTCCACCAGCGTCTTGCCGAGCGACCAGATGGCACCGGGGACCTTGTGGCTGCCGGCGATGACGTCGTCGAACGCCTTCTCGATCCAGCCGCAGTCTTCCTCGGTGATGGTGAGCGGCGGCAGCAGCTTGATGGTGTGGCTGCCGTGGCCGGCGACTTGCGTCAGGATCTTGTGATCCTTGAACAGCGGCACGGTGATGAGCTGGCAGAACAAGCCCTTGTTGGCGGCCTCCAGCACGTTCCAGGAGGCCCGCAGGCGCAGCGATTTCGGCGGGCCGAACTCGATGCCGATCATCAGGCCCTTGCCGCGGACTTCCTTCAGCAACTCGTAGCCGGGCACCATGCGGGTGAGCGCGAGGCGAAGCTCGGCGCCGCGCTTGGCGGCACCCTCGATCAGCTTCTCCGATTCCATGATGTCGAGCGTGGCGATGCCGGCGGCCATCGCCAGATCGTTCTTGGAGAAGGTCGAGCCGTGCACCACGGCGCGGTCCATCTGGTTGAAAATCTTGTCGAAGATGCCCTTGCGCGTCAGCACCGCGCCGACCGGCACATGGCCGCCCGACAGCGACTTCGACAGCAGCACCATGTCGGGCTCGACGTTCCAGTGCTCGACCGCGAGGAAGCGGCCGGTGCGGCCCATGCCGGTCTGGATCTCGTCGGCGACGAACAGCGTGCCGTATTTCTTGCAGAGCGCGGCTGCGCCCGGCAGGAACTCGTCGGTGGGCATGTTGACGCCCTTGCCCTGGATCGGCTCGACGACGAAGGCCGCGACCTCGCGCGAGGCCAGCGCCTTTTCGAGGGCGGCCAGATCGTTGAACGGGATCGAGGTGCAGCCCGGCAGCAGCGGCTCGAAGCCGGTGCGGAAGTTCGAATCACCGGTCAGCGATAGCGCGCCATAGGTCAGGCCGTGATAGCCGTGGGCGCAATAGACGATGCCGGGACGGCCTGTAGAGCCACGCGCGAACTTGATCGCGGCCTCGACGCATTCGGCGCCGGAATTGGCGAAGAACACCTTGTCGAGATAGGGGACGTATTTCAGCAGGCGCTCGGCGAGCACGCCGGCGAGCACCGAGACGTCGAACTGGACGAGATTGGGCAGGTCGGCATCGAGCACGCTCTTGAGCGCCTCGCGCATGACCGGATGATTGCGCCCGATCGCAAACACGCCAAAGCCGGACAACAGGTCGAGATAGCGCGCGCCGTCGCGGTCGTAGAGGTACTGCCCCTGACCCTTCTGGAAGCCGACATCGTAGCCGATGGTCTTCAGTACCCGAACGAACTGCTCGTTCAGATACCGATTATGCAGGGCGCTGCGCTGGGCCTGACGGTCCGCGAATAGCTCAGACATGTCTGGATTTGGGCTGTGCATCCGCTACATACTTCGATTGAGGACCGTTTCGTCAACTGAAAACGGGCCGTTCCGGAAAACGGTCTGTGCGGCCTTTTGCCCTTTTTCGGACCATCTTCGCAAGCACAGCTTTAAACCATGTTGCACTGCCAAGGAACACTCATGCGTTTGGCCCTTTACACCGGAATAATACTGGCTGCTGGTTACACCAGCCTGACCCCTGCGCTCGCCGCCGATCCCACCGGCGACTGGCGGGTCGCCGACGGCGTCGCCAATATCCGTGTCGCCCAGTGCAATGGCAGCATGTGGGGCGCCGTTTCCTGGGAAAAGCAGCCTGGCGGCCGCGACGAGAACAACCCGGATGTCTCGAAAAAGAACAGGCCGACACTGGCCATGCCGACCCTGATCGACATGAAGAAGAAGCCCGGCGCCGATCAGTGGGAAGGACAGGTCTATAACGCGCAGGATGGCCAGACCTACAGCGCGACCATCACGCCTGTTGGCACCGACCAGCTCGAGATCAAGGGCTGCGTGATGGGCTTCCTCTGCGGCGGCGAGACCTGGACCCGGGTTGGACCGCCAATCCCCTTGAGCCCCGCCAACGCCATGGCCAAGGGTGCGCCAAAGCCCGCCGGCGCGGCGCCGAAAGCCCAAGGGACCCAAGCAGCCCAACAAGGCACACCCGGCACGACGGGTGCCACAACACCAGCGCCCGCAGCAGTGGCCCCGAAGACGGCCGCCGCCGCCAAGCCCGGCCCGAAGGGCGTCGCCGACCCCGTCGGCGACATCTGCCTACTCCCTGAGATTGCGGGGTTTGCCCATTAGGGCCGGCTGAAACAGCAGCACGGCGGCAAGCGTTGTCACCAGCGAGAGGGCGAGCAGCTTGCCCATGCTGGACGTTCCAGGATGGCTCGACAGCCAGAGGCTGCCGAACGCCGTTGCCGTCGTCAGCGCGCTGAAAAAGATCGCGCGTGTCAGGCTGGTCTGAAGCAGGTTTGTCCTGCCCGAACGCCAGGCCACGACATAATAGATCTTGAAGGCGACGCCGATGCCGAGCAGCAGCGGAAACGCGACGATGTTGGCGAAATTGAGCGGCAGGCCGATCAGCACGCATATCTCGAGCGTCACCGCACCGGCCACCAGCAGCGGCACCAGCGTCATCAGCACGTCGATGAACCGCCGCAGCGCGAGCCACAGCAACAGGCTGATCACCAGCAGCGCATAGATGCCGGCGTGGATGAACGCATTCACCACAGTATCGCCGGATTTCAGGATCGAGACCGGGCCGCCGATCGCGGTCGGCTCGGCATTGAGCACCGCCGCCGCAAATTTGCGCAGCGTGTCGTTGTCGTTGGGATCGCCCTTCGGCTGCGCCTCGACGCGGATGATGCCGTCCTTGCTCTTCCAGGCACTGACGAGGTCCGGCGGAAGTGAGTTCAGGGTGACGGGACCTGCCTGCATCGCGTTCCTGAGCTGGTCGAACACGATCTTCAGCGGCGCGACGAACACGTCCTGGGCCTTGTTGCGCGTGGCCTCGTCGCCATTGCCGAGCTTTTCGAGCGCGTCCGCCAGCCGGCGAGAGGCGATAGCGCCCGGGCCCTTCGTGTCACCGGAGGTCCGGCGCAGATTGTCGACCGACGACTTCAGCGAATCGACGTTTTCCTTGTCCGACGGCGCCGCATCGATCTGGTCGGGATTGAGCGCGGGGTTCAGCACCTTGGCGCCCTGCGCGATCAGCTTCAGCTTCGGCGGCTGATCCTCCGGCACGAAGCTGTTGAGCGACATCACGCGCAACACCTCAGGCACCTTCTCGAGCTTCGCCTCGACCTGCTTGGCCTGCTCTTCCGACGTGGTCATCACGTTGATGGCATTGGCGCCCGTGTTGGGATCCTTGCGCAAATCGAGGAAGGTCGCGATCGACTCGGCCTTCGGGTTGCGCAGGTTCATCGGGTTGAAGTCGAACTTCAGGAAGTAGAGCAGCGGCAGGCCTGCAATCGCCAGCAGCAAAGTGCCGCCCACAACCAGCACACGGTGCTTTTCCAGGAAGTCATCGAGCGGCGCCAGGAAGGCATAACCGACCGGCTCCATCTCGCCGGGCGGATTCAACAGCTTCAACATCGCGGGCAGCACCGTGATGCTGGAGATGAACGCCACCAGCATGCCGACGCCGGCGATCTGGCCGAGTTCGGAGATGCCCCTGTAATCGGTCGGCAGGAAACAGAGGAAGCCGGCGGCGGTCGCCATTGCCGCCAGCGACAGCGGCACCGCGGAGCGCTTTGCGGCAAGCACCAGCGCGCCGGAGAGATTGTCGTGCTTGTAGCGCTCCGAGCGGTAGCGGACGCTGTACTGGATACCGAAATCGACGCCGAGGCCAACGAACAGCACGGCGAACGCGATCGACAGCAAATTGAACGAGCCCACCATCATCAGGCCGGCAGCGGTCGTCAGCGCAAGGCCGACGAAAAGATTGATGAATACCGCGAAGATGATCTTCGACGAGTGCAGCGCCAGCCACAGGATGAGCAGCACGACCAGCACAGTTCCGATGCCGTTGACGACGGCGCCTTCCTGGACGGTGGCGTATTCCTCATTGGCAATCGGGACCGGACCGGTCAGTCGCACCCGCGCCTGGTATTTGGTTGCAAAATCCAGATCCACTGCCGCCTTGCGGATCGCGTCGGTGGCGCCCTTGCCGGGCTCCAGCGCGTTGTAGTCGAGGATCGGCTTGAACTCGATGAAGGCGCGCTTGTCGGCATCCGTCAGCGGCTCGTCGCTGACGAGCTCGCGCCAGGAGAAGCTCGCATTGCCCTTGTTGAGCACGGTCTCGACCGTCTGCGCGATCATGTTGAAGGGACGCTCGGTGTTGTCGAGCTTGACCTGGCCACGCTTGACGCCAGCAAGCCCCGTCTCCAGCGCGCCGGTCAGGCCGCGGATCGAGGGATCACCCGCCATGATTTCGATCAGGGGCGCAGCGGATTCGAACTGGCTGGTGGTCTTGCCGACTTCCTCGGTCGGCAGGAACAACAGGCCATTCTTTTCGAAGAACTCGCCGGTGCCGAGCTGCTGTATCGACTGGAAGTCGGTCTTGTTGTCCTTCAGCTTTGCGAACAGCGCATCCGCTGCCGCAGTCGCCATCTCCGGCGTCCTGGCCTCGACGACCGCGAGAATCGTCGCGTCGCGGTCGAAGGCGCGGTCGAACTGCTGGTCGCGCTTACGCCAGTCGAGATTTTGGGCAATCAGCGAGTTGATGTCGGTGTTGATGGCGAAGTGCTGCGATGTGTAATAGCCGGCCCCCACCGATAGCAGGAGCCCGAGAGCGACGACGAGGGAGGCAAACCGGGTGCAGGCCCTGACGATGGCGACGACTACGCTTTGCAGCACTTCTTTTCTTTCTGCGGTTAACAGCTTGCCGAAAACGCCCGCTGTTTAACGGAGTTCCCGGGCGAAACCTATTGCTGTTTTGAGTGGCAACCGCCGGAACAAGGTTCGAGGTAAACGGCGGGCGGCCAAGAAAAAATCATTGCGGGGCAGTCGGTATAGCCGGGGAGATGAGGCGGGAAGGTGGCGAAGCCGTAAGCACAAATGCCGCCCTCTTGTGCCGCCCTTTTGTTCCATTGGCGGATTTACTATAATACCGGCCGAACGACTCGCCGTAGAACTCCAGCTGCATTCAACCTTTCCTTACTGCCGTTTTTTTGACAGAAAGTGCTGTACCTCCATACGCCGAAGCCTCGGATGGGTGGGCGGCTACCGCGCGGGCGAGCCAATGGTGCGGATTTTGCAGCTGATTGGTCAGTACCGGGGGTGCCGCTGGGGACTACGAAGCGGATTGGTGCAACTTGGGTGATGGGCGTCCAATGGAACTTATCGGGGCCCTCCAGGCCCGCTTTACAGATATTCAAGGTCCGGATATCCGGGATATCTGCTATGCGACACAGAGCCGCCAATCTGCGGTAAGGGACTTGAGCAAGCTGGTCGAATTGATCTTGGTGGTGGGCGCTGCCAATAGCTCGAACTCGAACCGGCTCCGCGAAATCGGCACTGAGGCCGGCGTCGCGCGTTATTTGATTACCGACGGCAGCAAGCTCAATCCGGAGTGGTTGAAAGATGCCAGGACCGTCGGCGTCACGGCCGGCGCCTCGGCGCCCGAGACATCGAATTCAGGCTTCCGGCCCAATTGGCTGCGAGCTGACCCACCCGAATTCCAAGCCCAGAAAGAAACTTTGTAATGGCTATCCCCTTCTTCAAGGAAATGCGTATCGGCGGCTATTTGATCAAGCAGAAGCTGCTTGGCCGCAAACGCTATCCGCTCGTGCTGATGCTGGAGCCGTTGTTCCGCTGCAACCTCGCCTGCGTCGGCTGCGGCAAGATCGATTATCCGGATGCGATCCTCAACCGCCGCATGACCGCACAGGAGTGCTGGGACGCGGCTGACGAGTGCGGCGCGCCGATGGTCGCCATTCCCGGCGGCGAGCCGCTGATCCACAAGGAGATCGGCGAGATCGTGCGCGGCCTCGTCGCGCGCAAGAAATTCGTCTCGCTCTGCACCAACGCGCTGCTGCTCGAGAAGAAGCTCGATCTGTTCGAGCCCTCGCCCTATCTGTTCTTCTCCGTGCATCTCGACGGCCTGAAGGAGCATCACGACAAGGCGGTGTCGCAGAAGGGCGTGTTCGATCGCGCCGTCTCCGCGATCAAGGCGGCCAAGGCGCGCGGCTTCACCGTCAACGTCAACGCCACCATCTTCGACGGCCATCCGGCCGAGGAGATCGCAAAGTTCCTCGACCTCACCGTCGAGCTCGGTGTCGGCGTCTCGATGTCGCCCGGCTACGCCTATGAGCGCGCGCCGGACCAGGAGCACTTCCTCAACCGCACCAAGACCAAAAAACTGTTCCGCGACGTCTTCGCCATGGGCAAGGGCAAGAAGTGGAATTTCATGCATTCCGGCCTGTTCCTGGACTTCCTCGCCGGCAACCAGGAATACGAGTGCACGCCGTGGGGCATGCCCGCGCGCAACATTTTCGGCTGGCAGAAGCCCTGCTACCTGCTCGGTGAAGGCTACGCGAAAACCTTCAAGGAGCTGATGGACACCACCGACTGGGAGACCTACGGCACCGGCAAGTACGAGAAGTGCGCCGACTGTATGGCCCATTGCGGCTACGAGCCGACGGCTGCGACCGCAGCCATCAGCCACCCGCTGAAGGCGATGTGGGTGTCGCTGCGCGGCGTCAGGACCACGGGCCCGATGGCGCCCGAGATCGACATGACCAAGCAGCGCCCGGCGCAGTACATCTTCTCGGCGGAAGTGCAGAAGCGCCTGTCGGAGATCCGCAAGGACGAAGCCGTCGCCGCGCAGGAGAAGGCGGCGCGGAAGGCTTCGACTGCGGCGTAAGCAAGCGAACCATCACGAACGAAAAAGGCCCGGTCGCCGATGGCGATCGGGCCTTTTGTTTTGTCCGGCTCAAGCCCGGGAGGAACGGATCGATGCGCTGGCGATGCTCCCTTCCCTCATTGTCGGCTCGCGCTCCGGCAAAAAATGAAAAACAACCCCATGCACAGTAGAAGCGCGATCGCTCACCGGCACGAAGTCCAATCGGTTGGGTCGTTGCAACGTCGAGCAAATCGGCAGCAAATCGGCACGGATCGCCCCGGGTGCGGCGCGGATTCGTTTTCGTAACCAGCCGCGCCGCCAGTCGACCGCGACTCAGATCGACACAATTTCGTATTTTACGAAAATCGGTTGACGCGTCGGGCAAAACAATGGCACTATGCCATGCTAGCTCCTTCGGAAGACGGGACCGGCTAAGCGCTCGACCGCAGCACGCCGGCTCTCTACCTTCCCGAAATCCAATGGACGAGCGGCCCTCATTCCATGATTGCTTCGTCAAAGATCGGCAAAGCCGCACAGCACGCTTGAGAGCCGTCAGTTTGTAAGCCGTCGGAAACTGACGGTTCTTCCCTCTCGCTGCCACAGGTCATCCTCGGAATGCCTGTCACCGAGATTATCGTGTCTCACTTGAAGGGTGCAGTCCAGTCCAGCACTGTCACTGCAATTTTGTACGAGGGTCTTTTCTTCGCGGCGCGCGACACCGTGCGCTCGTGAGTGAAGTACGACATAGCTGCAGGACACAGCCATCAATGGCGACCACCGTCAAATGCCGGTAGTTCAATTTCCGAATCCCGTCATCCATGTTGTCGATGAGCTACAGCCTACCTCTGCGTTACTCCTTAGGGTGAGTTTCAGCCCAAGGAGATTGACATGAAGTCCGCCCTGTTTGTTTTTGCTATCGTTGGCCTGGCGACAAGGACCGCATTCGCGGCCGACCTTGCGCCCTCACCCTACACAAAAGCTCCCGTTGATCAGGCTGCGTACAACTGGGCAGGATTTTACGCCGGCTTGAATGCCGGCTATGCGTTCGGCCACGAAACGATGGTGGTCGACGGCGTCGGTCTCGGACGATTTGAAACATCGCGCGACCATGACGGGCTCTTTGGCGGCGGTCAGATCGGATTCAACTTCCAGTTCGGTGGCGGTTGGGTGCTTGGCGTCGAAGCCGACATGCAGGCCGCGAGCATCGGCGGCACTTTTGATGCATTGGTCCCCGCAGCCGCCTTTGGCACCAACAAGCTCGACACGTTCGGAACGGCAAGAGGCCGCCTCGGCTATGCTTTCGACCGCTTGCTGGTTTACGGCACCGGCGGCTTCGCGGCGGGTCGTAATACTTTCCAGATTATTCAGGCGGCAAGCGCAACCGAGAGCGAGACCCACACGGGCTGGACTGCCGGTGGCGGCCTTGAATACGGCGTTGGACAAAACTGGAGCGTCAAAGCGGAGTACCTTCACGTCGATCTGGGTGATAAGTCCTATTTTGTCATCCCAGGTGGGACGAGTTACGTTTCCAGGATGAAGTTTGACCTGGTTCGCACTGGTTTCAACTACCGGTTCTGAAGTTGGGATTAAACCCCATGATCGGAGAGCCCGGCTTTATGCCGGGCTTTTTGTTCGACATTTTGTCGCATGCGAATTGCACGAACGCAATTCTGGACGTGTGGCTATGCAATTGGCGGCCTCGCATGTCCCCGAACCTTGAGGGTATCCTCTCATGCGCGATACTTGAATTCACAGGCTGCGTTTGGAATGGAAGTTGTCGATTTGATCTACGAGGCGGCGTTTGTGCCGCATCTGTGGCCTGATGTCCTGCAGCAGCTTGCAAATCTGTCAGACTCGGTTGGCTCAACAGTATTCCTGTTTGAAGAGGCAATGCCGACCCGCGGCGTGACCCTCGGAAATTTGGATGATTTGCTGGGCGAGTTTCTCGCGACCGATTCGCTGCGGTTCTCAACCTCTGTCATGCGGATGTACGGCCTCAAACCTCACAGCTTCGTCGAAGTGGACGCCTACCTCAGCGCCGAGGAGATCGAGAACGATCCGATCAGAATCAAGCTGCGTGACCTCGGTATCGGAAATCACATTTGCACGGCGATACCCATGCCGAGTGGCGAGCTCGTCATGTATGTCCTGCAAAGATCTCTGGCAAATGGCGGCTATCGTGACGGCAGCGTCCAAAAACTCAACGCGCTCAGGCCACATTTGGCGCGAGCCGGGTTGATCGCGACGAAAGTCGGTTTCGAGCGCGCGCGCAGCACTGTCGCGGCCATGCAAGCGATGAACCTTCCGGCGGCGGTATGTAGTGACGGCAAAGTCATTGCGACCAATCCGCTCTTTCAGACGATACCGTCGACGATTTGTATCGGGAGCGGCGATCGCTTATCCAGCATCAACCCGACGACAGATGTATTACTGCAGAATGCCTTGATGACGGGACGCACGAGAGACACCTCCGACGTGCTGTCCATACCGATATCGAGCAGCGAGCGGCGCGAGCGTAGCGTCATGCACGTGCTGCCCTTGAAGCGTTCGGCGCGTGACCTGTTTTCCGGCGGCGATGTATTGGTTGTCCTGACAACGGTGAAAGCAACCGCGATCGTTCCTTCACCGGACATGCTCAGCGGGCTATTTGATCTCACACCCGCAGAGGCAGCACTGGCAATCAGCCTCGTTTCAGGGAAAACGCTGAAAGAGGGCGCCCTCGAAAGCGAGATCAAGGATAGTACTGCACGATCCTATCTGGAAAATATCTTCCGAAAAACTGCGACCAACCAACAAAGTCAGCTCGTAGCGTTGCTGAAGAGCGCAAGCATCATTCGCTAGGCTGGATTACAGTGACACGATTTACAGTTACAGCTCGTAGGATGGGTTGAGCTCTTGCGAAACCCATCGCGCTTGTTTCGTGGTATCGTCCATCATGACCGCGTACCGTCGCAACTTCGTTCCGGGTGGATGCTTCTTCTTCACCGTCAATCTGGCGGAGCGGAAGCTGTCGTTGCTGACGGATCATGTCGAGCTGTTTCGTGAGACGCACCGGCGCCATCCATTTGCGATCGATGCCATCGTGGCGCTGCCTGATGACCTTCACACCGTATGGATGTTAGCCGAAGGCGATGCCAATTTTGCGATGCGCTGGCAGTTGATCAAGTCCGCCGTTTCGCGCCGTCTGGCGCGGAACGAAAGAATCTCCCAAAGCCGTTCGGCCAAGGGGGAACGCGGCATTTGGCAACGCAGATATTGGGAGCATACCATTCGCGACGAAACCGACCTCGCCCGGCATGTCGACTATGTTCACATCAATCCGGTCAGGCATGGGCTCGTCGACAGGGTGCACGACCGGGCGCCGTCCTCGTTTCATCGTCACGTGGAGCTTGGCAACTACCCAGCCGATTGGGCGGGCGATCAGTCAGATGATGGCCGCGATTACGGAGAGCGGTGACCGGGAAGAGATGGGTTTCGCAAGGGCTCAACCAATCCTACGCGCTGTCACAGGAATTGCCGTGTCTCACTTACGGGGTGCAGTCCGGCACTGTCACCGTAATTTTGTAATTTCTGCGCCGGCAGATCGGCGCTTGAGAGAAGCTATTGCGTTATTGCAAATGAACGGCTCACACCGACTCGAACAGTCTGGAGATCGATAGAGCCGCTCATCTGCGTCATGGTGGTACAGGCAAGTCCGAGCGGGCATGGCGCGTAGGAAAAGGCATAGCGCTGGTCGAAGTTTCCGAAGCGGCTGAACCGGTATTCGGCATACAGCCTCCACGCATCATCAATGCGTCGTTCCCAGCCGAGGCCAGCAGTCCAACCGGCGGCTGCAAAGTCAACGCGCGGAAAGGAGAATTGGTATGTGCCGCCAATACCGAAGCTGTTTATCGAGATGCCCGAGACCACGTGCGAAGTGAAGTCGCCGTAAGAAAAGCCCCCCAGCACGTACAGAAGATTGGCACTATCAGGTGTAAGCCAGCCGGCCTTCACCGTGGCCGATGCTATCCAGTTCGCGGTGAGCGAGCCTTGACCGCTGAAATTGAAACTGCTCACGCAAGCGGGATGATCGCATCGTCCGACAAACAATTTCTGGTCGGCTTTGACCGCTGGAAAAAGCAAGTCTCCCTGAACACCGAGCAGCAACGAGGAAATTTGCGTCATATATCCCGCACGCAAATCGACGCCCGCGCCTGAGCCCTTGGCCGAATTACTAAGACTCGAAACGGTTTCCCCGCCTACGATGACGTTGGGATCGCCTCCCGGATCGCTGGTCAAACTACCATTGCTGTTCGATTTGATGGACGCCGCAGCGGCGCCGATGCCAACGAACGCGCCATCCCATTTTCGTGCGCGACGCGGAGAAGCCGCCGTATCGATGGCCTTCGCAATGGGCGGCGGCCTGGAAGTCGATCCGTGCTTCTCCATTCCGACCGCGGCGTCAAAGCATGCCAGTCGTTCGGTCCCGTTCTTCAGCCGGGAACAGGCAGCGAGATCTTCAGGAATCGCGGCCTTCGCTTCTGAAGTGAACAGCAAAAGGCCGATCGACAAGAAAGCCGCAATGTAACGAAACATGCTCCCCTTCCACATCTGCTCACTTTATTTCGGCAAGTCCCGACGGGCGATCGATGCTGGCGGTCTAGAAGGACCGCGACGGTGCAGACTGTTGCGCCATTTGGCTATACCACCGGAGAGCGAGTGACCAGCCAAGCCTCAACCAAGATGGCAAATTCCTGCGGGTGTGCCTTCGAAGGCACATCTAGAACTCCGATAGAAGTGCACTAATCCGCCCGCGACGAGACTTTCCCGGATTGCGCTTCCGCCTTCGCTCTTCGAGCTATGGCAGACAAATCGCTCCATCGGGCGACGGACGACAAACGAAAGGCCCGATCGCGTCGCGAGCGGGCCTTTGGAGTTACGTTGACAGTGCACTAACTCGCTGGCCTTCACCAAGCCGGAATGCCAGCCACCGCAATCAGCGTGTCTCACTTCAGCGGCGCAGTCCAGCGCACCTGTCTCCCACGACCGGGCACTTCTTTTTGTTCAGTTCGAGCGCCAGCGGTGCGCAGGCGACGCTCCCTCCCCTCCCTCTCGCGTAGCGCCTTCGGCGCCCGCCCGCAAAAAAGTGAAGAACAACCCGTGCACGGTCGAAACGCGGCCACCGAACGGCGCAGCGTCCATTCGGTCAACCCATTGCTGTCCCGGGAAACTCAGCTGCGACACGCGCATCACCGCTGACGCCGACCGGCGCCGCTGAAGGAGAGCCCGAACCAGACGTTTGCGTTGAGGCCGCTGGAGCCATGACAATGCACTTAAGATGTGCAGAGACGTCGCAATCGAGGCGCGCCGTGCACAAAATCCGACATGTACGTCACGGAAATGTCATTTAACAATATTGGTTCCCCTGCCCGGACGCAGCCAGCCCGCGGCGTCAATCGATGGAGCCCGACATGAACCTGTGCACGACAAGCGGTCTGCAACGCGCGCTCGTGTCGCTCGCCGTTGCCATGTTCGGCCTCGGCACCGCAGCTCGCGCGGCCGACCTCACCGTTTACACAGCGCTGGAAGCCGACCAGATCAAGCCCTACAAGGCCGCGTTCGAGAAGGCCAATCCGGGCATCAACATCCTCTGGGTCCGCGACTCGACCGGCATCATCACGGCGAAGCTGCTTGCGGAGAAGGCAAACCCCAAGGCCGATGTGGTCATGGGCCTTGCCGCGACCTCGCTGATGCTGCTCCAGAAGGAGGGCATGCTGATGCCCTACGCGCCGGCTGGGCTCGACAAGATCGACGCCAAGATGCGCGATCCCGCGGCGTCGCCGGATTGGGTGGGCATGGACGTGTGGGCATCGGCCCTGTGCGTCAACACCGTGGAATCGAGCAAGAAGAACCTGCCGGAGCCCACCTCTTGGGCCGATCTGACGAAGCCGGTCTATCAGGGACAGGTCGCCATGCCGAACCCGGCTTCTTCGGGTACCGGATTTCTGATGGTCTCTGCCTGGCTACAGCTGTTCGGCTGGGACGAGGGCTGGAAGTACATGGACGAGCTTCACAAGAACATCGCGGCCTATACGCACTCCGGCTCCAAGCCGTGCCGACAGGCCGGCGCCGGCGAATACGCGATCGGCCTCTCGTTCGAGTATCGCGCCAACAAGACCAAGAAGGATGGCGCGCCGATCAGCATTGCCCTGCCCAAGGAAGGTCTCGGCTGGGACATGGAGGCGATCGGAATCATGAAGGCCACCAAGGAGCCCGAGGCAGCGAAGAAGCTTGCCGACTGGGCCGCGACGCCCGAGGCCAACAAGCTCTACGCCGAAAACTACGCCATCGTCGCGCTGCCCGGCATCGCAAGCCCCATGGAGTTCGTCCAGGGCGACATCAACAAGATGCTGATCAAGAACGACTTTGCCTGGGCTGCGGAGAACCGCGACAAGATCCTGGCGGAGTGGAGCAAGCGCTACGACGGCAAGTCCGAGCCCAAGAAGTAGGGATCAAGAAACGAGGATATCGGGATCGACGAGGCCGGCGGTGCATGCGCGCCGCCGGACAATGCGGGACAGTGTCATGGACAGCATGCCGACGACGGAGCCCTATCTCCGCATCCGCAATTTGTCGAAAAGGTTCGGTGCGTTCACCGCGCTGGACCGGGTCGACCTCGACATCATGCCGGGGGAGTTGATCTCGTTCCTCGGCCCGTCCGGCTGCGGCAAGACCACGCTGCTCCGGGCCATCTCCGGACTGGACGTGCAGACCACGGGGTCGATCCATCAGGCCGGGCGGGACATCTCGACGCTGCCGGTCGCCGAGCGCGACTTCGGCATCGTGTTTCAGTCCTATGCGCTGTTTCCGAACCTGACAATCAGGGACAACATAGCCTACGGCCTGGTGTCGGCGCGCAAAGCCCGCGCCGAGATCGACAAACGGGTCAAGGAGCTCATCGAGCTCGTCGATCTGCCGGAGCAGGCCGGCAAATATCCGGCCCAGCTCTCCGGTGGCCAGCAGCAGCGCGTCGCCCTTGCCCGCGCGCTGGCGCTGTCGCCCGGCCTTCTGCTGCTCGACGAACCGCTGTCCGCTCTCGACGCCCGCGTCCGGGCGCGCCTGCGCGGCGAGATCCGCGATCTGCAGCGTCGCCTCAGGCTGACCACCATCATGGTGACCCACGACCAGGAAGAGGCGCTCACCATGTCCGACCGGATCGTGGTGATGAGCAATGGCAGGATCGAGCAGGTCGGCACGCCCGACGAGATCTACGGCCGGCCCGCGACGGCTTTCGTCGCCGACTTCGTCGGCAAGATGAATTTCCTGGAGGGGCGCCTCGTCACCAGCAGGCGCGCCAATGTCAGGGGCGCCGTGCTCGACTTTTGCGAGGAAGTACCACTCGGCGAAGGCACGGCCGTCACAGTCTGCCTTCGGCCGGAGGACGTGGTGGTGCGCGACATCGACGAGCATGTGGACAATCGCCTGTCGGTCCAGGTCGGCGTCATGGAATTCATCGGCAATCATTTCGCAACGACATTGCATGCGAGTGGTACGGGACTGAACTTCTCTGCCGACTTTTCCATCAACGCCGTCCGCGACCTCGGCATTTCGTCGGGTGCGACCATCGAGGTGGCGCTTCCGCCGAAGCGGTTGCGCGTGTTTGCCCAGCCGCCCTCTGCCGCCTGACACGGGAAACCAGCGATGGCGACCGAGACATTGAGTCTGCCGGACCGCGCCGCCGCGGTGGCGCCCCTGAGGCAGAAGCTGGGGCGCGACGACTGGATCATGCGAGGCGCGGTCGTGGCGCTCGGCCTCTGGCTGATCGTCACCGTCCTGCTGCCGCTCTGGGCGCTGCTGTCCAAGAGCTTCCAGACGAGCGATGGCAGCTTCGTCGGGTTTGCCAATTTCCAGGCCTATTTCGCCAATCCGGCGCTCGCCTACTCGATCTGGCACTCGGTCTGGGTCTCGCTGCTGAGCACCGTCATCTGCGTTCTGCTCGCTTTCGTCTACGCCTACGGGCTCACCCGCAGCTGCATGCCGGCGCGAGGACTGTTCCGCATCATCGCGCAGATCCCGATTCTCGCACCCTCGTTGCTGCCCGCGATCAGCCTTGTCTACCTGTTCGGCAATCAGGGCCTGGTCAAATGGATGCTGCTCGGCGCGTCGATCTACGGTCCGATCGGCATCGTCATGGGCGAGGTGTTCTGGACCTTCCCGCACGCGCTCATCATCATCACCACGGCGCTGGCAATCTCGGACGCCCGTCTGTACGAGGCGGCGCAAGCCCTGCGGGCGTCTCCCAGCCGCACCTTCTGGACGGTAACCCTTCCGGGGGCACGCTATGGCCTGATCAGCGCGATTTTCGTCGTCTTCACCCTGGTGATCACCGATTTCGGCGTCCCGAAGGTCATTGGGGGCAGATTCAACGTGCTCGCGACCGACATCTACAAGCAGGTGGTCGGGCAGCAGAATTTCCAGATGGGTGCGGTGGTCGGCCTGATCCTGCTGCTGCCCGCGGTGCTGGCCTTCGCCGTCGATCAGGTCATGCAGCGACGCCAGATGGCGCTGCTCACCGCGCGCGCGGTACCTTATGCGCCCAAGCCCGACGCCACGATCGACCGCGCGATGCTGGCAATCTGTTCGCTGATCGCGTTCGCGATCCTGGTCATTCTTGGCGTATCCTTCTTCGCCTCGATCGCGACGTTCTGGCCGTACAATCTGACGCCCAGCTTCAAGAACTTCGACTTCGACATGATGGATGGCGGCGGCTGGCGCAGCTATCTCAACTCGCTCGTCATGGCCGGCCTCACCGCGCTGTTCGGCACCGCAGTGATCTTTGCCGGCGCTTATCTGGTCGAGAAGACCCCGCGCTTTCGCACCGTTCGCGGCTTCGTGCAGTTTCTCGCGCTGCTTCCATTGGCCGTCCCGGGCCTGGTGCTCGGTCTCGGCTACATCTTCTTCTTCAACAACCCGGCCAATCCGCTGCGATTCATCTACGGCACGATGGCCATTCTCGTTGTCTGCACGATCTCGCATTTCTACTCCGTCTCGCACCTGACCGCGGTGACGGCGCTCAAGCAGGTCGATCGGGAGTTCGAGACCGTTTCGGCATCGCTCAGAGTGCCGTTCTGGCGTACGTTCATGCGGGTGACCTTGCCGGTCTGCCTGCCGGCGGTGCTGGATATCGCCATGTATCTGTTCGTGAACGCGATGACGACGGTCTCTGCGGTGGTCTTCATCTACGCACCGCACACGACGCTTGCGGCCATCGCCGTGCTCAACATGGATGACGCAGGCGACGTGGCCCCGGCGGCCGCCATGGCCATGGTCGTCTTCGCCACCTCCGCCCTGACACGAGCCATCTACATGCTGCTCACACGGGGCTACCTTGCGCGCGCGCAGATGTGGAGAAAGCGGTGAGCATGTCTGGAGACGAATTCGATCTGGCCGTTGTCGGGGGCGGCATCTGCGGTCTCGCCCATGCGCTTGCGGGCGTGCGCCGGGGCTTGCGGGTCGTGGTCATCGAGCGCGATGCAAGGGCGAACGGCGCCTCGATCCGCAATTTCGGCTTTATCACGGTCACCGGACAGCAGCGCGGCCCATGTTGGCAACGCGCGATGCGGTCGCGGCAGATCTGGGCCGAAGTGGCGGCGGCTGCCGGAATCAGGATCGAGCATTTCGGACTGGCGGTCGCAGTGCGACGACCGGAAGCTGTGGCCGTGCTCGAGGCGTTCAGATCAACCGAGATGGGCGAGGCTTGCGAACTTCTGAGCCCGACCGAGGCGGGTCGACGTTTCCCGATGCTGAAGACGGACCATCTGCAAGCCGTGCTGGCGAGCCCGCACGATTTGCGGGTGGAGTCGCGCATCGCGGTGCCGGCGCTGGCGCGGTGGCTCGCCGAGGTGCACGGCGTCACCTTCCTCTATCAGACGCAGGTCAAGGCGGTGACGCCGCCGGTGATCGACACCACACGCGGGCCGGTCCGCGCCCGGCTCTGCGTGGTATGCCCGGGTGACGATTTTCTAAGCCTCTATCCGGAACGCATCAGCGCTTACGGGCTCGTCCGCTGCAAGCTGCATATGCTGCGGGTCGGATCGGCGGCCGCAATGCCGCGGTTCAATGCGGCCGTGATGTCGGACCTTGGCCTGGTGCGCTATCTCGGCTACGCCGAATTGCCTGAGACTGCCGCGCTGAAGCAGCGGCTCGGGGCGGAGCAGGGCCAGCATCTGGCCAATGGCGTGCATTTGATCGCCGTGCAGAGCGAGGACGGCTCGCTCGTCGTCGGCGATTCCCATCACTACGACGCGACGCCGGACCCTTTCGGTCCTGATACGGTGGACGAGTTGATCATGGACGAATTCCGCCAGGTGCTGGCATGGCCAACGCCGGTGGTCCGCGAGCGCTGGATCGGCACCTACGCCTCGGCGTCCGACCGGCTGATGCTGATCGACCGGCCATCGGACGCCGTACGCCTGGTCATGATCACCAGCGGCACCGGCGCCAGCACCTCGTTTGCGATCGCCGAGGAAGTGCTTGACGAATTGACGTCGGGGAGCCGGGCCACATGACCGATAAATTCGAGCACGTCCAGGCCGTGGTGTTCGACTGGGCCGGCACGACGGTGGACCACGGCTCGCTGGCGCCGATGGGCGTGTTCGTGGAGGCATTCGCGCGCTTCGGCATAGCGATCACCGTCGAAGAGGCGCGCGGGCCGATGGGCATGGCCAAGCGCCCCCACATCGCCGCCCTCCTGCGGTTGTCCCGGATCGCCGCCGCGTGGCGCGGCAAGTATGGGCGCGAGCCCACCGAAGCCGACATCGATGCGCTCTATGACGTGTTCGTGCCGATGAACGTCGAGGTCGCCGGGCGCTACGCCGACGTGATCCCGGGCGTGGCCGAAGCTGTCGCTGGCTTGCGACGCCGCGGCCTGAAGATCGGCTCGAGCACGGGCTACACGCGCGAGATCATGGCCGAAGTCATTCCGGTCGCGGCGGCGCAGGGCTATTCGCCGGACAATATCGTTTGCACCGGTGACACGCCCGACGGCCGCCCCACGCCGTTCATGCTGTACAAGGCCTTTCTGGAGCTCGAGGTCTGGCCGGCCTGGAGCTGCGTCAAGGTCGACGACACCGAGGTCGGGATCAAGGAAGGTCTCAACGGCGGCTGCTGGACCGTCGGCGTGGCTGTCACCGGCAACGTCTTCGGGCTGTCGCTCGCCGACACCGCGGCGCTGCCACCGAAAACCTTCGCCGAGCGGCGCGCGGCAGCTGCCGGCCGGCTGGAGGCCGCCGGCGCCCACTACGTAATCGACGGCGTCGCCGATATCATGCCCGTGATCGCTGCGATCGAAAGCCGGCTGGCCAACGGAGAGCGGCCGTGAGCGAGTCCGAGGGCGATGTCAATTTGTCGGCGGAGCGGCGGTCGTTTCACGAACGCCACCTCGATGCGCAGACCCAGGAATGGCTCGACGAGGACGAGCGCTGGTTCCTGCGGCAGTCGCTGTCGACGCCCTGCCTGAACGTGGCCACCGCCGCCGAAGGATCTCATCTCGTCGATCTCCAGGGCCGGCGCATCCTCGATTTCCACGGCAACAGCGTGCATCAGGTCGGCTACGGTCATCCTCGCGTGGTCGCGGCCATCAAGTCGCAACTCGATACTTTGCCCTTCTGCCCGCGCCGCTACACCAACAGGGCCGCGATCGACCTCGCCCGGCGCCTCGCCGAATTGGCGCCCGCGCCGCTGGAGAAGGTGCTTCTGGCACCCAGCGGCTCGGCTGCGATCGGCATGGCGCTGAAGCTCGCCCGCTATGCAACGGGGCGACACAAGACCCTGTCCATGTGGGATGCTTTTCACGGCGCCAATCTCGATGCGGTCTCGGTGGGTGGCGAAGCGCTGTTTCGGCGCGGCGCTGGCCCGCTGCTGCCGGGCACGGAGCATGTTCCGCCGCCAGGACTGGCCGCGCGCTTCTTCGGACAGGACGGCCATGCGCATGAGCGGCTCGCCGACTACATCGACTATGTCCTCAAGGTGCAGGGCGACGTCGCAGCCGTGATCGCCGAGCCCATGCGGTGGACCACGGTCGAACTGCCGCCGCCCGGCTTCTGGCCCAGAGTACGCGCGAGCTGCGACCGGCACGGGGCTCTCCTGATCTTCGACGAGGTGCCGAGCTGTCTCGGCCGCACCGGAACCATGTTCGTCTGTGAGCAGGCCGAAACTGCACCTGATATTCTCGTGCTCGGCAAGGGACTGGGCGGCGGCGTCATGCCGATGGCGGCAATGGTGGTCCGGGCCGATCTCGACGTGGTGCCCGAGGGGGCACTGGGCCACTACACCCACGAGAAGAGCCCGGTCGGGTGCGCTGCAGCCCTTGCCACGCTCGATGTGATCGAGGAGGAAGGGCTGCTCGCCGCGGCGCGCGTCCTCGGCGCGCACGCCCTCGACCGGCTGCGATCGATGGCGCAGCGGCACCCCTTGATTTCCGAGGTGCGCGGGGCGGGTCTCTATCTCGGCGTCGAGATCGGTCTCCGCGACGAGGCCGAGGCCAACGCGCTCGCCGAGCGCCTGCTGTATCGCTGCCTGGAGGCAGGCCTGAGCTTCAAGCTCGGCGGTGGCAACGTGGTCACGCTATGCCCGCCGCTCACGATCTCGCGCGCCGAACTCGACCAAGCCCTCGATATCCTCGAAGAGGCGATGTCGGCCTTGTGAGCAGATCACGACGCGGATGAAGCTTCGGCTATGGCGCTCTCGGTCGAGCTGACGCGCAGATATCTCAACCAAAAAAGGCCCGGACGCCAATGGCGACCGGGCCTTTTCTCTTTCGTCAAATCAAGAAACCGCTCAGGCCGCCTTCGACACCAGCGTCTCGCTCTCGACCAGCTCCGTCCCGATCAGGAAATCGCGACACCCCCGCAAGCTGCGCAGCGCGCGGTTGAAGTCGATGCCGGTCGAGACCAGCGCATGCAGCGTGGTCGGGTTGCGGACGATGCCGCGGAGCACGGCGGCGAGATCGATCTGGCCGTTCGGCTTGATGGCGGCGCGGGCGAGCGCCGGCAGCGCGCGATGGGCGGGGTCGCTGATGACGCGGACTGCGGCGAACGGCAGCCCGGCCTCGGAGGCGTAGGCGGCCGCGATGTGGCTTTCCATGTCGACGGCGGAGGCGCCGGTTTCTGAATGCAGCGCCGCCTTGCTGGAGCGGCCCGTGACCACTTCCTCGGCGCCGGCGAGGCTGCCGCGCACCACACGGCGGCGGCCTGAGGTCAGGCGGTCGATGAGGTCGTTGCCGAGCGACAGGCCGGCGGCCCAACGGGTATCGCCGGAGAGCACCTCGGTTGCCAGCACGACGTCGCCGGAGCGCAGGGTCGGGTCGAGCCCGCCGGCCACGCCGAACGAGATCACGCCGCGAATCGTATTGGGATCCATCACCGTCAGAAGCGCCCGCAACTGGGTGGGGCTGCTCGACGAGCAGATCACGGCCATCCCGGGCCCAGCCGCGATGCGGGCCTCCTGGACCAGACCGGTCACGATCAAGATTGGCCGCGGATCAATGGCATTGCCCGCGGTGAGATAGTCCCCCGTCCCCAAAGTCACATTCCGACCCCTACCACCCTGCTGTTGGTGTTCCTCAAGTTCCGGTACCGCGCCAACGCCCACAGCGGAAAGAACTTCGGGTAACCATGATATCGAAGGTAGAATACACGAGGAAAGCCTGTGGCGGTGTACCGCTGCTCGTCCCACAGCCCTTTTTCGTTCTGTGTGGCAATCAGGTACTCCACCCCGCGGGCGACGGCCGGGTGATCAACCTCGCCAGCTGCCATCAGGGCAAGCAAAGCCCATGCCGTTTGCGAGGCGGTCGAGGGAGCTGCCTCCCATCCCCGGTAGTCCAGCCGGTAGCTGACGGCGTCCTCGCCCCAGCCGCCATCCTTGTTCTGGATCGAGGCCAGCCAGCCGGCGGCTTTCCGCATCATCGGGTCGTCGTGGCGGACACCGGCCATGTTCAGGGCGCAGACAACCGACCAGGTTCCATAGATGAAGTTCATGCCCCAGCGGCCGTACCAGGACCCTTCGGGGTGCTGGGTCTTCCGGAGGTAAGCGACCCCGTCGGCCACATGCTTGCTGGTTGTCTCGGTCTCGCCGAGCTGGGCCAGCATCGAGATGCAGCGCGCGGTGACGTCCTCGGTCGGAGGATCGAGCAGCGCGCCATGGTCGGAGAACGGGATGTTGTTCAAATAGTATTCGAGATTGTTGACGTCGAAGGCAGCCCAGCCGCCGTCGTCGCTCTGCATGCCCTCGATCCACTCCCGGCCGCGATCGATCGCGGCATCATAGCCGGTGGCGCCGTGCTCCCGCCGCATGCGGTCCATCGACATCACCACGACAGCCGTGTCGTCGAGATCGGGGTAGTGCGCATTGTTGTACTGGAAAGCCCAGCCGCCCGGACGCACGTCGGGCCGCTTCACCGCCCAATCGCCCTTCACCTCGAGCTCCTGCTTCGGGATCAGCCAGTCGAGGCCCTGCTTGGCGGCAGGCACCGCTATGTCGCCGCCGGCTTCCAGCAACGCGTGCGCGGTCAGCGTCGTATCCCACACGGGCGAGACGCAGGGCTGGCAATAGGCTTCGTCGTCCTTGATCACGAGCAGCTTGTCGATGCCCCGGCGCGTGATCGCGCGCGGCGGGAAATTCTCGTCCTTGCCGAGCGCGTCGTACATCATGACGATGTTGGCCATCGGCGGATAGATCGCGCCCATGCCGTCCTCGCCGTTGAGCCGCTCTTCGGTGAAGGCGAGCGCCGCATCGATCGCGCGCTTGCGCAGGCTGTTCGGAAACATCGGCTCGACCACGCGCAAGATACCGTCGAGCGCGCGGAACAGCACGAACCAGGCCATGCTCTGGTGCGGCGCCTTCGCGGTCATGCCGATTCCGCGCGGATCCTGCAGGAACAATTCGTCGATGCCGACGCCCTTCGGATTCTTCGCGAGCGGCTTCAGCGCGGCAAGCACCATCAGCGGCACCATGGTGGTGCGCGCCCAATAGGAGATCTTGTTGATGTGGAACGGCGACCAGAACGGCAGCAGCACGATCTCGATCGGCAGCACCGGCACCGCGCGCCAGGTCACCACGCCGAACATCGCGAGCAGGAAGCGGGTGAAGACGTTGCTGTTGATGGCGCCACCGCGGGAATGCATCGCCTCGCGCGCACGCACCATATGCGGGCTGTCTGTGGAATCGCCGATCATCTTCAGCGCGAAGTAAGCCTTCACGCTGGCGCTCATGTCGAACTCGCCGTCATGCACCAGCGGCCAGCCGCCATGGGCGCCCTGAACGCGGCGCAGATAGTTGGCGATCTTGGCTTCGAGCGCGGTGTCCACGGGCTCAGCCAGATAATGACGCAGCAGCACGTATTCGGCCGGGATCGTGCAATCGGCTTCGAGCTCGAACACCCAATGGCCGTCGGATTGCTGCAGGCCGACGACGCCTTGCGTGGCCGACGCAATGCTCGATTCCAAGACCTTCGATTCCAAAGCTTCGCGGCTGGTCGCGTTCACGGAATCCATCTCGCTCGATTGCTCCGATAGTCGATTGAAATTGACGGGAATTTTTGCCCGTCAGGGCCGCTTTTCAAGATGTCTTGGCTTCAAGATGTCTTGGCGGCCAAAACCAGATCTGCGGCACGATCACCAGATCGGACCGATCCCTCGATGGTTGCAGGCAATCCCGTAGCAGTCCAGTCGCCGGCGAGAAACAGGTTTTTCAGCGCAGTGACCGGCCCCGGACGCAGGGCATTCTGGGCCGGTGTGGCGGCAAAAGTGGCCCGGCGCTCGCGCACGATCTGCCACGGCGGCAGCTCGCCGGAAACCCCGCCCGCCTTGCAGACATCGTTCCAGATTTCCTGCGCGAGTTCCTCACGCGGCATGTCGACGAGGCGGTCGGCGTTGCTGATGGTCACCGAGAGCCGGTTCGGGAACGCGAACAGCCATTCCACGACGCCGCCGATCACACCCAGGATCGCCGGCGACCCCGGCGGCGGCTCAAACCGGAAGTGTGCATTGACGATGGCGCGGAATTCGGTCGGCGTCTTCACGCCGGGCAGCAGGCTCGCGGCAGCGCGCGGCGGCACCGCCATCACGACGACGTCGCCCTCACCGATCTGGATGACATCCTCGCCGCCGAAATTCAGCGCGCTCGCCTTGCCATCGCTGGTCACGAACGATCGCAGCTCATGGCCGAGCTGAACGGTGTGGCCACGCTCAGCCAGAAACTTCACGGCGGGCTCGATCAGCACGGCGCTGAGGCCGTCGCGCGCGATCAGGGGACGGCAGGCCTGCCCGCCGGCAAGCAGTGTCTCGCGCACGATCGCACCCGCGAGACCGGCCGAACCCTCGGGCGGATCGACATTGAGCGCGGCGAGCAGCAGCGGCTGCACCAGGCGCTGATAGAGCGTGCCCTCGCAAGGAATGGATTTGCCGACCAGCGTCTGCTCCGACGCCCAGATCAACGGCGCCAGTTTCAGATAATCGGTGAGCCCGGTGTCGGGAACGCGACGGCTTTCGTCGAGCACCCAGGTCGGCAATCGGCCGGCGCCAAGATCGATCTGCCAGCGCTGCCCGGTCGTGATATCGACAAAGGGAAACTGCGCGCTTTCGGGGCCAACGAGGCCGGCCTCGGTGCCGATCGCACGCGCATAGGCGCGCGCATGGCTGTTGCCGGACAGCAGCAGATGATTGCCATTGTCGATGGTGAGATTGGTGGCGGCGTCGAAATAGGAACGGCAGCGACCGCCGGCTTGCTGCGTCGCCTCGTGCACGGCGACCTTGAAGCCGGCATTGGCGAGCCGCACGGCGGCGGAGAGGCCGGAAATTCCAGCACCGATGATGTGAGCTGTGTTTTGCATCAGATGAAAGCGTAACGGAGCAGGATCAGGATGCGTGTGACCTTCGCCACACGTACCGGCTCGCGCGGCGCGTTGAAGCCGCGCGCGATCAGGAGGTCCAGAATGGCATGATAGTATTTCGACATCATGCGCGGCGCGCGCACCGCGCGGCGCCGATTGCGGCTCATGATCTCGTCCGACTTCTCGAAATACACCTTTGCGCGCTGTGCCAGCGGCAGACAGACCTTTGGCAGCGCACGCTCGACGATCACGCGGTCCGGATCGTTGGAGGTGATCCCGGCATGCAGCAGCGCCTCGCGCGGCAGATAGAGCCGGCCGAGACCCGCGTCTTCGTCGATGTCGCGCAGGATGTTGGTGAGCTGGAGCGCGCGGCCGAGATGATGGGCGAGCTCGATGCCATCTTCCTCGGGCAAGCCGAACACCCGCACCGACAACCGTCCCACGGCGCTGGCGACACGGTCGCAATAGAGATCCAGCGTCGCCATGTCGGGCGCGCGGATGTCCTGCGGCACATCCATCTCCATGCCGTCGACGATCGCAACAAAATCTTCGCGCTTCAGCCCGAAGGCCTTCACGGAGCCGACATAGTCGGCAAGGCGCGGCGGCGGATTGCCCTGGTAGAGCGCGTCGATATCGTTGCGCCATTCCTGCAGCGCGGCGAGCCGCTCGTCGCGCGGACCGTCGGAATCGGCGATGTCGTCGACCTGGCGGCAGAAGCTGTAGATCTGGAACATCGCTTCGCGCTGATCATGCGGCAGGATGCGCATCGCAGCGTAGAAGGAGCTGTTCGATGCGGTCGAGCCGTAATTGGCGCTGGGCGCGGCCGCCTCAAGCGTCATGTGCAGTCCCCGGTCTGGAAATGGCCTTGCGTCCGATCGCGCGGCGGCCGACTTCGCCGATCATGCCGGCGAGGCTGAAAGTGAGAAGCTCGAACTTGTTCAGATGCACGCGCTCGCGCAGGGGATCGCGCACCTTCAGCAGGCGCACGATGCGGTCGGCATAGGCCCGGATCACGGCAACGTCGACGCCGAGGCGGACATCCCGGATCTCCGCGCTCAACGACCTGCCCTCGTCGAGCAGCGCCGCGTTGCGCACGGCGAGCCCCTGAAGACAGGCCAGCATCTCCGGCGGCGACTGCGTCAGCCCGAGCTGCTCGACCGAGGCACCACTCGCGGCCAGCGCGTCGCGCGGCAGATAAACGCGATTGAGCTCGCGGAAATCCTTGCCGCAATCCTGGAGATGGTTGTTGATCTGGAGCGCCGCGCAGAGCGCATCCGATGCGGCCCAGGTCGAGGTGCTCTCACCGTGGACATCGAGCATGAAGCGGCCGACCGGCATCGCCGAGTAGCGGCAATAATGGATGACCTCGTCCCAGTTCTCGTAGCGCAGCTTGGTCACGTCCATGCGGAACGCGATCAGCACGTCGAGCGCGTGGCGCGGCGCCATGCCGCGCTCGGCCAGCGCGCGCCGCAGGATGACGGCCTCAGTCTGGGTGTCGCCCTTGCCGAGCAGTTCCGCCTCGAACAGGTCGAGCAAGCGTAGCTTCTCGTCGGGCGGCAGGGTGGCGTGATCGGCGATGTCGTCAGCGGTGCGGACGAAATTGTAATACGCCAGGATCAGCGCACGATGACGCGGATGAATGATCCAGGACGCGACGGGAAAATTCTCGTCGCGGTCACCCTTGCCGGATCGCAATTCGCTCGCAGAGGTCATCGAGGGCTGGCTTACAATCGTTTGGACAGGAAGGGCTTTTTCGCTCGCGCGGGCTCATGCCGGCGATGCCGCCGCGGCCCCCATATAGGGGAATACGGCCGCAAAACCAATCCTGTCTGTCGATGGCAGCCCTTCCGGATCCGGCCCGAAAAGGCGGCCCCAGGACCGCCTTTGTGGGCCAGTGGCCGAGCTTACTGATTGTGGCTCTTCAGGACCTGGTCGCAGGCCTGCGAGATCTTGGGCCGGTTCTCCTTGAGGCAGGCCAGGATCGTGAAATCGCCCTGGTCGATGACCGGGCGGCAGAACTTCTGCACGTCGCGCGTGCAGGCCTTCTGCTCGGCGTCCGTGCCACGTCCTGCCTGGGCGAATGCCGCCGTGGAAAGGGTTGCCGACAGCAGGGTGAGAGCGACGAGAAGCTTACGCATTGTATTCCTTCGTTCTGACGGCAGAATCGCACCGATCCCGGACAGCACAGGGCGGACGGCCGGAACGGATTGTTCTGATGGCAAGTCGCCGCGGAAGTCGCGGCCGTGGGAGAAGGCACAAGCACTGGTAAATGCGGCCAAATTGGCGCCGCATCCACCAAATCAGGTCTTCCCTGGGTCTTCATTGGCAGATGTAAGGGTTTGATACTAAGTCATAATTCAGGCACTGCGCATTTTACTGCACGGCTGTTGCAGCGCTGCATCTCTCCGCCCCGCCGTTTGGGCCGGAAACATGCCGAAACACAACAAATTGCAGGGGTCCGGGCATGGCGCGGGCGCCCGGTGAACCGCCATCTCTGGCGGGCGGGCGTTGAACCTGACACTGGCTCGGAACACTAAACCTTCGATGTGGCGAGACGTCCCCGATGTTGAGCGGACGTCGTTCCAAAACGGGATATTTGTGATGAAATTTTTTGGGCGATCTGCACTGGCGATCAAGGCGGCCGGCATCGGGGCTGCGCTGCTCTTCTCGGTTTCGGCAAGCCACGCTCAGTCGGCCGGACCGTTTGCCGGTTTCGACGGCGCCTGGACCGGCACCGGCACGGTGTCGCTGTCCGACGGTTCCACCGAACGGATCCGCTGCAGGGCGGACTACAAGGTCGCCGGCACCGGTCTCAACCTCAAGCAGGCCCTGCACTGCGCGTCCGACAGCTACAAGTTCGACCTCACCAGCGATGTGACGAGCCAGGGCGAGCGGATCTCCGGCAACTGGAGCGAGACCAACCGCAACATCTTCGGCAATCTGCAGGGCACCGCCGGCGGCGGCTCGATCGAAGTGTTCGTCGAGGCCAACGGCTTCGCCGCCAATTTGTCGCTGCGCACCAACGGCACCAAGCAGACGGTGCAGATCTCCTCCAAGGGCGAGATCCGCGGCGTCAACATCACGTTGACGAAGGGCTGATTGCTCTTCCAGATCGATGGGAATACAGCCCTCGGTTCTCGCGAGCCGGGGGCTTTTTGCTGACATGAACCATCTGCGCAGGCATCTGCTCAAAGCCGTCGGGCTCTTCGCCACCAGCCGCGCGTGGGCCAATGATCAACCGTCGATCCCAAGGGAGACGGACATGCAGCCGTCGTCAGTGAAGCCACGTCACGTGCTCTGCTTCCTTGGCAAGGACGATAGCCTGCTACATCCGCCGAAGGCGGTGGCCAAAACGATCGCGGATTTCAACTTCGAGATCGATCGCACTTATTCGCAAGGGAAGCCCGATCCGCACATGGAGCGATCGTTCGGGGTGTCCTGGGACCGCGTCTTTCCCAATGCCTGGTCCGCTACGGACGAAGCTGCGGTGGCCAATCATAAGGCGGTGCTCTACGTGCTGAGCCCGCCACTGGAGCAGCAGAAATCAGTCGCCTATTCGGCAGCGGCCTTGCGCATCGTCGAGGAGATGATCGAGGCCGGCGCCACCGCCGTGAAGGGCGAAAGCGCCGGCGTTGCTCACGGCCTCGCGCGGTGGATGCAATTGGCCGCAGAGTGCAAGGCGGCGGCGAGGACGAACCAGGGGCTCGCCGTCACGGCTGCGATGAGCCGGACCTGCCGCCTCGCCTTCGCCAAGCGCCCGCTCGGCGGCAACAGCTACAACGAAAGCGTGGGCTTCCACCTCGTCGGGCTGCCGGAGGTCTATGTCGCGAAGTCGCGCGGCAGCGACCGGGATGCGGTGAAGCTGACGGACGAGATCGCCGACGCCATGGCGGAACACGGCGTCGATGCGAGCTTGCGCGAGCGCAAGCTCGCACTTTCGCAAGGGTCGCAATACGCCGACGACGATTTCAAGTTCAATCCGTACGGGATCGTTCGTATCGAGGCTTGAGTGCGGGGCGCACCGCATCAATCCTTGCGCGCGACGCATTCGCACCGGCATCTGAAATAGACTGCGTCCGGATCGGTTCCCCAGCCCTCCCATCCGGCAAGCGCGGCCTGAATCTCGTCGGCGGTCGCGAGCGCCTTGCTGAGAAGCTGCGGCCCGAGTCCGAGCAGGCTTCGCCGCGCATCCGCGACGGCTGCGCTGCGGCTCGCGGCATCGGCGCTGTGGTTGACGTAGCTGGCCCCCGCCCAGACCGGCGCGAAACCGTGAGCACGAAGAATGGAGCCCTGCCGGCGGCCGAAGCGAATTGCTTCTGGATCGTCGTGCTCGTACCAGCGTTGCCAGAGATCAAGCGCGAGGCGTACGCCGTCGAGTTCGGGGTGAAGCACATTACCGCCGACATCGGCGTCACGTGTTGCGAGGAAGCCACCCGGCTTCAGCACCCGTCGGGCTTCCGCCAGCGTTCGGGTCAGTACCGCCTCGCTCTGATGGTAGAGCACCGCGTGAAAGAACACGGCGTCGAACGATCCATCCTCGAACGGCAGCGCGGTCATGTCGGCCTCGGCAAAGGCGAGGTTGGTCAAGCCCGCCTCCGCCGCGCGGGCGCTACCGGCGGCGATCGCCTTCGGCTCGATATCGATCCCGACCGCTTTTCCGACAACGCCCGCGAGTGCGGCCGTGATGGTCCCGGGTCCGCAACCCGCGTCGAGCAGGATCGTGTCCGATGTCAGGAACGGAACGAAAAAGGCGGCTGAATCGCCGCCTCGCTTCTGCTGAAACTCCACGATGGAGCTGTCGTACCGCATCGGCCGCATCCTCGGCCGGAACTCCGGCGCAGTCATTCAGACTGCGCCGATTCCATGTCCGATGGATGAAGCCGCTCAGATCGCCGGCTTATCAGGACCTTGCAGCTTGGCGTGCAGGTTGATCAGCCACATCGCCGTCGGCCGCAGGATGAAGAGGTCGGCGACGAGCGCCATCACCATCGAGAAAGCGCTGAGCCAGCCGAACAGCCGCAGTGACGGCAGATCGGAGAACACGGTGACGACGAGGCCGCAGGCCAGCACCAGCGTGGTCAGGATCAGCGCCGGGCCGACCAGCACGGTCGCGCGCTCCACCGCGAGCGCCGAACCGACGCCCGGCTTGCTCTCCAGCCTGAGGCGATTGAGGAAGTGGATGGTGGCGCTTAAGCCCAGGCCGAACGAGACGGTCAGTGCCACGACGCTGGCGAATTGCAGCCCCTCGCCCATCGCCCAGAGCACCGTTCCCGACATCACCACCGGGAAGATGCCCGGCAGGATGCAGGCGAACATCACGACCCAGGAGCGGAAGGCAAGGCCGATGAAGATCGCGACCAGCGCGAACTCGACGGTGAGCCCGCGGTTGAGTTTCTCGATCATGCCGGACGAGTTGCGTGCGGCGATGGCGGCAAGACCCGTCACGGCTACTTCATAGCCGGGATGCTTCTTGCGGACGGCGTCGAGCTCGGAATCGAGCTTGTCGACGATCGGCAGGAGCTGGCTGGAATCCTTGTCCGGCACGCGGCCGGCGACCACGACCGCATCCTGCTCGGCGTCGATGAAGCGCCGCACCAAATGCTCGGGAATGACGCTGACATATTCCTTGAGTGTCGCAACGTCGTCGCTGCCGGCTTTTGCCGCAAGCCAGCGGCGCAGCGTCTCGACCGACCAGACATTGCCGACACCGGCCGCCTTCTCCACGGTCGCGTGCACGTCCGCGATGGTCTGCAGCGTCTCCGGCGAGTAGAGCGATTCACCCTTGGGGAACTGGACCAGCACGTTGACCGGATTGGCGCCGGTGAGCTTGGCATCGAGCCGGTCGCTGGCGGCAACCGCCTGGCGCTTGTCCGGGACCTGGTCGGCGAGCCGGTAGCGCGGTTCCAGATTGGCGTAAATGACGCCGAGGCCGGCGACGAACACCACCGCGATCAGGCTGAACAGGCCGGGACGGCCTACCATACGCACCGCGATCCAGTAGCAGAAATTACGCAGCGCCTGGACGCCGGCATCGGCGCTCTGGAACTTGGTCGCAAAGAGTTTCTCGTTGCGCACCAGCAGCACGCCGAACACCGGCACCAGCGACAGCACCGCGACCAGCGCGATGATGGTGGCGGCTAGACCCGCCTCGCCGAATTTGCGGATCAGGTCGGAGTCGGAGAACTGGAGCGCGATGAAGGAAATGCCGGCGGTGCCATGCGTCAGCACGCAGGCCGGCCCCACCACCAACACGGCGTTCTTGAATGCGGTGAACTTGTCCTGGCCTGCGATCAGCCGGTCTCGCGCGGCAAACGTCAGCTGCATCGAGTCGGAGAAGCTGATCACCATGATGAGCGGCGTCATCACGTTCAGGAACATGTTGAGATTGAAATTGGCCCAGCCGAGCGCGCCGAGCGCCAGCAGGATCGCGATCATCGGCGGGAACGCCGCCGCCACCATGAACGAGACCTTGCGGAAGAAGATGATGGCGATGACGCAGCCGGCGAGGATGCCGAGGATGTTGTAGGTGAGGCCGTCGCGCTCGACGGCGTTGCGGATCTCCAGCTGCATCACCGGCACGCCGGAGAGCTGCACGTTGAGCCCTGTATCGCTGAGGTCTTCCTTCATCAGCGCGCGGATGTCCGCAATGGTCTTGGTCAGCTTGCTGGAGGCAACCACTTCAGGATCGAGCGACAGCACGATCAGCGCCAGCGTGCCGTCCTCCGACAGCAGCTTGCCGCGGATGATCTCGTTGTTCTTGACGGTCTCGATGAACTTGTCATAGGCCGCGCCCTCGGGCAGCTCGGGCGGGAACAGCGCCGCCGGCAGCTTGCCCGGCGCCGGCGCCTGACGCGCGGAGAACAGCGAGACGAGGCCGCGCGTGCCCTCGACGAGCTGCATGTCGGTGACGAAGTCGCGCAGCTTCTCGAGGTTGTTCCGCGCCAGCAGGGTCTTGCCCTCGACCACGACGAGGACGTCGAATTCTTCCGCCGGGAACTTCTTTGTCACCGCTTCGTACTGGCGGAATTCCGGCGTGTTGGACCGGAACAGCTGCGACAGCGAATCGTCGATCTTGATCCGATGGATGCCGAACACCGCGCCGACGATCAGCACGAGCAGGACGATGCAGGAGACGATCGGCGCCCGGACGGCGATCAGCCCGATGCGCTCGAGCCCGAAGGCGATCGAGGACGCAGGTCCCTGCTCGACCTTGTCGACATGAACCTCATTCTCGCGGTGCTTTTCGAGCATGCCTTGTCCAGTTCCTAAATCGGCTCAAGCTGTGAGCTTATTGCGTCCCGCGAACGGCTTGAAAATGCCATACCAATGGGAGGCTTGCCCTTTGAAAATGCGCGGAAAATCGCCGCGTGGGGTTTAGCAGGTCAGTCACCCTTTTCGCAAGCAGGCGGAGGGTGGCCAAATCGATCAAGATGCAGCGATTTTACCGGAATGCCCTTCATTCGGGCAAAGCCGTGCCAATTCGACGCGGCGCGCGGTCGGCGCTCTCGTCTTTCAGCGCCACGCCAGTGACTTCCCGCGCCAGCCCCTCGCGGATCAGCCAGGCGATCTTGAAGGCCGCCTCCTGATAGCTCAACCCAGCCTTGCGGATGTTCGACACGCAATTGCGCTCGGCGTCGGTGCGGCCGGGTTTTGGCGCGAAGGTCAGATAGGCACCGAGACTGTCGGGCGCCGACAGGCCGGGCCGCTCGCCGATCAGCGTCACCACCATGCGTGCTCCGAGAATGGCGCCGATCTCGTCGCCAAGCGCGACGCGCGCGCCCGAGGCGACGACGACATGGCGGAGCGCGACATCGTCCCCGTTCGCGAGCAGCGGCAGCAGGTGCTTCAGCAAACCCACCGCATGGGCGTGGACCGCCGCCGCCGACAGGCCGTCACCGATCACGACTGCGATCTGGCATGGCTCGCTCGCACCTCGCGCCAGAAGCTCCGCCGATTCGGTATCGAGCTGTCGTCCGAGATCCGGACGACGCAGATAGTCGCGGCGGTCGACCGCCCGGCTCCGCGCCTCGGTGACGACGAGACCAAGCGCGCGAAGTTCTGCAACCAGTCGCGGCGCATCGAAGGCAGCGTGCACGGCATCGCGGGCGCGGGCATGGTCGAGCGTGAAATCGAGCAGCGCCTTCGTCGGCACGCTCGCGCCGCTGCGTCCGAGCGCGACGCGCGCGGGCGTGAGCGACCTGAGATCGAGGGTCGGGCGGCGCGGGACGGCCGGATCAGACATGTCGCATCATTCGGCGGGAACGGAGGCCTCGCGCAGCCGCAGCGAATAGTTCGAGGCGTTCGTCTCGCCGCTGGACGCCGCACGCGCGAAGGTGATGAGATGATGCGCGATCAGGGTGCAGCCGATCAGGCCTTCGAGGTCGCCCTGCTTGATGCGTCCCATCGCGAACTTCCAGAACACCCTCTTGTAGTCGCCGAGCACGCCGACCTTCCAGAAGATGTTCCTGATCATGATCAGGCCGCGCCTGATGTTGCGCCAGGTCTTCATCTCGTCCGGCACCGGCATCTTGAGGCGGTGCGGATAGGTGTGGTCGCATTGATACTGGAAGCGCGCGAACACCTTTTCGGGCTCGTAGGCGACGCTCATGGCGTGCTTCCAGGACGCCACGACGTCGTCGTAAGGAAGCAGGAAATTGACGTTGGAATCACGCCCGTCATCTTCGACGAGGCGCCCTTCCCGCTCCAGCCGGTCCCACAGCGGCGTCTTCGGCAGCGCCTGGAGCAGATTGATGGTGAGCAGCGGAATCCGGGACTCCTCGACGAAGTCAAGCAGCGCGTCCGCGGTATTCGCCTTGTCGGTGTCGAGCCCCATGATGATGCCTGACACCACCTCCATGCCGTAGGAATTGATGGTGCGCACGCCCTCGAGGATCGGGACCATCATGTTGTGGTCCTTGTGCATTGCCTTCAGTGCGTCGGGATCAGGCGTCTCGATGCCGCAGAAGATGGTGATGAAATAGGCCTCACGCATCTTCTTGAGGATCTCGGGACGCTTGGCGATGTTGAGTGTCGCCTCGCAGGCGAGGCGCACCACATAGCCGGTCTTCTTCTGCCATTCGATGAGGTGCGGCAGCAGATCCATCGCTGCCTTGCGGTTGCCGATGAAATTGTCGTCTACGAAGTAGACAGTGTCGGTCATGCCGCATTCGCGCAGGCGGTCGAGCTCGGCGATGATCTGTTCCGGCGACTTGATGCGCGGATTGCGGCCATAGAGGCCGGGGATGTCGCAGAACTCGCACTCATAGGGACACCCGCTGGAATACTGGATGCTGCCGAGCATGTATTTCTTCACGTCGGCGAGCTCGTAGGCCGGGATCGGAAACTCCGTCATCGGCACGCGGTCCTTGGTGGTCAGCACCACCTGGGCCTCGGGACGCGCGATGTCGCGCGACAGGATCTCGAACAGCTGGTTGGTGGCGTCGCCGAGCTCGCCGACGTGGAGATAGTCGAACGACGGATAATAGTCCGGGCAGGCGCTGACCGAGGGACCGCCGAGCGCGACCGGCAAATCGAATTCATGCGCGCGGCGGCAGATGTCGTTCATCTGCTGGCGCTGGATATGCATGCCGCTGACAAAGACCACTTCGGCCCAGTCAAACTCCTCCTTCGTGGCGCGCCGGAGGTTTTCGTCGACGAACTTGACCTGCCAGTCCTCGGGCAGATAGGCCGCGAGCAGCAAAAGCCCCTGCGGCGGCATGAAGGCGCAGACGCCGTCGGTCAGCGGATAGGAATGCTCGAACGTCCCGAACGACGAGGTGTATCGCGGAAACACACAGAGAATCCGCCGGGCCGTCCCGTTGCTTTCAGCTCGCATTGAAGCTCCCCCGCCACGCTCGACCTGGTTGCGGAAATTGCCAGCCAGACACATAGCGTAATGCTGCTGCCGGAATTTCTCAATATTGTGGCACCATCTTAATTCGCGAGGGCCGCCAATAGTTTCCTCCGGGGTGTAGGCGCTCCCCCGCGTCAGGCGATCAGCCGCGAGGCAAAATCGGGCAGCAGGCCCGCATCGCCGGCCAGACGGAAATCGGCGCCCGCAAGGCCTGACCGCACCAGCCAATCGTCGAATTCCGGCGCGCGGCGCAGGCCGAAGACGTCGCGGACATAGAGCGCGTCGTGAAACGACGTCGACTGGTAGTTCAGCATGACGTCGTCGGCGCCGGGGACGCCCATGATGAAGGTGACGCCGGCAGCCGCCAGCAGCGTCAGCAGATTGTCCATGTCGTCCTGGTCCGCCTCGGCATGGTTGGTGTAGCAGATGTCGATCCCGAGCGGCAGGCCGAGCAGCTTGCCGCAAAAGTGATCCTCCAGCCCGGCGCGGATGATTTCCTTGCCGTCGTAGAGATATTCCGGGCCGATGAAGCCGACCACGCTGTTGACCAGCAATGGCGAAAAGGCGCGGGCGACCGCATAGGCGCGGGCCTCGCAGGTCTGCTGGTCGACGCCGTGATGGGCGTTGGCTGACAGCGCCGAGCCCTGCCCGGTCTCGAAATACATCACGTTCTCGCCGACCGTGCCGCGCTTCTGCGACAGCCCGGCCTGCTGCCCCTCCTTCAGAAGCGCGAGGTCGATGCCAAAACTGCGGTTGGCGGCCTCGGTGCCGGCGACCGACTGGAAGACGAGATCGACCGGCACGCCCTGCCCGATCAGCGACAGCGTCGTCGTGACATGGGTCAGCACGCAAGCCTGCGTCGGGATTTTTAGCCGCGCGATGATCTCATCGAGCAGGCGAAGCAATTGCGCGATCACGGCGGGATCGTCGCTCGCGGGATTGATGCCGATGCAGGCGTCGCCCGCCCCCAGCAAGATGCCGTCGAGGATCGAGGCGGTGATGCCTCTCGCATCGTCGAAGGGATGGTTGGGCTGGAGCCGCGTGCTCATCCGCCCCTTCAGGCCGATGGTGTTGCGGAAGGCGGTGGTGACCTCGCATTTCCGCGCCGCCAGGATCAAATCCTGGTTGCGCATCAGCTTTGAGACCGCGGCCGCCATCTCCGGGGTGATGCCGGGTGCGAGCTTGCGCAAAACCTCTGATGTCGCGGCGTCCGACAGCAGCCAGTCGCGGAAGGCGCCGACCGTCAGGGAGGAGACCTGTGCAAACGCCTTGGCATCGTGGCTGTCGATGATGAGACGGGTGACCTCGTCGGCCTCATAGGGAACGACCGCTTCCTGCAAGAACTTCCCGAGCGGGACATCGGCCAGCGCCATCCGCGCCGCGATCATCTGCTCGGCGCTGGCAGCAGCGATGCCGGCCAGGCGGTCACCGGAGCGCGGCGGGGTCGCCTTGGCGAGCAGATCGCGCAAATCAGTGAAGGTGTAGGTCGTGGCGTCGATGGTATGGCGGTAGACCAAAGGCCCCTCCGGAGGTTCGTCGGCCAGTGGCCGACTCACAATCGAATACGCGGTTGCCGGCCGGCGTGCACGCTGATGTTTGGGGCAAACCAGGCGATCGCCGGGGCCGCCTGCCGGAAATCGATAGGATCACCCCAAATCACTGCAATAGCTCGTATTTCGCTCGACCGCGGCCGCACACGCTGGACTGGCACGTTAACGCTGCATCCACCTTCATCCTGCATAGTTTTGCATCAATTTACACGACCGCGCGCACCGGCCGCTCCCGGCCATTCAGGCCCCTGAAATCATGACCATCGATCGATCTGGGAATGCCACTCGCTTGGCAGGCCGTTTCACGCTTGCGACCAAGCTCTATGCGATCTTCGCGCTGTTCGCCCTGCTGACGGCGGCGATCGCGATGCTGTCGGACTACAACAGCCGCCGCAGCGCCGACCTGACCAGTGCGATCGAGACGGCGAACGCCGCCGCGCTGAACGTCGAGCGCGTCAACTCGCTGGTCTATGCGGTGGTGATGGAATCGCGCGGCGTCTACATGTCGACCGAGCCCGCGGTCGTGAAGAAATACGGCGAAGGCCTGCTCAAGTTCAACGACCAGATCCTGGGTGTCGTGAAGCGCTGGGAGACCATCGTCAAAGCCGACGATGCCGAGCAGTTCGCCACCTTCAAGAAGCGCATCGAGCAATTCGTCGAGTTCCGCAAGGAGCTGGTCCGCCGCGGCGTCGAGATCAACGCGGCCGCGGGCCGCGAATGGGGTGACAACGACGCCAACCGCGCCGTGCGCTCGGCGCTGAACAAGGACCTCGAGGCGCTGTCCAAGGTCTATGCCGAGCGCGCAAAGCAGATCGCGCTTCAGACCGAGACCAACCGCATCCTGTCGCTGGTGCTGACTTGCCTTGGCGGCGTCGCACTGATGCTGGTCGTGATCGGCATCGTCATCATCGCACGTTCGATCGCCCGCCCCCTCTCCGCCATCACCGCGGCCATCAAGCAGGTCGCCGACGGCGCCGAGAATGTCGTAGTGCCGCATGGCAACCGCGCCGACGAGATCGGCGCGCTGGCACGCGCTATCCAGATTTTTCAGGACGCGATGGGCCGCAACCGCAACCTTGCCTCGCAGGTTTCGCAGGACTCCGCCGCGCGCGAGCAGCGCGCCCGCCATATCGAACAATCCGCCGAGGAATTCCGCGAAGCGATCGGCGCGATCATGCGCGGCCTCAGCGACAACGCCTCCGTCATGCGCGAGACCGCGCAGACCATCACGCGTGTCACTGCGGATGCGAGCAACCGCGCCGGCACGGCGGCCAACGCCACCGAGCAGGCCTCGCACAACGTCACCGCGGTGGCAGGCGCGGCCGAAGAGCTGTCGGCCTCCGTCGAGGAGATCGGCCGCCAGGTACGGCAGAGCGCCAGCGCGGTCGAGCAGACCGGCCAGCGTACCGAGAAGTCGATCACCGAGATCGAGAGCCTTGCGGCCGTCACGCAGCGCATCGACGGCGCGCTCGGCCTGATCCGGGCGATCGCCGAACAGACCAACCTGCTCGCGCTCAACGCCACCATCGAAGCCGCGCGCGCGGGCGAAGCCGGCCGCGGCTTTGCCGTCGTCGCGCATGAAGTCAAGGCGCTGGCGGGCCAGACCGCCAAGGCGACCGCCGAGATCGGCGAGAACGTGTCCCTGATCCAGGCTTCCACCCGCAATGCGGTCGACGCCGTCCGCGAGATCGGCGGCGCGGTGCGCGAGATCAACACGGTGACCTCCGCGATCGCCGGCGCCGTCGGCCAGCAGGACCAGGCGACGCGCGAGATCTCGTCCAACGCGCAAAGCGCCGCGCAGGGCAACGAGACGCTGGTCGCCAACATCACTTCGCTCCGCGACGCCATCGGCGAGACGGATACGGCGGCAGCCTCAGTGCTGACGGCCGCGGGCAGCCTGACGGAGACGGCGGACACGCTGTCGCGCGAGGTGGAGAAGTTCTTCCAGAACCTGCGGTCGGACAGCCGCATCGCCAAGGCGGGATGACGGCGCGCCCGCCGCCCGCGAAGCACACTTTCCGCGCGCGTCGCCCGCTTGAGCCAAATGCCTGCATTGAGTCCGATTTTGTTGCGAAAGCCGGCTGTCAGTCGATCACCTCGTCCGCGCGCACCAGTAAGGACGGCGGCATCTGGATGCCGAGCCCTTTGGCGGTCTTCAGGTTGATGACCGTCTTGAACTGCGTCGGCTGCTCGATCGGAACGTCGGCCGGGTTGGCGCCCTTCAATATCTTGTCGACGAAAACGGTGGCGCGGCGAAAAATTGCGGTGAAGTCCACTCCGTAACCCACCAGCGCGGTCCCTCGGGAAGCGACAATGGGTGCGGCAACCGACGGCACGCGGCACTTGTCGACAATCGCGGCGACCATGGAAGAGTTGGTGACGAACGCATTGGCGTCCGTGATCACGAGGCCGTCCATAGGGGTCGAGCCGACGACTGACAGCGCGCTTTCGAGGTCGCCGGGGATGCCAATTTCGATCGGTCGCAGTTCGATCTTCAATGCCTGCGCAGCGGTCGTCATAGCGCGCATGGTACCATCGTTCAGAGGGTTTCCTCGCTGCATCAGCACCCCTGCGCGGGTTATGGAGGGAGCCAGGCTCGCGAGAATCTCCAACCGCTTGGCGGCCAGTTCTGTCAGGAAAAAGGTTTGTCCCGTGATGTTGCCGCCGGGATGAGCCATGCTGGCTGCAAGGCCTATGGCCACCAGATCGGGGCCCACGATCATCACGGTCGGAATCTTTGTCGTCGCATGGTGAGCAGCAAGAATCCCCGGAAATGTGGCTGTCGCGAGCACGTCGACATCGAGGGCGACCAGTTCAGCCGCCAGCGCCGGCAACCGGCTGTCGTCGCCGCCGGCGTCGCGATATTCGACATGAACGTTTTCGCCCTCAACCCAACCGAGATCGCGGAGCCCCCCGAGGAATGCATCGACCTCCAAATTTCGCGGTGGGGGGAGGAAAAGCCCAATGCGGGCGATTCGCTTCGCTTGCTCGGCGCGTGCCGCTATAGGTCGCGCCAATGCCCCACCAACCAGAGCCATGAACTCACGTCGCTTCATGCCAACCTCAATCTCATAACCTTGAGCAGAGGGTACGCAATTTTCGACATGGGTCCAAGCCGGCATGGGTCCAAGCCGAAGCCTTCGGCCGTGTTCAGCTAGAGCCGACAATAGCCGTCACAAACAAAAACTCGAAAGACAACCCCCATGCACAGCGGCCGGGGCCAGCGAAATCAATCGCTTGGCCGCGAGCACAACGATTGCTGATTTTACAAAGTCCGTTTGACTCGTCGGGCAAAACACTGGGTGATGTCATTATGGGCAAAGGCCGGCGTCTCGAGGCATGTCCGCCTAAGCACCTCCTCGACTAAGCGATATTCACAATCCGCCTAACAGCGAAGGCATGTCCGCTCTACTTGCGTGAGCGAACATTTTCACGTCGTCAGGCCAATTCAGCGACGGGCCAGAAGCCGACATCTTCATTCTATTCAACGACCTCATCGGCGAGGGCCAGAATAGCCGGAGGCACGGCGATGCCGAGCGATCTTGCCGTTCTTTGATTGATCACGAAGAGAAATTTGCTCGCCTGCAGGATCGGCAGGTCACCGGGCTTGGCACCTTTGAAAATCTTTCCCGCGTACGCCCCGGCGTTGCGCCATCCTTCCATCGTGTCGGTCGAGTAAGACATTAGGAGACCGGCACGTCCCCATTCGGGGTAAGGGCCAAAAGTCGGCTTGCGTGTCGCCGTCACGAACGCCATCACCTGCGCCATATGGGCAAACAGAAGGGGTTCGCCCGAGATGTAAAAAGCGTCGACCTGATCGCTGAGGCCCGCGGCGAAGACTCTCTCCAGATCATCAGGCGTTTTGATATCGTAGAGTAGGACTTGAAAACCGGCCTGGTCGGCAACTTTCCGCAGGGCTTCCTTCTCCTTCAGCATCACTGGCCCACCGGCAGGGCCGATGACGCCCAGTCGTTTCAAGTTGGGCACGATTTCCCTGAATAATCCGAGGCGTTTTTGGGCCATGGTCTCTTCGCCGCCGACCGCGTTCATCACATTGCCGGTGATCATGCCGCCCGGATGCACATAGCTTTGGGCCAGTCCCAGCGCGATCGGATCTGCAGCAACGCCGGTGAACACGATTGGAAGTTCGGGGTAGAGTTTGCGAGTAGCACCGATCCCCATCGTGCCGATCACCAGGACGCGCGGCTTGAGCGAGCCCAACTCCTGTACGAGGTTGTCGATGCGGCTGTAGTCGCCTTCGAGAAAACGTTTCACGAGAGAATAGTGCGTCCCCTCGCTTAGCCCTTCGTCTGCGAGACCCTGGCGCAGCACGGTCACTCTCTGTCTTGCAAGATCGGTGTCTTCCTTGATGTGGATCAGAAGCCCAATCATCGGCAGGGTTGCCTTGCTCTGACCGTAAGCAGATCGCGCACATGCGGCCACGACCGTGGCGGCAATGCCGAGGAATAGCCTGCGCCGCATCGATCCTCCTGAAGACTGTTGAGTAGGCGGGGTGCTGGAGGCTTCGGCCAAAGTATTAGGAAGCTTGCCACGGGCGGCTTGAGTTCCGCAATGGGGTCACAAGCTTGACACCGCAGTACCGGGGCTCAGAGGTCCGCCATGGCGCCGCAGGCTCGCTCGCGGCCCGTCAATCCAATCACAAGCCCAAGCGCCATCTCAATCAGCCCACCCCCTGCTCCGCCAGAAAACGCGCAAGCGCATCGGTCTGCTGCGCGCCCACAACAGCACCAATATAACCGTCCGGCCGCACCAGCACCCAATCCCCCGGCGACACCGTGTAGGCGCGGCGGAAGTGTCCGTTGTCGTCGATGAGCTCGCCATCCGGACCAATGCAGTGGATGTGCAATCCCGCGCGCGCCGGCACGGCGCCGCGTTCGACCTCGTAGCCAAGCAGCGTCCAGTGCGGCCCCTTGAGCAGCTCGAACAGGCGCATGGGCTGTCCGGCCGCACCGCGGAACGGCGCGTCCGGTGCGCGGTCTCCCGCGAGTACGCCTGCGACGCGCTCCGGTTTCTCCAGCGCCAGCGGCGAGCCGGGATGGCCGATGTCGAGTTGCTGGACCTCGCGACCACGCCTGATGTCGCCGCGTTTGGCGGCTTCCAGCAGCCCCGTGGCGAGGCCGAGCATGCTCGCGGCGATGGGACGGCGTTCGCTCTCATAGCTGTCGAGCAGGATTGCGGGAGCACCGCCGATCACCGCCGCGAGCTTCCAGCCGAGATTGTAGGCATCCTGCACGCTGGTGTTGAGGCCCTGTCCACCTGTCGGCGGATGAATGTGAGCCGCATCGCCCATGAGAAACACGCGGCCATCCCGGTAACGATCGGCGAGGCGCGCGTTCATCTGATAGGCCGAGGCCCAATGCACGGCGTGAATGCGGATATCGTCGCGCCCGGTGCGTTCAGCGACCATCGTCGCAAGCCCCTCGGTCGACAGATCGACCTCGCCTTCGCGCGGGACCGGCGCCTGCAACTGAAAAAACTCCGTTCCGGCCAGCGGACACAGCGCGAGCTGGCGGTCCATCGCACCGTCGTTGAAGCGATGCCATGCTGTGCGGTCCAGCCCCGTCAGGACAATATCGGCCACCACGGCGCGCACGCCGAGCGTCTTGCCTGGAAAACCGATATCGAGCGCGTGCCGCACGAAGCTGCGGCCACCATCGGCACCGACGATGTAACGCACTTGTATTGTCTCCTCACCGGCCTTGCCGGAAAGGCGCGCTGTCACACCGTCCTGATCCTGCTCCAGGCCGACCAGCTCGCAACCGAACTCCACACAGTGGCCGAGCTCAAGCAGACGCTCACGCATGACGCCCTCGGTCAGGAATTGCGGGATCATCAGCGCCATGTGGTAGGGCTCGGCGGGTGTCGCGGCGATGTGCTCCGCGACCTCTGACTCGGTGAAGCTGCCGTCGTCGCGGTAGACGCGCTGCGGCGGGTACAGGCCGCCGGCTGCGACGATGCGGTCAATGATGCCAAGATCCTCGAAGATCTCCTGGGTGCGCGGCTGGATTCCCTTGCCGCGCGACCCGTGGAACGGACGGTCCATCTTCTCGATCAGCCGGAACGAGACGCCACGCCGCGCCAGATCAATCGCGAGCGTGAGGCCGGCCGCGCCGGCGCCGCAGATCAGGACATCGACCGTGAATTGCTTTGTCATGGGACCCTCAATATGTGTATTATGCACACATAAGACCGAGGACGGCGGAATGTCAAGAAGCGTGCAAAATACACATATTAAAAAGCAGGTGCGTTCGCTTCACGAAGCGTTGATCGACATCATCAGCGTCATCAACCGCCGGCAGGGCGACGAGATGATGATCCGCGAGGCCGGCATCTCGCTCGATCGTGCGCTGTTTCCGCTGCTCGTCGGCATCGAGCGGCGCGGCCCGATCGGCGTCGTCGACCTCGCCGACCGCATGGGACGGGACTACACGACCGTCAGCCGGCAGGTCGCGAAACTGGAAACCCTGGGCCTGGTCAAGCGCCGCGCCAGCGAAGCGGATCGCCGCGTCAGCGAAGCCACCATCACCCCGAACGGCAAAACCATGACGGACGCGGTGGACAGGGCACGCGAACGGATCGTCGGGGGAATGTTTGCAAGCTGGGACGATCACGATGTCGACGAACTGGTCCGCTTGATGCGCAAGCTTGCAGATGCGATGACCGCGCCAGGAGACCCGGCGTAGAATCGACACGGAAGCACCGCCTTCGGCTGACCTGTCAGCGCCGGCTTCTGCTCGACGGCGCGCCGAAGATGCCTCGATCCGGCACGTCGTCGATTCCGATGAAGCGCTTCCTCGTCATTTCCCGTCGAGGAAAGCGCGCACCTTGCTCACGGTCTGCGCCGGCTGCTCTTCCATGATCCAATGTCCGGCGCCGGTGATGATGCCACCGTCCACCTTTGTGCCGACGTCGCGCATGATCGCCGCTTGCTGATCGCCGAAGGACTTTTCAGCGCCCAGGGCGAGGATCGGCATGTTCAACTTGGTCGCGGCAAAAACCTTGTTGTCGGTGGCGTCCTTCCCGAACGCCGCGAACTGCTCGAAGGCGTAATGCATGTTGCCGGGCCGTGCGTAGAGCTTCGCATAATGGTTTCGCGTCGCTTCGTCGATGGCCTTCGGATCAGCCGACAGCTCGTTGTAGAACCGGTCGAGATAGATGCGCTCGCGGCCTTTGACCAGGCGATCGACGTCAGGGCCGCGGAAGTTGAAATGCCAGAGCATGGGGCTTTTCAGGATTTCGTCCCAGGGACCTATGCCAGGCAGCGGCGCATCGATGACGACCCATTTGGTGATGCGATCGGAATATTGCGCCGCAAGCGCATAGCCCACCATGTTGCCAATATCGTGAGTCACCAGATCGGCCTTCTGGACATTGAGCTTGTCCATGAGCATGGCAATGTCGACGCCCTGGTTTTTCTTGTCGTAGCCACCCGCGGCCTGGGACGACAGCCCCATGCCGCGCAGGTCTGGAACGATCACGGTGTGGTCCTTGTAAAGCGCCTTGGCGAGCGGGGCCCACATGTCGCCCGTGTCGGCGAAGCCGTGCAGGAGGACGACAGCCGGTCCCTTTCCACCAACGCGGACATGCAGGGTGACGCCATTGACCGAAATATTTTCGATTCTGAAATCCGCGGGGAAGGATTCGATCGCTGCGACCGCGGGTCGGCCGCCCAAGATGATCAGGATGGTCAGGATGGAGACGAAAATTGCCGCGATGGACCGCGCGCTGGACGTCCGGCTGCACGGGACGAAACTGTGCATTGTTGACCTTCTCGTTGATATGCCGAGGCACAATGCCGACGGAGACTCACCAAATATTCCAGTCCACCAAAGCACACCATGCTACCTTCTGACCAGATGCGGGTCCCAAGTTTTGCGCGAGCGCCCGCAATGCTGTCTGCCTGGGCTATCACCCTGCCCCGCTTGATCAGCCCTTGCCTCCGGCGGCCAGGTGCATGCATTGAGCGGCGTGGACCCGGCCTGAGATCGATTACGGAAACGCTGCCTGATGACCAAGACCAATCGCGTGCTGTTTCTCTGCACCGGCAATTATTATCGAAGCCGCTATGCCGAGGAGATTTTCAACCATCGCGTCGGGCTCGAAGGGCTGGCCTGGCTTTCCTTCTCGAGAGCCGTCGCCGAGACACTCTCTCCTGCGAACGTCGGGCCGATCTCGCCCTACACGTTGGAGGCCCTGCAAGCGAGCGGCATCGCGCCGGGAGGCGCTGCGCGATATCCGGTGCTCTGCACGCTCGACGACTTTGCCAAGGCCGAGCTCGTGGTCGCGTTGAAGGACGCGGAGCACCGGCCGATGATCGAGCAGCGCTTTGCCGGCGTCGCCCATCGCGTCCAGTACTGGGACGTGGATGATATCGAATATCTCGATTCTGCGACGGCGCTGGCCAAGATCGACGAACAGGTTGGGCTATTGATCGGAAGCCTGCAAATCCGCGACCGGTAGCGGCAAGCTCTTTGCATATGACCTTTCGTCAGATTGTATAAAGCAAGACCAAGAAGGAATACCATGAGCCAGACGCGGCGCGTTCTCTCGGCGCAAGTCGCCCACGAGACCAACACTTTCTCGATCGTTCCGACGACGCTCGAGGACTATCGCAAGCGGCTATTTCTGCGTGATGCCGAGATCGCCGCGGCGCTGGCCGACACCAGAATGGAGATCGCCGCGCATCTGGCCGCAGCCAAAAATTACGGCTGGACCCTGGTGCAGCCGCTCGCCGCCGCAGCCACCCCATCCGGGAAGGTGACGGCCGAGTGCTGGGCCGAATTGCAGCGCCTGGTCTACGCGGCCTGTGAAACGGGGCCGCTCGACGGCGTCATCCTCGCATTGCACGGCGCGATGGTGACCGAGACCGACGACGACGCCGAGGGGGCGCTGCTTGAGGGATTGCGCAAGCGTCTGGGCGAAACGATCCCGATTGCGGTGACGCTCGATTTGCATGCCAACGTCACTGAACGCATGGGCCGGCTGGCCAACATCATGCTGCCCTACCGCACCTATCCGCACATCGACCAGTATGAGACGGCGTTCCGCGCCGCCGAGCTGCTGCAGTCGGCGATGGACGGTAAGACCCGCCCGAAAGTCTTCCGCCTGCAGGGATCCCTGCTCGAAGGATGCAATCACGGCCGGACCCAGGGCGGCGTGATGAGCGACCTGCTGGCGCGCGCCGCGGACATGCAGGCGCAAACGCCCGGCCTTCTGTCCGTCGACGTCTGCGCGGGCTTCAGCCGATCGGACATTGCCGAGGTCGGCCCCAGCGTTCAGGTCACCTACGACGCCTCCCACAACGCCGCCGAAACAGCTGCCCAACAGGCCGCGGCCTCGCTCCACAACGAGATGGTCCGCCGGCGCGCCGAAGTCACCGTCACGGCGCTCGACTTGCCGGCCGCGACGGAGCTTGCCGTCGCGGCCGCAGCTGACGTCGCGGATACCCGTCCCCTCGTGATCGCCGACTTCAGCGACAACCCGGGTTCGGGCGCCTACGGCGATGGCGTCCGCCTGCTGGAGGCGCTGCTGCAGGCCGAGGTCCGTGGCGTGCTCTTCGGTGTCCTCGGCGACGGCGAAGCCGCGGCCCGCTGCCATGCCGCGGGCCTTGGGGCCAGCCTCGATGTCGTCGTCGGTGCCAAACGCCACCCAGCGAGCTACGGGCCTTCGCTCACGCTGACGGGACGGGTGACAGGCCTGTCGGACGGCGCCTTCGTGTGCGAGGGGCCGATGAATGCCGGTCAGCCCATGACGCTCGGCCCTTCGGCCCTGCTCGAGGTCAACGGCATCTCCATCGCAATTTCGACCAACACGCTGCAGACCTACGATCAGGAAATGTTCCGAATTCTCGGAGCAGAACCGGCTCAATTCCGGATCGTCGCAGTCAAGTCCGCACACCACTTCCGGGCTGCCTTCGGGCCGATGGCCAAAGAGGTGATCCTCGCCGATAGCGGCGGCCTTGCTACCTTCGACCACACCAAGCTGTCCTACCGAAAAGTCCGTCGTCCGGTCTGGCCGCTCGACGAGATCCCGCCGGGTTGAATCTCCCCGCGCGGGCTTCGCCGATTGCCGGATTCCCGTGAGCGCCGGGGAACGCGCAGCATCAATCACCCGGCCGTGCTTCGTTTGGCATCCCGGCTCATCCCGCGATGCCGAACGAAAAACCCCAGCACGGATGCCGGGGTTTGCGATATGGCCCGCGTACATCCGGCGAACCAATCGTCGCGTAGAAGACTAGCAACGGAATTTGAACGGATGATGACGGGGGTGAGTCGACAAAATGTCGCTTCCGACGAGAGTACCCTCCCCTGTCATCACACCATCAGCAGCGTCTTGATCGCGCGGCGCTCATCCATCGCCTTGTAGCCTTCTGCGACTTGCTCGATCGGCAGCGTAAGATCGAACACCTTGCCCGGCTGAATGCGTCCATTGAGCACGCGGTCCATCAGGTCGGGCAGGAACCGCCGCACGGGCGCTGGACCGCCCAGCATGCGCCGCTGTCCGAAGAACAAGGCCTGGCCGTCGAAGGTCACGCCATGGGGAACGCCGACATAGCCAATGCTGCCGCCGGGGCGTGTGCATTCGAGGGCTTGCGACATCGCTTCCTGGGTGCCGACGCATTCGAGCACGGAGTCGGCGCCGACGCCGCGGGTCAGCTCCTTGACGCGCGCGATGCCTTCCGCGCCGCGCTCGACGACGATATCGGTCGCGCCAAATTCTCGGGCGAGATCCTGCCGGGTCTTGTGGCGGCTCATGGCGATGATGCGCTCGGCGCCCATCTCTTTCGCTGCGAGCACGCCCATGAGGCCGACCGCGCCGTCGCCGACCACCGCGACCGTCGAGCCTTGCTTCACATTCGCAGCGTCGGCCGCGTACCAGCCGGTCCCGAGCACGTCGGAGGTCGCGAGCAGATGCGGGATGAGGTCGCGTCCCGGCATCTCCGGGGTCGCGACCAGCGTGCCATCGGCGAGCGCGACGCGCGCGTAAGGAGCCTGCGCGCCCGACATGAATTCACGCTGCTCACACGAGGACTGGAAACCGAACTTGCAGTGTGGACAGGTGTTGTCCGACAAGCAGAACGAGCCGACGACGAACTGGCCGGGCCTGATGGTCCGCACCGCGCTGCCGATCTCGACGACCACGCCGCAATATTCGTGACCCATATGCGCGGGGCCCTGGTTCGGCTGGAGCCCACGATAGGGCCAGAGATCGGAGCCGCAGATGCAGGTCGCCGACAGCTTGATGATCGCGTCGGTCGGGCTGATGATCTTGGGATCGTCGATCGTTTCGTAGCGGACATCGCCGGGCCCGTAGAGGATTGTCGCCTTCATTGTTGGTCTCCGTTGGACGTGCGCACGCCGGGTTCAAAGGTGACGTGATTGCCGGCAACGCGAGAGGGATCGATCGCCGGAAACAACGGATCGATACGGACCGTGCCGGTGAAATACTCCGCCGGGGCGCGGACTGACGGCTGGGAGCCTGCTTGTCTTATCTGCATTTGTCGCCTCCTTGATATTTTGGGTTACAGAATCGCGCTTGCCGGCGCGCAAGCAGCGCATTGCGGGCTCGCCTTGCGGCGAAGCGCTCCGGCGAAAATCGCGAGCGACGAGAACATGAGGATGACGGCGCTGAACAGAAACGTGGCCTTGTAGCCGCTGCTGTCGAACAGGATGCCGCCGCCGGCCGCACCCATGGTGATGGCGAGCTGAACCACCGCGACCATCAGGCCGCCGCCTGCTTCCGCATCGTCAGGCAGCGCATTGCTGACCCACGTCCACCAGCCCACGGGCGCCGCCGTGCCGACGAAGCCCCACAGGAACATCAGCGCCACCGTCGCGGCGAGTGAGGAGCCAAACGCCGTCAGCGCAACGGCGATCACGGCCATCACGGAGGGCATGATGACGAGGGATGCGTAAAGACGCTCGCGGATGACAAATCCGATCAGTGACGTGCCGACAAGACCGGCCAAGCCCATCACGAGCAGCAACCCCGAAATGGTCGTGACGTCGACATGCGTCACCGTTTCGAAGAAGGGCCGCAAATACGTGAACAGTGAGAACTGGCCGAGGAAGAACAGTGCCGCTGCGAGCATGCCGTAGGGAACCCCAGGACGGCGCAGGACCCTGAATGCCGCCAAGGCGCTTGCGCGTTCCCGGCTCGGCATCTCCGGCAGGGTGACGAATTGCCAAAGCAGGGTCAGCGCGGCAATCGGCACGACGCAGAAGAACGCGCCGCGCCAGCCGATGTACTGGCCGAGGAAGCTGCCGAGAGGCGCGGCAATCGTCGTTGCAAGAGCATTGCCGCCATTGAGGACCGCAAGTGCGCGCGGGACATCCTTGGCCGGCACGATACGGATCATCGTTGCGGCGGACATCGACCAGAAGCCGCCGACGGCCATGCCGACGAGCGCACGCCCGGCCATGAAGAGCGGGTAATTGGGAGCGAAGGCCACAACGACGCCCGAGACCAGCGTGACGCCGGTCAGCCACAGCAGGACGGACCGGCGATCGATCCCGCGCGTTGCGGCCGAGATAAAAAGACTGGTGAGGATGGCGAAGAGGCCGGATATGGAAATGGCTTGCCCGGCCTGCCCCTCGGTCAAATGCAGACTATCCGCGATCGGCGTGAGCAGGCTCACCGGCATCCATTCGGATGCCACCAGCATCGAGGCGCAAAGAGACAGCGCGAAAACCGCGCTCCACGCGCGCTTTGGCTGCGTCGTTTCTTGGTCGGCGGTGACGTCCATCGGGGATCCACGTGTCGCGAAGCGCCCAGGCTGGCGCTGTTCACGGCAACACATAGCGCCGCCGGCGGCATTCGATTAGCCGCTATAATTTGCTTGCATTAATCGATGCAGCTCATGAATAGTGCCGGCCATGGCAACTCAGGATTTCAACGATCTGCTGGCTTTCGTGGCCGTCGCCCGCGAGCGCAGCTTTACCAGGGCCGCAGCGAAGCTGGGCGTGGTTCAATCGACGCTCAGCCATACGATCAAGCGGCTGGAATCGCAGATGGGCCTGCGGCTGCTGACACGCACCACCCGAAGCGTCGGCCTGACCGAGGCGGGCGAGCGGCTTTTGCAATCGGTTGCGCCCCGCATCGAGGAGATCGATCGCGACATCGCCGCGCTGATGTCGCTGCGCGACACGCCGTCGGGCACCATCCGGATCACGCTGTCGGACCATGCGCTCGAAAAAGTCGTCTGGCCGAAGCTGGTGCCGGTCCTGAAGAAATACCCCGACATCAAGGTCGAATTCAGCCTCGACAGTGGTTTCCGCAACATCGTCAAGGATGGCTTCGATGCGGGCATCCGCCTCGGCGAGAGCGTCGAGAAGGACATGATCGCGGTGCGCATCGGCCCGGATTGGCGGCTCGTCGCGGTCGCCTCGCCGGCCTATCTGAAAGCGCACCCGAAACCGAAGCACCCGCAAGATCTCGTCGATCACGCCTGCATCAAGCGGCGTCTTGCGTCCGGCGGTCATTATGTTTGGGAGTTCGCCAAGAACGGTCCCGACCTCAGGGTCCGTGTCGAGGGGCAACTGACCTTCAATGACTCCCGCGCGATGATCGAGGCCGCGGTGAAAGGCTTTGGCATCGCCTATCTCCCCGAAGACATGGTGGCGCCGCAGGTCCGGTCCGGGGAGCTCGTCATCGTGCTCGACGACTGGTCGCCGAAGTTCGACGGCTATTACATCTATTATCCGACCTCGCGGCAGAACTCGGCGGCCTTCAAGGTGATCGTCGACGCGCTGCGCCATCACGACGTGCGAAGAAAGCGCGGCTAGGGGAATCGGCAGCGTATGTCGAACAGAGCGGAATTATCGTGCCAGGCTGGACGGATCGACAAATATTCGAACGCGGCCAACATCCTCAACTTCACGATAGCGGCTGAGCTCTGTCTGGAGTTCGGGATCTGAATTGGCCCAGGCCAACCAGTCGAACGGGACCGTGCTCTGCAGATAGGTATCCACGAGAATCACGTCGGGGCGGCCGTTTCGCAGATCTGCCAACAACTGCCGCCGCTCGAAATGTACGATGCTGTCCAGTTTTGCTCGCTCTTCCCGCGTTGACTGCGAGCTGTTCTGGACCAGCATTGCGCCGGCCGTCAGCAGTTGCACGCACGAGCTGCCCACCCAAGTCCCATCGATTTGACGGACGAGCGGATGCCCCAGAGCGACGTGATCGGTAATCGTGAGCAGTCGCGGGTGCTTTGCAAGTGCCTGGATATGCCGCTCCAGCGGCGGAAATTCCTGGCGCGACAGCGACAAACAGAACCCGATGAGCGCAACGCCAACGAAGCCGCCGATCTTGACCGACATCGGCAAATTCCTTGTGCGAACATGTAGCAACGGCGCTGCAATCGCAAACAGGCAAAACGCGTATGCCGTGTATGTCCAGCCCTTGCCTTGAAGGACGAAACTCACGGCCCCGCCAATGGCTGCGGCCAGCCAGGGGGTTGCGTCGCCTCCCATTTTAAGGCCTTGCGGAGCGATCTGGCGCAGAAACACAATGCAAGCCGTTATCACGACGATCGGGAAAGGAAGCAGACCAGCCAAATCCTTCCTCATTGCCAGATAGGTGGCAGCGACCATCGGGGCATAGGTGAACAGATAATCGGGAAAGACGATAACGACCACCGCCCCGTAGCCGATGACGATCGCGGCGGCGGCACACGCTTCAGGGGTGAACAAGGGCCTGAGAGAACGTTGGCGGATGACGCCAAGGATGATCGGAAGGCCTGCCACGAGAGCAAGGTAGGGCTTGATGCTGATGGCCAGCCCGGCACTCAGTCCTGCCAGGATCGCAACCAGTCCGGGTGAAAGGCCACGCCAGCGGATCGCAGTGATGGCGACAAAGGGGGTCAGCGCGATGACGGCTATGTGCTCACGCTGCCCGAATACGGCGCAGGGAAGGACTGCGAACAAAAAAGCGAGCAAGCACGTTGAAGTACTTCTCTCTCCAGCTCCCAACTTCGCCGCCGCGGCGGCGCGATCGATCATCATGAGCGCGGCAACGATCTCGATCATCACCAGGATGATCACGATGATCTCAGGCGCAATACCGGTTATTCGCGCAAGCAGCGCCGCAGGCATGTACAGGTAGACCGATAGCGGCGGATTCAGCTCGAAGACGTCGACTCCGAGCTTTCGGCCATCCAGAATTTGCTCTCCTTCAGAAAGCAGGCAGCTCAAATCCGCGTTAAGAACGACAGGCATTTGAACAAGCAAGGCCGTCAGGAGGATCGCGGCCACGACAATCCAACGCTGATTCAAGCCGGAATGACGTCCCGGCATGCCCGGGGTGCGACCGCCTGTTGTGACGTCGGCGAAAGACGTCTGTTCCGGCGGAAGCGATCTATTTTCATTCACCTGCGCTAACCTGCCGTGGCGTGCTCGGCGGTACTCTCAATCAGCAGTCGTTACTATTGTACTACAATGATCTGAAGCGATGATGTCATGGCCTGAAACAATGCTGTTTTACGGCCTGCGGGGCGTAGAAACGCGGGGCCGGACTGCCCCGCTACCCCGCCGTCGTTTCCGCACTCCCGGAGTGCTGTAACTCCTTTGGGTAGGAATTTCAGCCAACCGGCCCGGGAGTCCAATCGTCGCCGGACAGCGGCGTGACGGTGACGTCAGGAATGACTCCAAGATCCATGCCCGGGTCGAAATGGCGCATCGTCCGCTCATTGAGGTCGATGATGCGGCCAGGCTTGAGCGGCCCCACGTCATTGATCTTGACGATGACCTTCTTGCCGACGGCCTCGACGAGAGCAAATTTCGGTCGCGCCCCGAATTGGACGCCACCAAATTTCTGACGCAAGCTCGTCTTGATGGCAGCCGTCCAGACCTCGGGATCATAACGCTCGCCGGAGGCCGTGCTCGGGCCGCCCTCCTCCTTGCCGGGCTTGAACGGATTATACGTGGATGCGGCGCCAACGATCGCATCCCCGGAGGCGGCATCGACGACGGCGATGAGATGGACCTCACTTGTTTCACTTCGAGCAACGGTAACGGAAACGGCAAGCGCAACCAGGGCGCCGCAAATCGCGGCGCTCGAGCGGAACACCATTATATCTCCTTTGATTTTTTTCGATCGTCCGGTTCCCGATGCCGCAGAACATGGTCAAGCGAACGCGGAAGCGTTTCGAACTTGCGCCAATCGTTTGCGGATTCGAGCCAACCCCTGGGCTGCGGAACCGTAGTGGGAACCTGAGCGGCTCCGCACAGTGTTTTCGTTGTCGCCGTCTAAGACAGGGAATGAGTCAGCAGCATGGCCCCGAGAGCCTCGGGTCTCGCCTCCCGGAGTCTTACGTGCTCAGCGGTAAACGCGCATTGCGCAATGTCCGTGAAAACCGCAATCGCGCGGAACTTCACGACAGTTGCAATATCGTTGCTTGCAACAGGAGGCCTTAGCTTGCGATCACGCCGCCACGCTTGATCAGCTCTTTGCCGACTGCGGTGAGATGCACCTGATCCGGACCGTCGCCGATGCGGATGAAGCGGGCGTAGACATAGGCGCGCGCGAGGAACGTATCCTGCGAGACGCCGGCGGCGCCGTGAATCTGGATGGCGCGGTCGATGACGCGCGCGGCCATGCTGGGCACCACGATCTTGGCTGCCGCGATCAAATCGCGCGCGGCCTTGTTGCCTTCGCGGTCCATCTTGTCGGCGGCTTGCAGCGTGAGCAGCCGCGCCTGCGCAATCTCGCAGAAGGAGTGCGCAATGTCCTCGCGCACCGAGCCCTGCTCGGCGAGCGGCTTGCCGAAGGCGACACGGGACACCGAGCGCTGGCACATCAACTCCAGCGCGCGCTGGGCGCAGCCGATCAGCCGCATGCAATGGTGGATGCGGCCGGGGCCGAGCCGCCCCTGCGCGATCTCGAAGCCGCGGCCCTCGCCGAGCAGGATATTCTCGGCGGGCACGCGGACGTTCTCGTAGACGATCTCGGGATGGCCGACCGGCGCATCGTCATAGCCGTAGGTGAGCATGTCGCGGACGATGCGCACGCCGGGTGTATTCTTCGGCACCAGGATCATGGATTGCTGGCGATGGCGATCGGGATCGTCGGGCGCCGTCTTGCCCATCACGATCAGGATCTCGCAATCCTCGTTCATCGCGCCCGAGGTAAACCACTTTCGCCCGTTGATGACGTAGTCGCCGCCGTCGCGCCTGATCTGGCACTGGATGTTGGTCGCATCGCTGGAGGCAACCTGCGGCTCGGTCATCGAGAAGCCGGAGCGGATGCGCCCCTCCAGCAGTGGTTTTAGCCAGCGTTCCTGCTGCGCCGGCGTGCCGTAGTTTGCGAGTACCTCCATGTTGCCGACATCGGGGGCCGAGCAGTTGAACACTTCGGGCGCCCAGAGGATGCGGCCCATGATCTCCTTCACGGGCGCGTAGTCGAGATTGGTCATGCTTGAATTGTTAAGATCTGGGCCGTGCTCACCCGAGAGAAACAGGTTCCAGAGCCCCTGCTCGCGCGCCAGCCGCTTCAGGTCCTGGAGCACCTGAGGCGTCCGGTAGCGCGCGGCTTCCGGTTTCACCTGCTCGTAATAGACCTCCTCGACCGGCTCGACATGCGTCCGCATGAACTTGCGGACGCGCTCCTGAAGCTCCAGCGAACGCGCGGAGTGTTGAAAGTCCATGATGATCTCCTGTTCGCCCTACGCAATGAAGGTGCCTCTTCCCTTCTCCCCTTGTGGGAGAAGGTGGCGCGAAGCGCCGGATGAGGGGTTGTATCCGCGGGTTCAAATGTAAAGACGACTCGCGGACAGACACCCCTCACCCGGCTCGCATCTTCGATGCGATCCACCCTCTCCCACAAGGGGCGAGGGTGCACCGCCTCTGCGGCCACCCTTCAATTGCCGCCTCACGTCCCCCGCAGCAGCTCGCTCGCCACGATCCAGTCGTTGCCGTCGAACTGGAGGATATAGCCGTCCTTGATCGGGCGGAAATCCTGCGGCGTGGTGTTGAGGGTGATGCCGGGCATCAACAGCGACAGCGGCACGTTCTTCAGGTTCGATGCCTGCGCCATGATGTTCTCACGCGTCAGATTGTCCTTGCACTGTTTGAGCAGCACCACCAGCGCCTCCGCGACGGTGTAGCCATAGAGGCCGGCGACGTTGTTGATGTCGGCATTGGGCAGGTGCTTCTTCATGAAGTCGATATAGGCCACCATCGCCGGATCGTCCTTGGGTTGCTCGACGAACGGCTTCAGCGAGCCGAGCGACAGCACGCCCTTGCCGGCATCGAGGCCGGCCGGCACCATCACGGTTGCCTTGTTGGCGCAGCCGGAGGCGAGGAAGCGTGTCGCCTGCCAGCCGACTTCATACGCCTTCCGGATCGCCTGCGCGCAGGCGCGCGGCGTCACCGAATAGATCATGAAGATTTCGGCCTTGGTATTGGCGAGCGTCAGCACCTGGGAATCGACCGTCGGATCAGTCACCTCGAAGCTCGAGGCCATCGCGATCGCCTTGTCCGCATCGGCACCAAGCGCTTCCTTGACGCCGCGCAGATATTCCTTGCCGGCGTCATCGTTCTGATAAAGCACCGCAAAGCGCGCGTTCGGGTTCTTGGCGCGAGCATAGGCGACGTCGATCGCGGCCTCGCTGGTGTAGTTTGGCGCCCAGGGCAGCGCCATCGACCACGGCATGTTGGCAGGGTCGTTCCACTTCGAGGCCGAGCTGATCAGGAACAGCTGCGGCACCTTGTTGCTGTTGAGATATTTTGCGATCGCCGAGCTCGGCGCGGTGCCCATGGTCGCGAAGATGAAGGCGACACCGTCGCCCTCGACGAGCCGCCGCGCCGCTTCCATCGTCTTCGGCGGCGAGAAGGCGTCGTCCAGCGACAACAGATTGAGCTTGCGGCCGTTGACGCCGCCCTTTTCGTTGACCTCGTCGAAATAGGCCGAAATGACCCTGCCGGTGATGCCGAGCGGCGATGCCGGGCCGCTATAGGGCATGGTGTTGCCGATCTTGATCTCGGTGTCGGTGACGCCGGGACCATAGGATTTCTGTGCGGAAGCGGGCGTGGACAGGCAGGCGGCGGCCAGCACTGCGGCCAGGGCCAAAGCGGCTTTCATGGTTTCTCCCCGGTGATGATCGTCCACGCGAGGTGAACGCGCGGCGTGCTGCTTTATTGTCAGCACGCCAGATCAGCGGAGTTCCACAGGACGGTCTTGCGTCGAGTTGCTGATAGCCTAGCCGCGTCGCTTCAGACTGAAGCCCAGGCTCACCCAGCCCGCGCCCGCCATGATCAGGTCGATGCCGAGGAACAGGCCGAGGATATAGACGCTGTTGACCGGCCAGCGCGCCAGGATCAAGAGCCCAAGCAGCAGCGTGATGACGGCCGACAGCGCCACCCAGACCCACGGGCTCTCGCGTTTCATGCTGAAGGCGAGAAACAGCCTGACGGCGCCGGAGGCCAGCAGCGAGGCGCCGAGGAACAGGGTGAGCAGTGCGGCCGCGAACAACGGGTTTTCGAAGGTCAGGAAGCCCGCGACGATGTAGAGCATGCCGAGCAAGGCCCAGATCACGAACTTGCCCCAGCTCTTCATCTGGAATGCGCCGATCACCTCGGTGACCCCGGCGACGATCATCATCGCGCCGACCACGATCACGCTCGCCACGGTCGCCATCACCATGCTGCCGAGCGCGACGAAGCCGGCGATGAGATAGACCAGCCCAAGCGCGACGATCCAGCCCCATTTGGCATGCAGTGCCGCGATGCCCGAGCCGAGACTTGAAGGATGAGAAATATCCGAGGCACTTGTCATGGTGGCCACTCCTGCATGCGAAGCCCCAGAGCGCATCTTTAGGATAGCACGCGCCAGGCTGGGACAACAGCCAGCAGAGCAGTCCGTGCCCGCGCCAACATTGATGCAAATCAAGATCGAATGCGGCGCGTCACGCCCATCTCAGTCCGGAATGCTGAAATAGAACGCCGCGCCCTTGCCGATCTCGGCCGTGGCCCAGATTCGCCCGCCATGGCGCTGCACGATGCGCGATGCGATCGAGAGGCCGATCCCCGTGCCCTCATACTGATCGGAATCGTGGAACCGCTGAAACGCCGAAAACAGCTTGTCCGCCTGCTGCATGTCGAAACCGGCTCCGTTGTCCCGCACACAGTAGATTCGCTCGCCGGCTTCAGTCCAGCCGATCACCGTGATCAGCGGCTTCTCGCGGGCCCGGGTAAACTTGAAGGCGTTGGCGAGCAGATTGACCAACACCTGGCGCAACAGGGCCTGATCGCCGACGCAGGCGGGAATGTCGCCGACATGGACGGTGACCTCGCGGCCGTCATGCTGCCGTCGCAATTCGTCCACGACCTCGCGAACCAGTGCTCCGGTGTCGACCGCCCCCTTCGACAAGGGCTGGCGGCCGAGCCGCGACAGGCGCAGCAGCCCGTCGATCAGGCGCTGCATATGCTCGCCGCTTGCCATGATGGCGCCGACCAGCTTCCCGGGTCCCTCCGGCCATTGCGCGGCGTGATCCTCGATCAGCGTCTCCGCATATCCGACGATGACCGAGAGCGGGCCGCGCAGATCGTGCGCGACGGAATAGGAGAACGCTTCGAGCTCCCGGTTCGCCGCCTCGAGCTCGGTGGTGCGCTCGCGCACCCGCTGTGCGAGCTCCGCGTTCTCAAGGCGCAGGCGCCGCACAGCCAGCGCGCGCTCCAGCACGGGAATGACGACACTCAGCTTGAACGGCTTGAGAATGTAGTCGAGCGCGCCCGCCTTCATGGCCTCGACCGCGGTCGTGATGGTTCCGTCGCCGGTCATGATGATCCCGACGAGGTCCGGATCGATCTCCTGCGCGGCCCGCAGCAGCGTGATGCCGTCCATACCCGGCATCATCAGGTCGGCGAGCAGGAGATCGCATCTGGCCCGCCGCAACTCCGCCAGCGCGGCCTGGCCGTCCGTGAAGCCGACCGCCTCGTAGTCGTCCCCCGGCAGCGTATCGCACAGCGCCTTCATCTGCGCCACTTCGTCGTCGACAACGAGGATGCGGGCCTTCGAAACTGTCGTCGGCATTGTTCTCTATCCTGCCGCCATCGCGCCTGACGGGCCGTCAGGCCCGCAGCAGCGCGCCAGCGCCTCGCGCAACTCGCGCATCTTCGGCGGCTTGCTTAGGAGATAGTCGACGTGCGGCGGAATGTCATCCTCGGATGTGAGGCGCTTGCCCCAGCCGGTCAGCATGATCACGGGTGTCGTCGGCGAGGCGTTCTTGATCGCGCTTGCCACCTTGCGTCCGTCGACGTTCGGCATGCCGAGATCGGTGACGACGGCCGCAAAGGCCTCGCCGCGTTCGGAGGCGGCGTGGAACGCCGCAATGCCCGCGGCGCCGCCATTGGCCGTCACGACGACATGTCCCTCGGTCTCCAGCGTATTGCACAACGACCGGAGCAGCAGTGGGTCGTCGTCGACCAGCAGCAGCCGCAGTCGCGGCGGTCTTGCGGTCTCGGGCCTGTCCTGCGACGGCGTGGCGGACGGCGCTTCCGGCACCGGAAAATTCAGCGAGACGATTGTGCCGAGGCCGACCGCGCTGTCGACCTCGACCTCGGCATTGTGCCGCCTGGCGACGCCGTAGACCATCGCAAGGCCCAGTCCGGTGCCGCGCTCACCCTTCGTGGTGAAGAACGGCTCGAGGCAACGCCGCCGGGTCTCCTCGTTCATGCCGACGCCGTCATCGCCGACCTCGACCCGCACCTGGTCCGGGCCGCCCCCGCCGCTCAGCAGCCGCGTGCGCAATGTCAGCGTGCCACCGCCGGGCAACGCATCGACGGCATTGAAGATGAGATTGATCAACGCTTCCCTGATTTCGCTCTCGACGCCGGAAACCGCGGGCAACGGCTCGGTGAGCTCGTTGCGCAGCGTGATCACGGTTCCGCGGAGCTGCGGCATGTCGCTCCAGCGCGCCCGCGTCAAATCGGCGACCTGCCGCACCAGCTCGTTGAGCTGGACCGGCCGCAGCGTCAATTGCGGCTCGCGCTGCCGGTAGAACTCCCGCATGCGCGTGACCGTGTGGGCGACGTCCTCGACCGAGCGCTGGATCGTCTCCAGATAGTCGCGCGTGCGCACGCTGAGGTTAGGCTCCGCTTCCAGCAGGGATTGCGTATAGAGCGACACCGGCGAGAGCGCATTGTTGATGTCGTGGGCAATGCCGCTGGCCATCTGCCCGAGGGCGCGCAGCCGCTCCTGCTGCATCACAGCCTGCTGCGTCTGCCGCAAATCCTCATAGGCCTGCTGAAGGGCACCATGGAGTTGCGCCTGATGGGCCGCGAGCGCCACATGCTCGCTGAGCTGCCGCAGGAACTCGCATTCGCCACTGCTGAAGCTGCCCTCGTCCCTGCGTGCCGCAACAAGGGCGCCGAACACCTTGCTCTCCACCTGGAGCGGAGCGAGCACCATCGCGCGCAATCCGCCGCGGGCCAGCCGCATCGGAAACGGGAAGGATGATCGCGCGATATCCGGCTCGTAGACGAGCTTGCCCAGCATGCAGCGCGACAGGCCGTTCTCGTCGATGTCGATCCGCGCGCGCTCGGGCATGGCAAGCTCCATCGCGAGCGCGCCGCTCTTGAGCCCGACGCATTCCACCGTCAGGACGTGGTCGACGGTATCGTGAAAGCACAGGCAGGCGAAATCCACCGGCAACTGGTCCTCCAGACTGCGGATCACCACCTGGAAAATGCTCTTGAGATCCTGCCGCTCGCCGATCGCGCGCGTGATCTGGTGCAGGAGACTGAGCCGGGCGAGCTGGGCCTGCGTCTTCTGCTCGGCCTGCCGGCGCACGAGAATCTCGGATTCCAGGGCCAGGTTGGTCGACGCGAGCTGCGTGGTCCGCTCCTCGACCCGCTGTTCGAGCTCCTCGTTCAAGCGCGCGAGCTCGGTTTCCGCCAACATCCGCTCCAGCATGTCCGAAGACGCCATCTGCATCATCGCGAGCAGCAGGACGATACGTCCGGAAATCTTGCCGAGGTGAGCGACCATCGCCTCGGTATCGTGCGGTGCCTCCGAATACAACATCGCGACGTGGCCGAGCATAACGGCGGCGCCCATCAGGGCCAGCGGCCGGAAAATCCGGTCCGTCAGTCGCAAGCGCCAGCACAGGACAGAAGTGACGAGCCACAATGGCGGCGCCAGGATCAGCACGGGACGGGTGATATCGAGCAGGCCCGGCGGGCTATATGGCGGAAGGCGCTGGAAGATCACGACCAGCAGCACGGCCACCACCGCCATGAACAGCGCGAAGGCCGGAATCCCGCCCCGATCCCGCCGCGACGACCAGATCGTGGCGAGAATGCCGATCGCGAGGATGTGCGCCGCGGGCGGCCACGTCGCGGGCCTGAGGAATTCCCGCAACTCCATAAGGAACGCCAGCGACCCCGACCATTCCACGATCACCAGGACATGGAGGAACTCCAGGAAGAAGGTCGCGGCGAAAGCAATCGCGAGCCGCTTGAACAGCGGCTGTTCGATACGCGTCCCCGTATCCCAGAACAGCAAGGCCAGCAGCCCCGTGATGAGGGTGATGCCGGTATCCAGGATGGTGTGGAGCTCGGGATAGTCGCGTCGTCCGGTCGTCAGCAGCAGCGCACTGCCGACGCCGAAGGCGATCAACACGCCGACGACGCTGAACGACGAATTCACGGTCCTGGTTGCCGTGCCCATATCGCCACCGCGGGAAAGATCGCTTCAGAGACACAAACGATGCGAATCAAGGTCTGCAATTTTTCGCCCTTTTCCGCACCGCACGCAATCTATACGTGCGGGACGGCGGGCGAAAGCCTACCGCAGCACCGCCTTGCGCACATCGAGCACGGCCTGCGCCCATTCGGCGGGCCGTTCCTGCGGCAAATTATGGCCGGCCCCCGTGAACACGCGCCGCTCGAAGAAGCCTTCGAACTTGCGCGCATGATGCGCGGTGCCGGGATTGACGCCGTCGCTGTCGCCGTCGATCGCAATCGTCGGGACGCGCACCGGTGGCTGCGCGGCGAGCCCCGCCTCGATTCCGGCATAGGCGGGATCGCCCTCGACCAGCGCGTAGCGATGGCGGTAGGAGTGGATCACGACATCGACAAAGTCAGGGTTGTCGAACGACACAGCGCTTGTCTCGAACGTCGCGTCATCGAACGCCCATGTCGGCGACCACATCGACCACAACTGGCGTGCAAAGCCGCGGCGGTTGCGCTCCAGCGCGCGGCGGCCGCGCTCGTTGTGAAAGAGATATTGATACCAGAGCGCGGCTTCCTCCGGCGGCGAAGCCGGCTCCATGGCGCGCGCGATGTTCTGGATGTTGTAGGAATTTCCGGACACGAGCCCGACCACGCGCTCGGGATACAGCACCGAGACCACGCAGGCCGCACGCCCGCCCCAGTCGTAACCACCGACGACCGCGCGCTCGATACAAAGCGCGTCCATGAAGGCGAGGAGATCGGCGCCCAGCGCCGCCTGCTCGCCGGAGCGCAAGGTCGACGCGGAACGGAAACGCGTCGGCCCATAACCGCGCAGCCAGGGCACCAGCACCCGCGCGCCCGCCTGCGCGAGCAGCGGCGCAGTCGCAGCATAAGCGTTCACGTCATAGGGAAAGCCGTGGCCCATGATGCAGGGCCAGCCGTCGGGCGCGCCGTAGTCGAGATAGGCAATGTCGAGAACATCCGTGGTGACGGTTTTCGGCTGCATGCTGCGCACCTCACTTCGCGGCAGGATAAATCGGCTATCGCAAACGATCCAACCCCTTTTCGGCGTCGTTTCCTCACCAACACAGACGATCGAGAGGTACAACGTGGTCTACGTCTCCATGACCGGCTTTCGTCCCCGGGGCATCACACGACTGCCGACGTTCTGGTGGCGGACGATCCGATCGTTCAGGCAGGCGCAACGCGCACCGGGCAATCTTGCCACCGCCGCCCGGCTCGTCGACGGTGTCTACCATACCATGACGGTGTGGTCGGACCCGGCGAGCGTGCGTGCCTTCGTGGCGAGAGGCGCACACCTGAAGGCCATGAAGGATTTTCGTAAGCTTGGAGCCGGCTCCACCTATGGATGCACCTGCGACGAGATCCCGACCTGGGACACCGTCTACGACCTCTGGAAGCGTTACGGCCGCGAGGTCTGAGCGCGAACTCGGGCGGCCACGACCTTTGCGCGCGCCTCCTGCTCCCCTTGCCCGGGCGTCACAAGACTTTGCTGGTCGATCATCCGGTTGATGACATCGACTGGTTCCGCCCTCGCGCCCAGCAACTGGAACCCCGCTTGTCGCAGGCCGGAGGAACGCCTAAGACATGACTACCCGGCAGGTGATCCAAACGGCGGCGGCCAGCGTTTCTGAACGGATACACCAACCGAGGCTTCATGAACGCCGGTCTTCCAGCCCTGAGCAGGCCCGTACGGAGCAGACCTTCCGTGCCCGCTCGGCGCTGGATCCGGTTGCAACGGACACCATTTGAAAGGCCCAAGGCGACGGTGGAATGGGCTGAATTGATCGGACGTGTCGCGGTCCATGGCGATCGCGATGCCTTCAGGCTTCTGTTTGAGCATTTCGCTCCTCGCGTGAAGGGCCTCCTGATGAAGATCGGGACGGACGCCGACACCGCGGAGGAAATTGCGCAGAGCACCCTGCTTGCCGTCTGGCGCAAGGCGGCTCAATTCGATCCATCGTCGGGCGGCGCAGCCGCGTGGATCTTCACGATCGCGCGAAATCTGCGCATCGACGCGGCCAGACGCGCCGTGCGACAGGCGCGTGCCGACCAGCCCGGCTTCATCGATGAGGCTGACGACGTCGTGGACTCACCCGAGATCCTCATGACCCGGGGCGAGGACGTGTCGCGCGTTGCGGCCGCGCTGCTTCGCCTGTCGGAGGAGCAATCCAGGGTGGTTCGGATGTCGTTTATCGAGGAGCGCCCACATGCCGACATTGCCGAGAGCCTCGGTATTCCCCTGGGAACCGTGAAATCCCGCATCCGACTGGCCATGAACCGACTGCGAGACCTGCTGGACGAATCGACATGACCATCAACCACCACCCACCGGATGAACTGCTTGCCGATTTCGCAACGGGCCGGCTCGACGAGGCCGATCATCTCGTCGTCGCCGTGCATATCGCGCAGTGCCCGGCTTGCCGCCGCTTTGCCGGGGCCATGGAGCATCTGGCCGGCGCCACGCTTGAGGAGACCGCACCGGTTGCGATGAAAGCCGATGCGTTCGCGGCGATCGTGGCAAAGCTGGACGAGTTGCAGCCGGCGCCGCGCGCGGATGTCCCGCCTCCCGACGTCCTTCCGGACGATGATTTGCCGGAGATCTTGCGCCGCTGCCGGTTCGGCAAGCAACGCCGCGTGGCACCCGGCCTGAAGCTTCAACCGATCATTCTGCCGAGCGCGAAACAGTCGCGCGCGTTCCTGCTGTGGTCTGCGCCGGGCGCACGCATGCTGCAACACTCGCACTCGGGAACGGAACTGACCTGCGTGCTGAAGGGCAGCTTCAGTCACGAAGCCGGCCGCTACGGCCCTGGCGATTTCGATTTCGGTGACGGCGACGTCGATCATCAGCCGGTCGTGGGGCCAGATGAGCCTTGCCTGTGCCTGGTCGCCATGTCCGGAGACCTCGAATTGCATGGACTGCTTGGCCGGTTGATTTCACCCTTCGTCCGGCTTTGATGCTCGCCTCCGCTCGCGGAAGTGATCCAGGATCTCGCCGCCATCGTTTCCTTGCTGACTGATGCGGGAGACGAAGCATGAGCTGCGGTCGCGCCGTTCAAAGAGATTCGAGCATCGAGCGGTTGAGTGTCCTGCTCCGGCGCGCCGGAAGCGGCGACCAGCAGGCCTTTGCCGAATTGCATGCGTCGACGCGAAACAGGTTGCGGAAGACCGCGCTGTCGGTGTCGCCGTCGATCATCGATCTCGACGACCTGCTCCAGGAAGCCTATCTCAAGATCTGGAAAAACGCCGCGAGCTTCGATTCCCAACGCGCTTCGCCCATCACGTGGATGTGCACGATCATGCGCAACACCACCATCGACGCGCTCCGGCTGAAGCAAGTTGCAAGGGCAGACCTGGACGAGGCGTTGTCCGTGCCGGACGCCGGAGGGCGGGACCCCGACCCATTCGACTACGATCTCGTTCGGCCGATCGCGGCCGGCGTTCTTGAAAAACTTCCACGCGATCGCCGGCATCTCCTCTCGCTCGCCTATCTCGAGGGCGAGAGCAGGCTCAGCCTGTCGCGGCGCTATGGCGTACCCGTCGGCACGATCAAGACCTGGCTGCATCGCACGCTGGCCTCGGTCCGCGTCGATTGCCTGGCCTGTGTTTCGGGGGCGACCACACCGCAGCCCCATCCGTGAGCCTGCCGGTGGAGCGCTCCAGCAGGCCAGAAGACGTCAGGCATCTCATCGTCGTGCTCGGCGACCAGCTCGACGCCGACGGCGCTGCTTTCGACGGCTTCGATCCCTCCCGCGACCTCGTTCTGCAGATGGAGGTGATCGAAGAGACCTCCTACATCCCGCAGCACAGGAAGCGCATCGCCTATTTCCTCGCCTCGATGCGACACTTCAGGGACGAACTCATCGCGCGCGGGCGGCGTGTGCACTATGTCGAGATCGACGAGCACGGCAATACCGGGCGCTTCGAAACCGAGATCGCGCGGGCCCAGCGCAGGTTCAGGCCCTCACGGACGATCGTGGCCGAGCCGGGCGACTGGCGCGTCGCTGAAAAGCTGCGCCGTCTGCCGCAGGCGCCGGAGATCCACTGCGACAGCCACTTCCTGTGCTCGCGCGAGGAATTTGCGGCCTTCTCCGCGCGACATCACCGCCCGGTGCTTGAAACCTTCTATCGTGCCATGCGCCGAAAGACCGGGATTCTCATGGATCCCGCCGGACGACCCGTCGGCGGCGCGTGGAATTTCGACGCGGAGAATCGCAAGTCCTTCGGCAGGACCAGCCCGTCCATACCGCGGCGCCCCTCATGCCCGCCCGACGCGATCACGACGGAGGTGCTGCGGCTCGTCGCTGAACGCTTCGCCGAAAATCCCGGCAAGCTCGACGGCTTCGACCTGCCCGTCACACGAACACAAGCGCTGGCGCAGCTGGACGACTTCGTCGCCGAGCGGCTTCCGCGGTTCGGCGACTACCAGGACGCGATGCGATCCGGCCAGCCCTTCCTCTACCACGCGGTCCTGTCAGGTCCCTTGAACCTGCACCAGCTGCGGCCGCTGGAGGTCGTCCAGTCCGCGCTGCAAAACACGACCGCCCCGCTGAACGCGCTGGAAGGCTTTACCCGCCAGATCATCGGATGGCGGGAATTCGTCCGCGGCATCTACTGGCAGCGCATGCCGCATTATGCGGAAGCAAACGCGCTCGACGCCGAACTGCCGATGCCGAAATTCTACTGGACCGGCGAGACCGACATGCGCTGCCTCGCCGAGGCGATCGGTCACACGATCGACCACGCCTATGCCCACCACATCGAGCGGCTGATGGTGCTCGGACTGTTCGCCATGCTCCTGGGCGTCCGGCCCTACGACGTTCATCGCTGGCACATGTCGATGTTCTGGGACGCCGTCGATTGGGTCTCCTTGCCGAACACACTCGGCATGAGCCAGCACGGTGACGGCGGCATCGTCGGCACCAAGCCCTATGCTGCATCGGGCAATTACATCCACCGTATGAGCGATCATTGCCGGCAGTGTCGCTTCGATCCCAAGAAATCGATCGGCGAGGACGCCTGTCCTTTTACCACACTCTACTGGAATTTCCTGGACAAGCACCGCCAACGCTTCGCAGCCAACGGCCGGATGAAGAACCAGTATGCCAATCTGGCTCGCAAGGATGCCGGAGAGTTGCGCACGATCCGGCGCCAGGCAGCGAGCATCGCCGAAGCCATGACCTGATCCGTGGCTCAGTTGAGCAAGAAGATGCCGGCGTTGAGCAGGGTGGCAAAGGCGACCCAGGCGAGGTAGGGCAGGAACAGTGCCGCGGCGGCCCGATCGGCCTGCCAGCGCTCGGCGATAAATCCGATGATTGCCAGAAGCATGGCGACGATCACGGCCAGTGCGATGCCGGTGCAATGCCACGTGAAGAACACCGGCGACCAGGTGAAATTGAACAGCATCTGCGCAGTCCAGAGCAGCATGCCCGGGCCGCGCGGCGCCCGCTCCCAGGTCCGCGCGCCGGCCAGCGCGATCAGCACGTAGATCACGGACCATACCGGCGCGAAAACCCAGTTCGGCGGATTGAACGGCGGCTTGGTCAACCCGGCGTACCAGGCCCCGGGCAGGTTCGTGCTGCCGATGGCAAAGCCGATCCCGAACACAACCAGGATGAACAGAGCCGCTCTTGAATAGGTTACCATCAGCCAACGCCGCGCGTGATCAAGACAGGGGTCATCGCTTCAACGCTGCAGCGGCAGGATTGGATCACTCGGGGGACGCGGATCGACCTCGCTCTGCCCAGCCTTTATTTCTGCGGCCCGGACAGCGTGATCTCGCGCTCGGCGCGGAATACGTTGCTGTAGAGGTTGGCGATCCACTGCCGGCCGATCTCGGTCTTGTTGAGATAGCCGATCTCGGTCTGGATGTGCGGTGCGACGCTATTCCAATAGAACTGTGGATAGCGGTTCACGATGTCGGCGGGCGAGTCGTAGCCGAGCTGCCGATTCATGCCGACTTCCTCGAACTCGTAGTAGAGCGCATTGGCCTTGCGCAGATAATTGGGGTCGCCGAGCTGGCCGATGAAATCGGCGGCACGCAGGATCGAGGCTTCGTCGTCGTACTCCTGGCCTTCGCGGGCCGGGAAGCGGGTGCCCTCGATGGCACGGGCGACGCGCTCACTGTCGATGCCGCGGACCGCCGGCAGCCGTCGCCTCACGAAAAGCTTCGAGCGATCAACGTGATACAACATCAGACTGGCATCGGAGGCGCCGCGCGGCAGCGCCACCTTGGTGCCGGCATCGTCGATGATGAAGCCGTCTTCGTCATCCTCAGGAAACAGACCACGGACATAGCCGATATCGTGCGCAAGGCAGGCGATCAGGATATGGAGGTAGTCCTCCGCCGCAAGATGCGCATGGAGATTACGTCCCGTGAGGATCGCCTGAGCGGCCAGCGTCACCAGCATCGTATGCTCGATGTTGTGGTACAGCGCGTCGCTGTTGCCGATGCACTCCATCGCGGTGCGCGTCGAGCCCTCCAGCACCCTGGCAGAGGGCTCGTCGTACCGACGGCGCATGAAAGAGCCCAGCATCTTTTCCAGGGTTTCGGCCGCCAGTCGCGGTAACGTCATCATGGATGCAGCCCCGTCTGTCGGTGGTGTCCCACGCCAGCTCCCGACGTCTCATTTTCGTCTTCGACGCAAAGGCTAGCATAGCCCAACTTGGGCCGGCTCGCCAAATCCCGAAATGAAAACACGGAAATATGTTACGCTCCCGCTTCGCAACATCACGGTTGCGGTCACGGTCCAGCACACCCGGCGGGCCCGGGCAGGGTCCGGGCGGGCCAATGGCCGACCCCGGGGACGCTTGCACCGCGCTGCGGATGGCGGCGTCAATTCCCGCGCGCGACGCGCTCCAGCATGGCGTCGAAAGCAGCCTTGATCCGGCGGATGTAAGGGTCCTTGTAGGGACAATCCGGGTTCTGGTCGTGAACCAGCATGGAGGCATTGACCTCGAACACGACGAGGTGACCGTCGCGGTCGAGGGCACAATCGATGCCGAAATAGTCGAGGCCGATGCGGTCGCGGATCATCCGCAACATATCATAATGCGAGGCGCCAAAGACCTCACCGGGATCACGCAGGAAGCGCTCTTCCTCCTCCTGCATCCAGGCGTGCCGCGTCATCTCCGTAGCATCGCGATGCAGCTTCCACTCGTCGCCGATCGCCAGGTGATAGGGCAGAATCTCCTCGCCGACGAACAGGAATCTGTACTTGCGGAAGAAGCCGTCGATGGAGCGGTAATCGACATAATCGATCACGTAGCGATCATGGTCCGCGTGCTCGGTGAGAAACGCGATCAGCGCCGCATCGTCGTCGAGCTTCTCGAAGATGTCGCCGCCATGGGTGCCGGCCGGCCGCGCCAGCAGCGGAAACACAAGCTCGGAACGCGCGGCAAGTCCCTCGCCTGCACCGATGCGGATCGTGCGCGGCATCCGGCAGCCATCGATGCCGGCGAGTGCCAGAGCTGTCGCATCACGCGTCGTGCGCAGGATTTTCGCGGGATCGTTGACGACAGGCTTGCCGAGGGCATTCGCAACGGCGACAGCGAGAGGAAGAACCTGCCCGCCCTGGTCGGCATCGGAGACCAGGTTGACGACGACATCGGCTTGATGCGCGAGCATTGCGATGTCCGGCCGGCTCGCGGGCAATAGCGACAGGATGCTGGTCTCGTAAGTGCAGTCCTTGAACAGAAACTCGACCGGCGTGTTGCCGACGAAGGGTGCAAACAGCGCCAGCACCCGGAACGAAGGCTGCGATGTGATCGCGGGCTTGCGCAGGACCGGATGCGCCTGCGCGGCGCGGGTGTAAGCCGTCTGCGCCGCCTCGTTCTCGCCCTGCGCCTGCCGGATCGCGCCGACCCAGTAGAAATTCTCGGCCTGGGCCGGCGCGAGGACAATCGCCTGCTCGAAATATGCGATGGCCTCACTGGCCTCACCGAGCTCGAAGCAGACCTTGCCGAGCTGGCCGTAGAGGACAGCATCCTCGGGCGTCTCCTCCAGCAATTCGAGCAGCAGTGACTTCGCAATCTCAAACTGCCGGGTTACGACCAGCGCCTCGACCAGGTTGGTCCGCGACGGCCGGTGCGCCGGGTTGAGCCGGAGCGCTTCCAGATAGAGCGCGATGGCCTCTCGCGTCATGCCGCTGCGCTGATGGACGATGCCGAGATTGCACCAGCACGCGACGAGACGCGGCGAAAGACGCAAGGCTGCCTTGTAGTTCTCGCCCGCGGACGCGATGTCGTCGCAGAGCATGAAGGCGTTGGCGAGCGCGGCGTGGAGATCGGCAACGACGTCGTTGGCCGCGCCGATCGACATCATCACCGCGACCGCAAGTCCCGCCTGGAAGATCGCGATGGCATCCCTGAGCTCGCCGCGCCGGTAGTGCTCGCGTCCCCTCAGCAAATAGTCAGCAGCGTCCGGCGCACCGGCTGCCGCCGGCGCGAAGGCAATCGAAGTCGCAGTCATGGAATCTCCGCTGGAAGCGTTCCGCCGCGGAGATCCCGCAGACCGGCTTCAGCAATGATGACGAGCCAATATGTCGCGGCTCAGCGTTAACAAGCGCTTAATGAACGGACGTTCGCCACAGCCAGGAAACATGCCGAAACAAGTTTCCCCGCCTGGTTCGTCCGGCACGCGGACCGTAAAACCCCGCTCACTCCACCAGCAGCACGTCCACGGCGACGCCGAGCTTCTGCTTCGGCGAGCCGACGATGATGCCGTCGACCGGCGAGACGTCGGAGAAGTCCCGGGCGACCGCGAGCACGATATGGTCGTTGGCGACGAGGAGATCGTTGGTCGGATCGAAATCGATCCAGCCAAGCTCGGCCCCGCACCACAGCGACACCCAGGCATGGGTGGCATCGGCGCCTTGCAAACGCGGCTGTCCCGCTGGCGGAATGGTACGCAGATATCCGCTGACATAGGCCGCTGGCAGGCCGAGCCCGCGCAGCCCTGCGATCATCACATGGGCAAAGTCCTGGCAGACGCCGTGGCGCTTGTCGAAGACCTCGTTGAGCGGCGTCGAGATCACGGTGGCTTTGGGATCGTAGCGGAATTCAGTGCGGATGCGATGCATCAGATCGACCGCGCCGGCGAGGATGCCCGTGCCGGCCGCAAAGCTCGCGGCCGCATACACGCTGACCGGACGCAACACGGGGACCAGCGGGCTTGCAAAGACATAGCCGACCGGCGAAGACGGCCCGAGGCTCGTCGCCTCGAACGCGAGGTCGCGGATGCTCTCCCAGGGCGGGCTTGCAGCATCGCGCGCGGGCGGCTTGCGCGAGATGGAGACACGCGAACGTGAATCGATGCGCAAAGTGCGATGCGCGGTTTCGATCACGATGCTCTCGGTCAGCGTGCCGAAGAAGTCGCGGCGGACGTGGCGCTCGGACGGACGCGGATGAATCTCGACCTTGTGCGAGACTAGCTCCTGGCCATTGCCGCTCTTCGGCTCCAGCCGCAGCGTGCAGCGGGCGAAGCTGACCGGGCTTTCGTATTCGTAAGTGGTGACGTGCCGGATGTCGTAGATCACGCCAGCCCCGTCAGCTTTTCTGGCCGGCTGGCTTTGGGGCCGTGCGGGAAGTAGTGCAGACTGATCGCTTCGGCGAGGCTGAGCAGATCCTGCTCTAGCGAGAACAGCGTCTTGACCTCCAGCCTCTCGGCCTCGGCGGTGGCCAGCATCGACTGCACCGCGACCGCGAGCCGCTGCGGCTTCTCGATCAGGCCATGCTCCTTCAAGCTCGGAAGTGCTGCGATGTGCTCGTTCAGCGTCGTCACCTGGAACGCCACCGAGCGCGGGTTGTAGGGATCGAGCACCGCGAGGTCGCGCACCGGCGCCAGGATCGGCGCCAGCAGATAGCGCGAGCGATAGGTGATCTGGGAATCCACCAGCGTCAGCAGGATGTCGAGATCCTCGTCGCCGGCCTCGTCATAGGCGAACTGGCGAGCGAAACGCGCCGTGTTGATGGCGCGCTCGGTACGGCGGCCGATGTCGAGGAAGCGCCAGCCGGCGGCGCGGTTCATGTTCTCCTGCGCCAGACCTGCAAAGCTCGCGAGCTCCTGCAAGGTCAACTCGGCCGCGCTGACCACGCTGTCGTCACCCTCAACCTCAACGGCGAGGCGCTCGGCCATCTCAGTGATGACCTGCCAGGCATCGGGCGACAGCCGCTCGCGCAAGGAGGTCGCCGTGCGCTGGGCTGAACGTACCAGCGACAGCGCCGAGCCGAAGCGCTCCGGGCTCTGCAAGGCTTCGGCGACGATGCGCCCCGGCGCCGCGCGCGAGGTCTGCGAGATCGCCCCCCAGGTCACCAGCAGACGCTGGATGCGTTCGGCCGATTGCAGCGAGGCCGCGGTGCCCTTGTTGGGTCCGCTCGGCGAGCCCAGCGCGCGCACCAGCCGCAAGGTTGCCTCGGCGCGTTCGAGATAGCGGCCGAGCCAATACAGATTGTCGGCGGCGCGGCTCGGCAGCACGCCGGCGATGCGCCGGATGCGGACCTTGTCGGTCGCCGGCAACAGTGACGCGGTCGCGACCTTCTTCTCCGAAACGACCCAGACGTCGGCGGCGCGGGCGCCGTCACCCATCGACACCGCGCGCGCATCCGTCTTCTCGGCGATCCGGCAGAAGCCGCCGGGCATGATGGCCCAGCCGTCGGGCGTCGCAGCCGCGAACACACGCAGCACGAAGGGACGCGGCGTCAGCTGGCCCTGCTCCCAGACCGGCATGGTCGAGAGCCGCACCACCTCCTGACCGACATAGTCCATGCCGCGCGCACTGATGGAATCGATCAGGCGCTGGCGCCCGTCGGCATCGAGCTCGCTCGCGAGCACCGGAGCATTGCTGTCGAAGCCGGGCACGCCGCGCCCATAGGCGCCTTCGATCGCGACCTCGTCGAGCCGCGACAGCACTTCTTCGCGCGCCGAGCGCTGGCCGCACCACCAGGTCGCGATGTGCGGCATCTTCAGCTCTTCGCCGAGCAGGCGGCGGCTGAGCGCCGGCAGGAAGCCGAGCAGCGCGCGGGCCTCCAGCACGCCCGAGCCCGGCATGTTGGCGACGACGACGCCGTCCTTGCGCAGCACGTCGATCAGGCCGGGCACGCCGAGATGCGAGGACGCATCGAGCTCGAGCGGATCGAGCGAGTTGGAATCGACGCGGCGGAGCAGCACGTCGAGCCGCTTGAGGCCGGCAACGGTGCGGATGTGGATGCGATTGTCGCTGACGGCGAGATCGTCGCCCTCGACCAAGAGGAAGCCGAGATAGCGCGCCAGCGTCGCGTGCTCGAAATAGGTTTCACTGAAGGCGCCGGGGGAGAGCACGCCGATCCGCGGTTCGTCGCGATCGGCGCGTGCGCGCAGTGAGTCACGAAACGCCTCGAAGAACGGCGCGACGCGCGGCACGTTCATCGACTTGTAGAGATCGGAGAAGGCGCGCGAGAGCACCAGGCGGTTTTCCAGCGCATAGCCCGCGCCCGAGGGCGCCTGCGTGCGGTCGCCGAGCACCCACCAGCGGCCGTCGGGCCCGCGGCCGACATCGGCGGCATAGAGCGAGAGATAGCGCCCGCCCGGCGGCTCGACGCCGCAGACGGGGCGGAGATATTCGGGACTGCCGGCGATCGCGGCGGCCGGAAGCGCGCCCTCCGCGACCAGCTTCCCCTCGCCATAGATGTCGCGCAGCACGAGCTCGAGCAGCTCGGCACGCTGCGTGATGCCGGCGGACAGCTGCTTCCAGTCGGCCTCGTCGATCAGCAGCGGCAGATGGCTGATCGACCACGGCCGGTCAGCGCCGTCGCCGGGCGCGCGGTAGGTGACGCCGGCCTCGCGGAGGTGGCGGTCGGCCATGCCGAAGCGCCGCTCGACCTCGTCGGGGGCGAGCGCGCCGAAGGCGTCGAAAAAACGGCTCCAGACCGCGCGGGGGGCGCCGTCGGGCCCCAGGAATTCGTCGGGGATGCCGGGCAAGCGGCGATAGTCGCGGACCCATTGCGCAAGGCGGCGCTGGCCTTCACGTTGGCCCTCACGTTGTCCTGGCGCCTTACCCGCCTTGTCGTCCTGTTCGGCTGCGCCCTCGCCCATGCGCCTCTCCCTGCCCCACCCTCATACTCATTGCAGGAGCGGGGTCCGCAAGTCGAGGGTCAGCGGAAACTCATTTGTGCGTTCCTCGGGCGGCGGCTGCATCGGACCGGGCGTATGGCCGTGGTCCTGGAAGCGCGCCAGCCGCCGCGCCTCGGCCTCATAGGTGTTGACGGGCTTGGTCTCGTAGCTGCGGCCGCCAGGATGGGCGACGTGGTAGACGCAGCCACCGAGCGAGCGGCCATTCCAGGTGTCGATCAGGTCGAAGGTCAGGGGCGCATGGACCGGAATGGTCGGGTGCAGGCCGGAGGCCGGCTGCCAGGCCTTGAAGCGGACGCCGGCCACGGCTTCGCCCGAGCGGCCGGTCGTGGTCATCGGCAGGCGGCGGCCGTTGCAGGTGATGATGTGGCGGCCCTCGACAAAACCCTCCGCCTTGACCTGAAGCCGCTCGACCGAGCTGTCGACATAGCGCACCGTGCCGCCGGCCGAGCCCTCCTCGCCAAGCACATGCCAGGGCTCCAGCGCCTGCCGCAGTTCCAGCGTCACGCCGCCATGATTGATGCGGCCAAACGCAGGGAAGCGGAATTCGAGCTGGGCCAGATACCATTCCGACTCGAAGGGATAACCGGACTCCTTCAACTCGGAGAGCACCTCCAGAAAATCTTCCCAGATGAAATGCGGCAGCATATAGCGGTCGTGCAGCGCCGTGCCCCAGCGCACGAACTTGCCGGCCTGCGGCTCGCGCCAGAATTTTGCGATCAACGCGCGGATCAGCAGCTGCTGCGCCAGCGACATGCGCGGGTCCGGCGGCATTTCAAGCGCGCGGAATTCGACGAGACCAAGCCGGCCCGTGGTCCCGTCGGGCGAATAGAGCTTGTCGATGCAGATTTCGGCGCGGTGGGTGTTGCCGGTGATGTCGACGAGCAGATGCCGGAACAGCCGGTCGACCAGCCATAGCGGCGTCTGGTAGCCCGGCGGCGGCACGTGCGAGAGCGCGATCTCGAGCTCGTAGATGCTGTCGTGACGCGCTTCGTCGATGCGCGGCGCCTGGCTGGTCGGGCCGATGAACAGGCCGGAGAAGAAATAGGACAGCGCCGGATGCCGCTGCCAGTACAGCACGAGGCTCTTCAACAGATCAGGCCGGCGCAGGAACGGCGAGTCCGGCGGGCTGGAGCCGCCGACCACGACGTGATTGCCACCGCCGGTGCCAGTGTGGCGGCCATCGACCAGGAAGCGGTTGGCGCCGAGGCGTGTCTTGCCGGCGTCCTCATAGAGCCCGACAGTGATGTCGACCGCCTCGCGCCAATTCTTTGCCGGCTGGACGTTGACCTCGATCACGCCGGGGTCAGGCGTCACCTTGATCACCTCGATGCGCGGATCGAACGGCGGCGGATAGCCTTCGACATGAACCTGAATCTGCATCTCCTCGGCAGTCGCTTCGAGGGCAGCGACCAGCTCGAGATAATCCTCGATGCGCTCGACCGGCGGCATGAAGGCGCAGAGCACGCCGTTGCGGACTTCGATCGACATCGCGGTGCGGACGGGGATGGACGTGTTGAGATGCTCGGGCTCGACCTGCGGCGGCGATTCCGGACGTGCCGGAAGGCTGAACACCGGCAGCTTGCCGCGGGCCTCCATCGGGTCCTGTTCGACGATGTAGGGATATTGGTTGGGCGGGATATGGCCGAGCGAGCCGATCGGCAAGCGCAAGCCCAGCGGTGAATCGCCCGGCATCAAAAACAGATGACTGCGCCGCAGTTGCCAGCGCTCACTGCGCCAGCGCGGCGGTGCGTTCCAACGCTGCACCGGCAGCACGAATCCGCGTGGCGCGTTCAGCCCCTCATCGAACACCCGCGCCATGCGCGCGCGCGCCTCCGGATCGGATAATTTGGAGTCGGACGGATCGACGTTGACGGGAAGCTCAGCTTCCTTGTGGAGCCAGTAGGCGGTATCCTCATAAGCCGGGATGATGTAGCCGGGATCGAGCCCGAGCCGCAACGCCGTGCCCTCCGCGAACGTCCGGGCGTCCTTGACCTCGACGCGCCGCGGATTCTCGATCCTGGCAATCAGATCGGCATTCTTCCAGATCGGCACGCCGTCCTTGCGCCAGTACAGGCCAAAGGCCCAACGCGGCAGGCTCTCGCCGGGATACCATTTGCCCTCGCCGAAGTGCAGCAGGCCGCCCGGTCCGAAGCGCGTGTGCAAACGGCGGATCAGATCGTCAGCGAGCGCGCGCTTGGTCGGGCCGACAGCCTCGGTGTTCCATTCGGCCGCTTCGAGATCGTCAACCGAAACGAAGGTCGGCTCGCCGCCCATGGTGAGCCGAACATCCCGCGCGGCGAGATCGCCGTCGACCTGCTCGCCGAGATCATTGAGCCGCGTCCAGGATTCGTCCGAGAACGGCTTTGTGATGCGCGGCGCCTCGCGGATGCGCTTCACGCTCATGTCGAATTCGAACTCGACCTCGGCAAAGCCGGCACCGCCGGAGATCGGCGCAGCCGAGCGATAATGTGGCGTCGCCGCAACCGGGATGTGCCCCTCGCCCGCGAGCATGCCGGAGGTCGCGTCAAAACCGATCCAGCCTGCGCCCGGCAGATAGACCTCGGCCCAGGCGTGCAGATCGGTGAAATCGTTCTCGACTTCCGGCGGTCCCTCGATCGGATCGATGTCGGGGCGGATCTGGATCAGATAGCCGGAGACGAAACGGGCGGCGAGCCCGAGATGGCGGAAGGTCTGGATCAGGAGCCAGGCGGAGTCGCGGCATGAGCCCGCGCCGGAGGTGAGCGTCTCCTCCGGCGTCTGCACGCCCGGTTCCATGCGAATGACGTAGCGAATTTTTTCCGACAGCTGCCTGTTGAGATCGACCAGGTAGTCGACGGTGTTCGGGGCTTCGGGCGGGATCGTGTCGAGATATTGCGCGAACAGCCGATCGGGCTTGATGGTCTCGAGATAAGGCGCGAGCTCTGTCTTGAGATCCTGGGTGTATTGAAACGGAAAGGCGTCGGCATAGGGCTCGACGAAGAAGTCGAACGGATTGACCACGGTCATCTGCGCCGTGAAATCGACCTCGATCTTCAACTCGGTGGTCTTCTCGTGGAAGACGTAGCGCGCCAGCCAGTTGCCTTGCGGGTCCTGCTGCCAGTTCACGAAATGATTGGCCGGGGTGACCTTGAGCGAATAGCTCAGGATCGGTGTGCGCGTGTGCGGCGCCGGCCGCAGGCGGATCGTCTGCGGGCCAAGATCGATCGGACGGTCGTATTTGTAATGCGTGACGTGGTGCAATGCGACGTAGATCGACACGGGGTGCGGTACTCCAGCAGCTTTTTTGAGCAGAACACCTGACGTCAGTGCGATCAAGCACTAACAACGGGCAAACCGTGCCTATGCAAGGTGCGGGCCGCCCGCTTGCGCATCGCTATTGGGTACGCCGAAGGTCTTACGCCGCCGAGGTCAGCCGCTGCAGGAACTGCGTCACCTCTCGCCGGAGCGTCTCGACCTCGCCGTGGACGCGCTCGGAGGCGCTGTTGACGCGGCTGGCGACGCGCCCCGTATCGGCGGCGGCTTCGCTGATGCCTGTCACGTTGGAGGAGACCTGCGAGGTGCCGGCCGAGGCCTCCTGGACGTTGCGGGCGATCTCGCGGGTCGCAAGGCCCTGCTGCTCGATCGAGGTCGCGATCGAGGCGGTGATGCCGTTGATCTCGGCAATGGTCTGCGCGATCGCCTCGACGGCTGCGACCGAATTGGTGGTCGATTGCTGCATCTCGCCGACCTTGGCGCTGATCTCCTCGGTCGCTTTCGCGGTCTGGTTGGCGAGGCTCTTGACCTCAGAGGCTACGACCGCGAAGCCGCGGCCCGCCTCGCCCGCACGCGCTGCCTCGATGGTGGCGTTCAGTGCGAGGAGATTGGTCTGCGAGGCAATCTCGCTGATCAGCTTGACGACATCGCCGATCCGCAGCGCGGCATCCGCGAGCGAGCGGATCTCGCTGCCGGCGCGATTGGCCTCGTTCACGGCCCGGCCCGTGCTCGTGGTCGAGCCGCTCACCTGTCGGCCGATCTCGGCGATCGAGGATGCGAGCTGCTCGGCGGCGCTGGCGACGGTTGCGACATTGCGCGAGGCTTGGTCGGAGGCGTTGAGCACGCCGGAGGTCTGCCGGCTGGTCTTCTCGGCCGCGGCCGCCATCTGGCCGGCGTCGGATTCGAGATCGGTCGCCGCGCCCATGAGCGTGCCGGCGACGCCGTCGAGATGCGTGCCGAACTGTTTTGCGAGATCCCCGATCTCGACCACGCGGCGGCCGAGACTGTCGGTGCCGGAATTGATGACGGTGGCCGAACGGCGGAACGAGCCGGGCAGACCACGCGCGAGGATTCTTCGGAAATACTTGCCGCGGCTGGCATAGTCCATCGATGCCGAAGCCTCGCGCAGGAACGCATCGGTGATGTCGAGCATGTCGTTGACCGACTTCTGGATCGCCCCGATCCGCCCGGCCTGCCGCTCGCTCAGGATGCGCGCTTCGAGATCGCCATGCGAAGCCTTGCGGCAGACATCGGCCACTTCATCGACGGCCATTGCCGTGCGATGCTGGCACCAGACGGCATAGAAGAGCAGCGCGACGGTCGCGCCGAGCAGCGCCGCACTCGCGATTCCGGTTACACCGAGGAGCGAGAGTCCGAATGCAACGATAGCAAGAACACATGCGAGCGCGGTCGCTCCCTGCGCCTTAGAGAGAGAGCACAAATTCATCGTAACCGACACCCTGTTGCTTCAATAGTCCGACCATCGCGTCGAAACTCGCGCGCATGCCGTCCTTGGCATTGGCGTGCCGCGCCTCTTCCGCGCACAGCGTCTTGTAGATCGGCTTGATGCGCTCGATCTGCACGGGATCGGGCTTGCGACGGTTGGAGTGATAGCCGACGATATTGCCGCGCTCGTCGAACGTCGGCGTGACGTGGGCGAACACCCAGTAATGGCTGCCGTCCTTCGCCAGATTGACGACGTAGGCGAAGATTTCCTGCTTGGTCTGAAGCGTGTCCCACAACAGCTTGAAGACGGCGCGCGGCATGTCGGGATGGCGGATCAGGCTATGGGGCGCTCCCATCAGCTCCGCGTAGGAATATTTGGCCATGCGGATGAAGGCGTCATTGGCGTAGGTGATGCGGCCTTTGAGATCGGTCTTCGACACGATCAACTCCTCCTCACCGAGGAGATTTTCCACACCGGTCGGCCGTATCGCACGCGTCATCTGTCGTCCAATCCTCGCGAAGCGCCAACGCGCCGAAGGCGTCGGAGCTCGCGTCACTCTCAGGAATACGACAGGAAACATTAAGCATAGGTGAGGAAGGGAACCCGTGCGGCTACGTGGCCTCCGGTAAATTTACGGACTGGCTCTGTTCGTCCTGCAAATTTCCGCAGCGAGGCGCGCGCTTTGCTCGATCACATTGTCGCGCCGAGCACCCAGGGCGCGAACTCGGCGCCGCCGAAGTCAAAGCTCTCGCTCTTGGTCGGCTGGCCGGAGGCCGTCTTCAGGATCAGCTCGAAGATGCGCTGGCCGCACTCCTGGACGCTCTCCTCGCCTTCGAGGATGGTGCCGCAATTGACGTCCATATCCTCTTCCATGCGCTTGTACATGGGCGTGTTGGTGGCGAGCTTGATCGACGGCGCGGGCTTGCAGCCGAACACGCTGCCGCGGCCGGTGGTGAAACAGACGAGGTTGGCGCCGCCGGCGACCTGGCCGGTGGCGGCAACGGGATCGTAGCCGGGCGTGTCCATGAACACGAAGCCGCGCTTCGTCACCGGCTCGGCATAGCGCAGCACGTCGACGAGGTTGGTGGTGCCGGCCTTCGCCATCGCGCCCAGTGATTTTTCCAAAATGGTGGTGAGACCGCCGGCCTTGTTGCCGGGGCTCGGATTGGCGTTCATCTCGGCGCCTTCGCGCGCGGTGTATTCGTCCCACCAGCGCATGAGATCGACGAGCTTCTCGCCGACCTCGCGGCTGACTGCGCGACGCGTGAGCAGATGCTCGGCGCCGTAGGTCTCCGGCGTCTCCGACAGGATCACGGTGCCGCCGTGACGCACGATGAGATCGCTGGCCGCGCCAAGCGCGGGATTGGCTGACACGCCGGAATAGCCGTCCGAGCCGCCGCATTGCAGTGCCACGGTGAGTTCGCTCACCGGAACGGACTCGCGCTTGACCTTGTTCGAATCCGCAAGAGCTTCGCGCACGAAGGCGATGCCGGCTTCCACCGTCTTGCGGGTGCCGCCGACTTCCTGGATGTCCATCGCGCGGAGGCGACCGGCAAGCTTCTGCTCTTCCATCAGGCCGCCGATCTGGTTCACCTCGCAGCCGAGGCCGAGCACGATGACATGAGAGAAGTTCACGTGACGCGCGTAGCCGCCGAGCGTGCGGCGGAGCAGCGCCAAGGGCTCGTTCTGCGTCATGCCGCAACCGGTCTTGTGGGTCAGCGCCACCACGCCGTCGACATTGGGGAAATCGGCCAGCGGGTTGTCGCCGGTGAAGGGGTTCTTCTTGAAGACGTCGGCGACGAGACTTGCGACATGCGCGCTGCAATTCACCGAGGTGAGGATGCCGATATAGTTGCGCGTGGCGACGCGGCCATCCGGGCGGCGGATGCCTTCGAAAGTCGCGGGCAGATCGAAATTCGGCGTCGGTTTGACGTCAACGCAATAGGCATAGTCCTTGGCGAAATCGCCCATGCCGATGTTCTGCACGTGCACATGCTGGCCCGGAGCGATCGGAATGGTCGCAAAGCCGATGATCTGGCCGTAGCGGATCACAGGCTCGCCGACGGCGATCGGCTTGATCGCGACCTTGTGGCCGGAGGGAATGCGTTCGACCGTGGTGACGCCGTCGGCGACCACGGTGCCGGGCGGCAGGCTCGCGCGCGCAATCAGCACGCCATCATCGGGATGCAGGCGGATGACGGGGCTGATGGTCATGAGAGATCTCCTGTATCATCGTAGTTCACCTCTCCCCGCCAAAGCGGGGAGAGGGAGAGGATTTTTACGCCTTGCCGGCCGAATCCTTGCGGGTCGCGTTGACCTGCATCTTGGCATAGGTCGTCATCAAGCCGACCTCGTTCGAGAGCGTCACCAGCTTGAAGCCCATGTTGATGGCGCGCGCAGCACCCTCGGCGCCGCTGCAATGGATGCCCGGGAAGAGCCCGCGCTTGTCGCATTCCTTGATGATCTTGTCGTAGATCGCGAGGATCTCGGGCTCGGTGCGGTCGAGCTTCGGCTCGAGGCCGTAGGAGAAGCCGAGGTCGGACGGGCCGATATAGACGCCGTTGAGGCCTTCGACGTCGAGGATCGCTTCCATGTTCTCGACCGCGGTCTTGGTCTCCATCATCGGCAGCAGCACGATGTCATCGTTCGCCGTCTTCTGGTAGGAGCCCGCGGTGCCGTACATGCCGGCGCGGATCGGGCCGTTGGAGCGGACGCCCTTCGGCGGATATTTCGCATAGGAGACGAGGTTCTTGGCTTCCTGCGCCGTGTTGACCATCGGGCAGATCACGCCATAGGCGCCGCCATCGAGCACCTTGCCGATGATGCCGGGCTCGTTCCAGGGCACACGGACCATCGGGGTGACCGGATGCTTGTCCATCGCCTGGAAGCACTGCACCATCGACAGATAGTCCTGCACGCCGTGCTGCATGTCGACGGTGACGCTGTCGAAGCCGCATTGCGCGATCATCTCGGCCGAGAAGCCGGAGGGAATCGCGAGCCACGCGTTGACCACGGCCTTGCCCGACTTCCAGATTTCCTTGACCTTGTTCGCCACGTTGCCTTCCTTCTTTGTTGTTGGACCGTGTTATTTGGACCTTCGTCACCATGACGAGCGCCGCGACAGCACACCATCGCTGTTACCGCGAACCGGGGCGCCGCGCTACGCTCGCAATGACGCAAGACCTATGCGCTTGGCCACAGGATCCAGGCCTCGCGGGCGGCGTCCACTATCGCCGCCCGAGTGTCGTCCGGCAAGGGGATGCCGTTCAAGGCGATCGGCCCGAAATCCGCCCCCGATGACGGAACCGTCCGGCTAAGCACTCGCCTTGGCGTGGCCGCCGAGATAGGCGGCGCGGATGGCTTCATTGCCCCAGAGCTCGTCGGGCTTGCCGCCGAGCACGATGCGGCCGGTCTCCAGCACGTAGCCGTAATCGGCCACCGACAGGCCCATGCGCGCGTTCTGCTCCACGAGCAGGACGGTGGTATTGCGCCGGATCTCGGAAATGATCTTGAACACGGCCTGCACGATGACAGGCGCGAGGCCGAGCGAGGGTTCGTCGAGCAGCAATAGCCGCGGCTTGGCCATCAGCCCCCGCGCGACCGCCACCATCTGCAACTGTCCACCGGACAGCGTCCAGCCGAGCGCATTGGTGAACTTGCGGATATCAGGGAACAGGTCGAACATCGCGTCCGCCTCGCGCGAGATCTCCGAGGTCGCCGCCCGGCGATTGGACGCGCCGAGCATGATGTTCTCCTTCACCGTCAGGCCCGGAAAAACGCGGCGGCCTTCCGGCACGTGCGAGATGCCCATGCGGACGATAGCCTCCGGGCCGAGACCGGCGATCGACTTGCCGTCGAACAGGATCTCGCCCGAGGTTGGCTTGGCAAGCCCCGAGATCGCACGCAGCGTCGTCGACTTGCCGGCGCCGTTGGCGCCCAACAACGTCACCACCTGCCCCTGCTCCACGGCGCAGGTGACGCCGCGCAGCGCTTCGATCTCGCCGTAGCGCACCACGAGATTGCGGATTTCGAGCAACGGCATCATTCGCTCCCGAGATAGGCGGAGACGACGTCGGGATGACGCAGCACGGCCATGGATTCGCCGTCCGCGATGCGGCGTCCGAAATTCAACACGGTGATGTGCTGGGCCGCTTCCGAGACCAGCGTCATGTCGTGATCGATGATCAGGATGGTGAGCCCCTGTGCGGCGATGCGCTTGAGCAGCTCGTGCAGCTCGAGCTTCTCGGTCGAGTTGAGACCGGCCGCGGGCTCGTCGAGCAGCAGCAGCGTCGGGTTCGAGGCCAGCGCGCGCGCGATCTCGATCAGGCGCTGATGGCCGTAGGAGAAGCTCGAGATCAGCTCGTTGGCGCGGCTGCCGAGGCCGACGAAGGTCAGCGCCTCCATCGCACGCTCGGTCAAGGCGTCATCGCCCTTCCCGACCATGGTGTTGCCGGGCCGCTCCGCGCCGATCTCGACGTTTTCCAGCGCCGTCATCGAACGGAACAGGCGGATGTTCTGGAACGTGCGCCCGAGACCCGACGCCGTGCGCTGATGCGGCGGCATATGGGTGATATCGGTGCCGTCAAGCACGATTCTGCCTGATGTGGCGACATACAGGCCCGAGAGCACGTTGAGCGTGGTGGTCTTGCCCGAGCCGTTTGGCCCGATCAGCGCATGCACGCCGCCGCGCTTCACGGCGATGTCGACGCCGTCGACGGCCTTGAGGCCACCGAAATGCTTCGACAAGCCCGTGACTTCCAGCACAATGTCGCCGCCGATCGTCGCCGGCTTCAACTGCAACGCGGCCACTGCCGGCGGCGCCTTGATCTTGGCGCGCCAGCGCGTGAGCGCATCCGCGACAAAGCCCCAGATACCGTCGGGCATGAAGCGGATGATCAGGATCACGAACAGGCCGTAGATCGCGAGATAGAGGCCCGGCACGCTCTTGAGGAAACGCAGCCACTCCGGAATCAAGATCAGGAGACCCGTGCCGATCACCGAGCCGACCGGCGACCCAACGCCACCGAGCAGCGACATGGTCAGGAACACGATCGATTCCGCGAACGAGAACTGATCGGGGCTGACATAGGCGAAGCCGCCGGCAAACAATCCGCCCGCAAGACCGCCGAGCAGCGCGCAGAGCGCAAATGCATAGATCTTGGTGCGGAAGACGTCGATGCCGTTGACGCCCGCCGCAAGCTCGTTATCGCGCACCGCGCGCATGGCGCGGCCGAGCTTGGTGTCGGAGAGATGCCAGACCATATAGCCGACGATCGCCAGCATCGCGACGCAGAAGGCGAGATAGCTCTGCGACGTCTGGAACAGGTCCGGACGTTTGATGTTGGAGACGCCATCAGGACCATGCGTCAGCCAGATCGCGTTGATCATCACCAGCGTGACGATCTGCTGGAACGAGATCGTCACCATCGCGAGGTAATGGCCGCCGAGCCGAAGCGTCGACATTCCGAGCAAGGCGCCCGCGAGCAGCGAGATCACGCAGCCGCCGACGAGGCAGAGCCAGAAGCTCACTTGCAGATCCGTCGTCCCGATGCCGACCGCATAGGCGCCGAGCCCGAAGAACGCGGCCTGCGCCAGATTGATCTGGCCGCACAGGCCGAGCACGACCGAGAGCCCGAACACCGCGATCGCGAACGTCGTGGCCTGAAGCAGGATGTTGTGGACGTAGCCGTCGAAGTTCATGTTGGCCGCGAGCACGACCAGGATCGCCGCGCCGATGAAGTACGGCAGGTGCCGGACCACGAGCGGTTTCGAACGGATGATGGGCGCCGGAATCGGCATGTTGTCGCTGGGTGCGCTCATGCCTTTTCCGCCACGCGTTCGCCGAAGATGCCTTGCGGCCGGAAGATCAGGAAGGCGATGAGCACCAGGAAGGCAAAGCCGTCCTTGTAGGGCACCGAGATATAGGCGGCACCAAACGTCTCGATCAAGCCGAGCGCGAGCCCGCCGATGATGGCGCCGGCGACATCGCCGAAGCCGCCGATGATGGTCGCCGCAAATGCCTTCAGTGCGATCGTCGAGCCCATCTGGATCGAGACGAACAGCACGGGCGCGACCAGGATGCCGGCGAGACCGCCGAGCACAGCCGAATAGATGAAGGTGATCATGATCATCGTGGAGACGGAAATGCCGAGCAGCGAGGCCATCTCCTTGTCCTGCGAGGTCGCCTGCAGCTTCTTGCCGAGCAGCGTCTTCTCGAAGAACCAGAAATTGAAGATCACGAGACAAATCGTGACGCCGATGATCAGGAGATACTGGCTGTCGAGATAGACCGGGCCGACCTGGATGCCGGGTGTTTCAAACCAGCCTTCAAGCACCTGCGGCTGCGGACCGTAGATCGCGAGCACGGAATTGGCGAGCAGGATCGAGGCGCCGATGGTGGCGATGATCACGGGCAGATAGCTGCGGTGACGCAGCGGGTAGTAGACGCCGAGATTGAAGACGACACCGAGCAGCGCCATGCCGAGCAGCGCGACGATGAAGGCCGCCCAATAGGGCAGACCGGCCTCGACTGCGACGACCATCAGATAGGCCGCGACCATGGAGAATTCGCCCTGGGCAAAATTCACCACATTGGTGGCACGGAAGATCAGCACGAAGCCGAGCGCGACCAGCGCGTAGACGGCGCCGATACCGATGCCGGTAAACAGGAGTTGTAGGGCGAGATCCATGACAAGCTTTTGTTGGAGGTCGGATAGGTTCGACGAAAGACGTCACGACCTCCCCGACCGGCATCGGGGAGGTCGTTTCAACGTCAGTCGTTGAACTCGATGTGCTTGTCGAAGGTGATGTTGCCCTTCTCGTTCTTCACGATGTTGTAGCCGTGCAGACCGTCGCCGTTCTGGTCGAAATTGTATTCGCCCTCGGCACCGGCGAACTTCCTGATCGCGAGGATGGCTTCGCGGATCTTGGCCGGTTCGGTCGTGCCGGCCTTGTTGATGGCCTGCGCCATCACGTTGATGGCGTCGAAGGTCCAGGAGCTCTGATTATCGGGCGCAACCTTGACTGCGTCGCGGTAGATCTTGCCGAACGCCTTCGAGCCTTCGCTGGAATCCTCGGCATAATCCGCCACGCCATACGTATTGTAGAGCGCGGGACCGGCGAGCTTCAGCGCGGTGATGTTGACGATCGAGGGCGAGCCGACCCAGGGAATGTTGACGCCGAGCTGACGGAGCTGGCGGGCGAAGATGCCGAGGTCGTTCTCGAAGGTGAAGTAGGAGCCGAGAATGTCGGCACCGGACTGCTTGATCGCGAGCACGACCGGCGTGAAATCCTGACTCTGGTTGGCGTACCCTTGGTCGAGCACCGGCGGCGCGCCGAGCTTTTCGAGCGCGCCAGTCAGCGCCTTGCCACCGGCGGTGCCGAATGCATCGGTCGAGTGCAGCACGGCCCACTTTTTCTTGGCGAGCGTCGTGACGCCGTATTCGGCGATGACGCGGCCGGAATAGCTGTCATTGGGACGGCAGCGGAACAGCCATTGATTGCCCATATGCGTGAGATTCGGATCGGTGCCGCCGATCATCACGGGCTTGCCGAGCTTGATCACGTCGGGCGCCATCGCGTGCACCTGGGTCGAACGGATCGAACCGAGGAAGCCGACGATATCAGGCTGCGAAGCGAGCTTGGAGAAGGCGAGCACGATGCCGGGATTGGTGGTCTGGTCGTCCTCGACGATCAGCTCGCCCTGCTTTCCCAAAATACCGCCGGCCTTGTTGACGGCTTCGAGCGCGAGCTTGGCGCCCTTGATGGCGTAACCGCCGGATTCAGCGGCGGGACCCGTGACGGGCGCGCACATGCCGATCTTGATGGTGGCGCCTTGCGCATGCGCGCTTTTGATGAGGTAGGGCGCGGCAATGCCGGCAGCAATTCCGGCCGCGAAGTCGCGTCTCGTCAGTCTCATTCATTCCTCCCTGGGGCCGGGCGTCCTTGTCGGCCCTTCTTTGTTTTGGCTCTATCGCTGAATACAGAGCCGGATGCTAGTTACGAATTCTCGCCGTGTGAGTAAATTGATATTGAGCCATCATCGACTAAGTGCGGAGAGCTCACGCCCAACGGTGTTTAACACCTGAGGCGGCGGTCTATTCTCAGCTATTTTTGCCGGGTTTTCCCGCAGATCGCGGTGCTTACGCGTTAAGCAATGACGATAGTCATGCGTAACTGCGAAGCCATCATGCAAATTTGCCGTTACGTTTCATCCGTAACATCGTCACTCGCGCCGGTGGAAGCAAGACACAATTCCAACTGCCCAAGCATCTCCTGCAACTCGGCGAGCTTGCGCGCGCCGAAGCGTTGGGTGATCTCGGCATAGATCGCTTCCGAAGACGGCGCGACGGAGGCCATCAGCTTCACGCCCTCCTTCGAGATCGAGACCATGCTGCGGCGCTGGTCGGCCTTCGCGGTCTTGCGCTCGATCAGATTGCGCGCCTCGAGATCGCGCAGGATGCGCGAGAGGCTGGGGCCGAGGAGAAACGCCGTGCGCGCGAGTTCCGTGACTTCGATGGTCTCGATGGCGGCGAGCGCGCGCAGGATGCGCCATTGCTGCTCGGTCAAACCATGTTCACGCAGTGCGGGGCGAAACTGCCGCATCACCGCCTCGCGCGCCCGCAACAGTGACATCGGCAGCGAGCGCGAGAAGTCGCGCATCGGCACCTGCCGTGCGGCATGCGCGCCTGCGTTGGTGGGTTCAGCCGGTCTCTTCGCCATATCGCCTCGTCCTCAAACCCGAAAACGTTTGCACTGCAGCACGCCGGAATTGGGTTTGACGAATTCACTTAACATGTTAATTATCTCCCCGGCAGCACAATTTAAGTGAACGCGCATGGCACTCTCGCATCACGATATCCAAGCTTGCGCGAGCCGTCTGCACCAGGCGGAGAAGACCCGCACGCAGATCCGGCAGCTCTCGCAGGATTTTCCCGACATCAGCATCGCCGATGCTTACGCGATTCAGAAGGCCTGGGTCGACCTCAAGATCGCCGAGGGGCGCATCGTCAAAGGCCACAAGATCGGTCTGACCTCGAAGGCGATGCAGAGCGCGCTCAACATCGGCGAGCCGGATTCCGGCGTGCTGCTCGACGACATGTTCTTTGCCGACGGCGGACTGGTTCCGACCGAGCGCTTCATCGCCACGCGCGTCGAGGCCGAGCTCGCCTTCGTGATGAGCAAGCGGCTCGCAGGCCCCGACTGCACGCTATTCGACGTGCTCAATGCCACCGACTTCGTGGTGCCGGCGCTGGAGATTCTGGACACGCGCATCGAGCGCGTCGATCCCAAGACCAAGGCGACGCGCAAGATTTTCGATACCATCGCCGACAATGCCGCGAATGCCGGCATCGTGCTCGGGGGACGACCGATCCGTCCGCTGGACGCGGATTTGCGCTGGATCGGCGCGCTCTGCTTCCGGAACGGCCAGCTCGAAGAGACCGGCCTTGCTGCCGGCGTTCTCAATCATCCCGCGACTGCGGTCGCGTGGCTTGCCAACAAGATAGCGCCGCTCGGCCTTGCGCTGGAGCCCGGACAAATCGTGCTCGCCGGCTCCTTCATCCGTCCGATCGAGACCCGCAAGGGCGACACAATTCAGGCCGATTATGGCGCCTACGGCTCCGTGAGCTGCTACTTCGCTTAAGTAACAAGACGACACAGGGAGTGAAAACGCGATGCCGCATTTCACGATCGAATATTCGGCCAATCTCGACAGCCGTCTCGATATGGCGCTGGTGTGCGAGATCGTGCGCAAGGCGGCGGTCGAGACCGGCATCTTCCCGCTCGGCGGCATCCGCGTCCGCGCCATCAGGTGCGAGCATTATGCAATTGCCGACGCGCGAAACGACTACGGTTTTCTCGACATGCTGCTGCGCATCGGCGAGGGCCGCGACCTTCCCACGCGCCAGAAGGCCGGCGAGCACGTTTTCCAGGCACTCTCAAAACATCTCGATCCCGTCTTCGCCGCCAGCAAGTTCGCTTTGTCGTTCGACATGCAGATCAACGACAAGGACACCAGCTGGAAGCGCAATAACATCCACGACGCCCTGAAAGTGGAGGCCGCAAATGGATAAGCCCACGCCGAAAGCCGACGTCTACCAGGCCAACCGCGACCGCGTCGCACCGCTGCTGAAGAAGCTGCGCGCGGACGGCATCGGCCACATGATCGACGGCAAGATCGTCCCCTCGATCTCCGGCGAAACGTTTGAGACCAAGTCGCCGGTCGACGGCGCAACGCTTGCGAGCGTCGCCCGCGGCAATGCCGAGGATATCGACGCCGCAGCGACCGCCGCTGCGCTTGCCTTCAAGCCCTGGCGCGACATGGGGCCGGCGATGCGAAAGAAGCTGCTGCATCGCGTCGCCGACGCGATCGAAGACAATGCCGACGACATCGCCGTGCTCGAATGCATCGACACCGGGCAGGCCTACCGCTTCATGGCCAAGGCCGCGATCCGCGCCGCCGAGAACTTTCGCTTCTTCGCCGACAGATGCGCCGAGGCGCGCGACGGCCAGAACACACCGAGCGACGAGCATTGGAACGTCTCGACGCGCGTGCCGATCGGCCCCGTTGGCGTGATCACGCCGTGGAACACGCCGTTCATGCTCTCGACCTGGAAGATCGCCCCTGCGCTCGCGGCCGGCTGCACCGTCGTGCACAAGCCGGCGGAATGGTCGCCGGTCACAGCGGCGATCTTGTCGAGGCTGGTCAAGGAAGCCGGCGTTCCCGACGGCGTGCTCAACACCGTCCATGGTTTTGGCGAAGAGGCCGGCAAGGCCTTGACCGAGCATCCCGCGATCAAGGCGATCGGCTTCGTTGGCGAAAGTTCGACGGGCTCCGCCATCATGGTTCAGGGCGCGCCGACGTTGAAGCGCGTGCATTTCGAGCTTGGCGGCAAGAACCCCGTCATCGTGTTCGACGACGCCGATCTCGACCGCGCGCTCGATGCCGTCGTGTTCATGATCTACTCGCTCAATGGCGAGCGCTGCACCTCGTCGAGCCGCCTGCTGATCCAGCAAAACATCGCCGAAAAATTCATCGAGAAGCTGACCGCGCGCGTGAAGGCGCTGAAGGTCGGCCATCCCCTCGATCCCTCAACCGAGATCGGGCCGCTGATCCACGAACGGCATCTGGCAAAGGTCTGCTCCTATTTCGACGTCGCGCGCCAGGACGGCGCCACGATTGCAGTCGGTGGCAAGACGTATGACGGCCCAGGCGGCGGACATTATGTCGAGCCGACGCTGGTCACAGGCGCGAACGGCAAGATGCGCGTGGCGCAGGAGGAGGTGTTCGGCCCCTTCCTCACCGTGCTGCCCTTCAAGGACGAGGCGGAGGCGATCGAGATCGCCAACGACATCCGCTATGGCCTCACCGGCTATGTCTGGACCAACGACATGGGCCGGGGCTTGCGCGTCGCGGACGCGCTTGAGGCCGGCATGATCTGGCTGAACTCGGAGAACGTTCGCCATCTGCCGACGCCGTTCGGCGGCATGAAGGCCTCAGGCATCGGCCGCGATGGTGGCGATTACTCGTTCGACTTCTATATGGAAACCAAGCACGTCTCGCTGGCGCGGGGCACACACAAGATTCAGAAACTGGGAATCTGACGCTCGTCGCTCCGAGGGGAAACGCAATGCCCGTACCGCAACACATCTTCGAGCCGCCGTTCAACATCATCCGCTCCAGCCACGTCGTGCTCGACGTGACCGATCTGAAGTTGAGCCGTGAATTCTACGAGACGATTATCGGCCTGCATGTCGAGGACGCCGACGACAATGTCGTGTACCTGCGCGCGGCGGAAGAGCACCAGCATCACTCGCTGGTGCTGCGCAAAACCGCAGCGCCCGCCTGTAACAGGCTCGGCTTCAAGGTCGGCAATGACGGCGATCTCGACAAGGCCGCAAAGTTTCTCTCCGAGAACGGCCTCGGCTACGCCTTCGTCGATCAGCCCTTCCAGGGCCGCACGCTGCAATTCACCGATCCCTTCGGCTTCCAGATCGAGCTCTATGCGTCGATGGACCGCCGGCCGCACCTCCTGCGCCGCTACGACCTCTACAGGGGCTGCCACCCGCAGCGGCTCGATCATTTCAATGTCTTTGCAGCCGAGGTGCAGGACACGGTCGATTTCTATGCACGACTCGGCTTCCGTCTCACCGAATATGCCGAGGAGGACGGCCCGAACGGCCGCATTGCGGCTGCCTGGATGCATCGCAAGGGCAACGTCCACGATTTTGCCATCACCAACGGCAAGGGCCCTCGCCTGCACCATTTCGCCTACTGGACGCCGACGGCGATGAACATCATCCATCTCTGCGACGTCATGGCCTCGCAAGGTTTTGTGAAGAACATCGAGCGTGGCCCCGGACGCCACGGCATCTCGAACGCATTCTTTCTCTATGTGCGCGATCCTGACGGACACCGCCTCGAGCTCTACACCAGCGACTACTTTACGGGCGATCACGACCACGAGCCGCTGCGCTGGTCGCTGCGCGATCCGCGCAGGCAGACACTATGGGGCGCGCCTGCCCCGCGCTCCTGGTTCGAGCAGGGCTCTCTCTTCTCAGGCCAGGCCGTGCGTGAGCCGAAGTTCGTGGCCGACGTGCTGGTGGCGGATTGAACGATGAAGCTCCCTCGCCTCGCCACCTATTCCATCAAGGGTGATATCAGCTACGGCGCCGTCCTGGAGGGCGGCATCGTCGATCTCTCCGCGCGCCACGCCAAGGATTATCCGACGCTGCGCGAGGTGATCGCGGCCGGGAAGCTCGCGGCCTTCGCCGAAGAGGCTGCCGGCCGCAAGCCGGATCATGCGCTCGCCGACATTACCTGGCTGCCGCCGATCCCTGCGCCGGAAAAGATCATCTGCATCGGCGTCAACTATCCTGATCGTAACGCCGAGTACAAGGACGGCCAGGAGGCACCAAAATATCCGAGCATGTTCATGCGCTCTTCCCGCTCCTTCGTCGGCCATGACACGCCGCTGGAGCGCCCGCGTGCATCAGCGCAGCTCGACTATGAGGGCGAGATCGTGCTGGTGATCGGCAAGCAAGGTCGGCACATCGCGGAAAGCGCTGCGCTCGACCACATCGCTGCGCTGACGCTCTGCAACGAAGGCTCGGTGCGCGACTGGCTGCGCCACGCCAAGTTCAACGTGACGCAAGGCAAGAACTTTGATTCCAGCGGCAGCCTCGGTCCGTGGCTCGTGCCCTACACCAGGGAAGCGCAGATCGCCGACATTCGCCTGACCACGCATGTCAACGGCGAGCTGCGGCAGGACGACCGCACCAGCCGGCTGATGTTCCCGTTCCGCTATCTCATCAGCTACATCTCGACGTTTGCGACGCTCGTTCCCGGTGACATCATCGTGACGGGCACGCCGACCGGCGCCGGTGCGCGGTTCGATCCGCCACGCTATCTAAAGCCAGGCGACGTTATTGAAGTCGTAGCCGAGGGCATCGGGTCCTTGCGCAACGGCGTCGTCGACGAAGCCTGACCAACAACACGAATGGAATGATGCAATGACCACCCTCACCGGCGGCGAAGCGATCGTAAGCGGGCTTGTCGCCCACGGTGTCGACACCGTGTTCGGCCTGCCCGGCGCGCAGGTCTATGGCCTGTTCGACGCCTTCCACCAGGCCCAGCTCAAGGTGATTGGCGCGCGGCACGAGCAGGCCTGCGGCTACATGGCGTTCGGCTATGCGCGCTCCAGTGGCAGGCCCGGCGTGTTCAGCGTGGTGCCCGGCCCCGGCGTGCTCAATGCCAGCGCGGCACTCCTCACCGCCTATGGCTGCAACGAGCCAGTGCTGTGCGTCACCGGCCAGGTGCCGACGCAATTCCTGGGCAAGGGCCGCGGCCATCTGCACGAGATGCCGGACCAGCTCGCGACTTTGCGCACCTATGTGAAATGGGCCGACCGCATCGAACATCCCGGCAATGCGCCGACCACCGTCGCGCGCGCTTTCCAGGAGATGACATCGGGACGGCGCGGCCCCGCCTCGGTCGAAATGCCCTGGGACATTTTTACTCAGCGCGCCGACACTCGTGCCGCACAGGTGCTGGAGCCGCTGCCCGCGCCGCTGCCTGACCCCGATATGATCAAGCAGGCGGCTGCGTTGATTAAGGACAGCAAGGCGCCGATGATCTTCGTCGGTAGTGGCGCGATCGAGGCGCGCGACGAAATCCTCGAGCTTGCCGAGATGATCGATGCCCCCGTCGTCGCCTTCCGCAGCGGCCGCGGCATCGTTTCCAACGCGCATGAGCTCGGGCTCACCATGGCCGCCGCTTACAAGCTCTGGCCGACAACCGACCTCATGATCGGCATCGGCTCGCGGCTGGAGCTGCCGACCATGTCGCGCTGGCCCTTTCGCCCCGATGGCCTGAAGAGCATCCGCATCGACATCGATCCCGTCGAGATGCGGCGCTTCATCTCGGACACCGCGATCGTTGCCGATGCCAGGACGGCGACCGCCGATCTCACTGCTGCCGTCAGCAAGGCCGGTTACAGCAAGACCGCCGGCCGCCGCGCCGCGATCCGCGAGGCGACAGCGACGGCACAGCAGGAGATCCAGCGCATCCAGCCGCAGATGGCGTATCTGAACATTTTGCGCGAGGTGCTGCCGGCGAATGCGATCGTCACCGACGAATTGTCGCAGTTCGGCTTCGCCTCCTGGTACGGTTTTCCGATCTACGAGCCGCGCACCTTCATTACGTCAGGCTACCAGGGCACGCTCGGCTCGGGTTTCCCGACCGCGCTCGGCGCCAAGGTCGCCAATCCTGACAAGCCGGTGGTGGCTATCACCGGCGATGGCGGCTTCATGTTCGGCGTGCAGGAGCTTGCCACCGCCGTGCAGTTCAACATCGGCGTGGTGACGCTGGTGTTCAACAACAACGCCTATGGCAATGTCCGCCGCGACCAGCGCGAACGCTTCGACGGCCGCGTGGTGGCGTCCGATCTGGTCAATCCGGATTTCGTCAAGCTCGCGGAGTCTTTTGGCGTGGCGGCTGCGCGCGTGACCGCGCCGGACCAGTTCAAGGCAGCGATGGAAAAGGCGCTCGCGCATGGCGGACCGTATCTGATCTCGGTCGAGGTGACGCGGGATTCTGAAGTCAGCCCATGGGCGTTCATTCACCCGCCGAAGCCCTGATCCTCATGGTGAGGAGGCGCGCAGCGCCGTCTCGAACCATGAGAGCCCGGCTGCAGCATCTCGGCCTTCATCCTTCGAGACGCGCGCGAATAGCGCGCTCCTCAGGATGAGGAGTTAGGTCAGCGCACCTTTCGAAACGTTAGATTGATCCGCTTCCGTCCGAGCAGTGCGTGCTCGCCATCGGCGAGCGGCGCCACGCCGTGATAGGCGAGCCTGCTGGCCCCTCCCCAAACCACGACGTCGCCATGGACCAGCCGAAAACGCCGCGGCTTGTCGGCGCGCGCCAGGCCGCCGAATAGGAACGTCGCGGGCAGGCCGAGCGAGACCGAGACAATCGGCGCCGAATAGTCGAGCTCGTCCTTGTCCTGGTGCAGCGATAGCCGCGTGCCCGGCTCATAGCGATTGACGAGGCAGGCATCGGGCGTGAAGCCCGCAAAACCGCCTTGCTCAGCTGCACCGCGAGCGAGATCGCAAAACACCGGCGGCATCGCCGGCCATGGCGCCTCGGTTCGCGGATCGATGGGGTCATAGCGATAGCCGGTGTGATCGGTGATCCAGCCGCGCTCGCCGCAATTGGTTATCGCCACCGACATCTGATGGCCGCCCGGCGTCGTCATCCGCCGGAACGGCGACTGCGCGACGATCGCGCGCACGGCTTCGATCAGCTCGCCCTCGATCGGCTTGACGAAGCCGCGCAGCAGCACCGCGCCGTCGGCGATTTCTTCGCGCGATGGCTGCGCCTCGGCAACGCTATCGAACAAGTCAGACGTCAATCGTCGCGCTCATTTGGCATCATGAAAGATCACACCCAGCGTGTGGCGCTGGCCGGTGCGAATCCGGCTGACGCCATGGCGCAGATTAACCCGGTAGGTGCCGCGTGTCCCCTGCACCGGGCGGTGATGCACGGCAAAAGCAACAGCGTCGCCTTGGGCCAGCGGAACCACCTCGGCGCGCGACTGCATCCGCGGGCGCTGCTCGGTCAGCACGAACTCGCCGCCGGTGAAATCGCGTCCCGGCTCGGAGAGCAGGATGGCGACCTGGAGCGGGAACACGTGCTCGCCGTAGAGGTCCTGATGCAAGCAATTGAAGTCGCCGGCTTCGTATTGCAGCAGCAACGGCGTCGGCCGTGCTTGGCCCGCCTCGTGGCAGCGCTTGAGGAAGGCGGCATGCGCGGCGGGATAGCGGATGTCGATGCCCATCGCCTCGTTCCACCGATTGGCGACGGTCTGGAGATGCGCATAGAGCGCCGGGCGAAGCTGCGCGATCAGATCGGGCAGCGGGTAGGCAAAATATTTGTACTCGCCGCGGCCGAAGCCGTGACGGCCCATGACGATGCGGCTGCGGAAGTGGGTGTCGTCGGGATAGAGCGCAGCGGCGGCGCGGCACTGGTCCGGCGTCAGCAGGCCTTTCAGGACGGCGCAGCCCTGGGAGTCGAGTTCACTGGTGATCTGCGGCCAGTCGAGGGCATCGACGTGGGCGGCGAGGTCAGCGGATAGCTGATGGGGTGTTTTGCGTGCGGTCATTGTCATAGCAATCACCTTTGCAGTCCGAGGTTCACCCCGCCACCCGATTTCCGATGACTATCTCCTCGTCATTGCGAGCGCAGCGAAGCAATCCAGGATCTTTCCGCGGAGAGATTCTGGATTGCTTCGTCGCAAGAGCTCCTCGCAATGACGGCGGAGAGAGATTAGCCCCGCACCGGCAGCGTCGCCACGTCGTAGCCGTGCTTGATCGTGCGCTTCAGAACGGGATCTTCGAGCTCGAACTCGAAACGGTCGGCGGGGCGGATGCCGCCCTTGGCCGCAAAAGTGCCGCCGAACATGGCGCAGCCGTCGGGGAACTTGTTGCCATCGAAGCCGCGCTTGATGAGGTCGGCGACGGGCAGCATCGCGTCCAGCGTGCCCTCCTGGTAGAGCACGCGCTCGCCCTTGATCGTGGCCCAGGAGCGCAAGATCATCTTGTCCCAGTGGCCGATGACGTCCTCCAGCTCCCACAGCGTCGAGGCAATCGGCTTGTCGCACATCTGCTTGGACACGGTGACATTGTAGGCCTCGACCTTGCGGTCGGTATGGTCGGAGCCGCAGCCGACGAAGATGCGGCCCTGCCAGCCGATCAGCACGAACTCGACTTCGCCGGAGGAATCGCTGCCGGTGCACTCAATGCTGTCTTCCTGCGTCAGCCGCCGCGCCGCGCCGCGATAGTAGATCGGCGTCGAGGCTGGCGGGGCGATGCCCATCTCCTGCAGCTCGGCGATATGCTTGTCGCGCGCGACGGGGTCGCGGCCGGTCCAGCCGGCGATGACCATCTGGTCGATCGCCAATGTCAGCGGCGTGGTGGTGTCCTGGGCGTCAACGGTGAAAGTCAGGTCAAACACGAATTACGGCCTCCATGCCGGCAGCAAGTTCAAAGATACGGCGATCCGAGCCGCCCGCCCCTGCAAGCATCAGGCCGACGGGGATTTCGCCCTCCCGATGCGCAGGGATCGAGATAGCACAGCCGTCGATCATGTTGATCAGTGTGCAATTGCGCAGTGCGCGCAGGTTTTCTTTGGTGAACGCCTTGTCGTCGGCGAGATCGGAAATCTTCGGCGGCGTGTTGGCGGTGGTCGGCAGCACCAGCGCGTCATAGGGCGCAAGGCGTGCATTGACGCGGGCGATCAGCGAGCGGCGCTCGTTGAGGAGGTCGATATAGTCGGCCGCGCTCTGCGCCTCGCCGCGCAGGATGCGGACGGAAACGCGGGGGTCGTAGACGTCGCCCTTGGACGTGATGAGATAGCGATGCCAGGCATAGCTTTCGGACGCGGCGAAGCCGCCCTTGGCGTTCATCGGGCCGATGTCGTGGAATTCGGCCATCTCGATGCGCTCGATGATGGCACCGTGATCAGCGAGCGACTTCAGCGCGCGCTCAAAGGTTTCGGCGACGTCTGCGTCGAGATCATCGAGCGCGATCGTGGTCGGCACCGCGAGCCGCATGCCCTTCACCGGGCGCGGCCTCAGCGGAACGATCGGCTCGTTTGCCAGCACCGCATCGAGAATGGCACAGCAGCTGACCGATCGCGCCAGCGGGCCGATGCTGTCGAGCGAGAACGACAGCGGCACCGCGCCATCGAGCGGCACGCGCTGCTGCGTCGGCTTGTAGCCGACGATGCCGTTATAGGCCGCCGGAATCCGGCAGGAGCCGCCGGTGTCGGTGCCGAGCGCGCCATGCGCCATGCCGTCGAGCACGGACACCGCGGCGCCCGAGGACGAGCCGCCGGGCACGTGACCCTCGGCCCGGTTCCAGGCGCCCTTCGGTGTGCCGTAATGCGGATTGATGCCGATGCCGGAATAGGCGAACTCGGTCATGTTGGTGCGGCCGATCACGACAAAGCCGGCCTTGCGCAGCCGCGCCACGGTTGCGGCATCCTGCTCGGCCGGCGGGGAATCGTCGAGTGCGCGGGAGCCGGCGCGCGTCACCTGGCCCTTGATGTCGAACAGATCCTTGATCGAGACCGGGATACCGGCATAGCGCGACGGTGCCGCCTTGGCCTTGCGCAGGCCATCCATCGCGTCGGCAGCCGCGAGCGCGGCGTCCTTGTCGACATGGATGAAGGCGCGCTGGCCCTCGCCTGCCGAGTCGGCGATTTTGGCGATGCACGCCTCGACCAGTTTTCGGGAGGTGGTGCGGCCGTTTTCGAGGTCGTCGGCGAGCTTCGCCAGTGTCGGAAAATCGGGCATGTCTGTCTCACGGAATATTGCGCGCGCAATCTATAGCGCCGGCTCAGTTCGACACAAGCATTGTGCGCATGATGGCATGCATGCGCATTGCTGGACCGTTGACGCGGCATGGTCGATTGTCGCATCAAGATCGAAACAGGCGGGCGTAAGGCCTGTGCCTTTGAAATATTTCCCGGGAGGACCAGCCAGATGGCCGAACCGCAGCGCGCGCGACCGAAACCGACGCCGGAAACCCAGCATTTCTGGGACGGCGCCAAAGCGGGCGAATTGCGCCTGCAGCGCTGCGACGCCTGCGCGCATGTCTATTTCCCGCCGCGCCCGTTCTGCCCGTCCTGCGCCTCGCGCAAGGTCAGCATCTTCAAGGCGAGCGGCAAGGGTTTCCTCTACAGCTACGTGATCAACCACCGTCCGGCCGCGCCCGGCTTCACGCCGCCTTACGCAATCGCCGTGGTCGAGCTTGCCGAGGGGCCGCGGATGATGAGCAACATCATCGACTGCCCGCAGACCCCGGAAGCGCTCGAGCTCGACATGAAGCTCGAAGTCGCCTTCGAGGCGCTCGACGACAAGATCACCCTCCCCGTCTTCCGTCCGGCGAAGGGGTAGACCATGCGCAAGAACCAGGTTGCCGTCGTCGGCGCGGCCGAGACCACCGAGCTCGGTGTCATCCCCAACGTGTCGCAGCTTCAGCTTCATGCGGATGCGGCGCTCAACGCCATCGCCGATGCCGGGCTGAAGCTGTCCGACATCGACGGTTTTGCCACCGCGGTCGAAACGCCGCAGCAGGTCTGCCACTATCTCGGCATTAGGCCTACCTGGGTGGACGGCACCTCGGTCGGCGGCTGCTCATTCATGCTGCACGTCCGCCATGCCGCCGCTGCGATCGAGGCCGGCCTGTGCAAAACCGTTCTGATCACGCATGCCGAGAGCGGCAAGTCGATGATCGGCAAGGCGCCGCGCTCGACAGCGCCGGACAGCCTCAACGGCCAGTTCGAGGCGCCGTTCGGCGTCTACGGCCCGCCCAGCATGTTCCCGATCCCCGTGCTGCGCTTCATGAAGACCTACGGCATCACCCACGAGCAACTGGCTTCGGTTGCGGTCGTCCAGCGCGAATGGGCGGCCAAAAACCCGCGCGCGATGATGAAGGACCCGATCACGGTCGCCGACGTCCTCAATTCGCGCATGATCGCCTATCCGTTCCGCCTGCTGCAATGCTGCCTCGTCACCGACGGCGGCGGCGCACTGATCCTGACCTCGGCCGACCGCGCCAAGGATTTTCCGCGCAAACCGGTCTACATCATGGGCACAGGCGAGAGCGTGGAAACGCCGATGGTCAGCCAGATGGAGACTTTTAACTCCTCGCGCGCGTTCAAGACCGCTGGCCCCCTCGCCTTCAAGGAGGCCGGCATCGCCCACAAGGACGTCGACCATCTCATGATCTACGACGCGTTCGCGCATCTGCCACTGTTCGGCCTCGGCGATCTCGGCTTCATGCCGCATGAAGAAACCGGCCAATTCATCGCCGACGGCAACACGCGGCCGGGCGGAAAACTGCCGCTCAACACCAATGGCGGCGGATTGAGCTATATGCATTCGGGCATGTACGGCATGTACGCGCTCCAGGAGAGCGTGCGCCAGATGCGCGGCATCGCGCCGGCGCAGGTGGCTGGCGCGAAGATTTCGGTGTGCCACGGCGTCGGCGGCATGTTCGCCGCGTCAGGCACGATCGTGTTTACGAACGAGAGGTAGAACACACATGACAAAATCACTGCAAGACAAGGTCGTCATCGTCACCGGCGCAGGCCGCGGCATCGGGCGCGAGATCGCGCTGCTCTGCGCGGCGGAAGGCGCCAAGGTCGTCGTCAACGATCCCGGCAGCGCCGCCGACGGCGCCGGTTCGAGCGCGTCTCCCGCTGAGGAGGTCGTCGAGGAGATCAAGAAGCGCGGCGGCATCGCCGTTCCGAACTTCGAGTCGGTAGCGGAAGCCGTCCCCGCCAGCAAGATCGTCAAGACCGCGACCGATCATTTCGGCCGGCTCGACGGCGTCGTCAACAATGCCGGCATTTTGCGCGACATGATCTTCCACAAGATGAGCGTGGAAGCGTTCGAGGCCGTCATCAAGGTCCATTTGATGGGCTCGTTCTATGTCTCGCACGCCGCGGCGCGCATTTTCCGCGAGCAGGAGTCGGGCTCCTTCGTGCACTTCACCTCGACCTCGGGCTTGATCGGCAATTTCGGCCAGGCCAACTACGCCGCCGCCAAGCTCGGCATCATCGGGCTTTCCAAGTCGATCGCGCTCGACATGGGCCGCTTCAACGTCCGCTCCAACTGCGTCTCGCCGTTCGCCTGGACCCGCATGATCGGCACCATCCCGACCGAGACCGAGGCCGAGAAGGCGCGCGTCGAGAAGATCAAGCAGATGGGACCGGAGAAGATCGCGCCGATCTGCGCCTATCTGCTGTCCGATGCCGCCAAGGAGGTCTCTGGGCAAATCTTCGGCGCGCGCATGAACGAGCTGTTCCTGTTCAGCCAGAACCGTCCGCTGCGTTCGGTTCATCGCAGCGAGGGCTGGACGCCGCAGACAATCGCGGAACACGGCATGCCGGCGCTGAAGGGCTCGTTCTACAAGCTCGACCGCTCCGCCGACATCTTCCCCTGGGACCCCGTGTAAGGATTCCGTCTAGCCACATTTTTGGCATCCCTGCGCTGCGATCTCTGGTTGTCTTGTCCAGAGATCGCCCCGCTTTAAGCCTGAATGCAGGCGAATAGTGTCCTCCCAACACAATCTTGGGAGGAAACCATGACAAGAATACTGACCAACTCCGACGACACCACTGCAACCGGCGGCCTCGGCCGCCGCACGCTTCTCAAGGGCGCTGCGACCGTCGCCGCATCCGCCCTGCTCGCCTCGCGCGCGGACGCCCGCGACTTCGGCGCCAATGCCGAGCCGCAGCGCTATCCCGATCCTGACATCATCGCTATCGATCCCAAGCGCTTCAAGGCCAAGGTCGGCAACACCTCGATCAAGCGGCTCTACACCGGCTGCTTGTGGGCGGAAGGACCGGCGTGGAATGCGCAGGGGCAATATCTCGTCTGGAGCGACATCCCGGCCAACCGGCAGCTGCGCTATCTCGACGACGACGGCCACATCTCCGAGCAGTTCCACAAGCCGTCGAACGAGGCCAACGGCAATTCGTTCGACACCGAGGGCCGCCAGATCACCGCCGAGCGCACCCGCCTCGTCCGCTACGAACACGACGGTTCGGTGACGACGCTGGCGGAGCAAGCGAACGGCAAGCCGCTCAACGGCCCGAACGACATGGTCGTCCATCCCAACGACAAGTCGATCTGGTTCACCGATCCCGGCTATGGCGCGATCAGCATCTACGAGGGCAAGCTCGCCAACACCGGCTCGCTCCAGCCCTATCAGAAGGAAGCTGTCTATCGCCTCGATGCGCAGTCAGGCCAGCTTACGAAGGTCGCGGACGAACCGTTCAAGCCGAACGGCATCGCCTTCTCTCACGACTACAAGAAGGTCTACGTTTGCGACACCGGGATCACGCATTATCCGCAGGCGGAGAACGTGGTTTGGTCTTACGACCTCGACGGTCAGAAGCTGTCGAACCCGAAGCGGCTGATCGACATGAAGCTCGACGGCAAATCAGGCTTCCCCGACGGAATGCGGGTCGACGTCGACGGCAATATCTGGGTCGGCGCCGGCTGGGTTGGACCGGGCTATGACGGCGTGCAGGTGTTCGCGCCAAACGACGGCGCACGGATCGGGCAGATCCTGTTGCCAGAGACTTGCGCCAACCTCTGCTTCGGCGGCCGAAAGCGCAACCGCCTGTTCATGACCGCGAGCCAGTCGCTGTATTCGGTCTATGTGGAGACGCAGGGGGCGCATTTCTGTTGATGTGACGCGAAGTGTGAGTGGCGAATGGCGAGTGGACTCCATTCGCTACTCGCCATTCGCAACTCGCCGATCAACCCGTATTCCGCAAGCCCGCCGAGATGCCGTTGATCGTCAGCTGAATCCCGCGCAGCACCTGCTCATCCGGGTTCTGCGCGCGATGCTCTTTCAGCAGCTCGACCTGAACGTGGTTGAGCGGATCGAGATAGGGGAAACGGTGGCGCACCGAGCGCTCCAGCAGCGGGTTGCCTTGCAGCAGCCGATCCTGCCCCATGATGTCCAGCAACGTCTCGATGCAGGAATGCCATTCGCGGCGGATGCGGCCGAAGATCTTTTCACGCAACGCCTCGTCAGGGACGAGCTCGGCATAGCGCGAAGCGATCGCGATCGAGCTTTTGGCCAGCACCATGTCCATGTTCGACAGCAGCATGCGGAAGAACGGCCATTCCTTGTAGAGCTCTTTCAGGAACGGCATGCCCTTGTCGGGATGCTCCGCGATCCACTGCTCGACTGCGCTGCCGAAGCCGTACCAGCCCGGCAGCATCAGGCGGCATTGCGCCCAGGAGAACACCCAGGGAATGGCGCGAAGGTCTTCGATCGCGCGGGTCTTCTTGCGCGAGGCCGGGCGACTGCCGATGTTCAGCGTCGCGATCTCGTTGATGACGGTCGAGGCCCAGAAGTAATCGACGAAGCCGTCGGTCTCGTAAACAAGCCCGCGATAGGCCTTGAAGGCGAGGTTCGACAGCTCGTCCATCGCGGTCAAATATTCGCCGCGTGGTGCGCTCTGGCGCGGATGCAGCAGGCTCGCCTCCAGCGTCGCGGCGGCCAGGATCTCAAGATTGCTGCGGCCGACCTCGGCGTTGGAATATTTCGAGGAGATGATCTCGCCCTGCTCGGTGATACGGATCTGGCCGTTCACGGCGCCGCCGGGCTGGGCGATGATGGCGTCGTAGCTCGGGCCGCCGCCGCGACCGACCGAGCCGCCGCGGCCGTGGAACAGGCGCAGCCGCACGTGATGCCGCTCGAACACGTCGACGAGGCCGATCTCGGCCTTGTACAGCTCCCAGCCCGAAGTGACGAAGCCGCCATCCTTGTTGCTGTCGGAATAACCGAGCATGACCTCCTGCACGCCACCACAGCTGTCGACGAGACGACGGTAATCGTGCAGCGACAGCATGCGGTCCATGATGACGCTCGAGGCCTGCAAATCCTCGATGGTCTCGAACAGCGGCACGATGTTGATAGCGCTGCGCCCGGAGGGATGGACGAGACCGACTTCCTTCAGGAGCACGGCCACTTCGAGCATGTCCGACATGCTCTTGCACATCGAGATGATGCACTGGGGAATGGAGTCCGAGCCGAACTTCGCATGGGCTTCCGCCGCGGCGTGGAATACGTTGAGCTCGCCCATGGTCTCGTCGCTGTATTTGACGAATGGCGACACCAACGAGCGGATGCTACGGAGTTCATTGGTGAGCAGCGAAATACGGGCGTCCTCGCCGAGCGCGAGATAGGACATGCCGGGATTCGCAGCGTCCATCAGTTCGGCGATGGTCCGCTCATGCACGGCCGAGTTCTGGCGGATGTCGAGCCGCGCCAGGTGGAAGCCAAAGCAATCCACTGCGCGTCGCAGCAACCGCAGCCGGCCGCGCGCGATGACGCGCGCGTTATTCGCGATCAAGGAACGGTGCAGCACGTCGAGATCGGCCTTGAGCTCCTTGACGCTTTCGTACGGCGCGCCCTTGCCGACCGGACGCCGCGTGATCTCGACCTGAAGCATTTCGGCCGTTGCGGACAGGCGCGCATAGATGCCGGAGACCGCGAGACGATAAGGCTCGCCGCTCCGGTGCGGCGAGGTGTCCGGCGAGCGCTCCGCCAGCGTGCGCAGCTCCTCGGAGATATCGGCGAGATGTGCCGCGATTGATAGCTCCGAGCCGAGCACGTGCAGCTCGTTCAGGTAGAACTGCATCACCCGGCTCGACTGCAGCCGCAGCGTGCCGCGCATGACGTCGGCGGTGACGAAGGGATTGCCGTCGCGATCGCCGCCGATCCAGCTGCCCATGCGCAGGAACGAGGCAAGCTCGCTGGCGGCGGCCTCGCCGCCGTCCTCCAGCCGGTCTTCCAGCGTGTTGACCAGCCGCGGCACCTCGCGCAGGAAGGTGTAGTCGTAGAACGACAGGCCGTTCGCGACCTCGTCGAGCACGGTGAGCTTGGTTCGGCGCAACAGATTGGTCTGCCACAGCGTCAGCACCTCCCGGCGGAGCTGCTCGTCGCTGGCGGCAACTTCGTCTTCGGTCAGCGCGACCCGCTCGCGGCGATCGAGCAGGCTTGCGACCTCCATCTCGCGGTCCATGGTGCTCTTGCGGCGGACCTCGGTCGGGTGCGCGGTCAGCACGGGGCTGACCAGCGCGCTCTTGAAGAAATTGCGCAGCGCATCCGCGCCGATACCCGCGGCCTTGGCGTGGGCCAGCGTTTCCGCGAGCACGCCGGAGCCGCCGCTCTTTGTTGCGGTACGGGCGCGCATCTGGCGGATGTTGTTCTGATCCTCGGCGATGTTGGCGAGGTGGGAGAAATAGCTGAAGGCACGGACAATCCGCACCGTCTCGGAGGTCGACATGCTGTCGAGGATCTGCTCGAGCTCGCGGCGGGCGAGCCGGTCCTCGTCGCGGTGGAACCGGATCGAGGTCTGCCTGATGCGCTCGACCAGGTCGAACAATTCGGGCCCCTCCTGGTCGCGCACCGTGTCGCCCAGGATGCGCCCGAGCAGGCGGATGTCGTCGCGCAGCCGCGTGTCCGCTTCCAGTGCCTGAACGTCCTCAGGGCGGTTGGAGCGTTGATCGGCGGCGTCGGATGGTACGGTCTGGAGGGACATCGGCTCGCTCCCTGGTTCGAGCTCGCTGCCCGGCTCAGCGAGTGTGCAAGTTTTTTGCCGCAGCGCAAGATGAAGTTGGGGGCGGCGCACACGACGGGCACCCGCTCGTGTCCCGGACGCGCTGCAACGCCCTTCAGCGTTGCTGCGCAGAGCCGGGACCCAGCGCGGCAGAAGATATGGGCCCCGGCTCAGCAGCGCACCACGCCGCCAAGTCGCGGCGCGCTGCGCTGCGTCCGGGGCACGAGAATGGAGGTCTTGGCGTTAAACATGCCTTCGCCTTCTCGCGGCCGGTTTCGCCCGAGTTTTGCTGTCGGTTTCGCCCTCATCAAGAAGAAAGGGCGCAGGGAAGGCCGGGCGCCGGCTGGCACCCGAGGTCCGCATACGAGAAACGCACGCGGGGTGACCACAGGTGATGCCGGTCGCCCGGCCTTCCCTGCGCAATGGTTTTACGGCTTATGGCGCGCTCTCCCCGGGGAGCGATGCACTATTGCCCCCGTCGCCTTGCGGATGACCGATGTGTCTGCCGGTCGGCCGCCACACCACCGCAAGCCTTGACGCACAGACCCCGGGCGTCAGGACCACACGCTTTTGCCGTCCGCGGACGTCTCTCCCCGATCATTCGAAGGCTCGCGCGTGCTCGCCCCCAAAGCCGAAAAGGAACGCTGTAACGGCGCCGTGTCGATCCCGCGGATCGCGATGACTCACAGGCATAGCCCGCCCTGCCATCTCGTCACGCGCCGGCGCTGCCGCGTCCATCGCATCCCGGCTCACGTATCGTGACGATCGCGAAACGCCCCTTTGGCGGGCTGGGATGGAATGCGATTTACCCGAAGATAAGATTTCGGTCAATCAGAATATTCGTGGCGACACCGTTGACCTGCATGTGGTGTATTTTGCCTGTCGGGCAACGCGAGGGATTGTGGACGGGAGGCGGGTGAGCGCGCCGCGGCCGAAGGATCGGTTGAACCCTTGCGAACGCCCATCGCGCTTCGACAGCGGCTAGCGGATTAATGGGTTTCGCTGGCGCTCTACCCATCCTACGAGCTTCATCTGCGATGCCCAGCGTGGGCGGTATCGTACCCCCGCGGTGCGGAAATCAGCGCGCGAATTTGTAGTGAGCGACCGCCGCCGAAGTGACCGTCAGCAATGCCGAAGCAATCCAGATCGGGCCCAGCACAAAAATGGCTATCGCGCCCTGCCCACAGGCACCGCATGAAACCGAAAACAATATTGGAAAACAACATAGCAGGATGACTACGGCCAATCCTGTACTGAGCCAAACTCCTCTCGCCCCCCATCGCGCACCAAAAAACCACGGCACGGCGGGAAAGCCGACAGACAGAATAGCCAAGAGGTTCATCAGATCGTCGAACATGATTGGCTCTTGGTCGTTCACACGAGGCAGGTGGTTCAACCTTACGAAAACCGAACGGACCTTGGTCATTGCCGCCATGCCGACTCCGGCGCAAAAGTCGAATGCCGGCAATTGACATCGCGCTTGACGACTGCTCCGGGCCAGAAGCAGCCATTGATCATCCATCATCGCAGGACTCAGTTTCCTGAATCTTTCAACCAGGAGGAAATCGTCTGGTTGAGATAGTCGGGCACCTCATGCTGAATGAAGTGGCCTACTCCAGGAACGATTTTGATCGTGAGATCGCCCGGATTTTTCATCCATGATTTTTCCAGATCGAGCGTGCTCAACAAAGCATGGCTCTCCTCGATTCCGTGCACATGCAGGACCGGGCAGTTGATCGTGGCGCCGTAGATTGCCTTCATCATCGGATCGAACAGGTTGAGCGCAAACTGGGATAGATTGTAGTTGGCCTTGTAGTAATTCATCATGGCCAGGATCGACGATTTCGAGAAAGCCTCAATGTAGCGGCTTTTAGCCCTGGGTTCGACAACCCAGTATGCCAAATCTTCCGCAGTCAGGGTGTCGCCTTTGCCTTTGGCGAGGAACTTTGTTGCGTACGCGCTGGCCCTCGACTGCGCGACGGGATGGTTCCACGGGAGCAATTCCTTCGTGATGGCGCCGGGATGAGGAACGCTGAGGACGACAAGTCTCTCGATCAGGTCCGGATTTTGTCCGGTGAATAGCCAGGACAGAGCGGCGCCCCAGTCGTGCCCGATCAGGATGGCCTTTCGACCCTTTCTCTCTGCGTCGATCACGGCGCGGATGTCACGGAGCAGAACCGGAGTCTTGTAGTTCTCGACACCGTCCGGCCGATCGCTCAGATCGTATCCGCGCAGATCAAGAGCGACCACCTGATAATCTGCCGAAAATACCTGGATCTGATTTCGCCAGGAATACCAGAAGTCCGGAAATCCGTGCACGAACACCATCAGCGGTTTCTTGTCGGATCCCATGGTGACGTAGTGGATCTTCGTCCCGGCGTTGTCCGCATATTTGTGGAGAAGGTTCGGATGCTTGTCGATATCGACGGCAGGCTCGCTCAGAGCGGCCGGGACTTTATTGTGCCAGACGGCATCGTCTGAAGTCGCCCCGCTGGCGAGTTGAGTGAACATCGTACTTAACATGACGGCTCCTGAAAGCACCATCGAGCAGGTTCTCAGGGCCATCTCAGAGGTCCCTTTCGCCAGAACATGTGACGAAATCGAAATCGCTCGAATTCATTTGAATTTTTCCTGCAACAACCTGGGGTCGATAGTGCCGTGTCACGCAATTTTTGGGTTTCGGCTGGCACGTGGGGACCCACATTCTATGGCGATCACCATATTATGGCGGTCGCCATAGAACTGTCAAGCGAAGCGTGTTAGGTTTGCAGGATGCCCCGCAAGACCGATGCGCGCGCCCGCGCGATTGCTACCGCCGTGCGACTGTTTCGCATCCAAGGCTATACTGCGACCGGCTTGACCCAGATCATCGATGAAAGCGGTGCTCCGAAAGGATCGTTCTATTTTCACTTTCCGCGCGGCAAGGCACAGCTCGCGGAAGAAGCAATCGATCACTACGTCGCGAGCAGAATCTCTCTATTGCGGGAGATCTCGGCGAACACGGCAGGCCACGCTCTGAAGTTCGTCCATCAGATCTTTGCAGCATTCGCGGCCGAAATGGTTGCCTCTGATTTCCAGTATGGATGTCTCATGCAAAATCTGGCGAATGAGCTGCCCGCGCTCGACGCTGAGCTGACCAAGCGGGTCGCGCGCGGATTTATCGATTCGACCGAGATTGTTGCGGAGCATTTTAGAGAGTGCGGTTTCGCGTCCGCGCGCGCATCCTCGACCGCAGCGGCGTTGGTCGCGGCCGTCGAAGGCGCGCGAACGATCGCCCGCCTGGAACGCACGCCGGCGATATTTCAGGCTCTGGCGGATGTCAGTGTCCGGGGCTGGGCTGCCCCCAAAGGGTGATCCAGGTTCAGTACGCCTAGGGTGGGTTGAGCCCTTGCGAAACCCATCGTGCATCATCATCGGCGGAAGGTCTGATGGGTTTCGCCGGCGCTCACCCCATCCCAACAGTTCTGAGACCGGCCCTAAGCCGGCACGATCACCTTGCCGATCGGCCAGAGTGCGATGCCGGCGAGTTTCAGATGAGCCCAGGCGAAGGGAATGCCGATGATGGTCACCGCAAGCACCAGCGCGGTCAGGAGATGCCCGAGTGCCAGCCACCAGCCGGCCAGCACGAACCAGATGATGTTGCCGATCACCCCGAGCGGGCCGGTGCCGATATCGCTCATCCCAGTGACATCGTAGCGGTTGACCGCCTTCGAGCCGAACGGCAGCAGCGTGTAGATGGCGATGTTGAACGCCGCCCGCGCCCAGGGCAGGCCGATGATGGTGACGGCCATGATGACCGCGGCGACCAGCCAGCCGACCGCCATCCAGGCGCCGCCGATGAGGATCCAGAGGATGTTGAGCAGGATGGAGACGGGGGTCATGGCTTTATCCGCTGTCAGTGACGCCACCTATATAGGTGTGAAAATCGTCTCTGCGAAGATGGCCATCGGCTGCCGCCTGACGTGACTGCCTCAAATGGCGTCACCCGCTCTCACTTCATTGAATTGACGCACGCAGCGCCCAGAATGGCACGGCGCTTGAAACATTCAGGACGCGATGGCGTTGCCGTCGCGGCCATTGGGGCCCGGGGGTTTAAATGTCTGATTTCGTCATCGAGGAAGGCCTGCCCTATCCGCTGGGTGCCCATTGGAGCGGCAAGGGCACGAACTTCGCGGTCTTTTCCGCCAATGCCACCAAGGTGGAAGTCTGCCTGTTCGAGGGCGATCGCGAGACCCACCGCTTCGAGCTGCCGGAATATACCGACCAGGTTTTTCACGGCTACATCGCGGGCGTCGGGCCCGGCACCTTTTACGGCCTGCGCGTTCACGGGCCCTATCAGCCCGAGGCCGGCCATCGCTTCAATCCCAACAAGCTCCTGCTCGATCCCTATGCCCGCGCCCATGCCGGGACGCTGAAGTGGGACCCGGCCGTGTTCGGCTACAAGATGGAGACGGGCGACGACACCACCTTCGACGAACGCGACAGCGCGCCCTTCATGCCGAAATGCGTCGTGGTCGATCCCGATTTCGACTGGCAGGCCGAGGCGGCGCAGCACGACGTTCACTGGGACGAGACCATCGTTTACGAAACCCATGTCAAAGGGTTCACGAAGAAGCACCCCGATGTGCCGGAGAATTTGCGCGGCACCTATGCCGGCTTCGCCGCGCCCGAGATGATCGCGCACCTGACATCGCTCGGCGTGACCTCGATCGAGCTTTTGCCGGTGCACTCGTTCATCAACGACGACAATCTCTTGAGGAGGAACCTCGTCAATTACTGGGGCTACAACACCATCGGCTTCTTCGCGCCGGACCCGCGCTACGCATCCGACGTGCCGAACAGTCTTCGCGAGTTCAAGGAGATGGTGTCGAAGCTGCATGGCGCCGGGCTCGAGGTGATCCTCGACGTCGTCTACAATCACACTGCCGAAGGCAACGAGCTCGGCCCGACCCTGTCCTTCAAGGGCATCGACAACGCCAGCTATTATCGCCTGCTGCCGGACCGGCGGCGCTTCTACATCAACGACACCGGCACAGGCAACACCGTCAATCTGTCCCACCCGCGCGTGATCCAGATGGTGATGGACAGTTTGCGCTACTGGGCCGGCCACATGCATATCGACGGCTTCCGCTTCGATCTCGGCACCATCCTCGCCCGCGAGGTCTACGGCTTCGACGAGCAGAGCGGATTCTTGAAGGCGATGGACCAGGATCCGTTGCTGTCGACCGTCAAGCTGATTGCCGAACCCTGGGATTGCGGCCCGGGCGGCTATCAGGTCGGCGGCTTCCCGCCCGGCTGGGCCGAGTGGAACGACAAATATCGCGACATTGTGCGCGACTATTGGCGCGGCGAGGCGCCGCCGTCCGTGCTCGCTTCGCGACTGCTCGGCTCGGCCGATATCTTTGGTCGCTGGGGTGGCCGGCGCTCGTGGGCCAGCGTCAACTTCATCACCGCCCATGACGGTTTCACGCTGAACGATTGGGCGAGCTACAACGACAAGCACAACGAGGCCAATGGCGAAGGCAATCGCGACGGCAGTTCCAGCAACCGCTCCTGGAATTGCGGCGCCGAAGGCCCGACCGACGACAAGGACGTCCGCGGCTTGCGCGAGCGGCAGAAGCGCAACATGCTGGCGACCCTGCTGCTCTCGCAAGGCACGCCGATGCTGCTCGGCGGCGACGAGTTCGGCCGGACCCAGCAAGGCAACAACAACGCCTATTGCCAGGACAGCGACATTTCCTGGTTCGACTGGAGCATGGGCGAGGACGCGCAGAAGCTTCTCGCCTTTACCAAGCGCGTGATCCAGCTCCGTCGCGACTATCCGATCCTGCGCCGCAGCCGCTTCCTCACCGGCGCGCACGATGCGCAGCTCGATATCCGCGACGTCGTCTGGATCAACGCCAGTGGCAGCGAGATGTCGAGCGCGGACTGGGAGACCGGCTGGCTGAAATGCTTCGGCGTCGTGCTCGACGGCCGTGCGCGAAAAACCGCGATCCCGCGCCACGGCGAGGACGACAGCGTGCTGATCATCCTCAACAGCTTTGAGGGCGAGGTCGACTTCAAGCTGCCCCACACCTCGGCAGGTCCATGCTGGTCGCTGCTGCTCGACACCAATGTCGGGGACGGCGGGTCGGGGGCACGGTTTGAATTTGACAGCATCTACAAGGTGCCGGGCCGGTCGTTCCTGCTGTTCGTTGGCGGGGAGCTGGTTTAGAGCGCGGATCAGCGCTCTTGTTCCGGCAGCGTCGCCCGGATGAGCGAAGCGACATCCCGGCTAATTTTCTCGCTGATTGCGCCGGTCGGCGTCAAGCTTGTGCCGGCTGCAGGCATCACCATGCTCAAAACAAGGGAGCTACCGACGATTTCTTGCGGGCCGCAATACGAACACCCTTGCGCCTCGAATGGGCACAGCTAAACTTGCGGTAGTGAGCGCATTTTTTTCGCATTTTTCTTTGAGGGTCTCATGCCAGAGCGACTCGTTCCCGAGTACGCAGAGCGGCCTGCGTATATCGTTCCTTTTTCTATTGCCCTTGCTTTCCTGATTGCCGGCGGCGCAGCCGCCTTCTTCTACTTCCAGCTACAGATCGCGGAAAGTAAGTTGCAGCCGGCCCGTGATCTTGCCGCATCCAAACAGCCAGCCGCACTTCCGAAGCCGGAGCCGTTCGGCCGCTTCAAGAAGGTCTACGAGGACCTCGACATCACATCCCTCCCGGCCAGCTTCGAGCGAAATACGGAAGCGAGTAAACTGCTCGATCAGCTGCAACGAGAGCCATGCGATCGGGAGGCCGTTGAGCCGCTAGCAAATGTGATGGTCCAATCGGGATACCCGCGAGAGGCCGCCAAGAGCGCCCTGAAGTTCGGTCAGCGGTGCGGACACAGCGCAGACCTGCTCGAGGTGGCCTACGCGGCGTTCACCCGGCTGAGCGATTACAACGGGGCGCTCGGCGCTTCCGAGGAGATGATCAAGCTTGACCAGGCAAGCGGTCGCTACCGATTCCTCAGGGGCACGGCGCAGGAACGGCTGAAGAATTACAAGGCAGCACTGAGCGACTCTATCAGCACGCTCCAGCTTTTCGTTGACCTGTCGAACGTTGCCCCCAGCGAGTTCTACTGGATATCGCGTATGTATGATGCCGTCGGCCGCCCCTGCGATGCAATCACGCCGCTTGAAATGTATCTCTCGTACGACGTCGCTAACCGGCAAACTCCACAGATTTCGCAAATGATCAGGGAGTACGCGAACAAGGGAAACTGTCGCGCAACGTATGCGACGGGTTCAGACCGACTGCTGATCGGTTCTACCAACGTCGTGGACGTCACCATCAATGGCGCCAAGGGCCGCATGATCGTGGACACGGGCGCCTCAATGGTTTCGATGACCGCCGCGTTTGCGGCGCGCGCACGCATTTTACCCGACGAAAGCAATCCGATTACATTCCATGTCGTCGGCGGTACGGTCCAGTCAGCGCCGGGCTATGCACAACTCATCGAAGTTGGCCGCGCGCAGGCCGCAAACGTGCCTGTCGCAATTGGCATGGGCAGCTCTGGCACATATGGGCCACAAGTGGACGGTCTGCTCGGCATGACCTTCCTGGCCCGCTTCAACGTGGTGCTTGCCGGCGGCGCGCTAGAGTTGAAGCCACGCATTCTCAACTAATTGGCCCGACGTACTCCCGAGTCAGATTTTCCGTCCCGCCTGCTCCCAATAGGGATCGCGGAGGCGACGCTTGAAGATTTTTCCGGAGTCTTCGCGCGGCAGCCCCGAGCGAATCTCGATGTGCTTGGGTACCTTGTAATCGGCGAGCGAGGTCTTCAGCCTTGCGCGGACATCGGCGGCATCGAGTGTGATGCCGGGCTGCGCCTCCACCACCGCCATCAGCGCCTCGCCGAACTCGGCATCGGGGATGCCGAACACCGCGCAATCATGCACGCCGGGGACCGCGTGCAGCACCGACTCGATCTCGGCCGGATAGATGTTGACGCCGCCTGATATCACCATGTCGCGCTTACGGTCGCAGATGAAGACGTAGCCGTCTTCGTCGATGTAGCCGACATCGCCGGAGGTGATAAAGCCGTCGCGATCGATCTCGGCGCGCTTCTCCGGCTTGTTGTGATAGGTGAAGTCGGCCATCTCGGCCATGCGGGAATAGATCTCGCCGATCTCGCCGACGCCCAGCACGCGACCGTCCTCGCCGATGAAGCGCAATTCGGCGCCGGGCGAGATCTTGCCGACCGTGCCGGGCTTCCTCAGTGCATCCTCTGACGTCGCGAAGGTGACCGCGCTGGATTCGGTCGAGCCGTAGAATTCGTAGATCACCGGCCCCCACCATTCGATCATGGCGCGCTTGACATCCGCCGGACAGGGCGCAGCCGCATGGATGATTTGGCGGAGCGAAGAGACGTCGTACTTCCTGCGGACGGCCTCCGGTAGCTTCATCAGGCGGATGAACATGGTCGGCACCATGAAGATGGTGTCGATTTCAAAGCGCTCGATCAGCTCCAGAAATTCCTCGGCTTCGAAGCGCGGCATCAACACCAGCGCACCGCCGAGTTTTCCCGCGCGGATGCCGAACGAATTCGGCGCCGAGTGATAGAGCGGGCCCGGCAGGATCGCGCGGGCACCGGGCTTGAGCCCGTAGATCATTGCGCGCATGCGCTCGCCGGCGGCCTGCTGGTCCGGCGTCGGCGCATTCCGCCGCACGCCCTTGGGATGGCCGGTCGTGCCTGAGGTGTAGATCATGTTCATGGGCTGCGGCACGACCGGGCCGTCATAGGGCTTAAACTGCGCGAGCCAGGATTCGAAATCGATCGCGAAGTCCGGCGTCGTCAGGTGAACTGGATCGATCTTGTAGTTGGACAGGATTTCCGGCGGCGTCGGCACGCTGAGCACGGTGACGCCTTTCGGAATGGCGTCGCGCAAGGCGTGCAGCATGTCGGCATGGCCGATCAGCACGGACGTGCCGGTGTCGTTCAGGATGTAATTGATCTCCTCCGGCTTGAAATGCCAGTTGATCGGCACGCCATAGGCCCCCAGCCGCATCGCGGCGTAAGCGGCTTCCAGGAAGGCGATGTCGTTGCGCATCAGCATGCAGACGCAATCGCCTTGCCTGACGCCGATCTTGGCGAGGCCGCTTGCGATGCGATCGGTGCGGTTCGTGACCTCAGCGTGGGTACGGCGCCGCTCGCCGGAGACGATGCCGAGGAACTTTGGCGTTTCGCTCATTTGTTGTTTTTCTTTTTGGTTGGAGTTGACCCTCATGGTGAGGAGGCGCGAAGCGCCGTCTCGAACCATGAGAGCCCGTGGCCCATCCCTCGAGAGGCCGCGTTCCGCGGCTCCTCGGGATGAGGACCATGCTAGTCCGCATACTTCGCCGCGCGCTTCTCCAGATTGGAGCGCACCGCTTCGGTCTGGTTCGCGCTGCCGATCAGCTTCTGCTGCTCGACGGACTCGGCCAGCAGCGCGGGGCCCGGATCGACCGAGAGATTGTTGAGCAGACGCTTCGCCGCGCGGATTGCATCGGGGCTCTTGCCGGCGATGTCGCGCGCGACTTCAAGCGCTGCTGCGCGGGGATCATCGCAGATCCGCGTAGCGAGGCCATACGTCATCGCCTCCTGCGCGGAGAAGATGCGGCCGGTGTAGGTGAGATCACGCAAAATGTCGTCGCGCACGAGCGAGGCCAGGATCGGTGTGCCCGCCATGTCAGGAACGAGGCCCCATTTGATTTCCATCACTGACATCCGCGCATCTGGCGAGAGGAAACGCATATCGGCACCGAGCGAGAGCTGGAAGCCGCCGCCGAAGGCGACGCCATGCACGGCCGCGATCACTGGAACCGGAAGCTGGCGCCAGCCCCAGACCGCCTGCTGCGCGAAGTTCGCCTGGCCATACGTGCGCGCGGTAAGGTCACGATTTTCGCCACCCGGAATTCCGTTACCGCCCTTCTCCTTCATGGCGGCAAAACGCCCCATGTCGAGACCGGCGCAGAAGGCGCGGCCCTCGCCGGACAGCACGACCACGCGGACGCTTTTGTCCGTCGAAAGCCGCTCGGTTGCGGCGACAAGGGCCTCGAACATCGCCTGATCAAGCGCATTCATCTTGTCCGCGCGCACCAGCCGCACATCGGCGACGCCTTCCGAGATCGAGATCGAGACGCGCTCTTCCATGGATGAATTCTCCCCTGGTTCTTGCCTGTTCTTGTTCGGTGCCGCTTTACAGGAAGCTGACGGCCGGATTTAGTCAATCGACCAATTAACTGACAATCGCTACGGGGGAAACACTCATGTTCAAGGAAAATCTCCTGGCCGGCCGAAACATCCTGGTCACCGGCGGTGGCACCGGGCTCGGCAAGTCGATGGCGGCGCGCTTCCTTCAGCTCGGCGCCGAGGTACACATTTGCGGCCGGCGCAAGATCGTTTGCGACGAGACCGCGACCGAGTTGATGGATCAGTATGGCGGCCGCGTCACCAGCCACGGCGTCGACATCCGCAACGCGCTCGCGGTCGAGGAGATGGTCGAGAACATCTTTCGCGATGCGCCCCTCACCGACCTCATCAACAACGCCGCCGGCAATTTCATCTCGCGCTCGGAAGAACTATCGCCGCGCGGCTTCGATGCTATCGCCAACATCGTCATGCACGGCACGTTCTACGTCACGCATGCGGTCGGCAAGCGCTGGATCGCCTTGAAGCAGCCCGGCAATGTCGTCTCGATCACCGTGACCTGGGTGCGCAACGGCTCGCCCTACGTGGTGCCGTCGGCGATGAGCAAGTCGGCGATCCACGCCATGACGATGTCGCTTGCGACCGAATGGGGCCGCTACGGCATCCGCCTCAACACCATCGCACCGGGCGAAATCCCGACCGAGGGCATGAGCAAGCGCATCAAGCCAGGTGACGAGGCCGGTGCGCGCACCAAGGCGATGAACCCGATGGGCCGCGTCGGCACCATGGAGGAGTTGCAGAACGTCGCGGTGTTTTTGATCTCCGGCGGCTGCGACTGGATCACCGGCGAGACCATCGCCATGGACGGCGCGCAGGCCCTCGCGATGGGCGGCAATTTCTACCAGCTTCGCGACTGGAGCGACGACGACTGGAAAACCGCGCGCGAAAGCATCGTGGCGCAGAACGAGAAGGACCGGGCAAAGCGGGGGTAGTTGTTGTTGACCCGTATTGTCTTTGCCCGCGGATGACGCCACACTCCGCGGCACAAAAACAAGACGTCACGGGAGAGACATGTCCACCACACAGCCATTGGCGAATCTCGCCGACATGGTGCGCGAACGCGCGATGAGCCGCGGCAACGCCACCGCCTACGAGTTCGAAGGCCGCCTCACCAGCTTTGCCGAGTTCGACATCAAGACCAACAAGGTCGCGAATGCGCTTCTAGCGATGGATGTGAAGAAGGGCGAGCGCATCGCCTATCTCGGCAAGAACAGCGACCTCTATTTCGAGCTGCTGATGGGCGCAATGAAGGCCGGCGTGGTGATGGCGCCGGTGAACTGGCGGCTTGCCGGGCCCGAAATTGCCTTCATCGTCGGCGACTGCAAGGCGCCGTTGCTGTTCACAGGACCGGAGTTCATTACGCAGGTCCGCCAGATCAAGGACCAGTTACCCGGGGTGCGCACTGTTATCACCACTGAAGGCGGCGCGCCGGAATGGCGGGATTTTGCAGCCTGGCGCGATGCGCAGAGCGGCGACGATCCCAAGGTTGCGATCGACACCAGAGACATCGCGATCCAGCTCTATACATCGGGCACGACGGGCAAGCCGAAGGGCGCGATGCTGAGCCACGCGAATTTCCTCAATCTCGTGCAAACAGGCAACGCTGCGGATAAGCCCGACTGGAACCGGTGGTCGACCGACGATGTCTCGCTGGTGGCGATGCCGATCTTCCACATCGGCGGCTCCGGCTGGGGCGTGATGGGCCTCTATCACGGCGCCCGCGGCGTGATCGCGCGCGAGTTCGATCCGACCAAGGTGCTGGATTTCTTCGAGCAGTCAGGCATCACAAAACTGTTCATGGTGCCGGCGGCGATGCAGTTCGTGGTGCGGCAGCCGCGCGCGAAGACCGTCGACTTTTCACGATTGAAGTACATGCTCTACGGTGCCTCCCCCATTCCGGCGGCGCTGCTGAAGGAGTGCATCGACATCTTCAAATGCGGTTTTGTGCAGATGTACGGCATGACGGAGACGACAGGCACGATCGTCGCGCTGCCGCCTGAGGACCACGTCGAGGGCCTCGAGCGGATGCGCTCGGCCGGCAAGGCGCTGCCGGGCGTCGAGATCGCAATCCTCGATGCGGACGGCAAGCCGCTGCCGCCGCGCCAGGTCGGCGAGATCGCGACGCGCTCCGGCTCGAACATGGCGGGCTACTGGAATCTGCCCGAGGCAACCGCCTCGACCCTGCGCGGCGACGGCTGGCTGCGCACGGGCGATGCAGGCTACATGGACGAGGACGGCTATCTCTACATCCACGACCGCATCAAGGACATGATCATCTCCGGCGGCGAGAACATCTATCCCGCCGAGGTCGAGAGTGCGCTGTGCGATCACCCCGACGTCGCGGAAGCCGCCGTGATCGGTATCCCCGACGACAAATGGGGCGAGGCCGTGAAGGCTGTCGTGGTGATGAAGCCGGGCAAGAGCGCGACCGCAACCGATATCATCAACTTCACCCGCGAGCGCATCGCCGGCTTCAAGACGCCGAAGAGCGTGGAGTTCTTGCCGGCGCTGCCGCGCAATCCGTCAGGCAAGATTTTGCGGCGGCAATTGCGCGAGCCGTATTGGGCGGGGAAGGATAGAAGGGTGAATTGATCGGGTCGACGACAGTGCCGACGGCCGGGTGCCTCCTCAACCCTTGCGCCCGGTCGCCGGTAGCCAACGACGCCCCCCCATGCATCGTGACAGTCATTGCTGCGAAGGCATGGCGGCGCAAGACAGCGTTGCGCAAAAGCAACATCGACCAAATCTTGCATGTCACCATGTTGGGGCTATTGCACCTAATGGTCGACGCGCATCTAATTACACCCTTAGCTTGAATACTGATACACTGTTGGGGCAGGAATATCGTGTTCAGAATCGATCGCGCGCTTCTCGGAAGCGCATGCCTATTCCTTGCGAGCTGCGGCACTTACGTCCCAGATATTCAGGAGTTCTGGGGCACGACGGACGATGCGACATACAAGGTGAACAAAATCGCCGGGCAAGTGGTTTGTGAATTGCGCAGGGCCGTCCAGCGGGTAGTGAGAGAACCAGGACCCAAACTGGTTCAGACGCCCGGAGGTCCCGCGCCGCCTCCACCGCGAGACCTAAGCTGGTTCATCAACAAATGGTCGGTGCAGGTCACACTCAATCTCAATATTATTGAAAGCAGCACGTTGGCGCCTGGCGTCGCGCTCAATTCGATCTATCCGAGTGGCGTGACCACATTCCGTGGCGCGCCGTCCGTCACCACGCCGCAGTCGTTCTCGCTTGGACTCGGCGGGACCGCCTCGTCCACGGCCACGCGAAACGACAAGCTGAATATGTTCTTTATGGTCAAGGAGCTGCTCAACGGCACGCCTTCGATCGGGATGTCGTGCCTACCACCGCCGACGAACGCCGATCTGTTTCTGGAGAGCGACTTGAAAATCTACGACTGGTTACATGCCGCACTTCTCCCCTATGACGTCAGCATCATCAACTACGCCAACAACACGACAGCGCAGAACGCGATCACACATGACATCAAGTTCGAGATCGTCTCGAATGGAAACGTAAATCCGCAATGGAAGCTCGTGCGATTTAGCGGCAATACGAGCAACGCTCTTCTCGCCGCCAATAGAGACCGAACTCAAGAGTTGATCATCACTTTTGGACCTACGCAGAAAGGCATGTTGGCCACGGCTGCCGCGAATTCTCACCTTGCCACGGAAACCGGCGCGGCGGTGAGTCAGGCAATCCAGAGTCTGCCAAGTCGCTGATCTTCGGCTAGCTCGTCAATCCTACCGCATCTGAGAGGCAAGCATGGCAAAAACTTCTTCAAAGCTTCCCGCTACGGCAAGCCGAGCCAGGAGGGATGGTTATGACAAGGTCAATACTGGACCCAGCGCTAAAGAAAAGAAAAGCTGGGCGATGATTAAACACCGGGGTGCATGGTCGTTCCGAAAGGTTGAGTCAGCCGCGGTCCCGGCTGGGCCGCACACGGTCTGCTACTATGATCCGAATACCGGCGCGTGGGATGATTGCCACACTGTAGAGGGATAGCCCGGTCCGGCGTCCAAAAACTTAGTCCCCGCGGCTTAATGCTTCCCCGGCCCCATATACCCAAACAAGAAACCCGCCACCTTGCGGATCTGGATCTCCTCGCTGCCCTCCGTGATCCGGTAGCGGCGGTGATGGCGATAAATGTGCTCGAACGGCTTGTGGCGTGAGTAGCCCATGCCGCCGTGAACCTGCATGGCGCGGTCGGCGGATTCGCAGCAGAGGCGGTTTGCCCAGTAATTGCACATCGAGACGCGGTCGGAGAGCGTGCGCTCGATCTGCTCCTCGGTGAGCTTGTCCATCTCCCACGCCGTTTTGCGGATCAGCAGCCGCAGCATTTCAGCTTGGGTGGCGAGTTCGACCAGCGGGAACTGGATCGCCTGGTTCTCGGCCAGCGCCTTGCCGAACGGCTTTCGCTCGCGCGCATATTTCACACTCTCGTTGATGCAGTAGACGGCCGCGCCGAGCGAGCTTGCCGCCTGGCGAATGCGGTTCTGATGCACGAAACATTGCGCCAGCGACAGTCCGCGGCCGACCTCGCCGAACAGCGCATCATCCGGCACGAACACATCCGTAAAGCTGACGCGGGGGTGGTCGGTCGGCATGTTGAAGGTCCACATGTACTCTTCGATCTTCACGCCGTGGCTCTTGGCCGGCACCAGCAAACAGGTGATGCCGCGGGCATCGCCGTCATTGCCGCTGGTGCGCGCGAACAGCGCGCAGTGCGTGGCGACGTGCATGCCGGTCGTCCACATCTTCTCGCCGTTGATGATCCAGCCCTTGACGTTGTCGCGGGTCGCGGGCACCGCGCGCGTCTCCATGTGGGTGGCATCCGAGCCGTGATTCGGCTCGGTCAGGCCAAAGGTGATGCGGTACTTGCCCTTGATCGAGCCATCGATCATCGCCTTCTGGTCGTCGCGGCCGTAGCGATCGAGCATGGTCGCGACGGGGAAATTGCCGACGATGGAGTGCTCGTTCTGGAGGTCGTTGTGCAGGCCGAGGCCCTTTGCCGCAAAATGCTCGCGGATCACGGCCATCCACAGGTTGGAACCATCCTTGCCGCCATATTGCTTCGACACCGCAAAGCGCAGATGGCCCGCCTCATCGGCAAGATCCTTTGCCCTGCGCAGCAGCGCTTCCCATTCATGGCGCGGCAAGCCGCCATTCTCGAAATCGGTGCGGGCCCATTCGCGGCGATGATCGAAGAAGCGGATGTTATCGTCGGCCTCTTCTAGCGGCTTGATCTCGCGCTCGATGAAACGGTCGAGCTCTGCGAGATAGGCGACGAGATCGGCTGGCAGTGAAAAATCCACGGTTCTCTCCCGGATGAATTTATCGTTTTGCGTTAAGGCGCTAGGCGCGCTTTTGCTTCGCGCGATTAAGGTGAGAAGAGCACGCGCAAGTCAAGCAAACCGAGACGTGTGAGAGGCGCAAGGCGCGCCCGCGCAATTCGATGGTGTCACAGCGCTGACGCGGGCTAGTATGAAACCAATATTCCTTCACGAGACAATGCGGGAGCGCGCGATGGATCTGAAATTCTCAAAGGTGGAACGCAAGGGGCCGATCACGATCGTCACGCTGTCGCGGCCGGAGGTCTACAACGCGTTGCACACCGATGCGCATTTCGAGCTCCAGAAAGTGTTCGACGATTTCGCCGCGGATGCCGAGCAGTGGGTCGCGATCGTCACCGGCAGCGGCGACAAGGCGTTCTGCGCCGGCAACGACCTGAAGTGGCAGGCCGCCGGCGGCAAACGCGGCTGGGACAAGAGTGGCTTTGCCGGTCTCACTGCGCGATTCGACTGTGACAAGCCGATCATCGCTGCGGTCAACGGCGTCGCGATGGGCGGCGGCTTCGAGATCGCGCTCGCCTGCGACCTGATCATTGCCTCGGAGAACGCGACCTTCGCCCTGCCCGAGCCGCGTGTTGGCTTGGCCGCGCTTGCCGGCGGCCTGCACCGCTTGCCGCGGCAAATTGGGCTCAAGCGCGCCATGGGCATGATCCTCACCGCGCGCCATGTCAGCGCCAAGGAAGGGCACGAGCTCGGCTTCGTCAACGAGGTGGTGCCGCAAGGCGAAGCGCTTGCGGGCGCGCTGCGCTGGGCGGAGATGATCACCAAGAACTCGCCGATGTCGATCCGCGCCTCGAAGCAGACCATCCAGAGGGGGCTTGGCGTGTCGCTGGAGCAGGCGATCGAGGAGCAGCGGGAGTATCCGGCGGTGAAGGCGATGGCGGCCTCGCAGGATTATATCGAGGGCCCGAAGGCGTTTTCGGAGAAGCGCCCGCCGAATTGGGTGGGGAAGTAAGCCGCCCCTCGGCCGTCATTGCGAGGAGCCCTTGCGACGAAGCAATCCAGACTGCCTCCGCGGAAAGACTCTGGATTGCTTCGCTGCGCTCGCAATGACGGCTGATGGAGCGTCGCCTAGCCTCGTCCCAGCTCGCGTTTGTACGACGCATAGTTCGGCTGATCCACCGCGAGCTTGTCCATAGTCGTCGCCCACAGATGCTCGGCGAGGCCCGGCGTTGCGAGATCCGCTTCGCCCTTGGCGATACGCGCGGCAAGCGCACGGTTGAGATCTGTGACCTCGCCGTCGACACCGAGCAGCGCGCGCAACCGCACCACTTCGCTCGCATCACTCCCCTCCTCCCGCGTCAGCTGCCGCATGACCAGGTCGAGGATGTTGACGGCGACGCGCAGCTTGAAGGCCTGGTGACCGCTGATCAACGGCGTGATGTCGTTGCGGAGGAAATCGGCGACTGACTTGGTCAGCTCGACCGGTGTCGGTTCGTCCTGCATGTGTCAGCTCCCGCGCGGCGCCAGCAGCCGCAACAGATCGATCTCGGTCTCGCTAGCGCGGCGGCCGATCATCGCTCGCTCCATCGAATGATCCGGGCCCTCGCGAAACCGCTGCATCATGCCGCCGCACATGATGCCCCAGCGCAGCGTGCCCATCACTTCCCAGAATTTGACGCGCGACGGATCGCATTTGCGGCCCGCGGCCTCGTAGCCCGCGAACAATTCCTCGCGCGAACCAAAGCCGCCGACGGGCTTGTCGATCTCGCCAAACCGCCACGAATTGACGCAAACCCAGCCGAGATCCTCCATGGGATCGCCGAGATGAGCGAGCTCCCAGTCGAGCACGGCGCGAACACCGTCGGCACCGATGATGAGATTGCCGTTGCGGAAATCGCCGTGCACCAGCGTCGTCTCGGCCGACGCGCCGGGATCGTGATCGCGCAGCCAGCGCAGCGCCAGCTCGAATACGGGCTTTGGCCAGTTCAGGCTGCGATAGTCGCGCTCGAACTCAGAGATCTCCTGGGTCGCGTTCCGGCTGCGCAGCTCCGGCAATTTGTCGAGCGGCAGCCTGTGCAGCCTCGCAAGCACGCCGCCGATCTGACGCGCGAGATGCGGCCGCGCCGCCGCGTACTCGTCGTCGCGAAGAATCTTGCGGGCGATGGTCTCGCCCTCGACCCGCTGCATGATGAAGCCGGTGCCGAGATCTTCATCCGGCGTCAGCACATGCATCACGCGCGGCGACGGCACGCCAGCCTCATAGGCGAGCTGCATCAGCTGGGCTTCGGCGGCGAGCCCCGCCGCGCGCGTTGGGGCTGCGCCATAGCCCTTCGGCGAGCGGCGCAGGATCGCGCCGATCGGCCCGTCGGGATGCGCGATGTCGAAGCGCCAGGTCTCCTGACTGGCGCCGCCCGACAGCTTTGCAGCGCCAGTGACACTGGTCGCACCCGGACACCAGCGCTGCGCGCTGCGAGAGAGTTCCGCCTCGATCATTTGCCTTTGAACTGCGCCGGGCGCTTCTCGAGGAAGGCGCCGACGCCTTCACGGAAATCATCCGTGTCGCCGGCGCGAAGCTGGCACTGGAATTCGAGGTTGAGCTGGTCCTCGAAGGAATTTTCCGGGCTGTCCCAATAGAGCTTGCGGATCAGCGACAGCGCGACCGTGGGGCCGCTGGCGAGATCGCGCGCGAGCTTCATCGCCTCCTCCATCAGCACGCCGTCGTCGTAGACGCGATTGATGAGGCCCCATTCCAGCGCCTTCTCGGCCGGCAGGCGCTCGCCCATCAGCGACAATTCGATCGAGCGCGCCCGGCCGACGAGGCGCGGCAACAGCCAGGTCGAGCCGCAATCCGGCACGAGGCCGATACGGCGGAAGGCCTGAAGGAAGTAGGAGGAACGCGCGCATAAAATCATGTCGCCGAGCAGCGCGAAGCTCATGCCGGCGCCGGCGGCCGGGCCATTGACCGCGGTCACGATCGGACAATGCAGATTGCGGATGCGGCGCAGGAACGGGTGAAAGCCGGTCTCCAGCGTCAGGCCGGCCTTGGTCTTCTTCGCCTGGTTGTTGCGGCCCTGGAGATTAGCACCGGTGCAGAACGCCCGCCCCGCGCCGGTCAGCACGATGCAGCGCACCTCGTCCTTCTTCTCCTCGATCGTATCGAGCGCCTCGGCGAGGCCGCCGAGCATGTCCATGGAAACCGCGTTCATCACCTCCTGATGGTCGAGCCTGAGGATCGCGACCGAGCCATCAAAATCGAGCGTGACGTGTTTGAACTGCATGGTTTCCTCGTCGGTTGCAGCCAGCGATGTTTCGCAGACCGGAATTCATTTTGCCAGGGCGCGCATATTTGATTTTTGGCGCAGTCTTGTCCATGGTGGCGAAAGCATACCCCACCGTCATATCGCATGATCTTGCGCGCACCGGCTGACGCGCGGCATACCAAGATGCCTTGCCAAAATATCCTGCCAAGAACCCTTGCCAAAAACAGGAAACGCGCCATGAACCTTTTCGACCTCACCGGACGCGTCGCCGTGATCACCGGCGGCAATGGCGGTATCGGGCTCGGCATCGCGCAGGCGCTCGCCGGCCAGGGCTGCAATGTCTCGATCTGGGGCCGCAATGCTGACAAGAACAGGATTGCTGCCGCGAGCATGGCGGGGCTGTCAGGCAAGGTCGACGCCCGCGTCTGTGACGTCACCGATCCGACCTCGGTCAACGCCGCGATGAAGGCGACGCTCGACACATTCGGCCGGGTCGACGGCTGCTTCGCCAATGCGGGCATCGGCGGCGGCGGCCGGCGCTCCTTCATCGAGCGCACCGAAGAGGAATGGCGCACGATGTTCGCAACCAATCTCGACGGCGTGTTTCACGCCTTCCAGGCCGCAGCAAGACACATGACCGAGCGCGCCGATGCCGGCGATCCCTTTGGCCGACTGGTTGCGACCTCGAGCCTCGCCTCGATCTTCGGCACCGCCCGCAACGAGCATTACGCGGCAACCAAGGCCGCGATCAACGCGCTGGTGCGCGCGCTTGGCGTCGAGCTCGCCCGCCACGGCGTCACCGCGAATGCGATCCTGCCCGGCTGGATCAAGAGCGATATGACCGCAGGCATCATGGGCAACGAAAAGTTCGTGGCGAACGTGATGCCGCGGATTCCGGTGCGCCGCTTCGGCGAGGCATCCGATTTCGGCGGCATCGCGGTGTATCTCATGAGCAAGGCGTCGTCGTATCACACCGCGGATACGTTCGTGATCGATGGCGGCTATACGGCGTTCTGATTCTCGTAGCCCGGATGGAGCGTAGCGCAATCCGGGAACTGCCAAAGCAAGCAAGACCCGGATTTCGCTACGCTCCATCCGGGCCACAAATCATAATGAGGGGATAGGCAAAATGTTTTCACACATCATGATCGGCACCAACGACCTCGACAAGGCCAAGGCTTTTTACGACAACCTTCTCAGCACGCTTGAGGTACGCCCGGCCAAGGTCGATGGCCACCGCATCTTCTACTTCACCAAGACCGGCGTGTTCTCGGTGACGACGCCGATCAACGGCGAGCCGGCAACGTGCGCGAATGGAGCCACCATCGGCTTTGCCGCCAACTCGCCTGAGCAGGTCGACAAGTGGCACGCCGCCGGCATGGCCGCCGGCGGAACGCCGATCGAGAATCCGCCCGGCATCCGCGAGGGCGCTGGGAATAAGCTCTATCTCGCTTATTTGCGCGATCTCGACGGCAACAAGATCTGCGCGATGCATCGGATGCCGAGCTAGTTACGCGCGCTGCTGTCATGCCCCGGCTTGGCCGGGGCATCCAGTACGCCGCAGCTTCTCGATTCAATCGCTGCCGTCTCTGAATACTGGATCGCCCGGTCGAGCCGGGCGATGACAGCAGAGAGCGTGGTGGGTACTCCGACCCTGCGATCTCATTCAAACAACATTTCAAACACCTCGCGATATTCCATCGCGTGGCATGGCTTGCGTGAAAAATGCGCGCTCGCACTTTGCCCGCGCTGCGACTATTCTCCCGGCCAACACGATCTCATCGCCCCCCGGGAGGAACAATGACAAAACACGCCTACATACCCCGCACCACCAACTACACCCTCAACCCCGGCGACGAGCTCAACGACCTCCGCATGTCGGACCAGGTCCGGCCGCTCTACGATCACGTCAGGAAATTCATCCGCGAGACCGTCGAGCCGATGTCGATCGAATTCGCCAAGGCCGGCGAGAAGAAGGAAGACCGCTGGAGCTTTACGCCGAAGCAGCTCGAAGTGCTCGAGGTCGCCAAGAACAAGGCCAAGAAGGAAGGCCTCTGGAATTTCTTCCTGCCCGATGACGACACCGGCCAGGGCCTGAAGAACCTCGACTACGCCTATATCGCTTCCGAGCTCGGCAAGAGCCCGCTGGCCTCCGAGAGCATGAACTGCTCCGCGCCCGACACCGGCAACATGGAGGTGCTGGAGCGCGTCGGCACCAAGGAGCAGAAGGAGAAGTGGCTGAAGCCGCTGATGAACGGCGAGATCCGCTCCGCCTATGTCATGACCGAGCCGAACGTCGCCTCCTCCGATGCCAAGAACATCTCGACCAGTGCAAAGCTCGTCGGCGACGAATGGGTCATCAACGGCGAGAAGTACTACATCTCCGGCGTCGGCGACCCCCGTTGCAAGATTCTCATCGTGATGGTGAAGACCAATCCGGATGCCGCGCCGAGCAAGCAGCAATCGCAGATCCTGGTACCGCGCGACACGCCCGGCGTCGAGGTGCTCGGTCCCATGTACGTGTTCGGCCAGGACCACGCCCCGCGTGGCCACATGCACATGCGCTTCAACAATGTTCGCGTGCCCAAGGAGAACATCCTGCTCGGCGAAGGCCGCGGCTTCGAGATCTCGCAGCTGCGTCTCGGACCCGGCCGCATCCATCACTGCATGCGCACCATCGGCAAGGCCGAGAAGGCGCTTGACCTGATGGTGCAGCGTGGCCTCACCCGCGAAGCCTTCGGCAAGAAGATCGCCCATCTCGGCGGCAACATGCAGATCATCGCGCAGGCACGCTGCGAGATCGAAGCGATGCGGCTGATGGTGCTGAAGGCCGCCAAGGCCATGGACGTGCTCGGCAACAAGGAGGCCCGCGTCTGGGTCTCCATGGTCAAGGCCATGGTGCCCGAGCGCGCCTGCAAGATCATCGACCAGTCGATCCAGATGCACGGCGCCACCGGCATCTCGCACTGGACCCCGCTCGCGGAGATGTATCAGGACGTCCGTCATCTGCGCTTTGCGGACGGTCCGGACGAGGTGCACTGGATGGTCGTGGGACGCCACGAGCTGAGCATGGCGTAAGGTCTCTCCTCTCCCTCTCCCCGTTCTTACGGGGAGAGGGGTGGGGTGAGGGGCCTCTCTCCGCGCGTGAGATCACCGAGAGACCTGTACCCCCTCACCCGAATTCGATCTCTCCCCGCAAGCGGGGCGAGGTAAGAAAGCAAGCTCTCTTCTCCCACGGAGCGCCCATGGAATACGCCGCCAGCGACCTGACGCCACGCGAGCGCTACAAGGTGCTGACGTCGTTCATCCTGCCGCGGCCGATCGCATGGGTGACCTCGGTCGGGCCGACCGGCGTGGTCAACGCGGCGCCGTTCAGCTTCTTCAACGCGTTCTGTGAGGATCCACCGCTGTGCATGTTCGCGGCGAACCGCAAGCCGAACGGCCAGGACAAGGACACCTTCCTCAACATCCAGCGCACCGGCGAGTTCGTGGTCAACCTCGCCGACGAGCCGCTGGCGAAAGCGATGCATGAGTCGAGCGGCGACTTTCCGCCTGACGTCGGTGAGCCCGACTATCTCGGCTTGAAGCTCGCGCCCTCAAGCAAAATCGCCGTGCCCAGGCTCGCCGACACGCCCTGGGCGATGGAATGCAAGCTCTGGAAGATGATCGACGTCAACGATGATCGCCGGCTGATCATGGGCGAAGGCATCCACTTCCATATCCGCGACGAGCTATGGGACGACAAGGCGATGCGGGTGCACATGGACCGCTATCATCCGATCGGCCGCATGTTCGCCGACCGCTATTGCCGGACGGATGACCGCGTGGTGTTTCCGGCGGCGGAAGGGGCGAAGAAATCGTAGGGCGGATTAGCGAAGCGTAATCCGCCGACCTACTCCAACAAGAGTGGCGGATTACGCCTGCGGCTAATCCGCCCTACGCCCTCACGTCGCGGCCTCGACCTTGTCCTGCGTCTTCGTCTCGAAATCACTTGCGTCGTGGCGCTCGTGGAGCTGACTTGCGGGATCGCCGGAGACGCGGTTGACCATGCGGCCGCGCTTCACGGCGGGGCGCTGCGCGATCTGATCAGTCCAGCGCTGCACGTTCTTGTAGTCCTGCACCGACAGGAATTCGCCGGCGCCGTAGACCAGCCCCTTGGCAAGCGCGCCGTACCACGGCCACACCGCCATATCGGCGATGGTGTATTCTTTGCCGGCGAGGTACTCGTTGTCGGCGAGGCGCCGGTCGAGCACGTCGAGCTGGCGCTTGACCTCCATCGCGAAGCGGTCGATGGCGTATTCGATCTTGAACGGCGCGTAGGCGTAGAAATGGCCAAAGCCGCCGCCGAGATAGGGCGCGCTGCCCATCTGCCAGAACAGCCAGGACATGGCATCGGTGCGGGCCTTGATCTCCTTCGGCAGGAAGGCACCGCCGAACTTCTCGGCGAGGTAGAACAGGATCGAGGCGGATTCGAACACGCGGATTGGCTCCGGACCGGAGCGATCCATCAGCGCCGGGATCTTGGAGTTCGGGTTGATGTCGACAAAGCCGCTGCCGAACTGGTCGCCATTGCCGATCTTGATCAGCCAGGCATCGTATTCGGCGCCCTTGTGGCCGAGCGCCAGCAGCTCCTCCAGCATCACCGTGACCTTGACCCCGTTCGGCGTCGCCAGCGAATAGAGCTGCAGCGGATGCTTGCCGACCGGCAGCTCCTTGTCGTGGGTCGCGCCGGCAATCGGCCGGTTGATGCTGGCGAACTGGCCGCCGTTCTCCTTGTTCCAGGTCCAGACTTTGGGCGGTACGTAAGGGGCGTCGGTCATGCGGGGGCTCCGGCGAAAAGATGCGCCTGCATTAATTAGCCCGCTGACGGCCGATGACAAGCCCTGCCGGCTCTGCGTCCGGCGCGGGCCTCAGACCCGCGTCATGCAGCCTTGACCTTGCCGAGAAAGTCCTGGACCAGGGAGCGCATCTGGTCGGCCTCGCGCGACAGTGATGTGGCCGCGGACAGCATCTCCTGCGCGGCGCCGCCGCCGGACCGTGCCGACTGGCTCACCCCCTCGATGTTCTTGGTCACCGTTCCGGTGCCGGCAGAGGCCTGCTCCGCGTTGCGGGCGATGGCCTGCGTTGCCGCGCCCTGCTCTTCGACCGCGGATGCGACCGTGGTGGAGATCTGGCTGATCTCCTGGATGGTACCGCCGATCGCGGTGATCGCATCGACCGCCTGCGCGGTCGCCTGCTGCACCGAGGCGATCTGCTGGCTGATCTCGTCGGTCGCCCGCGAGGTCTGGGCGGCAAGGCTCTTCACCTCGTTGGCGACGACCGCAAAACCTCGGCCCGCATCGCCGGCCCGCGCAGCCTCGATGGTCGCATTCAGTGCCAGCAGATTGGTCTGGCTGGCGATCTGGTTGATGAGGTCGATCACCTCGCCGATCCGGCGCGCTGCCTGCTGAAGGCCACCGACGATGTCGTTGGTGCGATTGGCCTGGTCCACCGCCTTGTGGCTGACCTGGGAAGCGAGCGAGACCTGCCGGGAAATCTCGTGGATCGAGGAGGTCAGCTCCTCGGCGGCGGAGGCCACCGTCTGCACGTTCGCCGAGGCCTGCTGCGCGGCCGCAGCCACCGTCATGGCCTGCTCGCCGGTCTGGCCGACGGTCGACGACAGGCCGCCCGCGGTCGCTTGCATGCGGCTCGCCGCATCGGCGACGCCGCCGATGACGGAGCTTGCCGCCACATCGAACGCCTGCGCCAGCCCCATGATGTAGGCGGCATGACGCTCCTTGGCCTGCCGTTCCTCTTCCTGTCGCGCGCGCATCTGATCGGCGGCGATCATGCCCTCCTTGAAGACGAGCACCGCGCGGGCCATGGCGCCGACCTCGTCGCGCCGCGCCGTCGCCGGCACTTCGGTGGTGGTGTCGTTCTGGGCGAGCCGCCCCATCGCCTTGTCGAGCGCGAGCAGAGGCTTTCCGATCGCCGAGCGCAGCACGAAGCCGGCCGCGGCCGCGGCCGCCATCATGACCAGCAGCACGATCACGATGACAGCGCGCGCGTTGTCGTAGGTCCATTCCGACGCGGCGACCGAGCGGCCGGCGCCGTCGGTGTTGACCTTCACGAGCTTGTCGGCGTCCTCGAGCAGCTCGCGAAACTGGTTTCTGCCGGCGAAGAAGCTCTCGCGGGCGCCTTCGGGATTGCTGGCCAGCAGGTCCAGCGCCTTGTCCGTTTCCAGGAAGGCGGCGTAGTGCCCGCTGAGCCGCTTGAGCGCTGCCTGCTCCTCCGGCGAGGTCACGAACGCCTCGTAGGATTTGAGGCTGTCGGTCACGGTCTGCTCGATCTTGCGCAGGGTCTGGCGGATTTCCTCGCGATCGCCATCCTTGGCCATCAGCACCGAGAGCTGGTTGGTCCGGATGCGGGCGATCTGGTATTGCAACCCGCGAGCCTTGTCGACGCTCGGGAGCCAGTTGCCGGACAGCTCACGCGCCGCGCCGTGCAGGTCCGCTAGCGATTTGAGGGCGAAGCCGCCGAGCACGACCACCAGCAGAACGACTGCCGAAAATGTAAGCAACAGCTTGCGCCCAACAGACATGTTGTTGAACCAAGCCATCGCACTCTCCATTCCAGATAGTCATTCCGCGCCTGCGCGCGTTTGTTGTAACGGAATCGACTTACCGAATAATTACGTGGTGGCGGACAGCTCCGCAGAAATATCGGGCATCCGGAAATACGCGCGACGCCGGCGCTATATTGTTTCCCGATGTTGCTGCAATCCCGTCTCGGCGGCCCCCGCAACCTCACCTGACACCAGCCTGCGCGGCCGCGCTTCGGCCTCCATCACAAACCCCTCATAGCCCTTCGCCGCGACCTCGTCGCAGATCCGGCGATAGACGCCGACGCCGCCGATATAGGGCATGAAGATGCGCGGCTTGCCGGGGATGTTGGCGCCCATGTACCAGGAATTGGCCTGCGGATAGAGCGTGCCGTGGGCGACCTCGTTGACATGCGCCACCCATTTGTCCTCGGCGTCCCTGCCCGCCTCCATGGTGGCGAGCCCCTGCTCGCGCATGTGCAGGAGGCAATCGGCGATCCAATCCACATGCTGCTCGATCGACACGATCATGTTGGAGAGCACCGACGGGCTGCCGGGGCCGGTGATGATGAAGAGGTTCGGAAAGCCGGCGCTCATCAGGCCAAGATAGGTCTTCGGCCCCTCCTCCCATTTCTGGTTCAGCGTCTCGCCGCCGCGTCCGCTTATGTCGATCTTCGCAACGGACCCGGTCATGGCATCGAAGCCCGTGGCCATCACCAGCGCGTCGACCTCGTGGTCCACGCCCGCGACACGCACGGCATTCGCCGTGATCTCCTCGATCTGATTGGTCTTGATGTCGACCAGCGAGACATTCGGCCGGTTGAAGGTCGCGAAATAATCGGTGTCGATGCAGATGCGCTTGGTGCCGATCGGATGGCTGTTGGGCTGGAGCAGCTTTGCGGTTTTGGGGTCCTTCACGATCTCGGCGATCTTGTCGCGCACGAAGTTCGCTGCGGTGTCGTTCGCGGACCGCTGGAGGCCGAGATTGTTATAGACATACATGAAAGTGAGACCGCCACGCTCCCAGCGCGCGGCGTACTTGCCGTTTCTGGTCTCGTCGCTGTCGTCGAGCGCGCCGCGATCGGGTTGCTCCGCGAAAATGCCGTTGCGCGCGACCTCACGCGCGAACTGGCGGATCTCCGGATATGTCTTGCGAAACGTCTCACGCTCCTCATCGGTCAGGGCGGCGTTACGGGCGGGGATCGAGAAATTCGCCGTGCGCTGAAACACCGTGAGATGTTTTGCTTGTTCGGCGATGACAGGCGTCGACTGGATGCCTGACGATCCCGTGCCGATCAGGCCGACGCGCAGGCCGCTGAAGTCGACATCCTCGTGCGGCCAATTGCCGGTGTGATAGACAGGGCCTTTGAAGTTTTCGAGGCCCTTGATGTCGGGCTTACGCGCATTCGAGAGACAGCCGGTCGCAAGCACGATGAACTGTGCTTGCACCGTCTTTCCGTCGGAGATCGTCACCGACCAGCGCTTCGCGAGCTCATCGAACACGGCCCGCTCGACGCGCGTGTTGAACTGGATGTCGCGACGCAGATCAAAACGGTCGGCGACGTGGTTGGCGTACTTCAAGATCTCTGCTTGCGGTGCGTACCGCTCGCTCCAGTCCCATTCCTGCTGAAGCTCTTCCGAGAACGAGTAGGAATACTGCATGCTCTCGACATCGCAGCGCGCGCCAGGATAGCGATTCCAGTACCAGGTGCCGCCGACGCCGCCGCCCTGCTCGTAGACACGCGCCGAGAAGCCGAGCCCGCGCAGACGATGCAGCATGTACAGGCCGGCGAAGCCTGCACCGACGACGACCACGTCGCAGGTTTCGGTGGCTTGGGCCGGGCTCGATTGCACTGGCGACATCGGCTGGCGCTCCCTCGTTGTTTTCTGTTGTTGTGAGCCAGCATTCTCTCGCGTCCGCCAAAGCGCAAGAGGCTTATCGGCGGCCGCTGCCCGGCTTATTTTGCGCGACGGAATGGCTCATCATACGACGTGACGCCTGCACGCAAGATGCGCGCGGGAATCCGGCATGGCATCGCAAATGACGATGGGCTAGCGTCGTCGCGACGGCCGCCGGGAGAGAGCCATGAAATCGCCGATCTGCGACATGCTGGGCATCGAGTTCCCGCTGCTCGCCTTCAGCCATTGCCGCGACGTCGTCGCCGCCGTTAGCCGCGCCGGCGGATTCGGCGTGTTAGGTGCAACCGTGCACACGCCCGACACCCTTGAGCGCGAGCTGAAATGGATCGACGACCACGTCGACGGTAAGCCCTACGGCATCGACGTGCTGATCCCTGAAAACATGTCGACCGCAGGTGAGAAGGACGTCACCTGGAAGAGCCTGGAAGCACGCGTGCCGCAGGAGCACCGCAACTACACGCGCGACCTGCTCAAGAAGTACGACATCGAGCTGACCACGACTGATGTTGCCGACAACCAGCCACAACCATTCGACGCCAAGACGGCACTCCAGCTGCTCGAAGTCTCCTTCAATCATCCGATCCGCCTGATCGCCAATGCGCTTGGCGTGCCGCCGCAGGCGATGATCGAAATGGGCAAGAAGCACGGCGTGCCCGTTGCGGCGCTCGTCGGCGCCAAGGAGCACGCGCTGCGGCAGGTCGCGGCCGGTGTCGACATCCTCGTGGTGCAGGGCACCGAGGCCGGCGGCCATTGCGGCGAGGTCTCGACCATGGTGCTGGTGCCGGAGGTGATCAAGGCAATCAAGCCGATCCGCGACGTGCCTGTGCTGGCGGCCGGCGGCATCATGACGGGACGGCAGATGGCGGCCTGCATGGCGATGGGGGCGGCGGGCGCCTGGACCGGTTCCGTGTGGCTCGCCACCGTCGAAGCCGAGACCACCGAGATTTTTCGCGAGAAGATGATCGCGGCATCTTCGCGCGACGCGATCCGCTCCAAGGGTCGCACCGGCAAGCCGGCACGGCAACTCCGCTCGGTCTGGACCGACGCCTGGGACCGTGCGCCGGAGAGCCCGGGCGCGCTGCCGATGCCGCTGCAAAGCATCATCAGCCGCGACGCCTTCAACTCGATCGACCGCGCGGCGGCGAGCGGCAACGCCAAGGCGCGTGATCTCGTCAGCTACTTTGTTGGCCAGGGCGTCGGCCTGATCGACAGCGTGAAGTCGGCAGGCGCCGTGGTCCAGGAGTTCAAGGAAGAGTTTGCCGAAGCCGTCGAGCACATGAATGCGCTGGTGGCGGAGTGATGGTGTGTGTGGCCCATCCTTCGAGGCTCCCGGCGCGATGCTTTGCATCGCGCCACTCGCACCTCAGGATGACGCTTCCCCCGTAGCCGTCACCCTGAGGTGGCCGCTTCTTCAGCGGCCCTCGAAGGGAGACGGCGTGCCCAAGATCTGAAAACGCGAAGCAAGAGCGACATGACAAAGTCCCCTATCCCCGAAGACCGCATCCCCGTCATCGTCGGCATCGGCGAGATCGTCGACCGCCCCAAGGAGATCACCGAGGGCCTCGAGCCGCTCGATCTGCTTGAACGGGCACTGCGCCGTGCAGAACAAGATGCCGGCGCAAAACTGCTTGGCGCGGTGCAGTCGCTCGACGTCGTCAACTTCCTGAGCTGGCGTTATCGCGATCCCGAAAAGCTTTTGGCGCAACGCCTCGGCATCTCGCCTGCGCACTGCTATTACGGCCCGGTCGGCGGCGAGAGCCCGATCCGCTTCATCCACGAAGCTGCCAAGCGCATCGCACGAGGTGAGTGCACCGTGGCGGCAGTCTGCGGCGCGGAGGCGCAGTCGACCGCGACCAAGGCCGATCGCGCCGGCATAAAGCTGCCCTGGACGCCGTTCGCCCATGACGTTGAGGAGCCCAAGCGCGGCGCCGCGTTCCAGAAACCTCTGGCGGTAAAGCTCGGCGTGTTCCGCCCCGTCACGGTCTATCCGTTCTACGAGGCCGCCTCTTCCGCGCATTGGGGCCAGACACCGCGCGAAGCGATGGCGGAATCGGGCACGCTGTGGTCGCGCTATTCGGAAGCTGCCGCACAAAATCCAAACGCCTGGCTGAAGCGGCGCTATGCACCGGATGAGATCACGACGCCGACCGCGGACAACCGCCTCATTGCATGGCCCTACAACAAGCTCATGGTCGCCAACCCCAGCGTCAACATGGGCGGCGCGCTGCTGCTCACCAGTCTCGCCAAGGCGCGGGCGGTCGGCATCGCGGAGGACAGGCTGGTGTATCCGCTCGGCGGCGCCTCGGCAGAGGAGCCGCGCGACTATCTGCTGCGCGACCAATTTTATGAGAGCCATCCGCAGAACGCGGTGCTGAAGGCGGCGATGGATCTCGCCGGCGGCGACGGCAAGACATTCGACGCGATCGAGCTTTACAGCTGCTTTCCCTGCGTGCCCAAGATGGCACGGCGGACGCTGGGCCTTTCCGCTGACGTACAGCCGACGGTGACCGGTGGCCTGACCTTCTTCGGCGCGCCGCTCAACACCTACATGACGCATGCGGCCTGCGCGATGGTGCGGCGGGTGCGCGACGGCGCAAAGCTCGGCCTGCTCTATGGCCAGGGCGGTTTTGTTACCAAGCATCACGCACTGGTGGTGTCGAAAGCGCCGCCGGGTCAAGCACTGGCGCAGGAGACAAGCGTGCAAGGCGAGGCCGAGCGCAACAAGCGCGCGGTGCCGGAGTTCGTCACGGATGTCTCAGGCAAGGGCAAGGTGGAGAGCTTTACCGTGCTCTACGGCCGTGGCGGCGAAGCCGAGCACGGCGTGGTGATGCTGCGGACGGAAGACGACCAACGCACGCTGGCGCGGATTCCGGCAAGCGACACGGCGACGCTGGCGCAGCTGCTGAATATGGATCGCACGCCAGTTGGCTCGCTCGGCGAGATCACGATGAGCGCGGACGGTGTACCGGAGTGGCGGGTGGCATAGCTCTCGTGTCCCGGACGCGGCGCGGCATACAATGCCGCTCCGCAGAGCCGGGACCCAGAAGGCAACACGGCACCGTACGGAGAGATGTGCCCCGGCTCAGCAGCGCATCACTTCGTGCTGCGCCGCGTCCGGGGCACGAGACCGCCTCAGCTCTTCGGCGCCTGCTTCTCTGACGCCGTCGCCGGCTTGCCCTTGGCACCGGGGCCGGTCACGCGGACCGCATCGCCGTCGGAGAGGCCATCCGGCGGGGCGGTGATGACGCGGTCATCTGCTGCGATGCCCGAGGCTAGCTCGATCTCGCGGCCGAGGTCGCGGGCGATCGTTACCGGTTTGAACAGCACCTTATCGTCCGCACCGACCGTCGCAACGCGCAGGCCGCTGCCGTTGAAGATCAAGGCGCTGGCGGGGATGCTGAGCGGCGCGGAGTCGCGCTGAAGGTTCAGCTTCACGCTGGCGTAGCCGCCGGGCATCAGCTCGCCACTCGAATTGTCGAGGCCAAGCTGCATCCGCGTGGTGCCCGAGGCGACATCGACGGCCTGCGAGGAGGCTTCGACCGTCGCCTGGAAATTCCGGTTCGGATACTCCGGCAGCGCGATGGTGGCCTTGGCGCCGAGCTTGATCGCCGGCACGTAGTTCTGGGGCACGTTGATGTAGACGCGCAGCTTGGTGATGTCGGAGACCACGAACATCGCCGGACCCGAGCCGCCGCCGGAATTGATCAGCGCTCCGACGTCGGTGTCGCGTGCGGTGACCACGCCGTCGAACGGCGCGGTGATCTTCTTGTAGCCCGCCAGCGCTTCCAGCCGCTCGACATTGGCCTGGCCCGAATTGACCGCGGCGTTCTTGTTGGAGAGGTCGGCCGAGCGTTCGTCGATTTCCTGCGCGGAGACGAAGTTGGAGGCGACCAGCGTCTTGCGCCGGTTCAGCGTAGCTTCCGACAGCCTGGCGCTGGACTGCTGGCTGACGAGATCGGCGCGAGCCTGCAACAGCTGCTGATCGAGGTCGGGCGCCTCGATCTCCGCAATCACCTGACCGGCCTTGACGCGAGCGCCCATGTCGACGCTCCAGCTCTTCAGGTAACCCGAGACGCGGGCGAAGATCGGCGCGCGGTAATAGGCCTCGAGCCGGCCCGGCAGATCGATCGTGGAATTGAGGGACTTGGCGTTGGGCAGGGTCACCGCGACGCTGGGAACGGCCTGGTCGTCGGTCCATTCCTTCAGCTTGGAGCCCTGGTCCTCACGGGCGCGGATGCCGGTGCCGACCACGAGGCCCGCCGCAATCAGCGCCACCACGCCAAGAATGCCCAGTTTCCGGTGCGACACCGGGGAGCGGGGTTCAGTGGGCGACATACGGAGTCTCCAGGGAGGCGGCGGCTTTGGCGCCTTGTTTCTTGTGTACCATACTGAACACCACGGGAACAAACATCAGCGTGGCGAAGGTTGCAAAGATCAGGCCGCCGATGACGGCACGGCCGAGCGGCGCGTTCTGCTCGCCGCCCTCGCCCAGCCCCAGCGCCATCGGCGCCATGCCGATGATCATGGCGAGCGCGGTCATCAGCACCGGGCGGAACCGGACGAAGCCGGCTTCCAGCGCAGCCGCAATGGGATCGCCGAGCTCCTCGTAGCGCTCGCGGGCAAAGGTGATCACGAGAACGCTGTTGGCGGTGGCGACGCCCATGCACATGATGGCGCCGGTGAGCGCCGGCACCGACAGCGTGGTCTGCGTCGTAAACAGCATCCAGACGATGCCGGCGAGCGCGGCCGGGAGCGCCGTGATGATCACGAACGGGTCGGACCACGACTGGAAGTTCACGACGATCAGCAGATAGATCAGCACGACGGCCCCGAGCAGGCCGAACAGCAGGCCGGTGAAGGCGCTGTTCATGGTCTGCACCTGGCCGAGCAGCACCACGGAAGAGCCCTTCGGCACCTCCTTGGCGGTATCGGCGATCACCTGGCGGATATCGTTGGCGACCGCGCCGAGGTCGCGGCCCGACGTCGTGGCAAAAATCTGTACCATCGACTGGATGTCGTATTGCGACACCACTGCGCTCGACACCGAGCGCTTGATGTCGGCGATGCCGCCGAGGATCGGCGACTGCGCGTTTCCGGCCGCCGTGATCGGCAGCGTCTGCAGCGCGCTGAGCGAGTCGATCTGGTATTGCGGCGTCTGCATCACGATCGAATAGGACACGCCGTTGTCCGGGTTGAGAAAGTAGGTCGGCGCGACCTGCGAGGAGCCGGCGAGATTGACCACGAGGCTGTTGGTGACGTCGCGCTCGGTCAGGCCGACAAATTGCGCGCGGGTGCGGTCGACATCGATGTTGAAGGTCGGGTTGTTTGGCGACTGCTGGATGCGCGCATCGGCGACGCCGGGAATCTTGCGGACCTTCGCCAGCAGATTGTTGGCGTAGGCAAAATTGGCGCTGATATTGGCGCCGCGGATCTGAAGGTCGATCGGCGCCGGTGCACCGAAATTCAGGATCTGGCTGACGATGTCGGCCGGCAGGAAGGAGAAGCTGACACCCGGGAACAGCCGCGGCAGCTGCTCGCGCAGCACGCGCACATGCTCTTCGGTCGGCTTGTGGCCTTCCCTGAGCTTGATCTGGATGTCGCCGTCCTGCGGGCCGATCACGCCGGTGTTGTTGTAGGTCATGTTGATGCCGGAGATCGGCATGCCGATGTTATCGGTCAGTGTCTCGATCTCGCCCGGGATCAGCTTGCGGACCACCTTCTGCACGTCGGCGAGCTGGTTGGCGGTCTCTTCGACGCGCGTGCCAACTTGCGTGCGGACATGCATCAGGATGTTGCCGGCGTCGACCGCAGGGAAGAAGTTGCGCCCGAGGAACGGCACCAGCGCGAAGGACGCGCCGACCACGCTGAGGAATCCGATCACGAACACCGCGCGGTGCGCGAGCGCGAGCCCGAGGAAGTTATGGTAGCCGCCGCGAATGCGCTCGAAGCGAGCCTCGAAGCCGCGCTGGAACCAGACCAGCGGATTACGCGACTTCGGCGGCTCGCCGTCGTGATGGACGTGCGGCTGCAGAAGGTAATTCGCCATGGTCGGCACCAGCGTGCGCGACAGGATGAACGACCAGATCATCGCGAACATCACCGCTTCCGCCATCGGCACGAACAGGAAGCGGGCGACGCCGGTGAGGAAGAACATCGGCACGAACACGATGCAGATGCACAGCAGCGAGACGAAGGCCGGCGTCACGATCTGGTTGGCGCCATCGAGGATCGACTGCTCGACCGGCTTGCCCTGCTCGAGATGGTAATTGATGTTCTCGATGGTCACGGTGGCATCGTCGACGAGGATGCCGACCGCGAGCGCGAGGCCACCCAGCGTCATGATGTTCAGCGTCTCGCCGATCGCCGACAGCATGATGATGGCGCCCAGCACCGACAGCGGGATCGAGACCGCGATGATGACGGTCGAGCGCCAGCTGCCGAGGAACAGCAGGATCATGACGCTGGTCAGCAGCGCCGCGATCACGCCCTCGACGGCAACACCTTGAATTGCACCGCGGACGAACACCGACTGGTCGCCGATGAAGCCGATCTTGAGCGCATCCGGCAGCTGGTCCTTGACGTCGATCACCTTCTGCTTGATGCCGGCGATGATATCGAGCGTCGAGGTCGCGCCCGCCTTCAACACCATCATCAGCACCGAGCGGTTGCCGTCGACATGAACGATGTTGGTCTGCGGCGGATTGCCGTCACGCACGGTCGCGACGTCGCGCACATAGACCATGGCGCCATTGACGGTCTTGATCGGCAGATTGCCAAGCTCATCGATCTTGAGCGGCGAGTTGTTGAGCTGGATGTTGTACTCGAAGGTCCCGATCTTCTGGGTGCCGACCGGCGTGATCAGGTTCTGCGCGGCCAGCGCATTGGCCACGTCCTGGCCGGACAGGCCGCGGGCCTGGAGCGCGGTCGGGTCGAGATCGATCTGGATCTGGCGTTGCTTGCCGCCGAACGGATACGGGATCGCAGCGCCGGGGACGGTGACCAGCGGGGTACGCAAATTATTGATGCCGATGTCGGCGAGGTTTTGTTCGGTCAGGCCATCGCCCGACAGCGCCACCTGGATGATCGGTACGGTCGAGGCGGAGTAGTTCAGGATCAAGGGCGGCGTCGCACCGGGCGGCAGCTGCTTCAGCAGCGTCTGCGAGATCGCGGTGACCTGCGCATTGGCAGTGCGGATATCGACGGTCGGCTGGAAGAAGATCTTGACGATGCCGAAGCCGTTATAGGAGTTGGCGACGATGTGCTCGATGTCGTTGACCGTGGTCGTCAGCGAGCGCTGGAACGGTGTGGTGATGCGGCCGGACATCTGATCCGGCGGCAGACCGGTATACTGCCAGACCACGCCGATCACGGGGATGCGGATCTCGGGAAAGATGTCCGTCGGCGTCCGCAGCGCCGCCAGCGGTCCGATGATGAGGAGCAGCAGCGCGAGCACGACAAACGTGTAGGGTCGGCTCAGGGCAATACGGACCAGAGCAATCATTCGTCAGGTAATTCCAGGTCAAGCGAGGATGCGGAATCCGCCCCAACGGGGATTCCCTCTTCCCCTTTACCTGAGCACCGCCGGAAACGCTAACATCCGGCGGATTGCCCGCATTCACTTCCCTGCTACCGCACTGCGAAATCTACATCGCAGCCATGCAGCCGAGCGCTTCATGCGGCGCGGACGGAGTTGAGGAACTTGCCGACCTCGAGCTTGAGGCGATTGCTGTCGCGCGACAGCATCTGGGCCGCCGACAGCACCTGCGAGGACGCCGCGCCGGTCTCGGAGGCGCCGCGCTGGACGTCGCCGACATTGGACGACACCTGCTGGGTGCCCTGAGCCGCCTGCTGCACGTTGCGCGCGATCTCCTGGGTCGCCGCGCCCTGCTGCTCCACGGCCGCTGCGATCGCCGAAGCGATCTCCGACAGACGCGCAATGGTGCCGCTGATCTCACCGATGGCGCCGACCGAGTCCTGCGTCGCAGCCTGAATGCCGCCGACCTGCTGGCCGATCTCGCCGGTGGCCTTTGCCGTCTGCTCCGCCAGCGCCTTGACCTCGGAAGCAACCACGGCGAATCCGCGACCGGCCTCGCCCGCACGTGCCGCCTCGATCGTGGCGTTCAGTGCCAGGAGGTTGGTCTGGCCCGCGATCGCATTGATGAGCTCGACGACGTCGCCGATCCGCGATGCGGCGCGCGACAGTTCGCTGACACGCTCGGTAGTGGCTTGTGCCTGGGTGACCGCCTCGCCGGCGATGCGGGTGGAATCCTGCACCTGGCGGCCGATCTCGCGCACCGAGGATGACATCTCTTCGGCGGCCGAAGCGACCGAATGGACGTTGGTGGAGGCTTCCTCCGAGCCGGATGCGACCGCAGAGGCCAGCTCCTGCGCCCGGCCCGCGGTCGAGGACAGCGTCGAGGCCGAAGCCTCGAGCTCGGTCGCGGCCGACGAGACAGTCTCGACGATCTCGCCGATCGCGGCCTCGAAGCCGTCGGCGAGCCTGGTCATATCGGCCTTGCGTTGTCCCTCTGCACGGCGCTGCACCGCCTGCACCTCGTCGCGACTGAAGCGGATGATGGTCTGCACGGTCTGAAGGTTACGCAGCGCCTCTCCGATCTCGTCGTCGCGGTCGATCACGATGCGGTTGTCGAGCTTGTCCTGGACGAGGTTGACCAGCGTGTCGTTGAGATGCTGCATCGGCCCGCGGATTGCGCGCATGGTCGCAAGCCCGGCGAAGCTGACGATCGCGGTGCCGACGACGGCCAGCAGCGACAGGATCAGGCTGGTCGACCCGGCCGTGGAGATCGCGCCGCCAATGCCGAGCGCGAGCATGACCAGCGCCTGGAGCGTCATCGTCGTGACGAGGCGTGCCTTCAGCGTTCCGGTGAAGACGCTGAAGTGGTCAAGCAGCGAGCGGCGACGGATGATGCCGGCGTCGACGCGATAGCCATGCGGCTTCTTTTCGCGGATCGCGGCGTAAACCTCTTCGGCGAGCTTGCGCTGGTCGGCCGGCAACCTGCTGCGGACCGAGGTGTAGCCGGTGACCTGGCCATTCTCCCGGATCGGGGAAGCCGTCGCCAACACCCAGTAGAAGTCGCCGTTCTTGCGGCGGTTCTTCACCGCGCCGAGCCAAGGCTTGCCGGCCTTCAGCGTGTCCCAGAGATTGTCGAAAGCCTCCGACGGCATGTCGGGGTGACGGACGATGTTGTGCGGCTGGCCCATCAGCTCGGCCGAGGTGAAGCCGGCGGCGGCGAGGAAGTCCTCGTTGAAATAGGTCAGCTTGCCCTTGAGGTCGGTGCGCGAAACGATCAGCGTCTCGTCGCTGACGGGATATTCGACCTGGGTAACAGGGAGATTCTTGCGCATTGGGCCCTCCAAATGAATTGAGTATTTTTCATTCCAAATCGGACGGCCGCTATTCGAGTCGTCTTCTGCGATTCTCATAGAGTGAATTTAACTATCCATGAAACGCCCTCCCGTAGGTCTACGGGCGTTTCCCCATGATGCTACCTGCAAGCGACACCCTGCTACCGGAGACGAAAAAGAAAAACGAGCGGCGCTTTTGGCGCCGCTCGTTTTTCAACCGATGGGTCTTGTATAAGAGACTACGCCGCGCGGACGTTGGTCAGGAATTTGCTGACCTCGGTCTTGAGTCGGGTGCTGTCGTTGGACAGCATCTGCGCCGCCGACAGCACCTGCGAGGAGGCGGTGCCGGTCTCGGTGGCGCCGCGCTGCACGTCGGTGATGTTGGAGGAGACCTGCTGGGTGCCCTGAGCTGCCTGCTGGACGTTGCGGGCGATCTCCTGGGTCGCAGCCCCCTGCTCTTCCACCGCAGCCGCGATGGCCGAGGAGATTTCCGAGAGGCGCTCGATGGTCGAGGAGATCTCCTTGATGGCGCCGACCGAATCGTTGGTCGCCGCCTGGATGCCGGAGATCTGCTGACCGATCTCGCCGGTCGCTTTCGCAGTCTGCTCGGCGAGCGCCTTCACCTCGGAGGCAACGACCGCGAAGCCGCGGCCGGCTTCACCGGCGCGCGCCGCCTCGATGGTGGCGTTCAGCGCCAGCAGATTGGTCTGGCCGGCGATGGTATTGATCAGCTCGACCACGTCGCCGATGCGGGACGCCGCCCTGGAGAGCTCGCTGACACGCTCGGTGGTGACACGGGCCTGGCCGACGGCGTCGCCCGCCATCCGCGCCGATTCCTGCACCTGGCGGCTGATCTCGCTCACGGACGACGCCATCTCCTCGGTCGCCGAGGCAACCGACTGCACGTTGCCCGACGCTTGGCCGGACGCGGTAGCGACCACCTGGGTAAGCTGCTGCGCCCGCTCGGCGGTCGAGGTGAGCGTTCCAGCCGAACTTTCCAACGCGCCAGACGCGGCCGACACCGTCTCCACGATACCGCCGACCGAGGATTCGAAGCTGTCGGCCAGCTCGTTCATCGCGCGCCGGCGCTCGCGGTCGGCAGCCGCCTGGTCCTGGGCGCGCTGCTCGATGCTGCGCTTGATGTCGCCCTGCATCGACCTGAGCGACGTGGCCAACCTGCCGACCTCGTCGGCCTGCTCAATACCGAGTTGCTGATTGAAATCGCCCTTGGCGATGCCGTCGGCGAAATTCGCGCAATCCTGGATCGGCCGCGCGATCTTGCGGGCGGCGAACGAGATCAGGAAGATCGCCGCCAGCACGATGACCAGGCCGACGCCGAGCTGCCAGAACGTGTTGGAGGTCGCACGAGCGCCGAGCGAGGCATCGAGTTGCCGGGCCGATGCCAGCACCACGTCGCGGGGGATCGAGATCACGACCGACCACGCGTTTTCAGTGAGCCCGAAGCGGATCGGCGCATAGATGTCGATGTTGGCGAACTTGGGATCATCCTGCACCGTCCCCTGGCCGGCCTTGACGATGGCGAGGCTTTCGCTCCAGCGGGGGTCGGCCTCGGACGCGTTCTTGCCGATCACGTCCTGGTTGGCGCTGTTGGCGACGATCAGCCCGGTATCGTTGAGGATCGCGACCTTGCCCTTGCCCTCGAAGAGCGAGGTGTTGATCTTCATGGCAAGCTTCTGCACGAAATCGAGATTGTAGTCGGCCCCGGCGACACCGCGGAATTTGCCGTCGATCATGACTGGCACCGACATGGTTGCGAGGAACACGGCCTTGCCCTGAACGATGTAGGGCAACGGACCCAGAATGTTTTCCTTACCCGTGGTGTTCGGGTTGATGTACCAGGCCCCCTTCACGAGACCGTTGGGATGCCGCTCGCTGCTGTCATACTCGACGAGCGGCTGAACTGCGATGGCACCGCTGGCATTGCGCGTCCAGTAGGGCAGGAAGCGGCCGGTGTTGTCCGACCCAGCCTCTTTGCGTCCCTTGAACGTCGCATCATCGGCATCCAGCGCTCCCGGCTCCCAGGCCGAATAGGTGCCATTGAAGGCGGGATTGAGCTCAAGCACGTGGCGGAGCAGTGCGTTGAACTGGATCCGCCGCGCCGCGATAGGGGTGCCGGTCTTCTCGTCGGCCAGCGTCGCGAACGCATGCGCGATGGTGCGCGCCGCATCGAACCCCACCTCCAGCTCGGCCTTGATCGCGTTGGCTTCGGTGGAGGCCCGGTTCATCAGGCTCTCCTTGGTCTGACGATCGACCAGCTGCATGACCTCGTGGGTCACATACTGGTTCATGCTCTGGGTCGAAAAGAGGCCGTAGCCGATCAGCACGATACATGTCACCGCAAGGCAGAGGCCGGCGATCAGGGCGATCTTCAATTGGATGGAACGAATGGCAGAAAATGAAAACAGTTTCACGATTGAGTCTCCAAAAAACCTGCGACCAGTTAAGGTTCGCAGGGTTCGGAACCTGTAAAAATTTGGAACCGTATGACCCACGTGAAAAATAAGTCAGCGTGCGCCAGCGCATGCATCAAAACAAAGAGCGGCGCCGATGGCGCCGCTCTTGCGTAAGAAGATACCTGCGTCGCTGGCTCAGGCCGCGCGGACGTTGGTCAGGAATTTGCTGACCTCGGTCTTGAGTCGGGTGCTGTCGTTGGACAGCATCTGCGCCGCCGACAGCACCTGCGAGGAGGCGGTGCCGGTCTCGGTGGCGCCGCGCTGCACGTCGGTGATGTTGGAGGAGACCTGCTGGGTGCCCTGAGCTGCCTGCTGGACGTTGCGGGCGATCTCCTGGGTCGCAGCCCCCTGCTCTTCCACCGCAGCCGCGATGGCCGAGGAGATTTCCGACAGGCGCTCGATGGTCGAGGAGATCTCCTTGATGGCGCCGACCGAGTCGTTGGTCGCCGCCTGGATGCCGGAGATCTGCTGGCCGATCTCGCCGGTCGCTTTCGCAGTCTGCTCCGCGAGCGCCTTCACCTCGGAGGCAACGACCGCGAAGCCGCGGCCGGCTTCACCGGCACGCGCCGCCTCGATGGTGGCGTTCAGCGCCAGCAGATTGGTCTGGCCGGCGATGGTGTTGATCAGCTCGACCACGTCGCCGATGCGGGACGCCGCCTTGGAGAGCTCACTGACACGCTCGGTGGTGGAACGGGCCTGGCCGACGGCATCGCCTGCCATCCGCGCCGATTCCTGCACCTGACGGCTGATCTCGCTCACCGACGAGGCCATCTCCTCGGTCGCCGAAGCCACCGACTGCACGTTGGTCGAGGCTTCCTCCGAAGCGCCGGCAACCGTGGTCGCCAGCCTCTGGGAGCGGTCCGCGGTCGAGGTCAGCGTCGAGGCGGAGGCCTCCAACTGGGTCGAGGCCGACGACACCGTCTGGACGATCTCGCCGATCATCGTCTCGAATTCGCGGGTGATGTTGTCGACGCGGCGGCCGCGCTCGATCTTGGCTTCGGCGTCGGTCGCGGCGGCCTCGTCGGCGGCCTTCTTGGCGATCAGGGCCTCCTTGAAGACCTGGAGCACGTCGGCCATGGCGCCGATCTCGGTCTTCTCGCCGCGATGCGGCACCTCGGCGGACAGGTCGCCCTTGCCGAGCGCCTGCATCGGCTGGATGATCGAGTTGATGCCGGCGGAGACGTCCTGAACCAGGTAGAAGCCGACGCCGATGCCGATGATCACGGCGGCGCCGAGGATGATCGAGACCAGCATGAAGGCGTAATAGTAGCTGTCGGCGGCATCCTGAGCGGCCTGATCGCCGCCCTTGGTGTTGAGCTCGATGTCCTTGGTCAGGACCTCATCCGACGCAAGGCCGATCTTGTTGACGGTTTTGGTATTCAGTTCCTGCGCGTCGTGCGGGACCTTGCCGGCCTCCTTGCGGGACAGGGCGAAAACTTCTTCGGTGCCCTTCTTGTAATCATCCCACAGCTTTGACCAGTCGCTGTACAGCTTCCGCTCCTCCGGGGCTGCGATCATCGTCTCGTAGGACTTGCGGGACTTGGAGAGCGCCTCGATGACAGTCGCGGCTGTCTTTTCGTTGGCGAGCTTCTCTTCCAGGGTTTCGGACAGCATGTGCTGGCGCACCACGTTGCGATAGGTGATGACGCTGGCGCGGAGTTCGCCGAGCACCCGCACGCTGGGCAGCCAATTGGTGGTGATCTCGGTGGTGTTGGCATTCATCGACCGCATCTTCATGACGGCGAGCAGGCCCATGCCGGTCATGGCGACCAGCAGGAACGCCACGACACTGATGATCTTGGCGCGAATGGAGATGGTGGCGAACATAAGCGGTCTCTTTGCGTTGGCGCGGGCGCGCGTCCTAAAATCGTGGTCAACCAAAAGGAGCGGCGCCGATATCCAACAACAAAGCGTGAGTAGTTGTTAACTACGACTCCGTACGAGTAAGGAACATTAAAGAAGTGAATGAGGGACTAAAAACGCTCTGCGCTCAACGCATGAGCCCAAGCGCATCGGCGAAAAACTCTGGCCCGCCGAAATTTCCGGACTTCAACGCCAGCAGCATATCGCCTCCAGCACCGACCGCGTGCAGCACCGGAACACCGGCGGCGATTTCCACTCCTACGAGAAACCCGGGAATCTTCAACCGATCGACGACGGCGCCCGACGTCTCGCCGCCGGCGACGACCAATCGCCGAACGCCTGCTTTAACAAGGCTTTCGGCGATGTCGGCCATGGCCTGCTCGATGGCATGCCCGGCCGCATCACGGCCGTGACGAGCCTGGAGCGCGGCGACCTGATCCGGTGTCGAGCTCGATGCAATCAGCACCGGACCGTCGGCCAATCGCGGCCTTGCCCAGTCCAGCGCACGCTGCGCTTCGTCCGCTCCCGTAAGAATACGGTCCGGGTCGAGATGAAGCACCGGCATCACCTTTTCGGCGCTGGCGATCTGCTTGAGCGTTGCCTGCGAGCAGCTTCCGGCAAGGCACGCCGCCGGTCCACCGACCGCAGCACCGGCTTCGCTGCTCGCCGCGGCCGATTTGACCTTGCCCGTCGACACCAGCGCCCGCGCCAGCCCGAGGCCGATGCCGGAGGCGCCGACCGACAACCGATGTTCGGCGGCCACGCGACCGATGGTCTCGAGGTCGCGGTCGAAGACGGCATCGATGATCGCAGCGCCGATACCCTTGCCCGCGAGCTCGGCCAGCCGCGCCTGCACAGCATCTGCGCCTCGGGTGACGGTGGCGAGGTCGACGAGCCCGATTTGCGTCTTGCTCTGGCGCGCCAGCACCCGCACGAGATTGGAATCACGCATCGGATTGAGCGGGTGATCCTTCAGGGGGCTCTCGTTCAGCGGCACCGCGCCGACGAACAGGTTACCCTGATAGACGGTGCGGCCGGTCTCCGGGAAGGCCGGTGTCACCAGCACGTTTGCCTCGCCGCAATCGGCGCGCAACGCGTCCATGACAGGGCCGATGTTGCCGGCATCGGTGGAATCGAAAGTCGAGCAGATCTTGAACAGCACATGGCTCGCGCCGCGACCGCGCAGCCACTTCTCAGCCGCGCGCGAGCGCGATACGGCAAGGCCCGCCTCGATCGAACGGCTCTTCAAGGACACCACGACAGCATCGACCTCGGGCAGCGCGAGATCATCGGCAGGTATGCCGATGATCTGCACGGTGCGCAGGCCGGCGCGCGTCAGCGTGTTGGCGAGATCGGAGGCGCCGGTATAGTCGTCGGCGACGCAGCCAAGAGAAATTTTCGCTACGAGCGTCACGGCTTCACTCCCGCATATGGCTTGAACCAGGCGAGGCCATCATTGGTCTTGCCGCGTGGATTGTATTCGCAACCGACGAAGCCGGGATAGCCGAGCCGGTCGAGCTCAGCGAACAGGAACGGATAGTTCAGTTCTTCGCCATCGGGCTCGTTGCGTGAGGGAATGCTGGCGATCTGGATGTGGCCGATGATCGGCATCATCTCGCGCAGCCGCATGGTGACGTCGCCATGAATGATCCCGCAATGATAGATGTCGAACTGAAGTTTCAGGTTCGGAAGCCTCAGCTCCTGGATCAGGTCGCGCGCGAAGCCGAAATCGTTGAGGAAGTAGCCGGGCACGTTGCGCGCATTGATCGGCTCGAGCACGATGTCGATACCGTGCGGCGCGAAGAACTCCGCCGCCCACGCCACCGATTTGTAGAACGCCTCGATCGCAACACGCTCGCCGCGATTGGCGATGCCGGCCATCAGGTGCAGCCGCTTGACGCCCGTCGCCTTGGCGTAAGGTAGCGCGGTCTCGAGGCTCGCCTTGAGATCGGCGAAGCGCGCGGGAAGCGCAGCAAAGCCCTTCTCGCCGGCATTCCAGTCGCCCGGCGGCAGGTTGAACAACGCCTGGGTCAGGCCGTTGCGCTTGAGCCGCTCGCCGACGGCCTCGGCCGGATGCTCATAGGGAAACAGGAACTCGACGGCGGTGAAGCCCGCTTGCGCTGCGGCATCGAAACGGTCGAGGAATGGCACCTCGGTGAACATCATCGAAAGGTTGGCGGCGAAACGGGGCATTGGAAATCCTCTTGGCTCTACTTGTCGCCGGGAAGTTTTACGCCGGTGACCTGCGCATACATGCGCGCGACCGACGCATCGTCATCGCGGCCCATGCCGGCGGCTGATGTCATCAGGAACATCTGGAGCGCCGCGGCCGAGACCGGCACCGGGAATCGGGCGCTCCGCGCCATGTCCTGGATGATGCCGAGGTCTTTCACAAAGATCTCGACCGCGCTGCGCGGCGTGTAGTCGCCGTCGAGCACGTGCGGCATGCGGTTCTCGAACATCCAGGAATTGCCGGCGGAGGCCGTGATCACCTCATAGACCTTGCGGATGTCGAGGCCCTGCTTGGCGGCGAATGCAATTGCTTCGCTGGCGGCTGCGATGTGCACGCCGGCCAGCAACTGGTTGATCATCTTGAAGGCAGCGCCCTGCCCTGCAGCGTCACCGAGCTCGTAGAGCTTTGCGGCCATGGCATCGAGCGCCGGCCGTGCTTTTGCGAATGCGGCGGGGCTGCCGGAGGCGAGGATCGTCAGTTCGCCTTGGGCTGCGCGCTGCGCCCCGCCGGAGATCGGCGCATCCAGATAGTTCCGGCCGGTCGCCTCCAGCTGCTTTGCGAGACGACGCGCCACGTCGGGGTCCATGGTCGCCGAGGACACAAAGACGCTATCCTTCGGCATGGTCTCGGCGGCACCATCCTTGCCGAACAGGATGGTCTCGGTCTGAGCAGCATTGACGACGACGCTGACGACGATGTCCGCGTCCTTGGCGGCCTCGGCCGGGGTCGTCGCACCCGCGCCGCCGTCCTTCACGAAGCGCGCTACCGCATCGGCCGAAACGTCGCAGCCGGTGACGGCATGGCCCGCGCGCTTCAGCGAGGTCGCCATGCCGTATCCCATCGAGCCGAGCCCGATGACGGCGATACGCTGATTTTGTGAATTGGAGGCGGACATGCAACTAACCCTTCGACTTATTCTTGCGAACGTTTCCCGGACGGCCTGCCTTTGCGGCGGCTCGGAGCATCGAATAACACGGCTTGGCCGCGCTGCCAAAGCGTGAGACAAGCGGACATGACGGCCATGAGACCTGAAACGAGCAACGAGACGAGGCTGCGTGAGGATGTCTGCCGCTTCGGACGGTCCCTGTTCGAGCGCGGACTGACGCCGGGCTCCTCCGGCAATATCAGCGTCAGGCTGGACGGCGGCGGCTGGCTGGTGACGCCGACCAACGCCTCGCTTGGCTTCCTCGATCCCGCAAAACTGTCGCGGCTGGATGAGCAGGGCCGCCTGATCTCGGGCGATGCACCGACCAAGGAAGTTCCTCTCCACACCGCGCTCTACGATACGCGCGGCAGTGCACGCGCGATCGTGCATCTGCACTCCACCCATTCGGTCGCGCTCTCCATGCTGCCCGAGATCGACCCGCGCGCCGCGCTGCCGCCGATGACGGCGTATTATTTGATGAAATGCGGCGCCACCGCGCTCGTGCCCTATTATCGCCCCGGCGATCCCGCGGTGGCGGATGCGATCAAGGGGCTGGCAGGGAAATATTCATCCGTGCTGCTCGCCAATCACGGCCCTGTGGTCGCCGGCGACACGCTGGAAGCCGCCGTATTCGCGACGGAGGAGCTGGAGGAGACGGCGAAGCTGTACCTGCTGCTGCGCGGGATGAACCCGCGCTATCTGTCGGCTGAGCAGGTGAAGGATCTGGTGAAGGTGTTCGGGGTCGCGTTGCCGGAGCATGGGCACGAGGAATGACCGAACTGATACGGCCTGCACCAACTGAGATAGAGGCGGCGGCCCGTGTTCTTCACGAAGTGGGCTTACGCCACCACTGGTGGTCTCCTTACGAGAAGACCTACGATGAGCTGGGCGCAACTGATCCGATCGGAAAGAGCGAGTTCGACGCGATCGTCGAAGCGATGCTGTTAGCTGCAGCCAAGGCAAGGAAGCAGCCGTAGCCGCCGGAGTGCTAACCATACACACCGCCGTCATCCTGAGGTGCGAACCTTGCGATGCAATTGCATCGCAAGGTGAAGCCTCGAAGGATGGGCTACGGGCGCTTGCGGCTCATCCTTCGAGGCGCGCAAGGGCGCGCACCTCAGGATGACGGCGGGGCCTGTGGCGCAGTCCAGAAAGCTATAGCCCCAGATACGCCTTCCGCACGTCGGGATTGCCCCTGATCTCGGCAGCCGGGCCCTGCATCAGCACGCGGCCGGTTTGCAGGATGTAGGCGCGATCCGCGATCTCCAGGCACTCGGCCATGCGCTGCTCGACGATCAAGACGGTCATGCCGGAGTCACGGATGAGCTTCACCGCCTGAAAAATCTCGTCGACGAGTTTCGGCATGATGCCCTGCGAGGGCTCGTCCAGCATCAACAGCCGCGGACGCGTCATCAGCGCGCGGCCGATGGCGAGCATTTGCTGCTCGCCGCCGGAGAGCGTCTCGGCGCGCTGGTCGAGGCGCTCGGACAGGCGCGGAAACAGCTTGAAGACCAGGCCGAGCGGTTCGTCGCGGTTCGCCTCGCCGCGATAGAGATAGCTGCCGAGACGAAGGTTGTCGCGCACCGACAGGCGCGGGAACAGGCGGCGGTTCTCCGGCACATAGGCGATACCGGTGGCGGTGATGTGATGCTGCGCCATGCCGTCGAGGCGCTTGCCGTCGAACGTCACCGTGCCCGAACGCGGACGCTCGGCACCCGCAATGGATTTCAGCAACGTCGACTTGCCCGCGCCGTTGGCGCCGGCCACGCAGACGATCTCGCCCTTCTGGACCTCGATCGAGATCGCCGAGATCGCGACCAGGCCTTGATAGGCCGTGGTGACTTCATGCACTGACAGCATGACGATCTCCCAGATATGCGCTGATCACCTTGGGATCGCGAACGACGTCGGAAGGCTTGCCCTCGACCAGCACCTTGCCGAGGTCGAGCACGATGGCACGATCGACCAGCGGCATCACGATCTCCATGACATGCTCGACCATCAGCACGGTGATGCCGGTATCGCGCACCTTGCGTACCAGTGCGACGCCCGTCTGCGCCTCGGTCGGCGTCAGGCCAGTGAGAACTTCGTCGAGCAGCAGCAGCTTTGGTTCGGTCGCGAGCGCACGCGCGACTTCGAGGCGGCGCTTCTCGGCCGGCACGAGGTCGCTCGCGAGCACGTCGGCGCGCGCGGCAAGGCCGGTGAACTCCAGCACCTCATGCGCCTTGCGGCGCGCCTCGCGCATCACCGTGTTGCGCACGAGAGCCCCGACGATGACGTTGTCGATGACAGTCATGGTCTCAAAACTCTTGACCACCTGGAAAGTGCGTCCGACGCCGCGCTGGCAGCGCTCGGCCGCCGGCAAATTGGTAACATCCTTGCCGTCGAACCAGATCGATCCCTGAGTCGGCGGCAGCACGCCGGCGATGAGATTGAACAGCGTCGACTTGCCGGCGCCGTTGGGGCCAATCAGACCGACGATCTCGCCGCGCCCGACCGAGATCGAGACGTCGCTGTTGGCGACGAGGCCGCCGAACCGCTGCCAGACGCCGCGGGTTTCAAGGAGCGCAGTCATCGCGTGGCTCCTTTTGCTTTGGAACGGGAGAACAGGCTCACAAGACCTTGCGGCAGAGCCAGCGAGATCGCCACGATCAGCCCGCCGTAGACGATCAGGTCGACGCCGCGGCCGGAACCGCCGATATAGGAGCGCGTCAGTTCGGTCATCGGAATCAGGATGACCGCGCCAAGCACGGGGCCCCAGAGGGTGCCGATGCCGCCGAGCACGGCCGGCAATGCCATCAGCAGCGAGAACTGGAAGCCCATCACGCTCTCAGGATCGATATAGGCGAGGAATTGCGCATAGAAGGCGCCGCCGATGGCGACGAGGAAAGCGGAGACAGCGGCTGCACCCATCTTGGAGTTGAACACGACGACGCCGAGGCTCTCGGCCGCTTCCGGATTATCCTTCACCGCGCGCCACCAGAAGCCCCATTTGGAATCCTCCAGCCACCAGGTGACGAACCAGGCGAGGCAGCACAGCGCCAACGCAAAATAGAAATACGGCAGCTTGCTGCGCATGAACTGGAATTTCAACCAGCTGTCGCCACGCACGGGAATGGTGATTCCCATCGCAGCCCCCGCCCATTCCCAGTTCTGGAACAGCAGCAACCCGATCTCGGCGATGACGATGGTCGCGATCACGAAGTAATGGCCGCGCAGGCGGAAGAAGGGATAGCCGAGCCCCATCGCGATAACAGCCGCGATCGCACCGCCGGCGAGCATACCGAACCAGGGCAACACGCCGAATTTCGTGAACAGAAGCTCGGTGGTGTAGGCGCCGATGCCGAAATAGAGCGCGTGGCCCAGCGAGATCTGCCCGCAATAACCGGACAGAATGTTCCAGCTCTGCGACAGCGCCGCGTACATCAAGGTCAGGACCATAATGTTCTGGATGTAGACGTTCTTGACGAACAGCGGTGCAAGCGCGGCAAGCGCGGCCAGCAGCGCGGCAATGATGAGATCGCGGCGACGCCGCGCGGCAAAATTCTTGTCCATCACATCGACCCGAACAGGCCACGCGGCCGGATGAAGACGACCAGCAAGTAGACCGCATAGATGCCGACCGACTTCAGCGAGGGCGGCAGCATCAGGGCGGTCACCGCTTCAACCAGGCCGACAATGATGCCACCGGCGAAGGCGCCGAACACACTACCGAAGCCGCCGAGCGCCACCGTGACATAGGCAATCAGCGCAAAGGACGCGCCAACGTCGGGATAGATGTAGAAAAACACCGCCATGATCGCGCCGGCGAGACCAACAAGCGCGGCACCAAGGCCCCAACCGAACGCGAACACGCGGTTCTTGTCGATGCCGACGAGTGCGACCGCACCGGGATCTTCACGGGTGGCTTCCAGCGCCCGGCCGAAATCGGTGCGGTGGATGAAGAAGTAGAGGCCGGCAAAGGCGAGAATCGAGACCAGCGCACCGACCAGTTGCGGCTCCGGCAAGAAGATGCCTGCAACCGATATGGTTTTGCCGCCGAGCCAGGAATGCGGAATGCTGCGATAGTCCGGCGTGAAGAACAGCTGGGCCAATCCCCGCATGACGATGGCCAGGCCAAAGGTCGAGAAGATCTGCACCATGCCGGCGTTAGCCTTGGCCCTCATGGCGAAGCGTACGATCAAGAGATAAACGACCGCTCCGAACACGAACAGCGCCGCGGCGACCAACGGGGCCGAAAGCAAGGGGTCGATGGCGAAGAACGTGAACAGGAAGAAGGACGCGTACATCCCAATCATCAGGAACTCGCCATGGGCGAAGTTCGTGACGTCCATCAGGCCGAAGATGAGCGCAAGGCCAACGGCGATCAGTCCGTAGAGCAGCCCCATCAACAGGCCGCTCGCGAGACTTTGGACAATTGTTTCGACTGTCAGCAACTTGTCCCCCAGAAAAAGCCTTCACCCCGAGGGGCGTGATCGCGCGCACATCGCAAAGGACGGGCCCGCCCTCGTCTTTCGCGACGCAGGCTCCGTCTACTCCGCAAGATCGGAAATCGGGAGCGATCTGCTCCCGCCCCATCCTTACTTCATCGGCCAGACCGGTTCGGCCACCGCCGCCTGCGACGGGAAGATGGTGACGAACTTGCCGCCGATATATTGCAGCAGCACCGGATCGGCGTCGTTGTTCTGGCCCATGTCGTCGAACTTGACGCGCTTCCAGGGCATGATGGTCTGCTCGCCCGGAATTTCGGTTGCGGCCAGCGCGTCGCGGATCTTCTCGCCGTCGGTCGACTTGGCGCGGTTGATGGCGTCCGCGATCACGATCATCGCTATGAACTGACGCGAGGTGTTGTCGTTGAGGTCCTTGCCCGACTTCGCCTTGAACAGATCGTTGATCTTGCCGACCATCGGCCGCTTGGCGGCGAGATCGAGCGAGAAGCTGCCGCGGGTGATCGCGCCTTCGAGCTTGTCGCCGACGGCGTCGTAAAGCGCCTTTTCGGAGAAGCCGGCCGCCTGGGCCAGGATCGCGTTCGGCTTGTAGCCGAGCTCGGCCATGGTCTTGATCAGCAGGATGCCGTCGGTGGTGTAGCTCGAGGGCATCAGCACGTCGGCATTGGCGGCCTTGAGCTGCTGGACTTCGGCCGACAGAGACGGCGAGTTGGCGCGGTACTTGATGTCGGAGACGATCTTGTAGCCGCGCTCGGTTGCGAGCTTGGTCTGGGCGTTGGCGGAGTCGGTGCCGAAGATCGTATCTTCGTGGAACAGCGCCAGCGTGTCGGCCTTGACGCCCTTCTTCTTCATTGCATCGAGGAAGTCGAACATCCCGGCCGAAAACATCTCGTCATGCGGCGAGGCGCGGAAATAGTACTTCAGGCCGCGGCGATGCAGGCTCGGCGAGGAATTGTCCGCCGACAGGAACGGAACCTGGTAACGTTCGCAGATCTGGCTGACCGTGACCGCGACCGCGCTCTGGTAGGAGCCGAGCACCGCGCAGACCTTCTCCTGGGTGATCAGTCGCTCAGCCTCGGCGCGCCCCTTTTGCGGGTCGCCCTGGTGGTCGGCGTAGACCATGCGGATCTTGGCGCCGCCGAGACCGGGCAAGCCCAAGCCCTTGGCGAGCGGAAGATCGAAGTCCTGATCGTTGTTGATGATGTCGATCGCGGTCTCGAATGCGCGCTGCGCGTCGACACCCACCTGGGCGCCGGCGCCCGACAAGGGATAGGTCGCGCCGATCAACACTTCAGACGTTTGCGCGCGGGCGGCTAGCGGCATCAGCGCGGCGGTGGCGGCGGCTCCGAGCAGAACGTCGCGGCGAGAGATCGTCATGTGGTAAAGTCCCCTGTTATCCGAATTTTGCGAATATCGAATGAAACGATTGGCAAACAGCGTAAAGCCCGAAGAAGCAGCAAAGGCTGCCTACTAAATCACGGCCATGGTCCTGTTCTTCAGATCCGTCACCAGCATCAGGCCGGGCGAATGCGTGATTGCGAACGGCACCTTGGCGGCATTGATCACCGATTGCGGCGTGACGCCGCAGGCCCAGAACACCGGAATCTCGTCATCGGCGACAGCTACGGGATCACCGTAGTCGGGCTTGGCGATGTCCTTGATGCCGATCAGGTGAGGATGACCGAGATGCACGGGCGCGCCGTGCACCGCCGGATAGCGCGAGGTGATCTGCACGGCGCGGATCGCATCGGCCGGCTTGAACGGGCGCATCGACACCACCATGGGGCCGGCGAAAGGACCGGCCTCGCCGCATGCGATGTTGGTGCGGTACATCGGCACGCGCACATTCTGCTCGATGTGGCGGATCGGCATGCCCTCGTCGAGCAGCGCCTCCTCGAAGGAGAAGGAACAGCCGAGCACGAAGGTCACGAGATCGTCGCGCCAGTAGCTGGTGACGTCAGTCGGCTCGTCGATGACTTCGCCGTCGCGCCAGACGCGGTAGCGCGGTACGTCGGTGCGGATGTCGAGGTCGGCGCCGAGCGCGGGGATGTGCGGGCTGCCGACATCGGACATGCCGATGATCGGGCACGGCTTGGGATTGAGCTGGCAAAAGCGATGAAAAGCGCTGGCGTATTCCGCCGGCAGGATCGCCAGATTGCCCTGGACGAAGCCGGGGGCGACACCCGCGGTGGAACCGACCTGGCCGCCACGATAGGCGAGCCGTGCCTGGCGGCTCGGGAGGGCGTCGGGCGTCTCAGTTTGCTGCGCTGCCACCAAAACAGTCATGTGATCGACCTGCCTATAAACTCGACAAAGACAAGCCAACACCAAGCGTGCTATAAAGTCTAATCTTCCTTTCTAATCAATATCGATAAAGTTTATTTATCGACCGGGAAAAATGGTTCCAATGCTGGACTTCAGGTCGATCGAGACGTTCCTCTGGGTTGTGAAGCTCGGCAGCTTCCGCGGCGCCGCAGCACGGCTCAATACGACCCAGCCGGCGATCTCCCAGCGCATCGCCGGGCTCGAGCGCGAGATGGGCGTGAAGCTCTTGAACCGGGATCATCGCGTGGCCTCGCCGACGCCAAGCGGCCGGCAGATGATGGTCTATGCCGAGAAGCTGATCGGTCTGCGCGCTCAGATGATGGCCGAGGTCGGTGACCGCTCGGCCATGCGCGGCGTGATGCGTCTCGGCGTCGCCGAGACCATCGTACACACCTGGCTGCCGCGGCTGGTGAAGAGCATGAACGAGGTCTATCCGAACCTGTCGCTGGAGATCGAGGTCGACATCACGCCGAACCTCACTGCGCGCCTGCTCGCGCAGGAGATCGAGCTCGCCTTCGTCGTCGGACCGCTGTCGACCTCGGGCGTGCACAACCGCGTGCTCGCCGATTATCCGATCGGTTTCCTCGCGAGCCCCTCGCTCGGCCTCGGCAACGGTCGCGTGACGCGCGCCGAGCTGGCGCGGTTTCCGATCATCACTTTCCCGCGCAAGACGCGCCCCTACGAGGTCGTGCGCGAGGTGTTCGACCGGCCGGAGCTACCGCCGATCCGGCTGCATGCGTCCGCGTCGCTTGCGACCGTGATCCACATGGCGGTCGAAGGGCTCGGCATCGCCGTGATCCCCGACGCCATTGTCGAGAACGAGCTTTCCGACGGGCGGCTGCAATTGCTCGATACCGATCTCACAATCGCGCCGCTGACATTCACGGCGAGCTGGCTCGCCTCGCCCGACGTCGTGGCGGTGGAGCGCGTCGCCGAGCTTGCATGTCAGATTGCGCAGAGCAGCGTCGCGGTTGACGCGCCCGCGCTGGCGCGTCATTGAAACAGGCGCCGGATAATCGAGAGACCGACCGCATGAGCCGAGCCGCCACCAATCTGCAAATCGATTCCGCCCGCCTCTGGGGCTCCATCCACGAGACCGCGCAATTCGGCGGGACGGCCAAGGGCGGCGTGCGGCGGCTGACACTGAGCAGCGAAGACAAGCAGGTGCGCGACTGGTTCCGCAAGGCCTGCGAGGCCGCCGGCCTCGACGTGCACACCGACGCACTCGGTTCACAGTTCGGCCTGCGCAAGGGCCGCGACATGTCGAAGCTGCCCGTCGGCATCGGCTCGCATCTCGATACCCAGCCGACCGGCGGCAAGTATGACGGCATTTTGGGAACGCTCGGCGCGCTCGAGGTGATCCGCACGCTGAACGACGCCGGCATCGAGACCGAGGCGCCGATCTGCGTCGTCAACTGGACCAACGAGGAAGGCTCGCGTTTTGCGCCGGCGATGATGGCGTCCGCCGCTTATGTCGGCGACTTCACCACCGACGACATCCTGTCGCGCAAGGACATCGACGGCACAACCGTCGGCCAGGCGCTCGACAGCATCGGCTATCGCGGCGACAAGCCCGTCGGCTTCCAGAAGCTCGGCTGCTTCGTCGAGCTGCATATCGAGCAAGGGCCGATCCTGGAGGCCGAGGGCAAGACCATCGGCGTGGTCGATTCCGGCCAGGGCGTGCTCTGGTACGACGGCAGGATTTCCGGCTTCGAAAGCCATGCCGGATCGACCCCGATGCCGTTGCGGCGCGATGCGCTGGCAACGCTCTCCGAGATCGTGCTGGCGATGGAAGCCATTGCGAAGAAGCACGGCCCGAAGGCTGTCGGCACCATCGGCGAGGCCGTGATCGCAAATCCCTCGCGCAACGTCATTCCCGGCGAGATCGCCTTCACCATGGATTGCCGCAGCGCCGACGGCGCGATCATGGATGCGCTCGATAGTGATTTGCGCGCCGCCATTGCCGAGATCGCCGCGCGGCGCAAGGTCGACGTGAAGATCGACCTGGTCTGGCGCAAGCCGCCGACGCATTTCGATCCCAAGCTGATCGCAGCCGTCGAGAACGCCGCGAAGACGCTCGGCTACTCCTCTCGCCGCATCACGTCCGGCGCCGGCCACGACGCCTGCAATCTCAACACGATCATTCCGGCGGCGATGGTGTTCGTGCCCTGCAAGGACGGCATCAGCCACAACGAGCTGGAAGACGCCACCCAGCCCGACTGCGCCGCGGGCACCAACGTTCTCATGCACACCGTGCTGGCGATCGCCGGCGTCGCATCCTGACCGGAGACAGCCATGCGCGGAGTTTTCGTCGACGCCAATGAAGCTCTCGCCGTGATCATGGAGCGGTTGGAAAAGCCTGGCGATCCCAAGGTGCGGATCCACAGGGACCCCGATATCAAGCCCGAGCAATATCCTGAGATCCTCGACGGGGCCGAGATCGCGATCGTCGACCACACTGCATTGCCGACCGAGGTCGCGAAGAAATGCGCAGGCCTCAAGCACGTCGTATTCCTCGGCACTGGCGCACGCAGCTACATGAATCCGGAGGAGCTGGCTGAGCTCGGCATCTCCGTGCACCTGATCAAGGGCTATGGCGACACGGCCGTGGCGGAATCCGCGATCGCGCTGATGTGGGCATCGGCCCGCGTCATCGCGATGATGGACCGCGAGATGCGCGCCGGAAGCTGGCTGCGCGAGGACGGCATGCAGCTCACCGGCAAGACGCTCGGCCTGATCGGATTCGGCGGCATTGCCGCAGAGGTCGCGCGCATTGCGTCCGGCAGCGGCATGAAGGTCGTCGCCTGGAATCGCTCGCCGAAGAGTTTTCCGGGTGTCGAATTCACCGATCTCGACACGGTATTGGCGAAGAGCGACGTCGTGTCGCTGCATCTGCTGCTCAACGACGAGACACGCGGCATGATCAACCGCGAGAAGATTTTTGCGATGAAGCCCGGTGTCATCTTGATCAACACCGCCCGCGCCGCTGTTGTCGACGAAGCCGCGATGATCGACGCCCTGAAGTCGGGCCATATCCGCCATGCTGGCCTCGACGTCTTTAACATCGAGCCCCTGCCCGGCGATCATCCGCTGACGAAGATTCCGAACGTGACGCTGTCGGCGCATTCGGCGTTCAGGACGCCGGAGGCCAGCGAAAACCTGATTGAAGCGGCGTGGATCCATTGCCGCCGGATCGCAAAAGGATAAGAGCAACAACAATGGCCGATTATCGCACCATCAAGGCAGAGCCTCTCACCAACGTCGTCCGCGCCATCGTCAAGGCCGGCGGCTCCACGGACCGCGAAGCCGAGCTCGTATCCACCAATCTCGTCGAAGCCAACCTTAGGGGACATGACTCCCACGGCGTCGGCATGATCCCGCGCTATGTCTCGAGCGTCACCACGGGCGGCCTCGCCGTGAACCAGCACGTCAAGATCGTGCTCGACACCGGCCCGCTTCTTACCCTCGACGGCCTCACCGGCTACGGCCAGGTGATCGGCCATGAAGCGATGGAGCTGGCGGCAGAGCGCGCCAAGCGCAACGGCGTGTGCCTCGTCGGCCTTTCTAACTCGCACCACATCGGCCGCATCGGCCACTGGGCCGAGCAGTGCATCGACCACGGGCTCGTATCGATCCACTTCGTCAACGTGATCTCGCGCCCGATCGTAGCGCCTTGGGGCGGCAGCGATGGACGCCATGGCACCAATCCCTTCTGCGTCGGCATCCCGCGCAGGGGCAAAGACCCCATCGTGCTCGACTTCGCCACCAGCAGGATCGCGCAGGGCAAGACCCGCGTCGCCCACAACAAGGGCGTCGCGCTCGAGCCCGGCACCATCATCGACAACGAGGGCAAGCCGACCACCAACCCGCGCTACACTGTGATCCCGCCGCACGGCGCCATCCTGCCGTTCGGCGAGCACAAGGGTTCGGGCCTCGCGCTGGTCTGCGAAATCCTCGGCGGCGCACTCTCCGGCGGGCAAGTGGTCAAGGGCCCGTCCGACGGCAAGTACAACGTCCTCAACGGCATGCTCTCGATCATCATTGACCCGGCCAAGCTCGGCACCGGCGAGAACCTTGCGCGCGAAGTCGAGAGTTTTGTTGCCTGGCACACCGGCTCGCCGCCCGCCCCCGGCGTCGACAAGGTGAAGATCGCCGGCGATCCCGAGCGCGAGACGAAGCAGAAGCGCCTGGCCGAAGGCATTCCGGTCGATCCGACCACCTGGCAGGAGATTCTGGAGGCCGGGAAGAAGTTCGGGCTGGATCAGGCCGCGATCGAGAAGATCGCGGGCTAAGCGGAGCGAGGCACGCTCTCCTTCCCTTCTCCCCTTGTGGGAGAAGGTGGCGCGAAGCGCCGGATGAGGGGTTCTCTCCGCGAAGACTAACTTTCAAGTGAAGGGTCTGTCTCTGCGGAGAGAACCCCTCACCCGTCTCGCCGCTACGCGGCGAGCCACCCTCTCCCACAAGGGGAGAGGGTAAAGTATCGCTTTAATCCACCATATCCGCGACCGCCTTGCCGCAAGCCGTGGTGTCGGCGTTACCGCCGAGATCCTTCGTGCGCAGCGTACGCTCTGCCAGCGTGCGCTCGATCGCCTCGACGATCGACTTGCCGGCGACCTTCTCGCCGAGATGCTCGAGCATCATCGCGCCCGACCAGATCGCGCCGATCGGGTTGGCAATGCCCTGGCCTGCGATGTCGGGCGCCGAGCCGTGCACCGGTTCGAACACGGACGGGAAATCACCCTCGGGGTTGATGTTGCCCGACGGCGCGATGCCGATCGTGCCGGTGCAGGCCGGACCGAGATCCGAGAGGATGTCGCCGAACAGGTTCGAGCCGACCACGACGTCGAACCAGTCGGGATGCAGCACGAAGTTCGCGGTGAGAATGTCGATGTGGTACTTGTCCCACTTCACGCCCGGGAACTTCTTGGCCATCGCCTCCACGCGCTCGTCCCAATAGGGCATGGTGATGGAGATGCCGTTGGACTTGGTCGCCGAGGTCAGGTGCTTCTTCGGCCGCGACTGTGCGAGCTCGAAAGCGAATTTCAGGATGCGGTCGACACCAATCCGCGTCATCACCGTCTGCTGCGTCACGAACTCGCGGTCGGTGTCGGGAAACATGCGACCGCCGACGGAGGAATATTCACCTTCCGTGTTCTCGCGCACCACCCAGAAATCGATATCGCCGGGCTTGCGGCCCGCCAGCGGCGACGGCACGCCGGGCATCAACCGCACCGGGCGCAGATTCACATACTGGTCGAACTCGCGGCGGAATTTGATCAGCGAGCCCCACAGCGAGACGTGATCCGGAATTTTTGCGGGCCAGCCGACCGCACCGAAGTAGATCGCGTCGTGCTTTCCGATCTTTTCTTTCCAGTCGTCCGGCATCATCTGCCCGTGCTTCTCGTAATACTCCCATGACGAGAAGTCGAAATGATCGAAATGCAGGGACACGCCGTGCTTCTTCGCTGCTGCCTCCAGAACCCGCAGGCCCTCGGGCATCACTTCCTTGCCGATGCCGTCGCCGGGAATGACTGCGATCCGGTATTGTTTCTTGCTCATCTAGAACGTCCCTTTTTGGTCCGGCAGCCGCCGCCTTTTTGACCGCACTGCAATGGACCAAACTCGGCGGCAGTGCAACGCTGCACTGCAATGTTGACCATGGCGCGGCCAAGCGCCTACTGATTTCATCCTTGTTCCCGACGTCAGCGAGTAACCCCCATGGATCTGCATCTGCGTGGCAAGCGCGTCCTGATCACGGGCGCGTCCAAAGGCATTGGCGCGGCCGCCGCCGAGGCGTTCGCCGAGGAAGGCGCTCATCTCCTGCTCGCCGCCCGCAATGGCGACCAGCTCAAGGCGCTGGCGGATCGCTTGCGCTCGGCGCACCAGATCGACGCCACAACGAGCATCGTGGATCTTCGCAAGGCGGAGGACATCGCGCGGCTCGCTAGCGAAGCCGCCGATATCGACGTGCTCGTCAACAATGCCGGCGACATCCCCGGCGGCTCCATCGACAAGATCGACGAGGAGACTTGGCGGCACGCCTGGGAATTGAAAGTATTCGGCTACATCAACCTGACGCGGCAGATCTACGCGCAAATGAAGGCGAAGGGCGGCGGCGTCATCGTCAACGACATTGGTGCTGCCGGCGAAAAGTTCGACGCCAACTACATCTGCGGCAGTGCCGGCAATGCCGCGCTGATGGCCTTCACCCGCGCGCTCGGCGGCAAGAGCCTTGCCGACAACATTCGCGTGGTCGGCATCAATCCTGGCCCGGTCGGCACCGATCGCCACGTTACCTTGCTCAAGACGCGCGCAAAGCACCAGTTCGGCGACGAGAGCCGGTACAAGGAATTTCAGAAGGGCCTGCCGCTCGGCCGCCCTGCGCATGCGCGCGAGATCGGCGATCTCATGGCGTTCCTCGCATCGGACCGCGCCGGCTATACGTCGGGTGTCATCTATACGGTCGATGGCGGCATCAGCGCCGGTTGGGGTTAGCTCTATCCGCGTCATTGCGAGCGCAGCGAAGCAATCCAGAAATGTCTCCGCGATGACAGGCTGGATTGCTTCGCTGCGTTCGCAATGACGACACAATAAGCATAGGAGTAAAATAATTGTCTCAAGACCTGATCCGCGAAACAGCCTGCACCGTCGTCGACAAGCTGCGCTCCGGCGATGTCTCGCCGCTCGAACTGCTTGATGTGGTGGAGAAGCGCATCGGTGAGGTCGACGGCAAGGTCAACGCGCTGCCGACACTGTGCTTCGATCGCGCGCGGAGCAATGCAAAGGCGCTGATGCAGAAGCCGGCCGGCGCGCGCGGCCTTCTTGCGGGCCTGCCGGTGCCGATCAAGGATCTCACCGACGTTGCCGGCGTCCTGAACACGCAGGGCTCACCGATCTTCAAGGACAACATCCCCACAGAATCCGACCTCATGGTCGAAAATCTCGAAGCCAACGGCGCGGTCGTCTACGCAAAATCAAACACGCCGGAGTTCGGCGCCGGCGCCAACACCTTCAACGAGGTGTTCGGCGCAACGCTCAATCCCTGGGATACGACGAAATCCGCGGCCGGCTCGTCCGGCGGCGCGGCGGTGGCGCTGGCCACCGGCATGGCCTGGCTCGCCCAAGGCTCGGACATGGGCGGCTCCTTGCGCAGCCCCGCGGCGTTCTGCGGCGTCGTCGGCATGCGCCCGAGCATCGGCCGCGTCGCGCATACACCCAAATCAGGTATCGATCGCAACCTCGGCGTCGTCGGCCCGATGGCGCGCAATGTCGAGGACCTCGCCCTGCTGCTGGATGCCATGAGCGGCGACTATGCCGATGATCCGCTGTCGCTGCCCGCGCCTGCGATCTCGTTCCTGTCGGCGGCACAGTTGGGCAGGAAGCCGAAGCGCATCGCCTATTCGACAGATCTCGGCATCACGCCTGTTGATCCCGAGGTGAAAGCGATCACGCGCAAGGCGGCCGAACGCTTCGCTGAAGCCGGCGCCATCGTCGAGGAGGCGCATCCGGACTGGCGCGAGGCGCATGAGTGCTTTCACGTGCTGCGCGCTTTCGATTTCGCGATCACCAAGGCCAATTTGCTCAAGACCAAGCGCGACCTGCTCAAGCCCGAGGTGATCTGGAACATCGAGGAAGGGCTTAAGCTCACGGTCGAGCAGCTTGCACGCGCCGAGGCGCAGCGCGTCGGCATGACCGCCCGCGCCGTCGAATTCTTCAAGACCTACGATCTGCTTCTGACGCCGACCACGATCGTACCGCCCTTCCCGATCGGCGACCGCTATGTCGCAGAATGCGCCGGCAAGAAATTCGAGAATTATGTCGAGTGGCTCGGCATCGTCTACGCCATTACCCTCGCCTGCTGCCCGTCGCTGTCGCTGCCCTGCGGCTACACCGCATCAGGCCTGCCCGTCGGTGTGCAGGTCGTCGGCGCGCCACGCGCGGACGCGCAGGTGATCGCCGGCGCGAAGGTGCTGGAGGATATTTTGGGCTTGCGCGGCGCCACGCCGATCGATCCGCGCGTGAAGTAACCGCTCGCGCGCCCCGGACGCTGCGCAGCGCCTCTTTGGCGGTGCGCTGCAGAGCCGGGGCCCATATCTCCCCACGACTTCCCGCGCATCTCTGGGTCCCGGCTCTGCGGCGCAGCGCTGACGCGCTGCACCTTGTCCGGGACACGGCAGAGATATCGTCACCTTCCGCTCGTCGCCTCGAGGCTACGACTGTAACGCGACATCGCAAAACAAAAGACAAAATAGATCGCGGCGACGAAGATATAGACCTCGACCGAAAACTGCTGCCAGGCGGGATCGATGATCGCGGTCTTGGCCGTCGTCAGCAGGTCGAAGATGCCGATGATCAGGACGAGGCTGGTGTCCTTGAAGAAGGCGATGAAGGTGTTGACCAGCGGCGGGATGACGTGGCGGATCGCCTGCGGCAGCACGATCAGCCGGTGCTTGCGCCAGTACGACAGCCCCAGCGCATCCGCCGCTTCATACTGCCCGCTCGGCACGGCCTGAAGGCCGCCGCGGATGATTTCGGCCAGATAAGCACCCGCGAACAGGATGATCGCGATCTGCGCACGCAGCAGCTTGTCGATATTGAATCCACTGGGCATGAACAACGGAAACATCACGCTCGCCATGAACAACAGGCTCACCAGCGGCACGCCGCGGATCAGCTCGACATAGAGCACGCTGAGCGAGCGGACCGCCGGCAATTTCGAACGCCGACCGAGTGCAACGAGGATGCCAAGCGGGAAGCCGCATGCCAATCCGAACGTCGCCAGGATCAGCGTCACCGGCAAGCCGCCCCAGCGATCCTGCGAGACGAACGACAGCCCGAGCACGCCGCCCCACATCAGCACGCTGATCAGCGCCAGCGTACCGATCCACAGATAGACCAGTTCGCGCCGCCAGAAGGCACGGCGGGTCGAGAGGTAGAACAGTGCGATGAACAGCACCACCGACAGCGCCGGCCGCCACTGCTCGTCGAACGGATAGGTGCCGAACAGGATGAAACGATATTTTTCCGGGATGATCGCCCAGCACGCGCCGACGCCGCGCACGGCCTTGCAGGCACTGGAGTTGTTCGCTGGCGTGAGCCAGACAGCATTGGCGACGCCCCATTGCACGAAGCTGAAGATGCCTTTTGAGAGCACTGCCAGCAGTGCGACCGAGAGGATGCCGTTCGGGATCGACGAGAACAGATTGGTGCGCAGCCAGCGCAGCACCGGGTTGCCGATCTGAGGGCGGCGGGCAGCGCGCGGTGCGTCCGGAATATCGGTGATCGCCGTCATGCTCAGCGCTCCACCAGCGCGATGCGCGAGTTATACCAGTTCATGAAAAAGCTGATGCCGAGGCTGATGGTCAAAAACACCGCCATGATCAGCGCGATCGCCTCGATCGCCTGCCCGGTCTGGTTCAGCGTGGTGTTGGCGATCGAGACCACGTCCTGGTAGCCGATGGCGACCGCAAGCGAGGAATTTTTGGTCAAATTGAGATACTGGCTCGTCATCGGCGGCACGATCACGCGCAACGCTTGTGGCAGGATGATCTGACGCAGCATCAAGCTGCGGCGCAGGCCGAGCGCGTTGGCGGCATCCCATTGGCCGCGCGGCACCGACTGGATGCCGCTGCGCACGATCTCGGCGATGAAGGCCGAGGTATAGGTGACGAGCGCGATCAGCAACGCAAAATATTCCGGCGCGAGCGTCAGCCCGCCGACGAAGTTGAAGCCGCGCAGAGCCGGCCATTCGATTGTCCAGGACACGCCAAGCGCAACGGACATTGCGGCCGGCAGCGCGAGGACGAGACCAACCGCAAAGGGCCAGGCCGGCCGCGGCTTGCCATCGCGCATCTGCTGGGCGATCAGCCATCGCCGGATCAGAACGAACGCGGTAAGCCCAAGCACCGCCGTGCCGAGCACCCAGAGCTGAGGTGGCCCGAGCGGAATCGCCGGTAGGATCAGACCGCGATTGGAGAGGAACACGCCCTCGACTGGCCTGAACGCCGCGCGCGCGGCCGGCAACGCCTGCATCAGCACGTACCAGAACAGCAGTTGAAGCAGCAGCGGGATGTCGCGGAGCGCTTCGACATAGACGGCAGCAAGCCGCGACAGTAACCAGTTCGCCGACAGCCGCGAGATGCCGATCAGCGTCCCCAAAATGGTCGCGAGCACAATGCCTATCACCGCGACGCGCAAAGTGTTGGCGATGCCGACAATGAAGGCCCAGAGGTAGCTGTCTCTCGGATTGTAGGCGAGCAGGCTGTCGGAAATGGGCATGCCCGCTTCGCGGCCAAGGAAGGCAAAGCCTGTCGTGATGCGGCGGGCCGAGAGATTGGTGACGGTGTTGGACCAGAGGAAGGCGACGACCCCGACGACGATTCCGACGACCAGGACCTGCCAGAACAGACCCGTCAATTCGTTGCGCCCGAACGCGGGGAAGCGCCGGCGCGGCGGCGGTCTGGGGTGATCGGCGGTCACAGCACAAAAATCCTTGTTGAAATGCAGCGATTTCCGGCGGCGCACGTCAACTGTTGCACCAAACACCAATTCGTGCAACAAATGTTTCATGGCCGAGCCCGCGAAATCCTCGCCCCTGAGCGAACTGCGCATTGCATTGCCATCGCTGCCGATGCGCTTGCAGGAGGTCGGGCGCTTCGTCGCTGCCAATGATTACGACGCCACCACCCGTTCGATGCGCGATCTCGCCGCCGAAGCCGGCGCTGATCCTGCAGCCTTCACGCGCCTCGCCAAAGCGATCGGCTATTCCGGCTGGGACGAATTGCGCGCGGCGCTGACGGAGGCACGACGGCCGTCGCAGATCGCACCGTTCTCCGTCCGCGCCAAAAGCCGCCGGCATGGCCCGAACGCCGATGTCGCGCTGGTCACCGACAAGCTCGAGGCCGAAGCCGCCGGCCTTCCGCGTATTCCGGCGCAGCCAATTGCGGAAGCCGCCCGTGCGCTGCACGACGCCAAGCGGATCTGGATCACAGGTTATCGAAGCTGCCGTAGCGTTGCGGAGCTGCTGAACTACGAGCTCCGACTGTTTCGTCCCGAACAGGTGCAGCTCGTCGGCGTGTCCGGCCCCGACGATCTCGACCTCGGCGCGTTCCGCCCCGGCGAAGCCGTCATCGTCATCGGCTTCCTGCCCTACACACACGCGAGCGTCCGCGTCGCGCAAGCCGCGCATCGCGCCGGCGCGACGCTGATCGCGATCGCGGACAGCCTCTCGGCGCCGATGGCCGAGGGCGCTGACCACGTGCTGCTGTTCGAAGCAGCCTCATCACCCGGCTTCTTCCCGAGCCTCACTGGCGCCATCGCGATCGCCCAGTCGCTAGCCGCGGTGACGTTCTCGCTCGGCGGCACGGCCGCGAAGAAGCGCCTGGAAAATACCGAGGCGCGGCTCGCCGCGGCCTCCATTTACGTCTCAGAGAAAGGTTAACCCATGAGCACCCGCACCAGCCGCGTGCTGCATCGCTCGTTGCGTGAGACGCCACCCAAGGCGATCGGCGGCGAAGGCGTCTATCTCTTTGCCGAAGACGGTCGCCGCGTGATCGACGCCTCCGGCGGCGCGGCGGTGTCCTGCCTCGGCCATCAGCATCCGCGCGTCATCGCGGCGATGGCGAAGCAGGCATCGACCTTGGCCTATGCGCACACCGCCTTCTTCTCGTCCGAGCCTGCCGAGGCGCTGGCCGAGAGACTGGTCGGGCACGAGCCCGGCGGTCTCGCCTACGCCTATTTCGTCAGCGGCGGATCGGAGGCGATCGAAGCCAGCATCAAGCTCGCGCGGCAATATTTCATCGAGCGCGGCGAGCCACAGCGGCAGCATTTCATCGCGCGGCGGCAGAGCTATCACGGCAACACGCTCGGCGCGCTCGCTGCCGGCGGCAATGCCTGGCGACGCGCGCCCTATGCGCCGCTACTTTCGGCCGCGTTCAGCCATGTCACACCGGCGTTTGCCTATCACGAGAAGCACGAGGGCGAATCCGATGCGCAGTTCGTGGCAAGGCTTGCGGCCGAGCTCGAGGCCGAATTCCAGCGACTTGGCCCCGACACCGTCGCGGCATTCCTCGCCGAGCCCGTCGTCGGCGCGACCGCCGGCGCCGTGACTGCACCGGATGGCTACTTCAAGGCGATGCGCGAGATCTGCGACCGGCATGGCGCGCTGCTGATCCTCGACGAGGTCATGTGCGGCATGGGCCGCACCGGCACGACGCATGCATGGGAACAGGAGGGTGTCGCACCCGATATCCAGGCCATTGCGAAGGGGCTCGGCGGCGGCTATCAGCCGATCGGCGCGATGCTCGCGAGCGGCAAGATCATCGACACCATCCGCTCAGGCTCCGGCGTGTTCCAGCACGGCCATACTTATCTGGCGCATCCCCTCGCCTGCGCGGCCGCGCTCGCGGTGCAGGATGTCATTCGCGAGGACAAGCTGCTCGATCGCGTCAAGGAGCGCGGCAAGCAGTTGGAGGAGCGCCTCACCGAGCGCTTCGGCAATCACCGCCATGTCGGCGACATCCGGGGACGCGGGCTGTTTTGGGCGATCGAGCTCGTCGCCGATCGCGCGACGCGCACCTCGTTCGATCCGGCGCTCAAGCTCAACCAGAAGATCAAGGCAGAAGCTTTCGCCAACGGGCTCGGGTGCTATCCCGGCGGCGGCACCGTGGACGGCGTCCGCGGCGACCATGTGCTGCTGGCGCCGCCCTATATCGCCTCCGCGGAGGAGATCGACCTGATCGTCGACAAGCTCGGCACGGCCGTCGACAACGTATTGCGTAGTGTCAATCACTGAGGGGAGAGTAGCATGATGAGGAAAGTAGTTATCGCGGCGGGCGTGCTCGCGGCATCAGCGGTAGTCGCACAGGCGGCGACGCTCGACACGGTAAAGAGCCGCGGCACGCTTGTGTGCGGCGTCAGCGCAGGCTTTGCCGGCTTCTCGGCGCCGGACTCGCAAGGCAATTACAAAGGTCTCGACGTCGACTATTGCCGCGCGCTTGCGGCCGGCGTGCTCGGCGATGCCAGCAAGGTGCGCTACGTCTCGCTGACCGCGCAGAACCGCTTCACCGCGCTCCAGTCGGGCGAGATCGACGTGCTCTACCGCAACTCGACGCAGACTTATCTGCGCGGTGTCACGCTGGGCCTGCGGCAAGGCCCGATCAACTTCTACGACGGCCAGGGTTTTGTCGTGAAGAAGGACCTCGGCGTGAAGGAGATCAAGGATCTCAAGGGCGCCACCGTCTGCGTCGCGCAGGGCACCACGCATGAGGTCACGCTCGGTGACTATGGCCGCGCCAACGGCATCGACTGGAAGCCGCTGGTGTTCGACCGCGTCGACACCATGTACCAGACGTTCTTCGGCGGCCGCTGCGATGCCATGACCCAGGATGCCTCCGCGCTCGCCGGGGCCGTGACAACGGCGGCGCCGAACCCGGCCGACTACGTCGTGCTGCCGCAGACCATCAGCAAGGAACCGCTCGGACCCTTCACCCGCAACGGCGACGAGGTCTGGAGCGACATCATCACTTGGCTGCATTACGGCCTGATCGAGGCCGAGGAGCTCGGCGTCACCCAGGCCAATGTCGACGAGATGGCGAAGTCGCAGACGCCAGCGATCCAGCGACTGCTCGGCGCCTCCGGCGATCTCGGCTCGCGGCTTGGGCTGGACAACAAATGGCTGGTCACGGCGATCAAGGCCACCGGCAATTACGGCGAGATCTTTGAGCGTAATGTCGGCAAGGCGAGCCCGCTCAAGCTCGACCGCAGCCTCAACGGCCTCTGGAGCAAGGGCGGCTTGATGTACGCCGTGCCGTTCAAGTAAAGAGCTCACCTCGCCCCGCTTGCGGGGAGAGGTCGACGCGCGAAGCGCGTCGGGTGAGGGGGAGCCTCCGCGAGTCATCCCTCACCTTTTTCGCGGAAAGAGCCCCTCACCCCGCCCTCTCCCCGTAAGAACGGGGCGAGGGAGTAGAGAGATCCATGCGCATCGCCCTCATTCACGCCCTCAAGCACTCCATCGCCCCGATCGAGGCGGCATTCGCGCAGGCGTGGCCGGAGGCACGGCTGATGAATTTGCTCGACGACAGCCTATCGGCGGATCTGGCACGCGACGGCGCGCTCACCGATGCCATGACCGAGCGCTTCCTTGCGCTTGGCGATTATGCGGCAGCAACGGGAGCGGACGCGATCCTGTTCACCTGCTCGGCCTTCGGCCCCTGCATCGAGGCGGTCGCTCGGGCGCATGCGCGAATGCCGGTGCTCAAGCCGAATGAGGCCATGATTGAGCGCGCGGTGACGATGGGCAAACGGATCGGCCTGCTTTCGACGTTCCCGCCGACACTGGCCTCAATGCCGCCGGAGTTCCCCACCTCAGTCCAGGTCGTGCCTAAACTCGCTGAAGGTGCACTGGCTGCGCTCGATCGCGGCGACCGCGCTACGCACGACCGGCTGATTGTCGATGCGTCAAAGGATTTGCGCGATTGCGACGTCATCGCGCTTGCCCAGTTCAGCATCGCGGCGACGGCGCCGCTGGTTGCGGAAGCGACTGGTCGCCCCGTCGTTACGACCCCGGACAGCGCGGTCGACAAGCTGATGAAGCTGCTGAAAGCGAAAGCTTAGGTGCCGGTCTTCTTCTGGCGCCGTGCGTCTTTGATCGCAACCGCGAGCGCAGCCTTCGTCTCGTTGACGAAATCCTCGACCAATTCCTCGCGCGTGGCATGTGCGGCCTCGCCGGTGAACAGGCCCTGCTCGGCCAGCATCACCACGCCATGCAGCGCCGCCCAGATCTTCAGCGCCTGCCGCTCGCGCAAGAGGCCGACCGCTGGCGCCTCCAGCGCTTCGATCACGAGCCCAAATGTCTCGCGCGTGGCCTCATGCATCTCGCTGCCCTTGGCCGCGCATGACACCGTGCGCGACGCGAACATCAAGCGATAGACACCGTTGCGGCGCAGGCCGAAATCAAGCGTCGCCTGTGCCAGCCGCGACAATTTTGATTGCTTCGACGGCTTCGCCATCGCCTCGCGCAGAAGTGCACTCAGCTGCCGGAACGCCTCCGCCGTCACCGCGGTTAACAGCGCATCACGATCGGCGAAATGCCGGTACGGTGCCGGCTGCGAGACGCCGAGCTGTTTTGCCAGCGCCTTGATGCTGATCGCCTCGGCCCCGCCCTGCTCGGCTTCGCGCAGCGCAGCCTTGATCAAGGCGTCGCGAAGATCGCCATGGTGGTAGGCATTGCGCGGCTTACGGGCAAGTTGTGAACGCATGTTGCGTCAAGCCTATAAGTTTGCGCTTGACAGGGGAAGCCTGTCGCGAATGTAATAGGATATAACTTAGAATAAAACTCAAATGAGGAACGCGCCGCCCTTCGGGCCCCGCGCACGCGACCAAGGAAGCCGCCATGACAGAGCGACTGAGGGTTCACGTCGATCCCGACAAATGCCAGGGCCACGCGCGCTGCAAGGCGCTGGCGCCGGAGCTGTTCGAGCTCGACGAATACGGCAACGCCCACGAAGCCGGTGACGGCACTGTCCCGCCCGGCCTTGAAGACAAGGCCTGGCTTGCCAAATCCAATTGCCCGGAAATCGCAATCGATGTGATCGAGGAGTAGCGCGGGCTGCGCCCCGCTTGCGTGCCATCAGCGAACACGAGCCCCAAGGGATTCCCCCGCCATGTCCGACGTCAGCCAACCTGTCGCCCATCCGCCGGTCACCGACTGGGTCAACGATTTCGACCATACCGATCCGCAATGGACGGAGGATCCGTTCTCGATCTGGGAGGAGCTGCGCGCCGCAAGCCCGGTGGTTCACACCGAGCGCTTCCTCGGCTGCTACATGCCGACGACCTACGAGGCCGTGCGCGAGATCGCCAACGACAGCGAACACTTCTCCTCGCGTCGCATCATTGTGCGCGACGTCCGGCCCGAGCCCGCCAGGAACGCAGCCCCGCCGATCACTTCCGATCCGCCCGTGCACAAGCCGGCCAAGCAATTGTTGCTGCCGCCGTTCACGCCGGATGCGATGAAGAAGCTGGAACCGCGGATGCGCGCGATCTGCAACGAGTTGATCGACGGGTTCATCGCCGACGGCAAGGTCGATGCGGCCGCACGCTACAGCAAATACATCCCGGTTCAGGCCATCGCACACATGCTCGGCATTCCCGAGGGCGACAGCGATCTCTTCATCGACTGGATCCACATGATCCTCGAGCTCGGCATCAAGGACGAGAGCAAGCTGCTTCAGGCCGTGCAGGAGATGAGCGCCTATTTCAGGACGCATATCGAGGAACGCAGGACAAACCCGACCGACGACCTCATCTCCTATCTGATGAATGCAAAGGACAAGGAGGGCAACCCGCTCGAAGAGTCTCACGTGCTCGGCTCGCTGCGGCTGCTCCTGATCGCCGGCATCGACACCACCTGGAGCGCGATCGGCTCCTCGCTCTGGCATCTCGCCAAGACCCCGGCCGACCGCGAACGGCTGATTGCCGAACCCGGGCTGATCCCGACCGCCGTGGAGGAGCTGCTGCGCGCCTATTCACCGGTGACGATGGCGCGCGAGGTGGTCAAGGAGACCACGATCTCGGGCTGCCCGGTCAAGGCGGGCAACATGGTGCTGCTGTCCTTCCCGGCCGCCAACCGCGACCCGAAGATGTTTCCGGACGCTGACAAAGTCGTGATCGACCGCCGGGAGAACCGCCACGCCGCCTTCGGCCTCGGCATCCACCGCTGCGTCGGTTCCAACCTGGCGCGGATGGAAATGCAGGTCGCGCTGGAGGAATGGCTGAAGCGGATTCCGGACTTCCGGCTCGATCCGGCAGGCGCCGTGACCTGGTCACAGGGCACGGTCAGGGGCCCCCGCCAGTTGCCATTTCTGCTCGGAAAGGCGATGTAGGCCTTTCCAAACAGCGGAGAGGCCGGACGTGACTGAGCAAGCGACCCAACCGGCCTCCGACCACATCGACATCGCCGACGCCAAGCGGCGGATCAAGGCGATCTTCATCGGCTCGATCGGCAACCTCGTCGAATGGTACGATTTCTACGCCTATACGGCGTTCGCGCTCTATTTCGCTCCGGCCTTCTTCCCGGGCAGCGATCCCGTCGTGCAGCAGTTGAACATCGCCGTTGTGTTCGCTGCGACCTTCCTGATGCGTCCTCTGGGCGGCTGGCTGTTCGGCTATATCGCCGATCATTACGGGCGGCGGATCTCGCTGACCCTGTCGGTCGTCTTCATGTGCTTCGGCTCGCTGATCATCGCGCTGACGCCGACCTATGCCACGATCGGCTTTGCCGCGCCGGTGATCCTGGCGCTCGCCCGCGTGATCGAGGGCCTCAGCCTCGGCGGCGAATATGGCGCCAGCGCCACTTATCTCAGCGAGGTCGCCGATCCCAAGCATCGCGGCTTCTATTCGAGCTTCCAGTACGTCACCCTGATCGGCGGCCAGTTGACCGCCATCATCGTGCTGCTGCTCCTGCAAAAGGTCTTCCTGACGCCCGAGGAGCTGAAGGCCTGGGGTTGGCGCATCCCGTTCGCGATCGGCGCGGGGCTCGCGATCTTTGCTGCGGTGATGCGGCGCAATCTGCACGAGACCGAGGCGTTCGAGGAAGCCAAGAAGGTGGTGAAGCCGACCGGCTCGATCACCAATTTGCTGCGCTATCCGCGCGAGCTGTTGTTGGTGGTGGGGCTCACCGCCGGCGGCACCGCGGCGTTCTACACTTTCACCACCTACATGCAGACCTTCGTCAAGCTCTCGGTCGGGCTGACCGAGGACCAGACCACCTTCGTCATCTTCGGCACGCTGATCTTCGCGACCATCCTCCAGCCGATCTACGGCGCCATCTCCGACAGGATCGGCCGCAAGCCGCTGCTGATCTTCTTCGGCGTCGCCGGCACACTCGCGACCGTGCCGCTGCTGATGACCCTGAAGGAGACCAAGTCGCCGTTCATGGCGTTCATCCTGATCTGCTGCGCCTGGCTGTTCGTCGCCGGCTACACCTCGATCAACGCCGTGGTGAAGGCCGAGCTGTTCCCGACCAATGTCCGTGCCCTCGGCGTCGGCCTGCCCTACGCGATCACGGTCTCGATCTTCGGCGGCACGGCGCCGGCGATCGCGCTCTATTTCAAGAGCATCGGGCATGAGGAATGGTTCTATTACTATCTTGCCAGCATCATCTGCCTGTCGCTGATCATCTATTCCACCATGCGTGACACCAAGCACGCTTCCGCGATGCATCGCCACGAGTAGCTCATTTACGAGTAGATTATGGCTGACGACAACGAGCCATCCGACAGCAAGCTGACGCGCACCAAGGAGAAATGGGCGCGCGAAGGCCGTTTCCTCACCGGCAAGATCACGCGCCCTGAGGATCAGCGCCTGCCGCCGGGCCAGCACCTGACCAAGGACTGGCCGGTGCTCGATCTTGGGGTCATGCCGCCGGTATCGCGCGAACGCTGGCGGCTCGACGTCCATGGCGCGATCGAAAACCCCGTGTTCTGGACTTTTGCCGAGTTCACCGCGCAGAAGCAGTCGCAGTTCACCTCCGACATCCATTGCGTGACGACCTGGTCGCGCTACGACAATGAGTGGCAGGGGCTCGCGACGCGCGAGCTGCTCGCGGCCTGCCAACCGTGCGAGGATGCTCACTTCGTCGTGCTGCATTGCTCTGACGGCTACACCACCAACCTGGCACTGGAAGACTTTGCCGCCGAGGACGCGCTGCTCGCCCATAGCTGGTCGGGCCAACCGCTGACGGAAGAGCATGGCGGCCCGGTGCGGCTCGTCGTGCCACATCTCTATTTCTGGAAGAGCGCAAAGTGGCTCCAGGCCATCGAATTCGTGACTGACGACGCGCCGGGCTTCTGGGAAGTCCGGGGCTATCATAACCGCGGCGATCCATGGGCCGAGCAACGCTATTCAGGCGATTAGATTCAACACGAAACGGGGGGAGCCCATGCCGACGGAACGCTTTCAATTCACCGGCGAAGGCGGCCATCAGCTCGCGGCGGCGCTCGAGCTGCCGGACGGCGAGCCCACGGCCTACGCGCTGTTCGCGCATTGCTTCACCTGCGGCAAGGACACGCTGGCGGCCAAGCGCATCTCGGTCGCGCTGGCTGCCAAAGGCATTGCGGTGCTGCGTTTCGATTTCACCGGGCTCGGCTCCAGCGAGGGTGATTTTGCCAATTCGACGTTCTCCTCCAACGTCGCCGATCTCGTGCGCGCGGCCGATCATTTGCGCACAACGCGCAAAGCACCATCGCTCCTGATCGGCCATAGCCTCGGCGGCGCCGCGATCCTTGCCGCAGCGGGACAAATCCCCGAGGCCAAGGCGGTCGCGACCATCGCTGCACCGTCCGATCCGGCTCACGTCACGGGCCTCTTTAAGGAGCATATCGACACCATCCGAGCGCAGGGCGAAGTGGAAGTCTCGCTCGCGGGACGCCCGTTCCGGATCAAGCGCGAATTCCTCGATGACATCGCCGAGCACGAGCTGATGAAGGATATCACCGGCCTGCACAAGGCGCTGCTGGTGATGCAGTCGCCTGTCGACGACACCGTCGGCGTCGACAACGCGACGAAGATTTTCGTAGCGGCGAAGCACCCCAAGAGCTTTGTCTCGCTCGACCATGCCGATCATCTGCTGAGCAAGCCGGCCGACGCCCTCTACGCAGCCGAAATAATCGCGGCTTGGGCGAGCCGCTACATCGATACGGCAAAGCCCGCAAAGGCGATGGATGTTGCCGAGGATCCGCGGAGGGTCGTGGTGCAGGAGACCCGCAAGAGCAAGTTCAACCAAATCATCACGGTCGGCCCGCATCATCTGGTGGCGGACGAGCCGGTTGCCGCCGGCGGCGAGGATGCCGGCCCCGGCCCCTATGACTTCCTGCTCGCAGGCTTAGGGGCCTGCACCTCCATGACCATGCGCCTCTATGCCGACCGCAAGTCGCTGCCGCTCGACCGCGTCACGGTCACGCTGAAGCATTCAAAAATCTACGCCAAGGACTGCGCGGAGTGCGAGACGCACGAGGGCATGCTCGACCAGATCGAACGCGACATCGCGATGGACGGCGCGCTCGACGCCGAGCAGCGCAAGAAGCTGATGGAGATCGCCGACAAGTGCCCGGTGCACCGGACGCTGACCTCGGAAATCCGCATCGTGACGAAGGCCGTGGATTAGCGCGCGATCGCTAGAAGCATGATGCCATCGTTCGCAGGGCCGCGCTGATCTCGTTCTCGCGCCATGCCGCAAAGCCGAGCAGCAGGCCGTGATCGCGCGGCCGTTCCAGCGCCAGGCTGGACAGAGCGCGCGTTTCAACGCCCGCCTCAACGAGCCGTTTCACCGCCGCCTGATCGGCGCGACCGCGCTTGAGGCGCGCGACGAGCTGGATGCCGCCCGAGGGAATTTCGGCCGAGAGCACCTCGCCGAGATGGCGCTCCAGTCCCTCGACGAGATGATCGCGGCGCGCGTGATAGAGCCGGCGCACTCGGCGCAGATGCGCGAGGAAATGCCCGTCGGCAATGAACTCGGCCAACGCTTCCTGAATATGGCTGGACGCGATCAACCCGATGTGCCGCTGCGCGATCTCCAGCGTGCCGACCAACGCCGGCGGCACGACGAGATAGCCGAGCCGTATATCCGAGGTCATCGCCTTCGAGAACGTGCCGACATAGAACACGAGGCCATGGGCGTCGAGACCTTGCAGGGAAGGCACCGGCCGGCTGTCATAGTGGAACTCACCGTCGTAATCGTCCTCCACGATCCAAGTCTTGCCGGGCCTGCTTGACCTGAGAAATTCGGTGCGGCGGGCGAGCGACATCAGCCGTCCGGTCGGATGCTGATGCGATGGCGTCATGAAGATGAGCTTTGGCGCAGCCATTCCCGGAATCCGCTGCATCCCCTGCTCGTCCAGCTTCGTGCCTGTCACGCGTGCGCCGGACGCACGAAAGGCGGCGGCGGCGCCGGGATAACCGGGGTCCTCGACCCAGACGTCGTCGCCTGGCGTGATGAGCACCGCCGCGATCAAGCTGAGAGCGGCCTGCGCGCTCGGCAGGATCATGATCTGATCCGTCGTGGCGCGGACGCCTCTGCTGGTGGCCAGATAATGCGCCAGCGCTTCGCACAGCCGCGTTCGGTTGACTGGTCCGAGTTCGCGCCTGCCTGCGCGCGTAGCGCTGCGGCGCAAGCAGCGGGCCCAGATCTCATTCGGAAACTCCCTTGCATCGCCGTGGCCCGGACGCAGAGGTTTTAGCAAGGCCTGATAGGACATCGGCCAGTCGGTTTGCTTGAGCTTTGACGCCCAGGGCGAGAGCCGCGGCCTGCCGGGGCGGACACTGGATGTGACGGCGCCCGGCCCTTCGATGCGCTCATCTGCGTCGACTGTCACCACCGGACGACGGCCGTGCGAAGCCTTGAGATATCCTTCAGCGGCAAGTTGCTCGAACGCGTAAGTGACGGTGTTGCGCGAGACGCCGAGGTCTCTCGCAAGCCGACGGCTCGACGGCAGCGCGCGACCTTTGCCGACACGGCCGGCCACGATCAGGCCTCGAAGCTGGCTCGTCAGTTGCGCGACCAGCCCCTCGTCGTCGACCCGGTTCAGGTCGATCAGAGTGGAGATCACGCCATCCGAAACTGGCACCTTATTGTTCTCCTATCTGGCACTTTTTCAGGTACCAGCCGGGATGCTATCCGCCTGATAGAACTGCTTCAAGGATTTTGCGATGAACTCCCTGTCACCCCGCGCGGCCGTCGGCCTGTTCCTGATCGTCGTGCTGGCCTGGGGCGTGAACTGGTCGGTAACGAAGCAGCTGGTCCAGTTCCTCACGCCGCTGTGGACGTCAGCGATCCGGAGCTGGATCGCGCTGGCTGCATTATTCGTGATCCTAGGATTAAGCAAAAATCTGGTGATCCCGGAGCGGCGCGACATTCCTGTTGTCCTCAGCGTGGCACTGCTCCACATGACGGTGTTCTCGGTCCTTGTCGCGGCCGGCGTGCGCTTCCTGCCCGCGAGCAAGGCCATCGTGCTCGGCTACACCACGCCGCTCTGGGTCGCGATCGCCGCGCCCCTGCTCGGGAAGGACACGCTGACCGCGCCAAAGCTCGCCGGTGCCCTGCTCGGGCTGATCGGCCTTGCCGTGATCCTGAACCCGACATCGATCGACTGGACCAATAGCAACGTCGTGCTCGGCGCCGGCATGGTCGTCCTCGCCGCGATCTCCTGGGCGGCAAACATCATCTATATCCGCGCGCATCGCTGGATCGCCTCCCCGCTCCAGCTTCTGCTCTGGCAGCTGCTCGTCGCAACGATCCTGCTGTCGGTCAGCGCGCTCGTCGTCGATGGCCTGCCGCACGCGGAATGGTCGTGGAGGCTCGTGCTGCTGTTCCTGTATTCCGGCCTGATCGGGACGGCGCTGGCCTATTGGGCGATGTCGATGGTCAACAAGAGCATCTCGGCCCTGACCACGTCGCTCGGTACCACCGGGACGCCGCTCGTCGGCATCGCCAGCGCTGCGATCCTGCTGGGCGAGCCGATCGACATGAGCCTTGCTGTCGCAGCCGGACTGATCGTCGCCGGCATCGGCCTTGCGACGCTGGGCGACCGGCTGCTGCGCGGTCAGGCCACCGCGAGCGGCTGAACCCGCAAGCTTCCGCGCAAGCCCGCCGTGGTACCGAGCAGGATGCCGGCAACCGCAACGAACGAGCCCAGTGCGAGCGTCGAGACGCCCGTGAGCCCCTGCCCGATCGAGCAGCCGAACGCCATCACGCCGCCGATCCCCATCAGCGCCGCACCACTCGCCGAACGCAGCATGTGGCGCGGCGAGGAATAGCCTTCGAGATGGAAGCGGCCCGTTGCGAGCGCGGTGGCCAGACTGCCTGTGAGGACGCCGGCCACCGTCGCAATACCAAAATTCAACGTCAGGCCGGTCGAGAGCATGGCGTATTGCAGAGCATCGGCGATCGGCGCGACAAAGGTGAGCGAGGTCACCGGAACGGGATTGAAGTCGTCGGCACCGAGATAACCGGTGACGTACCAGCCACCCGCGACGAGAAGGCCGACGACAATTCCCGCCGCGATCTGGCCCGGCGAGCGACGGAAGGCCGGATGCGCGAAGGCAAACAGGATCAGCGCAACGACGACAACAGCAGCGGCCAGCGCGCGCGCGAGAGATTCGGCGAGACCGAGCGTTGCCAGCAGCGACGGCAGCGAATTCGCTTTGACCGCCGTTTGCGACGCTTGAACCAGAGCTATGCGCGCCGGCGCGATCAGGCCCTTGAGCGTCATCTGCGCAGCGATGGCGAGCACGATCACGACAACGAAGGACCGGAGATTGCCGCGGCCGAGCAGCACCAGCGCACGCGAGCCGCAACCGTTCGACAACACCATGCCGTAGCCGAACAGCAAGCCGCCAAGGAAGAGCACCGGCACCGAGAAGGTTGGTTGCAGGTAGATCGATTTTCCGAGATCAACGACACCGTTGCCGGCGAGGAATTGGCTGGCGGCGATCGCTACCGCAATCGCCAGCGCATAGGACCGCACCAGCCGGCCGTCACCCTCCGCCAGAAAGCCGCGCATGCTGCTCATCAGGCAGAAGCCGCTCAGCAAGCCGACGGAGCCGTAGATGAGGCCGATGATGAGGCCGGCCAAGATGACGAGTTGGGTGGACGATTCCATGATTACGGCTTCAGGATCACGCGATCCCGCGAGGAGCCCGCGACAGCGATATAAGCTTCCTTCGCGCGCTCGAGCGAATAGACCGCATTCGCCTTGATCGAGAACGGCTTCAAATAGCCGCTTGCAAAGCCAGGGCCGAGATCGCGCAGCACGGCGCCTGTTGCGGCCGAGGACAGGCCGAGCGTGTCGATACCGACATAGGTATGCTGCCCCCGGTAGAATTCGAGGATGTTGAACTGCACGATGCGATCGACCGCAGCGATCAGGATCTGGCGGCCGCGCAACGCCAGCGACTTGTGCGCGGCCTGGAAATAGGGATCGCCGACCGTGTTGAAGACGATGTCGACGCCCTTGCCGCCGGTCAATTCGCGCACGCGGGTGGCGACATCGGTCGCGGAAGCGTCGATCACCTCGATCGGCGCATTGCTGTGGCCCTCATAGGCCTCCGCCCTGCGCACCACGCCGATGACGTTGGCGCCCTGCCAGGTCGCGATCTGCACGGCGGCCTGGCCGACCTTGCCGTTGACGCCGAACACCAGAACGGTCTCACCGCTCTCTGGAATGCCGGCGCGGCGAAACCCCTCCATGGCCGTGACAAAGGGCACGCCGATGCCGGCGGCCTCTTCCCAGGACACAGTCGTCGGCTTCTCCACCACGGCATCGGCTTCGACAACGAGATGGCTTGCATGCGTGCCATCGCGACGGATGCCGAGATCGCCGGAGGAGCCGAACACTTCGCAGCCGATCGTGCCGGCGGGCCCATCGATCACCACGCCGGCGTAATCGCGACCGGGCGTGCGGGGAAATACGGCATAGGGCATCAGCCCGGTCGCGGCCTTGACGTCGGAGGGATTGACGGCGGCAGCCTTCACCTCGATCAGCAGATCGTTCGGCCCGCGCGTAAGGGTGTGACGCTCGACGTGAGGCTCAACCGCGGCGGCGTTTTCGGCCTTGGCATTGAGGCGCACGCAGCGCGCTTCGACGGTTCTACTATCAGCTGGTGACATGGAAAAGACCCGCGATTTCTCGCGGGCCTTGTCGCCCTTGGCGAGACCCAAGTCAACCTGCCTCCCCTCATCCTGAGGAGCCGCGCCAGCGGCGTCTCGAAGGATGCAGGCCCCCGCTGCTGCAGCCGGGCCTTCATGGTTCGAGACGCGCCTTCGGCGCTCCTCACCACGAGGATGACCGTCAGTCTTTCGGCCGTTTGTCGTAGAGGCGCTTGGCCTTGCCGAGCGAGCGCTCCAGCGTGGCAGGAGCGACGACCCGCACGTTTGAGCTAATGCCGATGGTGTTCTTGATGTGGGTCGAGATGCGGTCGGCATGGTCGACGAGCCCGCGGCCGTCCCAGCTCTCGGCCCGCGCCTCGGCGATGATGGTCAGCTCGTCCATGCGGCCTTCGCGGGTCAGCTCGAGGATGAAGTGGCCGCCGCACCAGTCGGTCGCGAGCAGCACCTCCTCGATCTGAGTCGGGAACAGATTGACGCCACGCAGGATGATCATGTCGTCCGAGCGGCCCGTCACCTTTTCCATCCGCCGCATGCCCGGCCGCGCCGTGCCCGGCAGCAACCGCGTCAGGTCGCGGGTGCGATAGCGGATCACCGGAAAGCCTTCCTTGGTGAGCGAGGTGAAGACCAGCTCACCCTTCTCACCGTCGGGCAGCACCGCGCCGGTCTCGGGGTCGATCACCTCGGGGTAAAAATGGTCCTCCCAGATGTGCAGGCCATCCTTGGTCTCGATGCATTCCTGCGCAACGCCGGGGCCGATCACCTCGGAGAGGCCATAGATGTCGGTCGCATCCATGTCGAAGGCATCCTCGATCTCGCTGCGCATCGCATTGGTCCAGGGCTCGGCGCCGAAGATGCCGACCTTGAGCGAGCATTGGCGCGGATCGAGCTTCTGGCGCTTGAACTCATCGAGGATCGCCAGCATGTAGCTCGGCGTCACCGTGATGATGTCGGGCCGGAAATCGTTGATGAGCTGCACCTGCCGCTCGGTCATACCGCCCGAGATCGGCACCACGGTGCAGCCGAGTTTTTCGGCGCCATAATGAACGCCGAGACCTCCGGTGAACAGACCATAGCCATAGGCATTATGGATGATCATGCCGGTGCGGCCGCCGGCGGCGCGGATCGAGCGCGCCATCACCTCCGACCAGGTATTGATGTCGGCTTGCGTGTAGCCCACCACGATCGGCTTGCCCGTCGTGCCGGACGACGCATGCACCCGCACGAGTTTTTCGCGCGGCACCGCGAACATATTGAAGGGATAATTGTCGCGCAAATCCGTCTTCACGGTGAACGGAAATCTCGCGAGATCGGACAGCGCGCGAAAGTCGGACGGATGCACACCGGCCTTGTCGAAGGCTTTGCGATAATGCGCGACGTTGTCGTAGGCGTGCTTCAGCGACCAGGCCAGCCGCTGCGTCTGCAACGCCATGATCTCGTCGCGCGACGCGCGCTCATGCGCATCCATCTCGGTCTTATAGGTGTGGCCGCCATCCTTCAGCTTCGTCGAAGCCATTCTCGTTTCCCCACATTGATTTTTTCTCTTTATTGGTCTTGCGCCGGCAGCCACGTGCCCGGAATGACACGCGAATGCCCGCGGAATTCAGCGATGACGGTGTCGCCTGCGGTGACGCGCACATCGTAGATGCCGGAGCGACCGCCGCGGGTGATCTCCCGCGCTTTCGCAACGAGGCGATCGCCGAGCTTGCCGGGCTTGATGAAAGTGATCTGGCCCTGCGCCGCGACAACGCGGTCGTTGTGCGAATTGCAGGCAAAAGCGAAGGCGGAATCGGCGAGCGTGAAGATGAAGCCGCCATGGGCGATGCGCTGGCCGTTGACCATGTCCGGCCGCACATTCATCGCGAGCGTCGCAAAGCCGGGGCCGACCTCGACGATCTCCATGCCGAGCCCCTTGGAGGCATCGTCTTCCGCCCACATCGCATCGGCGCAGGCGCGGGCAACATCGTCAGGCGATAGGGCGGCTTTGATGTTCACGCGCTTCTCCCGACGAGGCTCTTGCTCATGATGTTCTTCTGGTTGGCCCGCAGTGTCAAACGTGATCGTAATCGACCACGACCCGCCCCGATGATGGCTTCGCCTGGCAGGTCAGGACAAAACCGGCCTTCAGCTCCCAGGGCTCCAGCGAATAATTGATGTCCATCGGCGCCTCACCCTCGACCAGTTTTGCGCGACAGGTCGAGCACATGCCGCCCTTGCAGGCGAAGGGGAGATCCAGGCCCGCGCGCAGCGCGGCATCGAGGATCGCCTCGTCCTCGGCGACCGGCACGTCGCGGCGCTTGCCGTCGATGATCAGGGAGGCGATCGCCTTCGGCGGCGCATCGGGCGCGACGACTTTCTTCGGCCGCGGCTTGCCGCCGAATTCGGAGACGAAGCGCTCGACATGAAGACGCTCGTCCGCGATGCCGAGATCACGGCAGGTCGCCTCGATGTCCTCGCTCATGCCCGACGGACCGCAAATGAAGACGTGGTCGACGCTTTCGGCCGGCACCAGCGAGCGCAACAGCACCCTCACCTTGTCGCCGTCGAGCCGACCATGCAGGATCGGGATATCCTGCTCTTCGCCCGAGATGACATGGAAGATCGAGAGGCGATCGATGAACCGGTCTTTCAGCTCCTCGAGCGGCTCGAGGAACATGATGTTGTCGCTCGATCGGTTGCCATAGAACAGGAAGAAACGGCTGTTCGGCTCCCGCGCGAGGATGCCCTTGACGATCGACAGGACCGGCGTGATGCCGGAGCCGGCGGCAAAGCCGACATGGATGCGCCCGGCCTCCGCTGGCGGGACCACGCCGAAGCGGCCGGTCGGCGTCATCACGTCGAGCTCGTCACCGCGTTTCAGCTCGTCTGCAGCCCAACTCGAAAACGCGCCGCCATCCACCTTCTTTACGGCGATGCGAATCTCACCGTCGTCAGGCCCGGAACAGATCGAATAGGAGCGGCGCACTTCTTCGCCGTCGAGCATGGTGCGGAGCGTCAGGTACTGGCCGGGCGTGAAGGCATAATCGCCGGCGAGTTCGCGGGGGATCGCGAAAGTCATCGAAACCGCGTCGGACGCCTCGCGGCGGAGATCGCTGACGGCCAGGCGATGGAAGCGCGGTGCGGCTGCTGACATGATCAATGACACTTGAAGTAATCGAAGGGTTCGCGGCAGGCCTTGCAGCGCCACAGCGCCTTGCAGGAGGTCGAACCGAATTCGGACAACAGCTCGGTCTTGTCCGAGCCGCATTGCGGGCACGCGACGGCCTGCTCGCCGAACAGCGCGCGGCGTGAGTTCGAGGCTTGCGGCGGCGCGATGCCGTAGGCATGCAGCTTTTGGCGCCCCTCCTCGCTCATCCAGTCCGTCGTCCAGGCTGGCGAGAGTATGGTGCGGACCTTGGGATGGTGGAAACCAGCGCGCTCCAGCGCAACCTCGATTTCGAGCGCGATCATGTTCATGGCCGGGCAGCCCGAATAGGTCGGCGTGATTGCGACCTCGACATGATCGCCGTCGAGAACGACATCGCGCAGCACGCCGAGATCGGCAATGGTCAGCACCGGAATTTCGGGATCGACGACACCAGCCGCGGCATCCCAGGCACGCTGGCGCAGTTCGGTGTCGCTTTCGAGCGCGGTCACCATGTCAGCCCCGGGAGGGTACGCTGCATCGATTGCAGTTCGCTCAGGAGATGGCCGAGATGCTCGCTGTGCCGGCCGGCCCGGCCTCCCTGCTGCATCCAGTCGTTCTGCGGCAGCTCAAGTGTCGCTTCACCGACGACATCGGAGAGCGTCGTCAGCCAGCGGCCGCGCAAGGTCCCGGGATCGATGGCGATGCCGGCATGGATCAGGGCACGTTCACCTTCATCGACGGCAAACATCTCGCCGGTGAAGGCCCAGAGGTGATCAATCGCCGCCTGCGCGCGCTCGTGGCTTTCGTCAGTGCCGTCGCCGAGCCGGATAATCCACTCCGAGGCATGGCGCAGATGATAAGCGCTCTCCTTCTCCGACTTGGCGGCAATGGCCGCGAGCGTCGTGTCGCGCGAATTCATCATCGCGCGCCAGTAGAGATCGGCAAAGGCGGAATAGAAGAACTGCCGCACCAAGGTCTGGGCGAAGTCGCCGTTCGGCTGCTCCACCAGCAGCAGATTGCGGTACTGCCGGACATCGCGCAAATAAGCGAGCTTGTCCTCGTCGTTGTCCTTGCCTTCGGCCTTGGCGGCGTAGCTGTAGAGCTCGCGGGCCTGGCCGATGAGGTCGAGCGCGATGTTGGAGAGCGCCATGTCCTCTTCCATCATCGGCGCGTGTCCGCACCATTCCGACAGTCGATGGCCGAGGACCAACGCGTCGTCGGCGCGACGCAGCGCGTAGAGCACCAGCGGCGTCTCGGAAACCTGGATGTTGGCGGTCGCCATCACATGTGCCCCACTTCTTCGGGCACCTCGTAAAACGTCGGATGCCGATAGATCTTCGACTCTGCCGGCTCGAACATCATGCCCTTCTCGGCGGGATCGCTCGCGGTGATCGCGGTCGACGGTACGACCCAGATCGACAGGCCCTCGCCACGGCGGGTGTAGATGTCGCGGGCGGCTTGCAGCGCCATGGTGGCATCGCTGGCATGCAGCGATCCTACATGCTTGTGCGCGAGTCCGTTGCGGCTGCGAATGAAGACTTCCCACAGCGGCGTGTTCGGCGTGGCCATCGTGATCTCCCTATTCCGCGGCTTGTGCGGTGTGGCGCTGCGCGCGCTTGGCGGCATAGGCCGCTGCAGCCTCGCGCACCCAGGCACCCTCATCGTGAGACTTACGGCGCGCAGCCATGCGGTCGCGATTGCACGGGCCGTTGCCGGCCAGCACCTGCTTGAATTCGGTCCAGTCGATCTCGCTGTAGCGCCAATGGCCTTCCGCATCCTGCGCCATGCCGGGATCGGGAATGGCGAGGCCGAGATATTGCGCCTGCGGCACGCTGGCATCGACGAACTTCTGACGCAGTTCGTCATTGGAGAAGCGCTTGATCTTCCACTTCGTCGAGGTGTCGCTGTGCTGGCTCGTGGCATCCGGCGGGCCGAACATCATCAGCACCGGCCACCACCAGCGGTTCAACGCATCCTGCGCCATCGCCTTCTGCTCATCCGAGCCGCGGCATAGCGTCAGCATGATCTCGTAACCCTGGCGCTGGTGGAACGATTCCTCCTTGCAGACTCGGATCATCGCGCGCGCATAGGGACCATAGGAGCAGCGGCACAGCGGGATCTGGTTCATGATCGCGGCGCCGTCGACCAGCCAGCCGACGGTGCCGATATCGGCCCAGGTCAGCGTCGGATAGTTGAAGATCGAGGAATATTTGGCTTTGCCTGCGAGCATCGCGTCGACGAGCTCTTCGCGCGAGGTGCCGAGCGTCTCGGCGGCAGCATAGAGATACAGCCCGTGGCCGCACTCGTCCTGCACCTTGGCGAGCAGCGCGGCCTTTCGGCGTAGCGTCGGCGCGCGCGTGATCCAGTTGCCTTCGGGCAGCATACCGACGATTTCGGAATGAGCGTGCTGAGAGATCTGGCGGGTGAGCGTCTTGCGATAGGCTGCCGGCATCCAGTCGTTCGGCTCGATGCGCTCTTCGGCATCGATGCGAGCCTGGAATTGCGTAGCCTTAACAGCATCCTCAAGACCGCGATCGTCGGTCTCGGCCGTGTTCAGCGCCTGGGTGTACATGCGCATCCTCCCGTATTTATTGGGAGACAATATATAACAAGAATTACGTCATGCAAGATATTTCTGTAACATATAAATCAGGCCTCAAATCTCCTTTCCAGGAGCTTTCGCGCCGGCGGCAGCGCGCCCTTCTCATTGGTTCCATGGCCATCAAGCCATTGTTCCGACGGAGCAAGCAGCGCGCGATAGATCTCGCCGCAAAGCTCACGCGCCGCCCTGCCCGGCCAGTCGGCCGGCAGCAGGCTCTCGGGCAGCAGCGGATCGCGCAGCACGACGCGGCGGTAATAGTGGATCAGCAGGATGCGCGCGGTGAAGGCGTCGGCCTCGGACAGATCCGTGCCGCGGCCGATCGCGGCGCGGAGCGGCTCAAAGGTCTTCATGAATTTCAGATAGGCGTCCGCAGTGCGGTCCAGCGGCCAGCTCGCGCTGAGCAGGCGGCGGCCGCTGTCGTCTTCCGCAGAGACCTCGAGACGGATCGCGGCCGCAGCCTCGTCCGGCACCGGTACACCTGATGGCGCCACCCAGACGCCGGGAAGCGGACTGCCGAAGCCGGCGTTGCGCAGCGCCTCGCGCGAGGCGTCGCGATCCTCGCCATTGCCTATCAACAGCAGCTCGAAGCGCCCGGTCCAGTCGGATGGCGGCGGATCGTAGATGTGGCGCGTGGCGGCTTCGAAGGTCTGACTACCCTTGTCGGCGAGCCGATAAAAGCTGTTGCGACCGACCTTTTCGCGCGTCAACCAGCCGTCAGCGGCGAGCCGCGACATCGCAGTCCGAACTACGCCGCTGTCGATGGCGAGGCTTTCGAAGAATTCCAGCAGCGTGCCGAGCCACACCGACCCGCCGCGCGGCACGATGGCGTCGCCGAACACCGTGATGACAATGGAGCCGGTGCGCGATGGCTCGCGCTTGAGCTGGTCGATGATGCGGGAGAGCGGATGCGCCATGCGCGAGGCATAGCGCGTTTGGTGCGGGCGCGACAATGGACGGACGCGACGGTCTTACTCTCCCTCTCCCCGTTCTTACCGGGAGAGGGTCGCGGTGAGGGGCTTTCTCCGCAAACTCAGTAGCGGACGGACTCGCGGAGAGTCCCCCTCACCCGCACGCGGGGAGAGGCGAAGAAACTACCGGTGCGGGTCAGGATAGACCACGCTGCGCCAGCCGCTGCGGTCGAAGGGGCGCCACTGGCCTTCCTTCTGCGCGAGACGGTCGGCCACCGCATAGACCACTGCGGGATGGTGCCCCATGCCGCAATGGCTGCTCTCGACCTCGATGCTCTCGGTCTGCGCGCCCGACTTCTCCATGCAGCCCTGCCAGGCGCAAACGCCGTCGGTGCGGCTGAAGATTGCGGTGGTCGGCACCGGCGGCGGGACGGCGAGCTCACCGCCGAACTGCGGATCGACCTCGTCGGATTTCCGCCCGCTCGCCCATTCATAGACGCGCCAGGCATTGGTCGAATGGGGATCGCCGGCAAAGGGACTGCCGAGCGTGATCACCTGGCGCACCCGCTCCGGCATCATCTTGGCGAGCTGGCGCGCATAGAGGCCACCGAGGCTCCAGCCGACCAGGCTGATCTTGCGGCCGTGCGTGTCGCTGAGCTCCTCGACCAGATCGACCATCGCGTGCTGCACGCCCTCGCGCAGACCGTAATTGCGGCCCTGACGCCAGCCGCTCACCGCGTAGCCCTTGCTGGTCAGAAACGTACGCAGCGCGCGCGTGGACGCGTCGGAGGCGACCAGGCCCGGCAGCACCAGCACCGGTTGCCCATCGCCGCGCGGCGCGAGGCTCAGCAGCGGCAGCGCGCCGAGGAATGCGCCGAACTCGTGGATCGCGCGCCCTTCCAAAAACATCAGGGTACGGGACGGCGGACGCAGCGTCTGGGAAGTCACGGTCATCAATGGATCCCCTGGGAGGTGCCGGCTGCGATGCCGGCAAATGGGCATGAATTCCAATACGCCGGCTTCTTGAACGTTCCGCAGCGCAACATGAATCAGCTAGGCGGCCGGTTCCGGACATTCAAGCCGGAGAGAGACGGGGCGACAATAGGCCCGCGCGTTAATGCTAACGGGCGTGACGCAAAAGTCACAACAATCGGAGCAGGAATTCTACGGAGTACAGCGCAAGGCCAGCGAGGCCGCCGATCAGCGAACCGTTGAAGCGGATGTATTGCAGGTCGCGCCCGATGTTGATTTCGATCAGCGAAATCAACTGCGCCATGTCCCATGCCTTGACCTGATCGGAGATGAAGGTCGAGACGCCGCTCTTCTGGTCGGCGACGAAGCTGCGCAGTACCGCCACCAAGCCCTGGTTGATCTCGCCGCGTAGCTCGGCATCGCCGGCAAGCGCTTCGCCCGCTGCGACGCACATGCCAGCGAGATGATGCTGGAGCACCTGCGTCTCCCCGCTCGCACTGCGCTCGATGAAGGAGCGCGTGTTGGCCCAGACGGTGCGGGCGAGATCGGCAAGCTCGGGCCGCGCCAGGAGATCGCGCTTCAATCCGTCGATACGGTCGATATAGGCCTGGTCCGTGCCGAGCCGGTCGACGAAGCTCAGCACCATGCGGTCGAACTCGGCACGGAACGGATGCTTGGGATCGCTACGCACCTCATTGAAGAAGGCGGTAGCGGACGACACGATCTTGTTCACCAGAAACTTGTCGGCGCGATAGAGCCTGAGCAGGGTCGGCAACTCTGCGCGCACCTTCTCGCGGATTATCGCCATCGTCTCCGTCTGGTTCAGCGTCTCGTGCATCACGCGCAGGAGATCATCGAACAGGATCTGATGCCGCCCCTCCGCCACGAAACCGCGCAGCGTGCCGGCGGCAAGCGGCGCGAGATCGATCGCCTGGAGCTGCGAGGACATGCGGCGGACGATGAAGGTCATCAGGCCGGAGGTCTCGGTTGCGGACACAGCCTCCGGCAGCAGGCGCAATGCGAAGCGTGCGAGGTCGTCGCTGCGCTTGCGATCGCGCAGCCAGTCGGCAACGAACGAGCCGAAATCGATCTCCGTCAGCTTTGCCTCGACCGGGCCGGCCTCGAGGAAATGCACCTGGATGAATTCGCCGAGCTTGTCGGCGATGCGGGCCTGATTGCTCTGGATAATCGCGGTGTGCGGGATCGGCAGGCCGAGCGGCCGCTTGAACAGCGCGACCACGGCGTACCAGTCGGCGAGCCCGCCGATGGTCGCGGCTTCCGCGAAAGCCGCGATGAAGCCGAACACGGGATGCACGGGCAGCAGCCATTTCGCAACGACGAACAGCGCCAGCGTCGAGGCCAGCACCAGCGTCGCCATCGCCTTGACGCGGCGCAGCTCAGCCGCGCGTTCGGCGTCGCCAGGGGTGTCGAAGGAGAAGGTGGCGGGTGTAGTCATTGTAGATACTTAGCGCGTCGATCTTGGCGTGTCCCGGACGCGGTGCAGCGCGCAGCGGTGCTCCGCAGGGCCGGGACCCAGCATGGACCCCGGATCAGCAGTGCACCACACCGCAAGCGCGGCGCGCTGCACTGCATCCGGGGAAAGCAAGAAGAAAAAACAAAAGGCCCGCCGAAGCGGGCCTCAAATTCAGTTTGTCGTCTCAGGGCGCCAGATCAGGCGGTCTTGTTGTAGGCCTTGGCAAAGTTGTCCTGAGCGGACTTCGCACCGTTGGCGGCGAGCTTGCCGACATAGTCAGCGGTCGCCTTGGCGCGCGAGACGAAGGCTTCGCCGTGGGCGCGGAGCAGGCCCGACTGGATCTCGACGGCTTCGCTGAACGACTTGGCTGACGCGAGCTTGTCGATACCGGCGAAGAACGCCTGGGCGTCGTCATAGATCGCCTGCTGGATGTTGCGGCTGATCTTGCCGGCTTCGGTGACGGACTCGGTCACCGCGTTCTCGACGGCGGCGGTCACGCGCTCGGAGCCAGCGAACACCTCGGCAGCACGGTCCTTGGCGGTGTTGGCGGACTTCTTCACGAACTCGCGGGCAGCTTCGGGAACTTCCAGGTTCTGGATGTTCTTGAAAGCGTCCTTGAAGCCTTCGAAAGCGGTGTTGGTTTCGGTGGTCATGGGGTTCTCTCCATCCTCATTGTTTTGAGCTATGGGCTCACCCCGTCCGCATTGGCCCGGGGCACGGCTTATATGGCATAGTTAATGGTGCATCGCAACATCAATGGTGCAGTGCGATATCACGAATCCGTGAACAGCCTTAATGAGAGGCAATATGGCGCCTCCCTGGCCAGCCGAGCTCCCCGAGGGGCGGGGCGTCGCCCCTAGTGCTGGACGGCGTCTGGCAGCCCGTAGGCCTCCATCTGGGCCTGGACCTGCGCGATGTTGTGGCCGAGCACGACGATGTCGTGGGTCTTGCCCTCGACGTCCCGGACATGGTCGCGCAGCAGCGCCTCGGCCTTGAAACCGAGGCCCTCGAACAGCGCGATCGCGGCCTGCTGGTCGACCGTCATCTGGACCGAAAGCTTTTCCAGACCGGCGCCGAGCGCGAGAGCAAAAGTCTCCTGCGATAGTGCCCGCCCTACCCCCTTCCCGCGCACGTCGAGCGAGACCACCATGCGGATCTCACCGACATGGGGCGACCAGGAATGCGGGTCGCGCACCAGCGTGCCGCAGCCGACGACTTTAGCGTCCTTCATGGCAAGAAGGCTCGTGATCGCGCCGCGTTCGATCTCCTTGACCCAGGCCGACAGCACTTTTGGCTCGCTGATGTTACGCGGCAGGAAAAGGAGATCGTGAGGCGGCAGGCCCTTGCCGAAGGCGAGCACCGCGGCCTCGTCCGCGGGCGACATCATTCGGATCTCGATATCGCCGGCATCGGTCTTGATGTGACGCGGATAGGAACGCTGCTCGTTCATGTCGATCTTGTCCCCAACCAGGAGTCCAGTTTCGGCCACAGCCGCTTCACCGCATTGGCGCCGGCGACCAGCGAGACGTGACCGCCTTTCAGCATCACCTCTTCCTTGTCCTCCGAGCCGATCTTGGCGATCAGGTGCTTTGCGGCATCATACGGCACGATGTGATCGTGCTCGGCAACGGCGTGCAGGAATGGCACCTTGATGTCCTCGAGCTTCGCCGCGCGGCCGCCGACCGACATGGTGTCGTTGAACAGCTTGTTGTCCCACATCAGGTCTTTTGTGATGGTGCGGAAATATTCGCCCGCGAGCGGCAGCGTGTCGGTCGCCCAGCGGTCGAACATCCGGTACGACTTGACGAACTCGTCATTCCAGATGTTCTCCCACAGCTGGATCTGGCTCGCCGTGCGCGAGGCCGGGCGCAGCATCTCGAACGACGACAGGATCATCTCCGGCGGAACGTTGCCGACGCTGTCGACGAGACGGTCGACGTCGAAATAGCGGCGGTCGGAGAGATTGGAGAACAGCTTCATCTCGCGAAAATCGATCGGCGTGGTGAAGCAGATCAGATTCTTCATCGGCCCATCCTTGTGGATCGCGCCGTAGAGCAGCGACAGCACGCCGCCGAAGCAATAGCCGATGACGGAGACGTCCTGCTCGCCGGAATCGGCTTGCACGCGGCGGACGCAGTCCGGGATGAAGTCGAGGACATAGTCCTCCATCCGCAGGCTCTTCTCCTCCGGCCGCGGGGCGCTCCAATCAAGCATGTAGACGTCGTAGCCGCGCTTCAGCAGAAATTCGATGAAGCTCTGGCCGGGCACGAGATCGAGGATGTAGCCGCGGTTGGTGGTCGCCATCACGATCAAGACCGGCACGCGGTAGATCTCGTCCGACATCGGCCGGTAGTGGTAGAGGTTCATCGTGCCGCGCGAATGCAGCACGTCCTTCGGCGTCGATCCGAGCGTCGGACCGGAGGTGGAGAAATACTCGACGCCCTTGATGCTGCGCTGGATGGCGCGCTGCACCTCGGACTGGATGCGCTCCGGGATAGATGCGAAATCAAGTCCCGTCGGCGCATTCATTTTTGATCTCCGTTTTCGGAGGGCGGACGCTTCGTTCGCGGCGGCTTCGGCGCCCCGTCGAAACCTTGCGAGATGCCGGAACTTGCCGCCATCTGGCTCAGCATCGACTTCATCTCGCCGATCTGGGACTCGATGGATTGAAGCCGTTCCGCGAGGGCCGTCACCTGTTCCCGGCTCGGCAGGTTCATCGTGACGAGGTATTTCTCCATGAGTTCGCCGAGTTGCTTCTGAGCACCTGCAGCAACTCCTCCCGCACGGTTCACGACTTGCGAAAACTCGGGCGACGACATCGCCTGGTTGGCGAAGGAGTTGAACCCCTTCTCCATGTCCCCAACCATCTTCTGCCACATGGCGACGGGGTCGTTGATCTCATTGGTCATCGGCGTCCTCCTGATATCGAGAGCTGCGATGCCCTTCTTTTTTCGCCATACCACACCGTTGCGCGATGCCGGTCAACCGGCAGGTCGTTCGGTGCGGCGCACACGGCTTCTTTGCGGCGTGAAACCGTGCGATACAGGCTTAACCAGCAGCGAGGAAACGCATCCGTGACCGCTCATCAGCCGCCCCAGACCGTTCGCGCCAACGGCATCGACATCTGCTACGAGATTTTCGGCAACGACAATGCCGAGCCGTTGTTGCTGATCATGGGGCTCGGGGCCCAGATGATCCATTGGGACGATGCGTTCTGCGAGCAGCTCGCCGTGCACGGCTTTCGCGTGATCCGCTTCGACAATCGCGACATCGGCAAGTCGAGCCATCTCACCGGCGGCAAGCGCCTGACGCCGCTCGAACTGCTGAAGCTGCGCTTCCTTAGGATTCCCGTGGCCGCGACCTACAAGCTGATCGACATGGCGAAAGACACGGTCGCCCTGATGGATGCGCTCGGCATCAAGTCGGCGCATCTGGTCGGCGCTTCCATGGGCGGTATGATCGCGCAGGAGGCGACGCTGTCGTTCCCCGAGCGCGTACGCTCGCTCACCTCGATCATGTCGACGACGGGCAATCCGCGCGTGCCGCCGCCGACCCGCGAGGCCGCCGCGATGCTGATGGCGCCGCCGCCGCAGAGCAAGGAGGAGTTCATCGTCCGCTTCGGCCAGACCTGGAAGGTGCTGCGCGGCGGGTCGTTTCCGGAAGAGGAAGCGCTCGATCTCGATCGTGCCGAGCGCGTGTTCGCGCGCGGGCTCAATCCGGCCGGTGTTGGCCGGCAGCTCCGCGCCGTGCTCGCCTCCGGCAGCCGCAAGGAGCGGCTGCATGCCGTGACAACGCCGACGCTGGTGATCCATGGCACGGTCGATCCGCTGGTCCGTCCCGAGGGCGGCAAGGACACGGCCGAGTCTATTCCGGGCGCAAAGCTGTTGATGATCGACGGCATGGGCCACGCGCTGCCGATGCGCTTCTGGCCGGAGATCATCCGCGCCATCGACAAGCATGCGCACGGCGCAGCGGCGCAGGCGGCGTAGATCGACGACCCGGTGTCTTGGCAGTGACCATGTGAGCTACCGGTTACTCTCTTAACGGAGGCCGGCGCGAGAGCTATACAGGCTTTTCCCAATCGCAAGACAGAGGCTGCGGCCTCTCGGAGTTCACATGCATCTCATCATCCGGTCCGTCGCAATGATCGCCGTTTCAGTTTTTATGCTGTCCCTCGGGACCGGTGCCGCGATGGCCGGCAGCGCTCGAGAAGAAGCCAACCGCACCGCCGTACTTGCCTTCTACGAGAAGGGCCTCAATCAGAAGGACGTTGACGCAGCCCTCGCCTATGTCGGCGACCGCTACGTCCAGCACAATCCCAACGCCGCCGACGGCCCGGACGGCTTCCGGAAGTTCATCGGCTTCCTGCGCGAGAAATTCCCGAACTCGCATAGCGAGATCAAGCGCAGCTTCGTGGACGGCGACTACGTCATCCTCCACGTTCACGCGGTTCGCGAGCCCGGCACCAGGGGCAATGCGATCGTCGACATCTTCAAGCTGGAGAACGGCAAGATCGTCGAGCATTGGGACGTCGTGCAGCCGATCCCGGAAAATCCGGCGAACAACAACACGATGTTCTAGCTCTTCTTCGCCATCCAGATCACATGGCGCGCGCCGCCGCCTCGTCCGGTGGCGCGGATGTTGACTTCGTTGACGTCGAAGCCGGCACGCCCGAGGCGCTTGGTGAAGGCGGGGCTTGGTCCCGACGACCAGACGGCGAGCACGCCGCCCGGCCGCAGCGCCGTCTTCGCCGCCGTCAACCCGCTCGCACTGTAAAGTGCGTCATTGCCCTTCCGGGTCAGCCCTTCCGGTCCATTGTCAACGTCGAGGAGAATGGCATCGAAGGCAGTGCGCTTCGCGCGGATGATTTCGCCAACGTCGGTTTCCCGGATTTTCACCCTGACATCATCGAGGCTATCGCCAAAAACTTCCGCCATAGGGCCTCGTGCCCATACAACCACCGCCGGCACGAGCTCGGAGACCACGATCTTCGCCTTGCTCCCGAGCACGGTGAGCGCCGCCCGTAGGGTAAAGCCCATGCCGAGGCCACCGATGAGGACGACGGGCTTTGCAACCTTCTCGATCTGCTTCGCCGCCAGCGTCGCGAGCGCGGCCTCGGAACCCGAGAGACGATTGTTCATCAGCTCGTTGGTGCCGAGCTTGATGGAGAACTCCTTGCCCCGTCGCATCAGGCGGAGCTCTTCGTCGGAGCCGGGGATTTTGGCGGTGTCGATTTTTTCCCAGGGAATCATGGGAGTGCTTTAGCACGATCGGACGAACAATCACCCACCCGCCCAGACGTCCAGCACATAGCGGTTCTGCGCGCCCATCTCCTCGATCCAGCGCGCAGACGTGGCGGCGTCGCTGCCGCTCTTCTCGCGGTGGATCGCGATGAGCGCTGCCTTCACATCGGGCTCCATCTTGCTGCCGTCGCCGCAGACATAGATGATCGCGCCTTGCTCGATCAGCGGCCAGACCTTGTCCTTCTGTGCGGCCAGGACATGCTGCACATAAGTCTTCGGCCCGTCTGCGCGCGAGAACGCAGTGAAAAGCTCGGTGATGCCGCTTGCCGCCAGTGTCTTCAATTCATCTGCGTAGAGAAAATCCTGGTCGGGATGGCGGCAGCCGAAGAACAACATGGCCGGGCCGAGGCTGGCGCCCTTCGCCTTGCGCGCGGCGCGCTCCTGGAGGAAGCCACGGAAGGGTGCAAGCCCCGTGCCCGGTCCGATCATGATAACAGGCACGGACGGATCATCCGGAAGCCGGAAGCCGGCCTTGGTCTCGCGGACGGTGGCGTAGATCGCATCGCCTGCACGGCGATTGGCGAGATAGTTCGAGCAGATCCCCTTATAAGTACCGCGCCCGGAGGCGGCGGGACCTTCGACCACGCCGACCGTAATGCTGCAACGCGCTGGATCGACCGACGGCGAGGACGAGATCGAGTAATAGCGCGGCGCCAGCAGCGAGAGCATTTCCAGATAGACGTGAAACGGCAATTCGCAGGCCGGATGCTCGAGCAGCAGGTCGAACACCGATTTGCGCCTCGCCAGAATCCCGGAGCGGTAACGCTCGAGCGGCTCCGCCTCCTCGCCGACAAAGGCCAGCAGCTTTGGCTTGGTGACCGGGCAACGCGTGTGCTCAGCCATGATCTGGATCTGCTTCCGTGTCGCCACCTGCTGCAACTCGACGAACTCGCTGAGCAGGCGGCCGACCGACACGGAATCGCCGACCGGCAATTGCGCCCGGCGGCCTTCCGCGACCTGAAGCCTGATCTGGTCGGCCGGCAGGAAGCCGAAGCGGCGGGCAACCGAATCCACCAGCGTCGGATCATTGCGCGGGACGACGCTTAAGTGATCGCCGACGCGGTAGCTGACGTTGGACGGCAGCTGCACCTCGATGTGGCGCGTCGAGCGCTCGGACGGATTGGAGCCGGTCTTGTTCTGAAGCTCGTCATTGACCTGCACCTTCATCGCGACAGCACCGCCTTGGGCGACGATGGTGTTGACGGCGGTTACTGCCACCGGCTCGATCGCGTAGAGCGGATCGTCCTCCGCCGTGCGGGTAAAGTTCCAGTCGATGCCGAATTCCTTGGTCGCGACCTGAGCGGCGGCCGGGAACCATTTTTGGAACTGGCCGTCGAGATCGCTGCGCGCATCGCCCTCGCCGCGCGGATAGATTGCGCGTGCACCGTGCGCCGTCAATTTCTCGTCGATGAAGCGTGGCACCGATTGATAGGTCGCCGCCCAGTCGCTGTTGCCGCAGCCGAACACGGCGTAGCGCACATTGGCGAAGGCATCCTTCGGCAGATCGTCGCCGAGCCATTTGAAGAACTGCGTCGCATTATCCGGCGGCGCGCCGTTATAGGAGGCGCAGATGATCAGCACGCCGCCCTCCTGCGGCAGCTTGCCGACGTAGTCGTCGAGCGGGCCGAGATGCACGGCAAAGCCGTTGATCTCCGCGAGATCGGCCATGCGCGTCGCAAGCTCCTCGGCCGTGCCGAGATTGGAGCCGTACAGCACCAGCATCGGCGTGTTATGGCCGGGCCGCGTGGTCGGTTGGCGCGGCGCTTTCGGTCCCGAAGCCGCCGTCGTGATGGGCCCGCCATAGGCACCGCGCTCGCGATCGGCGCGCGGGCGCACCTTGATCTTGAAGCCTTCCGGCTTCATCGTCAGGGTTTCCTTCAAATGCATCTGATAGCGCTGATGGTCGATCAGCTTGAAGCGCTGGAGGACCATGCCGAGCGCGAGCGCGGCCTCGTGCATGGCGAAGCCGCGGCCGATGCAGGCGCGCTGGCCGTTGCCGAACGGCTTCCAGGCATTGACCGGCCGTTTTGCCTCAGCCTCGCGGCTGAAATTCTCGGGATCGAAAGCATCCGGGTTCGGCCCCCAGACGCTGGGATCGCGATGCAGCGCCGTCACCAGAATGGTGGTGAACGTGCCCTTGCGGAGCTTGTATTTTCCGCCGCCGATGGTCTCGTCGTTCAGCGGCGAGATGCCATAGGCCGGCGCGGGCGGCCACAGCCGCAGCGACTCCTTCAAAATCTGCGTGATGTAGGTGAGCTGCGTCACCTGTTGATAGGTCGGACGCGCCTCGACATTGGGACCGAGGACGCGATCGACCTCGTCATAGGCCTTCTTGAGAATGTCTGGATGCTTGAGCAGCGCATAGATCGTGCACGACAACAGGCCGCTGGTGGTCTCGTGGCCGGCGATCAGGAACGTGTTGATCTGGTAGCGGATGTTGACGTCGTCGAGCTGCTCGCCGGTCGAGCGGTCGACGCCGGTCATCATTGCGGCCAGCATGTCCTTCTTGTCGTCGATTCCCTCCGCGTTCTTGCGGCGCTCGGCAATGATCTCGTCGACCATCTTGTTCATGAAGGCGACGTCTTCGCCCATGGTCTTGCGCCGCTTCTGCATCCATAGCTGCTCGAACGGCAGGCCGCGCGTCATCATGATGGTTTCGAGCGAGCGCACCAGCGACTCGACGAAAGGATGGTAGTCGCGCCGGTAGAACGAGTTGAAACGGTATTCGAAGCCGCACAGGCCGATCGTATCAAGCGTCAGCGCAGTCATGTCGTGGACGACGTCGATCTCGTCGTCGGCGTTGAGCCGCTCCCATTTGCTGACGAGCTGCTCGGCGATATCGACCATGCTCGGGTGATAGGACTGCATGGCGCGATTGCCGAACGGCTGGATCAGGATGTTGTGCGCCTTGCTCCAGTTCGGCTCGCGGGTGTCGGCCGTGAACAGGCCGTCACCGCCGACCGCGCGCACGCGCCGCAGCGCGCCGCGTACCGCCTTGTCGAAGCGCTTCTCGTCGGAGAGCTCGTCAACGAGATCGTGGCCGGAGACGACGACGATCGGCGAGCCCATCATGTCGAGCCAGAAGATCGGGCCGAGCTCCTTGGCAAGCCGCGTCAGATGCTGCACGGGCGCAGCCGAGTCCAGCGACAGCATATTGCCGACCACCGGCTTGGTTGGCGGTTGCGGGATCGGGTCCAGACGGTTCTTCGATGACATTAAAAGTGCTTCCCCTGCCTCGGTCTTCAACGCCGTCGTTGCGAACTAGCCAAACCGCCTTCTACGCCATTCGATCAGCTTGGCGCTGACCTCCTCCGGCTTCTCCTGCTGCGTCCAATGGCCGCTGTCCTTCACCAGATATTTTTCGAGGTCGCCGACCAGCTTCTCCATGCCGTCCGCCGCCGACGGCGGCAGCACGGCATCGTTCTCGGCCATGATCATCAATGACGGTACGTGCACGTGATGATCGAGCCCCTTCGACCGTTCCCAATTGCGCGTAAAATTGCGATACCAGTTGATGCCGCCGGTGAAGCCGGTCTTCGTGAAGGTGTCGACGAACACCTTCTTCTCATCGGCTGTCAGGATCGGCGTGCGCGGATCGTGTTTCGCATCGTAGCCCGCAATCATCTGCGGAAAGGCGAGATTGGTTTTCGATGAGGCACCAACGCCCGCGATCGGCGGCTCGGCGGGTTTCGCCTCTGGCCGCGCCAGCGGCTTGCGCATGAACGCATCAAACGTCTGCTCGACGCGGCTGCCGAAAATCCTGTCCGGCTCGCGCGCGGGATCCTGGAACTGGACGATATACATCTGGTCGCCGAAGCGCTGGCGAAACAGCGCAATGGGATCGATCGGTGCGCGGTCCCAATGCGGGGTGTTGACGCCGACAACACCAGCAACGCGCGTGGGATGCCGCAGCGGCATCTGCCAGACGACGAAGCCGCCCCAGTCGTGGCCGACGAAGATCGCCTTGTCGATGTCGAGATGATCGAGCAGCCCGACGAGATCGCCGGTCAAATGCTCCATGTCGCAGGCCTCGACCGGCTCGGGCCGGTCCGAGGCGCCATAGCCGCGCTGATCCGGCGCGATCACGCGGATGCCGGCCTCGCTCAGCGCCTTGATCTGGTGGCGCCACGAGAAGGCAAGCTCAGGCCAACCATGGCAGAGCACCATAGGCGGGGCGTCCGTGACCGGGCCCGCCTCGTAATAGCCCATGCGGATTCCGTTCGTCTGCGCGAACTTGAGCGGCGGCATTTCAATCATCACGACTTCCCTATTCCGCGGCGCCTCTGATGTCGGCCGCCGGCGGCGCATAGGCCGCCTCGAGTGCGGCAAACTCCTCCGGCAGCATGTCGCTCATCACCTGCACATGCGGAATGATGTTGGCGCCGACGATGAAGCCGAAATCGAGCTGGTCGCGATAGCTCTGCACGGTGATGTTGAGCGCCTGTCCATGCGTCGAGATCGACACCGGGAAGATGTGCAACAACTCGGCGCCCGCGGCGTAGAGCGTTTGCCGCGGCCCCGGCACGTTGGAGACCGTGATGTTGGCGGCCGGCGGCAACACGTCCGAGAGGTTCGAGCGGCTGTAGACCAGCGCCAGAACCTGCAACATCATCGGCGCGCCCAGCATGGAGATGTTCGATATCTGCGGCATCAGGGCCCGCAGCGGATGCGACATCTCCTTGGATTTGGTCGATTGCGCGATAATGGCTTCCAGCCGCGCCTTGGGATCCTCGATGTTGGTCGCGATCGAACAGATCATGCCGAACACCTGGTTGTTGGCCTCGGTGTTGCCCTCTTCGCGCAAGGAGATCGGCACGGCCGCGGTTAACGATTTCGCCGGCAGCGTGGAATATTGCTGGAGGTAGCGCCGGACTACGCCAGAGGCAAGCGCCAGCACGACGTCGTTGAGCTTGCCGCCGGCCTGCTTGGCCAGCGCCTTGGATCTCGACAACGAGATCGAGACGCCGGCGAAGCTGCGCTCTGACGAGATCGATTTGTTGAGCATGGTCGGCGGCGACACCATGCTGGCAAGGCTTTCTCGCGACTTCGGATCGGAGATCTTGCCAAGCACCTCGGAGACACTCTTGACCATGGTCGGGATGTTGCCGGCAAAGCGTACCGCGCTCTCGATCTGGTACATCGCGTTGTCGAACAGGATCGAGCCGATGTCGCTCTTGCCGGTGCGCGGCAGTTGCAGATTCTTCGCGGCCGCCGATGCATCGAGCGGCTGGGTGATGAGCTGCTGATAGGAGTCGAGCAGGTTCGCTGCGATGTCGCGCGGCTCCTGTCCGGGCTTGGCTCCTGCCGTCGGCGGGTCGACCTGCCGCGGGACCGGCGAGATGTCGTAGATCATGTTGGTCAGCGCCGCACCGGCGCCGCCGTCAATTGCGGCGTGATGCATCTTGGAATAAAGCCCGACCTCGTTGTCCTTCATGCCCTCGAACACGTAGAACTCCCAGAGCGGGCGGGCGCGATTCAACAGCTTGGCGTGCATCCAGCCGACGATGCGCTCGAGCGTGGCGCGGTCGCGCGGCTGCGGCAGGCTGGCGCGGAAGATATGGCGATCGATGTCGAACTGATCGTCCTCGACCCAGGAGGGATGATCGATGTCGAGCGGCGCCTTCTCCAATCGCGCCTTCAGGATCGGCGCGATGTGCAGGCGCGAGACGATCATTGCCTTGAAGTCTTCGAAGAAGTCGCCCTTGTAGTCGTCAGGCAAGCGAAAGATCGCCATGCTGCCGACATGCATCGGCATCTCCGGCGTTTCCAGATAGAGAAATGATGCGTCCAGCGACGACAGCTTCTTACCGTCAGCCATAGTTCCCTCCCGAGAGTCTTGACGGGCGCCTTCAGGCGCTTCTCGTCAGGCCGATACTGCCCGCTCCGGCGGGGCATATGCAATGGCAAACGGGCCCGCCCGGTCGAATGGCCAGAACTCCCCCTCCGGTTGCGCCAGGCGGTCCGCCACGGCCCACAGCGCCGCGGGGTTCACACCGAGCCCGATATGGCTCGCCAGATGCACCTCGATATTCTCGGCGCGATCGGAGAGGCGCTGCAGACAGGTCCGCCAGTTCACGACACCGTCGGCGCGCGAATAGATCGACGTCGCCGGCACCGGTAGATCGCCGGCGATCGCCTCGCGTGCTTCCGCAAAATCCTCGACCCGCTCGCCGGACAGCGCCTCGTAGAGCCGCGTAGCGTTGGTCGCCCGCACGTCGTTGGCAAAAGGACTGCCAAGCGTGACGACATAACGGACCATCTCGGGCGCCTGGAGCGCGAGATCGCGGGCGTAGACGCCGCCAAGGCTCCACCCGACCAGGCTGACCTTGCGCCCCGTCGCGGCATGGATCTCGGTGAGACGGGCGAGCAAGGCTTCCCGCATCCGCCCGAGCCCGCCGAGATTGCGGCCCATCCGCCAGGCATGCGCCTCATAGCCGAGCTCGCCGAGATAACGCCGCATCGGCGCCATCGAGAGATCACTGGCAAGAAAGCCCGGCAGCGCCAGCACCGGATGGCCGTCGCCTTTGGGCGCACGCATCAAGACCGGCGACAGCAGCAAGCTCGCATTGAACTCCAGAAGTCCGCGGGCTTCGGCGAGCAGCAAACCAAGGCCCGGCGGACGAAGCCGGCCTGAATCCCGCGGCCCATCCGGCCCGGACGGCATTATTTCTTCTTGTCGCTGCTGCGAGAGCCGCCGAGACCCGCCATGGTGACGAACATGTCCTGAAAGCGCTCGGCGATCTTCGGATCGAAGGTGAACCAGCTCTGCATCAGCGATTCCGGCGAGACCTTGTCGATGTTGGACATCATCTGCTGCTGCAGCTTGTCCATCACGGCGTTCTGCATCGGCATCACGTCGGGCAGTCCGAAGAACTGGCGGGCTTCGAGGGGGGTGCAGTCGATTTCGATATTAACTTTCATGTCCCCTCCGGACGAGATTCGAGCGGCCTGCCGCAGTATCGCCGCGACACGGTGTGCAACGCAAGCGACCCGAGGCGGGCGACGGGCGCCAGCTTCCGCAATCGGCGGATATGGTCAATCAAATCGGCCTGTCCGCTTTTATTCCCCGGGCCGGTCGAAAGTTGAATATCGCCCGCTGACCTTCCGCCCCCAAATTGTTGGTCAGCATTGCTGCACAGCGGTGCAACTTGGCGCGTTCCTTGCTGGAAAGGCGCTTGCACGGGTCGAGAACTCTGGGCAACATGGATCGATCGGCCCCGCCGAACAATCAAAAATGACGGCGCGGGCGAGTGGAGAGGGTCAAGAATGTTAGTTGGACGAAGTCTGTTTGCGGCGACGCTCGCCGGTATGCTGGCGTTGGCAACCACGCCGGCGTCGAGCCAGACGCTGCGCTACGCCAACCAGGGTGAGCTGAAATCGCTCGACCCTTACACGTTGAACGAGTCGACCACCAGCGCGCATCTCGGCCATGTCTATGAGGGCCTGGTCGCCCGCGGCAAGGACCTGAAGATCATCCCGGCACTGGCCGAAAGCTGGGAGACGCCGGAGCCGACCCGCTGGCGCTTTCACCTGCGCAAGGACGTGAAATTCCACAACGGCGACCCCTTCACTGCGGACGATGTGGTGTTCTCGGCCGAGCGCGTGCGGGCGAAAGGTTCCAATTTCCAGAGCCGCGTTCCCGCCGATGCCAAGGCCGTCAAGATCGACGATTACACCGTCGATTTCATCCTGACCTCGCCCAACCCCATCCTGACGGCGCTGTGGGCGACCTGGTACATCATGGACAAGAAATGGGCAGAGGCGAACGATGCGGTGGCACCGACGCCGGCAGCCGCAACGACCCCGAGCTATGCCTCGCTCCATGAAAACGGCACCGGCCCCTTCATGATCGAGAGCCATCAGCCTGGCGTGAAGACCGTCTACAAAGCGTACCCGGGTTGGTGGAGGAAGCCGGAGCATAATCTCAAGGAGATCGTCTTCACGCCGATCGCAAACCCGGCCACGCGTGTCGCGGCGCTGTTATCGGGCGAGGTCGACGTGATCGAGCCGGTTCCGGTCCAGGACATCGAGCGCGTTAAAGCAAGCTCCAACGCCACGGTGCTGACGGGACCTGAGCTCCGCACCATCTTCGTCGGCATGGATCAGGCGCGCGACGAGCTCCTGTATTCCAACATCAAGGGCAAGAACCCGTTCAAGGACGTTCGCGTCCGCGAAGCCGTCTACCGGGCGATCGACGTCGACCTGATCAAGAACCGCGTCATGCGCGGACTGTCCACGCCTTCCGCATTAATGGTCGCACCAGAGATCTTTGCCTCGAAGGATTCCATCCGGCCGAAGTTCGATCCCGACGCCGCCAAGAAGCTTCTGGCAGACGCCGGTTATGCGGACGGCTTCGAAGTGACGATGGACTGCCCGAACGATCGTTACGTCAATGACGCAGCCATCTGCCAGGCGATCGTCGGCATGCTCGCCCGCATCAACATCAAGGTGGACCTGTTGGCGCAACCGAAGGCCCAGTATTTCGCCAAGGTGCTCAAGCCCGGCGGCTACAAGACTTCGCTGTACATGCTGGGCTGGACCCCGGATACGCTCGATTCCCAGAATGTGCTGCACGACATCATGGGCTGCCGGGACGATCCCAAGGATCCCAACCGCGGTGAGGCCAATCTCGCAGGCTATTGCAACAGGCAGTTCGACGAGCTCGCCGACAAGGTGCTCGTGGAAGCCGACCCGGCCAAGCGCGATCTCCTGATCAAGCAGGCTTTCGAGGTCTCGATGAAGGACTGGGCCTATGTCCCGCTGCACCAGCAGGCGCTTGCCTGGGGCGTGTCGAAGAAGGTGAAGCTGACCCAGCGTGCGGACAACATGGTCATGCTCTACTGGGCGACCAAGCAAGAAGAGTAGGTGTAGACAAGTTGTGAAGTCCCGGAAGCCATCGCTTTCAAGATCCGGCTTCCGGGACTTGCTGTTTCGAGCTAACGCGATGATGCGTGCTGCTGAAGAGATGTGAAAGGAACAGATGCTCGCTTTCACACTGCGCCGAGCCATCCAGGCCATCGGCGTCATGATCGCCGTCGGAATCATCTCATTTTCGATGTTCCGATTCGCCGGCGATCCCGTGAACCAGATGGTCGGGATGGACACGTCGGGCGCGGAGCGCGCCGCGATCCGCAAATCGCTCGGCCTCGACGATCCCGTGATCGTCCAGTTCGGCCGCTATGTCGGCAACGCCGCGCAGTTCAAATTCGGCGTGTCCTACCAGTTCCGCCTGCCGGTCGCCAACCTGCTGATGGAGCGGATGCCCGCGACGCTGGAGCTGGCCGTCGTTGCCACCATCTTCGCCATGGTCAGCGGCATCCTGATGGGTGTCTATTCCGCGCTTCGCCGTGACAGCTGGCTCACGCATGTCTTCCAGGCCGTCTCGCTGATCGGCATCTCGCTGCCGACCTTCCTGATCGGCGTCCTCATGATCTACCTGTTCTCGGTCACGCTCGGCTGGCTGCCCTCCTTCGGCCGCGGCGATGTCGTGCATATCGGCTGGTGGACGACGGGCCTGCTGACGCTGTCCGGCTTGAAAGCGCTGATCATGCCTTCGATCACGCTTGGCCTGTTCCAAATGACGCTGATTATGCGCCTCGTCCGCACGGAGATGCTGGAAGTGATGCGCACCGACTACATCCGCTTCGCCCGCGCCCGCGGGCTCACCACGCGGGCGATCCATTTTGGCCATGCGCTGCGCAACACGCTGGTTCCCGTCATCACCGTCGCGGGCCTGCAATTCGGCTCGGTCATTGCCTTTGCGATCATCACCGAGACCGTGTTCCAGTGGCCGGGCATGGGGCTGCTGTTCGTGCAGGCCGTCCAGAATGTCGATATCCCGATCATGGCGGCCTATTTGATGATGGTCTCCCTGATCTTCGTCACCATCAATCTCGTGGTTGATATCCTCTACACCATCGTCGATCCGCGGCTGCGCTCGACGGTCAGCCGGGCGCATTGATATGAGCGAGGCCGTCGTTCCGCACACTGCCGAGAAGCGCGCCGCCGCACCTGGCTGGTTCAGGCGCGCGCTCGACAGCGATTTGTTCTATTCGTTCCGCCGCTCGAGGATCGCCATGATCGCGGCCGCGGTGACGCTGCTGTTCTTCCTGCTCGCCATCTTTGCTCCCGTGCTGTCGGTGCAAAATCCGTTCGACCCGGCACAGCTCCAGCTGATGAATTCGCGCATTTCGCCGCTGTGGACCGCCGACGGCCAGAGCCCGTTCCTGCTCGGCACCGACGAACAGGGCCGCGATGTGCTATCCGCGATCCTCTACGGCATGCGCATCTCGCTCCTTGTCGGCGTGCTCGGCGTGGTATTCTCGGGTGGACTCGGCATCCTGCTCGGGCTCACCGCCGGCTATTTCGGCGGCGCCGTCGACGGGCTGATCATGCGCATCGCCGACGTGCAGCTGTCGTTCCCGGCGATCCTGATCGCGCTGCTGATCAACGGCATCGCCAAATCGGTCTTTGGCAACAAGCTCGACGAGATGAGCATGTTGGCGGTCCTGGTCTTCGCGATCGGCCTGAGCTTCTGGGTGCAATATGCCCGCACGGTGCGTGGCTCGGTCCTGGTCGAGAAGAACAAGGACTATGTCGCAGCCGCGCAATTGATTGGCCTGCCTGCCCCCGTGATCATGCTACGCCACGTACTGCCGAATACCACGGGGCCGGTCCTCGTGATCGCCACCATCAACCTCGCGCTCGCCATCATCACCGAGGCGACGCTGTCGTTCCTCGGCTCGGGCATGCCCGAGACCATGCCGTCGCTCGGCACGCTGATCCGCATCGGCAACGGCTATCTGTTCGCAGGCGAATGGTGGATCGTCGCATTCCCCGGGCTTGCACTTGCAGCACTGATCCTGTCGATCAACCTGCTCGGCGACTGGCTGCGCGACGCGCTCAACCCGAAACTCCGATGAGTGTGCGTCACCCATGACAGAACCCGTCCTCTCCGTGCGCAATCTTCAGGTGGAGTTCGCCTCCCGCCGCGGCACGCTGCGCGCCATCGACGGCGTGTCCTTCGACATCGCCAAGGGCGAGGTGCTAGGCGTGGTCGGCGAATCCGGTGCCGGCAAGTCCGTGACCGGATTGTCCGTGATCGGCCTGATCGATCCGCCCGGCCGCATCTCCGGCGGCGAGATCCGCCTGTCGGGCCTACGCATCGACAATCTGCAGCCGGAAGAGATGCGCCGTGTCCGCGGAAAACGCATCGGCATGATCTTCCAGGATCCCCTCACCTCGCTCAATCCGCTGTACAAGATCGGCGACCAGATCGTTGAGACGATCCGGACCCACCTCAATCTGTCCGCACAAGCGGCGCGGCGACGCGCCATCGACCTGCTCGCAGAAGTCGGCATTCCCGCGCCGGAAAAACGCATCGATGGTTATCCGCACGAATTCTCCGGGGGCATGCGTCAGCGTGTGGTGATTGCACTGGCGATCTGCGCGGAGCCCGAGCTGATCATCGCGGACGAACCAACCACCGCGCTCGACGTCTCCGTGCAGGCGCAGATCATCTCCCTGATCAAGCGGCTTGGCCGCGACCACGGCACCGCCGTGATGCTGGTGACTCACGACATGGGCGTCATCGCCGAGGCTTCCGACCGCGTCGCGGTGATGTATGCCGGCCGCGTCGCCGAGATCGGTCCGGTGCAGGATGTCGTCAGGAATCCGCTGCACCCCTACGCCAAGGGATTGATGGGGGCGATCCCAACGCTGGCCGGCGAGGAAAAGCGCCTGGTGCAGATCCCCGGCTCGATGCCGCGGCTGTCGGCCATCCCGCGCGGCTGCTCGTTCAATCCGCGTTGCGCGTCCGCCTTCGATCGCTGCCGCGTGGACCGGCCGGAGCCGCTGCCGCGTGGCACGCAATCCGTCGCCTGCCATCTCTATGACAGCGTGCCGGCGGAGAGCGCGGCATGAGCACGCCTTTCGTCCAGGCTACAAATCTGCGCCGCGTCTTCGACGTCTCGAAGCCGTGGCTCAACCGTGTGCTCGAGGGCGGGCACCTCGAATATCTCAAGGCCGTCGACGGCGTCACCTTCGACATCAGGAAGGGCGAGACTTTTGCGCTGGTCGGCGAGTCCGGTTCGGGCAAGACCACGGTGGCGCGCATGGTCGTCGGCCTGTTGCCGCCGAGTTCCGGCGATGTCCTGATCGACGGCGTCTCGATGACCGATCCGCGGCAGGCCCAGACGCGGCGAAAGCTGCGCCGCCGCATCCAGATGATTTTTCAGGATCCCTATGCGAGCCTGAACCCGCGTTTCCGTGTCGATGCCATCATCTCCGAGCCGATCCGCGCCTTCGACCTGATCCAGGGCGAGCGTGACATCCAGGCCCGGGTCGGCGAGTTGCTCAGCCTCGTCGGCCTGCATCCCGACGACCGCCTGAAATTTCCCCATGAATTCTCCGGTGGCCAGCGCCAGCGCATCGCGATCGCGCGGGTGCTTGCTTCCGAAGCCGAATTCATCGTCTGCGACGAGCCGACTTCGGCGCTGGATGTGTCCGTGCAGGCGCAGATCCTGAACCTGATGCGCGATCTCCAGGACAAGTTCGGCTTGACCTACATGTTCATCAGCCACAACCTCGCCGTGGTCCGCCACATGGCGAGCCGCGTCGGCGTGATGTATCTCGGCCGCATCGTCGAGATCGCGGAAGGGCGCGAGCTGTTCACGCGTCCACGCATGCCCTACACCAAAATGCTGCTGGGCGCCGTGCCCGATCTCGCCATGAGCGGCCGCCAGCGCATCCCGGTCAAGGGCGAGATCCCGAACCCGATCAACCCGCCCCCTGGCTGCGCCTTCAATCCACGCTGCCCGCTGGCATTCGATCTCTGCCGCAAGGAAGCACCGAGCCTGATCGACGGCGTCGCCTGCCACGCGGTGAACACCGCACCGGTCCCAGCGTGACGCGCGCGTGCCATGCGGCCTGCGCATTGGCGGCACGGCATTGCCTGTGATCAATTGCGCGCGCCGAAAATAAGGTAGCTCTATGGCCAGCATCGTCAATCCCGATCCCTTCACGACGCGCCCCGAGATCGAGGGCACGTTCGGGGTCGTCGCCACCACGCACTGGATCGCTACCGCGGTCGGCATGGCCACCCTCGAAAAGGGCGGCAATGCCTTCGATGCCGGCGTCGCGACCGCCTTCACGCTTCAGGTGGTCGAGCCGCATCTGAACGGCCCAGGCGGCGACGTGCCGATCATCGTTCACGACGTGAAGCGCGGCCGAACCGAGGTGATCTGCGGCCAGGGCCCGGCGCCGGCGCGCGCCACCATCGCGCATTACAAGAGCGAAGGCCTCGACATGGTGCCCGGCACAGGCCTGCTCGCGGCCTGCGTTCCCGGCACCTTCGAATCCTGGATGATGCTGCTGCGCGACTACGGCACGCTGCGGCTGCGCGACGTGCTGGAGCCCGCGATCTCCTATGCGCGCGACGGCCATCCGCTGGTCGAGCGGGCCTGCGCCACGATTCAGATCGTGGAGCAATTGTTCCGCAAGCACTGGCCGACCTCGGCCGCCGTCTATCTGCCAAACGGCGAGGTGCCGAAGCCCGGCACGCTGTTCACCAACAAGACGCTGGCCGCGACTTACGCCCGCATTCTCAGCGAAGCCGAGAGCGGCGGCGGTGGCCGCGATGCCGAGATCGAGCGCGCGCGAAAGTCCTGGTCGCAAGGTTTTGTCGCGGAAGCCATCGACAAATTCTGCCGGACCCAGGAAGTGATGGATGTCAGCGGCTCGCCGCATCGCGGCGTGCTCTCGGCCGACGACATGGCGCGCTGGCAGCCGACCGTCGAGGCGCCGCTCACCTACGATTATGGCCGCTACACCGTCTGCAAGGCCGGCGTCTGGAGCCAGGGACCGGTGACGCTGCAACAGCTCGCGCTGTTGAAGGGATTTGCGCTCGACGGTCTCGACCCGACTGGTCCGGAATTCATCCATCTCCAGATCGAATGCGCAAAGCTCGCCTTCGCCGACCGCGAAAAATTCTATGGCGATCCCAAGTTCAGCGAGATCCCGATCGGAACGCTGCTGTCGGACGCCTATAACGACGAACGCCGCAAGCTCGTCACCGACAAGGCCTCGCTCGATCTCCGCCCCGGCACGATCGAGGGCTTTGGCGGCGTGGTCAAGCTGCGCCACGCCGAAGGCCAACGCGAGGCCGTCGGCGCGCTCGGCGCCGGCGAACCAACCGTGGGGCGCTTCGGCGAGGTGCGCGGCGACACCGTGCATTTCGACATTATCGACAAAGCCGGCAACATGGTGTCCTCGACGCCCTCAGGAGGCTGGCTGCAATCCTCGCCTGTCATTCCCGAACTGGGTTTCTGCCTCGGCAGCCGCGCACAAATGTTCGATTTGGAGGAGAACCAACCCAGTTCGCTCGCGCCGGGCAAGCGGCCGCGCACGACTCTGTCGCCGACCATGGCGCTACGCGACGGCGAGCCGTACCTCGCCTGGGGCTCGCCCGGTGGCGACCAGCAGGATCAGTGGATCACGCAATTCTTCCTGCGCCACGTCCATTGCAATCTCAATCTCCAGGAAGCCATCGACGCGCCCGCCTGGCATTCCGAACATTTCCCGATCTCGTTCTGGCCGCGCACCGCGCGCCCCGGCGTGCTCGTGGTCGAGAACCGCGTGCCGAAGGCGACGATCGAGAACCTTCGCGAGCGCGGACATATCGTCGAGGTCGGCTCCGACTGGTCGGAAGGCCGCCTCACCGCGGCCTCGCGCGTCGGGGTGCGCCGCCGCGCCGCCGCCAATCCGCGCGGCATGCAGGGCTACGCCGCAGGGCGCTGAAGGCAACACATGACCTGGTCGATCATCGCGCGTGACCCTGCCACCGGCCAGTTCGGCATCGCGGTTGCGACGCGATTTTTCGCCGTCGGCGCGCGTGTGCCCTATGTCGCGGCCGGCCTCGGCGCCATCGCGACGCAGGCCTTCGTCAATCCCTATTACGGCATCGACGGCGTCAAGCTGCTGCGTGAGGGCCTCAACGCGCACGATGTTCTCGCCGCCCTGCTCGCGACAGACGATGGCCGCGAGAGCCGGCAGATCCACATCATGGATGCGAGCGGCGAGATTGCCGCGCATACCGGCCGCGACTGCGTCGACTGGTGCGGGCACATCGCGGGCAGCGGTTTTTCGATTGCCGGCAATATGCTCGCCGGCGCCGACGTGCTCGACGAGACCGCAAAAACCTGGATCGCCAATGACAGCCTGCCCTTCCCGCGCCGCCTGCTCGCTGCGATGCGCGCGGGCGAAGCAGCCGGCGGCGACAAGCGCGGCAAGCAATCCGCCGCGCTGCTGATCCACGGTGAGGAGGAATGGCCGGCGCTGGACATTCGCGCCGACGATCATCCTGATCCGCTCGGCGAGCTCGAACGGCTCGAACGTGTCAGCCAGGAACTCTGGGTGCACTTCCGCCGCGCGATGCCGACACGGCAGAACCCGGCCGGCAATACCGATCGCAGCATCATCGACGCCAGCATCGCCGCAGCGCGCGCAAGACAGTCATGAGCGCGAGCCCTCTCATCGAGATCAAGGATCTCCGCATCCGTTTTCATGGCGACGACGGCCGCGTCACCCATGCGGTCGACAGCGTCGATCTCAGCGTCGCCAATGGCGCCACGCTCGGTCTCGTCGGCGAATCCGGCTGCGGCAAGAGCGTGACCTCGCTGGCAATCATGGGCCTCTTGCCAAAGCAAAGCGCAGAGATATCAGGCGCGATCCGCTTCGACGGTTTTGACCTGCTGAAGACTCCTGACCAGACGCTGCGCGATCTCCGCGGCAACCGGCTCGCGATGATTTTCCAGGAGCCGATGACCTCGCTCAATCCGAGTTTTACCATCGGCGACCAGATCATCGAGACGATCTTGCGCCACCGCGGCGGCTCGCGGAAGAGCGCGCGCCAGCGGACGATCGATCTCCTGCGCCGCGTCCACATCCCCTCGCCCGAACGACGCATCGACGAATATCCGCACAAGCTCTCCGGCGGCATGCGCCAGCGCGTGATGATCGCGATGGCGCTGGCCTGCGACCCGCGGCTGCTGATCGCGGACGAACCGACCACCGCGCTCGACGTGACCTTGCAGGCCCAGATCCTGGAGCTGATGCGCGAATTGAAGGCGGCTAGCGGCGCCGCGATCATCCTGATCACTCATGATCTCGGCGTGGTCGCCGAGGTCTGCGACGAGGTCGCGGTGATGTATGCCGGCGAGATCGTCGAGCGCGCGCCGGTGGACGAATTGTTCGCCATGCCGCAGCATCCCTACACGGTCGGCCTGCTCGGCTCGATCCCGCGGCTCGACCACCGTGCCGAACAGCTTGCAACGATCGAAGGCATGGTGCCAAACATGGCGCAGCCGCCCGCCGGCTGCCGCTTCGCCGCGCGCTGCCCGTTCGTGCTCGAGGCCTGCACCAGGGCGCCGCCGCCGCTGGTCGAACTCAGCCCCGGCCATCTCTCGCGCTGTATCCGCGCGCCGCTCGAACTGTTGGTGTCGTGATGGCGCTGCTCCCCTCTCTCGTGTGGCGACAATCTGGGTCCCGGTTCAGCGTCGCAACACTTCGTGCTGCGCCGCGCCCGGGACACGAGACCGGGTTTCGTAGGGAGCGCGAACGATGACGGCACTCCTCGAGGTCGAAGGCCTGGTCAAGCATTTCGTCGCGGAGCGCTCGCTGTTCGGTCGTGCGCTCGCGCATGTCAAAGCGGTTGATGGCGTCAGCTTCTCGCTCGAAGCCGGCAAGACGCTGGCGCTGGTCGGCGAATCCGGTTGCGGCAAATCGACCGTCAGCCGTCTGGTTTTACGGCTGATCGAACCAGATGCAGGTGCAATCCGCTTCGAGGGCCGCGATCTCCTCTCGCTTGGCGCCGACGCGCTCCGAAAATTCCGCCGCGAGGCGCAGATCATCTTTCAGGACCCCTACGCCTCGCTCAATCCGCGCATGACGGTCGGCCAGATCCTGACCGAGCCGCTGGCGCTGCACAGCCTCGTGCCATCAGCGCAGCGGCGCGAGCGTGTCGCGGAAATCCTGCGGCTGGTCGGGCTGGAGCCGCGGCTCGAGCGGCGCTATCCGCACGAATTTTCCGGCGGCCAGCGCCAGCGCATCGCCATCGCCCGCGCGCTCGCGGTCGAGCCAAAACTGATCATCTGCGACGAGCCGGTCTCGGCGCTGGACGTCTCGATCCGCTCGCAGATCCTCAATCTGCTGCGCGACCTCCAGGACCGGCTTGGGCTCGCCTACATTTTCGTCTCGCACGACCTCGCCGTGGTCAAGCACATCGCCGACCATGTCGCGGTGATGAACCTCGGCCAGATCGTCGAGACGGCAGAGGCGGACGCGCTGTTTGCCGCGCCCCGCCACCCCTATAGCCGGGCGCTGCTCTCCGCGATCCCGGTGCCTAAACCGCGGGCAAAGCGCAGCCGGATTGTGCTGCAAGGTGATATCCCCAGCGCGCTCAATCCGCCGCCGGGGTGCCGCTTCCACACCCGTTGCCCCTATGTCATCGACCGCTGCCGCAGCGAAATGCCACAGCTCGTCCCGGATGGCACCGGACATGCAACGGCCTGCCACCGAACGTCGGAACTGCCGTCCTCCGCGGCGATCGTCCCGTCCGACGGCGGCTTTTCGCCGGTCCTGGAAAAATTGGTCGCCGCCTTCAGCGGCGGCCCGGAAGCAGCGCGCGGCGGCGGGGTTAGTTCATTGGGGACGGACCCGGCCTAGCCCGCGAAACAGAGGTTGAGAACGATGAGCTTTGTGCGTTTGACAATCCTGGCGTCGGCCTTGCTGACGTCGCTCGCGGGCGCGGCCCAGGCCCAGACCACGCTTCGCATCGGCATCGCCGAAGACCCCGACATCCTCGATCCCAGCATCGGCCGCACCTATGTCGGCCGCATCGTCTTCTCCGCCTTCTGCGACAAGCTGTTCGACATCGACGAAAAGCTCAACATCGTGCCGCAGCTCGCGCTGTCTCACGAGACCTCGGCCGACGGCAAGGAGATGACGATCAAGCTCCGGCCGGGCGTCAAATTCCACGACGGCGAGCCGCTCGACGCGGAAGCCGCGAAATTCTCGATCGAGCGTCACATGACGCTGCCGACCTCGTTCCGGAAGTCGGAGCTCGCCAGCGTCGATCACGTCGAGGTCGTCGATCCCCTGACCATCAAGCTGGTGCTCAAGACGCCCTACTCGCCGTTGATCGCCCAGCTCACCGATCGCTCCGGCATGATGGTGTCGCCGAAGGCGGCGAAGGAAGCCGGCGACAAGTTCGGCCTGCATCCGGTCTGCGCGGGCCCCTACAAATTCGTCGAGCGCGTCCAGCAGGACCGCATGGTGTTCGAGAAGTTCGCCGACTACTGGAACAAGGACAACATCCACATCGATCGTGTCGTGTTCTTGCCGATCGTCGACGCCACCGTGCGCCTCGCCAACCTGAAATCCGGCGGGCTCGATTTGATCGAGCGCGTGCTCGCCACCGACATCAAGGACGTGCGCGCCGATCCCAAGCTCGTGCTGTCGACCGCGCCCGAGCTCGGCTACCAGGGCCTGACCATCAACATCGGCAACGACAAGGCCAAAGGGCCTTTGAGCCAGTCCGCCAAGGTGCGTCAAGCGCTGGACTTCTCCATCGATCGCGAGGCGATCAACCAGGTCGTGTTCAACGGCGAGTTCACCCCCGGCAATCAATGGGTCAGCCCGACGCATCCCTACTATCAGAAATCCTTTCCCATCCATGGCCGCGACGTCGCCAAGGCCAAGGCGCTGTTGAAGGAGGCGGGCGTGAGCCTGCCCGTGACCGTCGACTACATGGTCCCCAAGGGCACGGAGTATGAGGCCGTCGCCCAAGTCATCCAGTCCATGGCCGCGGAAGCGGGTTTCGACATCAAGATTCGCGTCGTCGAATTCGCAACAACCTTCAAGCAGGCCCAGGCCGGCGAATTCCAGATCTTCCAAATCAACTGGAGCGGCCGCATCGATCCAGACGGAAACTCCTACATCTTCATGCGCAGCAAGGCGCCGCAGAACGACGGTGTGTACGCGAACCCCGAGGCCGACAAGCTGATGGAAGATGGGCGCATGACGTCCAATGTCGAGGAGCGCAAGGCGATCTACGAAAAACTGACCAAGGTCCTGCTCGCCGATCTGCCGATCATTTATATCTATCACCGTACGCTGCTGATCGCGCATACCACGAAGCTCGAGGGCTATAGGCAGATGCCCGACGGGCTGGTCCGCGTGGTCGGACTGAAGTTCAAGTGATCGCGGGCGTGCCCGGGACAGGTGCGGGTCCATGCTGAACTTCCTCGCCCGCCGCATCGTGCAGATCGTGCCGACGCTGTTTTTCGTGTCGGTAATGATCTTCTCGCTCCAGCATTTGCTGCCGGGTGATCCGGCGCTGGTGATGGCCGGCGAGGAACGCGATCCGGCCGTGATCGAGCAGATCCGTCAACAATATCATCTCGACCGGCCGGTTCCAGTGCAGTACGCCTATTGGCTCAAGGGCGTATTGAGCGGCGATTTCGGGGAGTCCTTGCGCAATAAGATGCCGGTGCGCGAGTTGATCGCGCAAAAGCTGCCGGTGACGCTCCAGCTCGGGTCGATGGCGATCCTGTTCGCCTTCCTGATCGGTATCCCCGCCGGCATCATCTCCGCGGTGAAGAAGGGCACGGCCTGGGACTATGCCGCCAATTTGTTCGCGCTATGGGGCATCTCGACGCCGAATTTCTGGCTGGGGATCTTGATGATCTTCCTGTTCTCGATCGAGCTGGGCTGGCTGCCGGCCTCGGGCTATGTGCCGCTCACCGAGAACTGGCGCGCGAGCCTGGCTGCCACCATCATGCCGGCTTTCGTGCTCGGCAATGCGATTTCCGCGATCCTGATGCGGCACACCCGCAGCGCCATGCTCCAGGTGCTGGAGAGTGACTATGTCCGCACCGCGCGCGCGAAAGGCCTCTCGGAACGTTCGGTGATTCTCAAGCATGCCATGCGCAATGCTCTGACGCCCATCATCACGCTCGGCGCGATCGAGCTCGGCACGTTGCTGTCGGGCGCCGTGCTGACCGAACAGATCTTCTCCATCCCCGGTTTCGGCAAGCTGATCGTGGACGCAGTGTTCAACCGTGACTATGCCGTCGTGCAGGGCGTGGTGCTGGTGACCGCGACGGTCTACATCACGCTCAACCTGGTTGCCGACGTCGCCTATATCCTCGTCAATCCGCGGCTGCGGGGCTAGCGCCATGACCGACGCCGCGCTCCCCGCCAGTCCCGTCGCCCAGTCTTACGAATTGGACAGCCCCGCGCGCCGCGCCCGACGGCGCTTGTTCAAGCGCAAGGCGGCGGTGTTCGGGCTTGTCGTGCTCACAATGTTCATCGGCTTTGCACTACTGGCCCCGCTCGTCGTTCCCTATGATCCCATTGCGACGAGCTGGAGCCTGGTGCGCAAGCCGCCCACGGCGGCCCATTGGTTCGGCACCGACGAGCTCGGCCGCGACATCCTGAGCCGTGTCGTCTACGGCGCGCGGGCGTCTCTGCTCGCAGGCCTGATCTCGGTTACGATTGCGCTCGGCATCGGCGTGCCGCTCGGCCTGCTCGCCGGCTATCGCGGCGGCTTCGTCGACGCACTGATCAGCCGCATCACCGATGCGATGCTGGCCTGCCCGTTCCTGATCCTCGCGATCGCGCTTGCCGCGTTCCTCGGTCCGAGTCTCGGCAACGCCATGATCGCGATCGGGATCTCGGCAACACCTATCTTCATCCGCCTCACCCGCGGCCAAGTACTGAGCGTCAAGGCCGAGGATTATGTCGAGGCCGCGCGCGCGCTCGGCAATCCGCCGTGGCGGATCGCGTTCTCGCATATCCTGCCGAACATCCTGCCGGCGCTGCTGGTACAGGCGACGCTGTCGATCGCCGCCGCCATCATCGCCGAAGCCGCGCTGTCGTTCCTCGGCCTCGGCCAGCAGCCGCCGGCGCCATCCTGGGGCAGCATGCTCAATGCGGCGCAACGCTTCCTGACCCAGGCGCCGTGGATGGCGATCTGGCCGGGACTGGCAATCTTCCTCGTGGTGCTGTCGCTGAACCTGCTCGGCGACGGCCTGCGCGACGCGCTCGACCCGCGCCAGCGCTAGATCACCGTCTCCCGCATCACGCGGCGGCAATCCATCTCGTATTCGAGATCGACCACCGGGGGCCGCGCAAAATGCCAGGTCAGGCCGGAGCGCAGCGCGCCGCGGCGGACCAGCTCGTCGACCAGCGCGTGGTGGAAGTCGTGTACGGAATAGGCCTGCACGCCGGTCGTGTCCTTCCAGCCGAAGCCGAAGGTCGTCATCCGGATCTCCATCTGCGATGTCGTGGTGAAGCGCACCTTCTCGCGCAGTCCTTCCAGACTGAGGTCGCGGTAGCGCACCGTGCGCTCGACATAGGTCCCGCCGCCCTCGCGCGCCTCGGCGCCGCCGGCGATGACAAAGCTCGGGCTCTTCGAGGTCGTCGGTCGCGTGAAGGAGAATGCATAAAACGACGGCTCGGATGGCGGATCGATCTCGGGACAGACATTGCTGCGCGCCACCGGATTTGTGGTGCCGTCGAAGATACCCCATTCGGACAGCGTCTTCACATAATGCAGATTGAACGCGCGAAAGCCGTCTTCGCTGAAGGCCGCCGGCGAGCGCAGCTCGCAGGCGCAGAACGCCGTCAGCGGACGCCCTGCCTCCTGGATGTACTTTGCCACCAGTGCAAATCCCTCGGCCAGCGGCACCAGACGGTCGAAGCGGACGCGCTCGATCTCGTAGCCGTCGTCCGCAGCAGCACCCGCCGAATACTGGAACACGGACGGAATGAAACGATAATTGCCAGCGGAAAAGTCACGAATCATCTCGAACTCCTATTCCAATTGCATGCGGATGCCCTTGGCGCCGTTGAGCAGGCGCTTCAGGTGAAAGCCGGCCAGGGAATCGTCGGCGTGCATGCCGACCAGCGCAGCAAAGGCCGGCATGGCGGCGACATCGCCGGCCTCCATCTTGGCGTAAGCCTCGGAATAAAGCGCCATCCCCGGCGCTTCGAATTTTTCCTGCCGCAACGGCTCAAAGGCGGATAGCGGCTCGCTGCGGCCGCGCAGCATCAGCTCGCCCACGGGACGGCCTTGAAAATTCTCGGCCGCCATGGCGATGCTGGCGCTGACGCAGATGCGCGTCCCCAGCTGCTTGTTGGCAGCTTCCAGCCGCGCCGCGATGTTGATGGAGTCCCCATACGCGGTGTAATCAAAGAAGCGATTTCCGCCGAAATTGCCGACCAGCGCCGGCCCTGCGTGAATGCCGATGCGCGTGGCGCCGAAACTCACACCCTTGGCCTTCTGGCGCGCGCAAAAATCCTGCGCCCAGGCATCTAGATCGTGGGCGCAGGCGACGGCGCGCGTCGCATAATCGGGCTGGTCGCCGGGCGCATTGAACAGCACCTGGAGCGCGTCGCCGATGATCTTTGCGACCGTCCCTTCATGCGCGAAGACCACCTCAGTCATTCCGCCGACATATTCGCTGAGGAGCGCGCCCAGCGTCTCCGGCGGCGCAGTCTCGACCAGCGAGGTGAAGCCGGTGATGTCGGTGAAGATAGTCGCGACGTCGCGCCACTGCACCTCGATCCCCTCACCGTCTCCGCTCGCCGCCAGGCGCTTGGCGAGTTCGGGCGAGAAATGGCGCGACAGCGCGGCATGGGCGCGCTCAGCCTCCAGTTGCCGGCGACGCACCTCGCGCAGCATCTCGATATGGCGGATGGTCTTCTGGATCGTGGCTTCCAGATCGGTGAAGTCGATCGGCTTGGTCAGGAAGTCGAACGCACCACGGTTCATGGCGGTACGGATGTTGCTCATGTCGCCATAGGCCGAGACGATGATGGTCGACTTCTTGTCCTCGGCCTCCTGGAGCTTTTCCAGCAGCGACAGCCCGTCCATCCGCGGCATGTTGATGTCGGAGACCACAAGATCGACAAGCGGATTCTGCTCGATCGACTCCAGCGCCTCGACGCCGTCGCGCGCGAATATGAAGTTGACCAGCCCGTCGCGGATCTGCCTGCGGAACTTTTGCAGGATCAGCGCCTCCAGATCAGGCTCGTCGTCGACGAAGAGGATGGTCGGGGTCATGCCGCCTGCTCGAGCCTGATGTCGATCTCCTGGCGCAATTGCGCAAAGTCGATTGGCTTGGTGAGGAGCCCCGTGGCGCCACCTTCGATCGCCTTCCTGCGCGTCTCGACGTCGCCATAGGCCGTGATCATGATGACTGGAACATGCGGATGGTCGGCACGCACCTTGGGCAGCATGTCGAGCCCGCTCATGCCGGGCATGTTGATGTCCGACAGGATCAGGATCAGCGAGGGATCACGCACCTCGGCCGCGCGCCTCAGCGCATCGGGCGCCGAGAGCGCAAATTCCATGTGGAAGCGACCGGCACGCAGATCGCGCCGGAACTGCTGCCGGAACAGCGCCTCGACGTCGGGCTCGTCATCGACGACCAGGATGTAAACGTTCAAGTCCTGCCTCCGGTATTCCCCGCTGCCATGGTCCGCGGCAGCGTGATGATGAACTCGGTGTAGACGCCGGGCTCGGTATTCACGTCGATCGTACCGCCGTGCTGCTTCACGACGATGTCGTGGCTCATGGACAGACCGAGCCCGGTGCCCTCGCCCGCCGGCTTGGTGGTGAAGAAGGGATTGAACATCTTCTCCTTCACCTCCTGCGGAATGCCGGTGCCGTTGTCGCGGATCCGGATCTCCACCCTGCCGCCCAAGTTTTTCGTCGCGGCGCTCAGCGTCGGCTCGAAACCGTCCGCGGCGCCTTCCTTGCGCTTGGTCGCCGCGTAGAAGCCGTTCGAGATCAGATTGAGGAACACGCGAGTCATCTCCTGCGGATAGACGTCGGCCATGCCGGCGGCCGGATCGAGGTCGCGCTCGAGCATGACATTGAATGCCGGCCTTTCGGCGCGCGCGCCGTGATAGGCCAGATTGAGACTCTCTTCGACGATCGCGTTGATGTCGGCGGCCCGGTGCTCGCCGGAGCCCTCGCGCGAGTGCAGTAGCATGTTCCTGACGATGGAATCGGCGCGCTTGCCGTGCTGCACCACCTTCTCGAGATTCCCCCGCAGCATGCCCGTCAGCTCGTCCACCTCTTCCTTCGTCTTGCCGTCGAGCGATGCGGTTTGCAGGACCTCGCGGAGCTCGTCGATCAGCTCGGTCGAGACCGAGGAGAAATTATTGACGAAATTGAGCGGGTTCTTGATCTCGTGGGCGATCCCCGCCGTGAGCTGGCCGAGGGAAGCAAGCTTCTCGGTCTGGACCAGACGGTCCTGCGCCGCGCGAAGGTCGTTCAGGGATTGCCGCAGTTCCGCGGTTCGCTGCTCGACCTTGTTCTCGAGGTCGGCATAGGATTCCTGCAAGCGCGCGCCCATGTCGTTAAACTGGTCGGCGAGCCCCTCGAGCTCGTCACCGGTTTTAATCGAGATCCGCTGCGCGAAATCGCCGCTGCCGATCCGCTCGGCGCCACTCCGTAACGCCTGGATCGGACCGACCATGCGGCGCGCCAGAAAAATCCCGGCAAGGACCGCGAAGATCGATGCCGCGAGCAGCACGATCGCAAGCCGCTGCAACGAAGCATAGAGCGCCGCATAGGCCTCCTCGACCGGCAGCTCGACGAACATCGTCCAATGCATCGGCGCGATCGGGGCCGATGCGGTCAGCACCTTCTGCCCCTGGATGTTGCGCGCTTCAGGAAGCACGTCGGAGATGGTGCCGCCTCCGGCCTGCGCGGCGCGCACCTGTGGGAGGCCAGACATGTCGGTGTTGCGCAGCACCAGGCTGATATCGGGATGCGCGATCAGGCGACCCTCCGGGCCGACCACATAGGCATGACCGTGTTCGCCGACCTTGATCTGGGACACGACGTCCCAGATCAGCTTGAGATTGACTTCCGCGATGCTGACGCCGGCATCCTTGCGCGCGCCGGCCAGCGCCAGCGTCATGTAGGGTTCAGACTCCCTGCGAAAGTAGACCGGCCCGTAATAGACCTTGTGCGAAACGGCTTCAGTGAACTTCGGGTCGCCCGACAGGTCGATCCCGCTGTCGATCGCGTCCATGGCCAGCCGCGAGACCCGCAGGCGCTCCTTGCCGGTCGAATCGACCTGGGCGAGTTCGGTGATCGCCGGCACCTGGCGCAGCAGCCGCAGCGCGTCGAACCGGCGCTGTTCAATCGAGCCCGCCGACCAGGGCAGTTGCGTGGTCCAGCCGAGCTGGCTCTCGATCTCCTTGACGAACTGGCCGATCTTGGCCGCCGCCGCTTCGGCCTGCTCGTGCTGGACCCGGATCAGCGCGGCCTTGTGCTCGCGATAATAGAAGAAGACCTCGAACAGGCCATTGGCCAGCAGCGCAATGGCCACGACGGCCACGAACAGCGCGACATATTTGGTGAACAGCCGCGTCCTGATCCCCCGGCCCGCCGCTTCGCCGGACGAGGCCCCATCGCGGGCCGCGCTCGGCAAATTCCTGGCTTGCTGGGTGTCGGGATTGAGGGACAGGCTCATCCCGGGAACCTAGCAAGAAGCCCGGACCTTGTCTCTTGCCGCAGCATACAGGCTACTCGATCACCTCGTCCGCCAGCGCGAGCAATGTGGGCGGAATTTCAAGTCCGGTCGCCTTCGCCGTCTTGAGATTGAGCACCAGGGGATAGCGGGTCGGCAGCTCGAACGGGAGATCGCCGGGGTTCGCCCCATTGAAAATGCGAGCGACCAGCGCGGCCGCCCGCTCGAAGGATTCCGAGGAGTCCGCTCCGTAGGACATCAAGCCCCCGTCGCGCGCGAACTCGTCGAATTCGTAGATCGCCGGCAACTTTCGGGCGGCCGCGAACTCGAACACCCGCTCGCGGTTGAGGATAGTCAGCGCGTCCGCCACCATCAGGATGCCGTGAGGCAAATCGTCATTCATCGCCGAAAAGGCTTCGTTGAAATCATCGGGTTCGCGGACGCCCAGTGCCTGCACGGTCAGTCCAAGCGCCTGGGCAGCCTTTGCCGACGCTTGGTAGCGCGTGGTCATGCCGAGGTCGTCCTTGTTCCAGAGCATTGCGACCTTGGTCAGCTTTGGCGACATCTCCTTGAGCAGCGACAGCCGCTTGGCGCTGAGGGTCGCTGCGACGTCCGAAATCCCGGTGATCTTGCCGCCCGGATGCGCCAGGCTCTCGATCAGCCCGGTTTCGACGGGATCGCCGATACCGCTGGCCGCCACGGTGGGAATGCCGGCCGCCCTGGCGGCCATGGCCGTCGGATAGCCGATGATCACGATAGCATCGACGTTCTTGGCCTTCAACTCCGCGATCAGCGCGGGGAGCATCGCGACATCGCCAAGCGCGCCTCTCGCTTCAAAGGTCAGGTTCTGGCCAAGCTTGAAACCATGCTCACCGAGCACCTTTGTCAGGATTTTTCCGCCCCGGCTCTCCACCGTAACCGGCGCGATCGGCGTCACCGTACCAAGGCGATAGATGCGGCCTTGCGCACCAGCCGGCGCCATGTTCGACCCCGCCAGCGCAGCCCCGCCCAGGACCGCCAGAAATTCGCGCCTCTTCATCGGAATACCTGCCTTGAGCGCGCACCCGGGGCGCTCCAGCCGTCATATTACGAGATATCGCGTGGCAAAAAAAAGCGGCAACAGCCATGGCTGTTGCCGCATCGCACGTAAATTGACCTTTTGATCGATCTTACAATCGATCCTGGCTCAGGTCGGCCGCAGCGCCTTGGCGTTGAGGTCGAACTCATTGACCTGCTTGTTCCGTTCGGAATCGGCTGCCTTGCGATGGTCGGTTGCCAGCACGACATAGACCGCCGGCAACACGAACAGCGTGAACAGCGTGCCGATCGACATGCCGGCCACGACGACCAGGCCGATCGAGAAGCGGCTGGCCGCGCCCGCGCCGGTTGCGGTCAGGAGCGGGATCAGGCCGGTTACCATCGCAGCCGTGGTCATCAGGATCGGGCGGAGACGAATGCGGGCCGACATCTCGATCGCCGAGCGGCGGTCCAGCCGCTCGTTGACCTGGAGCTCGTTGGCGAACTCCACCATCAGGATGCCGTGCTTGGTGATCAGGCCGACCAGGGTGAGCAGACCGACCTGGGTATAGATGTTCATCGTCGCCATGCCGAAGAACAGCGGGATCAACGCACCGACGATCGCCATCGGCACCGAGATCATGATCACGAACGGGTCACGCAAGCTCTCGAACTGCGCCGCCAGCACCAGGAAGATGATGATCAGCGCGAAACCGAAAGTGATCGCGAGCTGGTTGCCTTCCTGCACGTACTGCCTGCTATCCGCGAGATAGTCGTGGCTGAAGCCGGCCGGCAGCTTCTTGGCCTCGCCTTCAAGGAAGTCCACCGCCGCACCGACGGTCACGCCGGGCATCGGCACGGCCGAGAAGGTCGCCGAATTGAGCTGGTTGTAGTGAGTCAGCGAATTCGGGGCGGTCTTGGTCTTGACCGAGACCACGGTCGACAGCGGAAGCTGCTGGCCCGTGTTAGTCGTCACGTAATAGCCACCGAGCGATTCCGGCGACAGGCGGCTACTGCGCGGCACCTGCGGAATGACCTGGTAGGAACGGCCCTCGAGATTGAAGCGGTTGATGTAGTTGCCGCCCAGCAGAACCGCGAGCGTGCTGCCGAGGTTCTGCATGTTGACGCCGAGATCCTGCGCCTTGGTGCGGTCGATCGTGACCTCCACGTTGGGCTGGTTGTAGGCGAGGTCGCTGTCGGAGACGATGAACATGCCGCTCTTGCGCGCAGCGCCCTTCAGCTTCTCCATCTGCTCAAAGACCGCCTGGAAACCAGCGGTGGAATTGATCACCATCTGCACCGGCAGGCCGCCCGGTCCGCCCGGCAGCGGCGGCAGGTTGAACGCGAACGCTTGCACGCCCTCGATCTTGGAAAGCTCGGCCTGCACCAGCGGCTTCAACTGGATCGCCGACCGCTTTCGCTCCTCCCACGGCTTGAGCAGCAGGCCGGCGATGCCGCCCTGCGGGCCATTGATGCCGTTCAGCACGAAGCGCAGATCGGTCTCGGGGAATTTCTGGAATTCCTTGTCGAGCTTCTCACCGTAGAAATCGACATAGTCGATGTTGGCGTATTTCGGCGCCTTGGTCACCGCGAACACGATGCCCTGGTCTTCCTCAGGCGCCAGCTCTTTCGAGGTGTGCATATAGAGGAAGCCGACGAGCCCGAGGATGGTCACCGCGAACAGGCCGGTGATCGCCTTATAATCCAGCGAACGGTCGAGCCTGCGGCCATACCACCGAGTCAGCGCGCCGAACACACGGTTCACGAGCTTGGCGAAGCGGCCCTCTTCGGTGTTCTTGAGCAGCACCGAGCACATCATCGGCGACAGCGTCAGCGCGATCACGCCCGACACGATCACCGAGCCTGCAAGCGTGAAGGCGAATTCGCGGAACAGCGAGCCGGTGAGACCGCCGAGGAAGCCGATCGGCGCATACACCGCCGCAAGCGTGATGGTCATCGAGACCACGGGACCGACGATTTCGCGCGCGCCCTCCACCGACGCCTGGACGGGCGTTTTCCCCTCCTCCAGATGTCGATGGATGTTCTCCACGACGACAATGGCGTCGTCGACCACCAGGCCGATCGCGAGCACCATCGCCAACAGCGTCAGCAAATTGAAGCTGAAGCCCAGCGCCAGCATCAATGTGCAGACGCCGATCATCGAAAGTGGAATCGTCACGACCGGAATGATGACCGAACGCAGCGAGGCCAAAAACAGGAAGATGACCACGATCACGATAATCACGGCTTCGCCCAGTGTCTTCTCCACCTCGTCGATCGAGGATTGGATGAACTTGGTCGAGTCGTAGGCGACCTTCATCTTCATCGACGGCGGCAGGTTGCGCTCGAGTTCCGGGAACAGCGCGCGCACGCCCTTGACCAGTGTCAGCGGGTTGCCTTGCGGCGTCGCGTTCACGCCGATGAAGATCGCGTGCTCGCCATTGAAGGCGACGCTCGCATCCGTGCTCTGCGCGGCAAGCTCGACGGTAGCGATGTCCTCCATCCGCACGAAGCCGCCGTCCTTGGCCTTGACGATCATCCTCCTGAACTGGTTGACGTCGGTCAGGCTGGTGTTCGTCGAGATGTTGGAGACGATCAGATAGCCCTTGGTCTGTCCCGCCGCGGACTGGAAGTTGTTGGTCGAGATCGCGGTCGAGACATCGGCGGGCGACACGTTGCGGCCGGCCATCTTCACGGGATCAAGCCACAGCCGCATCGCAAAGGTCTGGCCGCCGAGAATGTCGGCCGAGGCCACGCCATCGACGGTCGACAGCACCGGCTGCACCACGCGCGTCAGATAATCGGAGATCGCCGAGCCCGACAGCTCCTCGGAGGAAAAGCCGAGATACATCACGGCCGTGGTCTGGCCTGTGGTCTTGGTGACGATCGGGTCGTTGGATTCCTTCGGGATCAGATATTTGACCGAGTTCGTCTTGGCCAGCACCTCGGTGAGCGCCTGGTTCGGATCGAAATTCAGCTTGATGTAGACCTGGATCGTCGAGGTGCCGAGCACCGAGGACGAGGTCATGTAGTCGACGCCTTCGGCGGAGGCGACCGCCTGCTCGATCGGCGTGGTGATGAAGCCCTGGATCAGGTCCGCGGACGCGCCGGGATAGACGGTCGTGATGTTGATGACCGTGTTCGACAGCTTCGGATACTGCCGGATCGGCAGCACCATCGCCGCGCGCAGGCCGATCAGCAGGATCAGCAGGCTGACGACGACCGACAGAATCGGGCGTTTGATGAAAATATCGGTGAAGCGCATCGCGGCGATCTCGATTTTGATGTCTCAAGAAAAGTGATCCGGCCGAGCCTGATCACTTGAGTGTGGTGGATCAGTAGCGCGGCGGCTGCGCTGGAATCTGCGGGCCGGGGTCGGTCGAAATCGCGACTGCGGCGCCCGATTGCAGCTTGAGCTGGCCTACGGCGACGACCTTGTCGCCCACCTTCACGCCCTTGATGATTTCGACGCGACCGTCGACCCGGCTGCCGGTCTGCACGAAAGTGCGGACCGCGCTCAGGCTGGTCTTGCCGTCCTCTTCCTTCTTCTCGGTGATCACGAACACGGAGTCGCCGTACAGCGTGTAGTCGACCGCCGTCTCAGGCACGGTGATCACGGCCGGCTTGTCCGGCATCACCACCGTGGTGGTCACAAACATGCCGGGCTTCAGGATCTTGTCCGGATTGGCGATCGTTGCCTGGACGCGGATGTTGCGGGTGTCGGTCGCGATTTGCGGTTCGATCGTGGTGATCTTGCCGTCGAAGGTACGGCCCGGATAGGCGTCGACCTTCAGCCTGACGACCTGGCCGACCTTCAGGTTGCCCGAGTCCTTTTCCGTCACCGTGAAGTTCGCCCACAGCTCCGACAGATCGGTCAGCGAGACCATCGCCGTACCGGCCGTCAGATATTGGCCGACCTCGACCTTGCGGACGCCGAGATCGCCGGAGAACGGCGCACGCACCAGCTTCTGCGATATCAGCGCCTCGGTCTTGGCGATGCCGGCCTGCGCCTGGTCGTAGGAGGCCTGCGCGGTATCGACGGTCGCCTGCGGACCGAACTGGCGCGAGGCGAGCTGCTTGGCACGGTCGAGCGAAAGCTGCGCGACGGTTGCCTGCGCCTTGTAATTGGCGAGGTCGCCCTGCTCCGGCGCGTCGAACATCTGCACCAGCGGCGTGCCGGCCTCGATATGCGCACCCGGCTCGAACTTGATCTCGGTGACACGGCCGTTGACGTCGGCGCTGACGTCGACCTGATGCACGGCGAACAGCCCGCCGACTGCGGTGAGCAGGTTCGGCACCACCTCGGATTTCGCCTCGGCCGCGCTGACTGCGGTCGGCGGCGGCTTGTTGTTGGCGAAGAACTGCTTGATCATCTGGCCGCGGAAATAGTTGAACCAGACGAGACCACCGACGAGCGCGCCAAGCAGCGTGCCGACGATGATGAACCAGAGCACCGGCCGGACCGGACGCTTGGGAGCCTTGTTGTCGATCGGTTCGCCCGAAATCTTGTGTTCGGTAACGATGTTCATGTCATGCACTCTCTGCAATCGCCGTCTTGCCCGCACCCGGCGCCAATTCGTGGCTCAAATGCGAAGCAATTGCGGCGTCGTTAAGTCCGATACCCCTCAGGAGAAACTCACAGAGCTGCCGCTCGAGGTCGTTCGCCTTGCCGTAAGCGAGGCAAGGCGCGGCCGGCAGCCTGGTCAGCGCAGCCGTCATCAACGTGTGATGCGCAAACCAGAACAGGTTGAGCGGATCGCCGCTGAATGGGCGCGCGTCACCGCTGGCAACCGCGCGCTCGAGCGAGGCGACGAAGACCGCCCCGATCAGCTTCTCGATCTTGGCATATAGCAGACGGGCGAATTCGCCATCATCCAAATGACTCGTGGCCATCAGTCGCAGGCGCTGCGCTTCTTCCTGATCGGGACCGTCAGCGATGTGGAGGAAGTGCTGGACCATGCCGCGGATCAGCTCGACCAGGGCAGCCGTCGACGGCTCCCGCTCGAGCAGCTCCATCAAGGCCGGGTCCGCCTCGCACTCGTCACTGAGGATTTCTGCGTAGAGCGCCGCCTTGGACGGGAAATGCTTGAACAGCAGCGCTTCGGAAATGGCAGCGGCGGCCGCCACGCTCTTCGTCGTGGTGCCGGTGTAGCCGTGTCGGGCAAAGCAGCGTTTTGCGGCACCGAGGATCAATTGACGCCTCAGGTCGCTCGTCATACGCAATGAGCTCATACTAGTGAGTAAGCACTCACCCACGCAAAAGTCAAGCATTATGCTGCATCGCAACCTGAAAGCGTTGTAAAATCAGTGGAAATTGGCCACGCCTGCACGGCCCGCGAGCAGGACGACGTCCGCGGGCGACGCGAGCCGGATGGGCCTAGATCGGCCGAAAGCCGAGGTCGCCGCGGATCCGGTTGACGATGTAGGTCCCGTCCCGGGTGGGCAGGATCCGCTCAAGGCTGGCGCTGTCGATCTTCACATTGGCAAATCGCGGCCCGGCCGAGACGTCGTGGACGGCTTTCGCGAAGGCCTCGACCTCCGCCATGGTCGAGATCGCGCAGGCGTCCCTGATGCCGCAGGCCCGGGCGACGCCGACGAGGTCGGCGGCGGCCGAGGTGTGGCTGGTCTGGCCGCCGGTCTCGCCATAGGCCTCGTTGTCGAGCACCACGATCGAGAGGTTAGACGGCTTCTGGAGCCCGATGGTGGCAAGGCTGCCCATGCCCATCAGCATCTCGCCGTCGCCGGTGATGACCAGCACCGGCAGCGTTGGCTGCGCCAAAGCGAGCCCGAGGCCGATCATCGCGGCACCGCCCATGCCACCCCAGAGATAGAAATTGCGGGCGTGGTCGCCGGCCGCGCAGATGTCGTTGGTGGAGGCCCCGAGGCCACCGATCGCAACCACGTCCTTGCGGTTCGCAAGCAGTGTAGAGACGACCTGACGGCGGTCGAGGAGATTGGCCTTGCTCATTTGGTGAAAACCTTGGCGCCGATCAGGCGCTGCGACAGCAGGACGGCGGTGGGCGTCAGTGCGTTGTAGGCTTGGGCAGCGGCGGCCTCCAGCACGGCCGGCACTTCAGCCGCGTTCGACGCGCGCAGCACCTGGACGCCCGAGAGCTCGAACACACCTTGCGTGGTCGATCCCATCGGCACCTGCCACGGATTGAACTCGCCCCACTCGCCGCGCATGGTCACGAGCGTCAGGAACGGAAAGCGCAGGACCGGGATCAGCGACAGCATGTTGATGCAATTGCCGACGCCGCTCGACTGCATCAGCAAAACGCCGCGCTGGCCGCCGGTCCAGGCACCGGCCAATAGCGCCACGCCCTCCTCCTCCGTCGTCAGCGGAATGCCGCGCATCGTGGACGAGCTCAGCACGCGCTCGATCAGTTTTGAATGGCCGGCATCGGGCACGTAGGGCACCTGCCGGACATCGAAGCGTTGCAACGTTGCGAAAATATCGTCGGGCCAACTCGGGGCCGTGTCGGCAGCATCAGCGCGGGCGTGCATTTTCCTGTCCGGTCGGCTTGCAAATCACGGCACGACTGTAGACGGTGACCCGCGCGGCTCGAAAGAGCGAAAACAGCATATCGGTCTCAACCGGCGAGTATGGCGGATGAACGCAAGTGCGAAAGAACTGGCCGCCCATTTCGATCTGGAGAAGCTGACCGCGGAATTTTACGCCGATCCCTACCCGACCTATCGTGCACTGCGGGAGAACGAGCCGGTCAAGCGCCTACGCAACGGCACCGTGTTCCTGACCCGCTATGACGACCTCGTCACCAGCTACAAGAACACCAAATCGTTCAGCTCGGACAAGAAGCGCGAGTTCGCGCCGAAATACGGCGACACGCCGCTCTACGAGCACCACACCACGAGCCTCGTCTTCAATGACCCTCCGGCGCACACCCGCGTGCGCCGCCTGATCATGGGCGCGCTGTCGCCGCGCGCGATCGCAGGGATGGAGCCTGATATCGTCAAGCTCGTCGACGGTCTGCTCGACGCCATCGCCACCAAGGGCGAATGCGAGCTGATCGAGGATTTCGCCGCCTCCATTCCCATCGAGGTGATCGGCAATCTGCTCGACGTGCCCCATGAGGAGCGTACGCCGCTGCGTGAATGGTCGCTGGCGATCCTCGGCGCGCTCGAGCCTGTGGTGTCGCCTGACGTAGCCGCGCGCGGCAACAAGGCCGTGACGGACTTCCTCGCCTATCTCGCGACGTTGGTCGCGCGACGGCGCCAGAGGCCCGGCAATCCCGAACGCGACGTGCTGACGCGGCTGATCCAGGGAGAAGGTAACGGCGAGGAGAACGGCGAGCGGCTGACCGAGAAGGAGTTGCTGCACAATTGCATCTTCCTGCTCAATGCCGGGCATGAGACCACCACCAATCTGATCGGCAACGGTCTCGTCGCGCTGCACCGGAACCCAGATCAGAAGCAGCGGCTCATCGACAACCCCGACATGATCAAGACGGCGGTCGAGGAGATACTCCGCTACGAGAGCTCGAACCAGCTCGGCAACCGCATGACCACGGAGCGTGTCGAACTCGGCGGCGTGATGCTCGATGCCGGCACGTCGGTGACGTTGTGCATTGGTGCTGCCAACCGCGATCCCGCGCAGTTTCCGGATCCCGAAAACTTCGACGTCGCGCGCACGCCGAACCGGCATCTTGCGTTTGCCACCGGCGCGCATCAATGCGCGGGCATGGCGCTGGCGCGCCTGGAGGGTGCAATTGCAATCTCGCGCTTCCTGGCGCGCTTTCCGAATTATGCCGTGAGCGGCGCGCCGGTGCGGGGCGGACGGGTGCGGTTCCGCGGGTTCCTGAGCGTGCCCTGCGCGATCGGCTGATCGAGGACTTTATTTTGCGTTGCGGATCAAATCGCCGCCGATCCTCGACATCAATCTGTTCGCCGGTATGAAGGTGGAAGACAGTCCGGCGCTGGCGAGCCAGGTGATCTATTTCAGCTTCGCGACGCTGACCACGACCGGCTATGGCGACGTCACGCCCTAAAGCGTGATCCGGAAAAGTGCGAAGCGGTTTTCCGGATCACGCTTCAGGCGTCAACCGGTCAGCGGCCCAGGACGGTCCTGATCTTTGCTGCCAGCTCCTGCCGACGATACGGCTTGTTGAGCATATGCACGTTGCTGTTGGGGCTTCCGTCCTGGACGATGGCAGTGTCGGTGTATCCTGACGTAAACAAGACCGCCAAGCCCGGGTACAGCTTATGGGCTCTGTCGGCAAGTTGGGGGCCATTGATGCCGCCGGGCATCACGACGTCGGTAAACAACAGATCGAAATCGCCGATCGACTTGAGTGTCTCCAGTGCTTCCGCACCATTGGTCGCGCCCGTCACGTCATAACCGAGGCTCGCCAAGAGTACCATGACCTGCGTGCGGACCAGTTCATCGTCCTCGACGACAAGGATTTTTTCCGAGCCGACGGGCGTCGACTTCACGTGCCGCGGCACGTTGTCGGTCGCAGCATCTCTCCCTAATCTTGGCAAATAAAGCTCGACGGTCGTTCCGTGACCAAGCTCCGAGCAAATCCGGACAAATCCCTTCGATTGCTTGACAAAGCCGTAGACCATGCTGAGCCCAAGGCCGCTGCCCTTGCCGAAATCCTTGGTGGTGAAAAAAGGCTCGAAAGCGTGAAGTCTCGTTTTCTCGTCCATTCCGGTTCCGGTGTCCGAAACCGAGATCAGCGTGTACATCCCGGGCGTGACGTCCGGTTGGTCGGCGACGTAGGCCTGATCGAGTTGAAGGTTTTTCGTTTCGATGGTCAACTTGCCGCCATCCGGCAACGCGTCACGCGCATTGACGGAAAGGTTCAGAAGCGCATTTTCGAGCTGCACCGCATCGATGAGGACGGCGCCGGCGTCTTTCCCGAGCCGAATCTCGAGCTCGACCTGTCCACCGACGGCGCGACGAAGCAGGCCGTCGACACCGGAGACAAGGCCGTTGATATCAACGGCCTTGGGGTCCAGCGCCTGGCGTCGCGAGAAAGCCAGCAGCCGGCACGTCATCTCGGCGCCGCGCTCAGCTGCTTTCCGGATCATCTCCGCCAGATTGTGCAGATCCTGGTTGGCGGAAACGCCTTCCGCGAGAATTTCTGAATTGCCCAGGATGACCGTCAGCAGATTATTGAAATCATGCGCAATGCCTCCGGTCATTTGGCCCACCGCCTCCAGCCGCTGTGCCTGCCGAAGCTGTTCTTCCATTTTCCTCTGGTCGGTGACATCTGTCAGCATAGCGCAGACCGATAGATGCTCGCCCCATTGAATCGGAAATACCCGGTTCTCCATCTCGATGACGGTGCCGTCGGCTTTTTTGCCTTTCACCGCGTAGAAGCCCGGTGAGCCGGCACCTGACAGGCGGTTCTTGTTGAAAGTCGATATCCGCTCGCGCTCCTCGTCGGCGAAAAGAACCCTGCAATCCTGCAACCCAAGCACTTCATCGACGCTTCCGTAGCCCAACATGCGGGCCAGTTCGCCGTTGGCCATGACCGGCTTGAAGTCGTGATGAACGAGGATTGCGATATTCGCCTGACCGACGAGGGTCTCGAGACGGGTGTTGATTTCCTGTAAAGCCCGGTTGGCCGCTTCGAGTTGTAACGACTTCTGCTCGAGTTTGCGGACCAGGACCTTGCTGTATTGCTGCAGGGTCGCATCCTCGTTGCCTTGGACCTGACGCAGGGTCTGTGGCCGCGCTTTCGCGATATCCGCCTCGACCAGCCGAATGCGGGCGATAAATTCTTCCGGCTCCAGCGGCTTGATCAGGAAGGCGTCGGCCCCGAGACTCATGGCGAGCTCTTCGTCTTCCGGAGCGGTATAGGTTGCGGTATAGACGACGAATGGAATGTTCCGGAGCCGTTCGTCCGACTTCCATTGGCGCAACAGCGTGTAGCCGTCCATGATGGGCATCAGCAGATCGGAAATAATGATGTCGGGTGGCGTTTGTCGCGCTTTCGCCAGTCCTTCCGCACCCTGGTGGGCGGATTCAACGACATATCCATAACCGGTGAGGAGCACCTGCAGATAGTACAGGTTCTCTTCCTTGTCATCGACAATGAGAATGCGCGTCATGCTCACTCCGGCGGCAGAAATTTTCTGATTTCCGACACGAACGTATCCGGGTCGATCGGCTTTTCAATATAGCCATCGCAGCCGGCTGCCAGCGCCTTCTCGCGGTCTCCCGCCATCGCATAGGATGTGACGGCGATGATCGGCACATCCTGCAGCGGGGCAATGCTGCGCAACGCCCGCGCCACGTCATAGCCGTGCATAACGGGCAGCTGAATATCGAGCAGGATAATCGCTGGATTGGCGGTTTTTCCAAGTTCAATCCCGCGAGCTCCGTCCAGCGCAGCGACGACGCTATAGCCATGTTTCTCCAGCAGGAAAGTGGTCAGATAGCGGTTCTGCTCGTTGTCTTCAATTAACAGGACGGTTCTGTTCATGGTTCGATGGATCCATTTATCGGCAGCTTGAACGTGAAGATGCTGCCGCGCCCCCACTCGCTTTCGACCTCAATGGCGCCTCCAAGCAGCTCCGCAAGCCGGCGGCAAATGGCCAATCCCAGACCGGTACCGTCGTGCTGGCGCGAAATTCCGCTGTCGATCTGACGGAAAGGCTGGAACAATGTCGTGAGATGCTCGGGCTTGATGCCAATGCCGGTATCGGCGACATGAATGTGCAGCAGCTCCGGCTGCGCGACCGCGACAGGCGGGATTGATTGAGAGGCGGCATCAATGGTCAGTTTGACCCCGCCGTGGTCGGTGAATTTGATTGCATTGTTCACAAGATTGAGCAGCACCTGCTCGACGCGACGCTGATCGCTGATCATCCAGCAAGGCTTCGACAAGGCCTGGACTTCCAGTTTCAGGCCCTTGGCTTGCGCCATCGGGGCCATCAGGGCGGCAATCCGCTCGATCGAACTCCCGAGGTCGAACGCCTTTCGATTGACCTCGAGCTCTCCGGCTTCGATCTTCGAAATATCGAGTACGTCGTTGATGAGATCGAGCAGATGCCGGGCGCTTCGGCGCACCATGCCGAGTTGCTTGGTCTGTTCGCCATTGAGTGCCCCGGCCAGCCCTTGCAGCATGATTCCGGTGAACCCAATGATGGAATTGAGCGGCGTGCGCAATTCATGCGACATGTTGGCCAGGAATGCCGACTTGATCTGGTCTGCGTCTTCAGCACGCGCGAGCGCCGTCTGCAATTCGCTGGTGCGGTCGGACACCTTTCGCTCAAGGCTTTCATTCAGGTCGCGCAGCGCGCGTTCCGCTTGTTTGCGCTCGGACACGTCAATTCCCACGCCGACCAGGCAAGGCATTTCCTCAAATATCACGCGCCTGCCCGTGAAGAAATAAGGCGTGCGGCTGCCGTCCCTGGACAAGAACGTCGCCTCGATATAGGCCTCGCCGCGATCAAACACCTCGGCGATTTTCTGCTCCAGCGGCAGCTTTTCTTCGCCGCAGAAGAAGTCCAGCGGATGCATGGTCGCGATCTCGTGTTGCGAGTAGCCGGAAACAATTTCAAAATTCCGGTTCCAGCGCAAAAAACGACCTTGATCGTTGTACAAATAAACGATGCCCGGCATAGCTTCGATCATCGAGTCGGAAAACCGCATCGCCATTTGCGCCGTGGTTTCTGCCTTCTGCAATTCTTCCTTTCGAGCGAAGTTGTCGAGGGCAAATGAAATATCCCCCGCCGCCTCGGCAAGTACGGCCGTCTCCTCGTCTTGAAAAAAGCCGACGTGGTTGGCGTAGACCGTGAGGGTGCCGCAAACCTCGTTCTTCAGCCGGATCGGGAAAACCGCGGACGCGCGAAAACCGCGACTTCTGGCTTGCGGCTGCCAGAGCAGCGTGACGGGGTCGTTGAAGAAGTCCTGGCAGATATAGCGCCGGCCTTCGCGGAAGGCTGTGCCGGTCGGGCCGCGGCCCTCGGGGCGATCGTCGGTATAGATCTCGACGCTTTTCAGGTAGCCCCTGTCGTCGCCGCATACAGCGATCGGCACCAGCAATTTGGTTTCCGGATCGCCCCATCCGATCCACGCCATCGGAAACCCGCCCTGCTCCACCAGGGCGTTGCAGACCTTTTGCAGCAGATCGCGCTGCGTTCCGGAGACAACGATCGCCTGGTTGATCAGGCTCAATGCCGAATAGAGGCGGTTGAGCCGGCGCAGCTGGGCCTCGGCCGCCTTGCGCTCGGAAACGTCATGGAGGACCAAGATGCAAGGCTTTTGGTCATCCCACTCGGTCTGCAAGATCGAAGCCTCGAACGGAAATTCTTCACCATTTCTCCTGAATCCGCTCATCGTGGCGAGGGGCCCGGCAGACTGGCCGCTGCCTTCTGCGGGCGATTGATGTGCCAAGGACAGCCCGTCGGGTATGAACCGGCTGATCGGCTGTCCCAGCGCCTCCATATGCGACCAGCCGAAGACCGTTTCCGCTGCTGCGTTGAACGTGACGACCCGCTGCAGGCTATCGATCGTGATGACCGCGCTCTGTGCCGAACGGATGACGTGCGACATATTTTGTTCGCCGACCCGCATGCGCCGCTCGTGGATGCGGATGCGATCAATCAAGAAAACGACGATGCCAGCGACACCGATGAAGATTGCGGCGGACACCAGCGGATGAGGTGCTGCCGCGCTCGGATTCGCCGGCAACAGAAACAGATAATTGAGCGCAATTGCCGACAGCGCTGTTGTCAATCCACCCGCCCATGCGCCGGCAAAGCCGGCGGCCACCACGACAGCCAGATAATAAACGCCGAAGGGCACCGCCGCACTGAACGGCGATAGCAGCATGGTCAGCAAAGTCGCCGCACCAACCGCGAGGACGGCCACGGCAACTGAAAAAAGCCCACGGCGGTTCGATACCCGCATCATGGCTGGTGGCGCGCTCAGTTTTTCCGCGTTGGACATGCCGTCTCAGCAGCAGGAAGGCGGCGAGGCCAACGCGTCTGCGGCTTGGCGGGAACACGCTCCTCCTTGGGGGTGGGTAAGCATGCGTGTCCTTTCTCATCACTATAAATCGGCCGACTCGCCACCGTAACATCAGCTTCGGAGAAGTGCCGGTTTTAGTATGATTTCACCCAAAGACAGGCCTTGTCATAGCAAGGCCGATCGCTTGGGTGCGATCCGCCGCAGGGATTGCTGCCTCGACCCGCGCCCTCGCAACGCCGGCGGTCTACACCACCGTCTTGTGCCGCGCTATGCAGGTCGCCAGCACCTCGTCCATCGGCTTGCCCCACCAGTCGTTGGAGAAGATTTCGATCTCGGAATAGCCGGCAAAGCCCTGCGCCTCGACCGCGGCGCGCACCGATTTGATGTCGATGACGCCGTCGCCCATCATGCCGCGGTCGTTGAGGATGTCTTTTGTCGGCACCAGCCAGTCGCAGACGTGGAATGCCAGCAGGCGGTCCTTGCCAGCGCGAGCGACCTGACCCGTCAGCTCCGGGTCCCACCAGATGTGATAAACGTCGAGCGCAACGCCCAGCATGCCGCTGCGATCAGGATCGAGCCGGTCACAGATGTCGAGCGCCTGCTTTGTGGTGTTCACACAGGCCCTGTCGGCCGCGTAGGCCGGATGCAAGGGCTCGATCGCCAGCGGCAGCTTTGCTTGCCGGGCGTAGTCGAGCATCTCGGCCAAGGCTTCCTCGACTTGCGTCCGCGCGCCGACAATGTCCTTCGACGCCTCGCTGCCCGGCCGCGAATATTGCGGCAGGCCGCCGACGACCAGAACGATGCATGGCGCACCCAACGCCTTGGCTTCGTCCACGCAACGGCGATTGTCGTCGCGAACTTCGCCGCGGCGCGACGCGTCCGAGGTGAACATGCCGCCACGGCAATAGCCTGAGAGATCAAGGCCGGCGTCGCGCACGGCCCGCGCGGCGCGGTCGAGGCCGACGGCCGCGACCTGGTCGCGCCAGGGATCGATGGCACGGATGCCGTGCCTGGCGCAGGCGTCGATGATCTGAAGGAGATCACCCTGCTTGCGGACTGTCGCGGTGTTCAGCGACAGCCAGCTGTGATCGGACGAGAAATCGCGCATCAGGATTCGATCCCGTGCGAGGCCAGCACGGTCTTCATCCGCCGCGCCGCCAGTTCCGGATTGGCCAGCAGCCCGGCCTGATCGGCCAGGCGGAACAGCTCGGCCAGATGCAGCGTGGAGCGCGTGCTCTCCTGACCCCCGACCATGGTGAAATGGTCCTGGTGGCCGTTGAGATAGGCCATGAACACGACGCCGGTCTTGTAGAACCGCGTCGGCGCCTTGAAGATGTGACGCGACAACGGCACCGTCGGCCCGAGCACGTCGTGGAAGCCGGCCTCGTCGCCAGCCGCCAGCCGCGACAGCGCATAGGATGCCGCCGGAGCGATCGCATCGAAGATACCGAGCAGCGCATGCGAAAAACCCTGCTCGTCGCCGGCGATCAGCTCCGCGTAATTGAAATCGTCGCCGGTGTACATCTTGATGCGCTTGTCGAGACGGCGACGCATGTCGACTTCGCGCTGCTTGTCGAGCAGCGAAACTTTTACGCCGTCGACCTTGGCGGCGTTGTTGTTGATGATGGCCACCGCAATGTCCATCGCCTTGTCCAGGTCCTTGGTACCCCAGTAACCCGTCAGGGCCGGATCGAACATGTCGCCGAGCCAGTGGATGATCACGGGCTCACGGACCTGCGACAGCACGCGGTTGTAGACCTTGGCGTAGTCGTCGGCGCTGCGGCCGAGTTTTGCGAGCGCGCGCGACGCCATCAGGATGATGCGGCCACCGACCTTCTCGACCGCCGAAAGCTGCTCCTCGTAGGCGCGAATGACGTCGTCGAGACTCCTGGCGTCCTCGACCGCGAGATGGTCCGTGCCCGCACCGGAGAACACCAGCGCATTGCGCCGCTTGGCGGCAGACACCGAGCGCGTGATCAGCTCCAGCGAGGTCGGCCAGTCCAGCCCCATGCCGCGCTGCGCCGTGTCCATGGCTTCGGCAACGCCGAGACCGAGATCCCAGACGTGCTCGCGGAAGGCGATGGTCTTGTCCCAATCGACGGCAGCGGAGAGCCAGGGATCGTTGTCCGCGAAGGGATCGACAACGGTGTGCACGGCTGAGAAAGCAATGCGATTCAGCGGACCCTCGAGCTTTGCGGGGAACGTGCGCGACGCCGTAAGCCGGTAGGTCTCGATCGAGCGATCGGCCTTCGGCAATTTGAGCGACAATGACGACATCGGCAGGACGGGCTTGTTCATGATTTCAGACCTCTCCCCGTCATTGCGAGGAGCGAAGCGACGAGGCAATCCAGACTCTCGCCGCGGAGACATTCTGGATTGCTTCGCTTCGCTCGCAATGACGGCTCAATAACATCGACACTTATCCAACAGACCTCAGACCTTGATCGGGGCGACGTCGATCCAGCGCCGCTCCTTCCAGCTCTTCAGCGCGCATTCGGCGAGCTGCACGCCCTTGACGCCTTCGAGCAGCGTGAACTTGTAGGCCGCATCCTCGTAGACGTGGCGGATGAACATCTCCCACTGTTCCTTGAAACCATTGTCGTAGGAGACGTTGTCGGGCAGCTTCTGCCAGTCGCCGTAGAAATCATGCAGCCGCTTCTCGTCGGGATTCCAGACCGGCCGGGGCGTCGCCTGCCGCGCCTGGATCATGCAGTCGGTGAGACCTGCGACGGCAGAGCCGTGGGTGCCGTCGACCTGGAAAGTGACGAGGTCGTCGCGATAGACGCGCGTCACCCAGGACATGTTGATATGGGCGATGACGCCGCCCTCGAGCTGGAATGTCGCGTAGGCAGAATCGTCCGCGGTCGCCTTGTACGTCTTGCCCTGCTCGTCAAAACGCTCGGGAATATCGGTGTTGCCGATGCAGACCACGCTCTGGACGTTGCCGAACAGGTTGTCGAGCACATAGCGCCAGTGGCAGACCATGTCCAAGATGACGCCGCCGCCGTCCTCGTCGCGGTAATTCCAGGACGGCCGCTGCGCCTCCTGCCAGCCGCCTTCGAACACCCAATAGCCGAACTCGCCGCGCACCGAGAGGATGCGGCCGAAGAAACCGGAATCGCGCAGGAAGGCGATCTTCTTCAGGCCGGGCAGGAACAGCTTGTCCTGCACCGTGCCGTGCTTGACGCCCTTGGCATTGGCGAGCTTGACGACTTCAAGCGCTTCCTCAAAGTTCGTCGCGATCGGCTTCTCGCAATAGACGTGCTTGCCGGCATTGATGGCTTGGGTCAGCAGGCCCGGGCGCGCCTGCGTGGTCGCGGCGTCGAAGAACATCGTGTCGTTCTTGTCGGCGAGCGCCGCGTCGAGATCGGTGGTCCAGCGCGTGATGTTGTAGCGCTTGGCGAGCGCCTCGACTTTTTCGGCGCTGCGGCCGACCAGGATCGGATCAGGCATGATGCGGTCGCCATTCTTCAAGCGGACGCCGCCCTGCTCGCGGATCGCGACGATCGAGCGGATCAGATGCTGATTGAGCCCCATGCGGCCGGTGACGCCGTTCATGATGAGGCCGAGGCGTTGGGTGGTCATGCCGTTTGCTCCTGAAGTGATTTCGGCTGTTCGAGCGGGCGGAGCGCCGACCAGTCCGGATGGACCGACGTCGCAAAGCCCGCAGCATGAAGCGATCCCGTCAGGAGATCGCCGTCGTGAATGGAGAGCCGGATGCCCTGCCCGGCATCGGCATAGAGATCGGGATGCGCGGCCGCGAAGGCCTGCGCCTCAGTGGCGGGCGCCTCGCCAAAACCGTCGACATAGTGATGGCCGTTGCGTTCGGCATGGGTCACGCCGATGAAGGCGCCAAGCGCGAGGTCCTGCTGCACGGCAACGCCGGCCTGGCAGGTCAGGTCCTCGCCAGTCACGAAGAACCGTGCCCCGCCGGCGCTCCATTTCGCCGCGCGTGTCGCGTTGATGATGGACTTGTAGAGGCCCTTGCAGGATTTCGACGAAATGCCGCAATAGCCGAGCGCCCGCGCCGCCGGGAAAGCATCGTAGGAATCGTCGGCCTCGTCGATGATGAAACCGTGCGCCGCCAGCGAGCCCAGCGGCGATTGCCTCGTGATGTCGCGCGGCATCGGCTGTTCGACATAGAGCAGGCACGAGGCGATCGAACGCAGTGCTGAATCGTGATCGATCCGTTCCATCAGCGCCTGCAGCGCGGCAAGATCGGCGTACTGCTCATTCGCGTCGAGCGTCACCTTATAGCTGCGCCCGAGCGTATCGAGCTCCTTGCCGATCCACGCCAGCCGCACCGCATCGGCGGTGGGATCGCCCGACAGCTTCAGCTTGAAATAATTAGCGCCGGCGTTCTCGCGTGCGTCGGCAACACCGCCCTCGCCTGCGACGGTATCGTCGAGGCCGACGGTATGCCTGATGGCGACGCGCGGCAGCGGCTTCCGACCGGTGAGAAACGCCGCGATGTCCGCGTCCTTCAAGTCGGGCGACAGCCGAGCATCCATGCCGGCAATGTTACCGGCCATCCCGTCGAAGAAGTTGGCCTCAACCCCGCGCAGCAGCGCATCGAGAATTGCCTTGTCGATTTCCGCGGGGCCATAAGCCGCCGCAAGCGCCGGAATATTCTTCTTCGCACAGGTCGCGACCTGGGCACCGATGCAGGAAGAATGCAGATCGAACGCGGTCAGAAAACCTGTCCGTGCGAGATATAGACCGCGGGCAATCTCCAGCGATCGTCGAAGCCCATCGACCGTCTGTGCCGGCGACAGCTCCGGCCGCTTGTCGAACCATTTTGGCACCAGCAGCTCGGCGCTGGCGCCGACCGCGCTCCCCCTGCCCTCAACCTCGATCTCGACCCGCACGAAAAGCTGCGGCGTCGCGTTGATCGTGATCGCGCCAAAGCGGAACGGCCGCGCGAAATGGGCGGGTCGTTCAAAGAACGCGATGTCTCGCAGCTTCAGGCGCGGTGCCATGGTTTTAGTCCAGCGAACCTTGCGAGAAGAAATGCTTGCGGATGCGCTGCACGAGCTCGGTGAAGACGGGGTCGGCCATCACATCGAGTGAACGCGGGCGCGGCAGCGGCACGTCGTAGATTGCGGCGACCGCCCCCGGCCGCTCGGTCATCACCAACACGCGGTCGGCGAGGAACACGGCTTCGGGGATCGAATGCGTGATCAGAAGCACCGTCTTCCTGGTTTCACGCTGGATCCGCATCAGCTCGACATTCATGCGCTCGCGCGTCAGCGCGTCGAGCGCGCCGAACGGCTCGTCCATCAGCATGATTTTTGGATCGTGCACCAGCGCGCGGCAGATCGAGGCGCGCTGCTGCATGCCGCCGGAGAGCTGCCAGGGCAGCTTCTTCTCGAAACCTTCAAGCCCGACCATCTTCAACAGCGCCTTGGCGCGTTCGAGATATGTTTGCCGCGGCAGCCGCTTCATGTCGATCGGCAGCATCACGTTGGAGAGGATGTTGCGCCATGGCAGCAGCAGCGCATTCTGGAAGACGATGCCGACATTGCCGTGCGGCGTCGTCACCTTCTCGCCCTCGACCAGGATCTCGCCGGCGGTCGGCGGCAGCAGACCCGAGATCAGCTTGAGCAGCGTGGACTTGCCGCAGCCGGACGGGCCGACCACGACGAAGAATTCGCCCTCGTTGATGTGGAAATCGAGCGGCCGCAGCGACGGCACATCGCCGTCGCGCGTCCGGTAGATTTTGGAAACACCGGACAGCTTGATGCCCGACGCATCGCCGGCAGCCCGGTCGCTCACCAGTCTCAGATGCGCGGCCGACTGCACGGGTTCACTCGCTATGGTCGCTGGTTTCACGAGCCACTCTTCGGCAGATAGTCGTTGGTGTAGAACGCCTTCGGATTGTCCTTGGCCTTGGCATCGAGCCCGCCATATTCGACCATCAGATTGACGCTGTCGGTCATGTTCTGGTCGGTGACCTGGAACGGCCGCTTGCTCTTGGTCTCAGCCGTCCGGTAGAGCGGAATGGTCAGCTCAAAGCCCTGCGTCAGCGTGTCGATCTTGCCGCCCTTGGGGTTGGCATCGAGGATCGATTGCGCTGCCGCCTTCGGCTCCTTCTCGGCGGCTTCGACCGCCTTCGTCGTTGCCGACATGAAGCGGCGGACGAGGTCGGCATTGGCCTTCACATAGTCGGAGTTGGCGATGATGCCCGAGGAGACCATGTTGATGCCGTAGTCGGCGAACTTGATCGGATAGACGTCCTTGCCGGTGGCGTCCTTGATCTTCATCGACTGGTCCATGACGTAGCCGAGCAGCAAATCAGCCTGGCCGTTGATGACGGCGTTGAGCTTGGTCTGGCCATCGCCGGCAACGGTGGTGAAGTCGCTCTCCTTGAGGCCGGTCTTCTTCAGGAACAGCGGCCAGATCTGGGTCATGGAATCGGCCGGCGTGATCGCCACCGTCTTGCCCTTGATGTCGTCCGGCTTCCTGATGTTCTTGTCGGCAAAACCCATCGCCGACATCGGGCTGGTCTGGAGCAACACGCCGGTCGCGACCACGGGCGCGCCCTTGATCGCCGCGCGCATCATGGTGGGGACGTCGACATAGCCGAAATCGGCGGTCTTGGCGGCGACGGCCTGCGTGGTCGCGGCCGAGCCGCGGCCTTCCTGGATTTCGAGCTCGATGCCCTCGGCTGCATAAATGCCCTTGGCCTTGCCGTAATAGAACGGCGCATGCTCGCCATAGACGTACCAATTGAGCATCAACACGACCTTGTCAGCCGCCTGCGCCGGCGCAACTGCAAACGTCATCAGCGCCGCCGCAACAGCCCCAATCAACCGCTTCATCGTCACTCTCCCTTGTCGTTATGTTTCGGCCGTTGGTGGCCGTTGCTTAAATTACGAGGCGAAAATCACATCCTCGCGCTGGCTGACATGCCACGGAATGACCAGCTTCTCGATCCGGTCCACAATCCAGAACAGGATGACGCCGAGCAGAGCGAGAATGACGAGAGCCGCGAACATCGTCGGCAGGTCGAACGTGCCGATCGAGCGCTGCATCACGTAGCCGATGCCGGAATTGGAGCCGACGAACTCGCCGACCACAGCACCGACCACGGCGAGCGTAACCGACACTTTGAGACCGGAGAAGATCGCGGGCAACGCATGCGGCAGGTTCACCGCACAAAACACCTGGAAGCGGCTGCCCTGCATGGCGCGAGCGAGATCGACCATATCGGGGTCAACCGACTTGAAGCCCTGCACGGCGGAGACGACCACCGGGAAGAAGCCAAGCAGGAAAGCCGAAATGACTTTCGGAATGATGCCGAAGCCGAACCACACCACGAACAACGGCGCGATCGCGATCTTCGGCACGGATTGGGAAAACACCAGCAGCGGATAGACGTAGCTCTCCACCGTCTTCGAGCCCGCGATCAGCATCGCCACGGGAATGCCGAACAGCGCGGACAGCATGAAGCCGCAGACGGTCGCATAGGTCGTCGGCCAGGACTGGCGCAGCAACTCCGGCCAGTCGGTGCGCAGCACGGCAAGGACATCGCCCGGCGACGGGATCTGGTAGGCAGGAATTTTGAACAGCCTGATCGCGAGATCCCAGGCCACGACAATGAAGACCAGGAACACAAACGGCCGCACCCAGGCCGCGTTCAGCACCTTGGACACCGCACTCTGCGGCTTCAACTCGGCCAACTTTCACTCCCGGCATTCTTCTACGTTCTGGGGAGAAATTAACCCGTTGGATAAATACTGTCCAGAGGATTCCCTGTGACGTTTTGCGCCGGTTCCGGGGGACTTTGGAGACACGGGATTGTCGCCTCCGTGTCCCGGACGCCCTGCAGCGTGCAACGCTGCTGCGCAGAGCCGGGACCCAGAGGCAGCATGCTCCACATTGTAATGGGCCCCGGCTCTGCAGCGCACCGCCAAGAGGCGCTGCGCTGCGTCCGGGGCACGAGAGCGCTAAACCGCCTGCGCCACCACGGCGCGCTTCTTCGGGGCCTTGGCGATCGCGAGCAGCTCCGTCGACCGCCCCGTCAGCGCGGCCAGCACGAGGCCCGCCATGTGCGAAAGCCGCTCGTCCTTGGCTTTCTTGTCCAAGAGATCGCGGCCAAAGATGACGCTGAGCGTCGCGGAGTTCGAGAGATAGAAGAAGCTGAGCGCCGCGATCGAGATGTAGAGCTGGACCGGATCGACCGCGACATGGAAGTCGCCGCTGTCAACGCCGCGCCGGACCACGGTGCGGATCATCTCGACGAAGGGCGAGTGCATCGACTTGACCTTGGCCGATTTCTTCAGGTGTTTTGCGCGCGCGAGGTTCTCGGTCTGGAGCAGCGACAAGAATTCCGGGTTGCGGAGAAAATAGCTCCAGGTGAACTCGATCAGGCGGCGGATGGCCTCGGGCGGATCGAGATGTTCGAGATCGAGCCCGCGCTCCTCGCTGCGGATCTTGTCATAGGCGCCTTCGAGCACAGCGAGATACAGCTCATCCTTGTTGCCGACATGGTAGTACAGCATCCGCTTGTTGGCGCCGGCCTTGGCGGCAATGCGGTCGACGCGCGCGCCGGCGAGCCCGTGGGTGGAAAACTCCTGCTTGGCGGCTTCGAGAATGCGCAGCCGCATCCCTTCGGGATCGCGCTGCCATTTCAGAGTTCGCTTTGCCTGTGCCTTCGCCAAACCGGGTGCTCGCTGGGTGGTATGTTAGATCGCGTTTATCATGCGGGGGGCCCGCCGCATAGTTTCGTCATGGCGAGGAGCCCTTGCGACGAAGCAATCCAGGATCTCACCGTGGAGGGATTCTGGATTGCTTCGCTTCGCTCGCAATGACGAGCGGAGAGTGTCCCCTACTCCACCGGCTTCGGCGAGCGCTCCAGCAGCACGGTCTGGATCCCGCAGGTGCCGTCGCGCACCGTCATGATCCGCGTGCCCGGCTTGCGGCCGTTGCGGACTTCGGTGACGTCGAGGCCGCCAGCGATCAGGCGGGCGCGGGTCGCGTCGATGTCGGCGACGCGCCAGCTCAGGCCCCAGAGACGGTCATGCGCGACGTCGCCGCCCGCCACGGGACGGCGCACCACCTCGACGATCAGATCGCCGCAGCGGAAGAACATCAGCTGGCCCCAATCCTGGTGCGAGCGGTCGAGCGCGAGATCGAGCCCGAGCCGCGCGCCATAGAGCGCCGCGGCACGATCGGAATCCTCGGTCGTGATCACGACGTGGTCGAGCGCGTCGATCGGCGCGATATCGGTCGCGACCGATTTGGGGCGCTCCTCCGCAAGCTCGAGGAAGAACATGCGCACGCCGCGCGACAGCTCGGTCGCGGCCCGCGTGCGCTTCCAGTGCAGCACTGCCCCGGTCGCAGCGTCGCTGCTCTCGACCTCGGCAACGGGATCAGGCTTCAGCGCCACCCGGTCCAGCCGCCGGTGCATCTTGCCCATGTCTGCGACACGAAAGCACAGGCTGGCGAGCACGCCCTCCTGGTCATCGAGCAGCGCGCGCATCCGGTCCGCTGCGACACTGAACCCGTGCGGCGCCATCAGCTCGATGGTCATGTTTTCGAGGGTGAACAGAACCCGGTCGGCGCCCTCGCCGGAATTCTGCCAGGCCGGCGCGCGTCCCAACAGCGTCTGATAGGCTGCCTTGGCCGCATCGATATCCTTGACCAGAGCGACGACGTGATCGAGGCCGGTGATCATCTTCCCTCCCTTCCGATGGGGCCGGAACCTGAAAACCCGAAGGGCCTTTGGCTCCGCCCTGGCACAGCTTGCCCTGCCACGGTCGTATTCCGGCGCCTGACGCACCTCAAGCGGCTATGGCCATGGCCTTGCGAATATTTTTCGCGTTTCTCCCGCCGAAGCGGTGCTAAGGTAAGCGGGCCGGCCGGGACCACCAAGCGCATCACGGACAACCAATGCAGGCTCTCTTTATCGGACAGACCTATATCGACGTCGTCTTCATCACCGACCACATGCCGACCGGCGACGAGAAGCACGTGGCAACCGACTACGCGGTCTCTTTCGGCGGCAATGCGGTCACGGCGGCGTTCTGCTGCGCCAAGCTCGGCATCGTGCCCGATCTCGTCGCCACCGCGGCCAATGACTGGCTGGGCCGCATGTTCACGGACATGTGCGCGAAATATGCCATCTCGCTGCACGGGCGGAAGGTCAACCAGTCCTCGCTCTCCTTCATCATGCCCAAGGACGGCAAGCGCGCCATCGTCCGCTGCCGCGACGACGAGCACATTCATCCGTTCCCGATCCTCAACCTCGGCGGCTGCCGCGTGCTGCATGTCGATGGCCATCAGCCGGATGCCGCGCTCCACTACGCGAAAGTCTGCCGCGAGGCTGGTATCCTTACCTCGCTCGACGGCGGCGGCTTGCGCACCAACACGCATGAGCTGCTGGAATTCATCGACGTCGCCATCGTCGCCGAGCGACTGTGCGAGCAGATGGACCTCACGCCGGAGAAGATGCTCGACTATCTCAAGGGCCGCGGCTGCAAGATCGGCGGCATCACCATGGGTGAGAAGGGCCTGCTCTGGTACAACGAGACCGGCACGGTCGAGACCATGCCGGCGATGCCAATCCCGCGCGAGCGTGTGATCGACACCAACGGCGCCGGCGACGTCTTCCACGGCGCTTACGTCTATTCGTATCTGGCCCATCCCGGCAAAAGCTGGCGCGAGCATTTTGATTTTGCCCGCGCAGCCTCGACCTTCAAGATCCAGCGGCTCGGCAACGAGGCCGGCCTGCCGACCCTTGTGGACATCGCCAAAGTCAGGCACGAGTTCGAGGTCAGGGTCTAGGGTTCGCAGAGGCATATTATGGGGCGCGTCTTCGTCGCCGGCAGCATCAACATGGATGTGGTGGCGACCGCCGATCGCCACCCCAGGGTCGGCGAGACCGTCTCCGGTCAGCAGGTGCTGTATTTTCCGGGCGGCAAGGGCGCGAACCAGGCGGTTGCGACGGCGCGGCTCGGCGTGAAGACCACGCTGATCGGGCGGCTGGGCAAGGATTCCTTCGGGGCCGAGCTGAGGACATTTCTCGGCGCGCAGGGGGTTGATCTCGGCTCCGTCCGTGAGGCCGACACGCACTCCGGCACCGCGATCATAACCGTCGCGGAGTCCGACAACACCATCGTCGTCATTCCCGGCAGCAATGCGCTGGTCAGCGCGGATGACGTCGCAAACGTCCCGCTGGCAAAGGGCGATGTCGCCGTCAGCCAGTTCGAGATTCCGCTGCCGACGATCGCCGCGTTCTTCCAGCGCGCACGTAGCGCCGGAGCGACGACGCTGCTCAACCCCGCACCGGCGCAAAAAATGTCCGGCGAGCTGCTCGCGCTGGTCGATATCCTCGTGCTGAACGAGACCGAGCTCGGCTTCCTCGCAGGCATCGAGCTGTCCGACAGCGACGAGGCCGCAAAAATCATCGCCGTGGCGCGAGGGCTTCGAGCGCGCGAGGACCAGACCATCTGCATCACGCTCGGCAAGCGCGGCGTGCTGACGCTCGCTGCCGGCGAAGAGTTTACGGTGCAGGGGCGCGCCGTGAAGGCGGTCGACACCACAGGCGCCGGCGATTGTTTCGTCGGCGCGCTCGCCTCGCAACTGGCCGAGGGCGTCGCGTTGCGCACCGCCCTCGCCTTCGCCAACGCCGCTGCCTCGATCAGCGTGCAGCGCATGGGCGCAGGGCCGTCGATGCCGACGGCGGCGGAAGTTGCAGCTGTCGTCAGCGCCGGCTGATCACGCCAGCGCGCTCTTCAGGTCAAAGCTTTCATCCGCGGCCTGCTCTGGCGTGATCGAACGATCCATGCCGAACAGGCGGCGGCCGAACATGTGCTCGCCGGCGCGATTGACCGACTCGATGCCGAGCAGTTTTTCACCTTTGTAGCAGAACGCCGAGAACGCCTTGTTCGCAGGGCTCCCGCGCAGCACGACGCGGTCGTAGCCGGTGGTGAGCCCCGCCATCTGGAGCTTGTCGTCGCCCTGGTCGCTCCAGAACCAGGGATGGCCATCGTAGGGCTTTTTGTCGCCGGTCAGTCGCGCCGCGAGGCAGCGGGCGTGGTCGGTGGCGTTCTGCACCGATTCCAGCCGCAGCGATCCGCCGAAGCGCGGGCTGGCGAACAATGCGCAGTCGCCGATTGCCGAGATGTCAGGATCGGCCGTCGAGAGATATTCGTCGACGATGATGCCGGCGGCGACCGGCAGCCCCGCCTCGGCCGCCAGCTCGATGTTCGGCAGCACGCCGACGCCAACCACGACGAGATCAGCCGGCAGATGCCGGCCGTCGCTCAAGGAAACGCCGGTGACCTTGCCGCTGTCGGCCTCGATGGAGGTTGCCTGCACACCGAGGTGAATGCGGATGCCGGCCTCGCGGTGCCTCGCCTGGAAATACTCCGAGACCTCGGCCGTCACCGCACGCGCCATCACGCGCGGCGCGAGCTCGAGCACGTCGACCTCGAGGCCCTTGATCCGTGCGGTGGCCGCGAATTCGAGGCCGATGAAGCCGGCGCCGATCACCACCACACGCGTCTTCGACGGCATAATCTTTCGCAGCGCCTCGCTGTCGTCGAGGATGCGCAGATATTTCACGTCGGGCAGATTGGCATTGGGCAGATCGAGCAGCCGGTTGCGCGCGCCCGTCGCCAGCACGAGATGGCCATAAGCAAGCGTCTCGCCGGAAGCGAGCAGCACCTTGCGCCCGGCGCGATCGATCGACATCACGCGACCCGCGATCAACTCGATGGTCTGCTCGTGGTAAAACTTCTCCGGCCGGAACATCAGGCTTTCCGGCCCGGCGGAACCCTTGATGTAGGCCTTGGACAGCGGCGGCCGCTGATACGGCAGATGCGCCTCGTCATTGATCAGGCAGATGCGGCCTGAAAAGCCCGCCTGGCGCAGGGATGCCGCGACCTGGTAGCCAGCATGGCCGGCACCGACAATGATCACCGGACCATCCGTCATTGGACAGCCCATTTCCGCAGGACACGAGCGTCACCCATGTCGTCCCCTCTCTCGCTGGTTCTGGCTTGACTTGCCCAGGAGGAGCCGGCGCTCGTGTCCGTCCCTCAACAAAGGCAGCCCCATTTGAGCCTATCGTTCGGCCTCGCGCAAGGGCGGCAGGCGGGGATTGTCTCCCCTCGCCTTCTGCGATTTAGTTGCAGCAACAGACCTCATGCCGGGGATTACTCAGATGCCAGCTCCCGTCTCCCAGCCCGATGATCCCGCCCTGCTGCGGATCGACGGCCCGATCGCGACCATCACCCTCAACCGCCCCGCCGCGTTCAACTCGATCAATCTTGCGATCGCGCAAAAGCTCGAGCAGCTCGCGTCTTATATCGAAGGCGACGACGCCATCAGGGTCGTGGTGCTCGAAGGCGAAGGCCGCGCCTTCTCGGCCGGCGGCGATCTTCAGACGATTGGGGCTGCGGCTGAGGCCAACACCGTGACGCCGGTCGTAGGCCAACTGCTCAAGCACTATCATTCCTTCATCGAGATTATCCGGCGCATGCCAAAAATCTCGCTGTCCAGCGTCCATGGCTCGGCCGCCGGCGCCGGCATGGGCCTCGCCTTCGTCACCGATCTCTGCATCGCCGCGGACGACGCAAAATTCACGCCGGCCTATGCCAAGATCGGCGTGTCGCCGGATGGCGGCTCGACGGTCGGGATCGTCGGCACGGTCGGCTCCCGCCGCGCACTGCAGATCTTCCTCGCCGAGGACAATTTTACCGCGCAGCAGGCCCATGAATGGGGCCTCGTCGCCAAGGCAGTTCCCGCGACCGAGCTGAAGGCGGCCACGCGAAAACTCGCCGAGCGGCTGGCACAGAACCCGCCGGCGGCGATCGCCGGCACCAAGTCGCTGGTCTACCAGGCTGCAACTACGCCGGTGAAGCAGCAGCTCGATGCCGAGGAGCACAAGATCATCATGGCGATGAACACGGAGGAGTTTCGCGCTGCCGTGAAGAAATTCACGAGCAAGAGCAAGTGAGCCGGACTACGCCACCGCGCTCGTTCTGCGGCCTGCGCCACGGCGCGACCGACTGGAACCGGCGGGGACTGTTCCAGGGACGGACCGACACCCCGCTGAATGAGGACGGTCTGCGGCAAGCGCACGAGGCAGTTAGCATGTTGCGCGGTATCGGCATCAGCCGCATCGTCGCAAGCCCGTTGGTGCGCGCGGCGCGAACGGCCGAGATCATCGCGGACGCGATCTCGGTGCCGCTCACGATTGACGCCGGCATCATCGAGTTCGATTTCGGCAGCTTTGAGGGCCTCCCCGTCCGCGACCTCATGATCAAGCACGGCGTCAACTCGGCGACGGGCCTCGTCTCGATCCTGCCCGCCGACGGCGAGAACTGGGACGCCATGACCGAGCGCTCGGTCCGCTGCGTTTCCGCGTGGCTGGACCGTCATCCCGGTGACCATTTTCTGTTCGTCTGCCATGACGCGGTGATGCAGGGCATGGCAAACGCGCTAAGCGGCAGCTATTTCAAGAATAGCCACGGCACACCGTTCCGCTACGTTCGCGATGACGCGCAATGGCGCGTCGAGCAGATCATTACTTAGGGCAGATGTAGCCTGTCCCCGCAGGCGACTTGAAGCATCCGACCGATTCCGGCAGCACTTTCTGCGGCAGCCACAGCACGACGCTCGGGAAATAGATCGTAAACGCGATGGTGGCGAAGAACACGACATAGATCGGCAACGCGGCACGCAGCGCCTTGCCAAAGCTGACGCCGACGAATTTCGACGCCATCAGCAACACCAGCCCATAGGGCGGCGTGATCAGGCCGAAGGCGAGCGTGGCGATCAGCACCACGCCCATATGGACGCCGTTGATATCGCCCGCCTCCGTCAGCGTATTGACCAGCGGCATGAAGATGATGATGGTCGGCACCGGCTCGATGAAATCGCCGACCACGGTGAACAGCAACACCATCAGCAGCATGATCAGATGCGGATCGTTACCGGCGATCGAGATGATGACGTCGGCGATGTAGCTGGCGCCACGGAGATAAGCGAGCATCCAGCCGAAGGCGTTGGCGGCGCCGATCGTGATCAGCGGCAGCGAGAAGATCAGCCCGGCGAGGCAGAAATCGTAAGGTATCTTTCGGATGTGGCCGCGGTTGAGCGCGGGGATCACGACCAGGATGATCCAGACCACGGCGACGACGCCGGCTTCCGTCGGCGTGAACCAGCCGGTCAGAATTCCGCCGAGCAGGATGACCGGGATCATCAGCGGCAGGGCTGCATCGCCGGCCGCGAACACCACCTGCCGCAGCGGGGCGCGCGGCTTGCGCAGGCCCGAGGGGCCGAAGAAATAGCAATAGATCATCAGGCCAAAGCCGATCATCAAGCCTGGCACCACGCCTGCCATGAACAGGCCGGCAATCGAGACGTTGCCGACGGCGCCATAGACCACGGCCGTGATGCTCGGTGGCACCAATGCCGCGATAGTTGAGGCGGACGCGATGATGGCGGCGATGAAGGCGGGTTCGTAGCCCTCGCGCTTCATCGGGCCGCCCAATGCCCGGCTCATCACGGCGACATCGGCGGTGGTCGAGCCCGACATCTCCGAGAAGAACATGCTGAAGACGACCACGACCTGCGACAGCCCGCCCCTGATGTGCCCGACCAGCGATACCGAGAGGTTTGCTATTCGCACCACCACATTGGCCGAGCTCATGAGCTCACCGACTAAAAGGAAGAACGGGATCGCCAGCAGCGCCTCGGAATCGAGGCCGTCAAAGATCTTCTGGATGATCGCGGCGAGCGAGACATCCGACAGCAGCGCGCCGATGAACACACCGGCCATCAGCGAGAACGGCACCGGCACGCCGAGATAGCCGAACGACAGGAAGCAGATCGACATCAACGCCAGGACGATGGGTGCGCTCACGGCTGCGCCCTCATTTGTGCTTCGGTGACGACGGGGGCAATGTCCTCGTCCGGCGGCTCGGGATGATCAAATCCGTTGCGCAGGCCGTTGACGAGCTGCTCGATGGTGAACAGGCCGATCAGCACGCCCGACAGCGGGATGATCGCGTAGAGCGAGGCGATCGGCGTGCCCGACGGCAGCCGAAAACTGCCGAAGCCGCGGAGATAATTCTGATAGCCGTACCAAATCAGGCAGAAGGCGACACCGAGCACGACCATGCGGATGATGATTTCGACGATCACCCGCGGCGTGCCGTGCATCGCCTCGGAGATCGCGGTCAGATAGAGGTGATCGTTGCGCCGGGTCGCGGCTGCCGTCCCCACGAAGATCGCATAGATGAACAGCGTCGATGTGACCTCCTGAAGCCATAGCCAGGGATGGCCGATGGTGCGGGTGACGATGTCGGCAGTCACCGACAGCGAGAAGCCGAAGCAGAGCACGCCGCAGAGGATCATCAGCGCAAGCTCGAGCCAGTCGAGCCCTCGCCATTTCAGGTGACGCTGGCGCTGAACGAGCAGTTTGTCGGCGATGGGCATTTACGTCCTCGTCGTCCCGAAGCTATCGGAAGTGACAGCTCGGAAGCTGCCGATCGTGCTCGGCCTGCGTGGTTCGAGACGCCCGCCTGCGGCGGGCTCCTCACCATGAGGGTCTAAAATCTCGCCGCGAAACGAGACCTCATCCTGAGGGCCCGCCGGAGGCGGGCGTCTCGAAGGATGGCCACAAGCGGTCTAATTGATCGACCGGATCAAATTCTTGATCTTCTCGGCGTGCGGGCCCAGCTCCTTGGCGAGCTTGTCGAGATAGGGATCGGCGATTGCCGCGAAGCTCTTCTTGTCGACGTTGTCGACGATCTTGACGCCCAGCTTCTTCAGCTTCTCGGCCGCGGCCCGCTCGAGGTCGAACGCCTTCGCCGGCTCCTTCGTGCTGACCTCGTTGGCCGCGGTCTGCACCCAGCCCTTCTGCTCGGCCGAGAGGCTCTGCCAGAGCTTGTCGGAGACGAACACCAGCGCGTTGTTGGCCTCGTGCTCGGTGATGTTCAGCACCGGCGCCACCTCGTAGTGCTTGTTGACGAGGTAGACGTTGATGCTGTTCTCGGCGACATCGACCACGCCGGTTTGCAAGCTCGTGTAGACGCTGCCGAACGGCATATGCACGGTCTGGGCGCCATAAGCCGGGAACATGGTGTCCTCGGTCGCCGTCGCCTGCACGCGGATCTTCAGGCCCTTGATGTCGCCGACATTGTGGATCTCCTTCTTGGAGTACATGTGGCGAACGCCTTGCGATCCCGTCCCGATGAGGTGCAGGCCCTGCGTGGTCTCGTCGATCATGGTCTTGAGCGCTTCGAACACCTTCGGGTCAGCGAGACCTTTGACCACATGTTGTTCGTCGCGGAATAGATAATGCAGGGACATCACACCGGCCTGCGGCGAGATCGTCGCGGTGTTGGCCGAGGAGACGATGGAGAATTCGACGTCGCCAGCCTTCACGAGCTGGAGAACCTGCGGCTCCTGCCCGAGCTGCGCGCCGGGATACTGGTCGATGATCATGGTGCCCTTGCTCAATTCCTTGAGCTTGTCGGCAAAGAGGTCACCAGCGATGGAATAGCCGGTGTTGCGCGGCTGGTCGTAGGCAAAGCGATAATGCTTCACCTCCTGTGCCGACGCGCCCGTGACGAAGAGAACAGCGGCCGCAGCCACCAACCCACGCATGGATCGTGCAATCATCGTTTCCCCCTGTTTTATCGCCCGCCGCTTATGCGGTCTGGCGTTCGTTCGGGTGGTTGATCACCCCTTCTCAGTCTGCTTTCCAGCCCTCTGCATAAAATCGAAATCGCAGCCCTCGTCGGCCTGCATGATGGTCTCGTTGAAAAGCCAGGCGTAACCCCGCCGTGCCTCCTCAGGCTCAGCGGCCGGCTTCAAGGCAGCACGACGCCGTTCGAGTTCGGCAGCATCGACCAGCAACGCGATGCTGCGCTTCGCAACGTCCAGCTGGATCATATCGCCGTTCTTCACCAGCGCCAGCGGCCCGCCGACGGCGGATTCAGGTGTGATGTGAAGCACGATGGTGCCGAACGCGGTGCCGCTCATGCGCGCATCCGAAATGCGCACCATGTCCTTGGTGCCGCCGCGCGCGAGCTTCTTCGGGATCGGCAGGTAGCCCGCCTCGGGCATGCCCGGTGCGCCCTTGGGCCCGGCATTGCGCAGCACCAGCACATCATCGGCGGTGACGTCGAGATCGGGATCGTCGACCCGCAAGGTCATGTCCTCGACGGATTCGAACACCACGGCGCGCCCGGTGTGCTGCAACAGTTTCGGGCTCGCGGCCGACTGCTTGATGACAGCACCGCGCGGCGCGAGGTTGCCGTGCAGGACGGCGAGGCCGCCTTCCTTCTTGATCGGATTGCTGCGCGGACGGATGGCGTCCTGTCCGGGCACGTCTTCCGCATTCGCGACGACATCACGCAGGCTCTCGCCCGTGATGGTCTTGGCATCGAGATCGACGAGGTCGCCGAGCTGCGCCAGCAATTTCGGCACGCCGCCGGCGTGATGGAAATGCTCCATATAATGCTCGCCGGACGGCTTGAGATCGACCAGCACCGGCACCTCGCGGCCAATCTGGTCGAACACTCCGAGATCGAGCCGATGCGGCGAGCGATGCGCCATCGCGGTGAGATGGATCAGGCCGTTGGTCGAGCCGCCGATCGCCTGGAGCACGACCTGCGCGTTCTTGAAGGAGGCCGGCGTCAAGAACTCGCTCGGCTTCGGCCCCTTGGTCTTGGCCATCTCCGCCGCAACCCTGCCGCTCGCTTCCGCAAGACGGAAACGCTCGGCATGCGGCGCGGGGATCGTCGCGCTCATCGGCAGCGACAGGCCCATGGCTTCGATCATGCAGGCCATGGTCGAGGCGGTGCCCATCACCATGCAGGTGCCGACGGACGGCGCGAGACGGCCATTCACCGCCTCGATCTCGACATCGTCGATTTCACCGGCGCGATACTTGCCCCAGAGACGGCGGCAGTCGGTGCAGGCGCCCAGCACCTCGCCCTTGTGATGGCCGACAACCATCGGCCCCACGGGGATGACCACTGTCGGCAGGTCGGCGCTGATCGCCGCCATCACCTGCGCCGGCAGCGTCTTGTCGCAGCCGCCGATCACGATCACCGAATCCATCGGCTGGGCCCGGATCATCTCCTCGGTATCCATTGCCATCAGATTGCGCAGATACATCGAGGTCGGATGCGCAAAGCTCTCGGCGATCGAAATGGTCGGGAACACGAACGGCATCGCGCCCGACAGCATCACGCCGCGCTTCGCGGCCTCGATGATCTGGGGCACGTTGCCATGGCAGGGATTGTAGTCGCTATAGGTGTTGGTGATGCCGACGATCGGGCGCTCTAGCGCATCGTCGGAATAGCCCATGGCCTTGATGAACGCCTTGCGCAGGAACAGCGAGAAGCCGGCATCGCCATAGCTCGTCAGACCCTTGCGCAACCCACTCGTCATTCGGCCACTCCTTCCACGTCACCATTGTGGTACAGCCTGCCCCCAGATTGTCAATAAGATAGGGCTGTATCGTCGCCCTTTCTGCTTCTGACGCCGCTAGCTGACACAAATTATTGACAATCGGAGCTCTCCCTGCTCCACAGGACGGACCGGCGAGGCGCCGGAGGCTGAGGGCATGTCCGACATTCGCACTGCTGATGCCATGCCGGTCCGGCGCGACGACCCGGACGACGTCGTCGCACGGCTGGAAGAGGACATCATCTTCGGCCGCCTGCCCCCGGGCGGGCGCCTGACCGAAGACGCGCTGATGTCGCGCTACGGCACCTCCAGGCACTTCGTGCGCCAGGCGCTGGTGGATGCGGAGCGGCGCGGCATCATCCGCCGCGAGAAGAATGTCGGCGCCACCGTGCGGTTCTATTCCGCCGAGGAGGTCCGGCAGATCTACGAGGTGCGGGAGATGCTGACCCGACAGGCCGCGCTGATGATCCCCCTGCCCGCGTCGCAAGGCCTGATCGACGAGTTGACCACCTTGCAGCGCGACTATTGCGCCAAGGCCGACATCCGCGACCTGCGCGGCATCCACGAAGCCAACGACGCCTTCCACGTCGCGCTGTTCGCAGCCTGCGGCAATCCCTATCTGGTGCGCTCGCTCCAGGACTATATGAGCCTGACGCTGCCGATGCGCGCCAAAAACCTCGCCGACCGCGACGGGCTCGCGCAATCGCGCCGCCAGCACGAACTGATGATCGAGTTGTTGAAGGGCCGCGATAGCTGGGCGTTGGCGCAGCTGTGTGTGGATCACATGCAGTTCAGCAAGAAGGATTATCTGGCGAGGATTGCGGGTGAGGCCCAAGGCTAGCGCGTACGCGTCAGGCCAGTTTCAGTACCGCCGCAGCAGGCCGCGATCCACGCTGGCATCGCCATAGCCGGCGCAGGCCCCTTTCGGGTTTTTGATCAAGTCGGCCCGGACGCGCCTGAACGTTTTCGTCGCCATCTCGGACACTTCGGGGCGGAATTTACCGAGGTCGTAGGTCTCGCCATCGCGGGCCTTGATGGCCGCTGAATAAGCGTCAATCATCGCCATCGCCGCTTCGGGGCTGCCGAGAAGCCGGGCACCGAGCTGAACGCCGCCGCGACCATCGACCTCGTAACCGTCGCATCGTTGCTCCAGCACCACGGATGCGGTGACGAGCTGGTCGAGGAACGTCGCTTCGGCGTCGCTGAGCGTTGCGGCTCGCGCTGGTGCTGCTACGATTCCTGACACGAGCGTCGCGAGCATTGCGATGACTGACAATTTGATTTTCATTGTCGTGGTTCTCGCCAGCACCGTTGAGCTACGTTTGCACAGATCGAGAGCCACGATGTCCGGATGAGCGTTGACCTAGATCAATGGGGCGCCACGAGTCATCTGCTCCCTCAACGCGTCATTGCGAGCGCAGCGAAGCAATCTAAAGTCTTTCCGCGCAGGGATTCTGGATTGCTTCGCTGCGCTCGCAATGACCGCGGTGGGCCGCTCCGAATGCAGTTCGCACCGTCTTTGCGGAGGCAGCCCCCTCACCCCACCCTCTCCCCGTAAGAACGGGGCGAGGGAGCGCACCGCCATTGCGGCGATACTTCGCTCTACCGCTTATTCCAGTCGATGATCCGGCTCGCGTCGCCGTCGAACTCGAGGCTCGCGAACGAGCCGCCCTGGAAATGGTCGGCAATCGGGTCGGGCTTCAGTTTGGCCTGCTCGGCCATCGCATGCGCCACGTGATCCTCGGAGCGGCCGGTCGGGCGATAGCCGAATGCGTAAGCGCGACTGTTGTCCCACCATGCGCGCTCGTTCAGGGAGACGCCATAAAACACCTCGAAGTGAATGTCGGGATGCTCGAGCCCGATCTGGCAGAGCTGCACCAGATCTTCCGGCTTCAGCCACATCGCGATGCGACGATGGTCGAGCGGCCGCTCGTCGCAATTGCCGATGCGGATGCAGGTGACCTTCAGCCCATGCTTGTCGGCATAGAGCGCGCCGACGGCTTCACCGAACACCTTACTGACGCCGTAGCGCCCGTCGGGGCGCACGGTGACGTCGGTGCCGATCTTGTGGTGGCGCGGATAGAAGCCGACCGTATGATTGGACGATGCGAACACCACGCGCTTGACGCCCTTGCGGTAGGCAGCCTCGAACAGATTGTAGCCGCCGATGATGTTGGCCTGGAGGATGTCGTCCCAGGGGCCTTCGACCGAATAGCCGCCGAAATGGATGATGCCGTCGACGCCCTCGCAGAGCGCCTCGCATTGCGCGAGATCGGCCAGGTCCGCCGCCTTGAACTGCTCGTTCGCCCCGAGATCTTTGGGCGGGCGGATGTCGCTCAGCAGCAGGTCCGGATAGATCGGCGGCAGCAGTTTGCGCAGACGCGTTCCGATTCCGCCCGAAGCTCCCGTCATCAAGATGCGCGGCATGTCTTTCCTCGTTGTTGGTGACCGATTTGCCGTCACGTGTCTCTAATGATAGCAGGATTGTCCAGAGGGAACGAAACGAGAGAACCGACATGAATGAGGCATCGTCCCACAATCAGGAGCGGCCAGGCTGGCGGCCGGCGAGCTACTATCCCGATCCAGCCATTCACGCGCTCGATCCCCGCTTCGAAAAATACTGGCTGAAATTGTCGGCAGTGGAGCGGCTGGCGACCGGCCTGCGCTGGGCCGAGGGGCCGGTGTGGTTCGGCGACGGGCGGTATCTGTTGTGCAGCGACATTCCGAACCAGCGCATCATCAAATGGGAGGAAGAGACCGGCGCGATTTCGGTGTTCCGCAAGCCCTCCAATTTCGCCAACGGCAACACGCGCGACCGCCAGGGCCGGCTCGTCACCTGCGAGCATGGCGGCCGTCGCGTGACCCGCACCGAATATGACGGCGAGATCACCGTGCTGATGGATTCATTTGGCGGCAAGCGGCTGAACTCGCCGAACGACGTCGTGGTGAAATCCGACGGCGCGATCTGGTTCACCGATCCGACCTTCGGTCTGCTCGGCAATTACGAGGGCTACAAGGCCGAGCCCGAGATCGATCCGAATGTCTACCGGCTCGATCCCGCGACCGGTAAGGCGACCATCGTTGCCGAGGGCGTGCTCGGGCCGAACGGCCTGTGCTTCTCGCCCGACGAGAAGATCCTCTATGTCGTGGAATCGCGCGGCGTGCCGAACCGGAAAATCCTCGCCTATGACGTCTCGGCCGATGGCACCACGATTTCCAACAAGCGCGTTCACATCGATGCGGGTCCGGGCACGCCCGACGGCATGCGCTGCGACATCGACGGCAATCTCTGGTGCGGCTGGGGCATGGGCGATCCCGAGCTCGACGGCGTGGTGGTGTTCGCGCCCGACGGCGTCATGATCGGCCGCATCGCGCTGCCCGAACGCTGCGCCAATCTCTGCTTCGGCGGCATCAAGCGCAACCGCCTGTTCATGGCTGCGAGCCAGTCGATCTACGCGCTGTATGTGAACACGCAGGGTGCGGTGGGGGGATAGGTCTCTCCGCCATTGCAGGAATCGTAGGGTGGGTTAACCGAAGGCGTAACCCACCAAGGTCTGCTTCACCGGAGAGAGAAGTGGTGGGTTACGCTTCGCTAACCCACCCTACGCATAGAAAACGCCGGAGCGGTTGCCAGCTCCGGCGCTTTGTTTGTTATGGCGCTAAAACTTACGCCGCGTTGAAGCCGGCGACGGCCTTCACTTCGAGGAAGTCCTCGAGGCCGTACTTGCCCCACTCGCGGCCGTTGCCCGACTGCTTGTAGCCGCCGAACGGCGCGGTGCGGTCGTTGGGCACGCCCTGGAGGTTGACGTTGCCGGCGCGGATCTGGCGGCCGACGCGCTTGGCGTCCTCGACCGAAGCACCCGTGACGTAGCCGGCGAGGCCATAGGGCGTGTCGTTGGCGATGTGCACCGCGTCGGCTTCGTCCTTGGAGCCGATGATGGTGAGCACCGGCCCGAAGATTTCTTCACGGGCGATCGTCATGTCGGGGGTGACGTCGGCGAAGATGGTCGGGCGAACATAGAATCCCTTGTTGACACCTTCGGGCAGGCCCGGGCCACCGGACACGAGCGTTGCGCCCTCGTCGATACCCTTCTTGATCAATCCCTGGATCTTGTCCCACTGGCCACGGTTGACCACGGGGCCGATCGTGGTGCCTTCCGCGCGGGGATCGCCCGCCTTGGTCTTGTCGGCGACAGCCTTCGCGATCGCGGCGACTTCCTTCATCTTCGACAGCGGCACGATCATGCGCGAGGGCGCGTTGCAGGACTGGCCGGAGTTGTTGAACATGTGCATCACGCCGCCGGTCACCGCCTTCTGCAGGTCGGCGCCTTCGAGGATGACGTTCGGCGACTTGCCGCCGAGCTCCTGGCTGACGCGCTTCACGGTGGGAGCAGCGCGCTTCGCAACGTCGATGCCGGCGCGGGTCGAGCCGGTGAAGGAGATCATGTCGATGTCGGGGTGCTCGCTCATGGCAGCACCAACCTCGGGGCCGAGGCCGTTGACGAGGTTGAACACGCCCTTGGGAACGCCGGCTTCATGGAGGATTTCCGCGAAGATCAGCGCCGAGGTCGGGGTGAACTCCGACGGCTTCAGGATCATGGTGCAGCCGGCAGCGAGCGCAGGCGCGACCTTGCAGGCGATCTGGTTGAGCGGCCAGTTCCAGGGCGTGATCATGCCGACCACACCAACGGGCTCGCGCAGCACCATGGCGGTGCCAACAGGCTCCTCGAAATGATAGTTCTTGAGCACGTCGAGCGTGGTCATGAGATGGCCGAGGCCGGCGCCGGCCTGGAGCTTCTCCGCCATCGGCAGCGGCGCGCCCATCTCGTCGGAGACGGAAGCGCCGATCTCCTTGAGACGGCCCTTGTAGATATCGATCACTTTGGTGAGCAGCGCGACACGCTCGTCACGGCTGGTCTGGGAGAACGTCACGAACGCGCGCTTGGCGGCGGCGACGGCCTTGTCCACGTCGGCCTTGGAGCCCAGCGCAACCTCGTACATCGCCTCTTCCGTCGCGGGGTTGACCACGGCGGTGGACTTCTTGACGGCGGGATCGACCCAGGCGCCGTCGATGTAGAATTGCATGCGATTGACCATCGTTAACCTCTTCTTGGGGGCATGGTGGGGGCGTTTCGGCAGGCATCCTTGCACGAAAGCGCCGGCAATTGAACCCGCCATATGCGGGGCCAGCGTTGCGGCGGACGGAGGTTATATGAGCCGATGGCGGGAACGTGGCAAGGTGGCCTCGCCGTCATTCCGGGGCGCGCATTATCGCCTCGGAATCACGCCCCGGTTACCCCGACTACACCGCCATCTTGCGATGGACGATCGGAGCACCCGTGGTGAGGCTTTCCGCCGCATCGATGATCGCGTTGGCGTCGATGCCGTAGTACCGATAGAGGTCGGCGAGCGTGCCAGTCTGGCCGAACTGCTCGACGCCGAGCGCCTCGACGCGATGGCCGCGGACGCTGCCGAGCCAGCCCAGTGCGGCCGGATGGCCGTCGATCACGGTCACGATGCCGCAGTCGCGCGGCAACGGCGCCAGCAGCTTTTCGATGTGGCTGAGATGCTGCACGCCGCGCCGGTCGCGCCGCAATTTTCGCGCGGCGGTCCAGCCGGAATGGAGACGGTCGGCCGAAGTGATCGCGAGCAGGCCGATGTCGCGGCGGCTCTCGCCGATGAAGCCGGTCGCCTCGATCGCCTCGGGCGCGACCGCGCCGGTATAGGCGATCACGAGTTCGGCATTCGGGCCCGGCTTGCGCAGCCAATAGGCGCCGTCGGTAATGCCCTGTTGCAGTTCCGGCGTCATAATGCGCTGCGCCTGCTCGATGCTGCGCGTCGAGAGGCGGAGGTAGACGGAACCACCCTCGCCCGGATCGCGCTGCATGTGCTCAAAACCCCAACCCATGATCACTGCGAGCTCATCGACGAAGGCCGGCTCGAACGAGGCGAGCCCGTCCTGCGCCATGCCGATCAGCGGTGTCGCGATCGACTGGTGCGCGCCGCCTTCGGGCGCCAGCGTGATCCCCGACGGCGTCGCCGCCACGATGAAGCGCGCATCCTGGTAGCAGGCATAGTTCAGCGCATCGAGCCCGCGCTCGATGAAGGGATCGTAGAGCGTGCCGACCGGCAACAGCCGCGCGCCGTTGATCTGGTGCGACAGGCCGAGCGCCGAGAGCATGATGAACAGGTTCATCTCGGCAATACCGAGCTCGAGATGCTGGCCTTTTGGCGAAAAATCCCAGTTGAACGTCGACGGAATTTTCTCGCTGCGGAACAAGTCCGCCTTCTCGGCCCGCGCGAACAGGCCGCGCCGGTTCACCCATGGACCGAGATTGGTCGAGACAGTGACGTCGGGCGAGGTCGTGACGATGCGCTTCGCCAGCTCGCTGTCGCCGCGCGCGATCTCGTTCAGCACGAGGCCAAAGCCTTGTTGCGTCGACATCTGCGGCGCCGGCTTGAAGGCGAGCTGCTGCGGCACCTCGATAACAGGCGCAGTTAGTCTGCGGCCATCCTGGTTGAACGGCACGCGGGCGAGGAAGGCGTCGAGCTCGGCAGCTCCTTGGGTCAGGCCCTCGTACTTGTCCCATTCGCGGCCCGGGCGAATGTTCTGGCTCTCGCGATATTTCTCCATCTGCGCGACCGTCATCAGGCCGGCATGATTGTCCTTGTGGCCCTGGAACGGCAGGCCGACGCCCTTGATGGTGTAGGCGATGAAGCAGACCGGGCGATCGTGATCGATGGATTCGAAGGCGTCCAACATGCTCGCCATGTCGTGGCCGCCGAGGTTCGACATCAGCGCCAGCAGCTCCTCGTCGCTGCGCTTGTCGATCAGCTTGGTAATCGGCCCCTGGTCGCCGATCTCGTCGTGGAGATGCTTGCGGAAGGCCGCACCGCCCTGGAAGCAGAGCGCCGCATAGAGCGCGTTCGGGCAATTGTCGATCCAGCGCTTCAGCGCCTCGCCGCCGGGCTCCGCAAAGGCCTCGCGCATCAGGCGGCCGTATTTTACGATGACCACGTCCCAGCCGAAATTGCGGAACACAGTCTCGAACTTTTCCCAGAGACCTTCGCGCACGACCGCATCGAGGGACTGGCGATTATAATCGACGATCCACCAGGTGTTGCGCAGGCCGTGCTTCCAGCCCTCCGCAAGCGCCTCGAAAATGTTGCCCTCGTCCATCTCGGCATCGCCGACCAGCGCGATCATCCGGCCTTCGCGGCGATCCTTCATCCAGCCATGCGCCTTGACGTAGTCCTGCACCAGCGAGGCGAACAGCGTCTGCGCGACGCCGAGGCCGACCGATCCGGTCGAGAAATCGACGTCATCGACATCCTTGGTGCGCGAGGGATAGGACTGCGCGCCCTTGAAGCCACGAAAATTCTCCAGCTTCTCGCGGCTCTGCCGGCCGAACAGATACTGGATGGCGTGGAACACCGGGCTCGCATGCGGCTTCACCGCTACGCGATCCTCAGGGCGCAACACGCTGAAATACAGCGCCGACATGATGGTCGCGAGCGAGGCGGACGAGGCCTGGTGGCCGCCGACCTTCAGGCCGTCCGTGTTCGGGCGGATGTGGTTGGCGTGATGGATGGTCCATGACGACAGCCACAGCGCCTTGCGGGACAGCGCAGTCAGCGTTTCGAGGCGCGCGGAATCGACGGGCATAACGATGCTCCGGGAAATGAGGCCTCAATCATACGCCTGCTGGCGGCCCCAGATTTCTCAATTTTTCGCGTCGTACCCGCCGATATTGAGATATCATACCAATAATTGGCCATAAACCGCAGGTTTCATCCCAATGCACGCCCTCGACGCCATCGACCGAAAAATCCTTAGTTCTCTCCAGAACGACAGCCGGCTGACCATGCAGGAGCTCGCCGACAAGGTCGGGCTTTCAGTGTCGCCATGCCATCGCCGGGTCAAGCTGCTGGAGGAGCGCGGCGTCATCTCGCGTTACATCGCGACCGTGGACCAGAAGGCGCTGGGGCTACATGTCAGCGTCTTCATCTCGATCAAACTGGCGCGGCAGAAGGAGGAGGATCTCAACCGCTTTGCGCGGGCAATCTCGAAATGGGACGAGGTTCTGGAGTGCTATCTGATGACCGGCAATCGCGACTATCTCTTGCGCGTCGTCGCGGCCGACCTCGCCTCCTACGAGACTTTTCTCAAGACCAAGTTGACCCGGCTCGACGGCATCGCCTCGATCGAGTCGAGCTTTGCGCTCAGCCAGGTGAAATACTCGATCGCGCTGCCGGTGTGACGGCCTTAACCCGCCCGCCCGGGCGCTATTGTCACATTAGCGCAATAAACCCCGTCGATGGTCGTGGACGACAGGCATCCTGAGCCCGCGAGAGAGACCCATGACCGCATCCGACCGCACCTCCGAAACCGCCAAGCGCGAGCGCATCCTTCAGGAGATGGCCGACGATCTCGACGAGGAGTTGGAGATGGAGCTGGATGATGCCCGTCTCGACGAGCTGCTCGACGAGACCGACACACCCGGCCCGACGGTCGATCGCAGGCTTTATTTCCGGGAGTTGCTGCGGCTCCAGGGCGAGCTGGTCAAGCTCCAGGACTGGGTGCAGAGCGAGAAGAAGAAGGTCGTGGTGCTGTTCGAGGGCCGCGATTCCGCGGGCAAGGGCGGCGTCATCAAGCGCATCACCCAGCGCCTCAATCCCCGCATCTGCCGCGTCGCAGCTCTTCCGGCACCGAGCGAGCGCGAGCGCACGCAATGGTACTTCCAGCGTTACGTGTCGCATTTGCCGGCCGGCGGCGAGATCGTGCTGTTCGACCGCAGCTGGTACAACCGCGCCGGCGTCGAGCGCGTGATGGGCTTCTGCACCGACGAGCAATATCAGGAATTCTTCCAGTCGGTGCCGGAGTTCGAGCGGATGCTGATCCGCTCCGGCACCATCCTGATCAAATACTGGTTCTCGATCACCGACGACGAGCAGCAATTCCGCTTCACCATGCGCATCAAGGATCCGCTCAAGCAGTGGAAGCTGAGCCCGATGGACGTCGAGGCGCGCAGCCGCTGGGAGGCCTACACCAAGGCCAAGGAGACGATGCTGGAGCATACGCATCTTCCAGACTCGCCGTGGTGGGTCGTCGATGCCGTCGACAAAAAGCGCGCCCGCCTCAACTGCATCGCGCATCTGCTCAGCCAGATGCCGTATCAGGAGGTCGCGCGCGCGCCGGTCCTGCTGCCGCCGCGCGTGCGCAATCCCGACTATCACCGCGGCCCGATCCCGCCGGAGATGTACGTGCCGTCGAACTACTGATCGGGCACGGCCACACAACGGACGGCGCCGTTGCTAATGACACCTCGGGTCGTCAGGCGTCGTAAAGCTGCCTGCGCCGTCCTCCGGCATGTACCAGGCCTGCGTCCTCGGTGCGGGAAGTTGCCCCGCGGCAGGAACGGGCACGACCACGGCAGTGTAGCAGGGCGGCAATTCTTCAAGGCGCATCGAGCGTAAGGCGTCCTGCGGCGTACGGCCGCCGAGACGCTTGAGGAAGCCGGCATCGTCGATCAGTCGCTGGAAGGCGCCAGTGTTCGCGACCGTCACCGTTACCGGCAAGCCTTCAACGTCGACACGCCAAGGCTCCTCGAACTGATGGGTATGACCGTAGACGAAGACGCGCATCGACTTGTGCGTCGCCTGACGATCCGCGAGATGCTTCGCCATCACCTTGCTCTTGGACGAGAGGAAATGCTCGGCCAGGCTCCCGAGCTGCATGTCCCAGCAGATCTGATCCTTCTCGTTCGCGGCAATCATATCGCAGAGCTGCTGAACTTCCGCATCGGGAAGTTGATCCTTGTCGTTCGCGAGCTTGCTCAGCTCGGATTTGATCGCCTGCGCGTCCGCATCGTCTTGCTCCAGCTGCTTTCTGAGCGGATCCTCCTTGGGCAGCGAATAGAGGAAAAGCATCGCGCCTTTGCCGCGCGCGATCGCAATATCCCAGTTGACCTTGCCGGCGGGAGGCTTCCCGAGCATGACGGATTTCTGTCTCAGCGACGTCTCCAGAAGATTGAAGGTCAATAATTTGGCGACATCGGAGGCCGAACCCCAAAGCCCTCGATCGGCAGCGCGATATCGTGCCCCCGCCGTCTCCGGGCTCAGATTGTCGATGATCGAATAGGTCTTTTCCTGGCTGTTGAACAACCGTTGAACGAACAGCTCGCCCCACGAACGGATGATGTAGTCCTTGCCGTCGACATGGCGCGAAATCGCGGGCCATGTTGCGTACTTGTTGACGTCCTGACCAATCTGGTTCCCATGCTCGGCTACGATCCGCCCGTCGGTGGAAACCCATAACCCCTCGGTCACGAGGTCAATGCGGCCGCTGTCGGCATTCAGCGACGCGCCAAGCGCGTTCCAAACGGCGGCATAACGCAATGTCGAGTCGTGATTTCCCACGATGACGTGCAGGCGGTTTTCGCCACGCTCGGCAAACGTGCGAAGAATGGCGAGATCGCCAGCATGTTCGGCAACCACTTTTCCGACGAGCGCGGCCATCTCGTCTATCGTGCAGCCGAGATCGGCACTTGTGCCATGGCATTTGATGTCGGCCGGCGGCTGCCAGAGTTCAAGAAAATCGCCAACGATTACCAGGTCGACGCGCTGCTCACCGTCTTCGCTGATCTTGTTCAGGAAACCTTCGAGCGCCCTGGGCCAACGAAAATCTTCCGTCGGGTCCCAATCGCCGCCGGCCTGCTTGCCGACCCCGAAATGCAGATCGCTGATGAACACGCTGTGTCGCGGCGAGGCGACCGGTGCCTGATAAGGAACTTTCGCAACAACGGGCGAGCTTGCATCATCAGCCCAAGCCGTCAAAATCGGCGCAATTAGCATCATTGCCATCGTGAACGCAGCCGTCCGACGAAGAGTCATGCAGCACCTGGCGGTTAGGGTGAAACGCACAGCTTGATCGCGGGATTGCCGAGCAGGACATATTCCAGGCCGAGCTCGCTGTAGTCGGCGTCAGCCCTGTCCTTGAATTTTTGCGCCGTTCGCGAGACCGTTCTGTCGAACAGTTCGAGGATGGTGGGGGGCGGCTTGTCAGAAGCGACTTCGCCCATGATTTCCGCGAACGTGCTGGCAAACACCACACCGTAGCCGGCATCGATCGTAAACGGCGAGGCGATCAAGGTGTCGACCCCCTGCTCGTTCAACCGCTGCAGCAACTCCGTATTCCTGCCCTTGGCGGATGCCGCAGAACAGGCCGCGAAAATTCCGACGCTCCCGGAGGGAAATCTCTTTTCGATGTCCTGCGGAATGATGTGATCCGTCGATTCCCCGAACCACATCGCTCCCTCGTCCTGATGGGCAAGGACGACGAAGCCAACCGCGGTCGCCGGCGGAGCCAGCAACGAGACGGCCGAGCCGGTGGTGGCGGCCAGGTAGCGCCGAAGCTTCTCGATTTCGGAAATTCGCATTCCTGGAAACTTGGTGGGAAAGAAGCCCGGCGGCATGACCGCGCCAGGAACGTTCTCCAACCCGTCCGGAACCGCAAACATCCAGTCGCCGATGCACTTGTCGCGAGATGGATATCGCTCGATCGCCATCGGCTGCACGACGATGATCGGCTTCTCCAGCACCGGGTCCGCTCCCTTGGCTCCGAGAATTCCGAGCGGCACGTAGATGCTGCGATTCTGGCCGCCAGTCGAGTCCGAGGCGACGCGCACGACAACCACCGGCGATCCAGTGCTTTCGCGGACGATGGCCCGGAGTGCTGCCCACGCGTTCTTGGCGTCGTCCTCCGTCGAATTTCCGGGTTTCGTGGAGAACAGGACTTTTGCAAGCTCCTTGGCGGCAGGGAGATAGCTTCCGGGCTTCTTGTCGGCGGAATCCTTGCGAGCCTTCAGAATCATGTTCTGAAAGCGATCAGTCCTCAGAAAGTCGACGACGCTGGACGCGGTCTGCCAACCATAGACCGGAGTCTTCCCGGGGCGGCCATCGACGAACACCGCCATGCTGTAGGCTTCGAAATCGAAGATGTGAAGCGCGGCGGCCGCGGTCACGTCTGCGCCCGAGCCTTCCATTCCGAGCGACACTTCGCGCAGGGAGTTGAGGCCGCCGGAAAGCGCATTGGCCTGCACCGGATCGGCGCTGTCGCACACCGGCGCGGACATATTCGTGTCGCCGATCGACACGCGCTGCACGAGATGGTCGAGCGGCTGAAGGCCCCTGAAGATCGCGAAGGCGATCGTGGCACAGCCCTGCGATTCCGCGGTCAGCCCGATCTGAATGCTGCCGGCACTGGCCTGTTTCGAAAGCTCGGTGATCGATATCGAACCGTCAGCATATTTCTTTGCCGCAACCGCATCCGGGTGCCGGATCTTGTCCAGATCGATCTTGATTGTGTAAGAGTGGCGATCGTCCCCCAGCCGCAGGCCGGAGCCCTCGGGAACGAGCGGTTTGATGGTCAGGACAACCTCGCTCGTCTTGGGATCGGCGATCATGTCCTCGAATTTGGCATCCGCTCTCACGCCCGAAGACTGTGGTGCCCGACGCAGCAATGCGTAGTTGAAGGCAGCAACATCGAGCGTGTAGGTGTAGGTGTTGTTGGCAATCAGGATGTTCGCTCCCGGCCCGGTGCCATCAACAAACCACCCGTTCCAGTAAGCGGAAGCATTCACCGGTTCGGGCGTTGGCGCGGTTGTATTGGCGGACGGCGTCGGACCCGGCTGTGGCGGGGCCGCGACCTGCTTGTCGATGATCAGGCCCCCAGCATCCCCTGGCACTCCCGGCGCCCCTGCATATCCTCCTCCCGAGGGAGGGAAAGCCGAGGCTATCTTACCGTCCAGATCGATCGGCGGCGCTGCTTTGGCCAGGATGTCTCCAAGACGGCCGTCAACCCGAGGAAATCCCGCGCTAGGCACGATCGGACCGAGCGGAGATGGCGCCGAGGGCGCAGCCGGTGGTGGCGCGGAGGCAACGGGCGGCGCCGGAGCGACCGGAGACGGCGCGGGGATCGTCGGAGCTGATGAGGCCGCCGGCTTCTCACCCGCCGGCCTATCGCGCGGCAACAGCTCTCCCCCATCATCGAAGCTTGCAGGTCTGCCCTCTTTGGACGGCGGGGGCGCCTTGGCAACAACTGTAGGTCGGCTGGACGGCAGAGCCGTCGACGCCGGGGCGGGCGGCACGTTCAGTTGAGATGACGTCGGCGCGCTGCCACCTGCGACCGTGCTCTCCGATTCAGTCGGAGGAGACGAACCCGTGGCAATGAACGCCGTCAGAAAGGCCGACTGAATCAGCAAAAACACGCCTGCTACGAGTATCAAACCCGTCGTGGCGCCCGCCGCGAGCCACCGCGGCCTGAACCGATCGGAGCGGAAAGCGAGGAACGCCAGCAGGAAGAGATTCAGCGCGACCAGCGCCACGAACCAGAACGCCGATATCTCGAAGCCGATGGCTTGCGCCGCATAAGACTCGAGCCCCGCCAACGCGACGCAGGCGACAACGCCACCCACACCGAAAAGGGTTGTCCAGACAGGGGACACCAGCGAGCGCGCATGGGCGGCCTGAATATCTGCCACGGCGAACCCATAAAAAGGAATTGCGAAAAATATGACCAAGTGTGTCACAAGAAACAGGGCGAGTCTACCTTTACGTGTGTCCGCGTCCGCGAACCCGTCTGCCGGTCAAGCCGCAGCCATGTCCGGTCGCCGCATCGGCCAACGCGTCGCGGGGCCGCCAAGGATCATCTCCACGGCTGCACGATGATCTTGGTGTGCGCCTCGGGATTGGCGAGGTCGGCGAATGCCTTTGCGACGCCGTCGATGCCGATCTCGGCTGTGACCATCGCGGCCGCATCCACCAGCCCCTCCGCGATCAGGCGCAGAGACGCCGCAAATTCGTCCGGGGTGTAGCCGAGCACATATTGGACGTTGAGCTCCTTCATGATGCCGAGCATGGGTTCGCTCTTGTCGGCCTCCATACAGACGCCGACCACCACGATGCGCGCATCGCGCGGGGCGCCCTCGAACACCTGCTGCAACAGGCCGGGCACGCCGACGCACTCGAAGATGAGGGCAGGTTTCAGCGCCGGCAGCATGGCCTGGAGCGGAGGACGCGCCGCCTTCTCGGCCTCCGACATCTGCGCGTGCTCGGCCCAGTTCGCATAAGGCTGCGATACCCTGGGATCGACCACGATGTCGGCGCCAAGCTGAGCTGCGAGCGCACGCCGCGCCGGCGAATAATCGGCGGCGACGATCGGGTGCAGACCCCTGATCTTCAGCGCGGCAATGACCGCGAGCCCGACCGGCCCGCAGCCGATCACAAGCGGAACCTCGCCGCCGCTGATATTGGCTTTCGCCACGGCATGGACGCCGACCGCGAGCGGTTCGGTGAGCGCGGCATGTTCCGGCGCAAGACCATTCGGTACTTCCAGCAGCAGCGGCTCGCTGAGCAGCATCTGCTCCGCATAGCCACCGACAAAATCGTTGGAATAGCCGATGCCCTTGATGCCCTCCGGCGTCAGCACCGCGGGCAGCGAGCAGACATGCGTGCCCGGCTTGAGCTTGCGCGTGGTACCCGGGCCGTAGTCGACGATTTCGCAGCAGAACTCGTGGCCGAAGACGACGTCGCGCGACAGATCCATCGACGGTCGCCCGGTCTTCCTCGCCATCTCCACCATCCGCGGCGCATGCTGGCGCGCGTGCAGGTCGGAGCCGCAGATGCCGCAAGCGAGCGTCTTGACCAGCACCTGGCCGGGCCCGGGCTTCGGCTCGGCCATCTGGCCAACGACAATCTCACCGTTTCTGAAGATCGCAGCGCGCATCCGGCTCCTCCCATTTTGTTGGAGCCGTTGATAGCACAAAGCCGGATTCGAAATATTGCGTCAGGGGTTCGGGGAGCGCTCTGCCTGCACCAGAAGCTGGGCGCGGCGGATGCGCTCGCGATGGGCGATGTAGAGACCGCTGGCGACGATGAAAGCCGCGCCGACGATGGTCCAGAGATCAGGCACTTCGCCGAACAGGAAGAAGCCCAAGATGCTGACCCAGAGCAACTGCGTGTAGGAGAATGGCGCCAGCACCGAGGCATCGCCGTAGCGATAGGCCAGCACGATGATCCACTGCCCGACGGTGGACGCGACACCGATCACGATGCCCAGTCCGATCGCGGTCCAGCTCGGCGTCACCCAGACGAACGGCACCATCACGCTGAGGATCGCAACGCCTGTGAGCGCGGAATACGCCATCGTGGTGACGACGGCTTCGCGCCCGCTGATCATGCGGGTCAGGATCAACGCGGCAGCCCAGCAGAACGCCGAGATGATCGGAAAGAATGCGGCGACGTGAAACGCGCTGGAGCCCGGGCGCAGGATGATCATCACGCCGGTCAGACCGATCGCGGTCGCGATCCAGCGGCGCATGCCCACCTTCTCGCTCAGGAAGATGATCGACAGCGCGGTGACGAACAGCGGCGAGACGAAGCCGGTAGCGGAGGCTTCCGCGATCGGCAGGAAGCTCAGGCCGGTGATGAAGAACAGCGAGGAGCCGAGCAGCGCGGTACCGCGCATCAGTTGCAGGCCAAGCCGCTCGGTGCGCATCGCATAGATCGGCGAAGCCGGCAGCATCACCGGCGTGAACATCAGCGCGAACGTGACGAAGCGGATCCAGGTGATCTCGATCGACGGCAGGCTCGTCGACAAATATTTCGCGGTGACGTCGGAGCAGCCGAGAAACACCGTCGACAGCAGCACCAGCGCGATGCCCTTGAAGGGATGATCGACGCGCGCAGGTGCACGGCGAGCCTCCTGCTTCTTCTCGGTCACGGGCATGGAAATACTGTCGAGCCTTGCGGCTGCGGCGGGCGGCGGTGTCACGGCTGGAACCTGGGAAATACGATTCGGGAACGGGCGTAAAAAACGACAATTGCGCCGCTTTCACAACTTCCGAAAACAGGATGCCGATATGCGCTGAGGTCCGCGCGCGTCAATACTCCATTAATAATAGGCTTTTGTGCACTACAGCATGGGCAGACCACGCGGCTTCGGACCGCGCGGAAACGCCGCATCGAGCGCGGAAATCTCCTCTTTCGTCAGCACGAGATCGCCGGCGGCCGCATTTTCGCCGGCATGTTCGGCGGATGACGCTTTCGGGATCACGAACACCGTAGTCGCACGGGCGAGAAAGCTCAGCGCGACCTGACGCGGCGTCGCGCGACGCGTTTCCGCGATGCGCGCAAGCACGGCGCCGCCTTTGCTGCGCGCGTCAGGGAAATCATCATGACCGAACGGCGAATACGCGACAACGGCAACACCGTGCTGCTCGCACCACGGGATCACAGCATGCTCGATCGCGCGCTCCTTGAGATGATAGAGCACCTGATTGCAAGCGATGCGGCCTTCGCCGGCAACATCGAGAATTTCGTCGAGATCGTCGGCGTCGAAATTGGAGACGCCCCACGATTTGATTTTTCCTGCCTTCACCAGCTCCTCGAACGCGGCGACGGTGTCTTCGAGCGGATAGGAGCCTCGCCAATGCAGCAGATAGCAATCGAGATGATCGGTCTTCAACCGCTTCAGCGAACGCTCGCAGGCCGTGATGGTGCCGCGGCGCGAGGCGTTGCTCGGCAGCACCTTTGACACGAGGAACACCTCGTCACGTCGGCCAGCAATCGCGTCCGCGATGACAAGCTCGGCATCGCCATACATCTCGGCGGTGTCGATATGGGTCATGCCGAGATCGAGCCCGCGCTGAAGCGCCGCGATCGCGCGCTTGCGATCGCCATGGTCGAGATACCAGGTGCCCTGCCCGATGACGGAGACGTTGGCGCCGGTCTTGCCGAAGGGGTGCGTGTTCATGTCTATTCCTACAGAGCGTTACAGTCCGCTGATGTCCGCCACCAGCACGCTGCCGGTTGCAGACTCCGTAATATAGAGCCGATCTTTCTTCGCGCCACCGATGGCGACATTGGTGCAGTTCGGCCCCGCGCATGATTTGATCCGTGCGATCAATTCGCCGTTCGGCGCGAACACGAAGACGTGGCCGAGCGAGGCATGGCCGACGAAGAGGCGACCCTTCGCGTCCATGGTCATGCCGTCGGGGCCGCTGGTGCCGAACAGCGAGCAGAAGCGGCCGACTTTGGACACGCTGCCGTCCTTCATGAAGGGCAGCCGCCACACCGCATTGTCGCGCGTCATCGCGACGAACAGCACGGTTTCGGTGGGGTCGAGCACCAGGCCATTCGGGCTGATGCCGGTGTCGATGAGGCAATCGAGTCGGCCGCTCGACGAGAGCTTATAGACACGACCGCTGGGATCGTGCAGGCCGGTCTGGCCCTGGTCCGTGAAATAGATGTCGCCATTGGAAGCGAGATGCAAATCGTTACAGCCGCGGAACGATTCTGAATTGCGCGCAGTCAGGATCGGCTTGATGCGGCCGTCCCTGGCATCGAGTTCCATGATGCCGTGCATATAGTCGGCCACGAGAATGCGGCCATCGGCGGCGATCTTCAGTCCGTTCGGCCAGCCATCGTATTCGGTCACCAGCGACCATTCACCATCGGGCGCGATGCGGAAGATGCGACCGAAGGGAATGTCGACGATGTAGAGATGGCCGTCCTTGTCGAAGGACGGACCTTCGATGAAGCTGTCGGTCGGCACGCCCGGCCGGTTGGCATCGGCCCAATCGGTCCGCACGCCCTTGCGGCGGAATTTCTCGGGCATGGCGGAGAAGAGCCTGGTTTCGATCAGGCGCGGCGGCGTTTCCAGGTACATCATGGTTGTTTTGATTGTTGGGTTAGTGACGGGGACCGCGCCAGCATAAGGGACAATGTCGGGGCCGTCGATTGCCGCACAGATCATGGCAGCAAATCAGGCTCAAGCAGGCCGACGGGCAATCCGGACTAGCTGCCCCGCAATACCCTGAGCGCATTCAGGATAACCGCGACGTCGATCGCCTCCTGCATCAGCGCACCCTCGACTGGCGTGAGATAGCCGAACGCGGCTGCGATCATGCCGAGCGTGGACAGGCCGATGCCTGCATAGACGCTTTCGAGCGCAATCAAGCGCGCGCGCCGCGCGATCTCGATTGCCGGCACGATGCGATCGAGCGTGTCGACCAGCAGCACGGCGTCGGCTGCCTCCGCCGACGCCGCGGCGCCCTTCGCGCCCATGGCAACGCCGACATCGGCCGCAGCCAGCGCCGGCGCGTCGTTGACGCCGTCGCCGACCATCATCACCGGGCCCGCCTTGCGCTCGGAGAGCACGACCAGGACCTTCTGGTCCGGCGTCAGGTCAGCGCGCACCGCATCGAGGCCCAAACCGGCAGTGACGGCGTCTGCGACGTCGCGGCGGTCACCGGTCGCGAGCACGATGCGCTCGACTCCGAGACCTCGGAGTTTCGTCAGCAACGCCGCGATGCCGACGCGGAGCTCGTCGGCGAGCACAATGCGGCCGGCGAGGCGCCCGTCGACCGCGAGCCACACCACGACGGCGCCCGGCGGGTCGAGGGCTTGCGTGGGATCCAGCTCCCTGTCCGCCGGCGCCAGTTGCGCGCGGACATAGCTGATGCCGCCTACCGCCGCGCGACGTTCCTCCACAATTCCGGAGATACCCTCGCCCGGTGTCTCGATCATCTCCGTCGGCACCGTCAGCGCGAGGCCGCGGCGCTGCGCCTCGGCGACCAGCGCCTGCGCGATGACGTGCTTCGAGGCCTGGTCGAGCGAAGCCGCGATGCGGATGACGTCGTCCTCGACGAGGCCTTCGGCGGCGTGGATCGCGACCACGCTGGCCTTGCCGTCGGTCAGCGTACCCGTCTTGTCGACGACCAACGAGCGAATGCGCGCCATGGTCTCGAGTGCCTTGCCGCCTTTGATCAGGATGCCGTGGTGTGCCGCGCGCGACAGGCCGGCGACGATGGCGACGGGCACCGCGAGAATGAGCGGGCACGGCGTCGCGACCACCAGCACGGCGACCATGCGGATCGGATCCCGCGTCCAGGCCCACGCGGCGCCCGCTATTGCAAGCGTGGCGACGAGGAAGACGACCGCATAGCGATCGGCCAGACGTACCATCGGCGCCTTGGAGCGCTGCGCCGCCTCGACCAGGCGGACGATGCCGGCATAGGTGCTCTGCGCGGCGGGGCGCGCCGCGACGAGATCGAAGGCCTCGCCGGCATTGGTCGCGCCGCTCATCACGGCCTCGCCCGCCACGCGCTGCACCGGCAGCGACTCCCCGGTCAGCGCCGACTGATCGAGCACCGCAAGCGAACTCGCGAGCGTGCCGTCGACCGGCACGATCTCGCCCTGGCGGATCAAGAGCCGGTCGCCGGCCGCGACCAGCTCGACGTCGATCTCCTCCAGCTGATGGTCGCGATGGCGCATCGCCGTGCGCGGCGCACGCGAAAGCAACGCCGTCATCTCGCGCCGCGCGTGGCCTTCGGCAAAGTCTTCAAGATATTGCCCGCCGGCGTACATCAGCGCGACGACGACCGCAGCGAGTTGCTGGCCAACCAGCAGTGCCGACGTCATCGAGAGCGCAGCCACGATGTCGAGGCCGAACTCGCCGCGGCTCACACCGCGTATGATCTCGACGAGCAGTGCGATCAGCACGGGCAGCGTCGAGATCGCCCAGACCAGCTCGACCCATTGTTCGTCACCGGTAGCGCGCAGGACGAAGCCCAGCACCAGGCCTGCGGCCGGGAAGCCGATCAGGAGCGGGCGAATGGGGACGTCTGACCGAGGCGCGGACACGGAGAACACCGGCAATTAATTGGGTGGCCAGTATCGCCGGGAGCGGATGGCGCCGTGCTGACTCAGATCAAGTGGATGACAAAGCGTGGCCACCTCTCACTGTCGTCCTGGCGAGAGCCCGGACGACGGTGAGAGGTACGGCATTTAACTCGCCGCGCCCGCAAGCTTTGCCTGCTTCGGCGGCGCCATTTCGGTCGTCGCAATCAGCCGCTTCAGCTCGGGGATGCAGGAGCCGCAATTGGTGCCGGCCTTGAGTTTTGCGCCGATATCGGCCGCCGTGCGCGCGCCGGCAACGATAGTCTCGCAGATGGTGCCGCGGCCGACGCCGAAGCAGGCGCAGACGATCGGGCCGGTTGAGGCGGCGCCTTCGCTGGACTTGCCTGACAGCAGCATACGGCGCTGATCGTCGGTGACGCGATCGGCCACGAACAGGCCCTTCACCACCTCCCAGTCGCCGGCGTCATGCGCGGGGCCAACGAACAGGCAGGTCTCGATGCGATCTCCATCAAACGAAGCCGCGCGAAAAACACCGCCGCCGAAATCGCGGTATTCGGCGACGTCCTCCCCGGCGACGCCATCGAGCCAGGCCGGCCAGCGCGACAGATCGGCGTTGTCGGCAAAGAGATAACCGAAGCCGCCCGTAACAGTGACGCGGGTCCACATCAGGTTTGGCGGCAGATCGAGCTGTTTTCGCGACAGCGCAAAACCTCGGAAGACGTATTCATACGGCGTGATCGCCGCCGGCGTCGCTTTGGACTCCGGCTGCCCTGAGAACGGATCGGTGAACGGTGCGACCAGCGCGCCGACGCGGCCGTGCGAGGCATTCATCGCGCTCCAGTGGATCGGCGCGAACAGCGTGCCGCGCTGCTGGCGGTCGCTGACGACGACCTTCAGGATGCACTGGCCGTAGTCGGTGGTGATACGGGCAAAGCCGTCATGGACGATGTTGTATTTGTTGGCGTCGTCAGGATGGATCTCGACGAACGGCTCGGGCAGATGCGCGCCCAGCCGCTGGCTCAGACCCGTGCGCGTCATGGTGTGCCACTGGTCGCGGATGCGTCCGGTGTTGAGACGCAGCGGGCGCGACGGCCCGATCTCGCCGCGCAGCGCAGGCACCTCCGGCGCGACAAAACGGCCCTTGCCGTCATTGGTGAAGAAGCCGCCTTGCGCGAAGAAACGTTCACCCGGCGCCTCGCCTTCCCGCGCCGGCCACAGCACCGGCTTCAAGGCATCGAAGGCTTCGTCGGATAGCGAGGTCAGCGCGCCGATGTCGAAATCGCGGCTGCCATCGTTCTCGAAGGCCGAGAGCGCCGCATGTTCGCGGAAGATATCCGCAGCGGATCTGTAATTAAAACTGTCGCCGAAGCCGAGGCGCTTGGCGGTCTCGCTCACGATCCACCAGTCCGGCCTCGACTCGCCGGGCGCCGGCAGGAACGAGCGCTGGCGCGAGATGCGGCGCTCGGAGTTGGTCACCGTGCCCGACTTCTCGCCCCAGGCCAGCGCCGGCAGCAGCACATGCGGACCGGCATCGACCGTGTCGTTGGACAGCACGTTCTCGGACACCACGAACAGCTCGAGCTTCTTCAGCGCCTCGCGCACGAAGTCGGCGTCGGGCAGCGACACTGCCGGGTTGGTGCCCATCACCCACAGCGCCTTGACCTCGCCGCGGTTGATCGCCTCGAACAACTGCACCGCCTTCAGACCCTCATGGGTCGCGATGCGCGGCGCCTTCCAGAACCGCCGCACCCGATCGATGTCGGGCGGCGTGAAGTTCATATGCGCGGCGAGCTGGTTGGCGAGGCCGCCGACCTCGCGGCCGCCCATCGCGTTGGGCTGGCCGGTGAGCGAGAACGGCGAGGCGCCGGGCTTGCCGATGCGACCGGTGGCGAGATGGCAGTTGAGGATCGCGTTGACCTTGTCGGTGCCCTGCGCCGATTGGTTGACGCCCTGCGAGTAGAGCGTGACGACGCGCTGGGTGTCGCGGAACATCTTGAAGAAGGTGGCGACATCCTGTTCGGAGAGGCCCGTGGCCAGCGCGGTCGCGGTAACGCTGCCGGCGATGTTGCGCGCGCGGGCCAGCGCGTCGTCGAAGCCCGACGTGTTGCTGGCGATGTAGTCCTGGTCCAATGCGCCGTTGTCGGCGAGATGGACGAACAGGCCGGAGAACAGCGCGGTGTCGGTGCCGGGCTTGAGGCCGAGGAACAATTCGACGTCGGTTGCGGTGTCGGTGCGGCGCGGATCAATCACGATCATGCGCGCGCCGCGCTCCTGCTTATTCTTCAACATGCGCTGGAACAGCACCGGGTGGCACCAGGCGGCGTTCGAGCCGACGAAGACCAGCAGATCGGCCTGGTCGAGATCCTCGTAGCAGCCGGGCACGGTGTCGGCGCCGAAGGCACGGCGGTGGCCGGCGACCGAGGACGACATGCAGAGTCGCGAATTGGTGTCGACGTTTGCCGTGCCGACAAACCCCTTCATCAGCTTGTTGGCGACGTAATAGTCCTCGGTGAGGAGCTGGCCGGACAGATAGAACGCGACCGCATCAGCGCCGTCGCGCGCGACGATGTGCTGCATGCGATGGGCGACGTGGTCGAGCGCATCGCTCCAGGCGACGCGCTCCAGCACGCCCTTGCAGCGGATCATCGGATAGAGCAGCCGGCTCTCGAGCCCAACGGTCTCGCCGAGCGCGGAGCCCTTCGAGCAGAGACGGCCGAAATTGGCGGGATGATCGGGATCGCCTGCGATCGCCGCGCCGCCCTTGCCGTCGGGCGTCGCGAGCACGCCGCAGCCGACGCCGCAATAGGGGCAGGTCGTCTTGGTGGCGCGGAGTTTTGGATCGATCGCCGTCATCGTCAAGCGGCCTTTGAGGGCAGCGCCAGCGCGCGGCCGAACATCATGTCGGAGCGGATCGCGGCGACATTCTCGCGATTACGGATCAGCCCGAGATACCAGAGCGCATCGGCGGTATCGCCGATCAGCACGGCGCCGGTGAGCCGGCCTTCTGCAATCACGAGCTTCTTGTAGGTGCCGCGCCTGCGATCTGACAGCACGAGGCTCTCGCTGCCCTCTCCGCCCATGAAATCGCCGGCGGAAAACACGCCGACGCCGGAGACTTTCAGATTGGTTGAGACCACGCTGCCCGGATACGAAGCGGGCCGCCCGGCGAGATGCTGCGCCAGCACCCGCGCCTGCTCGTAGGCCGGCTCGACCAGACCATAACAGGTGCCGCGATGCTCGGCGCATTCGCCGAGCGCGTAGATGTCGGGCGAGCCCGTCTGCATCACGTCATTGACGACGATGCCGCGGTTGACCGCGATGCCGGCTTCCTTGGCCAGCGCGCTGTTGGGCCTGATGCCGGCGGCGAAGATCACCGCATCGGCCTCGAGGCGGCTGCCGTCGGCAAGCTCGACGGCCTCCACCTGGCCATCGCCATGGAGGCACTTGGTGCTGGCATTGAGCAGGATGCGGATGCCCTTGCGCTCGACCAGAGTCTTCAGCAGATCGGCCGCCGGCCCGTCGAGCTGGCGCTCCATCAACCGGTCCATCAGATGCAGCAGCGTCACCGGCGCGCCGGCCTTGGCGAGGCCGTAAGCCGCCTCTAAGCCGAGCAGGCCGCCGCCGACCACGACGACGCGCTTCTTCGCGGCCGCAAGCGTCAGCAACAGGTCGACGTCGCGGGTGTCGCGGAAGGTGTGCACGCCGGCAAGATCGGCGCCCGGCACGTTGAGCCGCAGCGGCGTCGAGCCAGTCGCGAGCACGAGCTTGGAATATTCCATGCTCTCTTCGCCGGCGATCTTCAGCTCGCGGCGGCCGGTGTCGATCTCGGTGACGCGATAGCCGTAGCGCACGGTGACGCCGCGATGGCGCCACCAGTCCGCCGGCCGCAGCTCGATCTCGTGCGAGCCGGTTTCGCCGGCCAGCACGGAAGAGAGCAGCACGCGGTTGTAAGCGAGCCGCGGCTCTTCGCCGATCACAGCAACCGCGTAGCGGCCGAGTGCGGTCTTGGCGAGCTCGTCGACCAGACGCGCGGCCGCCATACCGTTACCGACGATGACCAGCGGTTCACTCACAAGGCATCTCCTATTCGGCGGCCTGCGCCTGCGCGCCGTAGGCCTCGGAAATCATGTAGCCTGACAGCACGCCGTAAGCGTCGGTCCAGGCCGTGGCGAGTTCGGGCGTCCAGGCTTCGCCAAGCCCCTTCTCCAGGGTCCACAGCAAGGTCGCGCCGACCACGGGATAGTGCTCGGCCTTGGCGCCATAGGCGACATGACGCTTGGCGAGCGCGGAGGCCGCGGGAAGAATCGAGTTCAGGTTCGAGAGACCGCCGACGACGGCGGCGAGCATGCCCATCAGCTTCTTGCGCTGCTCGGTCATGTCCTCGGGAAACATCGCGCGCACGGACGGCGCCACCTCGAACAGGCGGTCGTAGAACAACACCGAGGCTGCTTCGGAAATCGGCGCGACCTTGGAAAAGCTCTGCTGGATGAGGGTGATCTGCTCGGGCGTCATGATGTTCTCCTGCCTGTTTCGGTTTGCCTTGGTGCGCGCCATTGCGAACCAGGTTCATGGGTCAAACGTCATCAGCGAGACTTCTCCCCGCGTACGGGGAGAAGCGAGTTTCATACCAAGTGTCACACCCGAGCTTCGGCGAGGCCTGGCGCGCCCTCACCTTGCGGGCTGCGACGCAGGTAGAACCACCAGGTCAGTGCGAGGCAGGAGGCGTAGAAGCCGAGATAGATCGCGAGCGCGAGCTGCGGCCCGCCGGTCATGGCGATCGACTTGCCGAAACCGGTCGGGATCAGATAGCCGCCGACGGCACCGACCGCGCCGATGAAGCCGACCGCGGCACCGCTCTCGATGCTCGCCGTCTTCAGGGCAGCCGCGCGCGCCGCATCGCCCTTGCCGCGAACCTTGAACAAATTCTGCTCGCGGAAGATCGAGGGGATCATGCGGTAGGTCGAGCCGTTGCCGATGCCGGTCGTGACAAACAGGATCAGGAACATCGACAGGAAGCCGATGAAATCCTTCTGCCCGACGAAGTAGAGCACCCCGACCGTCGCCGCCGCCATCGCCATGAAATTCCAGAAGGTGAGGATCGAGCCGCCGATCTTGTCGGCGAGCAAGCCGCCGAGCGGCCGCGACAACGAGCCGACCAGAGGCCCGAGGAAGGCGATCGCGATCGTCACCGTCGGAAACTGCGTCTTGATCAGCAGCGGAAATGCCGCGGAGTAACCGATGAAGGATCCGAACGTCCCGATATAAAGATACGCCATGATCCAGGTGTGCTTGCGCTTGACCACCGCGAGCTGGTTCTTGATCGACGATTTGGCGGTGGTGAGGTTGTTCATGAAGAACACCGCACCGAACACCGCGATCGCGATCGGTATGACCCACATCAGGCCGGCGTTTTGCAGATACACGCCGCCGACCGGGTTTGCCTGGAACAGGTTGATGACCGCGAGCGTCATCAGGATCGGGGTCAGCAGCTGCACGCTGGAGACGCCGATATTGCCGCCAGCCGCGTTCAGCCCCAGCGCCCATCCCTTCATCCTGTCAGGGAAGAAGAAGGAGATGTTGGTCATGCTGGAGGCGAAATTGCCGCCGCCGAGACCTGCGGTCGAGGCGATCAGCAGCATCAGCCAGAACGGCGTGTCGGGTAGGCTGACGAAATAGGCGAGCGACAGCGTCGGAATGAACAGGATCGCCGCACTGAAGATGGTCCAGTTGCGGCCGCCGAAGGTCGTGACCGCGAATGTATAGGGAAAGCGCATCAATGCGCCGATCAGCCCCGGCACCGCCACGAGCTGGAACAGCTCGTCGGTAGAGTAGTGGAAGCCGGCCTGCGGCAGCTTGGTCGCAACGATGCTCCAGATCAGCCACACCGAGAAGCCGATATGCTCAGCGACGATCGACCAGATCAGGTTGCGCCGGGCGATCGATTTACCGCCCGCATTCCAGAACGCCTCATCTTCGGGGCGCCAGTCAGATATCCACGTCGGACTCTTGGTCATTGCAAATCCCTTCTAGGCTCACCGCTGCTTCGTTGCAGGCTCTGCCTCCAGGCATGGAGGCGCGCGTCGAGGCCAAGCCCCGATGGCGAGTTCACGATGCTGATTGATGATGTGAGGGACGTCGTCGTTGGCGTCGGGCAAGGTAATTCAACTTCCGTGCCAACTGCGCGCAATCAGGAAATACAGGGAATTCAGGAGCTTATTCGAATTGCCCGAAGCTTTTGCAAGGCGATTTCGCACGCATATTTTGCGATTCGCTCAATCCTTGTGCGGCGCACAAGGATTGAGCTTGATGATCCAAAATTAGGCGAAGCGTTAACGATGCGTTACGCGGCTTCGACGAAGCGATGACGCTCATAGAGGAATTCGAGCACGCGCTGGCGGCACTTCAGGTAGGTGGTGTTGGTCGCGAGTTCGAGCCGCTTGCGGGGACGCGCGAGCGGCACCTCCAGCACCTCGCCGATGCGCGCGCTCGGACCGTTCGTCATCATTACAATCCGGTCGGACAACAGCACGGCCTCGTCGACGTCGTGGGTGATCATCAAAATGGTGTTGCCGAGCTTCTGATGCAGCGCCATCACCGAGTCCTGGAGATGGGCGCGGGTCAAAGCGTCGAGCGCGCCAAAAGGCTCGTCCAGCAGCAGTACCTTCGGCTCCATCGCCAGCGCGCGCGCAATGCCGACGCGCTGCTTCATGCCGCCGGAGATTTCGGACGGACGCTTGTCCCTGGCATGGGCCATCTGCACGAGGTTGAGATTGTGCATCACCCAGGCGTCACGCTCGGCACGGGATTTGGTCCGGGCAAAGACCTTGTCGACGCCGAGCCTGACGTTCTCGTAGACAGTCAGCCACGGCAGCAGGCTGTGGTTCTGGAACACCACGGCGCGATCGGGCCCTGGCGAATTCACTTCGCGGTTCTCCAGCAGCACGCCGCCGGTCGAAGCGGTCGTGAGCCCGGCGATGATGTTGAGCAGGGTCGACTTGCCGCAACCGGAATGGCCGATGATGGAGACGTACTGCCCTTTCTCGATGGTCAGGTTGATGTCCTTCAGCACCTCCGTGGTCGCGGCGCCGCGGGTAAAGATCTTGTCGATGTGGTCGAGCTTCAGATAGGCGGTCATGTGTCCCTTCCCCTAGCTTGTCGCGGTGCCGCGCGTGACGATCTTGCCGAGGCCCGCGATCAGGCGGTCGAGCACGAAGCCGATGATGCCGACATAGAACAGCGCCAGGATGATTTCGCTGATATGCGAGGAGTTCCAGGCGTCCCAGATGAAGAAGCCGATGCCGACGCCTCCGATCAGCATTTCCGCGGCCACGATCGCGAGCCAGGACAGGCCAATGCCGATGCGAAGTCCCGTGAAGATGTAGGGCGCGGCGGCCGGGATCATGATCTTGGCGAAGAATTCGAGCGGGTTGAGTTGCACCACGGCGGCGACGTTGCGGTAATCTTGCGGGATATTGCGGATGCCGACCGCGGTGTTGATGATGATCGGCCAGATCGAGGTGATGAAGATGACGAAGATCGCCGACGGCTGACCGTCGCGGAAAGCTGCGAGTGACAACGGCAGCCAGGCCAACGGCGGGATGGTGCGCAGCACCTGGAACAGCGGATCGAGCCCGCGCATCGCCCAGACCGACTGTCCGACCAGCACGCCTAGCGCGATGCCGGCGATGGCGGAGAGCGAGTAGCCGAGCGCGACGCGCTGGAGACTGGCGGAGAGATGCCAGAACAGGCCCTTGTCGATGCCGCCATGGTCGAAGAACGGATCGACGATCAGCTCCTTGGTGTCCTTGAAGACCTTTGACGGCGGCGGCAGCGCCGAGCCGGCGCGGCGGCAGACCAACTCCCACACCAGCATCAAGAGCGCGATCACGACCAGCGGCGGGATCACGCGTACAGCGGTCTCCCTCGCCATCCGCGCATAGGCCTCGCTACGCGGCGCACGCTTCGGCGTCATCGCGACGACAGGCGCTGCGGTGGTCGCAGGCGTCGCGGTCTCAACCTCGATCTTCGTGGCAGGCATGTTCATCGCAATATCTCTCCGGCTTCAAAAGACGATGCGGCCGCCCTGGGGCGGCCGTTGGCTCCATCAGACTTCGACGCGCTTGATCGCGAGCGACTTCAGATAGGCAGCCGGATTTTCGGGATCGAACACCTTGCCGTCGAAGAAGGTCTCCTTGCCACGCGAGGTGGAAGCCGGAATTTCCGAGGCCGCGACGCCGAGCGTCTTGGCCGCGTCGCGCCACATGTCCTCGCGATTGACCTTGGCGATCAGCGCCTTGGTGTCGAAATTCGCCTCGTACTTGCCCCAGCGGATGTCCTCGGTGAGGAACCAGAGATCGTGGCTCTGGAACGGATAGGAGGCGAAGTCGCGCCAGTACTTCATGATGTGCGGCGAGTTCTCGACCACCTTGCCGGGGACGCCGTAATCGAACTTGCCGGAGGTGCGATCGAGCACGTCCTCGACCGGGCAGTTCATCCACTGCCGCTTGCCCATGATGGCGGCGAGCTCGGCCTTGTTCTCGGCCTTGTCCGACCACTGCTGGGCCTCCATCACCGCCATCAACAGCGCCTTCGAAGCCTTCGGATATTTGTCGACGAAGGCCGCGCGCATGCCGAAGGATTTTTCCGGATGCTTGTTCCAGAGCTCACCCGTCGTGACCGCGGTGTAGCCAATGTTCTGATGGATCAGCTGCAGGTTCCACGGCTCGCCGACGCAGAAGCAATCCATGGTGCCAACCTTCATGTTGGCCACCATCTGCGGCGGCGGCACCACGATGGTCTCGATGTCCTTGTCGGGATCGATGCCACCGGCGGCGAGCCAGTAGCGGAGCCAGAGATCATGCGTGCCGCCGGGGAAGGTCATGGCAGCCTTGATGGCCTTGCCGGAGGCCTTCTTCTTCTCCAGCGCCGCCTTGAACGGCGTCGCGTCGACGCCGAGCTTGAGGTCGGCATATTCGTTGGCGACCGAGATGCACTGGCTGTCGAGATTGAGCCGCGCCAGGATGTACATCGGCGTCGGCTGGTTGTTCTGCGTCACCTTGCCGGCCGAGATCAGATACGGCATCGGGGTCAGGATATGCGCGCCGTCGATGCCGTTGCCCTCCGAGCCGAGCACGAGGTTATCGCGCGTGGTGCCCCATGAGGCCTGCTTCTGCACGTCGGTGTCGGGCACGCCGTATTTGGCGAACATGCCCTTATCCTTGGCGACGAAGAGCGGGCCGGCATCGCTCAGCGCGATGAAGCCGAGCTTGGCGCCCTTGACCTCGGGGCCTGCATCCTGCGCGAAGGCGCCGGCGGGGAAATTCAGCTTGGCGGCGGCGAGAAGGGCGGCGGTTGAGCCGGCGGCCTTCAACAATTGACGGCGGCTGAGGCCACTATCCGAAGGCCGGCGAATGCGCTTGGTCATGGGCGGTGTCGTCCTTTGCGTCGTTGCGAATGATTGCGTCAGTGCGCACGAGCAGCCCGGTCCGTCCGTGACGCCAAAAAAAGGCGCATGCGAACGCGCGACGGGGAGACCCCCGCCTGGGTGGCGTCAGCAAATTCGGATGAGAAGTCTCGCGGGACGGCTTCAATGGCGTCGGCTTGGAACTATTCAAGCTTCATGCCAAGCGCGGCAGCTCATAAACCCCATCATATTCAATATGTTATAAGCTCCGCGCCAGTCTGTCGCAGGCGCGCGACGCACGCGGAATTTGCGGCCTGCTTATTCCTTGTGCGCCGCACAAATCTTATGCAGCCGCCTAAGCAAAAGGCCGCCGAACTCGCAATGATCGGATCAAGGCGCGAGCCATCCGATTGATATCAAATACTTTTTTGAACACAACGACCCGGCACGCAACTTGCATTTCCTCTGGCGTCAACGAAGACTGCGGCTTGCCGCATTGTTGCAGCCTCTGGCGGCTGCGACCGGGAGCTCAAATGCTTCGCGGCCATCCTCGGCTCAGTCCTCGTGACGCGATTCCCAGGCTTCCAGACCTTCCATAGCCCTCGTGCGCGGCAGAGCCGTGCGCACGGCCAACGATGTTCAGCTGCGCCCTCTGGGGCGCGTCGATCTCACTTACGAAGCAAAAGGAACCATTGATGTCGTATCTCGCGCCTTCGGAATTCGTCACCAAGATGGTGGATGCAGGCGAGTCCAAGATCTTCATGTCCACCCGGGATACGATCATCCGCGCCTACATGGCCGGCGCCATCCTCGCGCTGGCGGCCTGGTTCGCCGTCACGATCAACGTCAACACCGGCCAGCCGCTGATCGGCGCGCTGCTGTTCCCGGTCGGGTTCGTCATGCTGTACCTGCTCGGCTTCGACCTTTTGACCGGCGTGTTCGTGCTCTCGCCGCTCGCGCTCCTCGACAAGCGTCCGGGCGTCACGCTTAACGGCGTGCTGCGCAACTGGGGCCTCGTCTTCGTCGGCAATTTCGCCGGCGCCTTCACCGTGGCCTTCATGATGGCCTTCGTCACGACGTTCGGCTTCACACAGGATCCTGACAAGGTCGGCACGGCCATCGGCAACATCGGCGAAGGCCGAACCCTCGGCTATGCCGCACACGGCGCTGCCGGCATGGCGACGCTGTTCATGCGCGGCATGCTCTGCAACTGGATGGTCTCGACCGGCGTCGTCGGTGCCATGATCTCGACCTCGGTCTCCGGCAAGGTCATTGCGATGTGGATGCCGATCCTGGTGTTCTTCTACATGGTGTTCGAGCATTCCGTCGTGAACATGTTCCTATTCCCGTCGGGTCTGATGCTGCACGCAAAATTCTCGATCATGGACTATCTGATCTGGAACGAGATCCCGACCGTGCTCGGCAATTTGGTCGGCGGCCTCGCCTTCACCGGCCTGACCCTCTACACGACGCATGTCATGACGAAGCCGAAGCGCGAGCCGGCTGCGAAGGCTCAGACCCGCGCCGCGGCCTGATCTGATTGGTGGTCAACAAGGGAGCCTCGCCTGATAAGGTGAGGCTCCCTTTGTATTGGTGGCGAGGATGAGCCGGGGCTTGCAAATTTCGATCGGGCAGCACTCCGACAAGGGGCGCAAGCCGGTCAATCAGGATTTTCACGGCGTCCTCATCCCGGCCGAGCCGCTGTTGAGCCTGAAGGGCATCGCGGCGGTTCTGGCCGACGGCATCTCCAGCAGCGCGGTGAGCCAGGTCGCCAGCGAGTCCGCGGTCAAGAGCTTCCTGACCGATTATTACTGCACCTCCGAATCCTGGACGGTGAAGACCTCGGCGCGGCGCGTGCTGGAAGCGACCAATTCCTGGCTGCACGCCGAGACGCGGCGCAGCCAATACGCCTATGACCGGGACAAGGGCTATGTCTGCACCTTGACTGCAATGGTCATCAAGTCGGCCACGGCCCACATCTTCCATGTCGGCGACTGCCGGGTCTATCGCACCGCCGGCAATGCGCTCGAGCAACTCACGGATGATCACCGGATCATCGTTTCGTCGGAGCAGACCTATCTCGGTCGCGCACTCGGCATCAATCCGCAGATCGAGATCGACTATCAGGCCATTCAGGTCAGCCCGGGCGACACCTTCCTGCTGGCAACCGACGGCGCTTACGAATTCGTCGACCATCGTTTCGTGACGGGCGCACTCGAAACGCACACGGGCGATCTCGACGGCGCGGCCAGGGCCATCGTCGAAGAGGCCTATCGCCGCGGCAGCGACGATAACATCACGGTCCAGATCCTGCGGATCGACGAGGTGCCGCAGGCCGAGTCATCCGACATCCTGACCCGGACCTCCGAACTGCCTCTGCCACCCTTGCCGGAGCCGCGGGCGATGTTCGACGGCTACAGGATCATCAGGGAGATTCACGCCAGCAGCCGCAGCCATATCTATCTTGCCGTGGATGCCGCGACCGAAGAGCCGGTCGCGCTCAAGCTCCCCTCGATCGATTTGCGCGACAACCCCGCCTATTTGAAGCGCTTCCTGATGGAAGAGTGGATTGCCCGCCGTATCGACAGCCCCCACGTGCTGCAACCCCGGTCGCAATCGAAACGGCGCAACTACGTCTATGTCGCGACCGAATTTGTCGAGGGACAGACGCTCAGGCAATGGATGATCGACAATCCGCGCCCGGATCTGGAGACCGTCCGCGGCATTGTCGAGCAGATCGCCACGGGCCTGCGCGCCTTTCACCGCAAGGAGATGCTGCATCAGGATCTCCGGCCTGACAATGTCATGATCGACAAGACCGGCACCGCGAAGATCATCGACTTCGGCTCGGTCAGGGTCGCGGGTGTGGCGGAAGCGGCGCCGGACGCCGAGAGCAACGACATCCTCGGCACGGTGCAATACACGGCCCCGGAATATTTCCTCGGCGACGGCGGCACGCCGCGCGCGGACATGTTCTCACTGGCCGTGATCTGCTACCAGATGCTGACGGGAGAGCTTCCCTATGGCGCGGAGATCGCCAGGATCCGCGGAAACTCGGATGTGAGGAAGCTGAGATATCGCACCGCCATGGGCGATCACCGCGACGTGCCGGTCTGGGTGGATGGTGCGCTCAGGAAAGCGCTGCATCCGGATCCCTACAAGCGGCACGACGATCTGTCCGAATTCATCTTCGAGCTCAGGACCCCCAATCCAGCCTATCTCAGCACGCGGACCACGCCCCTGATCGAGCGCAATCCGTTGCTGTTCTGGAAGCTGACGACGGTGGTTTTAGCCTGCGCCGTCGTCGTGCTGCTCGCGCTATTGCACGCGCGGTAGGGCGAGGCCTCAGGCCGGTTCCGCCGCCTTCACGCCCAGCGGCTTCGGCGCCATGCCCCCGCCGGGCTTGAGGTGGAATTCGTAGGTCATCAAGTGCCACTGCCCGTTCGCCTTGCCGCCGTCGGGCATCGCCGCATCGTTGCGCGGCTCGACCTTGGCGACGAGGTCGTCCTTGACGCCGAACACGACGTCGGAATCCAGATATTTGTCGCCGTCCATGAAGACGTGGGTAATCAGCGGCTCGTAGCCCTTGGCATTGACCAGAAAGTGCACATGCGCCGGGCGCATCGGGTGACGCTTGGTCTGCATGATCATCTCTCCGACCGGCCCATCGGTCGGGATCGGGTAGCTGCACGGCAAAATGGTGCGGAAGAAGAAGCGGCCATCGGCGTCGGTGATGAAGCGCGCCCGCGCGGAGGCGCCGACCTCGTCGTAATTGGCCTTCTGTGAATCGTAGAAGCCGTCGTCATCGGCATGCCAGACGTCGACGGGCACGTTTGCGAGCGGCTTGCCCTGGAGATCGGTGACGCGGCTCTGGACGAACATCCGCTCGCCGGTTTGATTGTTCGGCGAGATGTCGGTGCCGTGGGCCGTGACCTTGTGCTCGCCGACATAGAAGGGGCCGAGCACCGTGGTCTGGGTGGCGCCGTCGCGGTCGCGGTGGTTGACCGCGTCGACCAGCATGGAGACGCCGAGCACGTCGGACAGCAGGATGAACTCCTGGCGCGTGTCGGTGCATTTCTGGCCGGTGCGGGTCAGGAAATCGATGGCGTAGTCCCACTCCTCGAAGGTGAGACCGGTCTTGCTCACGTAATCGTGCAGCGACTTCACCAATTCCTGGAGCAGGAATTTTGCGCGCGGGTTTGGTGTCTGGTCAAAGCTCTTGACGACGGCTTCGGTGAGTTCGGTCTCATTGAACTGGGTCATGGTGCGTTTGCCTGCATTTTCTCGTTGGCCCGGATGGGCTCCTTGGAGGCGTTCCAAGTGGAGCCTACACCAGTCGGCGGGGCCACGTTAAGCGCAACCGGCTTGGAATGAGGCCGCCATTTCGGTATCAACTTTCCGACAAAATGCCCCGGAGGAACCGATGCTCGCCCCTACCCCCGCCTCGCCCGAATCCGTGGGCATGTCCAAGGCCGCGCTCGACCGCGTCGATGCGCACCTGAAAACCCGGTACATCGATGCCGGCCGCTTCCCGGGCACGCATCTTCTGGTCTACCGCCGCGGCAAGATCGCCCACAGCTCCGTCCAGGGCGTTGCCGATATCGAGCGCAAGGTGCCGGTCAAGGACGACACCATCTATCGCATCTATTCCATGACCAAGCCGCTCACCAGCGTCGCCTTCATGATGCTGGTCGAGCAAGGCCTCGTCGCGATCGACGAGCCGGTCGCCAAGTACATCCCGGAATGGAAGGACCTCGGCGTGTTCGTCGCCGGCACCGCGCCGGCCTTCCTGACCCGGCCGCCGTCCCGGCCGATGCTGATCGTGGACTTGTTGCGCCACACGGCAGGGCTGACTTACGGCTTCCAGCAACGCTCCAATGTCGATGCCGCCTACCGCGCCGAGAAGATCGGCGAGGTCGAGAAATCAGGCACGCTTCAGGGCATGATCGAGAGCCTCGCCAAAATCCCGCTGGAGTTCTCCCCGGGCGAGGCCTGGAACTATTCGGTCGCGACCGACGTGCTGGGCTATCTCGTCGGCAAGATCTCAGGAATGCCGTTCGAGCAGTTTCTCAAAACGCGCATCCTCGATCTGCTCGGCATGACCGACACCGATTTCCACGTGCCGGCCTCGAAAGCGCATCGCTTCGCCGCCTGCTACAACGCCGATCCCGCTGGCGGATTTACCTTCCATGCCGGCCAGCGCCGCGAGGGCCTGACGCTGCAGGACGATCCGACCACGAGCTCATTCCTGTCGCCGCCCTCCCTCATTTCCGGCGGCGGCGGGCTGTGTTCGACGATGGCCGACTATCTCACCTTCTGCCGCGCGCTGCTCAACGGCGGTGAACTCGGCGGCGTCAGGCTGCTCGGCCCGAAGACGCTGGCGCTGATGACGAGCAACCACATCCCGGGCGGACGGTCGCTGCCGGAAGTGTCGCGCTCGATGTTCGCTGAGGCCGCCTATAACGGCATCGGTTTCGGCCTCGGCTTCGCCGTGACCATGCGCCCGGCGGAGACGCTCGTCGCCGGCAGTTCCGGCGAATACAATTGGGGCGGCGCAGCCACGACTTCGTTCTGGATCGATCCGGCCGAGGAACTCATCACCATCTTCATGACGCAGGTGCTGCCGTCGAGCGCCTATCCGATCCGGCGCGAGCTGCGCAGCATGGTCTACGCGGCGATCACCGAGAGCAATCTGTAGCGCTCTTTTGCACTGCAACCTGCGCGCCTCGCGGGACGCGGCGCGCAGGTCCTCCTAAAAGGGGGTCCTCCTAAAAGCGCAGTGGTGCGATAACACTGCTGCTCTATGCTCGGCCCCGTCCGGTCCCGTCGGGCCGGAGCCAGGATATCCGCGTTTGTCCAAGTTCACCCTGCCGGTCCGACTCGCTCTCCTGGTCGCGGGAACGACGCTGCCGATGATCGTCTTCGCGGTCGGCATTGCCTTCTATAATTACAAGCAGGACCGCAACGACGCCAACCGCCGCGTGCTCGAGAACGTGCGCAGCATGCGCCTCGTGCTGGATTCCGAGGTGCAGCGGATGACCGGCGGCTTGCAGGTGCTGGCGCTGACGAACTCGCTGCGCAACAACGACTTCCAAAACTTTCGCCGCATCGCGCTCGGCTTTCTCGACCAATACGGCAAGGGCGGCCTGGTCCTGATCTCCGATCGCAAGGGCCGGCTGTTGTTCTCGTCGGCGGCGGAGGACACCGCGAGCCTGCCGCCGCGTGGCAATCTGGAGATCGTCGAGAAGGTGTTCGCGACCAAATCGCCGCAATATTCCGACCTGTTCACCGGCACGCTCAACCAGCGCCAGGTTCTCACCGTCGAGGTTCCAGTGTTCCGGGACGGCGAGGTGATCTACGACCTCTGCTTCGGCCCGCCGGTCAGCATCTTCCAGGATCTGGTCGAGAGGCAGCGGCCCGACCAGCAATGGACGGTGTCCCTGCTCGACGCAAAGGGCACCGTGTTCGCGCGCGTACCGAACCCAAGCGAGACGTTCGGCAAGCGCGCCTCTCCGTCGCTTTACGCCGAAATGTTTCGCGGCAACGAGGCATCGCTCCCGACCGTGTCGCTCGACGGCGTTCCGCTCGCCTCCGCCTATACCCGCTCGCGGCTGACCGGCTGGACCGTAGCCGCCGGCGTCGCCGAGAGCTCGCTGATCGCCCCGCTCTGGCGCAACATCGCCATCACCAGCCTGATCGGCGGCATCCTGCTGCTGACGGGCCTCACTTTTGCAGTCCGGATGGCGACCACGATCGCGCGCGGCGAGATGCTGCACAATCTGTTGATCGAGGAGCTCAATCACCGCGTCAAGAACACGCTGGCCTTGATGCAGGCGATCGCGGTGCAGACCTTCCGCAGCGCCAGCCGCGACGAGCGGACCAAATTCGAGGGCCGTCTCGGCGCGCTCGCGGAAGCGCATAATCTGCTCAGCCAGGAAAAATGGGCAGGCTCGGAGCTGAAGGATGTGGTGGCCCGCGCGCTCAAGCCGTTCCTGCTCAACGCGCCCGAACGCATCCGGATGGACGGCCCCGCGGTGCCGCTGTCGCCGCGGCTCGCCGTGGTGCTGTCGATGATCGTGCACGAGATCGCCACCAACGCCGCCAAATACGGGGCGCTCTCGAACGAGACCGGCCGGGTGACGCTCGAATGGGATGTCATTGCCGACACACCCAAGCCGCGGCTGCGGCTGATCTGGAGCGAGATCGGTGGCCCATTGGTGACGGCGCCGGTGCAGCGCGGCTTCGGCTCCCGCCTGATCGAGCGCAGCGCGCGCGACCAGCTCGGCGGCGAGGCCACCGTCGACTTCCTGCCGCGCGGCGTCGTCTGCACGGTGGTGTGCGCACTGGACGAGGCGCATTGAACGGGGGACATCGGCGATGAAGATCACAACCGTCCGGACGCACATCCTCGAAGCAAAGCTCTCGCAGCCCTTCGCCTATTCGCGCGCCTGGTACGACACGCGCACCGCGATGCTGGTCGAGATCGAGACCGATGCGGGGCTCACCGGCTGGGGCGAATGCTATGGACCTGCGCGGGTGACGGCCGCGGTGGTGCAGAGCATCGCGCCCTGGTTGATCGGCGAGAATTCGCTGCGCACCGACGTGCTGTGGCAGATGGTCTACGCGCGCCTGCGCGATCACGGCCAGAAGGGCGTCGTGATCCAGGGGCTGAGCGGCATCGACATCGCGCTGTGGGACATCAAGGGCAAACATTTCGGCGTGCCCGCCTGCCAGCTTCTCGGCGGGGCGGCCCGCAAGGAGGTGCAGGCCTATGCCACCGGGCTCTATCGGCGCAAGTCAGGCGATCCGCTGAAATATTTGCCGGAGGAAGCCGCCGGTTATGCCGCGGAGGGTTTTCGGGCCGTGAAGCTGAAGGTCGGATTCGGTACCGCCGAAGACGCCGCGGTCACCCGCGCGGTGCGCGAGGCGATCGGCCCTGATGTCGCGCTGATGGTCGATGCCAACCATGCCTATGATTCCGTCGCAGCGATCCGGCTCGGCCGCCTGATCGAGCGTTACGACATCGGATGGTTCGAGGAACCGGTGCCGCCGGAAGACATCGCGGGCTATCGCGCGGTGAGAGCCGCGCTCTCCATTCCCGTCGCCGGTGGCGAGTGCGAGTTCACCCGCTTCGGCTTCCGCGACCTGCTCGCTTCCCATGCGCTCGACATCGCCCAGCCCGACACCTGCGCGGCCGGCGGCCTCTCCGAATGCAAGAAGATCGCCGACATGAGCGAGACGTTCGGCATCCGCTACAATCCGCATGTCTGGGGCACCGGCGTCGCGATCGCGGCCTCGCTCCAGCTACTCGCCGTGCTGCCCTCGCACACGCCGACTTCGCTCGCACCGCTCGAGCCGATGCTCGAATTCGACCGCACTGAACATCCGATCCGGCAGGCGATTTTGAAAGAGCCGATCGAGCACGCGAACGGCGTTGTGCGCGTTCCCGAAGGCCCCGGACTCGGCATCGAGATTAATCGCGAGGCACTCGCGCGCTTTGCCGTAAGTTAAGGCATGTCATCTGCAATCAAGCAGCGGTCCTGACCCTGCTCAGCCGATTCTGAAGCCCCCGCGTCTCCATTCAACATCAGCGCAGACCCGCTCGGCGTGCTTTTGCGAAAGCGCGCGCCGGCACGGAGCAGGATCGGACAAAGCATGGCCGCTTCAGGAAAGACGCTGTGCCCTCGCGCGCATAGAACTCGCGCCGACCCGTACAAATACGGACGCCTGATTTGAAGCTCGATGCGATCAGGAGGTTCCACGCAATGACCGGAAGCACCGCACTCATGCGCAATCCCCCGCACAAGGGCTTGCCGCCGGCACCTACCGCACAGACGGACGATGGCTCGACGTCGGAGCTGCGCGCCGCAGACGCGGAGATGGCGCGGGTGCTCAAGACGAGGCCGCTTCGCATGGCCTCCGATTGCCAAAGCGGCACTATTGCCTATTGGAAGCACGAGGCGCTGCACGACGTGGTCGAACCCATGGCCGATCACGTCATCATGACCTATCCCGTCGGCTCGCAGGCGCTGGAGCGGCGCAGCGGAAAATCGGCTGCGATCAGCAGCGCGCGTCCCGGCGTCGTGACGATCATTCCGGCCGGCTCGACGTCCCGATGGGACATTCACCGGCCCATTCATGTCGTTCAGCTCTATCTTCCGCAGCGGACGCTGCTGCGCATCGCCAACGAGGCCAATACGGCAGGCCCCGACGACCTCCTGGAAAGGACCGGACATCCCGACGCCATCACATCCCGCCTGCTGCTGAGCGCCGCCGACGCGCTCGACGGCAGCGCCACGCTCGACACGCTGTTCAGGCAACAACTGACTGACCTTCTCGCCACGCGTCTGCTCGCCGCTCATGCGGGCGTCGCAGCCGCGCTGCCGCCGACCATCGGGGGCCTTTCGCCGACGGTCCTGCGACGGGCGATCGAACGCCTGCGTTCGGACAGCGATGCGGACGTTTCGCTTTCGGCGCTCGCGTGCGACGCCGGTCTGTCGCGCTTCCATTTCTGCCGGTCTTTCAAGGAGAGCACCGGGCTGTCGCCGCATGCCTGGCTGCGCCAGCACCGGCTCGAGCAGGCCATGAACATGCTGCGGGAGAGCGACGAATCGGTCGTCTCGATCGCAGCAGAGCTCGGCTATTCCACGCAGACCGCCTTCGCCGCGGCCTTCAAGAAGCTCACGGGCGAAACGCCGAGCGATTGGCGCAGGCGCGTGCGTTAGCAGCAATCGCGCGATAGCGACGGCAATCGCTCTGGGGCAGTCGAGTATCTGGTTCGCTACACATCGCAACGTCACATCATGCGGACGGAGTCAGACGATGAACTGGAAACGCCTTGCAATTGCACCGCGACGAAAAGCCGTCTCGACGGCGATCGTGTATGGGCTCTCACTGACCGTGCGCTTCACCTCGCCAACGGCCGAGGAAGCCCCGGCACAGATCGGGCAAAGTGCCAATGCCGCGACGTCGATCCTGATCAGTCATGATTGGCTCCGGAAGCCTGTGATGCCGGTAGCCCTGCGCGGCTGGCCACTGGGTCCGCGAAGCTGCCGCACAGCATGTGAAGGCCCCGCGCTGCTGTCCTCGCTGCCGAACTGCACCGCGCCGTAACGGCCGTCTCCGTCTCACCTCTCCGCGTCGTCATCGATCGCAACAGGCCCTGCTTGCATTCGGCAGCGGCGATGACGCGCGCGTTTCGAACCAGACCAGACCCAAGAAAAAAACCCAATAATCAAACTCAGGAGTGAACCATATGCGACTGCTCATCATCGGCGCCGGCTTCGCCGGCATGTACGCCGCCCTCTCCGCCGCCCGCCTGCGCGACATCAAGGGCGCTTCGCCTGACGATCTCGAAATCGCGCTGGTCGCACCGGAGCCCACGCTGGTGGTCCGCCCGCGACTCTACGAGCCGAAGCCGGAAACCCTGACGGCGCCGCTGCTCGACGTCCTCGAGGCGATCGACGTCGACTACATCCAGGGCAGTGCCGAGACCGTTAACACCGAGGCGCGAACGATGCAGATCACGACGGCAAAGGGCACGAAGAAGACCCTGTCCTACGACCGTCTGGTGGTCGCCACCGGCAGCCGCCTGTTCCGACCCAACATTCCCGGCCTTGCCGAGCACGGCTTCAGCGTCGATTCCCTCGATGACGCGATTGCGCTCGACCAGCACCTGCACGGCCTCGCCGACCGGCCGGCCGCGAACGGACGCGACACTGTTGTCGTCGCCGGCGGCGGTTTTACGGGCATCGAGGCCGCCACCGGGCTGCCCGCGCGCTTGCGCGACATCCTCGGCCAAAGCGCCAAAACGCGCGTGATCATCGTTGAGCGCAACAGCGCAATCGCGCCCGGCATGGGTGAAGGCGCCCGCCCGCACATCGAGGACGCGTTGCGCAAGCTCGGGGTGGAGACGCGGCTTGGAGCCGGCGTCGCCTCGCTCGACAAATCCGGCGTGACCTTGTCGACCGGCGAGCATATCGAGACCGAGACGGTGGTCTGGGCGGCCGGCATCCGTGCTGCGCCATTGACGGCGCAGATCCCTGCCGAGCGCGACAATTTCGGCCGTCTGCTGGTCGATCGCGATTTGCGTGTGCCTGGTGTCGCCGGAATCTTCGCCACCGGCGATGCCGCGCGCGCGGCCTGCGACAACGACGGCAATTACGCGCTGATGTCGTGCCAGCACGCCACGCGGATGGGTGCCTTTGCCGGCAACAACGCAGCAGCGGAGCTACTCGGCGCTCCAACCAGACCCTATCACCAGAAGGCCTACGTCACCTGCCTCGACCTCGGCGAGGCCGGCGCGCTGTTCACGCGCGGCTGGGAGCGCACCGTCGAGATGGTCGGCGACATCGCCAAGAAGACGAAGCAGGAGATCAACACCGTCTGGATCTATCCGCCGAAAGCCGAGCGCGCTGCTGCGCTCGCATCGGCCGATCCGGAGCGCGTCACCGATCTCTGACGCACGAAGCGATGACGACCGCGCGCTTCCGGCCGCGTGGCCCGCTCAACCAGAACCAGCCGGGAACACTCATCATGCAACAGGAGACGAACATGAACCTGCACAACACTTCATATCCAGTGGGATCGGGCCGCGAAGAGCTCGTTCCGTCGCGTTACGCGCTGAAGGTCGGCGAGATCGACGTGCTCGTGGTCAGCGACGGTGTGCTGCCGCTGCCAACCACGATGCTTGCGCACAACGCCGACCCGACCGTCCGGGCGACCTGGCTGCACGACATGTTCCTGCCGCAGGATGCGTTCGACTGGGCGCTGAATGCGGTCATGATCCGCAGCGGCAACAAGACCATCCTCATCGACGCCGGCCTCGGATCCGATCCGAGCCTGAACCTGCCGCGGGCCGGCCAATTGATCAGGCGACTTGAGGCTGCCGGCATCGATCTGTCGTCCGTGACCGACCTCGTGCTGACCCATTTGCACATGGACCATATCGGCGGGCTGCTCGTCGACGGCGTGAAGCAGCAGCTGCGCAAGGACGTCCGCGTCCACGTGGCGGCCGCCGAGGTCAAATTCTGGGAGGCGCCCGATTTCTCCCGCACCAACATGCCGCAGGGTTTTCCGGACGCGCTTCGGGCGACCGCCAAGCGGTTCGTGAGCGAGTACGGCAGTCAGCTGCGCACCTTCGATGAGACGCAGGAGATTGCCCCCGGCGTCATCGCCCGGCGCACCGGCGGCCACACCCCCGGACACAGCGTGGTTCGCGTGGCATCCGGCGACGACGCGCTGACATTCGCCGGCGACGCCGTGTTCGCGGTCGGGTTCGAGCAACCCGACTGGCACAACGGCTTTGAACACGACCCCGAGGAAGCGGCGCGCGTTCGTGTCCGCCTCTTGCGAGAGCTTGCCGAGACCGGCGAGATGATGGTGGCCACGCATCTGCCGTTCCCGTCCATCGGCCGCGTGGCCACCGACGGCGACGCGTTTCGTTTCGTGTCGGTGTTCTGGGACTACTGACGAACGGATCGGTTAGGCCGAACCAGGGCGCGTGCTCATGGCCTTCATGCGTGCGCGCCCTGTTGCCATCGATGATGGGCGAACGAGACGGTGCTACCCGATCGTCTGCAACGCCGGAAACGTCTCGAGCAGCCAGATGCTCACATTCGAGACGGCACCGGTGAGGAAGCCGATGCCGGTGATCACCATCAATACGCCCATGGCGCGCTCGACATTGACGAGATGGCCCTTCATGCGCGCGAACAATTTTGAGAACTGCTCGATCATCAGCGCTGCGATCAGGAAGGGAATGCCGAGACCCGCGGAATAGACCGCGAGGAGCCCAGCGCCTTTCGTCACCGTCGCTTCAGCCGCTGCGACCGAGAGGATCGCGGCGAGGATCGGGCCGATGCAGGGCGTCCAGCCGAACGCGAAGGCGAGCCCCATCACATATGCGCCCCAGAGGCCGACGGGTTTTGGCGCGGTCAGACGCCCCTCGCGCATCAACAGGCCGATGCGCGTCAGTCCCAGGAAGTGCAGGCCCATCACGATGATGACGATGCCGGCGAGGATCGACAGCTCGGCCGACCAGGCGCGGATCAGGCCGCCGATCAGCGAGGCGCTGGCGCCGAGCGCCACGAACACCGTCGAGAAGCCGAGCACGAACAGCAAAGCCGACATCATGATCGCGCGCTTGGAGGCCGCGGCCTCTTCGTCGCTCTCGACATGCTCGATCGTCGCGCCCGTGAGATAGATCAGGTAGGGCGGGACCAGCGGCAGGACGCAAGGGGAGAGGAAGCTGACGAGGCCGGCAATCAACGCCGCCGGGATCGAAACATTTTGCATGATGCAGTCGGAGCCATCTCAGGCCCCAGTGCGGCGCGCGGGGAGTGCGCGCGAACCGGGACACCGGCTCTGGTGTAGCCGATGCCGGGGAATGCGCAACAGAGGCGCATAAAACCAGGGCTCCTCCCGATGCCGTCCGTGATCACAGATGCGGCATCGGGACGCGCACAAATCTCGCCAAAAAGCGAGACTCGGCGGCGCGGCTACTTCACCACGCGGAGCAGCGGACGCCGGGGCTGGTCCTGCGTCTGCTTGGAAGGGGGCTGCGGTTCGCTTCCGGCGCTCCGCAGCATTTCGTCGCACAGCGCCTTGAGATCGGCGCCGTCAATTCCTTTGAGTTTCATCCGCACGTCGAGGATGACGATGGACAGCAGCTCGGCCGACTCACGGCTGTTGATCTCGTTGAGCGCCCTGCGGCACTCCTCGAGCGTTTCCAGCACCGACTGCAACTGTTCGTCTGAATGCGACACCGGCGTTCTTTCCGTTAATTCGGCCTGCGAGACGTGTTGGTGACGACCCCTCTGGCCCCCATGGAGAGCCAAGGATAACACGAGGCTCCTGCGCCTCTGAACATGATTTCAGCGTGTTTCCGCGCTGAAACCGCAGTTCCCGCGCCCATCGCGCCGCTGCGCTGTTGGCGATCGGAGAAACAGTCGGAGACAGAACGCAGGATGCGCTGTGATTGATCCGCCCGGGAACACGGCAATGCTTCGCTCGCGAGAGCGTCCATTGCGGACAGCGCCGACAATCCCGCAGCCATTTCAAGGCTCGCAACGGAACTCACGCGACACCCCTCAAACGGGCGATAATGTGCCCGATTCCCAGCCATATTCCCCGTCTTGACAGCACCCAGATACCACTCGCGAGACAGTAAGGATGACGTTCAAAACTCGTCGTTCCCCAACCCGCCGTGGTTGTGGTTTGCGCCAGACTCTGCCAGTTTAGCGACCCGAAGGGACTTGTATGCACTCCTTGGCGGAAAGGGGCGTTCCACTGGAGGAACGCCTAAAGACAAATATCAGCGGCCTCTCCGATTGGGATGCGGCTCGGATATTCCTGGAAGTCGTTCGACGCGGCAGTTTCCGCTCGGCGGCCGAACGCCTGTCTCTGTCGATCAACGCCGTCCGCCGCCGAATCGATGATTTCGAGCGACAGACCGGCACCACCCTGTTCACCCGCGACGTCCACGGCACCCATCTGACAGACGAAGGCGCGCTGGTGGTCTCCGCCGTCGAGCGCATGGAGGCGGCTGCCTTCGACGTATTGCGCACCAGCGATTCGACGGCCAACGCCCTGTCCGGCGAAGTCCGCGTCGCCGTGACCGAGGGCTTGGGCACGTTCTGGCTGGCCCCCCGGCTGGTCGAATTCCAGCAGGCCTATCCGAAGATCATCGTCGACCTGCACTGCGCGATGCGCTCGGCCGACGTCTCCCGCCACGAAGCTGACGTCGCCATCCATCTGTCGCGGCCTTCGGCACTCGACGTCAAGCTGGTGCGGCTCGGCCGCATGCATCTGATGTTCTGGGCTTCGCAAAAATACCTCGAGAAATACGGCACGCCGCGCTCGGCCCACGAATTGATCAAGCACCGCCTGGTGCTGCAATTCGCCGACCAGCTTGCCGCCAAGGAAACTTTCGAGAGTTTCTTCCCGGGCGTTCCGGAGCGTGACCTTCTGGTCATGAAGACCAACGTCTCAAGCGCCAATTACTGGGCTGTCGCGAATGGCGCCGGCATCGGCGTATTCCCGAGCTATGCCATTGCGCTTGGCGGGAAGTTGATTCCACTGGAGGTCGAGCTGAACAGACCGCTGGATATCTGGTTGTCCTACCACCCTGGTAGTGGCCGGATTCCGAGAGTGCGGCACATGATTGACTGGCTGATCGAAGCTTTCAATCCGGCGCGATTCCCGTGGTTTAAGGAAGAATTCGTGCATCCGCATGAATTCAAGGACTCGTATATGGGCGAACCCCTGACCCACCTCTTCGGGGGGTTTTCAACCGAAGAACGATGAGAAAACGAATGAAAACAGCGGCGAAAAGAATGAAGCAGCGCAGTGCCGGCAAGCCGGACATTGAGCTGGGCAAGCGGATCCGTCTGCGGCGCGTCGAGATGAAGATCTCGCAGGCTGAGCTCGGCGACAAGCTCGGCGTCAGCTTCCAGCAGGTCCAGAAATACGAGAAGGGCGTCAATCGCGTTGGCGCGGCTCGGCTTCAGTCGATCGCCACCGCCCTCGACGTGCCCGTGACCTTCTTCTATGACGGCGACAACAAGGCGCGCGAAGTCGAGAGCCTGCTCTTCCTCGATTCGGCCTTCAGCCTCCGCCTGCTGCGCGCCTACAGCAAGATCAAGGATCAGACGGTGCAGCGCCAGCTCGTCTCGCTGATGGAATCGATCGCGGCGAACGAAGCCTGATCGATCGACGGTCTGGCCGTTACGGCCGATGTTCAATCCGCCGCGTCGCGGGGGCGCGGCCGGATTGAACGAGACCGACCGGATCAGACGAACTGGATCAGATCTGGCCCGCGCGCTGTCCGCGCGTGGCCCTTCCGGGGCGGTCTGACCGCCCCTTTTTCTTGACTTTTTTCTCGGCTTTTTTCTTGGCTTTTTCCCGGTCTTTTCCCCGCCGTCGCCCGCGGTTTTCGCGAACCCATCCCGCTCCTGCTGCGACCTAATCGAGGGCCTCCGCGACTTCACGCGCGGGGCTTTCGACTGCCGTGCTTAATGGGGCCTCAACACTGACGGCCTAACGTCCCACCGATTTTACCGATCGGCGCACGCGGCGCGGCGACCGGGAATTGCCAATATGCGTGGCCCGTGCGGGCCCCGTCCTCATGGGGAAGACAGATGCCGAAGCGCCATGCCGTGATCATTGCCATGAATCTGTTCGCGATGGGCCTGTTCGCCAGCGCTTCGGCGCTTGCGCAAACCGAGACCACGGGACAGGCCGGCCCGAAGCCGGCAACTTCGGCCGGCACTGTGCCAGCCACGGCCAATCCGGCCCTCGCGGCAGCGCCGAAAGCTGCCACGACACCCGCATCGACGGCTGAGAGCCGCTCAACCGCGGCGCTCGCGATGACGCACGAGCCGACCTATGACGAGGGGACTGCCCAGCGGATCAAGGATGCCGCGCTGAGCTATTCCGACCTTGCGGTGCGCGGCGGCTGGCCGACCATCCCGGCGGATGCGAAGTTCGCCCTCGGCGTCCAGGGCGCCAATGACGAGCTGCTGCGCAAGCGGCTGATCGTCTCCGGCGATCTCGCCGCCGACAAGGCCAGCGGCACCTTCGACCAGGATCTCGCGGACGCGGTGAAGCGCTTCCAGGCCCGCCACGGGCTGGCGCCGACCGGCACGGTGACGCCGCGCACGCTCGCGGCGATGAACGTCTCCGTGCAGAAGCGCATCCGCCAGCTCGAAGCTTCGCTGGAGCGGCTCGAGAACATGAATTTCAGCTTCGGCCAGCGCTATGTCGTGGTCAACATCCCCGCCGCCTTTGCCGAGGCGGTCGAGAACGACGTCGTGGTGCGGCGCTATCGCGTCATCGTCGGTAAGACCGAAAAGCCGTCGCCGACGCTGACGGCACAGATCAGCAGCGTCGTGCTCAACCCGACCTGGACGGTGCCGTCCTCGATTGCCAAGACCGAGATCTCCGCGCATATGCGGAAAGATCCGACCTATTTGTCGCGCATGCACATGGAGGTGCTCGACGGCCACGACAATCCGATCGATCCGCATTCGGTCGACTGGTCGGGCACACACACGCCGAACTTCACCGTGCGGCAGCAGAACGGCACCTTCAACGCGCTCGGCGCGGTGAAGATCGACATGCCGAACCCCTATTCGGTCTACATGCACGACACCAACCAGCGCAATCTGTTCAGCGACGACTACCGTTTCGATTCCCACGGCTGCTCGCGCGTCGACAATGTGCGCGATCTCGCGGCGTGGCTGCTCAAGGATCAGCCGAAATGGAGCCGCGCCGCGATCGATACGGAGATCGCGACCGGCCAGCATCTCGACGTCGCCATGGCGAAGAAGGTGCCGGTGGCCTGGATCTACCTCACGGCATGGATGACCAAGGACCAGACCGTCCAGTTCCGCAACGACGTCTATAATCAGGACGAGCAGCTGCTTGAGGCGACCGCCGAAGAAGCGGCGTTCTTCGGCAAGGCCGCCGGCCATCCGTTGACCGCACACATGGCGGAGTAGAACTGGAGCAGTAGAACCGGCGCGATAGGATTGGCGAGGTCACCGCGCCATGCAATCGCGGCACAGGCGGATGCAAAGCCGCCTCCCTCGCCGCGGTTGACCCGGGCCGCAGGCTGGCCGCACATTGCGCCCGGCCTATGACAAGCGAGCGCGCGATGCCCGAACTCTCCAACGAAAAATCCTACGCCGACGGCAAAATCCTCCAGCACACCGCCGGCGGCGTCGGCGTCATCACCTTCAACAATCCCGACAAGCGCAACGCCATGTCGCTGGAGATGTGGGAAGGATTTGGCGAGGCGCTGACGGCCTTGCGCGACGACGATGCGGTCCGCGTCGTGATCCTGCGCGGGGCTGGCGGCAAGGCGTTCGTCTCCGGCGCCGACATCAGCCAGTTCGAGAAGACGCGCCACAACGCGGCAGCGTCCGAAGAGTACGCCAAACGCAGCGTCGCTCAGCGCGCGCTGCTCGCCGACTATCCCAAGCCGACGATCGCCTGCATCGAGGGCTTCTGTCTCGGCGGCGGCATGCAGGTCGCGATGCTCGCCGACATCCGCCTCGCCGCCCATGGCAGCCAGTTCGGCATTCCCGCGGCAAAACTCGGCATCGCCTATGGCTATGACGGCTTGAAGCACCTGGTGTCACTGGTCGGCCCGTCCTGGGCGCGGCTCTTGATGTACACGGGTATGCGCATCGATACCGTCGAGGCGCTGCGGATCGGCCTCGTCGAGCGCGTATTCCCGGTCGACCAGCTCTGGGGCGAGACCATGGAAATCGCCGGGACGATCGCGCAAAACGCCCCGCTCGCGATCGAGGCGGCCAAGCTCACCATCGCAGAAGTGCTGAAGGACGAGAGCGCGCGCGACATGCGTGCGATCAAGGCGATCGGCACCGCCTGCATGGACAGCGCGGATTTCCGCGAGGGTCGGGAAGCCTTCATGGAGAAGCGCAAGCCGCAGTTTAGTGGCAAGTAGCGTCGGCGTCCGGTCACGCCTCATACAGTCCTGGCGGTCCTCGCTTGCCGATGACCGGCCAACCGGGAGCCTTGCAAGATCTCCCTCAAGGCCTGAATGTTCGCCGAGCCCGCTCCCCTACGCCAGATGAGCACAGTCCACGCCCGGTTCTCCGTTCTTCCCAACGGGTGGACGCTCAAAAGTTTCCTGTCTGGAAACGTGGCCAGAACGCTTTTTGGAATCAGCGCCACCCCCATGCCGGCAACAACGCAACCCAGCATCGCGTGATACGACGCCAGTTCGATCATGCGCTCCGGCATTTCGCTTCGCTTTGCGTACCAGTCTTCAAGCCGCTTGCGATGCGGGCATCCGTGTTCGAAGACAATGATGGTACGCGGCAGGTCGCTGCTTTTCTTGCCGATCGGCGGATGATTGGCGGCCGCGATAATCACCAACTCCTCCTCGAAGGCGGGCGCCTTCTCAAATGGCTCATCGGCTATTGGTTCGGCGACAAGCGCTGCATCGATATCGCCGGCGAGGATGGCGCTCGCAAGAACCTGCGGATTGCCGGTACGAAGCTCCAGAACGACCCCTGGATGCCGCTGGTGGTATTCGCTGAGCAGTCCCGGCAGCCTGACAGCTGCCGTGCTTTCCATCGCGCCGAGGCGGAACGTACCGCGGGGTTTTGCATCTTGCAGAGCATCGCGTGCTTCATCCGCAAGAGCGAGCAGGCGATTGGCGTAACCAAACAGCACTTGCCCCTGGGGCGCCAGATGCAAGCGTTTACCTTCTCGAATGAAGAGACCTACGCCGAGATCCTCTTCCAACTGCCGGATGCGGGTTGTGACATTGGACTGAACGCGATGCAGCCGCTCGGCCGCGCGCGTCACGCCGCCTTCGCGCACGACCGCGACGAATATTCGCAGATCCGACAGATCCATTTACATCTCTCAGAGAGATCAATTACATCATGATTATTCATTATATATGATGATCTGCTTTCGGTAAAGATCATGGCAGCCTCACACAGGAGCCCATCCGATGATCGTCACCGTATTTCGCACGCGAATGAAACCCGGCGTGCAGGATGAATATGGGCCGATGGCAAAACACATGAGCGAACTGGCGCGGACGATACCTGGCTACATCTCGCATAAGGGTTTCGTCGCCGACGATGGAGAGCGCGTGACGATCGTCGAATTCGAGACGGAGGAAGCGCTTCATCAATGGCGGATTGATCCCGAGCACGCCAAGGCAAAGCGGCGTGGGGTCGAGTCCTTTTTCAGCGAGTTCAAGTTCCAGATTTGCAGCGTCATTCGGGAACGAACGTGGATTGCAAAGGCAACCCGCGGCGTCTGAACTAAAGCGCGATGAGATTGGGATGAATCGTCATCGCGCTTTAGGTTGCTGTTCGCGCATGATCTTCTCGGAAACCCGCTTCGCACTTTTCCGGATCATGCTTTAGGCCGCCTATCTCTACAGCGCCCCCAGCACCGCTTTCGTAATGTCCGCCGTGCCGTTGCTGCCACCGAACTCCATCGGCTTGAGTCCGCCGGCATAGACCTGATCGACCGCGCGCTCGATCTGCTCACCGGCTTCGGCAGCACCTTCGACGCCGTGCTTGTCGGCGAGCCAGTCCAGCATCATCGCGGCCGACAGGATCATGCCGGTCGGATTGGCCTTGCCCTGCCCCATGATATCGGGCGCGGTGCCGTGGCAAGGTTGGAACACGGCGTATTTGTCGCCGATATCGGCCGACGGCGCCATGCCGAGGCCGCCGATCAGACTCGCGGTGATGTCGGAGACGATGTCGCCGAACATGTTCTCCATCACCATCACGTCGAAATCCCAGGGCCGCTTGACCAGCATCGCCGAGCAGGCATCGACGTAGAGGCGATCGGTTTTCACCTCAGGATGCTTCTTGGCGATCTCGTCAAAAATGCCGCGGAAGAACGCAAAGGCCTTGAACACGTTGGCTTTGTCGACGCAGGCGAGCGAACCCGGCTTGCCGCGCGCCTTGCGCCGCTCGGCGAGGCGAAACGAGAACTCGAACAGGCGCTCGGAGGTCCTGCGTGTGATCACCAGCGTCTCGCGCGCATCCTCGTGGGTGACGACGCCCTTGCCCATCGAGGCGAAGAGGCCTTCGGTGGACTCGCGGATCACGACGAGATCGATGCCGCACTGGTCGGCGCCGACGATCGGGCTCGGCACGCCCGGGATCAACCGCGCCGGGCGCACGCCGGCATAGAGATCGAAGATGACGCGCAGCTCGATCTGCGGCGCGATCTCGGTGTTGTCGGGGTAGCGCACCGACGGCAGACCGCAGGCGCCGAGCAGGATCGCGTCGGCCTCCTCGCAGAGCTTGATGGTGCTGTCAGGCATCGACTTGCCGGTCGCAAGATAATTGTTGGCGCCGGCCGGCGCCTCGGTGAAGCGGAAGCTCAAGCCGGATTTCTGTTCGATCTTGCGCAGAACCTCGATGGCGGGCGCCATGACTTCAGGGCCGATGCCGTCACCGGCGAGCACGGCAATGTGGAAGGCGTTGTTTGCGGACATTTGAGGTGAATCCTGCGTGAAGAAAGGTGTGGCCTCGTCATTGCGAGGAGCCGTTGCGACGAAGCAATCCAGAAATGCATCCTCGGAGGCAGTCTGGATTGCTTCGCTTCGCTCGCAATGACGAGGAGAGAGAGTCGTACTACGGCATCAGCACCGTGCGTCCGACCACCGCGCCCTGCTGCAACTGCACCAGCGCGTCGTTGGCCTTGTTGAGCGGCGCCTTCGTCACCGGGATCGGCGCCACGTTCTTGGCGCGGACGAGATCGAGCAGTTCCTGCGTCTCGCGCAAATTGCCGACATAGCTGCCCTGGATCGTCACCGCCTTGATCGGTATCAGCGGCAACGCCCAGGTCGCACCACCGCCGAACAGGCCGACGATGACGAGCTTGCCGCCCTTGGCGAGGCAGTCGAAGCCGAGCTGTGTCGTCGCGGCATTGCCGACGAGATCGATCACGGCGCGGATCGGACCGCCGGCTTTCTTGGCCAGTTGCTCCAGCGCATCCGGCGCCTTGGGATCAATGGTGGCGAGCGCGCCGGCCTTCTCCGCGGCTTCGCGCTTCCTGGCGTCGATGTCGAGCATGATCGCGCCCTTGCCGCCCATCGCCTTCAACAGAGACAGAGCCATCAGGCCGAGGCCGCCGGCGCCGAACATCACGATCGGCGTGTCAAAATGCTGCTCGACCTTCTTGAGCGCGCTGTAGGTGGTGACGCCTGAGCAGGCGTAAGGCGCGGTCGTCGCGGGATCAAGGCCCTTTAAATTGAGCAGATAGCGCGGATGCGGCACCAGCATGTGATCGGAATAGCCGCCGTCGCAATAGACACCGAGCGAGCGCGGCGTCGCGCACATGTTCTCGTCGCCGGCAAGACAAACAGCGCATTTGCCGCAGCCGATCCAGGGATAGACCAGGCCGACATCGCCAAGCTTCAGATCGCCCTGATCGCCCGGCTTCACGTCTGGACCGAAGGCGGCGATTTCGCCGACCGTCTCATGCCCCATCGTTAACGGCAGGTTGATGCCGCGATCTTTCAGCGACAGCGGCTTGCGGCCGTGGCCGAGATCGTAGCCACCTTCCCAGATGTGGAGATCGCTGTGGCAGACGCCGGCGGCCTTCACCTTGATCAGCACCTGCGTGCCCGACGGCTGCGGCGTCGCCTCGTCGAACTCCTGCAGCGGCGCCTTGAAATCGGCGACCTTGAAACTCTTCATCGGCGTCCTCCCGGATAGTTTTCTTGTCGCCGTCACCATGCCACGGGCAGCAGGACGAGACAAACTTGGATCTGTCTAGTTCACCCCGGCGAACGATGGCAAGCCGACCACGTGCAAGGCCGCATTGCTTGCCGCACGAAGCCGTTCGTTAGCCTTGCGTCAGCCTTGCACGGCTGTTTTGCCTGACGGAATTGACGCATCGCCCGAAAGGCCGATCTCGTCGCGCAGCGCATCGGTGTGCTCGCCGAGCACGGCCATCGTCTTGCCCGGCGCGGTGTCGGCCCCGGACATCCGGAACGGCAGATTGAGCACCTGGAATGAGCCGCCTCCGTCCTCCACCGACGAGAGCGCCTGCCTATGCGCAAGCTGCGGATCGGCCAGCGCCTCACTGATGGTGCGGTAGGCCGAGGCCGGCACGCCAGCCGCACTTAAGCCGACGAGGCATGCATCGGTTGAGAGCTGCTTTGACCAGACCTCGACGCCGTCCATCATGTCGGCCCAGCTCTCGCGGCGCGGGGCATAGCTGGAGAAGCGCGGATCGGAAATCCATTCGGGGCGGCCGATCACCTCCATCAGGCACTGGAACGTCTTCTCGCTCCCGACCGTAATCATGACAAAGCCGTCGGCGGTCTCGGTCGGGCCGAACATCGGGCGCGGCGGCGGCTTCACCGCGAATTGCGAGTTCTGCAACTCGATCACCGTCAGCGTCAGCATCGATTCCAGCATGGAGACGTCAATGTGCTGGCCGAGCCCGGTCACCGTGCGCTGATACAGCGCCGATGCAATCGCGCCAAAACCGTAGGTGCCGGTGACGACATCGGCATGGTAGATGCCGCAATAATCCGGGCGGCTGCGGCCCGGCTGGTAGGCGAGATGCGCCATGTCATAGCCGGAGGCCGCATGGATCACCGGCGCATAGGCCGGCAGCTCGGCCGAGGGGCCGCTCTGGCCATAGCCGGAGATCGAGCAGTAGATCAGCTTGGGATTGACCGGGCGCAGACTGTCGTAGTCGAGCCGCAGGCGGCGCATCACGCCCGGGCGAAAGTTCTCGACCAGAATGTCCGCTGTCGCGACCAGCCGTCGCACCGCCTCCCTGCCGTCCTCGGATTTGAGGTCGAGCACCACGCTCTTCTTGCCGACATTGAGCTGGCCAAACACGGTGCTGCAGCCCTTGCGCAGCGGCGGCCGGGTCCGCATCGTCTCGCCGCCGTCGGTCTCGATCTTGATGACCTCGGCACCCATGTCGGCAAGCATCCGCGCACAATGGGGACCGGCAATGGTGGTCGAAAAATCCAGGACCCTGAGGCCCGCGAAGGCCTTTGTCGTCGTTCCCTCATGCTTATCTGATAGCGGCATACGTGCTGGCGTCCTTGTCGAGTCCTTGGGGTCCGTTAGGAACGATCAACGTTCTCTCTTGTTGGTGCGCCGACCCTAGAGGGCGGCGGCTAAGTAGGAAAGTCTTTACCGAACGGACGCGCCTTGCGGTCAGGCTTGGGAGTTTTTGGGCAACTGGACCCGTTCTTGCATAGCAGCAAACGGGATCGGATGAGGGCAACAGTTCTTGAGGGTCTTGTTCGTTACGACAGAGATGGACGACTTTGTCCGCGTCGGCGGACTCGGAGCCGTTTCCGCCGCGCTCCCGAGGGCCCTTCGCCCCTTCGCCGATATCAGGGTGATGCTGCCCGGCTATCGCGACATCATCGAGCAACTCACGCATATTCAGATCGTTGGCCGCTGCCCCGCGTTCGCGGAGATGCCGGCCTGCTCGCTCGGCCGGGCCGCGACCAAGGACGGCCTGCCGGTCTATGTGCTGTTGTGTTCGCAACTCTACGACCGGCCCGGCAATCCCTATGGCGACGAGTCCGGGCGCGACTGGCCCGACAACGACATCCGCTTCGCACGCTTTGCCTCGGCAGCTGCTGAGCTTGCCATGGGCAAGCTGGACAAGAATTGGGCAGCAGACCTGATCCATGCCAATGACTGGCAGGCCTCGCTGGTGCCGGCCTATCTCGCCTGGCGTGGCAGCAAGCTCCCCTCGATCCTGACCATCCACAACCTCGCCTATCAGGGGCTCTTCCCAAAAGACTCGCTGCGGCGGATCGGCGTCCCCGAGAGCTCCTTTCACATCGACGGCGTCGAATTCTACGACCAGCTCTCCTTCCTCAAGGCGGGCCTCGTCTATGCCTCGCACCTCACCACCGTCAGCGGCACTTATGCGCGGGAAATCACCACGAATGAATTCGGCTGCGGCATGGAGGGGCTGCTTCGTTTGCGCTCCGACGCCTCCGAGCTGACCGGCATCCTCAACGGCATCGACGAGAGCTGGGATCCGCGCTCCTGCGCCCAGCTCGCCCAGCAATTCGGCGCCGGCGACTGGATCGGCAAAAAGGCCAATGCGGATTATGTCCGCAAGCAGTTTGGCTTAGCGGTATCGCGCGGGCCGATATTCGGCATCGTCGCCCGCCTCGTGCACCAGAAGGGCATCGACCTCGTGCTGGCGGCGGCCGACGAGATCGTCGATGCCGGCGGGCAGATCGTGGTCACCGGCTCCGGCGAGCCCGCGCTCGAGCAGGCCTTGGTCGACGCCCACCGCCGCCGGCCCGACGCCATCGGCGTCACCATCGGCTTCAACGACGCCCAAGCGCGGCGCATCTTTGCCGGCAGCGATTTTACCTTGATGCCGTCGCGGTTCGAGCCGTGTGGACTGAGCCAGATGTACGCCCAGCGTTTCGGCTCGCTCCCGATCGGTCACCAGACCGGCGGGCTCGCCGAGACCATCACCGACGGCGAGACCGGCTTCCTGTTCTCAAAGCCCTCGCACGAATCCTTCCTCGGCGGCGTCCGCCGCGCCTTCGAGGCCTTCATGGCGCAGGACCAGCTCGACACCATGCGCCGCAGCGCCATGGGCCGCTCGTTCTCCTGGAGCATCTCGGCCGGCACCTACAGCGCGCTGTACCGAAAGCTGGCGTCGGTGTGAGGCGCGACACTTTCGTGCCCCGGACGCAGCGCAGCGTCTCTTCGACGGTGCGCTGCTGAGCCGGGGCCCATGTCGCACCGGATTCCGTAGCTTCTGGGTCCCGGCTCTGCGCCGCAACGCTCACGCGTTGCGGCTTGTCCGGGACACGCCGGAGCGCGCATCCATTTGCGGTCGACCGATCCAGGCCCTGTTGAGACACCGCGTCATCCAGTCTGGCTGCGGCTCGCCGCGCAGCCGCGCTTCCGCTTCCTGGTAGGGGCCGACATAGCGCAGGCGGTCCGGCAATTTCGGATAGACCCGCCGTATCCATCGCAGCGCATTGTCAGCGGATCTGCTCTCGCGTTCATCCAGCTCAAACCCAAACCCCGCACGCAACGGCTCCGGCAGCAAGCTCGCCGTGATCGCGCGATACCATCGCGGCGGCCGCAGCCATGGTCGCGCGCCACCAAAGATTTGCGCAGCGATCTCGCGCGCCGCCGAACTGACGGTCAGCGTCTCCGACTGCACCATCGCCGCCGTGTACGACGCAAACCCGGCCCAGTCCGCCGGCAGATCATCCGCCGTCAACCCGAACAACGCGCCAAAAGTCCGGCTCTCGGTCCAGTAACGCTCGCGCTCCTCCGCCGAGAGCGGCGGCAGGACCAGATCGTGCGCCATCAGCGCGGTCTCGACCAGCGTCGCGTGCACCCAGCGCAGCGATGGAATGTCATTGGCGCAGTAGTGCGAGCCGGCCGCGAACGGACCGACCGTCTCCGGCATCTCACCGACGATCATCGCGTGGCGCCGGTGCAACTGCCGGGACGACAGCAAGGCACGGTCGAGCGAGCCGAACACCATGGCAAAAACAATGTCGAAGGTGCGATGGAAGCGTCCGATCGGATCGGCAAAGGTTTTGGAGTGTTCGGCGATAGCGGCAGCGACCCAGGGATGGGCCAGCTGCAACAACAGCGCACGGCCGGCACCGAGGAAGATCACGGCCTCGCGGTCGATCCGCCAGGTGACGGAGGAGGGACCGAACACGCCGGGCACTGGTCCAGCCGCATCAGCACGGACCTTGTCGAGCGCCAATTCCAGATCGCTTCCAGACACCAATTGCAGGGCCTCACCGATTGCAGACATGGACCGATGATCCGCAAGGCCTGTGGCAATTCGATGAACGAAACGATGGCTTGCCGCCTATTCCGCGGCCATCGGCATCTCGTCGATATGCTCGTGCAGCACCACGCCGGCGAGCGGATCGAATTCACCGACCCACGGTTTTCGCGCAAGCGCGGACTTCGTGTGGGCGTAGCCAGCATGCCAGCGCCGCGTGATGCCCGACGGGCTGAAGTCGATGTCCTTGGTATGGGTCTCGCTGTCGAGCTGCGGCGCCAGCAGCCGCACCACATGCATGCGGGTCGCGCAGCCGTAGCTCGTCAGCTCTCGCACAGCCGGGTCGCTACGCTCGCTCTCCGAAAGCCGCGCCGCGAGCTGGTTGATGACATGGCGCAGGCGATGGGCCTGCTGCTGGCGGGTGATCTGGCTGGCGATCCGGCTGGAGTACTGCACGTCCTTTTGCCGGTTCAGCACCTCCGCGATCGTGGTCGGCTCGGCGCCGACGGGATTCCACAGATGCACGGAGAAGATCAGCGAATCCCTGCGTGGATTGTCGTCGAACACCGCTTCCGTCGGCGTGTTCGACAGGATGCCACCGTCCCAATAGAGCTCGCCATCGATGCGCACCGCCGGGAAAGCCGGCGGCAGCGCGCCGGAGGCCATCACATGCTTCACCGTCAGCTCGCCGTCGCGGCTGTCGAAATAGCGCATCTGGCTGGTCCCGACATGAGCCGCACCGACCGTCAGGCGCGGCGCGCAGCGATTGGCCAGATCGAAATCGACCAGCTCGCTCAGCGTCTTCTCCAGCGGCGCGGTCGAATAGAAGCCGGCGTGGTCGGCGCCGAGCGGATAGCAATCGCCGGCATGCGCCAGCGGATTGGGCCGGAAGAAACCTGGAATGCCGTGGGTCACGGTCGACCAATAGGCCAGCTTCTCGTTGAAGCCGGGAAACGCGGCGCGCCAATCCCAGACCGGCGTCTGCTCCATCCGCTTCCAGAACTCCCTCAGGCGCGCGAGCCGGTGCTCCCTTGGGTTGCCGGCAATGAGGCTCGCATTGATCGCGCCGATCGAGGTGCCGATGATCCAGTCCGGCTCGATACCGGCCTCGTGCAGCGCCTGGTAGACGCCGGCCTGGTACGAGCCGAGCGCGCCGCCGCCCTGAAGCACGAGGACGACCTGACCCGGCAGGTCCTTGCGCTGTATGTTGTTCTGCGTGCCGTTCATGGTTCGCTCCTGTCGAGCCTATGGTTATCATTCGTCAGGCGTAGGGCCATTGTTACGTCCTGCCGTTCTCGGCGATTCTCGGGCCTTTTTGAAATGCCGGTTGGCTTCCGAATCCATACGCAGGCGCTATTGCGGCGGGATGTCATTCCCTGTCCCGATCGGATAAGGTCCGCTCGATCTCGCCGGGAGCCGATCCATGGAAATGCACCAGGTCCGCTATTTCCTCGCGGTGGCGCAGCTGTTCAATTTCACGCGCGCGGCCGAGGAGTGCAATGTAACGCAGCCCTCGCTGACGCGCGCGATCAAGCAACTCGAAGCCGAGCTCGGCGGCGATTTGTTCCGGCGCGAACGGCCGGCGGCGCAGCTGACCGAGCTCGGCCAGCGCATGCATCCGCTGCTGAAGCAATGCTATGACGCCGCCGCCGGCGCTCGTTCGCTCGCCTCCTCCTTCAAGAGCGGAGAAGTTGGCGCGCTGCGCATCGCCCTGACGCATTCGATTGATCTGTCGTTGCTCATTCCGCATCTCGACGAGATCAGGCGGCAGTTCAACCGGCTCGAACTGCGCTTCCTGCGCGGGACCAGCCGCGAGGTCGCGGAGTTCCTGAAGAAAGGCGAAGCCGAGCTTGGCATCGCGGCCGAGATCGACGAGGACTGGGAACGCCTCGACGTCTGGCCGTTGTTCACGGAGGAGTTCGAGCTCGTGGTCAGCAGGGAGCACCGGCTGGCCGGCCGCAGCAACATCGAACTGGACGATCTGCGCGCGGAGCAGCTGCTGAGCCGGACATTCTGCGAGCACGCCAGCCGGATCTCCGCAAGCCTGCGCGAGCACGGCATCGAGCATGGACATGAGATTTCCAATGAACGCGATCTGATCGAACTGGTCGAAGCCGATATCGGCGTCGCCATGGTGCCGCACACGTCACCCGTGCCGGAAAAGCTGACACGCGCCGCGGTGACCGGGCTGGATGCCCGCCGCACCGTCAGCCTCTACGGGGTGGCCGGCCGGCAACGCACGGCCGTGGCCAATGCCGTGATGCGGATGCTGCGCGGTGCGGACTGGCGAGCGATCGCGGGCTAATTTCAATAACGAATGCCGCTGCCTTCGTTCTCCCCTTGTGGGAGAAGGGAAGAGAGCGCGAGCTAGGTAAAGCTCAATTCTCCCGGCTCGCGCCGTCGAGCGCTTCGAGCAGATCGTCGATCTCCATGCGCTTGCGAAAATCAGGATCAACGAATCGCGCTTTCACCAGTCCATCGCGTCCGACCACGAACACCGCCGGGATCGGCAACACCCAGCCGTCATTGCCGTGGAACTTCGCCATGTCCTGATAGGACAGCAATTGCTGGATCTCGACGCCGAGCCAGATCGCAAGATTGAGCGACAGCGCGTAGCCATTGTCGAGATCGGTCAGGATCGGAAATGGCGCGCCGGAGTCGGATTTGAGCCGTTCGGTATATTCCTGCGTCTCCGGCATGATCGCCACGATCTGCGCGCCCATCGCCGCGATGCGGCCCTGCGCCTGCACCACGGCGCGGACATTGAGCCGGCAATAGGGACACCAATGTCCGCGGAAGAACATCACCGCGACGGGGCCTTGCGCCAGCAGCGCGGGCAGCGTCACGAGACGTCCGCCTTCGTCCGGCAGCATGAATGGGAGCATCGCATCGCCCGGGCGCGGTGCGGTCTCGCCGCCGCCGTTTCCGTCCAATCGCCTCACCAGGCGATCAACCGCATCGCCATAGGCCGGGAAGACCTCGCGGCTGGCATCGGCATAGGCGCGGAGCTGCTCATTCAGCGTGCCGTCCATGTCGCGGCAGCGCTGGAAGGCAGATTTGAGCCGCTCGGCGTCGGCTGGTGAAAGTGACGTCATCTTCCGCTCCGGCAGCAAAGTTAGCATTATTTTTGCGTTCGAGCCTCCCCGCAAGGGGGCGACGGCCATCGAACGCCCGATATTCGTCCGGCGGAAATGCCGATACCCAATCGGTTCGATAGCTGCCGCCTATCGCGCCACCATAGCGCAACGCTATCGCAGCGAGAGCGACACGGCATTTCATCCCAAGCACGAATTCAACGAAGCTGCTGCCATAGCCGCTGACCTGTGAGGCCACGGCGCAACAGAGGAGACTTCCCATGCCCAGGCATCTCGATATATCGCGCGCGTTCTGGCCAGCTATCGCTCTTGCCGGCTCGCTTCTCTTCACCGCACAGCCGGTTTTCGCCGGCGAATGCCCTGCCGACAAGATCAAGCCGAATGCGCATCAGATGGTCGACTACAAGCCGGTCGGCGTCACGGACACCACGCTCGGCGCGATCGACCTCGGCAAGCAGCCGGCGCATATCGAGGGCCGCGAGCTGCGCTTCCGCAAGCTGACCATCGAGCCCGGCGGCATCGTGCCCTGGCACAGCCACGACGACCGCCCTGCCCTGATCTTCGTGCAGCAGGGCGAGATCGTCGAATATGCCTCCAACTGTGTCGACCCGATCGTGCACAAGACCGGCGATATCCGCCCGGAAGTGTTCGGCACCTCACACTGGTGGAAAAACCTCGGCAAGGAGACGGTCATTCTCTATGTCGGCGACGTCCGCAAGGATCCGAACGACAACCACATGTGACGAGTGCGTTGATCCCAGCGCACGCGTGACCGGATGTGGCGTCCGGGATCCCCCATGCTGCCCGGCATGCCGGGCGCCACATCCTCACAGGACAGGCACGCCATGACTGATCTTTCCGCTTCCATCAAGCCGGCCGCAATGACCATGGATGCGCACTCCCCGGGTCTCGCGCTTCGTTCGCTCCTGATCGGACTCACCGCATTCCTGACCGTCGTCGATCTCTTCGCAACGCAGGCGATCCTGCCCTCTTTGACGCGCCACTATGGCGTCACGCCGGCGGCGATGGGCTTTGCCGTCAATGCCAGCACATTCGGCATGGCCGTCGCAGGCCTCGTTGTCGGCCTCCTCAGCCCGCACATCAACCGACGGACCGGCATCCTGCTCAGTCTCACGCTTCTGGCCATCCCCACAAGCCTGCTGGCGTCCGCGCCAAATCTCGCTGTTTTCACCGCCTTGCGGGTCGCGCAGGGTCTGTGCATGGCGTCCGCCTTCGCACTCACGCTTGCCTATCTCGGCGAGCAGTGCAGCGCCATGGATTCCGGCGGCGCCTTTGCCGCCTACATCACCGGCAACGTCGCGAGCAACCTCGTCGGCCGGCTGGTCTCCGCGGCGGTGGCCGATGGGCTCGGCCTCGCCTGGAATTTCTATTTCTTCGCCGCTCTTAATCTCGCCGGCGCGGTGCTGGTCTATTTCACCATCCAGCGCGTGCAGCCGATGCATGCGATGATGCCCACGACATCGCCACTCGAAGCCACCATTGCGCATTGGCGCAATCCGCGGCTGCGCGCCGCCTTCGGCATCGGCTTCTGCATCCTGTTCGCCTTCATCGGCACCTTTACGTTCGTCAATTTCGTGCTGGTCAGGCCGCCGCTGTCGCTGGGCATGATGGACCTTGGTCTCGTTTATTTCGTCTTTCTGCCGTCGGTCGTCACGACCTTGCTGGCCGGCAAGGTGGCCACGCGGCTCGGCACGCGACCGACGATCTGGGGCTCGCTCGCCGTCGCCGGGCTAGGCTTGCCGCTGATGCTCGCGCCGCATCTGGGCGAAGTGCTCGCCGGCATGGTTTTGGTCGGCGTCGGCACCTTCTTCGCGCAGGCCGCCGCGACCGGCTTCGTCGGACAGGCAGCCACCGACAATCGCGGCGTTGCCAGCGGGACCTATCTTGCCTGTTACTTCTGCGGCGGGCTCGTCGGCACGGCCGTGCTCGGACGCCTGTTCGACAGCTACGGCTGGCACGCCTGCGTCGGTGGTGTCGGCGTGGCCCTTGCGGCGGCGGCTCTGCTCACGTTCAGCCTGAAGCGCTAGCGCTTGACCGGTGCTTCCTGCGGCGGCTCGTCGTCGGCGATGGCACGCCACGCCGCGCCCTCGAGATCGTCATATTGGCCGCTGCGGAGCGACCACAAGAACGCGACGAGACCGGCACCTCCAAGCATCAGCGCCAGCGGCACCAGGATGACCAGGATTTCCATCACACGGTCTCCCGCGAACGGCTGCGTGCGCGCAGCGAATTCAGCATCACCAGGATCGAGGATCCGCTCATGGCGGCCGCGGCGATTAGGGGCGTCACGACGCCGCTGATCGCAACCGGCACGGCAAGGACGTTGTAGCCGATCGCAAGCCAGAGGTTCTGCTGCATCAGACGCAGCGCCTTGCGCGACGCGTCGATGGCAGCGACGACCGGGGCCAGGGGCCGGCCGAGGAAAACGAGATCGGCGGTCGCCTGACTGAGATGCGCGGCCGAGATCGGCGACATCGAGACATGGGCCGCCGCAAGCGAAGGCGCATCGTTCATGCCGTCGCCGACCATCAGCACTTTTGCCCCGCGCCGCTTCAGCTCCTCGATCCGCGCGATCTTGTCGGCCGGTGTCACGCCTGCGCGCCATTCGGGAATGCCGAGCGCATGGGCCGCCGCAATCACCGCCGGCTCGCGGTCGCCGGAGAGGATCTCGATGCCGATGTTGCGCGCCTTCAGCGCCGCGATCACGGCCTGCGCGTCCGGACGCAGGCCCTGACGTACCGAGAGGATGAATTTCGCAGTCCCCTTGCTGAACGCCACGATGGAGGCTTCGGGGTCAAGATCGTCGGTCAACCCGACAAGGCCTTCGGCGCCGCAGAAGGACGGACGGCCCAGGCGAAGCTCGATGCCGTCAACGCTCGCGCGCACGCCCTGCCCCGCCTCTTCGATCGCGCCGACGATCGGCGACTTCGCGCCCGCGGCCTGTGCAACTGCGGCTGCGACCGGATGATGGCTCGACAGCGCGAGCCGGCCGGCGAGTTCGAAAATGCCGGCAGGGATATCGGCCGCGTTGATCACTTCGAGATCGGGCAGCGTCAGCGTGCCGGTCTTGTCGAAGATGACGTGGTCGGCTTCCGCCAGCCGTTCGATGGCGTCACCGGAATTCAGCAGCACGCCGTTTCTAAACATCGCGCCCGAGGCGATGGTCTGCACCGTCGGAATGGCGAGCCCGAGCGCGCAGGGACAGGTGATGATCAGCACGGCCACGCCGGTCACGATCGCATCATGCCAGCCGGCGCCCGCGATGACCCAGCCCAAAATGGTGATGAGCGCGGTCGCATGCACCACCGGCGCATAGAGCCGCGAGGCGCGGTCGGCGAGCCGCATGTAGCGCGAGCGCGCCTGCAGCGCGTTGTCGAGCAGCCGCGTGATCTCGGCGAGCAGCGTCGCCTCTGACGCCGCCGAAACCCTCACCCGCAGCGTGCCGGAGATGTTCATCGACCCCGCATAGACCGGCGTGCCCTGCCCGGCCGTGACATACAGCGTCTCGCCGGTAATCAGGCTCTGGTCGATCTCGGAACGGCCCTCGATCACGGTGCCGTCGACCGCGCAGCGCTCGCCGGGCCGCAGCAACACGATGTCGCCCGGGTGGATCGCCGCGACCGGCACCTGCGAGATCTCGTCGGCCCCGACGAACTTGGCCGCGGTCTCCGCCTTCAGCGCGGCGAGATTGCCGGCAACGGCGCGGGTTCGCCGCCGCATGTTTTGGTCGAGGACACGGCCGACCAGCAGGAAGGTCAGCAGCATGATCGCCGCGTCGAAATAGGCGTGCTCGGCGTGGTTGATGGTCTCGACCACGGACATGCCGAGCGCAAGGCACACCCCGATCGAGATCGGCACGTCCATGTTGGTGGTCTTGTTCGACAGCGCGCGCCAGGCCGAACGGAAGAACGGTTGCCCGGCATAGGCCGCCGCGGGCAGCGCGATCAGAGCTGACAGCCAGTGGAAGAAGTCGCGCTGCTCGGGCAGCATGTCCGAGACGTTGCCTGACCACACAGGGATCGACAGCATCATCACGTTCATGGTGGCGAACGCCGCGACACCGAGGCAACGCAGCAGGAAACGGGATTCAGCGACCTCGGCCACCTCCGCGCTCTCGGTCTCGAAAGGATAGGCCTTGTAACCGAGCTCTGCGAGCCGGTCGATGAAACGGGCCGGGTCGAGCGTGCCCGCCTTCCACTCCAGCGCGACGCGCCGGTCGGTGAGATTCACGCGCGCCAGCGTGACGTCGGGGATCGCGGACAATCCGCGTTCGATCTTGGCCATGCAGCCGGCGCAGTGAACGCCCTCGACCGCGAGATCGATATGCTGGACGCCCGTGCCTGCGGCCCGGACGTAGTGCGAAAAATCGCGCGTGACGTGCATAACAAGATCCTTCAGTTCAGGATCACGCGGTTGCGCGACATGAATACGCGCTCGCCCTTCGCCTCGCCCTCGATCACCAAGTCCCATTGCCCCGGCGCAACGGAGGCGGCATTGCCGCGATAGATGCCGATCCCGGCCTCCGACAGCTCGACCGCGAGATCGGCGCGCTTGTCGGTCGGCCGCTCCAGGCGTCCGCCGAATTTCAATCCGGTCACCGGCTGGCCCGCCGCGTCGCGCGCCTCGACCTGAAGCACGGCATTGCCATCGGCGCGCCGCTCGATATGCGCACCGACCTTCCATTTCCGCGCAGCCTGGTCCTGCGCCGCGGATATCTCGCGGTCATAGGTGAGGCCTGCGGCATAGGGACTATCGACATCTGTGCCGGGCAGCGTCGCGATCGCGAGCTTCGCCATGGTGACGTTGACGCCGATCACGACGCCGAAGAAGGCGACCAGCATCAGGAAGACTTTTGCTCCGGTCAGCGGCTTGGTTGCCATGGCGGTCTCCTGAACTTACGGCGCGACGAAATTGTCGGTGGCAGCGGCGACTTCGCCGAGGCCGATATCGGTGACGTGGAAGCGGACGGGGATGGACTTCTCCGGATTGCTCTCCGCCGGCGCCGTCACGAGCAGACGCAGCTCGCTGGTGGAGTCGCGCGGGATCACGACCATCGGGCGATCCGGCGTCACGGAGTCCACGCCGACGACATGGATCGTCGCGTTGGCCGGGCCGTTCGCGTCGATCGCGACGACGCGGTCATAGCCGCTCTTGTTCAGCAGCCGGACCGTATAGGCATTGCGGATCGAGCCGTCGCTGAGCTTGACCGCGACCGGATTGCGGTCGTGCAGCACGTTGATGTCGAGCAGGCTGCGGGTGGCCAGCGTATAGATCATGAATCCGCCGATGACCGCGATGATCGCGCTGTAGGCGACGGTGCGGGCCCGGACGATGCGATAGACCGGCGCGTTGCCTTCCTGGCGGCGCTGGATGTTGATGTCGTTGTCATAGCCGATCAGCCGCTTCGGCCGGCCGATCTTGGTCATCACGTTGTCGCAGGCGTCGATGCAGAGCCCGCACTGGATGCATTCCATCTGCGGCCCGTTGCGGATGTCGATGCCGGTCGGGCAGACCGCGACGCATTGATAGCAGTCGACGCAGTCGCCGACATGCTCGCCCTGCGCGCGCAGCTCGGCAGCCTTCTTCACCGAGGTGCGCTTCTCGCCGCGATCGTAGCGATAGGTGACGTTGAGCGCCCATTCGTCAGTGAGCGCGGCCTGGATCCGCGGCCACGGGCACATATAGGTGCAGACCTGCTCGCGCATGAAGCCGGCGAGCACATAGGTCGTGGCAGTCAGGATGCCGATCCAGATATAGGCGATCATCGGCGCCTGGAAGGTGACGAGCTCCTTCACGAGCGTCGGCGCATCGTTGAAATAGAGCACCCAGGCGCCGCCGGTCCACCAGGCGATCAGGAGCCAGATCGAATGCTTGAGCACGATCTCGGAGATGCGCTCGAGCTTCATCGGGTCAGAAGACTTGTCCTTCTTCATTCGCTCGCGCCGATCGCCCTCGACCAAACGCTCTACGGCGTAGAACAAATCGGTCCACACCGTCTGCGGGCAGAGATAACCGCACCAGATCCGGCCGCCGACCGAGTTCATCAGGAACAGCGCGATCGCAGCCACGATCAACAGGCCGGTGAAGTAGTAGACCTCCTGCGGCCACAGCTCGATGAAGAAGAAATAGAAGCGGCTGTTGGGAAGGTCGATCAGCACCGCCTGGCTGGGAGCACCGAGGCCGCGGTTCCAGCGCACGAAGGGCAGGAAGTAGTAGACGCCGAGGCACAGCGCCATCAGGCCCCATTTGATCCGGCGGAAAGTGCCGGAGATGCTCTGCGGATACACCTTCTTCTGGGCTACGTAGAGCGGCCCGTTGTCGTCGTCCGATGTGAGTTCGTTCGGGTTCACGGTCTTGTTCATCGCTCTAGAACTTCTCGAGAAGGTGCGATTAAACCTAGACCCGACGCGAGCGCGTCAGTTGATCCACCTCAAGCGGGGGCACTTTTGTGCACCCCCGCCCGTCCCCGATATCGGCTACTTGCCGCCGCCCAGCGAGTGGACATAGACCGCCATCGCCTTGATGGTGGCGGGGTCGAGCCGCCCTTCCCAGGCCGGCATCACGCCGGCGCGGCCCTGGCTGATGGTCTCGATCAGCGTCGCCTCGTCCGAGCCGTAGAGCCAGATCTTGTCGGTCAGGTTGGGCGCGCCCATCTCCGGATTGCCCTTGCCGCCGTCGCCATGGCAGGCGACGCAGTTTTCAGTGAATATCTTCTCGCCCTTGGCGGCGTCATAGCCCTTGCGGGTCGAAAGGCCCGACAATGCGCGGACATAATTGGCGACCGTGACGATCTCGTCCGCCTTCAGCACGCCGTCCTTGCCGAAGGCCAGCATCTGGCCCTCATGCGCCTTGGCGTGGCCCGAGCGGGCGCCGAACTGGATGGTCTGCATGATCTGGTCGAGCGTGCCGCCCCACAGCCAGTCGTCGTCGTTCAGGTTTGGAAACCCCTTGGCCCCTGCACCGCCGGAGCCGTGGCACGGTGCGCAATTGTCGCCGAACACGGTCTTGCCCTTGGCGCGCGCCAGCGCCAGCAACGCCGGATCCTTCTCGATGTCGGCGAGCGGCGCCGCCGCCAACGCCACCATCTTCTCGCCGCGGACAGAATCGAGATTGGCGAGCTCCACCGCGAGGCTGGCGCGCGTCGAGTAGCCGAGCAGCCCGGTCGTATTGCTCGAGATCAGCGGCCAGGCCGGATAGACGATCCAGTAGCCGATCGCCCAGACGATGGTGAGGTAGAACGTAATCACCCACCAGCGCGGCAACGGCGTGTTGAGCTCCTTGATGCCGTCCCACTCATGCCCGGTCGTGGACCTGCCGGTGACGGCATCGATGTCGCTATGATGATCGGTCATGATCTCTTACTCCTCCCGCAACGGCAGGTGTGCTGCTTCGTCGAACGCGGCCTTGTTGCGGGGCCAAAATGCGTAGGTGATGATCGCGACAAAGATCGCGATGAAGACCGGCGTCCAGATTGTGGTGACGAGAGCGGACGCAAGATTGTCGAGTGTCAGGATGGCTTTCATCGGTGATGCCTTCTCAGCGAAGATTGGCTTTCTCGTTGTAGATCTTGAAGTCGACCAGCGTGCCGAGCATCTGCAAATACGCGATCAGCGCGTCCATCTCGGTCGGCGTACCGGTCTTGCCATCGAAATTGCGCACGACGGCCTTGGCGTAGCGCTTGGTGAAGGCATCGGAGCCGGCATTATCGGGATCGGCCTGCGCCTTCATGTCGGCACCGGCGTTGGCGATCTGGTCGTCGGTGTAGGGCACGCCGACAGTCCGCAGCGTGCGCATGTGGTCGGCGATCGTGTCCGGATCGACTTCCGTTTGCGCCAGGAAGGGATATCCGGGCATCACCGATTGCGGCACGATCGCGCGCGGGTTGGTCAGATGGGTGACGTGCCAGTCGTCGGAATACTTCGCGCCGACGCGGGCAAGGTCCGGACCGGTGCGCTTCGAGCCCCACTGGAACGGGTGGTCGTACATGCTCTCGGCGGCGAGCGAGAAGTGGCCGTAGCGCTCGACCTCGTCACGCAGCGGGCGGATCATCTGCGAATGGCAGAGATAGCAGCCTTCGCGAACGTAGATGTTGCGGCCTGCGAGCTCCAGCGGCGTGTACGGCCTGACGCCGTCGACCGCCTCGATCGTGCTCTTGAGGTAGAACAGCGGCGTGATCTCGACGAGACCACCGATCGCGATCACCAGCAGGATGCCGACGATCAGGATGATCGAGTTCTTTTCGAAGATTTGGTGGCGTGTCCAGAACGACATTGTCGGGCTCCTCATTCCGCCGGCTGAAGAGCGACGGGCATCTGGACTTCCTGTTCGCCGACGCGAACGGTCATCCAGAGATTGTAGGCCATGATCAGCGCGCCGATCAGGAACAGCGCGCCGCCGGCGGCGCGGATGATGTAGAAGGGATGCATCGCCTCGACGGTCTCGATGAAGGAATATTCGAGGAAGCCGAGCGAGGTGTATGCGCGCCACATCAGGCCCTGCAGGATGCCGGACACCCACATCGCCGAGATGTAGAGAACGATGCCGAGTGTCGCGACCCAGAAGTGCCAGTTGACCAGCTTGAGGCTGTAGAGCCCCTTGAGGTTCCAGGCCCATGGCACCAGGCAGTAGAGCGCGCCGAAGGAGACGAAGCCGACCCAGCCGAGCGCGCCGGAGTGCACGTGGCCGATGGTCCAGTCGGTGTAGTGGCTGAGCGAGTTGACCACCTTGATCGACATCATCGGGCCTTCGAAGGTCGACATGCCGTAGAAGGCGACGGAAACCACCAGCATGCGCAGCACGGGATCTGTGCGCAGCTTGTCCCAGGCGCCCGACAGCGTCATCAGGCCGTTGATCATGCCGCCCCAAGAGGGCATCCACAGCATGATCGAGAAGGTCATGCCGAGCGTCTGCGTCCAGTCCGGCAGCGCCGTGTAGTGCAGATGGTGCGGACCGGCCCAGATGTAGAGGAAGATCAGCGCCCAGAAATGGATGATCGAGAGGCGATAGGAATAGATCGGCCGCTCGGCGCGCTTCGGGATGAAATAGTACATGATGGCGAGGAAGCCGGCGGTGAGAAAGAAGCCGACCGCGTTATGGCCGTACCACCATTGGAACATCGCGTCCTGGATGCCGCCCCAGGCGACGTAGGACTTCGAGCCGAACACCGACACGGGAAGCGCCGGGTTGTTGCCGAGATGCAGGACCGCAATCGTCACGATGAAGGCGAGATAGAACCAGTTCGCGACGAAGATGTGCGGTTCCTTGCGCTTGATGATGGTGCCGAGGAAGACGAGCAGGTAGGTCACCCAGACGATGGTGAGCCAGAGATCGGCATACCATTCCGGCTCGGCATATTCCTTGGACTGGGTGACGCCGAGCAGATAGCCGGTGCCAGCGATCAGGATGAAAAAGTTGTATCCGACGACGACGAACCAGGGCGCAAGGTCGCCGGCAAGCCGGGCCCGGCACGTCTTCTGCACCACGTAGAACGACGTCGCGATCAGCACGTTGCCGCCGAAGGCGAAGATCACCGCGGAGGTGTGCAGCGGCCGCAGGCGACCGAAGCTGGTCCAGGGCAGATCGAAGTTCAGTGCGGGCCACGCCAGTTGCGAGGCGATGATGAGGCCGACGAGGAAGCCGGCGATGCCCCAGAACATCGCCATGACGGAGGAGAACTTGATCGGGCCCATATTGTAGTTGGGGCGGCCGTTGATCTCCGCCGGCGGCAGCGCCGCCGGACGCTCGAAATAGCGGTTGATGATGCAGAACACCGCCGCCAGGCTCGCCGCAGCGCCGAGCGCGGCGTGGAAGGCGAAGGGCGCATCGAGCGCCTTGGCCGAGGCGACCACGCAGAGGAAGGCGGTGACCGCGAACACGACAGCCAGGCCGCTTTCACCTGACGTCATGGATTTGGAGATGGAGGGCTGGCTCATGCGGATTCTCTTTCGAAAGAACACGAGGCCAGAAACCACATTCGCCCTCGCGGGGAATTGATTGAAATCAAGCTAGGTGGATTTCTGTTAATGTGAGGCCGCGGCGGATCAAAGAGCGATATCAGTCGCTTGTGCCAAACGTCGCGCACCCGTCGACCGCGCACCTCCGTGAAACCACGGGCGCAAAATCGCAGGACTTAAGGGCGAATCGTCAGCCTTGCGCCGTCGCCTTGAGCGCCTTGATGACGTCCTCGCGCGCGATGATTCCGACCAGCTTCTCGGCGCCGTCGAGCACGATGATGCTCCTGATGCGGTGCTCGACCATGATTTGGAGCACACGCGTCAACCGCGTGTCGGGGCTGACATAGATGAACTCCGGCGTCATGACGTCGCCGATCTTGCGGCTCATCAGGTCATGATAGCGCGGCAGCATCTGGCTCGGGGTGAACGCGAAACACTTCAGGATGTCGAACTTGGTGACGATGCCAACCACCTGCCCGTCGTCCTCGACCGGATAGGAGTTGAAATCGTCGGTTTCGAACATCTCGCTGAGCGCGAGCAGGTCCTGGTCCCGCTGCACTGCCTTGACGTTGCGCGTCATGTAGCCGTCGACGGTCTCTTCAAGAAATTTGTACATGGCGCGTCCTCCTCGAGTCTCTTTTGGCGGGCCGTCAGTGCGACAGCAGCACGCTGCGGGCGGATTGGGTCACCAGATATTCGGTGACGCCGCCGAGGATCAGCTCGCGAAAGCGCGAATGACCGTACGCTCCGGCAACGATCAGGCCGGCGCCGACGTCACCGGCAATCCGCTCCAGCTGTATCGCCGCGGGTTCGTTCGCCGCGGCTTCCGGGACGCGGGCGGTGGCAATGACGCCGTTGCGGGCGAGCCATGCGGCAACGTCCGCGACGCGCTCCATCGCGGCCGAGCGATCGTCGCCATGCTCGGGTATCTCGACGATTGCGACGTCCCTCGCCTTGCGCAGCATCGGCAGCGCGTCCGCCACCGCGCGCCGCGCCTCCGGCGTATCCTTCCACGCAACCATTATGCTGCGCAGGTCGAGCCGGTTGACGTGATCAGGCACGACCAGAAGCGGCCGCCCGGCCTGCATCACCAGATCCTTGGGGCTCGCGAGCGCGAATGCGTCGGAGAAGGCCGGGCTCTGCCCGCCGCTGACGACGATATCGGCGCAGCGCGCCTGAGCCAGCACGAATCGCGCCGGAAAATCCATCGCGCTGCGCCACTCCGCGCGCCCGCCGCGATTCCTCGTGGCCGCGCGGAATTGCGCCTCCAGATCGGCCAGCCGCCGCTTGACGGAGGCCTCCTCCTGATCAATCAGGCGCTGCGCCGCGGCGCCATCGGTGAAATAGAGCGGCGGCGCGAACTGCGCTGCGGCGACCCCGACGATGTCGGCCTCGAATCGTTCGGCGAGTTCGCCCGCGACCTGAAGACGCGCCTCGTTGGATTGATCGAGCGCCAGGCAGACCATCACGGTCGCGTATGTCATCGGGGGTCTCCAGTGAACTGAGCTTTCATCGAATGTAAGGCCCCTGCCGTTCGGCAGGATGAGATAGATCAAACCGACGAAGGGTCCGCGAGCGGGAGAAATCCGTCAATGGAATCAGATATCGGAACTTGCCTCTGGCCCGGCCTTGGGCGACATTGCCGCAGCGGTAACGGCATCCGGACCACCGCCTGAGATGGGAGCAATCGCTTGGCGCCGACCCGCGTAACGCAGCCGCCAGACGACGGTCGGGGTGAGCATTTCCGGGTTCGAATCGAAGGGTTCGGCGTCGGCACCTGGGATCTCGACCTCACGACGCGCGCGTTGGACTGGTCGGATACGGCCAGGAGCCTGCTTGGCATCGAGCACGACCAGCCGGCCAGCTACGACCTCTTCCTGTCACGCCTCGAGCCCACCGATCGCGAACGCGTGGAGAACGCGATCAAGCGCGTCTCCGAGCGCGGTGGCGGCTTCGACGTATCCTTTAGAGTCTCCAACGCTTCCGGCTGGAGGCAGTGGATTCGCGCCCGGGCGGGACTCATTCGCGACGAAGCCGGCACTGCCGGTCATCTCAGCGGCATCTTCCTCGATATCGACGAGGAGAAGCAGGTCGAGGAAGCCCTGCGCACCCGCGAGAGCCACCTCCGCTCCATCCTTCAGACCATTCCCGATGCCATGATCGTCATCAACGGCCACGGCATCATGCAGTTCTTCAGCACGGCCGCCGAGCGCCTGTTCGGCTGGTCCGAGCACGAGGCGATCGGCCAGAACGTCAGGATCCTGATGCCGGAGCCCGATCGCGGCCGCCACGACGGCTACCTTGCGCGTTATCTAACGACGCACGATCCGCACATCATCGGCATCGGCCGCATCGTCACCGGCAAGCGGCGTGACGGCACGACGTTTCCGATGCACCTGTCGATCGGCGAGATGCAATCCGGCGGCGAGCCTTATTTCACCGGTTTCGTCCGCGACCTTACCGAACACCAGCAGACCCAGGCGCGGCTCCAGGAATTGCAGTCCGAGCTCGTCCACGTCTCGCGACTGAGCGCGATGGGAGAGATGGCGTCGGCGCTGGCGCATGAGCTGAACCAGCCGCTTGCCGCGATCAGCAACTACATGAAGGGATCGCGGCGGCTGCTCGCCGGCAGCGCCGATCCGAACGTGACGAAGATCGAGAGCGCGCTGGATCGCGCCGCAGAGCAGGCCGTGCGCGCGGGCCAGATCATTCGGCGTCTTCGCGATTTCGTCGCGCGCGGTGAGTCCGAAAAGCGGGTCGAGAGCCTCTCCAAGCTGATCGAAGAGGCCGGCGCACTCGGGCTTGCCGGCGCTCGTGAACAAAACGTCCAGCTTCGCTTCAATCTCGACCCGAACGCCGATCTCGTGCTCGCGGACCGGGTCCAGATCCAGCAGGTGCTGGTCAATCTGTTCCGCAACGCGCTCGAGGCGATGGCGCAGTCGCCGCAGCGCGAGCTCGTCGTCACCAACACCCGCCTCACCGACGACATGATCGAGATCGAGGTCTGTGACACCGGCTCCGGCTTTCAGGACGACGTCATTCCGAATCTGTTTCAGACCTTCTTCACCACCAAGGACACCGGCATGGGCGTGGGACTGTCGATCAGCCGCTCGATCATCGAGGCTCACGGCGGACGCATGTGGGCCGAGAGCAACGCATCCGGCGGCGCGACCTTCCGCTTCACCCTGCCTGCAGCCGACGAGAGCTGATCCATGACCACCAAGGGAATCATCTACGTCATCGACGACGACGATGCGATGCGGGATTCGCTGAACTTTCTGCTGGATTCCTCAGGCTATAGCGTTACCCTGTTCGATGACGCGCAACGCTTCCTCGACGCCCTTCCCGGCCTCGCTTTCGGTTGCGTCGTCTCGGACGTGCGCATGCCCGGCATCGACGGAATCGAGCTTCTGAAGCTGATGAAGGCGCAGCAGAGCCCGTTTCCGATCCTGATCATGACCGGCCACGGCGATGTTCCGCTCGCGGTGGAAGCCATGAAGCTCGGCGCCGTCGACTTCCTCGAAAAGCCGTTCGAGGACGACCGCCTCACCGCCATGATCGAGTCCGCAATCCGCCAGTCCGAGCCGGCGGCCAGGAACGACGCCGTCGCGCAGGACCTCGCCGCGCGCGTCGCCTCCTTGAGCCCGCGCGAGCGCCAGGTGATGGAGGGGCTGATTGCCGGACTCTCCAACAAGCTGATCGCCCGCGAGTACGACATCAGCCCGCGCACCATCGAGGTTTACCGGGCCAATGTGATGACCAAGATGCAGGCCAACAGCCTGTCGGAACTGGTACGGCTTGCGATGCGGGCCGGCATGCTCAACGATTGAGGCAAGTCAAGGCCCCCTCCCTCGCGATGCGCTAACCAGTCGGCATGACTGAGATCAGCTCCCATCGTGAGCGGTTGCCGATGTCGCCTTCCGCACAGCCTACCGTCTATGTGGTCGACGACGACAACGCGGTGCTCGTATCCCTGCGGTTCCTGCTGGAAACAGACGGCTTTGCCGTGCGAACCTTCAGGAGCGGCACGGCGCTGCTCAGCGCCAGCGGCGCGGCCGCGGACTGCTACGTGATCGACTACAAGATGCCCGACATCAACGGCATCGAGCTCGCCGGCCGCCTGCGCCAATCGATCGGCGATACGCCGGTGATCCTGATCACCGGCTATCCCGATGGGAAAATCTCGGCCCGGGCGGCGGCCGCGGGCGTCAAAGACGTGATTTTGAAGCCGCTTCTCGACGAAAACCTGGTCAAACGCATCCGCCAAGCGATCCGGGATCGGCGCGGAAACTGACCTACGGGATTCTACGTAAGGGGCCCCCCTTAAGATATCTCGCGAAATTTTCGAAGCACCCGATACCGCGTACCAATGCGTCATCACAACGGAGATGGCGCAGATGCTGACCGAGACACTCAACACCCAGGCGATCAACACGCAAGTTCGTGGCAAGATCGCTCCCGCCCATCCCGTCTCCGACCAGTTCGGCGCGATCACAGGCCATGTCGGTCTCGTCGCCACCGAGTTCTCCTACCGCAAGGAAGAAGAGATCTACGGCGAGGACGAGCCCGCCGAATATGTCTACCAGGTCGTGACAGGCGCAGTGCGCAGCTACAAGCTTCTCTCCGACGGCCGCCGCCAGATCGGCGCCTTCCATCTTTCTGGCGACGTGTTCGGCCTCGAGTCCGGCCCGACCCACCGCCTCGCCGCCGAAGCCATCATCGACACCAATGTGCGCCTCGTGAAGCGCAGCAGCCTTGAGAAGGCCGCCGGCACCGACGTGCTGGTCGCCCGCAAGCTCTGGGCGATGACGGCTGGCGAGCTGCGCCACGCCGAAGACCACATGCTGCTCTTGGGCCGCAAGACCGCGATGGAGCGTGTTGCGACCTTCCTGCTCGAAATGGACCGCCGCCTCGCCGTCGCCGGCATGATGGCGCTGCCGATGTGCCGCCGCGACATCGGCGACTATCTCGGCCTCACGCTCGAGACCGTGTCGCGCGCGCTGTCCCAGCTTCATGCCCAGGGCATCCTGGGTTTCTCCGGCGCCCGCCAGATCGTGCTGCGCAACCGGGCGCGCCTGCACAATCTCGACGCCTGATCTTTCGTTCTCCCCCGCTTTATGGCCGGCTGAATTCGTTCAGCCGGCCATTTCTTTTGTGACGGTCATGCCGGTGCGCCGCGTCTCCGGCATCACCAGCAAAATCAGAAGAAACCCCGTCGCAGCAATGCTCGCCAGCCCGAAGAAGGCGGTGGCATTGCCGAACTTGTCGCTGACATAGCCGCCGAGCGCGGTGCTGAGAGACGCGCCGATGCCGGTCGCCGTGCCGACAATGCCCTGCGCCAGATTGAAGTGCCCACTGCCGAAGGCGACGTCGGCCACGATCAGCGGGATCATCACTGCGAATACCGCGGCCGTAAAACCGTCGAACACCTGCACCAGCACCAGCAGATAAGGATCGCGCACGGTTGCGAACAACAGGCCGCGAATCGTCAGCGCGCCAAATCCGATCAGAAGCAGCGGACGCCGGCCCCAGAGCTGCGCCTTGCGCCCGACTGAAGGGGATAGCAATGCCACGATCGCCTGCGGCACGACGATGCAGAAGGCGACGAGCACGGTCGCCCACTGGCTCGATCGCGCCGTCACTGCGCTTGCCATCAGCGGCATCATCGCGGCATTCGCCATTTGCAACAGCAAGACGCTCAGCGCAAAGACGATCAGCGGCTTTTGCCGGATCAAATGCCAGATATTGGTATCGCCACGATCCTCCGCCTCGCGCGGCATCGCGCCGTGACAGCGCGCGATATCCACCTCCTCCTCGCGAATGCGCGACAGCGCGATCAGGGTCGGGATCGCCAGCAGGAAGGTGACGAGAAATACCGAGCGGCTCGACAGCAGATAGCCGGCGGTGCCCATCACCGCGGCGGCAACGCCATTGCCGAGCGATGCAAAGCGCGCATTGCGGCCGAGCCGCTCGCCGATCGCGAACGGACCGACGAGACCAAGGCTGATCGCCGCGATCGCCGGCCCCAGCACGCAGCTGGCCGCCGCATGCAGCGTGGCAGCCGCGACGACGACCGGGAAGATCGGCATCGCGGCATAGGCGAGTGCGCAGCAGCCGATCGTCGCAATCGCAAGTCCGGCCACCAACCGCTCGGATTTGGCGGCATCGATGATGGCGCCGCCCGGCATCTGGCCGATCAGGGCGACGATGCCGCCGATCGACAGCACCAGCCCGATCTCGACCTGGGTCCATTTCTGCGTCGTGAGATAAACTGCGATGAAGGGACCAAATCCGGTCTGCACGTCGGCGAGAAAGAAGATGAACCAGTCGAGGCCGCGCAGGCTCCGCCGCGACGGCGCCGGCATGCCTGCAGGCGGAAGCGCCGCGACGTTGTCCTGTTCAACGCGCCCCTCGCGATCTGCACGGTTCGGCTTCGACAACAGCACCGGCGGCCATCCCTCCCCGCGCCTCACTGTACCGCTTGCAGCGGTTGCAGGCTGCCGGACGCGCCGAGCACGACCATCGGCATGTCTTCCTTGTATTCCGGCGCGGCCGCGACCTGCGCCTTGGTCAATTCCAGGGTGATGCTGTCCTTCTTGTTGGCAATCTTGCCAAAGCGCAGCGCATTCCAGTCCACCACGATCTTGCGGCTGCCGACGCCGAGAAAGCCGCCAAAATCGATCACGGCGGCCCGCACGTGGCCGGTCCGTTCGACGATGACGTCGACGATGCGGCCCATGTCCTCGTCGGCGGCGCTACGCACATCGCGGCCGAGCACGCCATGGGCATCGCTCGCACCGATGATGGTCACCGACGGCGGCGGCGCGGCATCCTTCGGCGTGACGGTCACGGTCGAAGACGGCGGCTGCACAGTTGCCGGCGCGTTCGCTTCGCTTGGGGGCATGGTAGGGGCCGCGGCGGGCGGCTCTTCCGCCGCGCGCGATACGGCGACCGTCAGGCCCACGACGGTCGCCAAGCTCAGGATCAACGCTCCGATCGTACGCATGGTCCCTCCTTGCGCGCAGCTAGCGCGCCAGCACGATCGACACCTGGATCTGGCCGCGCGTGCGCAGCACTTCCAGCGCCACGTCGTCGCCGTGGCGGCTGACGCGCAGATCCACGCTGGATTCGCCGAGGCGCAGATCGCGCAAGATGACCTCGTTCAAAAACGCCGGCAGATGCGGATTGCGCAGCCGAATCTCGCCGCGCGCGACGTCGAACTCGATGCCCAGCGCTGCCTCCAGCAGCGTGAATGGCGTCGCGCTGGCCCACGCCTGCGGGGCGCAGGCGACGGGGTAGAGCGTCGGGCCGCGCCGCTTCTCGCGGCGGAAGCCGCAGAACAATTCGGGCAGCCGGCGCAAATCCATATAGGTGGCCGCGTCGAACAGCCCCTTGAAGACATGCGCCACCGAATGTTTGAGGCCGTAGCGCGCGAGCCCAAGCGCGATCAGCGCGTTGTCGTGCGGCCAGATCGAGCCGTCGTGATACGACATCGGGTTGTAGCGCACCTCGCCTTGCGCGACGGTGCGGATGCCCCAGCCCGAGAAGAAATGCGGCCGCATCAAATCGGCGGCGACGAGACGCGCGCGGTCCTCGCGGATCATGCCGCTGAACAGGACCTGCCCGGCGTTCGAGGTTCGCACCTTGCAGGGCCGCTTCCTGCCGTCGAGGGCGAGCGCATAGGTGCCGAGCTCCTCGCACCAGAACGCCTTCTCGAAACGCTCGGCCAGCGCCTTGGCTTCGGCCTCGAGCTTGCGCGCGCGATCCGGCTTGCCGAGCCGCAGCGCGCAACGCGCGGCCAGCTGCTTGGCCGCGTAGACGTAGCCCTGGACTTCGGCGAGCGCAATATTGCCTTCCGCAAGCTGGCCGTCGGCATGGAAGATCGCGTCGTAGGAATCCTTCCAGCCCTGGTTGGCGAGCCCCTTCTCGGTGGCGCGCTGATATTCGACGAATCCGTCCTGATCGGGATCGCCGGGGCCGTCGATCCACGCCAGCGCCGCCTCGATGGCAGGCCATAGCTCGATCAATGTTTTTTCGTCGCCAGTGCGTTCGAAATAGCTTCCGGCCAGCAGCACGAACAATGCCGTGGAATCCACGCTGCCGTAATATTGCGAGAACGGCACCTCGCGCAGCGCCGCCATCTCGCCGCCACGCATCTCGTGCAGGATCTTTCCGGGCGCAGCGTCGGCGAGCGGATCGACCGCACTCGCCTGGAAATGGGCGAGCCGCCTGAGGACGCCCTTGGCGACGCGCGGATCGACCCACAGCATCTGGAGCGCGGTGATCAGCCCGTCGCGCCCGAACGTCGTCGAGTACCAGGGAATGCCGGCATAGGGATAGCGGCCCTGCGGCGTCTCCGTCATCAGCATGTTGAGGTCGGCCATGGCCTGGCACAGCACCTCGTTAAAAATGTTGTTGGAGGTCTCGATGCTGGCCGCGCCCATCGTGGATTGGCGCATCTCGCGGCGATGGGCGAGCAGGCCCCTGAAGAAGCGGGCCGGCTTCTCCGCGATCGGCCGGTTGCAGGACGCCGCCACGAACAGCGATTTCGACTGATGCGGCTCCAGCTCGAGTTGCCAGGTCGCGGCATTGACGGAGATCCGCGTCGGACGCGGGTCGAAATGCAGGCCCGTCGTGCGCGCGGCATCGTCGAGGCCGCGATATTCAAACAGCACGTCGGTCGGCCCAAGCAGCTTGCTCGTGCCGGTGCCGCGGCGCGGGCGCCGTTCGCCGCGAACCTCGAACAGGTCGGCGAAATCATTGTCGAACAGCAGCGTCAGCTCGAAACTCGCGCGGCGGTCGCCGTGATTCTGAACGCCGATGCGCTGATAGGCGGTGCCGCGCCACAGGAAGATCGTGCGCACGATGTGCAGCAGGTCCTTTTGCAGCACAAGGCTGCCCTGACGGTAGATGTCGGGGTTGGTGAGATCGACAGTCAGCGCCGAATTGTCGTCGCGCAGATTGGAGCCGAGCAGCAGCGGCTGGACATCGTCGAGCACGAGCTCGAGCCGCGCGAGGTAGCGCGTGTCATGGTGAAACAGGCCGTCCGGCCCACCGGCCGATGCGCCGATGTCGCCGTGGCTGTCGAGCACGATGAAGGTGTCGTCGTGCTTGAGCGAGCGCCGCGGCCGCGCCGACGGCCCCGTCATCGGGATATAGAACGGCTGCTCCGCGACTTGCTCCACGGTCCGCGCCACGGAGACGAACTTGGTGACGACTTCGGCTGCCATGAGCGGCTCCCCTGCGCTTGTTTCGAGACGCAACCAACGCGAACGCGACTGTTGGGTTTACGCGGCGAATTTTGCGAGCCGGCTCATTTCCTGCGTCACCAGCTCACGGTACGGCCCCTGGCCTTGCATCAGGCGATCGGGCGCGCCGTCCTCGATGATCCTGCCGTGCTTCAGCACGATGACGCGGTCGAAATTGCGCAACGTCGCAAGACGATGCGCGATCGCGACCACGGTGCGGCCACGCATCAGGCGCGACAGCGCCTCACGGATCGCCTCTTCGGATTCGCTATCGAGCGCGGCGGTCGCCTCGTCCAGCAGCAGGATCGGCGCGTCCTTGAGGAAGGCGCGCGCGATCGCGATGCGCTGACGCTGGCCGCCTGACATCTTGACGCCGCGGTCGCCGACCATGGTGTCGAGACCTTCCGGCAGGCCGTCGATGAAATCGCAGCGCGCCGCGATCGCAGCGCGCAGAACCTCGTCATCCGTCGCGTTTGGCCGGCCATAGCGGATGTTCTCGCGAATGGAGCGGTGGAACAAGGAAATGTCCTGCGGCACCACCGAGATCGCCTCGCGCAGGCTCAGCTGCGTCACCATCGCGATGTCCTGACCGTCGACGGTCACGCTGCCCTCGTCCGGGTCGTAGAAGCGCTGGAGCAGGGTGAACAGCGTCGACTTGCCGCCGCCGGACTGGCCGACCAGGCCGACGCGCTGGCCGGGCTGAAGCCGCAGGCTGAACCGCTCGAAAATCTTCGCAGCACCAGGATAGCCGAAGGTGACGTTGTTGTACGCAATCGCCGCACCGCTCTTCACCAGCGGCTCGGCCTCGGGATGATCACGCAGCTCGTGCGGGGTCAGGAGCGTCGCAATCGCCTCGGTCAGGCGCGCGACGTGCTGGGTGACGTCGACGAGCGCCACGGCAAGGTCGCGCGTCGCGCTGAGAATGGAGATGCCGAGCGTACAGACCAGCACGACGTCGCCGGTGGTCGCCTCGCCCTGCTGCCAGAGTGTGACCGCCCAGGCCATCAGCGCGACTGTCAGCAGCACGGTGACAGCGGCATGGAAAAGCCGCAGCTTTTCCAGATAACGCAGGCTGCGCCCGCGCGCATTGACTTCGCGGTTTACCGTGGCATCGAACCGCTCATGCTCGTGGCCAATGCCGCAGAAGGCCCGCACGAGCGGCATGTTGCTGATGACGTCGATCATCTCGCCGTCGACGGCGGCCGCCTTGTCAGCGAAATCGTCATGCAGCGGCTTGCCGGCCGCGGCCAGATGGAACATCGCCACCACCATGCCGCCTGCGATCACGATCAGGCCCGCCGCCATATACGGGCTCACGGTTCCAATCAACGCGATGGCCGCAACTGTGGCGATGCACGGCGGCAACACATTCCAGATGAACATGTTCTCGACCGTGAACACGGCGTTCGATGTGGCGGTAATGCGGCTGGTCAGCATGCCCGGCATGCGGTCGGAGAAGTAGCTCGGCGCGTGTCCTGTGAGATGTCGAAATATGTCACGCCGCAAGTCTCCCGTGACCCGGACGAAGGTGAAGCTCGCGGTCCAGCTCGCGATCCGCCACAAGAAATTGTCGGCGGCGATCAGCGACATGAGCAGAATGAATGCCAGCCATACGCTACCGCCATGCGAGGTTCCCGCTGACAGGCTGTCGACAAGAGATTTAACGCCGTACTGCGTGCCCACGGAGCAGGCAACGGCGGCAACGACAGCGGTCAGGATCACCAGATGCGATGCCAAACGCATCCGAAGATAGCGCAAGACAAAGGCAAATGGTCTGCGCGCGTATCCAGAAAGATGATCCATGTGACTACGACCCCGTCGTGATGATTCAAATTGTTCTTAGCTGTCGACTGAACATCGACCGCTTCGCCTCGGTTCCCGGGCAAAACCATCACGACATGCGGATGCGGACGATGTGAGAAGAGGAGATGGCATCATCGCGGCCACGCTGAAGTGTGTCGAAGAAGTAACGTTCACTACAAGGAACTTCGCAATTGCGAGAACGTTCCCCTCGCGGCATGCCGGTGCCGAGCACGGTCGGGGGTTTTGACGTCCATGGTCGCACAGAGGAGATGATGAGATGCGCATCGCGCAGGTAGCTCCGTTGACGGAGGCTGTTCCACCCAAGCTGTATGGCGGCACCGAGCGGGTGGTGCACTGGTTGACGGAAGAGCTGGTTGCTTTGGGTCACGATGTCACGCTGTTCGCCAGCGGCGACTCGCAGACGTCGGCGAAGCTGGACGCATTATGGCCGCGGGCGCTTCGCCTCGACGGTTCCGTGCGCGATCCCAACGCGCTGCACATGGTGCTGCTGGAACGCGTGCGGCAGAAATGTGACGACGAGGAGTTCGACTTCCTCCACTTCCATCTCGACTATTATCCGTGGTCGCTGTTCCACCGGCAGCCGACACCGTTCCTGACCACGCTGCACGGCCGGCTCGATCTGCCCGAGCATCAGCCGGTGTTCAACACCTTCTCAAAAATGCCCGTGATCTCGATCTCGAACGCGCAGCGGCGTCCGGTGCCGCAGGCGAACTGGGTGACGACGATTCATCACGGCCTGCCGGAAAAGCTGCTGACGCCGAAGACGGCCAAGCAGGAATATCTCGCCGTGCTCGGCCGCATCGCGCCCGAGAAAGGCGTCGACCGCGCCATCAAGATCGCCATGCATTGCGGCATCCCGCTGAAGATCGCGGCCAAGGTCGATCGCGCCGATCAGGATTATTACGACGAGCTGATCAAGCCGATGATCACGAACAATCCGCTGGTGGATTTCATCGGCGAGATCGGCGATCACGAGAAGTCCGATTTCCTCAGCGGCGCGCTCGGCCTCCTGCTGCCGATCGACTGGCCGGAGCCGTTCGGCCTGGTGATGATCGAAGCCATGGCCTGCGGCACGCCGGTGGTCGCCTTCAACCGCGGCTCGGTGCCGGAGATTATCGATGAAGGGCTCACCGGCTTCGTGGTGGAGGACATCCTCAGCGCGGCCGGCGTCGTCAAACGCCTTCCGCAATTGGACCGCGCCGCGATCCGCAAGCAATTCGAGAAACGCTTCACCGCGCGGCGAATGGCACTGGATTATCTCGCGGCGTATCGCAGCCTCGCCGAGGAAAAGGCGCCGCGGATCAAGCTAGTGAGCAGCGCGGAGTAAGCAGTTACGCGATGCGCGTCGAAGTGCCCTCTCCCCTTGCGGGAGAGGGCTCCGAGGGAGAAGCCGCAAACTCACTTGGGTGAGGGGTTGCCTCCTCGTCAAAAGCCTCTCCGCGGAACGAGACCCCTCATCCGGCGCTTCGCTGTCCAGCGGATGGATGGGTAACAAAACAGACCGGATCGATGGGTAACACTCGTTCATGATTTGGTCGGCTGCGGCGCTGCGCTAGCGCAGCGCCGCAGCCTGCGTGTTTGCTGGTCGATGATGCCGATCGGCACGTCGAAGAAGCGCACTTGCCAGTATCC
>NZ_FOBX01000038.1 GCF_900109945.1 Bradyrhizobium sp. OK095
CACGGCTGCTGCGTGCTGCGCGACGAGATAGTCCGTCAGCTGGGCCAGGGTCGGATGACTGAAGAACACCGAGGGCGGGACCTCGATCCCGTAGTGGCGCGCCAGCCGGCGGCCGAGCTCCGCAAGGCTGATCGAGTCAAAACCAAAATCGGCAAGGTTCTCCTCGTCATCGAGCCGCTCCCGCGCCACCTTGAGCAGCCCGCTCACATGCTCCTTCAGGTCCCACGACACGCATTGCGCAACGCTCAGCCCCGTCAGCTCCGCCCGCTCCCCGCGATACGCCCGCCCGGCGTCGGACCATCCCATCTCCGTCTCGGCAGCTGTCCGCTCCAGCCCCAGGAAGCGATGCACCCGCTGGCGATCACCCACCAGCACCAGATGTTGCGTACATGCCTGCCCCAGCAGCCGCTCGAACAGCTCGACGCCTTCCTGCGATCCCAGCGCACGCTGCCCACTCGACTTCAGGTACATCCGCGTCGAGGCGGCATCGACCATCCCCATGCCGCCGTCCTGCCAAAGCCCCCAATTGACCACGATCGTCCGGCCGCTCCGCTCTCTGCGCGATTGCAGCTGGTTGCGGTAACGCCCGTGCGCCATCAGGAAGCGATTGCCCACCGCATAGTCGCAAGCCCCGAAGTCCCCCAGCATCGCCGCCGCCGACGAGAAGTAGCAGACGAAGTCCAGCGACCGGTCGCCCAGCACCTCGTCCAGCACCAGCGTCCCCGTCACCTTCGGCGCCAGCACCTCGGCAAAATGTCCATCATCCTTCTCAAAAACGGATCGGCCGTCGTTGAGGCCTGCCGCATGGATCACCCCATGCAACGCGCCAAAGCGCAGCTCCGCAGATCGCAACCCTTGCTCGATGGCACCGCGGTCGCAGACATCCGCCTGCAGATACATCACCGCGCTGCCCAGCGCCTCCAGCTCGGCAACCGCATCACGCTTCGCCGCGTCAAGCCCGGAGCGCCCGATCAGGATCAGCTTTGCCTGCCGCGTCCGCGCCAGATGCCGCGCCAGCAACAGCCCGAGCCCGCCGCAGCCGCCGCTGATCGCATATGTGCCGCCCGTCCTCAGCACGCTCTCGCCGTCCTCCAGCGCACGCGGGCGAACCCGGCACACCTCGCGACGGCCCCTGCGATAAAACGCGCTGGCTATCTGCTCCGCCGTCAGCTCGGCAATCAGCCGCTGCAGCCTCTCCTCGACCGCAACATCCTGCTCCAGCCCGATCACCGCAACCCGCGTCTGCGGCCACACCAGTCCAAGCGAACGCTCAAAGCCGATCCAGGATTCCAGATGACAGCGATCGAGCCCCTCGCCACAGGCCCCCGCCAGCAACAGCCGCTCGCATTCGAGCCCGCTCGAGGCCAGCGCCTGCAGCACGTGCTTCACCGTCACCGCATCCGGCAGGCAAGTGCTGTCCTCGAGCCCCCACAGATAAAGCACCGCATCCACCGCGCCGTGCTCGGCGCGAACCCGGCTCATCACCTGCCGATAGCTGTCGCCGTCCCCAGCGTCCCGATGCAGACGGCTCACCTCGTGCTGCGCGACGAAGATCACCTCCGCCTGGGGCGCGAGCTCCCTGATCTGCCCGGCAAAGCAGCGCTGGTTCCCTGCGTCCGACAACAGGCACACCAGCTTCCGCGGCAGCCGCACCGGCCCGCCCGCCAGCGCCTGCTCCTCCCACACCTCCTCAAACGTCAGCAGCTCGAATGGATCGGCGGCCTCGTCAGCGGCCTCGGGCACTGCAATCCCTTCGGCCACGGACGCCGCAGTCGCAGGCGCTTGCACCTGTGCCTGCACCTGCGCCGTCTCGATCCAGTATCTCTCCTTCGCAAACGGATAGGTCGGCAGCGGGATCCGGCGCGGGCGCGTCTCGCCGTATAGACCTTCCCAGTCGAACGAGGCCCCCTTGACCCACAGCTCCAGCAGCTTGGTGTATCGGCCCTGCCCGATCCACGTTCCCGCGATCTGCGCCATGTCCTCGTCGGCAAAGACCGCAAGCGTGTCCTTCTCCCGCCGCACCTCGCCCTGGTAGAGCTCCTCGATCCCGCTCTCG
>NZ_FOBX01000043.1 GCF_900109945.1 Bradyrhizobium sp. OK095
CTTTGCCCACCCTCATATGAGGGCTTTTAAGTCAAGCGTGCCGAACGGGGCTTGGGTATAGATCTTTGCATTTGGCGTGGAGGCGGCGCGCGGAGCCATGCGTAGCGCAGCGTGCCGCCGCGGTCGACGCGCTCAGGGAATGGCTTCCGGCGATTTACGCAGCAACTCACTGCATCACCTCATATCCGGTCGGTTTGACCCGTACCCACATTCCGCATACTTGCGGCGAGGAAGCCATGAGGATGGGACCCATCTACGAAGCAGCCTTTTGATCGGCTCTAGGGTGGCACGGTCACCATCCATCCCGCGGCTCGCCGCAGCAGATGCCGCGACGTCGACGCGTTGGTCTGATTTTATGCCTTCACCTCCTTGAGCACCGCTCCCTCGGGCACGAGGCCGGTGGTGAGATAGCGCCAGAGCGCCACCATCAGCTTGCGCGCCAGGGCCACGATAGCGACGCGCTTGTTGCGCTTGCCGGCATTGAGCGTGCGCTTGCGGAACCACTCGGCGAGCGCGCTGTCGGGCTGATGCCGCAGCCACAGCCAGGCCAGTTCGATCGCCGCGCAACGGGCACGCGGATTACCCGCCTTGCTGATCCCCTGTTCGCGATCGATCCCACCGCTTTGCCATGGACTGGGTGCCAACCCGAAATAACTCGCGACTTCACGCCGGTTGCTGAAGTCCTTGTAGAACACCTCGTTGGTCAGCGTCGTCGCGAACGCCGGGCCCAGGCACTTGAGTTTGCGCAGAAGATTGCTGCGCTGGATCATCTGGGCCGCCGCAGGCGCCGGATCCGCAGCCGAAGCCGAAGCCTGCATGAGTGCTTCAAGCCGTTCGCGGACCAGCATCAACCGCGCGTGCTCGTGTTCAATCTCGTGCCGCATCCGCGACGGCACCGCCTGGCCTTGCCAATCCCGCTGTGCCGCCAGCCAGCTCAGCCAGTCGCGCCGGCGCGGGTTCCCGACCGCCATGCCCAACAGCCGCAGCAGCGCCTTGATCCGGTTGGTGTGAGCGGTCTGCTCCTTGATCAGCCGGTCGCGCTCGCGCGTGGCGCGGCGCTCGTCCTCCTGTTCCGGAGCAGGCACCCGCACGATCCGCACCACCCGTGGCTCTCCGCGGCAGTACGCCATCAGCGTTCGCAGCATCATCTCGCCATCGATCCGGTCGGTCTTCACCCGCCGGGCCCGCTGATCCACCGTAATGCTCGCCGGGTCGAACACGTAGTTCGTGATCCCGCCCGCCACCAGAAGCCGATGCAGCCAGAATCCGTCGTAGCCCGCCTCGTAACAGCTTACCACAGCCGGGGGCGCACCCAACGTCGCCGCCGCCCGCTCGCCCACACGCTTGATCAATGCCAGCAGGCCGGCATGATCGCCACCTTCCAGCTTATGGCGGGATACCTTGTCCCTGTCTGGACAATGCAGCGTTGCCAGCCAGCTCCGCTGGCTCAGTTCGATTGCAACGAAAATTGTGCCACTATGTCCGGCGGTGGGCGTGCTCTCGGTCGATGCTTGCATCAGAC
>NZ_FOBX01000051.1 GCF_900109945.1 Bradyrhizobium sp. OK095
CTAGAGCGGTTCATCGATTGATTGAATCGGGAGGGATTCCGTCGGGCGGCGGTTTGTGATTCAAGATGCTGGCTGGATCGGAGGCCAGCATCAGATGGTCCGACCTCTTTCGAATGATCTTCGTGACCGAGCCGTGAAGGCGGTGGAATCCGGCGAGAGTTGCCATGCTGTGGCGGCCCGGTTCGAGGTTGCAGTGTCGTCCGTCGTGAAGTGGCGGCAGCGCTATCGCGCGACGGGTTCGGTGGCGCCGGGCAAGATGGGCGGTCACCGCAAGCCGGTTCTGCAGCCGCATCGAGCATTCATCGTGGAGCGGATCAGGCAGACGCCACATCTAACGCTGCACGGGCTGAAGGACGAACTTGCCGCGCGAGGCGTGAAAGTCTCCCACCATGCGGTATGGACCTTCCTGCGACGCGAAGGTCTCAGCTTCAAAAAAAACACTGTTCGCCCTTGAGCAGGGCCGCGCTGACGTGGCGCGGCGGCGGCAGCGCTGGCGCAACTTGCAGGGTCGCCTCGATCCAAACCGCCTGGTGTTCATCGACGAGACCTGGATCAAGACCAACATGGCCCCGCTGCGTGGCTGGGGATCCAAGGGCGAGCGGTTGCGCGGCTTTGCGCCGCACGGTCACTGGCGAACCCTGACCTTCCTCGGTGCCCTACGCTCTGACCGGCTCACTGCGCCTTGCGTGTTCGACGGACCGATCAACGGCGAAAGCTTCCGTGCCTATGTCGAACAGCAACTCGTCAAAGTGCTCAAACCGGGCGACATCGTCGTCATGGATAATCTCGGTAGCCACAAGTCGCCGACCGTCCGGCAGATGATCCGGAAAGCCGGCGCAAGACTGTGGTACCTGCCGCCGTACTCACCCGACCTCAACCCGATCGAACAAGTCTTCGCCAAGATCAAGCACTGGATGCGCATCGCACAGAAACGCACGATCGACGACGCCTGCGACCACATCGGCCACCTCGTCAGAGGCGTTCTGCCCGGCGAATGCAGCAACTACTTTGTTAATGCCGGATACGCTTCCATCAAAAAATGAAACGCTCTAG
>NZ_FOBX01000044.1 GCF_900109945.1 Bradyrhizobium sp. OK095
CTGGACTGCACCCCTCAAGTGAGACACGATAATCTCGGTGACAGGGCGGTTGCCACGACGTTTTATCTTGCCTTGTTTTGCGCGAACGCGGCTTCGAACTCAAGGGGAGATCGGTAGCCGAGCGCTGAGTGCAGACGTTCCTTGTTGTAGACGTCCGCGATGAAGCTATCGATCCGGCGGCGCGCATCTCGGATGTCGGAGAAGGCCTTCCCGTTAACTTCCTCAGCCTTGAGCGTCTTCATGAAGCTCTCAGCCTTGGCGTTGTCGAAGGGGTTGCCTGGCCGGCTCATGCTGATCGTGATGTCACGATCAGCCAATATTTGGCGATAGGCGATCGAGGCGTATTGCACGCCGCGATCGGAGTGGTGGATCAGGCTGCCCCGTTGCGGCTTGCGGGCCTCGATTGCCCTGTCCAATGCCGTGATCGCGAGTGAAGCATCGAGCGTGCTCTCGAAGGCCCAGCCAACCGCTTTGCGCGAGAAGGCGTCGAGGATGACCGCGAGATAGGCGAAGGTCCTGGCGAGATGGACGTAGGTGATGTCCGCGACCCAGATCTGATCGGGAGCGGACGGCACCAGGCCGCGCACGAGATTCGGGACGACGACAATGTCCCTTGGTCGCTCCGCAGGCGGCTTCAGGAATGGGGCCTTGCGCTGTGCGAGAAGGTTATCCTCGCGCATCAGCCTGAGCACCTTCTTGGCATTAACGACCATGCCTTTGCGTCGAATGGTAGCCGTCACGCGCCGGTAGCCGTAGAACGGATGTTTGAGGCAAATGCGTTGGAGCTGGTCGCGCAGTTCGCAGTCGGCCGTCTCACGACTGCTTTTGTTGAGGTGCCGGTAATAGGTCGCGCGTGGCAGACCGGCCAGACCGCAGAGCCGTTGCACGTCGACGTGGGACGCCGTTGCCTCCGATGTCATCGTTTGGATGACTTCGATGATGCGGGTACGGGTTTGCCTTGCGCTGCCGGCCGCTCCAATGCGCGCAAGGCTTGCCGAAAAAAATCGAGATCCATCTGCTGACGGCCAACCAGCCGTTCGAGCTCGACGATACGAGCATTCGCCAGCGTCAGCGCAGACCGCTTATCGTCATAGGTCGCTGGAGCCTTGAGCTTGCGGGGGCCGGGCTTCGGTCCCGGCTTCCGGTTCAATCCCTCCGGTCCTCGGGCCTTCCAGGCCTTGATCCAGTCATGCAGGATCTTGCGGGATATCCCAAGCTCGCGCGCCACAGGCAGAACGCCTTCGCCTCGCTCGACACGCTTGATCGCCTTCAGTTTGTAAGCCGTCGGAAACTGACGGTTCTTCCCTCTTGCTGCCACAGGTCATCCTCGGAATGCCTGTCACCGAGATTATCGTGTCTCACTCGAGGGGTGCAGTCCA
>NZ_FOBX01000046.1 GCF_900109945.1 Bradyrhizobium sp. OK095
CCGCGCAGGGCGCCGGCCTCACCCGACAACACCGCGATCTCGTCACCCTCTCCACTCTCTCCGGCAAGCGCACGATAAAACGCCTCGAGCCCGGCCTCTGTTGCCAGCGGATGCAGTCCCATCTGCCGCTGTTGACGCTCCGACGCCTCGGGAAGCTGCATCCCGCCATCGCGCCACAGCGGCCAGGCAATCGACACCGTCCGCCCCCACCGCTCGCCACGCCGCACCTGCTCGTTGCGCCAGGCCGCATACTCCGCCAACAACGCATTGGCGGCTGCGTAGTCCGCCTGCCCCACATTGCCGAACGCTCCCGCGCCCGATCCGAACAGGATCATGAACTCCAGCGTCAGATCCGCCGTCGCCTCGTCGAGGTTCACAACCCCTGCAACCTTCGGCGCCAGCACCGCGTGGATCTCGTCGGCCGTCTTCTTCAACAGGAAGCTGTCCCGGATCACACCCGCAGCGTGGATGATCCCGCTCACCCCGCCATGGCTCTCCCGCAGCTCCGCGATCAGCGACCGCACCGCCGCGCCGTCCGCCACGTCCACCCTGCGGTAGGCGACCCGCGCACCCAGCCGCTCCAACCCGGACAGCCGCGCATGACCGCCATCATCCAGCTCCGAGCGACCGGTCAGAACGATCACGGCATCCTTCGCGCCCCGCGCGATCGCCTCCGCAAAGATCAGCCCAAGCCCGCCGGCCCCGCCCGTGATCAGGTACACCCCGCCATCCCGCCACGGCATCGCGACCCCGGCATCCGGCGACAGCTCCCGCCACGACGCCACCTCCCGCGTCCCCGCGCTATAGCGGACCGCCTGCTCGTGCGGCCGTCGCGCGCTCTCCTGAAGATGCGCCACGATCTGCGCCGCGCTCTCATCCGCCGCGACGACGACGATTTGCCCGCGCAGCTTCGGGTGCTCCAGCCGCGCCGTCCGCAACAATCCCGCCAGCCCGCCGAACAGCGCCTCTGCTCCGGCCCCCGCCACCACGAGCTGGATCAGCACCTCGTCCTTCGGCTTCTCCGCCACGATCCGCTGCAGCAGCTCCAGGGTCTGCAGCACCGCAGCCTCGTAACGAGCCGGCACGCCTTCGCCACCACCACCGACAACAACGCAGCGCGCCGACGTCAGCGCCGCCGCAACATCACGCGCCCGGTCCTCGTCGCCGCCGCACAGCACGACAAAATGCGGCCCCGACCACGACGCGGCGACATCGCCGGCTTCGCCCGCCTCCCAGACCCG